>NZ_CAXNSH010000001.1:0-3932369 GCF_964204995.1 Halomonas sp. BMC6 | reverse complement strand
TGCCGGTCAGCCCGAGTGAACGACCTTCGGCGGAGAGGCGCATCTCTAGCTGTGGCTTGCCATCGCCCAGGCCGCTGTCGATATCGGTCAAGCCATATTCGGCTAGCCGTTCGGCCAAATCTGCGGCGGCGGCCTCCAGCACTTGGGTATTGGGGTGAGAGAGGCGCAGGCTCAACGCCGCCCCGCTACCGGGGCCGCCAAAGTCAGACTCGAAGCGTACCGACTGCGCGCCTAACAGATCCCCGGTGAGGTCCGCCACTCCCGAGCGATGCGAGAAGGAGGCCAGGCATCCAGGCTTTCCGGCGCGATATCCAAACGCACTTCCAGGCTTTCGCCATCTAGGCTACTGCGGGTGCTGCTGAAGGTGAGGGTCTCTTCCTGCTCGCTGAGCTGTGCGGCGGCATCGAGGAGCTGTTGGCTTAGCTCGCGGCTTACGCTGATATGGCTGCCAATCGGCAGGGTGACGGTGGCTTGCACCTGATCAGACTCGACCCGAGGCATCAGCGAAAAACCTAACCGCCCGCTCATCGCCCAGGCCATGGTCACACAGAGAATGGCGACCCCCATAGCGACGGTGAGCAGGCGCTGATTGAGTGCGCGCTGTAACAGAGGCTCAAACTGTTGATAGGTGAAGTGATGCAGGCCGCGCTGCATACTGAGTCGCACCGCTTCGATAGGCCGCTGCCACGCGGGCGTTTGGCGGGGCTTGCTGGCGTGAGCCAAGTGGGCGGGCAGAATAAACAGCGCTTCTACCAGCGAAATCACAAACACGGTAATCACCACCACCGGCACGGTGGCAAAAATCAGCCCCAGAAATCCCGGCAGGAACAAGAGCGGTAGAAACGCGACGATATTGGAGAGGATGGCAAAGGTCAGCGGAGTGGCAATTTCTTGAGCGCCTTTAACCGCCGCATCTCGCAGCGAGTAGCCCTGCTCTCGGTAACTGTAGATGTTTTCGCCCACCATGATGGCGTCATCCACCACGATGCCGAGGGCAATGATAAAGGCGAACATCGACATCATATTGAGCGACACGCCGACCCAGGGTAGAAACAGCATGGCCCCTAAAAACGCCGTGGGAATGCCTAGCGTGACCCAAAAGGCCAGCCGCGCCTCTAAAAACAGCGCCATCAAAATCAGTACCAGCGCCAAACCCATCCAGGCGTTTTTCAGCAGTAGGCTGAGGCGGTCTTCGTACACTTCCGAGCTATCCCGTGAAACGTCCAGGCTGACGCCATCGGGCAGGCTGGCCCGCAGCCGCTCCAACTCGCCGTAAACCGCATTAGAAATACCAGTAGGCGTTTGGTCGCCGATTTGATACACGTCCACCGATAGCCCCGGCTGGCCGTTGTAGAACTCCTCCCGATCAGTTTCGGCAAAGCCCTCGCTCACCCTGGCAATATCGCCGAGCATAACGGGCGCGCCCTGGGCGGTGGTCAAGATGGGCAGTTCGGCAAACTCCTCGGCGCTGTTGCGCCGCCCCTGGTAGCGAATCAGCCACTCACCCTCGTCGGTTGTGAGCTGGCCGCTGGCAAGGTCCAGCGCTTCCTCGGCAATGCGGCTGGCTAGCTGTTGATGATCCAACCCGTAGCGCTCGATGGCCTCGTCATCCAAATGAACCTGGATTTCCCGTTCGCGGTTGCCGGAAAGCTCGGCGCGGGAAATACCGCTGGTGGCCTGCAGCTCGGCGCGTACGTTCTCTGCCGCATCGTGAAGCGCGGCCAAGCCCACGTTGCCATACACCTGAAGGCTGACCACGCTGCGCGAGCGGCCTGCCAGGGTGAAGCGGGGCGGGTCGGCGGCGGCGGGCAGGGTGGTGATGGCGTTCACGGATTGCTGAATATCCTGATACGCCCGCATCACGTCCACGCCATCAATCAGCGTGGCGCTCACCACGCCGCTGCCTTCGCTGGCGCTGGCGGTCAGTTCATCGATGCCTTCCACATCGGCAATCGCGGCCTCGACCGGCAGCAGCAGGCTCTGCTCCACATCCTCGGGCGTGGCACCCGGGTAGCTGATGGTGACCTGAACGATTTCGGTCTCGAATTCAGGGAAGACCTCTTTTTTAATCGCCAGCGATGCCATTAACCCGCCGATGATAAACAGCACCATCATCAGGTTAGGGGCGACGCCGTGATCGACCATCCACGCCAGCGGGCCTTTACGCATCATTGAGCCGCTCCCTCATCCTGAGCGGGGGTATCGCCACGCTGGCGAATCCGCACTTCCTGGCCCTCTCTGGGTTGGGCTAGCCCGGCAGTCACTACCCGCTGGCCGGGCTCCAGGCCGCTGCGTATCAGCACTTCTTCCTGGCCGCGATAGGCGAGCGTGACCTGGGTGCTTTGCAGGCGATTATCCTCATCCACCCACCACACCTGCTCGCCGGGGCGAAGTGCGGCTGAGGGCAGCGCAATCAAGGGCTCTTCGGCGGTGGTATGAAACGCCACGCGCAGCACATCTCCCAAGCGCAGGGCGGGGCCGTCCTGGTTGAGCGCCAGTGGATCATCCACGGCGATCAACAGCTGGGCCTGCAGGCCGTTCTCTTCGAGGTTGGGCAGAATAGAGAGCAACGTGCCTTCCCGAGAGGCCCCTTCTGGCCAGCCTTGGCTGGTCAGCGTGACGCTCCCCCCGGCGAGAGCCAATCCAGCGTTTCGCCCGGCAGCGAGGCGCGCACCCAGAACTGCTCGACGCCGACCAAACTCGCCACGGCGGTGCCTTGGCTCAGCAGGCTGCCAGCGCCCACCAAACGCTCTTGCACCATGGCGCGCCACGGGGCGGTCAAGGTCGCACGCTCCAGGTTGAGCGCCGCTTGGTCTCGCACCACGCGGGCTTGGGTCAGTTGAGCTTGGGCCTGACGGAGCTGTGGTTCACGCAGCACTAGCGCGCGGCGTTCGGCGCTGAGCTGGCGGCCAAAGGATTCGTACTCGCTGCGCGCACGCTGCTGCTCGGCCTGCTCTAAGGCGAGCTGCGCCTGGGCATTCGCCAACTGGGCTTCGGCGTCTTCTAGCGTTAAGCGCAGGTCGGCTTGGTCGATGTGGGCCACCGGCTCGCCCTGCTCCACGACTCGCCCAGGCAGCACGCCATCGCCAAAGCGCTCTAGCTGGCCCGCTACGCGGCTGGCAAGCTCGGTGGATTTTTCTGCCTCAACGCGGCCAAAGCCGTTCAGCGTGGGTGACTGCACCTGCTGTTCCGTAGTGATGACATCGACCACAGGCGGCGTTGGCAGTGGCGGCGGGCGGCGCTCGACCCGTGGCGGCTGGCTAACGATCCACCAAGCGAGAGCTAAACCACCGACAAACACCAATAGCGCTGCCAGCGCACCGAAGCCGATGCGACCTTGCTGAGAAAAAGCGTAAGAGCGAGAGGGGGTCATGGACGGGTGTTATCCGTTGGCTGAGAGCAAAAATTCCAGAAAAGAGCGCGTATCATGCTAGCATCACCGATTGCCACGCAGCGATTAGGTAAGCTTTGTGCAAAAAGTGTGCAACCCGACGTGACGGGGCTTTTTTGCACCAAACGCTGACGCAGCAAGTAATAGCTGCCATCATTCATGTGAAAAGCCATAGACTTCCTGGTCTGTATGACGTTATGAAAAACACCGCCACCCGCGACAAACTCATTGATTCTGGTGCCGAGCTGATTGCCCAGCAGGGCTATAATGCGACGGGTATCAATGCTGTATTAAAAACCTGCGGTGTCCCCAAAGGCTCGTTCTACCACTACTTTTCCAGCAAAGAAGACTTCGGTTTGGCGGTCATCGAGCGCTTTGCCGACGATTACGATGCGTCGTTAGCGGCGCTGCTGGAAGACCCCGCCCTGCCGCCCCTGGAGCGTTTGCGCCGCTACTTTGCCACCGGGCGCGCCCATATGCTCGACTGCGATCACACCACCGGCTGCTTGATCGGTAATCTCGGTCAGGAGCTTTCCGGCCAGAGTGATACCTTCCGTGATGCCCTGAATTTGGTGTTTCAGCGTTGGGAAAAACGCTTTGTGGTCTGCTTGAGCCAAGCCCAAGCCGACGGCACGATCAATGCCGCCATCCCGCCTGAGGCGCTGGCCAGCTTTATTCTCTCCGGATGGGAAGGGGCGATTCTGCGGGCTAAAACACTCAAATCTCTGGCCCCTATGGAACACTTCGAGGCCATTTTGTTCGATCAAGTGCTGGTGCCACGCTAGCAGGCGATACATCAATGGCAAGCGCGGAAGTGGTAATCACCGCTGGTCACGTCGTTGTTCACGGCGGCGAGCAGAGAGGTGCTCGCGGTGTCGGCATTGAGCTGGCCGGTTTGTACCAGCGCCCGAAAATCGTGGTGGGGTAGGGCAATGTCGTCCGGCGTGACGCCAAAAAAGTGGCAAATACGCTGGAGCGCGGCATGGCTGGGGTAGTAGCGTCCGCTGAGGTAGCGGTTGAACTGCGCCCGGTTGATGGGCAGGCGACGGCACACGTCGGCAATAGAGGGGTAGTAGCTGCACAGCAGGCGCAAATTGGCCACAAATTCATCGTGCATAGGCGTGACTCTTGGGCGGTGGCGGCTAATGTGCCGCCTTGCGCCCAAGAGTGCAACGGCTCGCTCTTTACGTCCGCTTAAAATAAGCCGTGCGCGTGGTTAGAAGCCCTCTAACACCAGCTTACCCACGGTGCGGTTGCTCTCAATCAGCGCGTGGGCACGCGTTAGGTTATCGGCAGTGATGGGGCCAAGCACCTCGCCCAGCGTCGTGGTTAAACGGCCGCTATCCACCATGGCGGCGACTTCGCTCAATAGGTCGTGCTGCTTGGCAATGTCCTCGGTGGTAAACAGCGGCCGCGTGAACATCAGCTCCCAGTGCAGTGACAGGCTTTTGAGCTTGAGTTTGCGCACATCGATCAGTTCCGGGTCATCGATCAGCGCCAGCTTGCCCTGGGGTTTTAGAGCATTGATGATCGCCTCGAAGTGGTGATCGGTTTGATTGAGGCTGACCACCATATCCACCTGCTCATAGCCTGCGGCTTTGAGCGCTTCATCCAGCGGTTGGCGGTGGTCGATCACCGCATCGGCGCCGAGCGACGTGACCCAGGCTTGGCTTTCCGGGCGTGAGGCTGTCCCAATCACGGTGATATCGGTGAGCTGCTTGGCGAGCTGAATCAGAATCGAGCCAACACCCCCCGCAGCGCCTACCACTAATAGGGTTTTGCCTTGGGTGTCGCGCATGCCCAGCTCTAGGCGGTCGAACAGCAGTTCCCAGGCAGTAATGGCGGTTAACGGCAGGGCGGCGGCCTGGGCGTCGGAGAGGCTCTTCGGCGCTAGGCTGGCGATGCGCTCATCGACCAGCTGGTACTCAGCGTTGGAGCCTTGGCGTGCGATGCTGCCCGCGTACCACACCCGGTCACCCGGCTGAAAGCGAGTGACCGCACTGCCCACGGCATCGACCACGCCCACCGCGTCGTAACCCAGCACGCGAGGCTCGCCGCCTTCGGGCAGCGCGCTCTTGCGCACCTTGGCATCCACCGGATTGACGGAAACTGCGCTCACCGCGACACGAATATCGTGGGGCTCAGGGGTGGGCAGTGGCAGCTCGACGGCGTGCAGGGCGTCTGGGTGGTCGATCGGCAGGCTTTTGGTAAACGCGAATGCTTTCATGGTCGTTCTCCAAGCGATGATGAATGGCGACATCATGCCTGGGTGTCGTTTTATGAAAAAGAGGGCTAATGTAGCTAACAGTTTCCAATTTTTTTTGAAAATAAGGGCGCTATCGCTCCATGCGTACCGATGACCTAAACGTGCTTGTCTATGCCGCCGAGCACGGCAGCCTTTCCGCCGCCGCGCGGGAGCTGGCGATTACCCCAGCGGTGGCTAGCGTGGCGATCAAACGGCTTGAAGACGCTCTAGGCACGCGGCTGTTGGTGCGCTCTACCCGCAGCTTGCGGCTAACGCCCGCTGGGGCGCACTATTTAGTGCACGCGAAAACGGCGCTGAGTGCCCTTGCCGAAGGGGAAAAAGAACTGCACCGCGAGCGCCAGGAGATAGCGGGAGAGCTCAGCCTCTCCATGCCGTCTGATCTGGGCCGCAACGTGCTGCTGGGCTGGCTGGATCGCTTTATGGCGCGGCATCCGCAGCTGCGCCTGCGGCTTCGGGTGAGTGACCGGGTGAGCGACCTGTTTCGCCAACCGGTGGAGATTGCCCTGCGCTACGGCGTGCCGGAGGATTCCAGCCTGGTAGCCCTGCCGCTAAAAAGCGATAACCACCGGGCGGTGTGCGCAGCACCAAGCTATATCGCGCGCCACGGCGAGCCTGCCACTCCAGATGAATTACGCCAGCACAACTGCCTCTGCTTCAACCTGGGCGAGCGGGTGCACAACCAGTGGCAGTTCGGCAGTGAGCGTATCAGCGTGCAGGGCAATCGAGTGAGCGACGATGCCGAGTGTGTGCGCCGCTGGGCGCTGGCGGGAGAGGGCATTGCCTATAAATCTCGCCTCGATGTTCAGGCGGATCTCCGCGCAGGCCGCTTGGTGGCGCTGTTGGCTGCGTTTCCTACCGAGCCCGCGCCGCTGTATCTCGTCTGCCCGCATCGGCTGTCGCTCACGCCCGCCGTGGTCGCGCTGAAAGACTTTCTGATCGAGCGGTTACAAGAGAACGCCAAGTGAAGAGCATCATCTATCCGCGAGGAGCTAGCCATGTTTAAAGGGCTTGAAAAACAGACACGCCGCGTTAACGGCGTCGATACTGCCTATCGGATGGGCACCCGCAGCGCGGGCATGGCACCGTTCGCCCCGGAAGCGCTGGCGGAGTACGAGCGCTGCCTTGCGGGCACTATATCGCCGAAGAGATTCCTGACCTGCTGCTAGAGGAGTCGCTGCCGTTCTTGCTGGAGCCGCAATAAGCGATTCACGCGACTGCCCAAGACGAAGCGGGCAAAAAACTGGATAATGGCCGCCATTCGCCTGATGCGTTGGCGCTCAGGCACACTCATTACTCTGGACGCCCGCTTATGGAAATCAAAGTTAACTATCTCGACAACCTCCGCCTGGAGTCCAAGTTCGACGATTTTACGGTCATCTCCGACCAGCCGATTCGCTACAAGGGCGACGGCTCGGCCCCTGGCCCGTTTGACTACTTCCTGGCGTCGTCGGCTATGTGTGCCGCCTACTTCGTCAAGGTGTACTGCAACGCGCGCAATATTCCCACCGAGAACATTCGCCTGTCGCAAAACAACATCGTCGACCCGGAAAACCGCTACAAGCAGATCTTCAAGATTCAGGTAGAGCTGCCGGAAGATATCTCGGAAAAGGATCGCGAAGGCATCCTGCGCTCCATCGACCGCTGCACGGTGAAGAAGGTTGTTCAGACCGGCCCCGAGTTCCAGATTGAAGTGGTCGAGAACATCGACGAGGACGCCCAAGCGCTGCTGATGGGCGCGCCGGAGGGGAGCAGCACCTACATCGAAGGCAAAGATCTGCCGCTGGAGCAGACCATTGCCAATATGAGCGGCATTTTGGCCGACCTCGGTATGAAGATTGAGATCGCCTCCTGGCGCAATATCGTGCCTCACGTTTGGTCGCTGCATATTCGCGATGCGGCGTCCCCCATGTGCTTTACCAACGGCAAAGGCGCGACCAAAGAGAGTGCGCTTTGTTCGGCGCTGGGCGAGTTTATCGAACGCCTGAGCTGCAACTTTTTCTATAACGACCAGTTTTTGGGTGAAGAGATTGCCAACAGTGAATTTGTTCACTACCCCAATGAGAAGTGGTTCAAGCCGGGCCCGAACGACGAGCTGCCCGCCGAAATTCTCGACGAGCACTGCCTGGCGATTTACAACCCTGAAGGCGAGCTGGGTGGCTCGAACCTGATCGATACCAACTCGGGTCGTGAAGACCGGGGCATCGTTTCGCTGCCCTTTGTGCGCCAAAGCGATGGCGAAACGGTCTACTTCCCCTCTAACCTGATCGAAAACCTGTTCCTCAGCAACGGCATGAGCGCGGGCAATACCCTGGTGGAAGCTCAGGTGCAGTGCCTTTCAGAAATTTTCGAGCGGGCGGTGAAGCGGGAGATTCTCGAACAGGAGCTGACCCTGCCCGACGTACCCCAAGAAGTGTTGGCCAAGTACCCGAACATTGTAGAGGGCATTAATGCCCTGGAAGCCCAAGGCTTCCCGGTGCTGGTGAAGGATGCCTCCATGGGCGGGCAGTTCCCGGTGATGTGCGTGACGCTGATGAACCCGCGTACCGGCGGCGTGTTTGCCTCCTTCGGTGCTCACCCAAGCTTTGAAGTAGCGCTGGAGCGCAGCTTGACCGAGCTGCTCCAAGGCCGCAGCTTCGAAGGCCTGAACGACCTGCCGCTGCCAACTTTCAACTCGCAGACTGTCTCTGAGCCGAACAACTTCGTCGAGCACTTCATCGACTCGGTAGGCGTAGTCTCCTGGCGCTTCTTCAGCGCCAAGCCCGACTTCGAGTTCAGCGAGTGGGACTTCTCCGGCAGCAACGAGGAAGAAGCCGAGACCCTGTTCGGTATTTTCGAAGAGCTGGGCGCGGAAGTGTACATGGCAGTGCACGAAGACCTGGGCGCGCCGGTATGCCGCATTCTGGTACCTGGCTACTCCGAGGTGTACCCCATCGAAGACCTGATTTGGGACAACACCAACAAGGCGCTGGACTACCGCGAAGATATTCTCAATCTGCATCGCCTGGATGACGAGCAGCTCACCGATCTCGTCGAGCGCTTGGAAGAGAGCCAGATGGACGACCACGCCGATATCATCACGCTGATTGGTATCGAGTTCGACGAGAACACCGTGTGGGGCCAGCTAACCATTCTGGAGCTGAAACTGCTGGTTTACCTGGCACTTGGCCGCCATGAAGAGGCGCTGGACTGCGTGCAGATGTTCCTCCAGTACAACGACAACACCGTTGAGCGCGGGCTGTTCTATCAGGCGGTCAACGCGGTGCTGGAAATTGCCCTGGACGACGAATTGGAGCTGGACGACTACCTCCCCAACTTCCAGCGCATGTTTGGCGAAGCGACTATGGAGGCGGTCGTGGGTTCAGTAGACGGCAGCGTGCGCTTCCACGGCCTCAAGCCCACCAATATGCAGTTAGAGGGCTTGGATCGCCACCAGCGCCTGATCGAAAGCTACAAGAAGCTTCACGCAGCGCGAGCGGCTAAAGCGGGGATTGCGCGCATGTAACCTGTAGAGGCGATTGGGGTTGACGAGGCATTAAGTACTCCGTAAGCTAGAAATTATCCACGCCTTAGGCAGTAAGCTTTCCCACATATCTCGGGATAAGCCGACCCCTAGGGCGTTTTTTGTTTGAAGCAGGAAAAGGCCCGCACCGTTTTTATGTGGTGCACTCTGGCGCAGTGAGTGCAATCAACTGCACCGCTGCGCCAAATTTAATTACATGCTTGGCTTGGTACAACACTCTTCGCGCAATTCAGCCAAAGAACCAGTAGCACACCAGAATGGCGGTGGTGATGCCTGCTATATCGGCGACCAGGGCGCATCCCAACCCATGGCGAATGCGGGTGATGCCTACGGCACCGAAGTAAACCGCCAGCACGTAAAACGTGGTTTCGGTGCTGCCTTGGAAGGTGGCTGCCAGTAGCCCAGGGAAGCTATCGACACCAAAGGTGTTCATGGTTTCGATCATCATGGCACGGGAGCCACTGCCGGAGAGGGGCTTCACAAAGGCGGTGGGCAGCGCATCCACAAAGCGGGTGTCCCAGCCGATGCCTTCAACCAGCCAGCGGATACCGCCAAGCCCGGCATCCAGCACGCCGCTGGCGCGTAGCACACCCACCGCGACTAGCATGGCAATCAGGAAGGGCAGCAGGGTGATGGTAAAGCTCATGCCCTCTTTAGCCCCTTCGATAAAGGCGTCGTACACCTTCACTCCGCGCAGCGCGCCAACCACCAGAAACATCATCACAATGCTAAACAGGGTCAGATTGCCCACCAGGGTTGAGGCCGCCGCCAGCGCCTGAGCGGACATCCCCGCCAAGGTAGTGATCAATAGCCCTAACGCTAACGCAGCCGCCACTAAATAGGCCAACACTACAGGGTGCCAGAGCTTTAAACGCTGCATCACCGCTACCGCCAACAGCCCAGCCAGGCTAGAGGCGCTTGTCGCTAACAAGATTGGTAAAAAGACCAGCGTCGGGTCGGTGGCTCCTTGCTGGGCTCGGTACATAAAAATAGTGACGGGCAGCAGGGTGAGCGACGAGGTATTGAGTACCAGAAATAGAATTTGCGCGTTGCTGGCAGTCTCACTGCTGGGATTAAGACTTTGCAGCGAATGCATCGCTTTGATACCGATTGGCGTGGCGGCGTTATCCAGGCCGAGAATGTTCGCCGCGAAGTTCATGCTGATTAGCCCCATGGCCGGGTGGCCACGGGGCACTTCTGGCATCAAGCGGCTAAACAACGGGTCGAGTACCCGCCCCAGCAGTCGTATTAATCCCGCCTTTTCGGCAATGGAAAGAAACCCCAGCCACAGCGTCATGGTGCCCAGCAGCACCAAGATAATATCGACGCTCACTTTCGCCATATCGAACAGTGACTGCACCAAGCGGGCAAACACGTCGCTGTCGCCACCCACCAGCCACTGCCAGAGCGATGCCGCAAAGGCGGCAATAAAGAAGCTTAACCAGATTCCGTTGAGCATGGCGGGTGGGCGTCCTTGGTCATAAAAGAGGGTATGCGCTTGCTGCGTATCCTAACCAAGGAGCGCCCGTGCGTGCTAACCCGAAAGCGAAAGAAAGAACAGTATCAGCGGCGGGGAGAGCAGCGAGAGGATAAAGCCGCTCACCACGGCAATGGGCACACAGGCCACGCCGCCGTGTTGTTGAATGACGGGCAGGGTGAAATCCATGGAGGTCGCCCCGCCGTAGCCAATCGCCAGCGCGGTGTGGCGGTGAATGACCAGCGGGATCAGGATGAACGCCAGCAGCTCGCGGGTGAGGTCGTTGAAGAACGCCACACCACCCATCAGCGGGCCAAGCTGGTCGCCAATCAGGATGGCGGACAGCGAGTACCAGCCGAAGCCTGAGGCCATGGCCAGGCCCTCGTTCCAGCTCAGCGAAAGCAGCGGGGCGGCCACTAAGCCCGCTAGCAGCGAGCTAACGGCCAGCGTGGCTGCAATGGCGAGCCCCAAGCGGTTGAGCAAAATTTGCTTCAGCGGCATACCGGAGTTGCGTAGCTGGCAGCCAATCAACACCAGCAGCAGGTACAGCACCCACTCGGCTAGCCAGTCAGCGGTGGTGAACAGCGCCTCGCCAACCATTGGCCCAAGCAGCAGCCCCATGGTGACGCCCGCCGCCACCACGCCCACCAGCAGCAGTGAGCCCTGCATGGCGGCCAGCTTGCTGGTAGGCGCATCTTTCACTACCGGCGAGCCGCCAGCGCTGAGTCGCACTCGCCGAGAAAGCCACCATAATGCGGCTAAGTTAAACAGCGTGGTGATGCTAAACAACAGTAGCGCATTGCCACCCAAGCGGGAGAGCTGGCTGCCCAAATTCTCAAGCCCGGCGAGGCTCACGCCCATCAACAGCAGAATCAGGTACACCGAGCCGCTAACGGCTCGGTTAATCAGATTCAGCAAGTGGGTCGAACGGACACGTACCAAGTAGCCCAAAAATAGCGGCAATAAAACGATCAATAGGCCAGAAAGCATTTAGGGAGCGTTACCCCCGGCGGGGTTGAATTGGGTCATGGTGAGCGTCGTTTGTCTGCGTCCCTCTTTCTCATACGTGGCAGAGAGGATGAGTCCCGGCCATTCGGGATGAAAATTGATCAGCAGGTGACGATCAGGCTTCTCGGCATCGATCAGCGTGACCTGTTTGGCCTCGAACTCACCGGCAGGCACGCGGGCTGTGGTGGGCGCATTCACATAGTACTGAAAGTTTTCGTCCCGCCCGCGATGGTCCACGAAGCTGATATCGCAGGGGCTGCTTTCTGTGCAGCCCTCGGTGCCTGCCCGGCGGGAGAGGTCGAAAAGCGCGGCCTGACGGTCGATGGAGCTAATATCACCCTCGTTGAGCTGATAGCTGTCACCCACCCCGAAGAGCGAATAGCTGCTGTTGTAGAGCAGTGAATGAGTGCTGTCGTCGTCAATCGAAAAGCGGCTGCGCTCCTGGCCGCGGGCCACCGCAATGGAGAAGCTCATATCGCTCAACCAGTGCGAGCTCTCGTTGGTGAGCGTGTGCGTGATGGTCGCGCCGGGCCAGCCGCGAATCTCTAGCCGGTACTGCGCCTCGAACGGTTGTGGAGACACCAATGACGCGCCATCATCGGCAAGCGCAGCGGTGCTTGTCATCAGCAGGGCACTCAAAGCAGCGCCAATCAAGCCGCGTTGCGCGGCACGAGCGAGTGTGTGATGCAAAGGCCCTTCCTCCATCCAGTCTGTTGTCCTAAGAGCCTTTAGCGAGCGCTTGGTTCCTTGGGCGAGTATAGCGAGCGCAGGGGGAGCCGTCAGTAGCCCATTGCCGGGTTCACGGTGGCCAGTGGCTCCCCTGCATCGAAAGCATGCAGGTACGAGATCACCTGATCGATGGCGTCGTTCAACGGCGTGGGCGCCGCCATATGGGGTGTGACGAGGACCTTGGGGTGTTGCCATAACGGGTGGTCAGCGGGCAGGGGCTCTTCATGGAAGACATCCAACAGCGCGCCGCGCAGATGACCTGAATGCTCGTCCGAACCCAACGCGTTCAGCAGCGCCTGCTCATCGATCAAGCTACCGCGCCCAGGATTGATGACACTTGCCCCTTTGGGCAGTTGGGCCAGCCGCTGGGCGTCGAGAATGTGCCGAGTCGCTGCCGTGTCAGGCAGGATCGTCACCACGCTTTGCACTTGGCTCAACAGCTCGTTCAACCCGTCATCGCCGTGTAGGCAACGCACGCCGCTGATCTTTTTAGGCGTGCGGCTCCAGCCCAAGACGGGAAAGCCCGCCTGTTGAAGAGCGCTGGCGACATAGCTGCCGATGGCTCCTAGCCCCAATACGCCCACTGGCCAGCTCGCTTTATCGGGCACGGCATGGGGCTGCCACCGAGCAGTGGGCTGCTGCGCGGCGTAGCGATCCATGCTGCGGTAGAAGTGCAGCACGCCATAGAGCACGTAATCGGCCATGAGCTCGCTCATACCCGCGTCGCGCAATTTCACGATGGGCACGTCTTTGGGCAGCCCGGGGGTCTTGAGCAGATGATCGACGCCTGCGCCTAGATTGATAATGCCTTTTAGCTGGGTTTGTTCCTGCAAAAGGTGCGCTGGCGCTTTCCATACGGCCAGGTAGTCGGCGTTGATGCGCTCGCTAGCAGGCGCGTCGCTGGTGAGAACGGTCGCCTGAGGCAGCGCTTCGGCAATGGCGTGTTGCCACTGTTCTGCGTCGTCGATATGCACCACGATTTTCATACCATCTCCTGATCATCTGCCCAATGCCGTTGCCCACTATCATGGGTGAGAGCGATAGGCGTGCGCAACCCGCGCTATGCCTGACGCTGACCTCGTAAAGGCGCTGTTAACATTCGAATGAAGGGGGCGTTAACGGCATATGAAATTTTTGTCATAAAGGTTTTGACCGGCAACCAAGGGTGGGTGCTAGTATCGGCTTAAGACGACATTGGCGGGCCAACAGCGGCGGTGGCCAGGTCGATCCTGTGGCCCAGCGCGGCAAGCCACTTTGGCTTGTGCTGGTTCTTAGTGATCTTTGATGGCGAGTTGCCCGATGACTGAGGTTTCCCTGCCTTTCACTCGTGAAGAGTATGCGAACCGCCTGTGGAAGGTGCGTACTGAAATGGCCGTTCGCGGCATCGATGTACTGATCGTCAGCGACCCTTCCAACATGGCGTGGCTGACCGGCTACGATGGCTGGTCATTTTACGTTCACCAGTGCGTATTGGTGGGGCTGGAAGGCGAGCCGGTATGGTTTGGTCGTCGTATGGATGCCAACGGCGCGTTGCGTACTTGCTGGATTCATCCCGACAACATCACCTACTACCCGGATTACTACGTCCAGAACCCCGATATGCACCCGATGGAGTATCTGGCGCAATCGATCATGCCTGATCGGGGCTGGCATACCGGCGTGGTGGGCATGGAGATGGACAACTACTACTTCTCCGCCAAAGCGTATCAGAGCCTATTGAAAGAGCTGCCCCATGCGCGGTTTATGGATGCTAACGCGCTGGTCAACTGGTGCCGGGCGATCAAGTCGCCCCAAGAAATTGCTTATATGCGGATTGCGGCCAAAATCGTCGAAGGGATGCACTCGCGCATTCTTGAAGTGATCGAACCCGGCCTGCCCAAGAGCAAACTGGTATCAGAAATTTATCGTGTCGGTATCGAAGGGTTTATCGACGAAAACGGCAAAGTATTCGGTGGTGACTACCCGGCCATCGTGCCCATGCTGCCGACCGGAAAAGACGCAGCTGCCCCGCATTTAACCTGGGACGACACGCCGTTTCGTACCGGAGAGGGCACGTTCTTCGAAATTGCTGGCGTGTTTAAACGCTACCACGCCCCTATGTCGCGCACGGTCTTTCTGGGCACACCTCCCACCGACTTCATTCGTGCGGAATCGGCGCTATTGGAAGGGATCGAAAACGGCTTAGCCGTTGCCAAGCCCGGCAACCGCACGGCAGATATCGCCATGGCGCTGGGGGCTGCGATGGATAAATACGGCTTTGACCGTGGCGGTGCCCGCTGTGGTTACCCCATCGGGATCTCCTATCCGCCCGACTGGGGCGAGCGCACCATGAGCCTGCGCCCCTCGGATGAAACCATCCTGCAGCCCGGCATGACGTTTCATTTCATGCCTGGCCTCTGGGTCGATGACTGGGGCCTGGAAATCACCGAAAGCATCCTCATTACCGAAGACGGCTGCGAAACCCTGGCAAACTTCCCCCGCCAGCTGTTCGTTAAATAGCCGCGCACAAGACAAGGGACACACAATGACGCATCAACCGAACCAACTGCGGCCAAGCCCCATTTCCGCCACCGTTGATTTCGACGCCGACGGCGTGCAGCACGGCTTTTTAAAGCTGCCAATCTCCACCGATGAATCGGCTTGGGGCGCGGTGATGATTCCCGTCACGGTAGTCAAGAATGGCGAAGGCCCCACGGCGCTGCTCACCGGCGGCAACCATGGCGATGAGTACGAGGGCATCACCTCGCTGCTGAAGCTCTCCTCAACGCTGAAAGCGGAAGACGTGACCGGTCGCGTGATCATCGTGCCCTGCATGAATACTCCCGCGGTGATGGCGGGCAAACGCACCTCGCCCATGGACAAAGGCAACCTGAACCGTAGCTTCCCTGGCGACCCTAACGGCACGGTGACCTCGCAAATTGCCGACTACTTCACCCGCGTGCTGGTGCCCATGAGCGATGTGGTGCTCGACCTGCACTCCGGCGGCCGCACGCTGGATATCCTGCCGTTTGGTGCGTCTCACGTATTGGACGACAAAAAGCAGCAGCAGGCAGCCTTAGAAGGTGCCAAAGCGTTTGGCGCACCTTACGCCATGGTGATGTTCGAGCTGGATGCCGAAAAGCTATTCGACACCGCCTGCGAGCGCCAGGGCAAAGTGTTTGTGGCCACTGAGTTGGGCGGCGGCGGCACCTCTACGCCGCAAAGCATTGCCATTGCCGAGCGTGGCGTGCGCAACTTCTTAATTCATTACGGCTTGGTAGCCGGTGAAGTGGAGATGCCCAAAGGCGGGCAGATGTACCTTGATATGCCGGATGCCAGTTGCTACGTGCAGAGCCAACACTCCGGCGTGTTGGAGCTGTTAGTGGCGCTGGGGGATGAAGTGAAGAAAGGCCAAACCATCGCCTACGTCTACGACATGACCCGCAGCGGCACGGCTCCGGTGGCCTACCAAGCTGAGCGTGACGGCATTCTCATGGCCCGCCGTGCGCCATCGCTGATCAATATGGGGGACACCCTGGCGGTGATCGCTGATGTTGTCGAACGCCTGGAGGCGTAGCCCCCGGCATGATGAAACTGGACCGTTTTGATCTCAAAATCCTCGATATCCTCTCTAGGGACGGGCGCATCACCAAATCGAAGCTGGCCGAGGCGATTAACCTTTCGGTCAGCCCCTGCTGGGAACGGGTGAAGCGCCTGGAAAAAGCCGGGGTGATTGAAGGGTATACGGCGCGCATCAATGCGGAGGTGTTGGTGCCGCGCAACCCTGTGTGGGTACAAATTGAGCTCAAACAGCACAACGCCGAAAGCTTTGCTCGTTTTGAAGCCTTGGTGATGCAAACCCCCGAGGTGACCGAGTGCGTGGCCGTTGGTGGCGGCGTCGATTATCTCGTGAAGTTCGAAGCTCGCACCATTGATAGCTACCAGCGCTTGATGGATAAGTGGCTGGTATCGGAGGCGGGCATTGAGCGCTACTTTACGTATATCGTGACGAAGACCGTAAAGCATGCGCCTATTGGTATTGAAACGGATACAAACGCTGCGCTATAGCGGATTATCCATATGTAAGGTAGACCGCTTAGGCAGATGAGAGGATTCGTCGCTAAGTTGCTGACTTAATCGAACACGGTTGCGGCCTTGTCGCTTCGCTTCATATAAGGCTGCATCCGCTGACTTGATCAACTGGCCTAGTTCTGTATCTGTACCCAGTGTGCCTATATAAACGCCAATGCTAATAGTCACTTTTTTCTCCTGGGTAGGCTGATGAGGGATGGCCAGTTCTACGACCTTGGAGCGAATGTTCTCTGCAAAGGCGAGTACATGGCTCGTCTGGGTGCTTTGATCTGATCGGACTATTAAAAACTCTTCGCCCCCAAAACGACATACCACATCGTCCGATCGACAGGCGCTACGAATAGCATTAGCAACGTCGCGCAGGCAGTTATCTCCCTCTGAATGTCCGTAAAAATCGTTAAAGGCTTTAAAGTGATCTACATCGATAATAATGGCGGCAATGCAGTGTTGCGCGTTGGGATGCTGCTGTAAATCATCCGCGTAGCGAGCCAAGCCTCGGCGATTGGTCAGACCCGTCAATGGGTCAATATGAGAAATCCTTTCGAGTTCTGCATTGCGGGCTGCCAGCTCTTCGCGAAGCTGCTCCACGCTGACGTTTTCTAAATAGAGCCGCAAAGATTCAGCAGAAAAGCGGTAATTGGCAATCAAGGTGAGCACCAACACAGGAGCGCCCAGCGATAAATGATTAATGACGTAAAAGCTTGTTGCGCCAGATAAAAACCAAATAGACGAGTAAAGACAAGCGAATACGAAAAGCGAGCTATAGAGACTCTGTTCGAAAGGCGGTGTTAAAACGATGGTCAGTACCATAAGAAAGACAAGGCCCGCATAAAAATAGCTGAGCACTCGCTCATTCTCAGAGCCAAGTAAAATGGCACACCAAACGACGGCTGATAAGGTGATGACAAGGACAGCTGCTAGCTCTTTACGGCGAATCGAAACAGGGCGTTTGTAGTAGGCAAAGAGAAAAAATGTCACTGGAAGCATGACCAGACCGCGAAGCAGCACCGAGCGCAGAGCAATATCTGGCAGCAGATAGATATCTACCAACGTGTAGGAGAAATAGAAGATAGCGAGAAGCGTGGTCAGCAGCCGCAACGTCTTGATCCGCTCATCATGGCGGTCAATGTCGTACTTCTCGCGTACCGTCATCGCGCCCATGCGCGTTGACAATTGTTGATAGTAAGTGGGTCGGTACACAACATGATCTCCCGGCCTATAGGGCTACTTCAGCTTAACCGGGAATCAATAGAAAAGGGCAAGTAAAAGGCGGCTGCCACAATTTTTCGTAGTTTAAAGGCATTGCAGAGACCGCTATGACTGCGGGCATGCGTCATCACCAAAAAAAAACGTTATAAATGGCCTCGCCACAAAAAATGTGGCTGAAATCAGCTGCGCTTTCAAAAACACTTCAAGGCGGTTCTCCCTTACGCTAAGTACATCAATTCAGCGCGGCCATTGGGCCGCTGTGATAACCCTTTTGATGTGCACGGTGTGTCGCCCTTAATGGGCCTCATCGTACTGGCTGCAACCTGGGGAGGTTCCCATGACCACACTATCGACCACGCTCGTGAAACGCCTGGAAGACCCGCGCTTGTTCCGGCAGTACGCCTACGTGAACGGCAAGTGGACCCACGGTGAAGGCGGCCGCGAAGAGGCTGTCTTTGATCCCGCCACCAACGAAGCCATTGGCCATATTCCGTTGCTGGAGGCGAATCAAATCACTGCGGCGGTGGATGCGGCGGAAGCAGCGTTTGTTCACTGGCGGGCACTGCGCGCCGACGAGCGCTGTGAACGCCTGCTGGCCTGGTACGACCTGATTCAAGCCAACCGCGAAGACCTAGCGACCATCATGACCCTGGAGCAGGGCAAACCGCTGCCCGATGCCCGTGGCGAGGTGGAGTATGGCGCAAGCTTTGTGCGCTGGTTCGCGGAAGAGGGCAAGCGCACCTACGGCGAGACCATCCCGAGCCATATTCCCAATGCATCGCTCGGCACCATTAAAGAGCCGGTGGGCATTGCCGCGATGATTACGCCTTGGAACTTCCCGCTGGCGATGATCACCCGTAAAGCCGCTGCCGCGCTGGCTGCAGGTTGCCCGGTGATTGTAAAACCCGCCAACGAAACGCCATTCTCGGCGCTGGCGCTGGCAGAACTCGCTGAGCGAGCGGGCATTCCCGAAGGTATCTTCAACGTGGTGCTGGGCGAGCCTGCGGAAGTCTCCAAGATTTTGTGCAGCGAACCGCGTATTCGTGCGCTCTCGTTTACTGGCTCCACCCGCGTTGGCCGCCTGCTCATCGAGCAGAGCGCGAACACCGTGAAGCGTCTTTCGCTAGAGCTGGGTGGTAACGCGCCGTTTATCGTCGGGCCGGATATGGACCCGAAAGAAGCCGCCTTCGCGGCGGTAGCGGCAAAGTTTCAAACGGCAGGGCAAGACTGCCTGGCCGCTAACCGGATTCTGGTACACGAATCGATTCACGATGAGTTCGTGGCCCAGTTCACCGAGCGTATGGCCGCCCTTACCGTGGGCAATGGCCTGCATGGCGAAGTCGATCTTGGCCCGCTCATTCACCGCCAAGCGGTCGAAAAAGCAGCCGCGATTGTGGACGACGCGATCTCCCAAGGCGCTACGATGGTGGCGGGCGACCAAAGCCAAGCGCCGGGCGACAACTTCTTTATGCCCGTGCTGCTGACCGGTGTGACACCGCAAATGAAAGTATGGCGGGAAGAGAACTTTGCCCCCGTGGCCGGCATTACCGCTTATAGTAGCGACGACGAAGTGATCGAGATGGCCAACGACACCGAATACGGCTTGGCCGCGTACATCTACACCCACGATATTCGTCGTATTTGGAAGCTGATGCGCGCACTGGAGTACGGCATGGTGAGCGTCAATTCCGTGAAGATGACCGGCCCGCCCGTGCCCTTCGGCGGCGTCAAACAGTCTGGCCTTGGCCGTGAAGGTGGCGCTACAGGTATCGATGAGTACCTGGAAACGAAGTACTACTGCCTTGGGGCGCTGGGTTCCGTATCGGGTAGTTAAAAAAGAGAGCAGATACTCAAGGATCAAGAGAGGCTGGTTAGGTGCTAAGCGAACCGTCTTTTTCAGGGATGAAAAAGCCGAGCGCCCAGGGAGGGGGTTACAGCATGTTCGTGTGTACCTAACCAGCCGGAAGCCTTCATTATTTAAATAACCTCCCCACTGTTTGGGGAGGTTTATCGTACAGAGAGAACGTTATGAGCTTGCATCAGGATCTGATCGAACGCGACCGCAAAGTCACCTTCCACGCCTCTACCCATCTGCGCGACTTCGCCCATGGCGATTTGCCTGGCCGAGTCATCACCGGCGGTAAAGGCATTCATATCGTGGATAAAGATGGCCGCGAGTTCATCGACGGTTTTGCAGGTCTTTACTGTGTGAACATCGGCTATGGCCGCACCGAAGTAGCAGAAGCGATTTATAAGCAGGCGCTGGAGCTCTCCTACTACCACACCTACGTAGGCCACTCCAACGAGCCGCAAATCGAGCTGTCCGAGCGCGTGCTGAAAATCGCAGGCCTCAACATGTCCAAGGTCTACTACGGCATGTCCGGCTCTGACGCCAACGAAACCCAGCTCAAAATCGTGCGTTACTACAACAACGTATTGGGTCGCCCGCAGAAGAAAAAAGTCATCTCGCGTATGCGCGGTTACCACGGCTCTGGCATCGCGTCTGGCTCACTCACTGGCCTGAAAGCGTTCCACGACCACTTCGATCTGCCGATTGACACCATTCGTCATACCGAAGCGCCGCACTACTACCTGCGCGCCGCCGAGCAGCACGGCATGACCGAGCGTGAATTCTCTGCCTACTGTGCGGATAAGCTCGAAGCGATGATTCTGGAAGAGGGCCCGGATACCGTGGCCGCCTTTATCGGTGAGCCGGTACTCGGCACCGGTGGTATCGTGCCGCCGCCGGAAGGCTACTGGGAAGCGATTCAGCCGGTACTGGATAAGTACGACGTACTGCTGATTGCCGACGAAGTGGTGTGTGGCTTTGGCCGTACCGGCTCCGACTTCGGTAGCCACCACTACAACATGAAGCCTGACCTGATCACTATCGCCAAAGGCCTGACCAGCGCCTACCAGCCGCTGTCGGGCGTGATTGTCGGCGATAAAGTGTGGAAAGTGCTAGAGCAGGGCACCGGTGAGTTCGGTCCCATCGGCCACGGCTGGACCTACTCAGGCCACGCTCTTGGCTGTGCGGCAGGCCTCGCCAACCTGGATATCATCGAGCGTGAAAATCTGGTGGGTAACGCGGCGGAAACCGGCGCTTACTTCCAGCAGCAGCTGAAAGCGACGTTTGAAGGCCACCCGCTGCTGGGTGATGTGCGCGGCGTTGGCCTGATGGCGGCGCTGGAGTTCTCCCCGGATGCGAAACAGCGTCTGCATTTCGACCCTGCGTTGAAAGTGGGCCCGCGTGTTGCCGCGGCGGCCATGGAAGAGAACCTGATTGCCCGCGCCATGCCCCAAGGCGACATTCTTGGCTTTGCTCCGCCGCTGACCATCAACCGTGGCGAAGTAGACGACATGATCGGCCGCGCCAAACGTGCCATCGACCGCGTGACCGATGAGCTCGTGCGCTCTGGCGATCTGAAAACGGGCCAACAAGAAGCGGCCTTCACGATCTAACGCCAGCGATCACCCGATTGGCGAAACACACACTGCCCGCTTGCTGCGGGCAGTGTCGTGTTAGCGCATCATCAGAAGCGGTAGTTGACGCCGAGACGAATATCGCGACCCGGCTCTGCCAGCCCCACGATGCCCTCATAACCGGGGATGTGCTCGAAGTCGGCGTTGCTAGCATGGTCCAGGTACTGTTTATCCAGCAGGTTATTGACGGTCAGCGTGACGGCGAGGTCGTCGCTTTGGGTGGGTAGCCAGCGAACGTAGGCATCGTGCACGCCATATCCCGGTTTACCGATGGTGCCTACCGAGGTATCCAGCGCGTCGATCCCCTCGACGAACTGGCCCCGCCAGCCTACCTGCCAAGCGCGGTTGACGTGGTAATCCACCTGCGCCGTCCACGTATCGCCCACCGTGTTACCAATACCGTTGTACTCATAGACGGTGAGCGGCTGGCCATTCAGTTCGATGTCATTGTGATGGAAACTGAGCCCGGCGGAGAGTGACGCCCACTGGTAATTCGCACTGAGCACATAACCGTTGGACTCTAGATCTCCCACGTTTTGGTAACGCGTGGGGCGACCCAGCGGGTCGGCAATGACGTCGTCGATAGTAGAGCGGTACAGCTCCGCGCTGAACTGCCAGGGGCCTTGCTCGAAGCGCGCTGCGAGTTCGCTGTTGCGAGCGTGTTCACCGCGTAAGTCCGGCGCATTGGTTGCTCCCTCTAACTTGAACGCGTCGTGCGCTTTGGGGCCCCGGAACGCGCGAGCATGAGCGGCACTCAGGGTGATCTGGTCAGTTACCATCCTCTGGGCGTCGATATTGGGGCTAATGTCATCCTCGCGGTAGGAGAGGCCGCTGTTATCGGTTAGGCGGTAGCGGTCATAGCGGGCGCCTAGCCCCAATTGAACGTCATCGGTGAGCTGTAGGGCGTTTTGCAAGAAGACGCCAGCGATGTCGCCACTTTCACGCTCCTGGGTAGGGTTATCGGCATAGCCCGCCGTGACCTCGTCGTCACGATAATCAAGGCCGTAAGTGAGTCGATGGCTACCTACCCGGCTGGTGTTGGCGATGGTCAGCCCGGTGGAAGCGGATTCACCAAAGTAGCGTCCCCAGCGGTCGGCAACGTTTTGCTCCACATCGGCGGTGGTGTGGTACAGCGTGGCCTCCAGGTCGAGCCGCTGTTGGCCTTGCGGGCGCAGCCGATAGTTGAGCGTGCTGGTTTGGCGCTCGGCGTCCAGTGTGTAGAGGCGGTTGAAACCGCTCACGATCCACTGCGGGCGTTGGGCGCGTTCGCCCTCGTCCTGACGAATCTCGTGACTGAGCGTAAAACGCTGGGCGCCAAAGTCCCCTAGCAGTTTCACTTGCCCCAACTGTTGATTGGCCTCGGTACCGGCCTGTTCGCTGCCGTTGCCATCTTCATAACGCTGCTGGTCGCGTTCGACGAGCGTGCCCATGGCGCTCCACTGGTCGTTGACGCGTCCAAATAGCGTGGTACTGACACGGTAACTCTCTGGGTTGGTGCCCGCGCCCGCTGACAATAGCCCGCCTAATCGCTCGCCGTCGCGTAACAGGTCATCCGGGTCTTTGGTGACGAAGCGGACGCTACCGCCTAGGGCACCTGGGCCGTCGGTAGCTCGACCAGCACCCGTGGTGACTTCGACACGCTTGAGTAGAGCTGGGTCGACGCCAATACGTCCCGTATGGTGAAACAGGCTGCCGCTTTGCGCCGCGCCATCAATGGTGACGTTTAGCAGCGGGTCTTCGACGCTACGCACGTAAAGCTTCTGTGCAATACCGAGCGCCCCCCCCACGCTGATTTGCGGGTCTTGGTCAAATAGATCGCCTAGGTCGTCGGCTTGGTAACGCTCCAGCGTGTCGGCGTCTACCACGCTATCCCTGTGGTGAAGCGCTTCCGCCACGACGTGGACGGTGTTTAGCGTTGGCGACGACTGAGCAAAGGCCGCGCTGCTCATCAGCGCAGCGATCGTCAGGCCGAGGGGGTGACGTAGAAAACGAGCGGTTGACGGCATGATAACGAGGAGGCTCCCAATGTTTTTCTATTTGATTATTATTCTCGTTTGAGAGAGTGTCGTTGGCTACCGTTTTTACAACTGTTACAACTGGCGGCGGGAGGAGAAGGCAACGTGCGGCTGGGCAGCGTTCTTTGGCAGCGTGATGACGTGTTCCAAACCGCCGTCGGGATGGTTACGCGTACTGATACCCCCCTGCACTGCCTGGATATGACGCAGTGCCAGCGCTAGTCCCAGCCCGGTACCCTCTGGGCGCGATTGACGCGCCTCCGCCGTGCGGTAGAAGGGCGTAAACACGTGTGGAAGCTGCGACGCCTCTACCCCCGGGCCGTTATCGCGTAGCGTTAACTGATAGCTATGTGGCCCGGCGCTTAAGGTGAGTGTCACCGTCGGCGGTTTGGCGACCCCGTGTGGCGCAGATGAATAGTGACAGGCGTTGCGCAAAAGGTTTTCCAACGCCTGGCCCAGCGCTCGCTGGTTGGAGTGCATTAGCAGAGCGCTTTCGGGCAGCGACACGCACCAGCGGTGATCGGGATACTCAAAGCGCACGTCATCCAGCAGAGCATCCAGCAAATCGACCAAATCAAACGTGTCGTTGCCCACCGCCGGTGTCTCGTGGGTGAGCCAGGCCAGCGTCAGCGCGTCGTTGACCAACTGACGCATCTGCTGGCTCTCCTGCTCTAGGCGGACAAGCGATGCCGGTGAGGTAGCGCCCGCTTTCATTTGCTCAATCGCCAAGCTAAGACGGGTCAGCGGCGCACGAATTTCATGGGAAAGGTCGGCCAACAGCTGCCGCTGGGCGGTAATGGTCGCTTGGGTTTTGCTCGCCATGCCATCGAACCGGAGCATCAGTTCGCCTAACTCATCATGCCGGGTCGGTAGGTTTCGGTTGGCATGGGGCTGACCCTCGGCAATGGCCGTCGTGGCATCTTGCAGGTAGCGCAGTGGTCCGCTGATATGTCGATATAGCAGCCAGCCAATAGCGAGTAGCGTCAACAGAGGAATTAGTCCATTGACGAGCCAAATCACGCTCTTGAGATGGCTACCGGGGCGCATACGCTGGGGTAGGGTGATCAAGAAGTGGCGGTGGCCACCTGCGAAGGTAATGTCCATGATGGGGTTGTCGGGAAAATAGAGGTGGATTGGCCATTCGATCAACCGACCCAACCGATACCCCTCCTCGAACTGGGCGGACAGCGTGCCCCCCGCCACCGGTGTCACGCTGGAGGTCACCACCGCTGCCCAGGTGTTCTCTTGCGCTTGCAAAGCCTCTAACCAGGCGGCCAATGCGGCGTCATCGCCCGCGCGGTAAAGCGCTTCGGCCGTGGCTCCCCAGTCGGCCAAGGTGCGCTGATGATGCGGGGCAATCACGCTCATTTGCCGTTCTGCCCATTTTTCGAGTAGCGACGTCGAGATCACCAAGGCAAGGCCGCCGGTCGCTACGATGCCGCACAACTTCCAGAGCAAACGCCGTTTCATTGTAAGCAGTAGCCTTTCCCGTGTTGCGTTTGCAGTCTCAGCGCATCGAAACCGGCGCCGCTGAGCTTGCGACGAATACGGCTCACATGCATGTCCAAACTGCGGTCATACGGGCTGTAATCGCGCTGAAATAAACGATGGTACAGGTACGTTTTACTCAGCGTTTGGCCTCGATGGTGCGCCAGCAGCCACAGTAAACGGAACTGTAGCGGAGTGAGTTCGACGGGCGTTCCTGATACCTTGAGTTCCACCCGGGCAGGGTCGAAAGAGAGGCTATCCACCTGCAAGCAGTGTGTGAGGTTGGCAGACTGCAGCCCCGTGCGGCGCAGCAACGCTTCGATCCGTAGTACCAGCTCCAGTGGGTGAAACGGCTTGGCTAAGTAGTCATCCGCTCCGTGCTGAAGTCCACGAATACGCGCTTCTTCGGCACCGCAGGCACTCAGCATCAACACCGGTAGCGTGGTGTTTTTGCGCAGCGCTGACAGCAGCTCTAAGCCGCTCATGCCGGGCAGCCGAACGTCCAACAGCAGCAGGTGAATGTCGCCCTCTAGCGCGCGTTGAAAGCCGCTGTTGGCATCGAGACAGTGGGTGACACGATACTCCCGCTGGCTAAGTAAATGGGTCAGCTGTTCGCCGAGGATGGGATCATCGTCGATCAATAAAAGATGATGTGGGGCAGACATGAGGAATTGGAAAACGCATTTTGCCAGTGAATGATAATAATGATTGTTTACATTCTTATTGGCAAGTGGAGACGCGAGGCGCGCGACATGAATGGAGGTTTTCGCTCGGCCCGCTACGCTTAACTCCATGGAGCCATCAACGTTGAGAAGGAGCCCGTTATGCAACCGGTACTCGCTTTTGATGTATACGGTACGCTAATCGATACCCTGGGGGTCACCATCGAGCTGGAGCGCCGCCTGAGCGATGCCAGCAAGGCAGGTGAGTTCGCCAAGCGCTGGCGAGAAAAGCAGTTGGAGTACAGCTTCCGGCACAGCCTGATGGGTGCGTATGTGCCTTTTGCCGAGTGCACCCGAGAAGCGCTGGTCTTTACGGACCGCGCGCTACAAACCGGCCTGTCCGATAACGATCGTGACCATTTGATGGCGGTTTATGCTGAGCTGCCCGCTTTCCCCGATGTGGTGCCAGCGCTGGATCGATTACGCGATGCCGGTATTCGCTGCGTGGCGTTCTCGAACGGCACCGAAGAGGCCGTCAATCAGCTACTGACGCGCGCTGAGGTGAAGAGCCATATGGACGCCGTGGTGAGTGTCGATGCCATCAAGCGCTTCAAGCCCGCCCCGGCCGTTTATGCCTATCTCCGTACGCGGCTGGAGACGCGACCGGAAGCAACATGGTTAGTATCCAGTAATCCGTTCGATGTGATTGGGGCCACCCACGCGGGCCTGCGCAGTGCTTGGATACGCCGCCACTCCGATGCACCGTTCGATCCATGGGGGATTGAACCCGATATGACGGTACCCGAGCTTGAAACCTTGGCAGACCGGATGATGCGCTAGGTTGGTATCTCGCGCTACCGGCCCCATAATGGAAGCGAGCCTTACTCTTAACTTGGAAGACGACATGTCGAAAAAAATCTACTGCATCGCGAGCTTCAAACCCAAAGCCGGTAAAGAAGAAGCCGTTTTCAAAGCGCTGCAGACCCTGGAGCCCAATACGCATCGCGAAGATGCCTGTCTGCACTACACGGTGACTCGCCAAATCGATAACCCGTTTGCCCAGGGCACGAGCTACCCGATCGTGTTCCACGAGATTTGGGCCAGTCGCGAAGAGTTCGAAGCCCACTGCCAGCGTAAGGAAATTCAGGACTTCTTCGCCAAGCATGTCGAGTCGCCAGAAGGCGATATCGAAGACGCCAACGTGTGCGTTTACACCGACGAGCCGTGGAATTTCGACGCTCCCAAGGTGTAACTCACGCTCAGCGTGTAGAATAGGCGAATGAAAGAGAGCGACTACGGAGCCAACATGACCGAAAAGAAGATGAACGTCGAAAGCTTTAACCTAGATCACACCAAGGTGAAAGCCCCCTACGTACGTTTGGCCGACATCAAAGAGGGCCAACACGGCGATCGTATCCATAAGTACGACCTGCGGATCTGCCAGCCCAACAAAGAGCACATGGAGATGCCCGCGCTGCACTCCCTAGAGCACTTGATGGCGGAAATGTCGCGCAACCATACCGATAAAGTGGTCGATATCAGCCCGATGGGCTGCCAGACCGGCTTCTACATCGCGTTGATCAACCACGATGATTACGACGACGTGCTGTCGATCATCGAGAAAACCCTTAACGACGTACTCACCGCCACCGAAGTGCCCGCCTGCAACGAAATGCAGTGCGGCTGGGCCGCCAGCCACAGCCTGGAAGGCGCCCAGAAGCTTGCCAAAGGTCTGCTAGACAAGCGCAGTGAGTGGACGGAAGTGTTTGCGTAAGCAGCCTTGCGTCGATTCAGAATGCAAAACGCCCCCTTATGGGGGCGTTTTGGTGTAAGGGTGCACGTCCCTGTGCATGAAAATCGGTCGCTCTAAATATGCGTATCCGCCGCCAACTGCTCGATGGAGTGGGCAACGCTTCTGGCGTCTTGCAGAATCTTGTTCACGATGGCGTCGATTTCGCTGACGCTGGACTGGCTGGCCTTACCTTGTTGAATGACCTGCTGCATGGCTTGCGTGGTGCGTTCGACTAGGCTGCTGTTGTCTTTGAGCACGCGGGTAATTTGGTCGACGGCTTCAGTAGCCCCTTTCGCCAGTTGGCGGACCTCGTTGGCGACTACCGCAAAGCCGCGACCTTGCTCTCCCGCGCGAGCGGCTTCTACGGCAGCGTTCAACGACAGAAGATTGGTTTGGCTAGCGATCTTGGCAATCGACTCCGTGATCGTGTTGATGCTTTGCGACTGCTTATGCAGCGCATCGATCAGTTCTTGCGCCTTTGCCAGGGTTTGGGCAGCCTGCTCGGAGCCTTTCACCATTTCATCCAAGTGGTCCAGGCTATCCTTGGCGGTGCGTTCGATTTGCGAGGTGCTGCTCTGGGCCGAACTGATGGTGCCTGATGTGGCATTGGCTTTTTCGACCAGTGGCGTGATGTCGCTGGCGAACTTGACGACTTCGACGACATTGCCATCAGCATCCGTCACCGGGTTATAGGTTGCTTCCAGCCAGACCGTTTTACCATGGGCATCTACTCGCTCGAACCGCCCTTTATTGAATTCCCCCTTAGCCAAGCGTTGCCAAAAATCCGGCTGTTGACGGTAAAAGTCGGGTCGGCAGAACATCTTATGGTGCTGTCCAATCAGCGTATCTCGACGATACCCCATCACGTTTTCAAAGTTCTGGTTGACGTCCAGTATGTAGCCTTCGGGAGAGAACTCAATCACCGCCATGGAGCGGTGCAGGGCGTGAAGCAAGGCATCTTGATGTCGCGCTTCCTGGTGGCTGCTGGTGACTTCATTGGCAACTTTAAAAATTTCCGTAACTTTGCCAGAGCGCGAGCAAATCGGTAGATAGGTAGCTTCCAGCCATACCTCGTCACCATTCTCTTTGAAACGGCGAAAGCGGCCGTGATGACTTTCACCCCTGGCAAGCTTTTGCCAAAACTGCTGATACTCTGGTCGTTGCGCTTCGGCGGCATCGCAAAAAATGCGGTGGTGCTGCCCCTTAATATCCTGTAACCGACAGTCCATGACGTCCAGAAACGGCTGGCTGGCGTGTTTGATCACTCCCTGCGGTGTAAAGAAGATACAGGCAGTGTGAGTAAGTAGCGCTTGATAAAGAGATGCATTTAAAAAAAGAGTATGCATTGTTGCCTTCTCTATTTTCAGTGTTCCATACAGGAGGAGGCGCAAGGGGAGGCACCTAAGATAAACATGGCATGGTTTTTCTTGGAAAGTTAATTTTTATTAGCCGTGCGCGATGTTTTTTCAAGCCGAGCCTTTATTCACTATAGTCGTTTTAATTAAAGCATAGGTTCATGGGGAATGTGAAAAAATGCAAACTTTATTACTCAAGTGATTGATACTAATAGCCCCCGAAAAAGCAGTGGTTTTTACGGATTGACACTGCTGCTTGTATCGCGTGATAAAGTAAACCTAAGCTCATGATGTGGGCAATGAAGTTTGCGCCACCCGGGTATAACGTGATGCTCAACAAACGCTGGCAACACATCAGTCAATACAAATTATCCCCTGACGTCGATACCGATGCATTGGACAGGCTCATTGCGTCGGTCGCCGATTTTTTTGAGTTCCCCATTGCGCTGGTGTCCGTTCTCGGCCAGAAACAGTGGTTCATCGCCAAGTCGGGGTTGGACGTGGACTTCACGTCGTTAGAGGACGCGTTTTGTCGCCATGTGGTTGCCTTAAGGGCACCGCTGGTCATTGAGGACGCCAGCCAGCATCCTGATTTTCGTGATAACCCGCTCGTGCTAGCCGCTCCGCATATTCGCTTCTATGCGGGTGTTCCGCTGACCGCAGGTGGGCGTGAAGTGGGGGCCGTGTGCTTGATCGACAGCCGTCCTAATACGCTCTCCGACAAAGATTTGCGCTTTTTGGAGTCGCTAAGCTATTTCATAAGCGACTATATCCATCTGATTGATAAACAACGGGCGGGAATCAGCGATGGCGATTTCGCCATGATGATCGAGTCCGCAGACGTAGGCGTTTGGGACTGGGAGATATCCAACGACCACAACGTGTTCAACCAGCGTTGGTGTGAGATGCTGGGTCTGGAGAGCGATGAGGTAGAGAGCCGCTCTAGCTTCTGGAAAAGTTTGATTCATTCCGACGACTTTACGTCGGTCAACAACGCCATTCGGCGGCACTTGGCGCAGGAAGACGAGGTATTGAACGTCGAGTATCGGATGCGTCATGCCGAAGGCCATTGGCTCTGGGTGAACACCTACGGCCGAGTGGTCGCCAACGACAGCGCAGGGCGACCACTGCGTTTAACCTGCGTGACTCGGGATATTTCGGACAAAAAGAGCGCCGAGCTGCGTGAGCGAAAGCAGGTGCAGTTACTCAACTTCATGAACCGCGCCCAGAGCGTTTTTCTTCACGAAAAAGACATCCGCCACTCCTGCGAGCTGATCTTCGACGAGCTATTACATCTCGCAGAGAGCCAGTTTGGGCTGATCGGCCAGGTGCAAGTGCGAAGCGACGGAGAGAAGTCCCTGTTCATCCACGCGCTTTCGAACATCAGCTGGAGCGAGGAGACCAATGAGCAGTACCGTGCCTACCAACGGGGCGAGCTATTTTTCAACAACCTAGACAATCTGTTTGGCCATGTGGTGACCAGTGGCCATGTCGTGTTAGCCAATCGCCCTCGCCAGCATCATGCGTCTCGCGGGACACCCACAGGCCACCCTCCCTTGCTGCGATTTTTGGGTTTACCGATCAAAATTGCCGATGAAACCGTTGGGATGATTGGGCTTGCCAATAAAGAAGAAGATTATACTGAAGAGGATGCGCTGTTTTTACAGCCCCTTTTAGATACATTGGGTGCGCTGTTTTATGCTTTGGACGTCGAAAAGTCACGTCACCATGCAGAACAGCAGTTGCGCTATCTTGCTGAAACGGATGTATTAACGAAATTACCCAATCGGCGTGCTTTTATAGAGCGCACATCGGCGTTTTATTCTCAGCTTAAATTTACTTTTTCTATTGCAGTTATTGATATCGACTATTTTAAATCGATTAACGACCAGTACGGGCATCAGGTCGGTGATGAAGTGCTTCAAGAGGTAGCGTTCCGCTTAAGTCACTCGCTGCGCTCCGATGACTTGGTCGCGCGGCTTGGGGGCGAAGAGTTTGGTATCTGTTTATACGACTTGGCCGCAGAAACTGAGTGCAACACCTGAGCATTTCGCTAAGGTGTTGTCCCATGTCTTACCTCGAACTCAGTATTGAAGAACGTGCCAGCATCCAAGTGGGTCAAGCCCAAGGGATGAGCCTTCGGCATATTGCCCAGCTCCTGGGGCGAGCTCCTTCAACCATCTCTCGTGAAATACGCCGTAACCAAATGGCCCAGAACGGTTACTGCGCCCGGTACGCCCAACGTCAGCGAGAAAAGCGTCGAGAGGTCTGTCGTCCTGCGCGTAAGCTTTTGCCAGGCACCGAGCGGTTTGATCTCATCGTGCATATGTTGCGGCGATGCTTGTCTCCCGAACAAATTAGCGGCAAGCTCAAGACGATGAAACTCCCTGATTTGCGCGATGCCTACGTCTGCCGAGAGACCATCTACACGGCCATTTATGCCTTGCCTGTTGGCCACCTTCGCAAGGAACTGATTCACTGCTTGCGACAAGGTAAAACCACACGCAAGCCTCGCCGTGGCGAAGTGGATCGACGTGGACAGATCCCTGACATGGTCAGCATTCACTTACGTCCGCCCGAGGTCAGTAAGCGTGAAATGCCCGGCCACTGGGAAGGCGATCTGATCAAAGGTAAGAATAACGCGTCCGCGGTAGGCACCTTGGTAGAGCTTAGCAGTGGCTATCTGATCCTCGCAAAAATGGACGACGCCACCGCCACATCCGCCGTAGCAGGGTTTAGTGCCGCCCTGAACCGAATGCCGGCCACCGCTCGAAAAAGCATGACCTATGATCAGGGGCGTGAAATGGCACAGCATGCAAAAATCACTCAAGAAACGGGCGTTGCGATTTATTTTTGCGATCCCCACAGCCCCTGGCAACGTGGGGCCAATGAGAATATCAATGGTCTTATCCGTCAATATTTACCGAAAGGAACGGACCTTTCAGCACATAGCCAGGAAGAGCTGGACGCCATTGCCTTTGAGCTGAATATGCGACCTCGAAAACGCTTTGGATTTAAATGTCCGATAGAAGTGATGAGCGAGCTGATGGCCAAGTACCATGAAAGCCCATCAACCATCCAATGAGTGTGTTGCACTCAGAGTCTGCATCCGCCCGATACCCACGATGCCCCGACGTTGGAGCTACTTCGCCGAGCGATCGCCGAGACCCCCATCTTGACCAGCGAAGGCGCAGTACATGTCACGGTAAGCATTGGTGCCTGCCAAGTGAAGCCGAGAGGCAGCGCGGAGCACTGGGAGGAAGACCTACGCCGTGCCGATATGGCACTGTATCGCGCCAAGAAAGAGGGACGTAATCGCGTTCGATGGCATATGCCGAGTAAGGAGACCAGTTTTACATAGGTGGGCTGGCGGCGCAGCGGTGAGTTGCCTAGGCTAGTGATTGACACCTGATGATCGAGTCTCTATAACGCTATTTCACCCACTACCTAGAGCTTCCATGTTCCTCCTCATCACGATTGCTACGTTCTCAATCGCGTTCTCCTTTCTGTGTTCTATTCTAGAGGCAGCGCTGCTGTCGATTACGCCGAGCTACATTGCCAAGCAAAAAGAAGACAATCCAAAGCTGCATACAGCGCTGACCAAGCTGAAAACCAATATCGACCGGCCGTTAGCCGCGATTTTGACCCTCAACACCATTGCCCACACGGTTGGTGCAACGGCCGTTGGTGCCCAAGCGGCGGTCGTATTCGGCGAGTCTTCCATCGCGATCGTCTCTGCCGTCATGACCATGTTGATTCTGGTCCTGTCAGAGATCATCCCCAAAACGATCGGCGCCACCTACTGGCGCGGCCTGGCTCCGCTGTTGCCGAAGCTTTTGAACCCGATGATCATTGGGCTGCTGCCCTTCATCTGGATGTCGGAGCAAATTACGCGTCGTCTAGGCAAATCTGAGCACGATGTGGACCTGCGTGACGAAATCAAAGTGCTCGCGCGAGTGGGTCTCGAAGAGGAGGTGCTGGATGCTGACGAATCACGCACCATCATCAACATGCTCAACCTGCACGATATTCTGGTGAACAAGGCCATGACGCCGCGCACCGTGTGCGAAACCGTGCCACCGAACATGACCGTCAGCGAATTCGACGAGCAGTACGGGAAAGCACCGTTCACCCGTTTCCCGGTGATGGACAACGGCGAGCAGGCGTTTGGGTATGTGCATAAGGCCGATATGTACCACGCCGACGACACCAAAACGATGCGTGAGTTGATGCATCCCATTGGCAGCGTCGACGTCTCCAATAATGTGGAGCAGGTCTTCACCTCCATGTTGAAAGATCACCTTCATATGCGAGTGGTCTACGATGAGCACGGCACCTTCGTGGGGCTGATCACGCTGGAGGACATTATCGAGACTATCTTGGGTCAAGATATCGTCGATGAAACCGACAGCGTGGCGAACCTGCGCCACTACGCGAAACAGCGCTGGGTCAAGCGGATTAAACGCGAAGAGAAAGACGTGAAACCGGCAGAGTGAACGCCGCCGTCATCTCATTGTCTTTAGCGCTAAACGTTCTATAGTGAAGGCGTTGAAAGTCATATAAGGTATGAGAACCACTTCACGTTAACGAGGAGCAACGATGTCATTACGTATCAATGCAGTCGTGCCTGATTTCGAAGCAGAGACGAGCCACGGTCCGATCCGTTTTCACGATTGGATCGGCGACAGCTGGGCGATTCTGTTCTCACACCCAAAAGATTTCACGCCGGTATGCACCACGGAGTTCGGCGCCGTCGCAACGCTGAGTGCCGAGTGGGAGAAGCGTGGCACCAAGGTCATCGGTGTGTCCGTCGATGGTGTAGAGGATCACAAGCGCTGGGCTGGCGACATCGAAACCGTGAGCGGCAGCAGCGTCGGCTTCCCGATCATTGCGGATGAGAGTCTCAAGGTCTCCAAGCTGTTCGATATGCTGCCGGAAGATGCTTACCTGCCCGATGGCCGCACCCCCGCCGACAGCGCTACGGTGCGTTCGGTCTTCATCATCGGTCCAGACAAGCAGCTCAAGCTTTCCATGACCTACCCGATGACCGTTGGCCGTAACTTTGCGGAAATTTTGCGCGCGTTGGACGCGCTGCAAACCACGGCAAAGCATGGCATTGCCACTCCGGCGGATTGGACGGTTGGCCAGGATGTTATCATCCCGCCCAGCGTCTCAGACGAAGACGCCAAGCAGAAATTCGGTGAGTTTGATGCCGTACTGCCTTATTTGCGCAAGACCAAGCTGCGTTAAGCACGCCGATAGTACGCGTTAAAGATAGTACGCGTTAAAAAAGCCCCGTCAGCACAAGCTGGCGGGGCTTTCGTGTTCCTAGGGCGTCACCGTTAGGAAGGTTCGAGCGTCAGACGTTCAATGGAGTGAGAAACGCTCTGTGCCCCTTGAAGAATTTCGTTCACGATCGACTCGATCTCCTGCACGCTGGTCTGGCTGGTTTGTCCCTGTTCCACTACCTGCTGCATCGCCTCAGTGGTGCGCAACACCAAGGCGCTATTCTCCTTGAGCACTCGGGTGATCTCGTTGACGGCATCGCTAGAGCCTCGGGCGAGCTGACGCACCTCGTTAGCTACGACTGCAAAGCCGCGCCCCTGCTCGCCCGCCCGTGCGGCTTCCACCGCCGCATTGAGAGAGAGCAAGTTGGTTTGGCTGGCAATTTGAGCAATCGTGTTGGCCGTTTTATTGATCTGCTCTGCCTGTGTATTGAGATCGCTAATCAAGCGCTGCGCGTCTCCCAGCGTGCTGCTGGCATGCTGAAAGTGAGTGATGACTTTACGCAGATGCTCAAGCCCCTCTTGTGCAATGCGCTCGGTCTGATTGGAAGAGGTACGAGCGCTGCCCACGGTGGCGCGAGCGGCTTCGGATGCTTCCATGGCGCGGGTAATGTCCGTGGCGAATTTCACCACCTTCACCACCTTGCCATCATCGTCCACGATGGGGTTGTACGTGGCTTCCAGCCATACCACGCGGCCCTTTGCATTCAAGCGCATGAACTTGCCTTGCTTGAACTCACCCTTGGCGAGCTGCTTCCAGAAGTCTGGGCGCTGCTGGTAGAACTCCTTCGTGCAGAACATACGATGATGCTCGCCACGGATGTCATGTAGCGAATAGCCCATGGCCTGCTCGAAGTTGCGGTTGGCGTCCAGAATGTAGCCATCGGGGGTGAACTCGATGACCGCCATCGAGCTATCCAGCGCCTGTAAGATGGCACGTTCACGAGCGGCGCGCTGATGCTTCTCGGTGACGTTGCTGGCCACTTTGAACACCTGCACGACGTTGCCTCGGCGATTTTTGATAGGAACGTAGGTGGCCTCTAGCCAAACCTCTTCACCGTAGGCATTGATACGGCGAAAACGTCCTTGCTGACCCTCTCCTGCGGCCAGCGCTTTCCAGAAGGCGGTATACGCTGCGCTCTGGGTGTCTTCTGGATAGCAGAACATACGGTGATGCTGCCCTTTGATCTCGTCCAGAGAGTAGCCCACCGTTTCTAGAAATAGCGGGCTAGCATCCTGAATGATGCCCTCGACAGAGAAGTAGATACAGGCCGTGTGCTGGGCCAGAGCGGCACGTAAATTTCCAGAGGAAAAGGGGCTGAACATGGGGGCAGACTCTCAAACGCAGTATTGTAAATGCGCTTAGAATAGACCAGTTTCTTATAGAAAACACTGTTTTGTATCGGTGTGGCACAAAATGTCACAATGGTAAGGTTAAGTATCTGTTTTAACGTAAGTTAACGATTAGGGGCAGGTAGGTGGGGTCGCCGTGGCGGAAAACCCGAGATGAGTAAACCAGGCGCTGGCGCTGCCGCCTGCGTTGTCCCCGTCGCTCATCAAGGCGATGCCGTGAATCTCGTCGGGCGCACTGCCAAACAGCGTTCGGTAGTCGGCGCGCACATCACGGACTTCTGCCTGCCACTGGCCGACGTTGTGTTCGCCACTTTGTAGGGCCAGAAGATGGGCGCGGTCGGTGAATGCGTTGGGCCAATGAGTGCCTTGCGGCTGTTGGGAAGCCCAGACGTAGTTTACGGATTCGACTTGCCAAGGCAGCAGGCCGGTTTTCCGGGCGACGTACACCCTCGCCGGATAGTCGTCGCCCGCTTGGGTGGTTTCGTCCAATCCTGGGTAGATCCCGCTCACTTGCCAGCACCAGTGCAGATACGGTGTGGCGTTCAGGTCGATGGTTCGCTCAAGATAGCGAGCGGAGGCTTGCCCCAAGGCATCTGCTTGAAGCACGCGCTGGCCGGATTTTTCCACCACCCGGTACTGCGTTTCTCCAGCGAAGCTACGCGTTGGCCATGTCATCATTCGCTCCGGTGTAAAGCGCACCTCCTGTGCCAAGGCCGCATGCGCGATGACGCTACTGACGCCCAGGCCCATGACCAAGCGTTGCCAAGCCGCATAGGACAGCGTGTGGTTCGGTCTTTGGCTACGCGTCATGGCGGTCATCTCCGGCGGGGGCCGCAGGGTGGCGGTGTCCTAGGTCGTGCATGAGATCGAACTGGCGCGCGCAAGCTCGGCAGGCGCTACAAATGGAGAGGTGTACACGCAGCGCCGTGCGCTCTTTGAAAGTCAGCTTTCTATCCAACTTGAGCGACATCAAGCGCGTCGCTTCTCGGCACATCAGCATACGGATTTACTCCTGCTCGCGAATCCAGCCGCGCTCTAAGCACTCTCGAAGGCGCAGCCGAGCCCGGTGTAAAATAACCCAACAGTTGGTTTCGGAGACGCCGGCCTCCTTACAGATATCGTCAGTGGAGAGCCCCATCAACTCCCGCAGGCTGAAGATACGGGCAATGTTCTCGGGGAGGGCAAGCATGCAGGCGTCGAACACTTGCCAAAAGCGCTGATTGTCGAGCACATGCTCAGGCTGCCCCCAGTCGTTGGGTCGCGCGTTGGGTTGCCAATGCCCATTGGCTTCGAACAGGCGGTCTAAGGTATCGTCATCGAGATCCTCGTTCAGCGGCTGCCAGCGCCCCTGCTTTTTTTGATGGCGCAGCTGATCGAGAATTTTGAATTTCAAAATGCCGAATACCCAGGTTTCGAACTCTGAGCGGCCCTCGAAGGTGGCGCTTTTTTCGAAGGCAGTCAGCAGCGTTTCCTGGACGGCATCTTCAGCGGCGGCGGCATCTCTGAGCTGCAAGCGCGCAAAGGCGACTAGGCGAGGGCGCATGTGGCTGAAGTGCGTAGCGGCCAGCGAAGCGGTGATGGTCACGGTGTCCCCTTGTCGTTGTTTATTCCTTCTCATCGCACATCGAGTTTACGATATTCATGGAAAATACGCTGTTATTAGGATTTTTAGGCAGTTTGGTGGCTGGGCTATTGACCGCCGTGGGGGCGTTGCCCGTGCTGCTGGGCAAAACGCCAAGTCGGGGGTTTCGTGATTTAGCGCTGGGCTTTGCGGCCGGGGTGATGCTGGCGGCTTCGTTTTTTTCCCTGATCATTCCTGCCCTGGAGGCCGCAGAAATCTACTACGCCGGTGGTCCGGTGCCCGCAGCGCTGGTATGCACTGCGATTTTGCTCGGCATGGGGGCCATTGCGCTGCTCAACGAAGGTTTGCCGCACGAACACTTCCAGCAGGGGAGAGAGGGGCCGGAAGCCGCTTCGCTGCGTCGCGTATGGCTGTTTGTGTTTGCCATTGCGATTCATAACCTGCCGGAAGGGCTGGCGGTCGGTGTGGGTTTCGGTGCCAATGGCTTAGAGGGTGGAATGCCGCTGGCGCTTGGCATTGGCTTGCAGAACATGCCGGAAGGGTTAGCGGTGGCCGTCGCGCTGATGGGGGAGGGCTACTCCAAGTGGCGCTCCTGGTCGATCGCGGCGCTGACCGGACTCATCGAGCCGATTGGCGGGCTGTTTGGCGCCAGCGTCGTCACCGTGTCTCAAGTGCTGCTGCCTTGGGGGTTGGCGTTTGCGGCAGGGGCCATGCTCTACGTGATCAGCCATGAGATCATTCCCGAAACCCACCGCTGCGGCCACCAGAAGAAAGCGACGTTTGGCCTAGCGATGGGCTTGGTGATCATGCTGTTTCTCGATGTGTGGCTGGGCTAGGCTCAGCCTTTTAAGTGCTCCACCAGCGCCTGGGCGAAGGTATCGGTGGTGCCGGTGCCGCCCATGTCGGGCGTGACCATATCGCGGCGATTCTCTAGCACGGCGCGAATCCCCTGACGAATGGCATCCCCCTTGGCGGTCATGCCGAGGTGGTCGAGCATCTGGGCGGCGGCGAGCAGCAGGGCGCAGGGATTGGCAATTTTCTTGCCTGCAATGTCCGGCGCCGAGCCGTGTACCGCTTCGAAAATCGCCGCTTTTTTACCGATGTTTGCCCCTGGGGCGAGGCCCAAGCCGCCTACTAGGCCAGCGCACAGGTCAGAAAGAATATCGCCGAACAGGTTGGTGGTGACGACCACATCGAACTGATGAGGGTTCATGACCAGCTGCATGCAGGCGTTATCCACGATCATCTCTTGGAATTCGATTTCGGGATACTCGCTGGCGATGTCGCGGGCTACGTCTAAAAATAGGCCGGAGCTGGTTTTGATGATGTTGGCTTTGTGAACGGCGGTGACTTTCTTGCGGCCATTCTGCTTGGCCAGCTCGAAGGCGTAGCGCACGATGCGCTCGGAGCCTTGGCGGGTCACTTTGATCACCGAGATGCCGGTATTGCCGTCATCGATCATTTCTTGACCGTCGGAGAGGTAAGCCCCTTCGGTGTTTTCCCGCACGGTGATCATGTCGATATCATCGTAGCGGGAGCGGGTGCCCGGAAAGCTGATGGCGGGGCGCACGTTGGCATAGAGGTCAAAGTGGCGGCGTAGCTGCACGTTAATCGATGAAAAGCCCTTACCAATCGGCGTGGTGAGCGGGCCTTTCAGGGCAATGCCGTGCTTTTCGATGGCATCCAACGAGGCTTGAGGAATCAGCGTGCCGTGCTTGTCGAGTGCGACCAAGCCCGCATCGATGAATTCGTAGGTCAACCCGCACTCGAGTGAGTCGAGCACTTGCAGGGTGGCGTCCATGATCTCAGGGCCGATGCCGTCACCTTTGATCACTGCGACTGTCTGGCTCATGTGCGGGTCCTCTCGTTCGGTAGCGTGGGGAAGATCAAGATGTCGAGAAGGCGACGGTAGTATCGCCGTGTGGGTGCCATGGTAAGCCAAGCTTGGGGGAAAGGTCATCGTCTAAACGTCTAGGGCGACGGGTGCGAACGGGCCTGTTTGCTGGTAGAATACCGCGCTCAAGACGACTGGAACGCACTTGGCTGCCGCTCCTCGCCTGAATAACGATGATAGAACAGCAAGGTTTATCTGTAATGAACAATGTCATGGCAGCCGTTGCTCTGCCGACACCAGGGCTGATGACTCCACCCTAGGTTTTCCCCTCCTTATCAGCGCCATAACGCTCTTCGCGTTATATCGGTGCTATGGCACCCCGTTGCCGCTATTTAGCTATCGGCGCATGTGCGTCTTCGATTGGTAGCATTCATCCGACAATCTATTCCTAACGTGCGCTCTTGTGCTGCCTTTGTGTGCGGCTGCGGTGCGCAATGTCTTTAACCCCCTAACCATGGACTCCCTGAATGGCACTTTTCAGTAAGCATGAGTGGTTCTCTAACATTAAGGGCGACACGCTCTCAGGTATTGTCGTCGCGCTGGCGCTAATTCCTGAAGCGATCGCCTTTTCCATTATCGCGGGCGTGGACCCGAAAGTGGGGCTGTATGCCTCGTTCTGTATTGCGGTCGTTATCGCCTTTACCGGTGGCCGCCCCGGCATGATCTCTGCGGCCACCGGGGCGATGGCGCTGCTGATGGTGACACTGGTGAAAGAGCACGGGCTCGAGTATTTGCTGGCCGCCACGCTGCTGACCGGGGTGCTGCAAATCATTGCGGGTTACCTGCGGCTGGCGGAACTCATGCGCTTCGTCTCTCGTTCGGTGGTCACTGGGTTCGTGAATGCGCTGGCGATCCTGATTTTCATGGCGCAACTGCCGGAGCTGACCAACGTGACGTGGCACGTGTATGCCATGACGCTGGCAGGCCTGGGGATTATCTATCTATTCCCTTATTTGCCGATGATTGGTAAATCGGTGCCTTCGCCGCTGGTATGCATCGTGGTGCTGACGGTGGTGTATATGGTGAGCGGTATGGATATTCGCACCGTGGGCGACATGGGCGAACTGCCCGACACGCTGCCGGTTTTCCTGTGGCCGAACGTGCCGCTGACTTTCGAAACGCTGATGATCATCTTCCCTTATGCGATCATGCTGGCAGTCGTGGGCCTGTTGGAATCGATGATGACCGCCACGATCGTGGACGATCTGACCGACACGCCCAGCGACAAGAACCGCGAGTGTAAAGGTCAGGGCGTCGCCAATATTGGTGCGGGTTTAATGGGTGGTATGGCCGGTTGCGCAATGATCGGACAGTCGGTGATCAACATCAAATCGGGGGGGCGTACGCGTTTATCGACGCTGATTGCGGGCGTGGTGCTGTTGCTGATGGTAGTGTTCTTGGCCGATTGGGTATCGCAAATCCCCATGGCGGCACTGGTGGCGGTGATGATCATGGTCTCGATTGGCACCTTTAGCTGGGCCTCCATTCGCGATCTGAAAAAGCATCCGATGAGTACCAATATCGTCATGCTGGCGACCGTCGCGGTCACGGTGGGAACGCATAACCTCGCCATTGGGGTTTTCGTGGGCGTACTGCTGGCAGCACTGTTCTTTGCCAACAAAGTCGGCAATATCATGTACGTGGGGTCGAAAGAGGTAGAGGCCGGCACACAGCGCGAGTATCAAGTGGTAGGGCAGGTGTTCTTTGCCTCTTCCGAGCGCTTTATGGCGGCGTTCGATTTCAAAGAGAGCATCGATAAGGTGACCATCAATCTCTCCAAGGCGCACTTTTGGGATGTCACCGCCGTTCAGGCGCTGGATCGCGTGGTGATCAAGTTCCGCCGTGAAGGAACCGAGGTAGAGCTGATAGGCCTGAACGAAGCCAGCGCTACCGTAGTAGACCGCTATGCCGTTCATAACGACCCGGTCGCAGTCGATAAACTGATGGGCGGCCACTAACTCTCACGGGCACCCTGTCATCGCCGACGCTTACTTGCCGTAAGCGTCGGCTTTTTTGTGACCTGAGCTGGGGATTAGCCGCTTCGGCACCCAGCGAAGGTATGCGACCATACCCAGCAGCTCGACCAGCGATTGGCATACGATGATGACCACCGCGGCTTGCCAACCGTTGGGCAGGGTGAGTGCAATGGGTAACATGACGAAGGAATTACGGGTGCCGAAGCTAAACACCAGGGTGCGAGTGCTGGTGGGCGGCAGGTTAAAGAGGTGGCCAAGCGCTTTGCCCAGCCACGCTGCAACGATCAAGAAGCCTACGAAGATCAACACTGCCTGCCAGAGAAGCTGACGCAAGGCCAACACTTGAGCGACTTGAGTAGCCGCAATGATCAGCACCACGCATGCCAAGAGCGGTACCGGCATCCAACCCAGTGCACGGGTAGCCCGTTCGATGGTGATGAATTTCTGCGCTGCGCGCTCGGTGAACCAGGCGAGCAGCAGGGGCAGCACCATCAAACTCAAAAAGGCGCTCAGTAGCGCAGGGGAGAGTGTCAATTGCAACCATTCGCTGCCTAGCAATAGCCATAGATAGGCCGGTAGTGCCGCCATCTGCACGAGCAGCAACAGGGGCGTCGCGGCAATGGCTCGGGCAGCGTCGCCTTTACCTAAATGCGCAAAAGTAACAAACCAGTCGGTGCAAGGCATCAGTAGCACCAATAGGATGCCCGCCAGCACGGGTGGCGGGAGGGGAAGCCACACCACTAACACGCCCAGCAGCGCAGGAATCACAACAAAGTTGCCTACCAACAGCGCCGTCATGAAGCGCGTATCTTGAAGACTTTGCGTTATTTGCAGCAGCGGGATTTGGGTGAAGGTGGCGAAGAGCAGGAAACCGAGCAGCGGCCATAGCGCCTGCCCAAACGCTGCCATCGCTTCTGGCGCCAGCAGGCCCAGGCAGAGCCCAAGCGCGATAAACGCTAGATAGATCCATGACTGCTGCTGTTCGAGCTGTTCGCGTTTCAAGAGATTAGGTCACGGTTGCTTTCAAAAAGGCTAGGCGCTCGCCCACCCAGGCGGCGGCGACGCACAGTGGTAAGCTGCCTACGCCGTAAAGCAGCGCCAGCCCTAGGTGGCTCTGCTGCGTCAGGCGCAGCGTTTCCAGGCTAAAGAGCGAAAAGGTAGTGAAGCCGCCGCAAAATCCTGCTATCAGCAGCGGTTGATGTCGTGCCAGCGCGCCTCGAGGCAGGCGGGACGTCGTCGCGGCTAGCCAGCCGATGAGGCAGGACCCCAACACGTTGACCAGCAGCGTCCCCCAAGGGAAGTGACTACCTAGCACGGCCATCGACACCAGCGAGACGCCATAGCGCAGCACGCTCCCCAGAGCGCTGCCAAGGCCGACGGCGAGATAGGCGTTAACGTTCATCGAGGGCTCCTCTTCAACCCTGAGCCAGCCACCAGCCCAATGCTGCCATGGCGATGCCCAGCAGTAGCGTAGCGACCATGTTGAGCGCGGCACGCATCGCCTGGCCGCGCTGGAACAGCTCAAGGGTCTGTAAGCTAAACGATGATACCGTGGTATAGCCACCGAGCAGGCCCGCTATCGCAAATAGCCAAAACGGTTGTGCGTTAGGCACGCCGTAAATGCCTAGCAGCCCTCCAGCAAAAAATGCACCGCTGGCATTTACAAGCAGCGTGCCCCACGGGAAGGCATTACCCAGTAAATGGGCCATGGCATTGGAGACGGCAAAGCGTGCCATCCCGCCCAGTGCGCCGCCCAAGCCGACAAGTACGACGTTGGTGATGCCATGTCCCATATGACGCCTCGCGCTGTGTTGGTGAAAATCGCTAGGCGGCTAAGTGTAACACCGCAAGGGAGCGCGCGCAGACAGCGGCAGTCGAGCAAAAAAGCAGGCGCTACGGTGTTGCCGATCCGCCTCTTCGTGTACAAAAGAGTCAGAATAACGATAACTTTTCATGCACTCGCGCAAGGAGACGCCCTTATGTCTGATTACGTGTTAGCAGCCATCGACGGTTCTCACTACTCAGAAAGTGTGTGTGACTATGCGGTGTGGGCCGCCACGGCACTCTCAGCCCCGCTGCGTTTTCTGCACACCGTCGACAATCACGCCCAGGTCGCAGAGCCTGACCTGACGGGCCATCTCGGCCTAGGCACCCGGGAGCACCTGTTGGAACAGCTCTCGGACATCGAAGAGCAGCGCGGAAAACTGGCCCGCGAACAGGGGCGGTTAATGTTGAATGCCGCGAGGGAGCGAAGCGAGGCGGCCGGCTTTTCAGAACCTCCCTGCATGCAGCGCAACGGCACCCTCGTGGATACTCTGGCGGAACATGAGAAAGAGATCCGACTGCTGGTGCTTGGTAAGCGAGGAGAAACGGCGCATCAGGCCAGCGGCCACCTTGGGTCTAACCTCGAGCGTGTCGTTCGCGAGCTTCATCGGCCCATTTTGATGGTGCCCAAAACGTTCACCCCGCCCAAGCGCATTCTCATGGCCTTCGATGGTAGCAACACGGCCCGTAAAGGGGTAGACATGCTGGCCAAAAGCCCGCTCTTTGACGGTGCAGAGTGTCACGTGGTGATTGTCGGGGCGGACACTGCAGAGAACCGCTCCCAGCTTGAGTGGGCTACCGAGGCCCTTCGCTCTGCGGGGCACCAAGCCGAGGGGGCGATTCGTGCGGGGGAGGTCGAAGAAGCACTACGTGCCTATAAAGAGGAGCAGGAAATCGATCTTCTCGTGATGGGCGCATACGGCCACTCGCGCATTCGTCATTTGCTAGTGGGCAGCACCACCACGGCAATGCTGCGTCACGCCCACTTGCCGGTCTTGATTTTACGCTGAGCCATGAGGGCCGCATAGCGTTGGCCGCTGCGCCGTCGGGCGGCGGCCAACGGTGCGATTCAAGCGAGGCTGGTCGCCACTTGCTGGGCAGCATGAGCAGGCTGTGCCGCATTGATTCCAGAAAGCACGGCTTTGAGTGACGCGCTCACCGTGTCGCTATCTTCCGCGACGGCGCATACGCGCTGACCATCGATGTTGAGCTGCACAAACGCGATGGCGTTGGCTTCACTATCGCCGCCCAGCGAGTGCTCGCTGTAATCGAGTATGGCAACGTGGCTGCCGGTATGGCGTTTCCAAGCGTCGGTGAAGGAGGACATCGCGCCATTCCCCGTGCCGGATAAACGCAGCGTGTCGGCACCTTGCCACAGCGTGATATCGATTCCCTCCTGCTGCCCCTTCGACAGCCGATAGTCGGCCAGCGCGAGCGGCGCACCATGGGAGAAATGATCGAACATCACTTGGCGAATCATCTCGCTGGAGAGTTCGCTATTACGGCGTTCGCTCTCTTTTTGCACGTAGGGAGCCAGCGCGAGCATCATCCAACGAGGCAGGTTGATGCCGTAGTCGCGCTCCAGCAGAAAGGCCATGCCGCCTTTACCCGACTGGCTGTTCACCCGAATGACGGCCTGATAATCCCGGCCAATGTCGTGAGGGTCGATGGGCAGATAGGCCACTTGCCACGGTTCGTCGGGTTTTTGATGTTTGAGCGACTTACGAATCGCATCCTGGTGGCTGCCAGAAAAAGCGGTATACACCATCTCACCCACCCAGGGGTGGCGGGGGTGCATCGCAATCCCGGTGCACTCGTGCACTACTTGAATGATCTCGTCGGGATTGGAAAGATCCAGCTCAGGGTCGATGCCCTGGCTATAGAGGTTCATGGCCAGCGTGACGATGTCCATGTTGCCGGTGCGTTCACCATTACCCAACAAGGTACCCTCGACCCGGTCGGCCCCCGCCAGCAGCGCCAGCTCCGCGGACGCCACGGCGCCGCCCCGGTCATTATGGGTATGCACCGAAATGATCACGCTGTCGCGGCGGCTAATATGCTGGCAGAAGTACTCGATCTGATCAGCGTGATGGTGGGGGCCTGCCACTTCCACGGTGGTGGGCAAATTGAGAATGCACTTGTTGTCTGAGGTGGGCTGCCAGACATCCATCACCGCTTCGCAGATGGCCAGCGAGAAATCGATTTCGGTGCTGGAGAAGCTCTCCGGCGAGTACTGAAAGCGCCAATCAACCTCGGGATACTGTTCGGCATACGTCTTCACCCACGTCGCCCCTTGAACGGCGATATCGGTGATACCGTCGCGGTCCATCTCGAACACCCGCTCTCGTTGGATCGTGGACGTGGAGTTGTACAGGTGAATGATGGCGCGCTTGACGCCCACCAATGACGCGAACGTTTTTTCGATCAGGTGTTCCCGGCACTGCACGAGCACGGCGATGGTCACGTCGTCAGGAATTTGATCCTCTTCGATCAACCAGCGCACGAAATCGTAATCCGGCTGGCTAGCGGAGGGAAAGCCGACCATCACTTCCTTGATACCGACCTTGATGATCTGATGCCAGAAGCGCTGTTTCTGTTCGACCGTCATCGGCTCGAGCAGGGCCTGATTGCCATCGCGTAGGTCTTCGCTCACCCAGATGGGCGCTTGGGTCAGCTCCCGGTCGGGCCACTGACGGTCAAACGTGGGCACCCGTGGAGCAGGACGATATTTGCGATGATCAAAAGCAGGCATGGTGAGTTTCCTGAAAACGGTGAGTTGTTTGGGGCGGCTGCTTGTGGCGCAAGCCGCTCGAGCGTGCTCTGTCAGGGTAAGAAGAGCCTTGGGGGACGCCTGGGTAAGGCGTCAATCGAGGACCGCTTGTGGCAGTCAACACAGTCTAAGGCATGGGTCGCGACAGGTTATTGCGAAAATATGGCTTTTTCAGGATTTAATGGCAGAATATATCAATAACTATTTTTAAATTGGCAGGAGTTACCGACATGGCTACCGCGCCTTTGACGCTCGACCGTTTCGACCGCCGTATTCTGGAGGTCCTGCAGCAGGAGGGACGCATCAGCAATCAGGAGCTTGCCGAGCGCATCGGGCTATCGCCTTCGCCCTGTTTACGGCGCGTGCGGGCCTTGGAGGAGCATGGGCTGATTACCCAATATCGGGCAGTGGTGGATGCGCGCCCGCTCGGGTATCAGCTCATGGCGCTTTTGCATATCTCGATGGACCAGCACACGCCCGAGCGCTTCGATAACTTCGAACGTCATATCCGTAACATTCCCAACGTGGTGGAGTGTTTGATCATTACCGGACAAGCGGCGGATTTTCAGCTCAAAATTCTGGTGAAGGACATGGATGATTACCAACACCTGCTCCTCCACGTGATCAACCGTATCGAAGGGGTCACCGGGGCCCACACGAGCTTCGTACTGCGCCGCGTGTTCGAGCATCGCCCCGTGCCGACCTAAGGCTCGCTGGCTAACGAAGCATAGGCAGCGGCTGGGTAGCGGTTTACACTGCCTTTTTGCATCGACCTAGGAGAACGAACTATGAGCATTCAGCGTCATGATACAAAAGCCCGCATGAGCCGTGCGGTGATTCATCAGGGCGTGGCCTATTTGTGCGGCCAGGTGGCGGGCCCCGACGCGCGCCATGGCGATATCACCGCCCAGACCGAGAGCATGCTGGCGCGGGTCGATGCACTGCTGACAGAGATCGGCTCCAGCCGTGAGCAGCTGCTGAGCGCCACGATTTACCTGAAAGATGGCGGTGATTTTGCCGCCATGAACGCGGTATGGGATGCCTGGGTACCGGAAGGTCATGCACCGGCACGCACCTGCGTATGCGCGCCAATGCCTGCCGACGAGTTGAAAGTCGAGATTACCGTGACGACGGCGGTGGATGCGTAACCCTAGCGACGCTTATTTGGTGGGTTTTTCCACTGGAAACCGAGTATCGCGCAGGCTGTCCTTGATCTTTTTTAGGTGCGGCAAGAAATCTTCGCCGCGCCTAAGCGTCACCCCAGTGGCGAGAGCATCGATCAGCGTAAGTTGAATGACCCGCGAAGTCATCGGCATGTAGTGGTCGGTATCTTCGGGAGTGGCGACTTCCAGCGTGGCCGTGCACTCCTGCGAGAGCGGAGAGTCTGGCGCGGTAATCCCCAACACCACGGCGCCAGCCTCTCTGGCTACCTTGGCAATGTCGACCAGCTCACGCGTGCGCCCGGTGTAGGAGATGATCACCACCACATCGCCGGTATGGCAGGCCGCTGCCACCATGCGCTGCATCAGCACGTCGACGTACGCCATGACCGGCAGGTTGAAGCGGAAGAATTTATGCTGGGCGTCCTGCGCGACGGCGCCGGATGCCCCCAACCCAAAAAAGTGAATCTGCTTGGCTTGCGTCAGATAATCCACCATCCGCTCGACGGCCGCCATGTCCACTTCCCGCTGAGCTTCATCAAGCGCGGCAATGGTCGCCCCAAAGATTTTATGGGTGTACTGCGTGGCGGTATCGCCGGGTTCGACGGCGCGGGTTACATAAGGCGTGCCGCCTGCTAGGCTTTGGGCCAGTTTGATTTTGAAATCGGGATAGCCCTTGGCGCCGAAATTACGGCAGAACCGGTTGACGGTAGGCTCACTGACGCTCGCCGCTTGGGCGAGGCTGGCGATGCTCAGGCTGGTGGCCGCTGCGGGATCTTCCAAGATGACGTTCGCGACTTTACGCTCAGAGCGGTTCAATTCTTCCAAGCGTTCCCGTAAGCGTTCTAGCAGGTCATGCGCCATTAACTGACTCCGTGGCAAGCGTTAGATGTGAATGGGGTGTCCAGTCCCTGCACCAGCGATAGAACTCATCGGCGGGCAGCGGACGAGCATAGTAATACCCTTGTGCAGCTTCGCAACCAATTGAACGTAAGTAGTCGGCCTGGGCCGCGGTTTCGATGCCTTCGGCCACCACGTTGCAGCCCACGGCATGGGCAAGCTGGGTGATGGTGAGCGCTAGATGCCGGTCGATTGGATCTTTTTCGATGTCCATGACGAAGGCACGGTCGATTTTCAACGTCGAGAACGGCAGCGTTTTGACATATGCCAGCGACGAGTGCCCGGTACCAAAGTCATCGATGGCCACGGCTATGTTCACCTCGGCCAGTTGTGCTAGCTGAATGCGCGCATTGTGCATATCACTAAGCAGGCCCGACTCGGTGACTTCCAGGGCGAAAAACCGCTCCGGTATGCCGTGCTTGGCCAGGCGAGCTAGCAGGTTTTCGGCAAAGTCCTTACGCGCCAGCTGGCGCGCCGCCACGTTCACGGCAATATGGAAATTGTCGTCCAGCAGCCCCTTGGCCCGCCAGTCGGCAATATAGCGCATGGCTTCTTCCAGCACCCATTCGCCAATCGAGAGGATATCACCGCTCGCCTCTGCCAGCGGAATGAAATCGCCGGGAGAGACGTGGCCCAGCTCTGGGTGATGCCAGCGTAGCAGCGCCTCAGCCCCGATCACGCGCTGGGTCTCGAGCGAGAGCTTGGGCTGAAAGGCGAGCGACATTTCCCCGCGCTGGGTCGCGCCACGAATGGCCTGCTGCAGATGCAGCCGATGGCGCTGCTGGTTTTCCAGGGTTTCGTTGTAGCTTTGCAGCCTGAGTGAGCCGCTTTGCGGCAGCGCCAGGGCGGCCATGTGCACCAAGCGCTCGGTCTTGAAATGGCCTTGAGACCAGCTGATGCCGATGCGGGCGTTCAGCGGTAGCAGCAGGTCGCCCAAGGTTTGATCGTGCTCGAAGCAGCTCAGCAGTCGCGAGGCCAACTGGCGCAGCTCGCTCAGCTCGGCCGTTGGGGTGATCACCAAGAGCTCGCTGCCGCCCCACAGCCCGAGCGTGCTGCTCGCTTCCAACTGATCGTCGAGCCGATGGCTGATATGCACCATGAGCTGGTCGGCAATGCCGTAGCCATGTAAACGGACGACATCATCGAGGTGATCCAGCGCGATGAACAACAGCCCCGTGGGGCGGCCCTGTCGCGCCGCGTCGGCCAGGTACTGCGTTAGCGCCCGCCGGTTGGGTAGTTGGGTGATGGGGTCGGTACGCGACTGGCGGTCCAGCTCTTCGGTGCGCTTGGCGACCATTTGCTCAAGCGTTTCGGCCTGCTTGTCGCGCACCTGATAGCGATGCTCCACGCTTAGGGTGTTGCGTATCCGCTGCAGCACTTCGTCATGCTTGAAGGGTTTGGTCAGAAAGTCGCGCACTCCCATGCTTAACGCTCGGTGACGCGTTTCGTCATCGATTTGTGCGGTCAGCACGATAACCGGCGGCGTATGTTCGGCAAACGTTGACTGCAGCTGCTCCATGACGCCGTAGCCATCGAGGTAGGGCATACGAATGTCGAGCAAGATCAGGTCGGGGAGTGCCGCTTGACAGTGCGCCAGCACAAGCCGCGGGTCGCTGAGGCCGTGCACATTGTCGAATCCCTGGTCGTCCAGCAGGTCCAGCAGTAACTCGACGTTGATGCTGTTGTCATCCACTACCAGTAGATGCTTGTTCATAAACGTCATGGCGCCTTCCTTGGTGTTTCTGTGACAGAGGCTGCCGATACGTAGCGACTCAGTGTCGAGGAGAGTTGGTCGATATCAATCGGCTTGGTGAGATAGTCGGCAAACCCAGCGGCTAAACCGTGCGCTCGGTCGCGCTCCATGGCGTTTGCGGAGAGTGCCACCACCGGAATATGCTGCAATCGCGGATCGTGCTGAATCGCATCCAACGCTTGATAGCCGTTCATGCCGGGCAAATGAATGTCCATCAGCACCAAATCGGGGGGAGAGTGGCGCATGATGTCGAGCCCCAACTCGGCACTGGTGACGGTCTGCAGCCGCACTTGATCAAAATCCTCCATGATATCTTCCATCAAACGCTGGTTAGTGGGGTTGTCTTCGATATACAGCAGGTGTAGGCGGCGCGGGTTCGCCGCGGCGTTGGATAGCGTTCTCGCCACCGATGACTCATTCGGGGGACTGGCCTCGGTGAGCGGAAGCGTGAACCAGAAGGTGGCGCCCTGCCCAGGCGTGCTCGTCACACCGATCTGCCCCCGCATGCGCTCCACCAACTCACGGGTGATCGCCAGCCCAATACCGGTGCCTTCGATGGTGCCATGCTCGGCATCGAGCCGATTGAACGGTTCGAAGAGTTCGTGTTGGCGCTCCGGCGCGATGCCATACCCAGAATCCGTCACGCGAACGCACAGCTCGCTGCCCTGCTGTTCGACGGTCATCCGTATCGAACCTTGCGGGCGATTGTATTTGATGGCGTTGGAGAGCAGGTTGAGCAGCACCTGCTTGGTACGGGTGTAGTCAGCGGCCACCTGCCATGGCTTGGCCAGCGGCGGGCGCTGAAGCGTCAGCCCGGCGGCATCGATACTGGCTTCCAGCGTGCTGCAGGCGTCGTCGATCACGCCCTCCATTGCAATGGGCTCGATGGAGAGCGTCATGTGGCCTGACTCGATTTTGGCCAAATCAAGCACTTCGTTGATCAAGCTCAGCAGGTGCTGCCCGCTCTTTTCGATTTGATTGACCTGGCGCTGCTGCTTCTCGCTGAGCGGGTCGCGGCGCCCTTTGCCCAATAGCTGCGCAAACCCGAGGATGGCGTTAAGCGGTGTGCGCAGCTCGTGGCTCATGGACGACAGGAACTCGCTTTTCGCCTTATTGGCCTGTTCGGCCTGATCTCTAGCGGCAGCAAGATCCCGGGTGACCTGCTCACGCTTGGCCATCTGCCGGTACAAATTGATCAGCAGGGCACAGGTGTCGGTAAACGGCTGCAGCCAATCCAACAGCGTCTGGCTGAGCGTTTGCTGGCTGTTGGCAATGGCGAACATGCCAATCAGCTTATCACCGCTGAAAATCGGCGCACCCAAGTAGTTGTCGATTCGCGGATGGCCGGTAGGGAAGCCGCCACGCTGGGCGTGGTGATACACGTCGTCGGTGATCACCACGTCGCCGTGGGCGAATACGCGTCCCAGCAACGAGTCGGGGTTAGTCAACCTCATATCCCCGCTGCGTAGCTGCTCCATCAAATGGCGCGATTCATCGCTCCAGGAGAGATCGGTGATGGCGTGAATTTTGAGGGCGTTCGTGGTGCTCGTCGGCAGCACTTCGCCAATCAGCGCATAATCGCTGTCGGTCAGCTCACGCAGCGCTTCCATGAGGAAGGACCACAGCTGCTCGCCGGACATCAAGGCTTGGTAGTCGGTAATTCCCTGGTGCAGCACCTTCAACAGGCTCTGCTCTTTATGCATTCGGTGGTTGGCGTCGTACACATCGCTCAGGTTGGTGAGAATGCCGAGAAACTCCACCACCTCGTCCTGTTCGTTGTGAATGGCGTTGACCGCAAGATGAACGGGGACGAGACGCCCCTCTTTATGCAGCGCCTCCACTTCCCGGCCTCGACCGATCACCTTGGGGTCGCTGCCCGTCAGAAAGCGCGCGATAAAGTGGTCGTGCTCCGCGCGAATCGCGGGCGGTGTTAGCATCGAGACGTTACGGCCAACGACCTCCTGTTTGGTATAGCCCAGCATCGTGAGCGCATAGGGGTTGATGCCCAGCACTTTGCCTTCGCGGTCGATACGCACGATGCCGGTTGCGCTCTCATTGAACAACGCCTCGTAACGCCGGGTGACCTGCGAGAGGGTATGACGCATTTGGTGCTGGCGTAGCAGCTCGTCCACTTGTCCTGCCAAGCGAGCCAGTATCTGCCTGTCTCGCGCCGAGAAAGTGCGAGGCCGGTCGCTGATCAAGCACAGGGTGCCCACGGCCAGCTCTCCGGTGGGTCTGAGCGGATGTCCGGCGTAAAAGCGGATATGGGGCATCCCTTGCACCAGCGGATTGTCGGCAAAGCGTGGATCATCGCCGGTATCTTCGATGACCAACGGCGTATTGGCAGCGACCGCATGGGCACAAAAGGAGATCTCGCGACGGGTTTCGCAGGCATCAAGCCCATGATGCGATTTGAACCACTGACGCTCCTCGTCCACGAGCGACACCAGCGCGGTCGGAACGTCGAAGAGATCGCAGGCAAGCTGGGTCAGCTGCTCGAAAGCGTCGTCGATGGGCGTATCGAGGATGCGTAACGCATGCAAGGCTGTCAGGCGCTGTGATTCATTCTCCGGTCGCTCGGCGGCTTGCATGGCGTTTCCTAAACGTGAGGGGCTTATGAAAAAAACGTATTAGAGAAGTATCGGACATTAGCCCGCTAGCTTTAGCCAAGGCGAAGTAATTTTAGCAGCCAGCGATGATAAGGCGGTCGTAGCCAGCGGCTGCTAGGGCGCTTGGACTGGTAAAACATGCTGCGAAGATGGCTAAACCGTTCGAAGCCGTGTCGACCGTGATACGCGCCGCTGCCGCTCTCGCCCACGCCGCCAAAGGGGAGCGAAGGGACGGCGTGGTGGATCAGGGTGTCGTTGAATACCAGCGCGCCGGAGCGGGTGCCGCGGCGCAGGGTTTCCTGCAGCGTCGTCTGGTGTGTAAAGGCATACAGCACCAAAGGGTGGGGACGTTGATTGATCAGCCGCACGGCGTCGTCAATTCGCTTGACGCTGATGACAGGCAGCGCACGTCCAAAAATCTCTTCTTGCATCAATGGCAGGCGCTGGTGCGGATCGATCACGAGGGCCGGTGCATGGTCGCCGTGCTCGATCACGCGGCAGCCGTGGTCACGGGCGTCGTTCAGTAATGCGTCGATCCGCACCCGGTGGGCCTCACTGACGTAGCCGGTCGCCTCGATGTCTGTGGGTCGCTGACGGCGAATGGCATGCTCCAGGGCATGGGTCAGCGCATCCAAGCGGCGGCTCTCCACGATCACGTAATCCGGCGCGATACAGGTTTGTCCGCCGTTGAAACCTTTACCGAAGATAATCGCGTCGGCGGCGCTGTCGAGATCCGCATCGCTGGCCACCAGGGCCGGTGACTTACCGCCCAGCTCCAAGGTGACGGGGGTAAGGTTCGCGGCGGCGGCCATCGCCACCTGACGGCCCACGTGGGTCGAACCCGTAAACACCAAATGATCAAACGGTAACGCGCTGAACGCTCTGGCCACCTCGATTCCGCCCTGAATCACGCAGAACTCCTCTGGCGTGAAGTATTGAGGCGCCAGCTTGGCGAGCAGCGCGCTGGTGTGGGGCGTCAACTCGCTGGGTTTGAGCATGACCGTGTTGCCCGCTGCCAACGCATCGATGACCGGCATCAAGCTGAGGCTCCATGGGTAGTTCCAGGGAGACATCACGCCCACGACGCCTAGAGGCTGCGGGGCAATGCGGGCGCGAGCGGGCCAGAGCCGCAGAGGAACGCCCGCGCGGCGAGGTCGCATCCAGTGCCAAAGGTGTCGGCGGGCGTGGCGCGCTGCGTGGAGTACCGGAATGATCTCGGCCAGGTGGATCTCGGTCTCGCTGCGTTGACCAAAATCGCGCTGGATGGCCCGTACGATCGCCTGCTGGTGGCGTTTCGTCATACTGGCGAGGCGTGCCAAGCGTTCACGACGAACGGCCAGCGTTGGAAAAGGCGCGGGGCCGGCTGCTTGGCGCTGCGCCTGTAAACTATCCGTCAAGTCGCGAGTCATGGCCTCTCCTTGGAGTCACGGGTGTCGGTACAGCGTGCTTGTGAGCGGCGTTGGCGCACTTCTGCCCAGCATCCCCGCTGGTTGATAAATGAAGGCGGTTCATACGCATAGGCGGCCGGAGTGGTACAGTAAGCCATCCGCCATTTGTGCCAGTGTGCCCGGGAGATGTTATGCCTCTACGTCCGCTCTCCTTCTCCATTCTACCTGCCATTGAGGCCGTTGCGGCAAGTCAGTGGGATACGCTCGTGCGTGACGATCAGCCTTTCCTGCGTCACGACTTTTTGCATGCGCTGGAGGTTAGCGGCTCTGTCAGCGCGGCGACCGGCTGGGAGCCTTGTCATCTATGTGTTTGGCAGGGCGAGACGCTGGTCGGTGCGCTGCCAATGTATCGTAAGCATCACTCCTACGGAGAGTACGTGTTCGACTGGGGGTGGGCCGAGGCGCTGGAGCGTGCGGGTGGGAAGTATTATCCGAAAGCACTGAGCGCCATTCCCTTCACGCCAGTGCCAGGTCCGCGAACCTTGATCGCTCCCGACGCCGATGCCGACGCTGTTCGAGCGCAGTTGGCGATGGGCTGGCGGGAGCAGTGTGACGCCATGGCGCTGTCGAGTTGGCATCTGCTGTTTGCCGACGAGCCGGAGGTCGAGGCGTGGCAGCGCCACTGTCCGGACTTGATCGCTCGGGAAGGCGTACAGTTTCAGTGGCGGGATCGCGGTTTCGGTGATTTCGACGGTTTTCTTGCCAGCCTCACCGCCAAACGGCGGAAAATGATCAAGCGCGAGCGGCGTTTAGTGGCCGACCAGGGGATTACCCTGCACCGCTTGGAAGGCGCGGAGATCAGCGAAGTGGACATGGCGCATTTTTACCGCTGCTACACCATCACTTACCACGAACGCGGACGTCCGCCCTATCTCAATCACGCCTTCTTCGAACGGTTGCGCCAAGTGATGCCCGAGGCGCTGATGCTGGTGCAGGCGCGGCTGGAGGGGCGCCCCGTCGCTGCAGCGCTCTATTTTCAGGGAGGGAGCACGCTCTATGGCCGTTATTGGGGAAGCGAAGTCGTGGCCGATTGCCTGCACTTCGAAGCCTGTTACTACCAGGGCATCGACGCCTGCTTGGCTAAAGGATTGACGCTGTTCGACCCTGGCACCCAGGGCGAACATAAGCTCGTGCGGGGCTTTGCCCCCCAACGGGTGCGTTCGCTGCACTATGTGGCACACCCGGGGCTGGCCGCTGGCGTGGCGCAGTTTTGTCAGCAAGAGGGTGTCCATATCATGGCCTATCGCCACGCCGCCGAAGAGGCGTTACCGTTTAAGTAACTCCCACCGCGTCGCGGCTCGCTGGACTCAGCCCTTAATGGCATAATGCGCGCCGTTTCCGCTTTCACAAAGGATGTCCGTGATGCACAAATGGCTCGTAGGCCTGCTGCTGGCCGTGCTGGGGTTGCTGCAGTACCAGCTTTGGCTGGGAAACGGCGGCTGGCAGGACCTGCAGCAGGTAGAGCAGCGGGTCGCCATTCAGGAAGCTGCCAACGACCCGCTGCGTGAGCGCAATGCGCGGCTGGCGGCGGAGGTCACCGACTTGAAAACCGGGCTGGATGCCATCGAAGAGCGGGCCCGCAGCGATATGGGCATGGTGCGTACCGACGAGCAGTTTTTCTGGGTGCCGGGCGTGGCCATCGAAAATGAGCTGGTCGGCATCCATGCCGGGCTCGTGGCCCAGCCTGGGGTCATCCCGCCAGACGAAGGTGAGGACGTGCACCCATGACGTCGCGACTCTGGCTCGTCGTGCCCGCTGCCGGGCAGGGTAAGCGCATGGGGGCCGACAAGCCCAAGCAGTACCTCCATCTGGAGGGCCAACCGATCTTGGCGCATACCTTGGCGCGTTTGCATGAAGCCTTCCCGCAGGCGCGTTTAGTGCTCTGTTTGGATCCCGAGGACCGCTGGTTTCAGCCAGACTGGGTGCCGTTTGCCCAGTGGCAGCGGGTGCCTGGGGGCGAAGAGCGCATGCACAGCGTCGTGAACGCCCTGCAGGCCATGGCCGCCGATGACGACGATCTGGTCATGGTCCATGACGTCGCACGGCCCTGCATCACCCGCGACGATCTTCGCGCTCTGTATCATGCGGCCCAGGCCCACCGGGGTGGGGCTTTGTTGGCCATGCCGGTCGCTGACACCATGAAGCGCGACCGGGGCGATCATTTGAGCCACGCTACCGAGCCGCGCGATGGCCTGTGGCACGCGCTGACGCCACAGGGGTTTCGCTATGCGCTGCTGCATCACGCGCTGACCCAGGCCCAGCAGCAGGGCACCGTGGTCACGGACGAAGCCTCCGCCGTCGAGGCGCTGGGGGAGGCCCCTAAGCTCGTCAGTGGGCGGCGCGACAACATGAAGGTCACCCACCCTGACGATTTAGCGCTGGCCGCTGCCATCATGGCTGCCCAGCGCAGCACGAGTAACAGGAGTTTCTAATGCGAATTGGCCACGGCTTCGATGTACACCGCTTTGGGCCGGGTGATCATTTGATGATCGGCGGCGTCAAGCTGCCGTTCGACCATGGGTTCGTTGCCCACTCCGATGGCGATGTCCTGCTTCACGCCATTAGCGACGCGCTGCTCGGTGCCTGCGCGCTAGGCGATATTGGCCGCCACTTTCCCGATACCGACCCGGCATGGAAGGGCGCGGACAGTCGCGGCCTGCTTCGTCATGTGGTCGCGCTGGTGCGGGGCGAAGGGTTCGAGGTCGTGAATCTAGACGCCACGATCATGGCACAAGCCCCCAAAATGGCGCCGCATATCGAGGCCATGCGCACCGCGATTGCCGAGACACTGGGCGTGACGCTGGGGCAGGTCAACGTCAAAGCCACCACGACCGAGCGTCTTGGTTTTACCGGGCGAGGGGAAGGAATCGCCGCCGAAGCGGTGGTGCTGCTGGCCGCGCAAGAGGCGTCGAATGCTTAACCTCCCCGCGTGGCAGCGCAGCTTGACGCCCACGTTGGGCGCGCCCGCCCCCGGCCAGTATCGCGTGCAGCCGGAAGACTTCATCGTCGATGAGCAGCTCGATTTCACCCCGGAAGCCCACGGTGAGCACCTGTGGCTACGTCTTGAAAAGCGCAATCAAACCACGTTAGATGTGGTGAAACTGCTCAGCCGTTTGTGCGGTGTCACCCCGCGCGATATCGGCTACTCCGGCATGAAAGATCGCGTGGCGGTGGCGCGCCAGTGGCTGAGCGTTCACTTGCCTGGTCGCGAAGCGCCTGAGAACTTATCCGCCGCCCTCGGCGCGGCGGGCATCACGGTGCTGGCCAAGGCGCGCCATCCGCGTAAATTGAAGCGGGGCGTGCACCGTACGAACCATTTCACGCTGCGCCTGAGCGGTGAAGCGGTTCGGCTAGACGCCTTACTCCCGCGCTGGGAAGCACTCTGTGCCCAGGGAGTGCCCAACTATTTTGGCCACCAGCGTTTCGGCGCCGGGGCGCGCAACTTGCAGCGCGCCGCTGCCGTGCTGGCCAAAGGTTGGCGTAAACGAGACGACCGCCAGGGGATGATGCTTTCCACGGCACGCAGCTTTCTATTCAACGAACTGCTGAGCGCTCGGCTGGCGGATGACAATTGGTGCCAGCCCATTGCAGGCGATACGCTCATGCTCGACGGCACCCAAAGCGTCTTTACCATCGATGACGTCGAGGAGAGCCTAGTGGCGCGTGCCGCCGCGCTGGATGTTCACCCCACGGGCGTCTTATGGGGCGTGGGGGAGGCGGCCGGCGGTGACGCTGGCCGCTACGAAGCGCAACTGGCGGCCCAGCACCCTGCGCTGTGCGCTGGGCTCGAACAGAGTGGCGTCAAACGCGGCCAACGTGCGCTGCGTGCCCGGCTGATCGCGCCCCAGGCCACGTTCGAGCAAGAGGCCGTGCTACTCTCATTCGCGCTGCCCCGTGGTAGCTTTGCCACGGCGGTGATTGGCGAACTAATTCATCATCCCGATACGGCATGATGCTGAGGTAAGGAGATTCTGATGCGGCGACTGCTGCTTTCCAACGATGACGGTGTTCACGCTCCCGGCCTGCGCGCGCTGTATGATGCGCTCTTGCCCCACGCCCATCTTCGCGTGGTCGCCCCGGATCGAGACCGCAGCGGCGCGAGCAATTCGCTCACGCTGTCGCGTCCGCTGTCGCTGAGCGCCTTAGAAAACGGCTTTTACAGTGTCGATGGCACGCCTGCGGACTGTGTCTACCTGGGTGTCAACGGCGTGTGGGACGAGCGGCCGGATCTGGTCATGTCGGGTATTAATCACGGCAGCAATCTGGGTGATGACGTACTCTACTCGGGCACGGTAGCCGCCGCAATGGAAGGGCGTAACCTCGGCATGACGGCCATTGCCATGTCGCTATGCGGCACCCAGCACTTTGCCACGGCGGCCAAATTCGCCGCGAGCTTGATCGGCGCTGCCGACCAGCTCTCGCTGCCGCCGCGCACGCTCCTGAACGTGAACGTGCCGGACGTGCCGTGGGAAGCGATCAAAGGTGTGAAGGTCACTCGCCTGGGCTACCGCGGGCCAGCAGAAAAGCCGGTACCCGTACAGGATCCCCGGGGGCGGACGCGCTACTGGATTGCGCCGGTCGCCGCCAATGCGGATGACGGCGAGGATACCGATTTTGCCGCCATCGAAGCAGGCTATGTATCGATCACGCCGCTGCAAACCGATTTAACGCGCCACCCGGCTCGTCGCGATGTGCAGGATTGGTTGGATGCCTTTGCCTGATCTGTCCCCTGGGGAGCTGCGCGGTAGTGGTATGACGTCTCAGCGCACCCGAGATCGTATGATCGAGCGCCTTGTGCAGCAGGGCGTGAGCGACCCGCGTGTGCTGGACGTCATGGCCAGCGAGCCGCGTCATCTGTTCGTCGATGAAGCGCTTGCCCACCGCGCCTATGAAGACACCGCGCTGCCCATCGGCTTCGGTCAAACGCTTTCGCAGCCCCTGACGGTGGCGCGAATGACGGAATTGGTGCTGCGCGCCTCGCCACGTCGCGTGCTGGAGGTGGGAACCGGCTCAGGTTATCAAACCCTGATCCTATCGCGTTTGGTAGAAACGCTTTACTCCCTGGAGCGAATCTATACCCTGCACGAGCGCGCGGCCGAACGGTTGTGGCGACTGCAGGCACCGGCCACCCTGGCCGTGGCGGATGGCGGTGAGGGGTGGCCGGAGGCGGCGCCTTTCGATGTCATTCTGCTCACCGCCTGTGCGCAAACGCTGCCGGAAGCGCTGCTCGAGCAGTTACGACCCGATGGTGTGATGATCGCACCGTTAGAAGCGTCAGACGGTAGCCAGTGGCTGACGCAAATCAAGCGGATTGGCTCCGCCTTTGAAAAGCGCCGACTAGAACCCGTGCGCTTCGTACCTTTATTGCAAGGAGTGGTGGATTGAAGCGTCGACCCCTAGGACTGTTTTTAAGAGGCGCCGGGATGGGCGCTGCCGATGCAGTTCCCGGCGTATCGGGAGGCACGATTGCCTTTATCACCGGTATTTATGAAGAACTCATCAATACCATCAAGCAGTTTGGTCCCAGCGCTCTCGGTGCCTGGCGCAGCGGCGGCTGGACAGGGCTGGCGCGGCATCTGAACGTAGCGTTCTTGATCCCCCTGCTGTCGGGCGTGGCGGTGAGCTTGGTCAGCGTAGCCCATCTCGCGCTGTGGCTGATGGAGGCCTATCCGCTGCTGCTGGAGGGCTTCTTTTTTGGGCTGGTTGCCGCGTCGGCACTGGTCGTCGGTCAAGCCGGTGAGCGGTGGAAAATGTGGTACTTGCTGCCGCTGCTCATTGGTTTGATGCTGGCCAAGCTGCTGCCGGGAATGATGCCGCTAGTGCTGATGGTGGGGAACGAGTCGCTGGTCGTCATCGTGGCGGGGGCCATAGCGATCAGCGCCATGCTGCTGCCTGGGGTGTCGGGCAGCTTCTTACTGCTGACCATGGGGCTCTACGGCACCATCATGGGGGCTATTCGCAGCTTCGATATCGGTATTATCATGCTGTTTGGAATGGGCTGTGTGGTGGGGTTGGCGCTCTCGTCGCGTCTGCTGTCATGGCTGCTACGGCGGTATCATGGCGCAACGCTGCAGCTACTGCTGGGCTTCATTATCGGCTCGCTGCCGGTTCTCTGGCCCTGGCGGGAGCTGTTACGCTACCAGTTAGGTCCTGATGGGCAGATGATTCCGCTGGCTTACCGCTATTTGTTACCCAGCGATTACGCCGTGCTGACAGGGGCGTCGGCGCAGGTAACTGGCGTGATAACGTTGATGGTCGTCGGCGCGCTACTCGTCGTAGCACTCAACCGTCGCGCGACTACTCATGCCCAGCATCACTCAACAGACAGTCATTCCATTGATCGCTAGCACGGCGTTGAACAGGAGTAGGGTTTGCATGCGTAAGGTTTTCATGATGACGGTACTCGCACTGGCGGTGAGTGGCTGTGCCAGTCAGCAGTCCAACACCCCCCAGGTGCGCGACTTGAGCGACGCCCGGCGCGCGGTGGAGAACGCGCCGCAGTACACGGTGAAAGCGGGCGATACGCTCTACGGCATCGCATGGCAGCACAATCTGGACTATCGCCAGCTCGCCGCCATCAACAATATCGATGCGCCCTACCAAATTTACCCCGGCCAAACCATCGCGCTGCGGGAAGGTGCGGGAGGCATGGCGGCGTCGTCTGGCGGCAACGGGTCCCCCGCTGCCACCAGCGGTGCCGTAGCCACGGGGCTACAGCCCCAAGCCACCGCCGTGGCGAGCAATGACCAAGAGCTCGACTGGCTGCTGCCGGACGAGAGCGCCATCGAGCGCAACCAGCGGTTGACGGCAGAGCGTGCCGAGCGCACGGCGGTCGAGGCGTCTCAACAAGTCGCTGCCGCTGCCGAGCCGTCTGAGGAGGCAGCTCCTCAAACGCCAAGCGTTCAGCCTGAACAAGAACCCGCGCCCGAGCCTACCCCAGAGCCGGAACCTGAGCCGACCCCGGCCGCCGCACCAGCGCCTGCCGCTGAGCCTACGCAGACGGCCCGCACCGATCGTTCGACACGGACCTTCACGCCGGCCGAAAACATCGACTGGCGTTGGCCCACCGATGGCCAAGTGACCGGTGAATTCGGGCAAGGAGGCAGCATCACCGCCGGGATTGATATCGCCGGGCAAAAGGGGCAACCTGTTCGTGCTGCAGGCCCGGGGATCGTGGTCTACGCCGGTAGCGGTGTGCGCGGCTACGGTAACCTAATACTACTGAAACATAACGATCAGTTTCTCAGTGCTTATGCACATAATGATAGCTTGAACGTCAAAGAGAATGATGTCGTCGAGGCAGGAGAAGTCATTGCCACGATGGGCGATAGCGATGCAGATGCCGTCAAACTGCATTTTGAGGTGCGCCGCGATGGCCAGCCGCAAGATCCGTTGGACTATCTGCCATCTCGCTAGCCATCCCTTGGCAGGTGTAGAGTGATGCCTGCTAGGAGTACCCGAATAGCTGAACCAGGGCGTCATATAACAATAAGGTGCACGCGCACAGGGAGTGCGACCACCCTTACTTTTTTACATGGCGGATAGGCGAGACCACGGGGGTATGACCATGAGTATGCTGGAGAAGGACCTACAGGAGATTGACCTGGATGAAGTTGAGGAGGCGTTGGACGACGCCGACGACGACGTTACGGCCGAGGAGGATGCGTTTGAAAAAGCGCTGGGCCGTGAAGACCGTCAATCGACTCAAAGCTTGGATGCGACACAGATCTACCTTAACGAGATCGGCTTTTCTCCGCTGCTGACGCCGGAAGAAGAAGTGTATTACGGCCGCCTGGCACGCAAGGGCGATGCGCTTGGTCGCTCCAGGATGATTGAATCTAACCTGCGCCTGGTGGTCAAGATTGCCAGACGCTACCTGAACCGAGGCTTAACGCTGCTCGATTTGATCGAGGAGGGGAATCTTGGTTTGATCCGTGCCGTCGAGAAGTTCGACCCCGAGCGGGGGTTTCGCTTCTCTACGTATGCCACCTGGTGGATTCGTCAGACCATTGAGCGTGCGCTAATGAATCAGACGCGCACCATTCGCCTGCCCATTCACGTGGTAAAAGAGCTCAATATCTATCTGCGCGCTGCTCGTGAGCTGACGCAAAAATTGGATCACGAAGCGACCGCCGAGGAGATCGCCGAGCATCTCGACAAGCCGGTCGAGACGGTCAAGAAGATGCTGGGGCTCAACGAACGAGTGTCGTCGGTGGATTACCCCATGGGCGGTGACAGCGACAAGCCGTTGATCGATACGCTCACTGACGACGAAGTCCTCGGTCCGGAAGCGTGTTTGGTGGATGGCGACGTGCGTGAGCACGTGGACCATTGGCTGGATGAGCTGAGCGAAAAGCAGCGCGAGGTCGTGGTACGCCGCTTTGGTCTACGCGGCCACGAAGCCGCGACGCTGGAAGAGGTTGGCGCGGAGATTGGTCTCACCCGTGAGCGGGTGCGCCAAATTCAGGTAGAAGCGTTAAAGAAGCTGCGCCGCTCGCTGGAAAAACAGGGACTCTCCCTCGACGCGATTTTCGAGAGTTAATCCAGGGTCGTGCGGTACGTCAGCCATTCTGGCCGAGCTTAGCGACGTTAACAAAGGCAACACCCATAGCGCACCGAGTTATCCACTCGGTGCGCTGTTTTTGGGCAGACGGTTTTTCACTCCCCGCTGTTGGGCCGCTGACTGTCCCAATGTGGCGAGCCTGCTGAGCCACTGCCCATCGGAGCCTGAGTGAATGAACGCGTGACGGACAGAGCGACGAAAAGAGTCAAGGAAACAGTCAATTGGAGAGTGAGAACGCTATGCGCCCGCTAGTGGCCCATATTGATTTGGACGCGCTGCGTCACAACTATCAGCTGGCGTGCCGCTGCGCCCCGCAAAGCCGCTCAGTGGCCGTGATCAAAGCCGATGCTTACGGTCACGGTGCGCTGGCCTGCGCTCGCGCGCTGGAAGCCGACGTGCCGGCCTTTGCCGTGGCTTGCATCGAAGAGGCGCTGAGCCTGCGAGAAGGCGGTATCCAAGCGCCCATCGTACTGCTCGAGGGTATCTTCAGCGCTGAAGAGCTGGCGCTGGTCGACCAGCACCGCCTCTGGATCAGCGTCCATAGCGCCTGGCAGGTGGAGGCGCTGCTGGCCTATTCGCCTCGGCAGCCAATTCCCGTGTGGCTGAAAGTGGATTCCGGCATGCACCGGCTGGGGTTCTCGCCGGAGCAAGCGCCCAGCGTGTGGCAGCGGCTGGTCGATGCGCCTCAAGTGACGGCGCTGCATCTGATGAGTCACTTTGCCAATGCCGATGCGCAAGATCCCAGCTACTTCAACCGCCAGATGCGCCTGCTGCAAGGACTGGCGGCCGAGCTGAAAGCGCCGCTCTGTTTGGCCAACTCCCCGGCGACGCTGGCGTGGCCAGCCGCTCATGGGGATTGGAACCGTCCCGGCGTGATGCTCTATGGCAGCGACCCGTTGGAAGTGGCCAACGACATCACCCGCCAGCTACGTCCGGTCATGTCGCTACGCTCAGAGATCATCGCGCTGCGCGAACTCGATACCGGCGAACAGGTGGGGTACGGCGGGCGCTGGAAAGCAGCACGCCCATCGCGCATTGCAGTGGTTGCCGCAGGCTATGGCGATGGCTATGACCGTCATGCCGTCGATGGCACGCCGGTACTGGTCAACGGCCAGCGCTGCCCGATTGCCGGTAAGGTCTCCATGGACATGCTGACGGTGGACGTGACCGACGTCCCTGACGCGGCCATTGGCAGTGACGTGGTGCTATGGGGAGCGGCCAGCAACGGTGCCGTCTTGCCCGTGGATGAAGTGGCTCGCTACTGCGATACCATCAGCTATACGCTGCTGACGGGGGTACTGCCTAGAGCCCCACGGCGTTATCATGGGGCTCACGTTTAAACGGTTATCGGTATGTCTAAAGCGTCTTATCCGCGCTCCTTTGCGCACCCTCGTTACTGGCCGACATGGCTGGCGATTGGCCTGATGTACGTGGCCGCATGGCTCCCCTGGCGCGTGAAGCTCTGGGTGGGGAAAGCGATTGGCCTGCTGGCGTGGCGCTTCGTAAAGCGTCGTCGGCACATCACCGCCACGAACATCGCGCTCTGCTTTCCAGAAAAAAGTGCCGATGAGCAGCGCCAACTGGTCAAAGAGACCTTCATTGCCAACGGGATTGGTTTGGTCGAAACCGCAACCGGCTGGTGTCGGGATGCCGAAGGGCTGCGTCATCGAGTGGCCTATCACGGCCAAGAGCACCTTGCACGCGCCAAAGCCCAGGGCAAAGGCGTGCTGGTGGTGGGTATCCACTTCTCGACGCTGGACCTAGGCGGGGCGTTACACTCGCTGTTTTTCCCGGCGGATGTGGTTTACCGCCCCCATAACAACCCGCTGTTCGAGCGCTTCATGACCCGTGCGCGTTCACGCATCTTTGGCCAAGCCATCGATCGCCATGACTTGCGCGGCGTGGTACGCCGCATCAAAGCGGGTCATATCGTGTGGTACTCACCGGATCAGGATTTTGGTCGCGATGTCAGCGTCTTTGCGCCGCTGTTTGGTCAGCAGGCGGCGACGATTCGTCTCACCTCGAAAATCGCCCGCATGACGGGCGCTCCTGTGGTGCCGCTGATGTTCCACCGCAACCCGGATAATCACACCTACACCATCGAGTGTTTGCCTGCCTTCGAAGATTTCCCCAGTGGTGATGAAATGGCCGATGCCACGCGGGTGAATGCCTTTATCGAGCGGGCGATTCGTAAGCACCCAGAGCAGTATCTGTGGCTGCATCGACGGTTCAAGACCCGCCCGGCGGGTGAAGAGGGCGTTTACTAGCGTTAGCCCGTATAGGTAAGAAAAAAGCTGCCCGTGGGCAGCTTTTCATTGGCATCGACGCGGCTGCAGGCCGTGCCTCAGTCGAAGTTGCGGGAGTAGAAAATCTCCAGCATCTCTTTGCGCAGACGACTTTCGATGTCGCGCGCTTCTTCGAAGGTGATGTCGCGGCGCGAGGTGCCGAACAGGTAGTTATCCAGTTCGAAGTCCTTGAGCAGCATCTTGGTGTGGAACATGTTCTCTTGATACACGTTCACGTCGATCATCTGGTAGGCCTGCTTGGTGTCTTCTGCCAAGTAGTCCTGAATCGAGGTGATGTCGTGGTCGATGAACAGTTTTTTGCCATCCACATCCCGCGTGAAGCCGCGCACGCGGTAATCCATGGTCACGATGTCGGAGTCGAAGCTATGGATCAGGTAGTTCAGCGCTTTCAGCGGGCTGATATGACCACAGGTCGACACGTCGATATCCAAACGGAAGGTGCTGATGCCGTTGTCCGGGTGGGATTCTGGATAGCTGTGCACCGTGACGTGGCTCTTGTCCAGGTGCGCCACGACGGTTTCAGGCAGCGGGCCCGGGCCTGGCTCGGTTTGACCCGGCGTGGGGTCATCCAGCTCGTGCTCGGCGATCAGGATGGTGACGCTCGCACCGTGCGGCTCGTAATCCTGGCGTGAAATATTCAGCACGTGGGCACCGATGATATTGGTCACGTCCTTGAGAATCTGCGTCAAACGTTCGGCGTTGTAGAGCTCATCGATATAGTCGATATAAGCCGCACGCTGCTCCTCGGTTTTGGCGTAACAGATGTCGTAAATATTGAAGCTCAACGAGCTTGTCAGGTTGTTGAACCCGTGGAGTCGGAGATTATCTGACACGTCCGAACCTCCCTATGGCAGATGAAGACACCCCGACGATCCAGCGCCGGAACCGATAAACACTTGTTACCGTGCTGACGCAGCCGCTGTGCATGGAGCGGCCCCGCACTACGCAGTAGGGGGAAAAACAAGCGGGCGTATTATGCCCGCCCGTGGCGCGGGTTGCATCCGGCCACACTACTTTTTTTGAACCTGAGCGAAAGTGTCGCAGCGTGGGGCTCAAGCGTCGACGATCTCGAAAGAGTGGGTAATCTCAACGCCACCGTTGACGAGCATGATCGAGGCGCTGCAGTACTTCTCTGCCGAGAGCTCCACGGCCCGCTGTACCTGCTTCTCTTTCAAGCCACGCCCCGTCACCACGAAGTGCACGTGGATCTTGGTGAACACGGACGGCACCTCATCGGCGCGCTCGGCGTCCAGCTCTGCCACGCAGTCAGTGACATCGGCGCGGGCTTTGTCGAGGATGTTTAAGATATCGAAGGCAGTGCAGCTACCCATGCCCATCAACAGCATTTCCATCGGCCGTGGGCCAGTGTTACGACCGCCGTGGTCGGGCGGGCCATCGATCACAACGCTGTGTCCGCTACCCGATTCTGCGACGAACTGACGACCATCGGTCCATTTTACCCGTGCTTTCACGTTGCTCTCCTCATCTTGGCGACGAAAGGTAAGTCGCGCAGCATAACATTTCTAGGCGACAGCGCACGGCTTCATCGTGCGCTGGTCATGGCGGTCAAGCCTGAGCCAAGTGCTGCTCCAGTTCGGTGAGCCGCTCTGGGGTGCCAACATCGACCCAGTGGCCGCAGTAATGTTCACCGCTGACGCGCTGTTCGGCCATGGCGCGCTTCAGTAGCGGAGCCAGTGCAAACGCTCTTGGTGGCTCTGTTGCGACGAGGTCAGGGTGCAGAACGCTAATGCCCGAGTAGGTCAGGCGTGACTCGCCCGTCTGCGTAACGCGGCCCCGGTCGAGCGCAAAATCGCCGCCAGGGTGGTGGTTAGGGTTATCCACGAGGATCAAGTGGGCGAGGTCGCCCTCTGCCAGCGTGGCAGCACTGGGTAGGTAGTCGCACCATACATCGCCATTGATCAGTAGAAACGGCGCTTCGCCCAGCAGAGGCAGCGCTTTCTGAATGCCGCCGCCGGTCTCGAGCGGGCTAGCCTCCTGGCTCCAGTGAATGCGCAGTTGGTGGGCAGAGCCGTCGCCTAGCGCGGCCATGATCTGCTCGGCGCGGTAGCTCACGTTGATCACCACCTCCTCGATACCCGCACGCTTCAAGCGCTCCAGATGATGGACGATCAGCGGCTTGTCTGCCACGGGCAGCAGCGGTTTCGGGCAGTGGTCGGTGAGTGGGCGCATCCGTTTGCCTAAGCCCGCCGCCAGAATCATCGCTTTCATGGCGCTGATGCCTCCAGTCGCTGGAGAATGGCCGGGCGCAGTACCCCGCGGACCCAGTCGGCAAAGTCACCGTGCTCGGGTAGGGCTGCCAAGCTATCATCCAAGTGGGTTAAAAAGTGTGGCAGGCGGGCCAGGTAGCCCTGTTTGCTGTCACGCAGGGTCAGCCGGCAAAAAATGCCCAGCACTTTCAGCGAGCGCTGAGCGGCCATAGTGTGGCACTGCGCTAAAAAAGTTTCCTCGCTGACCGAGCGGGTCAGGCGACCTTCCTGCCGCGCCTGCTGATAGAAGGTGCTCACAAACGTGGCAAACTGGTCAGGGCTGAAACGGCAGTAGCGGCCTCGCAGTAGCGAAATAACGTCGTAGCTGAGCGGACCTGCCACGGCGTCCTGAAAATCGATCATGTAAAGCGTTTGCTGGTGGAGCATCAGGTTCATCGCATCGAAATCACGATGAACGCTCACCACCGGTTGTTCCAGGGCGCGCTCGATCAATGTGCCGCGGAGCGCCTCCCAGCTATCCGGAACCGGCAGCGACAGCCAGCGACTCAGGCACCATTCGGGAAAAAGATCCAGCTCCCGGCCAAGTAGGGCGGCGTCGTAGGCGGGCAGGGCGGCTGGGTTGGCGCGGTTTTGCAATTCGGCAATCAGCGACAGCGCAGCGTGGTGGTGCTCCTCCGTGCGCGCCGGGTCAGTAAAGGTGGCTTGCAGGGGCGTATCGCCCAGATCATCCAGCAGCAAAAAGCCGGCGTCCAGATCACTGGCGTGAATGGCGGGCACCGGCAGTCCGGCGGCATGCCAGCGCTGGCCTATGGCCACAAACGGCGTGGAATCCTCCTGATCCGGCGGTGCATCCATGACGATTTGCGTGTTGCCATCCGGCAGCGTTAGTCGAAAATAGCGCCTAAAACTGGCGTCACCGCCCGCAGCAGAGAGGCGAAGAGTGGCGTGATCAAGGCCGTGTTGTTGCGCTGCCCACTGAGTGAGGGCGTCGATCCGAGAAGAGGACATGCAAGCTCCTTGCTGGTCGGGCATCATGCGGGCTGTATAATACCGATTCTGGATGCCAAGGATAACGAACATGGGCAAGCGAATCTCGCGCACCGTACCGGTTGCGCATACGCTGCTGGGCAGTTTGCTCGCTGGCGCCTCGTTTTCAGCGGTGGCGCAGGACCGAACCCTGCCCGCAGAGGCGCTGGACTGGCAGGCCTGGAGCCAAGACGAAGCGCCGCAACAGCTATGCCGGGGGCGCTATGTGATGCCCGGCTACCGCTTGCCAGCGGAACAGAACCCGGAAACGCTTTCGGTCGAAACCGAAGAGGTGGACTACGCCGCTGACGGCGAAGCCCTGCTGCGTGGCGATGTGGTACTGCGCCGGGGCAATACCGAGCTAGAGGCCGAACGTGTCTTTCTCCCGGCAGATCGCCAGCGGGTAGATGCCGAGGGCAACCTCGCCATTCGCGATGGTCAAGCCCTCGTGCGCGGCGAACACGCCACGTTGATGTTGAACGAAGATCGCGCCTCGCTACGTAACAGCCACTATGTGCTCTACGAGCAGCACCTGCGTGGGCAGGCGCGTGAGCTGCAACAGACCGGAGAGGAGCAGTACCGTCTGCAGGAAGCCACCTTCACGACCTGCGACCCCGGTGCTAACAGTTGGCAGTTGGTAGGTAGTGACATTCGTCTCGATCAGGCGGCAGGATTCGGCACTGCCCGCCACGCGCGGCTGGAAGTCAAAGACGTCCCGGTATTTTACTGGCCGTGGCTGCGTTTCCCCATCGATGATCGCCGTCATACGGGGCTGCTCTCGCCGTCAGTAAGCTTCTCAAGCGATGGCTTCGATTATACGCAGCCGTTTTACTGGAACATTTCGCCGAACCAGGATGCCACCATTACCCCGCGCTGGATGTCGGACCGGGGGCTGCTGCTCAATGGGGAATACCGCTACCTGCTCGAAGAGAGTCAGGGCTTGGTGGAGGGCGGCTACCTCGATAGCGACGGCGGCACCAATAACGGTGATAACCGCTTCGAGGGGGACGACCGCTGGTACATCGACGCCCAGCATGCAGGACGGCTCACGCCGCGCAGCGACTACCGGCTGCGCTACGGCGCGGCCAGCGACGGGCGCTACTTCGATGACTTTGGTGGCGAGTTCGGCAACAGCGACCGGGTCAGTATGGAGCGTCTGGCCCAGGTCGATTACCGCGGCGAACGCTGGCAGCTCGATGCGCGGGCCCAGGGCTTTCAGCGCCTGGAAGACCCGCTCAGCGACACCGATCGCCCGTTTTACCGCCTGCCTAGCCTGACCGCCAACTCCGATTGGCAGCTAGGCAACGGCCTCTATACGCAGTGGCGCTCCAACGCCACCTATTTCTGGCGCGATGTGGACGAGCGGCGGGTGCCGGAACGTGAGGCGGCCATTGGGTCGCGCCTGCACCTCACACCGGCGGTGGGCTGGCGTTACGAGCAGCCCTGGGGCTATATCGAACCCCGCACCGAGCTTTGGCACACGGCTTACGAGCTGGATTACGGCGACCGAGTGACCGATCGCACCACATCGCCTTCGCGCAGCGTCGCGATCACCTCCATCGACAGCGGCCTTGTCTTCGAGCGTGAACTGGAGCTTGGCGGGCGCGATTATCGCCAAACCCTCGAACCCCGCGTGAACTACGCCTACGTACCGCGCACCGACCAGACTCAGCTGCCCGATTTCGATAGCCGTGAACGGGCGTTTTCATGGGATCAGCTCTGGTCGCCGCACCGTTTCTCGGGGGCTGACCGCGTGGGGGATCTCAATCGCGTATCGCTCGGTGTCGAATCACGGTTGATCGAAGATAGTGCCGGGCGTGATCGTCTGACCTTTGGTGTCGGCCAGAGCTACTACTTCTCCGAGCGGCGCATCGATAGCGAAGGCGACCCGGACACGCTGCCAGCGCGCCCCAGTGAAGACCCTTCGGTGAATCCGGAAAGCCGCTATCAGGCCACCCGTGACCGCTCCCCGCTGGTCACTCGCCTGGATTGGCAAATATCGGATCGCTGGAGTACGGGCTACGAATGGCTCTACGATGACGAGCGTGAACAGACCGAGCGCTCTAGCGTAGATGTTCGCTACCGTCACCCGGAAGGGCACGTAGTGAACCTTGGCTACCGTTGGGAGATCGAAGGGTTCGATCCGAGCGTGGTGCCGGGCGACGACGGTTTCCGCGACTACAGCCGCGAAGAGTGGGATCTCTCGCTGGCGTGGAAAGCGAGCCCAAGGATTGATTTGATTGGCCGCTACCTGCACGATCAAACCAACAACCGTCCCCTGGAACAGCTCGCGGGCCTGCAGTGGAACGACTGCTGCTACGGGGTACAGCTGGTATGGCGTGAATGGATCGACGACAACGATACGGCGCGGGTTGGCGATGACTTCAACGACCGCGGGCTATTTTTGCGCTTCGTGTTTCGTGGTCTAGGTGGCGTGGGTCAAGAGGCCGACGGCTACTTTGAACAGGCGATTCCCGGCTACCGCCCTACGCCCCTATGAACGACCACTTTAAAATAGCGACTGAAAGAGACTTTTTATGATGATCAGAAAGACCTTGCTGAGCTGCGCGCTGAAGAAACGAGCCACCCAGCTGTCCGCAGGCAGCCTGATGGTGCTCTGCCTGGGCACGGGTGCGGCGCTGGTTCCGCTGACCGTTCATGCGCAAAATTTCGAGTCGGCCCAGCGTCAGCAGTTGGATAGCGTCGTCGCAGTCGTCAATGATGGCGTCATCATGCGCAGTGAGTTGGATGACCGCATTGCCCAGGTGGAGCAGCAAGCAGCGGCTCAGGGCGGCAATTTGCCGCCGCGTAATCAGCTGGCCCAGCAGGTGCTGGAGCGCATGGTCATGGATGAAATCCAGCTGCAGATGGCCCGCCAAGCCAACCTGAGCGTGGATGACACCGAACTCAACCGCCAGCTGCGCAGCATTGCCGAATCCAACAACATGACGTTGGACCAGTTTGCCGATGCGGTAGAAGCTGACGGCATTACCCTGGCCGACGTGCGCGAAGACGTACGCCGCGAAATGCTGATGCGCCAGGTACAGCAGCGCCAGATTAGCCAGCGCGTCACGGTTTCCGACCGCGATGTGGAGCGTTTCCTGAGCCAGCAGCCAAGCCAACAGCAGGGGCAGGCGTTTATCGAAGAGACCCGTGCTCGCCACGTGCTGGTGGAGCTGACGCCTACGCGTAACGAGAACCAAGCCCGCGCCCGCGCAGAAGAGGCTCGCCAGCGTTTGCAGCAGGGCGCAGACTTCGCGTCGGTGGCCCGTGAGTACAGCGACGACCGTGGTAGCGCCATGAACGGCGGCGACCTTGGCTGGGTGCGCCCTGGCCAAACGGTGCCTGCGTTCGAAGAAGCCATGACGTCTCTCAGCCCGAACCAGCTCTCCGAGCCAGTACGCTCTCAGTTCGGCTATCACGTCATCGAAGTGCTGGAGCGTCGCCGCCAGGACGTGACCGAAGAGAGCCGTCGTGAGCAGGTGCGCCAAGCGATTTTCCAGCGTCGTGCCAACGAAGAGCTGCAAACCTGGCAGCGTGAAATTCGCGAACAGGCCTTCGTGGATATTCGTCTCTAATGACGCGGCCGCTGCTGTTAACCACCGGTGAACCTGCGGGCATCGGGCCAGAGCTGACGCTGATGCTGGCCGCTCGTGGGCAATTAGCCAACACGGTGGCGGTGGGTGACCCGCAGATGCTGCGCCAGCGCGCCGAGCTGCTCGGGCTGGCCGTAGAGGTCGTCGAGGCCGCGCCGGGTAGCTTGGATATATCCTCTCCAGGGCGTTTGGTGGTGTGGCCCGCCGCACTGCGCGCGCCTTCCACGCCTGGGGTGCTCAATCCCGCCAATGCCAGCTACGTGTTGGAGACACTGCAAATCGCCGTAGACGCCTGCCAAGCAGGGCAGGCCGCGGCGATGGTCACCGCGCCGCTACATAAAGGGGTCATCATCGAAGGGGGCTTTCCCCACTTCACCGGCCATACCGAGTGGCTGCGCGATGCCTGCGGCGTGGATGACGTAGTGATGCTGCTGGCGACCGATGCCGCGCTGCATGCCAAGAACCCGCTGTGGCAAGGCAGCGGCGATTTGCGCGTGGCGCTGGTGACGACTCACCTGCCGCTGCGTGACGTGGCCGATGCCATCACGTTCGAGCGGGTCACCCAGATCAGCCGCTTACTGGCCGCTGACCTGCGGCGCCAATTCGGCATCTCGCATCCGTGCATTGCGGTATGCGGCCTCAACCCCCATGCGGGGGAAGAGGGGCATTTGGGGCGCGAAGAGCTGGATATTATTATTCCTGCCCTCGACGCGCTGCGTGCCGACGGGCTGGATATCCAAGGGCCGCTGCCTGCCGATACGCTGTTCACCCCGCGTCACCTAGCCGGAGTCGATGCGGTGCTGGCGATGTACCACGACCAGGGCTTGGCAGTGCTAAAATACGCCGGCTTTGGTCAGGCCGCGAACATTACCCTGGGGCTGCCGCTGGTGCGTACCTCGGTGGACCACGGCACCGCGCTGGATTTGGCGGGCCATGGTACTGCCGACCCCAATAGTCTGGGCGTCGCGCTTGCCCTCGCGCAGCGCCTTGCTGCTCAGCGTGCCAGCTCCCTGGCCGCTTCATGAATCAACCCTCCAAGGAACACTGTTAGATGTCTCAAGTGCCTCAGCAGCACCGTGCTCGTAAACGCTTCGGTCAAAACTTTCTGCGTGACCTCGGCATCATTTCGCGTATCGTCCGCGCCATCGGGCCACGCGAAGGCGACCGTCTCGTCGAAATTGGCCCCGGGCAAGGTGCACTGACGGCGCCGCTGCTGGAAGCGGCGGGGAAGCTGGAGGTGATCGAGCTGGACCGTGATCTGATTCCAGGCCTGCGGGTGCAGTTTTTTAACTACCCTGAGTTCGTGATTCATGAAGGCGACGCGCTGAAGTTCGATTTTGCCGAGCTCAAGGGCGATGGCCCGGCGCTGAGGGTGGTGGGCAACCTGCCTTACAACATCTCGACACCGCTGATCGTGCACCTTCTAAGCATGGGTAACGCCATTGCCGATATGCACTTCATGCTGCAAAAAGAGGTAGTGGAGCGCCTGGCCGCCGAGCCGGGTAGCACCGACTGGGGGCGCCTGTCGGTGATGGCGCAGTACTACTGCCAAGTGGACCAGCTGTTCATCGTACCGCCGGAGGCCTTCGTGCCGCGCCCGAAGGTGGACTCCGCGATCGTGCGTCTCACGCCCCATGAACATCTGCCCCACACCGCCGATGATCCGGCCCTGCTGTTCGAACTGGTCAAGCTGGCCTTTGGGCAGCGGCGTAAGACCCTGCGCAATAACCTGAAAGGGCGAGTCAGCGCCGAGACGCTGGAAGCGTTGGGCATCGACCCGGCGCGACGCCCGCAAACCCTGACGGTGGCGGAGTACGTCACCATCGCCAATCAGGTCGCGGCCAACGAGGCGGCCACTGCGGACGACGGCAACCAGGGGGGCGACGAGGCGTGAGTGGCTTGGAGATCGAGGTCAGCGTCACGCCCGAGTTTCGTGATGCAGAGTCGAGCGACAGCGAATCCCGCTACGTGTTTAGCTACACCGTAACGGTCCATAATCAAAGCCCGCACAGCGTGCAGCTAATGGCGCGTTACTGGAAGATCACTCAAGGCAGCGGCGATAGCCAAGAGGTGCGTGGTAAAGGCGTGGTGGGCCAGCAGCCGCTGATTGGCCCTGGTCAGCGTTTTCGCTACACCAGTCGGGCGATTCTGCAAACGCCGGTCGGGGTGATGGAAGGTGCCTATACGCTACTCAATACTTACACGCAGCGCGCCTTCGATGTGCCCATTGCGCCGTTTCGTTTGGCGGTGCCGCGTCAACTGCACTGAACTCTGTTAGTCGGGAATGCCCATGAGTACCTATGTCATAGGCGACCTGCACGGCTGCCATGCCGAGTTTGTTCGCCTACTGGACGCTGTGAATTTCAGCCCCACCCACGACACGCTCTGGCTGGTGGGCGATGTGATCAATCGAGGCCCCGGTTCGCTTGCCTGCTTGCAAGAAGCTCAGGCCCTCGGTAGCGCCGTGCGCTGCGTGCTGGGGAACCACGATTTTCACCTGCTGGTGGTGGCTCGTGGGGGCGGCAAGTTGAAAAAGAATGATACCTTGGACGATATTCTGGCCTCCTCCCAGCGGGAGTCGCTGCTGGATTGGCTGCAGAGCCAGCCCCTGGTCGTGCATGAGGGCAATACGCTTATGGCCCATGCCGGACTGCTGCCCAGTTGGAGTGCCGAACAGGCGCTGACGCTAAGCGGTGAAGTGCAGTCGGCGCTGCAAAGCGAGCACTCAGGCGCATTTTTAAGCCAGCTTTTCGGCAATCAGCCGGACCGTTTTCGGGACGACTTGGAAGGTATGGATCGCCTGCGCTGTATCGTCAATGTGTTGACCCGGATGCGCTTCATCGACGCCGAGGAGCGCCTCGATTTTGCGGCCAAAGAGGGACTCGATAGCGCCCCTGAAGGGTTCGCTCCCTGGTTTCAGTTTCCACGCCAGGATGATCTGCGCCTTCTGTTTGGCCACTGGGCCGCGCTGGAAGGGCGCACTCCCCACGCCAAGGTCAACGTCGAGGGATTGGATACCGGCTGCGTATGGGGCGGGGCCTTGACGGCGATGAACCTGGAGACCGGCGAGCGCACCCGCGTCCCTAGCCAGCAAGGAGGTCGTTAAGTGTTTCAACAGGATGCGCTCACCCAAGGGTTGTCGGTATACCGCGTAGGCGGCGCGGTGCGGGATGCGCTGCTGGGCTGGCCGGGGGTCGATCACGACTGGGTCGTGGTGGGAGCAACGCCGGACGACATGCGCCAGCGGGGCTTCAAGCCCGTAGGTCGCGACTTTCCAGTTTTTTTGCATCCCCATACGTCAGAAGAGTATGCGCTGGCGCGCACCGAGCGGAAATCCGGGCACGGCTACGGGGGGTTCGAGGTGTATGCCAGCCCGGATGTAACGCTGGAGGAGGATCTCTCCCGGCGTGACTTGACGATCAATGCCATTGCCCAGGGGCCCGAGGGGGAACTGACGGACCCGTTTCACGGCCAGCAGGATATCCGGCAGCGACTTTTACGCCACGTATCGCCTGCCTTCAGCGAAGATCCGCTGCGGGTGCTGCGCACTGCGCGCTTTTTAGCCCGCTATGCGCATCTGGGCTTTACCATCGCCCCAGACACCCACGCGCTGATGCGCCACGTCAGCGGCAGCGGCGAACTTGGCCACCTAGCCGCAGAGCGGGTGTGGGTAGAGACCGAAAAAGCGCTGGGAGAACCCAATCCAGAGCGCTATTTCACGACGCTAAACGAGTGCCAGGCGCTCGCCACTTGGTGGCCGGAACTTGACGATGACGACACATTGGCCGCTGCCCTCGACGCGCTAGCCAGCGCGCCTGAGACCTCTTCACCCGCGCTTGCCCACTGGCGCTATGCGCTGCTGGTTTCGGTGCTCAGTGACGAGCAGCGCGACGCGTTAGCGGGCAGGCTGCGGCTGCCCAACGCGGTGGCGCAGTTAGCTCGCCATACCGCGCTGACGACAGCGCTACTCGATGCACCGCTCAACGATGAGCGAGTGCTGCACTGGTTGGAGCGCTTGGATGGCTGGCGCAAACCTGCGCAGGTCGCTGCGCAGTTGCAGCTCGTCGGCCGTTTGGCTCCTGAGTACCAAGCCCTGCTGGAGGCGGCATGGCAGGCAGCCCAGGCAGTGAGCCCCCAGGCGCTGCTCGGTGAAGGGTACCGTGGTGCCGCTTTGGGAGATGCGCTGCGCCAGTATCGCCAGAGGGCGGTGGCAGGTGCGCTAGGCGAAAGGGCGTCGCACTAGCGCGCTATGGCCGCACGAAGCTGCGGGTCGGCTTGGGAAATCCAGCGGCCCCGCCAGTGAAAATCAATGGGCCAAAGGCGCTGGTCGCCCAACGCGAAGCGTTTCCAAAGCGTGGCATAGGAGGTGTGGCAGGCGGGGTGACGCGTGTTAGGTAGTAGCTCGGCCAGTGGCTGAAGCACGAAGGCATTGCGGGTGATCTCCCCGCGGGGCAGGGTGACATCATCGATGATCCCGCAGGCATCGCCGACGGTCAGTAAATCGATATCCAGCGCGCGGGGGCTGCACTTCTTCATGTCTGGCGTTCGGCCGTGGGCAATTTCGAGCGCTTTGGACCACGCTTGGAGGTCGCTCACCGACCAATCACTGTAAAATGCGACCACTAGGTTGTAGAAGTTACGGCTATCTTTAAAGCCTACCGGCTCGCTTTCAAAAATTCGCGAAATCTGCAGCGGGCCAAACGTCTCTTCTAGGGCATCCAGACAGAGCCGGATATGGGTGTCGGGGTCGATGTTGCTGCCCAGGCTCAGGGTCACCAGATTCATAACGTCGTGTCCTGCGTGGCCTCCGGCAGCGTGCCGCGGGTGATTTCCAGACCGACGCTGGCCGCTTGAGGGACGGCACCGGGCTTGCGGACGGTCATGCGTAGCCAGCGAATCGGGAATTCATGCTGTAGGCAGGCCGCGAGACGCTCCGCGAAGGTTTCCACCAGGGCAAACTGATGCTCGTCGGCGAACTGCTGGATTCGTTGGCAGATCGCGGCATAATCCAGCGTCAAGCGTAAATCATCCGTGGCGGCTGCGGGCCGAATGTCCGTTGCCAGCGATAGATCCAGGCTCAGCGATTGCGTTATCGTGCGTTCCCAGTCGTACACACCGATGACGGTGTCTACGGTGAGTGCTTCGATCAAAATGCGGTCCACAGGCCTTCCCCCAGGGTCAACAAGCGGGCGATTGTACTTGAGGATGACCAGAAACGACAGTAAGGCAGCGGCGTTGGCCGCCAATGCCAGGGTGGGCAGGCCATGATATGGATAGTGATCGGCTACTTGAGTGGCAGTTGGCTGGCGGCAGTGAGCGTGTGCCGCTGGGCAGGTGTCGACGATCCTCGGTTTTGTGGCTCCTACAACCCAGGGTTTTCCAACGTACTGCGCCTGTATGGCCCGCGACTGGCCGCCGCCACGCTGCTGCTGGATGCGATAAAAGGCGTGCCCGCAGTGCTGGCGGCCAAATGGCTAACGCTGCCGGTATGGCTCCAGGGAGTTGTGGGGCTCGCCGTGCTGCTGGGGCATAGCTACCCCCTTTGGTATGGCTTTCGCGGGGGAAAGTCGGTGTCCAGTGCGTTTGGCGTGCTGCTGGTGCTGGTGCCCAGCGTGGCGCTGCTGACGGCACTTGGTTGGACGCTGCTTGCGTGGCGGCTGCGCACTGCCGCAGCGGCATCGCTTGCCTGTGCGCTGCTGGCGCCGCTGCTGTGCCTCTGGCTGGCCCCCGGTTACGTGAGTGTCGTAGGGGGCTTTAGCCTACTGGTGCTGGCTCGACACGGCCTAAATATTCGCCGCTTGCGCCGAGGGGAAGAGCCGCACCTGCGTGGGTAGGCGCGGCGATTACTCGGGGGCGTTCAAGGTATCCAACGGCCAGCGGGGCGTGGCCTGCATCACGCCGTTGTCATCCCGCTCGCCTGCCGCCAAGCGCTGCGCCCCGACATAGGCAATCATGGCGCCGTTGTCGGTACAAAAACGCCCGCGGGGGTAATAAGCGCGGGCTTGGCGCTTTTGAGTCTCCAGCGCTAGCCGTTCACGCAGGCGGGTGTTGGCGCTCACGCCACCTGCCATCACGATGCGCTTTAGGCCGGTTTGATCGAGCGCACGGCGACATTTGATCACCAGCGTATCCACCACGGCCTCTTCAAAGGCCCGTGCAATATCGGCTTTCGACTGTTCATCCAGCTCACCTGCGGCTTCTAGCTGGCGAATCGCCGTTAGCGTATGGGTTTTTAGACCAGAGAAACTGAAGTCCAAGCCCGGACGGTCGGTCATCGGGCGCGGAAAACGAAACCGTTTCGGGTCGCCCTGTTCGGCGAGTTTGGCCACCAGCGGGCCGCCAGGATAGGCAAGGCCGAGCATCTTGGCGGCTTTGTCGAAGGCTTCTCCGGCCGCGTCATCCACCGATTCACCCAGCAGTTGGTAATGCCCTAACCCTTGTACCTCCACCAACTGGGTATGACCGCCCGAGACCAGAAGAGCGACGAACGGAAACTCGGGGGCATCGTCTTCCAGCATGGGGGCCAGCAGGTGGCCCTCCATGTGGTGAACGCCCAGCACCGGTATGTTCAGCGCTTTGGCCATGCCGTGGGCAGTGCTGGCACCCACCATCAGGGCGCCGACGAGGCCCGGTCCGGCGGTGTAAGCGATACCGTCCAGGTCTTGGCGGGTGAGCTGGGCGTCTTTTAGTACTTGCTCGATCAACGGCAGCAACTTGCGGGTGTGATCTCGGGAGGCCAGCTCCGGCACGACGCCGCCGTACTCCGCATGCATGGCGATTTGGCTATACAGCGCATCGGCCAGCAGGCCGCGCCCACCGGTAAACGCGGTATCGTAAATGGCGACGCCGGTTTCGTCGCAAGACGTTTCAATGCCCAGTACGCGCATAGCAAAAGAACTCGTATAGGTGGTAAGGCAGAAGCTTGAAACCGGCTAGTTTAGCATTATGGCAGTGAAGGGGCGTAAGCATTTGCAAAGATCGCCAACCACGACTAGACTACTGTGCGCTGTAAAACTGGGTCGTACACCGTCGTGTTCGGTGTGCGTACTATCCGAACTCAAGACTCCTTAAGGTAGGTGAGTGCTTAATGCCTTCTGTAAAAGTACGTGATAACGAGCCGTTTGACGTCGCCCTGCGTCGCTTCAAGCGTTCTTGCGAAAAAGCTGGCGTTCTGTCTGAAGTACGTCGTCGCGAGCACTACGAGAAGCCGACTGCTGAGCGCAAGCGCAAAGCGGCAGCTGCCGTAAAACGTCACGCTAAGAAATTGCAGCGTGAGCGTAAGCGTTTCGAACGGCTCTATTGATCCGTACCTGGGGATAGCCTGCGCTGTTAGCCGGTTATCTCAAGAGGGATGCCAAGCGGCCGCCACTAGGTGGCCGTTTGTTTTTCGTTCTGTGATGTGTGTTTTGCGCGGTTTAAGGTGATCAGGCGCGTTGCCTGATGACGTTAGACCCGCCCATAAGCGCTTCGCGCGAGGATGCCCGCAGTTCATGGCAGGCCAAATTCCACAGCGTTTCATTGACGACCTGCTTGGCCGCGTTGACGTGGTGGAAGTGGTCGGCGAGCGCGTGCAGCTCAAAAAAGCGGGCCGTAACTTCTCCGGTTTGTGTCCTTTCCATCAAGAAAAAACGCCGTCGTTTACGGTGAGTGCCGACAAGCAGTTTTATCACTGTTTTGGCTGTGGCGCTCACGGCAACGCGCTGCGCTTTTTGATGGAGTATGACAAGCTGCCGTTCCCCGAAGCGGTAGAGCAGTTGGCTGGACGTCTAGGGCTCGACGTACCCCGTGAGGGAGCGGATGACCCGCGTGCCCAGCAGCGCGAGAAGAAGCGTAAAGAGGGCGTCAATCTGCTGGAAGTGGCCGCTAGCTTCTATCGTGAACGGCTGAAAATGCAGGAGGGCCAGAGTGCCCAGCGCTATCTGCAGGGTCGCGGTCTATCGCCGGAGGTGATCGACACCTACGGTATCGGTTATGCGCCGGGTGGCTGGGAAGCGCTCAAACAGCATCTGTCGGCAAAAGGGATCGGCGAGCCGGTACAGGTCGAGTACGGCCTGCTGATCCACCGCGAAGACACTGGCCGCACCTATGACCGCTTTCGTGACCGGGTGATGTTTCCCATCCGCGACTTGCGTGGCCGAACCATCGCCTTTGGTGGCCGCGTTATGGGGGATGAGCAGCCTAAATACCTGAACTCTCCAGAAACCCCTGTCTTTCATAAGGGGCGCGAGCTGTATGGTTTGTATGAGGCGCGCCAAGCGTCCAGCAAACTCGAGCAGTTGGTGATGGTCGAAGGCTATATGGACGTGGTGGCGCTGGCTCAGTTCGGCATTCATAACGCCGTCGCTACGTTGGGCACGGCGACCACGGAAGATCACTTGAGCCGCCTGTTTCGTTTGGTGAGCCGGGTAGTGTTCTGCTTCGACGGTGACCGGGCGGGCCGCCAAGCGGCAAGTCGCGCGTTGGAAACCGCACTCCCGCAGATGATCGATGGGCGCGAGGCAAGGTTTCTGTTTTTGCCGGAAGGTGACGACCCGGATTCGCTGGTGCGTCGCGAGGGCAGAGAGGCGTTCGAAGATCGTGTCACCTGTGCGATGCCGCTCTCGGAGTTTCTCTTCGAGCAGGCCGCCCAGGGGCGCGATTTGAATACCGTGGAAGGGCGCGAGCGTTTTGCCACCCAGGTGCTAGAGGCATTGAACAAAGTGCCTGAAGGCATGCTCAAATCGCTACTGCTTGAATCACTGGCAAAGCGTAGCGGGCTGGCACAGTCGCAGTTGCAGGCGCTGTTAGATAGGCGCACGGCAGATGCCGCTGCAAAAGCGTTGCCGCAGTGGGGGCCTGTTGAGGAGCCAGCCGCTGAAATGGTGCCAGAGCAGGCGCCGCCTCGCGCGGCGGCGCGTGGCCGCCGTCAAGGGGCAAAGCTGCAAGCGCTCTCTACGGTGAGTCGTATTGTGCAACTGTTGCTTCATGAGCCGTGCTTGGTGACATCGTTGCCCGAATCGCTGGATTGGCTGCCAGAAAATAGTGAAGAGGCGCCGCTGTGCCGCGCTTTAATCGAGTTACTGCGTGCTGGGCGCTATCGCAGTCCGCAGGTGGTGCTAGCACACTTTCAGGGTAGTCATGAGGGGCAGATCTTAGCAGAGCTGGCGCAGCGGGAACTGCTGATTCCTAAGAGTACAAGGGAAGCAGAGCTAAGCGGGCTGGTAGAGCATTTGGTCGAGAAGCAGCGTAAGCGTTCGCCCCAGGAAGAGTACGATGCGCTGTTGGCACTAGAGCGTTCTGGCCAGAAGCTGGATAAAGCTCAGCGGCAGCGGTTGGCGAGTCTGATGATGGAGCTAATTCAGCGCACATGAGGGCGTCAAACCAAAGCAATTCGCACAATGGGGTTGAATTAACAAGCTTCAGCACCACATACAGGGTTAGTCGCCAGGCGCTGGCCTAACCGAACAACCTAACACACCTGAATGACCGCGCAAATACGTTTCGCTGGAAAAATTCCAGCTATTTACGCTATACTGTTCGGCTTGTTGAGTTTAATCGATTCAGCGCCCCAGGTGTTTCATTCTTCTTCGTCGAGATAGGGTTTCTATGGCTGGAAATGCGCAGCAGCAGTCACGTCTGAAGGAGTTGATCGCGCGCGGCAAGGAGCAGGGCTACCTGACCTATGCCGAGGTCAACGACCATCTACCCGAGGATATCGCCGACCCGGATCAAGTGGAAGACATCATTGGCATGATCAACGACATGGGTATCAGTGTCGTTGAGGAAGCGCCAGATGAAGACACTTTGATGATGTCGGATCACTCCACGGACGAGTCCGCTGCGGAAGAGGCCGTTGCGGCACTCGCCGCCGTGGAAAGCGACGTAGGTCGCACCACCGACCCCGTGCGCATGTACATGCGTGAAATGGGAACGGTTGAGCTTTTGACCCGCGAAGGCGAAATCGAAATCGCCAAGCGGATCGAAGAAGGCACGCGGGAAGTGATGTCCGCACTGGCGTATTTGCCGGGCGCGGTCGCGTCGATCCTCGAAGCCTACGACGCCACTCAGGACGAAGAAGCGCCTGGGCGCTTGTCCGATCTTTTCTCTGGTTTCATCGACCCCGACGAAGGTATCCCCGGGGTTGCCGAAGCAGAAACGCCGGAGCCTGACGTCGATACCGAGCTGAGCGACGATGACGATATCGATAGCGATGCCGACGATGACGAAGAAGACACCAGCGCCAGCGAAGGCGGTCCAGATCCAGAAGAAGCCAAAGCGCGTTTCGAGCAGATTCGTGAGCAGAACGCGGCGGTGGAAGCCGCGCTAGCTAAACACGGTCGTGGTAGCTCCGAATTGAAGTTCGAACAGGAGCGCCTCGCCGAGCTGTTCTCGCCGATCAAGCTGGTGCCGAAGCACTTCGAGCGACTGGTAGGCCAAGTGCGGATCAGCGTCGAGCAGGTGCGTGCCCAAGAAAAAGCGGTCATGCAGCTGTGCGTCAAGAAAGCCAAGGTGCCGCGCAAGACGTTCATCAAGTCGTTCCCGGGCCACGAGTCTGATCCGAAATGGCTCGACGCTTTCCAGGAAGCGCAGCCTAAATACGCTGACCGCCTAGAGCCGCTGCGTGCTGATATCGCCCGCGCTCAGCGTAAGATTGCCTTCGAAGAGGACATGGTGCAGCTCTCGGTTGCCGACCTCAAAGAGGTGAACCGCAAGCTGTCGATTGGTGAAGCAAAAGCTCGTCGCGCCAAGAAAGAGATGGTTGAGGCGAACTTGCGCTTGGTAATATCGATTGCCAAGAAGTACACCAACCGTGGCCTGCAGTTCCTGGACCTGATCCAGGAAGGCAACATCGGCTTGATGAAGGCGGTAGACAAGTTCGAATACCGTCGTGGCTACAAGTTCTCGACCTACGCGACATGGTGGATTCGTCAGGCCATCACTCGCTCGATTGCCGATCAGGCGCGGACCATTCGTATTCCGGTCCACATGATCGAGACGATCAACAAGCTCAACCGCGTCTCCCGTCAAATGCTGCAAGAGATGGGGCGCGAGCCGACGCCGGAAGAGCTGGGCGAGCGTCTGGAAATGCCTGAAGACAAGGTACGTAAGGTGCTCAAGATTGCCAAAGAGCCGATCTCCATGGAGACGCCGATTGGTGATGACGACGATTCGCACCTGGGGGATTTCATTGAGGACGGCACCATGCTGCTGCCGATCGATATGGCCACCGGCGAAGGCTTGATCGAGGCGACCCGCAACGTGCTGGGTGGTTTGACTGCCCGCGAAGCGAAAGTCCTGCGTATGCGTTTCGGTATCGACATGAATACCGACCACACGTTGGAAGAGGTGGGCAAACAGTTTGACGTCACCCGCGAGCGGATTCGTCAGATCGAAGCCAAAGCGCTGCGCAAGCTGCGCCACCCCAGCCGCTCAGAACCGCTTCGTTCGTTCCTGGACGAGTAAAGCCGCGAGTAGTGAAGAGTGAGTGGTGAAATAGAGTTGCCACGAAGACCGAAAAGCCCGCCGTTCTCTGAACGGCGGGCTTTTCGGTTTATGTTATGCCGTTTAAAGCTTAGAGCGTGTAGTAAGTGGCAGAGCCTGGACCAACCGGCAAGCCAAGAATAAACACCCAGATAAAGAACAGCACGCTCCAACCGATCAGCATGAACAGCGTGTAAGGCAGCATGAGAGCGACCAGCGTGCCGATGCCCATGTCGTTACGATAACGGGTCGCCACTGCGAGAATCAGGCCAAAGTAGCTCATCATGGGCGTAATCAGGTTGGTGACGGAATCGCCGATCCTATACGCCGCCTGAATGACTTCGGGCGCGTAACCCATGAGCATCAGCATGGGGACGAAGATAGGGGCAGTGACCGCCCACTGCGCCGACGCGCTACCCAGCGACAGGTTCACGAAGGCGCACATGAGGATGAACAGCGCAAACAGGCCAGGGCCGCGCAAGCCAAGGGAGTCCAGCAGGTCAGCGCCCGCCACGGCAGTCACGGTGCCAAAATTACTCCAGTTGAACAGCGCCACGAACTGAGCGGCAAAGAACACCAGTACAATATAGAGCCCCAGGCTGCTCATGCTTTTGGCCATGGCATCGACGATATCGCGATCGTTTTGCATGGTGCCCGCGAGTCGGCCATAGACAAAGCCCAGCACGGTGAAGGCAATGGCGACGATAACCACAATACCGCGCAGGAAGGGCGAGCCGCTCACAAGGCCCGTCTCCGGGTTGCGCAGAATGCCACTCTCCGGCACTACCATGACGGCCACTAACGCTACCAGCGCCAGGGCGGCCAAGCCCGTACCTTTGAGTGCCCGTTTCTCTGTAGCGGTCAGACCCTCCATACGGTGCTGGTCGATATCGCTATCGGCATAGGCTGAATCGAATTTGCCAAGCTTGGGTTCCACGATGCGTTCGGTAACCAAACCGCCAATCAGGGTGACGAAGAACGTGCTGGCAAACATGAAGAACCAGTTAGCCTCGGCGCCAACGATGTAGGCAGGGTCGAGTAGGCGTGCGGCTTCTTGGGTGATGCCGGAAAGCAGCGGGTCGACCGTGCCGATTAAAAGGTTGGCGCTATAGCCACCAGAAACGCCGCAGAAAGCTGCTGCCAAGCCAGCCAGTGGGTGGCGACCCAAAGAGTGGAAAATCATTGCAGCCAACGGAATGAGCACCACATAGCCAAGCTCGGAGGCCATGTTCGACATGATTCCGGCAAACACTACGGCATAAGTCACGATGCGCGGAGAGCGGTTGAGCACCAGCGCGCGCATACTCGCCGATAATAGGCCGGAGTGTTCGGCAACCCCGACTCCTAACATGGCCACCAGCACTGTGCCCAAAGGTGCAAAACCGGTGAAGTTGGTCACCATATTGGTGACGAGAAGGCGTAGCCCTTCCGCATTGAGCAGTGAATTCACCGCAATCCACTCGCCCTCGTTTGCTGGGCGCGGGTCGGCGACGGATATGCCCAGGGCGGCAGCGATACCGCTAGCCAGCACGACCAGTACACACAGAATGGCAAACAGTGTGACCGGGTGCGGTAATAGATTTCCCAGCCACTCGACGCTATCGAGAAAGCGGGTAAATGCTCCGCGTTTTAGGTTTTCTTCGCGATTTTGTGGGTTTGTCATAAGATTTATATCGTTGATAGGTTATTTTTCAGCAAAAATGCCCATGTAGGTTTGGTGGCTGACACTACGTTGATAATGCAAGCGGCGCAAATGGCTTTACGTATAGGGAGATGTAAAAAATGAAACACCGCTGATGCGGGGCGTCAGCGGTGTTTGGCTGGGGGGGATAAGTGATTGGTTAAGGTGTTTGCCGTGCGCGATAGATGCGTCGTGCGAGAAAGAGAAGCTCGATGGTGGCAAACAGAATCAAGCTGTAGCCGAGTAGTTCGATGGCCTCTTCGGCAATGTCTTTGAAGTCACGGATATAGTGCTCTTGCAACACGGCTCGCCAAAAATCTTGGCGTCCATAAAGGCGAGAAAAGATATAGGTGACCAGCACACCTGCCGCAAATAGACCAAACGAGAAGGTGTTGCTGTAGTGGCGAAACTCTTCCAAAAACCGCTGGCGGTGAAAGATGACCCAGCCAAGACTAGGGAGCACAATCAGCGCGACGAGATATTTCCAGGTGTCTTCCGCCACGTAGTGATCGAGAAAGTAGTCCTGCTCACGCACGAGCGAGGCACCGATAAACGCCAGCAGCAGCAGCGTGACGGTGGGCCATACGTTCAATACGTGGCGAATATAGATCAGTAGCGCGCAGCAGCTTGCCAATACCAAGGTTTGGGTGAATTCGGTAAAACCAAGCTCGGTGTAGCGAACCTCGGGCAGGTAAAGCACTTCCAGGTAACCGCCTTGGGCGATACCGCCGATGGCGAGCGTGTACAGAGTGGCACGAAGTAGCGCGGTGCGAAAGCTAATCGCCCAGGGAGGAGATGGTGACATACCAGTGTCCTTATCGGAGATAAAATGTTACGGGAGGCAAGCAAACATGCAGGGGTGAATGTTCATTATATCGTCACATTTCTATGCTCGCACGTCTAACTAACTGAGAATTGCTCGACGGCTAGCCGGTTAGGCTACAAAGTAACGCTACAAGCGTAATAATTACCTCTCGGGGCAGGCACTTTTATGGCAATTAGTGTGTTTGATCTGTTTCGGATTGGCATTGGCCCATCCAGCTCACATACCGTTGGGCCCATGCGGGCAGCGCGAGATTTCGTCATGGCGCTGACAGCGCCCAAGGTGAGCCGTGTTGTGGTAAGGCTGCACGGCTCGCTGGCAGCGACTGGTGTCGGTCACGGCACTGATAATGCCGTGGTGATGGGGTTGATGGGCGAGACGCCAGAGGCGGTTGACCTTGATACTATCGCCGAACGCTTAGCCGCATTGGATAACAGCGAGCCATTGAGGCTTCCCAACGGCCAAGCGCTAGCGTTTCAGCGCGCACGTGATATCGAATGGGATGAGGCCTGCCTGCCGTTTCATCCTAACGCCATGGTCCTCACGGCGTATGAAGGCGATACGGTGATCAGTACGAACACCTATTACTCCCTGGGCGGTGGATTTTATGTGGACCAGGCCTGCGCTGACCGAGGCGGGCTGGATGAAGACAAAACAGCGTTGCCTTATCCCTTTGAGTCAGCAAATGAGTTACTGACACTGTGCCAGCAGCACGGCCTAAGCATCAGCGAGCTGATGTTAGAAAACGAGAAAGCTTGGCGTAGCGAAGCCGCGATACGTGACGAATTACTCACCATCTGGCACGCCATGCGCCAGAGCATTGATAATGGCCTGGAGGCCACCGGGCGCCTACCGGGCGGCTTAAATGTCCGCCGCCGCGCCCATTCACTGCATCAGCAATTGCTCTCGCCGCCCGACAATCAGCGCCTGATTGTGACCAGTTTTACCGTGATGGACTGGGTCAACCTGTTTGCCCTGGCAGTTAACGAAGAGAATGCCGCTGGTAAGCGAATGGTGACCGCGCCTACCAACGGTGCCGCGGGTATCGTGCCCGCCGTGCTGGCGTACTATCTAAAGTTCGAGCCGGACGCCTGCGATGCCGATGTAGTGAATTTTTTGCTGACTGCCGGTGCCATGGGCATTCTATGCAAAAAGAACGCTTCAATTTCCGGTGCTGAAGTGGGGTGCCAAGGGGAGGTGGGCTCTGCCTGCGCCATGGCGGCGGCCGGGCTGGCCGAAGTGCTGGGCGGTACGCCGCGGCAGGTAGAAAACGCTGCGGAAATTGGCCTGGAGCATAACTTGGGGCTGACCTGCGACCCAGTGGCAGGACTCGTCCAGGTGCCCTGTATTGAGCGCAACGCGATTGCGTCTGTCAAGGCGATTAATGCCGCCCGCATGGCGCTACACGGTGACGGCGACCACTTCGTCTCGCTGGATAAAGTGATCCGCACCATGCGCGATACCGGTCGCGATATGCAGGATAAGTACAAAGAGACCTCGAAAGGTGGTCTCGCAGTCAATGCCATCGAATGCTAATGAGCGGGTAACAGAGTGTGGATATGGTCGACCAAATGGTCGACCAACTGACGAATCTTGGGCGATAAGTGGCGGTGGCGCGGGTAGACCGCCCACACCGCCGTGTCGTGGTGTTGGAACGGCTCCAGCACCGACACTAACTCTCCACTGGCCAGATAAGGCGCCACGTAGTAATCCGGCAGCTGGGCGAGCCCCAGCCCTTTGAGGGCGGCATCCAGCAGGGCAGGCCCCGAGTTGCTGCTCCAGCACCCCTCTACCTTGACCTCTCGCCGCTGACCGTGCACTTCGAACAGCCAGTTGGGGCGCGACCCCAGCAGGCAGCGGTGTTGGCTCAGTTCGCCCAGCGTGTGGGGACGGGGCGCCTGACGAAAATAGGCCTGTGAGCCCACCACGTATTCGCGGCGTCCGCACAGCCGCCGGGCAATCAGGCTGGAGTCTTTCAACACGCCCATGCGAATGGCGATGTCGAAACCCTCTTCGATCAACTCCACTGGGCGATTGGTGAAGTGCATGTGTACTTCCAACTGGGGGTGCAGGCGCTGGAAATCATTGACCAGCGGGGCAACGTAGCGCTCACCGAAAGTCGTTGCCGAGGTCAGTTTTAGTAGCCCATGGGGTTTGGCCTGCAGCTCGCTGATCGCCTGCTCGGCATCACGCAGCCCATCGAACAAATGGCGGCAGTGCTCCGCGTACAAGGCCCCAGCATCGGTCAGCCGAATCTGCCGTGTGGTGCGGTAGAGTAGCTGCACGCCTAGCTGGTTCTCTAGCTGGCTGACCAAACGGCTGATATGCGAGGTAGAGACTTTGAGGTGTCGAGCGGCGGCGGAAAAGGTGCCCAGCCTGACCACCTCGACGAAGGCTTCGATACGATCCCAGCGCTGCATGGCGAACCCTTAATTAAAGAGATTGTTGCTCAGGAGCAATAATCTTGTGAGTGTATCCCGCTTTATCTTTCTCGCCTAGCTGACCTACACTTCAGGTCTATCTCGCGTTTTCATGGAGTGTTTGATGATGTCGATGATCTCTTCACGCTGGTCTCGGCGTGCATTGGTGGCTGCTATCAGCGCCGGTTGGGTCGCTGCCGCTCAGGCAGAGGTGCCTGCCCAGCAGCAAGAGCAGGCATCGGGTTGGTTCCGTATGATGGTAGGCGATACCGAAGTGACGGCGCTGTACGATGGCCATACCACACTAGACACCTCGCTCTTAAAAGGCATGGAGCATGACGAGATTCTGCGCCATCTCGACGCATTGTTCATCGATGCCGAGAACGGCATGCAAACTGCCGTGAACGCTTTTTTGATTCACACCGGCCAGAACCTGGTGCTTGTTGATGCAGGGTCGGCGGCGTGCTTTGGTCCCACTCTGGGCCAGGTCGAGCAGAACTTACGCGCGTCGGGCTATGCACCGGAACAGGTCGATACGATCTTGATGACCCACCTGCACCCGGACCATGTGTGCGGTTTGGTGGATGAGAACGGTGAGGCGGTCTACCCCAATGCCGAGCTGCGCGCCAGCCAAGGCGACGCTGACTTCTGGTTGGACGAAGAGCGCTCTCAAGCGCTTCCAGAGGAGGAGCGTGCCTTCTTTACCATGGCACAAGAGGCCGTGGCGCCCTATCAAGAGGCTGGCCAGTTCAGCCCCTTTGTGCCGGGCGATGAGCTGCTGATGGGTATCGTCGCGCAGGATACGCACGGCCATACGCCGGGCCATGCGAGCTTTATGCTCAACAGTGACGACGACGCCATGTTGGTCTGGGGCGATGTCGTCCACAGCTACGGCGTGCAGTTTGCCGACCCTAGCGTTGCCATCGAGTTCGATTCCGACCCTGAGCAGGCGGTGCGCACCCGTGAAGCCGTGCTAGAGAGTGCGGTCGATGAGAAGCACTGGGTGGCCGGTGCTCACATGCCGTTCCCGGGCATTGGTCATATCGTCGAAGACGAGGAAGGCTACCGCTGGCTGCCCATTGAGTTTGGGCCGGTTTCTGGCGATAGCGAGTAACTCACCCCCTTTTTAGACGAGCACGTCGCGGCGTGCTCGCCCACTGCGAATCCATAGGAGTGACCATGAAATCACGTGCGGCAGTTGCGCTCGAAGCGGGTAAGCCACTCGAGCTGGTGGAGATCGATGTAGAAGGTCCGAAGGCTGGAGAAGTGCTGGTCAAAATGGCCGCCACCAGCGTGTGCCACACCGATGCCTATACGCTCTCCGGCGCTGACCCAGAAGGTAACTTCCCAGCGGTACTCGGCCATGAAGGCGCGGGTGTCGTTCAAGAAGTGGGGGAAGGCGTTACCAGCGTAAAGCCGGGTGACCACGTCATCCCGCTCTACACCGCAGAGTGTGGCAAGTGTAAATTCTGCCTCTCGGGTAAAACCAACCTGTGTGGCAGCGTACGTGCCACACAGGGTAAAGGCGTCATGCCGGACGGCACGTCGCGCTTCTCGCTAGACGGCAAGATGCTGCATCACTACATGGGCACCTCGACGTTCAGCGAGTACACGGTGCTGCCGGAGGTGTCGCTGGCGGTGGTGTCCAAAGAAGCGCCCATGGACAAAATCTGTCTGCTGGGCTGCGGCGTGACCACCGGTATCGGTGCCGTCTTGAACACCGCCAAAGTAGAGCCGGGGTCGACCATTGCCGTGTTTGGGTTGGGCGCCATTGGGTTGGCGGTCATTCAGGGCGCGGTGATGGCCAAAGCGTCCAAGATTATCGCGATCGACGTCAATCCGGATAAATTCGCCCTGGCCAAGCAGTTCGGCGCGACGGACTTCGTCAACCCGAAAGATTACAGCGACCCGATCCAGCAGGTTATCGTCGATATGACCGATGGCGGCGTCGACTACTCCTTCGAGTGTATCGGTAACGTCAACGTCATGCGCTCGGCGCTAGAGTGCTGCCACAAGGGCTGGGGGGAATCGATCATCATCGGCGTGGCAGGCGCTGGCGAAGAGATCTCCACACGTCCGTTCCAGCTAGTTACTGGCCGCGTGTGGAAAGGCTCCGCCTTTGGCGGCGTGAAGGGCCGCAGCGAGCTGCCGGGCTACGTGGAGCGCTACATGAACGGCGAGCTCAACATCGACGACTTCATTACCCACGATATGCCGTTCGAGAAGATCAACGAAGCCTTCGACCTGCTGCACGCGGGCAAGAGCATTCGTACCGTGCTGCATTACTGAGTATCATCGAGCTTAAGAAACCGGGTAAACGAACGCGGTAGGGGAGACCCGCCGCGTTTTCATCTTCTAAGGAGCCTGCCCCATGAGCATGAGTGAAACTTTAGAACTGGTGTCGGCCAACCGCAGCTGCGGTGGCTGGCACAAGCGCTACCGCCACTACTCCCGGGCGCTGGACTGCGACATGGTGTTCGCCGTGTACCTGCCGCCGCAAGCGGAAAACGAGCGCGTGCCGCTGCTGTGGTGGCTATCGGGCCTGACCTGCAACGACGAAAACTTCATGCAGAAGGCCGGCGCGCACCGAATTGCCGCCGAATTAGGTGTGGCGATTGTCTGTCCGGATACCAGCCCGCGTGGCACCGATCTTCCCGGCGAGCACGATAGTTACGATCTCGGCTCTGGGGCGGGCTTCTACGTGAATGCCACCCAGGCGCCGTGGAAGTCGCACTACCGTATGTACGACTACGTGATCGAAGAGCTGCCCTCGGTCGTGCGCCAGCACTTTCCCGTCAACGGGCGCGAATCGATCAGCGGCCACTCCATGGGCGGTCACGGCGCGCTCATTCTTGCCCTGCGCCATCCGGGTCGGTTCCGCTCGGTCTCCGCCTTTGCGCCTATCGTGAACCCGATGAATTGCCCTTGGGGCCAAAAAGCCTTTACCAGCTACTTGGGCGACGACCAGTCGCGCTGGCGCCAGTACGATGCCTGCGAGTTAGTGGCCAACGGGGCGTCCCGCCAGCGTCTGTTCATCGACCAGGGCGAAGCGGATCAGTTCTTGGAAGAGCAGCTCATGCCGGAGCGTCTGGAAGCCGTGTGTGACGAGCACGACCACCCGCTGACGCTGCGTCGCCAGCCGGGGTACGATCATAGCTACTTCTTCATCGCCTCGTTCATCGAGGATCATTTGCGCTATCATGCGGAACACCTCATGAAACGCTAAGGATTCCGAGATGCTCAATCGCGCGCTGCGCCGCTTTCTTCGTCTGTTATGGCGTCTTCTCTGGCGTGGTGCGCTTGGTTTCGTGGTGCTCTCGGTTGCCCTGGTGCTGCTATTTCGCTTCGTGCCCCCGCCTGGCTCCATGGTGATGGTCGAGCGTAAAGTGCAGAGCTGGATCAACAGCGAGCCCATCGATATTCAGCGCCAGTGGCGTGGTTGGGAGCAGTTGTCCAGCAATGCCAAGCTGGCAGTGATCTCCGCCGAGGATCAGCGTTTTCCCCAGCATCGCGGGTTCGATTTCGTCGAGATGCGTCGTGCCTGGGAAGCGAGCCGAGACGGCGAGCGGCTGCGTGGCGCCAGTACCTTGAGCCAGCAAACCGCTAAAAACGTGTTCTTGTGGAGTGGACGTAGCTGGATACGCAAAGGGCTGGAGGCGTGGTTCACGCTGCTGATCGAAACGCTATGGGGTAAACAGCGGATCTTAGAGGTCTACCTCAACGTTGCCGAGTGGGATACCGGCGTGTTCGGTCTGGAGGCGGCCGCCAGCCACTACTTCGGTGCCTCAGGCAGTGCGCTGACCGAACGTCAGGCGAGCCTGTTGGCTGCCATTCTACCGAGTCCGCGCACCCGCAGTGCCTCCCGTCCCGACGCCCAGGTCGAGCGTCGCAGCCAGTGGATTCGTCAGCAGATGCGCAACCTGGGCGGCACTGCCTACCTCGAACGGTTATAGCGCCGCGCTACTCGTATCTTTCTAGCGCAACGGTGGGGAGCTCGCCCACTTGAGGGCGGGCAAAATAGTACCCCTGCTGCACCGAAATACCCAGTGCCAGAAGGCAGCGAGACTCTTCTCGGGTCTCGACGCCTTCGGCCACGAGTTGCGTTCCCAAGGTGCGAGCCAGTGACACCATGCTTTTGAGGATGGCCTGACGGCGCACGTTGCTGTCGCAATCCATGACCAATTCTCGGTCGATTTTGAGCGTGTCGGGGCGAAGATCGGTCAATAAATCCAGGTTAGCGTAGCCGTTGCCAAAGTCGTCCAGCGATGTGGTGAAGCCCATTCGCCGGTAGCAGTCGATGATCGAACGCATGTGCGCGCGGTCGACCACGCGCTCGGTCTCGGTAATTTCAAAATTGAGTCTTTCGGCTGGCCAGCCCACGCGGTGTGATGTTTCGAGCGTGGACTGAATGCAGGCTTCTGGTTCGTACACGGCATTCGGTAGAAAGTTGATCGACAGCCGCGCGTTCATGCCCAGCTCGCTGGCCAATTCGATCGCCTTGACGCGGCAGGCTTGGTCGAAGCGATACATGAGTTCATCGGTCACTTGATCCAGGATCGAAAACGCCGATTCACCGTTCACGCCGCGAACCAGTGCTTCGTAGTACACCACTTGTCGCTGAGCGACATCGACGATGGGTTGAAAGGCCATCGTAAAGGCGAAGGGAACCGGCGTATCGCACCGGTTGCAGACGCCGTTGACCCTGGCGCAGTGAGGTTGTGCAGTCATTTTTCCAAGCCCTGGAAGATTCGTCTTTTTTCGTATTGGTTATGTCGTCGAGGGGCGCACGACCATGACCACGCCCATAATGGCGATGACCATGCCTGCCAAGCCAAGCAGCGGCAAACGCTCATCGAATAGCCACCACGCCTGTAGCGCAGTGACCGGTGGCACGAGATAAAAGAGACTCGCCACGCGGGAAGCCTCCCCCTTCTTTATCAATGCCATCAGTAGCAGGATAGCGGCAATCGACAGAATCAGCACGAGCCAACCAAGCGTCAGTATGAACGTCGTGCTCCACTCCACCTCGCGGCTTTCGAAAAGCAGGGCACCTACCCCCAGCAGTGCGCCCGCCGCCATGTACTGGATGACCGCGCCCGATAGCAGCGGCATGCTGGTGCAGTAACGCTTTTGGTACAGCGTGCCCAGCGAAATACCCATCAGGGCGGCCATCACGCTCACCAGCGCCCCAACCCCGAACCCGCTAAAAAGCGTACTGCCGAGTTCCAGCTTGCTACCCAGTACCAAACTGATGCCGAGTAAGCCCAAGAGCAGACCACACCACTGTCGTTTGGTCAGCCGCTCGCCTAGCAACGGTCCCGCGCAGGCCGCCGTGAGCAGTGGCTGTAGGCCAACCAGTAGGGCGGCCAAGCCGGCGGGCATGCCTAAATAAATGCCGTAAAACACGCCGCCCAGATAGGTGCCGTGGACCAGCAAACCCGATACCGCAATATGTTTCCATAACGTAGGTGATGAAGGCCAGGCAATGCGCATCAGCCACGTCAATGGCAGCAACAGCAGCAGTGTGAGCACGAAACGGATGAACAAAAAGGTGAAAGGTTCGGCGTAGGGCAGGCCAAACTTCGCGCCGATAAAGCCGGTGCTCCAGAGCAGAACGAAAAGCCCTGGCATGGCGGCCAGCCCAAGGGAGGCGGCGTCTTTCTCTCCTAACATTTTGAAATTAATAGACATAGTGCTCCTGGGATAGCATGATTCATGGGGTAGATAACTTACGTTTTGTTCTTTTTGTTACTGAGTTTTACATAAAAGATTGAACCAGCGCCCAAACGACGCGTCACACTGGGCACATTCATAACGCGCCAATGAGGTTTCTTACCATGCAACGTATGACTGCTTTGTTCTCTGCTGCACTTCTCGCCACGGGTCTGATGGCGGGCACCGCTCACGCCCAACAAGCTGAAGGTCAAGCGCAAGATCCAATGGCCACTCAGCAAGCCCCGGCTCAGGATTTTTCTGATCAGCAGCTACAGCAGTTCGCCGATGCTTCTCAAGAAATCGCCGTGATCTCACAAGAGTACACACAGCGTCTGCAGGAAGCAGAAGACGAAACCGCACAGCAGGAAGTTCGCGCTGAAGCCAATGACCGCATGATCGAAGTCGTCGAAGACAGCGGCTTGGATGTCGATACCTTCAACGCTATCGGTCAATCCATCCAGCAAGATCCGGAAATGATGCAGCGCGTTCAAGAAATGGCGAGCCAGTCGTAAACGCCATGAGTTGAATGTTTCATTCAAGGCTATGCGGATAGTGCCAGATTTTCCTTAACGTGCGAAGTATCCGCCACACCGCAAGTCGACCAAAGCCCAGCGCTCGTGCGCTGGGCTTTTTCGTGTCGGGCTATCCGTCCCGCTCTTTCGTTTCACCTTCAAAGGGTTGTCCATGGCGAGTGTTCACGACAAACTTAGCCCTTGACGACACCACTCTCGTCAAAGCACCGTCCGTTCAATAGAGTCAGCGCCCAGCAGGAGAGCGTATGGACGTCGAGTTATTAGAAATACGCCAACACATGGGGCAGTTTCCCCCGTTTGATGGTTTGTCGGATGAGTTGCTGGACGCCATTGCCGAGCAGGTAGAAGTCAGCTATTTCAAAACGGATAGCGATATTCTGACGCTGAACGATACGCTGAATGAGCTTTGCTACATTCGCAGCGGTGCGGTTGAGGTGTATCGCCGCCAGGGCGAGCTCTATAACCGCCTAGGTGAGGGCGATATCTTTGGCCACTTCAGCCTGTTGCGTAACCACAAGGTGCGTTTTCCCGCCAAGGCTATCGAAGACACGCTGATTTACTTTATCCCCGACGCAGTGTTTCAACGTCTATGCGAAGAGGATGACGACTTCGCCGATTTCGTCGAGCTAGAGCGTCCGCGGCTAGAGACCGCCGCCGAGCAGCAGAAGAAGTCGAACGACATGATGGTGACCCGCATTCGCAAACTGGTCACTCGCTACCCGGTGATGGTCGAATCCACCACCAGCGTACAGCAGGCAGCTCGACAGATTATCGACGCCCAAGCGTCTGCGGTGCTGGTCATCAATGAGGGGAGCGATAACCCCCGCTATAGCTTCCAGGATAGCGAGGGCAAAACTTGGCAGATGTGCGGCATTCTCACTGACAGCGACTTTCGCACGCGCGTCGTGGCCGAAGGTCTATCGCCCACGACCCCCATCGGAGAGGTGATTTCGGAACGACTCATTACCATCCAGTCCGATGCCTCGGTCTATGAAGCGATGCTGACCATGCTGCGTAGCAACGTTCATCACCTGCCCGTGCTGTATCGCCAGCGCCCGGTAGGCGTGGTGCACCTATCGGATATCATTCGCTACGAAACCCATAGCGGCCTTTATCTGGTGAGCAATATCTTCAACCAGTCCAGCGCCCAGGGGCTGGCCAAGCTGGCACCGGACGTTCGAGCGGCGTTCGTACGCATGGTGCAGGAGGGGGCGAACTCGCAAATGGTGGGCAGCGCGCTCTCCACGATTGGACGCAGTTTCACTCGCCGGTTGCTGGAGCTGGCCGAAGATACCCTCGGGCCGCCGCCAGTGCCTTATTGCTATATGGTCAATGGCTCCATGGCGCGTAATGAGCAGAGCATCGTCACCGACCAGGACAACGCGCTGATTCTTTCTGACGACTTCGTTCCCGAAGAGCACGACGAGTATTTTCGTGCCCTGGCGGCGTTCGTCAGCGATGGCCTGGCCGCCTGTGGCTACACCTACTGTAAGGGCGACGTGATGGCGACCAACCGCCAGTGGCGTCAGCCGCTGGCGGTATGGAAGCGCTATTTTCAGGACTGGATGGCGAACCCAACCCCCGAGAAACTGCTGCACAGCTCGATCTTTTTCGATCTGGATAGCATCTATGGGGAAGATTTGTTCGTCGAAACGCTCCAGGATTTGATTGCCCAAACCGCTCCCAAGTCGCCGCTGTTCCTGGCGGCCATGGCGCGCAATGCGCTCAATCGAACCCCACCCCTCGGCTTTTTCCGCACCTTCGTGATGGAGAAAGATGGCAAGCACAATAACTCCATCAATCTCAAGCGGCGCGGTACGGCACCGATGGTGGATTTGATTCGTGTGCATGCCTTGGCCTGCGGTTCCAAAGCGCAAAACTCTTTCCAGCGTCTGGACGACATCAGCAAAACCCAGCTGCTGGCGACGGGTGTCAGCGACAAGCTGAACTATGCGTTCGAGTTTTTGTGCATGTCGCGGATACGCCATCAAATGATCGACCTGCAGGAGGAGCGTGAGCCGGATAACAACATCGAGCCCGAGAACGTGGAAGATAGCGAACGCCATACCCTGAAAGACGCATTTCAGGTGTTGAGCAATGCCCAGAAGTTTTTGAAGTTCCGCTACCCCGTTCCCACCCAACGGCAGGGGCGCTGATATGCACGGCATACGACCGCGCCAAAAAGTCACCCAGGCCGACTGGCAGGGCTATATGGCCGCCCGGGCCGAGCGGGCCCAAGACGAGATGTTGAAGCGCTTTTTCGACACGCCCATGCCCGACCCGGATACCCCCTTGTCGGAAGTGCCCATGGTGGCGCTGGATATGGAAACCACTGGGCTCGACGAGCGCCGCCATGCGATTGTCAGTATTGGCGTCGTACCATTTACGTTGGGGCGTATTCCCATGGCCCAACGCCGTTACTGGGTCGTGAAGCCATCCCGGCCGCTGGACGAGACGTCGATTGCTTATCACCACATCACGCACTCGGAGATCGCCGATGCGCCAGACCTCGATGACGTGTTGGATGAACTGTTGACGGTGCTGGCAGGGCGTATCGTGGTGGTTCACTTTCGAAACATCGAACGCCCCTTTCTCGATGCGGCAGTGAAGGCGCGCCGGGGCGAAGGGGTGCTGTTTCCAATGATCGATACCATGTCGCTGGAAGCGCGACTGCATCGTCAAACTCTGTGGGCTCGTTTCCGCCGTTGGTTAGGTCGGCCGCCGGTATCGATTCGCCTCAACGCCAGTCGTGAGCGCTACGGTTTGCCTGCCTATCAAGGGCACCATGCGCTGGTCGACGCGCTGGCCACCGCGGAGCTTTTGCAGGCGCAAATCGCCAATCGCTATACGCCAGGCACGCCCTTAAAAGCGCTGTGGTGTTAACGCTTGAATCTCTCCACCCTGATAGGCAAACGGGCAGCCCATGGGCTGCCCGTTTGCGTCTTACCTAGGTAAAGCAGATCGTTAGACCGCTTTGGGCTCGCTCATCAAGCCTTTGATGATGGCGTAACACGCCACCAGAAGAATGATGGTGAACGGGAACCCGGTAGAGACGGCCATGGTCTGCAGTGCGGTCAAACCACCGCCCAGCAGCAGCGCAATGGCAATCGCACCTTCGATGATCGCCCAGAACACGCGCTGCGGTTTCGGGGCATCCACCTTGCCGCCTGCGGTGATGGAGTCGATCACCAGCGACCCGGAATCCGACGAGGTCACGAAGAAGACGATGACCAGCACGATGGCAATGAACGAGGTGATCTGCGAGAGCGGCAGTTGCTCCAGCATGATAAACAGCTGCAGATCCACGCCCGCATCGCGCACGGCTTCTATGCCTTGGCTGACGTACTGGTCGATGGCGGTGCCACCGAACGTCGTCATCCACAGAACCGAAACGACCGACGGTACGATCAGTACGGAGATCAGGAATTCACGAACGGTACGGCCACGGGATACCCGCGCGATGAACATACCGACGTACGGAGACCAGGAGATCCACCACGCCCAGTAGAAGGCCGTCCAGCCTTGGCTGAAGTTCGCGTCTTCACGGCCAAACGGGTTCGATAGCGCCGGCAGGTGAACCACGTAGTTCACCAGGTTTTCGAAGAAGCCAGTGGCAATCAGCAGCGTGGGGCCGACACCGATCACGAAGAACAGCAGCGCGGCGGCCATGGCAATGTTGATTTTCGATAGCAGCTGTACGCCTTTATCGACCCCGGCCACGATCGAGCAGATCGCGATCATGGTGATGCCGATGATCAACAGAATCATCGTGATGTCGCTTTCCGGCGCGCCAAACAGGTAGGTCAAACCGGCAGCGGCTTGGGTGGCGCCCAAGCCCAGCGACGTGGCCAGACCAAACAGCGTGGCAAAGACCGCCAGGATATCGATCAAGTGCCCCGGCCAGCCCCACACGCGCTCACCCAGCAGCGGGTAGAACACCGAGCGCATGGAGAGCGGCAAGCCTTTGTTGAACGAGAATAGCGCCAGTGACAGCGCTACGACGGCATAAATCGCCCACGGGTGCAGACCCCAGTGGAAGATCGTCGCCGCTATGCCGAGTGCCGCCGCACCCGCCGCATCGCCTTCAGCGCCAGCCAACGGTGCCCAATCGCCACCATCGAGAGAGGTGCCAAAGTGCGTCAGCGGTTCGTTGACGCCAAAGAACATCAGCCCGATGCCCATACCGGCCGCAAACAGCATCGAGAACCAGCCGGTGTAGGTAAAGTCCGGTTTGGCATCTGCCCCGCCAATTCGGATTTTACCCAGGGGCGATACGATCAAACCCAGGCAGAGGATGACGAAGATATTGGCGGCTAAAATGAAGAACCAGGCCAGGTTGCCGGTCAAAAAGCCAAAGATGGAATCATAAACCGGTGCAATCATGTCTTGCAGAGCAAGAGTCAGTACCACAAACAGCAGCACGATGAGCGCAGAAATGGTGAATACCTTGCCGTGCAGGTCAAGGTTGAAGCCCATTGCACTCGTCGTGATGTTGTCTTGACCGATCACGTAGTCGGTATCGATCAGGTTGGCCGGACCATCAGGGGCGGGGATGCCTTCTGATACCGGCTCATCAGCGGGACGCTTAGAGTCAGGATTATCCACGGGAGCCTCTCCATGTCGGACAGAAACCGCTAAACGCACGTTGATGGACCAGCGGTTTCCCTCTGGTCATCCATGGGTGCGGTAGCAGGCGTGCATTACATCAGTAACAGTAGCAAACGTTGCTTAATCTTTATTCAACGCGCGGGCACATTACCACGAAAAAGCGACATAACTATAACGACAACAGAGGGCCGTAGCCCCCTGTCATTAAACGCTTATGAGCGGGCGTTAGCTATTGAGCCACTGCTCGACGACGTCTTGGTTCTCTTCTACCCACTGTTTGGCATTGTCGTAGGGGTCGCTGCCTTCTTCCTGGTTCATCAGCATGACTTCGCCCATCTGCTCGGGCGTCCACTCGAAGGCATCCAGGATGGCATACGCGTCGGGCATGTCCTCTTCCAGGCCGCTACGAACCACGGTATGGATCTGCTCGGCACCGCCGTAGACGTTTTCCGGGTCTTCGAGGTATTTCAGATCGAAACGAGCAAACATCCAGTGCGGAGTCCAGCCGGTGACGACCACGTCCTCTTCGTTTTGAATGGCGCTGGCCAGGGCCGCTGTCATGGTGGCGCCGCTGCCGCTGCGCAGGTCCAGCCCAAGGTCATAGGTATCCACAACCTCTTCGGTGAGTGCCATTAGGCCTGCACCGGGGTCAATACCGATGATCTCGCCGTTGAAGCTGTCGGCGTTGTCGTTCAGATCGGCAATGGAGTCCACGTCGGTGTACTCAGGTACGACCAAGCCGAGTTTGGTGCCATCCAGGTTGGGGCCCAGGTCTTCGGTATTGCCACCGACGCGCTCCATGTAGTCCGCGTGGGTGGTGGGCAGCCAAGCGGCCACGATGGCATCGGCATCGCCCGTGGAGAGCGCTTGGAACATTGCCGCCGCGGACAGAGACGTCAGCTCCACTTCGAAGCCTGCTTGCTCGAGTACCGCCGCCATGACGTTGGTGGAGGCGACTTCAGACGACCACTCCACGTAGGCCAGGTTGATCGTGCCCTGGTCCTGTGCGTGGGCCAGGCTGCCAGCGGCGAGGCCAGTACCGGCGACCAGGGCCATAGAGGCGAGGCGGATGCGGTGATTCAACGTATGCGTTTTCATTCACTTGCTCCCTGTTGATGGGCAGTGGCACTCACCACTGCGGTATGAAGAGGTCTTTCTTGTCTTAACCTAAGTGATCGGTTGACCCGTTCAGCATGGTCACTCATGACCGGTGGTTCAAGTGCCCGGGTCAACGCAGCGTCGAGTGCTATGATGAGCGGCGCGATTTGCGCAGTGATTGCGTCAGGCGGTCTAGCAGCATGGCCAGGATCACCACGGCGATCCCTGCTTCGAAGCCGTCGCCCGGGCGTAGACGCTGAATGGCGCGCCACACTTCGCTACCCAAGCCATCGGCACCGATCATGGCCGCAATCACCACCATCGACAGCGCCAGCATGATGGTCTGGTTGATGCCTGCCATCACCGTGGGCAGCGAAAGCGGTAGCTGTACTTTGAACAGTTTTTGGCCCCGCGTGGCACCATAGGCGTCGGCAGCTTCGATGAGCTCGGTCGGCACTTGACGAATGCCCAGCGTGGTAAAACGAATCGCAGGAGGCATGGAGAAGATGACCGTGGCGAAAATCGCCGAGACCGAGCCAATCCCGAAGAACGGAATGGCAGGAATCAGGTACACGAACGCGGGCATGGTCTGCATGAAGTCCAGCACGGGCATGATCAGTCGGTAGAGCCGCTCGGAAAGCGCCGCGGCAATCCCCACGGGTAAGGCAATGACCACCGCCACTAGCGTAGCAATCACCACTAGCGTCAGCGTCTCGATCATCGGGTTCCAAAGCCCTAGATTCCAGATCAACGCCAGCCCGGCAACTGCACCAATGGCCAGGCGAGTACTGGCGAGTTTCCAGCACAGCAGCGCAATGATCGCCAGCAGTGCCCACTCGGGTAGCCACATCAGGCCATCGTTGAGGCTGTTGATCCCTGTTTGCGTCACGCGGGAAATGCCGCGCGTCACGACGGAGTATTCGCTGGTCAGCCACGTCAGGCCGCTTTCGATCCAGCTACCTAAAGGAATACGTGCGATCTCCATTACTGCTCTCCTGCTCGTGCCAGTTCATCCAGTACCGCGCCTTTCACCACAACGCCCAGCAGGCGCTGCTGCTCATCCACCACCGCAATCGGGTAGCTCTTTTCGCTAAACATGGCGAAGAGGTGTTGCAGCGGCTCGTCTGGCGGCACTTTGCGGAAGTCCTGAGTCAGGTGATGGGTAATGGTCTCGGCTTTTTCCTCGATGGCACGGCTGGCCGCATCGGCTTCGAGTAGCCCGAGCAGTTGGCGGTCACGGTCGGTCACGTAAATGGAATCGATGCTGTGATCGCGCATACGGTGCAGCGCCGTTCGCGGGCCGTCGCTGTCCCGTGCGGTGGTGCGCACCGGGCGCATGGCGCTCTCGGCGGTCAAAATGCGCGAGCGGTCCACCCCTTCAATAAAGCGGCGGACGTAGTCATCGGCGGGCTTGGTGAGGATCTCTTCCGGCGTGCCGATTTGTACGACTTCACCATCTTTTAGCAGCACGATGCGGTCGCCGATATTGAGCGCTTCATCCAGGTCGTGGGTGATGAAGACGGTGGTTTTCTGCATTTTGGTTTGCAGCTGCAGAAGCTCTTGCTGCATATCTTTCCGGATCAGCGGGTCGAGGGCCGAGAAGGCCTCGTCCATCAGCAGAACGCTGGCATCGTTCGCCAAGGCGCGGGCAAGCCCGACGCGCTGCTGCATGCCGCCCGACAGCTGGTTTGGGTAGGCGTCCTCCCAGCCTTCCAAGCCCACTTGCTTCAGCGCGTTATGAGCAATCGACTGGCGCTCCGATTTTTCGACGCCGCGAATTTCCAGGCCGAACTCGGCGTTCTGCTGAACCGTGCGGTGAGGAAAGAGCGCGAAGTTTTGAAACACCATCGAGAAGTGGCGACGGCGGCACTCCAGCAGGGCCTTTTCGCCCAGCGTTGGGATGTTTTCGCCATCAATGACGATCTCACCTTCGGTGGTGTCGATGAGGCGGTTCAAGCAGCGAATCAGGGTCGATTTACCCGAACCCGATAGGCCCATGATGACCAGTAGCTCGCCTTCGTAAACGTCGAAGGAGATATTGGAAAGGCCCAGGGTTTGGCCCGTTTTTTCGAGAATTTCAGGGCGCTTGAGGCCTTGGTCGCGTAGCTCGAGTGCTTTTTTGGGCTGCTTGCCAAATACCTTGCTCAAGCCGCGTACCTGAATTTTGACAGGGCGTGTCTCGTCCATCAGCGGTGCCTTTTGATTGAATGAGCAGCCTTGTGTCGTTACTCAATGCGCTTACCTGCGGCCTTTACGTGCTTCCTGCAAGCAGCGACACAAAACGGTTCATAAGTAGAAGTTAAGATTATATTTGATAAGTTATTACAAATTATTATACATAAGTGAGCGGGATGTGCCACAACGCTCCCGTCCATCCCGTCAATTTACGCCACATGTGCCATTTTGAACCCCCGTCTATGACCCTGTCATGACAGCGGATGGCATCCTGATTTTGTTTTTAAGATATTGTTTTTTAAACTTAAAAATTATTTTATGTGGATGTTGGCACGAAGTGTGAAGGTATCGTTTTAGAAATGCTTGGCAAGTGACGCAAGCACGTTAGTCGTCAATGGAGGCAACCCTTATGGACAAGCAAGTGAGCCAACCGCGTAAGCGTCCACGTGTACTGACGCTGTGTATGTTAGCGGCAACCGTCAGCACCCTGGCCTTGGCTGGCTGTGGTAATGGCGACGAGGAGATGCCCCCGGCACAGCAGCCCGACACGCTGGAGCAGGATGCCACCACCTCCACCGCCCCGGCTGCTGAGAACGAGCCTGCCATGGCAGACGAGCCGATGAACGAAGACCCCGGCCTGGGTGACGACCCGGCAGCAGCGCAAGAGCCGATGCCTGATGAGCAGGCGCCCATGCCGGAAGAGAATACATCGGCGGCCTCCGCAAACGATCCTGAAGAGAATCCTGGTTTCGGTGAAGGTACCGACCCCATGCCCGGTGCCGATGAAGCGGGTACCGATGACGCCCCTAGTGGCGATGAAGAGGAAGACATGACTAACGGCCAATAGTCGTCAACGCTCCCTACGATGGTAGGCCGACCCAGCTGTCTGTTCCCTGCGGCTGCTCCACGCGGTTTACCATCCTTTTCGCCCCCGCGCCCGCGGGGGCTTTTTTTTGCCTTAGGGCGGTGCATGCCGGGTGGCGCTCGGTTTTGCAAGATCGCGGACAGCCGCTAAGGTTAGGGGAGCAGTCGCTGCCTTGGCGGCTGTTTGCCCATGATCAAGGAAGGAGAACGACATGATGTCACGATTACACAACGCGCGTGGGTTGGCGTTACTGCTGAGCGCACTGCTCATGGCAGGCGTGCTGACGGGGTGCGGCGATTCAGAGGCACCGACCACCGATTCAGAAGCACCGGCAGACGAACCTCAAGAGCCCATGGATACCGGGCCCATGGCGAACGACGGCCAGGCAACACGGGAGTCGCCCGGCGAGGGCGTCACGGAGTAGGCGTTAAAAAGCCGGTCGTCGAACGGCGACCGGCATGGGATTACTCTTCGCTATCTTCCAACCGCCGGTAGAGCGTGCGGCGGGCAATCCCCAGCACTTCGGCCGTGCGCCGTTTATTCCCACCTGTGGCTTCCAACACCTTGCGAATATAGCGCTTCTCGACCTCTTCTAGGCTCGGCCAGCGGGCCGGTGCGGGTGCCGGGATCTGGGTGCCGGGCAGCACCTCACCGCTGAGCGTAGGCGTGGTGTCGGCACTGCTCTTTTGCTGGCTGGATTGTTCGCGCAGGCGTTCGGGCAGGTCCTGATGCTGCAGCACGCCCGCTTCGCTTAGTGTGACCGCGCGCATGATTGCATTCTCCAGTTCGCGTACGTTGCCTGGGTAGCTGTAGTTCAACAGGCTGTTGAGGGCCTCCGGCTCGATCTGCTCGATCTGTTTGTCCTGGGCTTCCGCGTGTTTGTCGATCAACGCAAAGACCAGGTGTTCGATATCCGTGCCGCGCTCGCGTAGCGGTGGAATGCGCAGTGAGAATGTTTCCAGGCGGTAAAACAGATCGCTTCGGAAGTTCTCCTGCTCGATCTCTTTTTCCAAGTGGCGGTGAGTGGCGGCAATGATGCGCACGTCCACCGGCTCCTCGCGCTCGCCCCCCACTGGGCGAACGGTTTTCTCTTGCAGGGCGCGCAGCAGCTTGGCCTGCAGATTGATCGGCATTTCGCCAATCTCATCGAGAAACAGGCTGCCGCCCTGGGCGCTGTGAAATAGGCCTTTACGGGCCTCGTTAGCGCCGGTAAAGGCGCCTTTCACGTGGCCAAAAAATTCGCTCTCCATCAGGTCGGCAGGAATGCTGGCGCAGTTCACGGGCACGAACGGAGCATCGTGGCGGCTGCTCTCCTGATGAATCGCTCGGGCCAGCAGCTCTTTCCCGGTACCGCTTTCACCCAAAATCAAAATAGGCGCATCGCTTTTCGCCAACCGCGACGCATCGTGAAACAGCGACTGCATGGCCGGGCTCTTGCCCACGATGCCGTGAAAATGGCTAAGTTCCGTATCATGGGAAAGGGACAAACGCTGGCGCTCCAGTACGCGAAAAACGGCCTCGCGGATAGCGTCTAAATCCAGAGGTTTGGTCAAAAAGTCGTCCGCCCCTAACTTGAGGGCCTCAACCGCTTGGTCAATGGTGCCAAATGCGGTAATCACGATGATGCCAAGCTCGCTGCCGCTCTGGCGGAGCTGTTGAAGTAACTGAATGCCGGTCATGCCCGGTAGCCGTACATCGGTAATCATCATGGCCACCGGCGTATGGCTCAGCAGAGCAATGGCCTCTTCTGCGCTGGGGACACCCAGTGTGTCGTAGCCCGCGTCGTTGAGCTCTTCCTCTAATAACTCACGGATAGCGGCGTCATCTTCCACCACCAATAACGGTAAAAGGTGTTCCTGATGGGTCACAAACGTCGTCCTCAAGCGGATGCGGTTTCACTAAGGGGTAGCGTAATTTCAAAGCCAGCGCCGCCAAGCGCGCTGTCAAATACGCCAATCGTCCCGCCGTGGTCGTTAATAATGCGGTGCACCATCGATAATCCCAAGCCGCTGCCTTGGCCCACCGGCTTGGTGGTGAAAAATGGATCGAACACTTGATGATGGTGCGAAGCTGGGATGCCAGGCCCGTCGTCTTCTACCCAAAGGGTCAGCTCTTCGCTGTGTGCCTGCGCGCGCACACGGATATGGCTGACCTGGGGAGCTTGGGCGGCGTTGCGTAATAAATTGGTCAGCACTTGAACGATTTGCTGACCATTGACCAATAAATGGGGGGTCGGAGTAGGAAGATCAATATCCAGATGGATATTTCGTGGTTCCAACTCCTCTTCGACCAGCTCACTGGCACTGATGATAAGCTGATCGAGCGCTTGGTGTCCTTTCTCCACGTTATGTTGTCGGCCAAGTTCCATCAGCTGACGGACGATCTCGACGATGCGTTCCACTTCGCCACGAATGCGGCCAAGCCGTGCCCGCTCATCGTCGCCAATCGTATGACGGCGAGCCAAGCGCTGAGCTTGGCCATTGATGACCGTCAAAGGGGCGCCGATCTCGTGGGCGACCCCAGCGGCGAGCACGCCCAGTTCGGCGAGCTTTTTGGACTTGCGTAGACGCTTTTCCAGCTCGATTTCGCGCCGCTGTCGCGCATCGATGTCGCGATCTTTTTCGGCCATGGCGTCCAGCATGCCGTTCAAGCCCGACGCAAGGCGGCGATACTCCGTGGGGCCATCTGCCGTGGCCCGCTGGCTGCGGTCGCCATCTTCGACGAGCAGCATGACGCGCAGCAGGCGGTTGAGCGGCCGCTCGATATAGTGGCGAAATCCCCACCAAATGCTGAACACGATGCCCGCTGCCCCAATCACGAAGACCAGTACGGCCACGATGCTAATAAACCCGGTGTAGTTCTCGATGCCGGTATTGAGGCGGTTCACCTGCAGCACGCCCTGCACGGTGCCATCTTGGGTGCGCAGGGGCGTCAGCGCGGAGTAGTAGGTCCAGCCCTCTTGCTGACGGTAGCTGCTGTGCATGTCGTCGGTGGCGATGACCTGTTGGATCTCTTCTGGCGTGAACAGGTCTTTCCCCAGGCCCAGGCCGTATATTTCTCGGCCTTGGGGGTCGAATACGTAAGCGCCATAAATGCGGTGAAACGAAAACGCCGATTGCAGCGCTTCTTCCAACGGCGTGGCGCTGTCGCGGGCCACTGCGTAGCTCAGCGAGGTGCTGAGTGCGCGGGTGATGATCTCGACTTCGGTTTGCAGCTTGGAGCGCACGTTGTCTTCCAGCGATTTGATCGCCACTAGACTAAACACCACCAGAATCACGAACAGCGGTACGATGACCGTTAAAATGATGAGGTTACGTAGTCGCATCGTGCTTCCTGGTGGTGGCTCGAGATTAGCGCTCGGTCGGTGTCAGGCGGTAAAGGCTGCCTTGGCTGCCGTCGGTTAGCAAGTAAATCGCCTCATCGGGCCCTTGGCGCACGTCGCGGATGCGGCCAATCTCGCCATCCAGAATCAGCTCTTCGTCGGCCACTTGGCCCTCGTCGAGGGTGAGGCGCAGCAGCTTTTGGCTGCCAAGGCCACCCGCCAGCAGGCTTCCTTGCCAGGGCTCAAAGGCATCGCTGGTCACTTCGGCAAGACCCGAAGGGGCAAAGCGCCCATCGAAGCGATAGACCGGGTCTTCCATGCCGGGTTTGGATTCCACACCAATGGGTTCGTTGGTGGCGTAATCGTTGCCCAGGCTCACCTCCGGCCAGCCGTAGTTGTTGCCAGGCACGATCTGGTTCAACTCATCGCCGGTGCGCGGGCCGTGCTCGGTGGCCCAGGGCTCGCCATTGCTTAGCACGGTCATGCCCTGAATATTGCGGTTGCCTAGGGTGTAAATCTCATCCAGCGTATCGTCGTCATCCACGAAGGGGTTGTCATCTGGCACGTCGCCGGTCTCGGTGAGCCGCAGCGTAGAGCCTGCGTGGTCATCGCGGGCTTGGGCGCGGGAAGGGTCGACGCCGCGGTCGCCAATGCTCATGAGTAGCGTGCCATCTTTGAGCCACGCCAAGCGGGAACCGTAGTGCCGGCCGGGAGAGGAGGCGCGATCCTGCTCGAACAAATGCTCGACCTCGCCCAAAGCGTCGTCTTGCCACTTGACGCGCGAGAGCGCCGAGCGGCTTTGACTGCCTTCTGGCTTGCTCCAGGTGAAGTAAATCCAATCGTGTTCGCCGTCGCCGAACTCAGGGTGCAGCGCCACATCGAGCAGGCCCCCCTGACCGTTTTGGCTGACTCGGGGCAGGCCACTCAACGCCTCGATGCGTCCCTCGGCGTCGACGAGGTTCAACCCCCCGCTGCGCTCGCTGACCAGATAGCGGCCATCGGGCAAGAACGCCACCGCCCAAGGGTTGTCGAGGCCGTCGGCCACGCGCTCGATGGTGAGGGCTAGATGCTCGGTGTCTAATGCTTGGTGAACGACGTCCGCATGAGCTGCGCTGGCGAGCAGAAGCCCCGTGACGCAAGGGGCCACCCAGCGAACGGCGCGATGGCAGAGCGAGCGGGGGTGTGGCGTTTGCGGTCGAACGGGCAGGGAGTGTCGCATTGGCATTGTATGTCCTCGAGTGGCGCAACGTCAGTAGTAGTCTAGCAGTGACTGCCAACGACGGGCAGGGGTTCCCGGCGCTACATCAGCAGCGCCAGCAAGGCCGGTAAATAGAACAGCGCCATCAAGGTCGAACAGAACACGAGGCTGGCCACATAGGCCGGTTCGCGCTGGGCACGTTGGGCGAATAAATAGTTGAAGACCGCCACCGGCATGCACATCTGTACCACCAGAATGTTCTGCGCCAGCGGTGGCAGACCTAGCCAGCCAGCGATAAGCCACGCAGCCGCCGCGGCCAGCGGAATACGGATGAGACTAAAGCCAACCCCAGAGCGCAGGCTTTTCACCTGAATGCTAGCCAGCGATACGCCGAGGGTGATGAGCATGAGCGGTACGGTGAAGCCCGACATGAGATCGACCGTGTTGGCCATCCATAGGGGCAGCGGGGTATCGGTCAGCAGCAGCGCCATGGAGATGGCGATGGCGTACACCGTCGGGGTTTTGAGCAGAGTTTTAACCGGGTTGCCCTGGCTACTGAGCACCGCCCCCAAGGTGAACTGAAACAACGAAACCGTCACCATCACCGTAATGCCGTAAGCAAAGCCCGCGCTGCCAAAGGCGTACAGCACCACCGGCAGCCCCATATTGCCCGTGTTGGGGTACATCATCGGCGCGATGAGCACTCGCCAATCTCGGCGCAGCACCTTGGCAACGGCAAAACTAGCGGCCCCCATGCCGACGATCACCAGGGCGGCAGCCAGCATGACTTGACCGAACGTGCTGGCATCGATCGTTGCCCCAGACAGCGACGCCAGCACCAGCGCGGGCGTACCAATATTGAAAACGAGGCGTGTCACAAAATCGACGGGGTAGGGTTGGCCGAGGCGAACCCATAGAAAGCCTAGCCCGGCACCGGCCAATACAGGGGCCATGACGGCGAAGAGTTCAGCGAGCATTAACGTTCCTTGACGATCATCGGCCGCCTATTGTGGGTAATTAGGCGGCTAACTGGCAAGGCGAATCGCTAGTGCGTGTGCACGGCGCCAGTGCGGGTTTGCCATGCGGTGGGCACCTGATCACGCAGAAAGTCCAGCAGCGCGTTGACCCGGCGGGAGTGGTGCCCGTAGGCATACAGCAGCGTCACGGGTAGGGGAGCAGGTTCCCAGCCGGGCAGGCAGTTGACCAGATCACCAGGGTGGTGGCGCTCGCGTTTCTCGACCACCCAGTGGGGCAGCAGGCCGATCCCTTGGCCATAGGCGATGGCATCGATGTGCAGTGCTGTAAGATCCACCCGGAGCCGCGAGCGGGGTGCGTTGAACAGGTAGTCGGCGTGTTCGGCGTGGTGCAGCAGTAGGCCGCTGGATGCAGTATCCAACAAGTCGATCCAGGCATGCGCATCCAGCTCTTGAGGGTGCTGCGGCGTTCCTGCGTGGGCTAAATAGTGCGGGTTGGCGTAGAGGCCGCGGGTGAGGTGGCCCAAACGCTCCTGATTCAGCCCGCACTCATGGGTGGCGCCTAGCCAAATGTGCACGCTGTTGCTGTGCATCTTAGTCGGCGGAGTCTCCCGGGTATGCAGGGTTAGCTCGACCTTGGGGTAGCGGGTCAAGAACGCATCCATGACGCCTGCCATCCAGCCTCGTGCCAGCGCGCCGTGTACTTCGAGCGTGACTTTACCGCTGATCTCCTCGCGCAGCTCCGCCAGCGCCTCTTGGCTGTGGGCGGCCATGGCCAGCAGCTCGGTGCAGTACTGATGAAACAGCAGGCCCGCTTCGGTGGGAATCAAACGGTTCGCCTGACGACGCAGCAGCGGTTGGTTTAGCCGGGCTTCTAGCTGGCTGATTCGGCGACTCAACGTCGATTTTGCCAGCCCGAGCTTCTGTGCGCTGCGTGTCAGACTGCCGGTGGTCATCACATCGGCAAAAGCGGCGAGTTCATCAAAATCGTACATAGTCGGGACCACTGGCGAAACGGAGTCACGCTATTGTGCCACTTAATTTGTTGAATGAAAATAATTGCTATTTGTGTTCCGATTAGTTGAACGTACCGTCCCGCCCCTTTGTGCAAAGAGTATGCAAAAATATAAATGCTAATAATTCGTATTTGTAAGCAAGTGCTCTTTATATCAAAGGAACCCGCTATGTCTTCTCGTTTGCGCCGTACGCTGCTGGCCAGCGCTATTTCATCTCTCGCCTGCGGGGCAGCCGTGGCTCAAGAAACGCCCCAGCTTAACGATATCGTGGTGACGGCCTCCGGCTTCGAGCAGCAGATCAGTAGCGCCCCCGCCTCGATCAGCGTGATCTCCCGTGAAGAGCTGGAGCGTGGTCACTACCAAAACGTCACCGATGCGCTGCGCGACGTACCGGGCGTGGTGGTCACGGGCGGCGGGCGTGGCGATGTCGGCAACGACATTTCCATTCGCGGTATGCCTTCCCAGTACACCCTGATCCTGGTGGATGGCCGCCCGATCAACTCACGCGAATCACGCCCCAACGGCGACGCGGGCTTCGAGCAGGACTGGCTGCCGCCGCTGCAGGCCATCGAGCGTATCGAGGTGGTGCGCGGGCCGATGTCGACCCTGTACGGCTCCGATGCCATCGGCGGGGTGATCAACGTGATTACCCGCAAGGTAGCGGATACCTGGCACGGCAACATCCAGCTCGATACGGTGCTGCAGGAGGACAGCGCCTCCGGCGACAGCCGCCAAGCGAACTTTTACCTCAGCGGGCCGTTGGTGGGCGAGCGCTTAGGGCTACAGCTCTATGGCCGCACCTCCGAGCGCGACGAAGACGACATCGAGTACGGCTACGAAGAAAAAAGCCTGCAAAGCCTGACCGCACGGCTAAGCCTGGCCGCTAGCGACAATCACGACTTTACCGCCGAAGCGGGCATTACCGAGCAAGACCGCCGCTCGCTGGTGGGGCGCTCCGGGCCGGTGGACGGCTGCCGTGGTGGCTGCACCGACAGCATCGGCGAGTACACCAACACCCACGTGGCGGTGACCCACAGCGGACGCTTCGATTGGGGCACCAGCGAAACCTTCGTGCAGCGCGAGCGCAGCGAAAACCAGTCTCGGGATATCGAGATTACCAACACCACCGCGAAAACCAGCGCCCTGATTCCCTTGGGTATGCACATGCTCACCGTCGGCGCGAGCTGGGAAGAGGAGTCGCTGGACGATAGCTCGACCAACCAAATCTCCGACCGGCAGACAATTGAAAACAGCCAGTGGGCGCTGTTCGTGGAAGACGAGTGGATGCTGACCGACGCCTGGGCACTGACCGGCGGGCTGCGCTTGGACGATGACGACAACTACGGCAGCCATCTGAGCCCGCGCCTTTACAGCGTTTGGAACATGACGCCGGAGTGGACGCTGAAAGGCGGTGTCTCCACCGGCTACCGCTCGCCCAACCTACGGGAAATCACCCCGGACTGGGGGCAAATCAGCCGTGGCGGTAATATTTACGGTAACCCGGATCTCGAGCCGGAAACCTCGCTCAACAAAGAGATCGCGCTGCTGTACGGCAACGACGCAGGCCTGAACGGCAGCCTCACGCTGTTCCACAACGACTTCGAAGACAAAATCACTCGCATCGCCTGCCCGACCGATATTTGCCGCGATGGAGCGAATGATTTCGGCAGTGACCCCACGTACCGGGTCAATATCGACGATGCAGTGACCCAAGGGGTCGAGGCCAGCCTAGGCGCACCGCTAACCGACACGCTAGCGCTAACCGCCAGCTACACCTTCACCGATTCCGAACAGAAAAGCGGCGAGTACGCTGGCGAGCCGCTGACCCAGCTGCCCCGCCACCAGGTGTCGGCCACGCTGGATTGGGACGTAAACGCACGGCTTAGCCAGTGGACTAAAGTGACCTACCGGGGTGAAGAGAGCCAGCCCACCACCGGGCCCTCGCAAAGCGCCATCGTCGCGCCGTCTTACACCTTCGTGGATGCCGGTATCGGCTATCAGCTCAACGATAGCACCACGGTGAACGCCGGTATCTACAACCTGTTTGATGAGCGCATCACCTACGACGAATACGGCTATGTGGATGACGGCCGCCGGGTATGGCTGGGCCTGAACGTCGCTTTCTAAACATATTGTTAGTAGGTAATAGACGCGGCCACCGATGGGTGGCCGCGTTTTTTATGCCCGTGAGCGGGCTGAGCGGCGCTCGGTGATCTTGAGCACGCTGATCATCAGCGCAGGCAGGAAGGTCACCGTGACCACCGCCGCACCCAGCAGGCCAAACAGCACAATCGCCCCCACGCCGCGATACAGCTCGGTGCCTTCGCCGGGTAAAAAGACCAGCGGCGACAGCCCGCACAGGGTGGTCAGCGTGGTGATGGCGATGGGGCGCAGGCGGGTTTGTACCGCCTGTGATACGGCCTCCTGAACGCTGAGCGTTTTGTCATGCAGCCGCCGTCTGGCCTGGTCGACTACCAGAATGGGGTTATTCACCACCGTACCCATCAAGATTAAAAAGCCCAGCATGGTAATCATATCGAAGGGCTGGCTGAGCGGTGCCACGCCGATTAACGGCAGCAGGCTACCCACGCCATTCATGGCGGCCAGCCCCATAATGCCGCCTACCACGCCTAGCGGTATCGAGGTTAAAATCAGCAGCGGATAGCCCCAATGGGAGAAGATCGCCACCAGCAGCAGGTAAACGATCACGATAGCGATCAGGAAGTTGCCGGTAAGCGCCTCACGGGTGGCGTTTAGCTGGTCGCTGGCGCCGGAAATTGAAACATCCACCGTCGAGGGCAACACGCCTTCCTGGCGCAGCCGCTCCAGCATCGCCTCGGCCTGCCTCTAATGCAATGCTGGCAGGGGGAATCACGTTCAGCGTTACCGTGCGGCTGCCGTCTACCCGGCGAATCACGCTGGTATCCATGGTTTCATCGATACGCGCCACTGCCGATAGCGGCAGCGTATAGCCATCGGGAGTGTGCAGCGGCAGGTTCGGCAACTGATCTAATGGCAACGACGCCTGCGGGCCATAGAGGTAAATATCGATCTTCTCATCGTCTAAAAAGAAGTCATCCACATACGCCCCTTCCCCCAGGGCAGAGACCGAAAACCCCACCGCCTCGGCGGAAATTCCCAGCTCCGCGACCCTGGCCCAGTCGGGGCGAATTTGAATCAAGGGCTGGTCGAGCGACAGCGACGAAGGCTGGCTTTGAATACGCGGATTGCCGAACTGCGCCTGGGCTTCCCGGTAGAGCGTATTGGCCGCGCCGTACACCGTGGCTAAGTCCGGGCCAGCCACATCCAGGTTGATGCTGCGCGTGCCGCCATCGTTGCTGGAAATAATCGAGCCTTTCGAGGCAAAGGCGCGCATGCCGGGGAAGCGCTCGTAGTAGTTCGTGAGTGCCTCCATCAATGCTTCGATATGCGAAGAGTCGACCGCTTCGGCAACAATGAAAAGCTGCGTGGGGGCCACACGCATGTTCATGTAAGCCAGCGGCGGCACCTCGGTATCGCCCGCTAAAAAGGCATCCGGCTCCGCCTGCACATGGGGTAGAAAGTACGCTTCGACCTGCTCGGCAATGCTGGCCATCTCCTGCAGGCTGTAGCCAGGGGGAGGGCTCATGCGTGCAAAGGTTTTGGGCTCCTCGCCTTCGGGCAAGTACTCGGCGGGCGGTGTCAGGGCCATGATCGTCCAGCCGCTGATCAGCAGCGTCAGCACTAGGATCACCCCACGGCGTAGCGGCGTCGCAATCAGCCGCTCAAGCAGCGCGCCCAGTCGAGAAGGGCGCTCGTCGCCGGGCGCTTGAACGCCATCGGGTTTAGCCGCGTGATGCATCGAAAAGCTGAATCGCGAGCAGAGCGAGGGCACCAGCGTGACGGCCACCAGCATGGAGGCAAATATCGCCGCCGACACCGCAATGGCCACGTCGGAGTAGAGCTGCCCGGCCTCCTCTTCGATGAAGAGAATCGGTAAAAACACCAGAATGGTGGTGGCGGTGGAGGCGAGTGTGGCGGGCCACACCTCCTGCACGCCGCGCAGTGCCGACTCAATACGGTCCAGCCCCTGGCGGCGGTAGCGCTCGATGTTCTCCAATACCACGATGCTGTTATCCACGCTCATGCCGATGGCAAAGGCAATGCCCGCCATAGAGATGACGTTGATGGTGCGGCCAGTCAGCATTAGCCCCAAAAAGGCGGCAATAGTGCAGAATGGAATGCCGATGACGCCGATAAACGTGGCGCGGGCCGAGCGCAAAAACAGGTACATCACCAGGGTTGCAAAGGCAGCCCCCAGCAGCAGGTTGCTCCACACGTTGCTCACGGAGGCTTCTACGTAGCGCACGTCATCGGCCGTCAGCACGATCTCCATGCCGGCAGGGCGCAGAATAGTCTCGTTGATCGCCGCCAGTTCATCCTGCACCGCGTATTTGATGTCGATGACATTGGCGCCGCTCTCACGGCGCAGGTCCATGCCAATCCCCGCCTGGCCGTTGTAGAACGACAGCTGGTTTAGCCGCGACTGCCCTTGGCGCACGTCTGCTACATCGGCCAGCCGCACGATGCTATCGCCCTCGCGGGCCACCACCAGCTCTGCCAGCGCCTCGGCGCTATCAAACCGGCCCAGCGTGCGCACCAGGTAACGCCGTTTTCCCGCGTCCAGCTCGCCGCCGGAGATATCCCGGTTGCGCTGGGTAATCGCTTCGCGCAGCTCCAGCAGCGAGATGCCGCGCTGGGCCAGGGCGGCGGGGTCGACCAAAATTTGCAGCTGGCGCTGAGCGCCGCCGTTTACGCCGACTTCCGAGACCCCTTCAATGCCTTCCAAGCGCGGGCGCACGCGGTCTTCGATGAAGTCGCTCATCAGCTGGATATCCAGCGCGTTGGGGTTGCCGGGCAGGGTGCCGACGTGAAAACGCAAAAACGCATCGGTGGAGAACGCGGCCGACACCACCCGAGGCTGGTCGACGTTATTGGGGTAGGAGGAGACCTGGCTTAAGGCGTTGTTCACCTGAATCAGCGCGGCGGTCATGTCCACGCTGAACGGAAACTCCAGCTCGATCTCGGCGCTGCCGCTTTCCGCTACCGCCGTCATGCGGGTGAGGTTGGGCACGTTGCGCAGGTACTGCTCCTGCTCCACCAGGATCTCTTTTTCGATATCCTGGGGCGTCGCGCCCGCCCAGCGCGTTTCCACGGTAATGGTGCGCGCTTCGATATCCGGAATCATCTGTACCGGAATACGCAGCGTCGCGGCGATGCCTAGCAGCAGGAAAATCAGCGCAATCACGGTCACCAGCGTTTGCTGGCGCAGCAGGGCAGCAAACATTATTCGCCACCCTCCGAGACGGCTTCAACGCTGACGCCTTCCACCAAGGATTCATTGCCGCGAACCACTACCTGCTCACTGCCGGAAAGCCCGCTGGTAATTTCCACGCGCTCAGCGAAGTTGATGCCCACCTCGACCCTTTGTTCGCGCACCTGGTGCGTGCCGCTGTCGTCAGGCGTGGCGACCCAAACCGTGACTCGGCCATCAGGGTAACGGCTAAGCGCATCCCGGGAGACGGTGATGCCATCGCGCCCGGTGGCGGCTTTCACCACGGCGTCGACCGCATTGCCAGGGTAGAGCGGCAGCGCCTCGGGCACCTCGGCACGCAGCAAAAACGTCCGCGCGCTAGAGGCGCTGACCGGCACTAAGGTCGCGATGCGGGCTTCAGCGCTCTGCTCGCCTGCCGTGAGGGTGAGTGTAGCGTTCTCGTCCAGGGCGGTATAAAACGCTTCGGGCACCTGAAAATCGGCGCGCAGGGCGTTGAGGTTGACCAAGCGGGCGACGCTGTCGCCTGGCGTTACCCACTCGCCCAGGTTGACGCTTCGCTCGCTGACCACACCGCTGAACGGTGCAGTCATCGTGTGGCGCTCCAACAGCGCGTTGAGCCGTGACTGTTCGGCGTTCAGGCGAGAAAGCGCTGCGTTGGCGACGCTCACCGCGCTGCGCCGGGCGCTCACTTCCGTAGCGGCAATGTTGCGCCCCGCCCCCACGGATTCCGCCTCCCGCAGCAGCCGCTGCGCTTCGCTAAGCGCGGCCTGGGCTTCCTCTTCTGCCGCTTGCGCCCCGGCTAGCTCAAAGCGCGCTAAATCATCATCCAGCGCCACCAGCGTGTCGCCTGCTTCGACTCGGTCGCCCGGGTTCACGTTAATCGCCGCGACCAGCCCGGCCACCGACGAGGAGAGCAGCGCATCCTCCAGGGAGTTCACCGTGCCGACCAGGTTAAGCTCTTGATAAATCGGCTCACGGTTGACGCTGGCCAGCTCAACCCGTGGGGCAGATTGGGCCAGCGCGGTGCCAGCAACGAGTGAAAAAGCCAGTAGCAGCACCAAGCGAGCTAAGGGAACTAAGGGAAGAGGGTGGGCAAGTAAAGGCACCGTCATAACAGGTTGTTTCCTAACTTAGGTGAAGGGCAGTCAAGGCGCAGACGAGCAAGTAACGTACTGAGCTCATACTACCCAAGCGAATGCGTTGAAATAGATTAAAACCATGAATCATGACCATAGAGGGAAGCTACTGCGGGACGATCCAACCAAAAGCGCGCCATAAAAAAAGCCCCGACGCGTAGCCGGGGCAGCAAGTGAGCATTGAAACAGTAAGCAGAAACTACATGGGCGTCTGTTTAGAACTCATAGCGAGCAGATAGCCACAAGCGGCGACCCTCTTCGCTGTTGGCGTAAACGTTGCCGAAGCTGGTGCCATCGCCGTAGGCGCGGTAGTCGACAAAGTCTTTGTCAAATAGGTTGTAGAGGGTGGCGCTGACGTTAAATTGGTCGGTAAACGCGTAACTGCCGCCTAGGTGAAACAGCGAGTAGGCTTTGAAATCCCCCAGGTCAGCGAAGGAGGGCGCGCCCCTAACACGTTCACGGTTGCGATAACGCTCGCTGCGGTACTCGGCAGAGAGCCAAGTATCTAGCTTCGGTGTCGCCTGCCAACGCAGCGTGGCGTTCAGTGCGTGTTCGGGCGTATCGGTCAGCGGTTCGCCACGATTATTGCCGCTTTTCTGCTCGCTATCGGTGTAGGTGTAATTAGCGGATAAGCGCCAATCGGGGGTGAATTGATAGCTGGTGGAGAGCTCGACCCCCTGAGTCACCGCTTCATCGATATTCACGTCCTGGCTATACACGCCATCCGGGATAAGCGGGTCGTTTTCAATCAGGATATCGTTGCCGCTGGCAATTTTATCGTCGAACTGGTTGTAGAACAGCGTCGCGCTGGCGGTAAAGCCTGTTTGACTATCGTAGTGCGCGCCGATTTCGCTGCTGGTGCTGGTTTCCGGCTCAAGGTCCGGGTTGCCGATCGTCAGGATCGTGCCCTGGCCGGTCACCCCGTTAATACCCGAGTGAAGGTCATTCAGGGTCGGGGTCTTGTAGCCACGGCTCACACCGCCTTTTAGCGTCCAGTTCGGCGTGGTGTTCCAGACTAAATAGCTACGGGGGCTGAACTGGCTGCCAAACGCATCGTGGTGGTCGTAGCGGCCGCCCAGCGTCAGCGCGAGATCATCACGCAGCATCCACTCGTCTTCCGCAAAGAGCGACCAGGTGGTTTGCTCGAAAGTCTCATTGGCCAAGCCATCATCCAACTCAGCATCCCACCACTGTAGGCCAACGGTGGTCATGTGGTTACCCAGCGGCATAATAAACTTGCTATCCAGTACCGTATTGGTGGTTTCCAGCTTACGCGGGGCACCGCCAATAATGCTGGGGAAGCCCTCATAGGCAACACCCTCTTCACCGGGAATCGTACGGCCAGTGGTTTCCGTGGTGTTACGCATTAGGCTCGATTCCAGCGTGCCTGTGGCAAAGCGTCCAGTATGGCCGATAGCCACCTGTTCCCGCTCAAAACGCAGCTCGTCGGCATAGCCGTTTGCCACGCCAGGGTTGGGCGCACAGCTGCGGGTACGGCCGTCCAACGTGCCGAGTTGGCACTCGTCGTTGTTGTAGCGCTGGCGGTTCACTTCCCCGTCCAGCCAAAGGTCGTGGCTGTCGTTAGGCGTCCAGGTTAGTTTGCCGCCCAGGTTGTACACATCGCCCTCTACCGGGCTAGGGCCACGCTGGCTCACCTCAACCGGGTTGCCGTTAGCGTCGGTGTAGACAAGCTCTGATGCGTCACGCTCATAAAAACGCCCGCGCAGTTGAACGCCCAGCGTGTCCTCTACCAGCGGGCCGCTGGTGTAGAGGTTAATTTCACGGCGGTCGCCAAAGTCACGATCTTCATTAAAGGTACTCTCGACGCCGACCGAGCCAACCCATTCGCGGTCTACTCGGCGGGTAATAATGTTGATCACGCCGCCCATGGCATCTGAACCGTATAGGGTGGACATCGGCCCGCGAATCACCTCAATACGCTCAATGCTGGAAACCGGCGGGAAGAAGCTAGTCGAGGTTTCGCCAAAACCGTTAGGCGTGACGCTTCCAGCCGCATTTTGGCGGCGGCCATCAATCAGGATTAGCGTGTAGTCGCTGGGCATACCGCGAATGCTGATATTGCTGCCACCGGTTTTGCCCACTTGTCCGCCAACATCGACTCCTTCTACATTACGCAGTGCATCAGCCACGCTGGTAATGCGTTCGCGCTGAAGCTCTTCTCTGGAAATAACCGAGATACTCGCCGGAGCATCCACCATTGCCTGCTCAAACCCACTGGCAGAGACAACAATGTTATCCAGTTGCGCTGATTCTTGCGCATTAGCCACCGAGGCAGTAACGCTAAGCGCGATGGCACTGGCTAGGGCGGTGCGAGTAAAGCGTGGCATGGCGATCCCCTGATATGAGTCTTGTTTGCTAATGAAACTGATTATCAAATGAGTTGCGGATTCTAAGAAGAAAAGTTCCCACTTGCGAGATGGTTTGATCGAACATGGTGTTGCTATTAATGGAACAGTGCCGGGTGGGGAGCGCCTGCCTGCAGAAGGTTGTTAGACCGCTAGCTAATATGGGCAGCCTGACGTTGCAGTAACTGCAACACGTCATTCGGTGTAATAGGAGTGCAAGTGATTTTGAGAATCGTTACTATTGGGTTAACGGTTAATCAGGAGAGGCTCACATGCGACACACGTTACTGCAGCGAGGTTTACTGGGAATGTTGATGGGCGGCTTGCTGGTGGGCACCGCCCAAGCGCGCACGCTGGAGACGGCCTACGGCGACGTGGAGGTTGCTGATAACCCGGTGCGTGTCGTCACGCTGTATGAAGGCGCGCTGGATGCCGCGCTGGCGGCGGGCGTGACGCCGATAGGGGCCGTCACCACCCGTGGCGGCGATAACGTAGCGCAATACGTTACTGACTACCTGAATGCCCATGAGCTTGCGCACCCCGAGATCGTGGGCGTCGTGCGGGAAATCAATATCGAAGCCGTGTTGGCCCAGCAGCCGGATCTGATTCTAGCCGCAGCACAGCTGCCGGAGGAGCAGTACCAGCTTTTGTCACAAATCGCCCCTACCGTAGTGCCCCACACGCAACCACTGGCGGCCGACAACTGGGAAGCTGAAGCGCGCCTGTTCGGCCAGGCTTTGAACCAGAAAGAGGCCATTGACGAAGCGATCAGCGCCGTCGATCAGCGGGTCGACGCTATGTCAGACGCAGTAGCTGAAGCCGAGGTGGGCAGCAACGCCTATCTGGTGCGCTGGATGCCCGGCGGCCCCATGGTGATGTCGGAAAACCTGATTGCCACCGGCCTGTTAGAGCGCGTAGGCCTGGATGTGCAAGGCGGCGAGCTGATCGGTGAACGGGGCGTGCATAGCGACGTATTAAGCCTTGAAAATCTCTCTCAGGTAGACGGCGACTGGCTGTTTTTAGCCACGCTAAATGATGACGGCCAAGCCGCGTTAGATAGCGCCAAACAGAGCCCCGCCTTCAACCGCTTGAACGTGGTACAGAACGAACGAGTGGTGCCGGTCAACGGCCAGCTCTGGAGCAGTGCCAACGGCCCGCTGGCGGCCCAGGCGATTCTGGATGACATCGAGAACGCCCTGTTGCCGTGATGCTACTTACCAAGGCAGGGAGTAGCGCCAGGTGGCGCTGTTCATCCCGACACTGGATGCTGATTCTGCTCACCGCCCTTGTGGCGGTGAGCGTCGTTAGTTTGTTGATAGGCGCAGGCAGCGTTGGCCCCCGCCAAGTGCTGGGGCTGCTAAGCGGTAGTGATCACGCGGAAGCGCGCTTTATCGTCTGGGAGATGCGCGCCCCTCGCACGCTAATTGGTATTGCCGTTGGCGTTGCGCTGGGCGTAGCGGGGGCGCTGTTGCAAGCGGTTTCACGCAACCCGCTGGCCGAGCCGGGCTTGTTGGGCGTGAGCGCAGGCGCTGCGTTTGCTGTTTCCCTGGCACTGGTGTTAGGGGCCAGCGCGGCCACTTTACGCATTCCCGTGGCCCAGTTAGGCGCGCTGATCGGCTGCGTGTGCGTACTCAGCGTGGCGCGGCTGCGCGGTGTGGGGAGCGACCCGGTGCGCTTGGTGTTAGCGGGTGCCGCGTTTTCCGGGCTGCTTGGCTCGCTCAGCGCACTGATGCTGCTCTACGACCAGCGCGCCGCCGATGAGATTCGCTTTTGGGTGGTGGGCAGCTTGGCCGGTAGGCGGCTAGACGATTTATGGGCCGTGCTGCCCAGCCTGCTGGTAGCAGGAGTAGGCGTTGTATTGATTGCCCGGCCGCTGGCCGCGCTGGCGCTGGGGGAGCGGGCAGCCAGCGGTTTAGGGCACCGTCCTGGGCTGATTCGCTGGCTGGCCGTGGGCTGTGTGGCGCTATTGGTCGGTGCAGCCACCGCCATTGCCGGGCCGATTGCGTTTGTGGGGCTGGTAGTGCCTTTTGTGGCGCGGGCCATCGCCGGGCCGGATATTCGCCGCACGCTCTGGTTCTGCCTGCCTGTCGGCCCGCTGATCGTACTCACCGCCGATATTATCTCCCGTGTCGTCGTTGCTCCCTCCGAGCTGCCCTTGGGCGTACTCACCGCGCTATGCGGTGCGCCGGTGCTGATTGCGGTGGTGCGGGCCAAGCGCCTGCCGATGCTCTAACGCACTCTCTTTGGTTATCTGATGCTATGAAAATGACGGCAAAACAGTCGATGAGCGGTGTGGTACTGCCCCGCACATCCACCGCTTATCAAGAAGAGGTGAGTGCCCAAGCGGTCGCGGCTCCGCAGGGCTACTGGCGCGCCGCGCTGCCTCGTTATGGGGTGAGCGTGCTGCTGGAAAAACGTGCCGTGGCAGTAAATATAGGGCTTAGCGCCGCGCTGCTGGCCGCCTGCGTGCTCTATTTAAGCCTGGGCAGCGTGACGCTTTCCCCCAATGCGGTGGTGGCTTCCTTGGTGGGGCAGGGCGATAGCATGACCGCGTTTATGGTGCAGCAGCTGCGCCTGCCGCGCCTGATCGCCGCCTGTTTCACTGGAGCTGCGTTTGCGCTGGCCGGGGTATTAATGCAAACCCTGGCCCGTAACCGCTTGGCGACCCCTGGCATCATCGGCATCGATAACGGTGCCACCGCCTTTGCGGTGGCCTCGATTGTTGGGTTAGGAGTAGGGATTGCCCCGCCCGCCATGGCGCTGACGGGGGCGACCACCGCCGCCGTGCTCACTTTTGGCTTGGCCGCAGGCAGCGGCACCCAGGGCTACCGCTTTATCGTGGCGGGCATCGGCGTGGGCGCGGTATTTGGTGCGGTCACGCAGCTGATGCTGGCGCGGGTAGCGATCGATACCGCCAACGCCGCCTACCCCTGGACCGTCGGTTCCCTCAATGCCCGCCCGGCAAGCGCGGTAAAGCTATTGGGTATTGGCTTGGCGCTTGGGCTGGTGGCCGCGCTGGCGCTGGCCCGCTCGCTCACGCTGCTGCGCTTTAAGGATGCCATCGCCAGTGGCTTGGGCACCGCTGTGAAAGCGCGGCGGCTGCAGGTGCTGTTACTGTCAGTGGTGATCACTGCGCTAGCGGTTGCCGTGGCGGGGCCGGTGGGCTTGGTGGCGCTGATTGGCCCTGAAATCGCCCGTTCGCTCTCCAGTGCCCGCCATGTGCCCATTTTAGCCGCCACGCTGGCGGGGGCGCTGGTGATGGTGCTGGCCGATTTAGCGGGCCGCACGCTGTTTGCTCCCATTGAGATCCCCGTGGGGATTGTTACCGCCGTAGTGGGTGGCCCCTGGCTACTCTGGATACTAATGCGCCCGCAACGGAGCCGCCCATGACTTCATTACCCACGCTTTCCACCGATGCGCTCAGCATGAGCTACGGCCAGCGCCAAGTGATTCACGAACTCGGCGTTAGCTTGCCCAGCGGGCAGGTAACCGCCATTGTTGGCCCCAACGGCTGTGGTAAATCCACGCTGCTCTCTGGGCTTGCCCGCCTGCATAAACCCGACTGCGGTGCCGTGCTGCTCAACGGCCACGACATCGCCCAGATGCCCGCCCGCAAATTGGCTACTAAGCTAGCGCTACTGCCCCAAGAGGCGGTCGCTCCGGAAGGGCTGACCGTCACCGAACTGATTCGCTTTGGCCGTCAGCCCCACCAAGGCTGGCTGCGCCAGTGGTCGGCGGAAGATCAACAGGTGGTGCACCATGCGCTTGCCGCTGCCGGGTTGGAAGCGCTTGCCGACCGGCCGTTGGAAGCGCTTTCCGGCGGCCAACGCCAGCGCGCCTGGATCGCCATGACCATCGCACAGCAAACGCCGCTTTTACTACTCGACGAGCCCACCTCCGCGTTAGACTTAGGCCACCAAATCGAAGTATTCGAGCTGGTGCGCGACCTGGCCTGCCAAGGCCGCACCGTGGTGATGGTGCTGCACGACCTCGCCAGCGCCTGCCGCTACGCCGACCACCTGATTGCCATGCGCGACGGGCAGATTGTTGCCCAGGGCGCGCCCGCTGAGGTGGTGACGCCTGCGCTGGTGCGGGAGCTGTATCAGGTAGACTGCACGCTGCTGCTCGACCCCGATACCGGCAGCCCTTTGCTTGCCAACGTACGGCGGGCGAGCCAACCCGCGTAACGTGTCGACGGGTAACCACCCTAGATAACAACGTAAAAGGAATTGATGTGGCTTCTTCCCCGACCCCCGCTGACAAAGCGTCCGTCAATCAAAGCTTTCACGCCTTAATGCGCCTGCTGCGCTACGCCAAAGGCTATCGACGGCAGATTATCACCGCCACGATGTGCTCGATCATCAACAAGCTGTTCGATATCGCCCCGGAAATTCTGATTGGCGTGGCGATCGATGTGGTGGTGAACCAGGAAAACAGCTTTGTGGCGCGGCTGGGGTTTGAATCGCCTCAAGAGCAGATCACCATTTTGGCGGTGCTCACCTTCTTTATTTGGGCGGGGGAGTCGCTGTTTGAGTACCTGTTCCAGATTCTCTGGCGCAACCTAGCCCAGCGGCTGCAAGCGGATATGCGCCAAGACACTTACGAGCACGCCCAGCGCCTCGACATGGCGTTTTTTGAATCGAAAAGCTCCGGTCAGCTAGTGGCCACCATGAACGATGACGTCAACCAGCTAGAGCGCTTTCTGGATGGCGGTGCCAACGCGCTGATTCAAGTAGTGGTCACGGTGGTGGCCGTAGGCGCGGTGTTCTTCGTGCTTTCTCCGCTCATCGCGCTGCTAGCGTTTACGCCGATTCCGCTGATCGTTTGGGGCGCGTTCTTCTTCCAGCGCAAAGCCGGGCCGCTGTACAGCGACGTGCGCGAAAAAGTAGGCGACCTTGCCAGCCGTCTCTCCAACAATCTCAGCGGTATCGCTACGATTAAAAGCTTCACCAGTGAAGCGCGGGAAGCCGAGCGGCTGCGGGATGCCAGTGAAGCCTATGTGGAAGCCAACCGTCGCGCGATTAAAGTCAGTTCTGCGTTTATTCCGGTTATCCGCATGGCGATTTTGGCGGGCTTTCTCGCCACCTTTACTGTTGGTGGCATGATGGCGCTGAACGGCAGCCTCAACGTGGGCGCTTACGGCGTGCTGGTGTTTCTGACCCAACGCCTGCTGTGGCCGCTCACCGGCCTTGCCCAGGTGATTGACCTGTTCGAGCGCGCCATGGCCAGCACCAAACGGATTCTGGATTTGCTCGAAGTGCCGATTACCGTAAAGGACGACAGCACCACGCCCTTGGCTGCCCCGGTAAAAGGCGACGTGCGTTTCGAAGCGGTGAGTTTCCAATATGAGGCTAGCCAAGTAGGCGTGAACGGCGTTGATCTACACGTTCCCGCTGGCAATACGCTGGCGCTAGTGGGGGCCACCGGCTCGGGTAAATCGACGTTGATCAAACTGCTGCTGCGCTTCTACGACCCCGCCAGCGGCCGTGTGTTGGTAGATGGCCAGCCGATCACCGACGTAAGTATGCACTCACTTCGTCAAGCGATTGGCCTGGTCAGCCAGGACGTGTATCTGTTTGAAGGCAGCATTCGCGACAACATCGCCTACGGCCAGCCGGATGCCAACGATGCCGCGATTATCGACGCCGCTAAAACCGCCGAAGCCTGGAGCTTTATCGAAACGCTGCCCCAAGGGCTGGATACACCGGTGGGCGAGCGGGGTGTGCGACTTTCTGGCGGCCAACGCCAGCGGCTTTCTCTGGCGCGGGCGCTGTTAAAAGACCCACCGATTCTGGTGCTGGATGAAGCCACCAGCGCGGTGGATAACGAAACCGAAGCGGCCATTCAGCGCTCGCTAAAACGCATCGCCCACGGCCGCACGGTGATTATGATTGCCCACCGGCTTTCCACCATTGTGCACGCCGATGAGATTGTGGTGATCGAAAAAGGCCAAGTGGCCGAGCGCGGCACCCATGCCAGCCTGCTAGACGCTGACGGCCACTACGCTGCCCAGTGGCGGGTACAAACCGGGGCCGCCCAAGCAGGCGATGTTGAAGCGCTTAGCCACTAAATACCCATAAATGGCTAAGCTAACGTTAACGGTTCACCAGCAGCGCATTTAGCGTGACGGGCACATGCTCATCGATCTGCTGGTAGCCCAACATCGACAGTACGGTGCGTACCGTGCTGTTGGCCATCAGCGCGTTGCCATCCAGCGCCATGGGTTCGGCGTGGGTCACGCGCACCTCGTTTAACCCTTCGCGGGTAAAGCGCAGTGGCACCGCCTCTTCTTGGTTAATCAGGTCGGTTTGCACCCGAAAGGTGAGGGTTTCCACCATCGACTCGCCAATATCCAAGCCGTCTAACCGCTCCGGCGGCATTTGCGCCACCAGCGTCACCAGCGTGGTGTTCGCCAGCAAGCCCACCCACGGCGGCAGCTCTCCAAAGCGACTGAGCAGGTCGGTTTGGCTCAAGCGCAGCGGCAGGCGCAGCGTGCCATCGGCCGAAATATCACCCTGCAAATTGCTCACTTGATGGTGATGGGTTTGCGGGGCCTCACCATCCAATTGGGTAATCGACGCCCGCACCTGGGACTCGCCAGGATCAAGCTGCCAATCCGCCTGCACCGGCAACGCTAACAGCAGCGGGAAAAGAGCCATCAAAGCTTTCAAAGCGATTCTCCATAGAAGCATTCACCACCAGACCCCAGCGCCGCCAATTAGTGCCGAAAAAATGCCGATCACGCCTTAAGATAGCGCCCCAAGGGGTAGCCTCGCTCCCTCACATTCGCTATTATATGCACGCTTTTCGGGCCTATAGCTCAGTTGGTTAGAGCAGGGGACTCATAATCCCTTGGTCGTAGGTTCAAGTCCTACTGGGCCCACCAATGAAATCAATTGGTTACAGAGATTAGAGCTTGTTTCTGTCAGTGCTTGGTTGCCATTTGGTTGCTAATGCGCGGCAATCTGGCAACCACGCTATCCCATCGTGTCGGATCAGCATGAGCATATCGGCTGGTCACAGTCAGCGATGAGTGCCCCAACAAATCCCTGATACTCGTTAGTGATTCCCCCTTGCTGGCTAGCAACGAAGCATAGCAATGCCGCATATCGTGAAAACGGATGTCTGGCCGTCCAATAGCTTCGCGTGCTCTCTCAAACGCTCCCCTGACTCTATCCCCCGTTGTATCAAACGGTAAGCTTTCAAGCAGCGGTATCGCTTCTTCGGAAAGCGGGATGACCCTTGGTTTGCCGTTTTTCGTTTGGTGTGGTTTGAGAACAATCCGGCCGTTGTAAACATTCCCCGGCTCTAACGCCATCAGCTCGCCACGTCTCATCCCTGTCAGCATGGCTAACAAAATCACCTTCCGTTCGACTTCGTATCGTGGTGGTACCGCTTCTAGTAGCTCAGCAAGTTCTAATTCAGAAAGGTAAACGTGGCGCTCGTTTTTAGGCGAGGGCTTGCGTAGCTTGCCGTCAAGTGGCAAGTCTATCCAATCCCATTCGCGATACGATAGCGAGAGCACTCGCTTGACAGCCTGTATGCGGTTGTTGATGGTCGACTGTGCCAATCCCTTTTCTTTCAGAGCCTTCTGCATCCTACGAGCCGCGTCTAGCAGTTCCTGGCCGATGATGACGCCTGGAGCATGCTCATCCATCCACCTAGCGACCAATAGGATGTGCTGCTTCTGAGAGCGAACGTCATATTCGCTGACCATCCGTTGCAGCCCCTCTGAGAAGGTGTATTTGGGCTTGCGGCCCATAACACCATTAAACTCATCTTCTTGGCGCTGGGCTTCTGCCTTTAACGCGTACTGCCTCGCTTCTCCTTCTGTGCGAAAAGTTCGTTGAGTACGCTGGCCGTTGACCCTGGCGCGCACGATCCACGTGCCACGATCTTTCCTTTGTGAGACGGTGTATCCCATTTTCGATCCTCCTTACGCTGAGGACCGCGCCTGCAGTTCCTAGCGTACTCCTCAACCTCTTGCTGATCAAAGCGCACAGCGCTCCCAAATTGAACGAATCCGATGTCTTGCTTGTGCTCGTATACCCAGCTCAGGCTCATACCCAACTGCTCTGCTACCTGCTCTGGTTTTATTAGCGATCTGGCCATAAGTATCCTCGCCACTGAAGAAGTTGACGAAAATATGATTGCGAAAAGTCTTGGCTTTTTCATACTGTCTGCTAAGCGACAGTTTTTTAGACAAGCAGAGGTGTTGACTTTTTTAGTGAGTCGTGAGCCGTGGATCGTGAGTCGCTTGAGGAGCTGCTCTGAATCGATTAGGTGGATGCGTCTAAGGCTGAATAAAGAGTTTTCTAGTTCGCATTGATTTTTGGTCTGCTTAAACTTTGGTAATGATTAGGTGGTGTTTTATGCGTGGGGATGAGATGGGGCTAAATATGGTAGGTGATGAGAGGCCTGGGGAAGAGATATTGCGCCCTAAGTCGATCGGGGCTATGTTTTGGGTTTTCCAAGAGTTAGGTGCTTGTGCGCAGAAAGTTGTCAATCAGGCTTTCAAGCGTTTAAGTATTTTCGATGAAAATAAGCGAGAAGAATACTTATCAAAGCTTGAGAAAAGTATCGTTGATATCCGTTTTAAGGATCGTAAGTTATATCAAGCTATCGAGTTTAATCAGTATGAAGTTAAAGGTGTTGAGTTTCGGAGGCTCTGTGCTGACCAAGCGATGCGATATGCTGTTGCAGTTTTGGAGGAGTTCAATAGAAATGTAAAAACCTCGCTAGTATACCCTGAAGAACCTTTTTTAAAACAATCAGCTGAGTCCTTTCAGCTCATGATAAGCTGGCTCGTTGAATCGCATCGGCACTTGGCCGCATTAGATGTTTTGGAAAATGTTAGGAAGGAGACTTATACCATTCGAGCGGCCAAAGGTGGGCACTCACGATCACGATCTGCTTCAGAAAAAGATCAGCGGAAACTTCTAGAAGTCATGATAAAAGGATTGATGATCTCAGATCCAAAGGCGCCAAGCCGAGTTGAGCGGAATGTTACAGCAGTAGTAGATGAGTGGGCAGAAAAAATTTACGAGATTAATAAGAGAATTCCTATTTTTAGCTGGGGCGGTGGGCTTGATAAGTTTCAAGGAGAAGTTCTAGATGTATTAATAAAGAAACGTAGTAAGAGTGAAGGTGTTAGCGAAAGTCAAATGCGTTCAAGATTGAAACTTCAAGGCCTTTCAGAAAGGAACAGTAAGTCTAGTAGTGACGATAGCAGGTGTGAAGATGCAGAGCTGATACGCGAGCAAGGTCAAAGAGAAGGGTTTCAATTCGCTCTAATAAATGTGTTAGAGCAACGTTTCGGTGAATTGCCAGATGAAGGGCTAGATCTGGTTCTTTCGATTTCTGATATTGATAACCTCCAGGCCTGCCTTGGTCGGTTGCCCGAAGCGGTGTCTTGGCAAGCCGTGCTGCAGGTGCCTGAAGAAGACAAATGATGTAATTGTACTTGCCGCCCAACCCAGCTGGGCGGCAATAAACCACGAATGTCAGTAAATGCTCGGGTTCTGCGGACCCAGCCAAGGAGCGATGTCGATGTGGCGGGTTCGGTTGAGAGTAAAAACAGCCACTTGCTGATGGTTAAGCAGCACATCAAGCGCTGCTTTGAGCCGCTTCTTATCACGCAACGGGCGTGGACCGCGTTGACGCACTTCGTTGTACCGAATAATACGCCAGTTGAATTGCCTCAGCTCATTGAACCACTCGTTTAGCCGCTGAGCATCTTGCTCCTCTTGTGGAGGTGGCATGAAAACCTGCATGAAGTGGCCAGAGTAATAGAGGCTGATATCCATTGCCATCAACACTGTCTCTTGTGTGATACCCCCGTCATAATCCTCGAGCAAGTGGATCAATGCCGCGATGCGAGCCACGTTTTCCGCCAGCTTCGAGCCATGGTCGGGACACGCTTCAAAGTATCCCCCGGGGCGCATCTGTTGCTCGATCTCATTGGCCATCTGTATCCAGCAGGCTGCACCTTCTTGCGTAAATTCAAGTACCTCTCTTGGTGTGTCTGGTTCGTTTGTCAGGATCAGGTTCTCCCGCATCAGAGTGGTCAGGCGTACTTCAGCTTGTTCCCAAGCATCCCATGTCGAGGAGGACGGTTGCGAGTGGAGCCGTTGACCGCGAGTCGGTAGCGGTGCACAGACGAGAAAGCGAGCGAGCATGCCGGAGTCTCTTGCCTGTCGACCCTGTGCTTCTATGTAATTGTCCAGGATGCCGGGCTGCACCATCAGTAGCAGCATCAGGCGGACATCATCTAAGGCAATATCTTCTTTAGTGTAAGCGTTCATTCCACGACGTTCTGCCACCCTGCTGAAAATCGCCCTACAGTAACCTCACACTTTCCAACACGAGGTTACCCCCATGAGAAAGCACCGCACACCCGAACAGTGGCAGGCTCTGGTCAATCAGCAGCGTGACAGTGGTCTGTCAGCTTCGAAGTTCTGCAAACAAGAGAACATCGGCTACGCCAGTTTCTGTAACTGGCGCAAGCGCCTGTCCGATCAGGCGGCCGGTGACTCAGCGGATTCCGGCGAAGCCGGTTTTCTGGACCTGTCCTCTCTGATGGGTGCGGCGCAGTCCGGCCCAGGCTGGAACATTGTGCTGAGCCTGGGCAACGGCGTCGAACTGCGGCTGAGCCAGAACGGATGATCGGGCTCGATAGCCAGGCGCGCATCTGGCTGTGCACCGAGCCCACCGACATGCGCAAATCGTTCCGGGGCCTGAGCGCCCTGGTTCGGAATCAATTGAAGCACGACCCCCTCAGCGGTCAGTATTTTGTCTTCGTCAATCGCCGTAAGACCCAGATGAAGATGCTCTACTTTACCGCCACCGGTTACTGTCTGTGGGCCAAGCGCCTGGAGCAGGGCCAGTTCCGGGTGCCGTTATCCGCCTCCGGTCAGCGAACCCTGACCCTGACGGATTTGCAGCTGCTGATTGACGGCATTGAGGTGCAGAAATACCGCCAGTTCAAGCGTTTTCGAGGGGTATAGAAGACAGAGTTCCGGTATAATATCGGCCATGAATTCAACGGCTTCAGCTTCTTCTCCCGGTACACTTTCCTCCTCGGCTCTGGCCGAGGAGAATGCACTGTTGCGGGAGCAGTTGGAGGCCCAGGCGGAATCCATTCGGCAGTTGAAACACCAGTTAGACTGGTTCAAGAAGCAGCTGTTCGGCCCCAAATCCGAGAAGCAGGTGGTCGATCTGCCCGGGCAGGACAGCTTGTTCCAGCCAGAGGAGGCACCGCGACCGGAACAGCCTGCCGATGAAGAAAAACGCACTATTAAGGCTTACCAGCGCGGCACCGGCAAGAAGCAGCGGGACGACGATTGTCTGAACGACACTGGCCTGCGCTTTACTGCCGGGGTGCCGGTGGAAGTCATTGAACACCTGCCACCGGAGCTGACCGGTCCGGACGCCGACCAGTACGACATCATTGGCACTAAAACGACTTATCGCCTGGCCCAGCGCGCCTCCAGCTATGTGGTGCTCAAATGCGAACGCCCGGTGTTCCGTCGTAAGGGCACTGACTCAAAACCTGTGACGACGCCAGCCCCGTTCAACGTGCTGGACAACAGCCTGGCCGATGTCAGCCTGCTGGCCGGGTTGCTGGTGGACAAGTTCCAGTTCCACCTGCCGCTGTATCGCCAGCACCAGCGCATTCAACAAGCGGGTATTACCCTCAGCCGCAGCACCCTGACGAACCTGGTGAAGCGGGCCATCGACCTGCTTCGGCCCATTGTGGACGCCCAGACCGACAACGTGCTGCGCAGCCGGGTGCTGGCCATGGACGAAACACCCATCAAAGCGGGCCACCAGGGCCGGGCAGGCCCGCAGAAAGGCAAGATGAAAACAGGCTGGTTCTGGCCCCTATACGGTGATGACGACGAAGTGGTGTTTACCTACTCGAACAGTCGGGGCCGACTGCACATCGAGCAGGTTCTGAACGACCAATTCAGTGGCACTCTGATCAGCGATGGTTATGCCGCATATGCCCGCTATGCCGCGGCCCAGAAAGGTATTACTCATGCTCAATGCTGGGTGCATAGTCGCCGTTGCTTCGTTGAGGCCCAAAAGGATCATCCTGAGAAGGCCACCGAAGCCCTGCAACAGATCGCGAAGCTGTACCAGATTGAAGATACCATTAAGGAAAAGGAGCTCACCGGCGAGAAGAAGCGCCAATACCGGCTGGACCATGCGAAGCCGGTCGTCAGCGGCTTCTTCCAGTGGTGCCGGGATCAGTTGGCACAAGGCGGCCTCGTGCCCAGCGACCCGCTGACCAAGGCCCTGAACTACGTGCTCGGTCGCGAAGCGAGCCTGACCGTGTTCCTGGAAAACCCGGACGTGCAGCCAGACACCAACCACCTGGAACGGGCGCTACGCCCCATTCCAATGGGCAAGAAAAACTGGATGTTCTGCTGGACCGAACTGGGCGCGGAACACCTGGGCATCATCCAGAGCCTGATCAGCACCTGCAAGCTGCACGATATTAACCCCTACACTTACCTGGTGGACGTGCTGCAACGCGTCAGTCAGCATCCCGCCAGTGAAGTGGCGAACCTGACTCCGCGGCGCTGGAAAATCCGGTTCGCCGAGAATCCGCTACGGGCTCTGATCGATCCCCGTCATCCGGACCGACAAGCCACGCAACTCACACCGGTGGAGGTCGTCCATGCGCATTGAGGACATGAGCATCGACGAGTTGCTGGAACTGAACCAGTACATCTGCCAGCGCATTGATGAACTGCAAGAACAGGAAACCCTGCAAGCCTTGAGTCGGTTGCGGGTTGGTCTGAAAGTGACCTTCGAAGGCCGAGAAGGACCGGTGTTGGGGATCGTCACCAAGATCAACCGCAAGAGTGTGATCGTGCTGGGCGAGGAAGGCAGGAAACAGTACAAGGTCTCGCCGGAGTTACTTAGGCCTCTGCGTGACGTGAAGTAGGTCAACTACGTCGTAGGATGAACGCTTACTCTTTAGTAGCCCTGGTGATGATTGTGCTACCACCGCTCCATAAGGAGTTGATATGGCTGCGTGCCCGATTCATAGGGCCCTTGAAGAATAGCTCCGCTTCGTCTGTCGCCAACGCGGCGCTTGGCACCCTTTTGTCCAGTCCTGAAAAGAGTGCTTCTGGTGAGGTGTCGTCATACAGTAACCGGAACTCGCGTGGTAATTGGGGCCGGCGTTGATGCAGCTCTTGCAGCAATTGTCGTTCACGCTCCGCTGTACCGCCTTTGGTCCGTTTGCGATAGATTGATTGAGTCAGCACCTTCTCCTCGGTTCGCCACTCCTCTAGCTCCCCTTGATAGGTATCCAGCTGTTTGCGCCACTCCTTGCGCTGCCTGCGCTGTTCTTCTTGAATGGGGTGTAGCACTTTGTCGAAGAGCGGAGATTTACCTTCGCCGGAGCCAGCAACTCCTAGCACGTTGATAGAGATTGGTTTGATCGCACCAAAGGGCATCCTCAAATCGTAGCGACCCTGAGCCACTATACTGACCCCTGCTAACAGGGTCAGAGTGGTGAGGTCTTGCGACGCCTGGCAATTCTGACTGAGCTCATTGCTGGATCGCCACAATAGAGTTGATGCGACGCGTTGGGGATTGAAACTGCCCGGGGCAGGCAGTATCGGGTAAAAGAGATAGCTCATTGTCACTCTCCTAATTCGTGTGGTTGGGCTCCATCGAGCCTGTTTCGGTGTCAGTGAAGAGAGTGAGGCTTGTTGAAAGTGGTGAAACTAGCGCTGCTTACAAGCGAGACGGCTGGATAAGCAGAGGGGTTGACAAAAGAATTAAAATAATGACGAGGTTTTTGAATATTTAAAGGTAAACAGTCAATCTAGCCGGTCATTTTGGCTACGGATAGCCAAAATGACCGGCTTTTACACTGGCAGTAGGAGCTATGCCCCATACCGATGAGCACCTACAGGGTGTGGGTGGTTAAAATTTATATTCTATTTCTTTATATACTAAGTTGATAATGGATGGTTTATGGGAGGTTTCTAGCTTGCCGCGCTACATGCCAATGAGTAAAGACGTTGCTTTAATCAGTCGATACGGGGGTGATGGAATTACGTTCTGAGCTTGGAACAACTTAGAGATAATCCAAATATGGGGTCCAATTAAAGACTTAACGGCTACTGCCTTGGTGACAGCGGATTCTTTGGGCGATGGGCTTGGAGTAGGCTTTGCTCAGATAGGAGGCTGCGTAGAAAACCTGTGCAAAAGTTTCCGCGTCATTTCGGTGCATTCGATACACATAGGGCTGCTTTGTCAGCTTGTCCGTGGCGACATGGAGTAGTCCAGCCATGTCGTAAATCGGCCAGTTGATGGCCCAGCTCCAAGCCCTAACGCAGCGGTGGTAGAGATTGCCCTGCTCGTATTTACCACTGAAGGAGGGGGAGAAGCACCCCAGTGAACAAAAGGCATCATAGTTAAGCAATAACTGCATATGGTAGTGAGGCTTGTCGCTAGTGTCCTGCTCTCGGGCCCACAGGTAGCGGATTTCGGTGTGATACTTGGTGCCTGCCGCTTCAAGCTCCTTCCGCAAGGCATAAAAAAACCGGTTAAGGCACGCGTTGTCAGCGTGGATCGGCCCAACTGGCATTGCTTGGGGGAAGCGCAGGTCGAGGCGAAACGCCAAGGTTCGGTTCTGCTCGTAGGTAGTGTGCTGTAGTACCCGCAGAGTGGTCTCCAGATAGTTCTCAATCTGAGGGCCCTGTAGACGCTGCTGAACTGGTAGCCCCTGGTACCAGCTATCGTAATAGAGGCGTAGCTTTGGGTTGTAAGGGTGGCGTTTTGGTTTATTCGTGAACATGAGAGTCTCTTAGATGTAGTTAATGACACACGCGTACACGGCACTCTCCGCAGTTAAGCGGTGGCTTTGATTGATGGTCATTGGGTGAACGTCAATGCCCTTACATGGGGTGGCCTTGGGCGAATAAGGAAGCGCAGCGCTGTAAGGGGTGGTCAGTAGAAGGGTTGTCTGTGTATCGCCTTTTGGAAAGGCGATCTTCTGAGGTGGCCTTATTGTCATGGCGTTATTCGCCATCAAGTTGCTGTCGGTGTGATCCTTCCTGTTGATACTGTGAGGAACAGCATTTCTCTGGCCTCTTTTATGGGATGGTCGGAGCCTCCGAAAGTCCTCCTCCCTGGTAAATCTGTTTCTCAACCTCCTCAGTACCTTTATTACTATTAGTTATGAATTTGCTATTGCATATTACTATTACCGTCATTATTCCTATTCTTATGGTGGTGTCGGCACCATTCGAGGCATGATGTTCAGTGATAGATGTGTTGAGGGACTATCCCTGAAGATGAAAAAAATAATTCCATTTAATCAATGAGATAATAAGAAAGCTTTCAGGCTCACAGTATCAGTCACGCCAGTAAAAAATATTCAGACCTATATCACTCCTATGCATCCACCCCACGGGAACCTTTTCCGCTGCATAGGAGCTTCAATATGTCCCTACCCTGTAAGCGTTGTGCATCAACACGCCTGCTGAACCTGGAGACTGCCCAACGCGTGAGCGTGGTAGGCAGCACATTGATTGGCGGTGCTATTGGCGCATGGCGCGCAACCGCCGTCACCGGCCCATTGCCATTGGCGGTGACTCGCTTTCCACTGGCAAAACTGCCTGCCGCCATGATGGGGGCCGTGGTCGGTGGCCAAACCGGCTCGCGCATGGCCACCTCATTGTTTGAACAGTGGCTGCCAGTAGGTAGCGGAACACCATGGTTATGCTTGTCGTGCGGCTGCACCTACCGCGACGCCTATCCGCCTTTAGCACCTAACGCTTAACCTATCGTTGTTCGCCCTGTGTGGGGCGAATGATCCGCCTATTCACTTTCTCGCGCTGGCCTTTGGTCGGCGCTTTTTTTATGTCTGGAGAATGACTCATGGCACATCTCGTTGAACACATGGCTTACGTAGGCGATACCCCTTGGCATGGCCTGGGGCAACAGCTGTCTCGTCATCAACCGCTGGAGGTCTGGCAGCAACAGGCCGGTATGAATTGGCATATCGAAGAAGCGCCGGTGCGCTTTATTGCCGAAGGGGCTAGTCACCTGGGCAGCATTCACTCGTTCCCTGAGCAAAAGGTGCTCTACCGCTCAGATACCAAAGCACCGCTGTCGGTGGTGTCTCAGCGCTATAAGGTGGTGCAGCCCGAGGAGATTTTGGAGTTTTACCGTGACCTGACCGAGTACGCCGGTTATGAGCTAGAAACCGCTGGCGTGCTCAAAGGCGGACGTAAGTTCTGGGCCCTGGCGCGTAGCGGCTTAAGCACGTCACTCAAAGGTCAGGATGAGGTCAACGACTACTTGCTGTTGGCCACTTCCTGCGATGGCACCCTTGCCACCATGGCAACGCCCACCACGGTGCGGGTGGTGTGCAACAACACGCTGCAAATTGCCGTCGATGGCACGTCGCAAGCGGTGAAAGTGCCCCATCGTTCAGAGTTTGATCCGCGTGCCGTGAAGCGTCAGTTAGGCATTTCGGTGTCGCAATGGAATGACTTCATGTACCGGATGAAAACCCTAGCGGAGCGTAAAATTACTCGGCAGGAAGCACAGCAGTATCTTCAGTCGGTGATTTGTGGGGCCGAGAAGCCGCTGGACGATCCCTCCAAACTGCCCAACTACCGGGCGCTGAACAAGGTGCAGAAGCTCTACCACGGCGAAGGGCGTGGAGCTCACTTGGTGACCGCCAAAGACACGGCCTGGGGCCTGCTTAATGCCGTGACTGAGTACGTCGATCACGACAAGCGGGCACGCAGTAACGATACCCGTATGGACTCAGCCTGGTTTGGTCAGGGGGCACAGCTCAAACAAGAGGCCTTAGATGCCGCCCTTCAGCTGGTGTCTTAACCATCAATACACCCACCCCCACAAGCGATTCACCTAATGATCATCCTAACCCTCACGGCATAGACGCCCAGCCCCTGAAAAGGCTGGGCGTTTTGCTGTGAGGCTTATGCCGAGAGGTAACTGCATGAGCTTTATTTCCGACGCCATTGAGATGGCGCTCACTCGACTAACCAAACAACTGCTAGAGCACGACGCCCACAACGCAACGTCGCTGGTGTGCGCCCAGGGCGAGTTTTATCGCGCGGAGATACGCCTGGAGCGTATCGATCCCGCTGACATTGCGCGTCACTTACCCGACGTTCCGGCGCTCGTTAAATGACACACCCCATGAACAGGGCTGACTAGCCCGCATTTCTCTATTCACATAAAAGGAGGTGCCCCATGGCACAGCGTACTCATGTAGTAAATGCGTCTCCCCAAAAAGGCCCAGTACCTTCCATTCCAGCAGACGCCAACGCTCAACATTCCCCAAGCTCAGCGGCGCTAGAAGCGCATCCTACAGCTGATAGCACCGCGATCATCCAGGTAATCGAACGTGCTGCTCTTAACCCAGACGTTGATATCGACAAGATGGAGCGCCTGCTGCAAATGCAGGAGCGCGTGATGGACCGCCAGGCCATGATGGCCTACAGCGCTGCTATGGCAGCGATGCAGACCGAGTTGCCCAGCATTGAAGAGCGCGGCCAAACCAACAACGGTTGCTACGCCACGCTGGAGGATATCGTCGATACTGTGCGGCCCATCCTGCAAAAACACGGCTTCGCAGTGAGCTTCCGTATTCAGACCCAGGAACGCGGTATCCAAGTAACGGGCGTGCTGATGCACAAGGACGGCCATCGGGAAGAGACCAGCATGCTATTGCCTGCGGATATGAGCGGTAACAAGAATGCCGTTCAGGCCTTTGGATCGTCTACCAGCTACGGCAAGCGCTACGTACTCTGCGCCTTGCTCAATATCACCACACGCGGGCAAGACGATAATGGCCAGACCAGCACACGAGCAGCTGTAAAGAGGGTTACGGCCTTTCAGGCGGGGCAGATTCAGCGTTTGATCAGCCAATGCCCAGCCACAACGCAAGAGTGGTTCAGCGGCAAATACGGCGCTGCGGTTCAGGTGCCTCAGGCAGATTTCGACAAACTCCGCGCATCCCTCACCAAACGAGCCGTGAAATAGCGGCTCAGCCCGACCACTCATCGCCTAAAGGAGGCGTTATGAAGATACTCACCATGCCACAAGGCTCGCCGGAGTGGCTGGCGGCGCGTCTTGGGCGCGTCACCATGTCAGAACTCAAGGCATTGCTGGTAAATGGCAAAGGTCCCGGCGGGTTGGGTACCGGAGCCATAACCTATATGCACCAGTTGATCGGTGAGCGTATGACCGGAGAGCTGGCCGAGCCGTTTCAAGGCAATGCCCACACCAAGCGAGGGCAGGAGCTAGAGAGCGTCGCCCGCTCGCTGTATCGCGATATGACCGGCGCACCGAAACCCCAAGAAGTGGGCCTGATCCTCAACTACGACGTGGACCGGATAGCTTGATCGGCAGAAACGGCCTGCTGGAGATCAAAACCAAGCTGCCTAAGTTCCAAATTGAGGTGCTGCTCAGCGGGGAAATACCCGACGAACACGTGCCCCAATGCCAAGGTGGGCTATGGGTCAGTGAACGGGAATGGATCGACTTTGTGAGCTATTGGCCCGGAATGCCGCTGTTTGTGAAACGCGCTTACCGAGACGAGGCTCTGATCCGCACGATTGCCGAGCGGGTTGATGCCTTTCATGAAGAGATGGAGCGACGCATCAGCCAAGTGATGGCCGCGTGACTTGCCCACTGAACCACAATACACATCCACAATTAACGACATAGATGCCGGGGCCACCACCCCGGCATCTTTATTTTTTTGGAGGTCATCATGCCCCATAGCAAACTCAAAGCCGGTGAAGTGGCAGGCACCTACTTAGTCACTTCGCCGGTCACGGAAACTGACATCATTACGATGGCCAAGCGTTTCGCACGCCGCAAGCTCGCCAAAGGCCGCAAGATATCCAAGCCCTCGCAAGCGTTTGAGCACCTGCAGCTCCTGCTTCAGGACTATGAGTACGAGGTCTTCAGCGTTCTATTCCTCGATAGCCAACACCGTGTCATCCGCTTTGAAGAGCTGTTTCGCGGCACAATTGATTCTGCCAGCGTGTACCCACGAGAGGTACTAAAAGCGGCACTCGCTTACAACGCCGCCGCTGTCATTCTGGTACATAACCACCCCAGCGGTGATCCTGAGCCTAGCGATGCGGATCGGCGTATTACTGAACGCCTCAAAGAAGCGCTTGGCTTGATGGATATACGGGTGATTGATCATGTGGTAGTGGGAAGCGATGGGTGCAAATCACTTGCTGAGATGGGATATATCTAAGAATGATGAGACTATGGTGCTACCCATTCACTTTATATTGATCATGAAGCGGAGCAGTAAATGAAGAGTCAGACAGCTATCAAGGCGGCGTTGATTGTTGGGGCATGTGTTACTGCATTAGTGTCGTTGCCTGTTGCCGCAGAAACAGCGTATTCAGACCAGTACTATGCGTGCTTAGGCAATATTGATGATAGTGCTTTTAGAAACTCTCAGCTAGATAACTGCGTAGAAGGCGAGCTTGAAAGGCAGGATGTGGTGCTTAATCGCGAGTACCAACAGCTACGTGGAAGCTTTTCGCAAGATCAGCAGTCAGCACTGCTTGCTGGTCAGCGAGCGTGGCTCAATTTTCGAGAGAGCTGGTGCCAGCTTGAAGGCGTGACAGATTACGCCCCAGGTGGTGAATTAAATTATAAGCTTTGTATGATGAGCCAAACCGCTAAGCAGATTGATCTGATTGTGTCGCTGCAACCTTGATGTGCCCCATAAAGCCGCCTCATTTGGCGGCTTGTTTGTCACAGTATTTTTTTTGATTTTTGTAGGCAATTAAGTGAGCAGCGGCTGAGTTTCTGTGGGAGCGCTGAAGAAATGCAGCGTATCAGTTAGTATTAGCCCAGTAGGGGCAATACTCCAGCTGGCCTAGATCGACGATAAATGAAGAAACGGCAAAAGCCGACTTGCGGAGGGAGCTGCATGCTGAAGCTGGAAGAGATCAAACAGGATGCTCAGGTTCGTGGCATCAAGCCTGATGAGGTGGTACGAGTTGTAGCCGTGGTGCCAGTGGGCGCCGATGCGCTGACCATTTACTACAAGGATAGCCAGGGCGCGGTTCATGAGCAGATGCTGTTTCGTGACAACGAGCCCAACCTCTCGCTGGCCCAGGCTGGGCGTCCTTGGGCCTTTGACGCCCCAGGCGCTGACTTCAAGCTGGGCCTAGAGGCCTACCGCATCAGCCAGGCTGCGCTGTTTGATCCCATGATGGCGGTGCATACCTCCAACGTGGAGCCTTTACCCCACCAAATATCTGCTGTCTACGAGGCTATGCTACCTCGTCAGCCGCTACGTTTTGTACTGGCTGATGATCCCGGTGCTGGTAAAACCATCATGGCGGGCCTGTTGATTCGCGAGCTGCTGATGCGTGCCGATGCTAAGCGCATCCTCATCGTGTCGCCCGGCGGGCTGACCGACCAATGGCAGGATGAGCTGCTAGAGAAATTTGGCGTGCAGTTCGAAATCTTTAGCCGCGAGAAACAGGAGCAGTGCGCTTCTGGTAACTATTTCGATGAGCAAAACCAACTGATCTGCCGCTTGGACCAGCTCTCGCGCAACGAGCTTTATCAACAGAAGCTCGCCAATACGGAGTGGGATCTGATAATTGTCGATGAGGCCCACAAGCTATCGGCCAACTACTTCGGCAATAAGATCAACAAGACCAAGCGCTTCCAACTCGGTGAGCTGCTAGGCTCGATTACCCGCCACTTTTTGTTGATGACGGCCACCCCGCATAATGGCAAGGAAGAAGACTTCCAGATTTGGCTATCGCTGATTGATAGCGACCGCTTCTACGGCAAGTTCCGCGAAGGTGCCCACAAGGTCGATGTTTCCGACATGATGCAGCGTAGGGTTAAGGAAGAGCTGCTCAAGTTCGATGGCACCCCACTTTTCCCTGAGCGCCGCGCCTACACCGCTAATTACGACCTCTCCGACTCAGAGGCTTCGCTCTACGAGCAAGTGACCGACTACGTTCGCAACGAAATGAACCGAGCCGATGCGCTCTCTGGTAAACGAAAGGGCACTGTAGGTTTCGCGCTAACTCAGCTGCAGCGGCGGTTGGCGTCCAGCCCAGAAGCGATTTACCAGTCTCTCAAGCGGCGCCGTCGCAAGTTGGAAGACCGCCTAAATGAGATGAAGCTTATGGCTCGTGGTCAGGCTATTCATGAAGGGAAGGTCGCCTCCACCCTGGGCACTTATGCGGTACAGAAGCAGATTGAACTGCCAGATAATTTAGACGAGCTAGATGAAGAACTGAGCGCCGAGGAGTACGAGCTCTACGCCGAACAGGTAGTGGATCAGGCCACCGCCGCGGAGACTGTGCCTGAATTGGAGGCTGAGATACTGATTCTTCAGGACTTAGAGGAGCAGGCCTCGCAGCTGGTCGCATCTGGTAACGACCGCAAGTGGGAAGAGCTTTCGCACCTGCTACAAGACAGCCCTGAGATGTACACGTCCGGCGGCAGCCGCCGAAAGCTGATCATCTTCACCGAGCACAAGGATACGCTCAACTATCTGGTTGATCGCATCCGCAGCCTGTTGGGCTGCCCTGAGGCGGTGATCACCATCCATGGCGGCACTAACCGTGATGAGCGCCGTAAAGCCCAAGAGCAGTTCCGCAACGACCCGGATGTGCTGGTATTAGTGGCCACTGATGCCGCCGGTGAGGGCGTTAACCTACAGAATGCCAACTTGATGGCGAATTATGATTTGCCTTGGAACCCAAACCGGTTGGAACAGCGCTTCGGGCGAATTCACCGCATCGGCCAGACTGAGGTCTGCCACCTATGGAACCTGGTGGCTAATGAGACGCGTGAAGGTGCCGTATTTCAGAAGCTTTTCGACAAGCTCGAGGTGGAGAAGAGCGCGCTTGGTGGCAAGGTCTTCGATATTCTTGGTGAGGCGTTTGAGAATACTTCGCTGAAAGACCTGTTAGTAGAAGCCATTCGCTATGGCGAGTCCGACGAAGTGAAGTCGCGGTTAGAGCAGGTGATTGAAGGTGCGTTGGATACCGACCACTTGCGCGAGATCATTCGCCGGAATGCCCTCGTCGAACAGCATATGGGCCTGGAAGAGCTCTACGCGGTGAAGGAGGAGATGGAAAAGGCCGAAGCACGCAAGCTACAGCCCTACTTTATCCGCGCTTTTTTCACTGAAGCATTTCAAGGGCTGCGAGGCGAAATGCGCCCAAGAGAGCAAGGGCGCTATGAAGTACGCCACGTTCCCGCCGCCATACGTGAGCGGGATCGCATCGTTGGGGAAAGTAGAACGCCAGTGCTGAGAAAATATGAGCGTATCTGCTTTGAGAAAGAGCATGTACGCCTGCCTGGCAAGCCAATGGCGGACTTGATTCACCCCATGCACCCGCTAATGCATGCCACGACCGATTTGGTGCTGCAGGCCCACAGGGCCAAGCTAAAGCAGGGCGCCGTGCTTGTCGACCCCAACGACGACGGCACTGAGCCTAAAGTGCTGTTCATGGTCGATCACTCGGTGCGTGAAGTTGAGAAACAGATCAACGGCTCACCCCGGGTGGTTTCACGCCGCCTACAGTTCGTGGAAATCGACGAGCAGGGCAGAGCGATCCATGCGGGCTGGGCGCCGCATTTGGACATGCAGCCCGTTGATGATCATGAACTCAACCTGGTGCAGGATGTGCTCAAAGCGCCTTGGATCACTGGCGACCTAGAGGCCCTAGCGCTCAATCACGCTGTGGAGGCGCTTGTGCCAGAGCACTTCCGCGAGGTGAAGGGGCGCCGCGAACGCCACGCCGACAAGGTGCTCAATGCCGTCAACGAGCGGCTGGTTAAAGAGATTAATTATTGGTCGGATCGCTATATCAAACTCACCGACGACATGAAGGCCGGAAAGCAGCCACGCATGCAGCCAGAGATGGCGCGCAGGCGGGTGGATGAATTGACCGAGCGGCTCAACCAGCGCCGCAGCGAGCTCGATGCCATGAAGCAGGTGGTCTCCAGCACGCCAGTGGTGATTGGCGGTGCCTTGGTGATTCCGCAGGGGCTGCTGGCCCAGCGCCAAGGTGAGACCCAGTTCAGCGTCGATGCTCAGGCCCGTGCCCGCATCGAACAGCTTGCCATGCAGGCGGTAATGGACGCCGAGCGTGCCATGGGTAATCAAGTGTTTGACGTATCTGACCAGAAATGTGGTTGGGATGTAACGGCTCGCCCGCCAGCCAACCCGGATGGCTCGATTCTGCCTGACCGCCATATTGAGGTGAAGGGGCGTGCAAAAGGGCAGAGCACCATTACTGTTTCACGTAACGAGATTATCTATGGCCTTAACCAAGCCGACAAATTCTGGCTGGCTATCGCCATTGTTGAGGGCGATAGCGTAGATGGGCCTTATTACGTGCAGAAGCCCTTCACGAGTGAACCTGACTTTGGCGTGGCCAGTATCAACTATGACCTGGAGGAGCTGCTTTCTAAAGCAGCGCCAGTGGGTGTCCTCGAATGAAGCTCTCCCAACTACGTATCAAGAATTTTCGCTGCTTCACCGACCTTGAGTTGGAACTCAACGAACAATTGACGGTTCTTGTTGCAGAGAACGGCCAGGGTAAATCGGCACTGCTGGATGCCATTCGTATTGGTCTATGGCCATTTGTTAGTAGTTTTGATCTTGCTCGGTCAGCTTTTAATCCGCCGGGCAATGCTATCGCTATTAGTGATGTTCGCTTGGTTCGTTTACCAAATGGAGATATGGCTAGGCAGCTACCTACCGAAGTGGCGCTCACTGGTGATTTCGGTATGGGAAGCTCTGATACCTGGGTACGCTATCGTGATAGTGAAGCAAAGGCGACCAAGACCAAAGACGATGGCGATACCAGTAAGATGAAAAACTGGAGCTCTGCCGTTCAAGCCCAGATTAGGAGCCCCGACAAACCTACGCTGGACCTGCCAGTTTTTGGTTACTACGGTACAGGAAGGCTCTGGGCGCAAAAGCGTCTGATTGAAAAGCCAAAAGGGAAAGATGATACGCAGGATCCTGATTTTTATATTCGAACCTTTGGCTATGTGAACTGCCTTGACCCAGCTTCTTCTTACAAGCACTTCAAAGAGTGGTTTATCTGGGCCTATGAGAGCCTGCGAGAGCAGCAGATCAACAAGATGGAAGGTCGTGCCAACGACGAGGAGCTGAGCGCAGCACAGGGCCGCATCCGTGTGGTTCAGCAGGCGATCGATACCTTTTTAAAGCCCATCACCGGCTGGCATACGCTGGAATACAGCATCAGCCGCGAGAAATCGCTGATTCTGCACCATGAGGATCAAGGCACTCTCGATGTCGAACAGCTCAGCGACGGCATTCGCAGCGTATTGGCCATGGTGGGGGACATTGCTTACCGCTGCATCAAACTTAACCCACACATGGGCGTCAATGCCGCACGGGAAACGATAGGCGTGGTAATGATTGATGAAGTGGATATGCACCTGCACCCACGCTGGCAGCAGGTGGTGCTGCAGCAGCTGCAAGAGGCTTTTCCACAAGTGCAATTCATCGTCACTACGCACAGCCCTCAGGTGCTTAGTACCATTCCGGCTGAATGCATTCGAATCCTGGTGTCGGAGTTGGATGAGGAACGTGACCAGCAACGCATCGTGGTTCATCCGGTGACTCGTCAGACTCAAGGGGTCGCAAGCTCAGATTTGCTGGCAGAGATCATGGGTACCGACCCATTACCGAATATCGAGATTGTCCGCCAGCTCAGCCACTACATGGCGCTGATTCAGCAAGACTTGGAATCAAGCGATGAGGCAAACCAGTTACGCTCGCTGTTGGAAGTGCACTATGGAAAGCATCATCCACACATGCTGGAGTGTGATCGGTTAATCAGGCTGCAGGCGCTTAAACGGCGTAAGCATACTCGGCGTAATGAAGAGGGGCGCTAGGAATGCATTTTCTCGCCCGTGGCCAAGCGCCTGATTGCCTAAAAAACTACCAGCATGGCCGAGATAACTGGCGCGACTTAAGCCATGACGACCGAGTTGAACTCTGGCAGGCACTTGAAGCCATGCAGGGAAACCGCTGCGCCTACTGTGAGGCAGAGCTTCAGCAGGGTCGGCGTCATGTAGAACATTTTGTTCAGAAAGGTCGAGACCCTCGTGTGACGTTTCAGTGGGATAACCTCTTTGGCTCGTGTAACCGCCAAGATACCTGCGGTAAGCACAAGGATCATGACGCTGGACACTACCATGCGGCTGACCTACTAAAACCTGATACTGATGACCCCGATGATTTTTTTGTATTTGTTCCAGACGGAACGATTTATCCACGGCAATGGCTCAATGCTGAGCAACAGCGCAGGGCAGAAGAAACCCTGCGCATCTTCAACCTGGATGCTGAGCACGGTGCGTTGCGCCGAATGCGTAAAGCCGCGACGGCTGGCTATTTAGACACTGCCGAAGAACTTTGGTCGTTAGTTAACGAATTCTCTGATGAAGAGTGGCAAGCGCTGCTCGATGAAGAACTTGCTGCTATTGAACACCTCCCGTTTGTCACTGCCATTCGGCACACGTTGTGCCGGGTGAGCGGATAAGGAATACCGATGCACCCGATTAAATCCCCCAAAAAGCTGATCGAAGTGGCGTTGCCGCTGGACGATATCAACGTTGCGGCCGCCCGTGAGAAATCGATCCGCCATGGCCACCCCAGCACATTGCACCTGTGGTGGGCACGTCGCCCCTTGGCGGCGGCTCGGGCGGTGCTGTTTGCCCAGTTGGTTAACGACCCCGGCTATCAGCGCGAATTAGGCTACGGGGTGAATAAGCAAGAAGCCGAGCTTAAACGCGAGAAGCTGTTCGATATCATCCGCGACTTGGTGAAGTGGGAGAACACCAATAACGAAGAGGTGTTGAATCGTGCCCGTGAGGCGATTTGGGAGAGCTGGCGGGAGACTTGTCATCTCAATCGCAACCACCCCGAGGCAACCGAGTTATTCAACCCTGAGAAGCTGCCAGCCTTTCACGATCCATTTGCCGGTGGTGGCGCGATACCACTAGAAGCCCAGCGGCTGGGGCTTGAGAGCTACGCCTCGGACCTCAATCCCGTAGCGGTGATGATCAACAAAGCGATGATCGAGATACCGCCTAAGTTTGCTGGTCAGCCGCCAGTGGGGCCGATTCCCGAGGGCGAAAAGCAGCAAAAAATGCATGAGGACTGGTCCGGCGCCAAGGGCTTGGCAGAAGACGTGCGCCGCTATGGCCACTGGATGCGCGAAGAAGCTTTCAAGCGGATTGGGCACCTTTATCCTAAAGTAGAGATCACTTCGGAAATGGTCGCTGAACGACTTGATTTGAAGCAGTATGAAGGTGAAAAGCTGACGGTGATTGCCTGGCTGTGGGCCAGAACGGTGAAAAGCCCTAACCCGGCGTTCAATGATGTCGATGTTCCCTTGGTGCGTTCGTTTGTTCTTTCCTCCAAAAAGGGCAAAGAAGTTTGGGTCGAGCCTGTTATTGAGGGTGACAACTATCGCTTTGAAGTCAGAATGGGGCAGCAACCCGACGAAGCAATTGAAGGGACGGTAAAGCGCACCGGTGCTACTTGCATCATGTCGCAAACCGCTATGCCATTTAAGTACGTCAGGGCAGAGGGTAAAGCTGGTCGTATGGGCGAACGACTGATGGCAGTTGTTGCAGAGGGAGCCCGAGGTAGAGTTTACCTCTCACCGACTGAAGAAATGGTGCAGATGGCTCGAATAGCTCAACCTGAGTGGAAGCCAGAACATGCTTTGCCAGTGAACCCACGAGATTTCAAAACACCTAACTATGGGCTTAACACTTTTGGAGACCTGTTTACTTCTCGCCAATTAGTAGCATTAAACACCTTTTCTGACTTGGCACAGGAAGCCCGAATAAAAGCTATTGCCGATGCCAGAGCAGCCGGAATTGCGGATGACAATCAGGGGCTTGCAAAAGGAGGTTCAGGGCCGACTGCTTATGGGGATGCAGTAGGAGTATATTTAGGTTTTGGTGTCAGTAGACTAGCAGACATACTTAACTCACTTTGTAGTTGGGAGTCTTCCAAGACCCAAGTGCGTCACTTGTTTACGAAACAAGCTATACCTATGCTTTGGGATTTCGGTGAAAATAACCCTTTTGGAAAAGCTGCAGGTGGCTTTTTAGTAAGCCTAAGCAGTCTTCTAAAAGTAGTTTATAAGCTGCCTGCTTTTATCGGAAGTAGTGCGCAACAACTAGATGCAGCTTCGCAAAACTTGAGTGTCAATAAGGTTATTTCGACTGATCCTCCTTATTACGACAACATTGGCTATGCCGACTTATCAGATTTTTTCTATGTATGGATGCGCCGCTCCTTGCGAAGTATTTATCCTTCGCTGTTTGGAACGATGGCTGTCCCCAAGGCAGAGGAGCTGGTTGCCACGCCTTACCGGCATGGGAACAAAGAAAAAGCCGATGCCTTCTTTATGGATGGCATGACACGAGCTATTCATAACCTGGCAGAGCAGGCTCATCCAGCTTTTCCAGTTTCTATTTACTATGCTTTTAAGCAGTCTGAAACCAAAGACGGCAGCACCACCAGTACCGGCTGGGTCACCTTTCTTGAGGCAGTTATACAAGCCGGCTTTTCAATTGACGGCACCTGGCCCATGCGCACTGAAATGGCTAACCGGATGATCGGTTCAGGCACCAACGCCCTTGCGTCCTCAATCGTGCTTGTCTGCCGCAAACGCTTAATTACCGCTGAGACCATTTCTCGCCGCGACTTTCAACGTCAGCTTCGCGAGGAAATGCCCGAAGCCTTGGAAACAATGATCGGCGGCGTTACCGGCCAGGCGCCAATTGCACCGGTGGATCTAGCCCAGGCGGCGATCGGCCCAGGTATGGCAATCTATTCCAAGTACGAAGCAGTGCTGAACCAGGATGGCTCAAAAATGAGTGTCCACGATGCCCTGGTGCTGATCAACCGTGCAATTACCGAGTTCTTAAGCCCCGATTCCGGCAACTTCGATGCCGATACTCAGTTCTGTGCCAGCTGGTTCGACCAGTACGCCTGGAGCGCTGGACCTTTCGGTGAAGCGGATACGCTTGCACGGGCCAAGGGCACCAGTGAGGCTGGCTTAAAGGAAGCCGGTGTTATCGAATCCGGTAGCGGCAAGGTGCGCCTGCTTAAGTGGGGCGAGTACCAATCTGAATGGAACCCGACCACCGACAAGCGCACGCCGGTGTGGGAAGCCTGCCATCAGATGATCCGCCGCCTGCAGAACCATGGCGAATCCGCTGCCGGTGAGCTGCTGGCCAAGATGCCGGAGAAGGGCGAGGCGATCCGTCAGCTGTCGTACCACCTCTACACTCTCTGCGAGCGCAGGAAGTGGGCCGAGGAAGCACGCGCCTACAACGAGCTAATTGGCTCCTGGCATGCCATCGTGGCGGCGTCACATGAATCGGGACATGCGGGTGAGCAAGGCGGGCTTGGGTTCTGACGAAGATCCTGAACGGAAATAATTATCGAATAGCAAGGTTAAGGACAGAGCACGATGCCGAGTAAATCAATCAAGGCGATGGTTCAGGATATTAATAACCCGGAAGCTGACGGTGGCGGGCTTTGGCTGCCTAATATCCAACGGGAATTCGTATGGGAAGAAGAGCAGATTGAACGGCTGTTTGACTCAATCATGCGTCAGTACCCCCTGTCATCAATGTTGATCTGGAAAACACGTGATGATATTAAGCACCGTGCCTTCATCCAGAGCTACAACGATGCGAAGGTTAGTCTAAAGTCGCACTATCAGAACAATCACAAATGCACCAAGCGCCTGGTGCTGGATGGTCAGCAGCGTCTACAAAGCCTTTATCTGGGCCTGCGCGGCAGCATCGATGGCCGTGAGTTGCACTTTGATATTCTCAGCGGTGATGCCAGCCCTACAGATGACGTGCGTTATCGCTTCAGTTTTATGAATTCCAAAGACTCAGGCTGGCCTTGGGTGTCGGTGGCTAATTTGGTATTCACCAATGATTTGCCATCTCAAATACTTCCAAGGCTGATGAAGTTACACGACGTTAAGTTGTCGTCAGCTGAGAAGGATCAGGCTTCGATTAACATTGAGAGGGTTTCTCGCGAATTCAGCAACGAAGGCAGCCTGCTCTATCAGGAACTGGATAACACCTACGAAGATAACGGCATGTCGTTTGAAGACGTCGTTGAGGTGTTTATTCGTGCTAACTCTGGCGGTACCAAACTCAGCAAGTCTGATCTGATGTTCACCTTGCTGACAACGGAATGGTCAGATGCGGATATTGAGCTGGAAGACTTCTTAGAAGATATTAACGACAACGACCGCTTCCAATTCACGCGTGACTTCATGATCAAACTGAGCACAACTCTGCTTGGCTACGGTGCCAAATACGATGTTGATAAACTACGCAGAGAGGATGTCAGAAAGTCCATCAGCGAGCGTTGGACGGATATTGAAAAGGCGCTGCGGTTCGTTAAGGATGAGGTAGTCAAGAAAACTTATATACGTTCTGGCAAGGCGATGGTGTCTTACAATGCATTGATTCCGCTGGTGTATACCTATTATCACTACCCCGAAAGCTGGGGCCGAGCGGTATTTTTGCCCAAGTACTTGATTCGTGCGCTACTGAGCGGTGCCTTCTCAGGTCAGCCGGATGGCTTGATTGATCGCATGATCAACACCATCAAAGAAGACCAAGGTTTTAAGCTTAACAGTATCTTCGACACCATCCGAGATAATGGGCGCACACTCGATATCAGTGAAGAAAAGCTGCTGTACCGTTGCGGGTATGGCAGCGGCAATATCCACCTGCTGTTTAATCTCTGGTATGGCGCTGAGTACAAGGCGTCCAGCATCAAACATGAACCTCAAATCGATCACATTTTTGCCCGCACTATTCTGAAACAACAGAAAGAGGTAAGTCCCGATACGGGACGAATGGTGCAACGCTATAGCAAGCGTGAAATTGATCAGCTAGCAAATTGCATGCTCTTGCCTGCACACCAAAACAGTGTGGGCGATAAAGGCGCGAAATCCTTAGATCAATGGCTTAAAACAGTCGATGATGATTTTCTCGATTTGCACTGCATACCGCGTAAAAAGTCTTTATGGAAACCGGAAAAATTTGAAGAGTTCATCGAGCAACGGCAGGTGCTGATCCTTGAGAAGTTCAAAGCGATGGACTTGCTAGATGATGAGGAGCATTGAGTATGAGCCTAAAGCCCTGGCGTGAAATCGCCCGTCCCCATAAAGATGTTCAAAAAGGCTTGTTCCAACAAGCGGAGTTTGCTGCGGATATCACTCAGGTAGCAACCGGTACGGCGCCCGAGGAGTACCAAGACGCAGAGAAATTCTTCTCACGTACCTATATTACCGAGGGTATGCGCCTACTTCTGATTTCGGTAGCCCAGCGCCTCTCTGGCAACGGTGGCGACCCAGTTATTCAGCTGCAGACAGCTTTCGGTGGTGGCAAAACCCACACGATGCTGGCGGTCTATCACCTCGCATCTCGCAAGACTTCTACCGATAAGCTGCATGGCATTCCCCCTATTTTAGATGAGGCTCGTATTCATGAGCTGCCCCATGCTCGTGTAGCCGTTATCGACGGTATCAACATGGCTCCGAGCCAGCAGTCGGTTAAAAAGCAGGGGCAAAAAGTCACGACCCTATGGGGTGAGCTGGCGTGGCAGCTGCTGGGTGATGAAGGCCTGGCGTTGGTAAAAGAATCCCACGAGCAGGGCACGTCGCCGGGTAAGCAGGTGCTGGTCGATTTGCTACAGCGAGCCGCTCCCTGTGTAGTGCTGGTAGATGAGCTGTTAGCTTATATTCGTCAGTTTGAGCTAGGAAAATCGTATTCTGCAGGTACCTACGACAGCAATATCAGCTTCATCCAAGCGCTGACTGAGGCGATGAAGGCGGTTCCCAGTGCCATCCTGCTGGCTTCGTTGCCGGAGTCTGAGCTCGAAGTAGGCGGCACAATGGGCCAGCAAACGCTGACGGCCCTTGAGAAGTATTTTGGTCGTGTAGAATCGGTGTGGAAGCCGGTGGCTACCGAAGAGGCATTCGAGATTGTTCGCCGCCGCCTGTTTGAACATGCCGGTGAGCGTGCCGAAATAGAAGGCATCAGCCGTCAGTTTTCTGACTTTTACCGGCAGTACGCCGGGCAGTTTCCTAACGAGACGCAGTCCAACGAGTATTTTGAGCGACTTTGCCGCTCTTATCCGATCCATCCCGAGGTGTTCGACCGCCTTTACGAAGATTGGTCAACACTGGATAAATTCCAACGCACCCGTGGTGTGCTGCAGTACATGGCGTTCGTGATCCACAAATTGTGGGAGTCGGGCAATCATGACGCTTTAATTATGCCTGGGTCGCTGCCTTTAGAAGACAGCCATGTGCGAGATAAGAGCATTCACTATCTGCCCGGAGGTTGGCAGCCGGTGATTGAGCGAGAGATAGATGGGCCTCGTTCGGCAGCACAAACGCTTGATAATGAGGTTGCCCTCTTTGGTGGCGTGCATGCAGCCCGTCGTGCTGCGCGCACCATCTTTTTGGGTAGTGCTGCTTCCAACAGCATCCAGGCCGCTAGAGGTATCAAGCAAGAGCGTATCTTGCTGGGTGCTGTTCAACCGGGGCAGTCAATTGGCATTTTTGAAGATGTGCTCAAACGCCTGCGTGATCGGTTGCACTACCTCTACTCCGAGCAGGATCGTTTTTGGTTCGATACGAAGCCTAACCTCCGAAAGGAGATGGAAAGCCGCAAGCAGAACATTAGCGACCGTGATGCACTGATTCCACTGCTTAAAGATCGCACGACCCGTCTAATGGGACGTCAACACCACTTTGCGGGCATCCACGTATTCACTCAATCTAGCGATGTGCCGGATGAATACGGAATTGGGCCACGTTTGGTGGTGTTGCCGACAGAGTCCGCTTATAGCCGCACAGAGAGTAATCAGGCTTATCTGGCGGCGCAGGACATTTTGCAAACCCGTGGTGAACAACCACGCCAGAAGCGGAACCGGTTGATTTTTTTGGCAGCCGACTTTGATGTAGTAAGCCGCTTGAAGGATCAAGGTCGTACCTATCTAGCGTGGAAATCGATTGTGGAGGACATCGAAAATGGTTCTCTGAATCACGATATGACGCACTTACGGCAGGCCAAACAAAGCCGTGATTCGGCAGATTCGTCGCTGTCTCAGTTAATCCGCGAGACTTATAAGTGGCTGATGGCGCCGGTAGAGGAGTTCGTAAAAGGTAAACCAACACTGGAGTGGGAAGTGGTTCAGGTCTCGACCACAACGACGAACTTAGTAGATACCATTGAGAACAAACTGCGTGAAGAAGAGTGGCTGATTTACGAATGGTCGCCAATCTTCTTACGCAATATCCTCAATCAATGGTATTTCAAGGATGGCGTGACCGCGGTCAGCGCCCTGAAGGTGTGGCAAGACAGTTGTCATTATCTTTACTTGCCACGCCTTGTGAATGATCAGGTATTTAAAAATGCCATGAACCAAGGTGTCGCCTCGGAGGATTTCTTTGGCTACGCCTCTGGAAAAGAGGGCGACACTTATCTTGGCTTTACCTTTGGGGAAGGGAGTATTGGTGGGCTGGATGGTGAGGCACGCATTATCGAGCGTGAGGCTGCTAAAGCCTACCGAGACAAGCTCGTGGCCGACGCTGCCCAGCGGCGCGCTAGAGAGATTGCTGATCGCAACACAGACGATTCATCTGGCCAAAGCGATGAAAGGGTAAGAGGTGGTGGTTCAGGCGTAGGGGTAGGCAGTGGAATAGCTCACCCTATGGGCGCTGGAGTAAGCAGCGGTAGTTCGGCTGGGCCAGAGGCTGCTCCTACTCATATTGCCAAGAAGCAATTCTACGGTACGGTGAGTCTTGATCCGGTAAAGGCCAAAATGGACTTTGCGACCGTCGTTGATGAGATTGTCGAGCAGTTTACTCTGCGCACAGGCGTAGAGGTGAAGATCTCCGTAGAGATTGAAGCAACGAGTACCGATGGCTTTGATGAGGCGCTTCAGCGGACAATCAAAGAGAACTGCAATGTGTTGAAATTTAGCAGCTCAGAGTTTGAGGGGTAGTGGCGTATAGGAGCGCTACAACGCTCCTTTTTTAAAGAATACAATAATTGGGGTCGTGTCATGAAAGAAAAAGAATACTTTGACAGTAAAATTGAACCGTACCGGTTTTCTCGGAGACCCGTTAGTTTGAGTCAAGCAGCCTTATTTGCCTGACTCTGTTGCTCATAATACATGGCTTCTCGCTCTGCTGGTGGGATGTGGCCAATCGGCTCCAGTAACCGCCGGTGATTGAACCAGTCGACCCACTCCAACGTTGCAAACTCAACCGCTTCTAGTTGCCGCCATGGTCCGCGTCGGCGAATCACTTCGGTCTTGAAAAGCCCTATCACGGTTTCAGCCATTGCGTTGTCGTACGAATCGCCCACGCTTCCGACAGAGGGCTCAATGCCGGCATCTGCTAAACGTTCCGTGTAGCGAATTGAGACGTATTGAACGCCTCGGTCGCTGTGGTGAATAAGATCACCTTTAGGTCGCTGAGGGCGCTCATGAAGCGCCTGTTCAAGCGCATCCAACACCATATCGGTTCGAGGTGTACTGGAAACTCGCCAGCCGATGATTCGGCGAGCAAACGCATCAATGACGAAGGCGACATAAACAAAGCCCTTCCATGTGGCAACGTAGGTAAAATCTGATACCCACAGTGCGTTCGGCTGAGCTGGCTGAAACTGCCGCTTGACCAAATCCGCCGGACAGGCCTTGTTAGGGTCAGATACAGTCGTACGCACCGGCTTACCACGTATCACACCGCGCAGCCCCATTTGGCGCATCAGGCGAGCGACGGTGCAGCGAGCCACCGGAGTGCCTTCTCGGTGTAGTTGACGCCAGACTTTGCGGATGCCGTAGACACCGAAGTTCTCTTCCCAGACGCGCTGAATTTCGGCCCTCAGCCAGCGCTCACGTTTATTGCGGGGAGGCGCTCGGTTGGGCTCGCGTGCGCGGGCACGATGCTCATAGTACGTCGACGGGGCGATCGGCAGGACACGGCAGATCGGCTCGACCCCGTATAACGCTCGGTAATCTTCGATAAAGTTGATCATCACTTCCCGCGGCGGTCGAGCTCCGCCTGGGCAAAATATGCAGAGGCCTTTCGTAGGATCTCGTTGGCTTGCTTCAACTCTCGGTTTTCACGCTCTAGCGCTTTGATCTGTTCACGCTCGGAGGTCGTAGCGCCTTCCCGACGCCCTGTGTCACGCTCGGCCTGTCGGACCCAACTGCGCAGTGTTTCAGGCGTACAGCCGATTTTTGGGGCGATGGCACCGAGGGCTGCCCACTGGGAGGAATAATCGGCCTCGTGGTCGAAGACCATACGTACCGCCCGCTGGCGAACTTCAGGGGAATATCGATTTGATTTGCTCATGGCTCCATCCTCTCAAGGTTTGGAGCCTCCGGGAATCCCGGTACGGTTCACAATCGTCCCGCATCCCCGCTTTCTGAAACTTAGCGGAAGCATTCCGGTGTTCCTCGACATGCAGCGCAAGCGGGAACCGGTTATCTTTGCCGTCCCAGGCTGCGGCAAGGATGCCATCCAGGCTTTCAGCGCCTTCCTGGCGGCCCATGGCGGCGACCCGAATAATGTGGTCGAGGTCGTCTGCGATATGTCGCCAGCCTTCCTTAGCGGCGTGACCGAGCACCTTCCCAAGGCCGAGGTAACGGTCGACTGGTTCCATATCGTACAGACCTTCACCAAGCGGCTGGACGAGGTACGCAAGAAAGAGCGCCGGGAGCAGGGGCACCCCAAGTCGCTGCGCTGGGCCCTGCTGAAGAACCTGGATAACAAGAACCTGACACCCAAACAGCTTTCGGCGCTCCAGGAGTTGGTGGCCGATCAGAGCGCCACGGCCGATGCCTGGGTGATCAAGGAGAAGCTACGCTGGATCCAGAAGGCTCCAACGCCCAGAGCGGCTCGGTGGCGCATCACGAACTACCTCAAGGTCATGCAGGCGGCGGTGTCTGAAAAGCCACTGCTGAAGCCGATGGGGAAAGCCCTGGCGACGCTTGAGCGGCACGCCGACGCGGTGGTCAGACGCTGGCTCTCGGGACTGACGAACGCAAGACTGGAAGGAATGAATGGTCTGTTCCAAGCGGCTCGGTCACGAGCACGTGGCTACCGGAACGAGGCCAACTTTATCGCCATGATCTACCTGATTGGCAGCCCGGTGGGCCGCCTATTCGATCAGGCCAAATCCACGTGAAGTGACGAAGAACCAGATATTGTTACTTAATAGCAATCATCCTAAGTCGTAAAGCATTGCCAATCACGCTCACTGAAGAGAGTGACATCGCCGCCGCCGCGATAATCGGTGATAACAGCATACCTGTGAAGGGGTACAAAATCCCTGCGGCAATGGGGATGCCTGCCGCGTTGTAAGCAAAGGCAAAAAAGAGATTTTGGCGAATATTACGCATGGTGGCTTTTGAGAGCTTATGCGCCGTGGCAATACCGGTAAGATCTCCTCGCAGTAGAGTAACCCCAGCGCTTTCTATCGCCACATCGGTGCCGGTTCCCATGGCAATGCCGACATCCGCTGTAGCCAGCGCAGGTGCATCGTTCACGCCGTCGCCGGCCATGACAACAATGCGCCCTTCATCACGGAGACGCTGAATCACTCGGCCTTTATCCTCTGGAAGCACTTCAGCTTCGACCTCATCAATGCCTAGCCGACGTGCCACAGCGTTGGCGGAGGTGCGATTATCGCCTGTCAGCATCACCACTCGAATGCCGTCAGCCTGGAGTGAACGAATGGCTTCTTCGGTGGTTTCCTTGACCGGATCGGCAATGGCGAGCAGCCCAGCTAAATTCCCGTCGATGCTCGCAAAGATGACAGTAGCACCGTCGCTGCGCAATTGATCGGCATGTGTGTCTTGAGACTGGGTGTTAACGCCCTCGCTTTCCATCAATAGCCGGTTGCCCAGGGCAATACGCTTGCCATCTATCTGGCCTATAACGCCCATGCCATTGGGAGCCTCGAAGTCCAACGCTTCTGTTAATTTTACCTCTGCCTCTTTAGCCTTTTCGACTATTGCATGGGCCAAGGGGTGCTCGCTGCCTCGCTCAAGACTAGCTGCCAAGCGCAAAAGCTCCGATTCAGCAATGCCTTCAGTGAGAATCAACTCGGTCACTCGTGGTTTGCCTTCGGTAAGCGTGCCGGTTTTGTCGACGACGACGGTGTCGACCTTCTCTAGACGTTCAAGAGCTTCGGCATCGCGAATCAACACGCCTAACTGGGCACCGCGCCCTACACCGACCATAATTGACATGGGGGTAGCAAGACCTAGCGCGCACGGGCAGGCAATGATCAGAACACTAACCGCCGCAATAAGGCCAAACGCCATCGGCGGGGTAGGGCCCCACAATGACCAGGCGATGAAAGCCACAACAGCAATGAGAATAACGACGGGTACAAAGATGCTGGCGACTTTGTCGGCAAGCCCTTGAATGGGTGCGCGGCTGCGCTGGGCGCTGGCGACCATTTGCACAATCTGCGACAGCATCGTGTCCTGGCCCACCTTGTCAGCGCGCATGACAAAGGATCCTTGACCATTGATGCTGCCGCCAATGACGCCATCGCCGACTTCCTTTTTCACCGCTAGTGGTTCACCGGTAACCATGGATTCGTCAACGTTGGAGCGACCTTCCATCACTTCGCCATCTAATGGCACCTTATCGCCGGGGCGCACCCGGAGACGATCCCCTACCTGAACCTGGTCAAGAGAGATATCTTCCTCATTGCCCTGATCATCAAGGCGTCGAGCGGTAGCAGGCGCCAAGTCGAGCAGAGCACGAATAGCGCCAGAGGTTTTTTCACGAGCGCGTAGCTCTAATACTTGTCCCAGTAAAACTAAAACGACAATCACTGCCGCTGCTTCGAAATAAACGGCCACCGAACCATCGGCTTGACGGAAGGCGTCGGGAAAGATGCCCGGTGTGAGGGTGGCCAGCAAACTGTAGAGCAACGCGGTGCCGGTACCGATCGCGATTAGCGTGAACATATTAAGGCTGCGATGCACTAGCGAACGCCATCCGCGTACAAAGAATGGCCAACCTGCCCAGACGACTACCGGCGTTGCCAGCAGCAGTTGAATCCAGTTAGAGGTTTGCTGGGAAATAAAATGCATAAGGCCAAACACGTGGCCACCCATTTCTAGGGCAAACACGGGGAGGGTCAGTACTAGGCCGATCCAGAAACGCCTGGTCATGTCCTTGAGTTCGTCCGAAGGGCCGGTGTCAGCAGAGACGGTCTCAGGTTCCAGCGCCATGCCACAGATTGGACAGTCGCCTGGGCCTTCTCGTCGAACTTCTGGGTGCATCGGGCAAGTATAAATAGACCCCGAGGGTACTGACGCTTGTGACTGTTTGCTTGGCTCAAGATACGCATCAGGCTTGGCAATAAACTTTTCCTGACACTTTTCTGAGCAGAAGTACCAAGTCTTACCCGTGTGATCGGCACGGTGGCGGGAGGTATGGGGATCAACGTCCATGCCACAAACAGGGTCTTTCACCTTTGTCTCGTTATGGTCTTCAGACATCGTTCATTCTCCCCGTTTGGCGAACAAGGCGCATGGCTTCGTGCTCTTCAAGTGCTAAAAGGGAATCTAAGAGCTCTTTAGCCTCAGGAATTTCCGCTTTGCCAACGAGGGTTCGATAAAGGTTTATCGTTTGTTCATGGAAATCAAAAACCTCTCGGCAAATGTCGTCAACACTTAGCGTGGAATAGGGCGCATCGCAGGTACGATGCGTACGGATAGGTTTATGCTCCAAATAGTCATAAACGTAGGTTTTTAATGCTTTCGCGTCAGCAGTCTGTTCAAAGCGCGCCACAACGCGCTGCATTTCCGCTTCCTGTGCAGCTAAGTAATTGAGCAACATGCGAGCGCGCTCTTCTTCGTGTATATCGGCGCAATGAGCAAGGCAAGCTGCAAGATGCTCGTGTAACTGACGGGTCCAATCGATCAATTCACCAAAGGTTCTAACGTCCATTTGGTACCTCCTATAACGCTATTAACGTTAATGAGTGTGAGAGTGCTCGCTATCGTTTGAAGCGTCGCGTTTGGATAGGAAAATCCATTCGCCGAGTAAAAGAGTAGCCATTACTACGCCAGCAACGATGAGCACCATGGGGTCCGAGATGGCTTTTACCCATAAAAAGCCGATTAACACGACAGCATCTAGTAGTATGGCAATGCTAGGAATAACAGGATTAGCCCCCACTCTGTCCTTGAGATGACGAAGCACACCCCAGTGGATGGCCATATCCATGATCAGGTAGAAAATGATGCCTAATGCTGCGATGCGGCTCAGGTCAAAAAAAGCGGTGAGCACTAAGCCAAATACGATGGTGTACACCAGTGTATGCTTTTGTACACTGCCGGGCATGTGGAAATGGCGGTGAGGAACCAGCTTCATTTCTGTCAGCATGGCGAGCATGCGTGAAACGGCAAAGACGCTGGCGATGATACCGCCCGCCGTTGCCAACATGGCGAGAATGACGGTAAACGCAACTGCCGCTTCACCCAGTGCGGGACGGGCAGCGGCGGCCAGGGAGTAGTCTTGGGTTTCGATAATTTCAGGCAAAGATAGGTTGCTGGCAACGGCAAAACCGACAAGGGCATAGATCACCACGCATAGCGCAATCGAGATCGTGATAGCTTTGCCAAGATTCCGCTTAGGATCTTTAAGCTCCGAACCACTATTGGTAATCGTCGTGAAGCCTTTAAATGCCAGTATGCCGAGCGCCGTAGCACCTAAAAAGCCCGTTATCGTAGGCGTAGGTGCATCGTTGCCAGCACCCATTTCGATGGAGTCGGCAATAAACACGCCGACAATACCAAACACTATAATGCCACCTATTTTGATAAATCCGAGCACCGAGGCGACGGTCTCGATCAAGCGGTTGGCGGATAAATTGATCAAAAAGGCTATTAGCAGTAAACCAACCCCGAGTAGGGGCACAAATAGTGAACGATCCCCCAGGTCAAACAACTCAAGCGTGTAGGAACCAAACGTTCTCGCCAAAAAACTCTGTGCGATCACCATGGAAAAATACATCAGGAGGGCATGAAAGGCGGTGGGAAGCGTCGGGCCATACGCTTTCTGTAAATACATGCCAATCCCACCTGCTGATGGGAAGGTATTGGACATTTTAACGTAAGAATAAGCGCTGAAAGAGACAATGACGGCAGCGGCCAGAAAGGCTAGAGGAAATAGCCGACCAGTCATTTCGGCCATTTGGCCGGTTAGCGCAAAAATACCGGCCCCAATCATCACGCCGGTGCCTAATGCAACGGCACCGACCAACGAAAGACTGTTTTCTTTATATTGTGGCGTTCTATCCTGCCCAACCATGAAAGCGACTCCTTGTATTAACGGCAACCACAGCAGCAATAACTGCCGAGGACTCCTGTGCGGTGTTTTTTGATGCTATATAAATTAAATATAGAACCTATGTGCAGCCACATGGCAAATGACTAACGGAAGGTCTGATTTTGCGAGGCCACAGGCAAGCAGCTCTTACCCTAAACTAGCTAGTCTTGCTCCTGGTTGTGTCATGTAGCCGTTATGACTATTAATGACAGCTCCAAGGTTCCTGTTTAGCGTTGTCTTTAACGTTCTGATCGACGAAACGGTAATACTCCTTCTTAAAGCGGTTCCACCGATCAGCGCTGACCTGTATGTCATGGAGCTTGAGAATTTTTTCAACGTCATCGATGCAGAGCCTCAGCGCATCGTAAGCAAGGCTGATATTTCGGTTTTTCTCGTTGTAGACCACCTTATCCATTCCATAGAGTCGGTCGATATCTGACAGCGCTTCTTCAATGCGTTTGGATTTACTAGGCTTGATTTTTAAATTCCGAGTCACCAGTGTGTTTTTGGAAACACCCAAGCGGTGCTCTTGTTGTGTCGTTTTCATGGTCTTTCTCCCAGGCGCGTACATGTATATATAGAGTGGTTCAGTCCTTGTCTATTTTGTCCTTATGACCGCCGTGGTGTTTATGCATGAAAATATGCATCAGTGGGCATGCTGCCAAAAAGAGGAAAGGTAAGAACTGAAATAGGTGGAGACGGTGCTCGGTTCCAATCAGGTATCCCGCCCAAATGACAAACCCAGCAAGTGGCACCCACAACATCAGCAAACGACTACTTGTACTGTTACTCATAATCACCTCAGTAACTCGCCCAAAGAGCCAACAGCAGTTAAGGCCGTTGGTTTGGGAAAAATCAAATAAATAACCCCAATAACATCATGGATGATTTGTCTGAACGCAACCTGAACAGCATCGGAGGGAAATATGATCCTGATCAAGCGCCTCGCAAAAAGTAGGCGATAATTACCCAAGCGGTATCCATAGCCTCATTCCCATCATCATTAGGTTTTCGGTGAGCGATACAAAGCTTAATGGGTATTACTGTTGCCGACACAGGCGCACTTGAGCTCACGTTTATCGAGGTATATCGCTTTAAAGACAGAACCTGTCACACGGTGCCAACGAATAGCGCCAGTGGCGCAGCCAGCCAGATAAGCGTATCGGCCAGCAATTAGTAGCTTCGGAAGTATCTAGGCGTGAAGGTAAACGTAACTGAAGGGGACTTGGCGCTGGGCGTGCAGGTCATAGTTGAGAAACATGGCGCTAAAGCTCGCTACGCCCTGCAGCTTTTGCAGACCCGGGGGTATGATCGCTGTGGCTACGGCATACTCTAGCACGCGTGCAGTGAATATTATGCACTGAACCTCCCAACTGGCAGAAAAATCGATGAGTAACGCAGTGGCAAAAATTGCCAGCACAGGGCGATAGGTGGTCGCATTAGGGTCTGAAACGCTAACTCCCAGGTGCTCATGAAGCTCTTCATAGCCGCCAATACGTTCATAGCCCAGATATCCCTGGGAAATCGTATCGACATGTTCCTGCTCTGTAAACGCGTCAATCTCTTATCGCGAAGTCAGCAGGTTTACGTTCACCTAAGGCCCATGTGCACGAGCAGGTCAACGATCTACAAGCCAAACGGACATATGTACTCTCCTGTTTGCAACCATAAGCGCGAGCGCTGGAGTGGGTCGTTGTCACCGTTATGAACCTCTTAGTTGTTTATTAACACTATATTGCTTACCTAAGGAAGCTCTGAAAAAGTCACTGCCATCAGCGATAATACGGCTATCGTCAACTGCATAGGATTCAGTGCTGCCATGGATCAAATCACCTTCTCAGAAGCCGAGTACCAGAACAAGAAGCGAAAGACCCGCCGCGAACTCTTTCTGGAGCGGATGGACAAGCTGATCCCCTGGACGCAGTTGGAGAAGAAGGTAGCCCGTTATTACCCCAAGGGCGAGAGCGGGCGGCCTCCGTATCAACTGTCTGCCATGCTCCGCGTCCATTGCATGCAATTGTTTTACAACCTGAGCGATCCGGCCATGGAAGACGCCCTCTACGAGATCGAGTCCATGCGCCAATTCGCCGGTTTGAAACTGGACCGATTGCCGGACGAAACCACGATTCTCAAGTTTCGCCATTTTCTGGAACGCCACGGCCTTGGCAAGGTGCTGTTCCAGGAAGTGAACAACCACCTGGAGAAAAATGGCCTGATGCTGCGCGAAGGGAGCATTGTCGATGCCACTATCATTTCTGCGCCTAGTTCCACCAAAAACAAAAAAGGCGAGCGCGATCCGCAAATGCACCAAACTAAAAAAGGTAGCTCTTGGCACTTTGGCATGAAAATGCACATAGGGGTCGACGATAAGCTTGGGTTGATTCACAGCATTGAGACCACGGCTGCCAATGTCCATGACATTGTGCCTGCCGATAAGCTCCTTCACGGTGAAGAGCAACGCGTCTTCGGTGATGCCGGTTACCTTGGTATTCAAAAACGAGACGAGCACAAGCACCGCAACGATGTCTCTTGGTATATTGCCAAACGGCCTGGCACCCGCAAGCAGCTAGATGCCAGGCGACAGAAAGTCGAAAAAATCAAAGCCAGTATCCGTGCCAAGGTGGAGCACCCCTTTCGGTACATCAAACAAGTTTTTGGTTATGGCAAGGCTCGCTATCGTGGACTGGCCAAAAACACTCAGCGCCTGCACTTGCTGGCGGCGTTCAGCAACCTGCTGATCAGTGAGAAATACCTATGGGAATAGGGCGATTGCGCCCGTTTTCCGCTCAATGAGCGGGAAACGGGCAAAAATACACAAAGAACGGGAGAAGAATGTCTGAATTTTCGATTTTTTCTCGGCTCAAGTGAGCGGTGATGAATATCGGCAGTTATTCAGACCTTCCTTAGAGTCTGCTTAGACATGTACAAGTAACTGGAAAAACGGCCAAAGGCAATTATTGGCACGCTTTGTAAGCGGCTCATAATCCCTTGGTCGTAGGTTCAAGTCCTACTGGGCCGACCATTTCTTAGTCTCTCCCCCTAGATCGCCTTCTTTTTAAGCCGCTGACCAACGTCAGTAAACGGCTCCTTTGCCATATTCGCAGTTTCTCAAAACCTCATTTGTCTCTATTGGTTCTTCCACCGATCCTCCTTCGAACACCCCGTTCCTCCCCAAACCTCTTGCCTCAACAGAGTGATTGTGGTTGTGAATAAAAATCCGTATCATTCGTCTTACTATAACGAACTCCTCATACCCGTTGAGACTCACTCATGCTCCGTAAAACCATGCTGTTTTCCGTCGCGCCGTTGCCTGCCGCTATTCGTCGTTCACTGGTGGTGTCGCTCGGTGGAATGCTGAGCGTTGCGCCGTTGGCCGCGCTTGCCCAAGAAGAAACCATTAACACCGGTACCACCGTGGTCACCGCTACCGCGTTGAAGGTAGATACCCCCGAGGTAGAAACGCCTCGCGCGATCTCTACCGTGAGCGCGGCAGAGCTGGAAACCCGTGGCGTTAATAAGTATGACGAAACGTTCCAGTATCGTTCTGGCGTTGTTTCTCAGCCTTACGGTGATGACAACAACACGGATTGGTTCTTCTTACGTGGCTTCAGCGCGGAAAGCGCGACCTACCAAGATGGCCTGCGTTTATTCCGCACTGGCGGCTACTTCTGGTGGATGAATGAAACGTTTGGCGTTGAGCGGGTGGATCTGCTCAAAGGCCCGGCTTCTATTTTGTACGGTGAAGCGCCTCCCGGCGGTGTGATTAACGCCATCAGCAAGCGCCCGACCAGCGAGCCACAGGGCACGTTGGAAATTGAGGCGGGCAACCAGCAGCATCGCCAAGTGGGCATTGATGTCTCTGGTCCGGTGGCCGAGCGTGACGATATGCGTTACCGCATGGTCGGGCTGTATCGCGATGGGGAAGGGGAGCTTAACGGTAGCGAGAAAGAGCGCTACTACTTTGCGCCTAGCCTGGAAATGGATGTCAGCGACGATACCACGGTCACTTTCCTGGCCAGCGTGCAGAAAGATGAGGGCGTGCCCACTACCGGTTTCTTCCCTGCGCTGGGTACGCTGAACGACTCTCCGTTCGGCCAAATCGACCCCGAGACCAACCTGGGCCAGCCGGATTACGACCGTCTGGATCAGCGCCAAGTGGGCATTGGTTACGAGCTTGAGCACCAGATCAACGATACGTGGGAGTTCCAGCAGAACGCTCGCTATACGCATTTAGATCTTGAGTTGCGTAACGTTTATCCCAACTCGTTTGTTACCCCGCCGCGCAGTATTTCCCGTGGCGTGATTGATCGCGACGGCGAGTACGATGCGTTCAACATCGATAACCGCTTGATTGCACGCACCTACACCGACAACACGGAAAACACATTGCTGGTGGGCGCGGGCTATCAAGAGTTGAACCTGAACTACACCAACCGCGATAGCTTCCGTACCCTGGGCGATGGCTCTACGTTCTTCGCCAACGTCGATACCGTAGACCTCTACAACCCGGATTACGCCGCCTTTACCGCGCCGGATACCGGCGACCCCACCCAGCATGATGTGGACCGCCGCCAGTTTGGTATTTACGTGCAGGACCAGCTGCGCGTCGCGGATAAATGGGTCTTCCTCGCGGGTGCACGCTACGACAGCGTGGATAGCAGCGACGACTTCAGCGATGTCACCGGTAGCAGCAGCCAGGGCTACGATGACGAGCAGCTATCACTCACCGCTGGCGCCATGTACCTGGGCGATAACGGCATTTCACCTTACCTTAGCTACAGCGAGTCGTTTACACCTGTCGCGGGTATCGGGCCGGATGGTGCTAGCTATGAGCCGCTGGAAGGTAGCCAGCTAGAAGCCGGTGTGAAAATTGCCCCGTTTGATGTGGATGGCTATGTGACCGTTGCCGTGTTTGACGTGGAAGAAGACAACACGCTGATTTCCACCGGTGCGCCGGTGCAAGAGCAGGCTGGCGAGCGTCGTTCGCAGGGTGTGGAGATTGAAGGTGTGGGCTACCTCACTGATGATCTACAGCTCACCGCGGCGTATACCTACACCGATGCGCGCTACGATGTTAGCGATGCCCAGCAGGATGAGCGTGTGCCGCTGGTGCCTTTCCATATGGCTTCAGCGTGGCTGGATTACGATATGAGCAGCAGCTTGCCTGGGCTTTCCGTTGGGGCGGGCGTGCGTTATATCGGTGAAACGTCACCGAGTCCTGGCAGTGGCATTAACCGCGATGTGCCTTCCACCACACTTTACGATGCCATGGCCAGCTACGATATTAACGACAGCTGGACCGCGCAGGTGAACGTGAACAATATCACCGATGAAGAGTACGTGAGCGGCTGCGATTTCTACTGCTATTATGGTGCTTCTCGCAGTGTGATCGGCAGCGTGAAATACCACTGGTAAGTAATCGCTAATCGCCAAGCACTAACGAACCGCGCCCGGCTTAAAGCCGGGCGTAGTCGTTGTGGGCCCGTTAAGGCGTGGCCATGGCGTTGGCGTACAGCGCGCAATCCTGGGTATAGCACTGGCAGGCGGCGGCCATTAAGCCGCTGCGGTTTAGAATGATGATGTCGCCACGGTGGTAGCGAATCAATCCGCGTTGCTGCAGGGCAAGGGCGGCGAGGGTAATGCCTGCCCGTCGAACGCCTAACATCATGGCAAGAAATTCATGGGTAAGCTGTAAATGGTCGCTTTGAGCGCGGTCCTGCGTCATCAGCAGCCAGCGGGCGAGCCGCTCTTCAATGCGGTGAAAGTGGATGCAGGCCGCTGAATTGGCCAGCTGATTCATCACGATATAGAGATAGCGTATGAGCCGCTGGTGCAGCGTTGGGCTGCTGGGTAGCAATGCTTGAAACTGTGTCGCAGGGATACGCAGGGCAACGCCAGCACCTTGCACCACGGCCAGCAGCGGCGCTTTGTTGAAGCCCAGCACCAGGTCAATACCGAGCATGCCTTCAAGGCCTGCCATGGTAACTTCGAGGCGGCTATCGTTGTTAAGAATGACGATATTGGAGACGAAGCTATCGATAGGGAAATAGGCGTACGTCACCGTGTCGGTCGGCTGATAGATAACTTCGCCAAAGGCGAGCGGCACTACTTCACAGCAGGCGGCTAAAGCAGCCTGTTCGGCGCTTGGCAGGTCTGCCAGCAGTCGGTTGGTATTGATCGCGCGGGAAATAGAAATCATGCGCCTCTCCGGTCAAATGAACCTGGCAAACGGCACAATGATGGTGGTTCTCATTTTGATGTCGGCTGCAGATGGGGTTCCAGAGATGGATAACCCATCTGAATATTACCATTTGGTAAATCACCCGTCGGCACGCTAGCGTACACAACTCGTGCTTATCTTAGAGCGCTTAGGGATCTATGGCGGGATTAGCAAGCCATTGTCACGGCTGGATATTTCAGCAGTCGGTCATATTCGTTTTTGACCCCCGCATAACATTCACAGACGCGGGCTTCTAACCCCTGCCTGTCTAGCACCGTAATATGGCCCCGGTTGTAGGAGATCAGCCCCGCCTTTTGCAGTTTTCCGGCAGATTCTGTCACCCCTTCACGGCGCACGCCCAGCATGTTGGCAATCAGCTCTTGCGTCATAATCAGCTCATTACCGGGCAGCCGGTCTAGACTGAGGAGTAGCCACCGACACAGCTGTTGATCCAAGCTATGGTGGCGGTTGCACACCGCCGTTTGCGCCATCTGCGTGAGTAATGCTTGGGTATAGCGCAGCAGTAGGCGTTGCATGGTGCCTGCTCGGTCAAACTCACGCTTGAGCAGGTGGCTTTTTAGGCGATAGGCTTGCCCAGCACTTTGTACGATGGCGCTAGTTAATGTGGTTTCTCCCCCCATAAACTGAGAAACGCCCACTAAGCCTTCGTGGCCTACCACGGCAATTTCTGTTGAATCACCGTTCTCCATAACGCACAGCAGTGAGACGATAGCATCCAATGGGAAGTAGACGTGGCTCATGTGCCGGCCAGATTCAGACAGCGATTGGCCCAGGGTCAGTGATACTTCTTCAAGATGTGGCAACAGGTGTTCGAGTTCTTTTTCAGGCAGTAGGCCAAGCAAGGCATTTTGCTGAAAATGACGCGTTTGAAGCATTGAATATCTCCCTTATTCCTAGCTTTCGCGCAGCGTCTGGTGAAATTGAACGATGTGAGGCGCTTTTTTAAGTGTTTTTTAATCGGCCACTTTGAATGTCGTCCGTCGCCGAACGTACCGTTCTTAAGTATAGGGCGCACGGTAAAAAACTCTGTACGCTATCGCACATAGGGTAGTGGATTCATGAAAGAGTGCGCTGCCCAAAGTGGTAAAAGATCGCGACAAATAACAAACGTTACACATATTTTGTTGCCATGTTCGGTAGCGCACAGTCAATAATGTCAACGGCGTCTAAGGTTGCTTCAGTGAGGCAACGGAGATGCCTAAACAGGATGTTGCACTGCACGCTGCAGGGATCGCGGCGCCACCCTATCGATGAGTATTGCTGCACTGTTACACCACACCAAAGAATAAAAAATGCATCCCGGACCAGATTACACATGGGGAGTGATGTCATGCTGTACGGTGATTGCCATCGCAATAATGATTCTTCAAAAGAGGGGGGAGAGCAGAGTACCGACGAGCGGTTACGCGGTGCCGAGGCCGCCCTGCAGGCCGAAAGAGAGTGGGCACAGGTAACGCTAAACTCGATCGGCGATGCTGTTTTAACCACTGATGTGCAGGGCCGAGTGACTTACTTGAACCGGGTGGCAGAGGAGCTTACCGGTTGGGCCAGCAGCGATGCGCTGGGAAAGCCCGTGGAGCACATCCTAAAACTCGTCAATAACCAAACCTTTCACACGGCGACGAACCCTGCACGTCGGGCCATGACGGAAAATAGAACCGTCGGTTTGGCCATGAACTGTATGCTGATTCGTCAAGATGGCAGCCAGCTAGAAATCGAAGATTCGGCGGCTCCTATTCATAACCATCAAGGGTTCACGGTGGGCGCGGTGGTGGTATTTCACGATGCCTGCCAGTCGCTGACGCGTTCTGCGCAGTTTGCTTACCAAGCGCAGTATGATGCGCTAACGTCACTCCCCAATCGTTTTCTGTTTGCCGAGCGGCTTTCCCGTGCTATTGGCTTGGCCAAACGCCATCGGCATCAAGTGGCGCTGCTGTACCTGGATATCGACAACTTTAAGTGTATCAACGATTCCCTAGGCCATGCTTTGGGTGATCGTTTGCTACAAGCAGTGGCTGAACGCCTGGGCGAGTGTATCCGCATTACGGATACCGTCTGTCGTCAAGGGGGCGATGAGTTCGTCATTCTGCTCAGTGAGATTGAGCACGCGCAGGATGCGGTAAGAGTCGCTGAAAAAATTCTAGCCACGTTAGCTAAACCCTGCCTGATGGGGCATGTCGAGCGCTCTATCAGCGCCAGTATCGGGGTTAGTTTATATCCAGACCACGCCAGCAACGAACACGAATTACTCAATAACGCCGACGCCGCCATGTATCACGCCAAGCGAAGTGGCCGTAACCAGTATCAGGTATTTCAGGACGGTATTGATGTCATGCACCTGTCGCTGAAGCATTATCAAATGTAGGCGATCACCTCCACCGCTCCAAAAACCGCCACCCCTGCCGCCACCGGCCAGCCCAGTGAGCGCAGGCGACGCCACACCAGTAGGGTGACGCTCAGGCCAATTGCGGTGGCCAACCAAGAGATAGCGCTGGGGTTGACGGGCACTATCGAGACGCCCAGTACGGCAGCAATCATCATGGGGCCCAGAATCACCAGCCATTGGGGCATGGCGTTCATTCCCGTTGCGCTGCCCAACCGCCGCTGCATCCATAAAAAGGGCACCACTCGCATAAGCAGCGTGCCGAGTGCGCAGATAATGACGGCGATCCACATGGCGCTGCTCATGGGCGGCTCCTCCGTGGTTGGAACGTGACCGTGTAGAAGCACAGCGCGCCGCAGGCGGCTGCAAGGGGAATCGCCACGTTGCTCCACCCGGCCAGGTTTAACCCTAGCGCGGCGAGAATGGTACAAAGCATAGCGGCGGCCCAGCGCTTGTCGGTAAAGCGCGGTGCCACCATGGTGAGAAACAGCGCGGGGAGGGCGAAGGGCATGATCTCCCCCAGCAGCGGCCAGCGGGCGGTAACTGCTTCGCCGCCGGTCGCGCCTATTACCGTGCCGATAATCCACACCGCCCACGCCAGCAGCGAGGCACCCACAAACCAGCTAAACCGCTTTACTTCCGGTAGTTGGGGGAGCCGTGTGAGCGCCAAAGCAAAGACTTGATCGGTCAGGCCGTGCATTAGCCAAGGCCAGTGGCGGCTACTAGGCAGCAGCGCGGCCAAGTTGGGGCCGTACACCACGTGGCGCACGTTGATGAGTAGCGTCATGGCCACCACCAGCCATAGCGGCGCACCAGCGGCAATCATGCCCACGAACAGAAACTGCGAGGCACCCGCGTAGATCAGCGCTGAAATGGCGGCCGCTTCCCAAGTGGTAAAACCGGCCTGGGTCGCGACCAAACCAAACGAGAGCGCGACCGGAATATAGCCGCCTAACAACGGAATTGCTTCACGCACGCCCTGTAAGGCAGAGCGCAGCGGTGAGTGGTTGGCGTGCACCGTGTGATCGGCTGGCTGGCTCATGGTGGGGTCCCTTCTTGGCCGTAGGTGACGGTGAGTAGCAGGGTGGCTTCATCGGTGTGCGTACGGTACAGGTGCGGCTGGTCGGCCTGAAAGGTGATGCTTTCGCCAGGGGTGAGCGTGGTGGTAGCACCCTCTGGGCCTACTTCTAACCATCCGCTAATGAGCGTCAGCGTTTCCCGCGTGCCCGGGGTATGGGCCTCGGCGTGGCGCAGCGTATTGGGCGCGCAGCGCATCCAGTAGGCATCCACCTGTGGCACGCCCTTACCCTGGTCGATCAACTGTACCTGCACGCCATCCTCACCGAGCGGTACGCTAATCGGTGCCACCAGGGTGCCAAACGGAACGTTGAGTTGGACGGCCAGCCGCCAAATGGTGTCCAGCGTGGGGTTACCGTTGCCCTGTTCTAAGCGGCATAGGTTGGATTTCGCGATGCCTGCCGCGCTGGCAAGCTGCGACAGCGAGAAGCCCTGAGTTTTACGAAGCGTTTGGAGGTGTTGGCCTAACGTAACAAGAGAGTGCGCGTCCATGGTGATTGCCCGTTGTTCCTTTTATAGAACGTTCTATATAAGGAACAGCGGGCTGTCAATCGACAAGCAATAAAGAAGTGGTTAGGTGAGCTTGCGCGCTCGGCAGGCGGCGGCGGTAAACAGCACGTCGGTGGAGGAGTTGAGCGCTGTTTCGGTGGAGTCTTGTATCACGCTAATCACAAAGCCAATGGCCACCGCTTGCATGGCGACTTCGGTAGGAATGCCGAACAGGCTAGCGGCCATAGGGATCAGCATTAATGAACCGCCCGCCACGCCAGAAACGCCGCAGGCCGCGAGGGCCGACACCACGCAGAGCAGCAGCGCGGTGGGGAAGTCGACGCTAATGCCCAGCGTATGCGTGGTGGCCAGGGTGATCACGGTAATCGTGATCGCCGCGCCGCACATATTGATGGTGGCGCCCAGCGGAATGGAGATCGCGTAGGTATCGGCATCCAGGTCCAATTGGCGGCACAGCTCCAGGTTCACCGGAATATTGGCCGCCGAGCTGCGGGTGAAAAACGCCGTAATGGCGCTGCCCCGTAGGCAGGCGAATACCAGCGGGTAAGGATTTTGGCGGGTGGCTAAATAGACCAGCAGCGGGTTACTCACCAGCGCCACAAATAGCATACAGCCAACGATCACCCCCAATAGCTGGGCGTAGTTCAGCAGTGCCTGAACGCCAGACTCCGCCAGCGTACCGGCCACCAAGCCGAAAATACCCAGCGGCGCTAAGCGAATCACTAGCGTGACAATACGCGTAACCGCCGCCGATAAATCGCTAAGCGCTTGGCGGGTAGTGTCGCTGGCCTGGCGCAGCGTTAGACCTAAGCCAATTGCCCAGGCCAGAATGGCAATGAAGTTGGCTTTCATCAGGGCCGTCACGGGATTGGCGACCGCGTTGAGCAGCAGATCACGCAGCACGCTAAGAATATCGCTGGGAGGGTTGCCATCAACTTGGCCTGCATCCAGCGCCAGCTCCGTAGGGAACGCAAAGCTGGCCGCCACAGCAATTAGCGCGGCAATCAGCGTACCCGCGACATACAGCACCAATACCGAGCGGATATGGGTGGGTTGGCCTGCTTGGTGGGCGGCAATGGCCGCCGCCACCAGTACGAAGACTAAAATCGGCGCAACCGCTTGCAGCGCAGCAATAAACAGCTGGCCAAGTAGCGCAACATCGCTGGCAATCCCAGGGGTGAATAGAGCTAGCAGCACCCCAGCGGCAATACCAATCACAATTTGAGGGATAAGGCCCAGCCGTAAAATTGGCCGAAAAATGGCATTGACGGTGGCAATCATTGCGCGACTCTCAGGTAGTAGGAGGAGGGATGCGGTGAGGCGGTTAGCCACCACACGCCTGAAAGGGGCAGCATTCTACCAGTTGCGGGCGCATCTTGGGCGTGCATGTAAAAAAACGTGACCCGCTATCTTTGGCCTCAGCGCCAGATTATACTTTGTTGGCTGTGGGGCATTACCGCAGCGCGGCACTTATGCCACCTCCCGCCTGTTAAAAAAAAGAAAAAGGAACGTTCCATGCGTATGAAAGTGTTGTTAGCTGCACTGCTGTTGATGTGTAGTTCGTCGTTGGTCATGGCCGCCGACTACTATGTGGATATCACCAACCGTACTGGCTATACCATTTACTATATGTACGTAAGCCCAGGTGACTCAAAGAGTTGGGAAGAGGATGTACTGGGAAGTGACGTGCTCGCAGATGGGGACACGCAGCGTGTCACGCTAACGGGCTACACGAGCCCCTACTTCGATATCCGTTTGGTCGATGAAGACGACGACAGCTATACCTTCTGGAACGTCGATGTCTCTACCCAGGACATCGTCGTGACGCTGGATCATTTGGACTGAACATAAAAACGGCTTGCCACTTGGAAAGAGGCAAGCCGTTTATAGCGATAGGGAGTTACACGGTCGCTTGAACGCTTAAGCAACGGCGCTAGAAGTGGTCAAGGCTGAGGCGCGCTGAGACATCGCCACGGACGCGTGGGCGGCATGCTGCGCGTTTAAGCTCGCCATGTCGGCATAGGCGCGTTCGGTCAGGGCTACGACGTCCGGGGAAGCTCCCCACTTCAATAGCATGTCGTCGATGTGTCGCTCGGCGGCGTCGAACTGGCCACAGTGGCTCAGCAGTTTCGCAATGGTGTAGTCACACTGCGGGGTATCGAACATCTCTTCCTTGATTTCTTGAATGGCGAGTTTCAAGCCCGCTTGTGAGATATCGACTAGAGAATGAGTATGCATGCCACGACTCCTTGTGAATGCCAACGGCTGCTCGGCAAGAGCAACAGAAATATCAAAACGCTATTTATACGCGTCTTGTACTCTTCGAGAGTAATACAGGGGTGGGTGAGAATCAATCACCCGTTTCGGCTGTCTGCAAAAATTCACATGAATCAAGCAGGACAAAAAAATCCCCACGTTTCACGTGGGGATTTCGCTGTCTGTGGGCACAAAGCGGTGTGTGCTAGAACGTGAAGGTGGCTAGTAAAGTGACCAGGCATCCCGCGAAGAACGACACGGTCGCGACGGTCACTACGTCTAGCTGTTTTGCTTTTTCACGACTATGTTTTTGTTCCATAAGATATTTCTCAAGATGTTCTCGGCTGCCAGGCTGAGTGCCTTTGAAAATATGTTGACGGATCATCTGACCTCCCCAATTCGGGTAATGTGGGTGATCCCCCTCAAAGAGAGCAGCCGTGTCGTCTTCCAGACCCCTTAGGCACGGCTGACTCATACTCACAGAATAGACCAGCGACTCGGGAAAGGCGTTCATAAAAGCTATACAAAATGTTAACAATGGTGTCATCGTCGGGTCATGCGCGCAGTGTCCAGTAGCCGCCCCATAGACGTGTGACCGTTGTGATTAGACAGGCAGCGGCGAACAGGCTGGCCAGCAGCGGAAACGCCTTCGGAAACAGGCAGAACAGTACCAGGGCGGCAACCGTCTCAGTGCCTTCGGTCAAGCCCTCTAAATAATAAAATGCTTTCTTAGGAAAATTGGGGCGCTCTACTTGGCGGGCTTTGGCGGCAATAGCAAAGGCCAAAAAGGAGGTGCCGGTACCAATGAACGCAAACAGCAGTAGCGCGGCGGGGAGGGCATTTTGCGCCGAGTCCGCCAGTGCAAAACCGAGCACCACCGCCGCATAAAAGACAAAGTCGAGCCCAATGTCCAGAAAGCCCCCTGCATCGCTTTGCTGGCCGCTCAGGCGGGCCAAGGCGCCGTCTACCCCATCTCCCAGACGATTGAGCACGATGGCGGCCAGTGCCAACCCATACTGTTCGAACGCCAGCAGCGGCAGGGCGCAGATGCCAATGATAAAAGCTGCCAGCGTGACCTGATCCGGGGTGATGTGTCGATGATGCAAGGCGTGCGCCAGATAGCGAAGCGGGCGCTGGGTCATCGGCATGGTAAAGCGGTCTAACACGATGATATCTCCGTAAAAGGTGGTTTCGTTTAATGTTAGTAGTGACTAAACATTGCGACTAAAGTGGTTAGACTTTGGTTGTAATCGTCGCCAATTGACTGGACTAATGGCCTATTGCAGTGAATAAAGGGCACCGAAAACGCCAGTGGCGTTGGTTAGACATGCCATCGGGCCAGCCACCTCCTGAGCCCTTTCGTTCCCCCTGACTGCGAGCGGTACATTTATAATGCGCAGAACTGCCACGATGACGCTGTGGGACCACCTCTGGCACTCCCACGACCAAGTCAAAAACCTCCTGATGTGTGCGTTGCCGACCTCGAGTGCGGGTGGCGCTGCATCGCGCGGAGAGTCACACGACGCCCAAGACGGTCACGGCCCCGGCGGCCAACCACCAAAACCCCCTGCCTACAACCGGGCTCAGACGATCGGTCTGGTGCTGGGCCCGCTGCTGTTTGCACTGGTGGTGCTGTTTTTCCACCCGGCCGATCTGAGCTTCGAAGGGCGCATGGTGTTGGCCACCACCTTATGGGTGGCGGTGTGGTGGATCACCGAGGCCATTCCCATTCCCGTGACCTCGCTACTGCCGATTATACTGCTGCCCATTACCGGTGCGCTGGAGGGTAGCGCCGTCACGGCGGCTTACGGTAACCCGATCATCTTCCTGTTCTTGGGCGGCTTCATGATTGCCTTGGCCATGGAGAAGTGGGATCTGCACAAGCGTATTGCGCTGTCGATCATCTCCGTGCTCGGCACCAGCATTAACAGCATCGTGTTCGGTTTCATGGCGGCAACGGGCTTTTTGTCCATGTGGGTATCCAACACCGCCGCCGTCATGATGATGCTGCCCATTGGCACCGCGATTGTCTACCAGGTCACCCAGGAGCTGAACAAAACCGAAGGTGACCACAGTGAAGAGATCGATAAGTTCAGCAAAGCGCTGATTTTTGGTGTGGGCTATGGCGGCACCATTGGCGGTTTGGGCACCCTGATTGGCACGCCGCCGAACATTATCCTGGCAGCCATCGTCAATGAACTGTTTGGCGTCGAGATTTCGTTCGCGGGGTGGCTGATGTTCGCTTTCCCGGTGGTCGTTTCGCTGCTGGTGATTGGCTGGGTGATGCTGACGCGCTTCATCTACCCGATCAAGCTCGCCAAACTGCCGGGCGGCCGTGCGCTGATCCGTAAAGAGAAAGAGGCGCTGGGTAAGATCACCTTCGAAGAGAAGGCGGTACTCGGTGTGTTCCTGTTCGCCGCGTTCTTCTGGATCACTCGGTCGTTTTTATGGCAAGGCCAGATCATTAACATCCCTGGCATTAACGACACCATGATTGCGATCACCGCTGCTGTGGCGCTGTTTCTCATTCCTTCCCCCAACAAAGGCGGCTGCCTGCTGGGGTGGGACGTGGCCAAAGACGTACCGTGGGGCATCTTGCTGCTGTTCGGCGGCGGCTTGGCGATTGCTGCAGGCTTTGGCTCGTCGGGTCTGGCTTCCTGGATTGGCGGCCAAATGAGCGTGCTGGAAGGCGTGAACTTCCTGCTAGTGATTCTGCTGGCCACCGGTATGGTGCTGTTCCTGACCGAAATCACCTCCAACACGGCCACGGCCACCATGATCCTGCCGGTACTGGCGTCGCTGGCGCTGGCGCTGAATATTCACCCGTTCGTGCTAATGGTACCGGCGGCCATGGCGGCGAACTGCGCCTTCATGCTGCCCGTGGGCACGCCGCCTAACGCGATCATTTTCGCCACCGGCAAAATCAAAATCATCGAGATGGTGCGTAACGGCTTCTGGCTGAACATCATTGCGATGTTCCTCATCGTGGCCGCGGTCTACTTCCTGCTGCCGATGCTGTGGGGCGTTGACTTAACGACCTATCCGGATGCGTTTCGGGACTAATCTAGATTAAATTTATCCGGTAAGCCTTCAGCCCCCATCCTGCGATGGGGGCTTTTTTATGCGGCTTTCAGCGCGAAACGGCATGCCGGGGTGGGTTGGCCGCCTTTCGACAAATGGCAGGGATTACCTATAGTGGCTTGAGGGATTTCAACACGCAGGCATACCCCAAAAAAGGAAATGGCAATGGAACTGCTCGAACATGTCCGCGACTATCTGCAAAAGCACGCCTTGAAACTCGCCACCGCCGAGTCCTGCACGGCTGGGCTGATCGTGTCGGAGCTAGCGCGAGTGCCCGGCAGCGGCCAATCAATAGATGGTGGCTTGGCCGTCTACTCCCCGGACGCGAAGCAGCGCTATCTCTCCGTGAGCGCCCATACCATTGAGACGTGCGGATTAACCAGCGAGGCCACCTCCAAAGAGATGGCGCTGGGGGCGTTGGCCAACAACGATGCCAACGTGGCCCTGGCTAATACCGGCATTGCCGGGCCAGAGCCCCACGACGGCATTCCAGTAGGTACGGTATGTTTTGCTTGGGCGTTTTACCACGAACAGCAGTACTACCTGATATCCGAGACGCGGCGCTTTTCCGGTGACCGCAACGAGGTGCGTTTAGCTGCCGCCCACTACGCGCTGAAGCGCCTACCTGAGCATCACTCAGCCGTGGTAGAGGGGCAGGGGAGTGCCATCGCTCATCAAGCCAATCAGGCCCATATCCAGACAGCGCTACAGGTGTCGCCCACCCTTGATCCGCAGCAGGAAGTGGAGCGTCGCGTGGCATTTTTATATCGCCAGCTAGTGAGCACTGGGCAGAAGAGCTTGGTGCTGGGCATTAGCGGCGGTGTCGATTCCACTGTGGCCGGTCGGCTGGCGCAGCTAGCGGTCGAAAAAGCCCGCCAAGAGGGAGTCGAGGCGCACTTCTACGCTATGCGTTTGCCCTACGACACCCAGCAGGATGAAGAAGACGCCCTGCAGGCGCTGGCGTTTATCCAGCCGGATAACGTACTGACGGTCAATATTCAGGCGGCCAGCGATGCGCTGTTGGCCTCGCTTGAAGCCGGTGGGCTGGGCTTTACCGACGCCCATCAGCGGGATTTCGTGCTGGGTAACATTAAAGCGCGCCAGCGGATGGTGGCCCAGTACGCCGTAGCAGGCGCCAACGCAGGGTTGGTGGTAGGTACCGACCAAGCGGCCGAAGCGTTGATGGGCTTTTTTACCAAGTATGGCGACGGTGCCTGCGATATTGCGCCGCTCACCGGGTTGACCAAAGCCCAGGTGCGGCAGCTCGGCGCCGTGCTAGGGGCACCGGAAGCGCTGGTAGAAAAACAGCCCACCGCCGACCTGGAAACCCTCAAACCACAGCTCGCCGACGAAGAAGCGCTGGGCGTTAGCTATGCGGATATCGATGCCTTTCTTACCGGCGAGCAAATAAGCGAGAGCGCCCGTGCTACCATTATCCAAACCTACCAGCGCTCGGCGCACAAGCGTCAGCTGCCTATCACTCCCTAAGCGCTAGCGTCGCGGTGTCAGGTTGTTATGATGCAGCTAACGTTTCTGTGTCGAGCCTGTCATGCGATTACTTCATACCGCCGATTGGCATTTAGGGCGGCTGTTTCACAACCTTTCCCTGCTGGAAGACCAGCGTCATGTGTTGCAGCAGCTGCTGGAGATCATCGACCGCGAGCAAGTGGATGCCGTGCTGGTGGCGGGCGATATTTACGACCGCTCGGTGCCTCCGGCAGCGGCGGTCACGCTGCTGGATGAGATCTTAGGCGAGCTGTGCGAGAAGCGTGGCCTGCCGGTCGTGATGATTTCCGGTAATCACGACGGTGCCGAGCGGCTGGGGTTTGGCGCACGCCACCTGCGCCAGGCCGGGCTGCATATTCTCACCGACCTAGCCACCTGCGACCAGCCGGTCACGCTCACGATTGGCGATGACACGTTGGATATCTTCGGCATCCCCTACGCCGACCCAGAATATGTACGCAGCGAGTTTGGCGAAGACGTGCGCGACTTCGACAGTGCCCACCGCTACCTGCTGGAGCGCATTGAGGCACAGCGCCAGCCGGGCCGCCCGACGCTACTGATGAGCCACTGTTTTGTGGATGGCGGAACCGCCAGCGACTCCGAACGCCCGCTCACCCTGGGCGGAGCGGAAAGCGTTGCTTGGGAACCCATGCAGGGCTTTGACTACGTGGCGCTGGGCCACCTTCACGGTCCTCAAATTCGCGGTGGCGAACATATTCGCTATAGCGGCTCGCTGCTGAAGTACAGCTTTTCCGAAGCCACCCAGCGCAAAGGCGTCACCCTTGTTGAGGTGGGCAGCGAAGGCGTCACCCAAATAGCCCACCATCCGCTGCTGCCCCGCCGGGACGTGCGCGTGCTAGAAGGTGAGCTGGACCAGCTTTTGGCCCAAGCGGCCGCTGACCCCCACGCCGATGACTATCTGCTGGTGCGCCTCACCGACCGCCACGCCATTCTCGACCCCATGGGCAAACTGCGGGCGGTGTACCCCAACGTGCTGCACTTGGAAAAGCCCGGCATGCTGGAAGCGAAAGGCCGCCAACAGCTAGACCGCGAGCGGCTCGCGTTCAGCGCGCTGGATATGTTTAGCGACTTCTTCACTCAAACCAGCGGCGAGCCAATGAGCGACGCCCAGGCCCGTGCCATGGGCGAGTTGATCACTACCCTGAGCTGTGAGCAGGAGGGCCAAGCATGACGCCATTAACGCTGACCATGCAGGCCTTTGGCCCCTTTGCGGGCAGGGAGACGATTGATTTTACTGCGCTAGGCAGAAGCCCGCTGTTTCTGATTAACGGCCCCACCGGCGCGGGTAAAAGCTCGATCCTCGATGCGATTTGTTTTGCTTTGTACGGCCAAACCACCGGCAACGAGCGGGACGCGGGCCAGATGCGCTGCGACCAAGCGGATGCTTCTCTGCTCACCGAAGTCAGCCTGACGTTTCGCCTGCGTGATGCCATGTATCGGGTGCGCCGAGTGCCTCTGCAGGAGCGTCCCAAAGCCAGCGGCGAAGGCACAATGACACAAACCGCAGAAGCCCAGCTGTGGCGACTCACTCCAGAAGGCGAGGAGGACGAGTGCCTAGTGGCGCGTAAGGTCACCGATGCCACGGCCGAGCTGCAAGCGCTAATAGGCCTAGACGCCAATCAGTTTCGTCAGGTGATGGTGCTCCCCCAGGGTAAGTTCCGCGAACTGCTGCTGGCAGGCTCCAAAGATCGCGAAGTCATTTTCTCCCAGCTGTTTCAAACCCAGGTATTCCAGCGTATTGAAGAGCGCCTGCGCACTCAGGCTAATCAAATCGAGCGGGCGGTGAGCGATCATCGCCAGCATATCAATGGCATTCTTGCCGGGGGGGATCTTGAGAGCGAAGCCGCGTTGGCGCAAGAGATGGAGGCGCTTACCCCTCAGGTGGGCCAGTCGCGTGAGCGCTTTGAAACGGCACAGCAGCAACGCCGCCGCGCCGAACAGCAGCGCGATGAAGCCCTGGCGCTGCAGCGCCAATTTGAGGCTCGGGACGCACTGGCTGCCGATAAAGCTCGCCATCTTGGGCAGCGCGGCGAGGTCGACAACAGCCAATTACGGTTAGCGCAAAGCGCCCATGCCCAAGCGCTGCGCCCCCAAAAAGCCGCTTTAGACCAAGCGCAGCAGGCGTTGGCTACTGCTCAGGCGGAACAGCACCAGGCGCACGCCGCGTTAACGACGCAGCGCACTAGCGCTGAGCAGGCGCAGCAGGCGTTAGAATCGGCGCGCCAGCGTCAGGTAGAGCTTCCAGAACTAAGGGAGCGGCACCGTCAATTGGGAGAGTTTATTCAAAAGAGCCAGCAGCTCAGTGAGCTGCAGCGGCACTTTCAAACGTCTCAGACTGCCTGGCAACAAGCCGATGAGGCGCTTAAGCGCGATGAGCGGCAGCTAGATGGCATTCGCCAACAGGGCGAAGCCATTGGCGTTCACCTGGAACGCTTGCAGAGTGAGTTTCAGCAACTGGCGAGCGCCCCCGCTGAGCTAAGCCGCCATCACCACCTGCTAGCCCTGCGCCAAGAGCTGGATGAACTCACCCAGCGGCGCCAGGGGTTAACCACGCAACAGCAGCAGGCTAAAAACGCGCTCAGCCACCAACAAGGCGAGACCGAGCGTGCCGAACGCTACGCCACTGAGCAGGAGATGCGTTGGCACCAGGGCCAGGCCGCGCTGTTAGCGCTGACCCTTGAGCAGGATGCCCCCTGCCCGGTATGTGGAAGCCTGGAGCATCCCGCCCCAGCGATAAATCGCGCCGAGTTGGTCACCCAGGCTCAGGTGGAAGACGCTAGAACGGTGCAAGAACAGGCGCGCCAGGCACTGCAACGTGCAGAGCGTCACCACCATCAGCTCACTCAGCACATCGACAGCCACAACGAGCAGGCTCAGCGGCTTACCCAGCAGTTGGGGGAGTGGGCTAGCCAGCCGTTGCTTGCACTACAACAGGCCTATGAAGACCTGCGCCAACAGGTACAGCGCCGGGAGCAGGTTGAGGCTGAGATTCGCCAGCAAACCGCTGCACGGGAGTCGCTGCGACGTGAGTGGGGCACGCTGGATAAGCAGCTCAAAGCCCAGCGTCCTGAGGTGGAAAAGGCAAAAGAGAGCGCGTTACGCCTAGAGAGCCGACGTGATCAGCTGAGCCAGTCGCTGCCGGAAGACGCCCGTCATCCTGAAGCAATGCGCCAAACCCTGGATGAGCTGGAGCAGCACATCGCCCAGCTTGAAAAGGCCTGGGAGAGCGCCCAGCAAGCGCTTTCGACTAGCCAGACCCAACTGGCGCGGGCGGAAGAGCAGTTACGCGGGGCGAACGAGCGGGTCGAGCGTAGCGAGCAGTCGCTTCAGCAGGCTCACGCCGAGTGGCAGGCCGCGTTGCAGGCTAGCCCCTTTGGTGATGAAGCGGAATATCAGGCCGCCCAACTGAATGATGCCCAGCGGCATGAGCTGACGCATCGGGTGGAGGCGTATCAACGCCGCTTGGCCGAGCTTGAGGGCGCGCTAGAGAATTACCAAACCCAGCTGGTGGAAAAAACGCCGCCGGATCTCGCCGCACTGACTGCCCAGGCTGAAAGTGCACAGGCTCAAGAAAACAGCCAGCTAGAGACCTGGCGGCAACTGGATGGGCGATTAACCACGTTGCAAAACATTCACCAAAAGCTGGCGGCTGCCCACGCCTCCCAGGCGGAGCTGGAAGCCCAATACCAGCTGTGGGGCACGCTGAGCGATGTCGCCAACGGCCGCACCGGCCACCGCATCAGCCTGCAGCGCTTTGTACTGGGCGTGCTGCTGGATGATGTGTTGATTCAAGCATCTGAACGTTTGGTGCGCATGAGCCGTGGGCGCTACCAGTTGGTGCGCCGGGAAGACCCCTCTAAAGGCAATAAAGCGTCTGGACTAGAGCTAGACGTGGCTGATACCTACACCGGCAAAAATCGCCCGGTGGCCACGCTCTCTGGTGGGGAGTCGTTTATGGCGGCGCTGTCGCTGGCGCTGGGGCTTTCCGATGTGGTGCAGGCCTACGCGGGCGGTATTCAGCTCGATACGCTATTTATCGATGAAGGCTTTGGCAGCCTGGACCAAGACGCCCTGGATCAAGCCATTGCCATGCTGAGCGAGCTGCAAATGAGCGGCCGCATGATTGGGATTATTTCCCACGTCAGCGAACTCAAAGAGCAGATGCCGGTTCGTATTGAGGTGAGCGCTAGCCGTCATGGCAGTTCGGTCGCGGTGAAAGGGGCGCTGAGCTAAGCGCTAGCGCGGGGTTAATTCATGCTGCATTCATGTAGCATGCGTTATAACAAGGGTTAAACGACCCGCGTTTGCCCCGTCGAACGAATGTTTATTGAGGAGTGCAAGGATGAACGCAAGCAAAATTCTACAGCAGCTGATGAGCCAGGCCAGTGGTAGCAAAGGCAGCAGCGGCGGCATGGATGTCAAAGGTGTGATTGATGGGCTCTCCCGCCATTTAGGCGGTAATAGCAGCCAAGGTACACGTCAAAGCAGCGGTTCCAGCGGTTTTGATGTGAAAAGCCTGCTGGGCGGCGGTGCCATGGGCATGCTGGTGGGTTCCAAACGTGGCCGTAGCATGGGCGGTAAAGCGTTGAAATATGGCGCGATTGCGGGTGTAGGCATGCTGGCGTGGAAAGCGTGGCAAAGCTCGCAGGAAAAGAAAGGAGCGGCGACCCAATCCTCATCAGAAGGCGAGCGCGTCGAGGTGCTGAGCGGTGAGTATCAAGAGCGCCGCAGCCTGGAGCTGTTGCAGGCAATGATCATGGCCGCCCGGGCGGATGGTCATATCGATGAGCAGGAGCAGGCGCTAATTACCGATCAGATTGATGCCCTTGGCGCGGATGAGGAGATGCACCGCTGGGTGGAACAGCAGCTAAAAGCGCCGCTGGATGCCCAGTCACTCGCCCGTGAGGCGGATTCCCCCCAGGCAGCTCGCGAGATGTATCTGATCAGCGTGGCAGTGATTGACGACCAAAACCCCATGGAGCGGGCATGGTTGGATCAACTCGCCAGCGCGCTAAACCTAACGCCAGAGATGGCGGCAGAGCTTGAACGTCAGGCACAGCAGGCTGGCTAATGCTCGATACGATTAATTTTTGGCTAGCGACCGGCTTTGGGCTAGGGCTAGCGCCCGTTGCGCCAGGCACCTTTGGTTCATTGATTGGCTTGCCGCTGGCGTGGTGGCTCTTGGGTCGCCCGACCGGACAGCAGGCTGCCATCATCGCGCTGATGCTGGTGGCCGCGGTGCCGGTGTGCCATATCGCGGCGTGGCACTACGATGGTTTGGATCACGGTAGCATTGTCGCCGATGAGTACGTCGCCTTCCCGCTGGTAGTGCTGGGGCTAAAAGCCGCTCGCCATCCGCTGGTACTGGCCTTGGCGTTTGGCGTCTACCGCTTCTTCGATGGCTTGAAACCGCCACCTATTCATTTAGCGGAATACGTTAACGGCGGGTTGGGCATCGTGTTGGATGACGTGATCGCCGCGCTGGTAAGCTGGCTGGTGGTGGCACTGTTGATGACGCTATGGCAGCGTCGGCGGCAAATCGCCTAACGCTGCTTTTAGAATACGCTATCCATAAAAACGCCGCAGGTCGTGAAACGACACTGCGGCGTTTTTATGGGTTAGCCCATCGTGAGCCGATGGGCTTGGTGATGTTAGCTTTGCACCACAATCACCGATTTCGCATTAACGAACTCATGCATACCAAAGCCGCCGTGCTCACGGCCATAGCCTGAATCTTTCACGCCGCCAAACGGCATTTCAGGCGTTGCCACACCAAAGCCGTTGATAAACACCATGCCGGTATCGAAATACTTGCTGGCAAGCTCGGTGGCACGCTTCACGTCTTTGGAGATGATGCCGCCGCCCAAGCCGTAGCGGCTGTCGTTGGCGATGCGCATGGCGTCTTCATCATCTTTGGCGCGAATCAACGCGGCAACCGGGCCAAACAGCTCGTCGTCGTAGGCGGGCTGTCCGGGGGTGACGTTATCCAGCACGGTGACCGGGTAGAACGCCCCTTTGCCTTCCGGCTTCTCACCGCCGCAGAGGATTTTCGCGCCTTTACGCACGCTCTCTTCCACCTGCTCGTGAAGGCCGTCGCGAAGATCGACACGGGCCATCGGGCCTAGGTCGCTATCTTCTTTGGTCGGGTCGCCCGCTTTCAAGTCCTTCATGCGTGCCACGTAGCGCTCTTTGAACGCTTCGTAGTTTTTCTCGGTGACCACAAAGCGTTTTGCCGCCACACAGGTTTGGCCGCCGTTAAACACGCGGCCAGTGACACAGGTATCTACTGCCACGTCCAGGTCGGCATCGTCCAACACCAGGTAGGCATCGTTGGAGCCTAGCTCTAGTACGGTCTTTTTCAGATGCTCGGCGGCTTTAGCGGCCACTTTGCGGCCAGCGCCGTCGCTACCGGTCAAGGTCACGCCACGTACGGCTTTATGGGCGATGACAGTGTCGGACACATCGTGTGAAATGACGAGCGTACGGAAAACGTTTTCCGGCAGGCCCGCTTCACGGTAGATTTTTTCCAGCAGCAGGCCGCTGCCCGTCACGTTTTCAGCGTGTTTTAGCAGCACGCTGTTACCTGCCATAATATTGGCGATGGAGTAGCGCACTACTTGGTAAGCAGGGAAGTTCCACGGCTGAATGCCGTAAATCACGCCCATGGGGGAGTAGGTGACGATGCCGCGCTCGCCGTTACCGGGTTTGCGCTCTTCATCAGCCAGCTTGGTGGGACCATGCTCGGCGGTGTAATCACAAATGCCGACGCAAAGATCCACTTCCTGACGCGCTTGCGAGGGCAGCTTGCCCATCTCTTTAACCATTAGGTCGGCAAGCTCTTCTTTATGCGCGCTCATTGCTTCGCCAATGGCTTTCACCACCTTGGCGCGGTGCTCGAGCGGCTTGAGCCGCCAATCCAGAAACGCCTCATGACTGGCCTCGACTACCTGCTTGGCCTGGCTTTCATCCATCAGCGTATAGGTCTCAAGCGTTTCGCCGGTGGTCGGGTTCACTGTCGTAATGGTGTTGCTCATAAGATCTCCTATCTTTAGATCAACGGGGCGTTTAATCAGATAGAGCAGCCCTTTAGCCGACTGGTCTATTAATGCTGACTTTCTACCTTAGTAGAAAAATGGCGGTTTGCCCAAATGAATGAGTCGCCATCATATAAACCTGCTAGTAGGGCAGGGCGCATAGGGAATCGTTCCATAAAAACGCCAAGGCGAATCAACCGCCTTGGCGTTTTGAGGCTAACGGGGTGAGATTACTCGACAGTAGGGCCGCCCGCTTCTTCGCCCCACACTTCTTCTAGACGGTCATCCCGACCGCAGCTCAGGCGGTAGAATTTGTAGCGTAGCGGATTTTTTTCGTAGTAATCCTGGTGATACTCCTCGGCTGCCCAAAACTCGCTGGCAGGAACGATTTGAGTCGCTATCTCTTGATCGAAACGGGCTTCCATCTCGGCTTTCGACGCTTCGGCCAAGGCCCGCTGCTCATCATTATGATAAAAGATCGCCGACCGGTACTGATCACCGCTATCGCAGAACTGGCGGTCGACGGCGAAGGGGTCTATGTTCCTCCAGAAAATCTCCAACAGCTGTTCATAGCTGATTTGGCTGTCGTCATACTCAATTTGCACGACTTCCGCATGGCCAGTACCGCCTCGGGATATCTGCTCGTAGGTCGGATTCTCAAGCTCGCCGCCCATGTAGCCGGATATGGTGGCGCTCACGCCCGGCTGTTTGTCGTAAGGCGGTTCCATGCACCAGAAGCAGCCGCCAGCAAAGGTCGCCTCGCTATTGGACTGCGCGTGAAGCGATGCGCTTGCCAGACCGGCGGCGGCCATCACGCACAGGGTTAAAGGGCGAAAAGAGGGAAATCGGATCATTGTAAACACTCCGGTGGCGGTGACGAATCAATGCTCGTTATTGAGCCCATTAGTGTCGAGAGGTTCCGCTTCCTTACAGCGACCTTAGACGATGCGGCCATACCGTATCGAGGGTGTCCAGCGCCGCCTTAATCGTAGGCTCGGTGGCGCGGTCGCTGCGCCAGATCAGGCTTAATGCGCAGGGCAGGCGAACGTTGTCCGCCACCGCCAAGCCGCTCTCTTGGCGTTCGGCCATGGCCAGCGCGTCTCGCGCTAGGCTCAGGCCCACGCCTGCTCTGACTAAATCCAGCATACACGCCTCTTGGTCGACCTGGGCAACACGGTTCGGGGTCGCGCCGCTTGCGGCTAACGCTCGCTTGAGTAGCCGGGAGTGCGCTGACACAGCGGGGGTCACAATCCAGGGCAGTTGCGCAAGCGCCTCCCAGCGGGTGTCGGCAAGTTTGGCTTCCCAGCCCGGCGGTGCCACCACGTGGTAGTGAAAGTGGGTTAACTCTCGCCATGCTAGCGTAGGATTGCCAGTGCCTTCGCCGGGCGGGGCGAGAAAAAAGCCCACATCTAACTCCCCCTGCTCGACGTTGTCCAATACGCTGCCGCTCATGCCGTGGTGAAGCTCGGTTTCCAGCTGTGGCGCGCGGGCCATCAAGCGGCTGAGAAAATCACCCAAGCGAATAAATTCCGGGTCAACAATGGTGCCAATGCGCAGCTTGCCCCGCAGCGTGCTGTGTAACGCGCTGGCGCTCTGCTCGAAGGCCAGCGCGCTGGCCAGGGCATTTTCAGCGGCCGGTAGCAAGGCGTAACCATCGGCGGTCAGCGTTAACCCTTGCGGGCGGCGGGTAAACAGCGTTAGTCCCAGATGTTGCTGTAGCTGCTTCAACTTTAGGCTAACGGCGGGCTGGGTCAGGTGGAGCTGCTCGGCCGCCTTTGAGACGCTGCCGGTATGGGCAACGGCCACAAAGGCCCGCAGCGTGGCGTACTCCTGCATGGTGGTGAACCTTCATTGTTATGTTATTAGCAAAGCTTATATCTGGGTTAAAAATTACTCAATTGCTTGGCCTGTTAGGCGGGGTAGTCTAGTGATCATCCTCCGATCACTTAAGCTTTTGTTATAAAGGTAGCGACAATGACAACCAACGCCATCCACCACTTTATTAACGGCCAACGCAGCGAAGGCGCCTCCGGCAGCGCCCAGGATGTCTTTAACCCTGCCACCGGGCAGGTCACCGGCCGCGTTGCCCTGGCTTCGGCCGCCGATGTAGACACCGCCGTGCAAGCCGCCCAAGCAGCATTTCCAGCCTGGGCCGATACGCCGCCTATTCGCCGCGCTCGGGTCATGTTCAAATTCCTGGAGCTGCTGAACGCCAATAAAGATGCCCTGGCCGAAGCAATCACCAAAGAGCACGGCAAGGTATTTACCGATGCCCAGGGCGAAGTGGCACGGGGTATTGATATTGTCGAGTTTGCCTGCGGTATTCCCCAGCTATTAAAGGGTGATTACACCGAGCAGGTTAGCACCGGCATCGATAACTGGACCGTGCGCCAGCCGCTGGGCGTGGTCGCCGGTATTACGCCGTTTAACTTCCCGGCGATGGTGCCGATGTGGATGTTCCCCATCGCCATTGCCGCCGGTAATACCTTTATTCTCAAGCCCAGCCCGCTGGACCCTAGCGCCTCGCTGATGATCGCGGATCTGTTGACACAAGCAGGCCTGCCCGATGGCGTGTTCAACGTGGTGCAGGGCGATAAAGACTCCGTTGAAGCGCTGATCGACCACCCACACGTTAAAGCGCTGTCGTTCGTCGGCTCTACGCCGATTGCCAACCTGATTTACGAGCGCGGGGCTAAGCACGGCAAACGCGTGCAGGCACTGGGCGGGGCGAAAAACCATATGGTGGTCATGCCAGACGCCCATCTTGATAAAGCAGTGGATGCGTTAATTGGCGCAGCCTACGGCAGTGCGGGCGAGCGCTGCATGGCGATTAGCGTGGCCGTGCTGGTCGGCGATGTGGCCGATAAAGTCGTGCCGATGCTCACCGAGCGGGCTAAGACGCTGAAAGTCAAAGATGGCATGCAGCTGGATGCAGAAATGGGGCCCATCGTGACCCGCCAAGCGCATCAGCGGATCACCGGGTACATCGAAAAGGGTGTGGCAGAAGGCGCGCAGCTTATTGTCGATGGGCGCGAGTTTGATAGCACTCAAGCGGGTGAGGGCTGTGCTGACGGTTTCTGGATGGGCGGCACCCTGTTCGACCACGTCACGCCAGAGATGACTATCTATAAAGAGGAGATCTTTGGCCCGGTGCTGGTATGCGTGCGCGTGCCGGATGTGGCGACCGCCATTCAACTGATCAACGACCATGAGTTTGGCAACGGGGTGAGCTGCTTTACCGAAAGCGGCAGCGTTGCCCGGGAATTTGGCCGCCGGATTCAGGTGGGCATGGTCGGCATCAACGTACCGATTCCGGTGCCTATGGCGTGGCACGGTTTTGGCGGCTGGAAGCGCTCGCTGTTTGGCGATACCCACGCGTATGGCGAAGAGGGTGTGCGCTTCTACACCAAGCAGAAGTCGATCATGCAGCGCTGGTCGGACTCCATCGACGCGGGTGCAGAGTTTGTGATGCCGACGGCGAAGTAGCGCCTGACCGTTACGGGAGCCAAACCCATGCCAACAAATACAACCACTCATCCCACCGCAGAAGCATTTGATTACATCGTGATTGGCGCAGGCACCGCAGGGTGCCTGATGGCCAATCGACTGAGCGCCGACCCCAATAATCGGGTGCTGCTGATTGAGGCAGGCGGTCGGGATAACTACCACTGGATTCATATTCCAGTGGGCTACCTTTATTGTATCAATAATCCGCGCACCGACTGGCTGTTTCGTACCGAGCCGGACAAAGGGCTCAATGGCCGCTCGCTGATCTACCCACGGGGGAAAACCCTGGGGGGCTGTTCTAGCATCAACGGCATGATCTACATGCGCGGTCAGGCCAGGGATTACGACCACTGGGCCGAGGTCACCGGCAGCGACGAGTGGCGTTGGGAGAACTGCCTGCCCGACTTTATCAAACACGAAAACCACTACCGGCTGGATGAAGGCAGCGACGGTGATGAGACTCACCGCGCTTTTCATGGCCATGGCGGCGAGTGGCGGGTCGAGAAGCAGCGCCTGAAATGGGAAGTGCTGGATGACTTTGCCGAAGCAGCGGTGCAGGCGGGCATCCCCCGCACCGACGACTTCAACCGGGGGAGTAATGAAGGGGTTGCCTATTTTGAGGTAAACCAGCGGGATGGTTGGCGTTGGAACACCGCCAAGGCATTTTTGCGTAGCGCGCTAAAGCGGGACAACCTGACGCTTTGGCACTCCACCCAGGTGAATCGGTTCTGCTTCGATCATACGCAAGCGCTTCGTTGTACGGGGGTAGAGGTAGTGCGCAGCGGCAAAACCCAGCGCGTGCAGGCGCGAAAAGAGGTAGTGCTGTGTGCAGGGGCCATTGGCTCGCCTCACCTTTTACAGCTGTCGGGTATTGGGCCTGCTGAGCATTTGCGTGAGCACGGCATTGAAGTGGTGCACGACCTGCCTGGGGTAGGTGAAAACCTGCAAGATCATCTCCAGATTCGCTCGGTGTATCGTGTCAGTAATGCCAAAACGCTCAATGCTATTGCCAGTACGCTGTGGGGCAAGGCGGGGATTGGCTGGGAGTATGTGACCAAGCGCACCGGGCCGATGAGCATGGCGCCTTCGCAGCTTGGTGCGTTTACCCGCAGTTCTGACGATCAGCCGTACCCCAATATTCAGTATCACGTTCAGCCGCTCAGCTTAGAGGCCTTTGGGCAGCCGCTGCATCCGTATCCGGCCATTACGGCGAGCGTATGCAACTTGAACCCTACCAGCCGAGGAACGGTGCGTTTGAAAAGCGCCGACCCGCGTCAGGCACCGGCGATTTCGCCGAACTATCTCAGCACGCCGGAGGATCGCAAGGTAGCGGCTGATTCGCTGCGGGTGACTCGGCGTATCGCCGAACAGCCTGCCTTCGCTAAATATTCGCCTGAAGAAGTGAAGCCGGGCGTTGAGTATCAAACCGATGACGAGCTAACGCGACTCGCAGGGGATATTGGCACAACGATTTTTCACCCGGTCGGCACCACGCGGATGGGGAAACGTGATGACCCAATGGCGGTGGTGGATGAAAAATTGCGGGTGCGCGGGGTGGCGGGATTGCGGGTCGCAGACGCGGGTGTGATGCCGACCATCACCAGTGGGAACACCAATTCTCCGACGTTAATGATCGCCGAAAAGGCGGCGGGATGGATTTTGAAAGAAAATTCATTGCATTGACTTTTTTTTCCATCATAGTGTTGACGTGCGGCGTCGTTAAGCGCATGCTGCATGCAGTTGGTTAGCAAGTCGAACGTTGTCAGCAGTATCGAAACGCTCTAGCGTTGAGTCTGGTGAAAGTTTCTTGTTCTACCCACTGCAACTCGGGTATTACCCGGCTCTACATTAAGCTAAATCGAGGATTTCGATCATGGCAACTGGTACCGTTAAGTGGTTTAACGACACTAAAGGCTTCGGCTTCATTTCTCCGGACGACAACGGCGACGACCTGTTCGCGCACTTCTCCGAAATTCAAGCTGACGGCTTCAAAACTCTGCAAGACGGCCAGAAGGTTTCCTTCGACGTCACTCAGGGTAAAAAAGGCCTTCAGGCTTCCAACATCAAAGTTCTGGGTTAATCCAGCTTGATGTTTGCCGCTAGCACTCGATGCTAGCGCGCTAGAAAAACCCCGCCTTGTGCGGGGTTTTTTGCTTGTGGATTACTATCTGACTCACACCTCACACCTCACACCTCACACCTCACACCTCACACCTCACACCTCACACCTCACACCTCACACCTCACACCTCACACGCATATTCTTTTTTGTTCTGACTGTGTTTCTAAAAATAACTTTTTAGAATATCTGCTAGGCGGCACAATGCCCTTCATATTGTTCGGTTATATCAGTTGAGTGGGCTTGAGAAAGGATGTGGGGTTATGTCGCTGGATGCTTGGATTGCAATAGGGGTCGTGCTGACGATTTTTCCGCTGATGGCGCTCTCTCGCCTCGGTCCGGACATCATTTTAATGGGCGCAGTAGTGGTGTTAATGACACTGGGCGTCATCGATCCTCAACAGGCGCTGGGTGGATTTTCCAATAGCGGCCTGTTTACCGTCGCGTTCATGTACGTGCTGGTGGCTAGTATTCGTGAGACTGGCGGTATCGATCTGATCATTCGCTACGTGTTGGGGCGTCCATCGAGTGAACGCGGCGCGCTGACACGTCTATTGTTACCCGTAGCGTCGCTCAGCGGCTTTCTCAATAACACCCCGGTGGTGGCGACCTATATTCCCGCCGTTTTGAGTTGGAGCCGCCGTTTGCGGCTTTCCCCACAGCGTTTGCTCATGCCGCTGAGCTTTGCCTCTATTTTAGGCGGTACTATCACGCTATTTGGTACCAGCACTAACCTGGTAGTGCATGGGCTGCTGATCGAGCGCTACCCTGATTTGGCCATGGGGCTTTTCGACTTGGCGAGGGTAGGCATTCCGGTCGCGGTCGCGGGCTTGGCATACCTGATTTTCCTTGGCCCGCGTTTATTGCCCGCCCGTGGCGGCACGGCTAAAGCCTTTGCCAACCCACGCGAGTTCACGATCGAAATGGAAGTCGACCCGGCAGGGGTGCTGGTAGACCGCACGGTCGAAGAGGCGGGGCTGCGCCATTTGCAGGAACTGTTCCTTGTAGAGATTGAGCGTGCCGGTAACGTGGTCAGTGTAGTTGGACCAGGGGAGCAGCTCAAAGGCGGGGATCGTTTGGTGTTCGTGGGTACCTCGGATGCCGCTGTGGAGCTTCAGCAGATCCGTGGGCTGATCCCTTCTCGGGATGGCGCTTCTAGCTTAGAAAAAGAGTTCAAAGAGCGCCGTTTGGTCGAGGCGGTGGTCTCCAATCAATGCCAGTTTATTGGTCAACGGATTCGTGACGGTCGATTTAGAACGCTATACGGCGCGGCCGTGCTGGCGATTTGTCGCGGCGGCGAGCGCGTGAGAGGGAACCTCGGCCAAGTGCGCTTGCAGCCTGCCGATGTATTGCTATTGGAGGCACGCCCGCCGTTCATCGAGCGCCACCGGCAGTCGAAAGATTTCTTATTGATCAGCGAACTCAACGGCTCGGCGCGGCCCATTCATGAAAAGGCGCCGCTGGCGTGGGGAATTTTAATAGGTGCGGTGCTGCTGGCGGCGTTGGGCGTGCTGAGCATGCTCAATGCCGCCATGCTGGGCGCGGCCATGGCACTGTTGACCGGCTGTTGTACGGTGGGCGCCGCCAAGCGCGGGCTAGACACCCAAGTGCTTTTGACCATCGCCGCTTCGTTTGGGGTGGGGGCAGCGTTACAGTCGTCAGGTGCTGCGGATGCCATGGCAGGCAGCGTGCTATCGCTGGTGGCGGGCAGCCCGTGGCTGCTGCTGGTGGGAACTTACTGCGTCGTGGCGCTGCTTACGGAGTTAGTGACCAACAACGCGGCGGCGGTAATCATCTTTCCGGTGGTTATGGCGGCCGCAGAAAGCCTCGGCGTCAGCCCCATGCCTTACGTAGTCGCGGTGATGTTTGCTGCGTCGGCCAGCTTTCTTACCCCGATTGGCTATCAAACCAACTTAATGGTGCATGGCCCCGGTGGTTATCGCATCACTGATTTTCTCCGCGTCGGCGGCGGCTTGAACGTGCTGACGGGGGGGATTGCCGTGAGCCTGATTCCTTGGGTATGGCCGTTCTAAGCCGCTAATGACTCGCTCCCCGCGCTGCTTTACGCTAGGGTGGCGCTTTTCATATCAGCAAGGACATAGCCCATGACAGCCTCAGGCGAACTGATTATTGAACCGAAAAATGGTCAACCCGCCGATGCGTGTGTGTTCATCATTCACGGCTTAGGTGCCGATGGGCACGATTTCGAGCCGCTAGTGCCTGCCTTGGCGCTGCCGGACAGCGTCAACGTGCGCTTCATCATGCCCCATGCCCCGCGCCTACCGGTGACCATCAACGGCGGCATGGTGATGCCCGCTTGGTACGACATCCTGGCGATGGACTTGGGGCGTCGGGTCGATGAGGTGCAGCTGAAAACATCCGCCGAGCGTATTCAGGCGCTGATCCAAGAGCAGATCGACCAAAGCATGGATAGTCGGCGCATCATCGTGGCGGGCTTTTCCCAGGGCGGGGCAGTGGCGTATCAGGCCGCGCTGTCGTTTCCTCAGCCGCTGGGTGGGCTGTTGGCGATGTCGACCTACTTTGCCACCGCCGACAGCATCGAGCCTGCTGAGGCGAACCGTCACGTGCCGATCGACGTTCATCACGGTAACTTCGACCCCATCGTGCCCGAAACCCTGGGCCGTAGTGGCGTCGAGCGTTTGAAGGCCATGGGATATAACGTCAACTATCGCCAGTACCCGATGGCCCATGCGCTCTGCCCGCAGCAGGTCAACGATATCGGCAAGTGGCTGAGCGAGCGGTTGGGCTAAATGGATAGCCACCGTCGAGGTCGCGCCGCCGACGTGCCCAGCGATATCCCGCGGCGGGGCTGGCACGATATTGCCTGGCGCGTTGTGCGTGCGGCTCGCCGGGATCGAATCACCATGTTTGCCGCAGGGGTGGCGTTTTACGCGCTGCTGGCGCTGTTTCCAACCATTGCGGCGGTGATCTCGGTGTGGGGGCTGCTGTTCGATCCGGTGGAGGCGGGGCGTCAGCTCTACACGATCAGCCGTTTCATGCCACCAGATGCGGCCAATTTGATCGATCAACAGGCGCAGGAAGTGGTCGAGAGCACCGAAGCGGGTAACGTCATGACCGCGTTGGCGGGGCTACTCATTGCCATGTTCATTGCCTCGAAAGCCGTTTCGGTGCTGGTGATCGGTCTCAATGCGGTATACGGCGAGCAGGAAAAGCGCTCGCTGCTCTACCGGGGCGTGGTGCTGGTGTCGCTGACCCTGGGCTTGATTGGCATGACGTTGGTCTCGTTGGGGTTCATCGCCATCGTGCCTGCCATGGTGGATAGGCTCATGATCGATCCTCCCTTGGATCGCGTGCTGCAGTGGCTGCGCTGGCCGGCCCTGTTGGTGTTGATGAGCCTGCTGATCGCGCTGCTCTACCGCTTCGCGCCTTATCGGCGCTCACCGCAGTGGCGCTGGCTGAGTTACGGCACCCTGTTTGCGACGCTAATGTGGTTGCTAGGCTCTGGCGCGCTGTCACTCTATGTGCGCTACTTTTCGACGTTTAGCGAGCTGTACGGCTCGATAGGGGCGGTCGTGGCGCTGATGCTGTGGTTTTGGCTCTCGGCATTCGTCGTGCTGTTCGGGGCGGAGCTCAATAGCGAAATGGAGCGCCAAACCTGCCATGACACCACCGTGGGCGAAGCGCGCCCGCTAGGTGAGCGCGAGGCGTTTGCTGCCGATACCATCGGCGTCGAGAACCCCTGGAACAGCGACAATGCCGCAAAACGGCAGCCGCCGTGCGATTGAAGACAAAGGAGAACCGCCCAGCGAGCTGGGCGGGGTAGAGTAGCGAGAGAAGGGTAACGACAGAAGTGCAAAGAGCGCTACAGCAGCTCTTCGGCCGCCAGGGCCAAGCGAGAGCGCTCGACGCTTTTCAAAGTGATATGCCCGGCGTGAGGCCAATCTCTGAACCGCTCGACCACGGCGGCCATGCCGCAGGTATTGGCGGTGAGGTAGGGCGTATCGATCTGCCCGACGTTGCCCAAGCAAACGATCTTGGTATTGCGCCCTGCACGAGTGACCAACGACTTTAGCTGTTTAGGGGTGAAGTTTTGCGCCTCGTCGATGATCAAGAAGGTATCGTTCAGGGTGCGCCCGCGCATAAAGCTCGGTGAGCGGATTTGTACCCGTGAACCAATTAGCTGTCGTGTGGCACCGTTGTCCCACGTCGACTCTCCCTCTTCGTTGCGCAGCAGGTTATCCATGTTGTCGTGGAAGGCGCCCATCCACGGTGACATTTTCTCCTCCTCGGTACCTGGCAAGAAACCAATGTCCTCGCCCATGGGAATCGGCGCGCGGGTGAAGACGATACGCTCGAAGCGCTTGGCGTCCAGGGTTTGCTGGAAAGCCGCCGCCAGGGTCATGAAGGTTTTACCGGTGCCCGCATTACCGGCAATGGTGACGAGGTCGATCTCAGGGTCCATCAGCAGGTTGAGGGTGAAGTTCTGACGGCTGTCGTGGGCGTGCACGCCCCACACCCCTGCGTGGTGGCGATAGTTGGTGAGTAGCTGCAGCCGCGCAGAAGAGGATGACAGCTCCCGCACGATGGCCTCGAACTCGGCGCCGTTCTCGCTATCGGAGACCAGCATGCCCACGTGCCAGTCGCGAGGCATTTGGCCACTGAGCTGATAGAAAGTGTGATGGCCCACGCGCTCGACGGTGACGTCGACATTCAGCGCTTCCCATAGCGAAGCGCCGTCATGCCCTGCCTGGCTGTATACCTGCGCGCCCTCGATCATCGCATCGCTATCGGAGAAGGCGCGGTCGTTGAGGTAATCCTCTACCGGTACTTTCAGCGCGGCGGCTTTGACCCTGAGGTTAATGTCTTTCGTAATCAGAATGACCGAGGCATCCGGGCGTTCGTCACGCAAACGGCAGGTTTCTGCCAGGATTCGGTTGTCGGGACTATCGTCTAACGAGTCGAAGGGCTTGAGGTCGTTGTAGCACAGAAAGTGCAGGCGGCCGGATTCTCCGCTGATGCGGGGGATGGGAATGCCTTGCTGTATTTCGTCGAACGTCACTTGGCTGGTGAGATCGGACAGGGTGCGGCTGATTTGCCGTGCCGTACGGGCGATTTCGCGGATGCCGTTCTTGTGCTTGTCCAGCTCTTCGAGCACGGTCATGGGGATGACCACATCATGCTCATCGAAATGGTAGAGCGCGGCGGGGTCGTGGATCAGGACATTCGTGTCTAGGACGTACAGCCTAGTCGCTTTCTTATCGAGTCGTACCATCGCGGAAACTACTCCTTGGTTGACGGCAACATCGACACTGGCAGATGCACTTTACGCTTAGATGACACTTGCCTGTGTCGGTTCTCTAGCGTGTCCTTTGGGCTCCTTCAATGGCCTGTTTTTTTACAGCGTGGCGGGCAATTGCTTTTTTCGCCACTGCTAAATTTCAACGCTGCTCATGCGCGGTGCTCCGCTTTTCGACTGAGAGGGGCGCTTAGCGTGTGGTGCCTAAAAAACGGATGACGTTGGTCAGCAGCGCCGTGGCGACCACGCCGAGACTCTCGCCTTCCACGTAACGGTAGTAGTGACTTTCCAGCAGCAGGTCGTGGTTGAGCGCACACAGACTGTGGCTGGCCAATGCCTCTTTGACGAGCGGGTAGGGAAGCAGTGCCCAGCCGGTGCCATTGATCACTGCATCGCGAATCACCTCGAACATGGTCAGGCCAAGATAGTTGGTGGAAAACAGCGCTTCGCTCACCAGTTTGTCGCCCTGATCGAAGGTCAGACATACCTGGGTGTACTGGGCCAAATCATCTTTAGTGACGTTCGGCAGGCGGCTGAGTGGATGGCCTGGCGCCGCGACCAGGCTCATGCTCACAGGCGCAAGGTTGCTGGCATTCACCGCCGCCCCTTCGGCGGTATACAGCCCAAAGGCGATATCCACCGTTTGACGCAGCACGAACTGGGCGTGCTCTTGGGGGGGCAGCAGGTACACCGAAATGGCCGTGAGTGGGTAGCGCTGTTTCAGGTCGTGCATGACCTGTCGCCAAAATGCCTCGGGCAGCGCGTCGTCCCGCGCGATGCAAAGCTGACTCTCCACGCCTTGTAAGTGTTGCTGGCAGTGCTTATTGATGCGGTTGGCACTGGTCAGCAGGCGATAGCAGTCGGGCAGCACGCTTTCCCCCACGGCCGTGAGCTGAAGGCTGTTCCCCGAACGCTCGAAGAGTGCCACGCCCAGGTTATCTTCCAGCGCATTGACGGCGGCGCTTAGCGTGCTGCGCTTCATGCCGGTGTGCCGTGCGGCGGCGGCAAACGATCCGTGCTCCGTGACATCGATAAACGCCTGGACTTGTTCTGCGCGCATGATGGTCTCTTGATTAACGTGCTTAGTGCCAAAATAGTTGGCGCTGAGCGACTGGTGAAGCGTCAGTGTACTCACTATGATGGCCTGCGTTTACCACTCTTTACTGGAGCAACCCGCGTGACCCCCTTTGTCGCCGAGCGCCGTGCGCTGAGATTTTCCGCCATTTCCGCTAGCCTGTTTGCCTTTACCGGGCTTGCCTTGGGCCTTGCGAGTGGCTCGATAACGATACTCTTCGATAGTGGCTATTCGCTATTAAGTTTAGTGCTGGCATCGCTCTCTCTGTTTGCGCTGCAACAGGCTCGCAAACCGGCGGATGATCACTACCCCTTTGGGCGGCTGACGGTCGAACCGCTGGCCGTGCTGCTCAAAGGCGTGGTGATTGCGCTGGTGTGTTTGTTTTCATTGGTCTCAGCACTTTGGAGTCTGGCGCAAGGAGGGCGTCTGGTCACGTTGGACTTGGCGCTGATGTTTGGCGTGGTCAACGTGACCGGTTGTTTGCTCACTTGGTGGTGGCTGACCCGCTATGCCAAGGTAGCGCAGTCCTCGCTACTGGCCGCAGAGCTTCGCCAGTGGCAGATGGATACCTGGTTAAGTGCGGCTGTGATGCTGGGCTTTGCCCTCACTTGGGGGCTTACGCTCTCGCCTTGGGCGCACTTGGCACGTTTTGCCGACCCGGTGATGGTCCTGATTATTGCCGGTTACTTCCTGCCCATGCCGATTCGCATGGTCAAAGGAGCGCTGCGTGAGCTGATGTTTGGCGAACCGGTAGGCAGCGTCCGCCAAGAAGTGGTGCAAGAAGTGGCGGATTTCGATATCGCCGACGACGATGTGCGCCTTGCCCAGGTAGGCAGCTTCTTGATGGTCGACATTCAGCTCGATAAGCAGCAGATCGATGACGCAGAAGAGATCGTCGAGAGCGTCGAGCAGCACTGTAAGCTGCGTAATTTGCGCCCGGTGACGAGCATTACGCTGGTCACGTAATGCTTGCATTGAAAAAGTGTTGACGCTGTCGAAGGTGTGGTGATATTTAGCGCTACCGACAACTGGTGTCGGCCTAACACTGCACTTTTGAGGGTTGCAAAAACATGCCACTGCGCCGCTGTTTGCCCGTGCTGCTGGTCACCGCTTTGGTGGCTGGCTGCGCAAGTTCTACCATTGCCCCACGTTACACCACTGAAAATCCGGACGTCATGCGGATCGGCGGAGAGCGCCCCGTCAGCGCGGACCCACGTACCGAAAACGCCGGTTCGTTCTGCCTGGAAACCACCGAGCGTTGGAACGAACATGGCCGCACGCCGGATGGCCAAACGCTGTGGGCGAAAGATACGCTGCGCCGCGTGGTGCCTTGCCAATAATTGGCTGACATAGGTTCACGCAAGCTGCGCCAGCGCAAGCCGCTGGCGCAGCATCGATCAATCGTCCTCTTTCTTTTGCGGTTTGCCCTTACGCTGGGTACCCGCCATCTCTTCCAACTCCTCTTCGCTCATCGAGTCATACATCTCTTTCGAAGCGTCATATAGCTCGCTCGGCTTGGTCTCACCGCGTTTGGCGGAAAGGGCCGCGCCAGCGGCTTTCTGCTGTGCTTTAGAGGTGGCTTTCATTTAACGACTCCTGTCAGTTGACTTCCATGAGGTGCTCACGCTATTAAGCCTAGCAGTGGGAAGTGATGTTTTCAGATAGGCTGACGCGTTTAACTTAAGAGAACTCCATGACACCGGCGATTAACAGCGCAAGGCATGCAGGTATTGCGTTTCAACTCCATGAGTATCAGCACGATGCCGCCGCCCCGTCCTATGGGCTGGAAGCGGCGGACAAACTTGGCGTGACGGCCGAGCAAGTGTTCAAAACCCTCGTCGTTAGCTTGGATGGCAAGCAGTTGGCCGTTGGTATCGTCCCCGTGAATAGCCATTTGGGGCTGAAGCAGATCGCCAAAGCCGCTGGCGCTAAAAAGGCCGTGATGGCCGCACCGGATGTCGTCGAGCGTACCACCGGCTACGTGCTGGGCGGTGTGAGCCCGCTGGGCCAAAAAAAGCGCCTGCCTACCTTTATAGATGCGTCGGCGCAGGCGTGGTCGACGCTATACGTGAGCGCCGGGCGGCGTGGGTTGGAAATCGAGCTCTCGCCGGAGGACCTTGCCGCACTCAGCCAAGGGCGATTCGCAGCGCTCTCTGCGTAGGCACGACGCGTCAGGATCAGCGCGTGGCAAAGCAGGGGGTGGCACTTTCTGGTATGGTGCTTCACATTATCGGTTTGCTGGGCATCACGCCCCCTTCAGGAATTTTTCGTGTCAGATACCTCGTTTGCCTCTCTTGCCCTCTCGCCCGCGCTGCTGAGCACGCTCGACTCCCTGGGCTATCACGCGATGACGCCCGTTCAAGCACAAAGCCTGCCACCCATGCTGGTGGGACGCGATGTGATGGCGCAAGCCAAAACGGGGTCAGGCAAGACCGCCGCCTTTGGCTTGGCGATTCTTTCCCAGTTGCGCCTCGAGGCGTTTAGCGTCCAGGGTTTGGTCCTGTGTCCCACCCGTGAACTGGCCGACCAAGTGGCGGAAGAGTTGCGCCGTCTAGCCCGTGGAATGCCCAACGTGAAAGTGCTCACACTCTGCGGCGGCGCCCCGTTTGGCCCGCAGCTCGCATCGCTGGAGCACGGCGCCCACATCGTGGTGGGCACGCCGGGCCGGGTGGATGAGCATCTGCGCAAGGGTTCGCTCACCCTTGGGTCACTCACCACGCTGGTGCTGGATGAAGCGGACCGCATGTTAGACATGGGTTTTCAGGTCACCATCGACGATATCATTGCCGATACGCCTGCCGACCGCCAAACGCTGCTTTTTAGCGCGACATTCCCTGATGAGCAGGCCTCCGGCGGTCTCGCAGCTATGACGCGTGGCGTCATGCGCGATCCGGTCAGCGTTAAAGTCGCAGAGACCCATGACGCGACGACCATCGAGCAGCACTTTTACCGTGTGTCTCATGACGACGACCGTTTTGCTGCATTGACCGAGCTGCTGCTCGCCACGCGTCCTACCACCAGCGTGGTGTTCTGTAACACCAAGCGAGAAACCCAGGCGGTAGCCGATGGTTTGGTCGACGCGGGCTTCAGCGCCGTCGCTTTGCACGGCGATCTCGAGCAGAAAGACCGCGACCGGCTGCTGGTGCTGTTTGCCAACCAGAGCGCATCGATTTTGGTCGCCACCGATGTCGCCGCCCGCGGGCTGGACATTGCCCAGCTGGACGCCGTCTTCAATTACCAAATCGCCCGCGAGCTGGACGTCCACGTTCATCGGGTAGGCCGAACGGGGCGCGCCGGGGCCAGCGGTATCGCCTGTACCCTGGTGACACCGCAGGAAGATTATCGACTCGAACGCCTCGCTGAGCTGTTGGGCGAGCCGCTCTCGACCGAGCCGCTGCCGACAGCGGCTAACGGCACACCGTTCGAGGCTCCCATGGCTACGCTACAGTTGGCGGGTGGTAAAAAGGATAAGCTGCGCCCAGGCGATATTCTGGGAGCATTGACCAGCGAAGGCGGCTTGCGCGGGGATCAGGTGGGCAAAATCAAAGTGCTGGCCCGAAGTGCATACGTCGCGGTCGAGCGCAGCGTCGTCCAGAAAGCTCAGGCCAAGCTGGAGCGGGATAAACTCAAAGGGCGCGCTTTCCGCGTGCGACGCATTCGCCATTGACGACCCCCACGACGGGGTCGTTACCAGAAGGAGCCTTCGCAGCAAGCTATGAAAACACCCAAACGATTACAGCCCTTGGTCGATGATGGTCTGATCGATGAGGTGCTGATGCAGTTGATGAGCGGCAAGGAAGCGCAGGTGTATGTGGTGCGCTGCGGCGACGACACGCGCTGTGCCAAAGTCTTCAAAGAGGCCAAGCAACGCAGTTTCAAACAGGCGGTGCAGTACCAAGAGGGGCGTAAAGAGCGCAACAGCCGCCGGGCCCGTGCCATGGCCAAGAAAACCCGCTACGGCCAGAAAGAGCAGGAGCAGGCGTGGCTCACTGCCGAGGTGGACGCGCTGTACCGCCTAGCCGCCGCCGATGTGCGCGTACCTAAGCCGTACGGTTTCGTGGATGGCGTGCTGCTGATGGAGATGATCACCGATGCCGAAGGCGACGTGGCACCGCGCTTGGACGATGTCACCCTGACCGAAGAGCAGGCGCTGCGCTATCACGCCAAAGTGATTCAAGACGTGGTGAAAATGCTTTGCGCTGGTCTGATTCACGGTGACCTTTCTGAGTTCAACGTGCTCGTCGATGCCGATGGCCCGGTCATTATCGACTTGCCCCAAGCGGTCGATGCGGCCGGTAATAACAGCGCCGCCGCCATGCTGGAGCGCGATGTCGATAACATGCGCGCTTATTTTGGTCGCTTTGCTCCCGAGCTGCTCACTACTCACTACGGTAAGGAGATGTGGGCGCTCTATGAAGCGGGTGAGCTGCACCCCGATAGCAAACTCACCGGCCACTTCGAGTTTGATAGCCACATTGCCAACGTGGATGAGCTGATGGAAGTCATCGACGACGCCAAAGAAGAAGAGGCCGAGCGCCAAGCGCGAATGCGTGATGACGACGACGAGGATTAACCCCAATAGTGATAAACTGAGGCAACGCTTAGCAGAGTAAGTAGTTGGATGAAACGACTCTGCCATATCGCATAGCCGAAAGATCACCGGAGGGGAGTGTGAAGGGCAGCCGTTTCAGTGCAGGGAGAGCCAAAGCGCTTGTCTTATCGCTCAGTGTTGGTGCAGCAGGCGGTGTGCTGTTTCACATTTCGGGGCTGCCGCTGGCCTGGATGCTTGGCCCCTTGGTGGCGAACCTGCTGGTGTCTGCCAAAGGGGTGAAGGTTGAAGTGCCTGAATCGCTGCGCAGCGTGTTTTTAGCGGTGATGGGCATGGTTCTCGGCAGCCAAGTCACGCCTGAGCTGGCCCACCGGGTGCTGGATTGGCCCGTTTCGGCCATGCTGCTGTTGGCGGGGGTCGCGGCGTCAACCGCCGTGGCGTCAGCCTGGTACCGCCGCTGCGGTTTCGACCCGGTCAGCGCCTGGTTTGGTGCCTCGCCGGGCGCCATGACCGCGATGATCCTACTGGGTGAACGATGCGGCGGCGACCCGCAGCGCATTGCCATTGCCCAGTCGCTGCGTATCGTGCTGGTGATCCTCTTTCTACCGCCGCTGTTTTGGGCATTCGAAGGGGGAGAAGGCACACTGGGTCCGACAGCGTCAGCACTTACCGATGGCTGGCTGTTGCTGGCTATTCCACTGTTGCTGCCGTTGGGTCAATGGCTACGCCTGCCAAGCCCCGCGCTGCTCGCTCCCTTGTTAGCCACCGCGCTACTCTCCGGGCTGGATATTGCTAGCCTCGCCTTGCCAAGCTGGGGTATGAATCTGATGCTCTGGGTGCTGGGCAGCGCCATTGGTTCACGCTTTCAAGGTATGACGCGGCGGCTCTTGGGGCGCTATCTTTGGCAATCCGGAGTGGCGACGCTGTTGGCCCTCATCGTGCTGGCCGTGTTTGCCGAACTGATCCACCAAACCGTGGGCGTGGGTCGCGATGTGGCGCTCTTGGCGCTGGCCCCTGGTGGTATTGGCGAAATGGCGATACTTGCCGTCGCGCTCAACATTGACCCAGTGTTTGTGGCGTTTCACCACCTGCTGCGGATGGTCACCCTGATGATTGTCGCTCCCTTCTGGGCCCGCTGGTTAATGCGTCATCATCCTGACGCCTGACATCGCGATCATTATGCAAACATTCCTACGCTGTACTCCCTTTTATCGCGTCTTGTAAGGACTTTCCATGCTGTCACGTCTGCTCTCGCCGCTGTTCCGTTTCTTTGAGGAGCGCGTCAACCCTTATCCAGAGGGTGAGGTCACCACGCCGCCCAAAGGGCTGTTGCCGTTTATCTGGCACTTTTCGCGCCCGGTGTGGCCGTGGCTGCTGGTGATGTCGCTGATTACGGCGGTGGTATCCGCCGCAGAGGTGGTGTTTTTTAGCTATATGGGCGATTTGGTGGATTGGCTGGGCGGCGTCGAGGGCGCCGATTTTTGGGCCAACCACGGGCTGTGGCTGGCGGGCCTTGGTTTGTTAGTGGTAGTGGGCCTGCCGCTATTGGTGCTGCTGCAGTCGCTGGTCACTCACCAGAGCATTTTTGGTAACTACCCGATGATTGGCCGCTGGCTCTCTCATCGCCATATGCTCAGCCAGAGCCTGGCATTCTATCAGGATGAGTTTGCCGGGCGGGTATCGCAAAAAGTGATGCAAACCGCGCTGGCCGTGCGGGAAACCGTCACGAAAGTGATGGATCTGCTGGTCTACGCCATCGTCTATTTTACCGGGGCGGCCATCTTACTAGGCCGCGCCGATCCATGGCTGCTGCTGCCGCTAGGGCTTTGGCTGATCGGTTACTTGGGCATCATGCGCTTTTTCGTACCGCGCCTGCGGGATGTTTCCATGGCCCAGGCGGATGCTCGCGCGCAAATGACTGGCCGCGTGGTGGATAGCTACAGCAATATCCAGACTATCAAGCTGTTTGCCGATACTCAGCGCGAAGAGCGCTACGCCAAAGATGCTATGGAGGGCTTTATGGTCACCGTGCATCGCCAGATGCGCTTGGTCACGGTGATGAGCGTCTGCTTGACGCTGCTTAATACCCTGCTGCTGGTCGGCACGGCAGGCATGGCGATTGCAGCGTGGTACATGGAGGCGATCTCTCTGGGTGTGCTGGCCATCGCCATTGCCCTGGTGATGCGGATCCGTTTTATGTCCGACTGGATTTTATGGGAAGTCGCCGGGCTATTTGAAAACATCGGCACGGTGCAGGATGGCATGAACACCATCGCCCAGGAGCCGACGGTGAAAGACGCGCCCAACGCCAAAGCGCTGACCGTGCCCAACGGCGAGATCGTCTTCGATACGCTGCGCTTCCAGTATGCCCAGGCAAAAGGGGAGAGCAAAAACGTGTTCGATGGGCTGAACCTGACCATCAAGCCCGGTGAAAAGATCGGCCTGATTGGCCGTTCCGGGGCGGGAAAATCGACCCTGGCGAACCTGCTGCTGCGCTTTTACGACCTGCAGGGCGGGCGCATTTTGATCGACGGACAAAACATTGCTGAGGTCACCCAGACCTCGCTGCGCCACCAGATCGGCATGGTGACCCAAGACACCTCGCTGCTGCACCGCTCGCTGCGGGACAACATCCGCTATGGCAGCCCGAATGCCAGCGATGAGGATGTCTGGCAGGCGGTATGCCGTGCCCATGCCGATACCTTCATCAATGACCTAGTCGATCCCAAAGGGCGGCGCGGTTTGGATGCTCATGTGGGCGAGCGGGGCGTGAAGCTCTCCGGCGGCCAGCGCCAGCGCATTGCCATCGCCCGGGTGCTGCTTAAAGACGCCCCCATCCTGGTGTTGGATGAAGCCACCTCGGCGCTGGATTCCGAAGTCGAAGCGGCGATTCAAGAGCAGTTGGATGCCTTGATGGAGGGCAAAACGGTGATTGCCATCGCCCATCGGCTCTCTACCATTGCCATGCTAGACCGTTTGATTGTGGTGGATGAAGGGCGCATGGTGGAGAGCGGCACCCATCAGGAGTTGCTCGCCCGAAACGGCATCTACGCAGGCCTATGGCAGCGTCAGTCGGGCGGCTTTTTGGGCAACGACCTTGATCCTGATGACAACGCCCCCATTTGAGGCTAGACCGGTCGCCTACAAGGGCGCGTTAACAGGAGAGAGTGATGCAAGCGATTGAGCTTCAACAACCCGGCGGTTTAGATAAATTGAACGTTGTCGACGTGGCAGCCCCAGGGGAGCCAGGCCCCGGCGAGATCAAAGTGCGCCTGCACGCCAGCTCACTGAACTTTCACGACTACGCGGTCGTGGCGGGGATGATTCCCACCGATGATAAGCGCATCCCGATGTCCGACGGTGCGGGCGTTGTGGAAGCCGTTGGCGAAGGTGTGGAAGAGTTTGCCGTGGGCGATGCGGTCGTCTCGACTTTCTTCCCTTACTGGCTGGAAGGCCCGGCGCGCGTAGGCGATTTCACCACCACCCCAGGCGATGGCGTCGATGGCTATGCCCGCGAGCAGGTGATTCGCCCGGCCACGTGGTTTACTCGCCAGCCGCAAGGTTACAGCCATGCCGAGTCCGCCACGCTGACCACCGCAGGTCTAACCGCTTGGCGCGCGCTAGTAGTGGACGGCGGTTTGAAGGCTGGCGATACCGTGCTGGTACTGGGCACCGGCGGCGTCTCCATTTTCGCCTTACAGTTTGCCAAACTGATGGGCGCTCGGGTGATCGCAACGTCTTCGTCTAATGAAAAGCTGGAACGCCTGCGCACGCTAGGCGCGGAGCACACCATCAACTACCGTGAGACCCCGGAGTGGGGCAAAGCCGTGCAAGCGCTCACCCATGGCGAAGGCGTGGATCACGTGGTCGAAGTAGGTGGCCCCGGTACGCTGCCGCAATCCATCGATGCGGTGAAGATTGGCGGGCATATCTCACTGATTGGTGTGCTCACCGGCCGTGAAGGTGAGATTCCGACGGCTAAGCTGATGGCAAAACAGGCTAAATTGCAGGGGCTTATCGTAGGTAGCCGTCGTCATCAGATCGAGATGATCCAAGCGATCGAAGCGGCGAAGCTCAAACCGATCATTGACCGTGAATTCCCGCTCAGCGAGATCGCCGATGCGTTTCGTCATCAAGAGTCAGGCAAGCACTTTGGTAAGATCTGTCTGACCTATTGAGCGAAGCGCGACGCTTTGCACAATGAGTAAAAAAAGCGACGAGTCAAAAGCGCGTCTGCCAAAAGCAGGCGCGCTTTTTTTGCCATGAGGGGGGAAGCTACGTTACTCCCCCAGTCGGCTGTAGACCACGCCTTTGACTTCCAGCTCCCAAATATCGTCGTAGGGCACGGTCACGCCATCCATATCCCCTGGGTCACCGGTACTGTTTTTGATGACGGTTTCAGGAATGACTTTTACCCCCATCACACCGACATGCTGGATACGGCCGCTGAATCGATTCCCTTCCTGCTCAATGAGCACCCGCTCGCCCGCAATGCACTTTGCAAGCTTCTCGTGAAGCTCCGCCATCGTGACATTCACCACGCTCATCGTTGCCTCCTGCACATCGCTCAAAGGGGAGTTGCTTGGCTATAACGACTTTATTCTAGACGATAAGTTCGACTAGCCCCGAGGGCAGCGCCTCAGGCATGCTAACCTTAATCTACTTTACCGAACCGAGGCAGACGATGGCGCAAGGCTCAACGAACGCGGCGTTATCGCCATGGAACGTGGTGGCACTGGACACCTTTCACACCCCCGAACGCACCCAGGCCAGCCAGTGGCGGCGTAGCTGGCGAGCAGCCACGACTTGGATGATCGGCCGCGAGGCCTCAGAGCGCCAAGCCAAGCAGGAGAGCGAGCTGCGCGCGCTGCCGGAGGTCAAGCTGGCCCACTGGGCACCCAGTATCGATTGGACGCCTGCCGCCCACCGTTTGGAGCAGGCACTACGCGCCTATGAAGAAACGCCCGTCGTGCTGTTCATTTCACCGCCCCACGGTGGGCACGAAGCGGTAGTGAGCCACTGGGCCGCGCAGCAAGGTATCGAGTGCCTCACGGCTCCTACGTTGTCCGAGCTGGTCGACGGGCGTTTGGCCTGGGTCGATCATGCCACGCCACTCAAACGCTGGGCCATCCCAGCGCTGGAGCGTCACTTTCTGAGACATACCAACGGCCTTCAGGGCGTGCGTGAACTGGTCGAACGCGCTCTGAGCGGGCGTCTGGGCATGAGCGTGATCGGCTGTGATAGCTGGACGTATGCCTACTTGCAGCACGCCGTCGGCCTCGAGGGCGTACCGGTATTGACTCTGCAAGGGCTCGAAGGCGAGCAGTTGGCCCACTACTTCTCCCACCGCGTGACCCAAACGGCGGGAGCATGTCCGACGGTATATAGCACGCGGACCGGGAAACCGATTCTATCGAGCGAAAGCGATAGTAAGGCCGTTTACAAAGAACTGCAGCGGCTGGCAGCGCACTGCCGCGGACATTTGGGAATTGCGTGGCACTACTGGCGAGAGCGACTGCGGGAGCCGTCGGAGGCGAATACCTCCGACGACGCGCCAGAGACGCGCAGCAACGCGCAAGAGCTATGGCTACTCGATGCCCTAGCCGATGCCGAGCTTCCGGCAGATACCGGCGACTTAGCCACGCTGCTACTGCACACGCTGCTGATTCACGGCGGGCTTGAAGACCAAGCCCTGAAGCACGTGCTGCCGTTTTCCGATCACGAAGCGCTGAACGCACGTTTTGCGCTGGCGCGGCGTGGCATTCTCAGCCGTCAGCAGGGGCGTTGGCAGGTCGCACCGTTGAGCTATGCCAGCGTACGGCAACTGCTAGAGTCGCGTAATTATCTGGTAGACCCGCTTTAAGGAGCGTAGATGGACGATCAAGGGCAGTACGCCAAACTGTTTAACGAGATGGACAGTCAAGCGCTGATCACGCTGGGCATCATTTTAGGTAGTACGATCTTGTTGATCATTGCCAGTCAGCGTGGTCTCAACTGGCTGGCCAATCGGCTGCATGGTCAAGTGCGCTTCCGCGTCTTTGCACTGGTACCGCTGACGCGGCTGATCATTCTGATCGTTGCGCTGGCCATCGCCGTCCCGATCATCATTGAGCCGTCGCTACGCAATATGGTCACTCTGCTGGGTGCCATTGGCTTGGCCATTGGCTTTGCGCTGAAAGATTATGTGAGCAGCCTGATCGCTGGGGTCGTCTCGGCGGTGGAGCTGCCTTATCGCCCCGGCGACTGGGTCAATATCGAAGGCACGTACGGTGAGGTGAAACACGTTGGCATGCGCACGGTGGAAGTGCAGACTCCCGATGATGACTTGGTCGCCGTACCACACTTGAAGCTGTGGGATTCGGCGATCTATAACGCCAATAACGGTGGCACCAGCCTTCAGTGCGTGGCGAGTTTTTATCTACACCCCGAGCACGAGGCGGGTTGGGTGCGCAAAGCGCTGCGCGATGTCGCGCTGACCAGCGCTTATTTGAAGTTCGACGAGCCGATTGTCGTGGTCGCCGAAGAGAAACCCTGGGGAACTCACTACCGTATTCGCGCGTATCCGGTAGACCCGCGTCAGCAGTTTCTCTTTATTACCGATTTGACGGTGCGTGGCAAGGCGGTACTGAGTGCGGCAGGCGTCACTCCCGCGCTGCTACCGCCCGATGCGGCACTCGATGCCAAAGGCGCGGTCAGCTAATGACGACGACCACCCTATATCTTGGATGGGATGTGGGCGGCTGGAACTGCGACCACAATCCCGCCAGCCGCGATGCGCTGGTCGTACTGGACGAGTCGCTGACCTTGCTGGGCACGCCCTGGCGGGGCAATCTACGCCAAACGCTCAACGATGCGAGCTCGACTCGTGACCTGTTGAATCGCTTGTTGGCGCTGTGCCAAATCACGGCCAGTGGCCAAGAACGGGTCGTCATGGCCATCGACACGCCTTTGGCGTTTCCCCAAGCACTGCTGGCCCTCGCTCAGGGTCAGCCCGTCGATGCCCTGGGCCGCTCGCAGGACAATCCATACCTGTATCGCCAAACGGAGCGTTGGCTCTTTGCTCGTGGGGTGACGCCGCTCTCTCCGATCAAGGACATGATTGGTAGCCAGGCCACCAAGGGCATGCACGTGCTGGCGCGCTTTGCGCCCCATCGCGTGCAGTGCGGCCAGTGGACGAGCGAGCAGGGAGAGCTGTTGGCCGTCGAGGGGTATCCGTCGCCGGCGAAACGCTCGGTAGCGTTTGCCGCATTGCTAGAGAGGGTTCGCGCCCCCGAGGCCGTCGTTACCCTGCTGCATCAGCCAACGCCGAAGCAGCAGGATAGCCAGGATGCCTGCTTTTGTGCCCTGCTTGCCTGGAGTCTCGAGCAGGCGCCTGCGCAGATTGCGTGGCCGCCGGCAGAGATGCCAGCGGCGGAAGGGTGGATCTTCGTGCCGAGGGATGCGTTGAGCGACTAGCGGCTCAAGCCTCGTCTTCCGGCAGTTCCGCGTTATGGAAGACGTTCTGGACGTCGTCCAGCTCGTTGAGCATGCCCAGAAACTTTTCAAACATAGCCACGTCGTCGCCTTCGATGGGCGTGGTGGTTTGTGGCAAGAACTGGATTTCGTCGACTTCGAAGTCGATCTCACCCAGCGCATCCAACAGTGCCTGCTTGGCTTTGGCGTAGTCGGTATGCGGCGCAAAGACGGTGATGCGACCCTCTTCCTGTTCGATATCGGTCACGTCCACGTCGGCTTCCATCAGCGCTTCCAGTACGGTTTCTTCATCGCTACCAGCGAAAGAGAAGATCGCACAGTGGTCGAACATGTGGCTCACGCTGCCCGGCGTGCCGATTTTGCTTTTGGTTTTGGTGAAGCAGCCGCGCACGTCGCCAAAGGTGCGGTTGGGGTTATCGGTCAGGCAGTCGACGATCACCATAGCGTTGCCGGGGCCAAAGCCTTCGTAGCGCGCCGGGGAGAAATCTTCACCGCCCGCGCCGCTGGCTTTGTCCAGGGCCTTGTCGATCACGTGGGACGGCACCTGATCTTTCTTGGCGCGCTCCATCAATCCACGCAGCGCGAGGTTACCGTTGGGGTCCGTACCGCCAGCTTTGGCACAGACGTAGATTTCACGCCCATACTTGCTGTACACCTTGGTTTTCGCAGCGGCCGTTTTGGCCATGGATTCCTTACGGTTTTGAAACGCCCTACCCATATTGAAGTCCTTTATTAGCCATGAACCGCCTGCATGGCAGGCGTCATCGTGTTCAAAAAGGGGAAAATTTTACCCAACAGCGTACCATGCTAACAGCGTTATTTAAGCGTCTGACACGTTAATGCGGTGCTGCGAGGTGTTGCGGCCACTCCCGACGTTAGGACGAGCGCCGAAGAGGCCAGCGCTGGCGTATACTGGCACGCTTGTTCCATAACGTTTCAGGGAGGACACCATGCCGCTGACCCTTTGGCTTTCGCTGGCTGCCATTTGTGCGATGGGGGCCATGTCGCCCGGACCAAGCCTTGCGCTGGTGCTGCGCCACACCTTGGGAGGTGGCCGTGTGCCGGGCGTAACGGCAGCCATCTTCCATGCCCTGGGTGTCGGATTTTACGCGTTGCTGACGGTCTTGGGATTAGGCGCGGTCATGGTGCGCTTTCCCGAACTGTTTCACATCATTACCTGGTGTGGCGCGGCCTATTTGGCGTGGTTGGGAGTCAAAGCGTTACGAGCGGGCCGAGGCGGCGCACTGTCGCCGAACGCTGTGGTCACCACGCCGCGCCAGGCGGCCAAAGAGGCCGTGTTGGTGGCACTGGGTAACCCGAAGCTGATCATCTTTTTCGTTGCGCTGTTAAGCCAGTTCGTCACGCCGGACATGAGTCTGCTGGCCAAGGCGATTATCGTCGCCACGGCTATTATGATTGATGGTGGCTGGTACGTGTTGGTGGCCGTTGGGTTGTCTCACTCGCGGGTGTTGCCCTGGCTGCAGCGCCGCGCCCACTGGATCAACCGCCTCACCGGTGTGCTGCTGATCGCGCTGGCGCTGCGGGTGGTGGCAGGGCCCATCATTTAATCTCCATGCTGGTGTCGTTACCGTTGCCGTGGCAAGGTAAGGCGCATGCTGGTAAAGGCATTCTAGAGGCCTGGCGATGACGATTTACGAGCAGGATTGTTATACCCACCAAGGTAAGCCGTTCAACCTTCGCGCGCTGCGCGGACAGGTGTTGCTGGTGGTCAATGTGGCCAGCCAGTGCGGTTTTACCCCCCAGTTGAAAGAGCTGGAAGGGCTTTACCAGCGGTACCGGGATCGTGGCTTTACCGTGCTGGGGTTCCCCTGTAACCAGTTTGGCCGTCAGTCTCCTGAAAGTGCCGAAGCGTTTTGCGCCTTTGGCGAGCAGCAGTTTGGCGTGAGCTTTCCGCTCATGGAGAAAGTGAAGGTCAACGGCAACGATGCCCATCCGCTGTTCGTTCAGCTCAAGCAAGAGGCGCCGGGGATCTTGGGAACCAAGGCTGTGAAGTGGAATTTCACCAAGTTCTTGGTGGGGCGCGATGGCAAGGTGGTGGCTCGTTTTGGCCCCAAAGATCGCGGGCTGACGCTGCGCTTGGCCCTGGAGGCCGCTCTGGACAAAGAGTAAGCCTCACGACGTGACGCGCTACACCTCACCTCGGGCGACCACCAGACGCTGCATCAGCTCGTTCCAACGGTGACGCACCATCATGGTCGTCAGCCCTGAAAAGAGTGCCCAGCTTTTGCGTCGCCAGCCGGTCAGCTTCATGTTGTGGCTCACGAGTTGCTTCATCAGTTTATAATCGTCGAACTTGCGCCACTCGCTGGCGACCGAGAGCTGGTGGCGCGACATGACCGGTGCCAGCTCTAGACGCAGCATCCACTCCAACTCCTTGAGCGACATCTGGTGCTGTTCGATCACTTCGATCATACGGGCGTAGTCGCGCTCGCTGGGTTCGCGATCAAGCCAGAGCGGGGCCAGGGCAAGCCACAGATCGCCTCGCTCATCGACTAGCTGCTGTGCATTCATCAAAGGTCTCGTCGGCAAGTGGTGGGCAGGCCGCTATCCTGCCGCGAATGGCGAAGAAGCTCAAGAGCGGACAGGGCGCGCCGAGACCGCTAGAATACCCCTCATTGGTAACTCGGCACTGCCGTGCCGAACGCAATACTCATCTGATGAAGGGGTCCAATGTGATCATTAAACCGAAAGTGCGTGGCTTTATCTGCACCACCACCCACCCGAAAGGCTGCGAGCAGAACGTTCTCGAGCAGATCGAAGCGACCCGCGCCCGTGGTTTGGATAAACGCCAAGGCCCGAAGAAAGTGCTGGTGATCGGTGCCTCTAGCGGTTACGGCCTAGCGGCACGTATTACCGCCGCCTTTGGTTATGGCGCCGACACCTTGGGCGTGTTTTTCGAAAAGCCGGGCACCGAGAAAAAGCCGGGCACGGCGGGCTGGTACAACAGCGCGGCCTTCGATAAATTTGCCAAGCAGGAAGGTCTGTACAGCAAGTCCATCAACGGCGATGCGTTCTCCCACGAAGCGCGGGAAAAAGCCATCGAGCTGATCAAGCAGGACATGGGTGAGATTGATCTCGTGGTCTACTCGCTGGCGTCTCCCGTGCGCAAACTGCCTGACAGCGGTGAGCTGAAGCGCTCCAGCCTGAAGCCGATTGGTGAAACCTACCGCGCCACGGCGATCGATACCAACAAAGACGCCATCATCGAAGCCGAAGTGGAACCGGCCACCCAGCAAGAAATCGACGACACCATCACCGTGATGGGCGGCGAAGATTGGGAACTGTGGATGAGCGCTCTGGATGACGCGGGCGTGCTCGCCAAAGGCGCGCGCAGCGTGGCCTTTAGCTACATCGGCACCGAAATTACCTGGCCGATCTACTGGCACGGCGCTCTGGGTAAAGCCAAAGAGGACCTGGACCGCGCAGCGTCCGCCATCGATGCCAAGCTCAAAGAGAGCGGCGGTGGTGCCAACGTGGCCGTGCTGAAATCCGTGGTGACTCAGGCCAGCGCCGCGATTCCGGTCATGCCGCTGTATATCGCCATGGTCTACCGCATCATGAAAGAGCAGGGCCTGCACGAAGGCACCATCGATCAGCTGAACCGCCTGTTCGGCGAAAGGCTTTACTCCGGTGAGCCCGGCGACATGGTTACCGACGACCAAGGCCGCCTGCGCCTGGACGACTGGGAACTGCGCGACGACGTTCAAAAAGCCTGCCAAGACCTGTGGCCGGAAGTCACGACGGACAACCTCTTCGACATTACCGACTATGCTGGTTACAAGCATGAGTTTTTGAAGCTGTTTGGCTTCGAGCGTAACGACGTGGATTACGACGCCGATGTGAACCCGGACGTGGAATTCGATGTCGTGACGTTATAAGGCGACGCGCGACGGGTAACGCTGGCCGCCGCGCTGTTGATCATCGACCGGACTGGATGAGGTGCCGTATGGATACCCGAGAGAGCAAAACCCCGGAAGAAGAGAAAGAGCACGTATTGAGCGAGCGCTTACCCGAAGATTTCGAAACCTCGCAACCTCAGCAGCAGCCAGAAGCGAAGAAATCCGCTAACGGGCTGCACAACATGCTGCCGCTGATCATCATAGTGATGGGGATCATCGTGGCGGGTATTGTCATGCTGGGAATGGGCAATAGCGGCGGCTGAGACGTCGTTGTTGCAGCGCATATCGCCGGGCCTGTGGCCCGGCGATATGCGTTTCAGGCCTTTGGTAGCGAACGTTCCATAGCGGTCACTAGGAGTGCCTGTGTTTAATGTTTGTCAGCTTTTGTGCCCATCTTCTGCTAAACGTCCGTTAATCTAGGTACAACGTAGCGGTTGTGTGCCGTTTCATCTTGCCTCGATGCGCCGTGCTTAACTAGTGTGCAACGTGTACTTCAGCACAAAGTGTGCTTTAGAAACGATGCACGTCAGTAAACGGAGAACGAGCATGAAACGGACAGCACTCGCAGTCGCCATGGGCACGGTATGCGCTAGCCTCTCAGGTATTGCCCTCGCGCAAAACGATGATCACACCGATCCTTCGACCACCCGAGACATGTCGCAACAGCGACAGAACGAAGTGGCCGAACAGCAGCGCCAAAACAGCCAAACCCCAGATGGCAACGAGACGATGGATGTCACGGTTGACCAAGCGCCTGCGGATGTTCAGGTGCAGCAGGAGTCGCCCAACATCACGGTCGAACAGTCAAAACCTGACGTCACCATCGAGCAGCCTAAGCCCGACGTGACCATTGAACAGCCCGAGCCAGAAGTCACGGTGGAAGAGGCGGAGCCGAACGTCACCGTTGAGCAGCGCGGTGAACCGGAGGTGACTATTGAGCAGGCTGACACTGCAGAGGTAGAGGTTAACCGGGATAACGAAGGGCGCGATCAAGAACAGACGTCAGCGCAGCAGCAGAATCAACAAGTCGTGCAGGAAGACGTTCAGCAAAGCGACCAGGGTAACTCGCTGATGGCAGAGCGCGCAAGGGATCTTGAGGGCATTACCGTCGCTAATCAGCAGGGTGATGAAGTGGGTGAAATCCAGCACATTGCCCGTCATCAAGAGAGTGGCGAGCTGTTTGCGATTGTCTCGATTGGCGGCATCTGGGGCTTCGGCGCTAGTGATGTAGCGCTCCCCGTGAAAGAGATGCAGCGCGAAGGAGACCAGTTGGTCGTCAACACCGACTACGGTAGCGAAGAGATCGAAGCGTCCGCCGACGAATACCGCGAGAGTGACTACCAGATTATTGATAACCAAACGACGCTTTCAGACGCGGAAGAGAACAGGTAACACTCACTCGCTATAGCCCTGCGACGTCTTTTTTGAGATAGCGACAGCAGGCGCTGCCTTCAGTGGCACAATTGGGTAAGATGTTGGTAACACAAATGACCCAGTTAGCCAGCGGCGGTTTTCATGCATCGCAATAGGCAGTACAGCGAACCCACATGCACTCCAGTACGTTAACGCCACCCCCTAGCCACCGCAGGCGGGTGGCGTTTGTGCTGCTGCCGGGGTTTTCGCTGTTGGCTCACGCCAGCGCTATTGAGCCGCTGCAAATGGCCAACCAGCTGAGCGGCCAGATGCTGTACCACACCGTTACCCTCAGCCTGGATGAAGAGCCCGTGCGCAGCGGCGCGCAGCTATCACTTATCGCGCAGCATTCGTTAGGAGCCCCCCTTGGCCCGCTGGATTTACTGCTGGTGTGTGCGCCTACGCCGCTACCCTACGTATTGCCCGCGAAGCTCAACGAGTGGCTGCGTAGCCACCAGGGCCGAGGCGTGGCCTTTGGCGGTTTGGCCGGTGGCACCGAGGTGCTGGCCCGCTGTGGTTTGCTGGAAGGCTACCGCGCTACTTTGCCTTGGCAGCGCTTCGATGCGTTTGCCCAAGCCTACCCCCAAGTCACGCTCTCTCAGCAGCTCTTCGAGATTGATCGTGACCGCCTGACCTGCGCGGGCGGCACCGCCGCTATGGATATGATGCTCACGCTAATTGGCAAGCATCACGGCCCACGCCTAGCCGAGCAGGTCTCCGAACAGTTCGTCTGCGACCGTATTCGCTTGGCTGATGAACGCCAGCACGTGCCGCTGCGCAACCGTTTGGGCCACGCGCCCCAAAGCTTGGTGGATGCGGTCACCCTGATGGAAGCCAATATCGAAGAGCCGCTCTCGACGTTGGAACTGGCCGAGCATTTGGGGATCTCTCGGCGTCAGTTGGAGCGATTATTCAAGAAGTACTTGCAGGCGGTGCCCAGCCGCTACTACCTCGACCTGCGTTTGCAGGAAGCACGCAAACAGCTGCGTGAGAGCGACCGGGCCGTCGGTGATATTGCCTTTGCCACTGGGTTTTCTTCAGGGGCTCACTTCTCAACCGCCTATCGCCACCATTTCGGTATGACGCCGAGAGAGGAACGGCTCGGATAACGCTTTACGTCAGCGTATCCACAATGCCGCCCTCTACGCGAAGCGCGGCACCGGTAGTGGCACTGGCTTGTGGCGAGGCTGCATAGACGCTCATGTGGGCGACTTCTTCGGGCGTCGCCAAGCGCTGAATGATCGACGACGGACGGTTCTCTTTGACGAAACGCGCTTCTACTTCCTGCTGCGAGATACCCTCTTTCTGAGCGATGTCGCTGAGCATGTTCAACACGCCCTCTGAGCGCGTGGGTCCTGGAAGAATAGCGTTGACCGTGACTTGGGTGCCACTCAATACTTTTGCCAATCCTCGTGAAATGGACAGTAGCGCAGACTTTGTCATGCCGTAGTGAACCATTTCGCTGGGAATGTTGATCCCGGATTCGCTGGACACGAACTGGATGCGGCCCCAATCGCGCTCACGCATGCCCTTGGCGTAATGACGCGACAAACGAACCGCGCTCATGATGTTAACATCGAAGAATTGTTGCCAAGTGGCGTCATCTACGTCGAAGAAGTCTTGTGGGCCAAAGATGCCTACGTTATTGATAAGGATGTCGGTCTCGGGCTGCTGGTCAATCAGAGCCTGACACCCTTCTGCAGTACCTAGATCGGCGGCTACCCCGGTCGCGCGGGCCTCGGGGAGGCGCTTTTTTAGGGCAGCGATGGCATCATCCACCCGCTGCTGCGTGCGCCCGGTAACGACTATTTCTGCGCCCGCGTTGGCCAGTCCTTCTGCGATGGCATAGCCGATACCGGCGGTAGATCCGGTGATAATGGCATGCTTGCCGCGTAGATCGATCTTCATGGTTCAGCTCCTTGGGTCAAAAATGTCCGTGCCGCTCCACAAGGCACTAGTGAATGCCCTACTAATGACAATGGGGCGCTTTAGACATTCTTCAAGGTGATGCGAGCCAGTACTTAGATGTAAATGCACACGTCTCTATTCATAATTTACCGTCCCAATACTGAAAGCAGGGCGTCCTACGCCCCCCGTATACTGATTCAATCGCTTACTCCACTGGAGGTACTGTCCCATGAGCCACACCCCGAACCGTCAAGACTTCGACCACTACATGGCGCCTAACTACGCGCCGCAGCAGATTATTCCGGTACGTGGTGAAGGCAGCCGCTTGTGGGACCAAGAAGGCCGTGAGTACATCGATTTCGCTGGCGGTATTGCGGTGAACTCCCTGGGTCACTGCCATCCGGTGCTGGTCAATGCGCTGAAAGAGCAGGGCGAAAAGCTTTGGCATCTCTCCAACGTATTCACCAACGAACCGGCGCTCAAACTGGCCAAAACCCTTACCGAGCGCACCTTCGCCGATAAGGTCTTTTTATGCTCCTCCGGCGGTGAAGCTAACGAAGCTGCGCTGAAGCTGGCCCGCCGCTGGGCGGTCGACCACTACGGCGAGCATAAAGACAAAATCATCTCGTTCTACCAGTCGTTCCACGGCCGCACCTTCTTTACCGTCAGCGTAGGCGGCCAGCCCAAGTACTCCCAAGGCTTTGGCCCGGTACCGGGCGGCATTCTGCACGCCAACTTCAACGACCTGGAGAGCGTGCGTAAGCTCGTGGGCGACGACACCTGCGCCATCATGGTCGAGCCGATGCAGGGCGAGGGCGGCATCGTTCCCGCTACTCAGGAATTCCTGCAGGGCCTGCGCGATTTGTGTGACGAGCACAACGCGCTGCTGATTTTCGATGAAGTGCAAACCGGCGTTGGCCGTAGCGGTGAGCTCTACGCCTACAAGAACTTCGGTATCACGCCAGACATTCTCACCAGCGCCAAATCGCTGGGCGGCGGCTTCCCGATTGGTGCCACGCTGACCACCGACGCTATCGCCAAATCGCTGGCCATCGGTACCCACGGCTCTACCTACGGGGGCAACGCGCTGGCCTCAGCGGTAGCGCTGGCGGCGGTCGAGTTCATCGATACACCGGAGGTGCTGCAAGGTGTCAAACATCGCCACGACCTGTTCCGCGAGCACCTGGAAACCATCAACCGCAAGCACGGCGTTTTCAAAGAGATCCGTGGTATGGGCATGCTGATGGGGGCCCAGATGTCGGACGCCTTCGAAGGCCGCGCCAAGGATATTCTGCCGCTGGCGATTGAAGAGGGCGTGATGGCGCTCATCGCGGGGCCCAACGTGCTGCGGATGGCCCCCTCGCTGGTGATTCCCGAGGAAGACATTGCCGAAGGCATGGCGCGCCTAGAACGTGCCATCGAGCGACTTGTCGCCAGCGCATGAGTAGAGCGCAAGTCACACAAGAGGGGGCGCTGAACATGTTGGTAATCCGACCGGTCACCCTGGCTGACCTTCCCGCCTTGGAGCAACTGGCAGAGCACGCGGTGCCACGGCTGACCAACCTGCCCGCCAACCGTGAACGCCTTGAGGAGCGCATTGTGCGCTCCCAGGAAGCATTCGCCAGCGAGATCGAGTTTCCCGGTAACGAGCACTATATGTTCGTGCTAGCGGACGATAGCCGCAATGACGTGCTGGGCACGGCCACTATCCGTGCCCAGGCGGGGGCCGCCGAGGCCTACTACACCTACCGCCAAGAGACGCTGATTCACGCCTCTCAGCAGCTTAACGTTCGCCGTGAAGTGCAAACGCTGGCGCTGTCTCATGAAGCCTCGGATGCCACGCTGCTTTGCGCGCTGTCGCTCAACCCACGCTACAAAGGCACCAGCGCGGAGAGCTTGCTGCGCCGGGCGCGGCTGATGTTTATCGCCCAATACCCGGAGCGCTTCTCGCGGATATTAGCAGTGGCCTTCCCCGGCTATTTGGATAGCCAGAACGAATCCCCCTTTTGGGAGAGCGTGGGCCGCCACTTCTTTGCCCGCAGCTTCCAAGAGATGAATCACATGGCAGGCGTGCGTTCGAAAAGCTTTATTGCGGAAGTGATGCCGCAGTTTCCGCTCTACTTGCCGCTACTCACGCCCCAGGCCCGCGCTGCGATTGGCCGCGAGCATCCGGCCCATGAAGAGGCATTGGCGGAAATGCTGGCCGAAGGCTTCGTGCGCTCCCGGCATGTGGATATTTTCGATGCGGGCCCCATCCTCAAAGCCGAACGCGAGCGCCTGGAAACGTTCCGCCGCGCGGCCTGGCACCCGGTGCGGATACGCCCCGAGCACGCGCTGCCGGATGCCGAACCGGCGATGATTGCCAATCAAACGCTGAGCGATTTCCGCTGTATCGTCGCGCGCTACGCGCTCTCGCCCACGGGACAGCTGATGCTCTCCCCGCAGCACGCGGAGCGCTTGGGCGTAGAAGAGGGTCGGGCGGTGCTGGCGGCACCGTTAACCCTGCCAAGCGCCATCGATGCGCTTGATGAAGGAGAGATGTAATGCGCATTCGACCCATTGCCCGTAATGATCTGGATGGGCTCCAGGCGCTTGCGCAGCAGGCCGGTGTTGGCTTTACCTCGCTGCCGGATAACCGCGAGTTTTTGGCCGGTAAGATCGAGTCTGCCGCCCGCGCGTTCGAAGAGCGTACGCCGGTGGATGACCGTCTCTACTTCTTTGTGCTGGAAGATGAAACCAACGGCGAGCTAGCAGGCTGCTGCGCCATCGAAGGCCAGGTAGGGCGTGAAGTGCCGTTCTACAACTACCGGCTTGGCACGCTGGCGCACTCGTCGGTACAGCTCGATCTGCATCGCACCATCGACACGCTGTTCTTAAGCTCCGACCACACCGGCGACGCCGAAGTGTGTTCGCTATTTCTGCGTCCGGAGTATCGCGGCGAGGCCAACAAATACCTGCGTAACGGGGCGCTGCTTTCCAAAGCGCGCTGGCTGTTTATTGCCCAGTTCCGCGACCGCTTTCCGCAGAAAGTGCTGGCCGAGATGCGCGGCGTGTTCGATGAGAACAACGTTAGCCCCTTCTGGGAGAGCCTGGGGAAACACTTCTTCCCCATGGATTTCAACGAAGCCGACCGCTTGACCGGCCTGGGCCAGAAGAGCTTTATCGGCGAGCTGATGCCCAAGTTCCCGATCTACACCACCTTCATGTCGGAAGAGGCGCGGGCTTGTATTGGGCAGGTGCACCGGCACACCCGGCCAGCGCTGGAGATGCTCAAAAAAGAGGGGCTGCGCTGGGAAGGCTACATCGACATCTTCGATGGTGGACCCACGGTGGAGGCCTACATCGATGACGTGCGGGCGATTCGCAACTCGCAGCTTTATCAGGTGGAAGTTTCCTCTAACGCGCCACAAGAGAGCGTTAGCCGCTGGCTGGCGGCATCTACCCAGATGCTGAACTTTACCGCGAGCTGGATCGGCCGCGGCCCGGCAGATAGCAGCACAATTGTGCTCACCCCCGACGAGGCCGAGCGGCTAGGCGTTTCCACCGGCGACGCCGTTCGCCTGCTGGAAACCTAATATTGGCAATCTAAGCGCCCCCTCGACCCGCGCCAAGACGACAAAAACTCAGTGAAGGAGAGCACGATGCACACCCAGAACATGCACGCCCAGCAGCAGCAACTGATCAACGGCGCCTGGGTCGTCGGCGACGCCGAGCCCTTTACCAAGCACGACCCCGTTGCGGGAACGCTGCTATGGCAAGGGGCGGCTGCCTCTAGCCGTCAGGTAAGCACGGCGGTGGAGGCAGCCCGTGCGGCGTTTCCTGCCTGGGCGCGCACGCCCTTTGCTGAGCGCCAGGCGCTGGTGGAGCGCTTTGTAGACGTATTGACCGCACGTCGCGAGGACTTGGCCATTGCCATCGCCTCGGAAACCGGCAAGCCATTGTGGGAAGCACGCACCGAAGCAGGCGCGATGATTGGCAAGGTCGCGCTCTCCATCAAGGCGTACCACGAGCGCACCGGGGAGCGCGAAAAAGAAGTGGGCAGCGCCAAAGCGGTTCTGCGCCACCGCCCCCACGGCGTGATGGCGGTGTTTGGCCCCTATAACTTCCCTGGCCACCTTCCCAACGGCCATATGGTGCCTGCCCTGTTGGCGGGGAACACCGTGGTGTTCAAACCCAGCGACCAAACCCCGCTCACTGCGGATTTCACCCTGCAGTGCTGGTTAGAAGCCGGATTGCCTGCCGGCGTGATCAACCTCGTGCAGGGCGGTGTCCCGGTCGGGCAGGCGCTCTCCGCCCATCCCGGTATCGATGGCCTGCTGTTTACCGGCAGCGCCAAAGTGGGTGGAATGCTGCAGCAGCAGTTCGCCGGGCAGCTGGATAAAATCCTCGCGCTGGAATTAGGCGGCAATAACCCGCTGGTGGTGAAGGATATCGACGACGAGCGCGCAGCGGTGCTGACGATTCTGCAATCAGCGTTTCTCTCCGGCGGCCAGCGCTGCACCTGTGCGCGCCGCTTGATGGTGCCCCAAGGCGAGGTGGGCGACCGTCTCATCGACGCGCTCTCTGAGGCTATCGCCAAGCTTCATGTGGCGGGGCAGTTCGACGAGGAGCCCGCGCCGTTCTATGGCGGCTTGGTAAGCGTTGCCGCAGCCGATGGCCTGCTCAACGCCCAGGATGAATTGGAAGCCATGGGCGGTACGGTCATTAACCGTATGCAGCGCCTCAAAGAGAACACCAGCCTGCTCAGCCCCGCGCTGATCGACGTGACGGGCCTGGACGTGCCCGACGAGGAGCACTTCGGCCCGCTGCTGAAAATCCATCGCTACGCGGGTTGGGATGAGGCGCTCGCCCTTGCCAACGACACCCGTTACGGCCTTTCTGCCGGGTTGATCGGTGGCGAGCAGGCGGATTGGGACGACTTCTTATTGCGTATTCGCGCAGGCATTGTGAACTGGAACCGTCAGACCACCGGTGCCTCTGGCGATGCGCCCTTCGGCGGCGTAGGCGACAGCGGCAACCACCGCCCCAGCGCCTACTACGCGGCGGATTACTGCGCCTATCCGGTCGCTTCCATGGAAGCCGAAAGCCTGGAAATGCCCGAAACCCTGCCGCCGGGAGTCAACCTATGAGCGTCAACAGCATTCGCGAAGTCAACTTCGATGGCTTGGTAGGGCTTACCCACAACTACTCGGGGCTTGCCCACGGCAACGTGGCCTCCATGAGTCACGGCGGCTTGGTCTCCAACCCCAAAGAGGGGGCGCTGCAGGGGCTGGCCAAAATGAAGTCGCTGATGGACGCAGGCTACGCCCAGGGCGTGCTGCCCCCTCAGCAGCGCCCAGACTTAGGTGCGCTGCGTGATTTAGGCTTTAGCGGCAGCAATAGCGAGATCCTCGCTAAAGCCGCGAAGCAAGCGCCGCAGCTGCTGCGGGCGGTATGTTCAGCCTCCAGCATGTGGACGGCTAACGCAGGCACCATTACGCCTAGCGTCGATGCACCGGATGGCCGGGTGCACTTCACCCCCGCCAACCTGCAGTCCAGCTTTCACCGCTACCTAGAGCCGAAGACTACCGGCCGCGTGCTACAAGCGATTTTCCGCGACGAGCAGCGCTTTGCCCATCACCCGGTGCTGCCCGCCACGCCCGCGTTTTCTGATGAAGGGGCGGCCAACCATACTCGCCTGTGCGGCGAATACGGCGAGCCAGGCGTTCATCTCTTCGTTTACGGCCGCCAAGCGTTTGGCGACCCGAGTAGCAGTGGGCGCGAACCCAAGCGCTATCCCGCCCGCCAAACCCTGGAAGCCAGCCAAGCGGTGGCTCGTCAGCACGGGCTGAGCGACGCGCAAACCGTCTTCGCCCAGCAGCACCCGGAGGCCATCGATGCTGGGGTGTTCCACAACGATGTGATTGCCGTGGGTAACGGCCCGGTGTTGCTCTACCACGAAATGGCGTTTCTTGATGAAGAACGCACGCTGGACGAGCTGCGCGCCAAGATGAGCACGCCGCTGATTCCCGTTCGGGTGCCGGTGGAAGCGGTGAGCATGGAAGACGCGGTGGCGTCGTACCTGTTCAACTCCCAACTGCTCTCCAACCCAGACGGCACCATGACCCTGGTGGTGCCCAGCGAGTGCCAAGAGCGTGAAGCCGTTTGGAACACGATTCAGAACTTCATCCTGGCGGGCAATAACCCCATTGGCGAAGTGATCGTCAAAGACGTGAAGCAGAGCATGCGCAACGGCGGCGGCCCCGCCTGCCTGCGCCTGCGGGTGGTGCTAACGGAAGCCGAGCGCGCCGCCCTTACCGGCCGCGTACTGCTCAGCGATGCACTTTATAGCGACCTCACCGCCTGGGTGAACCGCCACTACCGCGACCACCTCACCAGTGAAGACCTCGCCGACCCCCAGCTCGCCACCGAAGTGCTCACCGCGCTGGACGAACTCACTCAGCTACTGCAAATTGGCCCGGTGTATCCGTTCCAGTTGGGGTAGGCAATGAACGGCCAAATTCGTGTTTGCCAACGGCCGGATGGTTCAGGTGTTAAACGATGACGCCTGTGATCCAGCCGACGGGCGATAAGGCGTTTGCCGAAACGCTCATTCGTCACAACATGGCGGCTTACCACCAGCAGCTAGGATGGCACTGGGACTCCGCCCTGTTCCATCAGCAGTGGCGCGAGTTAGAGAGCTTTGAGTTAGTCATCAATGCGACCCCTGTGGGCGTGCTATGCCTCCATCAGGAAGGTGACGCCTACCATATTCGAGAGCTGCAAATTGCCCCGCCGTGGCAGCGCCAAGGCTTGGGAACGGCGGCGCTCCACTTCGCCGAAGCGCATGCCCGGCAAGCGGGTATTCACCGACTGCGGCTGCGGGTATTTAGTATCAACCCCGCCATGGATTTATACGAGCGCATGGGGTTTCGAGTGCTGAACACCGAAGACGCAGTGCACGCCATGGAGCGGTGTATTGTGTGATCCTCTCTATCGACAACTATATCGACAACTAAGCAGGCGATGAAGCAAACGCTTTAGGGCATTGGCTCTCATAAAGCGCTGACAGTGCTTCGGCTTTGGTATCTTCATTCCAGCGCTGGGCGTAAGCTTGGCCGCGGTGGGCGAGGGTGGTGCGAAGCGCGTCATCAGAGAGCAGTCGGCTGACGTGTTCTGCAAAGCGGGCAGGGTGCTCTTCCGCGATCAGGCAGCCCTCATCCTGTTGCAATACATCTTGAGTGCCCATGATGGCGGTTGAGACGACCGGAGTGCCCAACGCCATGGCTTCCAGCAGTACCAAGCCTTGGGTTTCGGTGCGGGAGGCAAACACAAAGGCATCGGCTGCTCGGTAGGCATCTTGCAGTGCGCCATCTCTGGGAAGGTAGCCTAAAAAGTGAACCGCATCGGATAGGCCTGCTTGCTGGGCCTGCTGTTTCAGTGAGGCGAGTGCCGGGCCTTCTCCGACGATGACTAGGTGAGTCTCCGGGTGTTGGTGGCGCACCTGAGGCAGCATATCGATCAAAAAGCCGACATTTTTCTCATACGCGGCGCGCCCTACAAACAGCAGCAGTCGACCCTGTATTGGGAGGCCATGACGCTCGCGAAACTCTCCGCCAGCGGTTTGCGCGACGAAATGAGTGAGCGACAAGCCCGTAGCGATGGTCGCGATCGGGGAGCGAACGCCATAGACCGATAGGGCAGTGGTCATGGCGGACGAAGGAGCGACGACGGCGGAGAGCTGATGGCACTGGTGCACCGAAAATCGCCGGGCGGCAAAGCGCAGGCTGCGGCGAGGCAGCCACGGCACGTAGTGGTGTAGATACTCTTCAAACAGCGTGTGGTAGGTGCCCACCACGGGTACGCCGAGCCCTTTACTTAATGCCACGCCCGCGTAGTGCGCCACAAACGGGGTGTGAATGTGGATTAGGTCGAACTCGATGGCGTGCAGTGACGGAACCAGCGCCATGATGGCTTGGTAGCGCATCATGCGGTCTTCCGGGTCACCTAATACGCCTCGTGAATCGATACGCCAAAGGCGCGGGTCTTCGTTGGCGTGATCCATATAGCGAGGGCAAATCAGATGTACTTCGTGGCCCAAGCGCTCCAGCGCCCCACGAAAGCTTTCAATCGACGTGGAAACGCCGTTCACCCGGGGGAAGTAGACGTCGGAAAGCATTAAAATCTTCATCATAAGCGGCTTAACGGCTGGCATTGCGGCCTAGTGTGGCAATGTGCCGTGACACCGCCATGACAGCCGCTGAGGCTACCACTTCTTTTCATCATCTTATGGATATGACATGCGACGTTTTTTAGTGCTGCCCACGTCTCGGGCGGGCTGGGGGCTTTTCATTGCCTTTGTGGCGCTGGTATTGGCCGGTATTTGGCCAGTGATTGGTTGGGTGAACCGGGCCACGCTGGTGATGGGACTGCCACTGCTGGTGGTGTGGAGCTACATGATCATGTTTGCCTGCGTGGCGGTCATGCTAGTGGGCAACCGCATTGTAGAGCGAGACGACCATGAGTAGTGCCTGGCCGCTGGTCATTACGCTTTTATACGTGGCCACCGCGATGCTGATCGGCCTTCGCGCACGGGCAGGCCGATCCATGAACAGTCTTGAAGAGTGGGGCGTGGCGGGGCGCAGCATGGGGCCAGTGACGCTTTACCTGCTGATCGCGGCGGGTAGTGTGAGTGCTTACACCTTCATGGGCGCGCCGGGCTGGGCTTATTCCAAAGGCGTGGCGGTTTTTTATGTAGCGATTTATCTGGCGTATTTGGCGCTGGTGGCGTGGTATTTCGGGCCAAAGGTATGGCAGTTCGGCGAGCAGTTTGGCCATGTGACGCAGGCAAGCGCCATTGCCGACCGCTACCAAAGCCCTGCATTGGGGGCGCTGTCCGCGCTGGTCATGGCGGTAGGCTCCGTGGCCTACGCGGTGCTACAAACGATTGGCTCTGCTTATATTCTGTTTGTGATGAGCGGCGGGTTGATTCCCGTTTGGCTGGGCGTACTGTTGGTGCTGGCCTGCATTGCCGTTTATCTCTACGCCAGCGGGCAGCGGGCAATTGGCCGCACCAACGCGTTCCAGGGCGTGCTGATGCTGGTGGTGGCCTGGGCGGTAGGCCTGTGGGCCATATACAGTGCCACCGGCGGGCTGAGTTTTGCGGGCGTGTTTAAACGCATCGCCGCCGAGCACCCCGAGTTTCTGACCCTACCCGGCGCGGGGGGCGATATGAGTTTTAGCTTCTGGACCACGTCGATCATCGTCTCGATGTTCTCGTTTATGCCCCCCGTCTGGACGCAGTGGATGAGCGCCTCTTCAGCGCGCACCATCCGCCGCAGCGCGACGTGGTTACCCACCTACTACGTGGTGATTCTGCCCATGGTGGTGGTGGGCTTTATCGGTATTTTCTCGCTGCCGGAGCTGGCGCGGGCAGATACCGTGGTGCTGGAGTACGCTATGCAGCACTTGCCCGTGGTGTTAGTTGGACTGCTGGGCGCGGGCACCTTGGCCGCCTCTATGTCCTCCAGCGAGCCGTTTATTCATTCGGTTTCCCTTTCCGTGAGTAAAGACGTGCTGCAGCCGTTGCTCAAGCTCTCGGAGGGCACCACCGCCAAGCTGGCGCGTCTTTTGATTCTGCCCATTATGTTTCTGGTGATTGCGCCGCTGGCGATTGCTGAGCCGGGGAGCCTAGTGATGATTTTGCTGGTGGGGCTTGGCTTTGCCTCGCAGGTTTTGCCCGCCTTTATCGGCATGTTCTTTTGGCCTCGCGCCTCAAGGCTGGGCGTTATGGCGGGCATTTTAGGCGGTTTTATAGTTACCGTGGCGTTCACCACCTTATGGCGGCATCCGCTCGGCATTCATGCAGGGTTTTGGGGGCTGATGGTCAATTTGCCGCTGTTTGTGCTGGTGTCGCTAGTGACCCCTGCTACGCGTGAAGAGGTGGTCGAGCGCTTCTTTCGCATTTCAGCGCCCCGTGGTCTGACGCGTTTGGGCAAGCGGGTGTCTTAATCTGTTAACGTGCATCGTCTACGCTTAACCTAAGCGATTTAATGCACACATAAAGGGACTGTATGAGCCACGCATTGACAGGACATAACCGCCCTCAGCAGGTCATTGAGGCCATTCAAAAGGCGAATGCACCGCTGAGTACGGCGCATCGGCAGGCGAAATACGCCAAAATGGCGGCCTCTCCCTATCGCTTCTTTCGAGGCTCAAATCACCTTTATTGGCAAGACGTATGGCACGACTGGCGCTTTGCGCTGTTCGGCGGTTGGCCGAATACGCAAACCTGGCTTCAGGGCGATGCCCATGCCTACAATTTTGGCGCTTACGGCCATCACGATGACCAAGTACGCTACGGCATGGATGACTTCGACGATGCGTTGATTGGGGATTATCAGTACGACGTGTGGCGGCTGGCGATTAGCCTAGTGCTGGATGCCCGCGAGAACGCCGAGCTGAGCCCCAAAGCCATTGATAAAGCGCTGAGCAAACTGTTAGAAGGGTATATAGACACCCTTAGCATTCATCGTGAGGATGACGTGGCGATCCATGCGATTACGCTGGATAGCGCCAAAGACCCGCTCAAATCCTTTATGGGCAAGGTGGCCGATAAACAGAGCCGTGCCCGCATGCTGGAGAAGTGGACGACGCTAGACCCAGATAAAGGGCGTCAGTTTGCCGAGCGCCCCGGCAAGCTCGCCAATCTGCCAGCCGATGTGGCAAGCCAGCTACGGCGCATCATTGAGCAGGAGTACCAGCAAACGCTGCAGCACCCTATTAAGGAGAGCGACCCGCAGCACTTCTTCGTTAAAGATACCGCGCGGCGCTTGGATGCAGGCACTGGGTCGCTGGGCGTCGAGCGGTACTACGTGCTGATTGAGGGCGGGGCGGATCATGAACACGACGATGTGATTCTGGACATCAAAGAACAGGTGACGCCAGAAGCCTACCGCCTGATGGACAAAGCGCAGCAGCAGGCGTGGCGTAAGCTGTTTCCCAATGAAGGTATTCGCCATGCCGCGGCGTTCCATGCCATTGCGGAGCACCCGGATGCTTACCTTGGCTGGTTGACCATGAACGGCAAGGTGTTCTCGGTACGCGAACGCTCGCCTTTCAAAAAGGATTACCCCACCCATAAGCTCTCTGGCGGTAAAGCCTACCGCAAGCTGGCGCGCCAGTGGGGTGAAATTCTAGCCCGTGAACACCTGCGGGGTGCGCAGGCACTTAACCGAGGCAAAGCCTCACCGTTTGCCGACGCGGTATGCCAGCGGTTAGAAGGGCGTGAGGAGCAGTTTATCGGCGTGGTCTCAACGCTTGCTAAGGCCTACGCCGACTGTGTGAATCAAGACTACCAAGTGTTTATGGAGCATTTTCTAGCCACTGACACGGCATCATAGGCTGATCAGTACCGTGCCAGTGGCGTAACGCGTTAGCTGCTACTGGCACCACCGAGAATGCCACTTCTTAAGCCGCTTTCCTGACCGGAGCGGCTTTTAGCGGGAGTTCTCTTCGTTACCGCCGATAGCGCTAAGCACCCGCTTGATGGACTCCTACTCTTCTTGGGCGCGCAAAATGGCAGATTCTTTATCGCCTTGAACGTACAAGATGGCGGATTACCGCTGGCCCTGGGCCATAGCAGCGATACTGGGCGTCAACAGCACCATCGCGCCAGCGGTCAGTTCGGGTACGCCCAACAACAGGACGAGTACCAGTCAGCCGTAAGCAGGGTGCTAGTCCATGTGTACTCCATGACTAATGGCGAAGGGGATTAACAGAGTAACGCGATTAGCGCATCTTGACCTGTGGGCAGCCTGTAAGTTTTAGACTTCGATGATCTATCTTGCTGAGAAGAGCGCTGCTATGCCGATCTCTAGTTCTGTTAGCCAAGTGTTAATTTCCCGGCCACTCTTTGCACACCGTATGGCTGTTCCTTTATGGGTTTTAGCAGGATTACTGATCGTGCCGCCTGCTATTGCTCAGCAGCAAGTCCACTCTGGTAGCCACGACGAGCACACCAATACCGCTCACTCTCGCAGTGATAACCCTGCGGTAGCCGCCTACCAAGCGGCCAGCGCGCGTATGCACGAAGAGCTGGCGACAGCATTGACAGGCGATCCTGATGTGGATTTCGCCCAAGGTATGATTCCCCATCACGAAGGTGCCATTGCCATGGCGGAAATCGTGCTGGAGCACGGCGAAGATGATGAGATTCGTCAACTGGCTGAAGAAATTATTGCTGCTCAAGAGAGTGAAATTGCTTTCCTAAAAGAGTGGTTGCAGCGTCACGGCTATTAAGCCGACCGGCTCTCTGATCACTACACCCCTGCCGAATGAGTGATATTCTGCCCGCTTAAACAGCAGGTGATGAGGGAGAGCCGCGTGTCGGGTGTGATTTATTGGTTGGATATGGCGGGGGTGATTGTGTTTGCCCTGTCGGGCGTGATTTTGGCATGCCGCTCGCGGATGGACCCTTTCGGTATGCTGGTGCTGGCGGCGGTGACGGGCATTGGGGGCGGTACGCTGCGTGATTTGGTGCTGGGCGTTAGGCCGGTGTTCTGGGTGACCGACCCGACCTACCTGTGGGTGATCTTGGCCACGGTGGGCGTGTCGCTGGTGGGGTTTCACTACATTCATCGTCTTTCCCGAGGCTTTTTGCCCGTAGCCGACGCCTTTGGGCTGGCGCTATTTACCGTGATCGGCACGCACAAAGCGCTGCTGCTGGGAACCTCTGGCGTGGTGGCGGTACTGATGGGCATGATGACCGGCGTGGCGGGCGGCATGATTCGTGATGTGCTGGCCCAGCGGGTGCCGATGGTGCTGCGTGAAGAGATTTATGCCACCGCCGCCATGGCGGGCGGGATTGTTTATGTTGCGCTGCAGGCGCTCGATGCGCCGTTAACATCCACCATTGCCGCCTCATTGAGCGTGACGCTGGGCCTGCGCTTAGCGGCAATTCATTGGCACTTGGCCCTGCCGGTGTTTGCCTGGGTCACGGTGCCGCCTAAACACCAAGACGCCAACGCGCCGCTGTCTACACCTCAAAAGGCCAAAGAGCGCGTGCGTATGATTCGTCGAGAACGCACACGCCGCTAAGGCCTTGGAAAGCGCTGGGCCTCTCGCCAGCGGTCAAACCAGCGCTTGGGTTGTAGCACGCGCAGGGCCGGTTCGCTGTCGTTCAGCTCCACGCCGAGACCCACGGCGCCCAGCCGCGCATAGAGCGCGCCGTTGGCTTGGCCGTCCGCTAAGGTAACATCGGAAAGCAGAAGCAGCGGGCCGCCTGTGAGCGTGAGGTCATGCAGGCGTATTTGCTCGTCGCTCACTGTGAGTAGGGCGTGACCGTTGATGTCATGCACGTTTAAAAGCCTGCCCAGCCAGTCGCTCTCCCGGGCACGGGCGAGAAATAGCCGTGCCAGCAGCCCAGTATCGCGCATGTCTAACCGTAGCTGGCTGGTGAGGTGTATCGGGTCGCCCCAGTTGAGTTGGGCTTCTTCCATGGTGAGCTGCACCCACCAGCCTGCGTCCTGAGTGCCGTCGTCGCTTCGGCGAAAGACGTTTTCCAGGCGCAGGTAGGAGTCATTGGCGACAAAGCGGCGCGTCTCGATATCGCCCTCGGTGTGCTGTAAATGCAGCGTCACATCGCCCTTTAGGCGCTGTTCCAGTAGCGCCATCTCCGTTTCAAAAGCGCGCAGCGTGATATCACCTTGGGCGCGCAGTCCCTCTAGCAGCCATTCGCTGGCTAGGCTGGCGTTGCCGGAGAGTAGCTCAACCCCCGCATCTTCTGGCAGGTAGCGGTTGTAGCGGGTAATGTCCGGCACCTCGGTGATTGGCAGCGCAACGCGAGTGGTGAAGTGTTCGGGAGCGGGGGCGTCCAGCACGTCACTAAAGCGATCGGTTTGGGTAGTGAGCGCAAAATGGCGGCCTTCCAGATGCGGGCGGTCATCATCTTGCCGACGTAGGGCGAACTGTGGAATGCCCAGCGAAAGCTGTGCTTGCTCGGGGCTATCTAACTGTGCGGTCAGCTCGCCGCGCCCGGTGGCCAAGTAGTCGAGAAACGTCACTTCCAACTGGTTAGCATTAACCCGTAGCCGTGTAGGGGCTTGCAGCGTGTCGTCTATAAACGCTCCCTGTAAAAAAAGCTGACCGTTGCCGGAAAGCGATACGCCGTGAGCGTCCGGTAAAAACGTGTTGAGAAACCCTAGCCGCTGCACGCTGCCTTCCAGCGTGAACTGCCCGCTTGGGGTGGCGTTTTGGCGCTGAAAGCGACCGTCGCGCAGCACCAGCGTGCTCTCCAGCGCTACGCCGGGATGTTGCGGGTCGGCCACCTGCCAGCTTAACCGCGAGCCGCTGATGTCCAGCGCTGTGCCATCCAGCGCCGCTTGGTTGATGGCCAGCGCAAGCTGCGTATCGCTCACCAACGTGCCGCTCTGCTCGCTTCGTTGCCAGCCGGTGGTCAGCGCGTTGCCAGCTAAATAAAGCTCTCCGCTCAGTTGCTCGGTCGTGAAGCGAAGCTGACCGTGGCTGGTGGCTGAGCCGCTGTTTAACGTTAGCGGAGAAGGGCTGGGCAACACTGACGCAAGGTAGGGTTGTAGCGCTTGAATATTGGGCAGCGTTGCTTCTTCCCAGCTCAGTTGCGCCGTGGCGCTTTGTTGTGCCTGTTCGGGGTCGAGGGGGCTTTGTGCGGCTAGCGTTAGCGCTGCGTCCGCCAGTAAGGTTCGCTCCTGATGGCGCAGCGTGGCGTCTGAGAAGGCCAGCGATGCCGCTACTTGCTCATCGGGGGAGAGCGTCGCGTCGAGCGTACCGCTGCCTTGCGCGATGAGTTCAAGCAGCTCTGCGCCTAGCGTGGGGGCTTGAACGGTCAGCGATGCTTCATAAGGGCGCGCATCCCGCAGCGTCGCGCTCGCGGTGATACTTCCCTGGCCGGTTAGCCGAATCCCTTGGCCATCGAAGGCCGTTGCGAGATAGCGGTCAAGCATGTCCAGGCGCGTTACCTCGCCCGATAGCTCAAGTGAGGCGCCAGTGGGCAAGTCGAGCTGATCCAGGCGCTGGTTGGGGATGTGTGTAGAAAGGGCGAGCCGTGTGTTTGTAGCGTAGGGGTGCGTGTCGGCTAGCGTGACGTCTTCCAATTGAGTAGCGAAGCGTAGTTGCCTATCTTCCACGGCGAGCCTGACGCGCCCCTGGCCCGTGGCGGTATGCGGCGGCGGTGTGTCATCCGCTACCAGCCAGCGGCGCGTGTTATCGGTACTCCTCAAGCGCTGCTCATCGATAGAGAGCGCAAGCCTTGGGGCTGCTAATGTGAGTTCGCTGCCCGGCTGTAGTTGGCCCTCGGCAAGCGCAAGCTCACCTTCCAATACGCCGCTGCCTGCCAGGCTCAACCAGGGTAGCGCTTCTAGGTAGGGCATGAACACGTCCCAAGCATCCGCTTGAGCTGTGATGGCAAGTTGGGCGGTGAGGGCGTCGAGCAGCGCCTCCGTCAGCGCATCGTTACTTTGCTGGGTAGAAAGTGAGTCCAGTGACGCCGTACTGCGTAGCTGAATGTCCTGCACCAGCGTGGTTTGATCGCTCAAGCGGACGAGGCGGCCTTGGGTAATGTCCAAACCTACATAAGGCACGCTAAGGGTCTCTTGGCTGAACTGGGTATCCTCGACCTTCAGCTGGCCCTCTGCCTCCAGGGCAATGTCCCCGACGGTAAAGCGGCGAATGCCGTTCGCTTCCAGTGCTTGGATATGTAGCTCTCCGCGCAGCAGGGCAAGCAGCGATAGCGACAGGGTGGCTTGGCTGGCCTCGACGGTAATCGGTAGCGCTTCGTCTTCCCGGGCTAGGTAGAGGTTGTCGACCTCCCAACGCCCTGGGTGAAGGCTCTGGGCGTTAGACCAGCGCACCTCGACCCCTTCTATGGTGGAGATTCGTTGCGGTAGCCACTGGCTGTTGAGTAGCCAGTAGCTGCCTATCAGCCAAATCAGCACAAGCGCTAGCGCGCCAAACAGCAAGGCGATGAGAAGGCGAAAACGGCGTGGAGTAGCGGGCGTGTCACTCGTCATACGGGCTTCCTAGCAGATGACTCCTGTTGGCGCGTGTTTTATGGCATTATGCGCGACGTGGGGCAGTTTTGGGTTTTCGATTTCAACGCTAGGCAGGCAGCAAAGCCATGTTCAAGGATTTTTACGCGCAGCGCGGAGAGTATGTGGTGATCTCCGCTGAGCAGGCCAGCCGCTTCGCTAAAGGTGTGGCCGGCGACTACAACCCGATTCACAATCCGGATGCACGGCGCTTTTGCGTCCCCGGCGACCTGCTATTTACGCTGGTACTGGTGAAGTTCGGGCTGTCGCGACAAATGGAATTTCGCTTCACCAATATGGTGGGTGCTGATACACCCATCAAGTTCAGTGAAACCGAGAACGGGGATATCCACGTCTGTGACGACAGTGGCAAGTGCTACTTGCAGGTTGTTCGCAGTGGCGAGATGACCCGCGATGAAGCGGTGGTAGAAGGGTTTGCCCGCTGCTACGTAGCGTTTTCGGGTAAGAACTTCCCCCACTATCTCAAACCGCTTATGGAGCAGCATGGGGTGATGTTCAACCCCAAACGTCCGTTAGTGATTTACGACAGCATGGGGTTCTGTCTGGAGCGTTTGGATGGCTTCTCGCCCAACTTGGCGCTCACACAATCCTCGTTAGACGTACAAGGCAAGCGTGCCGATGCCTTGTTGGAGTTTTCCATCGAGTCTGCCGGTGAATCGGTCGGCGTGGGCTCGAAGAAGCTCGTGGTGAGCGGGCTGTGTGACTACGATGCCACCGAAATGGCGGCCATCGTCGACGAGTTTTATCGCTTGAAAGCCGCCTACGAAGCTGCCTAAGTAGCCGACCGCGCTACGCTGCGTTAGCGCAATGGCGGGTGCCATAAACGCCATCGCTAAGGTATTCTCAAAGCCGCTAATTAAAAAAACACCCAAAGCGCCGTATGGCGCTTTGGCTGGACAACGAGGCTTTGCATGAACCGAATGAAAACGCTGACGCTTGCCTGCGCCGCAGCCGCTCTGGCCGTTTCTTCCGTTAGCGCCCAGGCGCGTGATTTCCGTTTGGGGCTGATTACCCCCGCCCAGCATCTGTGGTCTACCGAAGCTGAAGCGTTTGCCCAAACGCTGAGCGAGCGCTCAGGCGGTGAGCATAGCGTAAGCGTGTTTCCTGCTCAGCAGTTAGGTAACGAAGCGCAGATGGTGCAGCAGCTGCAAACCGGCGCGTTGGACATGGCCTTTCTGACCATTGCCGAAATCTCCAACCGCATTCCTGATTTTGGCGCGCTCTACGCCCCGTATCTGGTGGACGACGTGAATCACGCTGCGCGCCTGCTGCGCTCCGATGCCGCCGGAGAGTTGCTGGACCTGATGCCGGAAGGTGTCGGCTTGGTCGGTGTGGGTTACGGCATGGTAGGCATGCGTCAAGTATTGAGCCGCAGCCCCATCGAGAGCGCTGACGATCTGCAAGGTCAGCGGCTGCGTATTACGCCCTTCGAGCCGATCCGTGACTTCTACACCGCGACTGGCGCGGCCCCTGCGCCCATGCCGCTGTTGGAAGTCTACGATGCCCTCGCCAATGGGCAGGTCGACGCCATCGACATGGACTTCGATTCCATTCTGATTCTGAAATTCTACGAGCAGGCGAATAACCTGCTGATCTCCAACCATATGATGTTCCCGATGGTGGGGGTGGTGTCTGGGCGCGTCTGGCGCGAGCTCTCTGAAGAAGATCGTGAGTTGATCGATACCGCCATGGCCGAACACCTGGAAAACGTGCTGACGGGGTTCGAAGAGATGGACGCCGCTCAGGAAGAGGAGATTCGCGGGTTGGACATCAATATCGTCGAAGCCGATGCCGAGTTCTTCTCCGAGGCGATTGCCGAGTGGGAACGTATTTGGGCACCCAAAGCGCCCATGCTGGAAACCCTGCGCGCCGAGGCGGACCGCCTGCGCGACGAGTAATCCTTAACGTCAAACAAGCCGTTGATAAAGGCCTTTAATCATCATGTTGCAACGCCTGTCCAACGGGCTGGCCCGCTGTGAAGAGATCACCGCCGCTGTCTTGGCAGCGGCGGTGACGTGTTTGATCCTTACGAACATCGCCTTTCGCGCGCTGGGCAGCCCGCTTTACTGGGTCAGTGAACTGGCGATCTACGCCATGATCTGGATGACGTTTTTGATTGCCGGGGCAGTGCTGAAACGCCGCCAGGGCATCGCGGTGACGCTGTTGAGCGACCTGCTGCCGCCAACGGGTAGAAAGCTGGTTGGCGTGGCGGTGGATGCCATGGTGCTGCTGTTCGCCCTGCTGCTGGTATGGCTCTGCTGGCGCTGGTACCAGCCGCTGACGCTGGCCCAAACCGGCTTCGATACGCGAGCCTTCCAGGGGCAAACGTTCAATTTCATCTATGCGGAAAACACCTCCACGCTGGGCATTAAGAAGTTCTGGGCGTGGCTGATCGTGCCCTGGTTTGCGCTCTCGCTGAGCCTACACGGCGTGTCGAATCTGGTGCAATCGCTAACGGCCAAGAGGGGGCGCGTATGACAGTCGTGGTGTTTCTGTTGCTGTTACTGGGGGCGGTCCCCATTGCTTTGGTGCTAGCGCTCACGGCGATGTGGTACATCCAAGCTTCCGGCAATACGGTGTTATTCGACTCCTATCCGCAGCAGTTGTTTAGTGCCATTGAAAGCTACGGCCTGTTGGCGATCCCGCTGTTCATGCTGGCCGGGGAGTTGATGAACGAGGGCGGACTCACCAAGCGCTTGATTGCCCTCGCGCGGATTCTGGTGGGAGGCTTTCGCGGTGGCTTGGCCTATATCAACTTGGTGGCCAACATGATGATGGCGGCGATCATTGGGTCGGCGGCGTCACAAATCGCCATCATGTCCCGTGCCATGGTGCCTGCGATGGAGGAGGAGGGGTATGACACGCCCTACAGCGCGGCGATTACGGCGGCGGGCGGGCTGCTGTCGCCGATCATTCCGCCCTCCATGCTGTTCGTGCTGTTTGGTGTGATGGCCCAAGTACCCATTGCGGAGATGTTTATCGCCGGGCTACTGCCGGGGCTGTTATTGGGCGCGAGCTTTTTTATAGTCATCGCTCTGGTGGGGCTGGTGCAGCAATACCCGAAAGGGCAGTGGCCCAGTCGGCAACAGGCGCTGCACGATGCGCTATGGGGGATGCCTGCACTGCTGATTCCGGTAATTATCATCGGCGGCATTCTGCTGGGCATTGCCACGCCCACGGAGTCGGCGGCGCTGGCCTCGCTGGCGGCGCTGTTAATGGGACGCTTTGTGTACGGCGATCTGCGTTTGAGTCAGCTTCCTCAGGTGCTCACGCGCACGGCGATCAATGCCGGACTGGTGATCATGTTGATTGCCGCAGCGGGCGTGTTTGGCTGGGTGGTGATTTACGAGCAGCTGCCGCAAATGGCCGCTGAATGGATTGCCGCGCTGACCAGCAGCCCGTTTCTCTTTCTGCTGTTGGTGATTGGGGCGCTACTGCTGGTGGGAATGGTGATCGATGGCATTGCCGCGCTGATTTTGGTGGTGCCCATTTTGATGCCCATCGCCCAGAGCCAGTTTGCCATCAGCCCCTATCAGTTTGGCGTGGTGGTTTGCTTGACGCTGGTGATGGGCTTGCTGACGCCCCCGGTGGGGGCTGGGCTATTCATTGCGTCCTCCATGACCGGCGCGCCGCCGCTGAAAATTTTCCGAGCGCTGCTGCCTTTTCTATTGGCGACGCTGGTCACGCTGGTGCTGCTGGCGTGGTTGCCGTGGTTAACCAACGGGTTGATTCAACGGTGATCGTTCCACGGGCGCGGCTCAGGCCGCGCTGTTGTCGGTGAGGGGCATGACGTCCACCTCCACCTCTAGACGGTGGTCGCCGCCGCCGTTCATCACGCCTTTGAGCGGTGCTACGTCCGCGTAATCGCGACCCCACGCCAGCACCGGATGCTGTTCTCCGGCCACCGTGCCGTTGGTCGGGTCCAGCGCCAGCCAGCCCCAGTCGGGAATCCATGCGGCCAGCCACGCGTGGGAGGCATCGGCACCTATCAGCCGTGGCTGCCCAGGCGGCGGCTGAGTTTCCAAATAGCCGCTCACGTAGCGTGCCGCCAAGCCGACCGAGCGCAGTGCACCAATGGCCAGGTGGGCGAAGTCTTGGCAAACCCCCCGTCGGTTGGCCAGCACCTCGCTGAGTGGTGTCGCCAGGGTGGTGAAGCTGGGGTCGTAGTCGAAGGTGTCGTAAATCAATTGGTTGAGCGCCAGCGCGGCATCGACGAGCGGGCGGCCGGGCGTGAAACAGCTGCGGGCAAACGCCGCCAGCTCGTCGTTACGACGAATGAACGGCGAGTCGAGCCGGTAGAGCTGCCGATCGAAGCGGCTGTCTTTGCTCAGCTGGTCGGCTACACGCTCCCACGCTGGCGAGCTGCCTGGCAGTGGTCCCAGAGGTTGGGTGTTGAGCGGCGTCACGACGGTCACGTCCAGCGTTTGGTGCACGTCCTCTAGTGCGAAGTAGAGCACGCGGTTGCCAAACACATCGCGCCGCTCGGCCTGCACCTGGGGCTCGGGGCTGATGGTAAGCGTGGATGCACCGCACTGCTGGTGCTGGGTTTTGCGCGGCAGCACGCGTGCCTCGCTATGGCAGAGCGTCACCGGCGCGCTGTAGTGGTAGCGTGTGGTGTGCCGCAGCGTGTAATTCATTCGTCGGGCTCCATGCTGACAAGTTGGCGCGGCCGCTCCACGTGGCTAAAGTGGCTGTGGCTAATGGCATCGGAGAGCGCGTTGAGCGGGGCAATCAGCTCGTCCAGCAGTTGCTCCAGCGCGGCCTGCGCATCCGGGGTATCGGCCAAGTGGCTGATCCGGTCGATATCGGCGAGATGCAGCGCGGCGTTGGCTTGAATGAGCAAACGCCGTTCGGCATTCCGGTAGGGCGATGAGCTGCCGGGCAGTCGGTCCATCTGCCGCTCCAAGCGCTTGAGCATATAGCCCACCGAGCGCGGGTTGGTCTCATCGAATAGCAGTAGATCGAGAATCGCTTCTGGGTGCAGCTCGCTGCGGTAGCGCCGCCGGTAGGCGGTAAAGTTATCGGTGGTGGCAAGCACCACTTCCCATAGCGCCAGCCCCGGCGAGTGGGGCGCGTTGAGGGTGAGTTTGAGCAGCGACAGCAGCCCCAGTACGCGATCCAGGAAGCGGCCGATATCCATGAAGCGCCAGCCGTAGTGGTGGGGCATGGTTTCGTTACACAAGCCAAAGAACGCAGCGATCTGCGCGGAAAGCCCTTCGCAGGCGCGGCGTGCGGCGCTGGCGCCGAGGCTTGGATTGAACGTATCCACCCGCTGGCGCAGTTGGTGAACGACTCGCCAGGAGTCATCTCCCAGGTGGTCGCGAACGCTGCGGGCATTGCGCAGCATGTTCGCAAAGAGCGGCTGCAGGGCTTGAGGGTCGCGTTCATCGAACTGGGCCAACAGCGCCGTGCGTTTTTGTGTAAAGCCGACGAGCGGCGGTTTGGCATCCTCACCATCACGATGGAGCGTGGTGATGTCGAGGGCTAGCAGCAGCTCATCCAGCAGTTGGTCTGCGATTTCGTCCTGATCGTACTCCATCAGCCGCATCAGCGCTTCACGCAGCAAGCGGGCGCGCGCATCCAAGCGCTCGCCGTAGCGACCCAGCCAAAACAGGCTTTCCGCCACTCGGCTGGGCAGGTCGGTGCCATCGCGGGTGGCGACCACCGGGCCACGCGCTTGGCGTAGCTGGCTGACATGGGGTTGGGGCGTATTTGCGGTCACCCACACATCTTTGACGATCGGGCTGCTCAGTGATGGAGACCCCGGCGTACCCACCCACGCAAGCCCGCCTGGCATGACGTGGTAGTCGCTGGGCTGCTGGCGCTGTGTCGCGACGCTGCCCGGCATCCGCGAGACGAAGCAGCGTAGGTTGAGCGTCGCTGGGGATAACCGCTGCATATGGGCATCGAACACCGGTGCCGTGGCCGATCGAGTGCTCGTGTCGGCATTGGGCAGCAGCAGCTCTTCGCCCAGCACATGCTGGCAAAGGGCAGGCAGGTAGTCTGCCAGCTCGGCCATCTCCAGCACTCCCACGCCTAGCGCATTCGACATGGCCACACCGCTGGCGCGGGTCGCTTGTAGCAGCCCCGGCACGCCCAGTTGCGAGTCACCGCGCAGCTCCAGCGGGTCGCAGTAAGCGTCGTCGCAGTGGCGCAGCACCACATCCACGGGCTGCAATCCCCCTAAAGTGCGCAGCCATAGCTGACTATCGCGCACGACCATGTCTTGTCCTTCGGCGAGGTCGATGTTCAGGTAGTTCGCCAGATACGCGTGCTCGAAGTAGCGTGGGCTGCCAGGACCGGGGGTGAGCAGCACGATCGTTGGGTTATCGCGGTGCTGGTAGGCCAGCGCGGTCAGGGTGCGGTGGTACTTGTCCAAGAAGCCGGCCAACCGCTTGAGCGGCGCGTTGCGGTACATCTCCGGCAACGCGCGGGCCATCAAGATCCGGTTTTCAAGCGCGAACCCGGTGCCCGAAGGGGCCTGCAGGCGATCCCCGATCACCCGCCACTGGCCGTCGGTATCTTGGATAACGTCAATGCCATGAAAGCTGATCGCGGGGCGGTCGCTGGGTTGCGAACCGTGGCAAGGCAGCAAAAAGTGGGGAGAAGCGAGAATGGCCTGGGTCGGTAGTAGCCCCGCGTCGACCAGTTTGCGCGGGCCATACAGGTCATCGTAGAGCGCATTGAACAGGCGCGTGCGCTGCATCAATCCGACTTCTAGCGCTTGCCACTGCACTTGATCGATCACCCAGGGGAGCGGGTCGAGCCGCCAGGAGCGGCCCTGGGTATCTTCGTGCATATTGAAAATCACGCCGTTTTCCGCCAGCAGGCGCTGAATCTCTTCGTGCTGCTGGTAGCGGCCATCCGCGCCGAGTGTTTCCAGGGCGTTGAGCAAGCTCTGCCAGCCGGGGCGCAGTTGCCCCTGACGATCGAGCATCGCATCAAACGTGCCGGGCTGTCCCTTGCCTAGCTGATTCGAGTAATCCTCAACGAGCCCGGCAGCGCCGAGCTCGAGCAGTGAGGGAGAGACAGGGGCGGTCATGATCCTGTTTGTCCTAAGCGGGTAGGGGGAGGATTATCCTGTAGCTAGCGCGGATAAGAAAGCATTAGCCGTTTCATGAGCGTGGGTTCCAGCGTAGATCCAGCGTGCAGGGCAGCTCCTGGCTCGGCATTTCGGGCGTAGGAACCCGATAGCCATGGGTATGGCCACTGTCGCTGAAACGCCCTAAACGGCGGGCTTCGGCTTCAAACGCATTCACAGGGAAGGTTTCAAAGCTGCGCCCTGTGGGATGTACCACATAGTAGGTGCAGCCTGCTACTGAACGTTGGTTCCAGGTGTCGATGACATCGAACACCAGCGGCGCGTGAATCGGAATCTGCGGATGCAGCGCAGAAGGGGGCTGCCAAGCGCGGTAGCGTACCCCAGCCACGGCTTCACCGTTACGTCCGGTGGCGGCCAACGGCACCGGACGGCCGTTGCAGGTAACGACGTAGCGGTCGCCGCTCATGCCGCTCACTTTGACTTCCAAACGCTCCACCGATGAGTCGACGTAGCGTGCGGTACCGCCTGCGGTCGCCTCTTCGCCCAGTACGTGCCAGGGCTCGATGGCTTGGCGAAGCTCGATCGAGAGCATCGGCGTATGCAGACGACCGTGCACCGGGAAGCGGAACTCCAAGAACGGCGCAAACCAAGCCAGCTCGAAATCGAAGCCATGATGGCGCAGGTCGCTGAGCACGTCGTTCAAGTCTTCCCATAAATAGTGGGGCAGCATCCAGCGGTCTTGTAGCGCACTTCCCCAGCGAACCGGTTTGGCACGGTACGGCGTTTTCCAGCAGCGGGCGACCAGCGCGCGAATCAACAACATTTGCATCAGTCCCATCCGCGCGTGGGGAGGCATTTCGAAGCCACGCAGCTCCAGTAGCCCCAGGCGGCCGCTGTCGCTATCCGGCGAATAGAGTTTATCGATACAGAACTCGGCGCGGTGAGTGTTGCCGGTCAGGTCGGTGAGAAGGTGCCGCAGTAGGCGGTCGACCAGCCATGGCTGTACTACCTCGCCCTTGGGCATTTGCTGTAGGGCAATTTCCAGTTCGTAGAGTGCTTCGTGGCGCGCTTCATCGACGCGCGGCGCTTGGCTGGTGGGGCCAATGAACAGCCCAGAAAACAAGTACGACAGGCTCGGGTGATGCTGCCAGAAAGTCACTAGGCTGGCCAGCAAGTCGGGACGACGTAAGAACGGCGAATCGTCCGGGGTGACGCCGCCCAAGGTCACGTGATTGCCGCCTCCGGTGCCGGTATGGCGGCCATCCAGCATGAACTTTTCGGTACCCAGGCGTGCTTGACGCGCTTCGTCATAGAGCCGTTCGGTCTGTGCGACCAGCGTCTGCCAGCTGGCGGCGGGCATGATGTTGACTTCGATGACGCCCGGGTCGGGAGTGATCTGGAAACTTTCCAGGCGCGGGTCACGGGGCGGGGCGTAGCCTTCGATCATGACTGGGCAGGCAAGCTCGCGGGCGCACTCTTCGATGCTGCTGAGCAGGTCGAGGTAGTGCTCGAGCTGAGTCAGGGGCGGCAAGAAAACATGCAATCGTCCCTCACGGGGTTCGACACACAGGCTCGTATGGATGATCGTGTGCTCTCGATCCTCCTCTGCGCTGGGTTGCTGCTGCACCGATTCGCCTTCCGGGTGACCATGGCTTGGATGGGTGGTCTGCCCCAAGCGCTCGGCATTCGTGAAGCGGTGCTGTTCGGCGTTACGGCGGGCCACTTCGCCATGGATGTCGCCCAGCGCCGGGCGTGGGGCAAACAGCGACTGCGGCTGGGGCTGGTCTTCTGGGTCGGCCCAGGGCAGGGCAGAGAGCGGCAGGCGCAGCCCCATGGGCGAGTCGCCGGGCACCAGGAAAAGGTGGTCGCGCTTCAACGGCCAGCGACCGCTTTCCCAGCGATGCGACTGGGCGATAGAGTGGCGTAGCGGCAGCGCATAGCCAACGACCGCGCTGAGATCCTGCTCCAACAGGCGAGCGAGGCGTCGGCGCTCGGCGTCGTCTTTCAAATCAGCTTTACGTGGGTCCACGTTGATCGGCAGCGTTTGCTCTTTCCACAGGTAGTAGTAGGCATCTTCAAAGGCAGGAATCCAGTGGCGCTCGGCAATACCCAACTGTTTGCTAAGCGCACGGGTAAAGCGCTGCGCCATAGCATCATCGACGGCCACAGAGGGCGCACCCTCCATACAGGCAAGCCAGGTCGGGTCGCGCCACAGCGGTACGCCATCTTTGCGCCAGTAACAGGCCAATGCCCAGCGGGGAAGCGGCTCGCCGGGGTACCACTTGCCTTGCTGTTGTTGGATGACGCTGCCCGGAGCGTAGGCAGCTTGAAGCCGTGTTAGCAGCGCTTCGGCACGTTCGCGCTTATGCTCACCCAATGCTTCAGTGTTCCACTGGGGGCTTTCCATATCATCAATGGAAACAAACGTTGGCTCACCGCCCATGGTGAGGCGAACATCCTGCTCGTTGAGCTCGCGATCCACTTGGTCGCCTAGCTTAAGAATTTTTTCCCACTGTTGGTCGCTGTACGGTTTGGTGACACGCGGGTCTTCATGAATGCGCTCAACGCGCATTTCCACATCAAACTCCACCTCGCACTTATCAGAAAAACCAGTGATGGCCGCAGCGCTGCCGGTGGTGGGGGTGGCGGCTAGCGGGATATGCCCTTCACCGGCAAAGAGGCCAGAGGTGGGATCGAGGCCGACCCAGCCTGCACCAGGTAGGAAGACTTCGGTCCAGGCGTGGAGGTCGGTAAAGTCCACGTCGGTGCCGCTGGGGCCATCAAGCGCTTTGACATCCGGCGTGAGCTGAATCAGATAGCCCGACACAAACCGCGACGCCAGGCCCAAATGGCGCAGTATCTGCACCAACAGCCAAGCGCTGTCGCGACAAGAGCCGCTCGCCAGGGCCAGCGTCTCTTCGCAGCTTTGTACGCCAGGCTCCATGCGTACCAAGTAGCTGATGTCTTTCTGCAGGCGCTGGTTGAGGGCGACGAGGAAGTCGACGCTGGTGGTCGGCTCGAGAGAGACGTCTTTTAGCCACTCCAGCAGCCGTGGTCCCGCTTCTGTCACCTCCAGGTAAGGGCCAAGCTCTTTGGTGAGCTCGTCGGGGTAGGTGAACGGAATCTTCTGGGCAGCGTCATCCAAAAAGAAGTCGAACGGATTGATCACCGTCATCGGCGCAACGAGTTCGACGGCAATGGTCAGCTCTTTGCGCGGTTCAGGAAATACCACACGAGCATTGAAGTTACCGAACGGATCTTGCTGCCAATTCAGAAAATGATCATCCCCAGAGATAGTCAGCGAATAGGCATCGATATGAGTACGGCAGTGAGGGGCCGGGCGTAACCGGATCACATGAGGTGACAGCTTGACGGGGCGGTCGAAGCGGTAGGTCGTGCGGTGATGCAAGGCAACGCGAATGGTCATGAGCCACCCTCAAAGAAAGCCAAAAGTCACCGCGCGACGCCAGCGTAACGCGACGGTGAAGAAAATAAGTACCCAGAAGTATCGTTGGAGTTGAACCATTTTGCAGCTGCAATATGAACTAAGACGTTTAAAGAGTGTGGAAAATTGTCATCGCCTCATGAGTATTAACTTTCATGCACTGTTTTGGTGCCTTTAGTTTAATGGGGGACTAAAAAGGAGCAGTGTCAGTGCATTTATGCATAACAAGGGGACCAATAACGTTAGATAGAGAGAAACGCGAGTATCAAACTCGAATTAAGCGTTGAAATAGCGGGAAATATGGTACGAGTTTTGCGTGTTTATATGGTCAAGTTGCTACGTACATTGCACGCGGCAGGCCTACACTACTGAATTAAGGAAGTTGCCGCTTCCACCCTAGCGCCAGGAGAGCGCCCATGAGCCAAGTCGATTGGAATAACTATGCGTGCCGTGATTTTTACGATGAGCTGCTGGCGGCACCGGGCAAACCACGTGCTTCTGCGGATGAGTTATGTAACATGTTGGCGCGCTTCAGCGCTGAAGAGTTGGCCGAACGCAAAACGGCGGCAGAAATTGCCATTCGCACGATGGGTATTACGTTTACCGTTTATTCAGAAGGGGCGATGATCGACCGTGCTTGGCCTTTCGATATCGTTCCCCGCATCATACCCGCCAATGAGTGGCGTAAAACGGAAGCGGGCTTGAAGCAGCGGGTGCAAGCGCTGAACTTGTTTATCGACGATCTGTATCACGAACAGAGCGTCGTGAAAGATAAAGTACTCCCTGCGGAAGTATTGGCTCAGTCGGCCAATTTCCGACCTCAATGTGTAGGCATCAATCCTCCCCATGGCGTTTGGGCACATATTTGCGGGTCTGACTTGGTGCGTGGCGGTGATGGCACGCTCTATGTGTTGGAAGATAACCTGCGCATTCCGTCGGGCGTTTCGTACATGCTGGAAAACCGCAACGTCACCAAACGCGTACTACCGGAGCTGTTCGCGTCGGGCAAGATCTTGCCGGTGGATGACTATGTCGCGCAGCTTTACGACATGCTGGCAGCCATGTCGCCGCGCCCGGGTGATGACCCACAGGTGGTCGTGTTGACACCGGGGATCTATAACTCTGCCTATTTCGAACACGCTTACCTTGCCCAACAAATGGGCGTCGAGCTGGTACAAGGCAGCGATCTGCTGGTCGATGACGACGACGTGGTTTACATGCGCACGGTAGAGGGCCTGCGCCGTGTCGACGTGATCTATCGCCGGGTGGACGATGAGTTCCTCGATCCAGAGGCGTTCAACCCTCACTCCATGCTGGGCGTGCCGGGGCTGATGCGCGCCTGGCGCGCAGGAAAGGTCGCGCTGGCCAACGCACCTGGGGCAGGGGTTGCCGACGACAAAGTCGTCTACGCCTTCGTCCCTGAGCTGATCCGCTACTACCTGGATCAAGAGCCGTTGCTGCCAAACGTGCCGAGTTATTTGTGCATGTTCGAAGAGGATCGCAAGTACGTGCTGGACCATCTGGATGAGCTGGTGGTGAAACCCGCCAACGAGTCCGGCGGCTACGGCATGCTGATCGGCCCACGCTCCACCAAAGAGACGCGCGACGAGTTCGCGCGCTTGATCAACGAAAATCCGCGTAACTACATGGCCCAGCCGACGCTGGCCCTCTCGACCACGCCAACGCTGGCCAACGGCTTGCCTCAGCCTCGCCACGTCGATCTGCGTCCCTTCATTCTCTCCGGCCCGGAAACCCACGTCACCACCGGTGGACTCACTCGCGTGGCGCTGGTAGAGGGTTCGTTGGTGGTCAATTCGTCCCAAGGGGGCGGTAGTAAAGACACCTGGATCGTCGAGACCGACGAGAACGCGGCGGGTGCCGCTGAGCAGAAAGGAGCCTAGCGCCATGCTGTCACGCGTTGCTGAAAACCTCTACTGGATGGCGCGCTACATCGAGCGTGCCGAAGATACCGCGCGGTTACTGAGCGTCAACAGCCATTTGATGCTGGACTTGCCTCGGCATTTGCCACTGGGCTGGGCGCCGCTCATCGAAATGACCGGGACGCTGGAGGCCTTCAATGCCCGCCACTCCAGTTTCGACGAGCGTAGCGTGGTGCACTTTTTGTGTGCCGATGCCCAAAACGGCAGCTCGATTCTCTCGGCGCTGGCGAGCGCCCGGGAGAACTTACGCACCACCCGGGACGTAGTGCCCCGCGAGATTTGGGAAGAGGTCAATCAGCTCTATCTCAACGTCGCGGACCACGCGGAAAACGGCGTGAGCCCTCGACGTCGAGACGCATTTTTGAAAAACGTCATTCGTGGCTGCCAAACGTTGACCGGGTTGATCGAAGGCACCTTGAGCCACGGCCCGGCGCGCACGTTCATCAAACTGGGCCGCCAGCTTGAGCGGGCAGATATGACCACGCGGATCGTCGATGTGCGTTCGGCCAGCCTGCTGCCGCAAAACCCTGAAGAGCTGCTGCCGTTCGAGAACCTGCAGTGGATGAGCGTCTTGAAGTCACTCACCGCGTATCAGATGTATCGTCAACAGGTCAGGCTACGGGTGCGCGGCCCGGACGTGCTGCGTTTTCTGCTGCAAGATCCGCATTTGCCTCGCTCCATTGCCTGTAGTTTGGAAACCTTGGGGCACGAGCTACAGCTACTGCCCCGCCAAGACCGCGTCGCGGCGACGGTGTCGTTGGTACGGGCCGACGTGGTCGATGCGGATATTCAGGCGCTGGCGCACTCGCCGAGCAAGCTGCACGCTTTCGTGGACGAACTGCAAATTGGCTTTGCCGCCATCCACGATACGCTTAGCGCTACCTACTTCGTGAACGGCGACGGCGTTCCTCGGGTCACCCAGCGTCAAACCCAAAGCCACACAGGCGACCATGACAACGATTAACTAGGCCGCTTGAGAGCTGGCGTTCGCCTGTTGAATGAGTTCATGCAGGTACGCCAGCTTCTCACGCACCGCCGGGGCGATGACGCCGGGTGCCAAGTCCAGCAGGCCCATGTCACGATTGAGTTCGTTCACTGCCATGCCCACCTGATGAAACGCCTGAAGCATGCTCTCCAAAGAGCCGTCGTACTCGGCACGTGAGAGGCCCATGTGCAGTGCCGTATCCAGCACGGCCACCATGTCCAGATAGAAGGCAAACGTCTCGGCGAAATCCTCCCACGGATGCATGGCGGCGTAGGCGGAAATGAACCGCGAGGGCCAGTCTGCCGGCGCGCCTTGCTGATAGTACTGCTCCAGGGCTTCGCCATAGGTAGGGTGGTTGTGGTCGCCGAATACGCGAATGCTGGCGGCTTCGTCTTGGTCTTTGACCAGCAGATCCCAGTAGTAGTGGCCGATTTCGTGACGAAAATGGCCGATCAGCGTGCGGTGGGATTCGTTCATGTCGACACGCAGCCGCTCACGCTCTACGTCATCGGCTTCTTTGACGTTGATGGTGATATGGCCGTTGGCGTGGCCAGTGTAGACCTTCTCTTGGTTCGCCGTGGAGCGCCATAGTCCTTGGTCGGGCAGCGCATCGGCCATGAACGAAAAGCTCAGCGGAACGCGGATGTCCTCGCCCTCGACGCCATGGGGAAGCTTGAGCAAATCCAGCGTATAGAAAAGCCGCCGTTTGGCACTCTCCAGCGCTGCCCAACGCTCCCGGTTGCCGTCGACCTCTAAATCGGGAATCACCTCGTTATAGCGGCAGCAGTCGCACAGCGTATCCGCGTGCCCTTCGGCCATCACGACCATCCGATTACAAACGTTTTCGACGGCGTAGTTGTGGCACTTCATCAGCGCCGTACCGCAGCCTTCATGGGTGCAGCGGTAGCCGCCGCTATCCAGCGGTGCCAGTGCCACGATATGACGACAAGCGGGGCACCAGCCTACCTCCGACTCACAGGCCAAGCAGTGAGTGTTCTCGAAAAACAGCGGATTGCCACAGCGGCAGCTAAACGTCTGCATGGATGCCTCCTTGTGATCACCACAGCGCATCTCACGAAGGTGAGTGCTGATACGCAACTGTCTCAGCATAGCGAGGCCCTGACTGAGAGGGAAAGCCAAATCGTCGCTCGATGCGGAAATTATCTTTGCCCAGAGGCTAATTGACGTTTACGTCAACTTGCTGATATACCCTAGTAGCGCCTTATTCGATCCCATAACAAACACAACCCGAGGAAACGCATCATGTCTGTTCGTGAAATACCGATGTATATCGATGGCCAGCCAGTCATGTCCCAAAGCCAAGAGTGGCGCGACGTGGTGAACCCAGCGACTCAAGAAGTGGTCGCCCGGGTGCCCTTCTGTACGTCCGACGAGGTCGAGCGCGCCATCGCCAGCGCCAAGACGGCGTTCAAAGAGTGGCGTAAAGTGCCGCTGGGCAAACGCATGCGCATCATGCTCAAACTGCAGGCGCTCATCCGAGACAACACGGCGGAGCTAGCGGCACTGATTACCGAAGAGCATGGCAAAACCCTGCCGGATGCGGAAGGTGAAGTGGGGCGCGGCTTGGAAGTGGTCGAGCATGCGTGCTCCATTACCTCGCTTCAGCTAGGCGAGCTGGCCGAAAATGCCGCCAATGACGTCGATGTATACACCATGCACCAGCCGCTGGGCGTGGGAGCGGGCATTACGGCCTTCAACTTCCCGATCATGCTGCCCTGTTTCATGTTTCCGCTGGCTATTGCCACGGGCAACACCTTCGTGTTGAAGCCCTCCGAGCAGGACCCCAGCTCGACCATGCGGCTCGTGGAGCTGGCGCACGAAGCGGGTATTCCTGCCGGGGTCTTGAACGTGGTCCACGGTGGGCCGGATGTCGCTAACCAAATTGCCGACCATCAGGATATCAAGGCACTGTCGTTCATCGGTTCGACCCATGTGGGGTCACTGCTGTACAACCGCGCTGCCGCCGCTGGCAAGCGCATGCAGGCCATGATGGGCGCAAAAAACCACTGTGTCGTCATGCCGGATGCCAACCGTAGTCAAGCCATCGATAGCCTGCTGGGCTCTGCTTTTGGTGCCGCCGGTCAGCGCTGCATGGCGAACTCGGTGGTCGTGCTGGTGGGAGAGGCGCGCGAGTGGATCAAGGATATCGAAGCCGGTGCGCGCGGTATGACCGTGGGGCCGGGCACTCAGCGTGAAGCGGACCTAGGGCCGCTGGTATCGCCACAGGCCAAGGCCCGCGTCGAGCGCTTGATTACCGCAGGCGAAGCAGAGGGCGCCACGCTGCTGGTGGATGGTCGCGGCTACACGGTCGACGGCTACCCGGATGGTAACTTCGTCGGACCGACTCTGTTTTCCGATGTGACGGCAGACATGACGATCTATCGCGAAGAAATTTTTGGCCCAGTGTTGTGCGTCGTCAACGTCGAGACGCTGGACGACGCCATCGCTTTCATTAATGCCAACCCGAATGGCAACGGCACCTCGATCTTCACCAACTCGGGCTGGGTAGCACGGCGCTTCGAGACCGACATCGACGTGGGCCAAATCGGTATCAACGTGCCGATTCCAGTGCCGGTGGCTTACTTCAGCTTTACCGGCTCTCGGGCCTCGAAACTGGGTGACTTGGGGCCCAACGGTAAGCAGGCGATTGCCTTCTGGACCCAAACCAAAACGGTCACTGCCCGCTGGTTCGAGCCGGAAAACGTCTCAAGCGGTATCAACAGCACGATTTCGCTATAGCGCGCCCCGGGCGCAGTAAAGCGCCTCCTCGGCCGAGGAGGCGCGCAGCTCAATAACGTTCGAACAGCGGCAGGCTTTCCGAGAGCAGTTGGGCGATGGGACCCAGCTGACTTTCGTGAAGGACTAGCAAATAAGGCGCGTCCTGCTCCTCGCTGATGGGCACCAGCAGCGCAAACTCACCCTCCTCTAAATGAAACTCATGGATCTCGCGAGGGCCGTGGGGGGTGTCGCACTGGGAGCAGCGGTAGGTGTCATCTTCGCCGTAAACCAAGCGGTGGTACATCTTGAACAGCGTGTAGAGGGCGAGCCCACCTTCGAACGCGGGCCAACGGGCCGGCGTTTCGCGGATGTCGTCGGTCAGTGCGTTGCCATCTGCTTCGGCATCGGCAATGGCGTCGGCTAGCGGCTCGGCCAGGATGGCGGTTTGATCCGCAGGCAACGGTGCGTTTTTCTCGGCAGCCGTAGCGAAGCGCGTCACGGCAGCATCGAAATCTGTCAGGCTGTGCAGGGTAAAGTCGGCGTGCTGCAGGTCGGCGGGTTCGAAGCCACCGTTCTCCCAGCCGTGAATCACACGAAGCGTTACCTGACCTCGCTTCATGGGGCGGGCCAGCAGGGTGTGAAGCATGACGCGGATATGCAGCTGACGCTCATCCGTATCGTTTTCGAACGCACGGTAAGGGTCGGCGAACAGTTCATGCAAACGCCCTGGCGTGTGCTCTTTTGCTTCGGAGTATGACATGGTGGTTTCCCTGTTAGTACACCGCTTGGCTAATAGCGTACGGCTCTTATGACATTAAATCATTAAGAGTATGGCGAGCGTTAAGGCGTATTGAAAGACTCTTTAGTTAGCAATTTGTTACGAGTAAACGCCATTCAGCAGTTAGGCGCCACGTTACAAAAAACAGGAGTGCGTATGTCTGTCTCGATAAGTCGATTTACACTTCCTGAGACGCTAGAAGAAGTTCCCGAGGATATCCGGGAAGCCATGTTAGCGGTGCAGGAAAAAGCGGGCTTCGTACCCAACGTATTTCTCATGCTCGCGCATCGTCCCCAGGAGTTCCGTGCTTTTTTTGCCTATCACGATGCGTTGATGGAGCGGGCGTCCGATACGCTGACGAAAGCGGAAAAAGAGATGATCGTCGTGGCCACCAGTGCCCGTAATCGCTGTTTGTACTGCGTTGTTGCCCATGGCGCGCTGGTGCGTATTTATAGTAAAGACCCTTTGCTGGCGGACAATATCGCCATTAACCATCGCGTGGCGGGACTCAGCGAGCGTCATCGGTTGATGCTCGATTTTGCGCTGCATAGCGCCATCGAGCTGGGGGAGTTTTCAACCGAGTGGCAAATGCGCCTGGAAACCGTTGGGTTTACCCTGGACGACTGTTGGGACATTGGCGCCATTGCGGCCTTTTTCGGCATGTCCAACCGCTTGGTGACGCTGGCGGGAACGCCGCCCAACGCCGAGTTCTATACGATGGGGCGCGTCCCCAAACAGCCGGAGGAGAGTGCTCGACAGACCTGAGACTTTACTAATGCGCTAGTTTGATTGAGGATGTCGCCTCCATTCACTGTCGCCAGGGGAGCCCCATCGGGGCTGAGAATGCGCGTAACGCAGACCCTGGAACCTGATCCGGTTCGTACCGGCGGAGGAAGCGCGACATGCCTTACCTAACGTCTCTCGTATTAGGCGCAGCGTTGTGCTGCTTTGCTTTTTTGGGCCTTCGGGCCCGCTTTGGTGGCAGCTCGTTGGATGACTATGTCACCGCCCGCAATTCTCAAACCGCGTCTACCTTGGGGCTCTCCTTTTTGGCCTCGGGTATGGGGGCGTGGATTCTGTTTGCGCCCCCGGAAATTGGCGCGTTCGTGGGCCCCGTAGCGCTGCTGGGCTATGCGCTTGGCTCGGCGCTGCCTTTCATCGTGCTGGGCCTTTATGGCCCCAAAATACGCCAAGCGCTGCCGGAAGGGCGCAGCATCGCCGAGTTTGCTGATACGTGCTACGGCACGGGCGTGCGCCGCTTCGTCGCGCTCGTTTCCGTGGCTTACATGGGCTGCTTCCTGGCTGCTGAACTCACCGCCATCGGGGCGATTACCGCGCTACTCTCCGACGTGCCTCCTGCCGTGGTCATCATCGGGGTGGCGCTCACCACGCTGGTCTACACCGTGATGGGTGGGCTTCGGGCAAGTCTCGCCACCGACCGCTGGCAAGCGTGGCTGCTTTTGGCACTGCTGCTCGCCGTCGCCAGCGTAACGCTCTGGCGACTACCCAATATGCCGAGTGACGCACAACTCCCGTCGCTCCCCATCGGTAGCTCGCTCAGCGTCGCGTTGACGCTGGTGATCGCCGTGACGGCAGCGAACTTGTTTCACCAAGGCTATTGGCAGCGGGTATGGGCGGCCCAAGACGACGCGAGCCTGGGGCGCGGTGCCTTGCTGGGCGGCGGCCTGACCGTTCTGGTCGTCATGGTGATCGGTGGTGTTGGCATCATGGCAGCGATGAGCGGGGTCAGCCTCGGCGAGCCGCCCATGCCGTTTTTTGCGCTGCTTAGCGATGCCCCGGTATGGATCACGCTGCCATCCCTGGTCCTGGCCGTCACGCTGGTCACCTCGAGCGTCGACACTTTACAAAACGGTATTGCGTCACTGTGGGCCAGCGGCCACCGGCCCGAGGCCCTCAACAAAGCGCGCTGGCTCACCGTGGCCATCATGCTGCCCGTGATCATGATTGCTTTACAGGGGCTGTCGGTGCTGCGGCTGTTTTTGATTGCCGACCTGCTGTGTGCAGCGATCGTGGTGCCGGTGCTGCTGGGCTTGTGGCAACGAATGACACCGACGGCTGCGATCAGCGGTGGGCTAGCGGGGCTAGTAGGCGCCGTGCTGCCTGGCTGGCTGAGTCAAGGTAGCGTCAGCGCGGGAGTATTGGCCGCGACGTTCCCCGGTAGCGTACCGACACTGGGGCCGTTCGTGGGGGCGCTGCTGCTCTCCACGGTGGTGAGCGTGGTGTGGGCCGGGTTGACCCCGCGGCGTATCGCCGTGCGTTAAGTGGGGCGTTGAGCAGAAAATTCCGTTTCACGGTATGCTGTTAGGGGACTGATGACCACTTAGGTGTGATCGCCATGAGCCACCTGTTACCCCCTAACGAAACCGCCCGTTTGGCTGCGCTTAACGAGCTGGCCCTGCTGGATACGCCGAACGAGCCCGTTTTCGATCGCATCACGCGGTTGGTCACCGTGCTGCTCGGCGTTCCTAAGTCCACCATCAGCTTGATCGATACCGACCGTCAATGGTTCAAGTCGCAAGTAGGCATGGAGTTCTCCGAGAGCCCCCGGGACATGGCATTTTGCGCCTATACCGTGCTGGAGGACGAACCGCTGGTGGTCGAAGACGCTCAGAGTCACGAGCGCTTCGCTACCAATCCCATCGTGACGAAACCCGGCGGCATCCGTTTTTATGCCGGGATACCGTTGCGCAACTCCCATGGTCTAGTGCTTGGATCGCTGTGTGCGATGGATACGCAGCCGCGCCAGTTGACTCCTCAGGAACAAGCTGCGATGCAGGATTTGGCCGATATCGTGATCGGCGAAATTCATCTGCGCGAGCGGCTCATCAACGAGCAGAAAATTCGCGCTGCCACTCAGCAGTCGCTCACGGCGCTTCATCAAAGTCTTGAACAGCGTATTGAGCAGCGCACGCGTGAGCTCAATTTGGTGATCGAGTCTGCCTACGACGCCTATCTGAGCATCGATGCGCAGGGGCGCGTGTTGGACTGGAACCGGGCCGCCGAAAGCATGTTCGGCTGGAGCCGCAAAGACGCGTTGACGCGCCCACTCACCTCGCTCATGTTCCCACAGGGGCTGACCTGTGACGACGCCGCGATGCCCTTGACCTGCGACGCCATACGACGAGACGGGGTTCGCTTGCCGGTCGAGGTGCGGCTAAAGAGCTTTGAAGTGAATGGCCGCCCGCGCCGCAGCGTCTTCATCCACGACATTACCGAACGCCAGCAGCTTGAGCGTCTGCGTGACCAGCAGGCCCGAGAGGACGTACTGACGCGCTTGCCCAATCGTCGCGCACTGGATGAGCGGCTTCCCGAAGCGATGGCGCGGGTACGTCGTACCCTGGCGCCGCTTGTCGTGCTGTTTCTGGACCTCGACGGGTTCAAGCGCATCAACGACCAGCACGGCCACGGCATGGGCGATGAGCTGCTGCGTGAGGTCGCGCAGCGCCTTCAGAACGCCGTCCGCGAGACGGACTTCATTGCCCGTTGGGCGGGAGATGAGTTCGTCGTACTGCTCGAAGGGGTGACTACCGAGGCTCTTGAACCGTTGGCAAACAAGCTGATTCAGGTGATCGAAGAGCCGCTACACGTGGGGAGTGCCACGCTGCGAGTGAGCACCAGCATTGGCGTGGCGCTGTTCGTGCCCAACGCGGCTGAGACGCCACAGGAGCTGCTGAAACGTGCCGACGACGCCATGTATAACGCCAAACGCGCAGGTAAAGCGCGTGTCGCGTTGGCGCGTCCGGCGGATACCCCCAACCCTCTTTAACGAACCCAGGGACGCGTATGATTCGTTGTTTATTGACCACCCCAGAAGGCGATGTGCGTGAGGGCGATTTGAGCCTGATGGACGAGTGGAAACGCATGCCCACGGCACATCTGTGGGTCGATATGAAAGGCGAGAGCGAAACGCAGGAGCGTGACGTGCTAGAGCGTTTCGATTGCCACCCCATGGCGATCCAAGATGCTCATAAAGAGCGCCACCCCCCAAAGATCGAAGAGTTCGACAATCACACGCTGATCATCTATCGCGGTATTTCGTCGTTCGATGCCCAGCTCAATTTCGTGCCCCAGCAGGTCTGTTTCTTTGTTGGCGAGCGTTTTCTGGTCACGCTGCACCCCGGCGAGGCGCTCAGTATCGAGCGTTTATTCAATGAGCACGGCAAAGCCCTGCTGGCCCAATCGCCCGAGCAGGTCGCGTTAAGAGTGATGTATACCTCTGCGGGCTTTTACATCGACAGCTTGCTGGAGTTCGAGACGGAGTTGAGCGATCTCGAAGATGAGCTGCTGGAGAACGGCAACGATGTGTTGATGCGTAAAATCACCACTTATCGTTCTCGTCTGGTCAAAATGCGCCGCATCTTCAGCTACCACAAAGGCATCACACAAGAGCTGACGGCGTATGATTACGCGCATTTACCCCGAGGCGAAAGCGAAACGCTGCATGCCATTACCGATGTCGAAGAGCGTTTCGAGCGACTCTATACGCTGACGCAGATGTACTACGACATTTGTGGTGATTTGGTCGATGGCTATATCTCCATTTCGTCTCACCAGCTGAACATCACCATGCGCGTATTGACGGTGATTACCGCTATTTTCGTTCCGTTGACGTTTATCGCCGGTATTTACGGCATGAATTTCGAGTACATGCCTGAACTGAGCTATCAGTACGGCTACTTTTTCGTTTGGGGCGCCATGCTCGGAATTGGTGGGATTCTCATTTGGCTGTTCAAACGGAAAGACTGGTTTTAAAGCCCTTGCCGAGCCGTCAACTGCCGCAGACGGTACGCCAGCAGCATCAGCCCCAGTGCAATCAGTAGCCAAAGCGTGGCCAGTAGAATGGGAAACGCCTGGGCCCCCGCCATATCCAACAGTGGGCCGGTCAGTGACGGGATGACCAGCGCACCGCTGCCCGCAGCGGTGAAGATGGCGCCGGTGGTGCGTCCTCGCATGACGATCGACTGGTTGCACAGCGCAAACAGCGTGGGGAAGAAAGCCGAGGCGGATAGGCCAAACAGCAGCGCGCCGACGCTAAGCGGCAGCGCGTTGGCGTGCAGCCCTGCCGCCGCGCTCAACCCCAGCGCCAAGCAGCCGGCAAGCACCTGCCAAGGTGAGCAAACGCGCAGCAGCGGAATCGCCAGCAGACGCCCTGCCGATAGCGCCAGCCAAAACAGCGTTGCCAGCAGCGCCGCCTGCTCGGTGCTCAACCCAGAGAGCGTGCCATACGCGGTAACCCAACCGGCGAACGTAATCTCGATGCCCACATAAACGGAAAACAGCAGCATGAATAGCCCCAGCAGCAGCGGGTCTCGGTGCTTGAGGGCGGCCGCGGTGTCGGGATGAGGGTCGACGGTGGGCATGGTCGGGCTGACGAAGCGGGACAGCGGCCACAACATGACCGCCACGCTAGCCGCAACGATCCAAAACGTGAGATGGAACTGCCCGGTGAGCGATAGCGCGGCAATCATGATCAGCGGCGTCAGCATGTTGCCGAAACTAAAGCAGAAGTGCAGGGCGCTCACGTTGGGGCCTGCCGCATCTCGATGCAGCCATAGCAGCAGCGTGTTGCCTCCCGCGTTGAGCGATACCTCCGCAAACCCCAGCAGCATGAATAGAAGCGTCAACAGCAGCAAAAGCGGGCTAAGCGGAGCCACGGCTAGCCCAGCTACCGCCAGCACGCCCATCATCACCAGCACGCGGTGGCCGTTGAAGCGGTCCATGAGCAGCCCGGTGACCATCGCGCCGCTCATGTTGCCCACGGCGCGTGCGGTAAACAGCACGGCGATCTGGCTCATGGAGGCACCGCTGACCTCGGCCAGGTGCGGCAGGGCCGGGCCAAGCAGGCCGCCGGTCATGCCAATGGCAATGAACAGCCCAAAATAGGTCCAGGTGAGACGGCAATGGTACGTCGAGGGGAAGTGAAGCATACCGATCCTTGGCGAGGGCAGAGGCACAGTCAGTCGTCTAGCTTGACGGGTTTTGCTCTCCATCACTATTGGCGAAAAGTTGACGCCGCGCCATGTGGTTTGCCAAGGAGTGTGGCATGCTCCCACTCGACCAACGACTTGCAACTCACCGGAGAGTGACCACCATGACCCTCATGATCTTAGGCCTGCTGATCTTTTTAGGCGGGCACTCGGTACGTATCTTTGCGGAATCCTGGCGACAGCAACAGATCGCTAACCGTGGCCAGAGCACGTGGAAGCTGGCTTACTCCGTGGTGGCCCTCATTGGCCTTGCCATCGCCATATATGGCTACGGTCAAACGCGCCTCGACCCTATCCACCTATGGTTTCCGCCGATGGGCTTACGCCATGCAGTGGCGCTACTGATGCTGCCCGCCTTCATCATGCTGGTGGCGGCGTATGTGCCGGGCAATGCGATCAAAGCCAAGCTGGGCCATCCGATGATGCTGGCCGTCAAAATTTGGGCGTTTTCGCACCTGCTTGTGAATGGCCGACTAGGCGATGTGCTCTTCTTTGCTGCGTTTCTCGTCTGGGCAATCTTGGCGTTTAAAGCCGCGAAACAGCGTAGCCGTCAACAGCCCGCTGCACCGGCATCGACCTCGCTGGCGGCGACGCTGGCCACGGTGGCGATCGGCGTAGTGGCGTATGCCCTGTTTGCCTTCTACTTACACCCGGTGCTCATCGGTGTGCCGGTCTTCGGCTAGTCCCTTGAACCTCGCCCGGCGTTTGTTATTGTCGCGGCATATCCACTGAATAAGGAGCCCACCCATGGCCCATACGGATAACAGCGCGGCGATACCGGCCACGATGTCAGCGATGCTCTTAACCGGCCACGGTGATGTGGACGCGCTGCAGTACCGCCAAGACGTGTGCACGCCACAACCTGGCCCCGGCCAGGTGTTGGTGCAGGTCACGGCCACGGCGAAAAACAACACCGACCGCAAAGCACGCGAAGGGCTATACCCCACCAAAGGGAAAGAGGACGTCACTTCGTTTGCCATGGGCGGCTCCCCAACGCTGACGTTCCCTCGCATACAGGGGGCCGACGTGGCTGGGCGGATCGTCGCCGTGGGGGAGGGCGTTGACGCCCAGCGTATCGGCGAGCGCGGTCTGCTGGATTTCAACCTATACGCCGACGAGCGTCGTGACATCAACCTGACGCCGGACTACTACGGCCACGGTGCCGATGGCGGCTACGCCGAGTACGTGGCGGTGCCTGCCGACCAGTTCCACCACGTGGCCAACCCCGAATTGCACGATGCGGAGCTGGCGGCCATGGGCATGTGCTCCTATCAAACGGCCTACCACATGATGACTGCCGCCAACGTTCAGGCGGGCGAGCGCGTGCTGGTCAGCGGTGCCAGCGGAGGGGTCGGCACGGCATTGATTCAACTCTGCCGCATCGTCGGCGCGATTCCCTACGCCGTCAGTCAGCTTGATAAAGCCGACGCGCTGCGCGCGCTCGGCGCAGAAGCGGTGATAGATCGCGGTGACTTACCGACGTTTGTCGAGCGTGTGTTGGCAGAAACCAAGGGGCAAGCCATCGATGCCGTGATGGATCTCGTGGGCGGTGAGATGACCGACCTGTTTATCGACACCATGATTGGCGATATGCAGCGCCGCACCACGTATCCTCGGCTTTCCATTGCCGGTGCCAGCGGTGGCAATCTTAGCGAGATTATGTGGACCCGCATTTATCTGTATCAGGTGCAGATATTCGGGGTCTCCCACGGCACTCGCGAGGAGGCCGAGCAGCTAATCGCCTGGATTCGTAGCGGTGAGTTGAAGCCGGTGCTGCACGGCGCGTTCAAACTCTCGGAATTACATCAGGCCGAGCGCTACTTTGTGAACCGGGGCAGCAACTACCTGGGGAAAATCGTTATTGTCCCCGATGCTCAGTGGGACACCCACGGTGCACCGTTTGCCATTACCACTGCCTAGGAGCCGGGTGAGTGAAAAACCTTCATACGATTCAATTGTTGGACACACATGCCGGGGGCGATGTGAGCCGCATCGTCACTGGCGGTATCGATACGCTGCCCGGTGCCACGGTTCGCCAGCAGATGGAGTACCTGCGTGACGACGCCGATGGGTTGCGCCGTTTGCTACTGGAAGAACCTTACGGCATTCCCGAAATGTCGGTGGATCTATTGGTGCCCGCCACCGACCCAGAAGCAGTTGCCGGGTACATCATCATGGAAGTGATGGGTTACCCAATTTACTCGGGCTCGAACACGCTGTGTACGGCGACGGCCGTGCTGGAGACCGGTATCGTGCCCAAGCAGGAGGGGGTTCAGCGCTTCAAGCTGGAAGCCCCGGCGGGCTTGGTGCAAATCGAAGCGCAGGTGCATAACGGCGTGGTGGAATCCGTGACTTGCGAAGGCTTGCCCAGCTATATCGACACCTACCGCGACACCATCCAAGTCCCGGGTATCGGTGAAGTGACTTACTCGGTCGCTTACAGCGGCGGCTTTTACGCCCTGGTCGATGCCGAGGCGCTGGGCTTCAAACTGGTGCGTGATGAAGAGCAGGCGCTGGCGGCGTGCGCTCACAAAATCGTCGAGGCGATTCAGGCGCAGCGCGGCTTCTCCCACTACACCCTCGGGGATGTGGGGCCGCTGCCGTTTTTGCACTTCATGGGGCCAGAAGAGCCGGTGGCGGAAGGCTATATCCGCTCTCGCTCCACGACGTATGTTCACCCTGGCGTGATTTGTCGCAGCACGACGGGCACCGGTACGTCGGCACGGCTGGCATTGATGAATTACGAAGGGCGGTTAAAGCTGGGCGACAAGTTAGAAACGATATCGCTGCGGGAGACCGGTTTCATCGGTACCTTTACCGGTACGCATCAAGAAGGCGCTTACCAAGTAGTAGAAAACACCATTACCGGACGCAGCTACGTGCTGGCGGAGTCTAATATTGTCATCAACTGCGATGATCCGATGGTGGCCTGTGGTGAACTTCACCATATCTTGAGCGACCGCCACGACGAAGAGCGTTGAGCGATCCCAAGCGTTCACTCTGGGGCGGCATCATCGGACTGCCGCTCGACATAGCCCGCTTGTTCGATACGTTCCCACACCGGGGCCTTCTCGGCCTCGGTCATGCTTCCCCAGCAGGCAATTTCATCCAGCGTACGTCCGCACCCTTTGCACATCTGGGTGCTTGGCACGATTTGGCAAACGTGGATACAGGGCGAAAGCGGACGGGGTGTCGTTGGCATCAAGGTCACTGTGTCAGGTAGAGAGTAAAGCGGCGCGTGCAGCGCTAGCTCACCGGCACTTTACCACGCAGCGACTTGATTTTGCCTTTGCGGGTTTTGTGATCGACCCGGCGGCGCTGGGAGCCCTTCGTGGGTTTGGTGGGACGGCGCGTTTTGGGCTGTTTGGCTACGCTCTTGATCAGCGCCTGAAGACGCTTCAAGGCATCCTCTTTGTTCAGCTCCAGCGTGCGGTAACTCTGGGCTTTGATGATCACCACGCCCTCTTTGCTAATGCGCTGATCCGAGAGGGCCATCAGCCGCTCTTTGTAAACCGGCGGTAGCGTCGAGCGCTGAATGTCGAAACGCAGGTGCACGGCAGAGGCGACTTTGTTGACGTTTTGACCGCCAGCCCCCTGCGCGCGAATTTGGCTCAAGTCGATTTCCCAATCGGCCAAGCTAACGCTGTTGGAAATAGTGAGCATTCAGATCCTTCGTCTTTCAATGTGCGTACAAGGCTAACACACTTGACAGGGGGCGGGCGTCGGCGGCCTATTAAGGGCATCGTTATCACCCAGTGATCAGGAGCGCCCATGGATACCCTACTTGAACAGTCCCCTCTCAGTGCAGGCACGCTCTACCGCTTGCTGTCGGGCAGCGTGTGCCCAAGGCCCATTGCGTGGGTGGCCACCCAAGACAAGCACGGTAACGCCAATTTGGCGCCGTTCTCGTTTTTCAACGTCGCCAGCATCGATCCACCCATCTTGGCGTTTTCGCCTTTGCTGGATGGTAGCGCGCAGCCCAAAGATACGCTGCGCAACTTGGCAGAGGTCGATGAGTGCGTGGTGCATGTAGGCACGGAAGGGCTGGTCGACGCGCTCAACACCACCAGCGCGAGCCTGCCCAGGGGGGAGGACGAGTTCACCCTGGCAGGGCTCGAGAAGGCCGCCATGCCGGGCGTTCGCGTGCCTCGCATCGCAGCAGCCCCGGTGGCGTTTGGCTGCAAGCTGGTGGACGTGGTTCGCTTTGGCGACCGGCCGCTGGCAGGCAGCCTGGTGCTGGCGCAAGTCGTCGCGATACATATCGACGATGCGCTCTGGGATGGACGGCATGTGGATATGGAGGCGCTCCAGCCCATCGGCCGTTTGGCTGGGAGCGACTACGTGCGTATCACCGACCGTTTCGCCATCGAACGCCCCTCCTAGTCCAAGACACGTTTTATTACATTCTGTTTAAAGCTAGCTAGGCTTAAGTCGTATATTCTTCCGCCGATAAGAGAAAAAAGCATCACGATGTGGGGGAGAATCGATGCGACGAATCACGACATGGCTCATGACGGCGGGACTATTGGCCGCACCACTGGCGCACGCAGCGCTTGAGGTTGGCATGGTGGCCCCAGCGAGCGGCAGCGCGGCGCCGTTGGGCATCGGCATGCAGCAAGGGGTGCAGGCCTATTTCGCCCAACTCAACAGCGAAGGCGGCATCGATGGAGAAACGCTCAGCCTAACGACCTTCGATGACCAATACTCGCCGTTGCTGGCGGCCAAACACACCCGCGACCTGGTGGGAAATGACAACCTGTTGGCGGCCATCGGCAACGTAGGAACACCCACCGCCGCCGTCACTATACCCATCTATAACCAGGAAAAGACGCTGCTATTTGGGGCCTTTACCGGCGCCGGTATTTTGCGTCGCTCCCCGCCAGACCGCTACGTGATCAACTATCGGGCCAGCTACGTGCAAGAGACGGCGACGATGATCGAGGGGTTGTTGGCCGCCGGTATCGAGCCTGAGGAAATCGCATTTTTTACCCAGAACGATAGCTTCGGCGATGCGGGCTACAACGGCGCGATTCGCGCGCTCAATGCGCAGGGCTTTTCGAACACGTCTCAGCTCGTGCATGGCCGCTTCACTCGCGGTACGCGTAACATTCACCAAGGTCTTGCCAGCATTCTGCAAGCGCCGGTCACTCCTCGGGCGGTGATCATTGTCGGCACGTTTGGCCCCGCTGCGGATTTCATTCGCGAAGCACGACAAGACCTGCCCGATGCACTGTTCCTGAACGTCTCGTTCGTGGGTAGCCAAGCGCTGCTGGACACGCTCGGCCCGCTGGCCGAAGGCGTCATCGTGACGCAAGTCGTGCCCCCGTTGGACGCCGACCTGCCTGCGGTCGAAGAGTACCGTCAGGCACTGGCGGAATTCGCGCCCAATGCCAGCCCGGACTTTATCTCCTTGGAAGGCTATTTGGCCGCCAAACTGTTTGCCGAAGGCGTCAAAGCCGCAGGTGATCATCCTGATCGTGAAGCCATCGTGGATGGCCTGCTGAGCCTGGGCAGCATCGATATCGGCGTTGGCGAGCCGCTGACGCTAGGGCCGAACGACCATCAAGCCAGCGATGCCGTATGGCCCACCATTATCCGAAACGGCCAGTTCGAGCCGGTGGATTGGAACAACTTAGTGCAGTAATCGTGGTTCCATATTCCGTATGCATTATCTCTGACACAGCGAATACCCCTGATGAAAAAAACCATAAGTATCCGCGCGATGCTCATTAGCCTCTTTGCTGCCGCCGTGCTGGGTAGCATGGTGCTGGCAGGTACGGGTTGGATGACCAACCAGCGGCTGATCAACGTCCAGCACTTTGTGACCGATGAGGTGCTGCCGCTGCAAGACGCCAGCCGTAGCATGGTGTTGACCATGGGGGCCTTTGGGCAGCGCCATGCCGACCTGCTGGCGGTCGACAGCAACCAAGCGCTAGATGACGTGACGCCTCGTAGTGAGTTGGACGCGCGCTATCGCCAAGCGCGTACGGGGCTGGCGCGTATCGAGCAAACCGATGCCGCCGAACAGCTTGCCGCGCTGGACAACGAGTATGACGCATTGCTGGCCGGTGACGAGGCGCTGGAAAACGTGCGCCGTGATGCGCTGACTCTGCAAGCGCAGATGGACGAGCAGATCGTTCAGATGCAAGCGGCCATCACCAACGTCATGCGCAGTGCCGAAGACATTGCCGGACGTACTGCCTTGGCTCAAGTGCGTGAAGAGCGCCGCCAGCGGGAACTGATGGAAGCCTGGCGGGAGGAGGGCACCACGACGCTGCCTACCCAGCTGCTGGATAACATGTTTACCGCCCGAGTCGATATTGGTCGCCTGAGTGGCAATGCGCGCATGGCCGTTGCCACGCTGTCCGATTTAGGGCGGCAAATGATGCAGGTGGATAGCATCGATGCCCTGGTCAACCTGCGCAGCAACGAGATTTCCCAACAGGTGTCGCTGGCGCGCCAGTCCCTGGCGGCGATCGCCGAGGCGCCCAGCACCACCGTCGAGCAGCGCGCCCTGATCAGCGAACTCGATGAGGTTATCGTCGAGTTGAACGGCGTGATGGTGGAAGACGCCGATTCGGTCTATGCGCTGCGCCAGCAGCAGTTGGAGCTGGGGGCCCAAGTACAGGCCGCACTGACCAACGTGGCTGCCGCGACGACCGAAATGCGCGCAGCGCTTAGTGACATCGAAGCCTATACCGTTGCCCAGGCAGCCAGCGCCAGCGAAGAAGCCGAAACGCTGGCCAATGCAGGGCGTACGCTACTGATTTTGGTGACGGCAGGGGTCATCGGGGTGCTGGCCATCTTTGGCTGGCGCACGCTGGTACGTGTGCTTGGCCCGCTGGTGGCCATGCGTCGTCAAATGGAGAGCATTAGCGGTGCCGCCGGTGAAAACGCCGACCTCTCCATGCGGTTAGCGCTTCAGCGTAACGATGAGGTCGGCCAAGCCGCCCAGGCGTTCAACCGGATGATGGACACCTTCGAAGGCATGGTGTCGCAGATTCGTGAAAGCGCCGAGGCGATTGCCGCCAGCAGCCGCCAAATCGCTTCCGGCAATGAAAACCTGTCACAGCGCACGGACCAACAGGCGGCATCGCTGGCGGAGACGGCCTCCAGCCTCGAGCAGATTACCGCCACGGTCAAGCAGACCGCTGACTACGCCGATCAGGCCAAAGGCGCCAGCAGCAGTGTGGATGATCGGGCGCGCTCTGCAGGCGACGTGGCTAAACGCACCACGGCCGCCATGAGCGATATTCGTCAGGCGAGCGAGAAGATCACGTCCATCATCAAAGCCATCGACGACATCGCCTTCCAGACCAACCTGCTGGCGCTGAACGCCTCGGTAGAAGCGGCCCGTGCCGGTGAGCAGGGGCGCGGTTTTGCCGTGGTAGCACAGGAAGTACGCAAGCTGGCGGGGCGCAGCGCAGAAGAAGCAGCGCAGATTCGCCATCTAGTGGACGACAGCGTGCAAAAAGTGAGCGAAGGCGAGCAGTTGGTCAACGCGTCGAGCCATCACTTGCAGGACATCATCGACAGCCTCTCGGAGGTAACCCGCTACGTCACCGAAATTGCCGATGCCACAAAAGAGCAGTCGGCGGGTATCGATCAGATCAACCAAGCCATCTCCCAGTTGGATCAGGTGACGCATCAAAACGCGCGCTTGGTTCAAGATGCCTCCAGCGCTAGCCAAACGCTGGATGAGCGCGCGGGCGACATGCATACGCTGGTCAGCCGCTTTCACGTCAGTCCCAGCGCCGGACAACAGGCTGCGCTGCCTGCTCGTGAGGAGCACGCGCGCCTGACGTAAGCCGATGAGCGGGACCGACGTTCTTACCGCGGGCACCGAAAGGTGCCCGCGGTTTTTGCCTCTAGGGTTGAACTTTAGGCGTGCCGCCTACACTGATAAAGCAGACACGATAGACAAGGAGGCAAAATGAAGACCCTAGTGATTGGTGCCAATGGTCAGATCGGTAAACAGTTCTGCGCGTTAGCCCAAGAGGCTGGCACGCCCATCAAAGCCATGATTCGCCATGAAGAGCAGGCCGCCTGGTTCCAAGAGCGGGGCATTCAAACCGTCGTGGGCGACTTGGAAGGCGACATGGAACACGCCTTCGAAGGGTGCGATCAAGTCGTCTTTACCGCCGGTTCTGGCCCGCACACCGGGCCGGACAAAACGCTACTCATCGATCTGTTTGGCGCGATCCGTGCGGCGGATATCGCCAGCCAGCAGGGCCTGTCGCGTTACATCATGGTCAGCGCCATTCGGGCGGAAAAACCCTTGGAAGCCCCCGAAAAAATGCGCCCCTACATGGCCGCCAAATTCGCAGCCGATGCGCATCTGCGGCACAGCGACGTTTCCCATGTGATTTTGAAGCCCGGCCGTCTCACCGATGAGGCGCCGACGCACAAATTCGCCAACAGCGTCGAGGAAGCGGGAGACAACCAGATCTCCCGGGCCAACGTGGCTTATGCACTGCTTCGCGTGGTGCAGACCCCGAGTCTCATCAACCAGGAGATAACGCTGCTGGATGGGCAGCGGCCCATCGACGCGCTGCTGTAATCGATATCCATCCAGCTCAAGCCCGCTCGTTCGTAGCGGGCTTTTTTTATGATGAACGGGTGCCATTGGGCGTGTAGTAACGGCGTACTACCTATCCCACCTGATGGCTTGCTAGTCTGCCATGACACGCCCACCGCGTGCTCGACCGACGACAATCACAAGGAGAACGGAGATGAGCAGCAAACGCATTTTAATGATCACCGGCGACTTCACCGAAGATTACGAAACCATGGTGCCTTTCCAAGCGCTGATGGCGGTCGGGCATTGCGTCGATGCAGTCTGCCCGGGTAAGGCTTCGGGAGATACCGTGGCCACAGCCATTCACGACTTCGAAGGCGACCAAACGTATACCGAAAAGCCAGGCCACCGGTTTGCCCTCAATGCGGATTTCGCAAGCGTCGACCCGGCGGATTACGACGCCCTGGTCGTGCCCGGCGGTCGAGCGCCGGAGTACCTGCGGCTCAATCAAGACGTGCTCGCCATGGTGAAACACTTTTTCGATACCCAGAAACCGGTCGCGGCGATCTGCCACGGGGCTCAACTGCTGGCGGCAGCCAAGGTGCTGGAGGGCAAGCAGTGCTCGGCGTACCCCGCTTGCCAGCCCGAGGTCGAACTGGCCGGTGGTCGGTTCGCAGCGTTAGACGTCACCGAGGCGGTGACCGATGGCAACCTCGTCACGGCCCCCGCTTGGCCCGCCCACCCCGCTTGGCTGGCGCAGTTCATGGCGCTACTCGACAAATAGTGGCCTCGTCGTGAAGGTGCGCGCCTCTGCTGGGCGCGCACTCGCTCAGCCGCTATGCTGATCGGAGACGGTTGGTTTGGAGGAAGTGACCATGTGCAAACTGTTTATCGATGCGGACCCGGCACTGTGGCGCAGCGCCACGCACTCACTGCGTATCGATGGCATGGTGACCAGCGTGCGGATGGAGAACTATTTCTGGCAACTGCTGGAAGAGATTGCCCAGCGCGACGGAATGAACACCGCGCAGATGATCACCCGGCTGTACCATGAATCGATCGATGCCGGGCATGACCTGGGTAACTTCACCTCGTTCTTGCGGGTGTGTGCGCTGCGCTACCAGGCGCTACAGCTAAGTGGGGAGATTCCCGCCAGCGTGACAGTGCCCATTGGCGAGCTGGACGCCCAGCAGATTTTGGCCCGCGAACGTACGCGGCATGACCACCAAAAACGCGTTCACTAAGGTCGGCGCGGTGCTACTCCAACCGCTTGCGTAGTGCGTTCAAAAAGGTCTCGATGCGCAGCGCATTGGTGCCCACGTCGCTGGCACCCAGTCGCGATGCCGACCGCATGTCCACCTGAGTACGCTCGCCCTGTTCGGTCAGTCGAATCACCACGTCATCCTCAAAGCCAAACCAGCGCGTCACGGCAGTGGCTTCCAAACGGGTCGGGGTGATCTCGGCAATGTCCCAGCCGGCGGCATCTACTTCGGCTTGAACCGCGGCCAGCACGGTCGCGGCGGGAGCATTCACCACCAGGGGTTGTACGTTCGGGTAAGCGGTCCGCTGCTGCTCGGCGGTGTCATCGCCTGGATACGCCACCCCGTTAGGGGCCGCCTCGCGCTCATCACGTAGGGCAACGAATGGGGGCGGCTGCTGGGTATCGGTGGTGATGTCATGAATCACCGGCGCTTCTTGGGCGCGCTGCCACTGTTGCCATGGCATGTAAAGTAGGGCGGCCGTGGCAAGCAGAACGCCAATGGCCGCGATAGCCGTTCCCCCGCGCCGTAGGATGGCACTGAACAGCAGCACGAGTACGCTCAGCGCGACGGCGGCCGTCGCCGCATAAACGCCGTTTCGCAGTAGGTTGAAGGCCTCCCCTAAGGAGATCCACTGCCAGCGATAGGCGGGACCAGCGCCTGCCATGAGTAGTGCCGCTGCCAGCAGCGCCAGCACGCTCAACCAAACGATGACATGGAGCCAGCGGCGTCTGGCGGGCAGATGTGGGTGTTGTCTAACCATAAGCTCCCTCTTGGTGATTGCCACTCAATCGTCACGCATTGGCCACAGCATAGCCAGCGATGTGGTAGCGTGGCTATCTTTCTCTACCGCCGCTTAGAACGAGTAACTCCCTTATGCGCTCAGCCGATGTCGACGCTCTTGCCCGCCAAGTCCGTGCCCTTCTGATGCAAGCTCCCGCCAACGCGTTGCCGATGACCTATCAGCACGTTGCCAACGCGCTAGGGCTGACGCCCCCGCGCACCATTGCACGGGTGGCCCAAGCGCTCGAGCAGTTGATGGACGAGGACGTCGCCGCTGGGCGGCCCATGATCGCCGCGCTGGTCATCAGCCGTCGGGGTGACGACATACCGGCCACCGGCTTTTTCGAGAAAGCCGTCGCGCTAGGCCGGTTTCCGGACGACCCCGACCAGCATCGCCACCGTTACATGGAAGAGCGAGCGCAGGCGCTGCGCGCTCGTTAACGGTTGCGTAGCGGTGTGAGCAGGTCGCTCAGGCCGTTATGGTCGATCTCATGCATCAGTTGCAAGAGCTGTCCAATCTCGCCGTTGGGAAACCCCTCCCGGGCAAACCAGTTCAAATAAGGGCCCGGTAGATCGGCGATGAGCCAGCCTTCGTATTTGCCAAACGGCATCGTTCGCGTCACCAAGGTTTCCAGGTCTTCTGGCTTCATGCGTTAATTCCTTTCATTCTCATTTAAGATTTCTTTTATGTTCCCGTGAACAGGGTTATTTGTTAGACTTTCGTCGCAATTTTTATCCCCTCGACGCTGGGCACCCGCTGTTCCGGCACGTCATTTCTGTATCGTCAGGGACATGACATGCAAAAACGTTTAAGTCTGTTACTTTGTTCACCACTGTTAGCCCTTGCCGCCATGCCCGTTGCCGCCGATGAACCGGTCGACGTAGTGCTGATTGGCGGCGGTATCATGAGCGCGACCCTGGGCACTTACTTGCAAGAGTTAGAGCCTGAGTGGGACATTCATCTCTATGAGCGCCTGGATCAAGTCGCTCAAGAGAGTTCCAATGCTTGGAACAACGCCGGTAGCGGCCACTCTGCGTTCATGGAAATGAACTACACGCCGGATGCCAGTGGCCGTGTCGAGATCCAGCGCGCGATCAACGTCACCGAGCAGTTCGAGATCTCTCGTCAGTTCTGGGCGCATCAGGTCGAGAACGGCATTCTTGGTGAGCCCTCCTCATTTATCAATAGCGTGCCGCACATTGCCGTGGTGTGGGGCGATGAGGACGTCAATTTCCTGCGCGAGCGTTACGACGCCATGACGCAGAATCCGCTGTACGCGGGCATGGAGTACTCGGAAGATCGCGCTGAGCTGGCCGAGTGGATGCCGCTGGTCATGGACGGTCGTGAAAACGACGACCGCCCGGTGGCTGCCACGCGCATGCAGATGGGAACCGAAGTTAACTACGGGGCTCAGGCCCGTGAGATGGTCGAAGCGCTGACGCGCAGCGAGCATTTCACGCTGGGGTTGAACAGCGAAGTGCGCGACCTGACCCGCAACGACGATGACACTTGGCACGTCACCATTGCCAACTTGGAAAGCGGTGAAGAGAGCACCGTCGATGCGCGCTATGTGTTCATCGGCGCAGGCGGGGCTGCGCTTCCGCTGCTGCAGGCATCGGGGATTCCCGAGGCCGAGGCTTACGCGGGCTTCCCCGTTGGCGGCCAGTTCCTCTACACCACCAACCCGGACGTGGTGTCGCAGCACGACGTGAAAGCGTACGGTAAAGCGGGGGAAGGGTCGCCGCCCATGTCCGTTCCGCACCTGGACCTGCGCTACTTGGATGGTGAACCAGCGCTGTTCTTCGGCCCCTTCGCCACGTTCTCCAGCAAGTTCTTGAAAGAGGGCTCTTGGACGGACTTGTTTGGCTCCATGACGCTGGACAACACCTGGCCCATGGTGGAAGTCGGTCTGGATAACTTCAATCTGGTGAGCTACCTCGTGGGCCAGGTACTGATGTCTGACGATGACCGCTTCGAAGCGCTGCAAGCCTACTACCCCAACGCTAACCGCGACGACTGGGAACTGTGGACGGCGGGTCAGCGCGTACAGATCATCAAGAACGATCCCGAGCGTGGCGGCGTGCTGCAATTCGGTACGGAAGTCGTGACGTCGCAAGACGGCACCATGTCTGCGCTGCTAGGCGCTTCGCCGGGTGCTTCGACTGCGCCGTCGATCATGCTTGGCCTGCTGGATCGCGTATTCCCGACTCACGTGGCAAGCGACGAGTGGCAGGCCACGCTGACCGAGATCATTCCTTCCTACGGCCAAAAGCTGGCAGAGAACCCTGAGCTGTTGAGCGAGGTGCGCGCTTACACGGCACGGACGCTCGCGCTAGACGAGCCCATGAATCTGTCCAACGAGGCCGACGCCGCAGACGAATCCAACCAAGCCGCTGACGAGGCATCGCAAGAAGAGCCGAGCGCTACAGAAGACAGCGCTACGGAAGACGAGAACACCACCGAGGCCTAGGCCACGTGCAGGATGGGCTCATTTGCGCCAGCCTTCGGGCTGGCGTTTTAGTGTGCAGCAGCGGTTACTTGGTGGCTACTTGCGTCAGCAGGGCGGCCAGGGCCTGGGCCGGTTCGCTGAGCTGACCGCTGGCGCGGTGAACGATACCGATATCGCGATGGAAGGTGTGCTCGTTCAAGTCGATGGCCCGCACGCCAGTGGGCCAGCGCTGGAGAGCGCTTGGTTGCGGTGCCAGCGCGACGCCCACGCCGTTGGCCACTAGCTGTACGATGGCGTCGAGCTCGTCGACTTCACACACATCATGTACTTGGCAGTGATTGTCTCTCAGAAAGCGGTCGACCTGGCGCCCGCCAAACGAGGCGCGGTCATAGCGCACGAACGGCTGGCTGGAGAGTAACTCACGCCAATCGTTACCGGCCATTTGGCGGGGCACCAGTAACCGAAACGGCTCATGGGCAAGAGGCTGCCAGCGTAGGTCGCTGTGTAGCGAAAAAGGTGGACGAATGATCACCGCCATATCCAGTTCTCCCGCATCCACCTGATTCATCAGCGCCAGTGACAGTCCCGGCACCACGCGGGAGCGGCATTCGGGAAATTGGCGATGAAAGCGCGCCAATACGCTTGGTAGCAGCGAGCGCTGAATGGAGGCTATCGCCCCCAAGGTAACGCGGGTAGCGGCCTCTTGCCCAGCGGAGGAGGCGCCTAAGGTGCCGTACAGGGCCAGCAGTGCCTGGGCTTGTTGTAGCGTTTCGTGTCCGCGCTGGGTGAGAACCGCTGCCCGCCCGCTGCGTTCGAACAGCGCCACGCCAAGCTCGGCCTCCAAGCGCTTCATCTGCGCGCTGACGGCGGCTTGGGTCAAGCCGATACGTTGGCCCGCTGCCGCAAAGGTGCCGTGCTGGGCAACGGCGATGAGCGTCCTGAGTTCGCGGATCATGGTCTATGTATTCATCAATAAAAGTTGTGAATAGATCAAAAAACAATTGATTTTATTTTTACATGTCGCCTTTTAGGATAGTGACACGGGCCTAGCGCAGCGCGCTAGCCATCTACCAACAAAAGCACCCTATCAGGAGACACCCATGAGCCTTTCCCCTTTCCACTTAGCGATTCCGGTGTACGACGTTGCCTTGGCGCGTACTTTTTACAATGACGTGTTTGGTCTGGAAGAGGGTCGCTCCAGCGATCACTGGGTCGACTTCAACTTCTTCGGCCATCAGCTCGTCATTCATGAGCACCCCAAAACGCCGGGTCAGGAGAGCGCCCATACCAACCCGGTAGATGGTCATAACGTGCCGGTGCCGCACTTTGGGGTGATTTTGGAGTGGGACGAGTGGGAAGCGCTGGCCGAGCGGTTGAAAGCGCGTGGCACTGACTTCGTCATCGAGCCTTACATTCGCTTCAAAGGCGAAGTGGGCGAGCAGGCCACCATGTTCCTGCTCGACCCCTGCGGTAACGCGCTGGAGTTCAAGGCCTTCAAAGACAAGCGCCAAATCTTCGCTAAATAAGCGTCGAACGCCCGTGCGCCTCACGCGCGCAGCGCCTGCTCCTGGCGGCGATGCTGGAGGGGCGACTCACCAAAATAGCGTTTATAGTCGCGGCTGAACTGCGGCACGCTGCGGTAACCCACCGCCAGTGCCGCTTGATTCACGTTGTGGCTATCCTGCAAGAGGAGCTGCTGCGCTTTGATCAAGCGCAGCCGTTTGAGGTACTGGGCAGGCGAGGCGCGGGTAATTTGCTTGAAGTGCTGGTGAAACGTCGACACGCTCATGTTCGCTTGCTGCGCGAGCTGCTCTACTGAAAAATCGTCAGCAAAGTGGCTGTGGAGCTGCGAGAGCACTTGCACGATACGTGAGTAGTTGCCGTGCCCCTGTACCAGCGCGCGCAAGGCAGGCCCTTGTTCGCCCTTGAGCGCCTCGAATACCACGTCGCGTATGCGGGCATCGCCCATGGTGCTGCACTCCACCGCATCGTGCAGGGTGCGCGCCAAGCGTAAGACGGCCGCCTGCATCCCCTCGTTCATTGCCACCGAGGCCATCGGCAGGGGCGTGATGTCCGGCTGGTAACGGTCGCCCATGGCGGTGACCATTTCACTGAGCAGTGCCGGGTCGAGTTTGACCGAAATGCCCAGCAGCGGCGCCTCCGGAGAGCCGTGGGTCTCGCACTCGAATGGCAGAGGAAGCGTTTGAACCAGGTAGTGCCCAGGGTTGTAGTGAATCTCTCGGTCGCCTAGATAGCCTACTTTACGCCCCTGGGCGATGATGATGAGACTCGGTTCATACATTAGCGGCGTGCGTACCTGGTGTCGGCCTAGGCAGAGCAGGCTGACGCGGTTCAGGCGGGAGGGGCTGGGTCCATCGCTCTTTACGAGCGGAGTGATGAGGTCGGCAAGGGCATTGCCGACACGGGCGGTGCTGGCCATGGACTCTCCTTACGCTTTGCAATCGTTGGGTTGCGAGAATTATGACGTTTTTCTGACTTATTTTGTTATTTTATTGCACCTTATTAGAGAAATAAGCAAAAAAAACGTAGCTTCGTTCATCGCTATCTCCCCTTAGGCGGCCAATAATGGAAGCACCTTTCCGCACCTGCGGGATGTATTTAAAAAGGAGTTTTCATGAGCCAAGCAAAATCTTACGCCGCGTTTTCCGCTGACAAGCCCCTCGCGCCGTTTACCTTTGATCGTCGTGAGCCGCGTCCCGACGATGTTGCCATTGAAATCCTTTACTGCGGCGTATGCCACAGCGACCTGCACTTTGCCCGTAACGACTGGGGCATGAGCCAGTACCCGGTCGTGCCGGGCCACGAAATCGTGGGCCGTGTCACGGCCGTGGGCAGCGACGTGACCCGTTTCAAAGCCGGTGACCTGGTCGGCGTGGGTTGCATGGTCGATTCCTGCCGCACCTGCTCTGCCTGTCAAGATGGCGTAGAGCAGTACTGCCTGGAAGGGTTCACCATGACCTACGGCAGCCCGGACCGCCAGGACGGTACCCTGACTCAGGGCGGCTACTCCGACTCCATCGTGGTCAGCGAGCACTTCGTTCTGCAGATGCCTGACGGTATCGATCTGGCCTCCGCTGCGCCCATCCTGTGTGCCGGTATCACCACCTACTCGCCGCTGAAGCATCACGGCGTGGGCAAAGGCCACAAGGTCGGCGTGATCGGCATGGGCGGTCTGGGCCACATGGGCGTCAAACTGGCCAAGGCGCTGGGTGCCGAAGTGACCGTATTCACGCGCTCCGATGCCAAAGTCGAAGAAGCCAAGCGCAACGGTGCCGACCACGTGGTGGTCTCCAGCGACCAAGCACAAATGGATGCCGTGGCCGAAACCTTCGACTTCATGCTCGATACCGTGCCGGTTCAGCACGACTTGAACCCCTACTTGGCGTCGCTGAAGTATGACGGTACGCACATTCTGGTCGGCCTGCTAGAGCCCATCGAACCAGCCATCGAAGCGTTCAACCTCGTGTTCAAGCGTCGCGTCGTGGCAGGCTCTTTGATCGGCGGCATTGCGGAAACCGAGGAGCTACTCAAGCTGTGCGCCGAGCAGAACATCACCTGCGATATCGAAATGCTCGATATCAACAAGATCAACGAAGGCTTCGAGCGCATGGAGAAAGGTGACGTGCGCTATCGTTTCGTGATCGACATGGCGACTCTAAAAGAGACCGCTGCCTAAGCCATCGAGCATCGGCAAGCCCACCCCCTCAAGGCGGTGGGCTTTTTTGTTTTGTCGTTATGTAAAATTTATTGGTATACAAAGGTCGTAGTGGCGTCATATTTCTGCTCGTCTTGCTTTACCCTCCTGACAGGTGGGGTAACAACTAATAAAGCAGAAGGGAACGCAGCGATGAAACAACTCTCCATCAAGTGGAGCCTGACGGCTGCCTTGGCACTGCTCGTAGTGATGATCGGCTTGATCAGCGCGTTGGGGTTTTACACCAATACCACCAGCGATCGAGCACTCAGCGAGATCAATAACATCAACGTGCGACTCGCCAACTTGGCGAACCGCACCCAAGTGAATGCGCTTAGGGCGCAAACCTTCCTCGACCGCTCGGCCAGTTTCAGTACCCAGGGCAATCCGGATAAAGGGCAGGAGAGCCTGGCCATGGCGGCAGACGCCGTAACGGCAGCGCAAAGCCGCTTTGACGAGTTCTCGGCGATTCCCGTAACACCGGAAAGCGAGCTGGCCCAGCGGCGTGACAACGTGATCGCGGCCTATCACGCCTTTGTGACTGACGGCATCGTGCCGTTATTGGATGCCGCGCCGTTTCAAATTCAGCGCCAACAGGAAGCGTTGGGCGAGCTGGGGGCTAACCTGGATACCGCGATGGGCGAGTTCGTGGCCTACACCGAGGCACGCGGCCAGCAAGTCATGGGCCAGGTGGAGCGCTTGGCGACGATTGGCGGTGCGGTAGCGGTTGGTCTGCTGCTGTTTTCCCTGCTGGCGGCGGTCGTCATTCGTATGGCGATGATGCGTGGCGTGGTGACCCCGCTCCAGCAGGCGCTGGGGCATTTTGACCGCATTGCCAACGGTGATTTGACCGGGCGTATCGAAGACCGTGGCCGTAACGAAATTGGTCAGCTCTTCATCGGTTTAGCGACCATGCAAGAGAAGCTGAAGACGCTGGTGATGTCGCTGCGTAGCAGCAGTGAACACGTCTACAGCGGCGCCAGCGATATCTCGTCGGGCAGTCAAGACCTCTCTTCACGTACCGAGCAGCAGGCCTCGGCGCTGCAACAAACGGCCTCCAGCATGGAGCAAATGGCCACCACGGTGAGCAAAAATGCCGAAATAGCCCAGGAGGCCGACCAGCTCTCGGTCGCGGCCTCCCAATCTGCCGAGGCGAGCGGCGAAGAGGTCGAGCGTACTGTCCAGCTCATGCGCGAGATCGCCGCCAGCGCCGATCGGGTCAACGATATCATCGGTGTGATCGACTCGATTGCCTTCCAAACCAACATTCTGGCGCTCAACGCCTCGGTAGAGGCGGCGCGGGCAGGCGAGCAGGGGCGTGGCTTTGCGGTGGTGGCGAGCGAAGTGCGCTCGCTGGCGACCCGCAGTGCGGAGTCGGCCAAAGAGATTCGGGGGCTGATCGAACAAACCACCACCCAAATCAACAGCGGCGCCACGCAGGCCGAACGGAGCGGCGAGACGCTGAGCCAGACCGTCGACGCCATTCGTCAGGTCACCACGCTGATGGGGGAGATCTCCACGGCTACCCGAGAGCAAAACAGCGGCATCGAACAGATCAACGCCGCACTGACGGAAATGGACTCGGTGACCCAGCAAAACGCTGCGCTGGTGCAGCAAACCAGCTCGGCGGCAAGCGCGCTGGAAGGGCAAGCCAGCCAGCTTGCGACGCTCATGGCGACGTTCCGGCTAGCCGAAGGGAGCCAGCCGCCTGCGGCTAGTGCCCCGTTGGTGGAGCAGCGCCCGGCGGCCAAGCCTGCTGCGCAGTCGACGGTGTCGAGCAGCGACGACTGGGATGAGTTCTAGCCAGCGGCCCTATCTGTCTATCTTTCTCATCCGTACATCCCTCTCAGGGCGGCTATCGAGCCGCCCTGTTTTTTTGGAGCGATAAGAGGAAACGCGTTTAAACGTGGGCGACGACGCGGATGCGCACGTAGTCTGCCGTCCAGTTACCGTGGCCGTCGCTCAGGCTGTGGGCCAGCAGGTTGAGGGTGTTATCGAAAATGGCATCTTTCAGGTCCTCTTCCAGGCCGTGGAAGAAAGGACTGGCAAAGGTATCCAGCCAGCTCGCCATGCCCGTCGGCAGCGGCGTAGGGCGGGGAATGAGCTCGACGCTATCGACCCGAAAACCGACCGTTTGCAGCAGGTTGGTGTACTCCTGGGTAGTGGGGAAGTACCACGGGTGACGGCCCTTCGAGCTGATACCGCGGAACTGGAGCGAGGCAATCAGCGCGGTGCAGATAGCCGCCACGTTGCCATGGCCACCAAACTCTGCCACGAAACGCCCACCGGGCTTCAAGGCGCGTTTTATGCCCGCCAGTACGGCTTGCGGGTCGAGCATCCAGTGCAGCGCCGCGTTGCTGAAGACCGCGTCGAATTCGTGGTCGAAGGGCAGCTGATGCCCGTCGATCACGCGCGCCGTTACGCCGCGCTGTTGGGCGGCGGCAACCATCTCTGCTGAGGCATCGATTCCTACGACGTCCGCGCCAAGCTGCATGATGCGTTCGGTGAGGGCACCGTCGCCGCAGCCCACGTCCAAAATGCGCTGCCCTGGTTGGGGCGAAAGCAGGCGGAGGACCTCCGTACCTAGATCGGGAACAAAGCTGGCGTGCTCCGCATACCGACCGGCGTTCCATGCCTGGCCGGGCGGTGTGTGAGAGGCGTTAGACATATCGGCTTCCTAGCAACGTGATGAGGCCTGAGGGTTAGAAATAGTATAGCGAGCGTTGTCTTTCTCGCGTGCAACATCGCGTAAAAATTCTTTATCCACCGTACGTTAACCCCCTTGAGTGGCTACCCAATCTTAGACAATAGCGTTACGCTGAAAACTCACTAGGGAGAGAGCCAGCATGAACCAACAGTACCAAGCGGATGACAATTTTGAAGGGGGGGATCAGCGTCGTGAGGAGCACGGCCAGCATGAGCCAACTTCCCAGGCGTCGGGTAATCAGCAGGAAGCGCGAGAGGCGAACTTGCCCTCCAGAGCTGCCGTGGTGCATCAGCATTTACGCTTAGAGGGGCAAAAGGAGCTCTCGCGAGACTCCATGGCGCTGCTATGGTCGGCCATTGCGGCGGGTATCTCGATGAGTTTCTCCATGGTGGCGCGCGGCGTCATGCATGCCCATCTGCCGCAAACCGACATTGGTTTTTTAGTCGAGTGCCTAGGCTATACCGTGGGCTTCATTGCCGTCATTTTGGCCCGCCAACAGCTCTTTACCGAAAACACGGTCACGGCCGTGCTGCCCGTCATGAGCCGCCCAACGTTGCCGAACCTTGGAGCACTGGGCAGGTTATGGGGCGTGGTACTGGTAGGCAACCTGATGGGGGCCGCGCTCTCTTCCTTTACCTTCCTGCACATGCCGATGTTCGACGAGGCAACGCACCAAGCGTTCATCGCCCTTGGGGAGCACATGATGGCGAATACGCCCATGGAAATGTTCTCTAAAGGGATTCTCGCTGGCTGGATGATTGCGACCCTGGTGTGGCTGATTCCCGCCGCCGACCAGGCCAAGGTGTGGATCATCATCATCGTGACCTACGTCATGGCGATTGGAGAGTTCACTCACATCATCGTCGGCACCAGCGAAGCGCTGTATTTGGTGTTCGATGGCCATATTTCCTGGTATGACGCGGTGGTGGGTTTTGCACTGCCGACGCTGGCCGGTAACGTCATTGGCGGCACCTTCATTTTCGCGCTGATCAGCCATGCACAGATTCGTGGCGACGTCGAGGCGCAGCGGGAGTGTAAGCAGGGCCTGTTCAACCGCCGTAAACACTAACCCGCCCAATGGACAACCACCCAAGAGGTACGTGATATGAACGATGTGATCAAGCTACTCAATGCCCACCGGTCGATTCGTAAATTCACCGATCAAGCGATTCCCCAGGGGCTACTGCGTGAACTGATTCAAGCGGGCCAAGCGGCAGCGACATCGAGCCATGTGCAGGCGTACACGGTGATTCATGTCAAAGATACCGCCAATCGCGAAGCGATTGCCGAGCTGGCCGGTGGCCAAGGTTACGTGGCTAGCAGCGCGGCGTTTTTGGTCTTCTGTGCCGACATGAAGCGCCCCACCGACTCCTCTGAGCGTACCGGCGCCAACGTCGAGCGCGGCATGACCGAACAGCTACTGGTCGCCACCGTGGATACGGCGCTCATGGCGCAAAACGTGGCGGTCGCCGCCGAATCAGAAGGCCTGGGTATTTGCTACATCGGCGGTATTCGCAATGACCCGGACGCCGTCAGTGAGCTGCTGCGTCTGCCAGCCCATGTCTACCCGGTGTTCGGCATGTGTCTGGGCTACCCAGCGCATCAGCCGGAAGTGAAGCCGCGCCTGCCCGTTGAAGCGATTCTGAAAGAGGACTACTACACTGATGATAGCGATCATGTGGCCGCCTTTGACGACACCATGCAGGCGTACTATCAGTCTCGGAGTAGCGGCAATAAAAACAGTGATTGGTCGCACAACCTAACCCCTCTGTTCGATAGCAAGCTGCGCCCCCATATGCGTGACTTCTTGGTGAAACGCGGCTTTACCATGAAATAAGGAGTCCTCTATGTCTCTACAGCGTGCCTACGTGCTACTGGCCGGACTTTATAGCCTGCTACCCGTGATGGGAGTCGTGGCGATCTTTTCCGGTGGGGGAACACCGCTTGCCATGGCGCACCTGTTTTTCGGGGCGCTGGGCGTGGCAGGGCTGTGGGGATACATCTTGAATCGCGCCGTCATGAGTCAGCGCATGTGGCGACCATTGGCAGCGGTCTTGTCGTTGGGGAGTTTGCTGCAGCTCGTCATCATGCTGACCATGCCGGTGTCCGGCGTGCTGCTGACCTGGATGCTCACCAGCAGCATTTTCGCCGTGCTGCTGGCGGTGCTGCTCTACCACTACGGCAACCGCGACCAGCCGCTATGGGCCACTGACGAAGAGCGTGACGCGGCCCAGCGGCTAGCGACGCTGCTGGCGCAGCAGCCAAACGTCACGCTGTTACACCGGGAGCCGGGCCATGAAAACAGCGTCAAGGTGGCGAAGGTGGGCAGCGACTACCTCGCCAACGTCACGCGTCGCTATCACACCGAAGACGAGGTTCGCCAGGAAACCTTCGAACGTCGCTTCCGACATCCCGAAACGCTGGTCTATTTCGTCGACAAGTTTGCCAGCATCACCCCCCAAAGCGTGTCGACACCATCTACCGCTGCGCCTGCGGCTTAATGAGCATAGACGCAGGTGGTGGCCGGTAGTTGGGCGGCAAGCTGCGTCTTGATGGTGTGGTAAAGCGGAACGATGCGCTTAGGCAGGCTCTCTTCCGCGACCCGCTGGTCGATGTAGTAGGGCGCGCGACTGCCGCAGTAATTGATGACCCCACCTACCTGATGGAAATGCAGCCCCGAGGCTTTCAATAAACGGCTAAAGCGCGGCTCTAACATGGCAAAAACATGGTAGCGCCCGCTGAGCCCCACCATGGCCGTGGCCGCTAAAAAGAGGCTCAGGCTTAAGAGCGCCGGGCTCTCTTTGATGCTTTCGTAAGGCGTTTGAAGCGCTGGAAAAGGCGAGGGACGTCGTGCATCAGAGGTGGAAGCGGCTGGCCCAGCGCGGCCTTTCGGCTTTTTACGAACGGTGGGGTGAACGGCTAAGCGCGATACTTCGCAGGTTTTATGAAGTGGAAACGTATGCGGGTGGGCGTCGGGAATAAAGAGGTGGGCATGATAGTAATCTTCCAGCGGTAGGCCTCGGGCGGGTTGTCCTGGGGCGGGGTCGATCAATACCACCCTGACGCAGCCCACGTCGATCCCCGTGGCGTTATGGTGAAGCAAACAGAGCAGCGAGTGTTGATCGTGCTCGTCGCGCTCGATGTTCAGAGCGCTTTTCTTGCCAATGGCGTAGTTGAGTTCTTCGATGAAGACCGCGTGGCGCAGTGCAAACGCCCGGTGCTGCTCGTCGAGGGTTTGGGCAATCAGCAGCCTGAAGTGGTCGTTGAAAAACGTAGGGCTAAAGGTCGTGTCTTCGAGGATCTCTGGAGTGGTCATAGCGGGGGTTATTGTCGTTATCACCAGCGTTCATCCTTTTAGTAGCTGCGCCAGGGGCAGGGGTTTGCCTACATAAAAGCCTTGTCCGTAAGCAATGCCGTACTCTTTTAAAATAGGCAGCAGTGCCGCCTGGTCGACAAACTCTGCAATGGTTTGTTTGCCAAACCCTTTGGCGATGTCGGCGATGGCTTTCACAATGGTATGGCTATCGGGATTGATCAATAAGCTGCGAATGAACGAGCCATCTATTTTGATGTAGTCCACCGGTAGCTGACCCAAGTAGTGAAAGCTGCTGAACCCAATGCCGAAGTCGTCCAGGGCCGTACGGCAGCCTAAATCGCGTACGGTTTGCAGCACGTTGCGCGCGGTCGAAAAGTCGGTGATCGCGGCGGTTTCGGTGACTTCCAGAATCAAATGGTGGGGGTCGGTGCCGCTGCGCTGTAACTCGTCGGTCAAGTACTGTTTGAGCTCCAGGTCGTGCAGCGACTGCCCCGACAAATTCACAGCCAAGGAAATGCCCCGCGCTTGCAGCGTACCCAGGGCTTCCAGGCTATGTCGGAGGACCCATCGGTCAAGCGGCACGACCAAGCCGCTCTGTTCGGCAATGGCAATGAAGTGCTGAGGGGCGATCAGGCTGCCGTCCGGCGCGCGAAGACGCAGCAGCACTTCATAGTGCTTCATTGATTGGTCGGACAAGTGCACGATGGGTTGCACCATCAGTTCGAAGCTGTCGTTCTCCAGCGCGTGATGGAGCTGCTCGACCCAGTAAACGCGATCTTGTAGTTCGTCTTTGGCGTTCTCGGCCTGAGAGAGTAGATACCAGCGCTGGTGAGTGCTCTCTTTGGCCTTGTACATCGCCATATCGGCGCTTGCCAGCAGGTCGGCGGGGGTGCGGCCATGTAGAGGGAAAAGCGCAATGCCCATGCTGGCAGAAATATGGTGCTTTCGGCCTGCCGATTGAAAACCGATGCCGCTCAGTAGCTGGCTGATGTACCCCGCCATGCTAATGGCCTGCTCACTGCTGACGCCCTCCAGTAGCAGGGCGAATTCGTCGCCTCCCAGACGGGCGATGATGCTGCGCTGGCCGAGGTTCAAGAACAGCGTCTCGGCGACCTCACGCAGCAAGTGATCGCCGACATGGTGGCCGCTGAGTTCATTGATCTCTTTGAACTGATCCAAATCCAGCAGCACGATGGCCCCTTCGCTGTTCTTCAGCAGGGCGCTCTGCAGCGCATCCTGGAAATAGCGACGGTTGAACAGCTCGGTCAGCGGGTCGCGCTCAGCGAGCCAGGTCAGTCGCTCTTCGGCGGCTTTGCGTTCGGTAATGTCCAGCCCGACCGAAATGCGCAGCGCATCGTCTCGGGGGCTGACTGGCAGCACGGAGTGGTACCAGACCACGGTACAGCAGCGCTTGTCGGCGGTTTGCAGGATTTTTTCTTCCTGCTGGGGCGTGGTCAGGGCGGTATCGAGTGGCGCGTCTTTTGCAATGAAACGGCTTGGCAGCCCGGTGAGCGGGGCATGGTCAAAAATGTCCGCAAAATACCGGCCCATCAGTTCGCTATCTTTCAGCGCGAGCCGGGTGCGCGTGTACGCGTTGACTCGCTGAATGCGCCCCTCACGGTCGTGTACCACGATGAAGACCTGAGCGGTATCCAACAGGCTATTCACGAAGTCTCTTTCATGGGCCAGCTCGTCGATGCGCTCGGCAAGCTGGCTGCTGTGCTCGGTCACGCTGGACTCCAAGTGCTCGAGCTGGTTCGCCAGGGTGCGGGTCGCGTTCTCCAGGACATCGATCTCATTGGAGAGCCGAGGCGCGCGCTGGGGCAGCTTGCCTCGCACTCCCGTAAAGTCGCCCCTCGCTAGTGCTGGTAGCAGCGCGGCGACCCGGCGCAGCCGGGCCATGGGCCCGAGCAGAATGGCGAGCAGCAGCAGCTCGGCGGCCAGCCAGCCCACCACGCCGAGTAAGAGCAGCGTATTGGTGGCTTTCTGAATGGCCACGGTTTGCGCCGTGACATCGGAAATCAGTAGAAAATAGCCCGTGCTGCGCCAGTCGGCATCGTCCTCCATGTACACGGCGCTGAGTTCCAGGTAGCGCTCCGCGTACGGCAAATTCAGCGGCCGCTCGGCCAGCTCCACGATGGGCGCCGTGAGCGCAGCGCGCTCCAATAAGGGGAGCGTGATCTCGCGGCTGGTGAGGGCAACCAAATGGCCGTTCCACTGTGCTATCCGGCGGCTGGCGTCTATGCCGGGCGTGCCGCTATAGCCCGTCACCATCAACGCGACTTCGCTGCCGGACACCTCTCTGGCTTCGCGGGTCACGTCGGCCAGCGAGCGGGATAGCACCACCATGCCAATGCTGCTGCCCTCCATCAAAATGGGCACGGCCGCATACTGCTGGCAGTTCAGCCCACAGCGTAGCGTGGTGATGGGGGCCTCGCGGGCGAGCACGTCCTCCACCCACCCCTCGACGGGGATATCCACCGCGCTTTGAATGCCGCCGGAGTGGCCGAGCAAGCGCCCTAGCGGATCGAAGACGAAGACCTCATCGATTCCCGCCTCCAACTGCAAAGAGGGCCACTGAGCGCGTAGGGCGTCGTCGATGGCGGTGGTGTCCCCCACGGCCAGCGCATCCACGAGGGGCGGTGCCGAGGCGGTCAATCCTGCTAGTTGACGCAGGTTGTTTGCTGAGCGCTGAAGAGCGAGCCGTATTTCGCGCTGCTGGCGCTCATGGTGGGCCAAGCGGCTACTTTCGAACTGCTGGGCAAGATGGTGATGCCCTAACCAAATGAACAGCGCGACCAATATCAGCAACAGCAGGCTGCTAAGCGCGGTGACCCGCCAGGCGAGACTAAACCGATGACGTGCTGGCAATGGTGAAAACCGATTCATCACGGCAGTTCCCGATCCGTTCAATGGGCTAGAAGCGCAGCGATAGTTGAAACAGCAGCATGTTCCAGTGTTGGTGTGTGGCGCTGGCCTCTGGGTTGTCTTGTTTCGGCAGCCAACCGGTGCCATCCACGGCGTGGTACTCACCCGCTAACATGAGCGTAGGCGTGGGCGACCACTGTACGCCCAGCGTGACGTCATCGGCGAACTGTGAGTGGGCTGGGCCGAGGCTTGACTGTTCGTAACGCTGGCCCGAGCGGTCGTCGGTATTGTTGATCAGGCGATCAAAACGAACTAGCCCACTCCAGCTAGGCGTGAAGCGATACTGATACTGCACGTACCAACTCTCGCCGGTGATATCGAACGTGCGCGGCAGGTTTTCGCCAGCCAACGACTGCTGGCGTAGCGCGTATTCCGCCGTCAGGCTCCAGAACTCTTCGTTGTATTGAAGCGACACAATCCAGGGCTGGAAATCGAAGTCGGCCGCTTGCCCGCCGAACGAGGTGTCGAGGTTCACCGTGGCGGTGCTTAGCGCCGCGACCCACTGGCCGGAAGGGGCTTCGTATAACAGCTGGGCAATCGCGGAAGGCTCTGCTGCCGAGACATCGTTGGCCGCACCGTTGAAGAGCTGTCGCGTTAGCTCCGAGCCCGTTTGCGGGCGGCCCAGCCCGCTACGAAAACGCAGTGTGCCCGCGTCCGTGTGCTCTTCCCAATAAAAGCTAACGCCGTCGGCGGCTAAGCCAAGGGCGCGGGTGCGGTCAAAATAGATGGATTGCGGCAACAAGATGCTGGGCCGGGTAAACGCCACGTCGCGGGTTTGGTTGTACAGGCCAAAAGGGTTCTTGAAGCGACCTAGCTGGACACCCAGCGTGCGCGAGGTGGTCGAGCGCATTTGGTAGTCGATCACCCCGTAATCCAGCGTTGGCACGGCATCCTCGGTATCGCCGCCGGCACGGCGGCTGAGCAGTTGGGCGGCCACCAGCACCTGACGGTGAGGGCGGTACGAGGCATTCAGCCCCAGCTCGGTGAACTCCAGACTACCCGCGTGATCGCTACTGGCACCAAAAACGTCGTTATCATCGGTAATGACCAACGCCTGACTGAGAAAACCGTGAACCTGAAGCGTATCCCAGCGGCCTCCATCGCCATGGACGCTCAGGGGCAGCAGGGCCAACAGCCCTGCGGCTAGCCACGCCGTCGGCGCTCGGTATTCACTCCATTGAAATGACAAGGACGCTCTCATCCAAGTACTCCCTTTCAAGGTAACCCAGCGCACCCGGAGTGCCAGCGACCCGCTCACGCATCTCGGCTTGGTCGCGTACTCGGTTGGGGGCTTGCCCCATGCCGGAAAACACCATTCGATCCCACGCTAACTGTAGCTGATGGGGATAGACCCCCAGCTGCTCCTTGGTAAACCGGCCATGAACGGGATCTCGGTTAGGCAGCACGAAGACTTGGGCGGCTTGCCCATTGGGCCACGTGCGCTGGCGCATGGCGAACATGGCCCGCACCGTATCGCGGTGCACCTTTAGCGTGCCCACGGACGGGTGGGCAATCAACACGATCGTATCGGGTAATTCGTTGGGCTGGGCTGACGTCGTCACCAAGAACAGGCCGAGCGTCATTAACGCTGTCAGTGAAGCGCTAATGAGCGTGCGTCGCGGCCTCTTAAACGGCATGGCTCAGGGGGTACCTTGGCTTGCCGAACGTCAGGTTCATGCACCCTGTGGGGGTGGCCCACACGTTAGCTGTGAATGAGTGAATGACGTTTCTCCCTTACGGCGATCAACCAAAAAGATGAGTTAGAGAAAAGAGCTTATCGGCTTTTTTACGTAACGCAAGCAACAAAAAATGGCAAAAAGTGACAGGGCGCTTAGGGTAATTTACATCACCCCAAGCGCCCTTGCGCTGCGGCGTATCAACGTTGCCACTCACTTTCCGGCTTATTCGTTTACCAGTTCCAGCAGGCGGTCAGGGTAATCGGTAAACAGGCCATTGACGCCCAGCGCCATCAAACGCTTCATGTCCTCTTGTTCATTGATGGTGTACACGTGAACCGGCAGGCCATTTGCCTGTGCCTGACGAACAAACGCAGCATCGATCACGGGTTGGCCCTGGTAGGCGGCATTGGTGCCAATCCCCACGGCGTATTCAGCAATGCGCTCGAAATCCTCGTCACGGATCGTGTCGGCCCCCGGCGTGATGTCGTTCCACTCGGTGAAAGTGGCGTTATCTTGCTCGCTGGGGGAGTACCACAACAGTTGAATGAGCGGTATGTCTGGGTTCAGGTCGCGCACTTTCAGCAAACTCTCCTGATCGAAGGACTGCACCAGGACGCGGCCTTGCTCGATCATGTCGTAGGCTTCCAGACGCGTCACCAGGGCTTCTTCCAACCCAGGGTTGAGATCGGGAGACTTGGTTTCGATGTAGTAACGGGTGGTATGGCCGAAATGATCGAAGAGCTCATCGAGCGTCAGGATCTGCGCGCCGCGATAATCCTCGTCCAAGCGATCAGGATAGGCTTCATGGAACCACGAACCGGTATCCAACGCTTTCAGTTCGGCCAAGGTGTAATCGTGGATATGCCCTTCACCGTCACTGGTGCGCTCGATGGTGCCATCGTGAAACAGCACCACCTCGCCATCGGCTCTGAGCTGTGCATCCAATTCCAGGTAATCCGCCCCCCAGCGGTGGGCTAGCTCATAAGCGGCCAGCGTGCTTTCCGGGGCGTGCCCGCTGGCCCCTCGGTGAGCAATGACCTGAAAGCGATTCAGATCATCGAGTTGTTCAGCTAGCGGGGTGGCGTCGGCTGCCAGGGCCAACGAGGAAGTGCTGGCCAGCAGAGTGAAGGTGGTGGTCCATAAATAGCGCAACGTCATCACTCCTTAAAGTAGGTAAGTGTAATGACCTTACTCGCCTCACATGACAAACGCACGAAGTTGTGGGGCAGGCAGCAATGAGCGGCTCGCCATCCCACTAAATGAAGTGAGGGAGCCAGTCACTGCGCGGCGTGAGGGGGAGGCAGACAATATGCCTGCTGCGGTCGGGTCATAACCTGCTAGTTTAAAAAGAGGGCCGATGAGACATCAGCGCCACGTCACTCATCCAACGGATAGGATAGCCATGACCCATCAAGAACATCACCGCTCTCATCGCTCAGGTTGGTTAAGAGCCGCCGTGCTTGGTGCCAACGATGGGATCGTGTCCACCAGTAGCCTGATTTTAGGGGTGGCAGCGGCGTCAACTGCGCAAAATGAGATCGTGTTGGCGGGGCTTGCGGGGTTGGTCGCGGGGGCCATGTCGATGGCGGCGGGGGAGTATGTCTCGGTCAGCTCGCAATCGGATACCGAGCGCGCCGATTTGGCCATGGAGCGAAAAGCGTTAGATCACCATTTCGACGACGAGAAAGAGGAACTGGCCGCTATTTATGTCGAGCGAGGATTAACGCCAGATCTAGCCCGTCAAGTGGCCGATCAACTAATGCAAAAAGATGCCTTGGGCGCTCATGCCCGCGATGAAATCGGCATCACTACTGTCAGCCAAGCGCGGCCGTTGCAGGCCGCGTTCTCATCGGCGGCGATGTTTACCCTGGGGGCACTGCTGCCGCTGCTCGTCGCTTGGTGGGCACCCTCGGTGCTGCTGATCCCACTGGTGGCCATGGCCTCGTTAGCGTGCTTGGCGCTCCTGGGCGCGCTGGCTGCCAAAGTGGGCGGCGCTCCGGTGCGAACTGCCGCCCTGCGTGTGCTGTTTTGGGGAGCGCTGGCCATGGCGTTGACGTCGCTGATTGGCCGACTGTTTGGCGTTATGGCATAACCTAGGGGGACCAAGCGCGATAAGGAGAACCGTATGCTGGCTTATACAATGGTGGGAACCCAAGACCTAGCGCGTGCCCTGCAATTTTATACGCCGCTGTTCAATGCCATGGGGCTGGATATTTGCTGGCAGGACGATAGCGGTGTCTCGTTTGGCGACCCGGACGATGTCAACGTACCCCAGTACTTCGTGGGCTATCCCTTCGATGGCCACGACGCCACCGTGGGCAACGGGACCATGACCGCCTTTCAATTCACCGACATCAAAGAAGTCGACACGCTGCACCAGCTCGCCCTGGAAAGCGGCGGAAGCGACGAAGGCGCACCGGGCTTTCGCCCGCAGTACGGCGAAGGCTTCTACGCCGCCTACGTCCGCGACCCGGATGGCAACAAGCTAGCGTTTGTGGTGTACCCGCACCGGGTAGGGCTTTAGCCTTCCAAAGCCTTGCGTAACCAATCAGCCAGCGATTCGCTGCGGCGGGCGTTGGCGTGTTTGGGTAGCCACAGGCAGAGCTGTGCCGGGGTTTCGATGCTGCCCCAAGGGGCGACAAGTCGTCCGCTTTTCAGATCATCTTCTACGAGTAGCTTCGGGGCAATGGCGACCCCTAGGCCCGCCACGGCAGCCTCTATGAGGTAGTAAAGATGCGCAAAGCCTTGGCCCTGTTGGAGGGCCGTTTCCAACGCGGCGGTTTCCAGCCCTTGGGCGTCTGCCCACTGGGGCCACGCTTGGGGGCGTGAGGCGGTGTAAAGGAGCTTGTTGGTAAACAGCGATGCGGGATGAGCGGCATCGCACCCATCCACCAAACGTGGGCTGGCCACGGCGCAAATTTCCTCAGACATCAGCTCAATCAGCTCGCCCTCGTCAGGCCACGGAGGCTCGAAAAAGGCCAGCGTTGCGCTGGTCTCCGGCTGGCCGGGCTGCTCAGAATCGCTCACTACCACCTGAAGTTTTAGCTCCGGTAGCGCCTGGTTTAAGCGGTCTAAACGGGGAATCAACCAGCGGGCCAGCAGGCTGCCGGGGCAGGCCAGGGTAAACGGCGCTTCTTCCACCTCATGCTTGAGCCGGGTGCAACTATCTCTGAGTTTAGCGAAGGCTCCCCCCACGCCGCTTTGCAACCGTTCACCGTGGTGAGTGAGCACTAGGCCCCGCCCGGCTTTGGCGAACAGCGCCACGCCAAAATGCTCATCCAGGCTCTTTAGCTGGCGGCTTACCGCGCCGTGGGTCACGCTTAGCTCATCGGCGGCGGCGGTCACGCTGCCTAGCCGGGCGGTGGCTTCAAAGGCGCGCAGAGCACTTAAGGGCGGCAGGCTGTGTTGCATGGGTGTCTCTTTCAATAGTTGCGTAAAACTCACAGGTTGATGCCATCTTATCGATTTTTCTTCCCGCCTGCCTGCGCTAACGTCATCACAACCCTAAATCGCACCCAAAACGCAGAGGTCGTGATGAACAAACCTTTAAGCCTACCCGATGCCAACGGGCTGTTTGGCAGTTTCGGTGGCCGCTTTGTCGCTGAAACCCTGATGCCGCTGATTCTTGAGCTGCAGGATGAGTACACCACCGCCAAAAACGACCCGGAGTTTCAGCGCCAGCTCGCCTATTTTCAGGGTGATTACGTCGGCCGCCCTAGCCCGCTCTACTTTGCCGAGCGGCTCACCGAGCACTTCGGCGGCGCGAGCATTTATCTCAAGCGTGAAGAGCTTAACCACACCGGCGCGCACAAGATTAACAACTGCATTGGTCAAGTATTGTTGGCCAAGCAGATGGGCAAAAAGCGCATCATCGCGGAAACCGGCGCAGGCATGCACGGCGTTGCCACCGCTACCGTGGCTGCGCGTTTTGGTTTGCCCTGCGTGATTTACATGGGCGCCACCGACATCGAACGCCAGCAGCCCAACGTGTTCCGCATGAAGCTGCTGGGCGCAGAGATCGTGCCGGTCACTTCCGGCACCGGCACGCTGAAAGATGCCATGAACGAAGCGCTGCGCGACTGGGTCACGAACGTCGACGACACCTTCTACATCATTGGCACTGTGGCAGGCCCGCACCCGTACCCAGCCATGGTGCGCGATTTCCAAGCGGTCATTGGCCACGAAACCCGCACCCAAATGCTCGAAAAACAGGGGCGTTTGCCGGATTCGCTGATTGCCTGCGTGGGCGGCGGCTCTAATGCCATGGGCCTGTTCTACCCGTTCATTAATGACGACAGCGTTCACATGGTGGGAGTGGAAGCAGGCGGCAAAGGCGTCAACAGCGGCCTGCACGCCGCCAGCCTGAACGGCGGCACCCCCGGCGTGCTACACGGCAACCGCACCTACCTGCTGCAAAACGAAGATGGTCAGATTATCGACGCTCACTCGATTTCCGCAGGGCTGGACTACCCCGGTATCGGCCCCGAACACGCCTGGCTGCACGAGCAAGGGCGGGTCGAGTACGTTTCCGCCACCGATGACGAAGCGCTGGAAGCGTTCCAAATCTGCTGCCGCCAAGAGGGCATCATCCCCGCGCTAGAAACTGCCCACGCCCTGGCGGAAGTGGCTAAGCGCGCGCCGACACTTCCCCGCGAGCACCTGATGGTGGTCAACCTAAGTGGCCGTGGTGATAAAGACATGATGAGCGTGGCCCATCATCTGGGGGATAAGTTCGGAGTAAAAAACGTATGAGCGCGATACAGGAGAACGACATGACTAGCACCTCTCGTCTTGAACACTGCTTTACCGCGCTCAAGCAACAAAACCGCCCCGCGCTGGTCAGCTACCTTACCGCTGGCGACCCGGACGCCGAGACCTCCCGCCGCCTGCTGCACGGGCTGCCGGAAGCAGGCGTGGATATCATCGAACTCGGCATGCCGTTCAGCGACCCCATGGCCGATGGCCCCGCCATACAAAAAGCCGCCTTGCGAGCGCTGGAAAACGGCCAGACCCAAGCCAAAACGCTGGAGATGGTGCGCCAGTTCCGTGAGCAGAACAGCACCACCCCCATCGTGCTGATGGGCTACTACAACCCGATTTACTGCTATGGCGTCGAGCGCTTCTTAACCGATGCCGCCAAGGCCGGGGTAGACGGGCTGATCGTGGTAGATCTACCGCCCGAACATGACGAAGAGCTGTGCCAGCCTGCCGCTCAGCACGGCATCGATTTTATCCGCCTCGCCACGCCCACCACCGATGCCAAGCGCCTGCCCAAAGTACTGGCCAACGCTTCCGGGTTTATCTACTACGTTTCCGTGGCGGGGGTGACGGGCGGCAGCGCCCCCACACCGGAGCGTTTAGAAAGCGCCGTTAATCAGCTGCGCGAACACACGCCGCTGCCCATCACCGTAGGCTTTGGTATTCGCACCGCCGAACAGGCCGCCACCATTGGCCGCTTCAGCGACGCCGTGGTCGTGGGCTCTGCGCTGGTAGATTGCATCGAACACGCCAGCAGCGGTGATGACGCTGTGACGCGGGTGCATGGGCTGGTGAAAGAACTTGCGGAAAGTGTGAGAGGGTGTAGACATTAGGCATCGCATCGTTGAGCAGTGAATGTAAACAGCGAACGCTTGGAGTAGTTGCAAAAAAAGAGCTAATATGAGGGCTAGAAAAGGAGCTTTTTTATGGCTTCAGGAGGTTTCCATGCACCAAGTATTAGCTAACTTTTCGGTCAGTATTTCTGAGCTAAAGAAAAACCCTTCGGCACTGCTGAGCCAGGCAAGCGGTGCCCCCATTGCTGTGTTGAATCACAACAAGCCCGCCGCTTACCTTGTCCCTGTAGAAACTTATGAGGCGATGATGGAGATGCTGGAAGACTACGAGCTGGCCAAGCTAGTTGAAGAGCGTCGCGCCGATAAAGACAAGGCCGTCACGGTATCACTGGATGACCTATAAGCTACGCTTTTTGCCCGCGGCCTTGAAAGAGTGGGAAAAGCTTAGCCCACCCGTCAAACAACAGTTCAAAAAGAAGCTGGCTGAAAGGCTAGAAACCCCACGTGTGCCTGCCGATAAACTCAGTGGTTTCGATGCCTGCTATAAAATAAAGCTTCGAAGCGTAGGCTATCGTCTGGTCTATGAAGTAGTGGATGATGAACTGTTTATCTACGTTATTGCTGTGGGTAAGCGTGACAAAGGCAAAGTCTACGCGTCGCTAAAGCGCCGGATGTAATCCATCACCTATCGTGCAAATGACCACAAACAGAGGCAAATAATGGGCAAGCTCTTTTCATTGCTGGTACTGCTGGGGCTGGGCTACGCAGGTCTCTATTTTTACTACGGCGTGGTGGTTGAGAAGGAAGTCGCGGAGCAGTTAGAAGCCCGTGGGCTGTCGTCGGTGAGTGTGGATAACGTCGAGTACGATTGGCTGGCCCCAGTGAGTGACAGCGCCTATGTGGCCGTCACGCTTGGCTACCGTGGCTCTCAAGCAGCGGTCAACATGCAGCTACAAGGCCACCCGCTGTTTTCTGATGAGGTCACGGTACAGCTCGATAGCCTGCAAGCGCTGCGCTTGGGCCTTAGCTTTGGGCAGTAGTCTTGAGTAGCCGTCTCGTGAAATAACTCCCCAAAAAGGACACCCCCATGTTTACCGGCCTGAGTGCGTTTCCGCTAACCCCCATGAATGAGCAAGGCATTAACGAGCAGGAGTTTACCCAGCTCGTGGCCCGTTTGGCCCAAGCGCAGGTGGATTCCATTGGCGTGCTGGGTTCTACCGGTAGCTACGCTTATTTAAGCGTGGAAGAGCGGACGCGGGTGGCCAAGCTGAGTGTGGAGAGTGCGGCGGGGGTGCCGGTGGTAGTAGGCATTGGCGCGCTGCGCACCCGCGATGTGCTGGCCAATGCCGAGCACGCCCAGCAGGCCGGAGCGAGCGGGCTGCTGTTAGCGCCTGTGTCGTACCAAAAGCTGACAGATGACGACGTGTTCAACCTGTTCAGTACCGTCAGCCGCGCCATCAGCGTGCCGCTGTGCGTGTACGACAACCCCGGCACCACCCACTTCACGTTCAGCGACGAGCTGCACGGGCGCATTGCCGAGTTGCCCCAGGTGCGCTCAATCAAAATTCCGCCAGTGCCCAACAACCTTGAAGATGCCAAAGCCCGCGTGGCGTGGCTGCGGGCGCTGATTCCTGATGATGTAACCATCGGCATCAGCGGCGACCCCGCCGCCGCGACGGGCCTGCTGGCAGGCTGCGAGGCGTGGTATTCGGTGATGGGCGGGCTCTACCCAGAATTAGCGCTGGCGCTAACACGCGCCGCCCAAGCGGGCGACGCCGAACAGGCTCAAACCCGCTCAGACGCCTTAGCACCGCTCTGGGCGCTGTATCACGACTATGGCGGCAGCCTGCGGGTGGCGGCGACCATTGCCGAACTCACCGGGCGCGTTAGCGCCCCCTGCCTACCCCAACCGTTGAACACCCTGCAAGGGGAAGCACGCCAACGGGTCGCAGCGGTGATTGAGGCGCTAGGCCTTCACTAAACCGCATCAAGCGAAGCGCCAGGGCTGGCTTACAGCCCTTGCGCCCCACGCCGCAGCCAGTCGTGAACGAACGCCAGCTTGCGCAGCGCCACTTCGGAAAGCACAAACGGGTAGAGATCCGATAGCCCCATCGAACGGTTTACATGGTTCACGCCCGCCACTAAGGATGCTGCAATATGAATCAGCCGCTCTGAATCCGGTTCAGCGTAGGCATCCCAGTTGTGGTCGTCCGGTAGCGCGGGTGACGTCATGCCCGAGGATACGAAGCTGTCGGTGATATCCGTTAGGTGCAGCAGGTGCGAGGCGGTTTCCGCCCAATCCTCGTGGGGGTGGGAAGACGCATAGGTGGAGAGAAAGCGCGTTTGCCAATCCGCCGGCGGGCCGTTTTGGTAGTGGCGCTGCAAGGCCGCCGGGTAATCCTCCCGCTCATCGCCAAACATCTCGCGGAAGGCCGCCAGAAAATCCTCCCGCAGGCTAAGCCGCCACCAGAGCATATGGGCAATTTCATGGCGCATATGGCCAATCATAGTGCGGTAAGGCTCATCCAACGCCTCTTTGCGGGTGGTGCGCACCACGGCATCCGCTTCCGCCACGCTGATCGTTACCACGCCGCCCACGTGCCCCATAGGGACAGGCGTTCCGCCTTCCGCCAGCATATGAAATACCGGCGGCGCGCCGGGGTCTTCCGGGCGAAACCAGTGCCAGCGGCCCAGGTTATCGATCACCCAGCGCTTGGCCGCCTCGGTGTGTGCCCAGTTGGGTATCGCATCGGAAATGGAAGGGTCTGGGGCCAGGGCGGTCATCGCGCAGGCACGGCAGAACTCGCCCTGCTTCGGGGCAATCCAGTTACAGCCAATCACGTCGCGGTTGGCACAGAAGGGCGGCATGGGAATGAACGCCCGCGCCTGGGGGTCGTAGGCCACCGGCACACCATCCGCCGTGACCAAATTATCGAACCAGAGTGAACCGGCACCGACCGGATTAGAAAAAACGCGCATAGGTCGGGTATCTCAAGAGAAACGAAGCTTCAGTCTAGGAGCCGCCGCCCGCCAACGCCAATTGAGATACCCGCCGACTCAAGCGCTACGCCACCGGCACCGTGCCGCCATCAATCACAAACTCGGTGCCCGTGATTGAGCCCGCCAGCGGCGAGGCCACGAACGCAATCAGGTTCGCCACTTCCGCCGGGGTAGAAGGCCTGCCCAGCGGGATGCCGCCCAGCGCGCCCATGATGATCTGCTTGCCGCCCTCGTAATCGGTGCCTGCCTGCTCAGCCAGACGCTCCGCCAAGGCAACGGCGGCTTCCGTCTCTATCCAACCCGGCGAGACGCGTACCACCCGCACCCCTTGTGGCGACACCTCCTTCGACAAACTCTTGCTATAGGTCGAGAGCGCCGCCTTGGCCGCCGCGTAGGCGGTGGTGGATTCCGGCAAAGGCAGCTCCCGCTGAATCGAGGTCACGTGAACGATCACCCCTTCACCCTGGGCCAGCATGCCCGGCAGCAGGGCGCGGTCTAACCGCACGGCGGGGAACAGGTTCAGGTTCAGCTCCTGCTGCCACTCGTCTTCACCTAGGGCCGCAAAGCCGCCCGCCGGGGCGGATGAGCCGCCCACTACGTGCACGATGATATCCATGCCGCCCATGCGCGCCTTCACGGCTTCCGCCACGGTGGCGCAGCCTTCGGCCGTGGTGAGATCGGCGGCGACGAACAGCTCTTCAGGCAGGGCAGCGGGGCGGTTACGGGCGGTGGTTAGCACCTGCGCGCCCTCTTCACGAAACAGCGCCACCACCGCCGCGCCCGCACCTTTACCGCCACCCGTGATCAATACGCGACGCCCGCTAAGCTGCAGGTTCATGGGGTAATCTCCAAGCTTTGAATGCGTTCATCGGCCAGTTCGATATGGTGAAACAGCTGCACCGGGCTGCCGGGAAAATCGCCGGTCACGGTGGTGGTAATCACCATCTTGTCGCCATCACGAGAGACGTCGGTGGGCGCCACGTGGTACTCAAACTGGCGGCGGGTGTCGCGTAACCAGGCACGAATGGCGGCAATGCCCTGGTGGGTTTGCCCTTCATCCACCACGCGAGCATCGGCGGTAAAGCACTCCGCCAGTGGGGCATCATCCGCGCCGTTGCTAATGGCGATATAGGTGGCAATGGGAGTGGAGAGTGACACGCTCATGGTAAGCCTTCCTCATCGTGGTTGCTGTACGAGGATCTTCTGCTTAGGCTTACCGATTATCAAGAACGCACAAAAAGGTAAGTGGCTTACCCATGAGAAGGATTTACACGCCCACTAGCGCGGCCAGCGGAGTGGAAGATGTATTAAAAATGCTGGAAGGGCGCTGGAAGCTGATTATTCTCTTCCACCTCTTCGACGGTAACGTGCAGCGCTACTCCGATTTTGAAAAGCTGATCCCTGGCATCTCGCAAAAGATGCTCGCCCAGCAGCTACGGCAACTGGAAGCCGACGGCATTGTGGCGCGCAAGGTGTACCCGCAAGTGCCGCCCAAAGTGGAGTACCGCCTAACCGAGTGGGGCCAAGCGCTCTGCCCCGCGTTGGATGCGCTGCTGAAATGGGCTGAGCAGAAGGATCACTTCAACCACCTTACCGAGCAGAACGAACAAGACGATGTTGCCACCCAATGAGAACCGCCTGATGCGCTACCGCACCATGACGATCAACGACTACGAAGCCGCCATTGCCCTGTGGAGCGAAAGCCAAGGCGTGCGGCTACGCGATGCCGATTCACGGGAAGGCATCGAGAAGTACCTACTGCGCAATCCCGGCCTGAGTTTTGTGGCCGAATTAGAAGGCGAAGGAGAGAGCAAAGAGGGAGATAGAAACCAAGAGAGAGCAGGAGAGCTGGTGGGTACCATCATGGCGGGCCACGATGGCAAGCGCGGCTATGTGCAGCACTTGTCGGTATCACATACACACCGCCGATTAGGCATTGCCACACAGCTGGTTAGCCTCTGCCTGGAAGCATTGAAGAACGAAGGTATTTTAAAATCACACCTGATGATTCTTCCTGAGAACGAAGCCGCCCAGCGGTTTTGGGCAAGCCAAGGCTGGGCCTACCGATCTGATATTTTGCTTTATTCGTTTGTTAACGGGGATAACCACAACGTTTAACTGAGCTGAGCCTCAATCGCAGCCTGCACGCGACATGGGGTGAATCAATCGCCAAAAGCTCAATATTGAAGTGAAGGTCCGGTATCTGCTCATAATTGGCTTCAAGCATAGCGCGATAACCCTCAAGCCCTAGACTGGTTGGCGTGCGGGCATTCGCCAAGGGTAAGCAGGCTCAGTATCATACGCAGTCTAAACCAAGCCAAAGAAGTTATCGTTTATGTCATGCCCACCGTGCCCCCATTGCCAATCCGAATTCGTCTATCAAGATCAAAGCCTATTCATCTGCCCCGAATGCGCCCACGAATGGAACCCTGCTGAGGTTCAGGCGGAAGACACCGTCACGGTAAAAGATGCCCACGGCACGCTGTTAGCGGAAGGCGACAAGGTCACGATGATCAAAGACCTCAAGGTCAAAGGCAGCTCACTGGTACTCAAGGTGGGCACCAAAGCCGTGATCAAGAGATTAATGGACAGCAAGGATCACCAACTAGACTGTAAGGTAGATGGCGTCGGCGACATGATGGTGACCGCCCACTTTGTGAAAAAAGCCTAAACCAGCCCAGGATGCTTCTTGCCACCTCACGACGCCGTCAGCAATAACCATCCAACAAGGAGATACGAATGAAAGCCATCGTGTTTGACGTATTTGGCACTATTGTTGATTGGCGATCCAGCTTGATTCATCAGTTCAGGGGACTTGAGAAAGAACTGGGGATCGATCTACTCAGTGAAGAACTGGCTGACCAATGGCGGCAGCTTTATGCGCCTTCCATGGACAGGGTGCGCAGAGGGGAAATCCCCTGGACGGTACTCGATGAGCTGCATCGAGAAAGCTTGGTCAAACTATTCGATCAACAAGGCATAGCGCTAGACGAAGCGACCATTGATCGCGTCAATCACTTTTGGCACCAATTAGACCCCTGGCCGGATGTACCGCTAGGCCTACAGCGCTTGAAAGAGCACGGCATCATCGCCACGCTAACCAACGGTAATGTCTCATTAATGGTCGATGTTGCCCGTCACGCCAAGCTACCGTGGGATATGATTTTTTGCGCCGAGTTATTCGAGCACTACAAGCCTGACCCAGAGGTTTATTTAGGGGCTTGCCGCTTGCTACGCCTGCCGCCGGAAGAGGTAATGCTGTGCGCCGCGCATAATGCTGACCTGCGTGCTGCCCGCGCAGTGGGCATGAAAACGGCGTTTATCCCCCGGCGCACCGAGTATGGGCCCCACCAGAGCAAAGATTTAGAAGCTGAAGAAGCGTGGGATTTTGTGGCTGAAGATCTCGTCGCGTTGAGCGAGCATCTAAGACAGTGAGCCAACAACACGCACCTTAAGCGCACGGCGGCGTTGGTTCGAAAGCGGGTTGGAAAGGGCACGCGGGGGCCGTTTAAAGGCGACACACTCTAAAAGTGTATTCTTCTAGCATCCCGCGTGCACCGCAGTCATCACTAGTCCCTCCCTTCTCACTGACAGATATGACTAACGAAAGTGGAGACTGGTGGTTGCCGTGCAAGCGTCTCCGGGCAGATGACGCTCAGGTTCTTGGCCAGCCCGGCATCACTGACCGGGATAGCACACAAAGTGCCCGCTCGGATCTCCGCTTCGACGCAAGCCGCCAGCACCAGTGATACGCCCAGGCCTGCTTTGACAGCCTGTTTAACCGCTTCGGTACTGCCCAGTTGCATTGAAACCTTCGGGAACGGCCCTCTTTCGCCGAAGAAACTCGCCAGCAACCGGCCCGTACCTGTTCCGGGTTCACCGCCCAGCAGGCTCATTCCTGCGAGGGTTTTCCGGTCTATTTCATGCCATTCCGCACAGGGGTGATCGGGTGAAGTAATTAACACCACGGGCTCCTGTCGCCAATCCATTGCCTGGAAGCCAGATTTCGGGTGCCACCACTCCATCACCGCTATATCCAGCTCGCCGCTAGTCAGTTGTCTAGCAATGTTAGGATTGTTATCAATCACAAGATCCAGCTCAGGTACCGCCGGAATGTTCTTGAACGTGCTCACGTAGGGCTGGAGCATGTAAATACCGATGTTGGAACTTGCCCCTACGCGTAAACGCGTACCGCTAACGACTTCTCGAGCACGCTCGTCCAGTTGCAACATACTAAGCGCAAGCGGCATAAGCGCCAGGGCTGCTTTGGTGGGCTCGCAACCCGTTTTACTGCGGCGTATCAACAGGGCACCTAGCTGTTCTTCGAGCTTTTGAATGTGCTGTGAAAGCGTGGGTTGTGCGATACCGAGAGCTTGGGCGGCGGCCTGAAAACGTCGGTGCTGAACCAGTGTGGTAAAACTTTTCAGCCAGACCAAGTTCAGCATGGAGTTGTCTCAGTGATAGTGGGCGAATTAGCCGCATCCTGAGGGCATTCTCCTTGTAACGCTTGAAGAATGTTGTCGGCAGCACGCTGTTCAATCATCAGCCGCACATCCTGGACGGCAGAGCCAATGTGTGCCGTAAATAGCGTGTTGGGATGTGCTCGCAAGGTGGGGCAAATCTCTTGCGGGCGATCCTCTCGAGCCCAATCTTCCATTTCAAAAACATCCGCTGCGTAGCCGCCTAACTGCCCTGACTCCAATGCTTCCAAAACGGCAGCTTCCTGCACTACAGAACCCCGGCATGGGTTGATCAAAAAAGCGCCTGGTTGCATCAGGGCCAAGCGCGCAGTGTTCATGGTATGCAGGGTTTGTTTATTGAGCGGCAGGGCCAAAATGACAATGTCGGCTTGCCCGAGCAGCTCTTCAAGCGACTTGCGCGCCACGCCTAGCGCGGCCTCCTCAGCAGCGGGCAAGGCGTCTGGCTGAGAATACAGCAAGCTCGCGCCCCACCCCTGGAGCCGTGTTGCCACTGCCTGGCCGATGGGACCCATGCCGACGATACCCACGGTCGCGCCGGCAACCCCCAGCCCATAAAACGTGGGCTGCCATCCCTTGAACTGGCCGGAACGAACGTACTCATCGGCCGCTCGGACATGGCGGATTAGGCTAATGGTTAGCCCGATGGTTAGCTCAGCCGTTGGCACCGTCAGCAGATCCGGCACGAAGGTCAGCCAAACGCCATGACGCGTACAGGCCTCCACATCAAAATTATCGTATCCCTTCAGGGCGGCACCAATAACTTTCAGCTTGGGACAGCCCGCTAGAAATTCCTCGCTGACCTGGTCCGGCATAAACACCATCATGGCGTCTGCGGTTGCCGCGCGGGCCTTTACCTCGGCGGCGGTCAAGGTAGTGGCTGACTGGTTGGTGATCACTTCACAGTGTTGTTCCAGCCTTTCCAACACACTGTTGTGTACCCGGTGGGTAATGAAAACCCTTGGTTTCATTTGATTTCCTTACTTGAATTTCTTACGAAGATGGCCGCTAAGGCTATCCACCATCGTCACCATAACGAGTATGACAATCAGGATGGCGCTGACTTCCTGGTACTGCATGACGCGTAAAGAGCCCATTAGCTCGAAGCCGATCCCGCCAGCCCCCACCATGCCCATCACCGTAGAGGCGCGGAAATTGTATTCCCAGCGGTAGATAGAGACATCAGCAAACTGCGGAAGCACCTGCGGGAGCACCGCGTGCCAATGAACCTGTAATCGCGTCGCGCCAGCGGCATTGGCGGCCTCTACCGGGGCTGGGTCGACATGCTCGATCGCTTCGGCAAAGAATTTACCCACCATGCCGATAGAATGAAGGCCGAGCGCGAGCACGCCCGGTAAGGCGCCAAACCCCACGGCAGCAACGAAAATAATGCCCATAATCAGCTCGGGCACCGAGCGAAGAGCGTTCAGCAGCGTGCGGGTTACGTGGAATACCACGGGGTGGGGCGAGGTATTGCGAGCGGCCAGGAACGCCAGGGGTACGGAAGCAGTGACCGCTATCGCCGTGCCGGCAATGCTCATGGCAAGGGTATCGACCAGCGGCGCTATCCAATCCATGGCGTTGGTAAAGTCGGGCGGTAGGGATTCTCCCATTAGGGTAGCGATGGCAGGCACCCCGTTGGCCAGGGTGCGAAAATCCAGCAGATCTACATACCAACTCGCCAGAAGAACCACTGCCAGCACCAAGCCCGCTTGGAAGAGCTTGCTCCGCCAGCCGCGGGCGTGTTCGTCCAACACGGCGTCAGGAGAAAGCGATGAAAGGGGTGGCGGCACTGTTTTGGACGGATTCATCATGCCCCCTTACATCTTGCCGAAGTCGAGGTTGAGCAGACTACCCATTTCCCGAATCACATCGTAATCGGCGTCCGTGATAACGGCGAAACCTTCGGCTTTTAGGTTGTCCAGAATCTCTTCATCATCGATGCTGATGAAGGCATCCTGGATCTGCTGCTTGAGTTCAGGGTCCAGGTTGGAACGCATCGCCCAAGGGTACTGAGGGTACTCCCCGCTGTGACCCAACACCCTAACCTGGTTGCGGTCTATCAGGCCGCGGTCCATTACGTGCTCAAAGATCACTTCCGATAGCCCGCCTGCATCCGCATTACCATTGGCCACGTTCACCGCCACGGCATCATGGGAGCCAACGAAATGGGCTTCATAGTCCTCGCCTGCTTCCAGCCCCGCCGATTCAAGCAGCACGGTTTTGGGAATCAGGTGGCTTGACGTAGAGGCACGGTCGCCATAGGCCATTTTCATGCCTTCGATATCCGCATAGGACTCAACGCCGGAATCGACATTGGCAATAATGATGGAGCGATAGGTGGGCTTGCCATCCACAATCATGGCGGCAAAGGGTTCGATCTCACTTTTGCTTCTTGCCATCACATAGGAGAGCGGGCCGAAGTAGGCGAGGTCGATGCGACCAAAGCGCATGGCTTCGATCATGGAGGAGTAATCCGTGGTGACGATTAACTCAATTTCTTTCCCAAGGGTACTTTCAAGATACTCTTTCAATGGCTGGTTGCGTTTGATCAGTTCAGAAGCGTTTTCATCGGGGAGTAGCGCGACTTTTAATAGATCCGGATTTGGATCAGGGTCCGCCGCCAAGGCCGGCATGGCGATTCCAAACATAAGACAGATGGCAAAGAAAAAGCTGAATAGCGGTTTCATTGGGCAATCTCCAGTTTTATCGGGGAGGGAGTGGTGGTTTGAGGGTTGGGTTCGGTGGTCTCAGCGGCGTCGGTCACAGCTCCGCGCGTGCCGTGGTAGATCTCGTTCAGGTGGCGTTGCTGTAACTGTGAGGGGGCCGCATCGAAAACGATTTGGGCATTCGCTAACCCGATAATGCGGTCAGCAAACCGCTGGGCATACTCCAGCTGGTGCAGTGAAATAATGGCGGTAATACCATCCTCACGGCATATATCTCGCAGTAGCGTTAGCACTCGCTCAGAGGTTGCCGGGTCAAGGCTGGCCACTGGCTCGTCCGCCAATATCATGGCGGGCTGCTGCGCCAAGGCACGCGCAATGCCCACCCGCTGTTGCTGCCCGCCGGAGAGTTGATCGACCCGGGTAAGCGCTTTCTCGGCCATGCCTACGCGGTCCAGGCAGTGCAGAGCAAGCGCCTGTTCCTGCCTGGGTAGCGGAAACAAACTGCGCCAGGTGCTGTGGTAAGCAAGCCGACCGGTCAGCACATTCTGGAGCGCCGTATGGCGTTCAATGAGCTGATGGTGCTGGAAAACCATGGCGGTTTTGCACCGATGGCGGCGTACCGTAGACCGGGTTTCGAGCGCACCTAGCTCGGCCGAGATCACTTTGCCAGTGCTGGGCCGCACCAAGTGGTTGAGAGAACGCAGTAACGTCGATTTACCCGCACCGGAAAGGCCGAGTAGTACCGTAAACTCCCCTTTGTGGAAATCGACGGTGGTGGGGCGGAGTGCGAGGACATTCCCAGGATATGTCACCCCCATTTTCTCGATGCGGAGCATTAAGTCAGAGGATTGAATAGGCTCCATTGGATCACCTTCTGCAATGTATAAGCTCACTTTATTGTGACTTACAATGCAACGGTAGCCCGCCTAAGTGACAAAGCTGTGTCGTTCAGGTGATAAGTTAATGACTATCCAAGGAGCGCAGGTAGCCAGTCAAACGGCTCAGATAACGCTTCTCTAGACCAATATCGTCACAAAACGAGGCCCACCAAGGCTGGGCGTACCGATCCGATATTCTGCTCTATTCGTTTGTTAATGGAGATAACCACAACGTTTAACCAAGCTGAGCCTCAATCGCGGCTTTATCAATGACCGACCAGACCTCCCTAATCTTGCCATCGCTAAACAGGTAGAACGCGTTTTCGCAAAACGTCACGTTTTTGCCATCCACCGCAAGGCCAAGGAAGCTACCTTTGGGTGTGACATCGAATCGCAACCTGCACGCGACATGGGGTGAATCAACGGCCAAAAGCTCAATGTTAAAGTGAAGATCCGGTATCTGCTCGTAATCGGCTTCCAGCATGGCGCGATAACCATCAAGCCCTAGGCGCCTGCCGTTGTGGTGGACATCGTCATGCACGAACTGGTCAAGGTTCGTCCAGTCTTGATTATTGAGGCAGGTGATGTAATCACGGTAGGTTGCTTCCAGGTCACGTTTGTTCATCCTGGTTCTCCTTTCTTGGGCAGGCGTGAAGGCATTCGCCAAGGGTATACAGGCTCAGTATCATAAGCAGCCTAAACCAAACCACAGAAGTCATCATTCATGTCGTGCCCACCTTGCCCCCATTGCCAATCCGAATTCGTCTATCAGGATCAAAGCCTGTTCATCTGCCCCGAATGCGCTCACGAATGGAACCCTTCTGAGGCTGAGGCAGAAGAGACCGTGATGAACCGCCCCGGCTTTACCGGAGACTCCATATCTTGAGAGGATGGAGTTATGAACTCACCAAAACGATATTCCCCAGAAGTCCGGGAGCGAGCTGTTCGATTAGTCCTTGAACAGCAAGACGAATACCCGTCCAAGTGGGCGGCGATCTGCTCCATTGCCAGCAAGTTCGGTTGTACACCAGAGACTTTGAGAGCCTGGTGCAAACGCACAGAACTCACGCAGGAAAACAGCTCGGTTAACTTGTCTGAACATGAACGACTCAAGCAGCTAGAGCGTGAAAACACCGAATTGAAGCGTGCCAATGAAATTCTCCGTAAGGCGGCTGCTTTTTTCGCCCAGGCGGAGCTCGACCGCAAACCCAATTGATGGTGTCATTTATCGACGAGCATCGTGCTCAGTTCGGGGTCGAGTCGATTTGTAGTCAACTGCCAATCGCCCCATCGACGTATTACCACCACAAGGCACTTGAAGCTGATCCTGAACGGCGGGCAGACCGGTATCGACAGGATGCGTTTCTTACCGCTGAGATTCAGCGCGTGTGGGAAGAAAACTTCTGCGTCTACGGTGCCCGTAAGGTCTGGCGGCAACTCCGCCGTGAAGGCGTTAATGTTGCTCGTTGCACTGTAGAACGGCTCATGCGCCGCCTAGGAATTCGCGGCGTGGTGCGAGGCCAACGCCCCTTCACGACCATCAGTGATCCCGGCCAGAAACGGGCACCTGATTTAGTGAAACGTGACTTTACGGCCATGCGTCCTAATCAGCTTTGGGTGGCCGATTTTACCTATGTCGCTACCTGGTCTGGCTTCGTTTACGTTGCGTTCGTTATCGATGTTTATGCACGCTGTATCGTGGGTTGGCGTGTAGCGACGTCGATGAGAACGGCACTGGTGCTGGACGCTCTGGAGCAAGCTCTGTGGGCACGAAAACACAGACAAGGGTTGATCCACCATAGTGATAGGGGAAGCCAATATCTCTCGATCCGCTACACCGAGCGTATGGCTGACGAGGGTATCAATGCCTCAGTCGGCACCACCGGCGACTCCTACGACAATGCGCTGGCTGAAACCATCATCGGCTTGTTCAAAACGGAGGTGATCCATCATCGTGGCCCATGGAGGGGACTGGATGCCGTTGAGTATGCCACGCTGGAGTGGGTTGACTGGTTCAACAACCGCCGACTGCTGGAACCCATCGGAAACGTTCCACCAGCAGAACGAGAAAGGACGTATTATCATCAACTGGAAGAGTCGGGTGAAGCTGCCTGACTCAAACAAACCGGTCTCCGGAATAACCGGGGCGGTTCAGTGACGGTAAAAGATGCCCACGGCACCCTGTTAGCGGAAGGCGACAAGGTAACGATGATCAAAGACCTCAAGGTCAAAGGCAGCTCATTGGTACTCAAGGTGGGCACCAAAGCGGTTATCAAGCGGCTCTTGGATAGCAAGAATCACCAACTGGACTGCAAGGTCGACGGCGTCGGCGACATGATGGTGACGGCCCATTTTGTGAAGAAGGCCTGCAGGAGCCAGTAGGCATCAGTAGCATTTGTTGGGATAGTGGCAGTTATAGGTATTAAGTATTTAAGCCGTGAGTTGGATTCCTGGGCCCAGGCTCAAGCAGATAGCGGAGGCAATCAAAAATATTTAAAAGGACACGCGATGTATTTGCAGAAAATGGCATAAACCGCAACATTCACGGTAACCCAAGGTAACCTATAAAAGTATTTTCTACGTACCTAAAAAAGGTAGTCACCATGTCAGCCACGATGAGCAAAGATGACGCGCACAAGCTAATTGAGCAACATTCCTGTGAATGCCACCTGGGAAGACCTTATGCATGAGATCTACATCCGGGAGACCATCGAAAAGGGCATGGCAAATAGCCAAGCGGGTAACATTACGAGTGTGGCGGATATTCGCAAGAAATACGGCTTGCCTGAATGAATGTGTTTTGGACAGCAACGCTATAGCGTATTGTCGCTACCCCATTCACGACGCAGTCAACTGAAGTTCATCCTCCACCACCGCATCACGCAACGTCTCAGCGAAGCTTGCCAGGGCGGGTGTCCAGGTTTCTGGTTCGGGGGCGACAAAATAGGTATCTATATTGGCGATGGACGCGGGCAGTGCCAGCGTGTGAATCCCGAACCGGTGCTGGTGGGCTTCAACCGTGCCACGGGGGAGCACCGTGTAACCCATTCCGGCAGCAACGCAGCCAAGCATTGCGTCCAGTGAACCAAACTCGAAGATCCGACCTGCATTGACACCCTGGGAGGCCAGCAGCAGCTCGATACGCTGGCGGTAGCTGCATCCCTGGCGAAACGCCAAGAAGGCAGATGTCAGCAGCGCTTGTGAAGAGGGCATCTTCGTCATCGGCGCAGAGCCGACTAATACAAGCTGCTCGCTAAACGCTTTGAGCGAGTGGTAGCGGCCATGCTCGAGCCGACCGGCCACGAAAACACAGTCCACCTGCCCGTTAAGCAACAACTCGACCAACTCAGCCGTAGGCCCGGTCTTGATCTGGATATCAACGTCAGGCTGCGCTGCGTGGTACGCCGCTAGTATCGGCGGAAGGCGCAACGCCGTCGTGGTCTCCATGGCGCCGATGCGCAGCCGCCCACACGCCTTCTCCTGGCCTTTGAACAGCGACACCGCTTCATCGTGGGCCGACAGCATGCGCTCGGCGTACTCCACCAGCGCCAACCCGGCACTGGTAGGGCGAACCCGCCCCGCACGGTGAATCAGCTGTACGCCTAACTCCTCCTCGAGCTTTTTAATGTGGGTGGTCACATTGGATTGCACCGTGTGCAGCTGCTTGGCCGCCGCACCAAAGCTGCCGGTGTCGGCCACGGCCACGAGCAGTCGCAGCGATTTAAGTTGCACGCGCCGTCTCCCTGTCAGGTTATCTATAAACAAGATAGTAGCTATCAAAACTAATCGTTTCTAGAAATAATTCCTCGCGCGTAGTCTGGCGATGTACCAACGTGCTGACGACCCCACCAAAGGGTGGCACAAAAAGGAATTGGCGTGATGAAGCGAACACTCACTACCCACGATCTGCCCGCGCTGATGACAGGCATAATGGCTACCCTGGCGGCGATTGGCATCGCACGCTTCGCCTATACGCCGCTATTGCCTGCGATCATTCAAGAGGGTTGGTTCACCGCGAGCCAAGGCGCTTACCTGGGGGCCGCCAACCTGCTGGGATATTTTATCGGCGCACTCGCCGCCCACTCGCTGAGTGAGCGCTTTTCTCCTCGCATGGTGATGGCCGCAAGCTTCGCGGGTATCGCGCTCAGCTTTGTGCTCTGCGCCGGGGCGGGTGGTTTTCTATGGTTCTTCTTCTGGCGGCTGGTCTCGGGGGTTGCCGGGGCCATCTTAATGGTCGTTGGCCCCTCGCTGGCGCTAGCAGCCACGCCACCTGAAAGGCGAACGCGTGTCGGTGCCATGGTGTTTACCGGCATTGGCTTTGGGGCACTGCTTTCGGCCTTTATCGTACCGCTACTCCTAGCGTTAAGCCTCTCCGTCACCTGGGGCACGCTTGGGCTGCTGTGTGTTGCCGCTGGCCTTTTGTGCGACTGGGGTGTAGCACACTTGGCCTCACCGATCACTGCTAACCCAAAGGGGAATAGCCCTTCAGGGTATGCGGGGGTAAAGATAATCGTGATGTTGGTGGTGGGCGCTTATGCCCTAGATGCGATTGGCTTTGTGCCCCATACCGTGTTCTGGGTGGACTATCTCGCCAGGGAAAACGCCCTAGGCAATCAAGCGGCTTCACTGCAGTGGGGAATCTTCGGGTTAGGCGCCCTGTGTGGGCCGTTCATGGTAGGCACGCTGGCGCATCGAGTAGGTTGGCAGGGTGGCTTGATGATCGCCTTTGCGGCGAAGGCCGCCGCCGTCTTGCTGCCGGTCTTCTCGCTCGCACTGCTAAGCCAGTCAGTTTCCTCGTTCATGGTGGGAGCGATGATCCCCGGCATTGTCGCCCTTACCTCTGGCCGCCTTGCAGAGCTGGTAGGGCCAACCGCCCACAAGAAGCTCTGGGGGCAAGCCACCGCCGCTTTTGCAGCCGCCCAGGCAGTGGCAGGCTATGCCATGTCGGCGCTTTATGGCAGCTGGGGCAGCTACACACCACTATTTGCCATCAGCGGCCTTATCCTCGTCGCGGGCTTTTTGCTGGTGCTGCTTAGCCGGGGCGTACAGCATCGCCACACGCAACGTTCTGCCCAACAAATCACAAAGCACGCTACCCAGCACTCTACACACCACGGGAGGCAATAATGGAACTCTACCTAAACGCAACCTCGCCCTATGCACGCCTAGTGCGCATCGTATTACTAGAAAAAGGCTTGATGGATGCCGTGACGCTGAAGTGGTGCGACCCCTGGGCAGACGATGCCGAGCTGTTAAAGGCCAACCCCGCCGGGCGCATTCCCGCACTGGTAACGGAGGAGGGCACCACGCTTAGTGAATCCATGCTGATTGCCGTGTACCTGGATAGCGTAAGCCCCAACCCGCCCATGCTGCCAGCAGCCAGTTTGGGGAATGTGCTACACCTAGCGGGGCTGGGCCAAAACCTGATGGACGCCGCGTTCACCACCGTGATTGCCAGAAAGCATTACGGCAACGAGATTGACAATAGCGAGCTGGGCCAGCGGCGCTCGCGAGCCATTCAGCGGCTGTTGAATCAACTGAACAGCGAGCTTGGCGACAAACAGCAGGCCTCTATTAACCTGGGTGAAATCGCTATTGCGGTCGCGCTGGATTATTTGGCATTCAGGCTGCCAGAGGTGAATTGGAAAGAAGAGTATCCGCGGCTTCAGGCATGGCATACTGGTGTGACTGCACGCGATAGCTTTCAGGAAACTGCATTCGCTTAGCATAACCGCCCAATAAACTCATTGCCTTCATCGCCTCGCTACTGCGAGGCGTTTTCGTGATGCCTTCCTGCAATGCATGATACTCAAAATATTACAGATCCTAGCCGTACTGTTCTGGAGTAGCTTAGGAAGGAGTAGGGCGGTAATGAGGTATGAGCATGACTTAGGCCATAGCCGTAGCCTAAAGTTTAATGAATCAAACATGGGCTTCAGCGAAATTAGCTGCTAGTCTGAAATAGTTAGGGCAAAAAATCGCCATAACAAACAACTAAAATGGGAATGGCTCTCGCATCGGGCTTCAGTCCCATCGTAAAATCTTGCAAATTATTGACAACGGATGTTACTTAAAAATGCCACTGAAAATCCGCTAGTGCGTCTAAACAAAACGGCATTAATTTTTTATTGGCGCGATATAAGCATATTTTTCATTCATTAAATAGTATATGCATGGAGCGTTTTACTTTAGTGCGTCCACTCTTTTGGTCATATTTCTGCTCGGTTATATGAGAAGAAAATTTTAAAGAAAGTGTATGGTTTTTACGAGAGGTTTTTTTAATTTTTAGGGGGTGGTTATGTTATTCGAAGAAGCAAATGTTAAAAAAAGAGCTCAAGAAGAAAAATCAAAATATTTTTTTAAAAGTGAAAGTGAGATTTTAACGGAATCTCTAGAGTCATTTGATGAAAATAAAAATTATAATATTTTTTTATCTCATAGCCTAAATGATGCTGACATTATTTTAGGTATTAAAGGAATTTTGGAAGATTTGCAATATTCTGTTTATGTGGATTGGATAGAAGACCCCTTTTTAGATCGAGAAAGAGTAAATAGAAATACAGCAGAAGCACTAAAAAACAGAATGAAATCGTGTGATTCTTTATTTTATATTACTACTGAAAATTCTTTCCATTCAAAATGGATGCCTTGGGAGTGTGGTTTTTTTGACGGTTTTAAGGGGAAAGTTGCTATAACTCCTGTTGTAAAAAAATCGTATGATAATGATTTTAAAGGACAAGAATATCTTGGGCTATATCCGTATAGTGTTAAACAAAAAAGCAAATCAGGACGAGATGTTTTATTTATATTTAAAAATAATTCAACTTATGCAACATATGACCATTGGGTTTCAAGTAAAAATGAACATATAGAATGGAAAGATATGTAAAGTGTAAGTTATAACTTTTTAAGATTAATATGAGCATTCGGTTAGAAGGGGGCTGGCGTGACTAAAAAAATTAAGAATGTATTTGTGAGCCACCATCACAAAGATGATTCAAGCGTCGATGGTTTAACTAAAATGCTATCTGGAAAAGAATATAAAATAAGGAATAGCTCAATTCGTGTAAAACCAGAAAATCAAGAGCGTATTGATAAAGATAAGATTAGTAATAGAACAATTGAAAGACTTTTGAGAATGAAGATGCGGTGGGCGAGCCAAGTTATAGTCATTATTGGCAAAGAAACACATCAAAGAAAATGGGTGAACTGGGAAATACAAGCAGCACATAAGCTCGGTAAACCTATAATTGGAGTTTATGAGAGTGGCTTGAAAAATAAAGTCGAGCTACCTGAGAACCTTAAGAAATATGCAACCTCAATCGTAGGCTGGAGATCAGCTACAGTGATAAGTGCTCTTGAGGGTGAAAGTCAATTTCAGAACCCAGATGGTACACCATCTCCTAAAACTGATGGACGGCACATAGTATGTTAATAGAACCAAATTCCCGTCTGTTTACATATGTCATAGCAAGAGACTTTGGTTTTGCACCTAACCCTTTCCATGGTATATGTACACTTGCCACATGTAAGCCAGGCATCAGGAGGTCAGCATGTGTTGGCGATTGGATTTTAGGAGTGGCTGGCAAAAGGCTAGGCTCTGTTCACAAAAAATGTATTCTTCTGATGAAGGTTACTGAAAAAATTAGTTTTCAGGAGTACTGGGAAGATGAACGTTTTTTATTAAAAAAGCCTTGTCGCAATGGCAGTAATGTAATGATGCTTGGTGATAATATTTACCATCAAGATATTGAAGGTAAGTGGGTTCAAGAAGATTCCCATCATAGTAATCCAGATGGGAGCCTCAATATAGAGAATTTAGAAAGAGATACGGGTACTTCTGATAAGGTTTTAATTTCAAATTTTTTTTTCTATTTTGGTTCACAAGCCATACCAGTAAACTTGGCTTCTATCAATTATAAATCTGGAGTTGGTTTTAAAAAGACAGAAATTTCACAATCCAATGAAGGAAGAAAGTTGATAGAGAGAGTCTATGAGCATTATTTTAATGATTTGAATAGTGTGGTATCAGATCCTTGTCAGTTTATTGATTCCCAAAAAAGGGTTAATCAGAAATTGGGTAAAATATACTAATTGGAAGGTAGGTAAATGAAAGAATCGTATATGTCACCTTTGGCTGTAAGTTTTGTTTGGAATCTTTCAGATCAAGAATATGTATTGCCGATAATAGAAGTTCTTAGAGTTAGTTTGGCACGTGACAAAAATAGACCCTTTTCCCGTGGCTTAAACATTCCTTTATTTTTTTTTAATTCATCAAGCCCTGTGATTCCACCTAAGAATAAACCAAAAAAATTAGCTTTAAAGAACATTATTTTTGTTTTTACAAGTGTAAATACATTGGGTAATGAAAAATGGAAAAAGTATATTGAATCAATTCCAGCAGGTGATTCTTTTCATATTATTCCTGTGGCTGTAGACAGAAATGGGTTAGCTCATAATGGCGCGCTATTTGGTCTAAACTGTATTCGTATGTATGAATGGGCTCAAGTTGATATAGGCCTTTATGCTACGGTTTTTTTATCTCACGAAATTTATCGTTTTGGACTGTGTACGCTTAACCCAAATAAGGAGGGTAAAAGTTCATCTATCTCTATATTTTTAAGTCATGCAAAAGCTGGCGATACAGGACGTATTTATTCTGAGAGAATCAAACAGTTTATCGATAATACAAATATGAATAGATTTTTCGATGCTAATGAAATATCTCCTGGCTATGGATTTGATAATGAGATTATTGAACATATAAAAAAGTCAACATTAGTTGCGCTCGAAAGTGATGCTTATTCTTCTAGGTACTGGTGTCAACGTGAGATATTGTTGGCTAAAGAGTATAATCGCCCAGTGATAGTAGTCAACTGCCTTGAGGATTATGAAGACCGTATTTTTCCAGCAGCATCAAATGTACCATGTGTTCATTTAGCATCTTCTGGTGACATTACCGATAAAGATATTTTAAGAATACTTGCTGCTACTATCATAGAGGCAATTCGTTTTGAATATTCGATGAAATGCCTAGAATCTTATAAACGTGCAAGATGGATTAACAGTGACTGTGCTCTAGTGGCAAGACCGCCAGAAATTAGGCAGGTCATAAAATTAAAAAAAGAAAATAAGAAGATGATTTGTTATCCTGAGCCTCCTATTTATTCTGAAGAAGCTGATTGGCATGAGTTTATAGGGATAGAAGCATTTACTCCTCTTTGGAATAAGGAAGATCAAAATTGTTTTTATCAAAAAAGAGTTGGTCTATCAATTTCAGATTTTACTACATCTTATTCTTCTAGTGAAAACATTCATCAAGATTGTTTAGTAAATCTCTCGCAAGACATTGCAAGGCACTTATTAGCTCGATCGGCGATTCTTATTTATGGTGGGGATTTGAGGCCGGGTGGGTTTACAGAGTTTATATTAGATGAGGCACGGATATTAAATGAGAGACTTACAGAACCCTCTATTCATGTAGAAAACCACTTGGCTTGGCCTTTGTATATTTCTAATACAGAAGTTGTAGCTTGGAGAGCAAGATATAATGATGTAATGAGTACTAAAGAGCATCCAATACCTAGTGATTTGGCCGGAGAGGTAAGCGAGAATACTTTTCTACCTCCAGATACGCCTCAGAATCTATACATATGGTCTAGGTGTCTAACTGAGATGCGAAGGTCTTCTATTCTTAATTCCACTGCAAGGATCTGTGCTGGTGGTAGAGTTTCTGGCTATAAAGGCAAGATGCCGGGAGTGTTAGAAGAAATAATCATTGCTTTAGAAGAAAACAAACCCATTTTTTTATTGGGCGCATTCGGTGGAATTGTTAAGGATGTTTGTGAAGCTATTATTGATAAAAAAACCCCCGATTCATTAACCTTAAAATGGCAGGTTGCTCATAACGCAGGTTATGATGAATTACAAAAAATAGCCAGCGAACAAGGTTTTGATGCCAAATATTATGAAATTTTAAAAGTTTTACAGAATACGCAATTATCTAGTTTGGCATCATTGTGTGGGTTGGATGAAAATGAATACAAGAAGTTGATGACCTCTCCTTTTATAGATGAGTGCGTACATATAGTATTAAAAGGCTTGAAAAATATAAAAAACTAATTGTATATGATTAAGTCAAAGGAGATATTGTTTTATGGAAAGGTTAAGCCCAAAAGATTTTGAAATCATGAGCGGTTCTATTCCTCTGTGCGAATATGAGCGTTTAATAAAAGAAACCGACCGGTTTGAAGAAGATGTTATAACGCCGATCCTTCTAGGACTTTATGGTGAAGTTGGTAGCATTATGTCAGCGTCAAAGAAATACCATAGAGAAAAGCAGGCTTACATTGGTTATAAAGAGGCTGTTGAAGAAGAGTTCGGTGATGCGCTATGGTATTTTACAGCCTTATGTCGTCGTGTGTCTTTAAATATATCAGAGGTATTTGACGAAGCAACTATTAGAAGTTTAAGTAAATTAATATCGGCAAATGATCAAGAGCATGCACCCATTTCTCAACTTATATTTGCTGAGAATGCAGAGAGTCTCGATGCCTCTTTGTTGGAACTAGGATACATTGCTGCGCAGCTTTTAAAAGTCGATGTGAATTCGGATGATGGAAGAAAGACATTAGTTGCATTTGCACGTGTCTATGTTCAAGCGTTACAGACAACAAAGCTTTCATTTGCAAAGGTTATAAAAGGAAACGTCAAAAAAACATTCGGCAGATTTTCAAAACCAGTAATAGAAAACTTACCAGATTTTGATGTGTTTTTTCCAGAAGAAGAACAGCTTCCTCGATATTTTGAAATTTATATTTCTGAGCGAAAAAGCGGACAATCATATATGAGGTGGAATGGTGTTTTTATTGGTTCCCCTTTAACTGATAATATTAAAAACCCAGACGGATATAGATTTCACGATGTGTTTCATTTTGCTTATGCTGCAATTTTACACTGGTCTCCAACATTCAGGGCATTAATAAAGCATAAGCGGAAAAGTGATCCTTTCTACGACGAAGCTCAAGATAGTGGGAGAGCAATCGTTGTAGAGGAGGGGCTGACTGCGTGGATTTATTCTTATTCTAAAGGTCTTAATTATTTTGATGGTCATGATGGAGTATCTTTTGACGTCTTAAAAACAATTCAGAAATTTATTCAAGGTTATGAGGTGGAAGAATGCCCTCTTAAATTATGGGAAGATGCTATTCTTCAGGGATATTCAGTCTTTAGGAAGGTCAAAGATAATAATGGTGGAATTGTTATCGGCGATAGAGAAAAAAGAACATTAAAGTATAGAGCTATTGGAGAAGAGAATGAGGGCTGATAAATTCATTCAGAAAATAAGTGATTTTCATTTTGAAAATGTTTTTAATCCTTATTCTGATCGTTGTGAAGTTTATGATTATGCTGATGCGCCTAAGAAGCGCCGTGTTCTATTGAAAAAAATGCTTTGCGCAGCAAGTGAAGTTGAAATTGATTCGATATGGATAGGTCGGGATTTGGGATATCGTGGGGGACGACGTACAGGATTAGCCTTAACTGATGATATTCATTTGATACATCATGCTAATCGCTGGGGTATTGCATGTGAAAAAATCAATAAAGGCAATGCTGTTCCAGAGAGAACAGCGGCTGTAATTTGGAGTGCACTGGCCCATATTTCAGCGCCAGTTTTTTTATGGAACGTTTTCCCGTTTCACCCATTTGAGTCTGGTAAGCCTTTTAGTAACAGACCTCATAATGCTGCAGAAAGGAAAGTGGGCGAGGAATTGCTTGATGATCTAATTGGAATTTTAAAACCTAAAAGACTTATTGCTATTGGTAATGATGCTGAGAAAACTGCTCGCCGATATAGCGATAAGTGTGAATACGTAAAAGTAAGGCATCCAAGCTATGGTGGTCAGAATGTTTTTCTTGAACAGATTGAATTGCTTTATAAAATAAAAGAACGCTCTTTGACATACAATCTTTTTGAAGAAACTTAATCTAATCCGTTGGTTGATGATTGATTTTTTTTAAATAAATATAATATGTTTGTATCTGGGTGTTCGAGATTATAAATGTTTGTTTTATTTTTTCAATATTTAATATTTATTAATATGCACTGTGTTAGTGTAATTTTTTAAGTTTATAAGTAATAGTAGAACATAGTTAAACCATCGATATCTTCTCTTCAGCTGTTTTCTTTGTTAGGGAAGCTCTGAAAAAGTCACTGCCATCAGCGATAATACGGCTATCGTCAACTGCATAGGATTCAGTGCGGCCATGGATCAAATCACCTTCTCCGAAGCCGAGTACCAGAACAAGAAGCGAAAGACCCGCCGCGAACTCTTTCTGGAGCGGATGGACAAGCTGATCCCCTGGACGCAGCTGGAGAAGAAGGTAGCCCGTTATTACCCTAAGGGCGAGAGCGGGCGGCCTCCTTATCCGTTGTCTGCCATGCTCCGAGTCCATTGCATGCAGTTGTTTTACAACCTGAGCGATCCAGCCATGGAAGACGCCCTCTACGAGATCGAGTCCATGCGCCAATTTGCCGGTTTGAAACTGGACCGATTGCCGGACGAAACCACGATTCTCAAATTTCGCCATTTTCTGGAACGCCACGGCCTTGGCAAGGTGTTATTCCAGGAGGTGAACAAGTACCTGGCGAAAAATGGCCTGATGCTGCGCGAAGGGAGCATTGTCGATGCCACGATCATCTCTGCGCCTAGTTCCACCAAAAACAAAAAAGGCGAGCGGGATTCGGAAATGCACCAGACTAAAAAAGGTAGCTCTTGGCACTTTGGCATGAAAATGCACATCGGTGTCGACGATAAGCTTGGGCTAATTCACAGCATCGAGACCACGGCTGCCAATGTCCATGACATTGTGCTTGCCGATAAGCTCCTTCACGGTGAAGAGCAACGTGTCTTCGGTGATGCCGGTTACCTGGGTATTCAAAAGCGAGACGAGCACAAGCACCGCAACGATGTCTCTTGGTATATTGCCAAACGGCCTGGCACCCGCCAGAAGCTAGATGCCAGGCGACAGAAAGTCGAAAAAATCAAAGCCAGTATCCGTGCCAAGGTGGAGCACCCCTTTCGGTACATCAAACACGTTTTTGGTTATGGCAAGGCTCGCTATCGTGGACTGGCCAAAAACACTCAGCGCCTGCACTGGCTGGCGGCGTTCAGCAACCTGCTGATCAGTGAGAAATACCTATGGGAATAGGGCGATTGCGCCCGTTTTCCGCTCAATGAGCGGGAAAGGGGCAAAAATACACAAAGAACAGGAGAAGAGTGTCTGAGTTTTCGATTTTTTGTCGGCTCAAGTGAGCGTTGATGAATATCGGCAATTATTCAGACCTTCCTTAGAAAAGTTGCCCTATCCCACTAACCCTCATAACCTCCCTCATCACCGCATTCTTCAAAATCTCGTATTTGGTTTCGATCAGCATGAGCCATTCGCGGGCGCGGGTGATGTCGACCAGGTCGCGTGTGATAATCGGTCTGGACGTTTATGGTAGATGGGGAATGATCTTTAAAAAAATCGATGGTTTATTTAATTTTAATATTTTTGTTGTATGATTTTATTTATAGTGATTTTAGTTTTAAAGAACAGTATTTTTTATGAGGTGGTTTTATGCAATATGAAACAATTGAAAGTAAGAAAATGAAAATTGATTACTTGAAGTTTGTGGTAAAATTTTTAATGCTTACAGTAGGTGGGATGCTAACTATTTCAAGTGTTTATTTTTAAAATTCAGAGCATGATTTTTTCTTATGGTTAGCTGTTTTTTTAAGTGTTCTAGCCGCAGCGGTAGCAATGACTATAGCTGAAGGCATAATTCTTAAAATGACTCCTCAGCCTAGTTGGTCTTTGCTAGCAAAGATTGTAAGAAAAATCCCAAATGGTACAAATGCAGAGTATATTCGCTCTACTCTATCAGGTGTTTTGATAGCTTGTTCTTGGATTTCTTTCTTTATTTTTGTCTTGCTTTCTAGGTAGTGTTTTTATTAAGCGGTATTTACCTCTTCACTCCACTAACTCTCATAACCTCTCGAGTCACCGCCTCATTCAACACCCCGCGTTTGGCTTCCGCCACCGTAAGCCATTCGCGGGCGCGGGTGATGCCGGTGTACACCAGCTCGCGGGTCAGAATGGGGTTTAGTGTGGGCGGCAGCAGTAGGGCGGTGTGCAAAAACTCCGAGCCTTGGGATTTGTGAACCGTCATCGCAAACACGGTTTCTACCGCGTGCAGGCGGGAGGGCAGCACCCAGCGGATAGGCTTTTCCTTGTCGCTGCTGGGGAAGGCGACTCTTAATAGCATTTGCTGAGGGTTGCGCGGGTCGGGCACGGCCAGGGTAATACCGATATCGCCGTTCATTAGTTTCAGGCCGTAGTCGTTTTGGGTGACCAGTACCGGGCGGCCCTCATACCAGCCTTTCTCCAGCGTGACGTCGCTGCCGTACAGCAGCTTTTCGCGGCGCAATGTGCTGGCGATGCGCTGGTTTAACCCTTCTACCCCCCAGGGGCCTTTGCGCAGCGCGCACAGCAGTTGGAAGTGGCTGTAGGCGCTGAGCACCTCACTGGCCCAGGCGTTGTAGGCAGTTGTGTTCTCCTCGAACGACTCCCCCCGTGGGCGCTGTGCGTGCAGCACGTTTAAATAGTGGCGGTAGCCGGTGGGCGGGGCGATGGGCTGGCTTTGGTGGTCGGTGCGGCCTTCGCCGTTGCCTGCAAAACCGCTGGGGCTGCCGTGAATCACCAGCTTATCTAGCGCGGCGTCGTCACTCATCACTAGGTGGTGAATATCCGGGTAGCCGTGGCGCAGCACGGCTGTGACCGCCTGCTGTTTTTCCCGTTCGCTTTGCGCATGGCCCGGCTGGTTAATGGCTTTGGCGAGCTGGCCGATGCCGCTGTGTTCATTGAAGCGGTGGCTAACCCGCAGCATGGTAATGGCTTGGTCGAGCGGTTGGCCTGCGGGGTCGATGAACTCGGCTGGCAGCGGCTGGCCGGTGGCTTGGGCCAGCCATTCGGCGGTGGCCGGGGTGTAGTGGGCGGCGTCGGCGCGGCGGCATAGGTCGCCGAGTACCGAGCCTGCCTCTACCGAGGCGAGCTGGTCTTTATCCCCCAGCAGAATGCACTGGGCGTGGGCGGGTAGGGCGCTGAGGGTCGCGGCCATCATTTCAATATCCACCATCGAGGCTTCGTCGATCACCAGCACGTCCAGCGCCAGCGGGTTGGCGGCGCTGTGGCGGAAGTGGCGAGTGTCGGGGCGTGCGCCGAGTAGGCGGTGGAGGGTGGTCACTTCCGTAGGAATCGCGATCTCGCTGGTTGCCGGCGCAGGTGAGTGTTCACTGAGTAGCGTTGCCAATTCAGCGAGCGGTAACGCATTCACCTGTCCGGCGATGGATTCGTTCAAGCGGGCGGCGGCTTTGCCGGTGGGGGCGGCTAGGCGGATGCGCAGCGGCTGGCTGGGGTGCTGGGCCAGTTGCAGGGTTTGCAGCAGGGCGAGCAGGCGTACCACGGTGGTGGTTTTACCGGTGCCGGGGCCGCCGGTAATGATGCCGAAACGGCTGCGGGCGGCCAGGGCGCAGGCGGTTTTTTGCCAGTCTAGGCCGTTGCTTTGTTTAAAGAGGATGTTGAGCGCTTGGGGGAGTAAGCCCGAGTCGCTGGCGTCATTCGTCGTTTCCAGGCGGGCGGCGATGTGTTGGTGCAGGCTTTGTTCGTACTGCCAGTAGCGGCGCAGGTAGAGCCGTGTGCTGGGGGTGCCGCTGGCTGAGTGAGTGGTTACTACTACCAGCGGCGTGTTGCCGGGGCCTTCGCTGGTGAGCAGCGGGTGGTGCAGGGCGGCTTGCCATTCGCTGAGCGTGAGCGTGGCCAGCACGTCGCTGGGCAGCGGCGGCGGGTCGGTGAGGTCGTCGCCTTCGGGCGGTAGCGACAGGGCGAAATCCGGCGCGTTGAGCGTGGCGTTGATATCCAGGCATACGTGGCCGCGGCCTAGCTGGTGGCTGGCCAGCGCTGCCGCCAGTAGTAGCAGCGTGGGGGCGTCTGGGGCTTCACTGGCGAGAAAGCGCACCAGGGCGCGGTCTAAATCCCGCAGCCAGCCTCGCGCTACCCAGCGTTCGCACAGGGCCAGCAATTCCGGGGTGCTGCTGAGTGCCGGGTGGGCGCTGGCGGCTTCGCCGAACATATCGAAGGTGTGGGTGTCGTGCTGGCGGCTCATGCCGTGGCCTCCTGCTGGGTGGCGTGTGGCTCGCCTGCAAACAGGCTATCCAGGGCTTCGATGAGGGCAACCGGGGCGGGTTCGCCCACCACCCCGCGCCCAGGGCTGCGGCTGCCGCGCAGGAATACCGTCATCGAACCGCCCAAATGCTGGTGCGGGTCGTAATCCGGCAGGCGCGCTTTTAACAGCCGGTGCATGGCGAGCAGGTAGAGCGCAGCCTGCAGGTCGTAGCGTTTGGCCAGCAGCGCGTGGCGCAGGGCCTCGGGTTCGTAGGCGCTGTCGTTGGGGCCCAGGTAGTTCGATTTCCAGTCCAGCACGTAAAAGCGCCCCTGGTGCTCGAAGGCCAAGTCAATGAAGCCTTTCAGCATGCCGTTGAGGGTGTCGGCATCCAATGCTGGGCGCTCGATGCCTGGCAGTAAGTGCTTGCTTACCAGCGCGTCGATGGCTTGGGTGTTCACCCGCTTGGCGGCAAACCAGAACTCCAGCTCTACTTGGTAGCTTTCTAGTTCATTCAGCGCCACGCTTTGCGGGGTAGGCGCGGCCAGCGGTAGCGGTGTGGTGAGCAGGGCGCTTAGCCAGCCTGCCAGCGGTTCTTGCCATGCTTGCCAGCCACGTAGCTGCACCCGCCGCCACAGCATGTCGTTAAGGGCGTCCATATCGTTGGCGGCGGTGTCGAAGCCTTGCTTGCCCGCCCACTCCAGCAGCCCGTGCAGGAAGGTGCCGGGGCCGGGGCCACGGGGGAATTTGTGCAGGTGATATGCTTCCGGTTGAGATAGATCCCGAGGTTCATCCAGCACTTCAAACGCGGTGGCTTCCTGGGCGGTGGTGGGCTCCAGCGGTGGCAGTACCGGGGCGGTGAGCGTGCCGGAAAGCCGCAGCGCGGAGTAACTGGCAATCCACCAGTGCTCTTTGGCGGGGCGCGTGGGCGTGCGGGCGTGGCCCAGCTCACTGCTTTGCGCCACTTGTGCCACGCGCTCTGTGGTGGGCGCGGGCGGTTGGTGAACCTGTATCTCGCTGCCTTCCACCAGCTTACCAAGCGCGTTATTGAGCGCCTCCGGTGACAGGGCATTGCCGCCTTTTAGCAGGTAGCCCAGCGCGCTGTTCTCCAGGCCTTTCAGCGGGGCCAGCCCCAGCCAGGTGGCGTGGCGGGCGCGGGTAAGCGCGACGTAGAGTTTGCGCAGGTCTTCCCCCAGCCGTTCGCGGTCGGCGATGGCGAGTATCGTGTCATCCGCTTCTAAGCTGAGCTGTAGGTTGCCTTCGCCGTCGTGCCAGCGCAGCGGTACGTCCTCGGCTTTGACCGGGCGGTGGTTGGCGATGAAGGGCAGGAACACCAGCGGGTACTCCAGGCCTTTGGATTTGTGGATGGTGACCACTTTGACCAAATCCGCGTCGCTCTCCAGGCGCAGTTTGTGGCTGTCGCCGTGGCTTTCCGGGTCGGCAATGGCGTCAAACAGAAAGCGAATCAGCGCGTGTTCGCCGTCCAGTTCGGCGCTGGCCTGCTGCAGCAGTTCGCCCAGGTGCAGCAGGTCGGTGAGCAAGCGCTCACCCTCTTCAAACTCCGCCAGCAGGCGGGAGGGAATATCAAAATCCACCATCATGCGTCGCACCAGCGGCAGTACCCCCTGGCGCTGCCATAGGCGGTGGTAGCGGCTGAACTGCTCGACTCGCGCTTCCCAGGCCAGCTCGTTTTGCTGCAGGTGGTCCAGCTCCGCCAAGCTTAGCCCCAGCACCGGCGTGGCCAGCGCGGCGCGCAGGTGCGCTTCGGCCTGGCGGGAGCTAGCCAGCGGCTCGGCGCAGGCGCGCAGCCAGCGCTCTACCTGGGCGGCCATGGGCGAGCTAAACACCTTATCGTGATCAGAAAGATACACGCTCTTCACCCCACGACTGGCCAGCGCTAGGCGAATGGCGCGGGCTTCCTGCAGGCCGTTCACCAGCACCGCCATATCCGAGGGCTTGAGCGGGGTGAGCGTGTCGTCGGTTTGAAAGCCGCTCTCGCCTTTTTGGCCTGCGTTGAGCAGTTCCGCCATGTACGAGGCGCAGCGTTCGGCCATTTCGGTTTGGTAGGCGGTTTTGGAGAGCGGCTCGTCGGCTTCCAGCGGCCAGAGCGTCATGGCGGGCAGCGGCTGGCCTTGGTGAATGAGCTGTTCACTTCGGCCTTTGGCGTCTACCGGCAGAAACGGTAGCGGGTTATTGCCGCCTTCTTCGCGGAACAGGAACGCTCCGGCCGGGTGCTGGTCGGCGTAGCGGAAGCAGTGGTTCACCGCCTCGACCATGGCGCGGCTGGAACGGAAGTTGGTGCCCAGCGTCACGTGGCGACCTGCGGTGTCTTCGCGAGCTTTTAAGTAGGTGAAGATATCCGCGCCGCGAAAGGCGTAAATGGCCTGCTTGGGGTCACCGATCAGCAGCATGGCGGCGTCTCGGCGGGGCTTGGCGACCTCATACACCGCGTTGAAAATGCGGTACTGGATGGGGTCGGTGTCCTGGAACTCGTCGATCAGCGCCACGGGGAACTGGCGCAGTATCTGCGCGGCTAGCGCCTCTTTGTTGGGGCCTTGCAAGGCGCGGTCCAGGTGGGTGAGCAGGTCGTTGGGGCCCATTTCGGCGCGGCGCTCTTGCTCCCGCTCCAGGCGCACTTTGCACCATTGCACGGCGTGAATCAGCAGGTCGTTGCGTGGCTCGGGCAGGGTGTTTAGCGCAGCGGGCAGCTCGGCCAGTGCTTCCCAGGCGGCGGGGCAAGGGGGCACGCCCTCTTTCCATATCTCGGCCATGCCGTCTGGGGTGAGGCGTTTCCAGGCGGCATTGGTGAGCGCGGGGCGGGTAGCGTCGCTGTCGCACCACTCCCGTAGTGCGCCTAGCCAGTTGGCGCGGCTTTTGGCGTTGAAGCTTTGGCCTTTGAAGGCTTTGCGTTTGGCGGCGTCTTCCAGTGCGGGAACTAGGTCGTCTAGCCATGCGGGCCAGGGGGCTTTTAGCTCGGCTAGGCGTGCGCTGCGCTCGGCTTGGGCGGCGCTTAGGGTCTGCTTGGGTTCGGGGCGTGGGGCGCCCAGCGCGTCGCTTTCGTGAAGCAGTTTGCGCACGTCTTGGTGTAGTTGATCGGGGGATTTCCAGTAGCCGGTGATGCTGCCCAGGGCCTCGGCGTCCAGCGGGTAGTAGAAGGTGCGCCAGTAGTCGCGCACTACCTCTTGCTCCAGCTCTTGCTGGTCGTTTTCCAAATTGAGCGAGAACAGGCTGCCGCTATCGAAGGCGTGCTCCCGCAACATGCGGTAGCACCAGCTATGGATGGTGGAAACGGCGGCTTCGTCCATCCACTCAGCGGCCAGCTCTAAGCGGCGGGCGCAGGCGGGCCAAGTGGCCTCGGGGTATTGGCTGCGTAGTTGGACAAGTAAAGGGTCGTCAGCAGACTCGGAAGCAGGCCACTCCGAGGGCGCTGTGAACCCATCCTTGGGCGCTACTTTTTCCATCCCTGGAAAAAGACCCTCTCCGTGGCCTGCTTCCTTCGTGTTTGGTGCTTTCCTAAACACCGCCGCTGCTTCCACCAGCCGATGGCGGATACGTTCGCGTAATTCTTGCGTGGCGGCGTTGGTAAACGTGACCACCAAAATTTCCGGCGGGGTGAGCGGGCGTACGAAGGCGGTGTCGTCTTCACTGTGCTGCCCGCCCAGCACCAAGCGCACGTACAGCAGCGCAATGGTGAAGGTTTTCCCTGTACCCGCGCTGGCTTCAATCAAACGGCTGCCGTGAAGCGGTAGCGTCAGCGGGTTCAGCGGGGCGGGCTGGCTCATTCTCATTCTCCGAACATCACGGCAGGCGGAAAGCAAAGCGCCTTTGGCGGGTAGCCAAAGGCACCGGCACTATATCGCGTTGCCAAGAGCTGGGCAAAAGAGCAAAGCAGCGTTAGAGGTTGGTTTGAAAGACGGTGTCGAATTCGTTGTAAACAGGTAGGCACGCTCGGCTTCCATGGCCGTAAGCCACAGTAAACAGGGGTTAGGCTGTGAGGTATCGTCGCCAACTGGTAATCTAGCGGGCTAGCCGCTCTTGGCGATCTGTTGATGCTGGTGAAGGGATCTCATGCTGACCTCGCTTCTGGATAACGATTTTTACAAGATCACGATGCAGAATGCCGTGATTAAACGCTTCCCCTATGCCCATGCCCGCTACGCGTTTATCAATCGCGGCGAGCATGCGTTTCCTGAGGGTTTTGGTGAGGCGCTGCGTGGTGAAGTGGATCGCATGGCGACGCTGCGCTTGTCGGATGAAGAGAAGCGCTACCTGCAAACCACCTGCCCTTACCTAGACCCCACCTATCTCGATTTTCTGGCGGGCTTTCGTTACGACCCCAGTGAAGTGACGATCGAGCAGCAGGGCAGCGAGCTCTCGGTGGTGATGGAAGGCCCGTGGTACCGCACCATTTTGTGGGAAGTGCCGCTGATGGCGCTGATCAGCGAGCTTTGGTACCAACTGCGCGGCGTGGGGGTGTCGGAGGATGACGAAGCGCTCATCGAGCAGCGCACGCGGGAGAAAATCGAGCTGTACCGCCAGCACGGGTTGAAGATAGCCGAGTTTGGCACCCGTCGGCGTTTCTCATTTGCGGTGCACGACCGAGTCGTCAAAGCGCTGCGCCACTACGGCGGCGAGGCGTTTAGCGGCACCAGCAACGTGCTGCTGGCCATGCGACACGGGGTGAAGCCCATCGGCACCCACGCCCACGAGTGGTTTATGTTCCACGGCGCTCGCTTTGGTTTCAAAATGGCCAACAGTTTGGCGCTGGAGCACTGGGTGGACGTGTACCGGGGAGATTTGGGTATCGCGCTGACCGATACCTTTACTACCCGCGCCTTTTTCGAGAGCTTCGATAAGAAGTTCGCCAAGCTGTTCGATGGCGTGCGCCACGATAGCGGCGACCCGATTGAATTTGCCGATGCCACCATTGCCCACTACCAGCGCCTGGGCATTAACCCGCTGAGCAAAACCATCATCTTCTCCGATGCCCTCACGCCTGAAAAAGTGGAGCGCATCCGTGCCTTCTGCCAAGGGCGAATTGGCATGGCCTTTGGGATTGGAACCAACTTCACCAACGATATTGGCGTGGCGCCCATGAACATGGTGATCAAAATGGTCGAGGCCCGCCCCGAAGGGCAAGGCTGGCTGCCAGTGGTGAAGCTGTCCGATGTGCCCACTAAGAACACCGGCGACCCGGAGATGATTGCGTTGGCGAAGAAAGTGCTCAGTATGGGCAGCTCGTAGCTGCTTGGCTTTACTCTTTTTTGCCTTTAACAGCGAAAAAGAGCGGCGCGTAGAGCGCTTCTGTGAGCGTAGCAAAGGTGTGCCCGTTGGCTTGCTCGAAGAACAACCGCTCGAAGCGGGGCCACTGGCGGCTTAAATACGCGCTTTGGGCCACTTCACCGGCTTGGAAGCGGCCGCCTTCATAGGCGGTTTCAGAGGCGGCGTAGGCGTCGCTGTCTCGGCCTTTTTCTTGCGCCATATCCGGCGTGCCTTGCTTACTTAGCCAAGCAAACGCGGCTTGCGGTGCGAGCGGCAGCGGGGTTTCTAGGCCCGCTTGCCACGCGGCTAGCTGGGTTTCTAAATGCTGGCGGGCGGTCTCGGCATCCACCGGCGCTAACGAGACATGCCCCGCTTTGGAGAGCAGTTGCGTCGTCATCGGGCCATCCAGGTTGCCCGCTAGGTGCGCGACCCAGGGGCGCAGCAGGTGGCTCCAGCGGTACTGGCCGCGCCCGCTGCCTTGGCTAATCAGGCTGCTACTGAGCAGCAGCAGGCGGCAGCGGTGGCCTGCTTCGTCCTGGCGCAGCTCGCCCAAGGGTTCTTCCAGCGTGAGGCCGTGGGCTTCGAAGTGAATCATGGTGTCGGGCAGGAGATGCGGCCATGCGTCTAGCGCTTCTTCGTAGGCGTTGAAAAGCGCCTCCATGGGTTCAGCGAGTGCCGCGCGCATGCGTTCGCCGAACGCGCCCATGGCCAGCACGCCTTGGCCTTGAAAGCGCTCTAACGCGTCATGCAATGCTTGCATGCGAGGCTGGCCGTTATCCACCGCGTGGCGTTGGGCGGCAATCAGCTGGTCTTGGAGCTGCCAGTTTTGCAGGCCATCCAGGGCGAAGGGCTCGGCGTCCAGCTCGGCGATAGCTTCCTGCTCGAAATAGACCCCCAAGCGAGTATTAAAGAAGCTGCGCACCGGCTCGCGTAGAAAGCTGCCTAGCTGCCCAAGCGAGAGGCTGGTGGGGGCGTGTTCCGGCGCTGGCAGCGTGCGGCTAGCGGCGGGTGGAGTGCGTGGGGCGTGCACCTCGCGCCATTCGTGGGCGTAGGTGAACAGTCGGCTTGCTGAGTGGTGGAAGTAAGCGCGGCTAAAAGGCTGCAGCGGATGCTCGGTGGTGAGTGTTTCCAGCAGCGGTGCGCCGTTTTCCGTTTGCCAGCCGGCTTCCAAGTGGTCGCGTAGTTGGCCCACCAGCACCGAGGGCGGCAGCGGCGTATTGTCGATCTGGCTGCGGCCGACCCAACTCACGTAGAGCTGGTCGCGGGCGGAGAGCAGCGCTTCCAGAAACAGGTAGCGGTCGTCTTCCCGGCGGGAGCGGTCGCCGGGGCGGTAGTCGCTGCCCATTAGGTCGAAATCCAGCGGCGGCTGGGAGCGGGGGTACTCGCCGTCGTTCATGCCCAGTAGGCACACCCGCTTGAAGGGAATGGCGCGCATGGGCATCAGCGTGGCGAAGTTGACCGCCCCGGCCAAGAAGCGTTGAGAAAGGCTGTGCTCATCAATCTGCGCCAGCCAGTGCTCCCGCACCATCGAGAGCGGCAGCGGGTCGTTGAGTTCGGCTTCCCGGCTGCTTTCCAGCATCTGCTGCAAGCCGCTTTCCAGCTTGGTGAGCATGATGCTCTCTTGGGCGTCGTCGGTAAGAAAGAAAGTTTCCAGCAGCTCCCGTAGCCGTGCGACCCAAGTAGCGGCATCGGTGGGTTGGCAGAAGCTCTCCCAGGTGGCTTCTAGCTTCTCCAGCAGCGTCGCCAGCGGCCCAGCCAAGCCCGCCTCCAGCCCGCCGATATCATCAAACGGTTCAATACCTTGCCACGCGTGGCCGTCGCCCACGGTGTAGCCCAGCAGCAGGCGGCGCAGGCCGAATGCCCAGGTGTTTTGGCTCAGCCCGCCGGGCAGTTCCAGCCGCTGGCGCTGCTTGGCGTTGAGCCCCCAGCGGATGCCCGCGCCTTCTATCCAGCGCTCTAGCACCGGCAAGTCGCGCTCTTCTAGGCCGAAGCGCTGGCGCAGGGCGGGTACATCCAGCAGGTCGAGTAAATCGCTCACCGACAGGCGCAGCTCCGGCAGCCGTAGCAGCTTTTCCAACGCAATCATCAGCGGCAGGCGGTGGCGGCTGGCCTGGTCGGAGAGCGTGTAGGGAATGTGCCGCGGGTCGTCGGTGGGCAACTGGCCGAACACCGCTTCGATGTGCGGCGCGTAGCGGTCGATATCCGGCACCATGACGATGATGTCTCGCGGGCGCAGGTGCGGGTCGGCACTGAAGGCGGCCAGCAGCTGGTCATGGAGAATCTCCACTTCCCGCTGGGGGCCGTGGGCGATATGGAACACGATGGAGTCATCGGAAGCGGGCAGGGCGGGCCAGTGGCCTTGCGTTTCCGCCACGGGGCGCAGCTCGCGGATGTCGTCTTGCAGCTGGCTGAGCAGGCAGTGGCGATCCTCGCCGCTGAACGGCTCGAACATATCGATGCGCAGTGCCTGCTGCTCGAATAGAGTTTGGTAGTTGCCCGCGTCGTCGTGCTCATCGAGCAGGCGCAGGTAGTCGCGGCCCTGCTTGCCCCAGGCGGCTAGCAGCGGCTGGGCGTGCAGGTGCAGGGCGTCATCGGCATCGCCAGTGCCCAGTACATCCAGCGCTTCGGGCATGCCGGTTTTGCGCCGCTGGCGGTAGCGCTGGGCGCGCAGCAGGTCTTTGTGCTCGATGATATCCGCCCAGTAGAACTGGCAGGGGTTGTGAACGCACAGCACGATTTGGCAGCAGCGGGAGAGCGCCGCCAGCGCTTCCAGGGTTTGCTGGGGCAGCGATGAAATACCGAAGATGATCAGCCGACGAGGCAGCCCCGGCGGGCAGTCTTGGCCTTCCAGGTGCTCGGTGGCCTTCAAGAAACGCTGGTGAACCTGGGCGCGGCTGCTGTTCAATCCGGCATCGCCTTGGGTGGCGGCCACATCGTCCCGCAGGATGCGCCAGAGCGCGGGCTGCCAGCGCTGATGCTCTTCCAAAGGGCGGTGCTCGCCTCTGGCGGTAATTAGCACATCGTGGCCGTTAGCCCAGGCGTCCAGCCAGTCGGCGCGGTAGACCTGGTACTGGTCGAAGAGATCCGCCAGCCGCTCGGCTAATTGGTAATGCTTGCGCTGGTCGCGGTCGATTTCTAGAAACTGCGCCAGCGGCTCAAACACCGGCTGCCCGGCCAGGGTAGGCAGCAGGCGCAGCAGCCGCCATACCAAGCGCGATTTATCGAACGGCGAGGTTTCCGGCACGGCATCGGCGTTTTGCGACACGTGAGTGAGCACCGTGCGGTAGGCCTGCCATAGAAACCGCGCGGGCAGCATCACCTCTAGCGCCGCCGCAATGCCCGCGCCGCCATTCTTAGGGTCTTCCGCCAACGCCAGTTTTAGCCACTGCCCAATACCGTTGCTCTGCACCAGAATGGTTTCGTTCTCCAACGGCCCCAACGGCTGGCGGCGCATCCACTCCACCGCTAAACCGCGTAAATCTTCCAAGCGGTTAGCATGTACCACCATAAAACCGGGGGGGAGCGAAGTGGGGGAGAACAAAGCATTGGCAGGCATACGGCGGCGTTCCTTCACGGCAATCAGCGTCACGGGTGGTGGTGAGGCTATGGTGCCATAAGTTAAGTACCTTGCGGGATGTAAGATATATCGCCAAGCTGTGGCCTTTGCCATGCAATTGAGAGGAGTCCGTGATGACCGAGCCGACCAACCATAATACCCGCCGCCACTCTGCCCCGGTGGTGGATGGCCCCGGTAAAGCGGCTAGCCGCGCCATGCTGCGCGCCGTGGGCTTCAACGATGACGATTTTCAAAAGCCTCAGGTAGGTATCGCGTCTACCTGGAGCATGGTGACGCCGTGTAATAGCCATATTGGTGAGCTGGCGGAGTTTGCCCGGGAGGGGGCTGATGCCGCAGGCGGCAAAGGCGTGGTGTTCAATACCATCACCATTTCCGATGGCATTGCCAACGGCACCGAAGGCATGAAGTACTCGCTGGTCTCGCGGGAAGTGATTGCCGACTCCATCGAAACCGTGGCGGGCTGCGAAGGCTTTGATGGCCTGGTGGCGATTGGCGGCTGCGATAAGAACATGCCGGGCTGCGTGATGGGGCTGGCACGGCTCGACCGCCCCAGCGTGTTCGTTTATGGCGGCACCATCATGCCCGGCAAGGGCCACACCGATATTGTCTCGGTGTTCGAGGCGATGGGCGCCCACTCCCGTGGCGACATCGACCTGATCGAGCTTAAAAACATCGAAGAGACCGCGATTCCTGGCCCTGGCTCCTGTGGGGGCATGTACACCGCCAACACCATGGCCTCGGCCATCGAGGCGCTGGGCATGAGCCTGCCGGGAAGCTCGGCGCAAAACGCAATATCACAAGAGAAGCGCGATGACTGCAAAGCCGCTGGCGAAGCCGTGCTGGCGCTGCTGGCGCAAGACATCAAGCCCTCCGATATCATGACCCGCGAGGCGTTCGAGAACGCCGTGACCGTGGTGATTGCCCTGGGTGGCTCCACCAATGCGGTGCTGCACCTGATTGGCATGGCGCGCACCATCGGTGTCGAGCTGACCCTGGCGGACTTCACCGAGATTGGTAAGCGCGTGCCGGTGCTGGCCGACCTGCGCCCCAGCGGCCACTACATGATGAGCGAGCTGGTGGCGATTGGCGGCATTCAGCCGCTGATGAGAATCCTGCTGGATGCTGGGCTGCTTAACGGCAACTGTTTAACGGTGACCGGTAAAACGCTGGCCGAGAACCTCACTAACGTCGAGCCGTACCCGATGGATCAGCAAATCATCGCGCCGCTGGGTAACCCGATCAAAGCCGAAAGCCACCTGCGTATTCTGTTTGGTAACTTAGCGCCGGAAGGGGCGGTGGCGAAAATTACCGGCAAAGAGGGCACGCGCTTTAGCGGCTCGGCACGGGTGTTTGGCTCGGAAGAGGAAGCTCAGGCACGCATCAATGACGGCACCGTGGTGGCGGGCGATGTGGTGGTGATTCGCTACGAAGGCCCGAAAGGCGGCCCCGGCATGCGCGAAATGCTCACGCCGACCTCAGCCATTATGGGCCGTGGCTTGGGCAACGATGTGGCGCTGATTACCGACGGCCGCTTCTCCGGCGGCAGCCACGGTTTCGTGGTGGGGCATGTGTCTCCAGAAGCTTTCGACGGTGGCCCGCTGGCGCTGGTGGAAGATGGCGACCCGATCACCATTGATGCCGAAGCCGATACCATTGATGTGCATATCAGCGATGAAGAGATGATGCGCCGCCGTGCGGCCTGGCAACAGCCTGAGCCGCGCTATCGTAAAGGCGTGTTGGCGAAGTATGCCAAATTGGTCAGCTCGGCCAGTACCGGTGCGGTGACCGACCAAGAATAATCTGTGAAGAGTCACCGGCACGATTAGGCTGTCACTAAGTCGTCAAGCGCAAGGCGTACCCTGAACGCTTTGCGCTTTTTAATGGGTAAACGGTGGGCACGATGTCAGAAAAGAATCCGGTTCGAGGGCGGGCCAACGAGGTGTTCTGGGCATTTTTGGCGCTGGGGCTGACCTCGTTCGGTGGCCCCGTGGCGCACCTGGGCTACTTTCGCACGGCGTTTGTCGAACGCCGCCAGTGGCTCAGCGAGCAGGCCTACGCGGATTTGGTCGCGCTGTGCCAGTTTCTGCCGGGTCCCGCCAGTAGCCAGGTAGGCTTTGCCTTAGGGTTGATGCGCGCAGGCCCCTGGGGGGCGGCAATGGCGTGGCTGGCGTTTACGCTGCCCTCTGCCATCGTGCTGGTGCTGTTTGCATTGGGTACGGCAGTGCTGGATGGCCCGGTGGCCAGCGGCATCATTCACGGCTTGAAAGTGGTGGCGGTGGCTATTGTGGCCCACGCGGTGTGGGGCATGGCGCGTAACCTCTGCCCGGATAAAACCCGCACGGGCATTGCCCTGGCAGCGGTGTTCGCGGTGGTGCTGGTCAGCGGGCCGTTGGGGCAGGTGGCGGCGATTGTGCTGGGTGGCGTGGCGGGTCTGCTGCTGTGTCGCCAAAGCGCTGCAGCATCGTCTAGCGAATCGCTGCACTTCCCGGTAACGCGTAGAGCGGGCACGCTAGCATTAGGTTTATTCGCCGCTTTGTTGGTGCTCTTACCGCTGTTAGCGGCGAGCACCGGTTGGTTGAACGTCGTCGATGCGTTCTACCGTTCAGGCGCGCTGGTATTTGGCGGTGGCCATGTGGTGCTGCCGCTGCTGGAAGCGGAAGTGGTGCAATCGGGTTGGGTCACGGCAGATGAGTTCTTGGCGGGGTACGGCGCAGCTCAGGCGGTGCCGGGGCCGCTGTTTACGTTTGCTGCTTACTTGGGGGCGCTGCTGCCAGGGATACCCAGCGTGATTGGCGCGTTACTGGCGCTGCTGGCGATTTTTGTGCCGGGATTTTTGCTGCTGGTCGGCGTGCTGCCGTTTTGGAATCAGTTTCGCCAGTGGAGCAGTGCTCAAGCGCTGATGCGTGGTGCCAATGCGGCGGTGGTGGGGATTTTAGGCGCGGCGCTCTATCAGCCGGTGTGGACCAGCGCCATTCTTGGGCCTTACGAGTTCGTGCTGGCGTTGACGGGCTTTTTGCTGCTCACCGTGTGGAAACTGCCGGCTTGGCTGGTGGTCATCGTAGTGGCGTTGGGCGGCGTCATGATTCCGCCCCAGTAACCGGGGCGGGAAGATGCTCAAGCGGTGATAGTTAGCGTGGCGGTGGCGTGGCTGCTATGGCGCCTCCAGCTCTAACGTGCGACGCAGGACATTCAGTTCATCGATGTCCAGATGCTCCAGCCTTCCGGCGAGCAGGTCGCTGATCTTTTGCACTGGTAGGCCAGCCCGGCGGGCGATTTCACGGCTTCCCAGGTCTGATACGGCGATCAGGCGGGTAATGATGCGCATGAGGCGCGTACGTTTTTCAAGTTCCCTGACATCGAGGTCAGGGCTGCTTCGCGGAGGATCCAGCGCTTCTGCGTGAGCAGTTGAGTATGCCGTACTCATGTGACTCCATCAGTCGGAAGTGACAAGCACACAATGCCGCCAACTCACGCGGTTTTCAATGCTTAATTTGAGGAAAATTTCACGCCTCTCGTCACCCCCGCAAACGCCCGTAGCTCTGGTAAACTATGCGCCTTCCTATTTCTGAGTGAGCGGCGCGTTGCGCGGCTTATGGACTGCTTTCTAGCTTGAAGAGGCCGTTGGCCGAGGAGTTTTGCATGTCGAACAGCGCACCCAAGGTGGGCGTAATCATGGGGTCGAAGTCGGATTGGCCGGTCATGGAGCACGCGGTGGCGATGTTGGAGCGGCTGGGCGTTCCCTACGAAACCCGTGTGGTCTCGGCGCATCGCACCCCCGACCTGCTGTTCGAATATGCGAAAAGCGCCTCTGAGCGCGGCCTGCAGGTGATCGTGGCCGGCGCCGGTGGTGCCGCTCATTTGCCGGGTATGGTCGCATCACAAACGGCGCTGCCGGTACTGGGTGTGCCGGTAGAGTCCAAAGCGCTCAAGGGCTTGGATTCGCTGCTCTCGATTGCTCAAATGCCGGGCGGCATTGCGGTCGGCACCCTGGCCATCGGCAAAGCCGGTGCGACCAATGCGGGCCTTTTGGCGGCACAAATCGTGGGCCTGCAGGACAGCGCCGTACGTGACGCCGTCGAAGCCTTCCGTACCGAACAGACCCAGCTTGTTCTGGATAACCCCGACCCGCGCCCCGACGCCGACCCTCAGGCCCAATAGGTAGCCATCATGAGCGCACAGAGTGCAAACCGTATGATTGCAAAAAATATTGGTGTCCTTGGGGCAGGCCAGTTGGGCCGTATGCTGGCACTGGCGGGCTATCCGCTAGGTAACACCTTCACGTTTTTGGATACCACCGGTAACCCCAGTGCGGGTATCGGCGAGGTGATCGTCGACCCGGATAACCAGCACCTGGCGGCGTTTCTCGATAAGGTCGATGTGGTGACCTACGAGTTCGAACACCTGCCCGTGGCGCTGGTCCAGCAGATCGAGCAGCATAAGCCGGTGTACCCTGGCAGTCGCGCCATTGCGGTGTGCCAAAACCGGGTAGAAGAGAAGGCGCTGTTTGATCGCTTGGATATTCCGACACCCGCTTACCGCGTGGTAGAAAGCGCTGAGCAGCTCGCCGCCGCTGCCGCCGAATTAGGCTGCCCTGTGGTGGCCAAGTCGGTCACTGAAGGCTACGACGGCAAGGGGCAAGCGGTGCTGAAAGCGCCGGAGCAGGCCCAAGAGGCGTGGGAGGCCATTGGCCATTCACAGCTCATCGTCGAGGCTTTCGTCGATTTCGTGCGCGAAGTCTCGATGATTGCCGTGCGCGGCCGCGATGGAGAGGTGGTGTTCTACCCTATGGCCGAAAACCAGCACGTGGGCGGCATTCTGCGCTACTCCGTGGCGCCGCTACCGGATTTGGACGCCAGCGTTCAGCAGACGGCCGACAGCTACATCCGAGCGCTGCTGGATGAGCTGGATTACGTAGGCGTACTGGCGCTGGAGCTGTTCCAAACCCGCGACGGCAGCCTGTTGGCCAATGAGATGGCCCCCCGGGTGCATAACTCCGGCCACTGGACGATGGATGGCGCGGCTACCAGCCAGTTCGAGAACCATTTGCGGGCGGTACAGGGCTTGCCGTTAGGTGCCACGAATGCCATTGCGCCCACCTGCATGGTGAACGTGATTGGCCTAGAAGGCGATAACGCCGCACTGCTAGCCATTGCCGACACTCACTTGCACCGCTACGACAAAGCCGAGCGTCCAGGGCGTAAACTAGCCCACGTTAACGTTGTGGCCGCCACCCACGCCGAGCTGTTGGAGAAAGTCCGCGCTTGCCAAGCGTTGATCCCCGATGCGCCTCCCGTAGAGTGGAGTTTCGAATCGACGCTATAGGGATTCCTACAGGTCGACCCCTCGCCTTTTACTACTGCACCTCCATCGTTGGATGCCCCAGCGATGGAGGTGAATTTTTGTGACAAGGACTCCTCAAACGACGCCACCATGGTACAAGGACGAAACCGTCTGGATGTCGCCACCGTTCCCCCATGAATGCGTGAAAGGCATTACCTACGTGAAAGGTCGCTCTCCGTATCACTGAACGTATGGTGTCTTGCCCATGATAACGTCTTCAGGCTTGCCCAGTGATTTTCCTCAACCATGCTCGGTAGACACCATGCGTTTACGCAGCGAAAAAGTGCGCCTTCTTTACGCCAACATCTGGCAGCCTGTGTCAGCAGGCATTTTAGGTGCTCTCGTATTAGCGGCCGTCATGCGAAACGTAGTGGATACGGCACATGTAGTGATGTGGTTTATCGTCCTTTTAGCCGTGTCTGCCTGGCGGTTGTGTGACGCCCGTCGTTTTTTGCGGTCGTCGCTGGAAGAACAGGCGAATGCCCAGTGGCTGTGGCGATTCGCTCTGGGAGCGCTGGTGGCGGGGTGCACGTGGGGCGGCGGTGGCGTCTTGATGTTTCAGGGTGAGCAAACGGATTATGTGGCTTTTCTCGTGATTGTGCTGTCAGGCGTGGCAGCGGGTAGCGTTACGATGCTTTCGGCTGTGTGGTGGGTGGCCGTATGCTTCATCATCCCGATTAGCTTGCCCTTGCAAGTGCTGCTACTGCTCTCGCCAGCGCCGACCCAGCAGGCTATCGGTGGGTTGATTATTGTGTTTGTCGGTTTGTTGATTCTTACCAGCCGACGCCTGGGACAAGTCATTCACGATAATATTTCGCTACGCATGAGCATGGCCGATCGTGAAGCGCAGCTGCTTGAGAGCGAAAATCGCTACCGCTCCATCTTTCAAAACTCACCGCTGGGCGTGCTTCACTTCGATGAAGACGGCAAGGTGACGGACTGCAATAGCAAGCTGCCGGTGATCCTGGGCGTTGATCGTCGTTGCATCGTGGGCCATGACTTGCTTGTGCCTTCCGCAGACCCCCGGGTGGCCGACAGCGTCAGGGATGCGATTGAAAAAGGGGCGGGTTACTACGAAGGCACGTACCATCTCCCCAACACTCAAAAAAAGACGCCACTGCGTGCTTTTTTTAACGGTGTGCACGGCATGGACAATCGCATCATCGGTGGGGTGGCCATTATCGAGGACTTCACCGAGCGTAAACGCAGTGAAGAGATCATTTATCGCCAAGCCTATTACGATGCGCTCACGGATTTGCCCAATCGGCGCCTGTTCATCGAACGGCTGGAATCGCTCGATACCCACACGATCGACCAAAAGCGCAGCGGGTTGGTTCTGTTTCTAGACATGGACCGCTTCAAGTTGATCAACGACACCCTGGGGCATGCGGCTGGGGATGCATTGCTGGTGCAGGTCGCGCGGCGCTTGGAGTCTTGCCTACGCGACGGCGATATGGCCGCACGGTTAAGTGGCGATGAATTTGTTTTGCTGGCCCTGTTTGACGAAGGGGACGCGAGCCAAACGGACGCTCTTGCCGAGCAGTACATGGCCCGCGTTCAGCAGGCGCTGTCGGGGAAATACTGGTTGGAAAACCGCTTGGTCGATGTTACTCCGAGTATGGGTTACACCTGCTTTGATACGGCGGCCTATAACCATGTCGACGTGCTCAAGCAGGCCGATATCGCCATGTATCAGGCCAAATCCGAAGGCCGTGCGCGGCTGCGTCGCTATCAGCCATGGATGAGTGATGAGATCAACAGGCGTGTTAGCGAACAATCTTCCCATGTGGCCCCGCGCCACTAGATCTCTAGGGCATGAAGCGATCCAGGCAGTCCTGATGGGCTGACGTCACCGCCCTCTTTTCGTAAGGCAAGCCGCTTAATAACGCGGCTTTTTTATTGTCGGCGGCTACTCCTTAATAGCGCGTAAACGTGCTAAAACAGGTGTATTAAAAACAACCTAACCAATAAGATTGGCGCTAAGCCGACTGAAGAACAGGGAGTTTGTATGTCGCCCCCCACCCCCCTTACTGCCACGGCCTCCGGGCTACGCAGTGGTTATCAACGTGACCACCACATCACCATGCAGCGTTTGCGCGGTGAAAAAGTGCGCTTGCTCTACGACAACCTATGGCAACCGGTACTGAGCAGCGTGCTGGCGGGGGGATTGCTGGTGGCGGCTATGTGGCCGGTGGTGGAGGCTTGGCTGCTGCTGGGGTGGTTTGCGGCGCTGACCGTGATCTCCGTGCTCAGGCTACTGCTGGCGCAGCGGTTCAAGCGACTGCCCGCGCTCCAACAGCAGCGTCAACGCTGGTTGCGCTGGTTTGCCATTGGAGCCATTGCGTCAGGCTGCGTCTGGGGGGCATCCGGCGTGCTGCTGTTCAGTCATGATCACCCCGGCCAAATTGCGGCGCTCTCGATCGTACTGGCTGGCATTGCGGCAGGGGGCGTGACCACGCTTTCCTCGGTGGGCTGGATTGCGGTTGGCTTCGTACTACCTATTTTATTGCCGCTGAAGATACAGTTCTGGCTCCAGGGCTCGCCACTCTCCATTCTGATTGGCCTCATGCTTGTGCTTTTTTTGGGGTTGATCATTGCCACCAGCCGCCGCTTTAGCCGCACCATCCATGACAACATTGCCCTGCGGGTAAGTATGGCGGCGCGGGAAGCGCAGCTTCGCGAAAGCGAAAATCGCTATCGCTCCATTTTTCAGCACTCGCCGCTGGGGGTGCTGCACTTCGATGAGCAAGGGCAGATTACCGACTGCAACGGCAAGCTGCTGGATATTCTGGGCGTGGAGCGGCCGAAGCTACTCGGCTACCGCATGCTGGACCGCTCTGCTGACCCTGACGTGGCGCAAGCCGTGAGAGACGCGCTGGAAAAAGGCACCGGGTACTACGAAGGCACCTACCGGTTGCCCAACGCCAGTGTGGGGATCCCTTTGCGGGCGTTTTTCAACGGCGTCCATAGCGCCAGCAATCAAAGGGTAGGCGGCGTGGCGATTATCGAGGACTTCACCGAACGAAAGCGCAGCGAGGCGATCATTTACCGCCAAGCCTACTACGATGCGCTGACCGATTTACCCAATCGACGGCTGTTCATCGAGCGTTTAGAAGCGCTGTGCGGCGAGCAGGCCAGCGACCGGCGCGGTGGTTTGGTGATGTTCATGGACATGGACCGCTTCAAGCTGATCAACGATACCTTGGGCCACGCGGCGGGGGATGACCTACTGGTACAGGTGGCACGCCGCTTGGAGTCCTGTTTACAGAACGATGATATGGCCGCCCGTCTGAGTGGCGACGAGTTCGTGCTGCTCGCCCTTTTTGAAGTGACGGAGGGGGAGGCGCTCATCGCCGCCGCTGCCCGCTATATGGAGACCGTGCAGCAGGCGCTGGCGGGCAAGTACCGCCTGGAGAGCCGCTGGGTCGAGGTCACCCCCAGCATGGGCTATACCTGCTTCAATGCGGCCGACTGCGACCATGCGGATGTGCTCAAACAAGCCGATACGGCGATGTATCAAGCGAAAACCGAGGGCCGGGCGCGGCTACGCCGCTACCAGCCCTGGATGAGTGACGAAATCAATAAGCGCGTGGCCGAACAGGCTCCTAACCTGCCAGTTGACCGCTAAGCAGCAACCACACGGCAATCAACGCAAAGTGCCCAGGGTACCACGCCAGCCATAAACGGCGGGGCATGGCTAAAGCTACGGGCGGCACTCGCTGAGCCGCGCCTGCGGCAAGCATCAAGACCAGTACGCAGGTGGCGACGGTGAACGATTTGGCCATGTCGGAGGCGTTCATCTGCCCGGCAATCCATAGTACGGGAAACGCCGCTAGCCCCGCCCAGAGGCGAGATTTCAGCACGTTACGAGTTTCGCTGAGCGTCTGCATGGCAAACATAAACAGCGGAATCAGCAGTAGGCCGTTGTGACCATACTCCACCCAGAACCCGAGCAGGTACCACGCGGTCACGCCGACGGCGGCTCCCAGCATCAACCAGCCCAAACCTAAGGTTTGTTGCTGGTAGTGCTGCCACCCCTGGCGCACCAAAGCACCCAGTGCCAAGCCGCTGGCCAGGGTAAAGCAGACGTTCAAGATGAACGCATCGGAGGCGCGGGGCATCAGCATATAGGGGAGCTGCGCGGCGATCCCGATGATCAATATTCGCCGTGAATAGCGCAGCGGGTTGCGGGTGTTGAACAAGCCGTGCCACGCCACCATGGCGGCAAACAGCGGAAACGCTATGCGCCCAATCGAAGAGCCCGCCCAGCTTAAATCCCAATCCCCCGGCAGTACGTAGCGGGTGAGGTGATCCACGGTCATGGTGAAGAGCGCCAGCCACTGCCCCCAGGCCGTCCAGTGGGATGAGGGCCGTAGCGCGGCCGCCGCATCTGTGGCTGGGGCCGAGTGAGCCGCCGTTGTTTCAGCCATGCTACCTCCTTGTATGTGGTTCAGTGATAGTAAAGACCCGGTTTGGCTGAGCAAGTTCGCTGAGGGGATGGGGGATTAGCTGGCGCTGAAAATCGGTTTACCCAGCGCCCAAACATGATCAATGGCCCAGCCTTGTTCGCTTAGCACGATGAAATCCGCATCCGCGCCGGGCTGAAGGCGGCCTTTTTGGGGTAGCTTCAGGGCATCGGCCGCAGTGGTGGAAGCACAGCGCAGCGCGTGCTCCATGCTGATCTGGTGGTCGTTGACGCACTCGCCCAGCACCTCGAATAGGCTGCTGAGTTTACCGGGTTTCAAGCCAATAAACCGGTGTTGATCATCAAATTCCGGCAGCGAGGCGTTGGCATCGGAGGAGAGGCTGAGTTGGCTCGGTTCGATCCGTGCTTTTAGCGCCCGCGCCACGGCTTCAGAAGCGGGTACTTCGCCACCGGCCAGCAGCTCCGGCGTGGTGCTGGTGGTGAAGTCGATGCGCCCGCCTTCACGGGCAAAGCGCAGGCCATCTTCGAACAGCGCGGCAGTGCGGTTGATGTGAGTGGGGTAGAACTGCGCCAGCGGAATGGCGCTGTTTTTGGCGACCTGGCGCAGCGGCTCCAAGTGGGAGTCGGCGTCGCCGGTGTGAATGAACACGATGCCCGATTTGCCTGCCAGCAGCCCGGCGGTGCGGGCGTCAGACGCCAACCGTGTCAGCTCTTGGGTGGTGGGCTGGGAGCCGCGATGGTCGCTGATAGCCACTTCGCCCACGCCGATGAATTCAGGAATATACAGAATGTCGCTGGCCACCGAGCCGGTCAGCGTGACGGGCGGCAGCTGATAAGAGCCGGTGTAGGCGTAAGTGCTCAGACCGCCTGCCGCCAGCTCCCGCGCTTTGCCAACCAGGTTGGCGGGGGTGCGGGTGAGGGCATCGGTGCCCAGCGCGCCAATCAGCGTGGTAACGCCAGAGGCGCAGGCGTCTTCCAGGCTGAGTTCGGCGGTGCGGTTGCCAAAGCCGCCTTCACCGCCGCCACCGATGTAGTGCACCAGTGGGTCGACCAGGCCGGGAATCACGCGTCGGCCCTCCAGGTCGATGGTCTGAATGAGCGTACCAAGCTGGTACGCCTCGCTGGCATCCAGTACCGCCGCAATGCGCTGGTCGGCAATCAGCAGGTGGCACAACCCGCGAGGTTCAGGGGCAAAGAGCTGGGCGTTTTTTACAAGTGTCAGCATGGGTTTCCCAGGAGAGTAATGGGCAAACGATAAGCGCCGACCTGGGGTCGGCGCTGGTGTTGGTATCGTTACGCTATTTAAACAGATCGCTTATAAGCGTACATCGTAGTTGAAGTAACGGTTCATGATCTCATCATAAGTGCCGTTCTCTTTGAGCGCACGCAGAGCCTCGTTAAAGCGTTCGGCGAGCGCTTCATCACGGGGACGAAATGCCATGCCCACGCCTTGACCAAGGATATCTTCGGGCTGCTTGATGAAGTCGCTGATGCGCTGGAAATCGCTTTCCGGGGTGTCGATGTCGATGGTGGCTTCGGCGATGGGGTAGTCCATGAAGGTGAGGTCCAGGCGGCCCCCCATCAGGTCAGTGACCACATCGTCCGCGCCGGTATAGCGACGGATCTCCAAGACATCGCCATAAAGCTGAGTGACGTAGTTGTCCTGCAACGTCGCCCGCTGCACGCCAACGGTCAATCCTTCCAGGCTGGCACGGTCTTCGATATCGATTTCTTTATCGCGGGTGGTGATCCAGGCGCTGGGCGTGGTGTAGTACGCCTCGGAGAACAGCACCCGCTGGGCGCGCTCGTCGGTGATTGCCATGGAGGACATGATGGCGTCGTAGTTGCGTGCCAGCAGGCCGGGAATGATGCCGTCCCAGTCCTGCTCTACCCAGGTGCAGCTGACTTCTAAGTAGTCGCAGGCGGCGTTGCCTAGCTCGATTTCAAAACCGGTGAGCGTGCCGTCGGCCTCGCGGTACATAAACGGCTCGTAAGGAACATCGACACCCAGACGGATTTCGTCGTAGTCCCGCGCCAGTGCGGCAGTGGATACCAATGAGAGTGAAACACCTGCCGCAAGAATAGCGGCCACGGACAGCGTTGCATAACGCATAGTCAGTCTCCTGAAGCGATTGTTAGTAGCGATGATGGTGTTACTGAATGCCAAGTGCCGCGTACGTAAGGCAGCTATGGCAAGGGGTGCGCTAAGCGCGGGAGTGCCGTGCGTCGTTTACGCATGGCAACGTACACGCAGGGCGCGCGTTGGCACGGGCGTGCCAAAGGGGAAGGCTATTCGTCGAACCACTCGCTCAGGTAGAAACGGGCAATAGTGCCCTGGGTACCTGGGCGAAGCGCATGCAGCGCGGGGGATATGAGGCGGCGTGAGGGCATGATGGCGTCTCGCTTGCATGCCTCCCCTGGCGGGGAGGCACACCTAAGCAGCTAGCGCTTACTCTTCGCCGAAGTAACGGGCGTAGATTTCATCGTAAGTGCCGTCTTCCTGAAGCTCAGCCAGAGCTTCGTTGAACTGTTCGGCCAGCGCTTCATCACGCTGACGGAAGGCGATACCGAAACCGTCGCCGAAGTACTCTTTCGGTTCGCTGATGCGCTCACCTACCACCACGTACTCAGCTTCTTCGCTCTCTAGCAGCGTGGACTGGCCGATCGGGAAGTCGAGAAAGACGATATCCAGACGCTGTGCTTCCATGTCCAGCACCATGTCGTCGGCGGTGGAGTAGCGGCTGATGTCAGCGACGCTGCTGAAGTTATCGGTGACGTAGTTATCCTGCAGGGTGCCACGCTGAACGCCGATGGTTTTGCCTGCCAGGGTCTCTTCGTTGGCTTCGCTGATGTCGAGGCTGCTGGGTGCGAACCAGGCAGACGGCATGGTGATGTAGGGGTCGGAGAACAGCACCTGCTGGCGGCGTTCGTCGTTGATGGTCATGGAGGACATGATGGCATCGTAGTTACGCGACATCAGGCCCGGAATGATGCCGTCCCACTCTTGCTCGACCCACTCGCAGGTAATGCCGATGCGCTCGCAAAGAGCGTTGCCCAGGTCGATATCGAAACCGGTCAGCTCGCCTTCAGCGGTGCGGTACTCCATGGGCTCGTAGGGAACGTCAACGCCAATACGCACGTTGTCGTAGTCGCGCGCTTGCGCAGAAGATGCCGCCGCAACGGCCAAGCCCAGCAGAGAAACAGTCAGTAGTTTTTTCATTTTTAAACTCCAAAAGAAGCAGGTTCACCCAAGGTGATCCCCTTTAACGTACCCCAGGTTGAGGTTGGCGAAAAGGGGGAGCCTGCATATAAACCAACGTTTGTTTTACGCTGGCGCGTGTTGGATTTGTTAGGGCTAGCCATTTAGCGGCCGCAGATGGGCCAGCAGTCTTTTCTCCAAGAACCGGAAGAAGTACAAAATTGCGAAGGTCAAGCAGAGGTAGATCGCCGCGACGAACAGGAAGGCATCGAAGGGCGCATAAAAACGGGCGTACACAAAGCGTGCCGCGCCGGTCAGGTCCATCAGCGTCACCACGCTGGCAATGGCGCTGGCGTGTAGCATGAAGATCACTTCGTTGCCATACGCGGGCAGTGCACGACGGAACGCGCTGGGCAGAATGATCCGCCGCATCATTAGGCGTTGCGACATGCCGTAGGCGCGTGCAGCCTCGATTTCACCTTGCGAGGTGGCTTTGATTGCCCCGCGGAAGATCTCGGTGGTGTAGGCCGCCGTATTCAGCGTAAAGGCAATCAGGGCGGGGTAGAAGGCCTCTTTCAACACGGCCCACAGGAAGGTCTCCTGAATACCGTCGATGAACACCACGCCGTAGTAGATGATATAGAGCTGGATCAGCAGCGGCGTGCCGCGGAACACGTAGGTATAGAGATAGACCGGCAGGCTGATCCACTTGCGCTTGGAGCTGCGCATGATGGCCAGGGGCACCGCCAGAATCAAACCTGCCACCAGCGAGAGAAACACTAGCTGCGTGGTGGTCACCAAACCTTCCCAATAGTAGCCCAGGGTGGTGGGCGTAAAAATCAGGTTGTCTGCCAGCAGGTCATTGAACCATGCAGAGATATCTAGCATGTCACTGCCCCCCAAAGCCGATGTCGTAACGTTTTTGTAGCCGTGCAAAGATCCACTCGGACACGCTGGCGATCAGGAGATAAGCCAGCGCGACGGGAATCAGGAACACGAAAGGCTCGTGGGTCGCGCGGGAGGCTTCGGCGGCGACGCGGACCATATCGGTCAGGCCGATCACCGAGACCAGCGCGGTGGTTTTGAGCAGCACCATCCAGTTGTTGGAGAGGCCGGGTAGGGCGTGGCGCATCATTTGTGGAAAGCGAATGCGCCGAAAGACCAAGCCACTGCTCATGCCGTAGGCTTTACCGGCTTCGATTTGGCCGTTGTCCACCGCCATGAACGCTCCCCGAAAGGTTTCGCCCATGTAGGCACCGAAAATGAAGCCAATGGTGAGCACGCCAGCGGCAAAGGCGTTGAAATTGATATAAATATCGATCTCATAGTTATAGTACAGCAGGTCGCTGATGGCGTTGACACCGATCTGGCCGCCGAAGAACAGCAGCATCATCAGGACCAAATCCGGTACGCCACGGATGACCGTGGTGTAGACGGTCGCCGTGCGGCGTAATAGCCAGTTACGCGACATCTTGGCGCTAGCGGTGAGAAGGCCCAGGACGATCGCCAGGATCAGCGATAGAACGGCCAATTGAACGGTGACGCCCGCCCCTTCGATCAGGCGGGGGCCGTAACCTTGCAAATCGAGCATGGTGTGCGTGCCTCGCGGATCAGTATTTGGGAGCCAGGAACTGCTTCAGGCGCGGTGACTGCGGGTTACCAAGCACATCGTCGGGTGCCCCTTGCTCTTCTACCAAGCCTTGGTGCAAGTAAATCACTTTACTGGAAACGTCACGGGCAAAGCTCATCTCGTGAGTGACCACGACCATGGTGCGTCCCTCATCGGCCAGGTCACGCATGACCTTTAGGACATCGCCCACCAGTTCGGGGTCCAGCGCCGAGGTCGGCTCGTCGAACAGCATCACCTCTGGATCCATGGCGAGTGCTCGGGCAATGGCACCGCGCTGCTGCTGGCCACCGGACATTTGTGCTGGGTAGGCGTTGGCGCGAGCGCTCAGTCCTACGCGGTCCAGAAGCGCATGGGCGTGCTCGATGGCCTCGTTTTTCGGCTTGCCGAGCACGTGAATCGGCGCTTCGATGATGTTCTCCAGCAGCGTCATGTGCGCCCATAGATTGAAACTCTGGAACACCATCGAGAGCTTGGCGCGCATCTGTACCACCTGTTTCCAGTCGGCGGGTTCGCGGCCATGCTTGGTGGTCTTGAAGCGGATTTGCTCGCCGTGAACGTACAGCTCGCCATCGTCGGGCTGTTCCAGCAGGTTCATGCAGCGCAAGAAGGTGCTTTTGCCTGACCCTGAGGCACCAATGAGGGTGATGACGTCACCTTTTTGGGCTTCCAGAGAGAGGCCTTTGAGGACTTCTGTATCGCCAAAGCGCTTTTTGATATTGCGCACTTCAAGGGGAGTAGGCGTAGCGGCCATAACTTAGGCTCCAGTACAGGGTTGCCGCAGCAGCAACGGATGAATCAATGTGCTTTCGGTGCGGCTGGCGCGAAAAAAGGGGCGATTCTATCAGGACTGTGCCAAATGCGCGTACTTTATCAGGGCGACATTGGTCTTGGTACGTTGCCGTGCGTCCTGACGGCCCCTTACGTTGTTGTTATGAAAGCGACTTTGTGACGCTAATCGGTTGTACGGGTGGTATGACGGTCACGTGATGGCATGACTTGGCACCACCAGCAGGGCAGCGCGTGCGCCGATGTCGACCTGGGCATTGGGAAACACGACGTGCAGCGGCGTCTCTTCTACCACGAAGTCGCCTGCCGTCGCATCTTTGGCTAAGCAGGTACCGGGTTCGAAGCGGCTGAAATTGGGCACGTCGTCGTCGAAGCAGAGGGTAAAGTCCTCCGCTTGGCGCATCAGCTCGTGCTGCACTTTGAAAAAGACCATGCTGTCGGCGGGCTGTTTCGGCGGTTCGTAACCCGCGCTGAGCGCGCTCAGCATACGCAACATTGGCGCCAGCGCCGCCATGTCGTTGGCACCGAACGGGGCGACGCGGCCAAGCTCGAAGGTAAACGCTTGAGCGTGGTGGTAATGCTTGCTGTAGTGGGAAAAGGTCCAACTGTGCTGATGCTGGTGAAGCACCGCCTGCATGTCAGCAGCGGCCAGCCACTGCCACTGCTCTGCATCGGTGGTCGAGAGCGCATAAGGCTCTACCACGAAACGGGTGTACAAGCTGCCACGAATGGCCGTGTGCAGGTCGTAGTGCAGCTTCGGCAGCGCATGATGGCGGGCAAAGAACGCATCCACGGCTTCCATCAACGCCCGCGCTCGATCGGGTTCGCTGCCCTTGTCGTCGAGGTCGCGTTTGAACAGCCGGTTGAGATTGGTGGTGATGAAGCGTTTTTGTGCTTTTAGCGCCGGAATATTGCCCAAGATCACCAGCACCGGAGCGCCTAGCTGCAGCGTGCTGGCTTCCAAGGCACTCAGCCAGTCGCCGATCAGTTCTACCGGGGCGGTTTCATTGCCATGAATGGCTGCAGAGAAAACGCAGGCACGGGCGCCGGGGCGAAGAATGTTAGGGGTGAGCTCCAGAATCCCTGGCCCGTGAAGATGATACGTGCCGCTTGGGAAGCGGCCGATGCGCGGGGTGGGGCGTTCCTCGTCGAGGGTCCAGTCGAGCCATTGGCCTAGCATGAAAGTGTCCTTGAGCATGGGCATTCGCTTTTTTATTGCTCCTACCTTTAACCACGCTCGCGGCTGTTCACAAGGGGAGGCGTCGTTCGCGTGAAAATGGCCGGTGGGATGATGAAAGTGGCCGGTACAAAAAAGCGCTCATGGCCCGTGGCCACAAGCGCTTTGTTCACCGGTGCGTATGAGCGTGTCACGCACGAGAGACGTTTAGCCTGCTCGCTGTCGCTGCATTTCCTCTTGGTACTCTTTGGCCAGCGAGGACTTTTGGTTCTCTTGCAGGCCACGACCTGCCAACTGAAAGACTTCTTGCTCCTCTTCATCGAGATGGTGCGTGACCAGATGCTGAAGCTGTTTGGCATGGGTGAGCCAGTGGCTAGCGCTGTAGTCGGTGTCGTCCAACAGTTCGATCAGTTCGTCGATCTCGTGGTGCTCGGCCACGCTGTGGCGCGCTTTTTCTTGGGTGAGGTCGATGTCCATCATAGGGATGTACAGCGCGCGCTCTTCGGCGTTAGCGTGATATTTCAGCTCGGCACGCACCTGTTGATAGAGCGTGTCGCGCTCTTCGCTATCGCCATGGGTCTCTACCAGGCGGGCCAGCAGGTCTCGCTGAATGTCGTGGTCTTTGCGCAGGGCTTCGAAAATCGTCATGCCGGACTCCTTGGCGTTATACGTGAATGAAACATACCGTAAAAACGATACAAGAAAAATTAGTGCCGAAGTGGCAAAAGCGCAAGGTCGGCGCATCGATGAAATCGAAGCGGGGCGTCGAAAACATTCGCTTTTCTCTACGCTTGATTAGGCTATGTTTGAATGAGTTTTCGCCGCCCGCTACGGGCAACCTGTCTGATGCTTGAATGCAGATGCAAAGGAGTGAGTAATGACGAAGGTACTGGTGCTGTATTATTCCATGTATGGACATATCGATACCTTAGCAGCCGCTGTGGCGGAAGGTGCAAAAGGTGTTGATGGCGTAGAGGTCACGGTAAAACGCGTGCCCGAAACTATGCCAGACGAGGCGTATAAAAACGCCGGCGGCAAGCAGGATTTCACCACGCCGGAAGCCACACCCCAAGAGCTGGCCGATTACGATGCCATCATCTTTGGTACGCCGACTCGCTTTGGCAATATGGCTGGCCAGATGCGTACCTTCCTCGACCAAACCGGTGGTTTGTGGGCCAACGGCGCGCTGCGTGGCAAGGTGGCGAGCGTGTTCACCTCGACCGGTACCGGCGGTGGCGATGAGATGACCATTACGTCCACCTGGACCACGCTGGCCCACCACGGCATGGTCATCGTGCCGATTGGCTACGGCATCGAAGAGCAGTTCGATATTTCGAAAGTAAGCGGCGGCACGCCCTACGGTGCCGCGACGCTGGCCGGTGGCGATGGCTCCCGCCAGCCGGATGATCGCGAGCTGAAAATCGCCCGCTTCCAGGGTAAACACGTGGCTGAGATTGCCGCTAAGCTGGCGAATTAATCGTTAGCTAAAAATGCTAACCGAAAACGAGCAACGCCTCGCTGTTAATGCAGCGAGGTGTTGCTCGTTGTGAGGCGTTGTTTTTGTAGGGGAGATTAGCCGCCAATCCGCTCGGCAATGGCTTTGCCCAAGCTTTCCGTGGTGCCCTTGCCGCCTACATCGCGGGTGAGCACTTGGCTATCGCCTTCGCTCAGCACCGCTTCAATGGCATCGACCATGGCATCGCCCGCTTCTTTATAGCCCAGGTGTTCCAGCATCATCGCCCCAGACCAGATTTGGCCGATGGGGTTGGCGATGCCTTTCCCGGCGATATCCGGCGCGCTGCCGTGTACCGGCTCGAACAGGCTGGGGAACTTGCCTTCCGGGTTGATGTTGGCGGAGGGTGCAATACCGATGGTACCAGTGCAGGCTGGGCCTAAGTCGGAAAGAATATCGCCAAACAGGTTGCTGCCCACCACCACGTCGAACCAGTCGGGGTGCAGCACAAAGTTGGCGGTCAAAATATCAATGTGGAACTTATCTACCGCCACCTCGGGGTACTGCTTGGCCATTTCGGCTACGCGCTCATCCCAGTAGGGCATGGTGATGGAGATACCGTTGGACTTCGTGGCCGAGGTAAGCTTTTTACGCGGGCGGGTTTGCGCTAAATCGAAGGCGTATTTCAGCACGCGGTCCACGCCGGTACGGCTCATCACCGTTTCCTGAATGACGATTTCGCGCTCGGTGCCTTCATACATCTTGCCGCCGATGCTGGAGTACTCGCCCTCGGTGTTTTCACGCACTACGTAAAAGTCGATGTCGCCGGGCTTGCGGCCCGCCAGCGGACTTTTAATGCCGGGCATCAATCGGCAGGGGCGCAGATTGATGTACTGGTCGAATTGACGACGGAACTGCAGCAGCGAACCCCACAGTGAAATATGGTCCGGCACTTTTTCTGGCCAGCCCACGGCTCCGTAAAACAGTGCATCAAAGTCTTTGAGCTGCTCGAACCAGTCGTCGGGCAACATTTGGCCGTGTTCCAGGTAGTAGTCGCAGCTACCGAACTCGAACGTGGTGAATGCCAAGTCGATGTCGAAGCGTTTGGCGGCGGCTTCCAGCGCGCGGATGCCTTCGGGCATCACTTCGGTACCGATACCGTCGCCAGCGATGACTGCAATACGATGGGCCATGGGGGCTCCTTGTGTTGTTAGATGTCGCGAGAAAGGCAGGGCGTATTTGCTTGGTAGAAGTGTAGCGCCTGTTGGCGACGAGATAATCAGGCTACTATGCAAGCTATTGTTGCCTTAAAGTGAAGAATCCCATGATGCTGGATGACCTCGCCTTTTTTCAGCAGCTTGCTCGGGCAGGAAGCTTGACCGCCACGGCCCGTGAGTTGGGGCTGTCACTCTCGGCCGTCAGCAAGCGCTTAAAGCAGCTAGAAGCACGGCTTGGCGTGACGCTTGCGGCGCGTACCACTCGCCGCCTGACGCTGACTGCGGAAGGGGAGCGCTACCTTTCCCAAGGCGGTCTCATTTTGGAAGAGCTGCAGGCGTTGGAGAGTGCGCTGGGTGAGACGGCCAACCAAGCGCTGGCCGGTCGACTGCGGATCAACGCGACCTTTGGCTTTGGCAGGCGGCATATCGCGCCTCTGCTGTCGCGGTTTTGCATCGAGCACCCCGCCGTGGAAAGCTGGCTGGAGCTGACCAACTTTCCGCTCAACTTGAGCGATCACGGTTTTGACGTGGGCATTCGCATTGGTGAACCGCCGGATTCGCGTCTGGTCGCCAAGCGCATTCTGCCCAACCGACGCGTGCTGTGCGCCTCGCCGGATTACATGGCCAGGATGCCGCCTTTGAACGCGCCGAGCGATCTTGCTCAGCACAGTTGTTTGGTGGTGCGCGAGAACGATAGCGACTTTCCGCTTTGGCGCTTCGAGCACCGGAATTCGTCGCAGCGTCAGGCGGTAAAGGTCAGCGGGCCGTTGGCCAGTAACGACGGCGAAGTCATGACCCGCCTAGCGCTGGATGGCCACGGAGTGATGCTGCGCTCCTGGTGGGATGTGAACGAGCATCTCGCCAGCGGCGCGCTGCACACGCTGCTGCCCGAATGGCAGGGCGTGCGCGCTGACTTTTACGCCGTCTTCGAGCACCGCCGTCACGTACCGGCGCGCATCAGCGCGTTCATCGACTTCTTACAGCGTGAAATGGAGGGCCGGGTGCCCGCCTTGCCGAAGGGCTAACCGATCAGCGGCCAGGGCAGGTTTGATCTTGCACCACGTCGATCAGCTCGTCGGTGGGGAAGTCCAACTCGGCGGCGCGCTGGCGTAGTCGCTGCGCCACGTCGGGCTCTAAGGTTGGCGTACGGGCCAGAATCCATAGGTAGTCGCGGTTAGGGCCTGCCACCAGCGCCCACTGGTAGTCGTCATCCAGTTCGAGGACGTTGTAGCCACCGTAGAACGGGCCAAAGAAGCTGACCTTCAGCCGCCCCACGCTCTCGTCATCGATGAAGTAGGCGCGCCCCTCGGCTTCGTCCCAGGCTTGCTCCTCCAAGTTGTAGCCCCGGTTGATCACCTTCACTCCGCCATCGTCGCGCAGGCTGTAGGTGGCGGTGACGCAGTCCAGCCCCTCTTCAAAGGAGTGGTCCAGGCGGGCGATTTCATACCACTCGCCCAGATAGCGCTCTAGCTCGAATCCGGTCACCGGTTCGGTGCCCTCGGGAATGCCAGTGCAGCCCATCAAGAGAGTGCCGGTAGCGGCGATGGCTGCCAGCGTGGCCAGGTTCCTTGGCCGCGATGCGGGTGTCATCATCTTGCTCCTTACGGTGAACAATAAACGTTAAACCTATCAGGGTGGGCCACTGGACGCTATTTCTCTCACGGTGGCCCGATGCGGCAGGTAAATGAAATAGGCTATGGTATGTCTGTTACCGTATCCTCTGACAATGCATATAACAAAGGAGTGATTATGTGGCATCAACAGGAGATCCACTTACCGGAAATGCCCCGCGGCTTTCATCTGATAACCGACGAGATCGCCAGAGCGCTGCCCTGTTTGGCAGAGTGCCATCAGGGGTTGCTGCATTTGCAGCTCATGCACACCTCCGCCTCGCTGACCCTCAATGAGAACACCGACCCGGACGTTCGCCATGATCTAGATGCCTTCATTCGCCGGTTGGTACCAGAAGAGCTGAGCTATTTTCGCCACACCTTGGAAGGTCCCGATGACATGCCCGCCCACGTGGCTTCTAGCCTGCTGGGCACTCAGCTTAGCCTCGCGGTCCGCGATGGCCGCTTAGCGCTTGGCACGTGGCAAGGGGTGTGGTTAGGTGAGCACCGTGAACAGGGTGGTTCGCGCCGCTTACTGGCCACATTGAACGGCTGTACTGCGCCCTAGCGGCAGTCCATTGAATGACTTTTTTGAGATAAGCGCCCCGACATGCCTCGACGTCTTTTTCGCCTCTCCCGCCAGCGGTGGTTGAGGCTGTTTTTCGTATTGAACCTTGCGCTAGTGGCGGGGTTGATCATTCATCAGGTGTGGCTCTACGTCGCCGAACCCGAATTCGAGTCGCTGCACACGCGCGAAGTCGCCGAAATACGCGACCAGTTGGCGGGGCGGGATACCTACCGCTTTGCGGTGGTGGGCAACATCAATAACTCGGTGAACGTCTTTCAAGACGAAATCATCCCGCTGCTGAACCAGGGAGACATCGACTTCATGGTGTCGGCGGGCAATGCGGTGAGCGGGGGACAGCAGGAGAGCTATCAGGCGATCACCCACAGCCTCGAGCTACTCAATATGCCTTACCTGCTGACCTATGGCGATAACGAAGACAGCGACTTCGGCAGCTACCTGTTTTACGACTACTTCGGCCCGCACTTCTACGCGTTCGTGGCGGGCAATAGCCACTTCATCTTTCTAGACGGCACCGGCAAATCGTCGACCTCCTGGCAGCTAGATTGGTTGGAGCGCGAGCTGGCCGCTTCTGACGCGGCCCATCGGTTCGTGTTCGTCGGCTTGCCGCTGCATAACGTCATCCAGGATGCCCCGCTGTTCGAAGAGGACAACTACCTCAACGACCCTCGGCTTGCCGAAGGCATCATGCGATTGGCCGAGCGCCATGGGGTCGATACGGTGTTCTCCGCCAATCTTTCGCTCTATGCCCAGCAAACCGTCAACGGGGTAAACTACGTCACCACGGGGGGCGCAGGTGGCCTGCTGCTGGATGCCGATGAGAGCTTCCATCACTACGTGGTGGTGGAAGTGGCGGGCGATAGCGTGGGCATCTCGCCCGTTCGTTTGAACGTCGACCGCCCCGGCTGGTGGCGCATGCTGAGCAGCGTGGGCTCGACGATTTATGCCTTCTTCTACGTCAGCTATCCACGGTTCTTGCTGATCGTTGGGCTGCTGACACTGCTGGCCATGCGCCTGTATCGGCTGATTTTCGAAGAGCGCGACTACTACCCCGATTTCGACATCGACCCCACGCCCTACCTGGAAAAAAGTCTGCGGGTGGCGATGGTGTCGAACAACTACTTTCCGTTTGTTTCTGGGGTGTCGGTTTCTGTGGAGCGGCTGCGTCAGGGGCTGGGCGACCTTAACCACCGCGTTCAACTCCTGGTGCCGCGCTACCGGGAGTCGTGGCAGGATGATGACACCATTCTGCGAGTGCCAACGCTCATGGCGTTTGGTGAGAAGCGTGAGTTTCGCTTGACCAATCCGTTCAGCGCCCGTTTTCGCCGCTGCCTGCGTGCGTTCAAGCCCGATGTGATTCACGTGCATCATCCGTTCTGGCTGGGGTCGATGGGCCTGTGGATGGGGCGCAGGCTGAAAGTGCCGGTCATCTATACCTACCACACCCGCTTGGAGCACTACGCCCACTTCGTACCGCTGCCGGGGGCGCTATTTCGCAACCTGATCTCTCACTACCTGATCAAGCGCTTCTCCAACCGCTGCCAGGGCGTCATCGTGCCGACCTATTCGGCGGAGGAGTATCTGCGCATGATCGGGGTCAAGACGCCGACGCTGGTGCAGCCCACAGGTATCGATGCGGCGCGCTTTGCCGATGCCGATGAGGATGACGTGGCGTCGCTTCGTCAGCAGTTGGATATCGCGGCCAACGATACGGTGCTGGTGAGTGTCTCCCGCATCAGCAAAGAGAAGAACATCGGCTTTATGCTGGAAGCGCTGGCAGAGCTAAAGCGCCAGAGGAACACAGCGCTGCGCCTGCTGTTGGTCGGTGACGGGCCGGATCGTCAGGCGATTCAAACACAGATCGAAACGCTGGGTTTAGACGCGCAGGTGACCTTGGTCGGTGCCGTGCCGCCGGAAGAGATGGCGCTTTACTATCACGTGGGGGATGTGTTCGTGTTTGCCTCGACCTCGGAAACACAAGGTATGGTGATTCTAGAGGCCATGGCCGCTGGGCTTCCGGTGGTCGCCGTACGCTCAAGCGGTATTGATGACGTGGTGCGCGATGGCTACAACGGTTTTAAAACGCCGCAAAATCGCCAAAAGTGGGGGCAGCGTGTGGTGGAACTGGCCGAGGATGAGGCACTACGCGATACCCTAGGCAGCCAAGCAAAAACCTTCTCCGCTGACTACGATATTGCCAAGTTTGCCGGTGCCGTCGCGCATTTTTATGCCGAGGTGCTAGCGAAGCACGACTCTTCAGAGCATCCTTCACAAGAGGGCGAGGCCAAGCAACGTGGCTGACTGAGACGTTAGGCGTCGTGTCGTTTGTTGGCCGTACGGGCAGTCGCCGCGCGCTTGAGTAGCCACAACAAGCCGATGCCCGCGACCAAACCGGCCACGGCCAGTGCCAACTCCTGCTTGGAGGCGGCGGTGAACAGCGCGCCTAACTGGCTGCCGAGCAGAATGACCGCCGCCAGCCCCGGCACGATGCCAAGCGTCGAGCCGATCATGTAGTCGCGGAAATTGAGATGAAACGCCCCGGCCAGCATGTTGGTGAGCGTGAAGGGAGCCAGCGGCAGCAGGTTAATGACCGTCATGGTGCGTATGCCGCGCTTGGAGAGGTAGCCGGAAAGCCCGCGCAGGTGGCGGCCGCCGTAGCGCATTAGGGCATCTCGCCCCAGCCAGTGTCCCACCCAGTAAGAGACCACCGAGGAACTCAGCGTACCCAAAGTGGCGTAGGCCAAGCCCCACACTGGGCCAAACAACAAGCCGGTCAACACGACCAGCAAGCTCAACGGGAACATCACTAACAGCGAGCTGGTGTACACGGCCATAACGGCGGCAAACATCCAAGGGGCTCGTTGCCACTGGCTAATGGTGTTGGTGAGTTCTTCGAGATGCGTCTGAGTCAGCAGCCCTTGCTGCTGCAGGTAGCGCCACATCACGCCTAGTATCACCAGCGTGATCAGTAAGCCTAGCCCTTTTAGCAACGTCCGTGACATTCCATCCCCACCGCCTGTTTGGCAAAAGAGCGATAGCATACGCCACTGCGGCGGCGGGGTGAACGAACGCGTTACGGTAGGCGCGCTTCAATGACCGGCCAAGCAGCGTCACCCTCGGTGGTCGTCACATCGGCCAGCATGGCTTCCACGCGCTCGGGGTGGTCGTGGATCCACTGCTGGGCCACCTCGGCAAGGTCACGCTCCTCTTGGCCAAAGGCTTGGATCATCCAGCTCTGCTCGTCGGCGGTAAAGCTAAACTGTTCAAAGAACGTGACCAGCGCCGGGTGAGCATTGGCGTAGTCGCTGCGCAGTAGGGTGCGTACGTCGCTTTCGCCGTTGTTCTCACCGAACAGGTTTTCCGGGTCTTCCAGGTAGCGCATGGGCAGCTCGAGGTTCATCCAGTGGGGCGTCCAACCGACCCACACAATGGCCTCTTCTCTGGAAATCGCGTCTTGAGCGGCGGAGAGCATGCCCACTTCGCTGGTATCCACTAAGCTCCAGTCCCCAAGTGTCGTTATCCATCGCGTTATGGAGAATCTCGCTCGCCGCTGAGCCTGCGCCAAAGCCATGAATTTGGCCGTTGAACTCATCACGGTGTTCATCTAAATCCGCGAAGCTTTGAATGCCGCGCTCATGCAGGTACGCCGGTACGGCCAGCGTCATCTGAGCGCCATCGACGTTGTTGGCGACATCGGTGAGCACGCCAGAGGCTTTACGCGGTTCGAACATCTCTTTTTGTGCAGGTAGCCAAGCGCCTAAAAAGGCGTCGACGTCGCCACTCTCCATGCCTTGGTAGATCACCTGCAGGCCTATTTCGTGGGTTTGAGTGTCGTAGCCCAACGGGTTAAGGAGCTGCTCGGCAATTTCGGTTTTTACCGTAATACCGGGCCAAGCGGGTACGCCGAAATCGAGCGTGGCGTCATCGGCAAGGGCGGCTTGGGTGGTAACGCCTGCGAGGCTTAGGGCGATGGTAGAGACGATGGGACGGATCGAGCGCGTCATGGAAGGGGATCTCCTTGCTTAGGTTATTGTGATTACGCGGTGGTACGGGCAAGAACACGCAGGCGCGAAGCCAGCATATCGCGGTCTAGATAGGTGCCCTGAAGATGGCGAGCACCGCTATTGGGATCGAACTCCCGGCGGCCGTGAAGCACGCGCCGATTATCGAACGCCACCATCTGGCCCGGTGTTAGGGTGAACTCTAGCTGGTGAACGTCGCTGTGGAAGAGCTGCCACAGCACTTTATAGGCGCGGTACCAGTCCGCCATTTTTTCAGCGGGCAGGTGGAGGGTGTCGCGTATCCAGTTATTAAGGCGTATCTCCACTAGCTCGCCTTGGCTATCGAGGGTGATCACTGGGGCTTTGATGGCGATATCGTGGGTGTCGTCCTGGAAGCGAAAATCGATGGGCGTTTCGCTGAGAATAGCGAGCGCTTCCGGGTCCTGTTCGCGTAGGGCATTGATCACTCGGGCACCGTCAGCAAACAGCGACTCGCCACCGCTGGCGTCGTTTTGCAGGCAGTAGAGCAGTTGAATATCCGGCGGCTGCTGCCAGTTGGGCAAGTCGATATGCAGCGGTAGCCCGACGGCGGTATAGGCCGCGTTGTTGGGGTTGGGCTTGGAGCGAACATTAAAGCGCCCGCCAAAGTTGGTAGCGCGTTGCGGGCCAATGCGCTCAGCAAGGCGGCTGACTTCCTCTTCCACCAGCGGTGCGTCGGTGACCAGTGCCAAGCCGTCGCGTAGCAGGGCGGTCAGCCAGGTTTTCTCGCCTTCTGGGGTCAGGAAGTCGGCGTGGCGAACGCCTTCGGGGAAGAAGTCGTCTCGCCACGGCTGCGGGGCGGGCAGTGCAGAAAAGCGCGTCGCCTCAGGGCGGCGCTGGTACAGCCAGCCGCTATGAAAGGCGCTCACATGACCATCCTGCCACTGCAAGTAGAGGTGACCATCGGCCAAGGTAACGCTGGGTGCTTGTTCGATATCGTCTAGCGGTAGGTAGAGGCGTTCGCGGGTTTGCGGATGGCGACACTCGGCGCAGGCGCAGTGGTCGCGAAACCATAGCAGAGGCAGCGTCGTTCGCGTACCGTCTTCCCAGGTCAGCGCAAGCCTGCTGTCGGTAAGCGTGGCATCGCTGAGTGCCGGGCCATGGTCATAAGGCGCGAGTTCGCTCATTAGAGGAGCTGAACGCTTTTCCGGGGTGGCTAGTACGCTGGTCATAGGGGCCTCGCTGTAGGTAGGTGACGTATTGCTCGATTTGCTTGTTAGGATGCGGAGTCCCTTGCGCAGTGACAAACGATGAATCTGGCCCCAAAGACCCTGTTTAGCTTATAGGTTGCTTTTTCATGAGTTCACTCCCCCCGCTGTTATGGCTACAAGCGTTTGAGTCGGCCGCCCGCACCCTGAGTTTTACGGCGGCGGGTAACGAGCTGGGCGTGACCCAGGCCGCCATCAGCCAGCGCATTCGGCTGCTGGAGGATCGCCTGGGGCAAAAGCTGTTCGTTCGCCACGCGCGCAGCCTTTCGTTGACCCCGGCAGGTCAAGCGTGGCTGCCCAGCATTCACGATGCGTTTTCACGCATCAGTGAAGGGACCTCGGAGGTGTTCGGTGTGACCAGCGAACGGCCGGTGACGCTACGGACCACGCCGGTGATCCAACAATCTTGGCTCGCGCCAAGGCTCGTGGCCCTGCATCGACAGAAACCAACGATTTTGCTGCGCTTGGTCAGCGCGATTTGGCCCGACGACTTTGGGCCCGAAGGGGCCGACATCGAGATCCGCTACGGTCGGGGAGAGTGGAGCGGGCTGGAGATGCTGCCCTTGGGCGACGAGCATTTGTTGCCCGTGTGCTCCCCCGCGCTGGCCCGCTCGCTGAACGAACCCGCCGATTTAGCAGGACACACGCTATTGCATGCGGTGGGCTTTGGCGTTGGGTGGCCGGGTTGGCTGCAGGCGGCGGGAATGACCCACTTGGAGTCTGAGTGTCTATCGCTAACGTGCGATAATCAGGTGATGACGCTAGCGCTCGCCAGCCAGGGCGGCGGGGTGGCGCTCACGCACCGTCGACTGTTGGAGCAGCGTGATGATTTGGTGGCCCCCTTCGATATGGGCGTACCCAGCGATGAGCGTTTTTGGCTGGTGCGGCCCAGCAAGCGCCACGTCAGCGATGAGGCGGCAGACGTGTGGGAGTGGCTGGCAGCGTCTCGTTAAGTCTTCTTCGTGAGCTTGAGGCATCCAGCAGAGGTTACGACTGCTGGGCAGGAAATTTGCCAATTTTCTTGCCATTTTGGTGCAACCGTGAAGAATGATGCGCCTTCATTGTTTCAAAAAGGCGTGTTTCCTATGGACTTTACTCTTCCTCCCCTGTTGACCGCGATGGTGGATCGCGGCAACGGGCTGTTGTGGGGCAGCGTGCTGATTTATCTGCTTATTGGCGCTGGCCTCTATTTCACGGTCATGACCCGCGCCATCCAGATTCGCTACTTCGGCCATATGTTCAAGTTGCTGCGCAGCTCTCGGGCATCCAATGGCGGTATCTCGTCGTTTCAGGCGCTCTCGACCAGCCTGGCCGCTCGCGTCGGCACCGGCAACTTGGCCGGGGTAGCCGTCGCCATCTACTTCGGCGGCCCAGGCGCGATTTTCTGGATGTGGATGACGGCCATGGTGGGCATGGCGACCAGCTTCGTGGAGTCCACGCTGGCGCAGGCGTACAAAACCGACCATGGCGACAACACCTTCCGCGGTGGCCCGGCGCGCTACATCGAACGCGGCTTGGGGCTGCGCTGGCTCGCGGTGCTGTTTTCGATCTGCCTGATCATTGCGTTTGGGCTGGCGTTCAACAGCGTACAGGCCAACTCCATCGCCCAGGCCATGGAGCAGGCGTTTGCCATTCCCACCTGGGCCATGGGGTTAGTCTTGATGGCCATCGTCGCGCCGATCATCTTCGGTGGCCTGAAGTCGATTGCGAAAGTGGCTGAGTTAGTGGTGCCGCTGATGGCGCTGCTGTACCTGATCTTGGCGCTGGTCGTCGTGGCGCTCAATATCAGCGACCTACCCGCTGCCATCATGACGATCGTGCAGAGCGCTTTTGGTATCGAGCAGGCGGCCGGCGGTGCGATGGGCTATGCCATCTCGCAAGCGATCATGAACGGTATTCAGCGCGGCCTGTTCTCCAATGAGGCGGGCATGGGCTCGGCGCCTAACGCCGCCGCAACTGCCAGCACCCGCCCGGATCACCCGGCGGCCCAGGGCTTCATTCAAATGCTGGGCGTTTTTCTAGATACCCTAGTGATCTGTACCGCGACGGCGGCCATCATCATCATGGCGGGCCCTGAGCTGCTAGCGGGTGAAGAGAATAACGGCATTCAGCTAACGCAGATGGCGCTGTCCAGCCATGTGGGCGATTGGGGCGGCATGTTTATCGCCATTGCCATCCTGCTGTTTGCCTTCACCTCGGTGATTGCTAACTACTCCTACGGCGAATCCAACATCGAGTACCTAGCGGGCCGCCGTGCGCCGCTGGCGGTGATGATTTACCGCTTTGCCGTGCTGGGCATGATCATGGTGGGGTCCGTGGCCAGCCTGGGGGCGATCTGGAATTTTGCGGATCTCTCCATGGGGATGATGGCAATCATCAACCTGGTGGCGATTCTGCTGCTATCGCCCATCGCCTTCGCGCTGTTCAAAGATTACGACACTCAGCTCAAGGCGGGTAAAGAGCCGGTCTTCGACCCCAGCCAGTTCCCGAAGCTGGCCAAAAAGGTCGATCCCAACGCGTGGCCTAAGCAGAAGTAACAGGCGCGAGTTAAGTGCTTAACGCCCCGCTTCACGTTGCCAAAGTGCAGCGTGGGGCGGGGCGTTTTCATGAGGTCAGAAGATTCGATTTTGTCGAATGAAACTCGGAAAACGTTGCGCTGTTGCTTCGTCAAAAGCGCCGTAGAATAGCGCCTAACCTTACCACTGATTTTCAAGGAATTTTCATGACCACTCGTGCCCTGTTAGTGACCTCTTCTATCCTTGGTGATAACGGCCAGTCCAACGCGCTGGCGACTCATTTTCAACAGCAGGCCGCTGCACGCGATGGCGTTGCCGTTACCCACCGCGATGTCGTTGCCAACGCGCTGCCGCACCTCGCCATCGAAGAGCTCGGTGCGTGGCAGACCCCGGCTGAAGAGCGCACCGCTGAGCAACAGGCACTGGCTGCTCACTCTGATGAGCTGCTGGCGGAGCTGCGCGCTAACGACGTGCTGGTACTTGCGGTGCCGATGTACAACCTGGGCATTCCGTCACAGCTGAAAGCGTGGTTTGACCGCGTGCTGCGCGCCGGTGAAACCTTCCGCTACACTGAAAACGGCCCGCAGGGGCTGATCGAAGGCAAACGGGCGATTATTCTGGCTGCTCGTGGCGGTCAATACGCGGGCACTGAGTTCGATAGCCAAACGCCACACCTGAAAACCATGCTGGGCCTGATGGGCATCAGTGATGTGGAAGTGGTGTTTGCTGAAGGTTTGAACATGGGCGACGCTCACCGCGATGCTGCCCTGAAAGAAGCCTTCCAAGCCATCGATCAGCTCGTCGATGCGCTCTAAACCAACGCCATAAGTCAAACGAGGTTGTCATGCCGCGCCCGGAACTGCTCGAACAGATTTACACCATTGTCGATCAAATTCCGTCGGGGCGGGTGACGACCTACGGGCGCATTGCCAACATGACCGAAGGCGCCACGGCGCGCATGGTGGGGTCGGCCATGCGCCACTTGCCCGAGGGGCACCAGTTGCCCTGGCATCGTGTGATTGCGGCGTCTCTCAAACTGGCTGACCACGGCGGCGCGGCGCGCCAGCACGAAAAGCTGCGTGCCGAAGGCGTCGCGTTCGATGCCAAAGGCCGCGTGCCGCGCCACCTCGTTTGGCCGGATGAGTAGCTTTGTGGTGAGTGGTGATTTGTAAGTGGTGAATGGAGAGGTGTGAATAGAAAGTTGTGAATGGCAAAACGCCGCCCGGTGGGCGGCGTTTTTTATGCGCAGTGATGTCGGTCGACTGTCTTTAATCTTCCTGCTTACTGCCGGACTTCCACGACCAATCGCGCCAGCGCAGATCGAAGAGATCCTTCCGGCGGTCTTTCAGGTTGGTGACCGAGCCTTCGGCACGTACAACGGTGAGGCGGGTCAGGTCCAAGTCGGAGAAGAAGATCATCTCCGTGTTGGGCGTGGTTTCAGCCAGTACCGCGTCGTGGGGGAACGCGAAGTCGGACGGCGTGAACACCGCCGATTGAGCGTACTGGATATCCAGGTTCTCAATGGAGGGCAGATTGCCGACGCTGCCACAAATGACCACGTAGCACTCGTTCTCAATGGCGCGGGCCTGGGCACAGTGGCGCACGCGCAGGTAGCCGTTTTTGGTGTCGACCCAGAACGGTACGAAGAGAATATCCATGTCCTGGTCGGCCAGCAGACGGCCCAGCTCCGGAAACTCCACGTCGTAACAGATCAAGATGCCAACGCGCCCTGCGTCGGTGTCGAAGACCTGCAGATTGTCGCCCCCTTCGATCACCCAGTCGCGGCGCTCTTGCGGGGTGATATGAAGCTTGAGCTGCTTCTCGACCTCGCCATCCCGGTGGAACAGGTAGGCCACGTTGTAAAGACGGTCATCGTCACCCACCTCAATCATCGAACCGCCGATGATGTTGATGTTGTAAGAAACCGCCATGCGTGACAGTTCGCTCTTGAAACGATCGGTAAAGCCCGCCAAAAAGCGAATCGCCGCCATTTGGTCTTTCTGGGCAGCACGATCTTGGAGGCCCATCAGCGGCGTGGTGAACAGCTCCGGGAAGACGGCGAAGTCACTCTGGTAATCCGACAGCGCATCCACGAAGTACTCAATCTGCTGCAGTGCCGCTTCCACGGAAGCGAATTCACGCATTTGCCACTGCACCGCCCCCACGCGCACCTGCGTTGGGCGAGTGTCCAGCACGTTTTCAGCGGGCTCGAACAGGATGTTGTTCCATTCCAGCAGCGTGGCGTAGCCACGGGACTGCTCATCTTCCGGCAGGTACTTGCGTAGCAGGCGCTTGACCTGGAAATCGTTGGCGAGCTGGAACGACAGAATCGGGTCATAGATCTCTTTGCGAGAGACTTTGTCGATGTACTGTGCAGGCGTCAGCTCGGCGGCGTGCTGGTGATACTCGGGAATACGCCCGCCTGCCAAAATGGCGCGCAGATTGAGCGAGCGGCACAGCTCTTTACGCGCTTCGTACAGGCGGCGGCCCAGGCGGTAGCCGCGGTAGTCCGGGTGAATCAGAACATCCAGCCCGTACATGGCATCGCCATCCTGATCGTTCAGGATGATTTCACGATGGCCGATCAGATCGTCGTACTTATGCGGGTTGGAGAACTCGTCGTAATCCACCTGCACGGTGAGGGCCACACCAACCAGCACGCCGTCATCCTCGATGGCAATCTGACCTTCAGGAAACTCCTGAATCAGCTTGTCGATGGTGTGCTTCGGCCAAGCGCCACCAATGTCGTGATACACCGCGTCCATGAGCGATTTCAACTGGCCGTAGTCGTCGCTGGCAAGGTTACGCAGGTTAAGGTGCAGTTCTTCTAGGGACATAGTTCAGGGGTTCCCAGTCGTCGAATGAAGTTGGCCTATTGTATCACTGCTGCGCGCTGCGCGTTTTATGAGGGGCGGCGGCACGTACCAACGGGCGTGTCAGCGTTTGTGCCATGATCACCCCGGCAAGAATCAACAGCCCACCCATGAAGTGGAATCCCGATACCTGTTCACCCAGTAGCGCCATGGCAATCAGCGCACTAAACAGTGGCATGAGGTTGATGAAGATACTCGATTGGTTGGCGCCGATTTGACGTACCGCACGCATCCATAAAAACGTCGTGATGACCGAGGCGGGAATGCCTGCGTAAAGGATCAACCACACGTTTTGCCCATCCACCGGCGTCATGGGGCCCATCACGTAGGGCGGTAATAAAAACAGGACGGCAAAGCAGACCTGCGCATAGAGCATGACCCAAGGAGGCAGGTTCATCGCCCAGCGCTTGAGCATGACACCGTATAGCGCGTAGCAGGTGGCGGCGACCACCATCAGCGCGTCGCCTTGAGCCACCTCCAACTGCAGCAGTGAGAGCGGGTTGCCGCGGCCAAGCAGCACGGTGACGCCGATAAAGGCGAGCACGCCGCCTACGACACCGCCCAGCGTGGGGGGTTCCTTGAGAATCAAAGCGCTGAGCAGCACCGTTAGCAGTGGCACCATGGCGGCCAAAATGCCCATGTTGGTGGCGGTGGTGGTCTCTGCCGCCACGTAGGCGAGGCCTTGCCACAATCCCATGCCCAGCAAGCCCAGTAGTGCCAGCTTCGGCCAGTTACGCTGTATCTCCTGGCGATGGCGCAGAGCGGCGGGTAGCACGAAGGGGGTCATGACCAGCAGCGCCAGCAGCCAGCGCAAAAAGGCGATGCTGCTAGGGGCAATCGCACCCACGGTCAGCTGGTTGATGGTCATGTTACCCGACCAGATCAGCACCGTGGCCAGCGGCGGTAAAAAGTAAATCAATGGCATAGCACGTTCCCTTAAAACAGTCCCTTATCGTTAGCCGGTTAATGTGACGCGCTTTGCCGCGATGAGCAAGGGTAAGGCGTTGGGCAAACCGCTGAGCTATACCAAAGAGCAGCCCCACGGGGCGGCTAAAAGTCTGTACGTCGAACTCGCTATGTCATACGCTTGTTTGAATACGAATGGCTAGCCGTTTCAATAACATTAAAGGAGCGCCGTGATGCACCCAGCGCCAGCTTATCCGCATCTGTTTCGTCCGCTGACCGTCGGCCACTTGACGCTGCCCAACCGCGTCTTGATGGGGTCCATGCACACCAATCTGGAAGAAGCGCCGAACGGCTTCGAGCGCTTGGCGGCGTTCTATGCAGAGCGGGCGCGTGCAGGGGTAAGCTTGATCGTCACGGGCGGCATTGCGCCGAACCCCGAAGGGGCGGTCTTTCAGGGCGCCAACGCGCTGACGGATGCGTCGCAGGTCGCGGCGCATCGCCAAGTGGTCGAAGCGGTTCACGCCGAAGGTGGCCATTTGTGCATGCAGATTTTACATGCTGGGCGCTACGCCTACTCCCCAGAGCTGGTCGCGCCGTCGGCGTTGCAAGCGCCGATCAATCCCTTTACCCCTCGGGCGCTCTCCAGTGACGACGTCGAGCAGCAAATTACCGACTATGTTCGCTGCGCTACGCTCGCCCAGCAGGCGGGCTACGACGGCGTTGAGGTGATGGGCTCGGAAGGCTATTTGATCAACCAGTTTATTTGCCGCCGCACCAACCAGCGTGACGACGACTGGGGTGGCGATTTCGAGCGGCGTATGCGCTTCCCGGTTGAGATTGTCAAGCGTATTCGTCAGGCCGTTGGCGAACGTTTCCTACTGATCTTCCGCCTCTCGATGATCGATTTGGTGGAAGAGGGCAGCTCCTGGGACGAGGTCGTACAGCTGGGCCAGGCCATTGAAGCCGCTGGCGCGAACGTCATCAATACCGGCATTGGCTGGCACGAGGCGCGGGTGCCCACCATTGTCACCAGCGTGCCACGGGCGGCGTTTACCGAGGTTAGCCGACGCATGCGCACGGCGCTGTCGATTCCGCTGATCACCACCAACCGCATCAATATGCCGGAGGTGGCCGAGCGGGTACTGGCAGACGGCCATGCGGATATGGTGTCGATGGCGCGTCCGTTTTTGGCGGACCCGGAGTGGGTGCGTAAAGCCGAGGCCGGCTTGTCGGAGGAAATTAATACCTGCATCGCCTGCAACCAAGCCTGCCTAGATCACACCTTCATGGGCAAGCTGACCTCGTGCTTGGTCAACCCCCGCGCTTGCCACGAAACCGAGATTTCCCTGGCACCGGCGCAAACGCCCAAGCGGGTGGCGGTCGTTGGCGGCGGCCCGGCGGGGTTGGCCACGGCGGTGGCAGCGGCCAGCCGTGGGCACGCCGTGGTGCTTTTCGAGCGTCGCGCCGAGCTGGGTGGGCAGTTCAATTATGCCCGTAAAATTCCGGGCAAAGAGGAGTTCAATGAAACCCTGCGCTACTTCCGAGTGATGCTGAAGAAACATGCCGTCGATGTGCGGCTGAATACCGACGCCACCGCAGAGGCGTTGGCCGATTTCGATGAGATCGTGATGGCCACGGGGGTCGTGCCCCGTGAGTTGACGCTACCCGGCGCTAACCACCCCAGCGTGCTGAGCTACGCCGATGCCATCGAGCAGCCTGAGCGGGTGGGCAAGCGCGTGGCGGTGATCGGCGCGGGAGGCATTGGTTTCGATGTCTCTGAGTTGCTTTCCCATGAAGGGCACCCCGCCATGGAGGTGGCCGCATGGTGCGACGAGTGGGGCGTGGATTTGGCAGTGGGCGAGCGGGGCGGTTTGAAAGCACCGCAGCCGCCGCGTTCACCGCGCAGTATCGTGATGCTGCAGCGGAAAAGCTCTAAGCCGGGCAAAAACCTGGGCAAGACCACGGGCTGGGTACACCGCGCCTCGCTCAAGCAGCGCGGCGTAGAAACACTGACTGGCTGCGAGTACGTACGTATCGATGATGCCGGTTTGCACATTCGCCGCGACGGACAAGAGCAGGTGATCGAGGTGGACACCATCGTGGTATGCGCGGGACAAGAGTCCGTGCGTGACCTGATGACCCCGCTGCAACAGGTGGGCGGGCGCGTGCATGTGATTGGTGGCGCTGCGGAAGCGGCCGAACTGGATGCCAAGCGCGCCATCGATCAAGGCACACGGTTGGCGGCGTCGCTGTAACGCTCATTGGGGGCGTGACGTTGACGGCAAAATGGCGATAGACTGATGAATCACCCTAACCACTAAGCCACGTTAGGGATTTAAGGCGCGGGTGGCACCCAGCCTGCGCCGCACGACCGCCAGACAAAAGGATTATCGTCATGCCCTCGGAGTGTACCCCACGATTTTTAGCCAGTGATAACACCTCCGGTATCTGCCCGGAGGCAATGCAGTACTTACTCGAAGCCAATCAGGCGGACGATCTCGCCTATGGTAACGATCGCTGGACCGCCCGCGCCGCCGACCGTTTTCGGGAAATGTTCGACTACGACTGCGACGTGTTTTTCGTGTTCAACGGCACTGCAGCCAATTCACTGGCGCTCTCGGCGATGGGGCGCAGCTACCACAGCGTGATTTGTCATGAGCTGGCGCATATCGAAACCGACGAGTGCGGCGGCCCTGAGTTCTTCTCGAACGGCGCGAAGCTGCTGACCTCCCCGGGGGCGAATGGCAAGCTGACCCCCAAAGGGATCGAAGCGCTGGTCACCAAGCGCAGCGACATTCACTATCCGAAACCGAAAGTCGTCTCGCTCACCCAGGCCACCGAAGTCGGCACCGTTTACTCCCGTGAGGAGCTGTTGGCCATTCGCGCCATGGCGGACAAGCATGATTTGCGTCTGCACATGGACGGAGCGCGGTTTGCCAACGCCTGCGCCAGTTTGAACGCTTCGCCTGCCGAGTTGACTTGGCAGGTAGGGGTCGATGCCCTGTGCTTCTCGGGCACCAAAAACGGCTTGGCGTTTGGCGAGGCGATCCTATTCTTCAATCGCGAGCTGGCGGAAGACTTCTCCTACCGCTGCAAGCAGGCGGGGCAGTTGGCGTCGAAAATGCGCTATGTCTCTGCGCCGTGGCTGGGGTTGTTGGAGAGCGGTGCGTGGCTGACCAACGCCGAACATGCCAACGCCATGGCACGCTATCTATCAGAGGGGCTGCAGGCGCTGCCGGGTGTCTCGCTGATGTTCCCCACCCAGGCGAACAGCGTGTTCGTTGAATTGCCGCCTCACGCCATCGAAGCGTTGAAAACCAAAGGGTGGACGTTTTACACCTTCATCGGCGCTGGCGGAGCGCGTTTTGTGTGCGCGTGGAACACCACCGTTGAATTACTCGACCAGCTATTGGCCGACGTCAAAGAGGTGCTGGAGCAGCCCCCCGCTGCCTAGCTCGATGCGGCTCTTGGACCGCCTGCACGCCACCGCTGCGGTGGCGTGTTGCGTTGTAGTGCTCTGTAGAATTCAACGCAACTAAAGCTCTCCTCCGATGCTCATAGGTTTATCTCAGCGGTCAGATGCGCTGCGTTGAAGGTGATGTCATCACTTTTTGCTAATGCTGACTACGCTGATAGAGCGACACCTCAAATAGCACGCCGCCTGGGGTATTGGCTTGGCGGTCGCGCTGGGGGATGGGCCACAGGAGAGTTCCATGAGCATCTTTGATCACGTTCAAGACCGATTTGCCCGCGTTCAGCAAGAGGACATGAGCCTTGAGGAGTACTTGGCGCTTTGTCGCCGCGACCCTAAGGTGTATGCCAGCGCCGCCGAGCGCATGCTGGAAGCGATAGGCGAGCCTGAAGTGATCGACACGGCGAAAGACCCGCGTCTATCACGCATTTTTTCGAACAAGGTGATTCGCCGCTATCCTGCCTTCGCCGAGTTTCATGGCATGGAAGAGGCCATCGAACAGATCGTGGCTTATTTCCGCCACGCGGCCCAGGGGCTCGAAGAGCGCAAGCAGATTCTTTACTTGCTGGGTCCGGTCGGCGGCGGTAAGTCGTCGTTGGCCGAACGCCTGAAGCTATTGATGGAGCGCATTCCTTTCTATGCCATCAAAGGCTCGCCGGTCTATGAATCGCCCCTTGGGCTCTTCTCACCGGAAGAGGATGGCGAGCTGCTGGAACAAGAGTACGGCATTCCTGCACGCTATCTGCGCAGCGTCATGTCGCCTTGGGCCGCCAAACGCCTAAAAGAGTACGGCGGCGATATTTCCCAGTTCCGCGTGGTGCGGCTCTATCCGTCACGGCTGAATCAAATTGCCATCTCCAAAACCGAGCCGGGGGACGAGAACAATCAGGATATCTCGTCGCTGGTCGGTAAGGTGGATATTCGTCAGTTGGAGCTTTACTCCCAAGACGACCCGGATGCTTACAGTTTCTCAGGCGGGCTTTGTCGCGCCAACCAGGGGCTGATGGAGTTCGTGGAGATGTTCAAGGCACCCATCAAGGTGCTTCACCCGCTGCTGACCGCCACCCAAGAGGGCAACTACAACCCCACGGAAGGCATGGGCGCGATTCCTTTCGATGGCGTGATTCTGGCCCACTCCAACGAATCGGAATGGCAGGCGTTCCGCAATAACCGTAACAACGAGGCTTTCCTGGACCGCGTCTACATCGTCAAGGTGCCTTACTGCCTGCGTGTGTCGGAAGAGATCAAGATCTATCAAAAGCTGCTGGAAGACTCCTCCCTCAACGCAGCGCCCTGCGCGCCGGATACGCTGCGTATGCTGGCGCAGTTCTCGGTGTTGTCGCGGCTCAAGGTGCCGGAGAACTCCAGCATCTACTCCAAGATGCGGGTATATGACGGGGAGAATTTGAAAGACACCGACCCGCGCGCCAAATCGATCCAGGAGTACCGCGATGCGGCAGGCGTAGACGAGGGCATGCAGGGCCTCTCGACCCGCTTTGCCTTCAAAATTCTCTCCAAGGTGTTCAACTTCGATAGTACCGAAGTCGCGGCCAACCCGGTGCATCTGCTGTACGTGTTGGAGCAGGCGTTGGAGCGCGAGCAGCTGCCGTCCGAAGTATTCGAGCGCTACCTGGGCTTCATCAAGGAGTTTTTGGCCCCGCGTTACGTGGACTTCATCGGCAAAGAGATTCAGACCGCGTATCTCGAGTCTTACAGCGAGTACGGTCAGAACATCTTTGACCGCTATGTGACCTATGCCGACTTCTGGATTCAAGACCAGGAGTACCGTGACCCTGAAACCGGCGAGCTGCTCAACCGCCAATCGCTGAACGAGGAACTCGAGAAGATCGAGAAACCGGCGGGTATCTCCAACCCGAAAGATTTCCGCCATGAGGTCGTGAACTTCGTGTTGCGGGCGCGGGCGCAAAACAACGGTATGAACCCTAGCTGGCAGTCGTATGAGAAGCTGAAAGGCGTCATCGAACACAAGATGTTTGCCAACACCGAAGAGCTGTTGCCGGTGATCTCGTTCAACGCCAAAGCGTCGAAGTCGGATCAAAAAAAGCACGAGGATTTCGTGGCGCGCATGGTGGACCGTGGCTATACCGAAAAACAGGTGCGGCTGCTCTCCGAATGGTACCTGCGCGTGCGTAAGTCTCAGTAGCGGGCCGCTGTCGGCCCGCACACAAGAGCGCCAAGAGTCGGCGCTCAAGATCGAGGTGTTGAGGAGGTCGAATGACCTACTTTATTGATCGCAGACCTAACGCTAAGCACAAGAGCGCGGTCAATCGGCAGCGCTTCTTGGAGCGTTATCGCAAGCACATCAAGCGCTCGGTGGAGGAGGCGGTCAACCGCCGCTCCATCACCGACATGGAGCGTGGCGAGAAAATTTCGATTCCTGCCAAGGACATTTCAGAGCCCGTGTTTCAGCACGGGCCGGGCGGGGCGCGTAATATCGTCTCGCCGGGTAATAAGGAGTTTCTGGAGGGGGATAAGATTCGTCGCCCGGCGGGCCAGGGGGGCGGCAATGGAGCGGGCGAGGGCGGCGCCTCCAACCAGGGGGAAGGAAACGACGAGTTTGCCTTCACCCTCAGCCGTGAAGAGTTCTTGGAGTTTGTGTTCGACGGCTTGGAGCTGCCCCATTTGCAGCGCAAGCCGCTAAAGTCGCTGGAAGAGATCAAAATGGTGCGGGCAGGCCTTGCGCGAGATGGCGTGCCCTCGCGCATTAGCATTACCCGCTCGATGCGCGAAGCCTATGCACGGCGTATCGCCATGCGCGCGCCCATCAAACGTGCTTTGAAAGAGGCGCAAGAGGCGCTAGCGGCCGAGGAGCGCAAAGACCCGGTGCTGCGTAACCCGGCGCGTATCGTGGAGCTCAAAGCCGAGATCGAGCGGCTGGAGAAGCGCATCGACGCCATTCCCTTCATCGATACCTACGACCTGCGCTACCACCAGTTGGCTGCTCAGCCACAGCCGTCGAGCCAGGCAGTGATGTTCTGCGTGATGGACGTGTCGGGCTCCATGACACAGAACCATAAAGACATCGCCAAGCGTTTCTTTTTACTGCTCTATCTTTTTTTGGAGAAGCACTACGAGAAGGTGGAGTTGGTGTTCGTGCGCCACCATACCGCCGCCAGGGAGGTGAACGAGGAGGAGTTCTTCTACTCTCGCGAAACCGGCGGCACCATCGTGTCCAGCGCACTGAATCTGGTCAATAAAATCATCGAAAAACGCTACCCCGCTGGGCAATGGAATTTGTATGTGGCGCAGGCATCCGATGGCGACAACTGGGACGACGACTCCAACATCTGTCGTGATCTGCTGGTAAAGCAGTTGATGCCCCAGCTGCAGTATTACGCCTACGTGGAGATTACCCCGCACGATCATCAGTCGTTGTGGCACGAGTACGAAACCGTAGCAGCACAGTTTCCCGAGCGGTTTGCGATGCGCCAGATCGTCGATGCGGGAGATATCTACCCCGTTTTTCGTGAGCTATTCAAGCGCCGCTTGAGTCAAGAGCGCTAGTGCGAGTCGAGGAGGGCGCCATGAGTGTAACCCGCAAGCCCATCGCCACTGGGTCGGACTGGAATTTCAGCGTGCTGGAGCGCTTCGACGAGGAACTCGCCAGGCTCGCCGATGAGTACCGGCTGGATACCTATCCCAATCAGATCGAAGTCATCACTACCGAGCAGATGATGGATGCTTACGCCAGCGTCGGCATGCCGGTGGGGTATCACCACTGGTCGTTCGGGAAGCAGTTTCTTGCCGTGGAGCAGGCCTATAAACGGGGACAAATGGGGCTGGCCTATGAACTGGTGATCAACTCCAACCCCTGCATTGCCTACTTGATGGAGGAGAATACTTTGATGATGCAGGTGCTGGTCATTGCCCACGCCTGCTACGGTCATAACTCCTTCTTCAAGGGCAACTACTTATTCCGCACTTGGACCGATGCGGAGTCCATCGTCGATTACCTGGTATTCGCCCGCAAATACATCGCGCAGTGCGAAGAGCGCCACGGCGTGCACGCCGTCGAGCAACTGCTGGATGCCTGTCATGCGCTACAAAACTACGGGGTAGACCGCTACAAGCGGCCATCACCCATCTCGGCGGAGGAGGAAGCCAAACGCCAAGACGAGCGCGAGGCGTACCTGCAAACCCAGGTCAACATGCTGTGGCGAACGATCCCCGAGCCGCCGGCTGGCATGGCACCGTTGCCGGGTAGCTTGCACAGCGACGACGACCCGTTGGGACTGCATACGGGCGGTCGCTACCCCTCAGAGCCCCAGGAGAACCTGCTCTACTTCATCGAAAAGAATGCTCCACTGTTGGCCCCTTGGCAGCGTGAGATCGTACGTATCGTGCGTAAGCTGGCGCAGTACTTCTACCCGCAGCGGCAAACGCAGGTAATGAACGAGGGGTGGGCATGTTTTTGGCACTACACGTTGATGAACCGGCTATACGATGAAGGCAAGGTGGATGAAGGGCTGATGCTGGAGTTCTTGCAGTCCCACGCGGCGGTCATCAACCAGCCGGGGTTCGATAGCCCCTATTACAGCGGGCTGAACCCTTACGCTTTGGGTTTTGCCATCTTCATGGACATTAAGCGGATATGTGACGCGCCGACGGCGGAAGATCGTGAGTGGTTCCCCGACATAGCGGGCAGCCCCTGGCGAGACACCCTGGAGTTCGCGATGCGCAACTTCAAGGATGAGTCTTTCATTCAGCAGTTTCTCTCCCCCAAAGTCATTCGCGACCTAAAGCTCTTTTTGATCGTCGATGATGATCAGTCCGAGACGCTGGAAGTCGCCGCGATACATGACGATCGGGGCTACAAGCGTGTTCGGGAGGCGCTCTCCAGCCAATACGCGCTCTCCGTTCGCGAGCCCAATATTCAGGTGGTGGAAGCCGCCATCCGAGGAGATCGCTCGCTGACGCTGCACCATATTCAAGACAATCGCCGCCCTTTGGGCCGAAGCGTATACCCGGTGATTCGCCATTTACAGCAGCTGTGGGGGTTCCCCGTACACTTGGTGTCCATGGAGGAGGGAAAAGTGACACGACGCTACCACTGGCCGGTAGAAGAGGAGAGCAAAGAGGCGAGTTGATGGCGAACGTGTTTTATACGTCTTCAAACGTCATCACCCCGCGCAAGGCGCGGGGTGAGTCGTTTTAACCGCTGGCACAGCGTATTACGCTTTGGCGGTCCAGGATTGGCACCAACCTTCCGGGGCGACACTGTTTTCGGGGAACAGCTGGCAGCCTTGCGTATCGGTATTGAAGAACATGCAGTTAGAGCAGAGTTCGCCCTCTTCGTAAGCAGGGTGATCGCTGGCTTCGCTGGCCACTTCAACGTAGTTGAGCGCCTGGGCGGTAGGTGAGGAGGGATCCAAACGCGGGAGTTCCTGGGCAAAAGCAGTCTTCGACAGGATTCCAGCACCAAACGGCAGGGCGGCGAGGCCTAGCACGCTGTTACGCATGAACTTACGACGGCTCTGATTAGCCATGGTGTCTCCTTATCGTCACGGTCTGACGTTTTGCTACGGTGATCGGGTGGTGGTCCACCTCTTAATACTCCGACAAGTCTTATAAATCGGAGGTCTAAGGTACATGCTAGCGCATGCTCAAAATTAGTGCGAATAACCTTATAAATAGCGCGACAATTAGCCACGCAGGTGAGCAGCGCTTGGCCCTACCCCGCAGGCTGCTATACTCGCCCCGTAGCCTGATATCCACCTTTCATGAGCAACGAGGGCGCCATGCAGAACGCAGTGATCTTGATCAATACCGAAAAAGGCCAGGTAAAAGCAGTGGCCGAGCGTCTAGCAGATGTAGAGGGGATCAGTGAGGTCTACTCTACCTGTGGTCGTTACGACTTAGTCGCCATTGCCCGCACCCGTGACTTCGAGAGCTTGGCAGAACTGGTCACCGAGCGTCTCAATGCGGTAGAGGGGATCAGCGATACTGAAACGTTGAACGCCATGCAGGTGCACTCTCGTCACGATCTGGAAACCATGTTTTCACTCGGCTGGTAACCCTCGCTATCGCGGCAACGGATAGACGAGTGGATGAAAAGAATATCGTAGGGGAGTGACTTCGTTGGGGAATTCGTTCGTGCGCTGGCGTCGCCAAGGGCGACGTCTGGGCATTGCTGTGCTGTTTGTAATCGTAGGTACTGGTCTGTGGGAGTTTCAGGGCCGTCAACATCAAGATGCGTACACGTGGAAAGGCGTGCCCACGTGGGAGTCGTTTCAACCGACGACGTTTCATCGCGTATTGCGCAACGATGGGTTTTTAGCGGGATGGTCGGATGTACGCGTCGGGGCGCTGTGGGTCAGCTACCAAGTCACCGCCGTGCCAGACGATACGCGCATCGGCAGTCGGCCCAATTTCCAAGCAGACTGGCGCACGCTATGGCCCGTAGATACGGACAGCTATTCCGGCAGTGGCTACGACCGAGGGCATCTAGCCCCCAACTATGCCATTGCCGCCGTGCATGGCCGCCGTGCGCAAATCGATACCTTCTTGATGAGCAACATGGCGCCTCAACGGCCTAATTTGAATCGTCAGCTTTGGCAGCGTTTGGAAGAGTCGGTCATGGACCACTTTGCCCCTCGCTTTGAGCGCTTGCAGGTAATCACCGGGCCCATCTACCCGGAGCACTTTATGGATAACGTGTTCAATCGCGTGGGTTTCGTGGAAGTGCCGTCGGCGTTTTATAAAATCATCGTCGCCCCTCACGAAGAGGCGCCGTTAGCGCTAGCGTTCATCATGCCTCAAGACGTAAGAGGCAACGAGCCGCTGGATGACTATCTCGTCACTATCGATGAGGTGGAAGCGCGAACGGGACTGGATTTCTTTCCTGATTTGACACCCGCAATGGAGTCCGTACTCGAAGGTGAGTTGCGCACCCAAGACTGGGCGTTGGAAGAGGTGGCGCGTCGTCCCGGACGCTATCAGTAAATCGGCGGGCGGGGGCTTGACCCTCGCTTGTCGCAATGCGCCACCGTGTTAACGTGCAGGCGCTACAACACACCACGCTAGGGCGGTGATCGGAAAAGCGCATAGGGCACGTGGCTTATACTAGAAAAAATACACAGAGAAAAAGAGAAATAAGAGGGGATAGCATGGATGAAAGAGTGATGCGGAAGGGACCATGTCATGGTGCCCAGGAGAGGACTTGAACCTCCACGTCCGTACGGACACTAGCACCTGAAGCTAGCGCGTCTACCAATTCCGCCACCTGGGCGCATCATCTTTTCGTTTGCAGTTACAGCGCGGCGTTTGTATTCGCATGGTGCCCAGGAGAGGACTTGAACCTCCACGACCATACGGTCACTAGCACCTGAAGCTAGCGCGTCTACCAATTCCGCCACCTGGGCGAATACAAACTAACCTTCTACTGCTGTCACCGCTAACTTGCCGCTGCACCTTATAACGTCATGAAAAGGGGATAACATGATGTTATTTGGTGCCCAGAAGAGGACTTGAACCTCCACGACCATACGGTCACTAGCACCTGAAGCTAGCGCGTCTACCAATTCCGCCATCTGGGCAAGTGGCGCGTATGATACCGGGGCCGTGGTTAAATGCAAGCCCTGAGGCGAATTTTTTAACACTGAAATCATATTAATGCAGCGTTAGGTGGTTGGGTGATTGAACCGGCAGCGCTATACTGCGCCCATGACCAAACAAAACATGACACGCGCTAGCTCATTAACCGCTTGCGCCGACGCCAATAGCGTCGATACCGAATCCCGCCCGCAGTGCCAAGCCGCTGCGCTAACTGTCCGCCTCCCGCAAACGCCATCAAGGATGTTGATCGCATGAAGTACTGGACGTTGAGTGATGATCCGCACGCCGAGCGCGAGGCGCAAAAGTACGATAACCCTGCGCCTAGCCGCGAATACTTATTGGCTGCCCTAGAAAGTTATGGCAAGCCCATTACCCATGAAAACATGAGCCGCATGCTGGGCATCGAGGATGAAGACCATCTCGAAGCCGTGCGTCGGCGCATGGCGGCCATGGAACGCGACGGGCAGGTGCTACGGGACCGTCGTGGCGCCTACGCGCTCATCGACAAGCTCGACCTAATCAAAGGTAAGGTCTTGGGGCATCGCGATGGTTTTGGTTTCGTGCTGCGGGATGACGGTAAGAAGCCAGATCTCGTGTTGCCGCCACGTCAAATGCGTCGTGTCTTTCACGGTGATCACGTGCTGGTACGCATCAGTGGCCGTGACCGTCGCGGCCGTGACGAAGCCACCATTGCCGATGTCATCGCGCGCAATACCCAAACCATCGTGGGTGTCTACCGCAGCAATACCCCGGAGTTTGGGGTGTTGATTCCCGAAAACCCGCGCATTACGCAAGAAGTCATCATACCGCACACCTCCTGTGGGGGGGCAAAGGATGGCCAGGTCATTTCGGCCAGGATCGTGCAGCAGCCCGCTACTCGGGTGCAGCCGGTGGGTGAAGTGATCGAAGTGCTGGGCGAGCGTATGGATCCCGGCATGGAGATCGATATTGCCATCCGCAGCTACGACATCCCTGCCGAGTTTCCGCCAGAGGTGCTGGATCAAACCAGCGACATCTCTGCAGAGGTCTTGGAGGAGGATAAACAGCATCGCGTCGATTTGCGTGATATTCCGCTCGTCACCATCGACGATGAGTCCGCCAAAGATTTCGACGACGCAGTCTGTGCCTGGAAGACCAAGTCCGGCAGCTGGAAGCTGTTGGTGGCGATTGCCGACGTTTCCCACTATGTACGCCCCGGCACTGCGCTGGATGATGAGGCGCGCACGCGAGGGAACTCGGTCTACTTCCCGGGGCAGGTCGTGCCGATGCTGCCAGAGCTGCTCTCCAACGGCCTCTGTTCACTGAACCCTCACGTCGATCGTTTGGTGATGGTGTGCGAGATGAACATCTCCAAAACCGGCGCCATCAGTCGCTACTCGTTTTATGAAGCCGTGATGAACTCCCATGCACGCCTGACCTATAACAAGGTGGCGGCGATGTTGGACGGCGAGAGCGAGGAGGGCGAAGCGCTGCGTCGTGAGCATGCGGAACTGGTCAAGCCGCTCAAAAATCTGCACGAGCTGTATGGCCTACTGCGCTCTGCGCGGGAAGAGCGTGGCGCGATCGATTTCGATACCACGGAAACGGCGATCATCTTCAATGACGAGCGCAAGATCGAAAAAATCGTGCCGCGTACCCGTAACGACGCTCACAAGCTCATCGAGGAGTGCATGCTGGCCGCCAACGTGGCCACGGCGCGCTTCCTGGACAAGCACGACCTGCCAGCGCTCTACCGTATTCACGAGCGTCCCACGCCCGAGCGTTTGGACAAGCTGCGCCTGTTCTTGAGTGAGCTGGGACTTTCCGTCGGAGGGGGCGACGAGCCCACGCCGCAAGATTACCAAGCGCTTCGCGAAGCCATTGCCGACCGACCGGACGCCGATATCATTCAAACGGTCATGCTGCGCTCGATGAATCAGGCCGTCTATTCGCCTCAGAACGAAGGCCACTTTGGTTTGGCGTACCAGGCGTACGCCCACTTTACCTCGCCGATCCGCCGTTATCCGGATCTGCTGGTTCACCGCGCCATTCGCTCGGTGATTCGTGGCCCGCGTCAAACCAATACGGTCGTGCGGGTAGAGGGTGCGCCGGTAGAGCCACCGAGCAAATGGTGCCCCTATACCTTCGAACAAATGCTGGAGCTGGGCGAGCACTGCTCGATGACCGAGCGGCGTGCGGATGAAGCGACCCGCGATGTCGAGAGCTGGCTCAAGTGTGAGTTCATGTCCGATAAGCTCGGAGAGACTTTCGAAGGTACGATTGCCTCGGTGACCCAGTTTGGCCTGTTCGTGCGTCTCGATGACTTCTATGTCGAGGGCTTGGTACACGTGACCTCGCTGCCGTCGGACTACTATCACTACGAAGCCGAAAAGCATCGCCTGAAAGGGGAGCGTACCGGCACCACCTACCGCCTGGGGGATGGCTTGACCGTTCAGGTGGCGCGCGTGGACATGGACGACCGGAAAATCGACTTTGGCTTGGCCGATGACAAGCCGCGCCCGCGTCGCCAGCCGCGTAAGCGTCGTGGTGAAAGTGGTGGCCCCAAGGCAGTCGCTGCCCAGGATAAGCCGTCAACGCGTCGTGGCCCGCGCCGCACGCGCAACGGCTCGCGCAAACCATCAGCGAAAAAGGGGTGAGCATGAAGTCGTCGTCTCGACGCCCCCCGCGTACGGCCATTCGCACGCCGGATGGCTTGGATCACGTGTACGGCGTTCACGCGCTGGAGAGCTTGCTAGGGCGTGGCGAGTCCCCTCAGGAGCTGTGGGTTCAGCAGGGGGCGGGTAACCGTTTGAAAGAGTTGGTCGCCACGGCCCAGTCCGGCGGTGCGCGTATCAGAGAGCAGCCCCGTGACGTGCTCGATCAGCTCACCCAGGGCGCAGCGCACCAAGGCGTGGTGGCATTTTGTGCCCCTTTGATGCCCGAAGGTGAAGAGTCGCTGTGGTTGAAACTGCGTGCCTGGCAGGCATCCGCACCGCCGCTGTTGCTGGTGCTGGATGGCGTCACCGATGTGCATAACTTCGGTGCCTGCCTGCGTAGCGCCGATGCCGCCGGCGCCCACGGCGTGATCGTGGCGAAAGACAAGGCCGCGCCGCTCAATGCCACGGTCAGGAAAGTGGCCTGCGGTGCTGCAGAAGTCGTGCCGGTCTATCAGGTCACGAATCTTTCGCGCACGTTGGCCAAGCTCAAAGATGCGGGTGTTTGGATTACCGGTACCGCCGGTGAGGCGGAGGCCAGCGTGTTCGAGATCGACATGACCGGTCCTACCGCGCTGGTGATGGGCGCCGAAGGGAAGGGCATGCGCCGTTTGACCCGCGAAGCCTGCGATAATCTCGCCAAACTGCCCATGGCCGGGCAGGTGTCGAGCTTGAATGTCTCTGTGGCCACCGGTATCTGCCTGTTTGAAGCCGTTCGCCAGCGGCAGCTTGCAAGTTAGCGGCCAGCCCACTAGAATGCTTGCGCTCGTTTATTCATAAGCGGGCGTTCGTATGGGTAACTCATCTGTACGATCAACAGTTCTGCTTGATGCGCTATCTCGGCTGTTCGCGGCCTAGAAAGGGCATTTCAGTTAACTCCTTGCTTCCCTGTCGCCGTTGAGGTATCTGCCCCAGCGCACATCGGAAGCTGCCAAACCGCAAGGAGATTCCATGCGTCATTACGAAATCGTGTTTATGGTCCACCCGGATCAGAGCGAGCAAGTGCCGGCTATGGTCGAGCGCTACACCAGCATCGTTACCGAAAACGCTGGTACTGTGCATCGCCTGGAAGATTGGGGCCGTCGTCACCTGGCTTACCCGATCAACAAGATCCACAAAGCCCACTACGTGCTGATGAACGTTGAGTGCACCGGCGAGACTCTCGAAGAAATCGAGAACATCTTCCGTTTCAACGACGCCATCATCCGCAGCTTGGTCGTTCGTTGCAAAGAAGCGATCACCGAAGCGTCTCCGATGATGAAGCCGGCAGAAGAAAAGCGTCCGCGTCGCGAAGAAAAACCGCGCGCTGAAGCTGAAGAAACTGCCTGATTTTATCCACCGCACGTTTTAAGGAGCTAGTCCATGGCACGTTTTTTCCGTCGCCGTAAGTTTTGCCGCTTCACCGCTGAAGGCGTCAAGCAGATCGACTACAAAGATCTCGACACGCTGAAGGCTTACATCACCGAAACCGGCAAGATCGTTCCGAGCCGCATCACCGGCACCAAAGCACGCTATCAGCGTCAGCTGGCGACCGCTATCAAGCGTTCACGCTACCTGGCACTGCTGCCCTACTCCGATAGCCACCAGTAAGCGTTTAACGTGATGCTGGCACTAGCAAGATGGCTGATGCGTGGTACGCCCTATGCCGCAGGCGGGGCAGCGCTAGCAGCGTTAGTGCCCTGGCTGTTTTGGTTAGGTGCGGCCATTGCGGCGTTAGTGACGCTGCGCAAGGGCTTTGCTCCCGCGCTTCCCGTCATTATCGCTGCGGCATTACCAGCCGGTTTCTGGTGGGCGCAGGGTGATGTGATTCCGCTGGCGAGCGTACTACTCGTTTCGCTCATGGCGGTCATATTGCGCGAGAGGATGCGCTGGAGTGAAGCCTTGATCGTTGGCACCTTAGCGGCCGCGGTCATGGTGCAGCTTGGCATCTTCAGCCCACCGGGCGGCACAGAGCTCATGCTGGAGCAGTTGCGCGAGAGCTCGGAAGAGATCGACCGCATGCTCACAGAGTTTGCCAACCAAGGCGTCGACACGACGACTCTGGCCTCCATGGTGATCGGGGGCGTAACGGGGTTGGTTGTGCTGTTAGCGGCCATCGCATGTTTGGCGCTAGCACGCAGCTGGCAGGCTGGGCTTTATAACCCAGGCGGCTTTCGTGAAGAGTTCCATGCGCTGCGCCTGGCTCCCAAAGAACTCGCTATTTTAGTAGTGCTTGGGGTGGCAGGTATGGTGCTAGGTGCGCAGGCGCTGGCCATGCTTAGCTGGATTCCGCTGTTGATAGCCGGTATTGCGTTAGTGCACGGGTTTATTGGAATAAAGGGGATGAACGGGCTGTGGCTGGTAGCATTTTATGTGCTGCTGATCACGACCTGGCCCACGATTCTCATTGTGCTGCTGTTGGGGCTGATCGATACATTCGCGAACGTTCGCGCACGCCTTGCCCGCAGCAATTGACAAGAGGTTTACGAGATGGAAGTCATTCTGCTCGACAACATTGGTAAGCTGGGCGGCCTGGGTGACAAGGTCACTGTTAAGCCCGGTTATGGTCGTAACTACTTGGTGCCTTACGGCTTAGCCGTACCGGCCACCAAAGAAAACGTAGAAGCGTTTGAAGCACAGCGTGCCGAGCTCGAAGCTCAAGCCGCTGAGCGTAAAGCAGAAGCCCAAGCACGCGCTGAGCAACTGAACGACATCGAACTGTCGTTGGTTTCTAAAGCGGGCGACGAAGGCAAGCTGTTCGGCTCTATCGGTCCGCGTGATCTGGCCGACGCCATCTCCTCTGCTGGCATCGAAGTTGCCAAGAGCGAAGTGCGTATGCCGCAGGGCCCGATTCGTCAAACTGGCGAATACGACATCGACCTCCACCTGCATGCAGAAGTGGATGCCGTTGTACGCGTGGTGGTTGTCGCCGAGTAATCTCGCTCGTCAACGCTAACGCCTCAAAGGGCGCGGGACCTCCCGCGCCCTTTGTCTTTTCTGAGCCGCTGACGAGTGTGATTTGGCCAGTGGTGTGAAGGAAGCAGCCCGGCTAAGATAAGCGCCGTTGGCAATGCGTTACTTTTAAGGAGCTCGCTATGCAGGACCAGCCCTCTGCTGATCAGGAAACGGCGGCGTTAAAGCTGCCGCCGCACTCGCTAGAGGCGGAGCAGTCGGTGTTAGGCGGGCTCATGCTAGATAACCAAGCCTGGGATAACGTATCCGAGCGTTTGGTAGCAGACGATTTTTATCGCTATGAGCACCGTTTGGTGTTCAACGTCATGATTCACTTGGCGGAATCGGGACAGCCGCTCGATGTCGTCACGCTTTCTGAAGCGCTGGAAGCGCGGGACCAGTTGGATACCGTCGGCGGGCTTGGGTTTCTGGCGGAGCTTGCCCGCAATACGCCCTCGGCCAGCAACATACGCGCCTACGCGGATATCGTTCGCGAACGTGCCACGCTGCGTAAGCTGATTCGGGCAGCTAACCAAATTGCCGAAGGGGCGTTCTCGCCGCAGGGGCGACCTGCCGATGAGCTGTTGAACGAAGCCGAGCGGCTGGTGTTTCAAATTGCCGAAGAGCGCCCCAAAACCGGTGGTCCGATCGGTATGAGCGACCTGCTCACCAAAGCGGTCGACCGCATCGATGAGCTCTTCAACCTCAAAGGGGAGATGACCGGCCTCTCCACCGGTTTCCGCGATCTGGACGAGATGACCTCGGGCCTGCAGCCCTCCGACTTGGTGATCATCGCCGGGCGTCCGTCGATGGGTAAGACGACTTTCGCCATGAACTTGGTCGAGCATGCAGTCATCTCCAGCGACAAGCCGGTCATGGTGTTTTCCATGGAGATGCCCGCAGAATCGCTGATGCTGCGTATGCTCTCTTCACTGGGGCGCATCGACCAAACGCGAGTTCGCTCGGGCCAGCTGGAAGATGAGGATTGGCCGCGACTTACGTCGGCCGTCAATCTTCTAAAAGACAAGCAGCTGTTCATCGATGATACCGCCGCGCTCTCACCCAACGAGATGCGTTCGCGGCTGCGTCGTATCGTACGTGAGCACGGCAACATGGCGCTGATCATGATCGACTATCTGCAGCTGATGCAGATCCCCGGCTTTTCCGAAAACCGTACGGGGGAGATCTCCGAGATTTCGCGCTCCTTGAAAGGCTTGGCAAAAGAGTTCAACTGCCCGGTCGTGGCGCTTTCGCAGCTGAACCGCTCGCTAGAGCAGCGCCCCAACAAGCGACCCGTGATGTCGGATTTGAGGGAGTCGGGCGCGATCGAGCAGGATGCGGACGTCATCGCCTTCGTGTACCGAGATGAGGTGTATAACCCGGACAACCCGGATAACCAGGGTATTGCGGAGCTCATCATTGGTAAGCAGCGTAACGGGCCGATTGGCACCGTCCACATGGCCTTCATAGGCAAGTACACGCGCTTCGAGGACTTGGCACCCGACAGCTACGGCGAAGCGTTTGGCGATTAACTTGAGCGTCATGGGGGAGAACGTATAATGCGCACCCTCATGAGCAGTTCGCCTCGAGCAGATAGAGAGACAGGAGTAACAAATGGCAGGTGGTTTTAGGCGCGGTAACCGCAAACGTCTTCCGAAACTGGAAGGCCGTGGTGAGCTCCAGTCGCTAGAGCGCGAAGGCCCTTTCAAAGAGTGGCTGGGCATGCCCGACCTTTATCGCTACTTTTTGGTGGTGGAAGGGGAGAAGTACAGTTACCAAACCGAAGATGCTGAACTTCCCGTCGCGGTGGGCGACAAAGTGGTCTTTCGTTACAAAGAGACCAAAGGCGGTAACTGGATCGATCGTAACTCGCTGGGCAAGGCGATTGACCCGTCCGAGTATCAATAAGTCGACCATAAGTTGACGATAAAGGCAGGAACTCTTTTCTGTTATTGCCGTCTTAGGCGGTTAGTGCCAAGGTAATATAATTGTCATGGAGCCACGTCATGCTGTGCTCCATGACGATGACCAATAACAGGAGGGAACCATGGAACTGAAAGCGTTAAAACAGTTCGTCGCGAATCACGACAATTTCGAAATTCGTGTCATTACCCATTCGGGTAGCCGTTTTTATCAAGTCGAGCTGGAAGATGTCGAAGGCGAGCGTCACACGCTGATGCAGCGCGGCAAGCCGATGCTGTTTCGCTCACTGGACGACGTTTATTTAGAGCTAAAACGCGCAGGCATTCATCGCGCTTACTTGGTGCAGCACGTGCCCCAAGACGAAGTGATTGGTCGCGACGCTCATTACAGCGCGCCGCTCACCTCGCGTATGCCTCTGGTGTTTTAATTCCTCCGCTGAATCATTGAGCGGCGTTACCCTGACGTTTTTCCCACCACCGCCCCAGCCGAATACGGCGACGGGCAAAGAAACGGTAGCCTGCATCCATCATGCTGCGCAGGCCCGGTAAGCAAGATAGCCTTACCAGCCGCCGGTAGCCCAACACCGCATAGAGGGCCCGGCTGGCGTCCATACCGATGAACCATCTCCCCTCGCGATCTTGCAAATGCAGTTGACCCATCATGGTGTCGAAACTGCGGCCTACCTCCTCTGGTTTGAACTCGCTGCTCTGAATATCGACGAGCCGAACGCGTGACCGATGGCGATGTTTGGCAAGCCAAGCGACTTCCACTCGGCAAAAGGGGCAATGCCCGTCATGGTAGAGCGTGACCGGGGCTTGGGCATCTAGCGTGGCGAAGCGGCTCATGAGCGTTTCTCCGAGTCAGACGTAGAGGAGGAGTGTTGGGCTGTAGAGGCATAGCCCTTCGTGTGCGCCGGTTGGCCGTAACCGGCGCTGGTGGGTAGTTTGGCAAGGAATTGCTCGGCCTGCTGGCGAATGGCCTCGCGCTTCTCCTCTTTCATGCGTCCTAGCGATCCATAGATGAGCTTCATTCGTGGGTTACGGTTGAGCTGTTCCGCATTGGTTTCCAAAAAATGCCAGTAAAGGCTGTTGAAGGGGCAGGCTTTGGGGCCGGTCATCTGTTTAGGGGAGTAGCGACAGTGTTGGCAGTGATCAGACATTTTGTCGATGTATTTACCCGAGGCACAGTAAGGCTTGGAGCCCATCAAGCCGCCATCGGCGTGCAGCACCATGCCCAGCGTGTTGGGCAGTTCGACCCATTCGCAAGCATCGGCATATACGGCGAGGTACCAATCGCACAGCGCTTCAGGCTTGACGCCGCACAGCAGGGCAAAGTTGCCGGTGACCATGAGGCGCTGAATATGATGCGCGTAGCTATTGTCGATGGTCATTTGAATGGCGCGTTGGAGGCAGCGCATGTCGGTGTTGGCGTCCCAGTAAAACCCGGGCAGCTCGCGGGTGAAGCCTAGCTGGTTTGCCTGCTTGTACCCGGGCATTTGCGTCCAGTAGAGCCCGCGCACGTATTCGCGCCAGCCGAGTATTTGGCGGATGAAACCCTCTACCGCATTGATAGGAGCTTTGCCAGCATGGTAGTGCGCCTCGGCGGCGTCACACACTTCCATCGGTGAGAGCAGACCGATATTCATCGCTGCAGAGAGGCGTGAGTGATACAAAAAGGGTTCTCGGTCGCTGATGGCATCTTGATAGCGGCCAAAGTCTGCCAGCCCGTGTTCGATGAAGTGATTCAGGTCGACCAGTGCCTGCCGCCGGGTGACCGGCAAGTTGAAGGTCTCCAACGTTCCCATGTGATCAGGGAAGTGGTCAGCGGCATCCTGGAGCGCTGCTTGAGTCACGTCATCCTTGCCGTGGTTAGGCAGCGCAGGAAAGCTCAGCGATGCGTCGATGGGCTCGCGGTTGTCATGGTCGTAGTTCCACTGCCCGCCAAGCGGCGTGTCGCCTTCCATGAGCAGGCCGGTGCGCTTGCGTTGCTCGCGGTAGAAGTACTCTAGGCGCAGCTGTTTGCGGCCCTCCGCCCAGCGTGAAAAGTCGTCCGGTGTGGTGAAGAAGCGGTCATCTTCCCATAGCTGCCAGGGGAGGGCGTTGTGTTGGCGCTGCTGCATATCGTTCCACAGCCGCCACTCGCCGGGGCGGGTAACGCGAATTTCATCACAGCCGTACTGGTTGGCGAGCCGCTCGGCTTCTTCTATCAACGACTGGGTGTTATCGCCATCATTGATGCGGCTGTAGTGCACCGTATAGCCTTTGTCTCTCAAGGCGTCGGCAAAGTGGCGCATGGCGGCCATGAAAAGACCGATCTTATGCAGATGATGCGGCACGTAGCGTGCCTCTTCGGCCACTTCGCACATCGCCACCACCGCATTGGAAGGCGCTTCGCGAAGGGTTGGCAGCGTCAGCGTGAGCTGATCACCCAGTACCAGGAGTAACGGCTTGGACATGAGTTGGCCTGCAGTTATACAAATAATGCTGATAGTATAACTTTATGCCGCGACTTTGCCGAAAAGTGTTAAGATTTTGCCCATTACGTACACCCGAGGAGTTAGCGAGATGGCCGATAGCATCGTGAAGGATCAACCTGGTGAGGGGCGCTTGGCCCACGCGCCCAGCAGCCACCCTGCCGTTCCCCGCGCCAAGGTGGGCGTCGTTCTAGCGAACCTGGGAACGCCCGATGCCACCGACTACTGGTCCATGCGTCGCTATCTCAGCGAGTTTTTGTCCGATAAACGAGTCGTAGATTATGCCGGATGGAAATGGCAGCCTCTTTTGCAGCTCATCATCCTAACCAAGCGTCCGTTCTCCTCGGGCAACGCGTACAAAAGCATCTGGAATAACGAGAAGAACGAAAGCCCGTTGCTGACCATCACTCGGGCGCAAACGGAAAAAATGACCGAGCGCCTGAAAGCGCTTTACGGCGACGATGTCGAGGTCGATTTCTGTATGCGCTACGGCAATCCTTCCACGGACAGCGTGCTCAAACGCATGAAAGAGAAGGGTTGTGAGCGCATCGTCTTCTTCCCGCTCTATCCGCAGTACGGCTCGCCCACTACCGCTACTGCCAATGACCAAGCGTTTCGCACGCTGATGAAAATGAAGTGGCAGCCCTATATCCGTACCGTACCGGCCTATTTCGAGCATCCGGCGTATATTCAGGCGTTGGCTAACTCGGTACAAGAGGCGTACGACGGCTTCGAGAGCCGTCCTACCAAGCTCGTGGCGAGCTATCACGGCGTGCCGGAGCGCTATCTGATGGAAGGGGACCCTTACCACTGCCAGTGTCAGAAAACCACGCGTCTACTGCGTGAAGCGCTGGGGCTGAGCAAAGAGGAGGTCGATACCGCTTTCCAGTCCCAGTTTGGCCCTGAGAAGTGGGTGGGTCCGCAAACGGTGGATCACGTTGCCGAGCTGGCGAAACAGGGGCACAAGCATATTGCCATCCTCTCTCCAGCGTTTTCTTCCGACTGTGTGGAAACCCTGGAAGAGATCAAAGAGGAGATCCACGACAGCTTCATGGAGGCTGGCGGTGAAACCTTCAGCTACATTCCCTGCTTGAATGATCGTGATGATCATATCGACGCCTTGCTGGCGGTGGTCAATAACGAGCTGTCAGGCTGGCTGCCGACACCGTAACGTCACACGGTTGCTATCAAAACCGTCTAGCGTATCGCGCTAGGCGGTTTTTTATTGGAACCGACTTTTCTAGAAAACGAAGCAGGGCTGGTATAAGGTTTGTGTATATAAAATCACACTTATTCAACGCTCAAGCAGCTTATGCAAATGTGTAAGCCGCTGGTTAGGATGAAAAAACGTCACTAGGGAGAAAGCGTCGGATGCAATTTGCCGTATTAATGGGCTTCGTGTTGGCAGCGTTGTCGCCGCTGCTCAACCGCTGGTTTGGAGAGCGCGCAAGCCTCGTGCTTGCGCTGTTTCCGGCGCTCCTGGCCGGTTGGCTGCTGAGTCAGGCACCTCTGGTCCTCCAAGAAGGCCCGCAGTTGTTGGCGTGGGCGTGGGTGCCTTCGCTGGGTATCAGCCTGAGTTTTCTGCTCGATGGCTTGTCGTTGCTGTTTGGTTTGCTGATCACGGTGATCGGCACCTGCGTACTGGTTTATGCCGGTGGCTATTTGAAAGGCCACCCCGATGTCGCTCGTTTCCACTTGGCCCTGGTTGCCTTCATGGCATCCATGCTGGGGCTCGTACTCGCCGATGGATTGCTCACGCTCTTTATCTTTTGGGAGCTGACCAGCATCACGTCTTATCTGCTGATTGGCTTCAATCACACGGATATCGAGGCGCGTAAATCTGCGCGGCAAGGTCTATTCGTCACGGTTGCCGGAGGCCTGGCCCTAATGGCCGGGCTGGTGCTACTGGGGGTAGCCAGCGGTCACTGGTCGTTCCATGAGATTCTGCAGTCAGATGAAGACCTACGTCAGCATGCTCTCTACACTCCCATGCTGATCTGTCTGTTGCTGGGGGCCTTTACCAAGTCGGCACAGTTCCCGTTTCACTTTTGGTTGCCCAACGCCATGGCCGCTCCGACCCCCGTATCGGCTTACCTGCACTCTGCCACCATGGTGAAAGCGGGCATTTATTTACTGGCGCGGCTGCAGCCGGAACTGGGCGGCACGGCCATGTGGATGACGCTGCTCTCTGTGGTCGGGGCGACGACCATGCTGACCGGCGCTTTTCTGGCGATTCACCACACCAATATCAAGAAGCTGTTGGCGTACTCGACGATCATGGCGCTGGGAACGTTGACCATGCTGTTGGGGATTGGCTCGGAGTACGCCATGACCGCGTTCGTCACCTTTTTGCTGGCCCACTCCTTGTATAAAGGAGCGTTGTTCATGGTCGCGGGTATTCTGGACCATGAAACGGGCACCAAAGACGTGACTGCCATGGGAGGGCTACGCAGCGTCATGCCCGTGACGGCAGTGATTGCCATGGTGGCGGCGCTTTCTCTGGCGGGGGTGCCGCCGCTGCTGGGCTTTATCGGTAAAGAGCTGATGCTGGAAGCAGCGCTAGGCGCCGAGCGCGTTCAATGGATGTTGGTGGTGTTTGCCTTCCTAGCCGCCGTTCTGACCATTGCGGTGGCGACCATCATCGCGCTGAGACCTTTTTATGGCGCACGCCATGAGACGCCCCAAACGCCACATGAGGCGCCGCTGAGCATGCTGATTGGCCCCGCGCTGCTAGCCTTTGGCTCCCTCGCGCTGGGTTTGGCGCCAGCTATGTTAGGGGCTGACGCGTTATTGACGTCGGCCGCCACGGCCGTTGCGGGGCAGTCACTGCCGGTCTCGCTATCGTTGTGGTATGGCATCAATGTGGCGCTGATCATGTCGGTGGTTAGCCTGATGCTCGGTTTCTTGCTCTTCAAACGGTGGGACAGCGTGCGCGGCCAGCTAGCCAGATTGTCGCCCGTGATGCGCTACGGCCCTGAAGCGGGCTATGAAGGGCTGATGAACGGCATCGTGCATTTTTCGGAATGGCAAACGCGCGTGCTACAAAATGGCTACATGCGTAACTACATTCTGGTCATGCTGGTGGTGCTCATTGCGCTGATCGGTAACTCCATCCTACTGCGCCATTCGCCTCAGCTGGCGCTTACGCTAGACGTGCGTTTTCACGAAGTGATCGTGGTGGGCACCATGGCCATGGGGGCTCTGTTTGCCACGATTTCACGCTCCCGCCTGGGGGCGGTGGTATCCGTGGGGATTATGGGCTTCTCGATTGCGCTGATCTTCATTCTTTTCAGCGCGCCAGACCTCGGGATCACGCAGCTGCTCGTGGAGACCATGACGGTCATCCTGCTGGTACTGGTGCTCTTCCGTTTGCCGCGTTTCTCCAACCTCTCCACCCATCTGGAGCGCATTCGCGATGGGGCCGTGGCGGCAACCATGGGCGTGCTGATTTTCCTGCTGATCATGACCGCTTGGAGCATCGACCAGTTCGAAACCATTTCGACCTATATGGTGGAGAACAGCGCACCGCTTGCCCATGGCCGGAATATCGTCAACGTCATCTTGGTCGATTACCGTGCCCTCGATACGCTGGGTGAGATGTTCGTGTTGGCGCTGGCCGCGATTGGCGTGATCGCCATGCTGAAGCTTCGCCACGGCGGAAAGGCAGGCAACACCGCGGACGGTGAGAAAACCAGCGTGAAGGAGCCCTACGATGGTTAAGTCAGGCACGATTATTTTGAATACGGCGGCGCGCTTTCTTATGCCGCTGCAGCTCATGTTCTCGGTATTTCTGTTACTGCGAGGCCACGATGAGCCGGGGGGCGGCTTTATTGCCGGGCTAGTGGCTGCGGGGGCCTTCACCCTGTACCTGTTCGCCTTTGGGGTGAGTGCCACCAAGGAGGTGCTGCGCATGGTCGACCCACGGGATTTGATTGGCGCAGGCCTGCTGTTGGGGATGATCTCGGTGGTACCCGCGTGGTTCATGGGGCAACCCTTTCTTACCGCCCAGTGGTGGACGATTCCGGTGATCGACTTCAAAGCCTCGACGCCGCTGATTTTCGATATCGGGGTGTACTTGGCGGTACTGGGCTCGGTCACCGGCATGGTCATGGCGCTGATGGAGGTGGATAAAGATGAGCCTTGAGTTACCCCTTCCGATGACCGCAGGAGGATACCCATGGAACCGTTGATGGCATTGGCGATTGGCCTGCTATACGCGACCGCTATTTTCATGATGTTGCGCCGCTCCATCGTCAAGCTGGTGATTGGCTTATTGCTGCTTTCCAACGCCGCCAACTTGCTGATTTTTACCACCGCTGGGATGACCCGAGGCGCGCCGCCGCTGATCCCCGAGGGGATGATGCAGCCGCTTGGCGAAGTCGCTGACCCGCTGCCACAAGCGGTGGTGTTGACCGCCATCGTGATTGCTTTTGGGGTGCTGGCGTTTGCGGTGGTGCTGATTCGCCGGGCCTACGAAATCGTTAAGGCAGATGATTTGGACAAGATGAAGGATACCGACACGTGAGGCCTGAAGTCGCACTTCCCATTCTACTGCCGCTGCTTTCGGGGGCCGTTTCGCTGATGTTCTGGCGCTCGCGGCCCATGCAGCGCTTTATCGCCGTCGCGGGCAATGTCGCGTTATTCCTCGTGAGCCTTTGGCTGTTTGTCGCGGTGTTGGAGGATGGCTACATCACCATGCAAATGGGTAGCTGGCCAGCGCCGTTCGGCATTACCCTCGTCGCCGACATGCTCAGTGCGGTGATGATTCTGCTCACCGGGATCATTGGCTTGACCATGGGGGTCTACTCGCTGGCGACCACTGGTCGAGGGCATGAACGGTTTGGCTACTATCCCCTCATGCATCTGCTGCTGGCCGGTGTGGCGGGGGCTTTTCTGACTGGCGATATCTTCAACCTCTATGTGTGGTTCGAAGTCATGCTGGTGGCCTCGTTTGCGCTACTGACGCTGGGAGGCGAACGCGCGCAGATGGAAGGGGCCATCAAGTACGTGACGCTCAACCTGCTGGCGTCAGTGATTTTCCTCAGTGCCGTTGGGTTGCTCTACGGGACGGTGGGGACACTCAACATGGCCGATATCGCCCTGCGCATGGATGTCGCCGAACACAGCGGCATGGTCGAGGTGTTGGCAGTGATGTTCATGGTGGCCTTTGGTATCAAGGCGGCCGCTTTTCCGCTGTTTTTCTGGTTGCCCGCCTCTTACCATACGCCGCCTGTGGCGGTCTCCGCGCTGTTTGCGGGCCTGCTGACCAAGGTGGGGGTTTACTCGCTGTTTCGGGTGTTCACGCTGATTTTCGATCAGACCATGGGCTACCTTCAGGACATCATGCTGTGGGGGGCGGTCATCACCATGGTGACCGGCGTATTGGGCGCCGCCGCCCAGTACGAGTTTCGACGTATCCTCTCGTTCCATATCGTCAGCCAAATTGGCTATATGTTGTTGGGGCTGGCGCTCTACACACCGCTGGCGATTGCCGGCGGCGTGTTCGCCATCATGCACAACATCATCGTCAAGACGAACTTGTTCTTGATCAGCGGTATTACACATCGCCTGCAGGGCACTTATCAGCTCAAGAAGATGGGCGGGCTCTATCGTGAGCGTCCCTGGCTGGCCGTGGCGTTTTTCATCAGCGCTTTCTCTCTGGCGGGCATCCCACCGCTATCGGGCTTCTTTGCGAAGTTCGTGCTGGTGCGTGCAGGCCTGGAGGCCGAGGCATACGTAGCGACCGGCATTGCCTTGGCCGTGGGGCTGATGACGCTCTACTCCATGGTGAAGATCTGGAACGAAGTGTTCTGGAAAGCGCTGCCGGAGGAGAACCAAGTGCCGCAAACGCCGACTCCGACAGGGGACGATGGGCGATTATTGAAGCCTAGCCTGTGGATGATGTATCTGCCTGTCGTGGTGCTCGCGACGATGTCGCTGCTGATTGGCGTCTTTGCAGAGCCCCTCATGCTGGTGATGAACCAAATAGGGGAGCAGTTGATGACGCCTTCAGGCTATATCGAAGCGGTTCTGGGCGCCTCCGCCAGTGCAGAAGCGGCGCTACTGGAGCCCGTCGACATACAGGCCGAACGTGTCGATAACCACCTGGAGGAGACACCATGACGGGCGCCATTTGGAACCTTTTGCTTGGTTTGGCCTGGGTCCTGCTCAGCGGCGATTTCTCCGGGTTGAACTTATTGGTGGGGATGATTTTTGGCTACATCGCGTTGCTGCTGATCGAGCCTCAAGTCGACGGGTTGAAGGGCTATCCGGCCCGCGTGCCGCGCTTCATTGGCTTTCTTGGATTTTTCATCAAAGAGCTGGTGCAGGCTAACCTGCGCGTGGCGTTCGATATCTTGACGCCGCCGTGGCACATGCAGCCAGGGGTCATCGCTTTGCCGCTTTCGGCGCGTACCGAGATGGAGATTACCATGGTGGCCAATTTGATTTCCCTGACGCCTGGGACCCTCAGTTTGGACGTGTCGGATGATCGTAAGGTGCTGTATATCCACGCGATGTTCCTAGATGACGAAGAGGAGCTACGACGCAACTTGAAAGAGATGGAACACCGTGCACTGGAGCTATTTCGTTAATGGAAACCGTGATCTTAATCAGTCAGGTGATTATGGGGCTCGCGCTGGTACTCACGTTCGTGCGCGTGGTCCGCGGCCCCAGCCTGCCAGACCGCGTCGTGGCGCTGGAGCTGTTCTCGACGACGGTCGTAGGCCTGGTCGGCGTGTATGCCATTCAATCGGGCGTCTCCAGCTTTTTGGATGCGGCCATCGTCATCGCGCTGATGGGCTTTTTGGCTGCCATTGGCTTTGCACGCTTTTTGGAACGAGGAGGGCCGCGGGATGATTGATGTCATTAAGGGCGCCATGCTGCTCACCGGCTCGAGCTTCATGCTGTTGGCTGCCGTGGGGTTACTGCGCTTGCCCGATTTGTTGACCCGCATGCACGCCACCACCAAGGCGGCGGCCCTCGGGGTAATCCTCATCATGCTGGCCTCGGCCATGCATTTTGCCGAGGTAGGGGTCGTCGCGCGTTCGTTCGCGATCATCGTATTCATCTTGATCACTGCGCCCATTGCCGCCCACGTGATTGGCAGAGCTGGCTACTTCGTGGGCTCTCGGCTTTGGAGCGGCACGGTCAAAGATGAGCTGCGCCCTAACTACGATCCGCTCACCCACGAGCTGAAAAGCGGTATGGAGACGCAAGAAAACGCTAAGCGTCACCCACGTAATACCGATCCCGACTAACGTTAGGAGTCAACGTTATCGATGGAAGCCACCCGAGTTGGGTGGCTTTTTTTATGCCCATCGTAAAAGAGCGCAGGTGCGTGTTACGGCAAAGTCGAGGTGTCAATTTATATACAATAATTGTACTGTATAAGTTATTATGTCCATGTATTACGGCGTAGCGTGGCACAGCCAGCACGCAGCGAGATGAATAGATGAGACGTAAACAAGACTTACCGCAAAAAGACTGCGTTCAATGCCAGCGCCCATTTACTTGGCGGAAAAAATGGGCGCGCTGCTGGGACGAGGTGCGCTTCTGCAGCGAACGCTGCCGTCGCGAGGCCAAGCAGCACAGCACGCCGAGGAGGCAAGAGCATGAACAGCACGACTGATATTGTCTGGCTGCAGGACAATCTGCGCGTTGCCGACAATCCTTTATTACATTTCGAACATTCCCCACACCAGCTGCTTTGTCTGTACGTGCTCGACCAGCGTTGGTTAACGGCTGCCGTGCCGGGGGAGTCCACGCCCAGGCTGGGTCCAGCGCGGCTGCGCTTTTTATGGCAAAGCCTGATGGAACTGCGTGGCGAGCTGTTGCAGCGTGGCAGCGATCTGTTAGTGCGTATTGGCGACCCGGCCGAGGTCGTGGTCGAGTTGGCGACCACGCTCAATGCGCGGCAAGTGCGGGTAGCCGAACACTCCGGCTGTGAAGAGTCGGATAACATCACCCGTGCGGCTGCCAACCTGCCCAAAGGCTGTCAGCTCTATCGTGCGGATAGCGGTTACTTGATCGATGCCGCTGCGCTGCCGTTCGATCTAGCAGACCTGCCAGCCAGCTTCTCTGCCTTTCGGCGTAGCGTCGAAAAGCAGTGTGAAATACCGGCTCCCAAGCCTGCGCCAATCACCTTACCGTGTTGGCCCGAAGGCGCGCCGCGCGGTTTCCCGCCGTTAAAATCCGTGTGTGAAACCAGTGCAGCCTGGCAGCCCGACCAGCGTCAGGGGTTCGTGTTCGTGGGCGGCGAGTCGGCGGCCAACGACCGATTACAGCACTATATCTGGCGTCAGAACGGGGCGGAGTCTTACAAGAAAACGCGTAACGGTCTGTTGGGTGCCAACTTTTCGACGCGTTTTTCTCCGTGGCTTGCCCGTGGCTGCTTGTCTGCTCGTCAAGCGCATCGAGAAGTCAAAGCGTGGGAGTCCGAACACGGTAGCTGCGAATCGAGCTACTGGATTGTCTTCGAGCTTCTATGGCGCGACTACTTTCACCGCGCCGCACAGTTGGAAGGGGCCTCCCTGTTTGGTCGGGAGTCGCTGCCGCCAGCGAGCGAAGCCTTCGACACTTGGCGCAACGCGGAGACCGGCGTGCCGTTCATTGATGCGGCCATGCTCGAATTGAAGCGAACCGGCTGGATTTCCAACCGTGCCCGTCAGAACGTCGCCAGCTTCTTGGTAAAAGATTTGCAGGTAGATTGGCGGCTAGGCGCTTGGTGGTTCGAGCACTGCCTGATCGACTACGACGTGGCCAGCAACTGGGGCAATTGGCGCTACATTGCCGGGGTTGGGCGTGATCCGCGTCAGGATCGCTACTTCAATGTGTTGAAGCAAGCAGGGCATTACGATCCGAAAGGGCTGTACGTGGCCTATTGGTTACCCGCGCTGGAATCGTTACCCTTCGGTCTGGAGCGCCAACAGCCCTGGCGAGTGGCACCTTCTCAATTTCAACCGCCCTGCGTGCTACCGGATGAGTGGCAGCGCTGGTTGATTGCCGCAACCGAATTCGAAGAGACGGATGAGTAACGATGGCGTTAATGGAGAGTGATCGGCGCGTCGCCTGGGGATTGGGCTTGGCGGGGCTGCTGCCGTTCATCGGTGGCGGCCTCGCCGCTTGGTGGGCACCGCCTGTCTGGCAGGTCAGTGCCATCTATGGCTTTACTTACTACAGTGCCGTGATTTTGTCGTTTTTAGGGGGCATTCATTGGGGCAGTGCGCTTCAAGTGCCCCGTGACAACAACGTACGGCGGCTAGTACTGGCCATGGTGCCCAGCCTGATCGCGTGGCCTGCTTTGCTGTTCAACACGGTGACCGGGCTTTGGGTACTGTTGGCAGGGTTTCTGTTAATGGGGGGCTACGATATTAGCCGGGAAGGGCGCGAAGGCTTTCCCAAGTGGTATCTCAGCTTGCGCTGTGTGCTAACGGCGGTCGTCGCCATATTCCATCTTATCGTGTTGTGGCGCTTGTCTCTCTGAGGCTGGTAACTCGCTTGTTTCTGAGCCATCATCAGCCTCACGCTAAGGATTGCCAAGAGATGAGTACTATGACGTCAAGCCCCAAGTCATTGACATGTAATGGTTCATTACGTGCCCGCCGCCATTTGCTATGGCCGCTGTTAGCTGCTGCGGCGGCAACTACTTTTTACGCCCCTGCTGTGATGGCTAACCCCCAGCTCATGACGGAAGTCGATGCCCGCGCGGCCGAAGAGGTGCGCTACGGTAACTTCAATGAGTGGCTCCGCGAGTTCCGCCGCTATGCGGCGAACCAAGGCATTAGCGAGGCGACCCTCGCATCGGCGTTCGATGGGCTGCGCTACCGCGAACGGGTCATTGAGTTAGATCGTTACCAGCCTGAGTTCGTCCGCGCGATTTGGCAATATTTGGACAGCGCCGTATCGAGCACGCGTGTCGCCAACGGTCAGGAAAAGCTCGCACAACATCGCGACACTGCTCAGGCGATGCAGCAGCGCTATGGCGTGCCCGCTGAGATCATCGTAGCGATTTGGGGCGTCGAGAGTAACTACGGCAGCAATTTTGGTGATTTTTCGACGCTCGAATCCCTCGCAACACTGGCTTACGACGGCCGCCGCCGGGAGTTCGCCCGGGGTGAGCTGCTGGCAGCGCTGCGTATCATCGATCAAGGGGATATTGCGGCCGAGCAGATGAAAGGCTCCTGGGCCGGGGCGATGGGGCATACCCAGTTCATTCCCAGCAGTTTCGAAGCCTACGCCGTGGATGGCGATGATGACGGGCGACGCGATATCTGGGGCAGTATTCCCGATGTCATGGCGTCGACGGCGAACTATCTGGCGCGCGCTGGCTGGCAGGCAGGCCAACCCTGGGGCGCCGAGGTCAGGCTACCCGACGACTTTGATTACGCGCAAACCGACCGCAAGAGCAGCGCCGACTGGGCTGCCCAGGGCGTGCGTGCCGTTCGTGGCGAGCTGCCGACTTTCGATAGCGCTGCGGTCATCGTTCCCGCCGGAGCGAGCGGTCCTGCGTTTATCGTCGGTCCCAACTTCCGTGCGATTCTGCGCTACAACAACGCCACGAGCTATGCTCTGGCGGTGGCGACGCTGGCCGATGCCATCGCTGGCCGTGACGGTATCGCACAGTCATGGCCAAGAGATGAGGCACCTTTGACGCGAGACGATGTCCGAACGCTCCAGCAGCGGTTGAACGAGGCCGGTTACGGCGTGGGTACGGCAGATGGCATCATGGGGCCGAATACCCAAGCGGGCCTGAGGGCGTTTCAGCGTGACCAAGGGCTCGTACCGGACGGCTTTGCGACTCAGTCGCTGCTGGAGCGGCTGCGCTAGGTAATATGCGCGGCTACGGTTGTTACGCATGATTCGAATCGTCAATGCCTCACCAAGGATGAGTCGTTATGGGAAAAGCAGGTCTAGGAGTATGGGGAGCCAGCGTGCTGGCCAGTGCTTTACTGATGGGAACGAGCGCGCAAGCGGAAGACAAGGTGTTTGGTTGGGTTGAAAACGCCTACATCGAGCCGTGGGGAATTGCCGTCAAAGCCAAGCTGGATAGCGGTGCGTTGACCTCTTCACTGGATGCCCGCGACATTGAAATGTTCGAAAAAGAGGGGGAAGAGTGGGTTCGCTTTCGCCTGAAGCTGGAAGATCAAGACAGTGGTGAAACGTTCAGCGACCAGATCGAGCGTCCGCTCTACCGTGAACAAACCGTTCGAGGCGCTGGTGGCCGCGACGAGCGTCCGGTCGTGCTCATGGATGTTTGCATGGGCGATACCGTGTATGAAGAGCAGTTCAGCCTACGCAACCGTGAAGAGATGAACTACCCGCTGCTGCTAGGACGCCGCACCATCAGTCATTTAGGCTTGTTAGACGTGCGTAATACCTTCCTGCAAGAGCCCGGGTGTGGAGAAAACGCCCCCTACGTTCCCCACGACCCAGAAGACGAGCAGTCTTGATCGTCTAATTAGGCATGACTCAAAACAGCCGTGACAGCAGCGCCGTCACGGCTGTTTCGACGCGCAAAATGCGTGGACCCAAGTGCATGCCTTCGCACCCTGCTTGAATTAGCTGTTCGACTTCCCATGGAATGAACCCGCCTTCTGGGCCGACCAGCAGCAGCGTTGGCGTATCGATACCGCGTGGGCAGGCATTCTCCATGCCGGGGTGGGCGACCAGCCCGCGGCGCTCTGCCAACAGCTCAGGAAGCTGCTCCTCTAGAAACGCTTTGAACCCTTTGCACAGCGTCACGTTGGGCAGCTGCGTATCCCGCGCTTGTTCAAGGCCCAGCACGAGGTGCTGGTGAATCTTGTCGGGCCGCAGCTCTGGCGATTGCCAGTAGCTCTTCTCCACCCGTTTCGTATGCAATAACGTGACCTCTTTCACGCCCAGCGCCGTGACGTGCTCCAGCGTTCGCGCCAACATGCGCGGGCGTGGTAGGGCCAGCACGAGATGAACGGGCAGGGCGGGAGGTGGCGTCTCCTTGAGCTCCTCCAGTGCGAACAGCGCCTGGTCAGGGCTGAGCGCTAACAGCGTGGCCTTTCCCATGGCACCGCCCTGAATGCCTACTGTGAGTCGGTCTCCCTCCTGAGCGCGATGCACGTCATGTAGATGGGTCAAGCGGCGCGCATCGGTAATCCGAGCGTGGTGAGCGTCGACCTCGCTCGGGTCTAGCAGTATCAAATTCATAGTCGTCGTCTATTGGTCAAAGGAAAGGCGTGCTTACCACCACTAATCCGCTAAGCTGGCTTGCATGGGCGCGTGTTGCAGGCACAATAGCAGCAACGGCGACAAAAGCCTTTATCGCGTTTAAGGAGATGCGCTGTGCGCGTAATTCGTAAATATGCCAACCGCAGGTTGTACGACACCCAGCAGAGCCGTTACGTCACGCTCGAGGATCTGCGGCGTCTCATCATTGAAGAAGAGCCGTTTCGCGTCGAAGATGCGAAAAGCGGCGAGGACCTGACGCGCACCATTCTACTGTCGATCATTATCGAACAAGAGCAGGCGGATAGTGAAGCCGAAGTGTTTTCGAACGATCTATTGGCGCAGTTGATTCGTGTGTATGACATGTCGTCACCGCTGCCGTTGGCGCGCTATTTGGAGCAGGGCACGCAGCTGATGCTGGAGCAGCAAAAGCGCATGCAGACTCAGTGGCAGCAAGCCATGCGCCACTCTCCCATGGAATTCATGCGTGAGTTGGCCGAAGAGAATATGCGCTTTTGGCAAAACGCGCTCCATCAGCCCAATCCATCGGACGATGACGATACGTCGGATAAGCGTTCCTAAAGCCACGTTTTACGGTCCGTTGTGGCATAATGCCGCCCATCGACGCTCTCCCGTTTGAGAAGGATACCCATGAAAGTTTTGATGATCGGTGGCGGTGGCCGCGAACATGCTCTGGCTTGGAAACTTGCCCAATCCCGTGATGTCGAGCAGGTGTTCGTCGCGCCTGGCAATGCAGGCACCGCGACGGAGCCCAAGCTGACCAATGTTGCGATCGGCGCAACCGACCTGGAAGCTCTGGTGGCGTTTGCGCAGCAAGAGCAGGTAGCGTTGACCGTCGTTGGCCCTGAAGCGCCGCTCGTCGAAGGCGTCGTAGACCGCTTCCAAGCCGCCGGTTTGACGATTTTCGGCCCCAGCCAGCGCGCGGCTCAGCTCGAAGGCTCCAAGTCGTTCACCAAAGACTTTCTGGCCCGCCATGCTATTCCCACAGCGGCCTATCAAACCTTCACGGCTGTAGAGCCTGCGTTGGCGTATCTAGCCGACATGGGCGCGCCGATCGTCATCAAAGCCGACGGCTTGGCGGCGGGTAAAGGCGTCATCGTAGCCATGAGCGAGGCCGAAGCCGAGGCGGCGATCCGCGATATGCTCGAAGCCAACGCCTTTGGTGATGCGGGCGCCCGTGTCGTCATCGAAGAGTTTCTCGAAGGTGAAGAGGCGAGCTTCATCGTCATGGTGGATGGCGACAACGTCGTGCCCATGGCCACCAGCCAGGATCACAAGCGTGCCTACGACGGCGATACCGGCCCCAATACCGGGGGCATGGGAGCCTACTCACCGGCGCCCGTCGTCACGCCAGAGGTCGATGCGCGAATCATGGAGCAGGTCATTCTGCCCACCGTGCGTGGTATGGCGGCAGAGGGAAATGCGTATACCGGTTTCTTGTATGCAGGCCTGATGATCGATCCACAGGGCAACCCTAAAGTGATCGAGTACAACTGCCGGTTCGGTGATCCAGAAACCCAGCCGATCATGATGCGTCTGACTTCGGATCTGGCGGCGCTCTGCCTGGCAGGCGCCAAAGGCGAGCTGGCCGGCAAACAGTGCGAGTGGGACCCCCGCGCAGCCGTGGGCGTGGTGCTGGCCGCTGGTGGGTATCCTGGCAATTACCGTAAAGGCGACGTGATTCACGGCTTGGCCGATGCCGAACGGGCGCAGTGCAAGGTCTTCCACGCGGGGACGGCGCAAAATGCAGACGGTGAGATCACCACGGCCGGTGGGCGTGTGCTGTGTGTAACAGCGCTGGGCGATAGCGTGTCGGCGGCTCAGCAGCAGGCGTACCAAGGCGTTAACGCGATTCACTGGGACGGCGTCGAATTTCGTCGTGATATCGCGTTCCGTGCCATCGCGCGGGAGCAGTAAATAGCGGCTTTTCGAGGTCATATCGTCACCCGACAAGGAGTAGAGCAATGGAGCGTGTCTCGCTGGACTTCCCTTTGGCAGCGGTCATTCACCGTCATCCGCTGACGGTGCGGGTGACGGATATGAACTATGGCCGCCACTTGGGGCACGATGCCCTGGTGTCGTTGCTCCATGAAGCGCGAGTGCAGGCCTTTGCGTCTCTGGATCTACCAGAGTGGGATATGCACGGTTATCCCAGCGTAGTCGTAGACCTCGCCGTGCAGTATCAGCAGGAGGCGCGCTTTCCCGATGCGCTGGTGATCGAAACGGCGGTGCCCGAACCAGAGGGTAAAGCCTTGACGGTCTACCAGCGGGTTACCAAGGCAGAGACGGGCGACGTGGTGGCGACTGCACGTGTGACCAAACTGCTGCTGGACCTGGCGGCAGGCCGTCCGGTGGCGATTCCAGATGCGCTCAAGCAAACGCTTGCGGATGCCAGGGGGGGATAATGTCACGAGAGTATCCCATTATCGCGGTGACAGGCTCCTCCGGGGCGGGCACCACCACCGTGCGCCGCAGCTTCGAGCGTATGTTCCTGCGTGAAGACGTTCATGCCGCCATGGTGGATGGCGATGCCTTCCACCGCTATACCCGTGATGATCTCAAGCGTATTTTTCGCGAAGAGCCGGAGCGCAAGGACGAACTCTCCCACTTTGCCGTCGAAGCCAACCTGCTCGACCGCCTGGAAGGGCTGTTCATCGAGTATGGGGAGCACGGGACCGGCACGTTTCGTCACTACATTCATGCAGAAGATAAGCAGAAGATCGAAGCGGGCTACCGGGTGGGCACCTTCACCGAGTGGCAGTCGCTGCCCTGCGGTACCGACCTGCTGTTCTATGAGGGGCTACATGGCGGCTTGGTGACGCAAGAGTACGATATTGCCCGTCACGTCGATCTGCTGGTAGGCGTGGCGCCCACCATGAACCTGGAGTGGATTCAAAAGATCGACCGCGACACCAAGTTGCGCGGCTACTCCCAGGAAGCGGTGATCGACACGATTTTGGGGCGTATGGATGACTACGTGCGCTATATCCAGCCGCAGTTTTCTCGCACCCACATCAATTTCCAGCGAGTGCCCACGGTCGATACGTCCAACCCTTTCGAGGTACAGGATATTCCCACCGATGCTGAGTCGTTCGTGGTGATTCGTTTCCGGGACCCTTCGACGGTGGATTTTCCTTGGCTGCTGGCGATGATCAAAGACGCCTTTATGACTCGCCCGCATAATCTGGTGGTGCCCGGTGCTCGTATGTCCTTGGCGATGGAGCTGATTCTCGCTCCCCTGGTTCGCCATCTGCTCTCCCAGCGCCGTTTTCGCTAACGCGGCGCTGCCCGAACCGACCATAAACGCGCCAAACATAAGGAGGCTGCGATGGAGTGCCTGTTCTGTAAGATCATTAACCGCGATATTCCGGCGGACATCGTGTTCGAGGATGAGCACGTTCTGGCGTTCAATGACATCAGCCCTCAAGCGCCGACACATCAGCTCATCATTCCCAAGAAGCATATCCCTACGCTGAACGATATCGAAGCCGACGATTTGGCGCTCGTGGGTCGCTTACAGCACACCGCGGCGCAGCTCGCCAAGCAGCAAGGCTTTGCCGAAGAGGGTTACCGGGTCGTCATGAACTGCAACGAGATGGGAGGGCAGACCGTCTACCATATTCATATGCATCTACTGGGCGGGCGTGAGTTTACGTGGCCCGCTGGATGAATCATTCGGCAGACGCGTTCCCATCGCCATAAAAAAGCCCTGCATCAGCAGGGCTTTTTGTGTCGAGCAACGCGACGTTAGGCGTCGATGCGCTTGTACTTCATGCGCTTCGGTGTGTCATTGCCCACGCGTCTCTTGTGATCCTCTTCGTACTCGGTATAGTTGCCGTCGAAGAACACCACTTCAGAGTCGCCTTCGAACGCCAAGATGTGCGTGGCGATACGATCCAGGAACCAGCGGTCGTGAGAGATCACCATCGCGCAGCCGGGGAAGGCGAGCAGCGCCTCTTCCAGCGCGCGCAGGGTTTCGATATCCAGGTCGTTCGAGGGTTCATCCAACAACAGGACGTTGGCTCCCTGCTTCAGCGTTTGAGCCAACTGCAGGCGGCCACGCTCACCGCCGGAGAGCTCGTCCAGACGCTTCTGCTGGTCGTTACCCTTGAAGTTGAAGCGACCCACGTAAGCCCGTGAAGACACCTCATAACCGTTGATGTTGAGGATATCCTGACCATCGGATACCGCCTCCCAAACGGTTTGCTTGTCATCCAGCGCGTCCCGCAACTGTTCGACATAGGCAATATCGACGGTGTCGCCGATCACCACGTCACCGCTATCCGGCTGCTCTTTGCCGGTCACTAGCTTGAACAGCGTCGATTTACCGGCACCGTTACCCCCCACGATGCCCACGATCGCACCCGGCGGAATGGTAAAGGAGAGGTCCTGATAGAGCAGTTTGTCATCGAAGCGCTTAGTGACGTTATGAAACTCGATGACCTTGTCACCCAGGCGCGGGCCGGGCGGAATGTAGATCTCGTTGGTCTCGTTACGTTTCTGGAAGTCGCCCGACTGCATCTCTTCGAAGCGGTTAAGACGCGCTTTGCTCTTCGCTTGGCGGCCTTTGGCATTGCTGCGCACCCACTCAAGCTCTTGCTTGATGGCTTTCTGACGAGACGCTTCTTGCTTCGCTTCTTGGGTCAGGCGCTGCTCTTTCTGCTCTAGCCACTGAGAGTAGTTACCTTCGAACGGAATGCCCTGCCCCCGGTCGAGCTCGAGAATCCAGCCTGCGACGTTATCGAGGAAGTAGCGGTCGTGGGTGATTGCCACGACGGTGCCGTTGTAGTCGTGCAGGAAGCGCTCAAGCCAAGCAACGGACTCGGCATCCAAGTGGTTGGTTGGTTCGTCCAGCAGCAGCATGTCCGGGCTGGATAGCAGCAGGCGGCATAGCGCCACACGGCGGCGCTCGCCCCCAGAGAGGTGGCCGACTTTTGCCTCCCACGGCGGCAGACGCAGCGCCTCTGCGGCCACTTCCAGCTTACGCTCGAGGTTGTGCGCATCGGCTGCTTCGATGATGTTCTCAAGGCGCGCTTGCTCGCTGGCCAGGGCATCGAAATCCGCGTCAGGTTCAGCGTAGGCGGCGTAGACCGCGTCGAGCTTTTCCTGTGCTTCTTTGATGGCACCCAGCGCCTCTTCGACGGTATCCCGGACGTTTTTCTCGTCGTCGAGCTGCGGCTCCTGGGGCAGGTAGCCCACATTGATACCGGGCATCGGACGAGCTTCACCTTCAAACTCTTTATCGACACCGGCCATAATGCGCAGCAGCGTGGATTTACCGGCACCGTTCAAGCCCAGCACACCAATCTTGGCGCCAGGAAAGAACGAGAGGGAAATATCCTTGAGAATTTGCTTTTTGGGCGGCACTACTTTGCCAACCCGATTCATGGTGAATACGTATTGCGCCATGGAAATCCGTTAGGTTGTGGTAAAAGCGAGACCAGCACGAGGCTGGCTTGGTGCACAGATGATAGTGCCCAGCGCGGCTAAAGGCCAGTAAACCGGCGGCGCAAGCAGCGCCAAAAAAGAAGGGCACGCGCTCGGTGCCCCTCGGGTCGTCATTACCTTGGAACTGCTTGGCAGATTGGCAAGGCGTTACTCTTCTTCATCCCAATCGTCTTCGATTGCGCGCTGTAAACGCCGCTCTTCCAGCCACGCTTCTACCTGGCGACGGGCGCGCAGTGTATCCGCTTTACTGGGTTTGCTTTTACCGTAGTGATCGTCGTTGACGGCATCTAGGTTGTCGAACTCGTCTGCGTCAAGCCCGTCGTTGGTGTAGGTTTCACGATTTAAGGGGTCACGGCTCATGGTATGCCCTCCAACCCAAGCCGGCGCACCGGCATCACAACGGCTTCTTGCGCCATACCAATACAACCGACGTATGAAGCAAGAAGCGCCTAACGCTCATTAAGCGCCTAGGCGCTATATAGCGCCACTGGGTTGGAAGTTCAAGCGTTTTTGAAGAATGTTTGCAGCACTGCGGGCATGGGGCAGTTGGCGCGCGTTCGAGTCTCTTTGCTAAAGGTAAGCGCCCATGGCGGCTAACCGTTACTCCGCGTGCTCTTGCTGTTTTTTTAGTTCTGCCAGCGCCAACTGCGCTTCGACACGCTCCGTGACGTCTTTTTGTACCCCGATGTAGTACATCAGTTTGTCGGCTTCGTCGTAAACCGGCGTGATCGATAGCTCGTTCCAAAACATCGTGCCGTCTTTGCGGTAGTTACGCAGCACTTCACGAGAAGGGCGGCCATCCTGAAGCGCCTCACGGATCGACATGAGGGCATCTTGATCGCGATCTTCGTTTTGAAGGAAGCGGCAGTCGCGATAGAGGATTTCATCCGCACTGTAGCCCGTTAAACGTTCAAAACCTTTGTTCACGTATATCAGGATGTTTTCGTCACCTTCCTGCTCTGCAACGACGATGCCATCTTCAGAAGCGTCAACAATGCGTTCGAGTAACTCCGGGCTTATCAAGGGAGATCGTTTCATCAATGGGTTCCTGTTGCTTCTCGTCTTTCTTCGCCGTGGCGCTGTGCGTCAGCGCGGGGCGCTCTTAAGTGCAGGACGATGCAGTCTTTCACACCATCAAACAAAGGTAGGATAGCAAAAAAACAGCTAGCCACCGTGATTTGCTGACCATCATGGCGAGCGTGGTTCGGCTTTGCAATCGGCAATGCTATTCGGCCTCCGGGAGGCGCTGTGCACTGAGCATGGCGCCGATGGCCGTCAACGCCAATATCACCAGCAGCATAGCGCTGCCCAGCCACTGTGCCAATGCGCCCATCATGCCACCAACGACCAGCATTAGCACCCCGGTGAAGGTGTTGGAAAGCGCGACATACAGGGCTCTATTGTCTTGATTAGCGATGTCGACCAAATAGGTTTTACGCCCTAAACGTACGCCATGGTGAACCACCACCAGTAACGCGTACACGCCTGCGTAGGGCAGTACGCTCTGTGTCCAACTGCCCGGCAACCACGCAATCAGAGCACCCAACAGGCAGCAAATGGCCGTGCCGATGGCCGCGTCACGCATCACCCGGCGGCTGGAACGGTCCGCTCGTTTCCCCCAAATCGGGCTGGCGACCATAGCGGCTAACCCCGAGACCACGACTAGAATGCCCAGCCCGCCAAGTTCGGTGCCGCTTTGCTGTTGGCCAAGCAGGGCCACGTAGGGCAAAGCGAGTGCGCTTGATAGCAGCAGTGCCCGGGCAAGGTTGAAGTGCAGGAACGTGGCATCCTCGCGCATTAGAGACATCCCGAGCTTGATGCTGTCCCAGGCATTCTCGCCGCCTTCCACGGCACCGGGCACTTCGTTGATGCGCGCCGCGCATAGCGCATTGAGCAACCACCCGCCGGCAGCGACTCCTAATAGGGTAGCCAAGGCAACATGGCCCGGTCGGTCACCGAAGGCTACCAATACCCCGCCGGCCACCAGTGTGGCAGCACCGGCGATACTGCCACTCCAACCCATCAGCGTACCGCGACGGCGCTTGGCAATGGTCTTACCCAGTACGTCCTTGGTGGCAATCGAAGAGAGCCCCCGCGCTAGTGAGAGCAGTATGAGCGCCGCCAAGACCAGCGCCCCGCCCATCGCACCGCTTCCCATCAAAGCAAGCAGAGCAAGCACTACAGCGGCGATTGCCTGCACGGTGGCGCCCGCGACCCAGACCCATTTACGCTGTGGCTTCAAACGAATGAAGCCCGCCACGAACAGTTGCGGTAGCAGCGCGCCTGCTTCGCGGATGGGGACGAGCAAGCCCACCATCCACACCGGCGCACCGATGATACCCAGCAGCCAGGGCAGCACTAGCCGTGCGCTCGACAGCTCATCGGCGAGCTTGTTGCCTAGCGATGCCAGTAGATGAAGGAAAAAGTTGCGCGGCTGTTCTTGGCACGCGCCATCAGGAATGTCGTCGCACATCCGGCTGTCGTCGTCGCCGGTTAGCCACTCGTAAAGCTGTGTCTGTGAAACGTCCTTTTGGGCCATTGTCGGTTCCTTGGCGGTGACTCGTATAAGATGACAGAATGTCTTTAGGATGCCACATAATGCTGACGAAAGGCTTCATCGAACGCCGCGCGTAGCAAAGGAACTGATCGATAAGGATTTATACGATGGCACGCATTCATATTCGCTACTGCACCCAGTGTCAGTGGCTGCTACGCAGCGCTTGGTACGCCCAAGAGCTTCTGTCCACGTTTGGCGAACAGCTGACGGAAGTCGCACTGTCTCCCTCCCATGGCGGTACTTTCGAAATCTGGTGTGATGACACGCTGCTCTGGGAGCGCAAGCGGGATGGTGGGTTTCCCGATATCAAAACGCTCAAACGGCAGGTGCGCGACCAGATCGACCCTGCTCAGGATCTAGGACACATCGATCGATGACGCAAGATCAACGGGCGATGCTTTATGGCCTTGGGGCGGTGGCTCTGTGGTCGACCGTGGCGACGGCATTCAAGGTGGCGCTGGCGTGGATGAGCCCGCTCGAATTGATGTGGTGGGCAGCGCTGGTGTCATGGCTGCTCATGGGCGTCATCGTTCTCAAGCAAGGCAATATGGGGGTCGCGCTTCGCCGGGGGTGGCGAACAGCTCTGTGGGCGGGTGTGATGAACCCGGTAGCCTACTACCTAGTGCTATTTGCAGCCTACGATCGGCTGCCTGGCCAAGAGGCCATGGCACTGAACTATACGTGGGCATTGGCGATGGCTTTCTTGGCGGTGCCCATTTTAGGTCATCGGCTGACGCGTCTGGACGTGGTGGCAGGCCTGGTGGCCTATAGCGGTGTTTGGGTGATTGCCACCCGAGGGGAGGTGTTCAACGTCGCCTTCGAAAACCCGCTTGGGGTCGTGTTTGCGCTAGCATCCACGCTGCTATGGGCGCTCTATTGGCTGCTCAATGCCAAGGACTCCCGCCAGCCGCTGGTCGGGCAGTGGCAGAACTTCAGTGTTGGGTTACCTGTTTTAACAATTCTGTTACTTTTGGGGCCTGGGTTTCAGTGGCACGGATGGGCTGCCCTGGGGGCTGGGGTGTATGTCGGGCTGTTTGAAATGGGCATTGCTTTCGTACTATGGCAGATGGCGGTCCAGAGCATTTCTCGAACTGCCAAGGTGTCCAACCTGATTTTTCTGTCCCCTCCTGTCTCTTTATTGCTGCTTTTCTTGATCGTTGGCGAGCCCATGCGGCTCTCTACCTTGGTGGGGCTAGTGTTGATTCTATGCGGCTTGGCGATTCAGCAACTGCCGCAAGCGCGGCATGCGTCGACAGCGTAGTGTGTTTTTTTGAGGTTTTATTGTAAATTTTTGTGACTTTTGTTTTTATAGCTTGTCACTGCCGCTAAGGCGATTAACTTAAGCTAATATCATTCATCTAAGGTGCTTCTGCTCAGGCAAAATCACCAGCGATGCCATACAGCTTATTGTCAGTCAGGTAGTGCTCAGCAGCGGGTAAGCAGCCCAGGGGGTGACAATGCGTCGGTGCGTTGTTGCAAAGGAAAGGCTACTTGCTCACCAGTAGCGAAAACGATCATTAGGGAACATGGCCATGAAAGACAACGTTACAATGAAAAGAACACCTCTCGCATTTCAGCGCGCATTGCGCCCCTTGACGCTCACCACCATTGCCTGCTTGCCGCTCACGGCGCTCGCGCAGCAGCTTCCCTCCACGCTGTATGCACCTGGCACGACCGATCTCAATACCACCATCCAACAAACCATCGTGAGCAACCCGCAGGTCAACGCTGCCTGGAACAATTTCAGTGCAGCGGGAAGCGACGTTCGCGTGGCACAAGGTAACTATCTGCCATCTATTGATGTCCGGGCTGGGGTGGGGCGCCAAGACCAACAAAACGATGGTCGTGGTAGCTACAGCAGCGACTTTGCCGAGCTCACGCTGACGCAGATGGTGTTTGACGGGTTTGCGACGCGTAGCGAAGTCGAGCGATTGGACCGCACCCGACTAATTGCGTACTTCGAGCTATTGGGTGCCAGTGAAACGGTGGCGCTCGAAGCGTTTGAAACGTACCTGGATGTCTTGCGTTTCCGTGAAATGGTGCGTCTGGCGCAGGACAACTACCGCGAGCACCAGCGCGTCTTTTCGCAAATCGAAGAGCGGGCGCTTTCCGGCGCAGGGCGAGGGGTGGATCTTGAGCAAATCAGCGGTCGCCTGGCGCTGGCCGAATCCAACCTCATGACCGAAGCATCGAACCTTCACGACGTGACGGCGCGCTATCAGCGGATCGTGGGCGAGCTGCCGCCTCAAAACATGTCACCCGCACCCTCTCTGGCCGATGAACTGCCTAGTGATGTCAGTGAAGCCGTGCGGATGGCCTTCGAGGGCAACCCCGATTTTCATGCCGCCATCGAGAATATTGCCGTTCAGCGGGCGGAGCAGAACGCCGCACGGGCAGCCTTCATGCCCCGTTTGGACATTCAAGGCCGTACTGGCACGAATAACCAAGATGACGCCATTGCAGGTCGCAGCGACGAGCACAGCATTCAGCTCGTGGCAAGCATGAACCTTTACCGAGGCGGTTCTGACAGTGCTGCCTTCGACGCGGCCGCAACGCGTATCGAGCAAGCGGTCAATCAGCGTGAAGTGGCGTGTACCAACGTGCGTCAAACGACGCAAATCGCCTACAACGATACGCAACGCCTGAATGAGCAGCTGCGCTATCTGAACGATCACCGCCAATCCATCGACCGCGTCCGGGGTGCTTATCAGCAACAGTTCGATATTGGTCAGCGCACTCTGCTAGACGTTTTGGACAGCGAGAACGAATACTTCGAAGCCAGCCGGGCGTATGCCAATGCCGAATTCGATCTGACCCTGGCACATGCGCGTACGCTGGCTGCCATGGGGCAGCTCATGCAAACGTTGGAAGTCGTCCGCGACGATATTCCCACGCTGGCAGAACTGGGCTATGAAGACTTGGCGCAAGACCCAGAGATGGCGTGTGCCACCGATGGTCCGCGCGGTTTCACCCTGGAAGATTTCACGCGCGGCATTTCCGCAGCGACGATGACGAGTGAGGCCCCCGCTACCGCGTACGACGCGCCGAGCGAATCGGTAGTCATGCCGTCCGATGCGGCTGCCTATACCTACGAGGCGGTTGAGCCAGCGGCGATTGAAAGCAGTCTCTACATTCAAGTCGCATCGCTGACGGCAGAAACCCGCGCGCAGCAGCTGAGCGCCGAGTTGAGCGAGCAGCTAACGAGCCCGTCACGGGTGTATGCATCGGCGGGTAACTACCGTGTCCAGTTGGGGCCGGTGGCATCGCTGAGCGACGCACAAGTACTCCGACAAACACTTCACGGAATGGGGTATGGTGATGCCTTCGTCACCAATGGCTAGCACTACGTGCCAATGCTGGCACCCGTAATAGTCGTCGCCTGCCGTGTCATCGCGGCGGGCAGACGCATCCTCTTGGGTGCGTAGCACGAGTCGCATAATGAGTATTAGGGCAACGAGGTCTTTGTGACACAAGCAAACCTGAGTAATACGGAAGCGCCAGACTCGCTTTCGGATGAAGCCGTTTCCAATGAGCGGGATACAGGCGATGAGCTGCTCGAGTGTCTTAAGGCCATTGCCTCGTTTCATCAGCATGATGTGTCATCAGAAGCACTTCGGGCAGGTTTGCCTCTCGAACAGGGTAAGTTGACACCCTCGGTGTTTGGGCGAGCAGCTTCTCGAGCGGGGTTGACCGCGCGGATCGTAAAAAGTCGGCTGTCTGGTCTCAACCCAGCGCTGTTCCCCGCGATTCTTTTGTTAGAGCCTGGCCGTGCCTGCGTCTTGTTAGGGCTGGATGTTAAGCAAAAAAAAGCCCGCGTCATTTTCCCAGAACTCTCCGAGTCGGACGTAGAGATCTCTCTGGATGAGCTTCACGCTGGCTATAGCGGCGAAGCGATTTATGTCCGTCCCAAATTCTTAGCCGATAATGCGTCCGAACCGGGTGTCAAAAAGCGCCGAGACCAGCACTGGTTTTGGGGGGTTATTCGGGAAAATCGTCGGCTATACCGCGATATCGTTCTAGGCTCGGTGGCGATCAACCTGTTCGCCATTGCCATGCCACTGTTCGTACTCAACGTTTATGATCGCGTGGTACCTAATCAGGCAACAGAAACGCTCTGGGTGCTTGCCGTTGGTATCTTCATCGTACTTTGCTTCGACTTGGCCCTGCGGCTCATGCGCAGCAGCTTCGTCGATCTTGCCGCCAGCCGGGCAGACGTCAAACTCTCCTCGTCGATTATGGCTAAATCGCTGGGGCTGCGTTTAGAAGAGCGTCCAGCCTCGACAGGGTCGTTCACTTCCACGCTGCAGTCGTTTGAATCGGTGCGCGCTTTTATCGGTTCTGCGACCATCCTCGGCATCGTAGACTTGCCGTTCGTTCTAATGTTTGCGGCCATCATCGCGCTGATCAACCCCTGGCTGGTGTTGCCAGTATTGGTCGGGATCGTCTTTGTGCTGCTCTATGCCCTAGCGGCGCAAGGCAAGCTGCACGAACTCTCGCAAACCACCTGGGAGGTTGGGGCGCAGCGTAACTCCTTACTGGTGGAATCCATTTCCCAGTTGGAAAACGTCAAAGCGCTGCGAGCGGAAAGCCGTATTCAGCGTCATTGGGAGAAGGCCTCGGCGTTTCTATCCAAGACGGGCGCGCAGCTGAAGATGGTCAGCACATCGGTCTCGAATGTCGCGCAATGGGCGCAGCACAGCGTGGCCGTTTGCGTCATCATCGTCGGTGTGTACCAAATCATTGAAGGCAACCTCACCCAGGGAGGCTTGATCGCCGCCTATATGCTCTCTTCACGAGCCATGGCACCCATCAGCCAAGCCGCTGCGCTGCTGGCGCAGTACCACCAGTCTTCCACCGCATTGGATTCCTTGAATGCGGTCATGGATAAAAAAGTGGAGCGTCACGAAGGTAAAGCGTACGTAGAGAAGCCCAGCTTTGCGGGTAACATTCGTTTGGAAAAAGTGACGCTGCGCTACCCCAACGAAGAGCGAGACGCTTTGAAGGATGTCTCCATTACGGTCAAGGCCGGCGAGAAAGTGGCGCTTCTTGGGCGCATCGGCTGCGGAAAGTCGTCACTCAACAAGCTCGTGCTGGGGTTCTATCAGCCCACCTCTGGGGCGGTGCTGGTCGACAACGTCGATATTCGTCAGCTCGACCCGTTGCAGCTACGTCGCCATATCGGCTACGTACCCCAGGATGTCAGCCTGTTTTCGGGCTCACTGCGGGATAATATCGTGGCCGGGGGCGGCAGTGACCGCGTGGACGACGATGCATTGCTTCGAGCGATTGAGTTAGCGGGTCTGGAAAACTTGGTTAATAGCCATCCTCATGGGGTCGACCTCCAAGTCGGTGAGCGTGGCCAAGCGCTGTCGGGAGGCCAGAAACAGTCGGTCGCCATCGCGCGAGCGCTGGTCCAAGACCCTCCGATTCTGCTGCTGGATGAGCCCACCAGCTCCATGGATAACGCCAGTGAAGAGGCGTTCAAAGCCAACTTAAAAAACGTCGCGGCGGGTAAAACCATTCTTGTGGTGACTCACCGTACCTCGCTGCTCTCCCTGGTAGATCGCATTATTGTGATGGATGCAGGCAAAGTGGTGGCCGATGGCCCGCGGGATACCGTGGTTGAAGCACTACGTAAAGGGCAAATCGGGAGGGCCTCATAATGGCGCGTAAATCCTCCTCTACGTCCGAGCAGAAAGGCTTTGAAGCGATTGGCCGTTTCTCTGAAAAGGGCCAAAAACCGTTCCGTCCCTTCATGGATCGCCTGTTTGCCAAGCGGGTGACCTCCGCCCACCTCAATCGTGATTGGGCCAGCGACACCGACTGGGCGCGAATGCAGCAAGAACCCATTCGTGCGCGATTATTTCTGTACACCGTACTGTTGACCATCATCGCGCTGTTGGTATGGGCCTACTTTGCCGCGATCGATGAAGTAACGCGAGGGGCAGGGCGCGTGATTCCCGCCAGTCAGCTTCAGCGTATCCAGTCATTCGATGGTGGCGTCGTCGAGCAAATCATGGTGCGAGAAGGGCAGGTCGTGAGCGCGGGTGAAGTACTGATGCAGATCGACCCTACCCGGTTCGTGTCTGACTTTCGTGAAAACCGTGCCCAGCGATTTGCATTGGAAGCGCGTGCCGAGCGCCTTCGCGCGCTGGCGACCGGCACCGCCTTCGAGCCTTCCGAAGAGCTGCGTCAGGAAGTGCCCAATATCGTCATGCAAGAGCGTGAAGTGTACGAAAGTCGTCGCGAAGAGCTGCGTGAGCAAGAGAACGTGTTGGAAGACAGAATTCGCCAGCGTGAACAAGAGCTTCGCGAGGCCGAGGCCCGCCGAGACACGGCAGGGCGCGAAGCCAGCATGGCGAGCCAGGAGCTCAATTTGACGCGCCCGCTGCTGGCGTCAGGCGCAGTGTCCGAAGTCGAAGTGCTGCGCTTGCAAAGGGAAGTGTCCCGCGCCACCGGCGAGCGTAACCAAGCCGACGCGGCCGTTTCTCGTTTAGAAGCGGCGGTCGAAGAGGCTGAAACACAGCTACGTGAACTAGGTGCCGAGCGCCGCAGCGAGTGGCGTAATGACCTAGCCCAGGCGCTAGGTGATCTCAACGCGCTGCAGCAGTCCGGAACCGGGCTTCAAGACCGGGTGCGGCTGACGGAAATTCGCTCACCGGTCGATGGGATCGTTCAACGTATCCACATCAATACGATTGGCGGAGTGGCCCAGCCGGGGCAAGAAGTCGTGGAGATCGTCCCCAGCGATGACCAACTACTGGTTGAAGCGCGTATTGCGCCTCAAGACATCGCGTTTCTACACCCGGGACAGCCTGCGACGATCAAACTGACCGCCTACGATTACGCCATCTATGGTGGGCTGCAAGCCGAACTTGAGCACATCAGTGCCGACACCATTACAGATGAAGAGGGCAATACCTTCTACTTGGTACGGGTGCGCAGTTTAGAAAACGAAAACGTCGCCGACCGGCTGCAGGTAATACCGGGTATGACGGCGCAGGTGGATATCGTCACCGGTAAGCGAACGGTGATGCAGTTCATGCTAAAACCTGTTTTGAGAGCGTGGCGAGATTCCATGGGGGAGCGCTGATGAAACATTGGTTCATAACAACGGATGGCAGTATCAAAGCCCGCTGGAAAAAAGCGTTTCGAGATATCTCGCCGCTTTCACCTAATGCCTGTCATCAGGTAACTACGAATGATCTCGTTTGGATTTCGACCACTTTAAATGAATGGCCTGCGCTGGTACCCCTGTTGGCGGGGCAGGGTGCCATAGTGGTTGTCATGAGCTACACGCCCGATGACCGTCAAGCACTTACCGCTCTAGATTTAGGCGCACGCGGCTATGTTCATACTCTGGCTGCTTCCGAAGTGCTGAATCAGGTAGCCCTGGTGGTCACTAATAAAGGTGTGTGGGTAGGGCAAGAGCTGCTGACTAAGGTGCTGGCGGGGTCATTTAAGGCTCTTCAGCAGCGTGTGGAGCCTGATCGCTACCAACATAGCGAATACTTAGCGTTACTCTCCGAGCGCGAGCGGGGCGTCGCGCTGGCGGTGGCACGCGGTGCCACCAACAAAGAAGTTGCTCTCCAGTTAAATATTACCGAACGAACGGTGAAGGCACATATGAGCGCTATTTTCAAAAAGCTGGCCGTACGCGACCGGCTTCAACTGATTTTGAAGTTAGCGCCGGTGGCTGAGAGTGTATCCCAGTAATGAGTGACCCTAGAACACAGGAGGCGCTAGAAAGCTTAGGCAATACGATAATGCCAATGTGGTTAAACCGGCATGCAGTACCACTAGCCTTTCAGCCATTAATGTTGGTGTCTGTCAGTGACGGGCGTCAACGCGCACAGGTCGCCACTGTATCGTTGGATGTAGCTAGCTTGCAGGAAGGCCGCTGGTCATCGCTATGGCCTATCGTGTTGCAAGAGGTGAATCGGCTCCAGCATAAATTCCAACACCCTTTGATATGGTGCCGTGTAGAGTGGCCTTTTGCGGTACGTGAATGGCGCTGGGGTGACTTCAAGCAAGAGCTTAAACGTTACAAGCGTAGCTACTTTCGCAGCGGCTTGGCATTTGAAGGTAAGCGCGCGCCAAGGCTGCTGTTGAGCGAGATGGAGCTGAACGCCAATGCCTGCCTGTATGCGGGACACCAGGTGGGGCATGCGGATATTCATCAGGCGCACCTTGAGCGCTATTTCAAGGCCCGCCATGGCTCCAGCCAAATGCCGAGCTTTGCGGATGATATGCCGGTCTGGAGTTTCTCTACCGCAGGGGTGTTTGTCGATCTCAGTGATGAAGCGCCAAGCGTTCATGCGTTGAGCACCCAGCCGCGATTCTGGGGCCGTCGAGAGGTCTCTCCTTTAAGTGCTGCTTCCACAGCAGCGCTCATTGCACGTTCTACCCGCTTTTTAGGCCAACAAGTAAAGCCGAATGGTCGCTACGTATATGGCTATTTTCCCTGTTTTCATCGTGAAATCGGCACTTATAACGTGCTTCGTCATGCTAGTAGTACTTACGCCCTACTGGAAGGCTATGAAACGTGCCGTGCCCAACGGTTGCTTGATGAGGGGCAGCTAGCGCAGTTACGCCAGCAAATTAGCGCTGCGCTCTCAAGTCTGTGCGCCCAAGATATTATTCAACGCGAAGAGGCGGCTTACGTCGTTGATACGGGCAACCTGATTAAACTGGGCGCCAATGCGGTCGCTATTCTTGCTCTCGTTAAGTATCAGCAGGTGATGGGCGATGAGCGCTATGAAAGTGTGGCCAGTGCGCTGGCACTGGGCATTGTGCGTATGCAGGAGCCGGACGGAAGCTTTGTCCATGTTCTGAACGCGGATGATTTGTCGGTTAAAGAAAAGACGCGGATTATCTATTACGACGGGGAAGCCGCGTTTGCGCTGATGCGGCTTTATGGGCAAACCCAACACCGCCCGTGGCTGGACTGTGTGGTGAAAGCATTTGATTTTTTTATCGCCAATGGTCATGAGAAAGCGCACGATCACTGGTTGGCCTACTGTACGAATGAGCTACTGGCGTATCGTCCAGAGCGTCGCTACTTCGACTTTGCCGTACGCAATGTCGCGGGGTATGTTGATTTTATCCGTGATCGCATCACGACTTTCCCCACGCTCCTTGAACTCTCTATGGCGTTTCATAAAACGCTACTGAAGCTGGAAAGCGTGCCAGAGTTCGCTGATGTGATGCATCACTTTAACGTTGATGAGTTTTATCAGGCCCTGCATACCCGAGCTAACTACCTGCTCAATGGTTTTTTCTGGCCAGAAGTGGCCATGTATTTTAAAGCTCCTCATACGGTGCTTGATGGTTTCTTTATTCGCCATCATGGCTTTCGGGTACGTATCGATGATGTTGAACACTACCTTTCTGGTTTAGTGGCTTATCAACAGATGCTGCTGCATGGGCGGCAGGCGAAGATACGCCAACCTGGACAAGGCATATTAGATGCTGAATCGCTGGTAATGGTAGCCAAAGGCCATTGGAGCGAGGCACCCCCGGCAGGCTGGCAGGCAGAGGGACTGTGTTGTAAACAGCAATTCTTTCAACTTGGCCAAATAGTTGTTGATTTTGGTAAACACAAAGATAAAAGCTTTTTAACTCCTAATGTAGTGTTGGAATTATCTAGAAAAGGTGCTGCTGCAGTACTGTGTGAAGAAGCTAGCGCGTATCGTGAGGCAGGCGTTCCAGTGCTTCAGGTAGATGACGTACGCAAAGCAGTGCTAGCGATTGGCCAGCACCAGCGTCGGCAGTTTACAGGACGAGTGGTCGGTGTCACCGGTAGTGCGGGGAAGACCACAGTGGTGGCGATGCTGGCGCATGCATTGCGTAGCGACAAAGCGGTCGGGTATAGCCGGGGAAGCGCAAACTTACCGGTAGGGGTTGCCTGGAATCTCGCTTCCATGCCACAGACGGCACAGTACTGGGCGGTCGAAATGGCCATTGGCTCCATGTTGGTTAATACTGAGCTGGCGCGACCTGATCTCGCTATTATTACCAATATTGCTGCTTCTCATCTTATTTATCACCGCTCTTTGGATGAAATCGCCCGAAAAAAAGCCCATATATTCAAGAGAATGTCGCCAGGAGGCGTCGCCATTCTCTATCGAGATGGTGCCCATTATGAGTATTTAGCACAGCAGGCGACACACCATCGTTTAAACGTCATCACCTTTGGGGAGCACGCTGAGGCAGATATACGGCTGGTGCAGTACACCGAGAAGGCTGGCCTAGTGAGCATTGATGGTGCTTTATACCCCGTGACTCTTGGTGCTGCCGGGCGTCACATGCTGCTGAACGCAATGGCAGTATTGGCTGTGGCACGGCACGATCATGTAAATATATCGGCGGTGATCGAGCGCTTGAGTACTTTTCAGGCAGTTGCCGGAAGAGGTGAGGTCAAACATCTCCACCATCACGGCATGCCCATCACGGTGCATGATGAAGCCTACAATGCGAACCCCCTCTCGATGGGGATGGCCTTAGAAACCTTTGCTTCACTGCCTGTTCAGGCTGACGAAAAACTCGTGATCCTTGGGGATATGCTGGAGCTAGGGGAAGAGGCTGACACCTTGCATCTTCGCTTGGCTCCTCACATCAGCGCAGTGGGTGCTCGCCGAGTGTTGTTATGTGGCCCGCTTTGCCAAACGCTGGTGCCCGCATTGGGCGGGGAAGCCAACGGCGTCTTTCATTACCCTAACGTCGTAGCGCTGAAAGAGGCACTCGTGCAGCATTTACGACCCAGTGATAACGTGTTGGTGAAAGCGTCTCATGGTGTAGGCCTTTATTCGTTGTTTGCTGACTCTTCTCGTGACTAAACCCTGGTGGGTGAGCGCGTTTCGGGCTGGGGCACTGCTGTTACTCAGCGCTGTGTGGAGTGTAATGCCTACCATGGCAGAGGAGATGGTAGCGTCTCAGCCTGCGGGTATCTGCCATCTCCTATCGCGTGAGCCGCCCCTTGCATCCGTAGCAGCTACTCACGCTTTTGCCCCGCGGGCGGATGCCACTAGTGATACAGGCGTGCGTTTCTTTGTGGATTCCGTTCATGAACGTGACATAGACCACATGCGGCAAGAGGATATAGAGCGTCAGCTAGCGGCAGCGGATGCGCTCTACCAAGAGGTGCTTCACCTGACACCGCCGCTGCAAATGCCCCGCTACCAGCAGGCCGATTTTATGATGGTGATTCTGCGCGCTGACCAAACCAGTGGCGGCCAAGCCTATGATGAAGTAGTTCGCACTCCCTCGGTGCCAGAGTGTCATATCCGTATGGCGCTGGGTGGGCAAGTGGATGCGGCCCATAATCTCACCCCTGCCCATGAGCTTTTCCACCTCTATCAGAACGCCCATATGATGTTTAAGCAGGCTTGGGTGCATGAAGGGCTGGCGCGATGGTCGGAATCGCTGCTCCGCGGGGATGGCCATCCAGGGCCAGCACTACCTGCCGACAGAGACGCGTTGGAAGCGGTCATGCAATCCTCTTATTCAGCGGTCGCTTTCTGGCAGCGGCTGTTTTATCTGACAGACACTCAGGGCGATGTTGCTGTTCCTGAGGCGCTGGTCAGCCAGCGCTATCACAACGGTCAACCCATCGTGGCCTTGGGCCGCCTTTATGGTGCTGACTTTATGCCGCACCTGTTCGCTGAGCTACATCAAGCAGGGGTAGCGGTGTCTTATCGAGAACAGTGGCCCATCTATGGCTGGGCCGAGGCAGAGCAGCGCAGCCCAAGGCATAACCCCGCTATCCTTTCCGCTTTATATAAAGCCGTGTCAACGTATCTCCCGGTAGCATCACAGCCAGATGAATTGCGGGCGTTTATGCAATTAATTGCCCCTCTTATGGAGTAGTCAGCCGCTCATGTCAGGAAGAGAAGGGCAAGCCGTCCACCGAGCGCACATCCGCGCGCTGATGCGTGCACTGGCCAGTGAAGTGCTATGGCCATTTCGCTGGCGTGTACTGACCATCCTCCTGATGCAGGTGGCGACCCAGGTGCTCTTGTTAGCCAGCTTGGTCCTTCCATGGCAGCTTCTTCAGGTGCTAATGACTGGCCAAAGCCGGCTGACGGGATGGATGCCCTGTATCCACAGTGATCAAGATCAAATCGCTATTTTGTTAGCGTTAGCTGTTTTCTGCTTTTGTGCTTACGCCCTACTTCAGTGGCTGATCAGGCATGCCATCGCACATTTTGCCAGTGCCATACTGCAATCCCTAAATAAAACACGACTGGTTGCGAATCACCGTTTGCTGGGCAATCGTGTACTTACCGTTGTGTTAAACGCGTTGTCTTCTTCGGTGATTGCTCTGCTGTTTTGTTGTGTGATTGCCCTGTTGCACCCGCTGCTAGCGTTACTAGCGGCCATATGTGTGCTGATATTGACAGCTGTGGTTATGCACTACTACCGCTATGAAAAAGTACAGATCATTCAGGATACGTTGCAAAGCAATGTCCTTACCGTGATCAATATCAGCTTTGCGTTAGGCTTTTCGATCCTCGTGCTAGATTATCTTTACGGATCTGTTCGTCCGCTGTTAACGCTTTTTATTTTACTTATTTCAATGCGCCAAATGATGGCGGCCAGCTTGAATGGATTAGTCAACTTCCTGGGTGTTATCAAACATTTTCAGTCGATTAACATGCTATTGCTGCCGCGTGACCGGCATGTTTCGCTGTTAGAAACCACCGACTTTGTAAAACGTTTTGAATCCAACACCCTGCCACAGTGGCTAACAGCATGGATCGCGGAACGTTATGGCCACCACATGTCGTATCACATCATCGAGTGCCGACTGTTACATGGGCGTTCGGTGGCACAGGTGTTAATACAGGTTATTGATGAAAGCGATTGCACGCACTACTGGCTGTTGAAATGCTACAAACCGTCACGGGAAAATGAAGCCTTACATGAAAGTGCGCTTTTAACAGAAGTGGGTGGCTATCGTATGGATACACAGCTGACGGTGCCGATATTGTGTGACCACGGCCGATTGCCTTGGTGCTATTACCTCCTCCTGGAGATGGGAGAGCAGCAGCCTAGGTGGCTAAATTCCGAAGAGCGTAAGCCTTGGATGGCAGCGCTTCGCCAAACCCTTATGAAAATGCCGTTATCGCATGCGCTGCACACGCAATACATGGCTACTTTTGCCTCCCTCCCAGAGCGCATGAAAAAAATAGAGGCCAAGCACTTTGGCTACTTAACTCACGATGATCAGCAGGCCTTTCAAGTAGAGCCCTTTATGCAGCGTTGGCCTCATATTATTGCCGCCGTGGAAAAAGTGCCTTACTGCCTTACCCTTCATAATCCGAGTAGTGCCCGCTTCGCTATGCTTGAAACACATCCACTTCTGCTGGATTGGCAGGGGTGGAGCTATGACTCTTTGGGGGCCCACTGGCCGCTTTCTGCCAAGCTATATAAAGAAGTATTGAAGGTGGTGAGTGCTCAATGGGCACAACTGAGTGAAAGGCAGGAGTGGTTAGCGCTCTCTTCACCTGAAAGAGCTTCTCATCACATTGCCTTAGCCGCCCGTGCCCATGAGTTTTGCCAGCGTTGCCAAACGCACAACGACTCAGGCGCCCTGAATATGCTGAATGGCATTATCAAAGCCTACGACGCTATGAGTGGGGTAAACACATAAATCAACGCCTCTAAGTACCCGCTAATACAGAGTTTTAGAGCCCTCTGACAACGTTTGCCGCTCCCTATGTACGTATTGTCCACCGGTACAATATAAATACGCCGTTAACAGGGCTAGCCTTAGTACAAAATGCCGCTAATAGTCCTCTATTTTGCTGAGTGCTTACCAATGCGGCGACCCCTTAAATGTAGCGGTGGGCGGAGTAAACAACATGGCAACAGTAATCGCGATCACAGGTCAAGCATGGGCGCGTGATGAAGACGGTAACCTGCGTGAGTTGCGCATCGGTGACGTGATTCAAGAAGGCGAAACGCTCATAACGTCTGCAGATGGTCGAGTAGACCTGGACTTTGCCGACGGCACAGGTGCCAATGTTGTTGAAGGTGGACAAGAAGTCACCCTCACGCCTGAGCTCGGCAATGACGCGATTGTTGCTACCGACGCCAGTGCGCTGGACGACGATCTAGAAGCACTTCTCGCTGCATTGGATGATGAAGAAGGCGACCTGCTCGATCTGCTCGATGCCACCGCAGCAGGTGGTGGCGCCGGTGGCGGCGGCGGTGGTGGCAGCAGCTTCGTGCGCGTTGCCCGTATTGCCGAAGAAACAGACCCACTCAACTTCAGTACAGAAGGCGGTCTGGAAGGCGCTGAATTCGCAGAATTCGATGGCGGTATTGCGGCTGCAGATGATACCGATGCAGATGCGGACGCGGATGCCGATGCGGATGCCGACGCAGATGCCGATGCTGACGCGGATACAGATGCCGACGCGGATGCTGACGCAGACGCCGATGCGGATGCCGATGCCGATGCCGACGCTGATGCTGATGCTGATGCGGACGCCGATGCCGACGCAGATGCCGACGCCGACGCGGACGCAGATGCTGATGCTGATGCGGACGCCGATGCGGATGCAGATGCTGATGCTGATGCGGATGCTGACGCAGACGCAGACGCAGACGCAGACGCAGACGCAGACGCCGACGCCGATGCAGATGCGGATGCGGACGCAGATGCAGATGCAGATGCCGATGCCGACGCGGATGCGGATGCGGACGCCGATGCGGACGCGGATGCCGATTCAGATGCGGATGCGGATGCCGACGCTGATGCAGATGCAGATGCAGATGCCGATGCTGACGCAGACGCAGACGCGGATGCAGATGCCGACGCGGATGCCGACGCGGATGCGGACGCAGACGCCGATGCAGATGCCGACGCGGATGCGGACGCAGACGCCGATGCAGATGCAGACGCCGATGCGGATGCGGATGCAGACGCGGACGCCGATGCGGACGCCGACGCCGACGCGGATGCAGATGCCGACGCTGATGCAGATGCTGACGCTGATGCGGACGCCGACGCCGACGCGGATGCAGATGCAGATGCGGACGCCGATGCCGACGCAGATTCGGATTCGGATGCCGACGCTGACGCAGACGCCGATGCAGATGCCGATGCCGATGCCGATGCGGATTCTGACGCGGATGCCGATGCCGATGCCGATGCGGATTCTGACGCGGATGCGGATGCGGATGCGGATGCGGACGCGGACGCTGATGCCGATGCCGATGCCGATGCCGACGCTGATGCCGATGCAGATGCCGATGCCGACGCTGATGCGGACGCGGATGCTGACGCCGATGCCGACGCGGATGCCGATTCAGATGCAGATGCCGATGCCGATGCCGACGCGGATGCAGACGCTGATGCTGACGCCGATGCGGACGCGGATGCTGATGCCGATGCGGACGCAGACGCCGATGCCGATGCCGACGCGGATGCCGATTCAGATGCAGATGCGGATGCAGACGCTGATGCGGACGCGGACGCCGATGCCGATGCCGACGCAGATGCCGACGCCGACGCAGATGCCGATGCCGATGCTGATGCGGACGCCGATGCGGATGCTGATGCGGATGCGGACGCCGATGCGGATGCTGACGCAGACGCCGATGCAGACGCTGATGCTGATGCCGATGCCGACGCTGATGCAGATGCAGATGCAGATGCGGATGCAGACGCTGATGCTGATGCGGACGCAGATGCAGATGCAGATGCCGATGCCGACGCGGATGCGGATGCGGACGCCGATGCCGATGCCGATTCAGATGCGGATGCGGATGCCGACGCTGATGCAGATGCAGATGCCGATGCTGACGCAGACGCGGATGCAGATGCCGACGCGGATGCGGACGCAGACGCCGATGCAGATGCAGACGCGGACGCCGATGCGGACGCCGACGCGGATGCAGATGCCGACGCTGATGCAGATGCAGATGCTGACGCTGATGCGGACGCCGACGCGGATGCAGATGCCGATGCGGACGCCGATGCCGACGCAGATTCGGATTCGGATGCCGACGCTGACGCAGACGCCGATGCAGATGCCGATGCCGATGCGGATTCTGACGCGGATGCAGATGCGGACGCTGATGCCGATGCCGATGCCGATGCCGATGCAGATGCTGACGCCGATGCAGATGCGGATGCGGATGCGGACGCCGATGCGGACGCCGACGCGGATGCAGATGCCGACGCTGATGCAGATGCTGACGCTGATGCGGACGCCGACGCCGACGCCGACGCCGACGCGGATGCAGATGCCGATGCGGACGCCGATGCCGACGCAGATTCGGATGCCGACGCTGACGCAGACGCCGATGCAGATGCCGATGCCGACGCCGATGCGGACGCGGATGCTGATGCCGATGCGGACGCAGACGCCGATGCCGATTCAGATGCAGATGCAGATGCGGATGCGGATGCGGATGCGGACGCTGACGCAGACGCCGATGCAGATGCAGATGCCGACGCGGATGCCGACGCGGATGCGGATGCGGACGCGGACGCGGATGCTGATGCCGATGCGGACGCAGACGCCGATGCCGATGCCGACGCGGATGCCGATTCAGATGCGGACGCTGACGCAGACGCCGATGCAGATGCAGATGCAGATGCAGATGCCGACGCGGATGCGGATGCGGACGCCGATGCGGATGCCGACGCAGACGCAGACGCGGATGCAGATGCCGACGCGGATGCTGACGCTGACGCAGACGCCGATGCAGATGCCGATGCCGACGCGGATGCCGATTCAGATGCAGATGCGGATGCAGACGCTGATGCGGACGCGGACGCGGACGCCGATGCGGATGCCGACGCGGATGCAGACGCGGACGCAGATGCGGATGCCGATGCAGACGCAGACGCAGACGCCGATGCCGATGCCGATGCCGATGCCGACGCGGATGCGGACGCCGATGCCGATGCCGACGCGGATGCCGATTCAGATGCAGATGCGGATGCAGACGCTGACGCCGATGCCGACGCGGACGCCGATGCCGATGCTGATGCGGACGCCGATGCGGATGCTGATGCTGATGCGGATGCCGATGCTGACGCAGACGCCGATGCCGATGCCGACGCTGATGCGGACGCTGACGCCGATGCAGATGCAGATGCAGATGCCGACGCGGATGCGGACGCGGACGCCGATGCGGATGCCGACGCAGATGCCGACGCCGACGCGGATGCAGACGCGGACGCAGATGCGGATGCCGATGCAGACGCAGACGCCGATGCAGATGCCGATGCCGACGCGGATGCGGACGCCGATGCAGATGCAGATGCCGACGCGGATGCAGACGCTGATGCTGATGCGGACGCCGATGCGGACGCGGACGCGGATGCAGACGCTGATGCTGATGCCGACGCGGATGCCGATTCAGATGCGGATGCGGACGCTGACGCAGACGCCGATGCAGATGCAGATGCCGACGCGGATGCCGACGCAGACGCAGACGCGGACGCAGATGCGGATGCGGATGCGGATGCCGATGCTGACGCGGATGCCGACGCAGACGCAGACGCGGATGCAGATGCCGACGCGGATGCTGACGCAGACGCCGATGCAGATGCAGATGCAGATGCAGATGCAGATGCAGATGCGGATGCCGACGCAGACGCGGATGCAGATGCCGACGCGGATGCTGACGCAGACGCAGATGCAGATGCAGATGCAGATGCCGATGCCGACGCAGACGCAGACGCAGATGCAGATGCGGATGCCGATGCTGACGCCGATGCCGACGCGGATGCCGATTCAGATGCAGATGCCGATGCCGACGCGGACGCCGACGCGGATGCAGACGCTGACGCTGATGCTGATGCTGATGCTGATGCTGATGCGGACGCTGATGCGGACGCCGATGCGGACGCGGATGCTGATGCCGACGCGGATGCCGATTCAGATGCGGATGCAGACGCTGATGCGGACGCGGACGCCGATGCGGATGCCGACGCAGATGCCGACGCCGACGCGGATGCAGACGCTGACGCGGACGCCGATGCAGACGCCGATGCAGATGCCGATGCCGATGCCGACGCTGATGCAGATGCCGACGCAGACGCCGATGCGGATGCTGACGCGGATGCCGACGCAGACGCCGATGCAGATGCCGACGCGGATGCAGACGCTGACGCCGATGCTGATGCAGATGCAGATGCAGATGCAGATGCAGATGCAGATGCAGATGCGGATGCCGACGCTGACGCCGACGCTGATGCGGATGCCGATGCCGATGCGGATGCCGACGCTGACGCTGACGCAGACGCCGATGCTGATGCAGATGCCGACGCAGATGCGGACGCCGATGCAGATGCCGACGCGGACGCGGACGCTGACGCAGATGCCGATGCGGATGCGGATGCGGATGCGGATGCCGATTCCGACGCTGATGCCAGCCCTACTTTGACGGTTGACATCGTCGAAGAGAGCCTCGCGCTTGAGAACGGCGAGGTGACCACCAGCGACGTCACCTTCACCTTCAGCGAAGCCGTCCAAGGCTTTGATCTGAACGACGTCACCGTGGTGGGTGGCAGCGTGACCAACCTGAGTGGCCCGGTGACCAATGAAGATGGCAGCGTCACCTACACCGCCACCTTCACCCCGGACGCCGAGTTTGAAGGCACGGCCAGCGTCAGCGTGGCTGACGACAGCTACACCGACGTCGCCGGCAACCCCGGCACCGGCGGCAGTGACACCGTGGCGGTCGACGTGGCGGGCCCAAGCCTGACGGTCGACATCGTCGAAGAGAGCCTCGCGCTTGAGAACGGCGAGGTGACCACCAGCGACGTCACCTTCACCTTCAGCGAAGCCGTCCAAGGCTTTGATCTGAACGACGTCACCGTGGTGGGTGGCAGCGTGACCAACCTGAGTGGCCCGGTGACCAATGAAGATGGCAGCGTCACCTACACCGCCACCTTCACCCCGGACGCCGAGTTTGAAGGCACGGCCAGCGTCAGCGTGGCTGACGACAGCTACACCGACGTCGCCGGCAACCCCGGCACCGGCGGCAGTGATGAGATATTGATCGACACCAACACCCCCCCAGTAGCCATCGACGACTACGCCGATAGCACCGGGCTAACCGAAATCTTCACTGAGTCTTTTGAAGATGGAGAGATTAAAGGCCGGTGGCAGATCCTGGATGATTATAATAATTGGACATTAACTAACGACATCGAAATTCAAAATGCAGGTGTGACCGTAGAGCAAGCCTCAGATGGCAGCCGTTTAGCAGAGCTTGATCCTAACCGTTCGACTAAAATTTCAAGAGAGATAGATACAGACTTAGGCAAAACATACACACTTACTTTTGATTATCAAGCGCGGCCTGGCCATTTAGCCGACAGTGCTATGAAGGTGACCTTCGGCAATGTCACGTTTGAGGTGAGCACCGATAATGATCGTGTCGTGACAGTTAGTGGTAATAATAGCGACCAAGTGACTTCAGACTCGGTTGAGGGTGGCTGGACACGGATTAGCTTAGATATAGAAGCTAATAGTAGTGAGTCAATGCTAGCTTTTAAAGACTTAGGTCAACCCAATAGCTTCGGCGCCTTGCTGGATAATATTCGTGTTTTTGAGCATGGCGGCGGTGATACGCCTTTCGAGGTTAAGGCGGGTGAGTCTATTACTTTTGATCCAGCCGATCTGCTGAGTAACGATAGCGATGCTGATGGTGACGATCTAATAATCACTAACGTATTTGGTGCGCTAGGCGGTGAGGTTTTCAGAAACACCGATGGTGATATAACGTTTACTGCTAATAGCAGTGGCAACGGCCCTGCACAGTTCCAATACACTGTTTCTGATGGAAAAGGTGGTCTAGATACAGCCAAGGTATATCTGAACGTTTTGGAAGTTGACAGCGTACCGACCTCCACGGGTGGCTATGCAATAGGTAACGAAGATAGCTCAAACGGTGAAAATGATGATTTCTTACTGAAATGGGAAGACTTCAATATTGTCGATAGCGATGCCAACAGTGCTGGCTTGGGTATCATCATCACTAAACTACCTGAAGATGGCGTATTACAGTTCAAAGGGAATGGCGGTGAATGGCAAGACATCAATGATTCAAATATTGGTAGCAATGGCTTTGAGTTCTCAAAATCTCAAATCGATGATGGCGTGTTGCGCTTTAAGCCTGTACCCAATGAATCTGGTTTTGATGGCTATGGCGGCAATGGTGTAGGCGATCAACAGGCGGATTATGCTCAATTCAGCTTTAAACCGATTGATAGCCAGGTTGAGGGTGAAGAAACTATCTTTACGGTTGATGTCAAACCAGTCGCTGATACGCCTATCGTCAAGCTAGAGATTTCTAAAGGTGAGCTTATTGGGGATAGTGACGGTGAAATCATCCAGGTGAATGGCGGTAGCGGCCAAGCCGGTGGGTTTGATATTCAAGGGGGAAATATCGTTGCAATTGGTTCAGGTGTCCGTGTATGGGGTACGGTGGACCTTGATGGTAAAAATCCGTCAGGACAACCCGTGGATAACCTGGCTGGCATTAAAATACCCGACGGCGCAGATGCAAGTAGCGTACTGCTAGCGTACGGCAATGCGAATGGCGGTACGAATGCCAATTCAACAGCCCAAGGGCTGACCGATATTTTCATCTTGAATGAAAACAGTGGTTATTTTAAAGACAATAATCACTGGGCCTCGATGGATGCCTTTACGGGCAACCGTGGAGCAGGGCACTCGCCAGATTACGTGTTTATTGATGCAACATCGGGCCACTCTTATGACATTTCAGGGTGGACGAATACTCGTAATGGCCAAATCAATACCTATGAGAATGTCAACATCAGTGGTGTTGTAAAAGGGCCCAACCATATAGAAGCCATATTTGATGGTAATGGGTTGAAATTGCCACCTGCGGGGCCTAAGACCACCGAGGTCACCACTACTGAAAGCACTGGCAACTTCCAAGAGTTTTTAATAGAAGTATCTGCTCTTCTAACAGATAAAGATGGCAGTGAAGTTTTGTCAAATATCACGTTAACGCGTGTGCCCATGAGCGCAACGCTTGAACTGCTAAGTGCTCCAGATAGCGTGACTCTTGTAAAGAGCAGCGATGGTCAATGGGTGCTGAATAACCCGGCTGGGAAATCACTGCAAGACATCCAGTTACAGTTGACCGTGCCTGCTGATACTAGTGATTTTGAGCTGAAAGCAGAAGCCACGGCCACTGAAGTAGGAGGCGACGGTAACGCGTTGGAAGGAATTGAGCCGGCCATAGGCTTCGCTAGCGCTAATGTTAGTGTGATGGTGCTGCCTGAGTTGGATTACCCAGACCACGATACGAGTGTGTCATCTCCTATAGAATCTATCTGGGCACAGAAAGGGGACGGCGGCGGAAGCGCTTTTAAAGGAAGTGGTAATTTCAATCAATTCAATGCCACGGAATTAATTACTAAATACGGCTATGGTGTTGAGCAGAACCCCCAAAATAAAGTTGTTGAAGGAGAACCTGCAAGGAAAGATGCTATTCAGAGCAATGAAGAGCTCATGTTTGTGTTGTCGGAACCCGTGAGTCGTTTTATCTTTAGCGTGCATGAGGCAGAGGGGGAAAAAGGAAAAAATAGTTTGGAGGGCCGCTATGAACTGTTGGATGCAGACCGTAAGGTCGTCGCTGAGGGCACTTTTGATAATGATGGCCAAGTGTCGATAGAAACAGGTAAAAACTTTAAATATGTCTTGATTTCCGGAGAGGCTAGTGGCAATAAAACGGGCTTTTTCATTGAGATTGAGCAAGTGGGAGACATTACCTTGACCCCGGCTGCCGGTGGAAAAGTGGAGGGGAGTGGCGGTGATGACACCTTAATGGGAGGTGCAGTTGATGACACGCTATTCGGTGGTGCAGGCAGTGATCTTCTGATTGGTGGCGACGGTGACGATATCCTGTTTGGGGGGGCAGGTAATGATAGCCTGGTTGGGGGAGCAGGTAATGATACCTTCCTATGGAAGGGCGGAGATCAAGGTCAGGCAGGCGCACCAGCGTTGGATCTTGTTCAGGACTTTGGCACGGGTAGCAACACGCTGGATCTGAGTGATTTGTTGCAAGGTGAGTCCGAGGGCACCATCGACAGCTTTATCATCGCTAAAGAAGAAGGTGACGATACTTTGCTGTATATCAGCTCCAAGGGTGAGTTGAATGGCAACATAGGTAACGCCGATCAGGTCATCCATTTAGAGGGTCAAAGCTTGAATGACTTGGGAGGTGCGTCAAGCAATTCGCTAGATGTGATCCAGCACATGATCAATAACGGCAAGCTAGACATCGAGTAACTATCCACCCAACCCAAAGGCCGCCTCCGGGCGGCCTTGTTGTATCTCATTAAGATTTACTTTTCGCAACCAATCAGCGCGTTTACTTACAGAGGAAGCCGCTATGCTCTACATCAAACGAAATGCCCGTGGGGAGATTGTGATGCTCAGCAAAGAGCCCTCGCCTGAGTGTAATGACACCATCGCGGCGGATTCGCCAGAGGTGTTTGCCTTTCTGGCCCAGCAAACGGGGCAGTCGGCGCAAATGATTGCGTCGGATTTAGCGTTTGTGCGGGTAGTGGAAGATATGCTGGAAGTGCTGCTAGAGAAGGGCGTGCTCAGCTTTACCGATTTGCCCGCTGCCGCTCAGAGTAAGGTGATGGAGCGTAAGTCGCTGCGCGCTAAGAACGATGTGAATTTGATTAGTGATGATGGCGGTATTATTTGACGCGGCAGAGGCCGCGTCGTGGTTTATCTGAACAACCTTACTAAAGAGAAGCTTGAGCGATTAACTCAAGCGCACGCCTGGTCCCGTCGCTCCATCCACACCTGTGCGGAATAGGCTTTCTAGCTCTTCAGAGGTTGTGACTCCTTCGGCAATCACCTGAATCCCCAGAGAGTGGCACAGCGTGGCCATGCCGCGCACGATGGTTTGCTGCTCATTCGAGACATGAATATCGCGAATCAAGCTGCTATCCACTTTGAGATAGGCAAGCCCTACATCGTGTAAGTCGGCCAACTTAGTGAATTCCGCGCCCACATGCTCGATACCAAACTGGCAGCCCAGAGGCCGCAGTGCGCTGCACAGCCCGCGCAGACTTCCAATGGAATGCGCTGTCAGTGTAGCAGGCACCTCGAAGCAGAGCTTGCTGGCGAGAGTCGGCTGCTTCTCAAGCAGCAAACGCAGCTCGTTGACGAATTGCGCATTGTTGATCGACGCAATCGAGAGGTTGACACCGATACTTTGCTCTGGATTGGTTTCTAACTGAACCAGGGCCTGTTTGACGACGGCAATATCCAACGCGGGCTCGAGAGCAAAACGGGTCACCCAAGGAATGAACAGGCCTGCCGTTTGCCATGCGTTGGCTAGCTCAAGGCGTGCCGGGCATTCATAGTGTAGAACACGGTTCTGTGCGTCGACCACGGGGAAGTAGGCAAGCTGCGGGCCTTGGGCAATGGCCACGGTGAGTGCCGTCCGCCATTCGTTATGGTTACCAAATAGGGAGCCTTGTTCCCGTTGGCGTAGGGCGATATTGGTCGCACTGCTGTCGCTTTCTGCCTCGGCCAAGGCATCGTCCAAAGTGGCCAGTAGCGGGCCGCGCTCGTCGTCCGGATGATACGCCACGATAGCGGTGGCTAAGCGTACGTCGGTGTCTGGAACGCTCGTCGTCGTGTTGTCCAGTGCTTGTTGCAAACGCGGAAGCAGTGAATCGGGCGCCTCCTCTAATGGCAGCATGAGCAGGAAATCGCTGCCGTTTAAGCGCCCAATCAGGGCTTCATCGGCGCTGGTTTCCAAGGCGGACAGCTCCATGACCAGTGTGCTGAGCAACTGGTCGGTCGCTTGGTGGCCTAGCTGGTCGTTCAAACTCTCTAGGGCTTGCACGCGTACCATCACCATCAGGCCTGTGGCGCGGGCATCGTCGCTGCCTAATAGCGAGGCCAGCCTGCCCATGAGCACCTCACGGTTCAAAGCCCCTGTGACGCGGTCATGCTGCAAATGGCGGCGCAGTTCATCGAGCTTTTGGCTCTCTTGGCTGAGCATTTGGCGTACGTTAGCGGACAGCACGTTCATCGCTTGAGCGACTTCACGCAGCTCTAAGGTGCGGGGTTCCTGAATGGTAGTAAAACGTCGCGCGCTGATATCCTTTGCCTGCGCGACGACACGTACCAGCGGGTGCTTGATGCCCCGCACCATGACGGTGGCAATCGCTAAGCTAATCGCCCCAGCTAATACAAACCAGCCAGCGAGTTCCAACATACTGCGCCACAAAGAGGCATAGGCGTAGCTGTGCTGGCTCTCCAGCTCTAGCGTGCCGAACTGCCGCCAGCCATCTTGAATCGTCGCGGTGCCGGTGGGTACATCGAACTGCACTAGGCTGCGAAACCAAGCCGGAACATTGCCGCTGTACTCACCGGCGCGGCGCTCAACCAACACTTCGCCTTCGGCATCGCGCAGAAGGATTGAGCGGTAGTAACCGGTATCGAACTGCGCCGAGATCAGCAGCTCTAAAATCACTAAATCTTTGTCGAGCTGGCTCATGGAGAGCGCCAGAGTCGTGGCATTGTCTTCGTTTTTGATGCGCACTTCCTGCTCGATATAGTCACGGCTGCTGGTAATACTGATCGCCAAGCTGCCGACAAACGACAACAGTAAGAGCGCAATAATGGCCAGCCAAAGCTGTTTAATCAGCGACATAGCGCCAGTCCTCTTAAATGAATCCTTGTGATTGCATCCGTCCGATCACGCTACGCCAGCGCGACAGCCGTGCCAGCGGGTCGGCACGGGATTCTGAACCGCCACCTGCCCAAAGGCCGTCGCTGTTAAAGCTGAAGACGGGGTCTAAATCATTGCGCTGAGAAGCCGGTGAAATGGAGGGTGCAATGTTGTCCAGTACCAGCGGTTCGGCATTTGGCGTTGAGTAGTAGCCTAGCACCATGTGAGCCTGGGTGATTTGGCTACGGCCAATGCGGGCGCGAACGTAGATCATACGCAAACGTTCCCCCGGCACACCCAACTGCTTCAGGGTGATGTATTTAGCAATGGAGTAATCCTCACAGTCGCCTTGCCCTTTACCCAATGCTTCTAAGGGCGTTGCCCAAAAGTCCTCTTCTCCCCACACGCGGATATCTTCTACCCAGCGCACACGGCGATTGAAAAAGTCGTTCACATCGCGAAGCTGAGCTTGCACATCCTGGCCACGTAAGCGCTCCAGCAATGCAAACCACTCTTCTAAGACGCTGAGAGCGCCTTGTCCATAAAGTTGCTGCATGCTTTGCCGCAGCTGTTGGGGATTGAAGGCTACGGCAGAGGAGGGCGAAATACCCAGCTTGGCCCCCAACAGCAACGCGCCAGCAGTGGCTAAAAACTGCCGACGCGACAAGGTGGAAGGCGGGGGGGAGGAGGAAGTAGACATGGACGCCATTAGCGTTGGTCAAATATCGCTTAAGACTACAAGCTAAGGCAAAAAAGCGCTATATCTCCTCAGAAGAAAGTATCAACGGTGATGGGGTGAGCCTCTTATTCAGCCGCTACTTGTTGAGACTCTTCCAACAGCGGTTCAAGCGCTGGCCAAACGTTGTCGAGAATGATCGGCTGAGCGTCTGCTGTGGGGTGAATGCCATCGCTTTGCATCAACTGTTGGTTGAGGGCGATATCTTCCAGTAAGAAGGGCACGAGCGAGAGGTCGTACTCCTCCGCCAGAGAGTGATAGACCCCGGTGAAGGCATCGCGGTAGGCTTGACCGTAATTCGGTGGAATATCGATACCTAACAGCAGCACCTCTGCGCCTGCTTGCTGGCTTTGCTCGATCATGGTGGCGAGATTGGCGCGCATTTGGGCGGGTGGTAAACCGCGCAGGCCATCGTTGCCGCCCAGTTCTAACAGAACGATATCCGGCTCACGCTGTCCGATAATATCGGAAAATCGCTGAGCACCGCCTGAGGTGGTTTCGCCGCTGATGCTGGCATTCACCACTTGCGCCTCACCCTCAAGGCGCTCTGCTAGCAACGCGACCCAACCCTGCTCTTGCTCAATACCATATGCCGCGCTCAAGCTGTCACCCATCACAAGGAGCGTCAGCAAGTTTTCTTCAGAGGTGCTGGCATATATCGGAGCAGCACCCAACAACATTACCAGCATCAGGGCGCTCGCCACGCCGCGTCGGGCCGTCGTTTGCTCCCGTCGAAAGGTCAGCGCCTGAGCCAAACATTGTTGAACCGCTCGTTTTCGAATTGCTACAGGGAATCCATGTTTCATGTCTTACTCCTCTGACCCAACATCCTATACCTCGACCGAAGATGCGCCATCGCGCTCGCCCAACACCGACCCCTCTGCTATCCCGAAGGTTCCCGAAGAAGCTGTGAGCCAGCCAGTGCTGCATGCGGAAAAGCTGGCCAAACGAGTGACCAGCGGTGAACGCACGCTAACCATCTTACACGACCTGTCGTTAAGCGTAGCGTCGGGAGAGAGCGTTGCCATTTTAGGCAAAAGCGGCGCGGGTAAATCCACACTGCTGGGCCTGTTGGCCGGGTTGGATACGCCCAGCGACGGTGAGTTGACACTCTTTGGCCATGCGCTGAGCCGCTTGGATGAGGATGGCCGCGCGGCATTGCGGGCAGGGCGAGTAGGGTTTGTGTTCCAGAACTTTCAACTGCTGCCGACGCTCAGTGCGCTGGAAAACGTGCTGCTGCCGTTGGAGCTTTCGCCCCGCGCCGGAGAAACACGTACCGCCCAGCAGTGGTTGGAGCGTGTAGGGCTTGGCGAACGTACTTCCCACCAGCCTAAACAGCTCTCTGGCGGTGAGCAGCAGCGTGTCGCCATTGCGCGTGCCTTCGTGACGGACCCTGAGCTGGTGTTCGCCGATGAGCCGACTGGCAACCTGGACCCGGATACCGGCGCGCAGATCATCGACCTGCTTTTCACGTTGAATAAAGAAGCGGGCACGACGCTGATTCTCGTCACCCACGACCACGCCTTAGCGCGCCGCTGCGACCGCTGCCTGCGCCTCACTAACGGCCAGCTCGTCCCGTTCGAGCCAGCCCCAGCCAACAGCGAGGAAGGCGATGAGTGATATCAACTGGCGATTAGCAGCGCGAAGTCTCAAGCGCGACCTGCGCGCGGCGGATGTGCGGGCGCTGTTTGTCGCGTTGGTACTAGCGGTGGCCGCTTCCACCATGATTGCTTTCTTTCTTGATCGCTTGGAGCGCGGCCTTGAGCGCCAAGCCGGGCAGATGCTGGGTGGCGATTTAGTACTTGAACAGCGCGACCCTTTCCCAGAAGAGCTGCGCAATACGCTAGAGCAGGCGGGTTTTACGCTGAGCGACCAAGTGGATCTGGTCTCCATGATCAGCCAGGGGGAGCGCTTCCAGCCCGCCAGCCTCAAAGCGGTGGATGACGTGTACCCGCATTACGGTGTTTCTCACGTAGATAGGGGCAGCGGCGTCGAGCAAATCGCCTCTGGCCCACCTGCGGGAGAAGCCTGGGCAGACCCACGGCTAGCCGAGCTGATCGATATCGAGATTGGCGACCGCGTGCAGGTGGGGCAAACGGAGCTGACCATTAGCGGGATTATCGAGCGCGAAGCGGACCAGTCTGCAGGTTTTGGTAACTTCAACCCGCGCTTGATGCTCAATACCGCTGACCTTGAAGCTACTGGGTTGGTACAGCCAGGGTCACGCATTGAGTTTGAACTGCTGGCTGCCGGGCCGCCCGCCGCGTTAGAGCAAGTGCAGAGCTTATTGGCACAGCTACGGCGTGATGGGGTAGAGGTGCGTGATGTGCGGGTAGACCGCCCGCAGTTGGGTAACGCCCTGCAACGTGCGGAAAGCTACTTAGGCCTTGCCGGGTTAGCAGCGGTGCTGTTGGCTGGGGTGGCGGTTGCTATGTCGACCCGCCGCTACGTAGAGCGTCACCTGGATACCGCTGCGCTGCTGCGCTGCTTTGGGGCCAGCCAGTATCAGCTTGTGACAGTTTTCAGCCTGCAACTCATTGGGCTGGCATTAATGGCCTCCCTCATTGGTGCGCTGCTGGGCTTGGTCGGCCAAGCGGTGCTGTTGTGGCTATTGACCAGCTTTCTGCCCATGACGCTGCCACCCCCTGGTATTATGCCGCTGTGGCTCGGTATCTTCACCGCGCTGGCGGTGCTGGTGGGGTTTGCAGGGCCAACGCTGCTGCGTATCAAGCAGGTAAGCGCGCTTAAAGTCCTGCGGCGAGAGCTGGACCCGCTACCGCCCGCCGCTTGGCTGGTGGTTGGCGTTGCCAGTATCGTGTTTGGTGGCCTGCTGTGGCTCTATTCAGGCAGCTTTCCTCTGGCCTTGGCGCTTCTGGTGGGGGGCTCGGCGTTACTGGCGCTGCTATGGGGCGTGAGTTCTTTATTGCTGAATGGTTTGCTCCGCGCTGTGCAGCGCCTTAAGGGGGGCGGCGAGTGGGTTCAGGCATTTCGCTTGGGCGGGCGTCAGCTGGCCCGCCGCAAGCAGGCAGGGCTTGGCCAGCTATTAGCTTTCTCGGTGACGTTTTTTGCCATGGCGATGATCGTCCTGGTGCGTGGGGATCTGCTCACTACTTGGCAAGACCAGCTCCCAGAAGATACGCCCAACTACTTTGCCATCAACATTCAGCCCGGCGAGCGGGATGCGTTCGAGCAAGCGGTGGCACCTCGGGTCGATACCCAAAGCACCCTTTATCCCATGGTACGTGGGCGTATTACCGAGATTAACGGACAAGCGCCCAGAGATGCAGTGCCCGCCGATGCCCGAGGCGACAACTCGCTGCGCCGTGAACTTAACTTGACGTGGCAATCCGAACTGCCCGAAGGCAACCAAGTGGTGGCAGGGCAGTGGTTCACACCCGCCAGTGAGCCAGAAGGCTGGATGAGCGAAGTGGACGCGACGCCTTCGAGCGATTCAGAAACTGTTCCCATTTCGGTGGAGGATGGTTTGGCTGAGCGTCTTGGTTTGGGATTGGGAGACGAAATCACGTTCGCCGTGGGCAGCGACAGCATCACGACACGCATTGAAAGCCTGCGCAGCCTGAATTGGGACAGCTTCAACCCGAACTTCTTCGTAATCTTCCCGCCCGGCGTGCTGGAATCGTTCGGCCATAGCTTCATCACCGCTTTCCATCTGCCAGACGAAGAGCAGGCCTTGGTGCGCGAGCTGGTTAGCGACTTCCCCGGCGTTTCGCTGCTCAACGTGGATGCCATCCTAGGGCAGGTGCGCGATGTATTGACCCAAGTGACTCGCGCGGTGGAGCTTGTGCTAATCCTGGTGCTGTTGGCGGGCGTGAGTGTGCTCTACGCCGCGCTTACCGCCAGCCGCCCGGTACGCGCCCATGAGAGTGGCCTGCTGCGGGTGTTTGGTGCAGGCAACCGAATGATCTCCCGCGTGCAAGGGGCCGAATATGCCTTGCTTGGGTTCGCCAGCGGCCTGCTAGGGGCGGTGCTTGCAGAGTCCGCCACCGCCGCGCTCTACCTCTACTGGCTCGACTTAACCCCGCGCCTGCATATCGGCCTATGGCTAACGCTACCCACCGGCGGCGCGCTGCTGATAGGTGTCATCGGTCATGCGCTCTCCTACAGCCTGCGTAGGCAAGCCCCCGCCGCTAGTTTAGGGCTGCTAGGTGAAGCTTAATCTACAACCATAAAAGCTCCCTCCTACAGCAGTTTATCGGGGCATTGCCGAAGGCAGTTGTAGGAGGGCACCTGATTAGGCGATGAAGCAACCGTCGTAGTGGCTAATTGATTAGGCGATGAAGACACGATTGTGGGAGGCCAATTTATTGGGCGACGGCGGCGTCAGCCGCCCTTAGCCTGCCGAGGCACCAGTGCCTTCATCATCGCGAGCTAAAGCTCCCTCCTACATCACTTTATTTCTATGGCTGACATCATCCATCTACACCTCAAATCGAGATGGCGGCGCTGCAGCTTGGTGATATGCTAAAACCTTTCAACAGGGAGGTCGTGTCATGCAGGCGAAGGTGATGAAGTGGGGCGCTGCAGGGGTATCGCTTTGGCTAGTGGCGGGAGCCGCGCAGGCGTCGCTGCAACAGCTAGAGGCCGATTTACAAGCAGAGCTGGCAGGCGATGGCGCTAGTATGGTTATCGGGCAGCTTGTGGAAGAAGCCAACAGCTACGTGGCGGAAGATGTGGCGATTACCTATACCAACGGTGATTTGCTCTCGATTGATCGTTACCGCGTGGAAGGTCGTTACGCACGGCCAGCGTCAATTACCCTAGATGGCATCAGTATGACTGAATTGGGGTTCGACTCGCCGGTGTTGACCGTGGGCGAGCTGGTACTACGAGAGCCTGGCGCTGCCGTTCCCATGTTAGAAACCTTCGAAGCGGAAGGTAGCATCATCAACGCACTCAGCCTGAGCGATATTACCTTCCGGCTAGAGGGCAGCCTGGCAGATGAGCTAGCCGCTGAGCTTGAGAGCCAAGCACTAGCCGGTGTTCTCTCCATTGATTCCCTAGAGCTAGAAGACGCGAGCAGCAGTGCCGTTGGCCTCATCGCGTTACAAGGAGTTAGCGGTGAGCTGAACGACTTCGCTACCGGCATTTCCGCGACGTTGGCATTAGGGGATATGCGCATTGAAGCGTTAGAAGGGCTCGACCGCCCCGGAGAAGAGCGCCTTGAGCATGCCGAATTGAACGGTTTCAGTTTAACCGGCGAGCAGTGGAGCGTATTACTGGATAACGCTTGGGTAAAAGGCAATAGCTACGTAGGCGAAGCGGGCTTTAGCGGCGCGGAATTTGATCTGGGCGAGTTAATCAATCTAGTGCCTCCCTCCGAGCGTGAAGAGCTACAAGCCTTGAACCGTGTGCTGACGGGCGGGACCGGGCGTTTAAGTGCCGAGGGGCAAAGTGCCTCCCAGTGGCAGGAATCACCCTCTGACGAATCGAGCAACCGCAACCGCCTTACCTCGGAAGGGTATTTGCAGTTGGACGGAGCCGGTGGCCTTGAGTTCTCCATGGATGTGCCCATCAGCTTGCCCAAAGGGGCCAGCTTAGAGCAGGCCACACAAAACCCCGCCCTGTTTGAAGCGGCGACGCTGTATGGTGGTAATGTCACCGTGGCTTACAGTGATGAAGGCATGTTACCGCGCATTGCCACTGAAATAGCGGCTCAAGAAGGGATCAGCGAAGAGCAGGCGATCTCTCAAGCCTGGGCGCAGGCGCAGCAGTTAGGGCCGCTGCTTGGCCCGCAAATCACCAAACTCATGGTGGGCATGGTAGATATTATGGCGGGCAAAGCCCAGTCATTGACCGTTAATGTGGCGCTGCCCAATCCGTTTATGCTTAACCAATTCATAATGAACCCAATGGCCAGCAGCGAGCGCCTCACCTTCACCTTTGAGCTGAAGTAGCGTGGTTGTCCGGTCGGTCAGGTTTGAGGGTCGGCTAGCAACATGAAACATGCTCATGCAGGACCTGACGCGGATGCGATGAAAGTCGCGTCAGGCTGCGGTATGATAGCCGCCTCGCTTCTCCATGATGATCCTTTTGTAACGAGGTTCCCGCCGATGTTCAGCCGCGATATGACAATTGCCGGATTCGATGATGCACTGTTTGATGCCATGCAAAAAGAAGTGGCACGCCAAGAAGCTCACATCGAACTCATTGCTTCTGAAAACTACGCCAGCCCCCGCGTACTAGAAGCGCAAGGCAGCCAGCTGACCAACAAATACGCCGAAGGCTACCCAGGCAAGCGCTACTACGGCGGCTGTGAGTTTGTCGATATCGCTGAAAACCTGGCCATCGACTACGCCAAGCAGCTGTTCGGCGCGACCTACGTTAACGTGCAGCCGCACTCTGGCTCTCAAGCCAACAGCGCCGTTTTCCAAGCGCTGGTTACGCCGGGCGACACCATCCTCGGTATGAGCCTGGATGCGGGTGGTCACCTGACCCACGGTGCCAAGCCCAACTTCTCTGGCAAGCACTACAACGCCATTCAGTACGGCCTGAATGAGCAAGGCCTGATCGATTACAACCAAGTCGCTGAACTGGCCCGTGAGCACAAGCCGAAGATGATCATCGCCGGTTTCTCTGCCTATTCTCAGATTGTGGACTGGGCAAAATTCCGTGAGATTGCTGACGAAGTAGGCGCTTACTTGCTGGTGGATATGGCGCACGTTTCTGGCTTGGTCGCTGCTGGCGTTTACCCCAGCCCGCTGCCCCACGCCCATGTGGTCACGTCCACGACGCACAAAACTCTGCGCGGCCCGCGTAGCGGCGTGATTCTCTCGGCAGAGAACAACCCGGATATCGAGAAGAAGCTGCAGTCGGCGGTCTTCCCCGGTGGCCAGGGCGGCCCGTTGATGCACGTGATTGCTGCCAAAGCGATCTGCTTCAAAGAAGCCATGGAACCTGAGTTCAAAACCTACCAGCAGCAGGTGGTTAAGAACGCCCAAGCCATGGCGAAGGTCTTCATCGACCGCGGTTACGACATCGTGTCCGGTGGCACCGAAGACCACCTGTTCTTGCTATCACTGATCAAGCAGGGCGTGACCGGTAAAGATGCGGATGCAGCCCTTGGCCGCGCCCACATCACCGTCAACAAAAACGCCGTACCGAACGACCCGCAAAGCCCGTTTGTCACCTCTGGCCTTCGTATCGGCACCCCGGCCGTCACCACGCGCGGCTTTGGTGAAGAGGAGTGTACGCAGCTGGCAGGCTGGATTTGCGATATCCTTGACGTACTAGCCAAAGGCGAAGACACCAGCAGCGTTGAAGCTCAAGTGTTGGATAAAGTTGCTGAAGTTTGTGGCCGCTTCCCGGTTTATAAATAAATACCGTTTTGCCACATAGTGTGCAAAAAGCGCTAGCCCTTTGGGCTAGCGCTTTTTATTTGAGGGGAGTTAATTAGGGCTTCGGCGAGTCTTGGCGAATGATGCTCACCTTTTGCTGTTCCTTGGTCCACTTGCCCGCTTTCTTATCAATATATTGGAAGTGTTCATTGGTAAAGCTGCCTTGGTTACAAGCATGACGGTAGGAGACCGTGGGCACGTGAGCTTGATCCAAAAGCTTGATGAAAACGCCCGGCCCCGTCAGCTCAAACACGTTAGTAAGCTGATTCTCTACGATGTTGTGATGGACCTGCTCAATTAATTTAAGCAGGTTGGGGTTGCCAGGTCGACTGGCAATAAAGTAATTGCTCAACTCTCCTTTGCGGGTCGTTACATATAATTCGTCAATATCTGCGGGTACAACCCGGCCCAATGGCCAGATGGCATGGGCGTCGATGTCAAGGTAAACGCCACCATGCTTATAAAGCGCCAATAGCCGCCAAAAATCGGCCTGAGCGGCACCAATCTGCAGTTTGTCGTAGCTCTCGAGCCACGCAGGTTCGAAGTTCTGTTCAATGAAGTTCTGGCGCGCTTGGGTGATCATGAAACGATACTCAAAGCGCGGTGCCATCAGGCGGTTAAAGAGATAATTGAGATAAACCGGCAGCGTCACCTTATTGGTGAAATTGGTTTGCCAAATAACACGAGGGATGACGGTATCTTGCTTGGCGGGTAGCCAGGGGGCCGCACGTTCTGGCAGCGTAAAACGCTTGTTGGGAAAAAGCGCATGGAATCCATAGCTCAACACTTTGGTGATATTGGCAAACAGTTTGATCACCCGGCTGACGGCCACGATGTGAGGCTGGCGGGTACGGCGACGTGAAGACATAGTCGTCCTTTCGATGAGCAAATGAAAAGCCTAGCGTGTTGGCTAGGCTTTCAGTACGTCAGGGGTTTAAGAGCGGGGTATTACCAACCGCCCTGTGCCTCTAACAAGCTGCGCATATTATTATCCAATGGCAGTTGGAAGTCTGCACTTCCCAGTACCATGGCATCGCCAGCGCGCACAACGCGAGCGCTCACGTATAAATAGTCCTGGCCCTGAGCATAGGTGCCCATCAGGATAGAGCGTGCATTGTGCTGAGAGCTTAATCGTTGAACCTGACGAGAGAGGATGAGTTCCCCCACGCTCTCTTCAATAAACATGCTATCGCGCATTTTGACTTCGCGAACCTGCATCCCCTGCTGAGCCAGTGCCGAGGCCATGATCTCAGAACTGATCCGGCCAAAGGTCGAGGATTGGCTCAGGTTGTCGATACTGACAAAGGTAGCTGCAATCATGGGGCTGTAGCGAGTTAAATCGGGGTTGTTAATGACCATCTGTTGCGCTGCTTCATGGGCAAGTTCAGAAAGGTCAGGCTCTGGCTCTTGAGGCTGGGAATTATTGCCTAGGTTCGCGCAGCCTGTCAGCAGCAGCGTAAGGCATAACGTAGCCAAGACGTCAGTGCGAAACAGGCGCACTGACGTTAACGCAAAGATCGAACGTAAAGACATAAACATTACCAAGTATCAGTGATAGAAACGGTCGGCGTCGTAGGTGTTCTGGGTACCCGATGAGGGGCATATTGGCGGCGATCACCCGAATTAATGTAATAGATATTGGATGAGGAGTAGAGGATTTGATCCTGTTCCACTATCTGGGTGGTGATGATGATTTCTTCGTTGCCCTTGGAGGTCCAGCTACCGTTGGTGGTGTCGGCCGCCATAGCCGCTGGGATGAGTGCCAGTGCGGGCTCGCTCCAGTTGCCCAAAGGGATACTGGCCACTGCAATACCACTCGCCAAAGCGGTATAGGCCCCGAAGGGTGGCCGCGTATAGCCACGGTCTCGGTGCTCGACCACTTCTACATCAATTTGTATGGTGGCACCGTTGGTACGCGGCTGAGTCGTCACGCTGCCGCCGCCCGAAACCAGCTCGCTGGTCAGTAGCGTTCTGAAGCCGCGCTCGAACTCGCCTCCGCTGTAGTATGAGCCGTACTGCTCATGTTCAGGGGCCGCAATGTGTAAATCACGGAAGCGCACCCGTTCGCTGGATAAAATGCCGCCCGCTTCGTGCTGAGCGAGCACTTCCCAGTGCTGGGCGGCCTGCATTTTTTGCTGTTCCGTGTAGGGGTAAGTCGTGGCAATGGGGGCCTGAGAAGTGCTGGCGTAAAAACAGCCGCTGAGCATCAGGCTCGCAAGTCCCAGGCCAACGGGGCGTAAAAAATGGACAATGGAGTGTGACATAGGACGAGTGCGCACCTGGTAGTTCCTTATCGCTACTAATCGGCTTTTTGATAGACTAGTTTGCCATGCTTAGCATAGATCGGCCACGAGGTTAAAAACTTGAATGAGTAATCATACCAATGCTTGAAGACCATCGCAGCGGCCCACGTCATGATTCTCTGCTCTCCAACTACCCCGAAGACGATAGCAACAACGGTTGGATGATCAGCTATATCGATATCATGACGCTGCTGGTGGCGCTATTTGTCATTATTATTGCCGCTGCCGGGGTGACTAGCCCTGATTGGTCGCCTGCCACGGCAGAGCCTGATACGGGTGACAGCATTGCTGCACCGCTGGGAGTACCGTTGCCCGCTGTGTTGGATGAGCGCCGCCAGCAGAGAAGCACCACGCTGGCGGCCGTGCCCGGCACTCTTAGTCCGATGGCTATTAGCGCTGCGCTAGGGGTGGCAGGCTTACCGCCTCGTCCTACCACCGTTCCCAGCGTGCCGCCGCTGATAGCACTGCCCGTTCAACCTGAGCCCACTCCGGTGTCAGAGACGCCATTGGTGGCGTCGTTAGTGGAGCGCTTTCACGCTTCGTTACCCACTTCCACATTGTTACCGATCCCTACATTACCGACTCCGTTAGTGCGCATTGAAGAAGAGGTTGCCGCAGCGCCGTTGGCTGATTACATGGTGCTGTTGACCGATCGCCCCCCAGTAAACGTACAGGAAGTCAGTGATGAGGCGATCAGCAGTGCGTTAGCAATCGATGCCCGTTTGGCTGAGCAGGTTGAAACATCGCCCTATTTACCCAACCTTGAGGGCGTAGAGGTCTCTCGAGTGGCGGAAGGCATCAGCCTGCGGGTACAAGATAGGCTGCTGTTTCCCTCTGCGACGGCAGAGCTAACCGAAGGCGGCTCATCGCTGGTAGGGAGTCTGTTAGACACGATTCAGCGCTACGATGGCGAAGTGTGGGTAGAAGGCCACTCCGACAGTCAAAGTATTAACACCCCAGAATTCTCCTCTAATTGGGCGCTCTCCAGCGCACGTGCTATTGCCATTGTTGAAGCCTTGGAAGCGGCGGGTGTGGCCGCTGAACGCTTGCGAGCCGTAGGGTTAGCCGCCACTCAACCCTTGGAAGATAACAGCACCGCCGAGGGGCGTGCGCGTAACCGCCGAGTGGAGGTGGTCATTCATGCTCAATAGGTGGCATCCAGCAATGAACAACGCTTTTGTATAAGGCGATAGAAACAGAGATAGATACAGCATAAAAAAAGCCCGCCGGGGGAGGCGGGCTTGAAAGGGCTTGGCTCACTGCAGCCCACTGACATCAGGTGAGGGGGTGTACAAGGTTGCCAGTGGGTACAATTCGAGTATAGCTATTTGTGAGCGTTTGCCAAGGGCTTGTGCAATTTTTTTGCGAATTTCTTGTACTTATTTTTATGCATAAAACTGATTGAATAAAAAAGAGGGCGTTTTTGCACTGTTTTGGTGCTTTTTAAGTGCGCTTTTTTGGTGCTTGGTAGTCGGAGATTATTTTCTGTGGTTTAAGTAATTGATTTTTTTTATCTAAACTTCATTGGCATGCATTCTGCTTTATTGCTTATCTGAGAACGACGCCCGCGTAACGGCTTTAAAGATTGCAATAAGGTGGTGCCATGACAAAACACACCCGCACTACAAGCACTCACTTTGAGTGGGTGAATCTCGCCCAGCCTCCTGGAAGCCCCGACCCGGCCCTTCAGCCGCGTTTAGTGGTTACTGACCTAGACGGTTCGCTGCTTGATCACCACAGTTACGACTTCTCTCCTGCAGCGCCTTGGCTGGCGCGCCTAAAACAGCTGGGCGTGCCCGTTATTCCAGTCACCAGTAAAACCCGTGCCGAACTGATCTCCCTGCGTGAAGCGTTAGGCCTAACGGCGACGCCGTTCGTGGCGGAAAACGGCGCTGTGATTGGCCTGCCGCCGGGCTGGTGTCACGCACGGTTAGATCGCCCTGGCAGCGGGCTAGACGGCGTGGTGGTGAAACACACCGGTGTTGACGTGGGGTTTATCCGTGCACGGTTGAACGTCTGGCGCAAGCGTTTGGGCGTGCGCTTTACCCGGATGAGCGAACTGGATATGGCGGCTGTGATGTCGCTCACCGGTTTAGACGAAACCCGCGCCAAAGCGGCCCGGCAGCGTGAAGGCAGCGAGCCGCTTATCTGGGAAGACGACGAAGCTGCGCTGGCCAATTTCCGGTTAGCGCTGGAAGGCGATGGCTTGATGCTCACCCAAGGCGGACGCTTTTGGCATGTGATGGGGAAAGCCTCGGATAAGGGCAGCGCCGTTGATTGGCTCATCAAGCGCTTTACCGCGTTGCGTGGCCGTGAGCCGCTCTCATTAGGACTAGGTGACGGCCCGAACGATATATCCATGCTCGATGCCGTCGATCAGGCCGTCGTGATCAAAGGGTGCCACGACTTGACCGTCACGCCGACGAATACAGCGCTATATCGCACTCAGGAAACCGGGCCGACAGGCTGGGCCGAGGGGGTGGCCCACTGGTGGGGGCGAGACGACCGCCGGTTAGCGGCGGCACCTACCCAAGCGTCCGTTACGGCCTAATCAACGAGGGATCAGCGTATGAGTGATTTTCATCAGAATGGCGTCATTACCGATTTCCACAACCTCACTCGCCGTCCGGTGGAGGCGCTAGAGCAGGAGCTAGGCCAGTTTGCCAAGCGTCGTCCGATGGGGCTGATACTCCCGTCGCTATTTTCCGAGTTGGAAGGCCCAGCGCTTTCGGCCATTGTCGATGAGTTGGTGAAAGTGCCTTATCTCAATGAGATTGTGATCGGCCTGGACCGGGCAGACCGTGAGCAATTCCTATATGCCCGCGAATTCTTCTCTCGTCTTCCCCAGCACACCCGCATTCTATGGAACGACGGTCCACGCCTGCGTGAGCTAGACGCCGAGCTGGAAAGCCACGGTTTAGGGGCCTTAGAGCCCGGCAAAGGGCGCAACGTGTGGTATTGCGCAGGATACGTGCTGGCCTCTGGCCGCTCGTCGGTGGTTGGTCTGCACGACTGCGATATTCTGACCTATGACCGTAGCCTGCTGGCGCGGCTCATGTATCCCGTGGCTCACCCACGGTTCAATTACAGTTTCTGCAAAGGCTATTACCCCCGCATTGCCGAAGGAAAGCTCAACGGCCGGGTGTCTCGGCTGATGGTGACGCCGCTACTGCGAGCGCTCAAAACCGTATGCGGGCCGCTGCCCTATTTGGACTACTTGGATAGCTTCCGTTATCCGCTCTCGGGGGAGTTTGCGATGCGCAGCGATGTGCTGGAAGGCATTCGTATCCCCGCTGACTGGGGCCTGGAGATTGGGGTGTTGTCTGAACTGCAGCGTAACTATTCACACCGCCAGCTGTGTCAGGTCGATATTGCCGATGCCTACGACCACAAGCATCAGCCCGTTAGCGAGGATGATGTCAACGGCGGCCTGAATCGCATGAGCCTGGATATCGCCAAAGCACTGTACCGTAAGCTGGCCACCCAAGGCGTGAGCTTCAGCAGTGAAGATTTCCGCACGCTAAAAGCGACGTACTACCGTCTAGCACTCGATTTGATCGAAGCCTACGACCACGACGCCACCATGAATGGCCTGAGTTTGGATCGCCACTGTGAAGAGCAGGCGGTGGAGCTGTTTGCCAGCAATCTGCTGGAAGCAGGCAATCTGTTCTTGGATAACCCCCGCGAACGGCCGTTCATTCCTAGCTGGAACCGGGTACAGGCCGCCGTACCCGATATACTGGCGCGAATGCACGAAGCAGTAGAGTTGGATAACCAGGGCAAGGTGTAGCTGGGAAATAAGGTGAGCAAGCCCCCGCCTGGTTGGGCGGGGGCTATGACTATTAGAAGTCGCTGAAGGAAGAGGGTTGGGCTGCGGGCGCGGCAATGACAGGCTGGTGGATTTCTTTGTTCAACTTGAAGTTAGTCACCAAGTGGCGAAGCTGGGTGCTTAGCTGCGCTAGCTGCTGGGTCGCGTGGTTACTCTGCTGTACCAGTCCCGCGTTTTGCTGGGTCATTTGATCCATCTGCGTCACGGCCTGATTGACCTGCTCGATACCGCTGCTCTGCTCGATGGTAGCTGCCGAGATTTCCTGTACAAGTGTACTGAGCTGCTGAATATCGGCGACCACACCGGTAATCATCTCACCCGTGTTTTTGACTTGGCGGCTGCCTTCGACCACCTGCGCATCCGCGTTTTCGATCAATCCTTTGATCTCTTGGGCGGCGGACGCCGAGCGGCTGGCCAGCTGGCGCACTTCATTGGCGACGACGGCAAAACCACGGCCTTGCTCGCCTGCGCGGGCCGCTTCCACCGAGGCGTTCAGCGCCAGAATATTGGTCTGAAAAGCGATGGCATCAATGGTATTCACGATGCTGCTCATTTGCGTCGCGCTGTTGTTGATGTTCTCCATTGTGTGAATCACTGACGCCATAGCGTCGCTACCGCGTTGGGCGCTTTCAGCGGTTTTGGTGGCCAGGGTGCGGGCATGGTCAGCGTGGTCGGCGTTCTGTTTCACCGTGGCCGTTAATTGCTCCATGCTGGAGGCGGTTTCTGCCAAGGAGGCCGCCTGCTCTTCAGTTCGGGTGGAGAGCTCTTCGTTGACACCGACGATCTGCTCCACGCCATGATTCACCTGATCGGCACCGTGGTGAATGTCGCTGATGGTGCCTGCCAACGTCTCGCGCATGCGATTAATGTCATACAGCAAGCTGTGCTGATCCTTGGCGGAGAGTGTGGCGGCTTGGGTAAGGTCACCATCGGCAATATGGCGTACCACCGTGGCTGCATAGCGCGGGTCGCCGCCTAGACGACGGGCAACGTCACGAATGACCCAGCCCATTAGCAGCGTCACCGGCACGCCAATCACTAATAAAATGATCGCTGAGCGAATCAGGCCGGTAATGAAGGCGGCATTGATGTCGTCGACATAGACGCCGGCGGCCAATGACCAACCCCACTCTGGCAGGTGTGCGACATAGCTCACTTTGGGCACTTGGTCATCCCCGCTGATGCGGCGCGAGTAGTAGTCCACATGACCGCCACCGGCTTGGGCAACGTCCAAGAAGGCAGCGTACAGCCGCATGCCGCTGGCATCTTGATAAGCGCTCATATCCTCGCCTCGTGGGCGATTAGGGTGCGACACGATCGCCAAGTCGTTATCGAAGGCAAACACATACTCGCCTTCGCCAAAGCGGACGCTGGCAATGTTATCGATGGCTCGCTGCTGCGCTTCGTCTTCCGTCAATTCGCCGCGCTCGGCGCGCGCCTGTAGCGCTTCCAGCTGTCCATGGATACTGCCCACGATATGTTGAATGCTGTCGCGACGTTCACTTTCGATAGTTTGGCGGTTCTCCCACGCCAACCAGCCCACTAGCAGTAGCATCGCCACCCAAATGATACCGAGGGTGCTCCAAAGTTTCTGTGTCGTTGTCAAACGGTTCATGGTGTCCCTGTGAAAAATCCAATCAGTAATTAAGCCCTTACTGCTATCGGCCAATATTGCTCATACCTTAGTCGAATTAAGAAAAAGTTGACGATAGAGACTTATCTATAATTCTAAAAAGATATAAATATATAACTTAAAATTGCGCTATGCTCAGTGCACGGACTTAATGCCCGTCAGCTATCCATGGGAGGCCCTCGATGCAACGACCCATCGTCACCCACTTTTTCGACGAACCGACCAATACGTTCAGCTATGTGGTGGAAGACCCCAACAGCGATGCATGCGCCATCATCGACTCGGTACTCGACTTCGATTACGCCGCCGGTCGCACCGACGTTCGTTCGGCGGAGCAGATCATTGCGTATGTGTGCGGCAAAGGGCTGAAAGTGGAGTGGATACTAGAGACCCATGTCCACGCGGATCATCTATCCGCCGCACCGTACCTACATACCAAGCTGGGCGGCAGCACCGGCATTGGCGCCCACATCGTCGACGTGCAGGAAATTTTTGGGAAAGCCTTTAATGCAGGCACTGAGTTTGCGCGGGACGGCAGCCAGTTCGATGCGCTCTTTAAAGAAGGCGACACCTTCAACATCGGTGGGCTTGAAGGGCGGGTGCTGCATACGCCGGGTCATACGCCAGCCTGCTTGACCTATGTGGTGGGCGATGCCGCCTTTGTGGGTGATACCTTATTCATGCCGGACTACGGCACGGCGCGCTGTGATTTCCCAGGCGGCGACGCCCGCACGCTTTACCACTCCATTCAGAAAGTACTGGCACTGTCCGAGCAAACGCGGCTGTTCTTATGCCACGACTACAAAGCGCCGGGGCGAGACGCCTATCAGCATGAAACTACCGTTGCCGAACAGCGCCAAGCCAACGTCCATGTGCACGACGGCATTAGCGAGGAAGAGTTCGTCAAGATGCGCACCGAGCGAGATGCCACGTTAGGCATGCCGCGCCTGATTATTCCTTCTGTGCAGGTCAATATGCGGGCTGGTGAGCTACCGCCTGCCGAAGATGACGGCCAGGTGTACTTAAAAGTACCGCTCAATCGGTTTTGATGTTTGAGCACTATGAGGCGAGATACACAGTAATGAGTGAAACGATCCGTTGGATAGCAAGCCTGCAAGGGCTGGTAGGTGGCGTGCTGATTGGGCTTTCAGCGGTGTGGCTGATGGGCGCGCTAGGGCGTATTGCCGGTATTAGCGGGATTATAGGAGGATTAATCACCCAGCGGCCTAAAGGAGACAGTGCTTGGCGGGTGGCGTTTTTAGCGGGGCTAATTAGCGGCCCGCTGCTCGTCATGGCCGTTGGGGGTGAGCTGGGTAACGTGGCAGGCGTGCCCGGTGCGGTGATTGGTGAACCTGCAGGCGGCGTGCCGCTTATGTTGTTAGCAGGCCTGCTGGTGGGGATAGGCACGGGGCTTGGCAGTGGCTGCACCAGCGGCCATGGCGTATGTGGCTTGGCGCGGTTAGCGCCCCGGTCTATGGCGGCTACTGGAACCTTCCTGGTCGCGGCCATTGCGACGGTCTATGTGGTACGGCATGTCATCGGAGGTGGGGTATGAGCACACCGGCCGTCAAAACCGCAGCGGGATACCTCGCTGGCATGCTGTTTGGTTTGGGGCTCGCGATTTCTGGGATGACCGACCCCGCGCGGGTACTCGGCTTTTTGGATATTGCCGGTGCCTGGGACCCAACGCTGATATTTGTACTGGGAGCCGCAGTGGGCACCACCTTTGTGGGCTACCGGTCAGTCTTCGCCCGCGGTACGCCACTGTTTAGCACCCAATTCCAACTGCCGACCAAGCAAGAGCTGGATGCCAAACTGTTAGGCGGCGCGGCGCTGTTTGGAGTGGGGTGGGGCCTCTCAGGTTACTGCCCTGGGCCTGCGATTGCCTCTATCGGTGGGCTAACGCTGCCACTGCTGGCGCTACTGGCGGCGATGGTAGTGGGTTGGTGGATCGCTCAGCGACTCTCCCAATAGTTGATCAGCGTTGCGGATAGCGCTCGGCCGGGCTCAGTGGAGCATCGTCATTCAGCGACTAAAGTTAGTGCAGGGGTGTCGGCATGCCACGAATCGAACAAGGCGCTGATGCCTCAGGAGTAGCAAATAACACGAAAGGGCGGCTATGAGGCCGCCCTTTCGTTGAACGCTAAGAACTGATCGAGCATTAAGGTGCTTCGCTACCCATCATCTCGATAAGGCGCTCTTGGCTGGGTAAGCCTTGGATACGGTCGATACGCACCGTGCCGCCTTCCGTCTCACGCTGGAAAGCGCTGGTGGGCGTGGCATAGAGACCCAGCTCTTCAAAAAGTTGATTGTTGGCGTAGACCTGCTCTTCGATATCCCTTGGCTGCGCGCTGGGGGCGAACTCATCGCCTTCACTGTGGCGGTGCAAGGCGGCGGAAGGGTCGTCTGCACCGAGTAGCGTAGCGGCTAACGCAGGGCTATTGGGGGCGAGAATGCCGACCATGATATGGCGAAACTGGACCTCACCCGCCTCTACCCAGGGGCGCGTTTGTTGCCACAGCTGACGGCAGTAAGGGCAGTTGGCGTCGGTGAAGGTATAGATGACGCGTGGGGCGTCTGGGTCGCCATCTTGAATCCAGTGGCTCTCTTCGAGCAGTGCCCAGGTATCGGCTTCCAGTGGCGCACGTACGTGCTCATCGAGCTGAGCCTCAGTCAGGTCGCTGCCTTCGCTGTCGACCAGCGTACCAATGATCGCATGTTCTCCATCAGGCGTGAGATAAATCGCTATATCCTGGCCTTGTACGCTGGCCCCAAAGCCGCGCATTCCACCCGGCGCTTCAAATTCGCCATGAACCGTCAATCCTTGGTTGGCGAGCGCCTGCACGGGGGCGGGTAGCTCATCGGCGTGGCTGGTGACGGTGCCACAGGTTACGGCGGCCAGTAGGCTGAAACGACAGAAACGCTTTAACGAAACGCATGACATTGCATCATCCTTTTTGCAAAACGAAACGGGGCACTATGCCCCGTCAGGTGATCGACTACCAGTATCGCAGGTGATGACGAGGTCAGAACGACGTTCGCGCACGGCTGAGGCGTTTTGTCGCAAGTCTTACGCATCGGCCACCAGCCAGCGGACGGCATAGGGCGGCAGTGTTTCCTCGTGGTGAGCGGTCAGCGTGTCTAGCGGCTGCCAGTGGTGCTGAGTGAGCGCTTGGTTCAGAGCATCGCCTGCGTGGGCGAGGTCAACCTTGCCATCGGTGACGTTGTACAGGGCGAGTAGGCGTCGGCCGCTGGCGAGCGGGCCGCGCTCGATCGCCAGCAGTTCAGGGGGCGTTTCTATGACGCGCTGCGGTGCGTTGGGGTGAAAGCAGGACTCTTGACGGCGCTGTGTTAGCAGCCGATGCAGGGCGTGGAACACGTCGTGGGTCGGGGTGGAAGGGCTCTCTAATAGCAGAGCTAGCTTATCGAGCTGCCAGCGGCGACGGTTGATCGAGCGTAAGCGGCCGCTGCGTTCCACGCCTTCGACATCGTTCAGCGTGCCGGTGAGCGTATGGATATAGAGCGCGGGTATCCCTTGCAGGCTCAGCATGATCGCCTGGCTGCATAAAAAGCGCGCAATTTGCCACGGGTCTGGCCCGCGGCGGGTGCCGCGCATGGCTTCAAACCAGGTAATGTTGATCTCGTAGGGCGTGTCGCTACCGTCAGGGTTGCTGCGCATACTGACAAACCCACCAAAGCGGTGCATCAGCTCCAGCAGCGCGTCGCGCTCATGGTCGGGCAGCAGGCCTTCTAGCGGTCGTACGCCGATACCGTCGTGGCTGGCGGTGAAATTTAGGTAGGTGCACTGCTTCGGTAGTACTGGCAGGCTGTTCAGCCACGTTTGCAGCGTCGTCGCTTCGCCGCGAGTCAAGGTGTGCAGTAGCAGCGGGGGCAGGGCGAACTGGTACACCATGTGGGCTTCATCGGGCGCGCCTTCCGCTAATCGCTCCAAGCCAAAGTAGCTGATGTTTTCGGCATGGGGCACGTTGGTTTCGGTGATCAGCAGCGTACCGGGGGCTATTTCATCCACGATGGCGCGAAGTAAGCGCACCACCGTATGGGTTTCGGGCAGGTGAATGCAGGAGGTGCCCAGGCGCTTCCACAAAAATGCCACCGCGTCCAAGCGAATAATGCGCACTCCTTGCTGTAGGTAGAACAGCAAAATACCCACGAACTCGAGCAACACATCCGGGTTTTCGAAGTTGAGATCTATTTGGTCTTCCGAGAAAGTCGCCCACACGTGGCGCGTCCCCCGGCGCGTAGAGATCGGCACTAGGAGTGGGCTACTGCGTGGTCGGGTGACCTGGGAAACATCGGTATCCGGATCGACTTCAATAAAGTAGTCGCGACCAGGCAGGCTGCCGGTCAGGTAATCGACGAACCAGAGCGACTCCCGCGAGACATGATTGAGCACTAAATCGGCCATCAAATCATAGTGGCTGGCCAAGTTTTGAATATGCGCCCACTCGCCCAGCTCGCTATTGACCTCGCGGTAATGAATCACCGAAAAACCGTCGTCACTGCTCCAGGGGAAAAAGGGCAGCACGTGGACCCCGCTGATGGCATTCCCCAGGTAGCGCTGCAGAATGTTATCCAGCACCGCTAACGGCGGCGTTCCCTCTTCCACAATGGAGTCGCCGTAACAGATGACCCACTGATCTTGTTCGCTCCAGGTTGGTGCATCGTGAGGCGTCTCGCTCGTCGTTGGGGCGGTCGTCGACGTCGCGCGAAAATGCGCAAGGTGCTGTCCTATTCGCCGCTGAACCTCCCCGGCGCGCGGGCCATATAGATGGGTGAGGTAGCGGTGAACGGTCTGTTCGAAAGCGGTCATAGCGGGCGTCCTATCAATCAACTTCGACAAACGCTGCAGCTTGTGTGCCAAATCGTTACAATACGATGAGATACGCGTCGTATAACACCGCTATGCCATCAGGTCGTGGCTGACGCTGCCACCGACCCGTTGGCGATAAAACAGTTTATAAAATGGCGAAGCGCGCTAGGGCCGACGCCTTGACGCTGCTCGTTCGCCCAGGCTGACACGCTGCACGCACTGGTTCTAGTGCGTACTGATAATAGGTTGACTGCCATGCATTGCCCTTTTTGTGGTGCAAACGATACAAGAGTGACAGATTCCAGGCTGGTGGCAGAGGGTGACCAGGTGCGCCGTCGTCGCCAGTGCGCCAACTGCCATGAACGCTTTACGACTTACGAAACCGCCGAGCTGATTATGCCGCGGGTGGTGAAATCCGACGGCTCTCGTGAAAGCTTCAATGAAGCGAAGTTACGCGACGGCATGCTGCGCGCGCTGGAAAAGCGTCCGGTCAGCGCCGAAGCCATCGAGGCCTCGGTCGAGCGTATACGGCAAACGCTGCGCGCCCGCGGCGACCGTGAAGTGAACGCCCGCGAGATCGGTGAGGCCGTGATGAAAGCGCTTCGTAGTCTCGATCAAGTCGCCTACATTCGCTTTGCCTCGGTATACCGCAAGTTTCAGGATCTCGACGAATTCCGCGCTGAAATCGACCGGCTCTCCCAGGAGCCCTCCGATGAGTCGGCCGGACAGGGTTCATCGAACGGAGCATCATGATGGGTGAGTTCTCCACCGCCGACCATCGCTATATGGCCCGCGCGATTCAATTGGCCAAGCGGGGGGTGTATACCACCGACCCCAATCCGAGAGTGGGGTGCGTGATCGTGTCCTTCGCGGACAGCGAAGAGGGCCATATCGTGGGGGAGGGGTACCATGTGCGTGCCGGAGAACCCCACGCAGAAATCCATGCGCTGCAGGCAGCGGGCAGCGAGGCTCGAGGCGCTACCGCCTATGTCACGCTCGAGCCCTGCTCTCATACCGGACGGACCGGCCCCTGCGCCGTGGCACTGGCCGATGCCGGTGTTGCCCGTGTCGTCGTGGCGATGCAGGACCCGAACCCTCGGGTTAGTGGGGGTGGCATCGCCCATTTAGAGGCGGCGGGCATCCAGGTGCAGGTGGGGCTGCTCGAGACCGACGCCAAGGCGCTCAACCCAGGGTTCATCTCCCGGATGGAGCGCAGCCGCCCCTACGTGCGGTTGAAAATGGCCATGAGTCTGGATGGTCGTACCGCGATGGGGTCAGGTGAGTCGCAGTGGATCACCGGGCCCCAGGCGCGCACGCAGGTGCAGCGTCTGCGTGCCCGGTCAAGCGCCATACTGAGCGGCGTGGAGTCTCTGATCATGGATGACTCCCGCCTCACTCTCAGGGCCGACCAGTTAGCGCTGGACAACGCCGATGACATCGTCCAGCGCCAACCGCTACGGGTGATCCTCGATTCGCGCCTTCGTCTTCCACTAGCGGCTGCCTGCCTGCGCGAGCCGGGGCGCACGCTCATCATCACGACGGATCAACACAGCGAAGAGAAACGGCGTAAACTGGCAGAAGCCGGGGCCGAGATTCAGGTAGTACCTGCCGAAAACGGGCGTATTGCGCTGGCTGACATGCTGCGCTGGCTAGCGGATAATGAGCAGGTTAACGAACTGTTGGTGGAAACGGGTGCCACGCTGGCGGGCGCACTGCTAGAGGCGGATTTGATCGATGAGCTGCAGCTTTTTGTCGCGCCCACGCTATTGGGCGGCGAGGCCAGGCCGCTATTTGCTCTGCCGGGGATTACCCAGATGGCCGATCAGAAACGTTTGACGGTGACGGCATCGCGAACCGTTGGGAGCGACTGGTGGATCATTGCCACCCCGCAGGCTGACTAGCGCAAGCCGTCATTGCAAGGTACCCTGACGCCCGAATTCGCATACGATGCGAGCCTATTTTTTGGAGATTCCATGGCGCACTCCTCTTCAGAGGGTTTATCCCCCATCGCTGAGCTGGTAGATGACATTCGCCAGGGCAAAATGGTGATTCTCATGGACGATGAGGATCGCGAGAACGAAGGTGATATCATCATGGCCGCCGAAATGGTGAAGCCTGAGCATATCAACTTCATGGCGCGGTATGCCTGCGGTCTAATTTGTATGCCGATGACCCGCGAGCGCTGCGAGCAGCTCAACCTGCCGCTGATGGTGCGGGACAATGGCTCCGGTTTTGGTACCAAGTTCACGCTCTCCATCGAGGCGACCGAAGGGGTCACCACCGGTATTTCCGCTGCCGATCGTGCTCGGACGGTGCAGGCCGCCGTTGCTCCGAATGCCAAGCCCTCGGATATCGTTCAGCCGGGCCACATTTTCCCGCTGATGGCCGAGCCAGGCGGCGTACTGCGCCGCGCAGGGCATACCGAAGCCGCCTGCGATCTGGCAGCGCTGGCGGGTTTGGACCCCAGCGGCGTCATTTGCGAGATCATGAACGATGATGGCAGTATGGCCCGCCGCCCGGAGCTGGAGGCCTTTGCCAAGGCGCACGGTATCAAGATGGGCACCATTGCCGATTTGATCCACTATCGTATCGTGAATGAGCAGACGGTGGATCACGTCGAAACGACCCAGGTCTCCACTGTGCATGGCGAACTGGCGCTTCACGTCTTCCGTGATCGTATCCAGGGCGCTCACCATCTGGCCCTCGTGAAGGGGCAGCCAACGCCCGAGCAGGCGACCACCGTTCGCGTGCATTTGGCCGATACGCTGCGCGATGTAATGGGGTTGATGAAAGGCGAGCAGTGCCGTTGGGACGCGCATCGTGCCATTGATCAAATTGCCCAAGCGCCTGCAGGCGTGTTCGTTTTGATCGACGACGGACGGCCGAATCAAGATTTGAAAGACCAGCTAGATATCTATCTGGATCGGGTGCGTCAGCCGCGCACCAGCGATTCCGATGGCTCTGGCAATTATTTAACGATTGGTACGGGTTCGCAGATTCTGCGCCATCTTGGCGTGGGTAAGATGCGGTTACTCAGCTCACCGTGGAAGTTCTCCGCGCTCTCTGGGTTCGACCTGGAAGTCGTCGAGCGCTTGGGTCCGAATGACACGGCCGGCGAGCCAACTTTTCAGCAGGTATAAATTGATGCAATCCCTTTCGCAAATCGAAGGCACTTTTGTAGACGTCGATGGGCGCTACGTCATCGTGGTGGGCCGCTTTAATCACCACGTCGTGGATAGCTTGGTAGAAGGCGCTGTCGACAGCCTGACGCGTCACGGTGTGGACATGGAGAATATCCATATCGTTCACGTTCCTGGCGCCTGGGAATTGCCCCTGGCCGTCAAGCGAGTGCTCAACGTGATGAAGCCCGATGCAGTGATCGCCCTTGGCGCGGTCATTCGTGGCGGCACGCCGCACTTCGAGTACGTGGCCGGTGGCTGTAACACGGCCATCAATCATCTCCAGTTGGAGTTCGATACGCCAGTTGCCAACGGCGTACTGACCGTTGAGTCCATCGAGCAGGCCATCGAGCGTGCAGGCACCAAAGCCGGCAACAAAGGCACCGAAGCTGCCATGGCGGCGATGGAAATGGTCTCACTGCTGCGCGCGCTGCCGGTCGGAGATTCCCAATGAGTGAGCGTCGTGAGCGCAAGCCCTCAGCCGCACAGCAGGGGCGTCACGCCGCAAGGGAATTAGCGGTACAAGGGCTTTACCAGTGGCAGATGACCGGTAAGTCCATTACCACCATCGAGGCGGAATTTCGCAGCCAGGTGGCCGACGACGATCTCGAAGATCATGAGAACTGGGTGAAGGTCATGGAGATCGCGGACAAAGCGCTGTTCCATGAGCTGCTGCACAACACGGTACGCTTCAAAGCCGAGCTGGACCGTGAAATTGCCCCGTTGCTGGATCGTCGTCTGGAAGATTTGGACGCGGTAGAACTGGCCATTCTTCGCCTGGGGGCGTACGAGCTTTCCCGGCGGATGGAAGTGCCTTACCGCGTGGTGATTAACGAAGGCGTTGAGCTGGCAAAATCATTTGGCGCCACCGACGGCCATAAATACGTGAATGGCATTCTCGATAAGCTGGCGAACCGCTTACGAAGTGCCGAAGTCAGCGCCCGCCGCCTGTAAGCGGCAGGGCTGATCAAGCGTTTAAGGGGCCTTTGTGCTTGCCGAATTCGATCTGATTCGACGTTACTTCATGTCGCCGCAGGAGGCGCAAGCGACAGATGGCGTTGCCCTAGGATGCGGCGATGACGCCACGTTATTGATTCCCCAGTCTGGCCAGCAGCTGGCTGTTAGCGTGGATACGTCAGTGGTGAACGTCCACTTCCCCCACGATGCCCCTGCCCATGCGGTGGGGCATCGCGCGTTGGCAGTCGCGCTGAGCGATTTGGCGGCCATGGGCGCAGCTCCGCGCTGGTGCCTCATGGCGCTGACCCTCGACCAGCGGGCATTCAACGATGATGCCGCTGCTGAGCGGTGGCTATCTCGCTATGCCAGTGGCTTTCATGCGCTTTGTCAGCAGTACGACACAGCGCTGGTGGGCGGCGATGTGACTTCTGGCGAGCTGAGTATCGGGGTGACGGTCATGGGCGAGGTGCCGACGGGGTTAGCGATGACTCGGTCAGGTGCACGGCCAGGCGATGTCGTCGCGGTGACCGGCGCCCTAGGTGGCGGTGCAGGCGGGCTAGCGCTGTGGCAACAGGGTGAGCGAGACCTCGGGCACCCGTTGCTTCAGCGCTATCTTTTGCCGCAGCCGAGGCTCGGCGCGGGCATCGTGCTTCGCGGGTTGGCGTCGGCGGCCATGGATGTTTCCGACGGTCTGCTGGCGGATTTGGCTCATTTGCGAGCCGCATCCGGCGTGGGAGTCGACCTCATCCCCGACGCGCTGCCGCTGGTCGAGGGGCTGGTCGAGACGCTCGGTCATGAGCAGGCGCTGACTGCAGCGCTCTCCGGCGGAGATGATTACGAACTTCTGGTGACGCTGCCGCCTGACCGGCTCGAAGAGGCTGCCGCGCAGCTTGCCGAGAGTGGCCTTGCGCTAAGCGTGATCGGCTATTGCACGCAAGCGCTCGGCGTGACGGGGGTGCCTGCCGAAGGGGCGATGGGCTGGCAGCACTTCCGTGGGGGTGCCCGATGAATCGTGCACCGGCGAGCGTTTGGCGACGCCCCACTCACTTTTTTGCGTTTGGCCTGGGCAGCGGCACGGTGCCGTGGGCTCCGGGTACCTTCGGCACGCTGGCCGCCATTCCCTTTTACTGGATGATGGCCGACTTAAGCCTGGGTTGGTACCTGGGAATCGTGTTGGCCGCGTTTGTCGTCGGGGTTTGGCTATGTGACAAGACCTCCCACGACCTGGGCGTGCATGACCACTCGGGGATCGTGTGGGATGAGTTCGTTGGCTATTGGATTACCATGGCAGCCGTGCCATTCTCCTGGGAAGCGGCGCTATGGGGATTCGTGGTGTTCCGCATTTTCGATGTTTTCAAACCTTGGCCCATTCGCTGGGCCGACCGCCGGGTCGCGGGCGGATTTGGCATCATGATCGATGATGTCATGGCAGGGATCTACGCCTGGAGCACCATGCACCTATGGTTTTGGCTGCATTGAGCGATCGGTGGCATGGAGTCGGGTCTCGTTGAGAGACCGTTCAAGGAGATAGCATGCGCAAGGAACGTTTGATCGTGCCTATTCTCGCGACAATAGCCGTCGTGTGGATGGTCGCGCAACTGCTATCCAGCGTACTTTTCGAGCGCAGCCTTCGTCAGGCGCTGGAGGACTTAGAGGCCCGAGGCGAATGGCGAGTCAGCCGAGTGGAGAGTCGCCAAGGGTGGCTCACGTCCCGGGGGCGGCTCATTCTCTCGCCACTGTTGGGCCGTCCCTGGCGTTTGGAACTCTCCTACCGAGCCCGACACGGAGTATTGAGCACCGATGTCGAAGGCACGCTGCTGCCGCGTTTGGATAGCGTGCTGCAAAAAGCGGTGGGGGAGGTCTCCGCGCCCTCCGTGCCGCGCTGGCAGGGCCGCTATCAGACCTTGAGCGGTCATACCGAACTTCGCTTAGCACTGGCCCCCTTCGTCATTCAGCAAAATGGACGCGAGCTGGACGTACGTGGCGCACGGGTTCGTCTGGAGGGAGTGTTTGGTGACTGGCGCTTACGCGGGCTGCTGGATCAACTCACGCTGACCGACGGCCTGTCGCAGCTCACGCTTGGCCCCGCCACTTTGGAAAGTCGCTACACCTACATCGACGATGCCTACCATTTTGCCCAGCGGGATCACCTGCATATCGAGCAGCTGGCGCTGCATTATCCGGCTTACGACATTCACGTCGCTCCCCTGGATCTCCATAGCCATATGGAGCTGGACGAGAGCGAGCTACGCCTGAAAGGCGAGCTGATCGTAGGCGAGGTGCGCGTGCCCAGTGAAGCGCCCGACACCCCGCTTCTCAGCGGTCGTATCGAGGCAGAGCTGTCGCGTTTGAATGGCGACGCCGTTCGGCAAACGATTCGTCGTTTGCGCCAAGAGGCTGCCTGGGGCGACGCGAGCTTGCCCATGGCGGAGGGCCTGTTGGCGCGTTTGGAGCCTGATCTGCGCCAAGTCTTGAGCGATTCACCACGGCTCGATGTCACCACCATTGCTTTGGATAGCCCGCTGTTGGGGTTGCAAGTGGACGCAGAGGGCGCGCTATTCTTCGATGCGCGGCGCCTCGAAGAGCTGAGCATTACCGCGCTGGACAAACCGGTCGAACGCGCACGCTGGATCGAGCGCATCGATGGGGACTTCATTTGGCACGACGCCCCAACCGTGGCGGCACTCTGGCTCGGCCTACCGTTGGGCACTCGCGAGCTACAGTTCGATGTGATTCGAGGGGTATGGCGTGTCAACGGGCGGCCGATGCCGCCGCTATGGCAGCCGTGAGTGCTCCTGATAGAGGTCAGTAGGCGGCTAGGTAAATCGTCTTTAGGGTTGAAGTTTTCACTCTGTGCCCACATTCCTTGAAGCATGCTAAGCGGCGAAAGCCGCGGGTCACTGTTGATGGGAGGGCGCATGAGCGACCAGGATTACGACCGCGATCACGAACACCACGACTGGCTCACCGATGCTGAGTCTCCAGATTCCCAGGGACAGGATGCTCACGCAGAGAGTGCGCACAGCGATGACTACCGTTCGGACGGCGAACGGGTAAGCTCGTTAGTACCCGCCAGCGACATGCTGCCCGAGCGCATTTATCTCCTACCGATCCATAATCGCCCCTTTTTCCCTGCCCAGGTGCAGCCGCTGGTGATCAACCGCGAACGCTGGGAAGAGACCATGCGTCGCGTTGGCAATACGCCGCACCACACGATTGGCGTGGCCTTCGTGGGCGAGCAGGGCGTCGAATCGCTGGACCATGAGGGCTTTCCCGAGATCGGTACAGCGGTCAAGGTTCATAAACTCAAGAGCGAAGATCAGCAGATTCAGTTCATCGCTCAGGGGCTTCAGCGCTTCAAAATTCAGCGCTGGCTCTCCAAAGAGCCGCCGTATTTGGTCGAAGTGACCTACCCCAAAGAGCCGGTCAATGCCGAAGACGAAGAGACCCGTGCCTATGCCATGGCGATCATCAACGGCATCAAAGAACTGCTGCCGATCAACCCGCTGTATGGGGAAGAGCTGAAGCACTACCTAAACCGTTTCAGTCCGCATCAGCCCGGCCCACTGACCGATTTCGCGGCGGCCATCACGTCGGCCAAAGGCCCGGAGCTGCAGGATGTGCTGGCCACGCTGCCTGTTGCTGAACGTATGCACAAAGTGCTGCCGCTGCTGCGCAAAGAGATCGATGTCGCCCAACTCCAAAGCGAAATCAGCGAGCAGGTCAACGCGCAGATGCAGGAGCGTCAGCGGGAATTCTTCCTACGCGAACAGCTCAAGGTCATTCAGCGCGAACTGGGTATCTCCAAAGATGATCGTGAAAACGACGTCGATACGTTTAGAAACCGCCTGGAATCGCTGGTGGTGCCCGAGCGGGTGCAGGCGCGCATCGATGACGAGTTGAATAAGCTCAGCGTGTTGGAAACCGGCTCCCCGGAATACGGCACCACGCGTAACTACCTCGACTGGCTGACCTCGCTGCCTTGGGGCGTCACCAGCCAGGATAAGTTGGATCTTGCCCATGCCCGGCAAGTCCTCGACCGCGACCACGACGGTTTAAAAGATGTCAAAGAGCGCATCATCGAGTTTCTGGCCGAAGGTACCTTCAAAGGCGATGTAGGCGGTTCCATCGTGCTGTTGGTAGGCCCGCCAGGGGTGGGTAAAACCTCTATTGGGCGCTCCATCGCCGAGGCGCTGGGCCGTGAGTTCTACCGCTTTTCCGTGGGGGGCATGCGAGACGAGGCCGAGATCAAAGGCCATCGTCGCACCTACGTGGGGGCAATGCCCGGTAAGCTGGTCCAGGCCTTCAAAGAGGTGGAGGTCGAGAACCCGGTCATCATGCTCGATGAGATCGATAAGCTGGGGCAATCCTTCCAGGGCGACCCTGCGTCGGCACTGCTCGAAGTCCTCGATCCTGAGCAGAACGTCGATTTTCTGGATCACTACCTCGACGTGCGCATGGATCTCTCCAAGGTGCTCTTCGTATGTACCGCCAACACACTGGATAGCATTCCCGGCCCGCTCTTGGACCGCATGGAGCAGATTCGTCTCTCAGGCTATATCGCTGAAGAGAAGCTGCAAATCGCCAAGCATCACCTCTGGCCGAAGCTGCTCAAACGCGACAATCTGCCGAAGAAGCGTATCAATCTCAGCGACGCGGCGTTAAAGCAGGTCATCGATGGGTATGCCCGCGAGGCCGGTGTTCGCCAACTGGAAAAACAGCTCCACCGTATCGTACGCAAAGCGGCAGTGAAATTGCTCGAAGAGGAGGTTGATACCGTCAAGATTTCGGTGAAAAACCTCGAAGAGTTTCTCGGTGCGCCGCTCTTCCGTAAAGAGAAAGTGCTCAAAGGTGAAGGGGTGGTGACCGGGCTGGCCTGGACCTCCATGGGTGGCGCCACGCTCCCCATCGAAGCCGGAAAAGTGCATTCGTTGGATCGCGGTTTCAAGCTGACCGGCAAGCTGGGCGATGTCATGAAGGAGTCTGCCAACATCGCCTATAGCTATACCCTTGGCCATTTGGCCGAGTATGGCGCGGATGCCGACTTCTTCGACTCCGCGTTCGTCCACCTGCACGTGCCTGAAGGCGCTACGCCCAAAGATGGCCCTTCCGCCGGGGTGACCATGACGACGGCGCTGCTATCGCTGGCGAAGCACCAAGCCATCGATCGTCCGCTGGCCATGACCGGTGAGCTGACCCTGACAGGGCAAGTTCTACCGGTGGGAGGCATTCGTGAGAAAGTCATCGCTGCGCGGCGCAGCGAGATCTTCGAGGTGATTCTCCCCGAGGCCAACCGTCGAGATTACGAGGAGCTGCCCGACTACCTCAAAGAGGGCATGACCGTTCATTTCGCCAATCGCTATAAAGACGTGGCGAACGTGGTCTTCAAATAGCGTGTGACGCCCTAAGCCTTTTCGTTCACCCCAGCGCCGCTCTGAAGAGAGCGGCGCTTTTTTACATCTGTTTACTGGTTAAGTTCCCCGGAAATTCGTGATAATGGTGCAAAATCAATTATTAAAAATAAAGCGTCAGGGAGCTTCTATGCGCAATAACCAGCCCGTTACTCAACGTGAATACGTGCTCGATGAAGAGACCGTACTCATTTCACGTTCTGATTTGAAAGGTAACGTGACCTATGCCAACGCTGCCTTCGTGGAGGTCAGCGGCTACTCGCGGGATGAGCTGCTGGGCGCACCGCACAATCTGATCCGCCACCCCGATATGCCCGAAGCGGCGTACGCCGATTTTTGGAAAACCATTCAAGCGGGCGGTACTTGGCAGGGGACGGTCAAGAATCGACGCAAAAACGGTGATTACTATTGGGTCAACGCCACGGTTGCTCCCTTGCGAGATGGCGACCGCATCGTGGGCTATACCTCGCTGCGCCGTAAAGCGTCGGCCAAGCGTATCGCGCTGGCCGAACAGGTTTATGCCGACATACGTGAAAAAGGCAAGTCACGCCGCTATGCGCTACACCAAGGGGCGTTGAAGCGTCGCGGTTTGGGCGGCATTGTGGCGCGCTTTCAATTTACTAGCCTCAAAGCCAAGCTGACGGGAATGGTCATCGCGGCGGTTGTGCTGTTAGGGCTGTCGGGCGGGCTGGGTCTGTACGGTTTGAACGTTTCCGGCGAGCGCCTGGAAACGCTCAATCGCGCCGGACTAGAGTCCGTTGCTGACCTGCAGCTCATCGAGCGCCACATTGGGTTGGCCGTGGAGGAGTTGGAACCTGCGGTCAGAAATCCGCGTCGTGTGGATATGGAGGCCGTCTCGACGCAATTAGCGGCCAACACGCAAAGTGCCCAAACACTATGGGAGACGTATCGCCAAACCAGTAGCGCGTCGCAAACGGTGCTTCAGGGGTTCGATGAGGCCTTCGCTGCTTGGCGCGCTGGCGTGACGGGGGCCGTCGATGCGATCGACCAAGCCAACGGCTTCGCAGCGTTCGAGGCGCTCAATAGCGAGGTGCTGCCCGCCACGGCCAGTATCCGCGAGCTCAACAGTCAGCTAGTGGATGAGGAGCGAGCGGGCGCCGCCGATTTGATGGACGATGCGCGTCAAGGCCGACATCAGATGTTTCTTGCTCAGTCGGTGCTCCTACTCATTGGTATCTGCGTCCTAGTGGCGCTCAGCGTATTCATTTTGAAATCGGTGTTTCGCAGTCTGGCGGGCGCGCGCTACATGACGTTTCAAATCGCCGCGGGTAATTTGGCGGCTCGAGAGCGCCGCCAGAGCAATGACGAGTTGGGAGAGCTGCTCTACTCCCTGGATACGATGCGCTTCAGTCTTTCGAGCATCGTCGGCGACGTGGAGAACCGTGTTTCCGTGGTAACTCCTGCGATTCAGCAAATTGCCGCTGAGAACGAGGAGCTTGCCTCGCGGACGGAGCAGCAGGCGTCTTCGTTGCAGCAAACGGCGTCGAGCATGGAGGAGATGACATCGACCGTTCAGCAAAACAACGACAATGCCCGCCAAGCCACGGAATTGGCTCAGCAAAATGCCGCCAGCACGCGGGATACCCGCCAGCAGATGGAGCAGCTCGTCGAGCGCATGCAGCGCATTGCCAAAAGCGCTGAGAAGATGACCGAGATGATCGGTGTCATCGACAGTATTGCTTTCCAAACCAACATTCTGGCGCTCAATGCGTCGGTCGAAGCAGCCCGGGCGGGCGAGCATGGGCGAGGCTTTGCCGTGGTCGCCAGCGAGGTACGCACGTTGGCAAGCCGCAGTGCCGACGCCGCCCAAGAAATTCGCAAAATGATCGATAGCACCACCCAAGAGGTGAGCGGCGGTCGAAGCGCCGTCGAGCAAGCCGAGCGCGCGATCGAAAACGTGGTGGAGCAGGTGAGCCGCGTGAGCGATCTCATGGCCTCGATTAGTACTGCGTCGAGCGAGCAGAGCAGCGGAATTGGCCAGATCAATGCCGCCATTGCCGAAATGGATGGGGTGACCCAGCAAAACGCCACCAAAGTGCAGTCGATCGCGGCCTCGGCAGACAACCTGGCGCTGGAAGCCTTCGAGCTTGCCAACGTCGTCGATGCCTTCCGCCTCGAAGGCGCTCAGGCCGAGAGCACCAGTACGGCCCGTGAAAAGCTGGCGCGGGCTCAGAAAGCCGTCAAGCAGAACGTAGCAGCCCTGCCGAGTGACGCGCCGACGCAAGAATCGAGCGCTCGCCAGCGTGCGCATACGCCGGCTCACAATGAGAACGAGGAGTGGGATGCGTTTTGAATGAGGTGAGGCGCAGCGCTGCGTTTAATCACCATTGATGTATCGCATGATCGATCATTTGAATATGCCTCCCGCCGGGTGGCATATTTTTTGCTGCATCTTTTGGTGTGAGGCGTTGGTCGGAAAGCGGCTCGACGTCAGGTCACGGCTTGGTAAAAAGGACGTCGCTGGGTCATAGGCAAAACAGGCCTTTCTCAAAAATAACAGGTGGGGTTCTTGATGAGCATATCCAGCCAGGCAGCATTCGAATTGTCAGACGATCAGGTGTTGATTTCACGCTCTGACCGGCAGGGAAAGATCACCTACGTCAACCAGACATTCATCGATGTCAGTGGTTACTCACAGACGGCGCTGATGGGCGAACCCCACAGCATCTTTCGTGATCCAGACATGCCCGCGTTGGTCTTCAGCAATATGTGGGCCACCATCGAAAAAGGTAGAACGTGGCAAGGGGTCGTCAAAAACCGCTGTAAGAATGGCGATACGTATTGGGTGCATACCACGGTAGCGCCGCTGCTCGACGGCAACCGAGTGGCAGGTTACACGGCAATTCGTCGTAAAGCCGGGCAAAAAGCCATCGCTCGTGCCGCCAAGGCGTATAGCGCCATGCAACAGGGGCGAAGCCGACGGTTCAAGCTCCATTATGGTGCATTACGACGCACCGGCGTGCGTGGTTGGGTGCAGCGCTTTAGTTTCAGCAGTATGAAGGCCAAGCTGATGGGAATGGTCATTGTCGCCATTGCGCTGCTGGCCGTCGCAGGGGCGGCAGGCGTCTACGGGATCACCAGCTCCGCTGACCGGTTACGCACGCTGAATCAAACGGGCCTCGAAGGCGTCGCCGACCTCCAACAAATCGAGCAGGGCACCGGGCAGCTTTTGCAGGCGCTAGAACCCGCCGTGCGCAATCCGCGCCGGGCCGACCTGGATCTGCTCGAAGAGCAGTTGAGCGCACTCCAGGGGGACATCAACCAAACATGGCAAGCGTTCACTGCCCAGCGCACGGAAGCCAGCGGCGTTCAGCAGGGGCTAACGGCGCATTTGGCGACGTTCTTGAGCGGCGCTGATACGGCGTTCACCGCGATACGCGATGGCAATGGGTTCGCCGCGTTCGAGGCGTTCAATGATGTCGTGAAGCCGACCTCCGATAGCATCAGCGCCACCATCAATCTACTGGTCGATAACGAGCGTAGCGCAGCGCAAACGCTCATGGCCAATGCCGAGCGTCAGCAGCAGTGGTTACTGTGGGGCCAGTTGGGCGTTCTCCTGTTCGGTATTTTGATGATGGTGGGGCTCAGCGTGGCCGTGCTGCGTTCACTGATCCGCTCTCTCAACGAGGCGCGCCGTGTGACGTTTCAAATTGCGGCGGGCAATTTGGCCAACCGTGTCACTCTCAAACGCGACGATGAGTTGGGGGAGCTGCTGGCTTCCCTGGAAACCATGCGCGCCAGTCTCTCTGGCTTGATTACCGAAGTCGGTAACAAAGTGGAGATCGTCACGCCTGCCTCGGAGCATATCCAGCAGCAAAACGAGGAGTTGGCGTCGCGCACCGAGCAGCAGGCCTCTTCGCTGCAACAAACGGCGTCCAGCATGGATCAAATGACGGCCACGGTGCAGCAGAACACCGAGAACGCACGCCAGGCCAATCAACTGGCCATGCAAAATGCCACCACCAGCCGTGAAACGGGGGAGCGCATGCAGGCGCTGGTGGAGCGAATGGAGCGCATCGCGGCCAGTGCCGACAAAATGAACGACATCATCACCGTCATCGATGGCATCGCCTTCCAGACCAATATTCTGGCCTTGAACGCGTCGGTCGAAGCCGCCAGGGCAGGGGAGCAGGGGCGCGGCTTTGCCGTGGTCGCCAACGAGGTACGCAACTTGGCCGGGCGCAGTGCCGATGCGGCGGGTGAGATTCGTCGGTTGATCGATACCTCCTCTCAAGAGATTGCCGGTGGCGCGGATGCCGTCAAAGAGGCCGAACGGGCCATCGACCAGGTCGTCAACCAAGTGATGCGTGTCAGCGATATCATGGAAGAGATCAGCACCGCCTCGGACGAGCAGAGCAGCGGTATCGCCCAGATCAATACGGCGGTCTCTGAGATGGATCATGTCACCCAGCAGAACGCGAGCAAAGTACAATCGATCTCCGGCGCCGCCCAGCGGTTGACCAACGAAGCGCTCGATCTAGCGAACGTGATTGCCGCCTTCCGTTTAGAAGGCGCAGAGGAGGAGAGCAGCGAAGCCGCGCGGATGCGACTGTCTCGGCGTGATGCCCCTACTTCCAGCCTGCCGTCGCAGCGCCAAGACGAGGCGCAGGCAGAAGCGCCATCCCGTCCGGCGCTCAACCGGCCTGAAACCGCCCCCGCCGAAGAGGAATGGGAGACCTTTTAACCGTCCATGGGCATCACACGCGTTTGGTTGCCCTCTACATCTAGTCTCTGCGGTGCGCTCATGCCACAATCTAAGGCCGCTGGATTCAATTGCCTGCCGCCACGTATGCGGCAGGCCACGATAAAGATGTAGAGGACACCATGCCCGAGTACCGCTCCCGTACCACCACCGCTGGCCGCAATATGGCTGGCGCTCGTGCCCTTTGGCGTGCCACCGGTATGAAAGACGACGACTTTCATAAACCGATCATTGCGGTCGCCAACTCGTTTACCCAGTTCGTCCCGGGCCATGTTCACCTAAAAGACATGGGCCAACTGGTGGCGCGTGAAATCGAAAAAGCGGGTGGCGTTGCCAAGGAGTTCAGCACCATCGCCGTGGACGATGGGATCGCCATGGGCCACGACGGTATGCTCTATTCGCTGCCGAGTCGCGACATCATTGCCGATAGCGTCGAGTACATGTGCAACGCCCACTGTGCCGATGCGCTGGTGTGTATCTCCAACTGCGACAAGATCACCCCTGGCATGCTGATGGCCGCGATGCGCCTCAATATTCCGGTCATTTTCGTCTCCGGCGGCCCGATGGAAGCCGGTAAGACCAAACTCCTGGATCACGGCCTCGACCTCGTCGATGCCATGGTCATGGCGGCCGATGACAGTGTCGATGACGAAACCCTGGCCGAAGTCGAGCGCAGTGCGTGCCCTACCTGCGGAAGCTGCTCGGGTATGTTCACCGCCAACTCCATGAACTGTCTCACCGAAGCATTGGGGTTGGCCTTGCCGGGTAACGGCACCGTCCTGGCGACCCACGCCGATCGTCGCCGTCTGTTCGAGACCGCAGGTCATCGCATCGTCGAGCTGGCCAAACGCTATTACGAGGGCGAAGAGGCGCACCTGCTCCCCCGCGCGATTGGTAGCAAAGCCGCCTTCAAGAACGCCATGACGCTGGATATCGCCATGGGCGGCTCGACCAACACCATTCTTCACCTGCTGGCCGCCGCCCAAGAAGCGGAAGTTGACTTCACCATGGCGGATATCGACCGTCTCTCTCGGGAAGTGCCGCAGCTGTGCAAGGTGGCCCCCAATACCCAGAAGTACCACATCGAGGACGTCCACCGTGCCGGTGGGATCATGGCCATTCTCGGTGAGCTGGACCGGGCAGGCGTGCTCGATACCTCGGTGCCGACCGTCTACGGCGACAGCCTAAAAGCGGCGTTGGACGAGTGGGACATCATGCGCTCGCCAAGCCCTGACGTGGTGGAGTTCTTCAAAGCAGGCCCGGGCGGTGTTCCGACACAAACCGCTTTCTCTCAAAGCGCCCGCTGGCCAAGCCTGGATGGCGACCGCGCCACCGGCTGTATCCGTGATTTGGAACATGCGTTCTCCCGCGAGGGCGGTTTGGCCGTGCTGTACGGCAACATCGCGCTGGATGGCTGCGTGGTGAAAACCGCCGGCGTCGATGACTCCATTCTAGTGTTTGAAGGCAAAGCCCACGTGGTGGAGTCTCAAGACCAAGCGGTGGCCAACGTATTGGAAGGCAAAGTGAAAGAGGGCGATGTGGTCGTCATCCGCTACGAAGGCCCCAAAGGTGGCCCCGGTATGCAGGAGATGCTGTATCCGACCTCGTATCTGAAATCGAAAGGGCTGGGCAAGGCTTGTGCATTGCTCACCGATGGCCGTTTCTCTGGCGGTACCTCGGGCCTGTCGATCGGTCATGTCTCTCCGGAAGCGGCAGCAGGGGGCGCCATTGGTTTGGTCGAGCAAGGGGATACCATCCTGATCGACATTCCCAACCGCTCGATCAACGTGCAGCTGAGCGACGCCGAGCTGGCCAAACGCCGTGAAGCGATGGACGCCAAAGGCAAAGACGCCTGGAAACCAGTCGAGCAGCGCCCGCGTAAGGTCACTCCAGCGCTCAAGGCCTATGCGCTACTCGCTACCTCCGCTGACAAAGGCGCGGTACGCGACCTCTCCAAGCTGGATTAAGCGACATCACAGCCCGTCTCGTGCGGGCTGTTTTTTTGCCAACCTGAACCGTCACATCGACTAAGGATTGTAATGAAGGCGATCATCAACGTTGGCCTCGTTGGCTATGGGTTTGCGAGCAAGACGTTTCACGCCCCTTTGATTCAAGCGACCGAAGGGCTGGATTTAGTGGCCGTCTCGTCGAGCGATGCGGCCAAGGTGAAAGCGGATCTGCCCAATGTCGAGGTAGAAAGCCAAGCGCTGGCGCTATGTAAGCGACCGGATATCGATCTCATCGTCATTCCCACGCCGAACGACACACACTTCCCGTTGGCCAAAGCGGCCCTCACGGCAGGGAAACACGTGGTGGTCGATAAGCCGTTTACCGTTACGCTCTCCGAGGCCAAACAGCTTAAAGCCCTGGCGGTTGATAAAGAGCGGCTGATATCGGTCTTTCATAACCGCCGTTGGGATAGCGATTTCCTGACACTGAAAGCGCTCTTGGAAGCAGGGACGCTGGGGCGGATAACGGGATTCGAATCGCGCTTTGACCGTTTCCGCCCAGAAGTACGGGATCGCTGGCGAGAAAAGGCCACGCCAGGGGGCGGGATCTGGTACGACTTGGGGCCTCACCTGCTGGATCAAGCGTGCGAACTGTTCGGTCTGCCCCATGCCATATTCCTAGAGCTGGGCGTACGGCGTGATGGCGCCAAAGCCGATGATGACTTTCTCGCCCTGCTAGAGTACGACGGTCGACGCGTCAGTTTGAGTGCGGGCACGCTGGTTGCCGAGCCGACGCCGCGTTACCGTCTCCACGGCACGAAAGGTAGCTATATCAAATATGGCCTAGATCCGCAGGAAGATCGCTTGAAAGCCGGAGAGGTGCCGTCCCCATCCTGGGGAGAGGATAGCCCTGGAACGCTTACCCTGCGCGAGGGAGACGGCGAAGACGCACCGCTCGTCCGTCACGAGCACCCCACGCTACCGGGTGATTACCTAGCGTATTACCAAGGCGTGAGTGCGGCGATTCGTGATAAAGCGCCGCTGCCCGTGGATATCGATGACGCCCTGCGTAGCATGGCCCTGCTGGAAGCTGGCCTAGATAGCCACCGCCAGCGTCGCTGGATCTCGCTCAAGCATCATCTGTAATGCACCGCAGCCAGAACGCCTAGCGCGTTCTGACTGTGGAGCCAAACAGTTACAGCAAATCCATGTTGCTACTGCGCCGCTCTTCGCGCAACTTATCCCGCGCAATATAGAGCGCCGCGATGGCGCGCGCTTCGTGGAAGTCCTCGCGCATGAGTAGGGCAGGCAGCTCTTCGATGGCATGGGTCTCCACAATCAGCGGCTCTGGCTCGTCACCCGGTAAGCGCTTGGGGTAGAGGTCCGTTGCCATTAACACCTGCATGCGGTGGCGCATATAGTTGGGTGCTAGTGACAGCTCCACCAACGGCTCAATGCGGTGTGCACCGAAGCCGCACTCCTCCATCAGCTCGCGATTGGCGGCGGTGATTATGTCTTCGCCGGGGTCGACCAAACCTTTGGGAAGCGTCAGCACATAATCTTCGAACCCCGCAGCATACTCCCGAATGAGCAGTACATGGTCCGGGTCGGGCATGGCAATAATCATCACCGCGCCGCGGTCAGCGCCCGTGAGTCGCTCGAACTGTCGCTCCTCGCCGTTGGAGAAACGTAAATCCAACGACTCGATTTGGAACAGGCGGCTTTGGGCAACGCGCTGTCGCCCCAGTATTTGCGGCTTGCGTGGATAGCCGCTCGGCGTATGGTCGTTGGCTGTATCGTCGCGTGACATTCTGCCTCCGTGGCTGCAAAAAACGGGTTACGCTACAATAGCACGCTTACTCTTTCAGACTGGAGCGGCAATGATTGATTGGCGCGAGATCGATACCGTCCTGCTCGACATGGACGGCACGCTGCTAGACCTTCACTTCGACAGCCACTTTTGGCTCGAACATCTGCCACGTCGCTACGTAGAGCTGCATCAGCTCGACCAAGCCAGTCAGGATGCACTCAAAGCACGCATCATGGGTGAGCAGGGCACGCTGAACTGGTACAGCCTCGCCTACTGGAGCCGCGAGCTGAACGTGGATATCGTTGCCCTCAAGCGCGAAGTGCAGCACTTGATTGGGCTACGCAGCGATGCTTTGGATTTCCTCACATGGCTCAAGCAAGCTCACCCCAGAGTGGTGCTTGCTACGAATGCCGACCGCGCAAGCCTCGCATTAAAACTCCCGCTCACGGGGTTGGAAAACTACCTAGACGCCATCATCTCATCAGAAGACGTGGGCGCGGCCAAAGAGGAGCAAGCCTTCTGGTTTGCACTTCAAGAACGCGAGCCGTTCGACCCTGCCCGCACGCTCTTCATCGATGATAACCCCCGCGTGTTGGAGAGCGCCCGCGAGTTTGGCATCCGACATCTGCTGGGTATCAAGCAGCCCGATAGCCAGCGCCCTGAAAAAGAGCTACAGGAATTCATTGCCCTTGACCGATTTGCCCAACTGCTGCCCGCTGACCTGCCGGGGCAGCACTCACCTAGCTGAGGAGAGCGTATGAGTGACAGCGTTCGCTTGGATAAGTGGCTGTGGGCAGCGCGGTTTTTCAAAACCCGTGCCCTAGCCAAAAAAGCCATTGAGGGCGGAAAGGTCCACTACGACGGTGCCCGTGTCAAAACCAGCAAGAACGTTGAGCTGGGAGCCCTGATTCGTGTACCTCAAGGCTGGGATATTTTCGAGGTGGAGGTCACTGCGCTTTCGGATCAGCGTCGTGGCGCCCCAGAAGCACGTAAGCTCTATGCAGAAACCGAAGAGAGCGCGAAACGCCGTGCCAAAGAAGCCGAGGCGCGCCGTTTGACCAATGAAGCCATGCAGCATCCTCTCAAGCGTCCCGATAAAAAGCAGCGGCGCGATATCCAGCGTTTTCAGCGTCAGCAAGGGGAGTAAGCCGTCGCTTACCCCTACGCTCTCCCATGACTCCTTCTTCTTATGGTCTCGTTATGTCCGATCAAATCCAACGTTTTCTGTTCGACCAAACCAACGTGCGGGGCGAAATCGTCACGCTCGGCACCGCTTACCATGAAGTGCTCGACCGCCACGCCTACCCACCTGCGGTCAACCAGCTGCTAGGTGAGCTGCTGGCGGCGGTGGCGTTACTGACCGATACCGTAAAGCTCGATGGCACGCTGAGCATCGAGGTCCGCGGCCAAGGGGCGCTCGCCCTGCTCATGGCCGAATCCAACCCTGGTGGCGAGCTGCGAGCCATTGCCCGTATTGCCGAAGACGCCGCGTTGCCCAGCGAGCACGCCAGCTTCCGCGAGCTGGTAGGCGAGGGCCAAATCGTGATTACCCTCGACCCGCGCGAAGGGCACCGCTACCAAGGGATCGTCGCGCTGGACCACGATACTCTGGGCGGGTGTTTGGAAGCCTATTTCGGCCAATCTGAGCAGTTGCCGACTCGGTTATGGCTGGCGGCCGATGGCGAGCGAGCTGGCGGTTTGCTGCTTCAGCGATTGCCGGATGCCTCGCAGAACCAGGATGTCGATGCCTGGGAGCGTAGCGTACATCTGGCGGATACCATCAAGCCCGAGGAACTGTTGGGGTTGGAGCAGCGAGAAGTGCTCTATCGTCTCTACCATGAAGAGACCGTGCGGGTCTTCGAACCGAAAGCACTGCGTTTTGGCTGCACCTGCTCTCGGGAGCGTATGAGCCACGCCCTTTACACGCTGGGCAAAGAGGAACTCCGCGATATTCTGCGCGAACAAGGGGCTATTGATACGCAATGCCACTTTTGTCACACGAAATATCACTACACCGCCGCCGATATTGAAATTTTATTGGAAGACCCGGGCGCGCCGCCGCCGGTGATTCACTAATTGTGTAGTCGGCCCTTAGCACGCAGGCTGTTTGGCCCCTGGGCTGCATCCCCCATGTCGCCCCGCCTAGCGGCCGAATGGCAAACGAGTGTTTGAAAACATACTGCGCTGCAACACAAAATGTAGTGTCATTGTAGTAGTTTAACTACAAGATATTTGGTCAAAGCCCCCGTTTCCCGGGGGTTTTCTTTTTGCCATAATGCGCCGGACTTCAGCGCACCTAGCCGGCTGTGACCGCCATGCCAGCGGCTAGGATGATTTCTCAAGGCGTCGGCGACGCCCGGTAAACATAGAGACCCAGGAATCGACATGACCACGACTCAAGCCGCTCCCCAAGCCCACGTCAATCTCAGCAGCGCCGAACTGATCGAGCGCGCCGTGGCCCGTGGTGAAGGCCGCCTGTCCGCCAATGGTGCTCTGGTAGTAAACACCGGCCTGCGCACTGGGCGTTCGCCGAAAGATCGTTATATTGTCGATGAACCCACGACCCGCGACAGCATCGACTGGGGTAGCGTCAACCGCCCCTTCGACGCGGAAAAGTTTTCAGCCCTGTGGGCGCGCGTGGAAGAGCACCTGGGCGGCGTCGAGCATTTCGTCTCTGAACTGCATGTCGGCAGCGATGCCACTCACTACCTGCCGGTACGCGTGACCACGGAAACCGCCTGGCAGAACCTGTTTGGTCGCACCATGTTCGTCCGCCCGCAGGCCTACAACCAGGCGGCCAAAGAGGAGTGGACGATTCTTAACGCCGCTGGCTTCGAGTGTGACCCGAACCGCGACGGCACCAATTCCGATGGCTGCGTCATCATCAATTTCGCCGAGCGTAAAGTGCTGATCGCTGGTATGCGCTACGCAGGCGAAATGAAGAAAGCCATGTTCTCCGTTCAAAACTTCCTGCTGCCCGCTTCCGACGTGCTGCCGATGCACTGCTCGGCCAACGTGGGCGAAGATGGTGAGACCTGCTTGTTCTTCGGTCTCTCTGGCACCGGTAAAACCACGCTGTCTGCCGACCAGGCGCGCTTCTTGATTGGTGATGACGAACACGCCTGGGGCGACGGTATCGTCTTCAACATGGAAGGCGGCTGCTACGCCAAGTGCATCGACTTGTCTGAGAAGAACGAGCCGGTCATCTGGAACGCGATCAAGTTCGGCACCGTGCTGGAAAACGTCGTACTCGACGACCGCCGCGAGCCGGATTACGCCGACGACAGCCTGACTCAGAACTCCCGCGCGGCTTACCCGCTGGAGCACGTCGAAAAGCGGGTCGCGGAAAATCTGGCAGGCGAGCCGAACGCCATCGTCTTCCTGACCTGCGATATGTCCGGTGTGCTGCCGCCGGTTTCCGTGCTGTCCAAAGAAGCAGCGGCTTACCACTTCCTGTCAGGTTACACGGCCAAAGTCGGTTCCACCGAAATGGGCTCGTCCGAAGGCTTGGCGGCGACGTTCTCCACCTGCTTCGGGGCACCATTCTTCCCGCGCCCGGCCCGTGAGTACGCGGACCTGCTCATCAAGCGCGTCGAGAAAAAAGACGCTCAGGTTTACTTGGTCAATACTGGCTGGACCGGCGGTGCGTACGGTGAAGGCGGCTCGCGTTTCTCCATTCCAACCACCCGCGCGATCATTAGCGCCATCCAGTCGGGCATTCTTCGTGATGTGGACACCAAGCACATCGATGGCCTGAACTTGGATGTGCCAGTCGCCGTACCGGGTGTCGATTCCAGCCTGCTCGACCCTCGCGAGACCTGGGCAGACCGCGACGCCTATGACCGCCACTTGCAAGAGCTGGCCACGAAATTCGTCGATAACTTCAAGAAATTTGAGGGCGTTAACGAAGCGATCATTCAAGCGGGCCCGCAGTTGACGTAATTTTTTACGCCTCGCTGTAAGTTGTCGAACGTACGGACAACTAAGTAGTCAGAAAGGGACGGTGCCACGGCACTGTCCCTTTTTCATATCTGCTTGTTTCTCTTTGCTATTCGACCGTTGTCGATGGGAGTCACGCCAATGAAACGTCGCCACTTTTTAGGCTTGGCAGGGTTGACCGGTTTAGCCGGTGTGCTGCCAGGGGTCTCGTTCGGTTTTCCTCGTCTCGATCTCGAAGCCGCGCCTGGGTTGGAAAAACTGGAACTGAGTGAAGAGGCGTGGCGGGAGCGCCTCTCGGACGACGCCTTTTACGTACTGCGTGAAGAGGGCACCGAAGCGGCGTTCTCGAGCCCTTTGGATAAACAGTACGGTGAGGGCGAGTACCGTTGTGCAGGCTGTGATTTGCTGCTGTTCACCAGTGCTATGAAGTACGACTCGGGCACGGGTTGGCCGAGTTTCTTCGAACATGTCGAAGGTCACTTGCTGACCAAGCTGGATTTCAAACTGGTTTGGCCGCGCACCGAGTACCACTGCGCACGCTGCGGTGGGCACCAAGGCCACGTCTTCGAAGATGGTCCCGAGCCTACCGGCCTGCGCTGGTGCAACAACGGCGTAGCGCTGCGTTTCGTGCCCGCCTAGCGGTATGGGGTGTCGGCCACTCAGTCCATGCGACCCAAGCCATGCCACCCCAGGTGGTTTGTGGTACCTTGTCGGCACCTCGAATGCTGCATGAGTTAGTTGCACGTTATGGATGTCAAACAACGCATTACTGCACGCTTGGCTGAAGAGCTAAGCGTCCGGCCTGAACAGGTCGCCGCTACGGTAGAGCTTCTGGATGGGGGCGCTACCGTGCCTTTTATTGCCCGTTACCGTAAAGAAGTCACCGGCGCGCTGGATGATACGCAGCTTCGCCAGTTGGACGAACGCCTGCGCTACCTGCGCGAGCTGGAAGAGCGTCGTGAGGCGGTGCTAGCCGCCATCGATGAACAGGGCAAACTGGATTCGACCCTCAAAGCGACCATTCAAGCCGCCGATACCAAGCAGCGTTTGGAAGATTTATACCTCCCCTTCAAGAAAAAGCGCCGCACCAAAGCGCAAATTGCCCGTGAAGCGGGGCTGGAGCCGCTGGCGGATGCACTGCTGGCAAATCCAACGCTTGAGCCCGAAAGCGAAGCCGCCCACTACCTGCGGGAAGCCGAAGGGGATATCCCCGCCATTGACGATGCCAAAGCGGCGCTGGATGGTGCCAAGCAGATTCTGATGGAGCGCTTTGCAGAAGACCCCGAGCTGATTGGTCAACTGCGCGAGCGGCTATGGCAAGAGGGCGAACTTAGTGCCCGTGTGCTGGAGGGCAAACAGCAGGACGGCGCGAAGTTCTCCGACTACTTCGAGCACGATGAAAAGCTGGCGAAAGTGCCCTCGCACCGGGCGCTGGCCATGTTCCGTGGTCGCAACGAAGGTATCCTGAGCTTGGCGATCCGCTTGCCGAGTGAAGACGACGCGCCGATTCATCCCGCGCAAGTGGCGATTGCCAAGCAGGTGGGCATTAGCGATGAGGGGCGCGCGGCGGATAAGTGGCTGAGCGAAGTGGTGCGCTGGACCTGGCGTGTGAAACTTTACACTGCGCTGGAAACCGAGCTGCTGGGCCGCCTGCGTGAGCAGGCCGAACAGACTGCCATCGACGTGTTTGCCGCCAACCTCAAAGACCTGCTCCTGGCAGCGCCTGCCGGTCAGAAAGTGACTCTGGCACTCGACCCCGGCCTGCGTACCGGCTGTAAAGTAGCGGTGATCGATGCCACCGGCCAGTTCGTCGACCAAGCCACCATTTATCCCCATGCGCCGCAAAACCGTTGGGACGAGTCGCTCAACGTGCTCGCTAAGCTGGTCAAGCAGCATGGCGTTGAGTTGATCGCCGTGGGTAACGGCACCGCCAGCCGAGAAACCGACAAACTAGCGGGTGAGCTGGTAAAAGCGCTGGCGCCTGCCCACCGGCTGAGCAAGGTGATGGTGTCCGAGGCGGGCGCATCGGTGTACTCGGCATCTGAGTACGCTGCGCGCGAACTGCCGGATCTCGACGTGACCATTCGCGGTGCCGTCTCGATTGCCCGGCGTTTGCAAGACCCCTTGGCCGAGCTGGTGAAGATCGAACCCAAATCCATCGGCGTTGGCCAATATCAGCACGATGTTTCCCAAGTGCAGCTCTCGCGTAGCTTGGAAGCGGTCATCGAAGACTGTGTGAACGCCGTGGGCGTGGATCTCAACACCGCCTCCAGCGCGCTGCTGTCTCGTGTCGCAGGGCTAAGCGCCGCCATCGCCGAAAATATCGTGGCCCAGCGTAACGTGCAGGGGGCATTCAAGAGCCGTAAAGAGCTGCTGGAAGTGAGCCGTCTAGGCCCGAAAACCTTCGAGCAGTGCGCAGGCTTTCTACGCATTAGCAATGCCGAGAACCCGCTGGATGCCAGTGCCGTTCACCCGGAGGCCTATACGCTGGTGGAGCGTATCGCCAAGCAGAATAGCCGTGATGTGAAAGGCCTGATTGGCGACAGCGCCACTCTGAAAGCGCTCAAGCCCGCCGACTTCGCCGACGAGCGTTTTGGTGTGCCCACGGTGAGCGATATTCTCAAAGAGCTGGACAAACCCGGTCGCGACCCGCGCCCCGAATTCAAAGCTGCCGAATTCCGTGAGGGCGTCGAAACCCTCAAAGACCTCAAGCTGGGCATGGTGCTGGAAGGCACCGTCACCAACGTGACCCACTTCGGGGCGTTTGTGGATATTGGCGTTCATCAAGATGGCTTGGTGCATATCTCGGCGCTGTCCGACCGCTTCATCGATGACCCGCGCAGCGTCGTCAAAGCGGGCGATATCGTCACGGTCAAAGTGATGAGCGTGGACATTCCGCGGAAACGGGTAGGGCTATCCATGCGCCTGGATGACGAACCGGAACAGCCCGATGCGCCGGGCACCACGGCCTCGGCAGCGCCGCGTAAACCTGCTCGCAGCCAGCGCCAAGGTGGTCAGCGTCAGGGAGGTCAAGCCAATGAAGCCCCAGCCGCCATGGGCGCGCTGGGGGCTGCGTTACTCAAGGCCAAGCGGGGCAAATAGTCGCGTGTCTTGAATATTTAACCATTGCCGCCATATCCTGCTGTCTATTCTCGATTAGAAAGCAGGGTAATGGTTATGGCAATGCCAGCTGACGTCAACAAGGCCTGCTCGATGCAGGCCTTACTAACAAGGAGTGTTCACCTTGTCTGAACCACTCACTGTGCCACCTTCGCTCACCGCCCAGGTAGAGCGGCTGCTGCCGAGTGCACGGCTAGGGCGTTTAGGGCGCTTGCGTCGCGGGCTAGAGAAAGAGGGGCTGCGTGTCGATGCCAACGGCCATATTGCGCAAACGGCGCATCCCCATGCGCTCGGGTCGAAGCTGACTCACCCGCATATCACCACCGATTACTCCGAGGCGCTACTAGAGTACATCACCCCGGTGTACTCCGAGCCGAAAGAGGCGCTGGCCTTTTTATCCGACCTGCACACCTTTACCTATCACCACTTGGAAAACGAGTGGATTTGGCCGGGTAGCATGCCCTCAAGGCTGTCAGGTAACGATAGCGTTCCCATTGCGGATTACGGCAGCTCCAACGTGGGCACCATGAAGCATGTCTATCGCAAGGGACTGGATGTGCGCTACGGGCGTATCATGCAGGCCATCGCCGGCGTGCATTACAACGTATCGTTGCCGGAGGATATGTGGCACGCCCTGCGGGAAATGGAAAAAGCCACCAATATTCCCTTCAACGACTACCGCTCGACTCGTTATTTCGGAATGATTCGTCACTTCCGCCGCCATAGCTGGCTGTTGCTCTATTTGTTTGGTGCCTCTCCGGCCATCGACAAGAGCTTCCTGCCCCATGGCCAAGTGCCGGATAAGCTCCAGCCGCTGAGTGACGACACCTACTACGCGCCTTATGCCACGACGCTACGCATGTCGGATCTCGGCTACCAAAACAAGGTGCAGTCGCAGCTCAAAATTTGCTTCAACTCGCTGTCGAATTACGTCAATACGCTGCGTCACGCCATCTCCACGCCCTGGCCCGATTACGAGGCGCTGGGCGTTAGAAACGGCGATGAGTGGCAGCAGCTCAATGCCAATATCCTGCAAATCGAAAACGAGTACTACAGCGACATTCGGCCCAAGCGCGTCGCCAAGCACAACGAAACGCCAAGCCAAGCGCTGGAAGCTCGGGGCGTCGAGTACATCGAAGTGCGCTGCCTGGATCTCAACCCGTTCGACCCGCTGGGCGTGACCGAAACCCAGATGCGCTTTGTCGATACGTTCTTGATGTGGTGTTTGCTCAGCGACAGCCCTTGGATCTCCGACGAAGAGTGTGATCGTTTAGACGATAACCGCCGTTTGGTGGTGGAGCGGGGGCGCGACCCGGACCTGCGCCTAATGCGGGATGGTGAGTCGGTCACGCTGCCTGAGTGGAGTGAGCAAATCTTTGCGGAAATGAGGGAAGTGGCGCGATTGCTCGATGCGGTCGAAGAGGGTGCGCCTCATGCCGCTGCGCTCGACGACCTGGCACCGCGTCTCGAAGACCCATCGCTAACGCCGTCAGGAAAGATGCTGGCGCGTTTACAGGAAGGTAATGGCTCGCTTAGCGACACGCTGCTTGAGATGGCCCAGGCACAAGCGGATAAGCTGAAAACTACGCCAATGCTGCGCTCACGCGAAGCGCTGTTGGCGCAGTTGATCGATACCTCGCATCAGCAGCAGCGGGATATCGAAGAGGCCGATCAAGAGAGCTTTAGCGCGTTTCTTGAAAGCTATTTTGCCAAAGCGCGTGAGTCACGGGCGCTGTCTGCACTCCCCTCCGAGGACGCTCAATGATTACACCCGCCATTCGTCCGGCAGCGCTCGCCGGTGTTGCCTTTTGCGTAATGATGATGGCCGTCGCCTTGAGCCTCGAACACATCGTCGGTTTGGAACCTTGCCCGCTGTGTATCTTTCAGCGTGTTGCGGTCATTGCGGCAGGGTTGGTGTTGGCGGTAGCGGCCATTCATAACCCCAAAGGCGGTGTAGGCAAAGGCATCTACGGCGTATTAGGGCTTGCGGCCGTGGGCACTGGCGCGTTCATTGCCGGTCGCCACGTATGGCTACAAAGTCTGCCTGCCGATGAAGTGCCGAGCTGCGGCCCGGGGCTCGATTACATGATGGACATTCTGCCCATGCAGGAGGTCGTGGCGATGGTGCTGACAGGGTCAGGCGAGTGCGCCGAGATCGACTTCATGCTGTTAGGCCTCTCGTTGCCCGCCTGGACGCTGATTGGCTTTTTAGTGCTCGCGCTGGTGCCACTGCGTATTCTATGGCTGGCCATTAAGCGCTAGGATAGGCGTCAGGCGGTCGAGTTAGTCGCGGCTGCCTGACGTAATCGTTGACTATCGAAGGCACACTATCCAGTATCAAGGAAATCATCTCCGCCACGATTGACAGAGGTAGAAGGAAAGGCGAGTCTAGCCCTGTTCAAGGCGGCTATCTGCAAGGAGAAAGCCCCATGCTCGAAGATTGCAAAAATGCCCTGGAGCGCTGGGGGGGCGTGCACAGCCTGATCGACCGCTGGCTGGACCAACGCCGTGCGCTGCTGGTGAGCTTCATTGAGCTAAAAGATGCCTGCGACGTAGAGCTAGAGGCCGTCAGCAAGGCGCGCATCGATACCTTTAGCGAACTGCTGATGGATTACATCAGCGCCGGACACTTCGAGGTGTATCCGCAGCTAGCGGAAGAAGCCAAAGCGTTCGACGACGACAGCGCACTCCAGATCGCCGCTAAACTGCTCGAACGGCTAGAGATGTCCACGGCCATGGTGCTGGAGTTCGACGAGGATTTCGCCTCTCCGGTGCGCTGCCAGCAGAACCTGGCGCGGCTTCCCGCTTGGATCGACCGCCTCGCCAAAGGGCTGACCGAGCGCTTTGCATTGGAAGACCAGCTCATCGCCCGGCTACACGCTGCCCACAGCCCTCAGCAGGCCAAGTCTCCCGCTTGACACCTCCTCCTCAGGCAGCGCACGTCGCTGCCTGAATCACAACGGTTCACCGCCCAGCCTTTACTTGTTACGCCTCAACGCCCCGCCAATCACCAGCATGCAGGGAGTGAGCAGCAGGGTAAGGGCGGTGGCAAAGGTGAGGCCGCCAGCGATCGCGCTGGACATCTGTGTCCACCACTGGGCGGAAGGGGCGTTGAACCCAAGCGCCGGGGCGAAGAGGTTCACGTTCACCCCTAATACCATCGGCATCAAACCTAGCACCGTGGTAATGGCCGTGAGCAACACGGGCCGCAGGCGTAAGCAACCCGCTTCCAACGCCGCCTGCGCAGGTGGCATGCCATCGGCGCGTAGCTCGTTATAGGTATCGATCAGCACGATATTGTTGTTCACCACGATGCCTGCCAGCGCGATGACCCCCATACCCACCATGACGATGCCAAAAGCCTGCCCGGTAATGAGCAGCCCCATCAACACCCCGGCTGTAGAAAACACAATCGCCGAGAGCACCAGCGCTGCCTGGTAGTAGCTATTGAACTGCGTCACCAGAATCAGCGCCATCAAGCCAATTGCAATCAAGAAGGCACCGACCAGAAACTGCATCGACTCCTGCTGATCCTCCTGTTCACCGGCGACGTTGACCATCAAGCCGTCGGGCAATTGACCTTGGCCTGCGTCTAATAGCGCGCGCAGCCGCTCATCGGCTAAGAACCCTGGCGCTAAGTCAGCCTCTACCGTAATGGCACGGCGGCCATCGATACGGTTGAGCGTGCCCACTTTCGGCGCAGGGGTGATCTCTACAAAGTGTGAAATCGGTACCTGACCGCGCGGGGTATTAATCGTCAAACGCTCGAGCTGGTTCAGCGTGCGCCAGTTCTCCGGCAGTCGCACCCGAATATCCACCTCGTCGTTTACCGAGGGCGGGCGGTAAGACGCTACTTGCAGACCGGTCGTGAGTAGCTGCACGGCGCTACCAATCGTGGTGATGTCGGTTCCCATGCGGGCGGCGGCTTCACGATCCACGTTCACCTGCCACTCGACCCCCGGCAAGCTGCGGTTATCCTGAATATCGGTGAAACCGCCCAGTTGGCGCATCATGGCCGTCAGTTGGTCGACCCCCGCATCGGCAACCTCTGGGTCGGTCGCACTGACCTCCAGCACGATGGGTTTGCCACCGCCGGGGCCCATCTCCTGCTCTTGGAACTCCAAGGTAATACCCGGGATATCCTGCGTACGTTCGGCCATATCCGCCAGAATAGTGCGCGCGGGGCGGCGCTGGTGCCAGTCGATGAACTGAAACTGCAGCATGCCAATCACATCGCTGCCCATCTGTTGATCGGGCACGGCATAAGAGCGCGCATAGAGCGCTTCCACTTCGCTCAGTCCGCCCAGCCGCTGCTCCACGCGCTGCAAAATGGCATCGGTTTCCTCCGCCGAAAAATCACCGCGGGCGCGCACCAGTACCTGAGCGCTGTCCGGCTCGACGTTAGGGAAGAAATCCACGCCATGATTGAAGCGCGCATAGCCGGTGTAGAGCAGGGCAATCAGCAGTACCGCAAACAGCAATACCCAGGCAGGATGCTGAAGCAGGCGGCTCAAGATCCGACGATACCCACGCCCAAGCGCTGTACTTTCATCTATCGGCCCGGTGCCACTCGCCTGCGAGGTGCGGGTGAACAGGCGGCCAAGGGTGGGCAGAAATACCAGCGCCATGGCCAGCGAGGCCAGCAAACACAAAATCACCGTGGCGGGTAGGTACTTCATGAATTGGCCTACCACGCCGGGCCAGAACAGCAGCGGGATGAATACGGCGAGTGTCGTTGCCGTGGAAGCAATCACCGGCCAGCTCATGCGCGAGGCCGCGTTGAGCCATGCTTGATGCGGCGCTTGGCCTTCGTGCAGGTAGCGGTCCGCCAGCTCGCTGACCACGATGGCTCCATCCACCAGCATGCCCGCCACGAGAATCAGCGCAAACAGCACCACGATATTGAGCGTAAAACCAAACGCCCACACCAGCAGAATACCGGTGAGAAATGCCCCCGGAATCGTCAGCCCCACCAGCAGCGCCATCCGCCAGCCCATTACCGCTACCACCACGATCAGTACCAGCACCACGGCGGTCAACACGTTATTGAGCAGCTCAGACAGCATGCTCTGGACCGTGACGGACTCGTCCAAGATGGTCGTGACGCGCAGCTGCTCGGGCAGTAAGTCCTCTGCTTGGGCAAAGGTCGCGCGCACTGCCTCGATGGTGGCGATGATATTGGCCCCCGCACGTTTGGAAATTTCCAGCACCACGGCGGGCTGACCATCAATGCGGGCGAACCCTTCGGCCTCTTTGTAGGTAGGGTGAATCCAAGCCACGTCGCCAAAGGTGACGACTTGATCACCCTCGACCTTTACAGGCATGTTCATCACATCGTTCAGCGACTCGATAATGCCGGGCACTTTGAGTGCCAGCCGCCCCGCGCCGGTATCCAGGCTACCGGCTGCCACCAAACGGTTATTGCGGGAAACTTGGTTGAAGAGGGTATCGAAATCGACGCCGTAGCTCTCTAGCACCAGTGGGTCGACGACGATTTCTAAAAGGTCCTCACGCTCCCCGGCGATGTCCACTTCCAGCACGTCGGCGATGCCTTCGATTTCCTCTTTCAGTCGCCGAGCGATGGTCATACGCTCGCGGGTATCCAGGTCGCCGGAGAGGCCGATGCTCAGAACGGGAAACTCGGAGACATTCACCTCCATCACCCTGGGTTCTTCTGCTTCATCAGGCAGGCTGCTGCGGGCAATATCCACGCGCTCGCGTACATCGGCCAGCGCGGTGTCAGGGTCAAAACCGGGGTCGAACTCCAGCGTTACCGATCCATGCCCTTCGCTGGATTGCGCAGTAAATTTACGCAGCCCTTCGATACCCCGAAGCTCTTGCTCCATGGGGCGAACCAGCAGCCGCTCGCCATCTTCGGGGCTGACGCCCTCTAGAGCGAGCGAGACGTAGATGATCGGAATCGTCACGTCCGGGTTCGCCTCCTTGGGAATCATCTGCCATGCAGCAGTGCCCGCCAGCAGAAGCCCTACCAGCAGCAGCAGCGTAGTACGCGTATGGGTGAGGGCGGCATTAATCAGCTGTCGCATGTCCACCTTCCTGGGCAGGCACCGGCGTTACCGCGTCGCCGGGGTTCACCAAACCAGCCCCTAACGTAATGAGGGTGACCGGGTTGGGGAGTCCGCTGACGTAGGCGCGCTCGGTGTCGGCGCTCACCAGCTCGACGGCGGTTTGCACCACACGATCCTCGTCATCCAAGTGCTTGATGGCTAGCTGGCCCCGATCATCCAGGCTAAACAGCGCCGGGGAGAGCGTGTGGACCTGACGAGGCGGCAAAGTAATGGTGAACTCGGCGCTGCCGCCCGCCAGGCGCAGGCGCTCGGGGTTATCGAGCGCTACTTCGATATAGAAGGAGCGGGTAGCTTCTTCTGCCCGGCTGCTGATATAGCTGACTTCGCCGGTGAGCGAGCCGCCGTTGAGCAAGCGCGCCGTCACGGGCAAGCCAACGGCCAATTCGCCTACCTGCTGCTGAGACACCCAGGCGGTGCCGGTCAAGCGGCGGTCATCAATCAAGCGCGCCCACTCTTCGCCAGGCTGGAGCAGATCGCCAAGCTCCACCTGTACGCGGTCTAATACGCCCTCGAACGGGGCCGTGGGGCGAGTGTCTTGTAGTTGCTTCTCGAGCTGAGCTACTTGGGCCGCGCTGGCGCTGAGCGCACTCTGTAAGCGCAGCAGTTCCGGTTGTGAAATTAGCTCGCGACGGCGCAGGTTCTGGGCGCCAGCGTACTCGGCTTCGGCCAGCGCTAGCTCGTCTCTGGCCTGCTGTAAGCGCTCGGGCAGGGCATCGTTATCCAGCACGAGTAGCGTTTCGCCCTGGCGCACGCTTTCTCCTTGCTCAATCGGCTTCTCTGCTACATACCCCCCGACATTGGCACGCAGCACCGTTTCGCGCTCGGCGGTCAGCTGGCCCTGCAGCACCTGCTGGGGAATATAGGGCATGCTCTGCTGAGTGTTTACCTCGACGCGGGGGAGGGGCTCGGCTTCCTCTGCTGCACTTTCAGGAGGTGACGATTGAAACTGATGAAAATCGCCAACGGCCAGCCATACCACTAACGCCAGCACCAGAAGGCTTGCCAGCGCGTATGAGGGGGGAATTCGTCGCATGGGAAGTCACGGTTCCAAATAGGATGACAAAAGATAAAGAGCGCGGTAAGGAAGGTGCCGCAGCCCGTCACACCATAGCGTAACTGGCCGTTTTCAGCGAGTACCAAGCCCGCGGGCAAATGGGTAGTCGTCTCATGTCTGATTGAGTTTTTGAGCATCTGGGCATAACATCGTGGCGCTATTCTTTACCAGGCGAACCTCCATTAGGCGAACCATCAAGGAGCAATGATGAAAGATCCAGTACGTATTGCGATTACCGGCGGTGCCGGCCAGATCAGCTACTCTCTTATTTTCCGTATTGCCGCTGGCGACATGCTGGGGCCGGATCAGCCCGTCATTCTCCAGCTTCTCGAAATTCCTCAAGCGATGGACGCGCTGAACGGCGTCGTGATGGAAGTCAACGACTGTGCGTTCCCGCTGGTACAAGACATCGTTGCCACCGACGACCCGAACGTTGCCTTCAAAGATGCCGATTTCGCCCTGCTGGTAGGTGCGCGTCCGCGTGGCCCGGGTATGGAGCGTAAGGATCTGCTGGAAGCCAACGCCGCGATCTTCTCTGTACAAGGCAAAGCGCTGAACGACCACGCCAGCCGTGACGTCAAAGTGCTGGTCGTCGGTAACCCGGCCAACACCAACGCGCTGATTGCTTCTTGCAACGCGCCAGACCTGGACGCAGGCCAGTTCACTGCCATGACGCGTCTGGACCACAACCGCGCGCTGACGCAGCTGGCTCAGAAAACTGGCAAGCACGTTACTGACGTCGAAAACATGATCATCTGGGGCAACCACAGTGCCACCCAGTACCCGGATCTGGCCCAGTGCAAAGTCGACGGCAAAGCCGCTTTCGATCTGGTCGAGCGTGACTGGTACGAAAACGACTTCATCCCGACCGTTCAACAGCGCGGTGCCGCCATCATCAAAGCGCGCGGTGCGTCCTCTGCCGCTTCTGCTGCGTCTTCTGCCATCGACCACATGCGCGATTGGGCGCTGGGTTGCGACGGCATCGTCAGCATGGCGATTCCTTCCGACGGCAGCTACGGCATCGCCGAAGGCATCATCTACTCCTACCCGGTTCGTTGCCAGGGTGGCAAATACGAAATCGTACAAGGTTTCGAGCTGGATGCATTCAGCAAAGAGAAGATGCAAGCCACCGAGAAAGAACTGCGCGAAGAGCGTGCTGCCGTCGAGCACCTGCTCGGCTAAACGCGCCTGCTAAGCGCTTTTAACAAGCGGTTAGTCACGCAAAACCCCGCAAGATGTCTTGCGGGGTTTTTTGTTAGCCTCATTAATCAATTAATCCCGCAGGCTCATAATCCGCCAGTTTCGCTCTTCAGCCACTTGGCGTAGGGTGTCGTCGGGGTCGACGGCGACGGGGTGTTCGACTTTTTCCAACAGCGGGAGGTCGTTGTGGGAGTCGCTGTAGAACCAAGCGCCGTCCATCGTGAGGTCTTGGGCTTCCAGCCATGCTTGTAAACGAGTGACTTTGCCTTCTCGGTAGCTGGGCACGCCATCGACACGTCCGGTATAGCGGCCGTCGATCATTTCGGGTTCTACGGCGATTAAATCATCTACGCCCAGGCGCTCGGCGATGGGGCCGGTGATGAAACGGTTGGTGGCGGTAATGATCAGCAGCGTATCGCCTTTGGTACGGTGCCGAGCCAGCAGCTCTTCGGCTTTGGGTAGAATGTGCGGCTCGATCTTGCTGGCCATGAACTGCTGGTGCCACGCCGCTAGCTGTTCGGGGCTGTTATCGGCCAACGGCTTGAGCGCCATTTCCAAAAACGCCGCCATGTCCAGCGTGCCCGCATTGTAATCGGCCATGAAACGTTCGTTGGCTTCGCGGTACGCGACGGGGTCCACCGCCCCCTGTTCCAGCAAGAACTCACCCCAGGCATGGTCGCTGTCGATGGATAGCAGCGTATTGTCCAAATCGAAAATGGCCAGACTCACGGCGCTCCCCTTATTGGTTACGGTTGGTGGTGAATAGTGGACGTTGGTCGTGGGACATAAAGCGCCGGATTATCGCAGAGTCACCTAGGTTTAACCACTTAGCGCTATATTGTATTGATACGGTTGTCTCCCTTGTGGAAAAATGGGGACAACTGAAAATTTATGAAGGTGATGTCCGTGATCGACGCTGACGGCTTTCGCCCCAATGTTGGCATCATCATTGCCAATAGCCAGGGGCAGCTGCTTTGGGCGCGTCGTGTAGGGCAAAATGCGTGGCAGTTTCCCCAGGGAGGCATCAAAGCAAGCGAGACTCCACAACAAGCGCTTTTTCGTGAACTTCACGAAGAGATCGGCCTAACCGCCGACGATGTTGATATTGTCGCCTGCACCCGGGGCTGGCTGCGCTACCGTCTGCCACGACGCATGATTCGTACCCACTCACGGCCGGTCTGTATCGGCCAGAAGCAGAAGTGGTTTTTACTCAAAATTCGTTGCCAAGAAAACCGGATCTGTATGACGGCTACGCCCAAGCCGGAATTCGACGGTTGGCGATGGGTGAGCTACTGGTACCCGCTTGGGCAAGTAGTGCCGTTCAAACGCGAGGTTTATCGGCGCGCACTCAGGGAGCTTTCTCCGCGCGTGCAGCGCTTGGCACAAGATGACGAAGGATAACGCGCGTATCACTGCAGGGTAAGTGTAGTGGTAGCCAGCCGGACAATCCCTCAGCGAGGCAGATAATAGTGAATAGTAAAACGTCCATGCTTGAGGTGCTGCGACGCGTTATTCAAGAAGTGAATGGCGCACGAAACCTCGACGCCGCGCTGTCGACCATGGTTCGCCGCATACGCAAAGCCATGCAGACCGATGTGTGCTCCTTTTATCTCTACGATAAAGAGCTGGAGTCGCTCGTACTCATGGAAACCATCGGCTTGCGTACCCAAGCGGTTGGGCGTGTGGTACTTCCTTTGGGCGAGGGTTTGGTGGGCCTGGTTGCCAAGCGAAGCGAACCGCTCAACCTGGAAGATGCCCAATCGCACTCCCATTTCCGTTACTTCGAAGCCACCGGTGAAGAGCGCTACTCCAGCTTTCTAGGCGTGCCCATCATCCACCAGCGCCACATGCTCGGCGTGCTGGTGGTTCAGCAGGCGGAAAAGCGTCGCTACGACGATGAAGACGAAGCCTTTTTGGTGACCATGGCCGCCCAACTGGCGGGTGTGCTGGCACATGCGTTAGCCACGGGCAACCTGTCGCGCCCGGCGCTGCCCGGCGGGCAAGCCATGTTCAAAGGTGTCGCGGCGTCACCCGGTATGGCCATGGGCGAAGCCGTGGTGATCACACCGCCTGCCGACCTTAACAGCGTTCCTGACCTGATTCCCAGCGATCAAGAGTACGAAATTGCCCGCCTAAAAGAGGCCATCGGCAAAACCCGCGATGAAATTCGTGCGGCAGCGGAGCGCTTGGTCAACCGGATCTCTTCTCAAGAGCTGGCGCTGTTTGACGTATACCAGCAAATGCTGGGCGAAGCCGCGCTCTCCGAAGAGGTAGAGAAGCGTATTCGTGAAGGGCAGTGGGCGCCGGGGGCGCTCGCCGATGTCGTCCGCCGCCATGTGCAGTACCTTGAGCGCGTCGATGACGACTACCTGCGCGAGCGGGCGGCAGATATCCGCGACCTGGGCCGTCGCGTGCTGGCGCACCTGCAGGAGGATACGCCCTCCACGCCGGAAACCTACCCGGATAATGCCATCCTGGTCGGTGATGAAATCAGTGTGGCCATGCTGGGGGAAGTGCCTCGCGACAAGCTCAAAGGCCTCGTCTCAGTTCGCGGCTCTAGTACGTCTCACGTGGCGATCGTGGCCCGTGCCATGGGCATTCCCACCGTATTGGGCATGGTCGATTTGCCGCTGCCGCGTCTTAATGGCGCGCCCGTGGTGCTCGATGGGCATCGGGGGCGCTTGTTCGTTCGCCCCGCTGCCGAGCTGCAAACCCGCTACGCCAGCTTGATTGCCGAAGAGAAAGTGCTCAGCGAAGTACTGGAGCACGAGCAAGACCTCCCCAGCGAAACCCCCGACGGCCATGAGATGCCGCTGATGGTGAACACCGGTTTGGCAGTGGACGCCTCTGCTCTGCTCAAGAGCCGGATTGGGGGAGTAGGACTCTACCGCACCGAAGTGCCGTTCATGATCACCGAGCGCTTCCCCGGTGAGAAAGAGCAAATGCGTATGTACCGCGAGCAGTTGGAGGGCTTTGCGCCTCTGCCGGTCGTGATGCGTACGCTGGATATCGGTGGCGACAAAGACTTGCCCTACTTTCCCATCGAGGAAGCCAACCCGTTTCTGGGCTGGCGGGGCATGCGGGTGACCCTGGATCACCCCGAAGTACTGATGGTGCAGCTACGCGCCATGCTCAAAGCCTCGCACGATTTGGGCAATCTCTATGTCCTGTTCCCCATGATCACCAACGTCGAGGAAGTGGATGAAGCCATTCGTCTCCTCGACCGAGCTATCTTGGAGTTGGGCGAGGAGGGCATTAGCGTCGAGCGTCCCAAAGTGGGCGTGATGATCGAGGTCCCGGCCACCATCTACCAGATGGACGCGCTGGCCAAGCGTGTCGATTTCTTCTCGGTGGGGAGTAACGATTTAACGCAGTACCTGCTGGCGGTCGACCGTAACAACCCACGCGTCTCCAGCTTGTACGATGCGCTTCACCCGGCGCTGCTGGGGGCGCTGCAAGAACTCGCCCAAGATGCCAAACGGCTCGACAAACCCATATCGCTGTGTGGTGAACTAGCGGGTGACCCGGCGGGTGCACTGCTCTTGATGGCCATGGGCTTCACCAGCCTCTCCATGAACGCCCCCAGCCTGCCAAAAGTGCGTGCCGCAATTCGTCGGGTCTCCCTGACGGATGCGCAAATGCTGCTGAAAGAGATCATGCAGCTAGATACGCCTGCCCGAGTCCACGAGCATCTGAATAAACGACTGGATGAGTGGCAGCTGTCGCATCTGTTGCCTCCTCGGGATTAGGTCTCGGCTCGTTCGTTCAAGGCCGTCAATGTGGTATCGCCCAGAAAGCGGCCGAGCGGTCCAAAGCGCTGCTCGGTGAGAGTGGCATTGCCCAGGGCGTTCAGCGTCAGCCATGTGGTGGCGCGCGTACCATACTGCTCGCCCACGATGAACGCCGCCGACAGCTGGTGTTCGAGTGCGAGCCCAACGCCGGTATCCGGTAAGAGAGCTGGCTCGGCCAAGGCAGGATCGTGTAGTGCGCGACCGGTGTGACGCCGCCAGTGACGCGCCTCGTTCCCTGCAAGTGCCTGCCGCACGGCCTCGAGCTTGGGCCATGGCGTGTTCAAGCTAGCATTCGAAAGCCCATGAACCCCAGGGGCAACTTGCGACAGCGATACGCCCTCGTAACCTCGATGCAGGTGCCAGCAGTGGCGGGTCGTGGCGACCAGTAAATTGAAGCCTGCGTAGCGCTCGGCATGGTGACCAGCCAGCGCCTTGAGCCACTCTGCCGGACCGTCGGCGGTGAGCACGCCCGCAACTAATTCGCCCCGGCTGGGAGCGCTGTCGGGCGTCTTCAAGCGCGTGTCGCGGACGTTGGTGAGCGCTGCTATCACGCCACGCCGATTGGCTGCCAGCCACGTACCCCCCGCCTCCAAATCGCGGCCTCCGCATAGAGGGAGGTCCTGCCAAGCGCTTAGCGGAGCCGTGGCGCGCGCATGAAACTCATCGCGATTGCCTGCTAAGCGGAGCGGAGTCGCGCTACCGGGCGCCCAATGAAAGGTCATTAAACACATACATAGCCCTTGATCGGCAGTCGTCGTGCCGCCTGGTTGAAGTGGTGGGAGCGCGTGGCATGACAGGGGTGCGGTGTCGACGTACACTTAGCAGTGAAACGCGGGTCATCCACGTGAACCACCTACACGTAAGGGGCATGCTGCCTTCTGCCAACTAGGAAGTCGAGAATGATGCAACGCTATCAGCGAGAGCACTTCTGGAATGCCGTCATTTGGCCGGTGTTATGGCCCCTGCTTCTTGTTCAAGCCGCATTGGTGTTGCTGTGCGTGACGGTGGGGGCCGTGATTTGGCTGATGTCACCGGGTCAAGCGTCATGGACCACCACGCTGTGGCTCACGCTGACGCTGCTATTGGGTAGCTGCCTCAACGTGGGCGCGTTTTTAATGTTAATCAAAGCGCGCGCCAAGTTTAAAGACGCGCTGTTCGTGCAAGGTCTCAACGAGCTGGAGCGCCATATCGATACGCTTCAACAGGGGATGATGCCCCATGCCCCGCTGTTGTTGAACGAAGAGAGCCACGAGCGCCCGCTCAAACGGCTGACTCGCGCCAACGATCAATTGGCGAGCTTGGTGAGCGCGTTAGAGAAAAATGGCCATGTGGCTGGGGAAGCCACTGAGCAGCCCAAGTCCGATCAGGCCCTCTTGGAAGACTTACACCATCAGCAAAAGCAGCTAAAGCACCTCATGGCGGGAAGAGAGCGCGCCCGAGAGGAGTCGCGTCTGAAGTCTGGCTACCTGACACTCATGCAGCGTGAAGCCGACAGCCTGTTCGATCATCTGGGCACCATGCTGACCGACGAGGCGTCCGATGCCTGTCGACAGAACGTCACCCACGTTCGCGAGCGGCTGGCGGATATTCGCTCGCTGTTGGCGAATTTCGTGCAACAGAGCGTGAACGAGGCCAATACCTACGACCTACCCATTTCCGATGAGCAAAGTCCGCGGGTATTGGTGGTCGATGATGGCCCCGTAAACCTGATGCTGGCGCGGCAAATGCTGGAGTCGCAAGGGCTTCAGGTAGAGGGAGTCAGTAGCGGCGAGCAGGCACTGGAGCGTCAGCAGTCGGCTTTCTATGACTTGGTGTTCATGGATATCTTCATGCCCACCCTGGATGGGTTGGAAACCACCCGCCGCTGGCGACAGTACGAAGCGCAGCACTTCTTCAAGCGCAGCGTCATGATCGCCCTGACGGCCAACGCCGATAACGCGGGCAAAGACACCTGTGCGAACGCAGGGCTCGACGATATCCTCGCCAAACCTTATCAGCCCGATACCCTGCACGGCATGATCAAAAAATGGCTGCCTAACGCCCTGGAGAAGCCCAACGAATGACCTTTGCAGCCATTTTGGCCAGTTACTTATTGCTAGGTGCCGCGGCTGGCACCATGGCCGGTTTGTTCGGTGTGGGTGGGGGCATCATCATTGTGCCCGTCTTGGTCTTTGCTTTCGGCTTACAGGGCATTTCCCCCGAGATCACCATGCACCTAGCAGTGGGCACCTCGCTGGCCACCATTGTCGTGACGGGGGCGTCCTCTGCGCTAGGCCACTTTCGTAAAGGCAGCGTACATCGTGCGTGGTTTTTAGCGCTGCTACCCGGGTTGATGTTGGGGGCCATTGCGGGCGTTTTCATCGCCGGTAATTTGTCGGGCACCGTGCTAGGCACCTTATTCGGCGTGTTCGTGCTCCTGCTCGCCACCAAAATGCTCATGGGGCTGACGCCCAAACCGGGCACATTGGCCCCTGGCAAGGTCGCCATGACCGTGGCGGGAGGCGTGGTGGGAGCCATTTCTGCGCTATTTGGTATCGGCGGTGGTGCGATGACCGTGCCCTGGCTCTCACGCTGTGGTGCCACCATGACACAAGCGGTGGGAACCTCTGCCGCCTGTGGCTTACCAATAGCGGCGGTGGGGGCCGTCACGTTCGTCGTGGTGGGTTGGGGCAACCCCTTATTGCCGCCCTGGGCTACCGGGTTCGTGATGTGGCCTGCGTTCATTGGCATCGTCGTCACCAGTGTGCCCTTCGCCCGCCTCGGCGTGCGTTTGGCGCACGTGCTGCCCGCCCATGTGCTTCGTTACTGCTTTGCTGCGCTGCTCGCCGTGGTGGGGTTACGCTTCATACTGGCGTAACCCGCTGTGGCAAGTGGTGGCATTTCTTTTATTCGAATAGAGAAAGTGAATGATCAACTACCCAACGATAGATCCTGTCGCGATTTCCCTCGGCCCGTTGCAGGTGCATTGGTACGGCCTTATGTACGTCGTCGGCTTCGTGGCCGCTTGGTGGCTAGGGTGCAAACGCGCCCCACGGCTCGGGCTGACCAAAGACGATATCGGCGATCTGCTTTTCTACTGTGCCATTGGCGTGGTCGCCGGTGGGCGCTTAGGGTATGCCCTGTTCTACGGCTTAGAGCAGTGGCTGGCCGACCCGCTCTGGATCTTCCGCGTTTGGGACGGTGGCATGAGTTTCCACGGTGGCTTGATGGGCGTACTGCTGGCTGCCTGGCTCTTCGCACGTCGCAAACAGTTGGCATTCATCGCGCTGACCGATTTTATTGCGCCGCTCGTGCCCATTGGCCTGGGGGCAGGACGTATCGGTAACTTCATCAACCATGAGCTGCCGGGGCGCATCACCTCGCTACCCTGGGGTATGCCCTTTCCCGGCATGGGGCCAGAACCGCGACACCCCTCGGCCCTCTATGAAGCGTTGTTAGAGGGGGCGGTGCTATTCGCCATTCTTTGGTGGGTTTCCGCTAAGCCGCGCTCGCGTGGCTTCATCTCCGGCCTCTTCCTGCTGGGGTACGGTGTGTTCCGCTTCTTGGTCGAGTTCGTTCGTATGCCTGATGCCCATATCGGCTTCATCGCCTTCGGCTGGGTCACCATGGGCATGCTGCTTACGTTACCCATGATCGCATTGGGGTTGGTGTTCATGGCGTGGTCGCGTCATCAGCCTGTGGATGCGAAGTGGTAATTGGTAATTGGTGAGTGGTGAATGGTGGGGACGCGCTCTCGTTGGTAGCCAATCAGCGGCGAGCGGCCTAGAATACAGCCCCACATACGCTGTTAATCTGGAATTTCTGTGACTGCAACAACGCCCACGCCTGCCATGACATCAACGTTACCTGCGCTTGAACAGCCTTACCTAGATCTGATGCGTACCGTGCTGGAGCAGGGCGTTGACCGTGGCGACCGCACCGGTACGGGGACGCGTTCGGTGTTTGGGCATCAAATGCGCTTTGACCTTTCACGCGGATTCCCGCTGCTGACGACGAAAAAGCTGCATTTGCGCTCCATCATCCACGAGCTTTTGTGGTTTCTGAAAGGGGATACCAACATTGGGTACCTCAAAGAGAACGGCGTGCGTATTTGGGACGAGTGGGCCGACGAAAATGGCAATCTGGGGCCCGTGTATGGCTATCAGTGGCGTAGCTGGCCAAATCCCAACGGCGGCAGTGTCGATCAAATTACCAATGTGCTCGAACAGATTCGCACGAATCCGCAGTCGCGTCGGTTGATCGTATCCGCATGGAATCCCGGCCAAGTCGATGAAATGAAGCTGCCTCCGTGCCACTGTCTGTTTCAGTTCTACGTCGCCAACGGTCGGCTCTCTTGCCAGCTATACCAGCGCAGTGCCGATATCTTCTTGGGCGTGCCCTTCAATATCGCCAGTTACGCGCTGCTTCTTAGCATGGTGGCCCAGGTCACGGGACTAAAACCGGGTGAATTCGTGCACACGCTAGGGGATGCACATCTGTACAGCAATCATCTCGAACAGGCTCAAGAGCAGCTCAGCCGTACGCCCATGGCGCCACCTACGCTGGCGCTCAATCCCGATATCAAAAACCTCTTCGACTTCACTTTCGATGATATTCAGATCGAAGGCTATGAGTCACATCCGCATATCAAAGCAAAGGTAGCCGTATGAGTCAGCAAGCCACCGCTTATGAATCGCTGGTGCCCGTCGCGATGATCGTCGCCATGGCCAAGAATCGCGTCATCGGCGTCGATGGCAAGCTACCCTGGTACTTGCCCGAAGATTTGAAGTTTTTCAAACGCATGACACAGGCCAAGCCGCTGGTTATGGGGCGCAAAACCTATGCTTCCATCGGTAAGCCGCTGCCTAACCGACTCAATATCGTGGTCACTCGGGATACCCATTTTAGCGCCGAAGGCACGCGCGTATGCCACGAACTGCCCGCTGCGTTAGCGCTGGCCGATCAGCAGGCGACCATCGAGGCGGCGGAAGAAGTCATGGTCATGGGTGGCGGCGAGATTTATCGTCAAGCTTTACCGTTTGCACAACGTCTCTACATCACGGAAGTCGATATCGAGGTCGAGGGCGACGCCCACTTCCCCGAGTTTTCCATGGACGAGTGGCGAGAAGTCCAGCGTATACCCGGCCAGCCAGCGGAAGGGCAGCCGAACTACGACTTCGTTGTGTACGAGCGCGTCAGCGACTGATCAGGTCAAAGGAGGGGGTTATGGCCGCCAGCGTACTGCATCTATTAGAAACGTTAGAAACACGGCTCGAACAAAAAAATGCCGAACTCACTGCGCTGCGCGAGGAGAATCAGCAGTTAAAGCAACAACTCGCGGCACTGACGGCTCACGCTCCAGAAACGCCTGCCCCTATGCCCGCCGCTGAAACAGAGCGCTCGGCAGCGGATAGTCATGCTTCCCAATCACTGCCTGAGCCAGCGCCGAGCGTTACCAGCTCGGCAGAGCCAGATGCGCCTGACACGCCCACCACACCCCCTTCGCCGCAAGCGCTGTTGAAACAGTGGTATCAGCGCTACCCGAATGCTTTCTTTAAAGGGCATACCAAGCCCTTGAAGGTAGGCATTCACCAAGATTTGGCCGAACGCGAACCTTGGTCTGGCAAGTTGATTCGCCGCGCGCTGGCCAACTACGTCAATTTACCGCGCTATATCAAATCCATGCGCGAAGGGGCCGAACGTGTCGATTTAGACGGGCAGCCTGCGGGTCAAGTGGATAAAGAAGCTGCGCAACATGCCAGTGAGCGTCGACACGAGTCGCCCACGAAAAATGCGTCTGACCGCTCGGCCACCCCTGCAAAAAGCAGCGCTAATAAAACGAAGGCCAGGGCTGACAAGCTACATCGACGCGACCAACAGCCTGCTTCAAAACCAGTAACGTCCGAAAAAATCGAGCAGAAAAAGCCGCTTAGCATGGAAGAGAAACTAAAAGGCTTGCAGCAAAAATTCGAAGGCCGCTGAGACCCGAGGCCGTGCTGTGGGTTCCATAAAAAAACACAAATCGTAAAAAAACACTGTTTTTTTCTATTGCGTTCCCTGGAATCCCGGTATAGAGTTTGACCTGCGAGCATTGGACTATAACAAGGCTTTGTTGAGGACATGTCGTATATCGCCGGGAAAAACCGGTGGATGAGAAAAAGAGCATGGCCCGCAAGCCACTTACTGGCTTCTTTGAAGGCCAGTAATAACGATCGAAACAGTAAGCTAGTTAAGGAACCTACATCATGAAAAAGACACTTTTAGCGACTGCTATTGTTGGTGCCCTGGGCGCCTCCGCTGCCGCTCAAGCGGCGACCGTTTATGACCAAGACGGCACCAAACTGGACGTTTATGGCCGTATCGCCATGGGCGTTGCTGGTGGCGGCCCGGAGTATGACTCCAACGGCAACTTCCAAGACAACGGCGAAGAGTTCGTAGACGTTTTTTCTCGTCTGGGCTTCCGCATGAGCCAGGAAGTAACTTCCGACCTGACCGCTTTCGGTCGTCTGGAGTGGCGCTTCACTGGTGACGAGAACGACACCGACGGTGGCTTCAACGAAATTCGCCAGAGCTACATCGGTCTGCAGAGCAAGCAGTACGGTACGTTCCAAGCTGGTAACTTTGACAGCTTCTACAACCAGTTCGTATCTCTGCCGTTCGACGTGTACATCGACCGTGGTCTAGAGTTTGCTGGCCACCGCAAACAGTCACGTGGTGACTCCATCGGTTACTACACGCCTGACCTGCAAGGCTTCACTGCATTCCTGCAGCTGAAACACTACAGCGTACGTGGCGAGTCTGCCCCGAATGCTGAAGGTACCGTCATCGCACCGCAAGGTGGTGTTCGTTACCAGCAAGGTCCGTTCACTGTAGGTCTGGGCTTCGTTGAAGACGTACGTCGCGTTGACCCGAACAACTCCGGTAACGGCGGCGGCAACGGCGAACTGCTGGGCGGCTTGATCGGTTCTTACGACGTGAACGATCAGTTCTCTGTACGTCTGGGCTACGAAGGTCGTGAGCACAGCGATGAAGTTGGCGGTGGTTTCGACAAAGTTGGTCTGGGTGCTACTTACACCACTGGTCCCTGGGCCTTCACTGGTGACATCTACGACGTAGATCCGGATGGCCAAGGTGCTGACAGCCGTACTTCTTGGGCCCTGGGTTCTTACTACAAAGTTTCCAGCAACTTTGACGTATTCCTAGAGCTGCAGCAGCCTGATCAGCAGTCCATCAACGTAACACTGGATGGCACTAACTCTGAAATCAATGCTGACGGCGATGACCTGTACTACCTGACAGGTGCTCGTTACCACTTCTAAGCCTTGGTTAAACCAAGCTTAAAGTTGTAACTCCTGTAGTAGATAATGAACCGGCCCCTCATGGGGCCGGTTTTTTATGCTTAAAAACTAGAAAATTCATCTCGCTGGCGAGATGTCTGTGCCTGACAATCAAGCTGTACCATCACAAAAGTTGGCATAGCATTACAGCGTTGCTGATAAACGGTATGATAGTCAACGTTTATCGCTGCCAGCCGATGTTTGAAAACACCGCGTCCGGCTGTGTTCATTAACGAACTATGTGAGTTGATAGGGAAAGTATGAACGTAACCGTGTTTGGAACAGGCTATGTAGGGCTGGTGCAAGGTGCCGTTCTGGCGGATGTGGGTCACAACGTCGTGTGTGTCGATGTCGATGCTGAAAAAGTCGCGCGTTTAGAGCAGGGTGTCATTCCTATTTATGAGCCAGGGCTCGAAGCTCTCGTCAAAGAGAACTACGCAGCAGGCAGGCTGACGTTTACCACCCAGGCTGAAGAAGGCGTCAAGCACGGAGAGGTACAGTTCATCGCGGTTGGCACGCCATCAGACGAAGATGGCAGCGCCGATTTGAAATACGTTCTGAAGGTAGCCGAGACCATCGCGACGCATATTGAAAAACCGGTGGTCATCGTCAACAAGTCCACGGTGCCCGTCGGCACGGCGGATAAAGTGACTGCCGTGGTAGAAGAAGTGTTAGCCAAACGGCAAACAAATCTGTCGTTCGACGTGGTATCCAACCCCGAGTTTTTGAAAGAAGGAAGTGCGGTAGCCGATTGCAAGAAGCCTGACCGTATCATCATTGGCACTACGAACGATGCAACCATCGATATCATGCGTGAGCTCTACGCACCGTTTAACCGTAACCATGACAAAATCATCACCATGGACGTGCGTAGCGCCGAGCTAACGAAGTACGCGGCTAACTGCATGCTGGCTACGAAGATCAGCTTCATGAACGAGATGGCGAATCTTGCCGAGCGCTTGGACGCCGACATTGAAATGGTGCGCCAAGGTATTGGCAGCGACCCTCGTATTGGCTACCACTTTATATATCCTGGCGCGGGCTACGGAGGCTCCTGTTTTCCAAAAGACGTGCAGGCGCTGATACGCACGGCTGAAAGTATCGCCTTCGATGCTAAAGTGCTAAAAGCGGTCGAAGAGCGCAACCAGCTGCAAAAAAACACCCTATTCGAAAAAATTAACCGCCACTTCGACGGCGCGCTGGAAGGTAAAGTCGTGGCGTTGTGGGGGCTTGCCTTCAAGCCGAATACCGACGATATGCGAGAAGCCCCCAGCCGTGTAGTCATGGAATCTTTATGGCAGGCGGGCGCTAAAGTACAGGCGTACGATCCTGAAGCCATGGAAGAAGCGCAGCGGATTTATGGCCATCGTGATGATTTAACCCTGTGTGGAACGAAAGAAGGCGCGCTAAAAAATGCCGATATTCTAGTGATCGTGACCGACTGGCAATCTTTCAAAGCGCCAGATTTTGAGTTAATCAAAGCAACGCTATCTCAACCGGTGATTGTCGATGGTCGCAATTTGTTCGATCCAAAGCGTATGTTGAAACGAGGCATTACGTATTACGGTGTAGGACGATAAATAATAAAAGATAAATATTTAAAGTTAGGGAGAGGGGGTTAATTCAGCCAGGGACATAACCGCATGGCGGTAAATGGAGGGCTATAATGAAAGAAAGCAATGGAATGGAATCTAGCAAAATCCAAGAGCAAGTGCCGGAGGAGATGACGCTGGTAAGCTTAGTGACGTTATTGCTGAAACAGTGGAGGATCATGCTGGCCTGCATGGCATGCGTCATGCTGCTGACGCTGGCCGCTCTTTGGTTAAAACCGGTCAAATATGGTTTTGCCACCATGTATGCGGTGGCGTCTTATGAAACGTTGGAGGGCGAGCGAGAAGGGCTCGAAACGCCTGAAGAAGTCATCGCCAAATTAGAAAACGTCTTCATCGAGCAGCAACGTAGACAACTACTGGAAGATGAAAGCGTAGAAGGGATTCCATTCGATATCGACGTGACGAACCCCAGTAATACGTTGTTGCTGCGTATCCTCAGCGAATCGGAAGAGGTCCACCAGCCCATGATCGAACAGTTTCACGAAGGGCTGGTAAACGCCATCAAGCAAGATCAGCAGCAACTGGTAGAAGAATTAATGGCGGGGCTCGACGCCCAGCAGCAAGCGTACTCGCAAGCACTAGAGGTTGCTCGGGCCGCCAGCAGCGAAAGCGCACGCGAGCTGGAAGCCTCTTTCTTCGAGAAAACGCTGCAGCTCGAACGTCGTATCGAAAGTATCAATCCTGGTGACTCCACCCAACTCGCCGTGCAAAGTCTCGAACCGGTGGGAATCGGCAAACCCTTTATTCTGGCATTCGGTGTGCTCGTGGCACTGCTATTGGCACCTTTAGCCGCCGTCTTCAGCGTATTCGTCACGCAAGTGGCAGCTGCTTATCGGCGCGCCCAGTAATGAGAGGGCGTTAACGCACTCATTGCCGCCGGAGCCTGCGATGGATATGAAACTAAAACGGTGTATCGACTTGCTGTTGCTATGTTTTCTCATGGCATGGCCGTTGGTCGATACACTCAACGGTTACCTCTATTACCAAAGCGTAACGCTACCCAGCATCTCCGCGCCATACAAAACGCTGGGATTCATTGCGTTATTGGTCGTGCTGATGATCTATCACGTGGAGCAGTTTTTATATCTACTGCTTTGCGCAGCGCTAATGGCCCTGTGTTTGTTCTATCAGGTAATGAACTATGGGCACGCGATAGAAAGCGTCACTTGGGCGGTGCGGGGGTTGCTGACCTTAGCACTGCTGTTCTATCTGGTGGGCGAGGCCAAGCAGTCAGAGGGTTTTTGGAGCCTGCAAAAACTGGCAGGGCTGATGCTGTTTTACTTCATCGTCATGTCAGTGAACGTCTCGCTGGGCGTGTTAGGCGTTGGCGAATCGCAGTATGCCGGTGGGATCGGTGGAAAAGGTTTCATCATCGCAGGCAATGAAATGAGCTATTTGATGCTCGCGTCGGCCAGTATCGTGCTGTTTCGCTTGGCCGAAACGCGTGGCGCTGGAAGCCTGGCGTTGGTGTTTGGTCTATTCCTGCTGTTTTTCCTGATGAAAGCCACCAAAGTAGCCATGCTGGGAATCTGCATGGTGTTCGTATTCGCACTGATCCACAATGGCTACTTCAAAGTAAGGCGCATCCCCACCGTGTACTTGATCACGTTGGTGGGTGGCGCGGCAGTCATCGCCTTCGGCTACCAATTCATTCAAGCCGCCGGGCTGTTGGATCGAATGCTTTTTCTCTACAAGCTGCATGGCGGCTTTTGGGGAGCTTTGCTGAGCGGAAGACTCTCGTTTTTAGGTGAAGCCGTCGAGCTGGTCGTCGTACCCTTTGGGTTTTGGGATGTGCTGTTTGGTGTAGGCGTCGATCACCTGCTGGCAGTGCGAGGCTCTCTGGTAGAGATAGATCTGATCGATGTCTTCATCAGCTTTGGCGTCATGGGTGGCGTACTCTTTTACCTGCCTTGGCTGCTAGGGGGCGTCTGGGCTACACAGCTACTCAAGCGGCAGCCAAGGTACGGCATGAGCTTTTGGCTGCTCATCATCACGGTCATTGGGGTGAGTCTTGCGGCGGGACACGTCGTCAATTCAGGTATTGCCTCAAGCGCAACAGCGCTACTGATCGGCTACCTCTATCAACTCAAAACCCGTCTGCCGACCTTCAAGGAGGAAGCGTGAACATTCTGTTAGTAGGCTCTTTTGGAGGCCATTTCATACAGCTCAAACGGCTGTACGCCCAGCTTGCGCAAGAAGCCGAGCAACATAACGTGGCGTTTAGTTTTGCCAGTACGGAGCCCGGACTCGTCGTGGAGGATACCCCGGCGCATTGTTGCCCAAACATACACAGGGGTAGCGGCATCAAGGCGCTGTGCTCGGCGCTGTGGCAATCCGTCAGAGTGTTGAGAGCGGCCAAGCCAGATGTGGTGATTTCCACTGGAGCACTGCCAGGCCTGCTGCTCTGCTTTCTCGCCAAAGTGATGGGTAAGCAGGTCATTTGGGTCGACAGCATGGCCAATTATCAGCAGCTCTCTTTTTCAGGCAAAATAGCGCGCTTTTTTTGCGATGTTTGCCTGACCCAGTGGGAACATCTGGCGGCCAAGGACAAGCGCGTGCGCTACTGGGGGAAAGTCCTATGATCTTCATTACCGTCGGCACCCAGCTACCTTTCGACCGCTTGCTAAAGCACTTCGCAGAATGGCGCGACCAGCGCGGCTACTCAGGCAAAGTCGTTGCGCAAGTAGGCGAAGATAGCCGTTTTGTTCACCCTGACATGCAGCTTTTCAAAACGCTCTCTAGCGATGAGTACTATCATTGGTTTTGCCAAGCGCAGGGCATCGTCTCGCACGCTGGGATGGGTAGTATTCTGTCTTGCTTGGAGCATGGTAAGCGCGGTGTGTTCATGCCGCGTCAATACTCTCTTGGCGAGCATCGAAATGACCACCAGCTAGACACCGTCAAAGCATTTGCCGGTCAATATTCATCACTATATTTCTGTCTAGATTCTCAAGCTCTCTTTTCGGCACTTGATCAAGTGACGATGGAAAAACACGAGGCTGTTGTGAATGAAAAAAATGGTGATAATACGCTAGGAATGAATATTGCTAAGTATCTAAAGCTTAGAGGGCAGTAGTAATGAAGCAATTGCTTTTATGGACAAATATGTATCCGACAGAAAAAGCACCATATTACGGTACGTTCGTTCGATCGACCGAGCAAGCATGGAGAAAAGTGCTGGGGGAGCGTCACGTATCTCTGGTTGCGATGAGAGAGAAGCCTGTGGGAAAAATTGCAAAAATTTATTTTTACACGGAACTCATGACAAGATGTGTTTTGTCACTATTTTCTAAACCTCGTGGAACGGTTCTTGAAGTTCATTATCCTGTCTATTTTCTGCCCGTTTTGTTGTTATTGAAGCTTTTAGATAAAAAGTTTTACTTAGTGCTGCGTTTTCATGGCTCAGATCTAAAGAAGGTCAAGTCGTCATTTTTTTTTAGCTTTCTGTTCAAAATTTTGAAAAAAGAGGTGCAGATTTATGTGGTGCCGTCTGACTACTACGTAAAGAAAATAGTGGCAGAGCTTGCAGTCCCTGAGAAGCAGGTTGAGAAAGTGTTTCCTGACTGCGTTGGGGGTAGTGAGTTTCTAACTGTTACATCCTCAAGGCCATCAGACTTTTCAGATAACCAGTACCGTATTGGTTACGTTTCTCGTTTAGAAAAAGAAAAAAACTGCGAAGAACTGATCAGAGCCTTTTATAAGCTTGGGATAAAAAATGCATCATTAACAGTTGTAGGTGATGGCAGTGAGCGTGAATACTTAGAGAACTTGGTAAAGCAACTTGCTTTAGAGTCGCGAGTAACTTTTTTAGGTGCGCTGCCACGACATGATTTGCCAGAAGTAATGGCATCATTTGATATATTCGTATTTCCATCAGTGTCAGAGACCGAAAGCTTTGGCCTGGTAGGCCTGGAGGCGTTGTCATGCGGAACGCCTGTTATTGCAAATCGTGTGTTAGAAGGTGCTAAAGAGTACCTTGTTCATGGCGAAAATGGTTTTTTTTATGATAACAACGAGGATGGCTTGGCAGATGCTTTAAAGCAATACTATCTCATGTCAATTGAAGAAAGAGGTGAAATGGCCGTTAATGCATTGCGCGTTCGTGATAAATTTAGCTATGAAAACGTATTTATTAAAGGCGCTGAAATAATTCTGTCTAAATATAGTGCTTCAGCTGTGATGAGGTAACTAAAGTGGCAAAAAAAAGTCAGTCTATTTTTTCAGAACGTTTCCCGCCTCAGGTGGTGTTCCCCTTTTTTGATGTACTTGCGATTTTTGCGGGTGGCTGGTTAGCGCACTGGATGCGGTTTGGCTCATTTCACCTGCACGAGCGCTACGTGCTCGCGCTTATTTGCATCGGTTTACTGGTGCTGGTGATTAATAGCATGTCCGGTAGCTATCGTCGTTGGCGTATTACGCCCGTCGGGCAGATGTTAGGCAAACTGCTGCTGGTATGGGTGGCTGTCGGCATCACGGCTGCGTCACTCATCTACTTTGCTCACGCTGCCAACCGTTACTCTCGGCTCTGGATCGGTTTGACGCTCGCAGTTTCGTTTCTCGTCGCAGGCGGGGCGCGGTTACTGGTACAGCTTGCCTTACAGCACGTGCGTCTGAGAGGCGGTGCACGGCGCCCGGTCTTCCTGATAGGCCCGGCTACTAACGTATTGGGCGTAGCGGAGGGCATTCGTAGTGCCGCTTGGGAAGGGCATACCATTGCTGGCGTCGAGCGTATCAAAGAACAGGTCAACGAGGAGTGCATCGAGCGCATCGTCCGGCGCATCAGCCGTTCGAATGCCCGCGAAGTATGGATTTGTGTGCCCTTCGAGATGGGGCACGTCGTACGGTCGCTGTTTTTTGCGCTGCGTAACCACACCGCCGAAGTGCGTTTTATCCCAGCGTTCGAAGAAATGCATCTGCTCAACCACCGCATGAGCGAAGTAGCCGGGCATTACGCGATCGACCTGAGCGTGTCGCCCATGAGCGGTATGTCGCGCTTTGTCAAACGTGGTGAAGACATCATCATTGGCACCCTCATCTCGATCATGATTCTGCCGGTGTGTCTGGGCATTGCGCTGGCTATCAAGCTCACCTCACCAGGACCGATACTCTTCAAACAGCACCGTGAGGGCTCCAACGGGCGTCGCTTCAAGGTGTATAAATTTCGCTCGATGCGTGTTCACCATGAAGAGGCTGGCCAAGTGACCCAAGCCAAAAAGAACGATAGCCGCATCACGCCGATCGGAGCCTTTTTAAGGCGCACTTCACTGGATGAGTTGCCCCAGTTTTACAACGTGCTGCAAGGGCGCATGTCCATCGTCGGACCACGTCCACACGCACTGGCCCATAACGAGCAGTACAAAGAACTGGTGGAGTCTTACATGCGCCGTCATAAGGTGAAGCCAGGTATTACCGGCTGGGCTCAGGTCAACGGTCTGCGCGGAGAAACCGATACGCTGCAAAAGATGCAGCGGCGGGTCGAGTACGATTTGTGGTACATCGACAACTGGTCGCTTTGGCTGGATTTGAAAATCATCGTACTCACCGTCTTCAAAGGTTTCATCAACAAAAACGCTTATTAGACGGAGTTACAACGTCGTTGAAAATGAAACGAATCCGCGTTTGTGGTAGCGAATCAGCACGTGAGTGGGGAGTGGTAGGGGTGTGATAGTATGGCACTTTTCAGGCGCTTGCCTGACTAACGTGCTTCACTGTTGCCAGGACCCGCATTTCAATGACGTACCCTTCCCACGCTGCCACGAACAAAACCGCCGAGCTGCCCAGTCAGCTCTCGAGTATGGCGGTTTTTCTTCTGACTGCCGTCTGTCTCATCCTTCCTAGTGGCTACTCTATTGGTGCAGTCATTCTCTTTCTGGCTGGTTGCGGGCTACTTATCACCCGCCGCCTGCCAGCGCTGACCAAGCACGATTTTTGGGTCATCGCTGCGCTGGTGGCCTACGCGTTGGTCAGCATGCTGGAGGCCTGGTGGGATGGCCAAGGCAGCCGAGGGTTCGATAAGCCCAGCCGTTTCATCCTGGCCATTCCCGCCCTGCTATGGGTGCTGCGATACCCACCCAAGCTCGCCTATTTATGGAGTGGCATAGCGCTGGGTGGCATCAGCGCGGGAGCTTGGGGTGGCTGGCAAAAGCTCGTCGAAGGCGTTGGGCGCGCCCAGGGCCATACCCATGTTATCCAGTTTGGCAATCTCAGCATGCTGCTAGGCGTATTGTGCATGGCGGGCTTGGGATGGGCCGTCATTCAGCGCCATCGTGGTATCTGGGTAGCGCTGCTCCTAGCGGGGGCGGCAGGGGGTGTATTGGGCTCGCTCTTCTCAGGTAGTCGTGGGGGCTGGGTGGGGTTCCCTATTGTGCTACTGGTGCTCTACCGGGCCTATGGCACCCAGCTTTCGACCAAACTGAAGGCGGCAGCGTTAGCGGCTGTCGTGTTGGGTGGGGTAACGGTGTATGCCGTACCGCAAATCGGTGTGCAAGAGCGTGTTCATCAAGCCTTTAGCGATGTGGCACTGTACGTTTCCGGCGAAAACCGCTCGACCTCGGTAGGCTCACGGTTCGAAATGTGGCGCGGCGCTTCCCAGCTCATTCAAGAAAAACCCCTCACCGGCTGGGGGAGCAATGGTTACGCCCAAGCAATGGCCGACTTCGGCGAGGCGGGGGTCATCAGCGCCGAAGCCGCCCAGTATGGGCATGCTCATAACGAGTTCATCGATGCGTTCGCCAAGCGGGGGGTAGTGGGGCTGGTCGTGCTACTGGCGCTTTATCTCGTGCCTATGCGTCTCTTTGCACGCCACTTGCAGGCTAACCACCTAGCCACGCGAGCCGTAGCCACCGCCGGGGTGCTGCTTCCCGTGACGTTCATGGACTTTGGTTTGACTCAAGTGTTCTTGGAGCACAATAGCGGCGTGATGATGTATGCCTTCATGCTGGCGGTGCTTTGGGGAATTTACTCGGCCCAACCGGCGGATACCATTAACTAATCGTTTTATCGATAGATGAAAAATCGGCCATAGGGCCGATTTTTTTATGTAAGCCGTTGATTGCTTGACGGCTAAATAGAATTAATTATCTGTACAAGCCTTGTCAACGTAGAGCCTTAGCAGTTAATCCCTTACAATGCCGGGTGCTTTTTAATAGCGCAGGTTCATTACATTTCATCCGCACAGCGTAGGGCAAGGGAATGCGCCCGTTATAATCCCTGGGCGGTAGCGTGCCTTTTTATTGGAAATCACCATGTCAAACTCCACCATTTTCATTGCGCGGCCAGCTCGCATGCTGTTGGCCGCATTGAGCGTCGCCGTCGTTAGCGGCTGCGCCTCGTACCCCAGCGGCAACCAACAGCAGGTGCAGTACGTGCTCGGCAACGACTCCGCCAAGCCGCTGCAAGATGAAAACCTCAACGGCTTTCTTGCCCAAGCGCCTGCCGGTGCCGTACTCAACCTAGTGCAAAGTCCCTGGGGCGATAACGTCGAAATTGTGGCAGATGCGCCCTATTTGGCCGCCAGCGGTAGAGAGTGCCGTAAGCTGCGCGTCATCGAGCAGGGCAGCGGTGCCGCCCGTACAGCGCTTACCTGTGCAACGCCCAACGGCTGGGTAAATCAGCGCATGCTGCTGCCAGAAAGCCAGCAGGGCGCGATGTCACTCACCTCGCCAATGACGCATTCCCCAGGAACCACACAAGGGCGCTATTAATGAGCTTGCAACGCGTAATGAAACGGCTTTCTCTCACGCGCCCGGTAGCGGTGTTATCACTGGCCCTGTTGGGCACTACTGCCAGCAGCGTTAGCTTGGCGCAGAGCATAAGCCTACCCAATACCATTCTGCCGGAAGACCAAGCCAGCCAGCAGCGGGTAGAGCCTCCGGTGAACGACACTCCCCGCGCTGACTGGCGTAGCGGCACCTATGGCCCGGTGATGAATCAGCCCCAGCAAAACCCCGATGCGCTGCCCCCCTTTGGGGCCAACCTCTTTACCGGTGGCTTTCGTGGGGCGATGGGGGACGGCCTAAATGCCGATTACCAAGTCAAACCCGGCGACCAAATCACCGTGCGTGCTTGGGGGGCGTTCGAGTTCGACCGCGTGCTACCGGTGGATGCCCAGGGCAACATCTTCATCCCAGGCTCCGGCCCGCTGAATGTAGAAGGCCAAACCAGCCAGCAGGTGGATAGCCGCGTGCGTGGTGCCATCACCTCGGTATACCCCGAAAACGTACAGGTCTATACCAACGTGCAGGGCGTGCAGCCCGTGGCAGTGTTTGTCACTGGCTACGTGCAAAACCCTGGCCGCTTTGCAGGCACGCCAAATGATTCGGTGCTTTACTTCCTCGATCAAGCGGGGGGTATCGACCAAGACTTGGGCAGCTATCGCCAAATCCGCGTAGTACGTAACAATCAAACCGTGGCCAGGGTGGATCTCTACGACTTTCTAATCAATGGCAGCATTGCGCGTCCGCAGTTTCAGGATGGCGACACCATCGTAGTGGAAGAGCGCGGCCCGGCCATTGCCGTGGTGGGCGACGTTCATCGTGAACACCGCTACGAGCTAGTGGGCAATCAGCTAAGCGGTGCCGAGCTGGTGGAACTTGCCCGTTTAAGAAGCGGCGTGTCTCACGTACTGCTGCGCGGCGATCGTGCCGACGGCCCCATGGCGCAATACTTCCCGCTGAACGAGTTTTATAGCCAAACCATTCGCAGCGGCGATGAAGTGGCGTTCAGCGCCGACCAGCGCAGCGAAACCATCGTGGTTGAAATTGAAGGCAGCTACTACGGTCCATCCCGCTTTGCGTTACCCCGCGATGCCCGCTTGAGCGAACTGCTGGACGCCATCCCCGTGCCGGAAAACATGACCGCCGTGGAAAGCATTTCACTACAGCGTGAAAGCGTGAAGCAGCAGCAACAGCAATCCATGGAAGACAGCCTGCGCCGCCTGGAAACCACCTACCTCAGCGCCCAATCCAGTACCAACGAAGAAGCGCAAATTCGTGCCCAAGAAGCCGAGCTGATTCAAAACTTCGTGCAGCGCGCCCGCGAGCTAGAGCCCAGCGGCCGCTTGGTAGTGGCCTACAACGACCGCATTGCGGATATTCGCCTGCAAGATGGCGATGTGATCACCATTCCGGAAATCAGCGACTCCATCCTCATCAGTGGTGAAGTGCTGGTGCCTCAAGCGGCGGTATACCGCCCCGGCATGAGCGTGATCGACTACATCGAAAGCGCTGGAGGCTTCACCCAGCGCGCCGACGACGACCACATCCTACTGGTTCGCCAAAACGGCGCGGTGGAAAACGCCCGCAACACGCCGCTGCGCCCGGGGGATGAAATTCTCGTCATGCCCGAAGCCCCCACCCACAACCTGCAGCTGGCCGCCACGCTCACGCAAATCCTCTACCAAGTGGCCGTCGCTACCCGCGTTGCGGTGGATTTGTGATGGGTGATTAGTGATTGGTGAATAGTAGGTGGTGAGTGGTGTAAGCCGTGTCTCGTAGCGCGGCGTAACGACTGAGCGAGAGCAACGAGCGAAAGAGGCACCCGCGAAGGCGGCGCCAGCCGCCCTGATCAATGCAGCCTAATCATCAACAGTTCCTTCATTTACGTTCTTTTCACAAGAAACAGCCTCATGAATAACACACACAGCGCTCCGAAAGGGGCGCGCACTCCTTGGCAAGTCACTCGTAGTGTGTGGTACGCCATGTTTGTGCGCGAAGCTCTGTCGCGCACCATGGGCGATCGTATGGGCTGGTTCTGGATGGTGTTTGAACCAGTCGCGTTTGTGGGCATCATGATTGGTGTTCGCAGCTTTATTCGTGGCGACCGCTTGGTGGTCAATGCTGAGTTCATCCCTTGGCTCATCGCAGGCCTGCTGGGGTTTGCGTTAGTACGAGAAGGCATGATGCGTGGCATGGGCGCGGTAGATGCCAATAAATCCTTGTTTGCCTACCGTCAAGTTCAGCCAGTAGATCCAGTGCTAGTACGAAATTTTTTAGAAGGCGCGCTGCGTAGCTTTGTATTTCTGATTTTTATTGGCGGTGGCCTGATGCTCGGGTTGGATATGTATCCTGACAACGCCATACGCGTATTGGCGGCATGGCTTTCGCTATGGAGCCTAGGGTTAGGGTTGGGGTTAGTCACTTCGGTAGCAGCAACGCTCGTGCCAGAAATAGGCAAAGTCGTGCGCATGCTCTCGTTGCCGCTGCTTATCCTATCTGGTGTGATTATGCCGTTAAATAGCCTGCCACACTGGTTGCTGGAGTACTTAATGTTAAACCCTATCCCTCATGGGTTAGAGACATTACGCCTAGGTTTTTTTGAAAACTACAAAGTGGTTCATGGCACAAGCATGCTCTACTTCTGGCTATTTACTCTCACGCTAATTTCAGTTGGACTGGTAATGCACCTGCGCTTTGTTGACCGTTTAAAGGCAAAATAATCCATGTACGCTTCTTTAGTTCGTTTCGTAAAAGCATTTCCTCATTGGGCGGTTGCCTTTATTGCGATTGGTTTAGTGTCGTTTTACTGGTTTGTATGGGCAGAAGAGCGCTATGTCTCCCGAGCTACGGTCGTCTTAGAAAGCCCACAGGTAGCTACGCCCGATATTAGCTTCGCGTCGCTACTAGGCGGTGGGGGAAGCGGCAATACCCACGACTTGCTACTGCTACGCGAGCATTTACTCTCCGTCGATATGCTGCGGCTGCTGGATGAGCAATTAGGTATTCGGCAGCACTACAGTGAACACGGTGACTTTTTCGCAAAACTACGCGACCCGAACGTGCCCATTGAAGACCTGCACCAATATTACCTGCGCCGTGTAGAGGTAGAACTAGACGAGTACGCGGGGGTGTTGAATATTCGCGTTCAAGGCTATACGCCAGAATTTGCAAGAGACTTGGCGGCATTGCTGCTCGAGGCTGGCGAAAACCACATGAACGAGATGGGGCACCGTCTTGCAGATGAGCAGGTACGATTTTTAGAGCAGCAAATGGTTCGGCTGGAAGAGCGCTTTGAGCAAACTCGTGCCCGACTGCTCGAGTTCCAAAACGAGTACGGTTTAGTATCGCCGACAGCGACGGTTGAAAGCATCAACCAAGTCGTCGCTACTCTAGAGGGCGACCTCGCCCGCTTACAGGCTCAACGTAATGCCTTAGCCAGCTTCCAAAGCTCGCAATCAGCAGAATTACGCCAAGTTGAAAGAAGTATAGAAGCGCTACGTGACCAAATCGTTGAACAGCGCGACCGTCTAGCTCAAGCTACCGGTAACTCGCTCAACCGCGTCTCTGCCGAGTACGAAACCCTAGAACTGCAAGCCCAGTTCGCTCAGGAAACCTACTCCAGTGCCTTAGCGGCTCTTGAAAACACCCGCTTAGAAGCCGCCCGTCAGCTCAAGCAAGTTAGCGTACTGCAAAGCCCCTTACTACCGGAATACCCCACAGAGCCCAACCGACTTTACAACAGCAGCGTCTTCGCCATCATCACCATTTTCCTAGCGTTCATCCTCAGCATGATCATCATGATCGTCAAAGATCACCGCGATTAGGGTTGTTGGTGAGTGGTGAGTGGTGAGTGGTGAGTGGTGAGTTGTTAATGGTGAGTAGTGAGTGGTGTAGGGAGCCGCCACCCCGTAGCGCGGCGTAACGAAAGAGCGAGAGCAACGAGCGAAAGAGGCACCCGCGGATGGCGGCATCAGCCGCCCCGATAAAGCCACCACACGCCAAAACGCCTCATTGCTAAAAAAGCACGCTCAAAAAGCACGAAAAGGAAGTCAATGCTCAACATCACCCACTACGGCGGAGCCAAGGGCGTAACGGGAAGCTGCCACCAGCTCACCCTCGATAGCGAACATTCACTGCTGATCGACTGCGGGCTATTCCAAGGCGAAGACGCGACAGAAGACGCCTTCGAACAGCTACAAATCGAATTCGATATCAGCACCGTCAAAGCGCTGGTCCTCACCCACGTACACATCGACCATGTAGGCCGCTTACCGTACCTACTGGCCGCCGGGTTCAGAGGGCCGATTCTCTGCTCCATTCCCTCGGCCAAACTGCTGCCCCTGGTGATCGAAGATGCCCTAAAAATCGGCTTTACCCGCAACGCACAGCTCATCGAGCGTTTCCAGCAACAGCTAAAAAGCCAAATTGTCAGCGCGCCCTACGGCAAATGGCACACCGTGGTCGAAAAAACCGAAGAAGCCAATATCACCACGCGGGTAAAGCTCAAGCGGGCAGGGCACATTCTCGGTTCAAGCTACGTAGAAGTCGCCCACCAGTACCCCAATGGTGAAAAGGAACGGGTCATCTTCAGTGGCGATTTAGGCGCCCCCTACGCACCGCTACTCCCAGCGCCTAAATCCCCCTACGGCTGCGACCAGCTAGTGCTCGAAAGCACCTACGGCGACCGACAACACCCCGACCGCCGCCAGCGGCGCGCCACGCTGAAACAAGCCATCGAGCAAGCACTCACAAACGGCGGCACGGTGATGGTGCCCGCGTTCAGCATAGGCCGCACCCAAGAGCTACTCTACGAGCTGGAAGGCATCATTTATGAAGCCGAGCGCAATGCCAAACGCGGGTTACCTAAAAGCCAGTGGCAAGCGTTAGAAATCATTGTCGATTCACCACTCGCCGCCCGCTTTACCCAGGTATACCGCCAGCTAAAACCCTACTGGGATAACGAAGCCCAACGCCGCCTACGCAGCGGCCGCCACCCGCTCAACTTCGATAACCTCTACACCGTAGAAAGCCACGAAGCCCACGAGCAAACGGTAACGTATTTAGCCAACACAGGCCGCCCCGCCGTGGTGATCGCCGCCAGCGGCATGTGCGCAGGCGGGCGCATCATGAACTACCTAAAAGCCATGCTAGGGGATGAACGCCACCAAGTGCTGTTCGTCGGCTACCAAGGTGCAGGCACCCCAGGCCGCGCCATACAGCAGTACGGCCCCCAAGGCGGTTGGGTAGAAATAGACGGCCAGCGAATTAATATCAAAGCAGGCGTCACCTCCATCAGCGGCTACTCCGCCCACGCCGACCAAAAAGACCTGCTCAACTTCGTCAAACGCATGCGCCGCTGGCCCCACACCATTCATCTGGTACACGGCGAACAAACCGCCCGCAGCGCGCTCAAACGTGAGTTGGAAGCGATGTACGCCCGCAAAGGAAGGGGGGTGAGAGTGGTGAATAGTGAGTGGTGAATAGTGAGTGGTGAATGGTGAGTGGTGAATAGTGAGTGGTGAATGGTGAGTGGTGAATAGTGAGTGGTGAATGGTGAGTGGTGAATAGTGAGTGGTGAATAGTGAGTGGTGAGTGGTGGTAGTGAGGGGTATTGGGAGGTGGGATGAGGAAGCATCAGGAGTTGAGGGTGTGGCAGCAGAGCATGGATCTTGTCGAGCAAGTGTACACCCTCACCAAAACCTTCCCAGATGATGAGAAGTTCGGTTTAACAAGCCAAATGCGGCGCAGTGCAGTCTCCGTTCCTAGTAACATCGCCGAAGGTGCCGCTCGGGGCAGCACACAAGAGTTCATCCGTTTTCTCTACATATCCCAAGGCTCACTTAGCGAATTAGAGACGCAGTTGCTCATCGCACAGCGCCTTAACTACTTAACAGATATTTCGTTAGCACTAGCATCTATTAACCAAGCTTCTTCCCAGCTAGGCGGCTTAATCAAACATTTAAAGAATCGGTGAAATCAATGCCCCCCATGAACGCCCCATTCACCCCTTACCATTCACTATTCACCCCTCACCATTCACTATTCACCCCTCACCATTCACAAACAAATGATTGAAATAAAGAACCTCTACAAGCGCTACCACAACCATCACGGTAGCGACTGGGTGCTCAAGGATATCAACGTCACCATTCCCCAAGGGGTCAGCGTAGGCTTGATTGGTGCTAACGGTGCGGGTAAATCTACACTGTTGCGTCTGATCGCCGGTATGGACTCACCAGAGCGCGGTGAAGTGATCCGCCATAGCCGGGTTTCATGGCCAGTCGGGCTATCCGGTGGAATGCAAGGCAACATGACCGGGCGACAAAACGTCAAATTCGTTGCCCGTGTGCAAGGCAGTGGCCCGGAAGAAGTAAAGCGCGTTATTAAGTTTGTAGAAGAGTTTGCCGAAATAGGCCCCGCCTTTGATGAGCCCATTCGCACCTACTCATCGGGCATGAAATCGCGTATTTCATTTGGCCTTTCCCTCGCCTTTGATTTTGACGTCTATATTTCCGACGAAGCCACCGCCGTAGGCGACCGCGCATTTAAAGAAAAAGCCAAAAATCTGTTTCAATCAAAAATAGGTGTGTCATCGCTGATTATGGTGTCTCACTCAGAAGGTATTTTGAGAGACCTTTGCCAAGCAGGGCTCTACATCAAAAAAGGCCAAGCCTTCTGGTACGACGATATTAACGATGCCATCGCCGCTTATCACGTCGATAGTGATCAGAAAAAGCGCAGCGCCGACTTCCCTAAAGATCCCAAAGGCGCACGTCAGTATCTACAGTCCTGCCATGCGGATTTAAAAGCCGCCCAAGAACGCCTAGCGAATGCAAAAGAGCAGGGCGATACAAAAGAGATCGCCGACGCCAAGAAAGCCGTGCAAGAAGCAGGCAGCCGGGCCAAAGAAGCCCGCGCGCATCTTGAAACCCTTCGCTAAGTTTGCCGCTCATCACGCACAAAAGTAGGAAGCAATGCACAGCAAAACGTTTTTAATTACCGGTGGTGCAGGGTTTATTGGTTCAGCCGTCGTACGCGAACTCATCCACAGTACTCAACACCGTGTGATCAACGTCGATAAGCTCACCTATGCTGGCAATTTAGAATCGCTAGCCATGGTAAAAAGCAGTGAGCGCTACACCTTTGTGCAGGCCGATATTTGCGATGCACCCGCCATGCAGCGGCTGTTTGATGAGCACCAGCCCGATATCGTGATGCACCTAGCGGCCGAAAGCCACGTAGACCGTTCCATCGACGGCCCCGCCGAGTTTATCCAAACCAACGTGGTAGGCACCGCGGTACTGCTGGAAGCCGCCCGTGCTTATTGGAAAGCGCTTCAAGCAACGAACGCCACCAAAGCAAACGCCTTCCGCTTTCACCACATCTCCACTGATGAAGTATACGGTGACTTAGAAGGCACCGACGATCTCTTCACAGAGACAACACCCTACGCACCCAGCTCGCCTTACTCCGCCAGCAAGGCAAGCTCAGACCACCTAGTACGCGCTTGGCAGCGCACCTACGGGCTGCCCACGCTGGTCACCAACTGCTCGAACAACTACGGCCCTTACCATTTTCCGGAAAAGCTCATCCCGCTGATGATCTTGAATGCCCTCGCGGGCAAGCCCCTACCGGTATACGGCAACGGGCAACAAATCCGCGACTGGCTCTACGTAGAAGACCACGCCCACGCCCTCATCAAAGTGGCCATCGAAGGCCAAGTAGGCGAAACCTACAACATTGGTGGGCACAACGAAAAAGCCAACCTCACGGTCGTCGAAACCCTCTGCGACCTGCTGCAAGAGCTGGTGCCCAGTGAAAAAGCCTACCGAGACTTGATCACCTTCGTGACCGACCGCCCAGGCCACGACGTGCGCTACGCCATCGACGCCAGCAAGATCGAACGCGAACTCGGCTGGAAGCCCGCCGAAACCTTCGACACCGGCCTGCGCAAAACCGTCGAATGGTACCTCGCCAACGAAACCTGGTGGAAACGCGTCCAGGACGGCAGCTACCAAGGCCAACGCCTCGGCAGCCTGTAGAACCACTGCTTTTTTGCCACGGACACTCACGGAAAGCACGGATAAAACCAAAATACAGGCTTTTTTATCACCCGGTTTAACTTTATCCGTCTTTTCAGTGAGCTTCCGTGGTTAATACCAAGAGATGCACATGCTCAAGGAAGAAGCGCTAACATATCGAATCAGGGGAGCTGTCTTTGAAGTCAGCAGGCAGCTCGGCCCCGGTTTTCTGGAAAGTATCTATCAAAAGCATTGTTCATTGAGCTGCAATCTGCCGGTCTATATGTGGAGGCTGAAAAGCCTGTCAATATCTACTACAAACAGTGCCTGGTAGGGGAGCACCGGCTCGATCTGTTGGTAGAAGGTAAAATTATTCTAGAGTTGAAAGCGCAGAAAAACTTGCCTCCAGCCGCTGAACCGCAACTCATAAATTATCTTCGTGCCACTAACTTACCTGTAGGACTGCTCATTAATTTCACATTTCCAAAAACACTTATCAAACGTGTCGTTGTTTAATGTTTTTATCCGTGTTTTCCGTGAGTGTCCGTGGCAAAAAAGGATTCACCATGAACATTTTTATCACCGGCGGTAATGGCCAAGTAGGTTTTGAACTACAACGCCAGTTTGCCCCATGGGGCACTATCCTCGCCCCCACACGGCAGGCGCTCGATTTAACCAATGCTCAAGCCGTAGACGACTATCTTGCCCAGCACCAACCTGGATTGATTCTGAATGCCGCCGCCTACACCGCGGTAGACAAAGCCGAGAGCGAGCCGGAACAAGCCAAGCGGCTGAACGCTGAGCTACCCGCACAGCTAGCGGCATACGCGGCTAAGCACGGCATCGCGCTGGTGCACTACTCAACCGACTACGTTTACCCCGGCAGCGGTGAAACGCCGTGGCAAGAGGACAGCCCCACTGGCCCCTTAAGCATCTACGGGCAAACCAAGTTAGAAGGGGATGAAGCGGTGACGCAAAGCGGTGCCCACCACCTGATTTTTCGCACCAGTTGGGTATACGCTGCCCGTGGCAACAACTTTATGAAAACCATGCTGCGCCTGGGCCACAAGCGCGAAACGCTCAACATCGTCAACGACCAAATAGGCGCGCCCACGCCAGCACGCCTAATCGCCCAAATCACCGCGTTAGCCTTTACGCCTCACGCCTCACGTCTCACGCCTGGCCATTCACCCCTCACCCCTTACCTGTCATCAGGGGTTTACCACCTAGCCACGCAGGGCGAAACCAGCTGGCACGGCCTCGCCAGTGAAATTTTTAAACAGGCCGCCCAGCGGCAGGTAGAGCTTGCCATTACGCCTGAAAACACCCAAGGCATCGCCACCGCCCAGTACCCAACACCCGCCAAGCGCCCGTTAAACTCACGCTTAGCGCTGAGTAAATTAGAGGGGGCATTAGGCATCACCCTGCCTACTTGGCAAAGCCAGCTAGCGCTAACACTTCAAGAGCATCTGGAGCATTACTAAGCCACGGAAAGCACTGAAAAAACGGAAAAAATTCTGTTAATTTTCTCCTTTAATGTCATCCGTGCTATCAGTGAGTATCCGTGGCTAAAAATGAATAAAGAGACCCCAATGAGTCAAAGCACACCCAGAAAAGGCATCATCCTTGCCGGTGGCTCAGGCACACGCCTGCACCCCATTACTCGGGGCGTTTCAAAGCAACTGCTACCTATTTACGACAAACCGATGATCTACTACCCGATCTCGGTGCTCATGCTGGCTGGCATCCGAGAAATTCTCATTATTTCCACGCCCGAAGATTTGCCCCAATATCAAAACCTACTGGGTAGCGGGGAAGATTTCGGCCTGCACTTTGAATACGCCGAACAGCCCAACCCCGATGGCTTAGCCCAGGCATTCATCATTGGTGAGCACTTCATCGGAGAAAGCCCGGTATGCCTAGTGCTAGGCGACAACATCTTCCACGGCCAGCACTTCTCTGATCAGCTAAAGCGAGCCAGCGCACACACCAGCGGTGCCACCGTATTTGGCTATTTAGTCAAAGACCCTGAACGTTTTGGCGTGGTGGAGTTTGATGAATTAGGCAAAGCCATCTCAATAGAAGAGAAGCCCAAAAAGCCAAAGTCCGCCTACGCGGTCACCGGGCTCTACTTCTACGATAACGACGTGGTCGAGATCGCCAAACAGGTCAAGCCCTCTGAGCGTGGCGAGCTAGAAATTACCAGCGTGAATAACGCCTACCTACAGCGGGGCGATTTACGCGTAGAGCGCCTAGGCCGAGGCTTCGCTTGGTTAGACACCGGCACCCACGATAGCCTCTTGGAAGCCAGCCAATACGTACAAACCATAGAGCACCGCCAAGGCCTGAAAATTGCCTGCCTAGAAGAAATTGCCTGGCAGCAAGGCTGGATCACCAGCGAACAGCTAGCCCACTTGGCCAAACCCCTAGCCAAAACCCAATACGGCCAATACCTCCAGCGCTTGCTCAAGCAGAAATCACAGAAGCTAACGTGATGCCACGGAAGACACGGAAAACGAAACAGTAGAAGGCGATGTTCATCCGTGTTTTCAGTGAGTATCCGTGGCAAAAGGATACAAGATGAAATACGAAAAACTCGCCATTCCTGATGTGGTGCTGCTGACCCCGCAAGTGTTTGGGGATGAGCGCGGTTTCTTCATGGAAACCTTTCGTCAAAGCGAATTTGAAACACACTGCGGCCCCTATCAGTTCGTGCAAGACAACCACAGCAAATCCAAGCAGGGCATACTGCGTGGGCTGCACTACCAACACCAACAGCCCCAAGGCAAGCTTGTGCGCGTTACGCAAGGTGAAGTGTTCGATGTGGCCGTGGATATGCGCAAAAGCTCGGCCACTTTCGGCCAGTGGGTAGGCGCGCACTTAAGTGCAGAAAACAAACAAATGCTATGGGTACCACCGGGCTTTGCCCACGGTTTCTACGTCACCAGTGAAGAAGCAGAGTTCCAATACAAGTGCACCGACTACTACGCCCCAGGCGATGAAGTCTCGGTACGTTGGGATGACCCAGCCCTCGCCATCACATGGCCACTCGTGAACCAACAGCCGCCCATCCTCTCCGCTAAAGATGCGCAAGGCCTTAGCGTGAACGACGCCCCCTATTTTAAGTAAACCAAATGACTACTAAAGAAGTGAATGGAGCTGCCCAGACCATGTCGTTAGCCGTATATATCGGAACAGAACACTTTCGCGATGAGCTAAAGAAAGACGCCCAAGAATCACCCCTTCAAGGCGTTACCTTAAGCGACATAGCCACCGGGCAACCACTGAACGGCACCGAAGGGCAGCCCCAACTACTTCTTTCTACCATGACAGAAGTAGCGCTGGCCGCACTAGAACACTGGCTAAAAGCCGATGCTGAGCGTAGCTGTACGCTGGCATGGCCGCACCCCAGCGCCTGGTTAGCCGCCAGCCTGCAGCAAGGCAGCCGCCCTAAAGAAGCACTCTGGCAGTGGAGCCATCAAGCCGACCTAATTCAAAAGCTCTATAAGCGCAAGCGCCGCCAAGTAACGCTAGAAGGCTATGTTCCCAATGCCACTACCGTGGCTGAGCTACCCCTAGTGGCACAGCTCACGCTGAACGGCATTGCGCCCATTTACCGCTTAATGGCCCACCAGCTCACCCAAGAAGACAGCCTGCTGCAGCAAGCCTACTGCTATTTAAAAGCCAGCAGTGCCCATGCAGCGGCATGGCAACTGCCTGCAGTAGAAGCGGTAGAGCAAAGCCTTCACTACCTAGCGCAAGAGCACCAACAGCGCGATACCCAACACAGTGAGCTAAACCAAGCACAGCAAGAAAACGCCAAGCTCACAGAGCAGCTAACAAAGCTGCAGCAACAGCACAAAGAAGCACAGGCGCAGAACGAAGCGCACCAGAAACAGCTAAAAGAAACGACAGAACGCCTCTCAGAAAAAAGCGCCCAGCTGCTTGAAACCGAAAAAACAAAAGACACCCTGAGCGAACAGCTAACGCAAGCCCAAGAAGCCAGTGCGAAACAGAGCCGCGAACACGTCAAGCTGCAAGACCACACGCACAGCATTGAGCAAGAAAACGCCGCGCTGTTAGAACAGCTAATGACCGTGCAAGAAGCACTGGAAGAAAACATCTTAGCCAACCAAGCACAGCAAACCGCCTATCAAACACTAAGCAAGCAAGCCGAGCAAAAAGAGCGGGCACTCACTAAGTCGCACCAAGAAGCCTTAGAAAAAGCAGAGCAAGCAGCAGCCAGTGCCCAGCAAAAAGCACAGCACAAGCAAGAGCAACTGCTGCAAGAGCAGGCGCTAGTGATTGAGCAGCTCCACGAAACCCAAGAGCAGCTGGTGAAAAATACCGAAAACGCCCATCACTTTAAAAAACAGGCGGATAGCCGCCAAAAAACCATCAATGTGCTTAAGCAAGAACAGCAGTTGATGAAGCACCAATACGAAAGCATTACCCAGTGGCTGCGGGTAAGCGGGCACCGCAACGCGGCGGCGGCCTACCGCTACAGCCGCCCCTTTAAGCGAGCGCTGCCAAAACAGCTCGCCATGATCAAAGAAAGCGGCTTCTTCGATGCCCAGTGGTACTGTGAACAGTATCCCGATGTAAAAACCGCAGGGATTGAACCCGCCGAGCACTACATCAAATTTGGTGCCATTGAAGGGCGCAACCCCAGCGACAAATTTGATACTTACTTCTACCTGTGTGAATACCCGGATGTCGCCATTTCCGGCCAAAACCCACTGCTCCATTACCTGCGCTATGGCCAGCATGAAGAGCGTTTTCCCACTCAGCCGCGCCAACAGTTGCCTGCCCCTGTGCAGCACTAAGCGCAACGCCTCTTCTTTACCTGCCCACGCCTAAAAGCGAGCGACCATGAGCCACCACTTACTCTATATAGGGCCACTAAGGCCCGAAACGCTTCCTCTGCTAGAGCCTTTTCACTCAGCAGAGCAGGCGTTATTCGTTACCCCAACGGCTAACAGTGAACAGTGGGAAGAGGTGCGCGCTATCTTCCCCCAGGCTACGCAACAGGTTAACAAAGTAGCGGAAGCCAATGGCGAGCACCCGTACTACGAATTTAACCTGCCGGAATTCAACGCCAGCCAGCCAGCGTCTGGGCTTTATACCCTTTACCCAGGGTTAGAGCTCATTGAAAGTAGCCCCCAGCCGCTGGTAGGGGTAGAAGCCCTATTGAACGAGCAGCAGGCCCGCCCGCCAAGCGTGCTGGTGATTGAGCAGCCAGAACTGGTGTGGCCCCTGCTACAAGCCTTGGCATCACTGCCCAGCTATCAACAGCTTAGCCAGCTATGGCTAAGGGTAGGGGCCGTGCCGCTTTACCAAGGCATGCCCACGGCAGAAGAAATACTGAACTGGTGCCAAGAGCAAGGGTTTGAGCTGCACGTTACCCATGATGAGGACCCCGACCTGCCCTTGCTACAGTTAAGCCGCCACCCATTTTATGAACGCTGGCAAGAACAGGCGCGGCGCGCAGCCAAGTTGGCCAAACAGCTAAAAGTAGCGCAAGCCACCATCGAAACCAGCCAAGCAGAGCATCAAACCCTTTCCGCCCAGCACGAACAGCTAAAGCAGAGCTACGAAGCACTGCAAGCGCAACAGGCCGAGCAAACAGCGCAGCTAACAGTGTTGCAAGAAAAGCTCGCGCAGCAGCAAGCACTTCAAACAGCAGTAGAACAACTGCATAAAGATATAAATAAAAAGTTTGAAGAGCAGCATGGCTTTATTAAAGAGGCTGCTAATGCGTTAGGCCAGCATATAACACGCCGCACCGTAGACCAGTAATGAACACCGTTATAAGTAACTGATATTAGTGACTGAGAGTTTGAGAGCATGGATGTGACACAACGAATTGTTGCTAACGCTGCAAAATATTTCCGGGAAGGCAGTTATCAAGAAGCCTTAAACCTGTACCAACAGGCGGCTAAGCTTTATGATAGCCGCTTTTTTAGCGCTAATATTGCTTTGTGCCAACAGCGTATTAACCGAAAACAGCGAAATGAGCCAGTACTTCCAGGCTCGCCTGCCGAATCGAGACAGCTAAAAGAGACGCAGGGCTTATTAGAGCATTACTATCGCCGCTGCCAAGAACTGGAATACCAACTGTTAGAAACCGCCACGCCATAGGCAAGGAATAGGGAACACCGATGAAAGTTTTAACCGTGTTTGGTACACGCCCTGAAGCCATCAAGATGGCCCCGCTAGCATTACAGTTAGCGGAAGATGATCGTTTTGAAGCGAAAGTGTGTGTTACGGCCCAACACCGCGAAATGCTGGATCAGGTGCTGTCGCTATTTGAGCTAACCCCCGAATACGACCTCAACCTCATGAAGCCGGGGCAAGACCTCAATGATGTGACCTGCGGTATTTTGCAAGGGTTAAAGAGTGTTTTGGAAGAGTTCAAGCCGGATATTGTGTTAGTACACGGTGATACGGCCACTACCTTTGCCACAACGCTAGCGTGCTACTACCAGCAAATTCCCGTAGGCCATGTAGAAGCTGGCCTGCGCACGGGCAACCTGTACTCACCCTGGCCGGAAGAGGGCAACCGTAAGTTAACCGGTGCATTGGCCGCCGTGCATTTTGCCCCCACCAATACCTCCAAGCAAAACCTGCTAGAAGAAGGTATTGACCCCACCACCATTCACGTAACGGGCAATACGGTGATTGATGCGCTGCTGGAAGTGGTTGCAAAACTCAAGAACCAGCCGGAACTAGCTGCAGAACAAGCCAAACGTTTCCCCATGCTAGATGCCAGCAAAAAGCTGATTTTGGTCACCGGCCACCGCCGTGAAAGCTTTGGCGGCGGGTTCGAACGCATTTGCCAAGCCCTGGCGGAAACCGCAAAAGCGCATCCCGAAACGCAAATTCTCTACCCAGTACACCTGAACCCCAATGTGTGCGAACCGGTGAACCGGCTGCTGGCTGATGTGGGTAACGTGCACTTGGTAGAGCCGCAAGACTACCTGCCGTTTGTGTACTTAATGAACCAAGCGCACATCATCCTAACGGACTCTGGCGGTATTCAAGAAGAAGCGCCCTCATTGGGCAAGCCCGTGCTGGTCATGCGCGATACCACTGAGCGCCCCGAAGCCGTAGAAGCAGGTACCGTGAAATTAGTGGGTACCGATGTAGCCGCTATCACCAGCGCCCTCAACACGCTGCTAACCGATGAGCAGGCCTACGACGCCATGAGTTACGCCCACAACCCCTACGGCGACGGTAACGCTTGCCAACGTATTCGCGACGTCTTAGCCAAGTAATACGCGAACAAACTTTTAATGCCACGGAATAACACCGATGACACGGATAAATGAAAGAGTAGCTATTTGTATAAGTATCTATCCTTATAAGTACTTATCCGTGTTGTCAGTGATTTCTGTGGCGCACTAATTTTACTCTTTATAAGGGCATGAAAATGAAACTCGATACTATCTCCATGATCGGTTTGGGCTATATTGGTCTCCCTACCGCGGCAGTATTTGCGTCACGCAAGAAAAAAGTCATTGGTGTGGATGTTAACCAGCACGCCGTAGACACTATTAACAGCGGCCAGATCCACATTGTAGAGCCCGAGCTGGACATGGTCGTGCACGCCGCCGTCACTGAAGGTTTCTTACGTGCCACAACGAAGCCTGAACCCGCAGACGCCTTTATGGTGGCAGTACCCACCCCGTTCCATACCGATGAACACGGCCAGAATCACAAAGCCGATCTGAGCTACATCGAAGCTGCTGCCAAATCTATTGCCCCCGTACTACAGCCAGGCAACCTTGTGGTGCTGGAATCTACTAGCCCCATTGGTGCCACCGAGCAAATGGCAGCATGGTTAGCAGAAGCACGGCCGGACCTCACATTCCCGCAGACTCACGGCGAAGCTTCAGATATCCGCATTGCCCACTGCCCAGAGCGCGTACTGCCCGGCCATGTGATTCGTGAGCTCGTGGAAAACGACCGCGTGATTGGCGGCATGACCCCCAAGTGCGCCGAAGCCGCCTGCGCCCTGTATGGCATCGTGGTCGAAGGCGAGTGCGTGCCTACCACCGCCCGCACGGCGGAAATGGCAAAACTGACCGAAAACAGCTTCCGCGATGTGAACATTGCGTTTGCCAACGAGCTTTCCACTATTTGCCACGAGCTAGACATTAACGTGTGGGAACTGATTGCGTTGGCCAACCGCCACCCACGGGTGAATATTCTGACCCCCGGCGCAGGCGTAGGCGGCCACTGCATCGCCGTAGACCCCTGGTTTATTGTGGATGCCTGCCCAGAACAGGCCAAAATTGTACGCGCTGCGCGTGAAGTCAATGATGCCAAACCCCAGTGGGTGCTGGGCCGCGTAAAAGAAGCGCTTGATGTTTACCACCAACAACACCCCGATGCCCGCCGTAGCGACCTCACTGTGGCGTGCTTAGGCGTTGCTTTCAAACCCGATATCGACGACCTGCGCGAAAGCCCGGCCTTGGGCATTGCAGAACAAGTAGCCGCCCTGGGCTGCCGTTTACAGGTAGTAGAGCCAAACATTGAAGCCCTGCCTAAAACACTGCAACACCCCAATGTAGAACTAAAAACCCTGGAAGAAGCGCTGACACAAGCAGACGTTGTGTGTGTACTCGTGAAGCACAAACCGTTTATCAAAAACGTCGCAAAAGTGCGTGAAAAAGAGAGCGTCATCGACGCCGTAGGCTTACTGGGCTAAAGCCTATCGTAACAGTGAGGGGGTGATGAGCAGCACAATCATCCCACTCACCACTCACCACTCACCACTCACCACTCACCACTCACACTTCACCAACGGAAACCCATGGACGAGTTGCTTTCATACGCCTCTAAGCTTGCGGATACCCCAGCGCAGCCAATCAATGCGCCCATTCAAGGAAGAATTGCCTACATGGTTAGCCATGGGCAAAGTTACGCCAGCAACGGCTATGCGATTAGAACCCAAGGCATTGCCCACGCACTTAACCAGCACGGGTTTGAAACACTCTGCTTTGTGCGCCCCGGCAGGCCGTGGGAGCTAAACGCTGAAAGCAACGTAGCACCAGAAACCACCATTGAAGGCGTGCGCTACATTCATACACGCTGGAAAGGTGATGCCACCCCAAAAAACGGCAAGCCGCTGTTAGAAGAGAGCATCAATAAGTACATAGAGCTGTTTAAGGTATACCGCCCCAGCGCGGTATTGGCCGCCTCTAATCATGCAGTGGGCCTGCCTGCCTGGGTGGCCGCCAAGCGTTTAGGCCTACCGTTCTATAATGAGGTACGCGGTTTTTGGGAGCTTTCACGAGCCGCCCGCGAACCCGAGTATGAAAACAGCGCCGCCTTCCAAAAAGAAGCCGAGCTCGATGCCTTTGTAGCGCAGCAGGCGCAAAAGGTATTTACCCTTAACCAGCCTATGAAAGAAGAGCTGGTAAAGCGCGGTGTAAAGGCTAAAAACATTGCCATTGTGCCTAACGGCGTGACCGCGCTTCCCAACATCAAACCAGCCAACCCAGCTTTGAAAAAACGCCTAGGCATTGAAGAGGGCGACAAAGTAGTAGGCTACATTGGCAGCTTTAGCGCCTATGAAGGGCTAGAAGTGTTGCTGGAAGCCTGTGCCCAGTTGGTAGGCCAAGGGGAAAAAATCAAGCTGCTGTTGGTAGGTGACGAGCAGCCGATCACCAAAGTAGTAGGCGAGCATAGCGTAGCCAAAGAAGCAGGCAGCACACCATGGTTGATACAAGTAGGGCGAGTACCCCATGAACAGGTAGGTGATTACTACGCATTACTGGATGCAGTCGTGATTCCCCGCAAGCCGCTGGCCGTTTGTAACATTGTGCCGCCAATTAAAGCGGCAGAAGCGCTTTCTTACAGTAAGCGCCTAGTTCTCTCTGATGTGGCACCCTTGGCAGAGTATGCAAAGAAACACAAAGGGGTCGTGAGTTTTAACGCTGATAATGCCAGCAGTTTGGTTGAATCTCTTCAGGGGTCACTGAAGTTGCCTGTGCCGAAGCCGTCGACCGAACTGTTGTTCGCCAAGCATACCGAGCCGATGGTAAGGGCGCTGAAGGGGGAGGGGAGTGCAGCGGTGCAGAAGGCGGTGGTTGAGACGCAAGCCCAGCCGATTCAGTCAGAACCAAAGTCGAAAGCGGAACCAAAAGCATCTGCTAAGGCTGTTGCTGCACCTAAGGTCGAGAAAAATAGTGTTGAAGAGCTTCCAGAAGAAGTTAAGTGGGAGAGCCATTGCCTAGATGAGGGAGAGGTGCTTTCTCTTTCTGGTGAGGTGGTAGGCAAAGGTGTAAAGGGAAGGAAGTCAGTTATTTTGGTTGAAGCCAAAGGCGCATCAGGCGATGTGCTTGATCTTTCAACATATGGATATTTGTGGTCTGATGCCTTCGGTCATTGGTTTAAGTATCTTTATCCTAATGAGACAAAAGGAAGGTTTTTTGAGTTTAAAAACGATGAGGGGGAGGTAAAGGTATCTTTTGCTTTGCTGAAGTTTGGCTGTAGGGCAGGAGAGAAGGTTTTTATTGAAAATAAAAGGGTTGAAACTACTACAAGTAGCAGTATTGAAGATTCTCTACAACACTTTTTGATGGACTCTCCATCACTGCTGGATACAGAAAGCTTGTTGTATGCCGATATTACGCTGAATGTAATTGATGGATCTTCAATATGGCTATCATCGATGGCAAAAATTCTGGCATCGCAGCAGAAAACCATTCTTTTAATCAAGGAGGATGTGCGGAACTTTCAGATATTCGACTCTTTAAATGCTGTCGATAATTTAATTATTCTTCAGCCCTCTGACTTCATGGGTGAGGGCTCTGTTACTCTGGATGTGTCGCAATCCATCCAGTGTTTGCGCGTCTTAGATAACTATATTCCATCTATCAAGAATGTTGTGGTGCGGGGGTTGTCAGCTGCAGTAGAGTTACATAGCACGAGACAGTTCAAGTATCGGTCATTTGCCTACCTTACGGATTTTTACAGTTACGATAATAACGAGCTGACAATAACGGATGCTCAAGAGCAAGCCGTTAAGCAAATTGCTAGGCAGGTTCATGGTTTTTTTGTTCAAACATCTGAAATTGAGAAAAAGCTTAAAGAACTCTCTGGGTTTGAGATTAATACAACGCTTATCCCCCCTCCTTTGCCTGATATTGGCTTTAGGCGCCCCAAGCCTATTGAAGAAAGCGAAATAAATATTATCTATGCTGGAAAGATAACCCCGGCATGGGGGGTTGTGGAGCTGCTCGATTGGACCGAAAAGCTAAAATCCAAAGGTTATAATGTAAGGCTTACCGTGATTGCTAATAAAATATCGGCTCCAGGTGCTCAAGGAAGAGAGTTTAGAGGCTTAATAAATAAGAGGTTTAAAGAGTTGGGTGTTTACCATATACCAGGCCTGCCGAGAGAAGAAGTGCTGGAATACCTTGCCGCAGCAGACTTCGTATGGTGCTATCGGCCAAAGGAGCTAGAGGAGTCTGTACTTGAGCTTTCTACTAAGCTAGTCGAAGCCGTAGCTTGTGGTGCCCGTGCGATTAATTATCCTAGCAAGATACATGAGAACCTATTAGGGAAAGACTATCCGTTTTTCGTGTCATCTTTCGAAGATCTGGAGACGCTGATAGTTAACGCAAAAGCTCTAGACTCTTTTGACACCTCGATCGTTGCTGAGAAAGTTATCAAAGACCACTCAATGACAACTGCTGCTGGAAAAGTCAGTAAGGTCATTAATAGTGGGGACGAGTTCGGTGGTGAAAAGATAGTTTTTGCAGGTCATGATAGAAAATTCATTGACGCTTACTACAGCTACTTGAAGTCGAAAGGGGCGAAAGTCAGGTTCGATGAATGGGAGTGGGGAAGTCCGGGGAACGAAAAAAGAAGTAAGAAATTCTTGGTTTGGGCCGATAAGATTTTCTGTGAGTGGGGCCTGGCGAATTCAGTTTGGTACTCTGCCCACAATACGGACGCGAAGCCCCTTTTCGTTAGGATTCATCTCCAAGAAATTAACCCTAGGGCTAAAAAATTCGGGAATAAAATTGAGCAAGCCAATGTTTCCAAGTTTATTGTCGTAAGCGAGCGCGTGAGGCAAGAAGCTGAAAGAATGTTTGGTTGGGAGAGCGATAAATCTGTCCACATACCAAATTTTGTTTTTGATGACGAATTTACGATTTCGGAAAAAAGACTCGCCGGGAAAAATGAAAAGATAGTGCTTGGAATGGTTGGTATCGTACCGCAAAGGAAACGCTTCGATCGAGCTATTGACCTTCTTCTGGCGCTGAGAAAAAAAGGATATGATGCAGAGTTGGTTATCAAAGGGCCACGGCCTGAAGAATATGAATTTATGCATTCGGCAAGCCGCTCTCCAGAGTTGGATTACTACAATGCTTGCTACGATAAAATAAATGAGGAACCCCTCATAAAAGGTAGGGTAAGCTTTGTGCCCTGGGGGAACGATATGCCTCTATGGTATGAAAGCGTAGACTATATACTTTCACCTAGTGACTTTGAATCGTTTCACTATGCAGTAGCGGATGGAGTCCTTTCTGGCTGTTATCCTTTGATTTGGCCTTGGGAAGAAAGTGGAAGAATTTATTCTAGTGAGTGGTGTGTTGGCTGTTCCGAAGATGCCGTGCTTTTGATTGATGAATTTTATGGCTTAGACAGAGAGCTGGCGAAAAAGAAAATTGTCGAAAAGCGAGCTCTGGTTTCTGAGCGTTATGGTTTTGATGGCGTATCTAAGAAATTAAGCAATCTTCTGATTTTTTGTGCTCGGGCTGTAAAGATGAGAGGGCGGGTTTATGAACGCTGATGAGCTTTATAAAAAGCATGTGTTTAATTCTAAGAGGAGTCTGCGTGAAGACGAGGTGCGTGACATTTGCGGCGAGATATTAGAGTCGGACTTCAGTTTAGAAGTGGGCTCTTCAACTCTGACTGTGTACACTTATAAGCTTATCGAGACAAATCAAAAGGAAAACTGCCATTTTGCGTTGTATGATAAGCTATTAACTTCTCTTGAGGAAAGGCTTAAAATCCTGTCTGGCTGCGATCTAAATTTAAAGAATGTAAGAGAGGATGAGTTTCAGCTATTTATTTCTCTCGTCACATCTAGGTGGCACTGGTTAGTGTTTTCCGGTGAACCTTTGGATTCTATTTCTCAGGTGCTGGAGAGAGATGTTGGTGCTATTTTTGAGTTTGGGTTTTATAAAGAGTCATACTCGCTCAATATTTTCAAGACAGCACTCTTTTTAAGTGCCTTGAAATTTGTTTCGGGGGAGAGGCTTTGCCAGATTGAAATTGCGGAAAAGTGCATTGATATTTACAAGGCGATCGTTGCTAGGATGGGGGGGGGCTGCCTTCCCAGTTCGTCGCACTTTTCTGATTTGGCAACATCTAATAACTCGATTGAAGTGATTTTGTCGGGTGTGGAGTGGGTTGAAGGTAAACGCTTTAGAAAAGAAAGGTGGAATCCATCAAGAATTATGCATGCTTCATCTAGAGTTAGCCCTTCTAAGTACCCGGAATTTATGGATTCGGGGCTTAAAGTAATTAGTTCACATGACTTTCAAGTGTAAGGAAGATAATGATGTCATTTTTTCTTGACTGCACATTCCGCGACGGCGGCTATTACAATGCCTGGGACTTTTCTCCCGAGCTGATCCACCAATACCTTGAGGCCATGCAGGCCGCAGGGGTGGATGTGGTGGAGTTGGGCTTCCGTACCCTGAAAAACCAGGGCTTTCAGGGGCCCTGCGCCTTCACTACCGATGAGTTTATCCGCAGCTTGACCATTCCTGATGGCCTGACCGTGGGGGTGATGGTCAATGGCAACGAGCTGGTGGGGGAGGTGCCCCAGCAGGAGGCGCTGGAGCGTCTGTTCCCCAACGCGGCTGCGGACTCGCCGGTGGATCTGGTGCGTATCGCCTGCCACGTGCATGAGTTCGAGAAGGCGTTGCCGGCGGTCACCTGGCTCAAGGAGCGTGGCTATCAGGTCGGTTTCAACCTGATGCAGGTGGCGGATCGCACCGAAGAAGAAGTGAAGGAGCTCGCCCGCTTGGCCAAGGCCTACCCGATGGATGCGCTCTACTTCGCCGACAGCATGGGTAGCATGAACCCGGATCAGGCGGCGCAGATCATCCAGTGGTTCCGCAGCGAGTGGAAAGGCCCCATGGGCATCCATACCCATGACAACCTGGGCCTGGCGCTCTCCAACACCTTGCGGGCGCTGGATGAGGGCGTAACCTGGGTGGACTCCACCGTCACCGGCATGGGCCGCGGGCCGGGCAATGCCCGCACCGAGGAGCTGGCCATCGAGATCGCCGAGCGGCGTGGCAAGGCGGTCAACCTGGTGCCCTTGATGACGCTGCTGCGTGAGCACTTCAAGCCCATGCAGGCCCACTACGGCTGGGGCACCAACCCCTACTACTACCTGGCCGGCAAGTACGGCATCCACCCCACCTATATCCAGGAGATGCTCAGCGACTCCCGCTACAGCGAGGAAGACGTGCTGGCGGTGATCGAGCACCTGCGGGTGGAGGGCGGCAAGAAGTTCAGCCTCAACACCCTGGATGCGGCGCGCCACTTCTATCGCGGCGAGCCCAAGGGGCAGTGGTCACCCAGGGAGCGCTTTGCCGGGCGCGAGGTGCTGCTGCTGGGTACCGGGCCGGGGGTGGCCCGCCACCGTGGGGCGCTAGAGCGCTATATCCGTGATCATAAACCGCTGGTATTGGCCCTCAACACTCAGAGCGCCATCGCGGCAGAACTGATCGACCTACGGGTGGCCTGTCACCCCGTGCGCCTGCTGGCGGACTGTGAGGCCCATACCCGACTGCCCCAGCCGCTGATCACCCCCTATTCCATGCTGCCGGCGGATGTGCGTGACTCCCTGGGCGGCAAGGAGGTACTGGACTTCGGCTTGAACGTCCAGGCGGATGGCTTTGCGTTTGCCGAGACGCACTGTACGGCACCCACCTCGCTGGTGGTGGCCTATGCCCTGGCGGTGGCCACCAGCGGCCAGGCGTCTCGCCTGCTGATGGCCGGCTTCGACGGCTATGGTGCCGATGACCCGCGCAGCCGTGAGATGCATCAGCTGCTGGAGCACTACCAGGCCGCCGACGGGGCGCTGCCGATCACGGCGATTACCCCCACCCGCTACGGGCTGCACAGTGAATCGGTCTACGCGCTCTGAAGCGCTCGCACGTTCATTGTCATTGGGCGTTTCCTTTCAACATCACGAACAAGAGGCCGCTATGCGTAGTGTGGTCATGATCCCCGCCCGCTATGGCTCCAGTCGCTACCCGGGCAAGCCACTGGTGTCCCTGCTGGGCAAGCCGATGATCCTGTGGGTCGCCGAGCTCTCGGCCCGCGCCGTCGGCGCCGAGAACGTCTATGTCGCCACCGAAGACCGGCGCATCGCCGAGGTCGTCGAGGCCGCCGGTTTCCAGGCGGTGATGACCACCGACGATGCCCTGACCGGCACTGACCGCCTGGCCCAGGCCGCCGAGCAGGTCGACGCCGACATCTACATCAACGTCCAGGGCGATGAGCCGCTGGCCGACCCGGCGGATATCCTCAAGGTGCGCGACGCAAAGCTGGCGCATATGGACGCCATCATCAACGGCGTCAGCTGGGTAGGCGACAACGAAGACCCCCACAGCGTTAATATCCCCAAGGTGATCACCAACGAGCGCGACGAGCTGGTCTACATGTCGCGGGTCGCCCTGCCGGGCTTCAAGGACGCCAAGTGTGCCCCCAAGCGCTACAAGAAGCAGGTCTGCATCTACGCTTTTACCCGCGAGGAGCTCGCCGCCTTTCGCGCTTTCGGCCGCAAGAGCGAACTGGAGCACGCCGAGGATATCGAGATCCTGCGCTTCCTGGAGCTGGGCAAGACCATCTGTATGGTGGAAACCCAGCCCGGCAGCCTGGCAGTGGATGTGCCCGAGGATGTGGCCAAAGTGGAAGCCGCGCTTCGCCAAGCCGGTCAGGTGCCGGCATGAAGCATCCGGTCACTGATTACATTACCCTGGTTTTCGACTGCGATGGTGTCGTCCTCGACTCCAACAAGGTCAAGACAGAGGCTTTCTACCAAGCGACCTTGCCCTACGGGGAAGCCGCCGCCCAAGCCATGGTTGACTACCACGTCGCTAATGGTGGGGTGTCGCGCTACAAGAAGTTTGCTTATTTCCTGGAAAAGATCGCACCTGACATCGTACCTAATGAAGCCGAGCAGCAGGGCCCCGGCCTGGAGGCACTGCTGCAGGCTTATGCCAGTTATGTGCGTGAAGGGCTCTTGAGTTGTGAGGTGGCCCCGGGGCTGGAGGCGCTGCGCGAGCAGACCCCCAGCGCCCGCTGGTTGATCGTTTCCGGCGGCGACCAGGCCGAGTTACGCGATGTGTTTGCCCAACGCGGCATTGCAGAGTGGTTCGACGGCGGCATTTTCGGCAGCCCTGATCCCAAGGACGAGATCCTGGCCCGGGAGTTGGCCGCTGGCAACATTCAGCAGTCGGCGCTGTTCTTGGGGGACAGCAAGTACGACTACCAAGCCGCCAGTGCCGCCGGGCTGGACTTCGTGTTTCTGAGCGGTTGGAGCGAGGTGGCGGATTGGGAGGCTTGGGTCTCAGCGAATGGGTTGATTCATGTGAGCAGCGTACAGGCACTGGTGGATAACTGTTCCCTAGATGGTCGAGGGCTGCATTGAAAGAACTGTTTGCCAAACGCCTTTACCAACACCTCAACGCCAAGCAGCTGGGCTTCACCTGCTACCGCATTCGCCGGCGCTGGTCGCTTTCCTTACCGATAACGTCACTTCCTGAGCTGGACACGCAGGTCAGGGGCTTTGCTCAACCCTATCCTTGGCAAATCTGGTGCTTGTGGGCGCTCGAAGAGCGCCTTTATGCCCTGAGTGGGGCAGCCACCTTCCTGGAAGATCAAGCGGCTCGTGATCGCTGCATCGAGGATCTCGAAGCGCTGGCCCAGTGGTCGCGCTATACGGTAGCCAACAAGCTGGATCTTCCCTATGGCCATGCGGTGCAGCTGATGGCCATGGCACTGCGCGATTGGACCTGGCTGCCGGAGGCGACCCAGCAGGCGCTGCGGCGTGCCCTTCAGCTTGCCGTAGAGGAGGGCATGCCCTTGGTCCCACCTGCGGTACAGGCGCTGGCCAGGGCAGAGGAACTGCTGGCCAAGCCGTCACCCCACCAGCACCTGCACAACATCCCCCTGATTGCGCAGGCGGCCCTAGCCACTGCCGCCGAGATGACTGATCATCCTGAGCGTGAGCGGCTCTCTTCACGCTTCCTGCATCTCTTTCAGGCGCGTTTAGCGCTCTACCACCAAGGGCTGACTGAGGGGATCTCCTACGACGGCTACCTCTACAATTTTGCCTTGGGCTGGCTGAGCACCCAGTCCAGCGCTGTGATCGAGAGCATCGTCCATCATCCGGCGATGATAGACCTGGAGGACCAGGCCCGCGGGCTGGCGTGCCCGGGCCAGATTGCCCAGTCGGCCGAGATCGGTGACGTAGAGCCGCTGGAGATGCCGTTTGTGTGGTCGGCTCTGGCGCGGCTGCAGCATTGGGCATTCAGTGACTCCCGTGAAAACCTGCTGGACGCGGTGCCCGCAGAATGGCTGCGGGCCGATGCGCTCTGGGTTCGCGCTCAGCAAACTAATCAGCAGGCGGCTCGGGAAGATACCACACCACCGGAAATGCCTCGCGATAGCCTGCCAGGCAGCGCCCTTGAGGTGCCGGTTGTCCAGCAAAGTACCGCGGCGGTCACGCTGGCCACCGGGCTGGGTGCAGACGATCTGAGCGTGGTGATGTCGCTGTGCCGCTCGCCGATGAACCATATCCAGGCGGATAGCGGCACCCTTTTGATTGGGCAGGCTGGCCATTGGTGGATCACCGACCCCGGCTATCAGCAGTATCTCAAGACCTCAGAGCGGGACTTTACCCTGGGGCCTGAGGCACACAACACGCCAGTGATCAACGGCCATGGCCAGGCCCATAAGGCCGGTAAGCTGCTCTATTCAGGTGCGTGTCAACTTACGTCAAAGGCTGAGGGTGCCTATGCGGTGGTTGATCTAACCGCCTGCTACCCCATGGACGCTCAGGCGGAAACCATCACCCGCACGCTGTGGCGGCTGGGACGTGACCATGTCGTGGTCTGCGATACGGTAGTGTCTGCGCCGGATTCAACCGTGGCCTACCACTGGCACGGCGATGCGGACGCCTATTGGGGCGAGCAAGCAGGTGTGGTGTCGCTCTACCTGCCATCGAGTCAACGCACCCTGTGGGTTCAATCGGGCCTGCAGCCCCTGAGCCTGGCCCAGCAGGTTCGTCTGCGGGGCTCCCGTGGGCAGTGTACCTTGCAGGTTTCACAGCCTGCTTCTGTCACCCACCACTGGTGGAGCTTCAGCTTTGCTGATACCCCGCCCGCGCTTCAGGCATCCGGGAGAGAAGCGACGCTCGGCGACATACGCCTGAGCCTGGCAGATCTGCTGCCCAAGAAGCTGCCACCATCAGGACTTGTAGTCTCCGTTCATCGCGACTATCTGCAGGTGGCACTGTGCCGAGGAGATGAGTTCCTCTCACCGCCTTTGGAAAATAGCTGGGACTTGAGCCTGAGTATTAATGGCAAGGTAGCCCACACACTAAGCTCTTTAGGCCGCCAGTGGCAGTTGCCTATCCCTGCAATCACGGCGGAAGACATCGTTATAGTGACGGCAAGGCCGCTGCACTCTGAGACAGCCGCAGCAGACATCATTGAGCACTCTCTGACCGCGAGTGAGAAGACCGCTATCTGCAGTGTGCCGCTGAGGGTGTACGGCGAGGTGGACGCCGACCAGGTCACCGGGCGCTGTGCTTTGATGCCAGGTGTGATGGAAGGGGCGGTAGAGTACGCCTTCTACCTGCTGGTTGAGGGCCAGAAGACCCAGGTGCGCTGGTACGAGGGCTCTCCTACTCACACCTTTACCCTGACCCCGGAAGAGGCGGGTAGGCCTGTACAGATACGCGGCTTCGTGCGTGCAGCCGAAGCGCCCAAGCAGAAGCACTCTGCCACCAGTCTTTCCTTGAATACCGACCCATTGCCGGAGCCCACGCCTGCTATGCCCGAAACCAATAATGAGAACACCGTGGAAACCCTTTCGAATGAGCTGAAAGCGCTGGAGAAGACGCTGCTACAAGCGAGCAAGGATAGTGCGGGGAAGGTCACCAAGGACCTGATTCTTGTCCAGAACCGCCTCTACGCCCAGCTGGAAAGCCTCTCCTGGCTGCAGCGCCGGCTGATGATCAAGGGCCAGCTGCCTCCGCTGCGGGGATGGGCGACCTCACCTGACGTCCTATTGCGCCTACATGCGCACATCATGGCTACCCGTCCTCGGGTGATCGTGGAGTTCGGTAGCGGGGCCTCCACGCTGGTGATTGCTGATGCACTGCGCCAGAACGGCGTAGGCAAGCTGATCTCCATCGAGCATAGTGACCACTACGGTGCCCAGACCTTGGGTACGTTGCAGGCCGAAGCCTTGGAAGGCTGGGTTGATCTGAGGATCGGAGACCTGGAAACCTGGGAAGGCGATCACCTGAATCCCGAGGATGCCGAGAAGCCGCCGCGTTGGTACCCGGTCTCGCTGCTGGAAGGCGTCGAGAACGTTGATTTGCTGTGGGTGGATGGCCCGCCCGGAGCCACTTGCCTGTTTAGCCGTTATCCCGCGTTGCCTCTACTGGCCGAAAAGCTCTCACCGAATCCCGAGGTGTGGATGGATGACACCATCCGCCAGGAAGAGAAGGATATCTGCGAGCGCTGGGCCAAAGACCATGGCTTTGAGCTGGAATACTACCCGCTGGAGAAGGGCCTGGGCCGCTTGACCCGGCCTGGTGCGCCGAAAGTGGCGCCGATGCCGAAAACGGTGGTGTCGGAGAGAGCTGAAGATGCTCATCCCGAACGCGCCCTGGGCTTGGACTTTTCCCTGCCCGACGAGTCGGGCATGTCGCCTTCTGGTTGAGTAGCTTATATTCCGTTTCCCACTGATCAAGCTGAGGGGTGAAGACTCAGCGTTGCTTGAGGGCATCCACCAGGAAGGTGGGCGTGGCACTCTCGAACCAGTAGGGCCCGAACTCGCAGGGAAAACGTATGAAAAACCGCTCTACGACGGGCTTCGTAGCGCTTTACCAGTAGGAGCTAATGTGATCATCTAACGGCTTTTGCTCATGGATGACCTCATGCTGACACCATCGCTTATGCACCATTTATCGATCGTTCCCGACTTCCGCCAGGCTTGGAAAGTGCAGCATCAGCTGTCGGATATCCTGTTCCTGACGGTCTGTGCGGTGATCTGTGGTGCCGAGGGTTGGGACGAAATCGAGGACTTTGGCCACGCGAAGCTCGATTTTCTCCGTCAGTACGGCGATTTTGAGGCTGGTGTGCCCAGCCATGACACCTTGGCTAGGGTCATGGCCTTGGTGAATGCCGAGCAGCTGCAAAGTGCATTCGCCGAGTGGATGAAGGCCTGTCACGATGTGACGGAGGGCGCGGTAGTGGCCATCGATGGCAAGACGCTGCGTGGGTCGTACTGCCGGGGGAGGGGCAAAGGTGCGATACACATGGTCAGTGCCTTCAGTGCGGCGAATGGCGTGGTGCTGGGCCAGGTCAAGACGGCGGAGAAGTCCAACGAGATCACGGCGATTCCCGAGCTACTCAAGCTGCTGAATCTGCAAGGTTGCCTGGTAACAATCGATGCCATGGGCTGCCAGAAGAAGATCGCCACGCAGGTCCTGCAGAAGGGCGCCGATTACCTACTCTCGGTGAAGGGCAACCAGCCGGCCTTGGCTGACGCCTTCGAGGCTGCGTTTCCCATGGCCAAGGTGGTCAACTTTGAAGGGGATGCGTACGTCACGGACGAGAAGAGCCGTGGCCGGCAAGAGACCCGATACCATATTGTCAGCGAGGTTACTGAAGAATTTCAGGAGCTTAGCTATGAATGGGCAGGCCTGAAAACGGTGGGCGTGGTAATGAGTTTCCGCCAGGAAGGTGACGAGGTGCCAGAAGCCCCGATGATCCGCTACTACATCAGCTCTGCCGATCTGAGCGCCAAGAAGCTCGCCGAAGCGGCTCGCCAGCATTGGTTCGTGGAGAATAAACTCCACTGGTCTCTGGACGTGGCGCTCCGCGAGGACGTCTGCAAAATTCACCGTGGTCAGGCTGCTGAAAACCTCGCCAGGGTTCGGCATATCGCCTTGAATTATTTGAAAGGGGAGACCCGTTTCAAAGGCGGAATCCGGCGGAAACAGAAGAAAGCCGCGCTGGATGAGACCTACCTGGCGGACATTCTCGCGGTATGAAATTTTTCATGCGTTTTCCCTGGGGTGAAGAGTCGGTCGCCATGGGTCTGTGACCAGTGCGGTGCGTCAGGTTCTGCCCAGAGCGCGTTCTGGAAGCTCGGCGACCCCTACCTACCACGGAGCGTACCAGCGAGAAGGGGTAGGCTTGCCAGAGCAACGGAGTATGGTCTGCCAGCGACGATGATTGAAGGTAAGCTTGAGTAGCTGGAAAAAGTACTTCTGCAGGCAGCAAAAGATAATTCAGCTAAAAGCACCAAAGATTTATTAATTGTGCAGAATCGTCTTTATGCTCAATTAGAAAGTCTCTCTTGGTTACAGCAGCGTTTGTCAATCAAAGGCCAGCTGCCACCTTTGCGCGGCTGGGCTACCTCTCCCGATGTCCTGCTTCGTTTGCACACCCATATTATGCAGACGAAGCCCAGTGTAATCGTAGAGTTCGGTAGTGGCGCTTCTACATTGGTAATAGCCGATGCCCTGTCTCAAAACGGCAGTGGTAAGCTGTATTCAATAGAGCATAGCGATTATTACGGAGCTCAAACCATGGCGACGTTAGAGGCGGAGCAGCTTCAGCGCTTTGTAGATATGCGTATCGCTGCGATAGAACCTTGGGAAAAAGAGCATCTTAACTCAATAGATGCGGAAAAACCTTCTCAATGGTATCCGCTGGCGTTGTTGGATAATATTTCTGATATTGATTTGCTCTGGGTGGATGGCCCGCCGGGGGCAACCTGTTTATATAGTCGTTACCCTGCCTTGCCTGCTTTAGCAGATAAGCTGCTGCCTCATGCGGAAGTGTGGATGGATGATACTACTCGCCAAGAAGAGAAAGATATTTGCGAGCGTTGGGCCAAAGACCATCACTTTGAACTTGAGTATCATCCATTAGAAAAAGGGTTAGGACGCTTAACGCGCCCTGGAGTTGAGAGGCCAGTAACGGCTACTGTTAAGAATGCATTTGTAAGAACTGATGACCACCCTGAGCGAGCTATCGGCCTAGATTTCTCCCTCCCCGAAATTCGCAACAAAGGATGAATTAATTCCGCTTAATGATTTATAGTCATGAACTGGGTAGTGGCATGGCTTGTGCAAAGGCATGCTGTTTTCTTTTGCTTGTGTAGGAACTGTTTAAATGTGCGGGATTGTAGGCGCAGTAAGCGCAAAGGATAGCATCGCTTTTCTATTACAAGGGCTCTCGACGCTGGAGTATCGCGGTTACGATTCCGCTGGTTTGGCAGTCATCAATCATGGCTTACAGCGGGCGCGTGCCAAAGGGCGCGTGGCGGAATTGGCTGCCCGTGTGGAACAGCAGGCACTCAGCGGTACTATCGGCATTGCCCACACCCGTTGGGCAACCCATGGGGTGCCCGCAGAGCGTAATGCCCACCCGCATATCTCGGCAGGCTTGGCCGTGGTGCACAACGGCATTATCGAAAACTACGAAGCCTTACGTGATCAGCTGCAGGCCTTGGGTTATGTGTTTACGTCAGATACTGACACCGAAACCATTGCCCACCTTATTCAGGCATGCTTTAAAGGTGAAATTGGCGAACCCGCTGAAAGCCTCTTTTCTGCTGTGCAGTGCGCGGTTAAGCATTTAAAAGGCGCGTTTGCGCTAGCGGTCGTCAGCGAAGAAGAGCCTGATGGTCTAGTCGTCGCCCGTGAAGGTTCGCCCCTTATGTTGGGTATTGCCGAAGATGGCCATTACGCCGCATCGGATGCCTCTGCGCTGCTGTCGGTCACGCAGCAAATGATGTATTTGGAAAATGGCGATGTTGCCCGCTTAACCCGTGATGCGGTAGTGGTGGTCGATGCCGTTGGCCAACCCGTTAAGCGCGATGTCGTCACCTCTCACCTTTCTGCCAATGCGGTCGAGCTGGGTGAGTTCAACCACTACATGCAAAAAGAGATGTTTGAGCAGCCCCAAGCGCTAGGCAATACGCTGGAAATGCTCAGCTGGGCAGGGCAGCTGCACCCCGGTATTTTTGGAGCCGATGCCCAGGGAGTGTTTGAGCAAGTTGATTCTGTCTTGATCCTGGCGTGCGGCACCTCCAGCTATGCGGGCATGACGGCTAAATACTGGATAGAACAAGTGGCGGGTATTCCCTGCAATGTAGAAATTGCCAGCGAATACCGCTACCGCGTGAGTGTGCCCAACCCGAACCAGCTGGTGGTGGTTATATCTCAATCTGGTGAAACCGCAGATACCCTAGCGGCGTTACAGCACGCCAAAGCCCTGGGCCACCCCCATACGCTGGCGATTTGTAACGTGCCGGAATCTGCCATTGTGCGTGAAACCGCGCTGCGCTTTATTACCCGAGCAGGGCCAGAAATTGGCGTAGCCTCTACTAAGGCGTTTACCACGCAGCTGGCGGCGCTATTTTTGCTTACCCTGCTGCTGGCAAAAGGCAAGCAGCGGTTATTGGAGGCAGATGAAAAGGCTTACCTAGAAGAACTGCGCCACCTGCCCATTGCGGTCGAAAAGGTATTGGCGCTAGAACCTAGTATTAAGGCGTGGTCGCAGCAGTTTGCGAATAAGCACCATGCGCTGTTTTTAGGCCGTGGCCGACACTTCCCAGTTGCCTTGGAAGGTGCGTTGAAGCTGAAAGAGATCTCCTATATTCATGCAGAAGCCTACCCAGCAGGCGAGCTGAAACACGGCCCGCTAGCGCTAGTCGATGCCGAAATGCCGGTAGTGGTGGTGGCCCCCAACGATGAAATGCTGGAAAAGCTAAAAGCCAACATGCAGGAAGTGAGCGCCCGCGGTGGTCAGCTGTATGTGTTTGCGGATGGTGATAGCACAGTGAAGCCATCCGAAGGAGTGAATGTACTGGCAATGCCGGAGCATTACGGTTTGCTTTCGCCCGTGCTGCACGTGGTAGCGCTACAGCTACTCTCTTATCACGTGGCGCTGGTAAAAGGCACCGATGTGGATAAACCGCGCAATTTGGCCAAGAGCGTCACGGTGGAGTAAGTGGTGTAGCGTTATCGGGGGCGGCCCATCGCCGCCCTCCCAACGCTTCACTATTTCCCACTCACCACTCACCACTCACCACTCACCACTCACCACTCACCACTCACCATCCACCTTCCTCTATTCAGGTTTTGACATCATGCGACACTATTTTGGTACTGACGGCGTTCGCGGCCGCGTGGGTGAATTCCCGATGACACCGGCTTTTGCCATGAAGCTTGGCTGGGCGGCCGGTAAGGTATTGGGTGCTGAGGGCGTCAAAGAAGTTCTTATCGGGAAAGATACCCGTGCCAGCGGTTATATGTTGGAGTCTGCTCTAGAAGCGGGTTTTTCAGCAGCGGGTGTGAATATTGCGTTGGTAGGCCCGCTGCCTACGCCTGCGGTGGCGTACCTCACCTCTACGTTTCGGGCCGATGCGGGCGTGGTGATCAGTGCGTCTCATAACCCGTTTTACGATAACGGCATTAAAATTTTCGGCCAGGGCGGCTTTAAGCTGACCGATGTTCAAGAGCAAGAAATTGAGGCCATGCTGCATGTTGCCTTGGAAGGCGGTATGGAGTGCGTGGAATCGGAAGCGTTAGGCAAAGCCCGCCGTATTGATGATGCCGCAGGCCGCTATATCGAGTACTGCAAAGCCGTGTTGCCCAGCGCGTTAAGCTTGAAAGGCCTTAAGATCGTGGTCGATTGCGCGAACGGTGCAGGCTACAAAGTGGCTCCCGCCGTGTACAAAGAGTTAGGCGCAGAGGTGATCAGTATTCACGACCAGCCTAACGGTGTGAACATCAACGCAGAGTGTGGCGCAACCTCGATGCGTAACCTGTGTGGGGCGGTGCTGGCTCATGAAGCGGATTTAGGCATTGCACTGGATGGCGATGCCGACCGCCTGATGATGGTTGACCATACCGGCACCGTGGTAGATGGTGATGAGCTGTTATTCCTGTTAGCCAAAGATGCCAAACAGGCGGGTTACACGGGCGGCGTAGTGGGCACACAAATGAGTAATTTAGGGCTAGAGCAGGCCCTAAACGCCTTAGATATCCCGTTTGTACGTGCCAAAGTAGGCGACCGCTACGTGATGGAGCAGCTAAAAGCCACCGGTTGGCGCTTAGGGGGAGAAGGCTCTGGACACCTGCTCAGCCTGGACCATGCTTCCACTGGCGATGCCGTTATTGCTTCGCTGCGCGTGCTTACCTCGTTACTCAATCAAAGTAATACGCTGTTTATGGCGAAGCAGGGCATGCATAAGCTGCCACAGGTATTGGTTAACGTACGCTTTAAGGCTAGTAAACACGACCCGCTGGAAAGCCCTGTTGTACAGCAGGCCGTAAAAGAAGCTGAGGAAACGCTGGGAGCGAAAGGGCGTGTGTTGCTGCGCAAGTCAGGCACCGAGCCGTTAATTCGCGTGATGGTAGAAGCGAGTGATGCTTCCTTGGCCGATGAATGTGCACGGCATATTGCGAATGCGTTGCCACAGGCATAACGCCTTCAACAAAAGCATACGCATAAAACACAAGGGTAAAACAATAAACGCCTCGGCTCGTTCTGAGGCGCTCGATTTATTATATTGCTATTTTAGACGTTAGTCGTACCCTATGTGTGAGCGCGTGCTGTTTTGAACCTTGTCTATGAGCATGATGACCACAGAGAGCCTGATCGACCCTATGAATTTTCAAAAAGGAAATGAGTTATATCGGCAGGGAGCCTTTGAGCAGGCGGCTTCCTTTTACGTGAAAGCGCTGAATCGTTACAGCGGCTTCAAGCCTATTTACGTGAATTTAGCTCTTTCTCTTCGCAAGATCGACAATAAGAAGGTGCTTGATCAATTACTGCGCGATGCCCTGGAAATCGTTCGCCCTGGGGAAGTGGATAACGACATTGCGCTGGTCAAGAAATCCCGCTTAGTGAACGGTAAGTGGTATTTGGTAGAGCATGAGGTGTGGGTGCCGAAAAAGGTAGACCCGATTCTGCACTACCTAGCAGTAGGCTGGCGGTTAGGTTTGAACCCCTGCAAGCGCTTTGATAACGACTTCTATCTCGAAAGCCACAGCACCCAAATGCAGCCGAATGAAGTACCGCTGCTGCACTACCTTTACAAGGGCAAGGAAAACGGAAACGAGATAAAAAGCAGTGAAGCAAATACCACTTCTCACTTTGGTATTCAGGTTTGGAATGGGCATTCTGTAACTGCTATACGTGAACTTGAAAATATATATAACGATACAAGTGCAAGCAGCAAAACACGTTGGTTAGCAATGTGGCACTGTGCCCGTTGGCACTATTTTTGTGGTGAGTTCAGCCAAGCGTTAGAGCTAGCTGAGTCAATGCAAAGAGTCGTGAACACGCCAAATTTAGATAAAGAGACGGTCTACCTGACCTATTTTTGCTTATTAACCCTGGGCCGCCCGGAAGAGGCCTATGCGGCGTTAAAGCCTTTTGTAGAACGCCACCCGAACGATGCCGATGCCCATTTTGCTCTTGCTAACGCCTTAAATGATGATGCCCGGCGCATTGAGCTGATTAATCAGGCCTTCGCCATTCATGGGTTTAGCGGCATTCGCCGTAAAGATAAAACCCAGCCGCTTTCCATTGGTAATGTGGTGGGCTTGCCTGCGCCCAAAGTGAAGGGTGCGAAAAAAGTGTCGATCATCATGCCGATTTATAGCGCGGGTGAGCAGGTGCGTATCGCCATTGAGTCTTTGCTAGCGCAAACCTACGATAACATCGAAATTATCGCGGTGGATGACTGCTCTCCCGACCACACCTTCGATGTGCTGAAAGCCCTCGCAAAAGAAGACCCCCGCGTAAAAGCTGTGCAGCCGCCGCACAATGGCGGGGCGTATGCCGCGCGTAATTACGGCCTCACATTTGCCACGGGAGAGCTGTTCACCACCCATGACAGCGATGACTGGTCGCATCCGCAAAAAATTGCGACTCAGGTAGCGTATCTAGAGAAGCACCCCAAGGTCATGGGCTGCTCCGCCCATTGGATTCGTGCGCAGGATAACCTGGCGTTTACGCAAAACTGGCGCCCCAATAACTGCCTAACACACTGGAGCCAGTCCTCCTTCATGTTCCGTAAGGAAGTGTTAGACATCGTAGGCGAGTGGGACCACGTGCGTATTGGCGGCGACACTGAATACATCTGGCGTATGCAAGCGCAGTTCGGTAAAAAATCATTCGCTAAAATTTACTCGGATACGCCGCTGGCATTTGCGTTGGATGAAGAGTCGTCACTCACGCGTACGAAGGCAACGCATGTACGTACAGTCTACTTTGGCTTGCGCCATATCTACCGTGAAATTTGTGCTTGGTGGCATGCCTCGCAAAAGCATCTGAACGTACAGGATGCGAAAACCAAGCGGGCCTTCCCCGCACCACGCAGCATGTTCGAGCGCTCCGATGAGCCTCTCACGTTTAATACCGTGATTGCAGGCGATTTCTCTCGTTTAGAGGATTGCCAGAAAGCGGCTGAATTTATCGGCAAGCACCCCAAGCAGAAGGTGGCGCTGTTCCATTGGCCTAGCTTCCACAAGGCACCGGAAGCCCTATGCAACCTCTACTTCGAGCTGCTGAAACAGGGTAAAGTAGAGCCCGTTGTGATGGGCCAAACGGTTGATGCCAACCACTATAAAACTGCCGATAAAGCCCTAACCGAGTACCCGCTAGACGGTTACCCTGACTTTATGGGCTTGAAAAATTGGGGAGCTCTGTGAGTAAACGCCAGCAGGATGTGAGCGCTTTGTTAGAAGCGCTTACCCAAGCAGAAGAAAAGGTACAGCGAGAAAAGGCACAAAAACGCGCCATTGCCAATCAGGTTGTGGCCGCCACCCAGAAATTACCTGCTGATGAGCGCCAAGCTGTACTGGAGCAAGTATCGGCACTGTTAAGTGCCGATGAATTAACGGAAAAATTTACCCGCTTGCTGAGTCAGCATAAGGTGCCCCTCACCAATGTGGCCTCTTTTCAACAGCTGTTGGTGCAGGCCACACGGCGTCGCCAGTTGTTTAATTTTCAACCCGAATGGAAGCTGAACAACAAACGCTACGCTTACCAGTTTATTGATGAGCTAGGCGTAAAGCGGCCCGAAACGTTTGCCTTCAACCAGCCGCTGGCCAGCATTGAGCCTAAACCAGCCACGGTGCTTAAGCCTGAAAATGGCTCATCTAGCCACGGCGTCTTTATTTTTGATGAGCAGGGTGGGGCGTTTGAAGTACGCACCGGAGAAACACTGCCCACCGTCAGTGATGCCATGGCCAAGGCAAACAGCATGGTAGAGCAGGGCACCATCAAAAAAGATTCTTGGCTGCTTGAAGAATTTATTGGTGATTTTGAAGGTGGCAAGCCACTGCCCCCGGTAGACCTCAAGTTTTACTGCTTCTTCGGAGAAGTAGGGTTTGTATTAGAAGTTGAACGCGCCAATGAAACCCGTTACTGCGAATGGTTACCCGATGGCCGCTTGGCAGAAACAGGGCGCTATGAAGGCAGAAGTTTTGTCGGTAGTGGATTCACCAATGAGCAGTTGGAAATTGCTAAGCGAGTCAGCCAAGCGATCCCCACGCCGTTTATGCGTATCGACTTTATCAAAAGTAAAAACGCTTTTTCCTTTGGTGAGTTTACTCCCCGCCCTGGCCAGTTTTCCTCTTTTAATCAAGAGTTTGATCGGTACCTTGGGGAGTGCTACCTGAGTGCAGAGGCGAAAGTTCTTGCACATTTAAGTTCAAAATAACGCCTTTGGGTGCGCTAATGAATCGTGAATGCTTTGATGTTGTAGAAGAAGAAATTGCCAATATTCGTGAGTCGTTCAAGAAAATTGACACCCAAATTAAGAAAGTTGTGCGTACCGGGGATTCTTCTGCATTGCGAGATCTTAGGGCTAAGGCATCAGAGTACTCTTTAGTACCTCCTGTATCCCACTCGTTTTCGACTGTTTTTGTTAACTCTTTCTCGAAGTCATTTAAATTTCAGAGAATGATAAACAGTAGCCTAATGGCTTCTACGGTGAGTAGCCGAAATGCGATCAATAGTAAATCAGGTGGCAAAGCTTTCTGTACGTCGTTAGGTGTAAGCGTTCCTGATACATATTTAACGAATATTCCAACGCAAGAGTTGGCACATGTGAATTACTCTTGTTTTGGCGACAGCTTTGTCGTTAAGCCTGTCTTTGGAGCGCAGTCTAAGAATGTCTTCGGTATTGCGCTACAAAATGACGGTAGTGTGCTGGAAGTGTTTAAACAAAAAAAATATAAAAATTTTAACGATGCTATCAGGGCTGTCGCTGAAACGGCGAGCCGTGGCATGAAATGGGAAGTAGAGCAGCTGGTGCTGAATCGCCAGGGGCAGTGCTCTCATGATGTCAAATTCTACACATTTTATGGTAAAGTGGTGATTGTGCTTCAAATCGCTCGTTGGGGGAAAAAGAGGGAAGACGTCTTTTTCGATAGAGCGGGCAATATTATCGAGGCGAGAATAGAAAATAGCTATGAGCAGGGGAGTGAGGTGGCGTCTCCTTTGTTTTCGCAACATGATATTGAGCAGGTTGAGGCGTTGAGCCTTCAGATACCTTTCCCATTTAGTAGGATTGATTTTTTAGCAGGCAAAGATAAATTATATTTTGGTGAGTTTACATTTAATGCAGGCGGTGCGGCCGGTTTCGTTGATGAGTGGGATCGGGTATTGGGTGAAGAGTTTCAGTCCGCGCAAAACAGGCTCATGAAAGATTTGCTGGATGGCAAAAAATTCGATGCCTACAAACAAATCGCAATGTAACGAGTATTGGAGCAGTAAGTGAATATACTGTTTGTGGGTGGAAGTAATTTAGTAATTCGTGATGGCCTATCAACGCTAATTCCTCAGTGCCTGAGTGCTTCAGGCGTTGAAGTGCAAAACGTTTTTAATATTGCAGTAGGTGCAACAGGTAGCTTATTCGGTTTGGAAAACTTGTCTATGTTTGGTAAAAAAAACATCGACCTTGTTTTTGTAGAGTATGGCATTAACGACCTTCCTTTGCATTCAAATGATAAGCGCCTATGGGAATATTCTTTTTCAGCATTACTGAATAAAGTTAGTGAGAAGTACCCAAACGCGATGCTTGTCACTATTTTACTGGGCCGCCGCAGGGAAAGGTTCTGGGAAAAACAAGCTAAAATGCATGAAAGAATGTCAGCTATTACTCAACGGTATGGTGGGTTAGTAGTCGATATTGATAGCTTGCTTAAGCGTAAGTCACAGAGCATCGCTGCATTAGATGATTTTTATTTAGATGACAGTCATTATCAGTCCCCTTATGTGACAAGATATATCTCAGAAACGGTTGTTTCTGAGTTTCTGGTTGCTAAAGAGCTTGGTTTTTTCAACGATAAAAAAGTATTGCTAGATAATGACTTGCCGCGCTTGGGGCTGTCATCAGTTTCTGGCGAGATAAAGTGTTACGAGAATTCTCGCTTTATGCAAAAAACAACCGTGCTGAAAAAAAATGAGCCTGTTGTGTTGAGCGTGCCTGGAGTGCCAGTAGGTATATCGTTTATTTCAGAGTTCGACTCCTGCTCACTTCTGATTGAAGCCGGTGGAAAAAAGAAAATCATCAACACTAAGCGTAAAAAAGCATCGCTAGGCCGTTTTAGCTTTATTTTAAAACAAACGCCGCTTTACAGTTTTTTTGAAAGTGAGCTTGGTTTTAGCGATATGACTGAAGTGAAACTTACTGCAGTGGATACAAATAGTGCGGGATGGGATGCTTCTATTATGCAAAATACTTATGGTATGGAGCCTGCAGAACCCGAAAGTAACAGTAAAATATTCATCTCGCATATTTCATCTTGCTTTGTTAAGAAGGCATCGTAATGAGTTGGGCTATTAAACGTATTGGTGAGGAGCGTTCATTTGACCGCTGGGGGAAACCTGTAGAGTTTACCTCATTAGCGAGCTTTGAAGACTCAAACGTATCAGCATCAGGTATCTATTCAATTTTTGAACAAGGTGCCCTGATTGATTTGAATGTTGAAGTTTGTGTTGGCAAGCCCCTAGTAGTCTTCTTTAATGGTGCGCAAAAAAGAGACACAGGCATAAAACTACCTATTTTTTCAGGGTTAAGCGTCGCTCCGAAAGGTAAGGTAAGCCGTCTTTCTATTAATGACCCCTGTTTGTATATGGCAGACGACATTAATATGGCTTGGTATGTGGGAAGTAAGTATTTCTCTTTACAGAATTCTATTGTGCCAAGAATTATTGATAAAGTGATTGCTTTGACACAAGCGTCTAGCGTTATTTTTATCGGTGGCTCTGCGGGTGGAATGGCTAGCTTGTATTACGCCAGAAAGTTTCCTGGTGCATTTTGTATTACCTCTAATCCTCAAACCAACATTCTTGATTACTACAAGCCTCATGTGAATCGCTTTTTATCTAATTGTCTGGGGGTCGAGAGTGCCGCGTTAGTGAAGGAGAATCCGCGTTTGGTTGGTGAGGCGGTGATGAATATCCGTACTTACTATGGCGGTAGAGTTAAAAATCCCACTATCTACCTTCAGAATATTCAAGACGAGCACCATGTGGTAAGGCATTTCACGCCTTTCATTAAATCATTAAAAATGAAAGTGCCAGAAGAAGTTGGCTCTAAGCAGATGAATAATAGACTGCTGGTTCATTTAGGAGATTGGGGCAAAGGCCATAAAAGCGCTCCGCGCGAATTTTGGGCCAATATGCTCAATAACGTAGTGGAAAATGAGGGCCACTGGGACACGCTCTTCAAAGAGAAGCGTGCCAGTGAGCTATTGCAATAAACTTGTTTGCATTGGTATCTGGGCAAACAGTCGATGAATAAGCTTTGGATAACCCTAGCGACCTTGCTTTGTTTGTTATTACTGGCATGGCAGCCTTGGGAGTCAACACCAAGCCCCGATGCTACTGAGCGCTTCGAGAGCAATACTCTTTCTCCCGTGGGCCAGGCAATCGTGGATCACTCCCTGACTCATTTAGTGCCGGGTGGGGGTATAGAAGGAAGTACTGCCTTGCAGGTCGATTATCAAGGATACGAGCGAGGTAGCCGCCGTGTGGTGGTGTCGCCACGTATTGAACCGGCTTTGCAGTACGAACTCTCTTTCTGGGTAGAATTCTGCGACGGTTTTGATTTTGCTCGTGGCGGTAAGCTCCACGGGCTAGGGCCAGCTAACCCAGTGGCGGGGGGCAATACCATTACTCCGGAAGGGTGGAGCGCGCGTTTGATGTTCCGTGGTGATGGTGGCTTGCAAACGTATATTTATCATCAAGATATGGCAGGCCGCTATGGCGACACCCAGCGCGCTGAAGGTTTTGTATTTGAGCCAGGGCGTTACTATCAAGTGCGTATGCAGGTGGTTCTAAATACGCCAGCCTCTGCCAGTAATGGAAGCGTAACGGTTTGGGTAGATGACCATCGTTTGATCGAGCATGCTGGGTTACGTTTTCGCGACCGTGAAAGTGATGCCAGTCACATACAGCGACTCTTATTCAGTACGTTCCATGGCGGTAGTAGCCCTGAATGGGCCCCACGCCGTAGCAATGGTAGCTACAAAACGGATTGCGCGTTATTTGACGATATAAGCGTCGTTGCTCACCCGCCTGATGTACCTCAGCCATAGGTTTGCTAGATATTTTCTGTGCTGTGGGTTGAGCGGCTCCCCCAAGGTGTGCTACAACTTAGGTCTAGGTAGAAATTATAATTAACCGGCTAATAGTTGCTTAAACAATATAGTTGTTCTAATAAAGCCGGTTTAATAAAAAAGAAAACCACGCCACTCTGTCTAAGCTGTTTAAAGACGGTTGGCGTGGTGCTGTATGAATGGTTTGTCATCACCCTCCATCATCGTGCTTTAAATGGTTTTTCCAGAGTGGCGTGCCCTAGATGTACTCAGCAGGCACGTTGACAAGGAGAGAACCAATGAAAAAGCATGCATTTGTAATGATTCGTTATAGCGTGTTGTCTGAGAATAATGCCGCCTGGGTCATTGGGCGCGATAACGAATTTGAAAAATATAAACAAGAGCTTTTTTCAGATGCGCGTATGTCGTTGCATGAAGAGCTCTTTTTTAATGTCACGCTGCCGTCTTTACAGAAAATGTCTGCTGATAAGACCACGGTGCTGGTGTTTACATCAGAGGCGCTTCCCGAAAAAAATATGCAGCGGTTGCTGCTAGCCCAGCAGAAATGCCCCAATATGGATGTTGTTCCTCTTTCCAGCCAGGGGGGAGTGATCCATAAAATGCAGCAGCACTTGCTGGAAAAATTACATACCTTTGGTGAGGAGGTATGCTACGCGACGGTACGTCTGGATGACGATGACGCGTTAGCCGATGACTTTGAAACCGAGCTGTATAAGTACATTGAGCCCCAGTTTGCTGGGCATGCTATTTCATTTGCACGTGGTTACGAGGGTGTTTACGAACAAGGGGCGTATTCAACATTTACAGAGCGGCACAGCCCTAAAATAGCCATGGGGTTGTCGTTGATACAGGTCTACCGCCCAGTCCAGCCGCCTAGCATTTTGTCTGTTTACAGCCTGGGTAATCATACGAAGGTAGATGAAAAGCACCCGCTCATTGTGAACCCTTTAGCGCCGATGTATGTGCGAACGGTGCATCCAGGTAGCGATGTGTTTGCCAAGCGCTTTGAAAAAAAATTGAAGAAATCGCGTTTGGATACTCCCTCCAGTCACGATGAAGTGGCCTCCCGTTTTTGCTTCTTGCGCGATAACGTCCCGCTGGCGCTTGAAACATTACCTCATCTGAATTTTCTTGGGGATGGTTTTTCTGCTTCATGCCTTGTGACTCACCATAAGAGTGTTCTGCTCTATTCTCACAGCAGTGAGCAAATTCATCATTGTGATCCTGATAAAGTCCTCTTAGATGCCGATGATGAGCTGGTCTGCTTTGATAAAGAGCAGCAGGTGCTGATGCTAAGTGAGACCGGAAAGCAGCTTTTTTTAAATAGTCGTAATACGTTTTCAACCAATGACTCTTATGGCTGCAAGGCGCTCTCTTTTAAGCGTAATGGAAGAGGTCTTGCGATTGCACTCAACGGCGGTGGCCGTTACCTCTCGGCGGAACGAAATGGGGAGGTTAGTTTTAAGCGGCAATGTAAAGCGTGGGAAGTGTTTTATTTAAATTAGTGGCCGCTGATGATGAGTGCTTTTTTGAAGTACTTCTTTTAACAGTGCTGGGCAGGCCTGATGCTCTTGGTGCCATGCTTGGGCATGGCAGTGGTTAATCGAGTGCTAAATAACACAAAGTCGGTTGATGTAGAGGGTCGCCATTAAATTGTGCCGTGGTAATGAATTCAAGGGCGCGTATTTTGATAGAATCGCGCCACCCCGTCGCCATAGGCGATGAACGATGCAACGATAAACGATGCAACAGAGCTTGGTGGAGAACGTTAAGGATGAAAATTGCAGTTGCTGGTACGGGCTATGTTGGCCTTTCTAACGCGATGCTGTTGGCCCAGCACCATGAGGTCGTCGCGGTCGATATCGTGCCTGAGAAGGTGAACATGCTGAATAACCGCGTAGCTCCGATTGAGGATGCGGAGATTTCAGCGTTTTTAGCCCGTGAAGACCTGCATTTTACGGCAACCCTGGATGCTGAAACGGCGTATCAAGACGCTGCGTTTGTGATTATTGCCACGCCGACAGATTACGATCCGGAAACCAACTACTTCAATACCAACAGCGTTGAGGCTGTTATTCAGCAGGTAATGCAGGTCAACCCTGACGCGGTGATGGTGATTAAGTCGACGGTTCCCGTGGGTTACACCACGGAAGCCGCTGAGCGATTTAATACGCAAAATTTACTGTTTTCACCTGAATTTTTGCGTGAAGGCAAGGCATTGCACGATAACCTCTACCCCTCGCGTATTATTGTAGGTGAGCGCTCTGAGCGTGCCGCCACGTTTGCCGAGCTATTGAAGCAGGGCGCAATTAAGCAAGACGTTGAGGTGCTGCTGACCAACAGTACCGAAGCAGAAGCCATTAAGCTGTTTGCGAATACCTACCTGGCGATGCGTGTGGCGTACTTTAATGAGCTGGATACCTATGCGGAAAGCCATGGGTTGGATGCCAAGCAGATTATTGAAGGGGTTGGCTTAGACCCACGTATTGGCAAACATTACAACAACCCTAGCTTTGGCTATGGCGGCTACTGCTTGCCGAAAGACACCAAGCAGCTTCTCGCGAACTATCAAGATGTGCCTAACAATATGATTCAGGCCATCGTGGACGCTAACCGCACTCGCAAAGATTTCATTGCGGAGTCGGTGTTGCGCCGAAACCCGGAAGTGGTCGGTGTCTATCGCCTGATTATGAAAACGGGTTCCGATAACTTCCGCGCCAGTGCTATGCAGGGGGTAATGAAGCGCTTGAAGGCGAAAGGCATCGAGGTGGTGGTGTATGAGCCTGCGCTGGATAAAGAGAAGTTCTTTGGATCAGTCGTCATGGTAGATTTTGATGCCTTCAAGCAAAAAGCGGATGTGATCCTCGCCAACCGCATGGTGGAAGAGCTGCATGATGTTGCTGAAAAAGTCTATACCCGTGATTTATTCGGTAGCGATTGAAGTAGGCAGATGGTTTAACGAATAGAAGCCGTGTTGGGCGCAGAACGGATTGTGATATAGTGCGCTTAGGTTCCGGTTTTTACTCATGAAAGCTGCTGCCCTGTTTCGTTTTGGTTGGGCCGTCAAGCCTTGGTTTGGCGGCCTTTTCTATGGGGTAAGCGGTCGTTCTTTTGGTAATAGTAGGTGGCTATGCACTCTTTTCTGGCGAAGTGGTGGAGCAAGTTGGGGCGTCGTCAGACGACTTCAGACGCTACGTTGGCCAAAAGGCACGATACGCATGAAAATGGCGCGGCTGATTTTGATACGGCGTGGTATCTCTCGGCATACCCGGATGTCGCGGCCGCGGGCATCGACCCCTGGGAGCATTATCAGCACCATGGTAAAGCCGAAGGGCGGCTGCCTTATCGTAACCGTGCGCTCGCCTGGGATCATGCGCTTTGGCGAGGTGCCAGCAGTGTAGTACTCCCCCGTTTGGTCAGTGTGTTAAGCGCTGATAATGTGAATATACCAGAGCAGCACACGGCGCGTTGGGCGCTGGCCCGCTGGTATGCGTGGCAAGGCCATTGGGACGCTGTGGTTGATAGCCTGATGCCGGCTGGGCAGTTGATCGAACTGAACCAGCCCGGCCCCGCGCTCTTGGTGATTGATGCATGCTGCCGCGAACCTAACACTCAGCGGTTATCGCAGATGGCCCCACAAGCATTGGCTTTTTTAGAGGCCAATTTTCCTCACGCGGCAGATACCGCCCTGGCACGTAGCAATGTGCTTCGTTTGACGCCTGGCCCGCAGTCGCAGCCTTTAGCGGTGTTGAATGCGCTGTTTCACACTCATGATCTTGCGCCGCTTGCGTTACGAATGCCTGAACAGCCATTGGGGCTCGATAACTTAGCGGCTCCCCTGCCAGCTGCGGCAGCGGCTTCAGGGCCGCTTATTAGTGTTGTGGTGCCGCTGTATAATGCGGAGCTGACCATTGCGACGGCGCTGCGTAGCCTATTTGCCCAGCAAGAGGTGCGCCTAGAAATCATTGTGGTGGATGATGCCAGCCAAGACGGCAGTGTGGGTGTGGTAGAGGCGTTACAGCAGGAAGCGCCTGAGCATGTGCAGCTATTGGTGGTTAGGCATTTCCATAATCAGGGTGCTTACGCGGCGCGTAATACCGGCATGGCTGCCGCAAGCGGCGAGTTCTTGACCACTCACGATAGTGATGATTGGTCCCATCCGCAGAAATTGCAGCATCAAGTTCATGCATTGATAGCCCAACCAGAGGCTGCAGCCTGCCTATCTCACTGGGTGCGCGTAACGCCTGCGTTGCATTTCCATCGCTGGCGATTGGATGAGTATGGGTGGGTCTATCCCAATATGTCGTCGCTCATGCTGCGCCGAACAACGTTCGATGCGCTAGGTTATTGGGATTTGGTCAGCGTTAATGCGGATACCGAGTGGCGTTTACGAGTGGAAGCGAGGTTTGGGGCAGGAAGTGTCCTGGAAGTGTTGCCTGGTGTACCGCTGGCCTTTGGATTGGCGGATGAGGGGTCGTTAAGCCAGCACGCCAACTCTCATTTGGCCAGCCAGTTTTCAGGAGCCCGGTTTCGGTATGTCCAGATGGCGCGCGCTTGGCATTCGGCGGCCTCAGAAGCCACTGAGCTGTACATGCCTCGTGTCCCGGAGCATCGCCTTTTTTGCGCTCCTTTAGCCATGTTGCGTGAGGATGCCCCGCGTAATGAGCGCCCTACCGATTTTGAGCGTGTGTGCGAGTCAACGCTGTTCGACCCGGGTTGGTACTTAACGCGGTATATCGATCTACAACAAACGCCTGTTGAGCCACTGCTTCATTACTGGGAAAGCGGCGCGGTGGAAGGGCGCGACCCAGGGCCTAATTTTTCTAGTTCTGGCTACCGAAGGCGTTACTCTGAGGTAGTTGCCTCAACAGAAAATCCTTTGGCACATTTTCTGCGCGAGGGGCATATAAAGGGATATGCACCACTACCGATATGGGAAGGCAAAAGGGTATTTGTCCAGCGCCCTACGGTCATGCTGTGCGCGCATCAGGCAGGTGTCACCCACTATGGCGCTGAACGCAGCTTGTTAGATGTATTAGAAGCTTTCAGCAAGTTGCGCTGGAATGTTGTGGTGACACTGCCTGAAGCTAATAATGAGGCCTACGAGCAGGCTATTATGCAGCATTGCTGTGCGCTGGCTGTTCTCCCCTACGGTTGGTGGCAAGTGGGTAAGCCGCCGGTAGAGACGACTGTTAGCCATTTTGAGGCGTTGATTCATCGCTACTCTGTGAAAGCGGTGCATGGTAATACCAGTGTGCTGCATGAACCTTATGTGGCCGCCAAAAGAGCGGGTATTCCTGCTTTGGTGCACGTACGTGAGTTGCCAAAGCACGATGAGGCACTGTGCGAATTATTAGGGGCTACCCCCGAAGAAGTGGTGTCCCATGTGCATGCTCAGGCAGAGGTCATCTTGGCGAACTCTCAGTGTGTAGCCAAAGCGTTTGCGCTTCCCTCTACGGTGCCTGTGTGCGTGGTGCCTAATACGATTCATATGCCGCCTTTATTGGCGTTGCCTCCCGTTCAGTTTGCGCCGGGTGAGCGGGTCGGTAATGTGCGTGTCGGTATGCTCAGTAGTAACGTGGCTAAAAAGGGAATAGACGATTTGGAGGCCATGGCGGGGCACCTTCAGTCGTTGGCTCCGTTTGCTATTGTGGTGCTCTACGGTGCTCGTTCTCCTGAAGTAGAAGCGCTCCTTCGTCGGCAGGCGCAGGGGCGTGCTCCGGCGAATATTCATTTCGCAGGTTATGTTGAGCGGCCGGAGCAGGCGCTCGCTGAGCTGGATATTGTGGTGAACCTCTCGCGCTTTCAAGAGTCTTTTGGGCGTACTGTATTGGAAGCGATGGCGGCGGGTAGACCTGTCGTCGCCTACCGTTGGGGGGCGCTTGAGGAGTTGATTGTCGAGGGGGAAACCGGCCATTTAGTGGCTTATGGAGAGCCATTTGCGGCCGCTCAACAGGTGGCGAAATTAGCCATGGCACCTGCCCAATGTCGGCGTTTTGGCAAAGCCGCCCAGCGACGCGCAGAAACGTATTTTAGCTCAGTGGAGCTGATGGCCGCGCTGGCAAGGGCTTATCGACTAACGGGCGTATCCGCTTTAACGGCGGACACATAACATCGATATCACGCCAGATAGAGGTCTATTTGAAGCTTGCAATTGCGGCCATCGTCAAAAATGAGCGAGATAGCCTACCTGAGTGGATCGCCTTCCACTTGGCGATAGGGGCTAGCCATTTCTTGATCGCCGATAATACCAGTGATGATGGCTCTTATGCGTGGCTTGAGGCGTTAGAAAAAGCAGGCATTGTGACGCTGATCTCGGTGCCTACTGAAGATAAGCCACCTCAGTTATCGGCTTACCAGCAGTTGCTCGCTAAGTGTCCCCAGTTGATTGATCTTATTGCATTTATTGATGCAGATGAGTTTCTATTACCTACAGATGGTGGGCTGGTAGAGTGGTTGGGTGAGTGTTTCGCTGACCCTGAGGTAGGGGGGATGGGGTTAAATTGGGCATGCTTTGGTTCTAATGGTGCGAAATTTCGTGAAGATGGTTTAGTGATCGAGCGTTTCACACAGCGTGCTGAGCGTGGCTTTGGCCCAAACCATCATATTAAGAGCATCGTGCGTCCTGATTACGTCGATCGTTTTCTTAATCCTCATATTGCTCGTTTGCAGCAAGGCCATTATATCAACAGTCAGGGGCAGCCCTTGGTGGAGCGTCGTGCTCCTGGTGGGGCTGTACGCGTTGGCCTAAGCGAGCAGGTTTGTTGGGAAGGCGCACGTATTAATCATTACCTGGTGAAGTCGGTAGAAGAATTTGTTTTAGGCAAAGCGCGGCGCGGTAGTGCCGCCACGCCTAACTATCAGAAGCAGCGCGACTACTTTATGCGCCATGACCGCAACGATACTGCGTGTCATATGGCCGCTGAACTCGCGCCTAAGGTTAAACAGAAAATGAAATGGTTGCAGGAGCTAACCGACAAGCAGCCGGCCGTGCCTGAACGGGCGGCCGAGCGATCTGCGGGGCACGATTTAACACGCTGGTTAAAGCGCCGGGTGAAGGAGTGGGCTTCCACTACATCAAACAGCGATCAAGCACCTATCGAACGTTGGTCGTTAGATTACCCTTCTGAACAGCGTGGTTCGCGGTTTCTGCCCTCTGGAAGGGTCGTGCAGGGCTGGTTGCTATTGCCGGAAAGCCTCGCTGAAATGCAGTCTCAAGTGCGTATTATTGCCCAGTGGCTGCCTACCTATGAACTATGTTACCCGCTAGATATTGATCGTCCGGATGTCATTAAGAATGTGTTGTCGGTATCGCCGGAGCAGCACCCTCAGCGCACCTGTGGTTTCCGTTTTACTGTGCCTCCTAAGCTGGGTGCCTTTCGTTTATGGTTAGCGTTAGATGATCAACGCTGGCTCCTGCAAGATGTGAATGTCGATACTCAGGACGTAGAGGGCTCACAGCCGCTCAAGGTGTTGGAAGGTAAGCAAGGCTGGCTGTTTCTAGATAATGATACCAATGGTAGCGTGGATCAGTTCACTGGCCGAATGCACCTGACACCTGAAGGTGTTGAAGGGTGGCGTCAGTACTTAAGCCAGCTTGTCGTGACGGCAGAAAGCCAGCCGTGGGCGCTGTTAGTGGCTCCTTCCAAAGAGAGTGTGATGGGGGCGCTGTACCATCCGTTTCAGGAGGGCGCTTCTGGGCCGATGCATCAGGTGTTGGCTTTAGAAGCCGCTAAGGAAGTGGTGTACCCCGTTTCAGAGCTTAAAGCACTAGGCGACGGCGCTTTTATTCCCACAGATACCCATTGGACGCATAAAGGTGCTTTATTCGCATCGCTTGCGCTAGCCGAACGTTTGGGGATGGACAAGACAGCATGCGAAGCGGTATTCGCCAAAGATCGCTATAAAGTGAGGGCCATGGGGGGCGACCTGGGCAATAAGCTGACGCCCAAACAGGTATCTGAAGTAGAGGTGCTGAGTTCGTTCACCCATACCCGTTATAAAACCTATGACAACGGACTACCTAATTTTGGAAGGTTGCTGGTTATGGAGTACCCGGATGCATTGAACCCAGGAACGTGCCTCTTGTTTGGCTCTTCTTCCAGCTACTCCATGTTCAACTATCTCACCAGAATCTTTCGTCGCGTGGTGTTTGCTCACAGTGCTGGCAATGTTGACCCTGCACTGGTGACTGCGGTTTCCCCTGACTATTTAGCCGCACAAACGAATGCTCGTTTTGTGGTGCAAGTGCCCACGGTAGCTTATAGCTTGGACGAAATGATACGCCACAAGGGCTCGCAGTTGGATGAGAAGGCGTTTGAAGGCGTGCTTGAAAAGCGTATCATCGCCACTGATGAGTATCTTCAGGCAGTTGGCGTGCTTCAGTGGGACCACACTGCACGTGCGCTATTTTCATAAATGTTGCCTTGTCAATGAATTAGCTTGAGGTGGTAATGAGGCAGCATATTGTTCGTTTAAAAGAGTGTATGGCGGCAGTTGGCCGCTTTATTAACATGCCGCCCATTTGGCGTCGTCGGCCGGTGTTACACGCAATAGCACCACCTGCAGTAAAGGCGGTTAGCAGCGAACATGCCACTGAGGGTCGTGATGCCGCTGAGCAGGAAGTCCAAGCACTGGAGACCCCAGCGCACGAGACCACCCAGTGCCGAGCCGTGGGTAACCGCCCCTGGCCAGGCTGGAATATGATTGAGCTTGATGGGTTAGAAGGTGATGCGCACGGTGCCGCTACTTTAACGCTCTGCACGCGCCGTCGTACCGTTGAGTACTCGGTCTCACTACGGCCTGGTAAAACCACGAAACGTATTATTTGGGTGCCTGTTGGCGTTCGCGATATCACGCTCTCCTTTAGTGCTTCTACTGAAGCGCTGAGCGCCGCGACCGTGCAGTGGGTATGGTTGACGCCTTGGTTTGCACATAACCGCTTGGCGCGTCGTTTGATTAATAATCATCCCGACTACAAGGGGCTGCGTACCCGCAAGGTGATTAGGCAGTTGCATGTGGCGTCGGTGGCAAAAGGCTGCTGGTGGCGTACAGTGGCACTTGCAGATTATGACCAGACGCACGCCAAACAGCATATTAACGACGATTATGCTCGCTGGATTGAAACGACCGAATGTGAAACCAGTTGTGATGCTCAGCAGCTGATTGCTGACTTGCATTATGCGCCTCTATTTTCTTTGGTGATGCCGGTTACGTTTGACGATTTTCAACGTGGGGAGAAGTACTTTGTTGCCACCATTGACTCGTTAAAAGCGCAAAGTTACTTTTTTTGGGAAGTCATTATTGTACTTTCCGCAGATATTTCGGATGAACAGCGACGCACGTTGGAGCGTTATATTCCTTCGTCTAGCCGTGTCAGCATGATTCGTAGTTATCACCGCACGTATGCCAAATTAGATCATCAGGGGTTCATCCAGACGCATGGCGATGGCGTGATGCGTATTAGTGTTGGCGACCAGCTCGCCAAAGAAGCACTTAGCCAGTTAGCCAATGCGTGGAACGACTATCCAGACGCACAGCTTTTTTATGGCGATGAAGATGTTATTAGTAGCGATGGTGTGCGTTCTAAACCGTCGTTCAAGCCTGATTGGAACCCAGACCTGTTATTGTCGACCAACTATATTGGCCGTTTGGCACTGTATAAGCGCCGGTTGCTATGGCAGCTAGAGGCAGAGCAGGCTGATTTACTGTCACATTTAACGAATCGTGCGGCCGTCGATTATGCGCTGGCGCTGACGTTTTTAATGTGGAAGAGCACTCATGGTACTCCTAGCTCTGTCCACCATCTGCCGAAGATGTTGTACCATCGCAACGCGTTGTTTAGCTATGAATTATCTCAGAAAGATGCAGTCTTCTTGGTTGGCAGTGTCTTGAAACAGCACGTAGCAAGTGCGCAAGCGGTGGTGCATCCAGGACTAACCGAGCATTCTGTACGTATTGAGTGGCCGATTCCTAACCCTGCACCGTTGGTGAGTTTGTTAGTACCTACTCGTAACGGTGTGGATATTTTACGCCCTTGCGTGGATGCTATTTTAGAGCGCACCGCATATACCCATTTTGAGCTATTGATATTAGATAACCAAAGTGATTGCCCTGAAACGCTGGCTTATATGCGTGAGGTAGAGCAGCGTGACCTGCGGGTGCGTATACTGCATTGGGATTACCCTTTCAATTATTCAGCGATTAATAACTTTGGTGCAGCTAACGCCCATGGCAGTATTATTGGTTTGGTGAATAATGATATCGAGCCAGTGAATGAGCACTGGTTGACGGAGATGGTTGGCCAAGTGTGCCGTTCGGAGATTGGCTGTGTGGGGGCAAAGCTTTACTATCCTAATGGGATGTTGCAGCATGGCGGTGTCATCCTTGGGTTAGGCGATGTGGCAGGCCATGCGCATCGCTTTTTCCCTCGTGAAAGCGATGGCTACACAGGTCGCTTGAAAGTCGTTCAAAATTTGTCAGCAGTGACGGCCGCTTGTTTGTTACTGCGTAGGCATGTGTTTAATAATGTTGATGGTTTGAATGAGAAAGACCTTACCGTTGCTTATAATGATGTGGATTTATGTTTGAAAGTGCGGGAAGCCGGGTACCGTAATTTATGGACACCCTTCGCGGAGCTTTACCATCATGAGTCTATTTCACGCGGCGCTGATGACACGCCCACTAAGCGCGCACGTTGGTTAAGTGAAGTTGCTTATATGCGCCGTGTTTGGGGCAAACAGTTAGACAGTGATCCTGCTTATAATCCTAATTTAACGCTGGTGCATGAAGATTTTTCACTCCGCTAACGCCTCCCTTGCGCAAGGTGCTATCGACAACGTTAATGAGACAGGCGTGCGAGGGTGGTGCGCGACCTCTTCATGCGTTTGTATCTCTGTTAATGGCAGCGAGTTTTTTAACGCGTTTTGTTGGCGTGAGAGGCCGGATGTTCAGACTTCCTTGGGTATTGATACCACAGTTGGGTTTAACGCCCCTTTACGCCTACTGCCGGGAGATATTGTTGAAGTTACGTCTGGCGGTCAGCCGTTGCCGGGTAGCCCACAGCGTGTAGGTGCGAATGCTTGGTTGGCGGCACCGTCCAATCATCATACTGCCTTTGCGCCTCTAGCCAGCTTGCTGGAACGCACGGGGGCTAGTCACTTTAAACCTTTCTTCAAGCGTAACGCTGAGTTAACCGCCGTTGCCGTGCGCGGCGATGATTTCCCGGATACCTTGGTTAAACTGGCAGCCACCCCGGCACATATTCAAGATGTGTCGGCCTTTTATGAGCAAGTGATTACGCCATTGGGGTTGCCAGCTCCCGAACTATTACCGCCCTCTAGTACATGGGGGCTCGAGCCTTGTTTGTCGTATGAGTATATCGATGGGGTATCGGTTTCTGGTGCGGTGCTATTGAGTGAATCGGTGCGTCGGCAGGTCATTGATGTATTGGGCCAATTGCATAGCCACTCCATTCCCACTCTACGCCGTGTTAATCAACAGCAGGCTTATCTGGTTGACCTGCAGCGTCTAGTGCTACGGCAGGCGTTGTTGACCTACGATGTTCGCCATGTCCTTTTTATGCTTAAGCTGAGAAGGTGCGTAAAACACCTACCTTGTGTGCTTTCGCATGGTGATCTTCACGCTGGTAACGTGATTGTCACCGAAAAAAGCGACACGGTATGCGTTAGCGAGAAACATGGCAGTGCGAAAGTTCGTAAGCACGCTGTGCTCATTGATTGGGATCGCTGGGGTATGCTCCCTATAGGCTATGACGAAGCTTGTTTTTTAAGAGGGCTGCCGTTTGCACAGGCCCTCAGTTACCTGCCTCACCATGTTGACCTCCGCTTGGGCTTTGCCGTGTTTAGTTATTGGCTTGGTTTAGTTGAGCATGTGAAGTTTCGGTTTACAGAAAGAGCGAAAGAAATAGCACGCTATGTTGAAGGTTCCCTGTGAAGCGCCCTGGCAATTGGCTTGTTCTGAGTGATGGTGCGAAGCCCACAGAAGATATTTATTTTTTAGAGTCGGCGGCCTATTCCCTGCGACAGCAGTGCGTATATATCGAACGTGTTATCGCCTCTCGTTTCTTTGCCGCAGCCCGGTGGAAGGGGAGCGATTTATTACATCGTTACGCCGGAGCAAATCTGTTGCTCTGCCGGTCGTTGCCCCCTAGCTGGCTACGCTGGCTGGCGCGCCATCGCCATGTTTTTGGTTATGTGGTGTATTTGATTGATGACGATATTGCGGCCGCCGCTGACGATACCACGCTGCCTGCGGCGTACCGCCAGCGTATGGCGGACATCGCTAAACGGCAGCCCGCCTTGCTAGCTCTGTGCGATGAGGTAGTGGCCTGTAGCGATGTGTTGGCTGCGCGTTTTTCGTCTGTGCATCAGCATGTATCCGTTTTAACGCCGCCGTTAATTGCTCCTTTGCCGGGGCTTGAGCATTTCGATGAGCCGCCTTCGGTGTCATCCCCCTGGCAGGTCGGTTTTCATGGCACCCGCGCGCATTTGCAGGATCTATTGCACATTACCCCGGCGCTCTGGGCGTTGCTTAACGTACGCCAGGATATTCAGTGTGAGGTAATGCTGGGTAAGCATACGCCTTCGGCACTGGCATCATTGCCTAATACATCAACGCCAGACCCATTGCCCTGGCAGGCTTTTCGCAATTATCAGGCGAACCGGCGGGTGCATATTGGTTTGGCACCGTTATTGCAAACTCCCTTTAACGAGGGGAAGTCGTTTATTAAGTTTTTAGACATCGCGGCAATGGGCGGCGTGGGTGTCTACTCGAATCGTTACCCTTACACAAAGGTGGTGCGCCACGGTGAAAATGGCTTGCTGGTGGGGGATACTCCCGGTGAGTGGCGGGCCGCCCTGCAGCAATTGCTTAATAATCCTGAGGCGACTGCTAACATGGCACAACAGGCAGCGGCCGATGCGCTGCGCGTAGGTGCTCTTCATCACGCGGTTGATTTTTGGCAGGCGCGTCAGCGTTAAGCTTCAGACTTTTGATTTTAAGGGAGTAAATAGAATGGATGCCATTATTCAGGCTTTTTTTGATCAAACTCCAGATGCCAATGTGGCAAAAGAGCGGGTTGCGTTTGGCACCTCGGGCCACCGTGGCCGTGCCACCGAGCGCACATTTAACGAAGCGCACATTATTGCCATCACCCAGGCGGTAGTGGATTACCGCCAAGAAGAAGACTACCAAGGCCCGCTGTTTCTAGGCTTGGATACCCATGCGCTTTCACGCCCCGCCTGGGAGTGCGCGCTGCGAGTGCTAGCCGCCAATAAAGTGCCGGTGATGATCGAAATGGGCCATGGCTATACGGCCACGCCTTTGGTTAGCCACGCGATTTTGCAGCACAACGCGCAGCAGCGTCAGGCAATGCCTGCCATGAAAGCGGACGGCTTGATTATTACGCCTAGCCATAACCCGCCAGAAGATGGCGGTATTAAGTACAACCTCCACCACGGCGGCCCCGCCGATACAGAAGCCACCCAATGGATTGAGCTACGCGCCAATGCGTACTTGCTGCGTCAGCTAAGCGATATTGCGTTAGTGCCGTTGGAAGAGGCGCTTGTCCACGCCCAAGAGTATGACTTCACCGCGCACTATGTAGCGCAGTTGGGTAGCGTGGTGGACATGGCGGCGATTCAAAAAGCCAACTTAACGCTGGGCGTAGACCCCATGGGCGGCACGGCGCTGCCCGTGTGGCAGGCGATTGGTGAGCATTTCGGCCTGAACCTGGAAGTCGTGAACACAACCATTGATGCCAGCTTCAACTTTATGCCGCCCGATCACGACGGCAAGATCCGCATGGATTGCTCCAGCGCGGATGCCATGGCGAACCTGCTAAAAATCAAAGACCGCTTCGATATCGCTTTTGGCAACGACCCGGACGCCGACCGCCACGGCATTGTGGATGCTAACGGGTTGATGAACCCGAACCATTTCTTAGCGGTGTGCGTGGACTATTTAATTAGCCACCGCCCGCAGTGGAGCGATTCACTGAAAATCGGTAAAACGCTCGTCTCGTCTTCGATGATCGACCGCGTTGTGGCCTCGCACAACCGTGAGTTGTTTGAAGTGCCGGTTGGTTTCAAGTGGTTCGTGGATGGCCTGCACGAAGGCTGGCTCGCTTTCGGCGGCGAGGAGAGCGCTGGCGCGAGCCTACTCACCCAAGCAGGCGAAGCGTGGTCCACCGATAAAGACGGCATCGCGCTGTGCTTGCTAGCCGCTGAGATGATGGCCGTTACCGGCAAAACGCCCAGTGAGTATTACCAAACCCTCACCGAACGCTTTGGCGAGCCTTTCTACAAACGTGTTGATACCGCCTGCAGCGCGGAAGAGAAAGCCGCGTTCAAAAACCTCACCGCCGATAGCATCACCGACACCACCTTGGCCGGAGACCCCATCACCGCCGTGTTGGTCAAAGCGCCGGGTAACCAAGCCGCCATTGGTGGTTTGAAAGTCACCACTGAAAACGGCTGGTTCGCCGCCCGCCCCAGCGGCACAGAATCGCTCTACAAAGTGTACGCCGAAAGCTTCAAAGGCCCGCAGCATTTGGATGAGTTGATCGAAAGTGCCACCGCTCTTTTATCAGGCGTATTGAAAGGGTAGTGATGACTCACATAGAAATGATTGACTCTGCCTTTATGGCGGTCGTTGTCATATGCTTGTCAGTATTGATGATCAATATTGAAGTTAGGCGAGCTGGCGTAACGTTTGCATAGTAGATTGAGGTTACGTCGCCTGTTGCTATATCAAGGAAGACTCATGGAAATATCTTCATCAGCGTTGCATCAGCGGGTTTACACGCCCATTAACGCCTTAGCGGCACATGCAGAACATTTGCAAGCGCAATCCCTCAGCGATTTGTTGGAGAATAGCGATGCCGCTCAGCAACGGGCGGCGTCGTTGGCGTACACATTTGGCTCACTGCATATCGACTTTAGTAAACAGCGCCTTACACAGGAAACGCTCTCTTTACTGGTCGCGTGGGCCCAGAGCTGTGGCCTTGAAACGAAACGCCAGGCACTCTTTGCAGGTGCGGAAGTGAACGCTTCTGAGCAGCGCCCGGCATTGCATATGGCCGCTCGTTGGCCAACTAACAAAACAGCGCCCGATGGGATGGAAACCGCAGCGGCTTTTTGCCAGCAGCAGCGTACTAAAATGGCGAGCTTGGTGCAGCGGGTTCACCTAGGCGAATGGTTTGGAGCGACTGGGCAAGCCATCACTGATGTTGTGCATATTGGTGTGGGGGGCTCTGATTTAGGCCCCAAGTTGGTGAGTGAGGCACTGGCTGATCGCCCTAGCCGTGTCAAAGTGGGCGTGCACTATGTCTCGACCATGGATGGGTCGCAGTTACTGCCCTTAATGGAAACATTGAACCCTGCCACAACGCTGCTTGTGCTGGCGTCGAAATCTTTCACGACGGCCGATACGCAGTTCAATGTGCGTTCGGCACTGCTGTGGCTCAGCGATGCGCTTGAAGTGGAAGAGGAGACCATCCGCCGTTATCAACTGCTGGGTGTGTCATCTAAACCCGATAAAATGACTGAGTTTGGTATTCCCCTGGCGCATCAGTTGGAGTTCAAAGAGTGGATTGGCGGCCGATTTTCGCTGTGGTCTCCGATTGGCGTGAGTGTTGCCATGCAGCTTGGGATAGAGCATTTTGATGCTCTGTTGGAAGGGGCACATGCGATGGATCAACATTTCATGGCCGCGCCACTGGAAGCAAACTTACCTACGCTAACGGCCCTTGTAGGGGCTTGGAATAGCCAGTTTTTAAATATCCCTACTCACGCCGTGTTGCCTTACGATGGTCGTCTTAAAAGCTTGGCTGCTTACTTACAGCAGTTAGAGATGGAGTCGAACGGGAAAAGTGTTGGTTTAGATGGCCGCTCAATCAATCATGCGACTTGCCCTATTTTATGGGGCGATGTAGGGCCTAACGCGCAGCATGCGTTTTATCAGTTGCTTCATCAGGGCGGGCATACCGTCAGTGCAGATTTTGTGGCGGTGGCAGACCGTGCGGTTAGCGCTTTCGAGCACGTTAATACGGCGTTAAACGACCAAGAGGCGCTGACGCTGGCGAACTGTTTGGCGCAGTCACAGCTATTTGCGTTAGGAGACGATGCGATACCTCCCGCGTTACGTGGTTATATGGCACAGGGGTATCGAGGCAATCAGCCTAACTCCGTTATACTACTCAAATCTTTAGATGCTTGGTCGATAGGCGCGCTATTGGCGCTATATGAGCATAAGGTGTTTGTTCTATCAGTATTATGGAACATCAACCCTTTTGACCAACCTGGCGTGGAACTCGGTAAGCAATTAGCCAATAGCTTATACCTAACCCTGGCGGGCCAGCCGATTGACCATCAGAATGTAGAAGATCCCGGTACTGCTCAGCTGCTGCGTAAAGTGAGTGAGTGGCGTCAGCAATGTAACGAAAAAGGAAGTAGTCAATGACTCAAGTACGCAAAGCGATTATTCCGGTAGCGGGTTTTGGTACGCGCCTGCTGCCTATCAGTAAGGCGATTCCTAAAGAGATGGTGCCGGTGGTGGATCGTCCTTTGATACAGCATGTGGTGGAGGAAGCGCTTGCGGCGGGTATCAACGAAATCATTTTGGTGACTCGCGCGGGCAAATCAGCGATTGAAGACCACTTCGATGCGCATTTTGAACTCGAGCATTCGCTTGCTAGCAAGGGTAAAGATGCATTGCTGGAAACTCTTTCGGCTATTTCCCCTAAAAAGCTGAAAGTTACCAGCGTGCGTCAACCCAACGCTAAAGGGCTGGGTCATGCTATTTTCTGTGCCGCGCACCTGCTAGATCAAGATGAGCCCTTTGCGGTGATCTTGCCAGATGTCTTGGTCAAGCCGCAGGTAGGCAGCAATGCGTGTGATTTGGGCAGCATGGTCGAGCGCTGGAAAGCCTCTGATGCGTCACAAATCATGGTGGAAGCGGTCCCGCAAGAAGACGTTTACCGTTACGGCATTGTGGATTGCGACGAGCCAGCGGCGGGTGAGAGTGCCACCATGCGCGGCGTGGTAGAAAAACCCAAGCCTGAAGACGCGCCGTCGCGCCTTTCGGTGATTGGCCGCTACGTATTGCCATACCGCATCATGGAGCTGCTACGCGACCAGCCGCCGGGCGCGGGCAACGAAATTCAGCTGACTGATGCCATCGACCGCTTGATGCAGGAAGGGCAAACTGTGCAGGCGTTCCGTATGCACGGCCGCACCTTCGATTGCGGGCACATCGAAGGTTGGCTGCAAGCCAACACCACGCTCGCCCGTGAAGCGGGTTACGACGTTTAATTGCTTGTTAAATGCTAAGTATTTAATGTTAAGCGTTTGAAAACCGTCCTATATGGGCGGTTTTTTATTTTATGGAGGGGCTATGCAGGCATTACTTGAACAGGTTTTGGCCATCGCCAAGCAGGCCGATCGTGCCATTATGGCCGTGTATGGCCGTGAGTTTGATATCACGGTAAAAGTGGATAACAGCCCGCTGACAGAAGCTGATCAGGCAGCTCATAAAGTAATACTGCATGGATTGCAGGCACTGCCACTCCATTACCCGATCCTATCCGAAGAAGACGTAGAAGGCTTTTCAGGTGTTGGTCAAGATGGCCGTTATTGGCTGGTGGACCCGTTGGACGGCACCAAAGAGTTCATCAAGCGCAACGATGAATTCACAGTGAATATTGCGCTGATTGAGCACGGAGAGCCCATTCTTGGCGTCGTCACTGCGCCTGCGTTGGGAACGGCTTATATCGCCGCAGAAGACGTTGGCGCTTTCAGCATCGACGCTCAAGATCAACGCCATGCGATTCAAGTGGCGGGTAAACCCTCACCAGGAGCTGTATGGCGTGTGCTGGGTAGCCGATCCCATTCAAACCCTGCTTTATCAGCTTGGCTGGATAAGCTGGGCGCCTACGATATCCAGCCCCTGGGTAGCTCGCTAAAAAGCTGCCTGATTGCCGAAGGCAAAGCCGACGTGTACCCGCGTTTAGGTCCCACCAGCCTCTGGGACACCGCAGCCGCCCATGCGGTAGTGCGTTACGCTGGAGGACGAGTAGAAACGTTAGAAGGGCAGCCGCTTAGCTACGCAAACCCTTTCAGAACTCTGAATCCTCCCTTTGTAGTATGGGGAAATTGTTAGTTATGCCATAGGTCTTAATTTTACTGAGGGCCTTGGCAAGTCGATATAGCTATGTTTAAGCGCTTATATACCTTTACCACGGCGGCGCCAATGCTGAGTAGCCATGCTGGCGTAGGGTAAGGGACAATATGGCATGACATTCCCTCATATGATGGGAGCCTTATTGATCCAAGGAGCAGACGTGTGAGCATTGAGCAGTTTGGCGTTTATGTGTTGACCATGAGAGACGAGACAAGGATTGCCTCTATCGAGCGCCAAATGTCTCAGTTGGGTATGTCGTTTCAGTACATTGATGCCACGGTCCTGGAGAAAAGCGAGCATGCCGATCTGCCCATCGATAGCGATGCGATTCAAGGGCGATACGGCCGGATGCTCACGAAAGGCGAGGTGAGCTGCTTTGTAAGCCATCGAAGAATCTGGCAGCAAGTGGTGGATGCCGGGAAGCCTTGCGTCATTTTTGAGGACGATGCGCTTATCGAACGAGAACTCCCAGCATTTTTAGATCGTTTGTCAGACACGAATGCCCCGTTCGATGTGGTGTTGTTAGGCCACTCTAAAAAAGATCACCGCCGGAAAACGCTGTATCACTTTTTTGAACCCTTAAAGCGTTGGAGTCCAATAGGGGCCTTTAAGCTCGGGCGCGGCTTCAAAACGTGGCCCTCTGGTGCGGTGGGGTACGTTGTGACACCTGCTGGGGCAACTAGATTGTTAGAGGCCTCTACCACGATCCGCTGTGTGTTGGATGACTGGCCGCACTTTGAAAGTAAGGGCGTTAAGGTACAGGAAGTGAGGCCGTTATTGGTGTGGGAAGATTTCATCAATATCGAAAGTTCGTTAGAGGGAGACCGCCAAACACCTTCGCGTCGTAAGATCTTTTTCATGGCGCGCGTACTGCGAGGATGCCTTCGCCACCTTCAATCTAGGAAGGACGATTGATGATGCCCTTTCGTCGTTCATTAGAAAGACTGCTGCCCTTTATGACGGCGGCAACGCCCGGTGGTTTTCGTATTTTTGTACTGGGTGTGGCTGGTTTCTTTTTAGTCCCTGACAGCGTGGTGTTTTTTTCCACTCAGTACACCTTGGCAGCCTTTTTTGTCATGGTGTCGGGGGTGGGGTTTTCCACTATTTTGATGAAGCGTATGGCCGAGGATGAGCGCTTGGCGATACTGCTGCGGTACGCGGCATCGTGTGTGGTGGTAGGCGGGGGAGTGTCGGCCTTTGCGTTACTGGTGGCGTCTCTGGCCGTTCCTGTCCCGCATTGGCTAGACGTATTTACACTGATCCTTATGACGTCGGTATATCAGGTTTTTCGTAATTATTTAGTCTTTAAGCGCCAATTTTGGAGGCTGTTTTTTTACGATGGCGTCATTGGGTGCCTGTTTATCGCCATGATGCTGCTGATGTTCTTTATTGAAGGGCCGCTCCATGCAGATCAGTTGTTGAACGTATTATCGATCTCATACGCGTTGGCCTTCGTCATGTTTGTGGGTGTATTGGTTTTCAAAGAGGGCAACACTCGTGTCTCTGGTGACACGCTGTTCATCGCGCCCAGCGATTTAGTGTCGAGTTTGGTGGTTGGTTTTTCCAACGCGGCGAGTAGTGGCGTCGGTTTCATTTTGCCCTCGCTGTTTATCGCGCTCGGTGGAAACGATGTCGCCATTGTGGCATCGCTGTGTGCGGCGGTCTTCAGTGCCATGTCGGCTTTACCGAGAGGGTTGATCAACAATCGTGCCGCTGCGCTTTCTAGAATGGTCATGGCGCGTGATTATGCGCGTTCGGTCGTGGTGCCGCTTCGTCAAAAAATCCATGCCTTGGTCGCCGCTTTGGTGCCTGCGCTGTCGCTGACGATCATCGCGTATTTTTATCTTTTTGGCGCGGTCAACGATATTGGCTTGGTGCTATTTTTCGTTGCAGCGTTTGCATTTAACGTGGCGACCGGGCAGCTCGGTGTGATCGAGTCAGTACTGATTAATTTTTGCGGCTATGAGCGCTTATCACTGGCATTCAATATGGTGGTTTTTTTACTGGTATTGCTCGTGTTCGGCATCGTGCGATTAATGCCGCAAGCCCAGGAGTGGGTGTTCATTATTTATGCAGTGCCTGTGGTACTCGGCGTGATCAACATCTTACGGCTGTTTTGGTATCGAAAGATGGTGCTCCGCTATTTTGCATCCACCCGTTAGCAATGCCGAAGGTGGCGCTGGGAGTTGATGATTCACGGCGGCTTGGTCAGGCGGCTAGCACTGCCCCCGCGGGAGCCTACGCCGCGCTAAAATGCTGCCCACTCACCACTCACCACTCACCACTCACCACTCACCACTCACCGTTTCTCCAAACTCTCTACGGAAAGCTCAACGTGTTGCGGCCGTTGGAGGACGTTCAGCAACACGATGGCGCGCTCTTCACCCTTACAGCGGGTGAAGATGGCTTCTAGGTCTTTGAAGGGGCCGTCGGTGATGGTGACTTTTTCTCCGGCAGTGAAGTAGCTGTGGCTACCTTCTTGGCGGTGGGGTTGGGCGCGTAAGGTCTCTACAAGCGCGTCGGGCACGGCGATGGGGGTGTTGCCGAAGGTGAGTAGGCGCAGTACGCCCCGGGTAGAGCGAATGGGACGCCAGTTGCTGACGACCTGGTCTAATCGAATAAACAGGTAATAGGGGAACAGCGGCTCGGTGACGGTGGTGAGCTTCCCTTGGCGTTTGCGTTTTACATCCAACACTGGATGAAACACCTCGTAACCTTGGTTCGAAAGATGCTCCGCCGCGCGAAAGGATTCGCTCCCTTTGCACTGAATGACGTACCAGTGGGCAGTGCTGGTCTCGGTTGCTTCTACTACCATTGACTACCTTTCCTATTGCCCGGTGGCTCCCTAGGTTAACGTACCACCTTCCAGGCGGCTATCGCCGCCCTCGCGGGTGCCTCTTTCGCTCGATGCTCTCGCTCTTTCGTTACGCCGCGCTACGGTGTTACCACTCACCACTCACCACTCACCACTCACCCGTCACATCCCTTTCGCCATCAACTTTTCAAGCACGTCCAACGTCTCGTCGATGTGTGCTTGGGTGTGTTCGCAGGAGAGGAAGAAGCGCAGGCGGGCGCTTTTTTCCGGTACGGCGGGGTACAGAATGGGCTGAACGTTGATGTCTTGCTCCAGCAGCGCGTTGGAGAGGTGCGCGGCCAGGGGCGAGCTGCCGACGATGATGGGCACCACGGCGGAGCCGATGCTGTGGCCTGTGTCCATGCCACGGGCTTGGGCTTGCTCTAAGAAGTAGCGGGAGATTTCCTGCAGTTTGGCGACGCGCTCGGGTTCCTGGGGCATGAGCTCCAGCACTTTGAGCGAGGGGGCGGCCACTTGCGCGGGCATGCCGACGCTGTACAGAAAGCCCGGTGCGAAGTAGCGCAGCGTTTCCACTAACGCCGTGTTGCCAGCAATGTAGCCGCCGCAGCCAGAAAGCGTTTTACTCATGGTGCCCATCCAGATATCGACATCGGTGGGGTCAATGGCAAAATGTTCCCGCAGGCCGAGGCCGGTTTCTCCCATCACGCCGAAAGAGTGGGCTTCATCGACCATTAGCCAGGCTTGATGGCGCTGTTTGAGGGCGATAAAACGCGGCAGATCGGGGATGTCGCCGTCCATGCTGTAGAGCCCTTCGATCACTATCAACACACGCTCGAACTGGTGGCGGTGTTGGGTGAGCAGTGCTTCCAGGGCGTCCGGATCGTTATGGCTAAACGACATGCGCTTGGCACCAGAGAGCTGTGCGCCCACCAACGAGCTGTTGTGAATATACTCGTCGTGCAGAATGAGATCTTTTGGGCCGAGCAGATAGCCAAGGGTAGACACATTGGTTGCGTGGCCGCTGACGAACGCGACGGCATCCTCTACGGCGTAGGCCTTGGCAATAGCACGCTCTAGCTCACCATGAATAGGGCGCTCCCCTGAGACCACACGGCTGGCTGAGACAGAGGTGCCATAGTGGGCGGCTGCATCACTGGCGGCTTGAACAACACGCGGGTCTCCGGAGTAGCCCAGGTAGTTGTAGCTGGCGAAGTTAATGCAGGTGCGGCCATCCATCACGCTGGTCGCCCCGGCAAGGCCGTCGTGTACCTTGAAGAAGGGCACTTTCAGGCCAAGCTGTTTAGCGCCTTCGCGCAGCAGCATGAGCTGTTGATAGCCCGGGTGGGCATCAAAGCGTGTAAAGCGCTCAGGAATAGAACGGGCTGCCCCCGCGCCTTGGGCGCTGGGGGCAGAGGGACTGGCGGCTCTGGCGGTGGGGCGCTTGCGCGCTTGCTCCAGAAGTTGGCGTTTTAACTCAGAACGCTTGGCGGTCATGGTGTCTCGGTCGCAGGGGATGATGCTGGCTCACTATTAAGGCCATCCGCACCGTGGCGGGCGGCCAGAGAGGCTAACGCATCTTGTGGCGACTCTTCAACATCCTCATCGTGCTGGTGCAGTTTTTGAATCAACACGCCCGCGAGCTTATCAAGCGTAGACGCTTCGCTGAGCACCATCACCGGTACCTGAACGCCTAGACGGTTCTCGATCGCGGTCATCAGCTCGACCCCCATGAGCGAGTCGAAGCCCATGTCATAAACCGAGCGGTTCACGTCGATCTTCTCTTCGTCGATCAGCAGAATGCTGGCAAGCTCGGCGCGCAGCAGTTCGGTAATCGTGCTGTGCAGTTCTTCTGGCGAGAGATCCGCCAGCAGCGCGCTGATATCGTCATCGCTATCCAGGCTGCCGTCGTCGTCGCTGGCGCGGGCAATCTCATCGAAGCGCGGCGCGCTGGAGGTGGGCAGGAAACGCGCAAGGGCTCCCCACTCCAGTTCCAGTACGCCCAGGCTTGGCCCGGGCGTCAGCAGCATTTGCTCGAGCACATTGAGCGCATCGTCGGAGCGCAGTGCCGATCCGCCCAGGCGCTCTTGCAGTGCGTCACGGGTGCGGGTGTTACGCGCCAAGAAACCAACGTCGTCAATCGCGCCCCAGCGTACGCAGGTAGCTGGTAGGCCTTGCGAACGGCGGCGAGCCGCAAATGCTTCGAGCCAATGGTTAGCGGCCACATAGTTGGCTTGGCCTGGGTTACCAAACAGCGTGGTCGCCGATGAATAGAGCACGAAGAAGTCGAGGGCTTCGTTGGCTGTCAGCGCTTCCAGGTGTTTGGCGCCGTCGATCTTCGGTGAGAGCACTTTTTGAATGCGCTCGGCATCCAGGTTGCGAATCAGACCGTCGTCGATCACCGTGGCGGCATGCACGATGCCACGCAGCGGGTTTAGCTCGCTTTTCGCACGTTCCAGCACCTTGGCCAGCGCATCGCGGTTGGTGATGTCGCAAGCCGCTGCCAGCACTTTCACGCCTTGGGCTTCGAAGGCTGCCACGGCCGCTTGGGCTTCATCGCTGGCCGGGCCGCTGCGGCTGAGTAGAATCAGCTCCCGCGCGCCTTTATCTACCAGCCATTGCGCAGTTTTCAGACCAAACCCGCCCAGGCCGCCGGTCACCAAGTAACTGGCATCGCTGGGTAATGCCATGCGGGCGGTGCCTAGCTGCTCTTGGCGTGGCGGGGCAATGGGCTGTTCGTAAGTCACCACCACCTTGCCGATCTGGCGCGCCTGCTGCATGTAGCGGAAGGCATCGATGACTTGGCTGTGGCTAAAGGCGGTAAACGGTAGCGGGCTGAGCGTGCCGTCGTTGAACAGCGCCATCATTTCGCCGAACAGACGCTGGGTGAGGGCGGGCTGCACCTTCATGAGCTGGTCGGAATCGATCCCGAAGTAGCTCAGGTTGTTGCGGAACGGGCGCAGGCCGATATGGGTGTTTTCATAGAAGTCGCGCTTGCCTAGCTCCAGGAAACGACCGAACGGGCGCAGAGCGCGCAGGTTCTGGTTGATGGCTTCACCGGCCAGGGAGTTAAGGACGATATCAACGCCTTCACCCTGGGTATCTTCGAGGATCTCTTCCGCGAAGGTAAGCGAGCGGGAGTCGTAAAGGCGCTCTTCGCCCATCAGGCGTAGGAAGTCGCGCTTCTCTTCCGACCCCACCGTGGCGTAAATCTCAGCCCCCATCCACTGGGCGATTTGCAGCGCGGCAATACCTACACCGCCTGCTGCGCCGTGAATCAGCACTTTTTCGCCGGGTTCTAGGCGAGCCAGATGCTTCAGCGCGTAGTACACGGTAAAGAACGTGGTCGGAATGGTGGCCGCAGCGGCGTAGCTCACGCTGTCGGGCAGCGGAGCCACGGCGTGCTGGCTAGCCACCAGGCGGTCGCTGAAGCTGGCGGGGCCAAAGCCCACAACGCCTTGGCCGGGTGTCAGGTGGTGCACGTTACTGCCCACGGCAACGACTTCGCCGGAGAACTCAAGACCTAGAGTAGGGCCAGCAAAGCCGTTCTCAATCGCTTCATCTGAGAGCAGGCCCAGGGTGTACATCACATCGCGGAAGTTGAGGCCGGTTGCTTTGACGCGCACTTCGACGTCATCCGCGCCTAGCTCCGGTAGCTGGCGCGGCCGCCACTGTAGCTGGCGCAGTTGGCCGGGCAGGGTAAAGCCCAGCGTCATGGCTTGGCGTGGCGCTTCGCTGTCGGCGGTTTGCGGATGCGGCGCAGGCAGCGTTCGTAGGCGCGTGGCGAAGCGGGTGCCTTCCTGGGTAATCACCAGCTCGTTTTCGCTATCCGGTTCAGCGATAGAGGCTGCCGCGATGGCTAACGCGGCGGCGCTGGGGGTATCCGGCAGGTCAATGAGGGTGACGCTGTGGCCCACGGCTTCGTTGGCCAGCGAACGGCCAAAGCCCCATAGTGCGGCGTCATCGGCACGTTGATAGCCTTGAGTGGCTAGCCATAGCGTCACGGCACTGCCTTGCGCTTCCAGGCCGCTGGCTTCTAGCGCCAATGACCACTGCTGCGCGCCAAAGCAGCGTTGGGTTTGGGCTGTCGTGGCCGTGCTACCCAGTTCACGCAGGTCAAGCACGTTCAATGCCGCAGGTGTTTCGGGCAGGTCGGCAAGCGCTTCGTTGAGTAGCGTTTGCGGCGCTGCATCGCTGATGCGAAGCCATACGCTGTGGCCTGCATGGCTACTCAGCTGTTCGGCCAACGCTGCCGCGAGCGCTTCTTGCTGAGCGTTGGCCACCAGCAGCGTTTGGGTGCTGGATGCCTGAACGTTGGCATCGTTGTGCTCTGTTTGTTGCGCGTGCAGCAGGTAAGCGCCGCTCTCTTCTAACTCGATAGGCGCGGAGACGCTCAGTCCCTGGCTGCTCAACCACTCGATGAGTGTGCTTTGTTCCAGCGCGGCTTGATCAATGCCCGGCGTTGCCAGCAGATCGTCCAGCCAGCGGCTTGGATGAAGACCAATCACCATGATCTGCGCGCCTGAGGCCAGTTGAGCGGGCAGGGCGTCGATCAGCTGGCGTGTGCGCTCAGGCTGGGTGACATCCGCACTTACAAAGGCAAGCTGCGCTTTTTGCGCGGCTGCCAATGCCGGTAGCGCTTCGTCTAACGGCTGAATATCCATTAGCGGGTAGCGCTCTTGCAGCTGTTCCGCTTGGTGGCGCGCCGTGTCGCTGGTGGTGAGCGCGCGGTAGCGATAGCGGTCGCTCACCCCTGGCTCGCCGTGGGCAAGCTGCTCTAGCAGGCGCTGGCCTAGCGCGGGCGCACAGGGGCCTGCTTCCAGCAGATTGAGACGTTGTCCATCCGGTAGGGTGGCCAGCGAGGCGTCCATCAGCGCGCCTAGCTCGCGCGCCAGTACTTGCCAGCCATTTTCACCGATCAGTACCCGGTTGATGCCAGCCAAGTGCTCGGAAGTAATGCCCAGGCTTTCCAGCGTATCGCTGCCGTTGAGCAGCGGTTCACGGTGCAGGCCCAAACGGCCCACAGCGTGAATGGGCGCGAAGTAGTCGGGGTAATCCTGTACCAGTAGCTGCCAAATGGTTTCTGGTGCCAATGACGCTTCGTCATCTTGAACGGGGCTGGTGCCCTGTTGTGCAAAGGCTTCGCTCAGGCTATCCAGCAGCGGCGCGACTTCTTGCGCATAGCGCTGGCCGGTGCTGGCGGTATAGGCATCGCTTAACCCCATCAAGCGCGTTAAGGCGTCCGCAGGCAGCGGCAGCGCGGCGGCTTGCAACGGGGCAGGGGTGAGCTCTACATCCAGGTAGCTGAAGTGCTGGTGGTGCGCTCGGTTCAGGCGAATGGCCTTGAAGCGTGTCTGGCTTAGCACGGCGACGGCGCGGCCTTGGGCATCAAATAACTCAAAATCGGCCGTGAAGGAGTGCGGGGCACGTTTGCCCATCACCGCACGGGCCAGCACTGGCGCGCCTGTCTCGGCATTAACCTGAATACGACCCACGCGCACCGGTACAAAGGCGAGCTGGGCGGCAAATTCACTGTGCTGTGCCAGCAGCGGAATAAACATCTGGAAGGCGCTATCCAGAATGCCGGGATGCACATGCAGCGTATCTAACTGTTCAGCCACCGCCTCGGAGAGTTTGATTTCACCAATGACGCTATCGCCCTCAATCCAGCCGCGTTGAATGGCTTGGAACGCAGGGCCATAGTGCAGGCCGATACGTTCGGCCATGTGCAGGTGCTCATCCAGGGTGTAGTCGGCGTCTCGCTGAGGCAGCGCTGGCGCTTGGCGATTGAGCAGGAAGCCACGGCTTTCGCGCATGCGGCGCGCCACGGCATTGAGCTGCCACTCGCTTCCCGTGGCGGGCTCGCGGGAGAGAATCTCCAGGCAACCATCATCGGGGTCTAGGGTAAGGCGCATGGTGCGGCCGTTAGGGCCGTCCAGCAGCAGCGGGGCGCGAATTTCCAGCTCTTCGATATCCAGAACTGGCGTCTCTTTCTGCTGCAGCGCGGCGGCAAGCGCGAGTTCTACAAACCCGGCGCCGGGGAAGACCGCGCCTTCACCTACCACGTGGTCGGCAAGCCAGGGCTGCCGCTTGGTGTCTAGCTGGCTTTCCCAGGTGTGCTCTTGCTGCGCTAATGGGTAACCCAGCAGTGGGTGCTGGTAATAGCGTGATAGCAGGCCTTGGCCGTCGTTGGTGCCTTGAACCCATAGGTGAGTGCGCTGCCATGAGTAGCGGGGCAGCAGGACGCGCTGGCCCTCTACCGGGAAGAAGCGCTGGCTGTTGACGCTTAATCCGCTGAGTAGCAGCTGGCTGAGCGTGCGGTTCAAGCCGTCTAACCCAGGCTTGTGGCGCTCAATGGTGCCGAACACTAGGCCGCTGCGCTCTTGCTGGCGCAGCGATTCGTTTAGGTAGCGGCGCAAGATCGGGTGCGCGCCGACTTCGACGAAGACGTTGTAGCCTTGCTCAATCAATGCGGTGGCGGCGCTATCGAACAGCACTGGCTCGCGAATATTGAGCCACCAGTAGTGGGCATCCAGTTTCGTGACTTCACTGAGCGCGCCTGTCACCGTAGAGAAATAGGGGATCTGTGTGGCTTGGGGCTTGATGTCCGCAAGAGCATCAACCACGCCTGCCTGGATGCTATCCATGGCGGGGCTATGGAAGGCGTAATCCAGCGGCAGCCGCTTGGCAAAGGTGCCCTCGGCGCTCAGCGCTGCCTCTAGCTCGCTGAGCTGGTCTCGGTCGCCTGCCAGGGTAATGCCTTTGGGGCTATTAATACCTGCTAGGCTTACGCGGTCAAATGCTGGTTTGGCAAGCCAAGGGGCGATCTCTTCAGCGCTCATCGCCACTGCGGTCATCTCACCCAAGCCACGGGTTTTGCCTTGGAAATCGCTGCGGTAATAGATGACTTTGACCGCATCTTCCAGGCTGAGCGCGCCGGAGGCCCAAGCGGCGGCAACTTCGCCCACGCTGTGACCAAATACGGCAGCAGGGGTAATGCCTTGGGCTTTTAACCACTCGGTGAGCGCCACTTGCAGAGCAAACAGCGCAGGCTGGGCGATTTCGGTGCGTACGAAGCGGCTCTCTTCACCTTCTAGCTGGTTACGGCCTGCTAATTCGTCACGCAGTGAAAAGCTGCCGTAGCGCTGGAACAGGGCATCGACGCGGTCAATGGCAGCAGTAAAGTCGGCGTCGGTATCCAACAGGTCGTGGCCCATGGTTTCCCACTGGCAGCCGTTACCGTCATAAACGAACACCGGGCCCCTGGCGTTGGCGAGGCGCTCCAGCGTCATGACCTGGCTGGCTTCGCCTTCAGCAAACTGACGCAGTGCCGTGGCTGCTTCTTCTGCACTGCTGGCGAAGCAGAGTGCGCCGTGGCTGTGCTGCTCACGGTGATGGAACAGCGTATGGGCGATATCGTAAAACCCTTGGCCAGCTTCCTGGAGGTGCTTAGACAGCGCAAGGGCGTTTTCCGTTAGCGCTGCTTCGCTACGGGCGCTTAAACGAATGGGCAGCGGGGTATCCGGTGTTTGGCGAGGCGCTGCGGTTTTTTCCGGTGCGCTTTCCAAAATCACGTGGGCGTTAGCACCACCAAAGCCAAACGAGTTAATGCCAATCACCAAGCGGCCTTCGGGTTTTAGCGGCTGGGCTTTAGTGACCACGCTTAAATTCCACTCATCGAATTTGATGCGTGGGTTCAGCTTACGAATGCCGATGGTCGCGGGGACTTCACGGTGCTGTAGGCTGTACAGTGCTTTCGCAAGCCCGGCGACGCCTGAGGCGGTTTCCAGGTGGCCTACGTTACTCTTCACCGAGCCGATCAGCAGCGGCGTTTGGCGATGTTTGCCAATCGCTTCGCCAATGGCGCGGGTTTCAATCGGGTCGCCTACGGCGGTACCGGTGCCGTGGGCCTCTAAGTAATCGATTTCATCCGGAGAAATGCCCGCTTGTTCATAGGCGCGGCGCATTAGATCCGTTTGGGCGCTGGGGTTCGGCACCGTCAGGCCTGATTTATGGCCATCGGTGTTGACCGCTGAGCCCGCGACCACGGCCAGAATGTTATCGCCATCTGCGACGGCTAGGTCGTAGTCCTTGAGCAGGAATAGGCCAGCCCCTTCAGAGCGCACGTAGCCGTTGCCCGCTTCATCGAACACTTGGCAGCGGCCGGTGGGCGAGAGCATGCTGGCTTTAGAGAAAATGATAAAGCCGTAGGGATGCAAGTGCAGGCTGATACCGCCCGCCAGTGCCATGGTCGTTTCACCGCTGCGAATGGATTGGCAAGCCTGGTGAAACGCCACCATGGAGGACGAGCACGCGGTGTCCAGCGACATGCTGGGGCCATGCAAGTCAAACACATAAGAAAGGCGGTTGGAGGCGATGCTCGAGGTGTTGCCCGTGGCGGTCGAAGCATCAATAGCCGACATGTCATCGGCTAAACGGTAAGAGTAGTCAAGACTGGCGACGCCCAGGAAAACGCCGCACTGGCTGCCACGCAGAGTGCTGGGCACAATGCCGGCGCTTTCCATGGTTTCCCAGGCGAGCTCCAGCAGCATGCGCTGCTGCGGATCCATATTGGCCGCTTCGCGTGGGGAAATACCGAAAAACTCTGCGTCGAACCCGCTGATATCGCCCAGGCTACCCGCAGCAAAGGTAACGCTGGTGCCTGGATGGCGTTTATCAGGGTGCCAAAAGGCATCATGGCTCCAGCGATCTGGGGCCACTTGGGTGACGAGGTCTTTTTCGGCTTGCAGGTCTTGCCAGAACGTTTCAGGGGTGGTGCCGGGGAAACGATGGGCGGCGCCGATGATGGCCACACGTTTAGTCATTCTTGCTCCTGAGGTTCTGGTTCTGCCTTGATCACATCGTTACTTATATCGCGTCCAAACACTTGTTTAAATAGCCGGACGCCAAGTTCGTTGGCTGCTATTCCCTGCGGCGGTTGCTCGGCAGGTATTTGGTCAGGCGGTGTTGGTTGCGTTGACCATATCATGTATGGGGTGCTGCCCGTAGGGGGCATGAAGTACCCATACGCATCGGGCAGTATAGGGATGTGGTCGCCATACCAGCCCAGTATTCCAGGCCTCGTGCTCTCGTTTAGCGCTGTTTTAACGCTTGCCAGCATTTGATCAGCTTCACCTAAATGGTGCAAGTAAACGGCGAGCTCCCGCAGATGGCCTGGAAGCGGCCACGCGGCGTTCGGCAGCGTGTCGGCCAAACGTGCCTGTTGGGGCGCTTCCAGATGCAGCGGGCCGTGGTTTTCCATGGTGATCACAAAAATAAATAGCGGCCTATTATCGTCATCTTTCAGCAGGCGTCCAACCTTTCGTGCCACCGCTCGGTCGCCTATGTACTGCCCGTGCTTATCGCTGCTGCTAAACGCGCTGATATCGATAAAGGTATCAAAGCCTAGCTGCGGAATGACCTTATCGCGCATGTAAAAGGTAGCGGGGTAAGGGTGCACGCAAATAGTGCGGTAATCCTGCGCGCGAAAAGCGCTCGCCACGCTGGGCAGCGGGTGGCGGCTTAGCGTGCGGTAGGGGTTGAATTGTCGTGGGCCCCAATCGTTGGGTGTCAGGCCTGTTAGCACCGCGCACTCGGTGCGTACGGTATTGGCGCCCCAAGCAGGTACGCTCAACTCACCCTTTTCGACGGCCTCGGTAAAGGTGATATCGAAGTGTTGTAGTAGCGAAGGGGCGACCTCTGGGCACCAGGGGCGCGGATCGAAAAATGATTCGCTCTGAACCAAAACCACATTGGGTAGCGTGGCGCTGTCCTGGGGGGCGGCCGCCGCCTGCTGGCTGGCAGCGGTGTAGGGCGATGTCGAGGGATCAGGTGGTGACGAACGCATTAACGCTACACCGTAGGCCCAAAGGCTAGCATGTAGCCCAACACGGTGAAGGTCATCCACGGGTTGGAGGGAAACGGCTGCCAGTGAGCGTAACCCAATCCCCAGCAGCAGTGCGCCCAGCCCAATGAGTAATACGGTGCTTTGCAAAAAGAGCGCAGCGTCCCATTGGCTAATCAGCGATGATTCCAAATAGAGGAAGCTGCCTATGGCGATGGCCCCCACGCTGCTGGCAGCGATGGCGAGGCCAATGCCAAAAAAGGGAACATAAAGGCGTGGGTGCAGAATGGCGTCCCAAAAGTACTCAAAGTCGTGGCAAATAAACGGCTCGTTGAGCGTTTTGGACTTGGTATTGCTCGATTGAATCACTACCAGTTGTAGTGAAAGCACAAAGACCACGGCAAACCAGGGGCGCTGAAGTAGCAGCGTGAACATCCCAAACAGCAGTAACCAGCTGCCTAAGTGGATGGTGTTCGCGGCGATGGAGCGCTTCCAGAGGGGAGTAGGCCTTGGAGATAGCAGCGCTTCAAACGCTAAGCTGCCCAATAGCCCCACCAATAATGGCAGGCTAAGCGACACTAATAGGCTGGAGAGCATCTTACTGGCCCCCTACATGATCAAAACCCAGCCGTTTGATGAGCCACTGCGACACGCCCGCTGGCAAGACGGCCAGCCACCAAGTGCCAAAATTCAACGGAAAGGGAAAGCTAACCCGTGCACGGTTGGCACCGATACCGCGAGCAATCACTTTTGCAGCGCGCTCTGGCGGCCACTCCCAGGGTTTAGGGCCGGGCATGGCATTGCACATGGGGGAGGTAACGTAGCCGGGCATGATCACCGTCACCCCGATACCGCAGGGGGCGAGCAAGCCCCGCAAGGCTTCGCCATACGCCTTAATGCCTGCTTTGCTGGCGCTGTACGTGGGCGTGCTGGGTAGCCCATGCCAACCAGCCAGTGAGCTAATAAAGACCAGCTGTCCACTACCTCGTTCGCGCATGGCAGGCACCAAGTGGTGCGCCATGGCAATGGGGGTGGTGAGGTTGATATCCAGCAGGGCTTGAACGTCTGTCCAGGGCTCGAGCTCACCCAACTGCTCGGGATGTGTGTTCTTGCCCGCGTTAGCGATGACGATATCCGGCAGCTGCTCGGCGCTGAGCGTCGTCAGCCACTGTGCAAGTTCATTCTCATCGGTGAGGTTGATGGAGGAGAGCGTCACTTGCGCACCTTTCTCTTGGCAGGCGCTGGCCACCTGTTCCAGTGCCGCGGTGTTACGGCCATGGAGAATGAGATGCGTCTGTGGGGAGGCATACTCCTTGGCGAGCGCTCCGCCGATGGCCCCCGTCGCGCCGGTGATTAGCACGCAGCGTGAGCGACCTATCTTTGCCTGGGTTGCGTCAAGACTCAAAGCAGCTTCTCCAGCGGTGATGGGCAGGCTTCTAATATATGGGCGGCGTTATTGACCGCGAGATCGATGCTCGGTTGACAGTAAAAACCGCCGTTGACCTGAACCGCGTGCATGACGGTGTTCCGAAAATAGCCAAATAGCGCTGCGCTGGGTGGCGGTGGCTGATGCCAAAACGTTTCGAGCGAGCCTTCGTAAGTGAGGCCTGCCAAGTTGTAGATCGGATCGCTTAGCGCAAAGGTAGGGCACGATGCTTCCAGCGATACGATACCCACGGTGCTGTTGACGGTCACCGTACCGACCGCATGTTTAATGAGTGCATTGAGATCGCCTGACTCCAAATACACGATGCGACCATTTAGGCCATAAACGTCTGAGAGCCGATTGATGATTTGCGGATAATTCACCAGCCCCATATCTAACGGATGATTCTTGATACATAACATGGCATCGCTGGGTGCATGTTCGGCAAACGATCCCATCACGTGCTCCATGACCTCTTCCATATTGGCGTAGGGGGAGTGATCACGAATTTGCGCATCGGTATTGAGCTGAAGGGGCAGCATGAAATAGGGCTTGCCACTTTCGATCAGCGTTTTGATGCGCACTGCATCGCGTTTTTTCCACTGTTTGAGCAGCGTAAAACGCCTGATATAGCCGGCATACTCCACCGGCGCAGTAATGGGAGCATGATTGCGATAGTGAGGCGCCACCAGCGGGTTGGCGAGCCCGGCTAGGTGGTAAGCGACATCATGCAGCGCGCGAATTTTGAAGGATGACCGAAAGCGCACGGGAGGAGGCAGTTCGGGGAGTGCCTTACCCGTTTCGAAAAACCATTGGGGATCGCGAGGCAATAGCGAGTGTCCATTGACGCCTTCGCGCTCCAGCGTTATCCAAAAAGGGCGAAAATAGCCCTCCTCGAACACGTGGGTACGAATGCCAGCAGCAGGCGCTTGATCGACTGCAGGACGATGAATGGGGCGACGGTCGCCAAAAACGATTTGATCGGTAATGCCATAACGTTGCCACAGAGACGTCATGTAAGCAGGCAGTTCGCTCAAGGGGCCGCGAAAAAGATGGTGATGACTATGGGTGCGCTGCCAGTACGCAATGTCTCCCGCGTTGAAGTGAACTTTCACGACGCGGTGGCCGTCGTCGGTCAGGCGACGAGCCAAGCGCTGATAAAAGGGCGAGCAAACGCCTTGTAGGAATAAGAATGCGCGCTTTTGCTTCAACTCAATGGCTTCCAATCAATAAGTTACGATAGCAGCGATAAAGGCGCTGCTTCCATGTAAGGTGAGGTTTTTGTGCACTCGATTGTTGTAACTTTGCCCGCTCCAATAGGCTGACGACGGTCTCGGCATTACAGAGCTGGCCAGAGGCGGGGTCGACGTAACTTGGATACAGCAATAGCGTGCCAGCAACCAAGGCATCCAAGGTGAGTGTACGGTTACGCCTTGGGCAGTGCATGGCATCATGCGTCAATCCCCAGCCCGCATAAAACGGCAAACCGTAGGTAGTGACTCGACGATGTCGAAGCAGCGCCTCGAAGCCGGTCAGAGAACTCATGGTATGCACGGCGTCTACGCGCTCTAACAGCGCGGTGATATCGATGTGACTGGCGTCCAAATCATACAGACGTTTAGCGTCGGTATCGAGTTTGCCAACGCGCGCGCCGCTCATCACATCCGGATGCGCTTTGTAGATGATGAAAGCGTTGGGCTCGGCTTCTCGAACGACTTTGAGTAGCGCGCTATTGGTGCTGATGTCTGGTGAGCCGGTGGCGATAGAGGCATCGCTCTCTACTTGGCCGGGTACCAGAATGATCGTTTGGTTGTCGGGAAGGACGACGTCAGACGCTCCTGGCACATTGTATTTCGAGAGCTTCAAAGCAACGAGGCGTTGGCGCAACTCGGCCGCTCTGGCGAGTAAATCATCGCTGAAGGCGCTCTCGTTGAGCAGCGTTTCGAGTTCGCTTGGCTGGCTGGGATCGTAATAAATGCCGGATTGATCCACGACGAGTGAGAGCGGCTGAGTGAGATCGACACCCAGCCCAACCGAACGGATAAAGCCGTCTTCCATGCGCCATATGTGCGGAAGGAGTTCGCGGTGCCGTGTTTTAAAGGCGTCGTCGATACGGCTTGACCACACCAACAACCGTTGAGAGTTGACGGCGTGCTGGGGAAGTGCCTTTTGATAGCGAACGTGAGCTGCTGGCCCTAGAAAATCGCCGATGAAGCGGCGTTTCCATGAAGAGAAACCGCAGGCCAGCCAGGTGCCTCTAAGTCGCTCTTGCTGGCGTTTTTGGTCAGCAATAAGGTGAATAGTCTCTTCCAGCGTGGATGGCTGGCGCGTATAGGGGTTAACGTAGCGGCAGTAGCGTAAATAGGCGGCTGCAAAGACTTCAGCGAGCGTGCGAGAGCGCTGGCGACGGGGGCAGTGCAGCCGATCCTGGGTGAGGCCCCAACCCGCATAAAACGGTAAACCAAAGCAGTGGACACGCTTGCCCGCCATCAATGCTTCGAAGCCAAGCTGGCTGGTGACCACGTAGACATCGTCTACTTGATCGAAGAGAGCCCACGGGTTGATGTCTTCGCTGAGCACTTGGCAGCGAGGGTGGTGAAGGGCACTCGTGAGATGGCCACGTTTTTTCCCCGCGATCACGTCGGGATGGATTTTGACCAGTATCTTCCCATGGGGGTGGCGGGCCAGCGCTTGGTCCAGCATGTCTGAAAAGCTGGCGGCGCTGGCGTTGCCATACTCGATGGAGGCGTCACCAGCCGTTTGGTCTACGACGAGAACGGTCGCGTCGTTAACGGCCAAAGGGCGATCTGGAGCGTGGTTGTATTTTGATAAGCGGTAGCGCCTTAATAGCGCCATGCAATGCTCGGCCCGTAATACTTCTTCGGCAGAGAACTCGTTGGCGGAAAGCCACTGCTCTAAATCACTGGGCCGGGAGGCATCATAATAAATGCCGCTGTAATCCACGATCATACTGTGAGGTTGATAACCCGCAACGCCGAGCCCCAATGAGCGCAAAAAGCCATCTTCTAGCGCCACATAAGGAAGGTGGTGTCGCTGAGCGTAGCGTCTGGCCCGGCGGCTGGTAGGCTTGAGTCCCCAGCCAATGACGGCACTCGGTGGAGGGCTGAACGGACGAATCCGGGTAACGTCGTCAAACTCTCTCAAAAATTCGGCGAGCGCAGTGATGCTACCAATGCCTTTAGAGATATAACCCGCCGTACGTTTTGCCATGGAGTGTGCCGAAGTGATGTGTCGGGTGGTTTGCTGGATAGGCGGCGAACATACGTGAAATAAGCGTGGTTATCAATTCGCACACTCTTGGCTTATCGTTCGGAAGCTTGCGTTACGTGATGAAACAGTTTAGAAAAAAATTATCTAAGTTGACTTATATCAACGCGCACTTTTCACTTGTTTTTGGTAAGTTATTTTTCGAACCATGATTGAGGCTGAAACTGAGGGCTCAATTTAAGGAAAGTTAACGAAATAGGGAACTCTGGTGCGCCTAGCCCCCCTGATTCATCGACTGATTACATTTCGTTCTATAAAAAGCCGGCTGTTGCTGGGACTTTCTTGTGCTCTAGCCATCTTGGCGGGGGCCGTGCTGGGCATGGCGTGGCAGGTGGGTAAAACCATGGTACACGAGACCAACATCGCCCACCTACGCTATCAAGCCAACCTGCTGTCTGATGAAATCACCCAACAGATCAATCAACGTATCAATGCCCTTGAGCGCCTCAACGGTGCTATTGGGCTGTCAGATGATCCAACGTGGTTGAGTTACGAACTGCAGAAGAACGACTCGCTGCTCGCTTGGTTCGAGGGGTTGGTCATTGGTGACGAAAACGGGGTCATCGTCAGTGACTGGCCGAGTGTTACCGGGCGGGTGGGTTTGGAAACCGGCGAGTTGGAATATTTCAAGATGGTGCGCGGCATTCGTCGCCCCTATGTGAGTGAGCCTTTCGTCGGCCGAGCCAGTGGCATGCCTCTAGTACTCATCAGCATTCCTCGTTTAGATGATAGTGGTCGTTTTGCTGGTTTTATCGGCGGTATTGTCAGTTTAGAAAGCAGTGGGCTCTTTAATCGACTGAGTACTATCCGGTTGGGTGAAAATGGGTATGCTGCCGTTGCCACAGCGTCGGGCAAAATCCTCTATCACCCCGATAAAGATCTGGTAAATGCAGACCTTAGCAGTGAGCAACTCAACCCGCTGTTGGAGCTGGCGCTTGCGGGATGGAAAGGGGAGGGGGTGACGGAGCTGGCGAATGGTAACGTGAGCCTGCAAGCGTATGCCCAGGTATGGCCAGCAGATTGGGTGGTCGGCCTGTTTTTGCCCGCTGACCAAGCACAATTACCGCTCTCCGGGTTCATTTATAAGCTGCTGGGTATATGGTTTGCTCTAGCACTCATCATGATGCCGCTATTGTGGTGGCTGTTGGCGCGGATTCTCAAGCCATTGGATCATCTTGAGGCGCAAATCGGTGAGGTGGGAATGGGGCAGCGTACCAGTCTTGACCTAGCCACCAGCATGCATGAATTGCAGCAAGTGGCGGTGACGTTCAACCGAGTCGAGCACGAGCGTCAGCAGTTAGTTGGCCATTTGCAAGAGCGTCAGGCGTTTTTGGATTCCGTATTGAATGCCACGCCCCAAGGGATGTTTGTTGCCAATTTTGGCGGCAAGATCACTTACATGAATCCGTCGCTCTTAGAGATGTTGGACATTCCCCCCGATACGCCCATGGAAACATGGATGGAGCAGGTTCACCCTGATGATAGACAGGGTGCCAGGGATATGTGGGTGCACAGCTTGAAAACCGGCAGCGATTTCGTTCGCCAGCTGCGGTTCATACGCAGCGATCAGGAAACGCTATGGCTAGACATTCACGCCCGTGTGGTCATGCTCTCGAAAGGCGGTCATTCGTTGGGCTTGGTGGGGGTCGTTAAAGATATCACTGAGCGCCGCCAACAGGAGGCGTTGCAGCGCTGGGAGGCGGAGCACGACCCGCTGACGGGGCTGCTCAACCGACGTGGGTTCGATCGCCGTTTGGAGGAGGCGTTTGCCGACTTCCAGAAGACCAGCACCCCCTCTGCGCTGCTGCTGTTCGACTTGGATCACTTCAAACCCATCAACGATGAGGGTGGTCATGCCTTGGGGGATGAAATGCTTCGCCGGATCGCCCAAATCGTGGCGTGGGAGGTGCGCCGAAGTGACCACGTGGCACGCCAGGGGGGAGACGAGTTTGGGGTGCTGCTGCCTAGCTGCACGTTGAGTCAAGCCGAGCGTATTGCGGAGTCTCTGCGTCAGGCGGTAAGCGAGGTGTCCGTTACCCATGAGGGTAAAGAGTACACCGTGACCCTGAGTATCGGCGTGACGACCTTCGACGAGAACGACGAGACGGTCGAAATGGCGCTTTCCCGTGCGGATGCCGCCAGTTATGAAGCCAAAGGGCAGGGGCGCGATGGGGTCATCGTGAAGCTACCGGATCAGTTCGATCCCATGGCGCTCTTCGATTAAGGCGCGCTTCGATCAAAAGGTATCGAGAAAGCCGTCGCGTTGCCACTCGGTCAGCCACTGAGGCAGCTTGTCGGCGGGCATGGGGCGTGCAATACCGTATCCTTGAGCCAAATAACACCCCAATGACAGCAGCGCTTTGGCGTGCTCCAACGTCTCGACACCCTCTGCTAGCACGGGGCGTGAAAACTTCTTCGCCAAGAAGACGATGCTCTCCACGATCGCACGGTCATCCTCGCTATCCAGCATGTCGCGAACGAAGTCACGGTCGACCTTGATCAACTGCACCGGTAGGCGGCGGAAGTAAGCCAGCGACGAGTAACCGGTACCGAAATCATCCAGCGCGACATCGATGCCCAGTCGTTGGCAGTTTTCGAGTACGTGCAGCGCCGCTTGCATATCATCCAGCGTGGCAGATTCTAGAATCTCGATGGCCAATCGTTGGGTGGGAACATCGGCATATCGTGCCAAGAGCTGTTCCAACTGCGGTAAGAAGCCCTGATGCAGCAAGTGCTGTGGGCTGATATTCACACTGACTTGAAGCGTGATACCGGCACGCTCCCACTGTTGAAGCTGCTTTAGGACAGCTTCGATGACCCATTCGCCTAACCGAAACTCAAGTTCGCTACCTTCGATGAGGGGGAGAAACTCCCCTGGCGCACAAAGTCCTCGCTTGGGGTGCTGCCAGCGGATTAGCGCTTCGGCCCCCACGACCTCCTTCGTCTGCAAATCGACCTGAGGCTGGTAGAAAAGTTGGAACTCCTCGTTGCTCAGCCCGTGTTGAATGGCAGTACGCTCTTGCTGACGTAGCCGAGTTAGGTGCTCTTCATCGGTACTGTAGCGCACACACTGCGATACACCGTGGGTTTTGGCTTGATACAGCGCTTGGCATGCATGGCGAAAAAGCGTGTCCGAGTCTACTTCGTCTTCTGGGTAGCATGTCATGCCAATACACGTGGTGAGCTTCAACGTATGGCCGTGTATTTGCATGGGCTCCTGAATGGCGTGGTGCAGCGCTGAAGGGCTAAGCTGCTGGGTGGGGGCCGCCACCACGAACTCGTCGCCGCTAAGCCGCGCGGCAATGCCCTGTTGATGTAGCGGAGCGACCAAGGCCGCCAAACGTTCGGCGATACGCTTCAAAATACGATTGCCGACGGCGTAGCCAAACAAATCATTGAGGCGTTTGAAATCATCGATATTCAGCACATAAACCGTCAGAGGCTCGCGTTGCCGAGTCAGCGCCTCTAATTGCGTGCGCGCCAGACGCTGATTAGGAAGGCCTGTCAACTCATCGATGTTGGCGGCTTTATACAGCGCCTCTTCATGACGCTTGGTGTCAGTAATGTCGGACTGAATGGCGATGAAACCGCCACCGGACTGTTCGCCTGCGGGTAACGGGTTGCAGCTGATATGCACCCAGTAGGGCGTGCCGTCTTTGCGGTAGTTCAGCAGCTCCTCTTCAAAACGTTGGCGATATCGCAACGCATGAGCAATGCGGCGCACGGTAGCGCTATCGGTGGCGCTTCCCTGAACGAGTTTTCCCGGTTTTTTGCCAATGGCTTCGTCGAACGTGTAGCCGCTGAGCCGCGTAAAGCCGTCGTTGATCCACTCGATGTTGCCCTGTGCGTCGGTGATCACCACTCCATTACTGGTGTTTTTCGCCACCATCGACAGCCGAGCAATGGCCTGCTGGTCTTGGCGCTGCTGGCGGTGGTTGCGAAGGTTATTGATAAACTGCCCGATACTTCCCAGCAGTGGTGCCAAGAACTCCACCAAGGTGTCATCATAACCGTTAGGGCGATTGGCGAGGCCGATCATCCCAATGCAGTGGCCGTTAAAGTGAATCGGCACGCCCAAAAACGCGTTGAGTGGCGGATGCCCGGCCGGCAGACCGCCACGGCGAGAATCCATAGCGGGGGCATTAGAAATGACGACCGTCTCATGGCGCATTATATGACCAAACAGGGTGTCGAGATTGCTGAATACCATGCCGTTAGGGGCATTTTGATCATAAAACTGTTTGGAAGCTTGATCCCAAGTGATGTCGGTGATCGCATGCGCGACGAGATAGGGTGCTTGCGTGTCGTCGTAGAGAACTTCGCCAATGAAGCCATACTCGCTGCTGGTGAGGGCCAGCAGGTCTTCCAGCAGTGGGTTGAGCGCCTTGGCATCGCCCTGGCCGTCGATGAAGCTCGCTTGCGCGCGCATGATGGCTTGCTCTAACGCCTGCTGGCGCAACAGCTGGGTTTCGATCTGCTTGCGTGGCGTGACGTCCAGCATCGTACCGATGAGCTGCACCACACGGTCACTCACCACCAGCGGGTTGCCGGTAATTCTGACCCAGCGCGGTTCACCGCTGACGGTCGTCAGTTGAAACGTATCGTTAAACGCCACGCGGTGCTCGATGGCCGTGTCGATGGCGGTCATGAGCCGCTGGCGGTCTTCAGGCGTGTAAGCCTCCATGCGTTGCTCGAACGTGCGAGCATCGCGTTTGCCTACGTCGTAAAGCTCATTGACGACATCGTTCCAGTGGGTGGCACGGCTGGGTACGTCCATCTCCCATAGGCCAATCGCCGCATTACTGATGGCGTGGTAGGCCCGCTGAGACAGGTAGTGTTCGAATTGCAGCACCGTGCTACTGGCCAGCTGCTGAAGCAGCTCTTTCTGGCTATTCGAGAGCTGGCGCGGCTGTTTGTCCATCACGCACAGCGTACCGATCACGCTGCCATTATCGGCCACCAGAGGCACGCCAGCATAAAACACGATATGCGGCGGCAAGGCCACCAGCGGAAGCTCTCTCAGGGACGCGTGTTCACGGGCATCTGGCACTTCATAGAGGGTCCGCTCTTCGATCGCGGTACCGCAGAAGGAGCGCTCTCTGAGCATGCTCTCGGCGGGTTTGCCTACGCCGCTCTTGATCCAGACATGGGTGTCATCGACCAGCGTGATTAGTGCGATGGGCATATCGCAGTAGGCCGCCGCCAGTTGAGTAATACGGTCGAAGTGGTCATCCGCCGAAAGGTCGCCCAAGGTATAGCGCTTGAGCGTGAGAAGGCGCTGCTCTTCTTTTTCATGGCTGACTGGCGGAACCATAAGTGACCTATAAGTGACGGTGCGCGTTTTTGCTTACTTTCCCTTATGGTTGCGTGGCTGTCTAGCGAGTCGACAAATCTTAGTCAACGGTAGAGTATAAGAGGATGCTTATTCGACTGAGAGCGCTTTCGTGGACCTACTCGAACTCTTTACTCGCACCCTAGATGTCACCCTACCTGTCTTTGCCATGGTGTTCATAGGGATCGCTCTGAAACGCCTGGGTTGGATCGATAGCGCGTTCATTTCGACGGCGTCGTCTCTGGTGTTCAAAGCCACGCTACCAACGCTGATCTTTCTCAGTCTCGTCAACGCTGACTTGAGCGTTGCCCTGGATGTGCCGTTACTGCTCTTTTTTGCCTTCGCCACGCTGGGCCAGTTTTTGCTGAGCTGGGGCTGGGCGCATCTGCGTGTGCCTCGAGAGGATCGGGGCGTGTACGTACAAGGGGCGTTTCGCGGGAACTGCGGGATCGTGGGGTTGGCGTTGGCGGCGGGCATGTACGGCAACTATGGGTTGTCCGCTGGCAGCTTGCTGTTGGGCGTGGTGATCGTGATGTACAACGCCCTGTCCGTCATCGCCCTAGCGGCGTACCAACCTGGCCAAGCGACCGACTGGCGCAGCCTGCTGGGCCACATCATCAAAAACCCATTGATTCTATCAGTGGTGGCTGCATTACCGTTCACCGCGTTGTCCATCCCGCTACCCAGTTGGGTGATGACGTCGGGCAACTACTTCGCCTCGCTGACGTTACCGCTCGCCCTCATTTGCATCGGCGCGACGCTCTCGGTGTCGAGTATGCGACAGGGTAGCCACGTGGCATTGAGTGCCAGCAGTCTCAAAATGGTGATACTTCCAGCGCTTTCCACGGCGGCCGCTTGGCTGATGGGATTCTCAGGCAGCCAGTTGGGGTTGCTGTTTCTTTTCTTCGCCAGCCCTACAGCGGCCGCCAGTTTCGTGATGGTCAAAGCGATCAATGGCAACGTCGCGTTGGCTGCCAACATCATCGCCATGACCACGCTCATGGCCAGCGTCACCGTGACCCTAGGCATCTTCGCTCTGCGTTTGCTGGGTTGGATATAGCCCACCATGGCTTTTCCAAGCCCCTGGTTGGCCGAGGCGAATCAAAACGCTATACTATGCGCCCCGTCAGTCCCTGTAGCTCAGTAGGATAGAGCAGCCGCCTCCTAAGCGGCAGGTCGCAGGTTCGACTCCTGCCAGGGACGCCAAACACCCTAGTTGTCGCTCTGAATTTTTCTCTCCGGTCTTTTCCCTAGCGCGGCGCGCCCAGCGTCTGCACCCAATAATGCGTAAACCGCGCGTCGGCATTGTCCGCGTGGGCCATACCCATCTCTGTAAAATCATCGTTCATTAAATTACGGCAGTGGCCGGGGCTGTTGATCCAGCTTTCGATAGCCGCGTCGGCGGTGGTGTGGCCAGCGGCGATATTTTCGCCGACGGTGCGCCAGGCGTAGCTTTGTTGGGTGGCGCGTTCGCCTACGCTGTTGCCGTCTTGGCCGGTGTGGCTGAAGTAGTCTTTAGCAGCCATATCGTCGGCGTGGGCTTGCGCGGCGGCGGTGAGCGGGCAGCTCCAGGTGAGGGGGCTGGCGGCGTTGAAAGATTGTTCGCCGCATTGGCGAGCTTGGTTTCTGGCCTCGTTAACACGTGCCAGCATCTGTTGCTGCTGTTCGGTAGGGGCGCAGGCGGTGGAAGTGGCGTCTGTGTCGCTTGCTGCCCATGTAAACGGGGTGTCTATCCCAACCATCACCGTAAGCGCGGTAGATAAAAGCGCCCGCAACAGCGGGCGCTTTGTGAGTGGCTTATCCACCGAATTTCTCATTTTCGCCCAAGTCGGGCGTGGCGTCTTTTTTGAGATTGGCTTTGGCAATCTCGTAAAGCTGGAACGTTTTGCTCTCTTTGGCTTTCCAGTGTTCGCCCATTTCTACTTTCACTTCCAGCAGGGCGACATCCGGGTCGTCTTTGCCTTCCGTGAACCAAGCAGCCACAAAGGGGTTCCAGTATTTGTCGATCAGCTCGCGGTTGTCGATCACGTTGGCTTTGCCGGATAACGAGACATACACCCCGTCTTCTTGATCCGAAAAGCTCAGGCACACATCGTGGTCGCTTTGGGTCTCTAGCACTTTCTCAGCACTGCGACGAGTAAAGAACCAGAGCGTGCCGTCGTATTCGTCTTGTACCAGATGCATTGGGCGGGCGCGGGGCGTGTCGCGGTCCAGCGTGACCAGCATGCCGACTTTGATATCCTTGATCATCTTCCAGATTTTTTGCTTATGCTCTGGGCTAGACATGGTGTCACTCTCCTTATGAATGGCTAGCGGTCTTTTGCCAAGCGTCAATGCTTATGCAAAAGCTAACAGGATTTGGGGGATGCTGTACAAATCCTATCATCAGCCTAGCTGCCATCAGGAAAATCAGCAAATCGGTTCTCCCGGTAGCTCGATATAGAACTCGCCACCGCCGCCTTGCGCATCTCGATAGTTCACTTCGCCGCCCAGCTGATGGGCAATCTCTCGGGTAATGGCAAGGCCCAAGCCGGTGCCGGGCAGTTTTCGCGTATCGCTGCCGTCGGCTTGAGAGAAGCGCTTGAAGAGGTGAGGTTGAAACGCAGGGTCGACGCCTGGGCCGTAATCGCGAACGGAAATGACCGCTTTGCCACTCTGGAAAGCCACCGAGATGTCGACGGACTCGCCCTTCGGCGTGAATTTCACGGCGTTGGACATCAAGTTGGTCAGCGCTTGAATCAACCGTGGGCCATCGACGTTAACCATCACGTCTGGCCACGGTGCCGTGGCGTGAATACGGACACCATGCTGCTCTCCATAGCCTGCCATGGACTCGACCGCCTCTGCCACCAGCGGCGTGAGCGGCTGCGCTGACAAGTTCATCGGCATTTTGCCCGCCACCAATTTTTCCATGTCCAGCAGATCGTTGATCAGTGTGGCAAGCCGCTGTACGTTTCGTTGGGCGGTTTCCAAAAGCGCATTGGCGGGGGCGGGAAGCACGCCTACGGCACCGCCTGCCATCAGGCCCAGTGACCCATTGATCGATGTGAGTGGCGTACGTAGTTCATGGCTCACGGTGGCGATGAATTGGTTTTTCATTTTATCCAACCGGCGACGCTCGGTAATGTCTTCGATGAGTGACCAGATCACTGGGCGTCCGTCGGGGTCGTGGCTCAGCATGCCCTGCAAGCGCACCGGGTAGCGGGTGCCATCCTTGCGGATGTACTCTTTTTCGAAGGGCCCATAACGGCCGTTGGTTTTGAGGCTCACCAAGGCCTCTTCTTCAACGGCTTGATACTCCTGTGGGGTTAGGTCCCAGTAACTGAGGTTGACGAACTCCTCTCGGGTGTAGCCGGAGGGCAGGGTCAGAGCGTCGTTGAGGTCGATGAACTGTCCGGTCTCGAAATCGTTGAGGGCAATGCCGATAGGGGCAAACTCAAAGAGGCCTCTTAGGCGGCTCTCGTTGCGCTCCATGGCTTTGCGGGCTTGCTCCTGTTCATGGATGTCGTGCAGGTAGCCATGCCATAACACGCTGCCATCCGCGAGCCGTTCTGGGCGGGCCTGACCGGTCGTCCAGCGGTAGCTCCCTTGCGCATTTCTGACGCGATAGGTCGCGTGCCAGTCGTCGAGCGTGCTGGCCGAGTGCTGAATGGTGGCGGCTACGGGAGCGAGGTCGTCGGGATGAAGGCGGTCGAACGCCGGGGTCGCGTCTTGGGCGGCTTGCTTGGGCGTTAGTCCATAGAGCGTTTGAATTTGCGGCGAGCTGAACGGGAACGTGGCTCGGCCGTCTGGAAACTGCCGGTATTGATAAATCACCCCAGGTAGCTGGGCCATCAGCTTGGTGATACGTTCGTTGCTCAAACTGTTGGTCAGCGTATCGGCCAGCCAGCGTGCCAGCAGGCGCAAGAAGAGCCTTTCGCTCTCGTCGAAGTCGGTGGCTCTTGGGGAGGCCGAGGAGAAGTTGAGCGTTCCAAAAACCTGCCCCTCCACGTCGATCACCAGTGAGGCATAGGCACCCAGCGGGAACGCCTGGTAGCAGGGATGGGCGTGGAAGTCGCTCTTGGGTACGTTGGCAACGAAGAGCTCTTTTCCGTGCCCGGTAAAGAGCAGGTGGCACCAGGTGCTTCCTAAATCGAAGCGCTCTCCGGCATCGAGGGGAAAAGAGGAGGTGGCGTCTACCCAACGGGCGGTGTAAACGTCGCCCTCGATCTGGCTGAGAATGGCCAGATCCAGGCCGAGGTAGTGGCGCGTCTTGTACAGCGCGTACTGAATTTTATCATCGAGCGTGTCGAGGGCGTTGAAGGCGATATCGTTGAGCAGCAGCAGCGCATCGTGGTGTTTGCGAAGCTGGGCGCGCGCATCGTGTTCGCGGGTAATGTCGACGATGAAGCCTTCCATGATGACAGGGTGCAGAGGGTCTCCTGTCACCCAGTTGCCGCGCTCTTCGACCCAGCGCCATTGGCCATCACGGTGGCGTATGCGGTACTCGACGTGCCAGCCTTCGTTGGCAACGCGTGCTGCTTCGATGGCGTCACCGACGCTCGTGGCATCGTCGGGGTGAATGATGTCGGCGTAGCTAAGGCTCGCGTTATTGATCAGCGCTTCTGCCGAGTGGCCGCTGACGCGGTCGATTTGGCCACTGATGTAGAGCATCGTCCAGTTGTCATCCGGCAAGCAGCGGTAGGTCACACCGGGCATGTTGCTCAACAGCGAAGCAAATTCGTCTCGGCTGGCTTGAAGGGCCTGCTGCGCCTCGACTTCGTGGGTAATGTCGGTGTGCGTGCCGTACATCAGCAGCGGCTGACCATCTGGGGTCCAGTCGAAAACTTGGCCACGGTCATGCACCCATACCCAGTGCCCCTGTTTGTGGCGCATTCGCGCTTTGCAGCTATAGCTCTCTGTCTCTCCACGGAAGTGGGCGTTGAGCAGCGCCCCGGAGTGGGCAAGGTCGTCGGGGTGCGCTAGGTCTAGCCATGTATCGATCGTGGTTGGGCGCAGCTCATCGAGGGTGTAGCCCACGATCTGCGCCCAGCGCTCGTTGAAGAGGGTCTCCCCGGTCTGTACGTTCCACTGCCAGGTGCCGACGCGAGTACCTTCGATCACAAGCCGTGCGCGGCGTTCGCTCTCTTGCAGCGCTTGGGCCAGCGCCGCGCGTGAGGCGTGGTTGCCAATGTCGCTTTTGAGCAGCTCTTCTACCATGGCGCCCATGTCACGCAGCAGGGCGATTTGATCTTGGTCCAGTGAGCGTGGAGTGTCGTCGATCAGGCATAGCGTGCCTACCCGTTGGCCCGAGGGCGTGTGCAGAGGCATCCCGGCATAAAAGCGAATGAACGGTTCGGCCGTGACCATGGGATGGTCGATGAAGCGGGCATCTTTTAGGGCATCTTCGACGATGAGATAGTCGCTCTCCAGAATGGCGTGGCTGCAAAAGGAGCGCTCAAGCGGCGCCTCGTTAGCGTCTAACAGGCCCTGGCACGATTTGAACAGTAGGCGATCTTGATGGATCAATGAAACGAGCGCGGTAGAGACGCTAAACACCCGTTGTGCGAGGCGTGTAATACGATCGAAGCGGGGGTCGTTCTCGTAGTTGAGCAAGTGGCGCTCATTCCACTCAGAGGAATGGGCAACACGGTTGTCTGAGCCCTGGGGTGTTGTCATGGCGTGACCATCGTCAGGTGACCTACTGAAAGTGTGCAAGGCGCACGTAGCACTCGCCGTTATCGCTAAACTTATAACGAGCCGTTAGGCGTTTACCACAGCATAATGGCTTATTGCGAAGGGGTGTAGAGAGAGACGTCGTGCAGGCTTCGTTTCATCTGTGAAAAATTGTGGAGCGCCGCCGGTCGCGACGTATTTGTCACAAAGCTGGCTGAGGAGCATAACGAATGAAATATATCGTCGTGATAATCGCATTGGGGTTAGGCGGCTGTGCTGGTGCGTCGGGGGTCAATATACAAACGGCGGCCGCCGAGTATTGCGAAAGCGTCGGGGGCGAGCGAATGACACGCGAAAGCGCTTTGGGAACGGGACGTTACTGTCGACTGCCGGATGGCCGTGTCGAAAACGAGTGGCATTTATATCGAACAGAGCATTTAGAGAACGATTGATGCCATAACTAGATGAGCGTTTCAAACGCATTAAACGTGCCATCAACGCACATTTGAGCGTATAAGATGAATGAATAAAAAGTAGGGTAGGCTGGCATAGCGTCAATAGGGGATCTGATGGGCATTTTCAACGTCATGTGGCGCGTTTGCGGCGTAGGGGTAATGGCCGCCTTTTTGCTGTTGCTGACTCTACCGTTGGCGCACGCCAGCGCGCCTGCGCCGTTAACCGATTGGGAGTACCGCTGGGGTGATGCGCCCCTGGACGCCGAGGCGCCATGGCAGCCCATTGCCTTTCCCTCTAACCCGCCAGGGCGAAACGGGCAACAGGCCGTATGGTTCAAGACGGTCGTGCCCACCGGGGAGTGGCGTGATCCCGTTCTGCACATTACCAGTATCAATTTGGTGGGGCAGGTTTACCTGGATGGCACGCTGATTTATGAGCACGGCGATATGGCGAATCCTCGCTTCATCGGCTGGCCGTGGCATCTGGTGGCATTGCCTGAGGGGGCGGCGGGTAAAACCCTGGCGCTGCGCATTCACTCGGATTACACCAGCATCGGTCTTTGGGGCGATGTGGAGGTCACGGACCGTATCGATGCGCTACAGGGAATGCTCCAGGCGTCGGTGCAGGATCTTGCGGTCAGCGCCTTTAGCCTGCTGTTAGCGACCCTGGCGGCGATTTTTGCCATGATCGGCCCCGAGCGCCGGGGATTTTTCGCCATCGCGCTGTTTGCCTTCTCGTCAGGGTTGATGCTGCTGGCAGAGACGCCTGTTCGGCAACTATTGGCCGATGCCCCGCTTATCTGGGACATCCTCAGAGCTGCCAGCTACTTTACTCTGCCCATTGCGATGGGATTGCTGCTGAGCCATTGGTTGGATGGCGCGCCTAAACGCTGGATGGCACGTTTATGGCAGCTCCATTTGGCCTACCTTGTGGTGTCGATTGGGCTAGTCGCGCTCGGGGCTATCAGCTTGGCGCTCACGTTCCCTGTGTTCGATGTGCTGTTGCTGGTAACGCTACCCACCATGCTGTTGCTGGCGCTGTTGCGAGTGAGGCGACTGAACTTAGAGCAGCGGCTGTTTGTGGTGAGTTTTTTGCTATTTGCGCCGCTGTTACTGGCCGATATGCTGGTGGCACATGAGCTGATTCCTCGGCGTGATGTTCCTTTAAGCTACGGTGCGCTAGGCTTTTCGCTTGCTATTGTGGCTATTTCACTCTGGCACTATCGCCATACCCAGCGGCAGTTAGCGGCCGCCAATCTCACCTTAGAAGCCCAGGTAATGGCGCGCACCGCAGAGCTGGATAACCTGGTGCATCAACTCAAAGGGTTGTCGCTTCAGGATGCGCTGACGGGGCTGAATAATCGCCGTCATTTTGACACGCTACTGAATCAGGAAATGGCGCTTGCACAGCGAAAGGGCAGCCCGCTCTCTTTGTTGATGATCGATATTGACCATTTTAAACGCGTGAACGACAGCTTTGGTCATGATGCGGGAGATGCGGTGTTAATCGATGTAGCGACGTTGTTAACGCAGCATTTTCGAGGAACGGATGTGGTGTGCCGTTTAGGTGGCGAAGAGTTTGTGGTGCTGCTGCCGGGCATTGGTCATTTGGAGGCAAAAGCGCGTGCTGAAAAGCTGCTGGCAGCGCTTCGTGGTAAAGCACTCACATACCATCAGCAATCGCTTGGGTATATTACGCTGTCCTGCGGTATTGCGACGTACCCCTCCCATACGATGGATCCTAAAAGACTCCTGCGCTTGGCCGATACGGCGTTGTACAAAGCCAAGAACAACGGACGCGACCGCTGTGAAGTATGGGAAGGGGCAACGTCTGCCAGCGAGCGGTAGTCGGCTTTGCTACAGGGGCTCATTCCATATCGTTTGCCACGCCCAACCATCTTTCTGCACATAGGCGGCGAGCAATCGCTGCTGTCGTTCCGCTAGCTGCTGGCGTATCGCGTGTGGGGAAGTCGCGATACCGGGCAGGCGGTGGTAAGCCTCTAAGGAGGGAAGCTCGGGGGGCGTGGGTACGGCATCGATGAAGGCGCTATCCAGCGTGGCAAGAAAATTCTCTAACGTGACGATGCCCATATTGAGCTGCTGTCGCGTCGCGTGGCCGATAGTAGGACAGGCGATCTGGGCGATGGATAGCGCTTGGTACAGGCGTGCAAGCGCTACGGGCAGCGATTTTTGGCTTCTGGGGTCGTGGTAATAGTGCAAGATAGGGTAGGCCAGATGCTGCTGCCCTAAGCGGCTGATGGCCTGCTGGAGAGGCTGAAGCTGTTGCCCCAAACTCGTATACGTCCCGTTATCGTGGGTGGCGCTGAGGATGTCTAAAGGGCTTTCTCCCAGCGCATGGATGGTGAGCGCGACATGGCGTTTCTCCGTCACGTTGGCAATGATGCTCAGCATGTAGGTAATGGTGAGCGTAAAGAGAAAGAAGCCGTTGGCCGCTGCGAGCGGCGGGGTCATTCGCCAGCCATCACTTCCAGGCACGAAGTCGCCGTAGCCGAGGGTGGTCAGCGTATAGCCCGCGTAGTACAGGCGCTCGATTCCATTGGCGGAGGCTTTCGTCGTTGCGTTCACCACGGCGTCTTCGGCACTGCAAAACAGCAGCCACCAGCCAGCCAGGGCAAGCAGTAGCCAAATGGTGATCAACCCTACGGTTAGCCAGGGGCCTGCGGCTGACAGTAGCCGGTGGCAGCGATGACGCTGATGGATCGCCAGTAGCACGGCCCATACGCTGCTGATGGAGCGGTTGGTCATCGGCCCAGAGTGGGAGGCAGACAGGGTAGTTTTGATGGCATCGTAATTGGCGAGGGCAATGAGCAGGATGCCGATCACGCCGAGCCATGGATTGCCGATCATTGTTGCTCCTTAGGTCGATGAGTCGTAGGGAGTCACACTAACCACTACCTCATAGATACGCCAATCATAGTGGTTCAGCATGGCCTCTGCCGAGGCGATGCGCTCGATTAATCGATGCGAATCGCGGGGAGTAATGAAGGCTTCGCCGCTAAATACGTGGCCCTCTTCCCGGAGACGAACGGCGGCATCGGCGACCCAGTCGACCTGTTTGAGCTCGGCTTCGAGTATCTCGGCTAACGCTTCAGGTTGGGCTTTCGAGGTAAACCGTGGGCGACGATCCAATAAATCACCCACGGCCTCTTTCAGGTTCACCACGCCGTCCTTGGTCACGTCGATAGCGATGAGCGCTGCCGCCAGCGCATCTGCCCACCAGATACCGGCACCAATCCCAATGATGCCAATGATCGCCGCCAAGCCGGTCATCCAGTCCGCTTTGCTCATTTTTCCGTCGACGTAGACGGTTTTCTCATGGACTTTTACGGCGGCTTTGGTCTGGAGGTGGCCAATCACCATCGGAGGAATCACGCTGTAGACGAGTGCGCCGATCATGAGCCAGCCCATCCAAAACGTTTGGCCGAATAGCGTGGTGGCACCGACCGATGGATGCTCCTGGCTGATCAGCTTCATGATCGAATCCAGCAGTAGCAGGCTACCCATCAAGCTCAGCGCCGTGGCGGCGCATAAAAACGCAATCACCGTCGCGCGCTGGTAGCCGTAAGGAAACGTGTCGTTAGGCGGGCGGTTGCGAAAGTGCATAGCCACTAAAAAAGCCACGGGTGGAATGAGCGAGAGAATGTCTTCGATCCAGGCCGCTTTCATGGCCTGGCTGCTGCCTAACACCAGCCCTAGTACTAGCACGATGGATGCGCGAAACCCTAAATTCCACCACTCAAGCGTGATGAGATAATCGAGCTGACGCTGCTTCTCTGGGGGCATGCGGTAGGGCTTGCGGATTTTCATTCAGCGGCCTCGAAGCGTTGTAGCTGCGCATGCAGGGAGTGGCTATCGTTCAGATGGCGTTGTAGGGCCAGCATGAGCGCGTTTTCCCCTTTGGGCAGTGCCATGACATGGTGCTCGCTTGCGAGCCGGTGAGTGGTGGGGCGAAAGCCGTGGGCGTCCAGCCACCAATGAGGGGCAGCCACCCAGCCGGGGGCGTCATGTAAACGCGAGGTGATGACCGGCGTCGCGTCCAGTGCGCGAATGGGCTGCATGACGCGATTGAGGCGCGGCACGGCGACCTTTTGCCCCGCCACGGACGTCTTTTCGAGCGTGTTGGCTTGCGTGCCGCGTGTGGCCATGCCGATGACATGGTGCGTGGTGTAATACGGGCGCGTCGTGGCCGCTAACTGACCGAGGCGGGTATTGCTGGTGAGGCCCCCGGCGACGATATCGAGCTGGTGATGTTGGAGTGCCTGCAACAGCTCGTTCTCACTGCCCCAATGCCACTCGATGGTAGCGTCGAGGCTTTCTGCAAAACGGTCGAGAAGATCAATGTCGACCCCTTGAGGGCCTGCCGCAGTAGCGATTACCCAAGGAGGGTTTTCCGTAATACCGATAAATAGCGTCCCCTCCTCGATATCGCTCATGCTGCGTTCTACGTTTTGAGGATAACGGCAGCCCATTAACGTTAAAGAGAGGACGATACACACATATAGCGGGTAAGAGAACGTGCTTTTAAATATAGAAAGGCGTCTTTTCACGACGATTTAAATCTCACTGTTTAAATGGTGATTAAGCACGTTGCCATGATTATCTAACATTAAGGGGCGTCCATGGGAAAACGATAGAGAGCGTTAACGCCGTGCTACGAGAGCACGGCTTGGTACGGTTATCGAGATGACTGCCGTTAAGCGGCAATGTTGGCACACGCATTGGCACACTGCTGGCAAGCATTGGCGCACTCTTGGCAGTGTTCGACGTCGTGCTTGGCGCATTCGTCGGCGCATTTTTGGCAAATATCAGCGCAAAGTTGACAGACATCGTTGGCGTATTCGCTATTTTGTGCCATGTAAGACGCGGCCAAGCGGCAGATTTGTGCACACTGAATGTCCATACGAATGCACTCGGCCATGGCTTGTACCTCCTTCTCTTGCAGGCACAGCGTGGCGCATTTGTCGCAATAAGCGGCGCAAATGTGGCAGGCTTCGATTTTTTCCTTGAAGGCTCCAAAATTCATCGTCAGCTCCTTAGTCAACGAGTGAGAACACCCTTCCCGGGCGTTGAGGTGTAAGGCTAGCCGACGGTGAGTTTACGTGCCTTGCTAGTCAGCGATGTTTAATGTTGTTTAAAGGCCCACGCTGCTTTTTAAAGCGTTGTATAGCCGGTGCTGAGCCACGTGTGGAATGTCAATAAATGTCACAGTATGGGGAGCCGCCGTTACTTTTGTTAATGCCTGAGCCATAGTACGCCCATGGGGCTGGCTGGCGTATAAAGGTATTCTTATAAAGGGGTGGGCTATGCGTAACAACGGCTACGTATCACAAACGAATTACCCGATCGAACCCGACGACTTTCTGATCTCACGCACGGATATCAATGGCTATATTACCTATGCCAACCCGCGCTTTATTGAGGTGAGCGGTTTCTCCATCGAAGAGTTGATGAACGAGCCCCATAACGTGGTGCGTCATCCGGATATGCCGCCCGAGGTTTATCGTGATATGTGGGCAACGCTGCGCGAAGGACTCTCCTGGCAAGGGTACGTTAAAAACCGTCGTAAAAATGGCGACCACTATTGGGTGCATGCCAATGTGGTGCCGGTGGTGGATAGAGGAGAGCTACAGGGCTATGCCTCACTGCGCTCTTATGCCGGTGAAGAGAAGGCACGCTACTTTGACCACCTATACCGCCAAATGCGTGAAAATAGCTGCCCTTACTACTTAAAACGTGGAAAGTTAAAGCGCAAAGGGCTGCGCGGCAAGTTGCCATCCTTCCAGTGGGAGGGCGTAAAAGCGCGTGTGATTGGCTCTTCAATAGCGAGCGCTGCGCTGCTTGGCGCAGGGCTGTGGGTCGCTCAACGATTTGGCTTAACCGGATGGTCATTAGGCGTATTAGCCCTGGTTCTGGCAAGTTCTATTTGGTCAGTGAATGCGCTATTGCTTGGCTCGCTTAACCGCTCGGTCGCATCGCTTAAGGATATTGCGCTGCAGCTGGCAGCGGGCAACTTGAATACGGTGATTCCTTCCACCCGCCGTCAGTCGCTGCGCCAAACCTTGGAGGCGCTGCAACTGATGCGACGCTCTCTGCTCTCCACTGCTAGCGATATCCAGCGCAATATGGAAGCCATTGGTCCTGTGGTGAATCAAATCCTGAATAACAATACCAATATGGCTGATCGCTTGGAGCAGCAAGCTTCTGCCGTACAGGAAACCGCGGCCAGCATGGAGGAGATCTCCAGCACCGTGCGCCAGAGTGCCTCGAATGCGCAGCTGGCGAGCAAAGCCGCAGATACCAACCTAGCGGAAGTCGGCACCGCCACCCGCTTAACCGATGAATTGGCGCACGCCATGGAAGCGTTGACCAAACAGTCCGAACGGATGAAGCACATGGTGCAAACCATCGATGCCATCGCGTTTCAAACCAATATTTTAGCGCTAAACGCGTCGGTGGAAGCGGCGCGCGCGGGCGAGCACGGACGCGGCTTTGCCGTGGTCGCTCAGGAGGTACGCAAGCTCTCCAATCAAACCGCCGACGCGGCGAAAGAAGTCCAGCGCATGATCGTGGATACCAACCAAAGCGTGCTGGAAAGTGCTGCTCACACGCGTGAAACCCAGGCCGCCACGCAGCGCATTCGCCAAGCGAGCCAGCGGGTGAACGACCTGATGGAAGAGATCAGTCGGGCCGCGAGTGAACAGAGCGATGGCGTGGCCCAGATCGGCCTCGCCATTGCCGAGATCGATAGTACCACCCAGGCAAGCGCGACTGACATGGAGAGCTACCGCCGCGTGGCAGACACACTGAGCGGGGAAGCCGCCGCCCTGACTAACAGCGTCAATGCCTTCAGAACCTCCCAAGGTGGCGTGCAACCCTTGCCAGCACTACGCCGCCCACAGCCGCTTGGGCTCAATAAGCCCGCCGCCAAAGTGCTGCCGTCCAAGCAGTCGTCGGCCGATGAGTGGGAGCAGTTCTGAATTCTGAAGAGAGGAGCATAGAGCTAAATAAGTAGTTTTTTATGTGAGAGTTTGTGTCGTCGACTAAAGGCTAATTCATTTAGCCTTTTTTTATTTCATCCATACTACCATACTAGTTGTATCAGCTGGCGTGTATAGGCACTTTCTGGGGTGACATGAAGACAAATTTGCAAGCGATGTGGCAGAGGGAGGGTAGTGATGTTTCGGTGCGCCAACGTCTCTATAACGTATTGCGGCAAGCGATTATTCGCATGGTGCTGGCACCGGGGCAGGCGCTTTCTGAAAAGGAGATTGCGGATTTATTCGCTGTCAGTCGCCAGCCCGTGAGAGAGGCGTTTATCCGCCTCTCAGAGGCAGGGTTGGTTGAAGTGCGCCCTCAGCGAGGCACGTATGTGGTGGGTATTTCCCGACAGGCGGTTCTGGAAGCACGCTTCATCCGTGAGTCATTGGAGGTCGCCATTACGCTGGAAGCCGCCAAGGGGGCACTTCCTGAGAGTGTGCTAATGGAGCTTAAGGAACTGATTGAGCGCCAGCGCAGCTGTATTGAGCGCCAGGACCATGACCGCTTCTTTTTTCTTGATGAGATGTTTCATCGCACATTGGCCTTTTCCACGGGACAGGTCATGGCATGGAACGTCATCGAAGATGTGAAGGCGCAATTGGACCGGGTACGTTATTTGAGTATCCCTGACTCTACACCGATCCCTAAGTTAGCCGATCAGCATCAGGCAATCGTCGATGCAATTGTGGCTTCAGATAGTGACGCCGCCGAGAAGGCGATGAGTGTTCATCAGCGTGAAATCCTGAATTCGTTGCCTGAGCTTGAGCGTCGTTTCCCCGATTTATTTGCAGGAGCGGGATTGGCTGCTCCAGCACGTTCCACATAAACACAGCCACATCAACACAGCCACATCAACACAGCCATATCAACCAGATGAATGATTGTCCTGCATGACGTAGTTCCAGCCGTAATGCTGGCGAACAAATGACCAACAATAATTATCTTGAGGAGTTGAAGATGAAACTCGCACGGTTACTCCCAGCGATTGCGCTGGTTGTCGCAAGTCAAACTGCACACGCTGCTTACCAGCTCAATGTCTCTATCGCATTGAGCCCCCAAGATCCTATCGCACAGGCTTTGCAGAGCGCTCAGCAAAGTATTGAAGAGCGTTCTGATGGTGAGCTGACGATCCAGATTTTCCCGAATAGCCAGTTGGGCTCCGATGAAGATGTCGTGGAGCAAATCCGCAGTGGTGCCAATATCGCTATTCTCATTGATGCTGGCCGTTTATCGGAATATCAACCAGAGCTTGGCATCTTAAGTGCCCCTTACTTGGTTGAGGACCCGCGTGATTACGCTCAAATAACCGCGTCGCCGCTGTATCAGGAGTGGGTGGAAGGGTTGGCAGGCGTGAGTGGCCTGCGTCTACTTAATTACAACTGGTTTCAGGGGTCGCGGCAGATGCTGACTCAGAATGAAGTCAAGGCACCTGACGACTTGAATGGCGTACGTGTACGAACAATCAACTCCCCAGTATGGGTAAAAACGATTGAAGCTATGGGGGCAACCGCCACTCCCTTGCCCTGGTCGGAAGTTTACTCTGCGCTTCAATTAGGCTCGATTGATGGCGCAGAAGCACAATTAACTGCTGCCGAAGGCCAAAACCTCCATGAAGTGATTACGAATGTGGCGTTAACGAACCATATTCATTTAATGACGGGTATCGCCACTTCTGATCAGTGGTATCAAACCTTGCCTGAAGAGCTACGCACTATTCTCGATGAAGAGCTCTTAAAGGCGGGTGACGCGGCGAGTCAAGCCACCATGGAAGCACAGGCCGCTGTGCAGGAGAGGATGGAAGCTGAAGGCGTCACATTTACCGATGTGGATATCGATCTATTCCGTGAGCGCGTTGGCAGCGTCTATGAAGAGTTAGGCTACGACCAATATCGCGAGCAACTGCTCTCTGGAGAGTGAGTCTCCGCTCCTGCCCGTATTGGTTCTCTGGGCAGGAGCTTTCCCCTTTTCTCTTTGCTATTAACCCACCATCCATATGCCCTACGGGGCGAGGAATGCTGTATGTGGCATTGGTACGATAAAGGTGAGGAGTGGTTAGCCATCTTGCTGCTCGGCGGTACCTCTCTCACCATGTTTATTAGCTCAACCGCTAGAGCCGTAGGAAGCCCCTTCGCCGGTGGTGCTGAATTGGCGCAATTCCTGTTTATCTGGACTGCCGTGTTAGGTGCCGACATCACGCTACGTCACGGTGGTCAGGTGCGCATTGACGCGCTGGTTATTCGGTTACCCGCTAAGTTGCAATTCATGATTACCAGTTTGTGTATTGCGATGATGCTGCTCTTTTTAGTTCTTCTTGCTTGGTATGGCTTCGGTTTAGCTACCTCAAACTGGCAGCGCCCAATGGGAGTGGCGGGGCTAAGTTATGGCTATATCACTTTGGCGCTTCCGATTGGTGCTTTGCTGATGATGGTTTCATTGGTACGTCGCATATCCGCTAATGGTGTTATTGGTAGCTTGATGGCTGACGATGACGACATGGTGGAGGAGTCGCTATGACAGCCGCGCTATTACTGGTTTTTGGCCTGTTTCTTATGGCCATTGGCATGCCTGTCGCATTTGCTATTGGAATTGCGGGCTTTTCTTACTTTTTGCTACCTGAAACATTCTTGCCAACGAGTATCGCTGTGCAGCGAGTCGTCTCTTCGACACAGTCCTTTCCGCTCTTAGCCGTTCCGTTGTTTATTTTTATCGGCCACTTAATGAATGCCAGTGGCATTACCCCTCGCTTAGTTCATCTCTCTACCCTATTGGCGGGGTGGATGAGTGGCGGTTTGGCACAGGCAAGCATTGTATTGAGCACGTTGATGGGTGGGGTGTCAGGCTCCGCAGTGGCCGATGCCGCTATGCAGTCCCGTGTGCTGGGGAAAAGCATGATCAAGGGTGGCTACTCTTCTGGATTTGCAGGGGCGGTGCTGTCTATCGGTGGCTTAATTACTGCGACGATTCCACCCAGCATCGGTTTGATTCTGTATGGCTACCTTGGGGAAGTCTCGATAGGGCGACTATTCATCGCCGGGTTGGTCCCCGGTTTTTTATTGATGGTTGCGTTAATGGTGACGACTTACATTATGGCCAAACGACGCGGCTATCAGCCCGTCACAGAGCACTTGCCTACTGGCTCAGAAGTCTTGAAGGCACTGCGAAGTAGTATCTGGGCCATACTCTTCCCCGTGTGGCTGTTGGTAGGTATCCGTTATGGGTTGTTTACGCCTTCCGAAGCAGGTGCGTTTGCCGTTGCTTATGCGCTGTTAGTGGGGTGTGTTATCCACCGGGTGATGGGGGTGAAAGAAATCCTGAATGCCATGCGTGCCAGCGTGCGAGATATTGGCATGATTATGCTCATTATTATGTTCTCGGGCATTATCGGTTATGTCGTCTCTTTTGAAAGAGTCCCGCAAACAATCGCTGAATTAACCCTTGGCGTGTTCTCCAGCCATATCACCTTACTGCTTACCGTGTCGTTGCTGCTGGTCTTTTTAGGCATGTTACTTGAGGCTACTGTCGTGGTGATGTTGCTGACCCCCATTTTAGTACCGGTTATTAAAGCGGCTGGTATTGATCCTGTTCATTTCGGGCTGCTTATGATGACACTGGTCACTTTCGGCGGCATGACACCCCCGGTCGGTATTTCGATGTATACCGTATGCGGCATTTTACGCTGCTCGTTTTATGAGTATAGCCGTGAACTACTGCCTTTCGCTTTTGCGGTCTTCGTAGTGGTTCTGGGTATTCTTTTCTTCCCGGATATTGTTCTGTTTTTGCCCAACTTGTTACTTGGGTAGAAGTTCCTATGAATGTCTCAATGACCAAGGAGTAACGATGAAGTTTAACGACCATATTGAGTTCATAGGTGCAGACTTTTTATTGGAAAATGAAGCTGCCCGACGGCTCTATCATGATCATGCTGCTGTCATGCCGATTTGCGACTATCACTCGCACCTGGACCCACTTGAAATAGTTAACGACGTTCAATTTGATAACTTGACCCAACTTTGGCTCAAGGGGGATCACTATAAGTGGCGAGCCATGCGTTGCGCGGGTGTCGCAGAGCAGCGTATTACCGGGAACGTTAGTGATCGGGAGCGCTTTCAAGCATGGGCAGAAACCGTGCCGGATTGCTTGGGCAATCCTCTCTATCATTGGACCCACCTTGAATTGCGCGAGCCACTGGGGATCAACGATGTGCTTCTTTCGGCAGAAACGGCGGAGGAAGTGTGGCAGACCTCGCAGCAGCGGTTGGCAACGCCTCAGCTCAGTGCTCAAGGGATCTTAAAGCGCTTCAACGTGCGTACCATTTGTACCACGGATGACCCCACCGACAGCTTGGCCGACCACCAACGGCATGCAACCAGTGGCGCTGGCCCAACCATGCTGCCTACTTTCCGTGCCGACTTGGTACTCAAGATTGAGCAACCGGGTTTTATCGATTATCTGGCAAAGCTCGAAGCGGCCAGCGGCCTGAATATTCAGCGCTTCGATGATTTATTGGCAGCTCTTTACCAACGATTGGAACATTTTGAGGGGGCAGGGTGCTGCCTTTCCGATCACAGTTTAGAAAAGCCAGTGTTTGTCGTACCACCTGCCGTCCATGAGCTTGATCGTATTCTGGAGCGAATAAAGGGTAATCCCCCCATTTTTAGCGGGGTTCAAAAGTAGACCTCAGGCCATCATAGCCAACTTCTGTTGAGGGGTAATCCCTCCGAGTCCCATATTGGGTCGTTCGTGATTGTAGTGCCAGAGCCAACGAGTGGCATAATCCTGGACTTCTTCGGTGCTGTCGAATAGATATTGTGCCAGCCAATCGTAACGCACCGTTCGGTTGTAGCGTTCGATATAGGCATTTTGCTGGGGTTTGCCGGGCTGGATAAACGCCAAAGCAATGCCTTGGTTCTCCGCCCAGGTCGCCAGCTTGCCACTGATGTACTCTGGGCCGTTGTCACAGCGAATAGAACGAGGCTTGCCCCGCCATTCGATGATCTGCTCCAGTGATCGGATAACACGCTCTGCCGGAAGCGAGAAGTCCACTTCAATGCCAAGGCCTTCGCGGTTAAAGTCATCGATCACATTCAGCAGCCGGTAACTGCGTCCGTCGTTGAGCTGGTCGTGCATGAAGTCCATCGACCAGCTGTCGTTGATCGTGTCCGGCACAGCCAAAGGCTCCGGCTTTTCACGAACCAGGCGCTTCTTGGGCTTGATGCGCAGATTCAGTTCCAGCTCCCGGTAAATCCGGTACACCCGCTTGTGATTCCAGGCAAAGCCTTTCACATTGCGCAAATGCAGGAAACACAGACCAAAGCCCCAGTTCCGCTGATTATGGGTCAATCGAATCAGCCAGTCGGCAATCTCGGCATTCTCGCTGCTGAGCTTGGCCTGGTAGCGATAGCAGGTCTCGCTGATGCTGAACATCCAACACGCCAGGCGAATGCTGACACGCTTCTCAGTGACGGCCTTCTGCGCCATCTCACGGCGACGAGACGGCTTCACCACTTTTTTTCGATGGCTTCCTTGAGGATGTCAGCCTTCAGCCGTTCTTCGGCATACATCTTCTTGAGCCGGCGGTTTTCATCCTCCAGCTCTTTCAAACGGGCCATCATCGATGCGTCCATTCCGCCGAACTTCGCGCGCCATTTGTAAAAGCTGGCGCTGCTCATGCCGTGCTCACGGCACAGCTCCGGAACCGGGGCGCCGTTCTCGGCTTGCTTCAGGATCGACAGAATCTGGCTGTCGGAAAAACGTGACTTCTTCATGCAGAATCTCCCTGCGTGTAGCTTACGGAAAATTCTACTTTCGATCACCGCTGTTTTTCGGGGGGATTACCAAAGGGCGGGGAGGCGCTGAGCAGTGATGACGCCCACGGTTTTACCACGGCGGTTCTGTTATGGCTGGGCAAGGAGTATGCCCGTCGGGGCTGGGTCATGCAGCTCCACATTGGTGCCTTGCGTGACTTAAGCCAGCGGGGGCGACGTGAGATAGGCGCGAACAGCGGCTTCGATGCCATTGGTGATACTACCTATGCCGAACCCTTGGCGGCGCTGTTGGACGCGCTCGACCGGGAACATCAGCTTCCACGCACCGTACTTTATAACCTCAACCCACGGGACAACGAGATGTTGGCGGGTCTTGCCGGTTCTTTTCAGGGGGATGGCATTCCCGGCAAGGTTCAATTTGGCGCTGCCTGGTGGTTTAACGACCAACGTGATGGCATGGAGCGGCAGTTAACGACCCAGATGCAGTTTGGTTTGTTGCGTCACTTCGTTGGCATGCTGACAGACTCACGCAGCCTTTTGTCCTTTTCCAGGCACGACTATTTCCGGCGTATTTTTTGCCAGATGCTGGGGGCTCAAATGATGCGTGGTGAGCTACCTCGCGACGTGGATCGAGTCGGGGAAATGGTGCGCGCCGTTTGTTATGACAATGTGCAGCGCTACCTCTTTGAGCGTTGATTACCTTTTACTCTTCGTAATGGAATAATGATGATTATAAGTGACGCTTATTTAATTGTTACGTCGCCAGGACGTAACTTTGTAACACTCAAAATTATTACTGAATCCGGTGTTTACGGTATTGGTGACGCGACGCTAAATGGGCGTGAGCTGGCAGTGGTGGCTTACCTGGAAGAGCATGTTCTACCGGCACTGATTGGCCGTGATGCAAGCCGAATTGAAGATATATGGCACTTTCTTTATCGCGGTGCTTACTGGCGGCGTGGGCCTGTCACTATGTCGGCTATCGCGGCGGTGGACTTGGCCCTTTGGGATATCAAGGCCAAGGTGGCAGGGTTGCCGCTCTATCAGTTACTGGGTGGGAAAAGCCGTGAGCGAGTGATGACCTATGCTCACTGTACTGGCAAGGATATTGATGCTTGTCTCAGTGAGGTAGAGAAACATGTGAAGCTGGGCTATCGCGCGGTCAGAGTGCAAGCAGGTGTCCCGGGTATTCCTACCACGTATGGCGTGACCAAGAAGGACGGAGAGCGCTATGAGCCCGCCGATGCAGAATTGCCCAGTGAGAATGTCTGGAGTACCGAAAAGTATTTGAACCACGTGCCCAAGCTATTCGAGGCCGTGCGGGAGCAGTTCGGTGCCGACATCCATGTCCTGCACGATGTTCACCACCGTTTGACGCCCATTGAAGCCGCGCGCCTAGCGAAAGAAGTAGAACCCTACCACCTGTTTTGGCTGGAAGATTGTGTGCCCGCAGAGAATCAGGAAAGCTTTAGGCTCATTCGCCAGCACTCAACCACGCCGTTAGCAGTGGGGGAAGTGTTCAATTCAATTCATGACTATCGCGAGCTGTTGGAAGCACAGCTGATTGACTATATTCGTACGCCGCTGAGTCATGGCGGTGGCATTACTCACATGCGCAGAATCGCTGATCTTGCGTCGCTTTACCATGTCCGTACGGGCTTTCATGGGGCCACGGATCTATCACCGGTATGCCTGGGTGCCGCTATTCATTTCGATACGTGGGTGCCTAATTTCGGTATTCAGGAACATATGCCCCACGAGGCAGTGGTAGATACCGTTTTCTCGCATGACTACCAGTTTGTCGATGGGCACTTCATTGTCGGTGAAACACCGGGGCACGGGGTGGATATTGATGAAACGCTGGCCAAACAATACCCCTATAAACGTGCCAGCCTTCCGGTGAATCGCCTGGAAGATGGTACGTTGTGGCACTGGTAGGAGCTAACGATGCCAAAAGTTGAGTCTATATCTGCAGCTCCACCATCGAGCCAGCTGGCCATTGTTCATCTCGGACTTGGTGCATTTCATCGTGCCCATCAGGCGGTGTACCTAGAGCGTTACCGTCAGCGCAGCGGTGATGTTGGGTGGGGCGTGTGTAGCGCTAATTTGCGTTCCAGTATTGGGCTGGTTGATGATCTTGCTGCGGCAGGGTATCGCTATCATGTCGCGGAGTACGCCAACAGCCAACACCTGACGCTGCGTGAAATTGGGGTGATCGAAGAGACCCTCTTTTCTGGCTGTGATCACGCAGGCGACTGGGGCCGTGATAGGGAAGCGTTACTGGCACGGTTGGCCTCTGCAGACATTCGTATCGTTACTTTGACGGTTACCGAAAAGGGCTACTTTCTCAACCCAGCGAGCGGTGAGTTAAGAAGTGATGATTCGATGATCATCGACGATATCGCCTCTCCACAACAGCCCCGAACCGCGCCTGGATTGTTGGTGGAAGCGTTAGCGCGGCGGCGTGAGGCGGGGATTCCTCCCTTTACAGTGCTCTCTTGCGACAACATGCCCGACAACGGAACGCGTACACGGCAGGCGGTAGTGCAATTGGCCGAGTACTGCGATCCGACGCTGGCCCGCTGGATTGCCGATGAGGTGGCCTTTCCCTGCAGTATGGTAGATCGCATTGTGCCAGCCATGACGGATGCAGACTTTGAGCGTTTGGCGGCGCTGGGAATACCCGATGCCAATGCCGTAGTGTGTGAAGCCTTCTCCCAGTGGGTGGTTGAAGACCACTTTCCCCAGGGGCGGCCAGGCTGGGAAGCAGAAGGGGTGGAAATGGTGGCCGATGTGGCCCCTTTTGAAACCATGAAGCTGCGCATGTTGAACGGCAGTCATTCACTGCTTGCCTATCTTGGTGCACTGGCAGGCATTGAGACGGTTGTTGACGGTATTCATCAAGCCGAACTGCGCACACTGTTGCGTCGTTACATGCTTGAGGAAGCCGCACCGACACTCGATATGCCCGAGGGTATCGACTTAGTGGCTTATGCCGACTCGCTATTGGCGCGCTTTGCCAATGACAGTTTGCGTCACCGTCTGCAGCAAATTGCCATGGATGGCAGCCAGAAGCTTCCGCAGCGATGGTTGTCGGGTACGCTGGAGCGTGCTGGTACTGGCCAACCCTCGCCTTGTGTGGCACTCGGCATGGCGGCCTGGATTCGTTATACCGCAGGTGAAGATCTCCAGGGTAATCGCTACACGGTCGATGACCCGTTGGCCAAGCGCTTTGCGCAATTGCATCAGAGGCATGATGCCAGCAACCGTTCAGCCGCGGGGGCGCTGGTAACCGCTTTCTTAGCCATGGACGATGTCGTGCCCAGCGAACTGGCTAAAAACGACGAGTTCGCACAGGCGGTGACGTCGGCCTATCACGCTCTGACCCAGAAGGGCCTTAGCGAGGCGTTAGCGGCGCTATAAGTTCTTTAGTACCAAGCAAAGCCCCACGATTGAGGTGTCAGTTCACAATCGTGGGGCTTTTTTTACAGCTTTTTGGCGGTTAGCGAGTCGTTGAGGTCGCTTCAGCGCCGGTGAGCGTTGGCTCTGGCACTTGCTCCATGCGCTGGCGTTCTTGGTCAAGAATTGCCAGTGCCTGGTCAGGGGATACCTGCGAGGCCGGTGTCAGAAGGCTCACAACGATCCCGGCCACCAGCGCAGCGAGAACGGCAGGGATGCTGGGATTGCCCCAGAAAGCTGTCCAATCGCTGTTGGCGATAATGATCAAGGAAGTGGCGGAGGCACATAGCAGTGTGGCAATGGCACCCTGCCAGTTGTAGCGTGGCCAGAAGCGCCCCAGCATGGCGCTCACAAACAGTCCTGACAGAATCGTCGAGATCATGCGGGTGATGTAGGTAATTACGTTGTCCGAGGCAAGCGCGAACAGCAGTGCTAAACCAATGGTGGCTACCAGGGCGATCCGTGAGAAGCGCACCACGTTGCGGGCGGACGGGGTGCGGCCCGTGGCGAGTACATAGAGGTCTCGGATCAGCGTGGACACACCGGCGATGGCGTCGGAGCTTGCGCTCGACATGGTCGCAGAGAGGCCTGCTACCAACAGCAGTAGCCCCAATCCTAATGGCATGATTTCCGTCGCCAGGAAGGGAAAGGCGTAGTTGCTATTCTCAAGCCCTGGATTGAGAGCGTGGGTGGCCATACCGATAATGGCAGGAATGATTGAGAACCCGAGATAAAGAACACCCGTGATCAAGAACGAACGACGTACCGAACCGACGGATTCGCCGGAATAGATCCGCTGCCGAAACGAAGGCGTGGCCAGCACGCCAATCGCAATGACAGCGGCTAGAGACAATGCCGGCAGTGCACCAATCTGACCAATGCCTAGAAAACTGATGGCACCTGCGTCCATACCTGCAGTAAGCCCTGAGAAACCGCCCACTTCCACCAGTGCCAGCGCGGCCATCAAAATAAAGCCTGCAAAGAGCACGATGGCTTGAATGGTGTCGGTCCAGATGACAGCAAAGTAGCCGCCCACCACGCAGTAAATACCAAAGCCCAGTGCCACCAGAATACGCGCCGTGGTCAGGTCGATACCCGCCATCCAGGAGAGGTACAGGCCACCGCCAAGAATATGGGCACCGAGCCAGCCAATGCAGGCGATATAGATGAGAAGCGCAACAATGTTACGCACTAACCGATTCGCGCCAACGTAATAGGCCAGCTCTTCACTCATCGTCATGAAGCGAAGTTTACGCACAGGGGCAAAGCAGACGGCGAGTAGAAGCACCCCAATGGCACCACCGATACCGTAGAGCGCCCCCGCCCAGCCATTTGCATAACCAAAGCCAACGGCTCCCATGCTGGAACCGGTACCCACCATTGTGGCGACCGTGGTGCCGACGGTGAGAAATAGGGGAACACTTCGCCCGCCAAGCAAAAAGTCGTCACCGCTGCCACGTTTATGTCGTGACACCCACCATCCAAAGACGATCATAGCGACAATATAGAGCACAAAGGCGGCAAGGAATATTTGACTGTTCATGGTAACCTCTTATCGTTGTTTATCCGGCCGTTGCCGCGGCCGATAGGTAGGCAATGGAAGCGATTGCCGCGGGACTTTTATCGTGATCAAGCGGCAATCTGGCGCCGCACCCTTGCCGGGGTGCGGCGCTTTTTTGAGGTGCTGCTGTTGCGGTGCCTAGACGCGATCAGCTCGGTAACACTTCACATCGACTTCTACTTTGCAATCCACGACTAAGTCTTGAACGCTGCAAATGCGAGCCGGTGGGTTGTCGCCGAATATCTCTTTGAAGACCTTGTTGAAAGACGTGAAATAGCGAGCATCGGTCAACACCGTAGTGACATGCACAACGTCTTCGACGCCATATCCTGCCTCTTGCATGATGGCCAAGCAGTTATCGAAGGCGAGGCGGGTCTGCTCAACAATGCCGCCCTCCACGACTTCACCATCGGTCATGGGGGTTTGTCCTGATACGTATAGCCAACCACCGGCCTCGACAGCGCGGGCAAACGGCAGTTTTTGACCGCCAGTACCTACACCGCCTTCAGTTCCATAACGTGTGATGCTCATGATATTGACTCCTGATTGGATGGTATTACTTGGGAAATACGCTCAGTGCGGCGCAGCATGCGCCCTGAACGCTGATCGGTGATAGACCCCTGGTAATAGGCGAGCTGGCCGTTTACCACGACCAACTCGATGCCTTTTGCAGCCGCAATGGGGGTTTCGTAGTTCGCTGTATCTTCCAGGACTGCAAGGTCGAAAAGGGTAAGGTCGGCATAGGCACCGACCTGGACGATACCTCGATCCGTCAGTCCAAAATTGGCGGCTGAAAGGCTGGTCATCTTGCGTACCGCTTCTGCCAGCGGTATCAAATTTAAATCGCGGCTGTAATGGGCAAGCACCCGAGGGAAGGCTCCCCAGAGCCTAGGGTGGGGGTGCGGGTCGTTCGGTAGGCCATCCGATCCCACCATGGAAAGCGGATGTGCCAACACCTGCTGCATATCCGCTTCGCTCATGTTGTGGTAAACCGCCCCTGCTGGCTGTAACCGTCTGGCTGCTTCCAGCAGCGACACTTCCCACTCAGCGGCGATTTCCTTTAAAGGACGCCGTGCCTGCTCCGGGTGCGGTTTCGACCAAGTAATGGTGATCTCTATCTCATCCGTCACTTGCCCGAGGTCTAGGGTCGAAGAGCCAGCCGTATAAGGGTAACAATCACAGTGAGCATGCTGGTGCTGGGCGGCCATTTCCAACTTGCTCAGTGCCTTTCCTGCTCCTCCCCAGTTACCTGCGCCTGCACATTTCAAATGCGAGATCACGAGTGGTACCTGGCCTGCGCGAGCGGTGGCAAATGCTTCGTCCATCGCGTCCAGCAAGCCTGCAAATTCATCGCGAAGATGGGTGGTATAGACGCCTCCCGAATACCCAACGGCAGCCACCAAGGGGGCCATCTCCGAAGTTGGCGCGTGTATCGCGTTACGATAGGCAAGCCCGGAGCTCAGACCCAAAGCACCTTCATCAAGTGCCTGACGAAGCAGCACTTCCATGGCAGCGATTTCGTCGTTGCTGGCAGGGCGGTCAAAGCTATCCATGACCTGGCTGCGCAGGCTGGTATGCCCAACCAGGGCAGCAACATTGATACTGGGCCGGGCGATATCGACGGCCGAGGCGTAGTCAGCGAAGCTTGGATAGCGGAAGTCTTCGGCGCTACCCAGTAAGTTCATAGGGTCGGGAACGTCAGCAGTGAGAGTGACCGGGCTGGCGCTTATTCCGCAATTACCGACGACCACGGTGGTGACGCCTTGGGTCAGCTTTGGCAGCATCTCTGGAGTGCGAATGACGTTGGTATCGTCATGGGTGTGGACATCGATAAAACCGGGTGCCAGATAGCGCTCGTCAGCTTCAATGGTGGTCGTAGCGGTGGCATAAGGCATCCTGCCAATGGCGCAGATACGCTCACCTTGGATAGCGACATCGGCCAGGAAAGGTGGGGCACCGGAGCCATCAAGCACGTTGGTGTTACGGATCAGCAGATCGTAAACCATATTAATCTCCTAAGGGCTGGCGGTTATCACCACCACGATGGTCGTCCAGGCTGAGCTTGAGCCGACGCAGCTTAGTCCGCGAGCGCTCGCGATGGCGCATGGCAAGCTCCAGGGCTAGCACGTCAATGACGGCGAGCATGGCGTAGCGTGATGCAGAGGGATGGTAGATGAAGTCAGTTTCCCGGGAGGTGATGGGCAGCACGATGTCGGAAGTGTTGGCGAGTGGTGAGTTCAATGCTGTGATGGCAATCACCTTGGCTCCGTACTGCTTGGCAATCTGTGCCGACTCCACCATCTCCGGGGTGTAGCCGGTGACTGAGAGCACAACGACGACATCATCTGGATCAAGGGTAGAAGCCACCATGCGGGGCAACAGCGCTTGAGGATAGGCGCTGATCGCATAGCCCAGGCGGACAAGGCGAAACTGTAGCTCTTGAGAGAGTGTGCTTGAACCACCTCCAGAGCCGAAAACTAGTATCTGGCGTGCGTTATCCAGCTGTTCAACTGCCCCCGCTACATCGGCCTGAGCCAGCAGGTCACGGTTGAGTGCAAGGGTCTGTGTGGCGATGTCGTAAACCACGCTGGAACTGTCTTCGGGTGTTGCTTCCTGGATGAAACGCCTTCCGGCTGCCAGCGCCCGGGTTAGGCGCGTTTTCAAATCACGCACATTGGCGCAACCGATGGCACGTGCAAAACGCGTCACGCTGGCATCGCTGACCCCGGCACGTTGGGCAATCTCGCCGATACTCGCCTCGGTAACAAAGTCGATGTCGGCGAAGATCAATTCGGCGACTTTTTTTTCTGCATCGCGAAGAGCGGCAAAGTCAGTGGTAATACGGGACAAAATATCTATTTCTTGGCTCACCGTGGACTCCTGAAGGTTGCCTTGCCTAAAAAGTATGTTAGTTTCTATCTTGATGTCAATAAGTGCGAAAGTATCTAACATTTCGGCCCGTGAGCCGGATGTTTCATTACGCGCAGTGAATGAGGAAATGGGGTCATGCAGCAAGAAGCGTTAACGATAGATAAGGGTGGGGTGGAGATCAGTTCCAATCTGTTGGCTGGTGTTAGCCTGCCTGCAGCGGTGGTGCATGAGACTCCCCTTACACATAACCTGGCGTGGATGCAGCGATTTGCTGAATCCCATGGAGCTCAGTTGGCCCCCCACGGTAAAACCACCATGACCCCAGCGCTTTTCCACCGCCAGCTTCAGGCCGGAGCGTGGGGAATCACTCTGGCAACCGCTGCCCAATGTCGTGCCGCTTTCAGCAATGGCATTACTCGACTGCTGATGGCTAACCAGTTAGTTGGTCAGGCCAATATGGCCATCATTGCCAGCCTAATCGAGCAAGGGGCGACTTTTTACTGTGTGGTCGATAGCCAAGAGAACGTGCGCCAGTTAGGTCGTTTTTTTGCCGAGCGTGGTTTGACGTTGCCAGTGCTGATTGAAGTAGGCGTGGCTGGCGGGCGGTGTGGGTGCCGTACTCAGGAGCAGATTCTTTCGCTTGCCGAGACGATTACTAATGAGCCAGCGCTGGTGTTGGCAGGGCTGGAGGGCTACGAAGGTGTCGTGCACGGGGATAATCCTGAGGAGGGTATCCGCGCTTACGCTAACTATCTTGTGGAAGTGGCGGTAGCGCTTGAAGCTGCTCAACGCTTTGCAGCACCTGCCCCGATTGTCACTGCTTCAGGATCCGCTTGGTATGATATTATTGCCGAAGCCTTTGAGGGTGCGCCGCTACAGGAGCGTTTCACGCCTGTATTGCGGCCGGGGTGCTATGTGGTGCATGACCATGGATTGTATCGCGAGGCGCAGTCCGCCGTATTAAGTCGTCGGCCCGATTTGCAGCAGGGGCTCGAGCCCGCCCTTGAAGTCTTTGCCCAGGTGCAGTCGCTTCCCGAGCCTGGTCTTGCCATTATTGCGCTAGGCAAGCGTGATATTGGCCATGATCAGTTGCCGATTGCCCTGCGTCGATATCGGGAGGCCGGTACCCCCGTGCAACTGCTATCGGTCGTTGGCTGGGAGGTGACTAAAATCATGGATCAGCACACATTCGTACGTCTGCCTAACGATGCTCAGGACGTTGAGGTGGGTGACATCGTGGCGTTTGGTGCCTCCCACCCCTGTCTGACGTTCGATAAATGGCGGCAACTGTTATTAGTTGATGATGCTTTGAACGTGAAAGAACGCCTGGCGACCTGCTTTTAAACGCGATTCGGGTCGCCATGTATGCGCTAGGTGTTGATGGTTGTCATTAGCTCCGCAATGACCGCTGGCAGCTCGTGGGCGTGTTGGATACCTACCGCGCCCACGGGTGTGCTCTCCTCATTGGGAAAGTGGTTGAGGTGGATAACCTGCATACCCGCCGCCAAGCCTGCTTCCACGCCCACCGCCGCATCATCAATGACAATGCAGTGCTGTGGGGCGAAGCCCATGGCAGCCGCTGCCTTACGGTACAACTCTGGGTCTGGCTTCCAGACATTCAGGGTGTAAGCGCTGAATAGCTGGCCTTGAAAGTGCTCTTCCAACCGGGTGCTTTCCAAGGCACAGCGGATTTTGCGCTCAGGGCCGTTGGACACCACCGCTTTGGGGTAGCTCTTTAACTGCGTGAGCGTATCCGGTATGCCTGGAATGGCCACCAGCTCGTCGCGCATGCGTGCTTCCATACGTGCCCGCATTCCTGCTTCAAGCTGGTTAAGCGTTTCCTCTGTCAGCTTGTCGAAGCGATGCTCCAGAGTGTGAACGATGGTATGGAAACGCACGCCGCGAAACTCCTCCATATACTGCTGCGCCGAGAAGGGCAGGCCGAATTCGGGAAAGATCTCACCCATTACGTCAGCAAGAAGTATTTCGCTATCCACTAGGGTGCCGTCGCAGTCGAATAGAAGGCAGAAGTGCGAGGGTGTGCTGTGGCCTGAACTCATTGATTCACCTCTTCGTTCACAAGGCTGATCGGCGGCTCACCCTGTAGTGCCAAACGGATGTTATCGACCGCACGCTGGGCCATGGCCTCGCGGGTTTCATGGGTGGCAGAGCCGATGTGAGGGAGGGCGACCACATTAGGCATGTGAGGCAGTGGCGATGAAGCAGAGAGCGGCTCCTGCTCAAAGACATCCAGGCCCGCTGCTTTGATCACCCCGTTTTCTAAGGCGTTGATCAAGGCGCTTTCATCGACCACCTTGCCACGGGCAATATTGATAAAGATAGCGGAGCGCTTCATCAGCGCGAACTGTTGGGCACCGATCAGCCGTTCAGTGTCGGCGGTCAGCGGGACGGTAACGCAGACAAAATCAGACTCGGCCAGTAATTCATCCAGTTCACGGCGCGTAGCTCCGAGTTGTTGTTCTATTGCGGGCTTGGGTGAAGCGTTGGAGTAGAGTACCTTCATGCCAAAACCTAGAGCGCCGCGCTTGGCAACGGCCTGCCCTATGCGACCAAATCCCACCATGCCCAGCGTTTTGCCATGTACATCGCTGCCGTATAGCGCAGGGCCAACACTGGCCTGCCACTGATCGGCCTTGACCCACTCTGCTAACTCAACGACCCGCCTTGCGGTGGCCATAATCAGTGTAAAGCCAGTATCAGCGGTGGTTTCGGTGAGTACATCGGGTGTGTTGCACAGCATGATGCCGCGACGGGTCAGTTCATCGACAGGGATGTTGTCGTAACCCACCGATATAGTCGAGATGACTTCAAGCTTGGGCGCTGCATCCAGTAATTCGGGGGTAATCGCAAGGCCAGAACCGATAATGCCATGGGCTTCTGCTAGGTAGTGGCGATTGTCGGGAGCGTCCAGCGACATCGCTTTAGATAGCTGGGTGACTTCGAATAGATGCTCTAGGGTGGCTAACTGAGCGTCACTGAGTTGGCCTTGCACGATCAGGCGTTTTTTCATTGTTATCTCCTTGGGTGTTGTAAGCCGCTGGTATTAAAAGGTCTGTTCTGCCTCTAGCGCTTGAAGTTGCGGGCGGTGGGGGAGGCCTTCCATATCGCCAATCACTTGAATGGCTTGCGCTCCAATCAGATTGCCCCGTTGGGCGGCTTGGCGGGCCGAGCAGCCGTCGAGCAGCGCACTAATAACACCCACCGCGAAGCCATCGCCTGCGCCTACGGTATCCACCACTTCCGCTACATGGCAGCCCTCAACGGTAAAGCTTTCCTCGTGGCCGGCTAGGGTGCCGCGGTAGTAGCTGCCTTCCGGCCCCAGCTTGATGATGACCGCTGAAGCGCCTTGATCCAGATAGTAGCCTGCTATGTCGTAGGGCGTTTTCTGACCAGTGAGTAACTGGCCTTCCGATAACCCGGGAAGTACCCAGTCCGCTAATGAGGCAAGTTCATTAAGCGTGTCGCGCATCTTCGTTTCACTGGGCCATAGGGAAGGGCGAAGATTCGGGTCAAAGGAGATCGTGGCACCCCGAAGGCGAGCCTGCTCCATGATATGACGGGTTAGCTGGCAGGCGCTGTCTGAAAGGGCGGGTGTGATGCCGGTGGCATGGACATGCCGTAGTGCATCGAAATCTACGCCGTCGGCATCGTTAGGAGAAAGATGGCTGGCGGCGCTGCCGCGTCTGAAATAGGTGACTTTAGGGTCGGCTCCTCCGCTGGCGCGCTCTTTGAATAGCAGGCCGGTAAGGTGCTGGGAGTCGGTATGGATATGTCGGCCATCAATACCTTCGGCTTCCAGTGCTTGGCGAATAAACTGACCGAAACCGTCGTTGCCGACCCGGCTTAACCAACTAACATGAAAACCCAGCCGAGCAAGGCCAATCGCGACGTTATTATCCGCACCCGCCAAACGGCGCTGAAAATGCTCAATATCCGCCAGGGTTCCTGTGGTGTCTGCCACAAACATTGCCATGGCTTCGCCAAAAGTAAGTACGCTGGGTGAAGAAACAGAGTGTGTCATTAGTAGCCTCAAAACTTATTTGATAGTGGCGGTATCGTTATTAGGGTGACAAGTGAGCAGAGGGGCCTATCAACTGAGTGCTGCCCCGTGGAATAAGTACTGGCGGGTGATGGTGCTGCACTTCCTTCGCGGCCTTGGAAGGGAGGGTTTGATGGAGTAGGTAAGTGACTGCCGCGCTGCCGATTGCATCGGTTGGCTGGGCGAGAGTAGTGATGCCTGGGGGTACCAGTTCGCACCAGTCGAGCTCATCTATGCCTATCAAACCTACCTCTCCCATGGCGACCTCTAAATGTTGAAAGCAGCGCGTCATGGCAAGTGTGGCATTGCCATTGGCACACAGCACGGCACAGGAGAACTCCCGGTTTTTTTGGATAAAGTCGCGGAGTGCCGGGATCGCCTCTTGCTCGTCAAGGCTGGTTAATATGGCGCTACCCAGCCCTAACGAGGCGCTTTGCTGCTGGAAGCGTTGCAGGCGTTCTTGACGGGCGCTGGCTTGCTCTGGGGCCTCACTAACGTAAAGCACGCAGCGATAGCCCTGATGGGATAGGTGGTTGAGTGCCATATCAATGGCAAGCGCATTATCAAGGCCAATCACCGGGGCGCTGATTTCGCCTACTTCACGGTCGATCAATACCAGCGGTAAACCACTGTGCATAATGGTTTGCAGTAGTTGTTGAGGTTGTCCCGCTGCGTTTACAACCAGCCCCTCTACCTGGTAGGCCGCTAGAGAAGCCAAATGGCGTTGCTCTAGGTTGGGGTCGTTATCCGTATTGCAGACAATCAGTGCATAGCCGTGTTTACGTGCCGCCACCTCGACACCGTGGACGATGGCCACGGAAAACGGGTTGCGTATATCGGCTACTAGCATACCCAAAAGACGGGACCCGCCACCTTTAAGGCCGCGTGCCATTAAATTGGGCTGATAGTGAAGAGCATCAGCAGCCTGCTTGATGCGTGCTTGAAGGGCAGGCGAGAGCTTGTGGCGTTCCGGCCCAAAGTAGCGGGAAACGCTCGTTTTTGAGGTATTCGCTACATTGGCGACTTCGATTAGCGTAGCGCGAGTAGTAGGCGGCATAGGTGATTTGATGGCTCTTTTTACAATGGTAACGTTCCCATTTTGATTTTTACACTAATCACTCCTGGCAAGAAAGGCAATAGACCGAGTGAAGGATCCGCCACCTCGCTGCCAGATGGGTATGGCTTGGCGAGCGTTAACGATACAAGCAGGGTAAACTACGCGGCTTTGATATTGCGCTCGTTGTGATCATTCAGGCCTACATGCATGCACCCGACCTACGAATTAACCGACGCTGGCGACCGCTACTTTGATGGCTTGGCAGATAAGTTCTCTCGCTCTCTCTACCAAGCCCCCCGAGGCGAGCTGCGCCTCGCGATGTTGGATTATTTGCTGCCGCGAATGCTGCACTTAAAGGCCCAGCCCGTGCTGGATGTCGGCGGTGGGTTGGGGCAGCTCTCCGGTTGGTTCGCGGCTCGCGGTCACACTGTCAGCATGGCAGAGCCTTCCCACGATATGCTGGCCCATGCCAAGGCGTGGCACGCAGAGCAGGAAGCCGCTGCGGTATGGTCACCGGGGCAGCTTCGCTATGTGGAAGCTCCTCTACAGGCATTGCCGAGCCAAGCCCCCGGCCCCTGGCCGCTGATCACCTGCCACGCAGTATTGGAGTGGTTGGGCCATCCTGAGCAAGCGCTGCACACCCTGGCAACGCTGCTGGCGCCGGGGGGGCAACTCAGCCTGATGGTGTTTAACCGCGACGCGCTGCGCTTTTCTAACGTGGTGAAGGGCAACTATCAAAAAGCCTTGAGTGACCAGTTAGAAGGCAAGGGCAAGCGCCAGCGCTTAACGCCGATCTCCCCAGTTACCCATGATGAGATTTGCCAGTGGGTGGGGCAGAACGGCTTACATATCGAGAGCGTCGCGGGCATCCGTATTTTTCAGGATTACGTGCGCCAGGCCCCAGAGAAGGCAAGCGATCAAGCAACACTGTTGGCGCTAGAGAAGCAGTACTGCCAGCAAGACCCCCATTGGCGCTTAGGCCGCTATTTACTTTATACCGTTACCAAACCTGAGGCGAATGTATGAGTGCCCAACTGCCTGCCTGCCAACTGCTTGAACGTTATTACGGACAGGCCGCCCGGTTATGCCCTATCGCGCCCGCGGAAGATACATGGCTACTGACCCACTCCACCGCGATGGTGAGCGACAATGTCGCACTTCGGCAGCAGTGGCAGGCCAACGAGCGCCTAGCCATTAGCCCTTTCGAGCCTTTCGACTACCTACCCGAGGGGCAGGTGGTGCTGTTCTGGCCCAAAGCCCACCAGCTAGGCAAGTGGTGGCTTGAGTGGCTTTGCCACGTGCTGCCTGACAATACACCGCTCGATATCGTCGGTGAGCACCAAGGGGGCATCAAACGTGTTCCCAAGATGCTGGACGAGCTGGGCATGAGCTGTGACAAGCTCGATAACGCTCGCCGCTGCTCGCTGTTTGCCACCCATACGGTGAAAAGCGAAGCGCCCGATAGCGCCTGGCAAACCTTTGATGCCTTGGATATGCGCTTGGTGAGTCATCCTGGCGTGTTTGGCCATGGCAAAGTCGACGAGGGAACGCAGCTACTGCTACAAGCCTTGGAGGACACGCTGCCGAAAAAACCGCTGACAGTGCTGGATATGGGCTGCGGCGACGGCATTATCAGCGCCTGGCTGGCGAAACGCGGCCATGCGGTCACGGCTGTCGATGTCAGCGCCTTCGCCGCCGAAGCCTGCCGCCGTACTCTCCATGACAATGCGCTGGACGGCACGGTACTGGAGAGCGACGTGTACTCGGCGCTGGAGGGTAAACGATTCGACGTGATCGTCAGTAACCCGCCATTTCACCAAGAGCGGGATATCAGCTATGGCCCAAGCACGAAGCTAATCGACGAGGCGCCAGAGCATCTCAACGCCAAAGGGCAACTCATGGTGGTGGCCAATGCGTTTTTGCCGTATCCAGAGCGCCTGCAACGGGCATTGGGCGGGTTCGAAACACTGTCGGACAATCGTCGTTTTCGAGTGTATCGCGCCACCAAATAGCCGTTAGAGATGGTCGTAGCGAATCGCCGTCACGGTGTAAAACGTCTCGCCATTGGGCGTGAGCACCGTGACGTCGTCATCGACCTCTTTGCCCAGCAGCGCCTTCGCCATAGGGGCGTCGATGCTAATCCAGCGTTTTTGAGTATCCAATTCGTCGTGGCCTACGATGCGAATGTGCAACTCTTCGCCCTCTTCGTCCTCCAGCGTCACGTAGGCGCCAAAAAAGATTTTGTCGGTATTGGCGGGCAGACGATCCACCACCTGCAGCTCATCGAGCCGTTTGGTTAAATAGCGGATGCGGGCAATGACTCGGTTGAGTTCTTTCTTGTTGTAGGTGTAATCCGCATTCTCACTGCGGTCGCCAAGGGCGGCGGCTTCGCCCACCTTCGCGGATAGCTCAGGGCGTTTGACCCGCGAAAGATGATCCAGAATGCCGCGCAGCCGGGCGGCCCCCTCGGCGGTAATCAAATTGCTTTTAGGGGCTTGGCGAGGATCCTTCGCCGGGTCCCGCCAGCGGGTCATGTTACGACCTTTCATGAGCCAATCTTCTCCTCCAATGCCTGGTAGGGCGCTCCTACCCGGGCGGTTAGCTTACGCTACGCGGACGTTTTATAACAAAGTCGTGAATGTCTGGCGAATCATTCAAACGTTCGTTACATTATCTGAGTAAGCCGCTACAACAACAAACCTGGAGGTTTCCATGCACGCTATTCCTTTTTCCCGCTTGTTGATCGCCGCCGCCCTGGGCAGCACGCTGGCGCTGGCCCCCTTGAGTGCGTCGGCGTTCGAGGGTGAGATCTTTTCACTCAAAAACCGCTGGGAGCATACGGTAACGCAAATGCCCGCGAACCAGCGGGAAGAGACGCTAAAGGCGCTCGCCAGTGAAGCCGAACAGCTCGCCAGCCAGCATCCTAACGAAGCCGACGTGTTGATTTGGCAGGGGATCGTGCTGGCCTCCTATGCCCGCGAACGCGGTGGGTTGGGAGCGTTGGGAACGGCCGGAGACGCCCGCGACGTGCTGGAGCGTGCCATCGAGATCGACCCCACAGGAGGCAATGGCTCGGCCTACGTGACGCTGGGGGCTCTCTACGACCGCGCGCCGGGCCGTCCATTAGGCTTTGGCAATAGCGATACTGCCGAGCGCATGTTCCAGCGCGCGTTGGAGCTTCGCCCCGACGGCATCGACGTGAACTACTATTACGCGGCGTTCTTGAAAGAGGAGGGCAACACCCAGGCGGCGCGGGAGCATGCCCAGCGTGCGGTGAACGGCAAGGCCCGTGAGAACCGTCAAGTATCCGATGAGGCGCTGCGCCGTGACGCCGAGGCGCTACTCAGCCAGTTGTAACGTACCCGTCATCTTTTCGACACTGATGACACGCGGTTAATCACCGCATTGGCATTCCCGGTGGGCAGCATTGATAATAGGACGATTGTGATCACCGGGAGTGCCGTATGGGTCCTACGCTTGGTCGTGATGATGTCGAACTCATCCAACGCGACACCCTCTATCAAGGATTCTTTCGCCTAGAAGCGCTGGAGCTGCGCCACCGCCTGTTCGAAGGTGGCTGGAGCGATGCCATGCGCCGCGAAGTCCATCACCGCTTCGATGCGGTGGGTGTGCTCCTCTACGACCCCCATCGTGATGCGCTGGTACTGATCGAGCAGTTTCGCGCCGGGGCGATCGATGACCCCACCTCCCCGTGGAAATTAGAATTCGTCGCGGGTCTCGTGGACAAAGACGAGTCGTTGGAAGACGTTGCCCGCCGCGAAGCGCTGGAAGAGGCCGGTTGCCAAGTAGGGCAACTGACCAAATTGCACACCTACTATCCCAGCCCCGGTGCTTGCAACGAGCGCGTGACGCTGTTTTGCGGTCTGGTGGATACCCAAGGGCTTGGCGGTGTGTATGGAGTCGACGATGAGCACGAAGACATTCGGGTGCATATCGTCACGTTTACGCATGCTTGGGAACTCCTAGAGAAGGGAAGACTCGACAACGCCATGTCGTTGATTGGGCTGCATTGGCTGGCGGGGCAGCGGGCATCGCTGCGCGCCGCGTCTCAACGCGCCGCCCTTTCGACGACTGACGCCAAGCGAACCCAGTAAGGAGTCATCATGGCAAGAGCCGCCTACGTTACCGATTTGAAAACCCTACAGGGCGAATGCAGCGCGAACTATCTGCGTCTACTGCGCCTAGTGGGGGACATGGAGAGCGGTCAGCGCCGTGATATCGCCCTGCGCAGCGATCACCAGCACTTTGGTGACTTGCACTTGGTGATTCTGCAGGAAGCCCCCTATACCACGCTGGTAGAGGTCTCCCAGAGCGGGCCGCTGGATGCTGTGATCGAAGGGCCGCGCATGCGCGTACACCTCTACCATGATGTGCGCATGGCAGAGGTGATCGATTTTCAGCGCGAGCGCCACTTCAGCGGCCGCTACCGCTACCCCAATGCCCGCATGCATCAACCGGATGAAAAGCTACAGCTCAACTGCTTCCTGGGCGAGTGGTTGGCCCACGGGCTGGCCCATGGTCATGCGGTGGACATGCCCGAGCTACGTTAATTCACGTCGTACACGATTCAGGTCAAGGGAGCTAGGTGAATGCGGCTTGTCCAAATTACCGATTCACACTTACATGCAGATAAACAGGCGCGCTCCCGAGCAGGGATTCCGTGGCAGCAGTTTCAACGCGTGCTAGAAGCGGTCGCCGCAGAGCGGCCCGATGTCGTCGTGTTCACCGGCGACGTCAGTCAGGATGAAACTGCTGCCTCCTATGCCCATGCACGGGAAGCGCTTTGTGCGTTGCCCTGCCCGTGGTTCTGGATACCGGGTAACCATGATCAGCTAGAGCTGATGAGTGCCGAGCAGCCGCTGCTCGACGAAGTGGATTTGGAGCAGTGGCGCTTGCTACTGCTCAATACTCAGGTCGTTGGCAAGCCCCACGGCGAATTAGGAAGCGACGCCTTGGGCGCGCTGGCGGCGCGCCTCGAACACGATGACCGTCCCACACTGATTGCCATGCACCACCCGCCGGTGGACGTGGGAGCCGCCTGGATGGATGCGATCGGACTACAGGACCGCGATGCTTTTTGGCAGCTCCTGAGCGCGTATCCGCAGGTAAAAGTGATCCTGTTTGGCCACGCGCATCAGGCCTATGCCCAACATCATCAGGCAGCAGGCACCAATATCGGCGTTTATGGTTGCCCCGCCTTGTCGGATCAATTTCTGCCAGGGGCTGGGGCATTTGCCATCGACGAAGCTTCACGCCCTGGTTACCGCATCGTCGACTTTCACGGTCAGGCGTGGGAGACCTGGGTGGAGCGCGTGATCGTGTGATGTTTTTTTAGGCGTTATAGATCTAAAAAGATAGTTATTAATTCTTTTGGGTTATTATTGACCTGGCGTTACCCTACCCACAAATGCCCGTCTTGCGATCTCTGTGCGCTGGACGGCCGTTCATGTTTGCAAAGGCTTCCTTGAAAAGCCGTCTCGATACAAGCAAGCACCGTTTTGTGAGGGAGTAGGTAATGAACCAGTTTTCTGCGCCGTCGGCGGCAACGCAAGAGGTGCCAAGCGCACCGGATGCTGCCCGGCTGACCCACCTGAAGCAGCTCGAAGCCGAGTCGATCCACATCATCCGAGAAGTGGCGGCAGAGTTCAGTAACCCGGTGATGATGTACTCCATCGGTAAAGACTCCTCGGTCATGCTGCACTTGGCGCGCAAAGCCTTCTACCCTGGCACGCCGCCATTCCCGCTGATGCACATCGATACCACCTGGAAGTTCCGCGAAATGATCGCGTTCCGCAACCGCATGGCGGAAGAGGCGGGTATGGAGCTGATCGTACACACCAACGAAGAGGGCCGGGCTGCCAACATCAACCCTTTCGATCACGGTAGCGCGAAGTACACCGATATCATGAAGACCCAGGCGCTCAAGCAGGCGCTGGATAAATACGGGTTCGATGCGGCCTTTGGCGGTGCGCGCCGCGACGAAGAGGCGTCCCGTGCCAAAGAGCGGGTGTACTCCTTCCGCGACAAGTACCACCGCTGGGACCCCAAAAACCAGCGCCCCGAGCTTTGGAACGTGTATAACGCCAAGGTCAATAAAGGCGAATCGATTCGCGTGTTCCCGCTTTCCAACTGGACCGAGCTGGATATCTGGCAGTACATCTACCTTGAGTCGATTCCCATCGTGCCGCTCTATTACTCCGCCAAACGCCCGGTGGTCGAGCGCGACGGCATGCAGATCATGGTGGACGATGACCGCCTGCCCCTGGCCCCTGGTGAGGTGCCGGAAGAGAAGTGGGTGCGTTTCAGAACGTTGGGCTGCTACCCGCTCACTGGCGCGGTGGAGTCCAAAGCCGCCACGCTGCCGGAAATCATCCAAGAGATGCTGCTGACCAAGACCAGCGAGCGCAGCGGCCGTGCCATCGACCACGATCAGGCCGGTTCCATGGAGAAGAAAAAGCGTGAGGGGTACTTCTAATGGCACACCAATCAACGTTAATTGCCGATAACATCGAGCAATACCTGCACGAGCACGAAAACAAAGACCTGCTGCGCTTCATTACCTGCGGCAGTGTCGATGACGGTAAATCGACGCTCATCGGCCGGATGCTCCACGACTCCAAGATGATCTTCGAAGATCAGTTGGCAGCCATTACCAAGGCCTCGAAAACCAGCGGCACGACCGGCGATACGGTGGATCTGGCGCTCCTGGTGGACGGCCTACAGTCCGAGCGAGAACAGGGCATCACCATCGATGTAGCCTACCGCTTCTTCTCTACCGAAAAGCGCAAGTTCATCATTGCCGATACCCCAGGGCATGAGCAGTACACCCGCAATATGGCCACCGGTGCCTCCACGGCAAGCCTAGCGATCATTCTGATCGACGCACGTTACGGCGTGCAGACCCAGACGCGCCGCCACAGCTTCATTGCCGACCTGCTGGGCATCCAGCATCTGGTCATTGCAGTGAATAAGATGGATTTGGTGGGCTTTTCGGAAGCACGCTTCAACGAGATCGTCGACGAGTACCGCGCGTTCGCTACCAACCTGCAGGCCCCGGACATCCGTTTCGTGCCGATGTCGGCGCTCAACGGCGACAACGTGGTCAACCGCAGCGAGCAAACGCCTTGGTACTTCGAGGACGGCGAGCGCTACGAGGGCAAAACGCTGATCGAGCTGCTGGAGAACGTCGAAGTCACCCGTGATCAGAACCTCACCGATTTGCGTCTGCCGGTGCAGTACGTCAATCGCCCGAACCTGGACTTCCGCGGCTACTGCGGCACGCTCTCGGCGGGGGTGCTGCGTCCCGGCCAGGCGGTCAAAGCGCTGCCTTCAGGTAAGACGTCGCGCGTGGCACGCGTGGTCACTTTCGACGGTGATTTGGACGCGGCGTACCCCGGCCAAGCGATTACCGTTACTCTGGAAGACGAGATCGACATTTCCCGCGGTGATTGGATCGTCAGCGCCGATGCCGAGATTCCGCTGTCGAACGTCTTTAGCGCCGACATCGTGTGGATGCATGAGGAGGCCCTCACGCCCGGCAAGCTCTACGATATCAAGCTGGCGACCCGCGATTTAGCGGGGCAGGTCAGCGCCATCGAGTATCAGGTCGACGTCAACACGCTGGAAAAGCACGCCACCGATTCGCTAGGGCTCAATGCCATTGCCCGCTGCGAGGTAGAGTTGACTGCCGCTATTCCCGTCGACGATTATCGCACTAGCCCAGGCACCGGTAGCTTTATCGTGATCGATCGGTTGACCAATGTGACGGTGGGAGCGGGCATGATTCGTGGCGTGGCGAATGCGCGCCAGCAGGCCGCCACTACCGATTGGGCCGCCTTCGAACGCGATCTGAACGCGCTGGTGCGCAAGCATTTCCCGCACTGGGAAGCAAAAGATATCGGGTCGCTGCTGGGACGCTAACGCCGCCCCTTATCGAACCCCTGTTGACGCCGCTCTGCGGCGTCAATTTTTAGGTAATGCTGAATCGAGACACCAAGGAGCGAGAGTCGATGTTAACCCTGTTAGACGGTGGCTTAGGACGTGAGTTGAAACGCTTAGGTGCTCCGTTTCGCCAGCCGGAGTGGTCGGCGCTTGCGCTAATGGAAGCCCCCGAGTGCGTGACCCAAGCGCACCGCGCGTTCATTCAGGCAGGCGCCGAGGTGATTACCACCAATGCCTATGCCATCGTGCCCTTTCACATTGGCGAGGCGTGCTTTGCCGAGCGCGGCTTGGCACTGGCGACGCTGGCGGGAAAGCTAGCGCGTGACAGCGTGGCGGGAGACGCGGTGACCGTCGCAGGATCGCTGCCGCCGCTGTTCGGTTCTTATCAGCCGGCGCTCTTTGATGCCCAGCGCGCCCCGGAACTGTTGGCCACGCTGATCGAGGGTCAAGCTCCCTACGTGGACGTGTGGCTGGCAGAGACGCTGAGCGCCACGGAGGAGGCCCGGGCCGTGGCCGTTGCGCTGGGTGACGATACCCGCCCACGCTGGTTCTCGTTCACCCTGCAAGACGCCGATGAAAACGGCGAACTGCCCTGCGTACTGCGCTCTGGTGAGGGGATCGACGCAGCGGTGAACGCCGTGCTGGAAGCCGGTGGGGAAGCGCTGCTGTTCAACTGCAGCCAAGCGGAGGTGATGGAAGAGGCGCTTCGCCAAGCGCACGCCGTGGTGCTGGAGAAAGGGGCCACGCTGCGTTTGGGCGTGTACGCCAATAGTTTCGTCCCCCAGAGTAACCGCATCGCCGCCAACGCCGGTGTGAGTGACATGCGCAATGACTTAGGGCCCGATGCCTATGCCGACTTCGCCCAGCGCTGGCAGGCCGCCGGCGCCACCATGATCGGCGGCTGCTGTGGTATTGGCCCTGAGCACATTGCCAAGCTGGCCGACGCGGTACGTAGCTAACGGCGTGTTGTTATTGATTGCATAGGATGAATCTCCCCATGAAGAAAGGAACGAACTTGCCCAATGCGGGGCGCATGGCTGGCGTCACCCGTCGCCAGTTTCTGCAACACTCCGCTGCACTATCGGTATCTGCCAGCGCCTTGGGCGGACTACTGTTGCCACGCTGGGCGAGCGCACAAACGGATGCTACCCCACAACGCGGTGGGCATCTCATTTTGGCGATCGATAACGCCTCTAGCAGTGATCGTTTGGACCCGGCCTACTACTTCGAGCAGTACATGTACCATGTGGGGCGTCAGCTATTTAATACCCTGACCGAACTCCACGATGATGGCACGTTGGCGCCAGGGTTGGCCGAATCGTGGGAGACGACCGATGCGACGCAGTGGGTCTTTACCCTGCGACAAGGCGTGACCTTCCATAACGGCAAAACCCTCACCGCCGACGATGTGGTGTACTCGCTCAACCATCACCGTGCTGACGATTCGCCTTCGGCCGTGAAGGGTTACATGGAGCAGATCACCGAGCTGACCGCCCGTGGCCAACATCAAGTGGTCATGACGTTGTCGGCACCCAACATGGACTTGCCGTATTTGCTGGGAGAGGTGAACTTTGCCATCACTCCTGCCGGTGCGAATTTCGATGACGGGATTGGCACCGGGCCGTTCGTGCTGGAGAGCTTTGAGCCGGGAGTACGTACCCTGGTCAAGCGCAACGAGAACTACTGGAAGTCGGATCGTGCCTTCGTCGACAGCGTCGAAACCCGCGCCTTCAACGATGCCACCGCACGGGTGGCGGCACTGATGAGCGGCTCGGTTCACTTCGTCAATCGGGTGACACCCACTATCGTCAGCCGTTTGGAGAGCACGTCATCGCTCGCCATCAACCGTAACGTGGGCAGTTTCCAGGTAACGTTCCCCGGCTTGGCCGACCGCGCGCCTTTCAATAACAAAGACGTCCGTTTGGCCATGAAGTACGCCCTCGACCGAGAGCAACTATTGAATCTGCTGGTGCAAGGCTATGGTCAGGTGGGCAACGACTCACCGCTATTTCCCAGCAATCCTTACTTCACCACCGATCTCCCCAGCCATGCCTTCGATCCGGACAAAGCGCTCCATCACTGGCGTCAATCCGGCATGGATAGGCCCATTCGGCTAAGCACCGCAGACGGTGCGACCTTTGAAGGCGCGGTCTCGGCGGCGGAGCTGTATCAGCAGTCGGCCCAGCGTGCCGGAATACCGCTGGAGGTCAATCGCGTCCCCGCCGATGGCTACTGGTCGGAAGTGTGGCGTCAACACGAGTTTTGCGCCTCTGGCTGGTCGAGCCGCCCAACGGCGGATGCCTACCTTTCCATGGTCAATTTATCGAATGCGCCGTGGAACGAAGCGCGCTGGGCCAACGAGCAGCTCGATCAGTTGATCATTGCGGCACGTGGTGAGCAGGACGAGACCAAGCGGCGTCAGATGTACCACGATATCCAGGTGCTGTATCAGCAGGAGGGCAGCACCGTGGCACCGCTCTATATGGATTCGATCTCTGCCAATCGTGCTGACGTACGCGGCTATATCGACGTGCCGGGTGAGGTAGCGACTCGCTCGGTCGAGAAGATGTGGATCGCCAGTTGAGCTAAGGGTGACCCGAGCCGAGCGCCAGCCCGTCAAATGTGGGCTGGCGCTTTGGCGATCGGCTTACTCAGCGTTAGGGAAAAACAGCTGTTGGCCGCCTACCTCGAAGTCAGCAATCGCCTGCTGGCCTTCCTCAGAGACGAGCCACTGGTGCCACTGGGCGGCTAAATCGTGCTTCAAGTGCGGATGACGCTCTTCCGAGAGCAGCAGGCTGCCGTACTGGTTAAACAGCGCTTCGTCACCTTCGAACAGCAGCGTGAGGTTTTGCGGATTATCGAACGCGACCCAGGTGGCGCGGTCGGTAAAGGTGTAGGCGTCCATACCCGCAGCGGTGTTTAGGGTCGGGCCCATGCCACTGCCCAGCTCGCGGTACCACTCGCCTTGAGGCGTCACGCCCGCATCTTCCCACAAACGCAGTTCGGCGCGGTTCGTGCCGCTGTCATCGCCTCGTGAGGCAAACGGTGATCCGCTCTCGGCGATACGCGCAAAGGCGTCGGCGACGGTCTCGCTGTCGCTAATGCCTGCCGGGTCGTCACTGGGGCCTACGATCACGAAGTCGTTATACATGACGTCCAAACGCTCCGTGGCGTAACCGTCCGCCACGAACTGCTCCTCGCCTGCCGTATCGTGTACCAGCAGGCTGTCAGCATCACCACGGCGGCCGATCTCAAATGCTTGCCCGGTGCCGACGGCTACCACGCGCACGTCGATGCCGGTGGCCTCGGTGAACGTGGGGATAATGGCATCGAACATCCCTGAGTTCTCGGTGGACGTCGTGGAGGCGAGTGTAATGAAGTCGTCATCCGCGAGTAGGGAAGCACTCCAGGCCAAGGCGGTCGTGCATACGCTGGCGGTGATAAGCGTGGTCGTTGTCTTCACGGTCTGCTCCTTTGGGTATTGTTCAACGCTGAGTGGGGGTCACCAAACCAGTTCGCCCCGGATAAACGCCCTGGCCTGCGAGGAGGCCGGGGTGTCGAAAAATCGCTCGGCGCTGGTGTGCTCCAGCACCTGACCGCCGTACATAAACAGCACGTCGTCGGCGAGCCGCTTCGCCTGATGCAGGTCGTGGGTCGTCATGACGATACGCGTGCCGCTCTGGTGAAACTCGTTCACTGCATCTTCCACCGCCTTAATGGCGGCGGGATCAAGGGCGGAGGTGGGTTCATCCAAAAACAGCACGGAAGGGGTTAACAGCCAAGCGCGGGCCAGGGTGAGCCGCTGCTGCTCGCCGCCAGACAGCACCCGCGCGGGGCGCTTGGCCAGAGCTGCTAAGCCGAACTTCTCCAGTGCCTGCCAGGCGAGCGCTGTGCGCTCCCGGCGAGGTACGCGTTTGACGGCCAGGGCGTAGATCAGATTATCGATGACCGAGCGACGCAGCAGCACCGGCCGCTGAAACACCATGGCCTGAACAGGAGGTGCGCCTTCCCAGCTAACGTGGCCGCTGCTAGGGCGGAGTAGACCGTGAGCCAAACGCATGAACAGACTTTTACCCGCCCCGTTAGGCCCCATGATCAACGTGCGCTGACAGCCAGACAGCGTGAGGGTGGTGGGCACCAACAAGGCGTGACCACGATGGGTAAAGCTCGCCTGCTGAAAGTGCAGGGCTGGCACATTGGCCATTGAGGTGAAAGAGGAGGTGAGCGGTGCATTCATCCTAACCGCCTCTTGGCCGCTTCACTGACCGCATGGGCCAGCGCATTGATGAGGGTGACCAGCGTCAGCAGTACGATGCCCAACCCGAGCGCCAGGGGAAGGTCCCCCTTGCTGGTCTCCAGCACGATGCTGGTGGTCATCACCCGAGTCACGCCGTCGATATTGCCGCCGACGATCATCACCGCGCCCACTTCGGCGCTGGCCCGGCCAAAGCCCGCTAGAATCACCGTCAGCAGGCCAAAGCGCGCATCCCACAGTAGGGTGGGCATCATGCGTCGCTGGGTCAGCCCCAGCGAACGTAGCTGCTCGGCGTACTCATGGTGCAGGGCTTCCACCTGCTGGCGCGTCAGCGCGGCGATAATGGGAAATACCAGGATGACTTGAGCAATCACCATGGCGCTGGGCGTGAACAGCAGCCCAAACGAGCCTAATGGTCCTGCCCGGGAGAGCAGCAAATAGACACATAGCCCAGCCACGACCGGCGGTAGCCCCATCAGTGCATTGAGTACGACGATCAGTCCGTTACGTCCAGGGAAACGCCATAGGGCGAGCGCCGCTCCCACCGGCAACGCCAAGGCGCTGGCGATCAGCACGGCGACCAGCGACACCTGCAAAGAGAGCACCACGATGTCGATCAAATCGGAGTCCATGCCCAGAATCAGCGCGAGCGCCGTATAAAAAGGGTTATCACTTGCTGACATAAGTACCTGATGTAGAAGCGTCGGGTCGCGCACACGCCAGTGCGGTGGCCACGGGAGAATCGTGAGAGCTCAGCGTTTTCGTTAGGCTGCATAGTGTACGTTTACTTGATGTTATGCATTGGTTACTGAAATATATGCAGCCATACGCAGCTAAATGCAGGGTGAGCGATGCCAAACGACTATTTGACCACCGCTGAGGTGGCGGACTATCTGCGTTTGAAAGAGCGCAAGGTGTACGACCTGGTGCGTCAGGGCCATATCCCCTGCAGCCGTGCGACGGGAAAGCTGCTGTTTCCTCGACAGCATATTGATATGTGGGTGCTTAGCCACTTGGAAGGCGACCAGGCGCAGCGGCAGCCGCCTCCGCCGGTATTGGCGGGCAGCCAAGACCCGCTGCTGGAGTGGGCGGTGCGCGAGAGCGGGAGTGACTTGGCCTCGCTGTGTCAGGGCAGTGGCGACGGCGTACGCCGCTTGCTGGAAGGCAGGGCGATGCTAGCGGGGATCCATCTGCTCGACGCGGCTTCCGGGCGCTATAACGAACCTGCTGCGTTGGGCCTGGGTGGAGTGCGCGATCTGATCGTGCTGCACTGGGCCACGCGCCGCCAGGGGCTGCTCTTGGCGCCGGGGAATCCATTGGACATTCGGTCGGTGGGCGACATTGCCAAGCGCAAAGCCATGCTTGCCCACCGCCAGCCAGGCGCAGGGGCCGCGCAGCTCTTGAACTGCATGCTACAGCAGGCGGGCGTTGTGCCCGAAGCGCTGAGATGGGCGGCACATCCTGCGCTCAGCGAAGACGATTTGGCACTGGCCATTGTCCAGGGTGACGCCGATGTCGGGCTTGGCATGCAGGCTGCTGCCCAGCGCCAGCAGTTGGAATTCCTTCCGCTGGTGGAAGAGTCCTTCGATATGGTCATGCATCGACGCAGCTATTTCGAGCCCGCCGTTCAGGCGCTTTTTGCCTTTGCGCGCACGCCCCGTTTTGCCCAGCGAGCCAGCACCCTTAGCGGTTACGATGTGGGCCAGCTAGGGCGTGTGTTGTACAACGCTTAAGCGCGTAGCGACTAGTCTGATTCGGTCTCTACGCTTGACGATTGTATAAGATGCGCCACACTGGAGAGGCGTTGTAGACGTAACCTCATCACGAAAAGATCATCACGAAAAGGAGAGCACGATGAATCAAGCACTCAACGGTAAGCGTGTTGCTATTTTAGCCACCGACGGTTTTGAAGAGTCCGAGCTGAGCGTACCTCGCGCGGCGCTCCAAAAAGAGGGAGTCGAAGTGCATATCGTGTCGCCGGAAGGCAAGGGCATTCGCGCTTGGGCAGAAACCGACTGGGGCGATACCTACGAGGCCGACAAGGCACTGGCAGACGTTAGCGAGTCCGACTACCACGCCCTGGTACTCCCCGGCGGCCTGTTCAACCCTGACGAACTACGCTTGAACGAAGACGCCCTGAGCTTTGTAAAAGCGTTCTTCCAGGCGGGCAAGCCCGTCGCCGCCATTTGCCACGCGCCGTGGATTTTGATTAACGCTGGCGTGGTCGAAGGGCGCAAGATGACCTCCGTGCCAAGTGTCGCCCAAGACCTGCGAAATGCCGGTGTGAACTGGGTGGATGAGCTGGTAGTGGTCGATAGCGGCCTCGTTACCAGCCGCACCCCCAAAGACTTGGACGCCTTTAACTCCAAACTGCTGGAAGAGCTGCAGGAAGGGCGCCACTCAGGCCAGCACGCTTAATGGCGTGGTACCACCAGTGGGCAAGCTTTGCCAAAAGGCTTGCCCACGTTGTTGCAAAACCGATGAAGCGGGACAGTGGCCGCAGCGGGATGATGGTGCACCCCTACCGCGGTTACGGTTCCCAGCGGGAAATCTTTGTGATGGGCCGGGTGTTCCGCCAAGCGGCACTCGGCCGTGCCATTCCTAGACGCGGTATGCTGCGCGATACCGCCGACGTCGCGCGGCGAGTGTTCCGGCGTGGCCTCGCCAATGCCAAAGTCGATATTCGGGTGGGGGGCAATGAGCTCTGTTTAACCACCGACCGAGACGGCTACTTTGATGCCCACCTGCCGATTAGTACGCCTTTGCCGGTCGATGTTTCCTGGCATCGTGCCGATATCCTGGTACACGCCCAGGGGCATCCGCCCATCCGCACGAATGTCGAGGTGTACGTCCCGCCTCCCGAAGCGGATCTGCTGGTGATCAGCGATATCGACGATACGGTGATGTTCACCGGCGTGGCGGAAAAGCTTAAGATGCTCTATCGACTGTTCGTCCGCAAGCCACACCGGCGGACGGCCTTCCCTGGCGTCGCGTCGCTCTATCAAGCGCTTTACCGTGGACAGACCGAAAAGGGCGAACGACCGATTCTCTACGTTTCCCGTGGCCCCTGGGCCATTTATGAAATGTTGGAAGCCTTTTTCCAAATGAACCGGATCCCGATTGGGCCGATTCTGTTTTTGCGGGAGTGGGGCATCTCATGGCGTAAGCCGTGGCCGCGCCGGGCAGAAGCGCACAAGCGTGAGCTCATCGACCGTATGCTGGCGCTGTATGACGACATGCCCTGCATTTTGATTGGCGATAGCGGTCAGCATGATCCCGAGGTCTACACGGAGGTCGTCAAAGCCTACCCGGATCGGATCAAAGCAATCTACATTCGTCGTGTGGATAGCGACCCACAGCGGGAAGCCGCCATCCAGCGCTTGCGCGATGAATTGGCTCACACCGAGTGTGAGCTGGTCTTGGCGGCAGACAGCATTTTGATTGCCGAGCATGCTCACGCCCAAGGGGATATTTCAGCGCGCGGCTTGCAGTCTGTACAGCGCGACGTTGAAGCCCATCGTCACGAGCCCGCCTAAGCTGTGTTCCCCTGCCATTCGTGGTAAAACTAAGCGTTGATGTCTCTCTTACTTGGCGGGTTCCTGTGTCGTGATGCTCATCCTCTTAATCGTGCTGGCGCTGGCCATTTTCGTGCTGCCCAACCTATGGGCAAAATGGGTATTAAAGCGCCATACCCGAGGCCGCGACGACTACCCGGGCACCGGAGCGGAGTTGGCCGAACACCTGATACGCCGTATGGGTATGGAGGGCGTACGGGTAGAGCGCACCGAGCAGGGCGACCATTACGACCCCGAGGCACGCTGTGTACGCTTAACGCCCGATCACTACGATGGCCGTTCGCTGACGGCGGTAACCGTTGCCGCCCATGAGGTGGGCCATGCCATTCAGCACCATGAGGGTTATGCGCCGCTGCTGGCCCGCAGCCGTTTGGTACGAGTGGCTCAAAAGGCCGAAAAGCTGGGCGCTATTTTGATGATGGCTGCGCCGTTTCTGTTCGTACTCACGCGGCTACCCGGTGGCTTGGCAGTGGTTATTGCCATGGCGGTGATTAGCTTCGGCACCGCCGCACTGGTACATCTCGTCACGCTGCCGGTGGAGTTCGATGCCAGTTTCAATCGTGCGTTACCGTTGTTGAAAGAGTACGTGCCGCCTGCCGATATGGCCGGTGCCCGCCACGTACTCACCGCCTGCGCCTTTACCTATGTGGCCGCGTCACTGGCCAGCGTGATGAACCTGGGTCGCTGGCTGGTGATTTTAAGGCGCTGATTTAAAAGTGCTGATTTAAAAGTACTGGTTTAAAAATGCTGGGCGGCCATCACTCACTACTCCGGCTTGTTCGCCAGAATCACCGCACGGCGTGGGGCGGGGTAGCCTTCTATGGTGCGGCTGCGGTCATCCGGGTCGAGGAAGTCCGCCAATGACTGGTAGGTCATCCACTCGGTGGAGCGCTGCTCATCGAGTGTCGTCACCGCTTCATCCACCACTCGCACGTTGGTAAATCCGCAGCGCTCTAGCCAGTGGCACAGCGCTTTGGAGGAGGGCAAAAAGTAGACGTTGGGCATGGCGGCGTAGCGCTCGCCGGGTACGAAGACGGTCTGCTCGTCGCCTTCCACTACCAGGGTTTCCAGCACCAGCTCACCGCCAGGGGCCAGCGCGCCTTTTAGCTGCTGCAAGTGCTCGAGCGGCGAAGGGCGGTGGTACAGCACGCCCATGGAGAACACCGTGTCGAAGAAACCTAGGTTCTCGGGCACGTCCTCGATGCCCACCGGCAGAAACTGTGTACGGCCGTCATCGGCGTTGCCGACGAAGTGGCGCACCGCTTGGAACTGCCAATAAAAGCGCGGGGAAGGGTCAATCACCAACACGAAAGCCGCGCCTGCACCCGCCATCCGCCAGGCGTGATAGCCGCTGCCGCCGCCCACATCCAGCACTTTGCGGTATTTCAACGGCGCGAGATGCGGTGCGACACGCTGCCATTTCCAGTCGGAGCGCCACTCGGTGTCGATCTCGATACCACCCAGATTGAATGGCCCTTTACGCCACGGGGCCAGCTTACGCAGCAGGTTAAAGCACTGGCGCTGCTGGCTGTCGGTGAGATCGATATCTACCGTCAGCGTGTCGCTGTTTAGATCCACACGGCGCTCTTCCGGCAGCGGCGGCAGTTTGGCCACGGCTTTTTCCCAGGCGGAGAGGTCGCCGTGGCGCTGGCGGTCCAGCCCGCTGGCGAGCTGTTTCGGAAGCTTGGCAAGCCAGGGCGTCAGCGAGGCGTCCTGGGCGGCTTGGTCCAGAAACGCTTGATACAGCACGCGATGATCGTCGGGGAGTAGCGCCACGTTAACCCTCCTTGAAGGCGATCAGCGAAGTGAAGTTCAGGTACTGGAACCAGGTCATGGAGCGGGGAAAACCCGCCAGCGACAAACGCTCGTGCAGGGCATCCAGCGTGTCAGGAATCAGCACGTTCTCAAGGGCAGTGCGCTTTTGACTGATCTCCATATCGCTGTAGCCGTTAGCACGCTTGAAGTCGTGATAGCGTTCGACCCGCCAAGCGTTATCACGCTCGTCGGCATCGACGGTCTTTTCCGACAAGATCAGTACGCCGCCGGGCTCGAGCGTGTCGTAAAGCCGCTTGAGCAGCGCATCACGATCGGCCGGTGGCAAAAACTGCAGCGTAAAGTTGAGAATGATCATCCCCGAAGGCGCATACTCGTAGGTACGAATATCGGCTTCTTCCACCTGCATGGCGTGCTCGGGGCACTCATCGAGAAAGGTCTGCTTCGCCCGGGCCGCCATGGCCGGGGAAAGGTCGATACCGGTATAGCGGAACGCATCGGCGGGCAGCGCGCCTGCCAGGGCGAGTCCGGATGCGCCTAGCGAGCAGCCCAGATCATAAACATGGGCACCGTGGCGCAGATGGCGTTTGGCAATCAGGCTCAGCATACCCAGGATTTGGCCGTAGCCGGGCACCGAGCGGCGGATCATATCGGGGAAGCACGCGACGACCTGTTCATCGAAGGAGAACCTAGCCACCTTGTCTAGGGGTGTTGAAAAGATAGCGTCGCGGTAAGATGCATCACTCATGGGCAAGCCAGGATGGTTAATGAGGTTGCGTAGTTTACGCGCCCTTGTTAGCGCAGAACAGGCCTGATCCATTCAGATTCCTGCCTCACGGAACGACGCCACAGGAGAGGGCAAATGGCTTCAGCAACAGCAACTCCCGATACGCTTCCCGCTTGGCAAACGTTACAGCAGCATGCGCAAGCGCTTAAACATGTCCACTTGAAGAACCTGTTTGGGGAAGACCCCAGCCGTTGGCAGCACTTTACGCGTCAGGTGGCGGGGCTCACTCTCGATCTTTCCAAGCAGCGGTGGGACGACGATACGCTGGAGCACCTGCTGGCGCTGGCCCAAGAGGCGGGCGTGCCAGGGGCCATCGAGGCGCTGCTGAGCGGTAAACGGGTGAACGTCAGTGAGAACCGCCCGGCGCTGCATACTGCCTTGCGCCTACCTGCGGATGCGAGCCTGGACGTGGAAGGCGAAGATATCGTCGGGGCCGTGCATGACAGCTTGGCGCAAATGGAGCGCCTGGTGCAGCGGCTACATGCGGGCCAGTGGCGTGGGGCCACCGGCAAGCCTATTCGTCACGTGGTGAATTTAGGCGTGGGCGGCTCGGATTTAGGGCCGCTGATGGTTACTCATGCGCTGGCAGACTACCGCCCCAGCGATATTCACCCGGTGGAAGTGCATTTTGCCTCCACGATGGATGGTTCCCAACTGGCGGATTATCTCAGCCGGTTCAACCCCGAAACCACGCTATTCGTGCTGTCGTCGAAGTCGTTCACCACCATCGATACCCTCTCCAACGCGAACACCGCTCGCGACTGGCTAATCGGGCGGCTTACACAGCACGCCGACCTGCCAGAAGTCAGCCCCCATGCCAAACCGATCAGCGCAGAGCTGATTGTGCGCCAGCACTTTATTGGTGTATCCGCCAGCCCTGACAAGATGAGCGAGTGGGGGATTACCCCAGACCACCAACTGATGTTTTGGGAGTGGGTCGGCGGGCGCTACTCGCTGTGGGGCACCATTGGGCTGCCGATTGCGCTGGTCATTGGCATGGAGAACTTCCGCGAACTGTTGGCGGGCGCCCATGCCATGGATCGCCATTTTCGCGAGGCGCCGCTGGAGGACAATCTGCCGGTGTTACTGGGCTTGGCAGGTATCTGGAACGTTAACTTTTTGGATATTCGCGCTCACTCGATTCTGCCTTATGACGGGCGGCTTGAGTACTTTGCTGCTTATCTTGAACAGCTTGAAATGGAGTCCAACGGTAAGTCGGTGACCCGCCAGGGCCAGGCGGTGAACTACTCCACCTGCCCAGTGCTGTGGGGCCAGTTAGGGCCCAACGCCCAGCACGCCTTTTACCAGCTGTTGCACCAAGGCACCCAGCCGGTGGTATGCGATTTTATCGCGCCTTTGAAGCGCTACGATGAGGTGGACGACCCAGACACCCGCCGCCACTTGAAGGCTCAGCATCGTCTGGCGCTGGCCAACTGCTTTGCCCAATCCCGCGTGCTGATGCTGGGGGACGATGCTTTGGAGGAGGATGGCCCGCGCCCCGAACACAAGCGCTATCGTGGCAACCAGCCCTCGACCACCGTGCTGCTGGACAAGCTCACGCCTGCGACCCTCGGTGCGCTGATTGCGCTCTACGAGCACAAGGTGTTCGTACAGGCAGTGATATGGGACATCAACCCCTTTGATCAGTGGGGCGTCGAGCTGGGCAAGCAGATTGCCACCGATACCCAGGCCATCATTGATGGAGAGGGCGACATTGGCCGAATAGACGCCTCTAGCCGCGGTCTCATCGAGGCGTTCTGGGCCGCAGAGCAGGCGTAGGCAGCTTGATCTATATGGCTGGATATACAGCTTTTTGCTTTTCCGCTATCCTGTGTACCTTTATGCGCGGTCTCTTCCGGTGTGCCTTTCGCGTTAAGAGGGCTAGTGACTGCCTTTGTACGGCACCCAACCAGGCCGCCTGTACGCTTTTGTTCAGTACGTTTTTTCAGGAACCGACGTTACATGACCCAGTTTGATGCCTCCCAGTACGGCGCGAGTTCGATCGAGGTTCTCTCAGGCCTCGAGCCGGTGCGAAAGCGTCCCGGTATGTATACCGATACCTCACGTCCCAATCACCTCGCCCAAGAGGTCATCGACAACAGTGTCGACGAGGCGCTGGCGGGTCATGCTTCGAGCATCAGCGTGGTGCTTCACAGCGACGGAGCCATCGAAGTCCAGGATAACGGCCGCGGCATGCCGATCGACCTGCACCCGGAACACGGCGTCTCCGGGGTCGAACTCATCCTGACCAAGCTTCACGCGGGCGGTAAGTTCTCCTCGTCGAGCTACCGGTTCTCGGGTGGCCTTCACGGCGTGGGCGTCTCGGTGGTCAATGCGCTGTCTCGACGGTTGGAAGTCGAAGTGACCCGCGACGGTGCCCGCCACGCCATTGCCTTCGAGCACGGCGAAAAGGTCGAAGAGCTGCATGAAATCGGCAAAGCCGCCAAACGTGCCACCGGTACCCTGGTACGCTTCTGGCCCGACGAAAGCTACTTCGACAGCCCGAAGCTCGCGCTATCCAAACTGAAGCACCTGCTGCGCGCCAAAGCGGTGCTTTGCCCAGGGCTCTCGGTCACCCTGGTCGAGCCGGATGGCACCAAAACCGAGTGGGCCTACGCCGATGGCCTGCGCGACTATCTGGCCGAAGCCACCGATGGCTATGAGGTGCTGCCCAAGGAGCCGTTTGTAGGCCACTTCAGTGACGACGAGCACGGCGTGGACTGGGCCATTCAGTGGCTGCCGGAAGGTGGCGAGGCGCTCCTCGAAAGTTACGTCAACCTCATTCCCACGCCCCAGGGTGGCACCCACGTCAATGGTTTTCGGTCCGGCCTGCTAGACGCTCTGCGGGAGTTCTGTGAATACCGCAGCCTGCTGCCCCGCGGCATCAAGCTCACTGCCGACGATTTGTGGGAGCGCGCCTCTTTCGTGCTCTCGGTGAAAATGCTCGATCCACAGTTTGCGGGACAGACCAAGGAGCGCCTCTCGTCGCGCACCATTGCCGGGTTTGTATCAGGCGTGGTCAAAGACGCCTTTTCGCTGTGGCTGAACCATCACGTCGAGCAGGCCGAACAGCTTGCCGAACTGGTGATCAGTGCGGCCCAGCAGCGCCAAAAGAAGTCGAAGAAGGTCGCGCGTAAGAAAGTGACCTCCGGTCCGGCGCTGCCCGGCAAGCTGGCGGACTGTTCGGGGCAAGACCCGGCGCTGAGCGAGCTGTTTCTGGTGGAGGGCGACTCGGCCGGCGGGAGCGCCAAGCAGGCGCGTAACCGCGACACCCAGGCCATCCTGCCGCTGCGGGGTAAGATCCTCAATACCTGGGAAGTGGACTCCCACGATATTTACGGCTCCCAGGAAGTTCACGATATTGCCGTGGCGATTGGTGCCGACCCGGGCAGCGCCGACCTCGAAAAGCTGCGCTATCACAAGATCTGCATCCTCGCGGATGCCGACTCCGACGGTCTGCATATCGCTACGCTGCTCTGCGCGCTGTTTGTCAAACACTTCCCCGCCCTTGTCGATGCAGGGCATGTCTTCGTTGCCATGCCGCCGCTTTACCGGATTGATCTGGGGAAAGAGGTGCATTACGCCCTGGATGAGAGCGAGAAAGCCGCCATTTTGAAACAGTTAGCGAAAAAGCGGGGCACGCCCAACGTCCAGCGCTTCAAGGGCTTGGGTGAAATGAGCCCGCTACAGCTGCGCGAAACCACCATGGCCGTGGAAACCCGCCGTCTCGTTCAGCTCACGCTGGACGAAGGCGATGGCACTCTGGAAATGATGGACATGCTGCTGGCCAAGAAGCGCGCCAGCGACCGTAAAAAGTGGTTAGAAGATTACGGTAACTTGGCCGATATCGAGGTGTAATTCGCAAGCAAGCAAACGTTAACGGTGCGTTGTTGGAGTCTACCGCCAACTGGCCGATAGTCTAACCATAGGCATTTAGTCGAAAACGCGTGTCAAGCGCTCACGTATGGGGGACGGGCTTTGTTTAACTCAATTTCACGGCAATTGACGTTATCGGCGGTGGTGCTCACGCTACTGATGGGGGCGGGTATTTACGGGGTGATGGCGTGGCGGGGACAGCCGCTGGTCATTGAAGCCAGCGAGTCGCTGATTGACCGAACCGGAGGCGCCATCGTCAATGCCCTCAATGGCCAGTTAGCGCGAGTAGAAGGCACTACTTCGAGCCTTGCCGCACTGGCCGAATCGCTACCGCTGGATGACGCCCTCTACCGACAAGCGCTGCCCAATGTGGTGGACGACAATGGCAATAGCACTATCGCCGGTGGCGGTATTTGGCCAGAGCCAAGCGCGTTTGCACCCGGCGTCGATAAATTTAGTTTTTTCTGGGCGCGTAACGGCCAGGGCGAGCTGGACTTTCTGGACGATTACAATGCACCCAGCGCGGCCCCTTATCACGAGGAAGCGTGGTACAGCAGCGCTCGCGATGCCACGCCAGGGCAGTGCGTTTGGTCGGCGGCTTACCGTGACCCAGCGACCGGGGTCGCCATGGTCACCTGTAGCGTACCGTACTACAGCAATGAGGCCTTTGCCGGTGTCGCTACCATCGACATGCAGCTAGGCGGTGTCGCGGCGTTCTTGGCAGAGAACGGCGGAGGCACGGGAGGCTACGCCTTCGTGCTCGATAGCGAGCGTAACATCATCGATCTGCCCGGCGTGGAGCAGTCGTCGGATGAGATGCAAAGCCTTGCAGGCGTTGCTAGCAACCAACCTTGGTTAACGCCGGTAGTGGAAGCGTTGGAGGCAGGGCAAGCGCAAACCAGCGTCGAGAGTGCGGGAGTGCTGGCAAGCCCGGCTGAAGTGCGTTTGTTCGATATGCCCACCACGGGCTGGACACTCGGGCTCGTGACACCCAGTGACCAGGTGACCGCACTAGCGCAAACGCTGACCCGTGATTTGCTGCTGTTCATTTTGCCGCTGTTGGCGCTGCTATTAGGGCTTGGCTGGTGGGGTGGTCGCATTCTACTGGCGCAAATTCGCAGTACCACGCATCAAATTGATCAGCTGGGTCAGAACGATGGCGGGCGTGAGTTGACCATTTACCGCGACGATGAGATTGGTGAACTGCGCCGTGCAGTGAACCGCTACTCCGAGAAGCTCCAGCGCCTATTCGGTGACGTGCGCGGGGTGGCGGATGCCATTGCCAGCGAATCGTCTGAGATCGCCGCTGGCAATAACGAACTGTCGAGCCGCACGGAGCAGCAGGCCGCGTCGCTGCAAGAGACCTCCTCGACCATGGAGCAGATGGCGGCGACGGTGAAGCGGAATGCGGATAACGCCCAAGAGGCGGACCAGCGCGTGAAGGAGTCAGCGGCGAAAGTGAAGCGCGGCGGTGAGCAGGTATCGCGGTTGGCGCAATCGATGGAAAGCATCAATGAAAGCTCGGTCGAGGTGGCTTCTATCGTTCAAGTGATCGAAAACATTGCGTTCCAGACCAACATTTTGGCGCTGAATGCCTCGGTCGAGGCGGCTCGCGCCGGCGAACACGGGCGTGGGTTTGCCGTGGTCGCCAGTGAGGTACGCGAACTGGCCTCCCGAAGTGCCGCCTCTGCGCGTAATATCAACGGTTTGATCAAGACCACGTCCGAGCAAATCGCTACTGGCAGTGGCTATGCCGACGAGGCCGAAGCGGCGATGAAAGAGATCGTCTCGTCGATCGAGGAGGTGTCCGCGCGGATCAGCGAGATCAGCCAAGCCTCCAGCGAACAAACCAACGGCATTGATGAGATTAACCGGGCCGTGACACAGATGGATACCGTGACCCAGCAAAATGCCGGGCTGGTTAGCCAAGCGGCGGGAGCGGCCAATGAGCTTTCGTTGCAAGCGCAGCGTCTAAAAGGGCTATTGGATGAGTTTCATGGCAGTGCGCAGGGCGAGAGTCACTCCCGTGCATTGCCGCACAGTGAGCAGGCAAGCAGGCATCTTACTTAGCGCGCCCTCTTGAGTGGCCGCAAGTCCGCTTATTTAGCCGCCCCGCCAGGGGCGGTTTTGTTGTCAAGGTAGAGTATGATCGACATGGATATTCAAGTAGCGGAGGGCGACGTCGAGCGTCTGTCCCTACGCGATTACACCGAAAAAGCGTACCTCGACTACTCGATGTACGTCATTCTAGACCGCGCCTTACCCAACATTGGCGATGGCATGAAGCCCGTTCAGCGGCGGATCATCTACGCCATGCGCGAGCTGGCGCTGCATGCCAATGCCAAGTACAAAAAGTCGGCGCGTACCGTCGGTGACGTACTGGGTAAGTTTCACCCCCACGGAGACAGCGCCTGTTACGAAGCCATGGTGCTGATGGCGCAGTCGTTCAGCTACCGCTACCCGCTGGTGGATGGCCAGGGTAACTGGGGAAGCCCCGACGACCCGAAATCTTTCGCGGCCATGCGCTACACCGAGGCCAAGCTCTCCAAATTTGCCGAAGTGCTGCTCAGCGAGCTGGGCCAGGGCACCGTGGAGTGGGCGCCGAACTTCGATGGCACCATGCAAGAGCCTGTAGTACTGCCAGCGCGGTTGCCTCACGTGCTGCTCAACGGCGGCACGGGCATTGCGGTGGGCATGGCGACCGATATTCCGCCCCATAACGTCTCGGAAGTGGTGGAAGCCACTTGCCACCTGCTGCGTCATCCCGAGGCCACCACGGCGGATTTGATGGCGTTTGTGCCTGCACCGGATTTCCCGACGGATGCAGAAATCATCACGCCGAAAGCGGATCTGCGTAAGCTCTATGAGACTGGCCGAGGCTCGGTCAAATTACGCGCCCGCTACGTACGTGAAGACGCCAACATCGTCATTACCGCCCTGCCCTATCAGGTCAGCGGCGCCAAAGTGTTGGAGCAGATTGCCGCGCAAATGCAGGCGAAAAAGCTGCCTATGGTGGCCGATCTGCGCGATGAATCGACCCATGAAGAGCCGACCCGCTTGGTGATCGAGCCACGTTCGAGCCGTGTGGATGTCGAAGCGCTGATGGCGCACCTGTTCGCCACCACGGATCTGGAAAAGAACGTGCGGGTGAACATGAACGTGATCGGCCTAGATGGCCGCCCACGGGTGATGCCGCTGACCGATATGTTGGGTGAGTGGCTGCGGTTTCGCCGTGCCACCGTGCGTCGCCGCCTTGAGCACCGTTTAGGCAAAGTGGAAGATCGCCTGCATATTCTAGAAGGCCTACTGACCGCTTACCTGAATATTGATGAGGTGATCCGCATCATCCGCGAAGAGGATGAGCCCAAGCCTGCCCTGATGAGCGCGTTTGACCTGACCGAGCGCCAGGCCGAAGCGATCCTTGAACTGCGTCTGCGCCATCTTGCCAAGCTGGAAGAGATGAAGATTCGCGGCGAGCAGGATGAGCTGGAAAAAGAGCGTAAAACCCTGCAAGGCCTGCTGGGTAGCGAAGCCAAGCTCACCACGCTGATCGAGAAAGAGATCCGCGCAGCGGGTAAAGAGCACGGCGACGACCGCCGTTCGCCGCTGGTGGAGCGCAGCGAAGCCAAAGCGCTCTCTGAAGTGGAACTGCTGGGGGCCGACCCGATTACCGTAGTGCTATCCGATAAAGGCTGGATTCGTGCTGCCAAAGGCCACGATATCGACCCCGAAGGGCTCTCCTACAAAGCGGGGGATAGTTTCCGCTTAGCAGCCCGAGGTAAAACCAATCAGCCGCTGGTGCTGCTGGACGATACTGGCCGCGCCTACACCTTGGCAGCACACAACTTGCCCAGTGCCCGTGGCCAGGGCGAGCCGGTGACCGGTCGTGTGAACGTGGCAGCGGGGGCGCAGATGGCGGGTTTGATGCTCGCGCCACCCACCAAACGCTTCCTGCTTGCCAGCGACGGGGGCTACGGGTTCGTGGCTCAGCTCGAAGCCCTTACCGGCAAGAACAAAGCGGGTAAAGCCGTGCTCAGCGTGCCCAAAGGCTGTCGCGTCATGCCTCCCATCGAGGTGCCGGAAGGCGAAGAGCTCTGGGTAGCCTCGGTGTCCAATGAAGGTCGTTTGCTGCTGTTTCCTCTGGATCAGTTGCCCGAGATGGCCAAAGGTAAAGGCAACAAAATGCTTGATATCCCCGGCCCCCGCGCCGCACGGCGGGAAGAGTTCGTGCGGGATATTGCCGTGGTGGCCGAAGGCAGCGAGCTGATCATTCATGCGGGCAAGCGCAAACTGACCCTCAAAGCGGATGACCTAGCGTATTATCGCGGGGAGCGTGGCAGAAGGGGCAGCAAGCTGCCGCGTGGTTTCCAAAAAGTAGATCGTTTAGAAGCAGGGGAGTAACGGATGGCACGCGGAAATGTGGTGGTCACGCTGTTGGCGCCGCGCCTGACGGCGACGGTAGAGCTTGCCGTGGCGTCGCTCATGGAGCAGTTCGGTTTACAGGAGGAGCGTCGCCAGACGCTGGCGGACACGGCACAGGGTAGCGCGATGGATTGCCTAGAGCTTCACGCGAGTGGCGCGCCCGAATCGCTGACGGCACTGCGCCAAGCAGCGCTGGCGCTGGGTGACACCCACGGTGTGGATCTCGTCGTGCAACCACCCCGACCAACGGATGCGCCGCGCCTGGTCTGTTTCGACATGGACTCCACGTTGATCCAAGCGGAAGTGATCGACGAGTTGGCCCGTCGCCATGGCGTAGGTCAAGAAGTGGCAGACGTGACCGAGCGGGCCATGCGCGGCGAGCTGGATTTCAAGGCCAGCTTTCGAGAGCGTATGAGCAAGCTGGAAGGCTTGGAGGAGTCGGTGCTGGCCAGTATTGCTGCAGAGCTGCCGCTGATGGAAGGTGTCGAACGCTTGATGGCGAATTTGAAACGCTTGGGTTACCGGACGGTGATTCTGTCCGGCGGCTTCACCTACTTTGCCCGCTACCTTCAAGAGCGGCTTGGGTTTGACGAAATTCATGCCAACGAGCTGGTCATTGAGCAAGGCAAAGTGACCGGCGCAGTTCAGGAACCCATCGTCGATGCCGAGCGTAAAGCGGCGCTATTGACGCAGATTGCCGAGCGCGAAGGCGTGCCGCTGGCGCAAACCGTTGCCGTCGGCGATGGTGCGAACGATCTGAAAATGCTCGCAACGGCGGGGTTGGGCGTGGCGTTCCGTGCTAAACCGTTGGTGCGTGCTGAAGCACGCCAAGCGATCTCCGTCGCGGGGTTGGATGGCGTGCTGTACCTGCTTGGCTATGGTGACTCTGAGCTAACCTAGCCTAAGCCAGACGACGCGGGTCAACGTAAAACGGCGGTGCTGGTCAGCACCGCCGTTTTTGTAGATCACCTGCGCGTCGCTTAGCTGTCAGCGGCTTGGTCGTCTGTGGCTTGGGGGCGTATGCCGCCGTACTCGGTTCGCAGCGACTCAAGCCGCGCGGTCTCACTCTCGGTTAGCGGGGGCGCATTCCACAACGGCTCACCGTCGGCATCGTTGACGCCTAACAGCGTGAGCGACAGTTCGGCATTGCGGGGAATCTGATCGTTGCCCCAAGGCCCAAAGCGATTGGGCGCCAGGCTCCAGGTGTCGCTCTCACCAGGAGCAAGGCCACCGGCAATCACGTAGTAGAAGGTTTCATCCACCCAGGCGACTTCCCGGTCGGGGCTTTCCAGTAGCCCGCGCAACATGAGTTCTGAAATGGGTTGGTCCCCGCCGTTCGTGACCGTCAGCTCGATCACCGGCTCTAGTGCGCCGTAGGGGCTGGTACTGAGATAGTAGCGAGCGCTATCGATACGAATTTGCGCTAAACGCTCCTGGTCACGCTCGGCTCTGGCCTGTTTGGCTTCTAGCCGGTTCAGCGTGCGCAGTGCCTGCTCGCGCTCACGTGCGCGCCGTTCGCGAAGCATGTTATCGGCACGCTCGATGATTTCATCCCCCGTCAACCCATGCATGTAGGCATTGGCCGACTCGGCAATTTCCGCCGCGTTCATGCGTTGTGGGTTAAAAAGATCGATACCGCTAAACGATGACATGGCAATGATTTTGAGCGCGGTATCGAACTCGTCGCGCTTATAGGTGGGCAGCGACTCACGCACTTCTTCGATCGAGACCACCGCAGCGGGCATAGAGCTGGTGTCGACGGTTGGATCGGAGCAGCCTGCCAGCACCAGAGCAGATAATGACAGTGCAGATAGCCTGAGTAGGCGCCACATGATGTACCTCACCTCGTAAAATCAATCGGCAAGAGCTTACCGGAAAGTGGCATTCGCCACTACTTTCTGTTGAGCGCGCTTCATACCGCTCGCCCGCGCGTTCGCTGTATGGTCAGCGGTTTAGGTGGGTCGCTCATAAAAAAGCGCTGGCGGTTGCCAGCGCTTGAGGCGTGATTGACGGTGTTTAACCGTGCCCTTTGTCAGGGTGAGGCACCGGTTTGTCGCCGACCTCTTCAGAGCGTAACTCGATTGGTTTGCCCTGGGTCTTTTGAGTGTGCTTCAACTGCAGGTGCAAGCCGGTTTTGGCCAGCAGGTGGGCGCTGACGGGCGCGGTGATAAACAGGAACAGCGTAATCAGCAGCTCCTGGATATCCGGCTTGCCATCGACGCTCCAGAAGTAGCCCATGGAGGCAATCAACATGCAGCCAATGCCCAGCGTGGTGGCTTTTGTAGGGCCGTGCAGGCGCATGTAGAAGTCACGCAGGTGCGCCATGCCAAGCGAGCCGATGAATACGAAGACCCCGCCTGCCAGTAGCAATAAAGAGATTAGCGCTTCAACTAGAAAGGGCATAACGCCACCTCATCGATCATGTTCATTCGATAATATCTCCGCGCAGGATGTATTTGCATACGGCCACCGTACTGATGAAGCCAAGCATGGCGATCAACAGGGCCGACTCGAAATAGGTCTTGCTGTTGAGCCACAAGCCGAGCAGTACGATCAGCGCGATGGAGTTGACGTACATGGTGTCCAGCGCCAGAACCCGATCAGGAAGATCAGGGCCAATCGTCAGGCGGTAAAGGTTCATCAGCAGGGCCATCACCACTAGCGCTAAGGTGATGTAGAGCGCAATACTCAGCATTCGTAGATCTCCTTGAGCGGCCGTTCGTAGCGTTCGCGTATTTGCTCAATGAGCGCTTCTTCATCATCCACGTTCAACGCATGAATCAGCAGGGATTTGCCGTCCATCCGCAGGTTGGCCGAAACGGTGCCGGGGGTCAGGCTGATCGTGCTGGCCAGCAGCGTGATGGTAAACCGCTCCTCTAGCATCAGCGGATACTCGATGAAGTGTGGCTTAAGCTTGCGCCATGGATTGGCGATCAGATACGCCACCTCGAAGTTGGCGGTGACGATATCGCCCAACACCCGCAGGCCAAAACGCAGCAGCATCATGGGCTTACTGATGCGTGGCCGGGCATCCCAAAAGCGGTGGGTCAGCAAAGGAATCAGGATAGCCAGCGCGCCGCCCAGCACGAACTGGCCAAAGGCGTAGCTGCGGACCAGCAGCAGCCATACCAATAGCAGCAGTATCGACAGCACCGGGGTGGGCAGCCATTTGCGAGGGGTAATCATGGCGTCTCTCCTGCATCGGGCAGCAGCGTTTCGATCAGTTGTTGCGGGTTAGCGAGCTGCTCGCCGGTGGCTTGGGTATAGCTACTGACCGGCCCGGCGAACGCCACCAGTAAAGGCGCAGCGCTGAGTAGCCAGAGCATGCCGAACCACTGGTAACGGGATAGCGGGCTACCGCTTGGGCTACCCCGGTGGCTGCGCCAAAACAGCGTAGAGCCCGCGCGGGAGAGTGCGATGAGCGAGGCTAGGCTGGCGAGCAGCAGCAGTGGCCATAACCACACGCGCTGAGTGCTTTCTGCCGCCACCAATACCATCGCTTTACCCAGCGCGCCTGACAGTGGCGGCATACCCACCACGGCAATCGCACCGATAAAAAAGGTGATCGCCAGGGCATTACCCTGAACCAGCGGGCGCCCTTTGACGATGCGTGTACCTGGCTTGCCGCGCTGCAGACCAATCATCTCAGCCAGCAGGAACAGGCCACCGGTGACTAGCGTGGTATGGATGAGATAGTAAAGCAGAGCGGAGGTGGCCTCTACGGAGCGCATGCCGACGCCCGCCAGTAGTGTGCCCACCGAAATCAGCACCAAGTAGGCCACCAGCAGGCGCAGGTCGCGAGCGGCCATCACGCCCACGCCAGCAGCGGCCAAGGTGGCTAGCGCTAGCCACCACACCCAAGGCTGCTCAAGCGCCACAAGGCCCCCTGCCTGCTCGCCAAAAATCAGCGAATAGACCCGCAGAATGGCGTAGATGCCCACCTTGGTCATGATCGCAAACAGCGCCGCCACCGGGGCAGGGGCTGCGGCATAAGCGCGGGGGAGCCAGAAATAGAGCGGTAAAATGGCAGCTTTGAGGCCAAAGACGACCAGCAGCATCAGCGCACCTGCGGTCACTAAGCCCTCACGCTCGGCGGGCAGGCTAGCGAGCTTATCGCCCATATCCGCCATATTGAGCGTGCCGGTGGCCCCATACAGAATGCCTACGGCAATCAAAAATAGCGACGAACCTGCCAGGTTAAGCACCACATAGTGAACGCTTGCCTGAATGCGCGCCTTGCCGCCACCGTGCAACAGCAGCGCGTAGGAGGCCAACAACAGCACTTCGAAAAAGACGAACAGGTTGAACAAGTCGCCGGTCAAAAACGCACCGTTGATACCCAGTAGCTGCCACTGAAACAGGCCGTGGAAGTTGCTGCCTTTTTCGTCGTCTCCACCGCAGGCAAACACCACGGCGCCCACGGCTAGAAGGGACGTGAGCAGCACCATCAGCGCGGAGAGGCGGTCGAGCACCAGCACGACGCCAAACGGTGGCTGCCAGTCGCCTAGGGCGTAATAGGTGATCTCACCGCTGGCGGCTTGGCGCACCAGGGCAATCGACACCAGCAACAGAAGCAGGGTGGCAATAACGCTCACAGCTCGCTTGTAGTGCACCAGCCCCTGGCGCTGGTAGAGCAATAAAATACCCGCGACCAGCGGTAGTACCACGGGCAACACAATTAGATGTTGAATCATTCGCGGTCTTCCTTTTTACCATCCACGTGGTCGTTACCCACTTCGCTGCGCGCCCGCATGGCAAGAATGACGACGAACGCCGTCATGGCAAAGCCGATGACGATAGCGGTGAGAACCAGCGCCTGGGGCAGCGGGTCGGCGAACTGTGAGTCTTCGTTCACCAGCGCGGCACCATCCGTCGTCAGCCCGCCCATGGAGAACAGGAACAGGTTGACCGCATACGAGAGCAGTGTCAGGCCCACGACGACCGGGAACGTTCGTCCCCGTAGCGTCAGGTAAAGGCCGCAAGAGGTTAAGATACCCGTGGTAATGGCATAGAGCATTTCCATTAGTGGGATTCCTTTTCATTCGGCGTGTCGTGGGTGTCTGACGTCTTCGGGTCGGTCACCGGGCGGTGCGGTGTCGTCACCTTACCCAGGTTGGCCAGAATCATCAGCGTGGCTCCCACCACCGCGAGGTACACACCCAAGTCAAACAGCAGGGCCGTGGCAAGCTCGAAGGTGCCAATCAGCGGCAGGCTGAAATACCCAAACGACGAGGTCAGGAAGGGGTAGCCCAACAGCCAGCTGCCTAGGCCGGTGAGCGTGGCAATCGCTACACCCACCACGGCGACCGGCTGGAAGGGGAAGTTCAGGCGCTCTTGTGCCCACTCAACGCCCCGCGCCATGTACAGCAGAATCAAAGCAACAGCGGTAATCAAACCGGCAATGAAGCCACCGCCGGGCTGGTTATGACCGCGTAGGAAGATGAAGGCCGACACCAGCAGCGCCAGTGGCAGCAGCGTCATCGAGATGGAGGTCAGAATGGCCGGGTAGCGATCCGGTGACCAAACACGGCCTTCGCCGTCGCTGTGGGGCATGAACAGACGCAAGCGGTTGAGCAGCTTGAATATCGCGAGACCCGCAATGGCCAGGACGGTAATTTCGCCCAGGGTATCGAAGCCACGGAAGTCGACCAGAATTACGTTGACCACGTTGTAGCCGCCGCCACCGGGTTTGCTGTTCTCGACGAAGAAGTTGGAGATCGAGAGCGTTTCGCGGGTCATCACCGCGTAGTTCAAGCTAGCGACCACCAGCCCCAGCGCACCGGCCAGCAGAATATCGCGCACGTTACGCATCGGGCTCGATTCGGTAGGGGTTTTTTGCGGCAAGAAGAACAATGCCAGCATCAGCAGAATCATCGTGACGACTTCCACCGAAAGCTGGGTCAAGGCGAGATCCGGGGCCGAAAAACGCGCAAAAGTGAGCGCTACGAACAGACCGACCACCGACAGCATCAACAGTGAAATCAAGCGGTAGCGGTGAGTCGCTGCGGTGGCAACCCCACCAAAAATGAGCATGCCTGCGCCTAGCAGCACCACGCCGTCGATGGGCTGATTGCCTTTGCTACCGGTCAATTCTTGAATACCGGCAAGGCCGATCAGTCCCATCAGCAGGGCGGCGCCCAGTAACCATCCCATATAGCGCTGTAAGGAGTTACCTTCCAGCTTGGTAATGATCTGCTCGGCGCGGTAACCCACGGTGATGATTAGCCGTTCGAACACGCGGCGCGCATCCACACTGGCGAAGGGCTGCACGAAACGGCGCAGATCGGCATGACGCCAGTACATGGCAATGCCTGCGGCAAAGGCCAGCAAGCTCATCATCAGCGGCAAATTCACGCCGTGCCAGATGGCGAGGTGGAACGACAACGGTTCGCCCAAAACGGCTTGGGTGGCTAGCTCTAGAATGCCTGTCGCGAAAAAGGCGGGGAATAGCCCCACCAGCACACAGAGCGTCACCAGCAGTTCCACGGGCAAGCGCATCAGGTGGGGCGGCTCGTGGGGGGATTTAGGCGTTTGCTCGCGGGCCGGCTTATAGAACACCGCATGAACCAGCCGCAGCGAGTACGCGACGGAGAGAATGCCGCCCAGCGTTGCCAGTGCGGGTAGCACCCAGCTCAGACCGCCGAGTACCGGAGTGGCGAGCGTTTCGGTAAAGAACATCTCTTTCGAGAGGAAACCGTTAAACAGCGGTACCCCCGCCATGGCGGCGGCGGCCAAGGTGGTGAGCAGCGCGGTGACCGGCATCGCTTTTCTGAGCCCGCCAAGCTGCTTCAGCTCTCGGGTGCCGGTTTCATGGTCGATGATGCCCGCGCTCATGAACAGCGCCGCTTTAAAGGTAGCGTGGTTCAGAATGTGGAACAGCGCCGCCAACACGGCCATGGGGCTGCCAATGCCCAGCAGGACGGTGATCAACCCCAAATGGCTGACGGTCGAAAACGCCAGAATGCCTTTCAAGTCGGTTTTGAACAGCGCAAACCACGCGCCGTAAAGCAGCGTGATGGTACCTACCAGCGGCACGACCACGCTCCACAATGCGCTATCCGCAATGGCGGGGTGCAACCGCGCCATTAAGAAAATACCCGCTTTCACCATGGTGGCTGAGTGCAGGTAGGCAGAGACGGGCGTAGGGGCTGCCATGGCGTGGGGGAGCCAGAACTGGAAGGGGAACTGCGCTGATTTGGTGAAGGCGCCCAGCAGCACAAGCCCCAGCATCAGTGGGTAGCGCGGATCCGTCACGATGGTCGCGCCGCTGGCCAGCACGTCATCCATGCGATAGCTACCGGCCATGTCGCCCAGCAGCAGCAAGCCTGCAAGAAGCGCTAGCCCCCCTGCGCCGGTCACGGTCAGCGCCATGCGCGCGCCTTTACGGGCATCGCTGCGATAGGACCAAAAGCCAATCAGCAGGAAGGAGGAGAGACTGGTCAGCTCCCAAAACAGCCAGAGCAGGATGAGGTTGTCGGACATGGAAATGCCTACCATCGATGCCATGAACAGCATCAGGAAAGCGTAAAAACGTCCGAAAGGCTCATCGCTTGCCAAGTAAAAATGGGCATACAATAGGATCAATAGCCCAATGCCCAGAATGAGCAGGTTGAAGAGCAGTGACAGGCCATCGAGACGAAACGCAAGCTCCAGGCCGAGGGTGGGCATCCAGTCGGCCGCAAAACGCAGCGCCTCGCCCTCCAGCAAAGCAGGAATTTGCAGTAGCGTGAGTAGCAGTGCCGTTGCTGGCAATATGCCCGTGGCGAGCGAGCACCAAGTGCGGCCGCGTTGGGCAGTCAGTGCCGGCACCAGTACGCCCAGTAACGGCAGTAAGGCGATCCACAGCAGTGTCATGAGGTCATCCAGCGCAAAAAATCAAAAAAGTCGCCAGAGCAACGAGGGTTGCCCTGGAGGCGAAGATACATCAAGTGAAACAACAGGATATCACTTGTATGGAAGGTGTGTGATTTTAGTATAAAGTGTTGACGTTAACCGTTGAGAGACTCCTTGTTCCATGAGTGAACCCTTCAATACCTGGCAGGCCCGTTTTGAAAAGCTGCGTAGCAACAAGCTGTTCGAAGGGCTGGTCATTTCCATCATCGTGATCTCGGCGCTGGTCATTGGCGCGAAAACCTACGAAGAAACCACTCGTATCGAGCAGTGGTTGCTCTACCTCGATGTGGCCGTCACGGTGTTCTTCCTGGTCGAGATTTTGATCAGAATGGCAGCAGAGCGCAACTTAGTCAGCTTTTTTAAGAAGGGCTGGAACGTTTTTGACTTCTTGATCGTCACCGCCAGCCTGATTCCCATGGATGACTCGGAGATGGTGCTGTTAGCGCGGCTGCTGCGAATTTTCCGTGTGCTGCGCTTGGTGTCGATGATTCCCGAACTACAGATGCTGCTGGGCGCGTTGGTCAAATCGATTCCCCGCATGGGCTACGTGGTGCTGCTCATGTTTATCATCTTTTATATCTACGCGGCGTTGGGCAGCTTTCTCTTCCACAACGTGGATGAGTTTTTGTGGGGCAACATCTCCATTGCCATGTTGACGCTGTTTCGTATCGCGACGTTCGAGGACTGGACGGACGTGATGTACGCCACGCAAGAGGAGTATGCCTGGAGCTGGGTGTACTACCTGACGTTCATTTTTCTCACGGCATTCATTTTTCTTAACATGATGATTGGCATCGTGTTGGACGTAATGCAAAAAGAGAGCGCACAGCTCGATACCGATGACGAGGAGGGCGATCCGGCGCAGCTGCAGGCGCTGCGTGGCGATGTCCACGCGTTGAAAGCACAGCTCGATCGCATGGAAGCCGCCCTGGCGGAGCGACAAGGGTCTTCTATTTCCTCTCATCGCCCTTCCGATTCTTCTACAACCGATTAACGATAGGAGCGCCGCTATGATGCTGTCCGACCCCTCCAAGAAGTATCGCCCCTTCGTGGCCGTGGATCTGCCTGATCGACAGTGGCCAAGCCAACGTATCGACACGCCGCCCATCTGGTGCAGCGTGGATCTGCGCGACGGCAACCAGTCGCTGATTGACCCGATGGATCAAGAGCGCAAACAGCGCCTGTTCGACATGCTGTTGAAGATCGGATTCAAAGAGATCGAGGTGGGCTTTCCCTCTGCATCGCAGACCGATTTTGATTTCGTTCGCTCGCTGATCGAGCAAAACAAGATTCCCGAAGACGTGACCATTCAAGTGCTGACCCAAGCGCGTCCGCACCTGATTGAGCGCACCTTCGAAGCGCTGAAAGGCGTCAAGAACGCCATCGTGCACGTTTATAACGCCACCGACCCGATGTTCCGCCGGGTGGTGTTCAACGTGGATAAAACCGAGTGTATCCAAATTGCCGTGGATGCCACCGCGCAGATTCGCGATTTGATGGCGGCCAACCCGGAAACGAACTGGACCTTCCAGTACTCACCCGAGCTATTCACCACCACGGAGATGGAGTTCGCGGTCGAGATCGTCGAAGCGGTGATGGACACTTTTGGCCCCAGCGTCGACAACAAAATGATCGTCAACCTGCCAGCCACGGTCGAAGTCGCTACGCCCAACAACTACGCTGATCAGATTGAGTGGTTCTGTCGCCATGTCAAAAAGCGCGATACCTTGATCGTCAGCGTTCATCCGCACAACGACCGCGGCACCGGCGTTGCGGCTGCCGAACTGACGCTAATGGCGGGGGCAGATCGCGTCGAGGGCACGCTATTTGGCAACGGCGAGCGTACTGGCAACGTAGATATCGTCACGCTGGCGATGAACATGTATACCCAAGGGGTGAACCCCCAGCTCGATTTCTCCAATATCACCCCGATCATGCGCGAAGCCGAGTACTGCAATCAGCTGCCCGTCCACCCGCGCCATCCATATGTGGGCGACTTGGTCTTTACTGCGTTCTCAGGCTCGCATCAGGATGCCATCAAAAAAGGCATGGCAGACCGTCGCGCCCATCCAGAAGCGCCGTGGGACGTTCCCTACTTACCCATCGACCCTTTGGACGTAGGCCGCAGCTACGAAGCGGTTATCCGCGTGAACAGCCAGTCAGGCAAAGGCGGTATCTCTTACCTGTTAGAGCAGGAGCAAGGTATCGAGCTGCCCCGCCGGCTCTCCATTGAGTTCAGCCAAGTGGTGCAGGAAGTGGCGGACCGCACCGGTAAAGAGATCACCTCACAAATGATCTACCAAGCCTTTGCCGATGAGTATTTAGAGCAGCGGTCACCGCTGGCACTGGTGAATCACCGTCTTTCCTCCGAGCCAGATAGCCCAAAAGTTGCGCTAGAGGCCATTGTCGAAAACGGCGGCCAGCGGCAAACCCTGACCGGTGAAGGCAACGGCCCGCTGGCCGCGTTCATCAAAGCGCTGGTGGCGAGCGGCCAAGAGGTCGAAATCATTGACTATCACGAACACTCCCGCGGCCAAGGGGCGGATGCCGAAGCGATCGCGTACGTGGAAGTACGCATTGATGGCAAAGCCGTATTTGGCGTAGGTACCGATGAAAGCATCACTAGCGCCTCCATGAAAGGCGTGCTAAGCGCCATTAATCGCCACTACTCGACGCAGCCTGCGGCGGCCAATGTGACGGCGGAGTCGTTAGGGTAAATGCTCAAACGGCCTTGGCTGTTCATCGTATTAGTCGCCATGGTCCTGGCGGGGCTGCTCTCGCTGACGGCCTCCGATGATCCGTTTGAAGAGACGTTGGTACGCTTGGAAGTAGAGCGGGCACTGCCCGCTCTTGAGCCCACGCTGCAAGAAGAGTCTGCTGAGATCAACGCACTGTTTCTTCACTATGCGTCGGATCAAGCGCTATGGATGAGCGCCGCGTTGGCGATATTGCGTCACGGTGATATCGCTCGAACCACGCTTCTCGATTATGGGTTATCGCCCCAATTCCAACAGGTGCTGGTGCGCTTCGGAGCGGATGCCGTGCTGCCTATCAGCTACTTCCGCGATCACGACGTGACGACGCTGCGCGCTCAGCACTGGATAGGAGAGCGCTATCAGCAAGTCAGCCGCTGGTGGGGCGATGAGCCATCGGATACCAATGAGCTAGGTGACGCAGACGTAGAGGCGGCTATGGCCGAGCTAACCCCTTTGAGGCGTGGCCAGATGGGTATCGCGTTACTCGACAGCAACGGCCACGGGCTGCTTAACCAGTTTGTCGTGGATGACGAAGGCAACGTGGCGTGGCTGCAAGGGGAGCGTCTGGTATCCGGAGTAGGTGATTTCTTTACCAGCGGTCTACGTGACTTAGAAAGCCAGTGGCGGCGTGGCGAGGCAATAGGCGCAAGCGATTTGGGCTGGGCGGGTGTTGATCTGCTGGTAATGGCCAGTGCCGTGAAAGTGCTACGCGCTGGAAGAGTCGCTCGTACGGCTCGTGTGGGTGGCGTCGAGGCACAGGCCGTTCGCACGGGTGTGCGTCAAGGGGTCGTAGCCATGAGTGGGCGCTTCGCAACGCTGCCGCGCATGGCCAAAGTTGCAGCGGTAGTCGGCACGGCTTATGTGGTCATTCGCCACCCCAGCCTGGTCAGTGCACTGGGCGCCCATCTATCTCACTGGCTAGGCTGGCCAACGTGGCTCGGGCAGTTTCTTGTCTGGTTGATTGTACTGTTGCCAGTCTTGTTTATTGCCCGATTCGTTTACCGCTGGTTACTGACGCCGCTGCTTTGGTTATTGGTACCTTTGACGCGACTGTGTTTAAAGGCTGCTCACCATGCTCCTGTGAAGTGGCCACATAGAGCAGTGGAGTAGCTGGGTTCAATGGGCCTATGTGCAGCATAGGCCCATTGCGTTAGCGTTAAGATTGACGTGTTAACCACTCTCGCCAGCCGCCAAACTCAGTAATATCCTCTGCGTTACCGCTTTCATTGAGCGCACCTGCGGTGCAAATAAACCCACACTTCCAGCTACCGTCGGCAAGCTCTACCTGACCTAAGCCTAGTGGGGCGGGGATGCCAGCCAAAAAACTACCCAGCGTCTCGCTCGGTAATCGCCAGACCTCGACTTCGATTGACTGGCCGTGGGTGTCCCGCACCATTGCTGGACGCTTGGGTGGCCCGCCTGCTAAGGCAAATAGCTTATAGCGCGGTGCGCTGTGGGTAGTGCTAACCAGTACGCCGCCGCGTTCGGTGAGCTGGTGGTTAAGCGGTAAGCCTTGCAGATGCGCACCGCATACAACCAGCTCCATTGTGCCATTTTGGGCCATGGTGAAGGGCTCGGATAATGCCGGGTGGGCAACACCGGTGGCACCCAGCGGTAGCATGAGGCGTGTTTCTAACGCGCGGGCGAGGGACAGCAGCGTTAAGTCGTCGAATGCCCGCCCAAATAGCGTGACGCCCACGGGCAGTTCTTGCTCGGTAAAGCCTATCGGCACCGCCAGAGCACTGTAGTCGAGCAGGTTCATAAAATTGGTCCAGGTGCCTAAACGCGAGTTCACGCCAATAGGATCTGCTGCCACTTCTGCCTTGCTGGGGTGCATGACTGTCGTGGGCGAGAGCATCACATCCACCTGGCCGATGAGTGCATCGGCTTGGCGCTTGAACTCCGCAAGCTTATAGCGCGCATCGAAGGCATCCACGGCCAGTGGCGTAGACCCTCCTTGGGTAATTTTAAACGTGACTGGATGTACAGCCTCCGGGTGGCTCTCCATCAACTCATGAATCACATGGTAGCGCTCGGCGACCCAGGGCCCTTCGTAAAGTAGTCGTGCCGCAGATAGCAGAGGCGAACAGTCCAGCTCGACTTTTATTCCGCCAATAGCTTCCAGCTCGGCAATCGCTTGGTGCATCCCCTTGGTGTACGCCGCGTCGGTTTGCCATTGAGATGCGAGTGGTACCCCAAAACGAAACATCTTGGGCGCTGTGCCGTAGCGCTTACCGTGCACGGAGAAGCGGTGTTCCCGAGACCAAGCGCACTGATCATCATAAGTAGCGGTAATACTGAGCACTTTCTCGGCATCGTCAGCGATGAAGGTAAACAGGCTAATGGTGTCGAGCGTTGCGCAGGCAGGAACTACACCGCGAGTACTCAGCAGGCCAAGGCTAGGCTTGACGCCGTATATATTATGAAAACAGGCAGGCACACGCCCAGAGCCTGCCGTATCGGTACCCAACGCAAAACTCACCATACCTGCTGCGGTGACCACCGCCGAGCCGCTGCTGGAACCCCCGGGAATATAGTCGGGGTTAAAAGCATTGGTAGGAACACCGTAGTCACTCAAAGCGCGCTCACCGACCAACCCGGTCGCAAACTGATCCAGGTTGGTTTTTCCCATGGGGATGGCACCCGCATCGATCAGTTGCTGCACTACAAAGGCACTTTCAGTCGGTGTGTACGCATAGGCTGGACTGCCTGCCGTGGTAGGGATGCCCGCCAAGTCGATGTTGTCCTTTATGGCAAAAGGAATACCGTAAAGCGGTAGCGTCTCAGGCGATTCTCCTTCTAGGCGCTGTAAATAGGGTGCCAGCTGTTTACGGTCCAGGCGTGTTATCCAGGCAGGGTCTTTGTCGTAGCTATCGGCCCGTGCGAGTAGCTCGTCAATTAATGCAGTGGGCGTTAGGTCACCTTGCTGGTAGGCGGCGTGGAGGCTTGCAATATCCAGTGATATCGAGAGCGCCATGGTTGGCTCCTTTAAAGTGGTATCGTCGCAGAGTTGGCTGATGAGTGTCGTGTTTCGTTTATAAAGCGCCCCTGTCGCCAGGGCTGTGTCGAAAGCTCAATTCGCCAGCCTTCATGGTGGCGTTGGCAGTAGTCGAAACAGAGGCTGGCGCGCCAGCGAAGGTCGTCGGTGTTGGCATGGCTGGGCAGGGTGAACGGGTGCTGGGGAGTGGCTGCCGATTGACGAGGGGTAATCGCAATGGCGTGATCACCCAGCGCTAGCCAGCGCAGGCGACCCAGCGCATCGATGCGAATCGTCTCTTTTGCATGTGGGGCAGTGAACCGCTGCCAGTGCTCGACGTAATGCCCAACCGGGTGCTGCTCTTCAATCGTGTGATCATTTAGCCAGCGCAGCAGGCCAACATCTTTTTCCAGACTGGGGCGGAGATCCTGAAAACGGTGCCAAGTGCATACCCCGTCCTCAATCTGGGTTAGGCCCGCAAAGGCCGTCAGGCTTGCCAGCCACTCAAGCTGCGATCGGCTGCACTCTTCAAGGCTTTGGATGCCGCTGAAGTTGGGTGCGTCAGTGGGGATACGTAGGTCGGCATGCCACTGGTGGCCCTGCAGCCATACCACTTGAGTGGTGGTATCAGTGACGCGGTAGGGCGGTGTATGGGGCTCTGCATAGAGCATACGCTGCCAGCCCCCTGGGTACTGCTCGGGTACGATGGGAAGCGGCATCGTCATCGATTCGTCTCCTCGTTGCCCGGCGCCTTATGCTTACCATGTTGTCCCAGACTACCCACTTCCCGGGCCCCTTCGGGGAGCGCAATTTCACCCTTCGCCAAGCGCTCGCGCAGGTAGCGGAAGGTTTGGATGGTTTGGGCGAAGAGGTGGTCGCCTGCTTTTAGTGCTGAGTACCGGGCTTTTCCGTGGCGAGCGACCAGCTCGGGGAGCGGTTCGACCACGGTGTGGTAGTCACAGGCGAAAAACAGCGGGAACGAGTAGCGCTCCTCTTTTACTTTGCGTACTCGATGAGACGTGGCGACAAATTCGCCGTTGCTCCAGATCTCTAGCATATCGCCAATATTGACGATCAACGCGCCCTCCTTGAAAGGTACATCGATCCACTCGCCTTTCCCATTCATCACCTCAAGCCCTGGCGCGGTAGGCAGTAGCAGGGTAAAGCACTCGTAGTCAGTGTGGGCGCCAATGCCTTGGGCATCCTCAGCATTAGGGTTATAAGGGTAATGGATCATGCGCAGCTGACTGGGCGGCTTATTGACGTGCTGAAGCAGTTGCTGGGGAGCCAGCCCCAGCGCCATAGCAAAGCCGCCCATCAGTGCGCGCCCGACGTGGTACGCCGCGTCGTAATAAGCGGCCACTGGATCCTTGAAACCATCAAGGTCAGGCCAGGGATTAGGGCCGAGCAGCGGCGTTCCGGCCATCACGTCCGGGTCATCGCTAGGTAGCTCGAAAGCGAGGTCGAAAGCCTCTTTCATGTCGGGCTTGGCTGGGTCTGGCGATTCTTCGCCGGGCGGCACATAGCCGCGATGGTGGTGGTAGAGGCCGATGTAGCGCTCCATTTTGATCGCTTCAGACTGAGCGAAGAAACGCTTGGCCTGATGAATCAGGCCTTCGCGCAGTGAACCATCAATACCATGGCCCACCATTTGGAAAAAGCCCACGTCTCTGGCGGCGCGGCCCAGCTCAGCGGCGACCTCGCGGCGTGCCTGTTCATCCCCGTGCAGCAGGGGATGAATGTCGATAATGGGGATCTCCTGAAAGGCTGCTAAGCGTTGGTCTGCGGCAGGCGTATTCATGCGTCAGCCTCCTCTTCTTGGGTGAGCACCACCAGAGGTTGGCCGGGTCCAATGGCTGCACCTTCGGCAAGCGGCAGCCTAGCAACACGCCCAGCGCAGTGGGCCGTGACCTCTACCTCCATTTTCATCGACTCCACCAGCGCCACCGGCTGACCGGCGTCTACCTGCTCCCCCTCCCTGACCAGCAGTTTCCACAGGCTACCGGTCACTGGGCTTTCGATACCCAGTTCATTTTCGTCCAGGATGTCGACTTCTGCGCTAGCTGGTGCTTGGTCTTCAAAGGTGAACTGGCCGTTGGCGCGCCAGGCTGCCATTTCTGCCTGGAAGGCGGCCTCGCGCTTAGTGCGAAATGCCTCGATGGCGTCGGCGTTTTTATCGATATCGGCTTGGTAGTCGGCCAGTTTGAAGCGGGCCGTTTCAATAGGCAGCTCGAAGCGCCCGTGGGGAAAGTCACGGCGAATTTGCTGTAGCTCTTCGTGGCTGACTTCATAAAAGCGAAGTTGATCAAAAAAGCGCAGCAGCCAAGGGTTATTGAAGTGCTGTGTGGTGCGGTAACGGTTCCACATTTGCAGCGTGCGGCCAACGAACTGGTAGCCGCCGGGGCCTTCCATGCCATAAACGCATAAGTAGGCGCCGCCAATACCCACCGAGTTTTCCGCCGTCCAGGTACGGGCGGGGTTGTATTTGGTGGTGACCAAGCGTTGGCGCGGGTCGAGGGGTGTCGCGACGGGCGCTCCCAAATACACATCCCCTAAGCCCATCACCAGATAACGGGCGTTGAAGACGATATCGCGCACTTGCTGTTCGCTTTCAAGGGCGTTGATGCGACGAATAAAATCTAAATTACTGGGGCACCAGGGAGCATCTGGGCGTACGCTGCGCCGATACTTGTCGATAGCTTCCTGGCAGGCGGGGTCATCCCAGGAGAGCGGTAGATGCACGACCCGGGACTCCACTTCCAGTGATTCAACATCTACCAGCGCCTGCTCGGCTTTTTGTAGGTGGGCAAGCAGCTCGTCAAGGTTCAGCTCCAGCGGTTCGAAATGCACTTGCAGCGAACGTATACCGGGCGTTAGCTCTCGAAGCCCTGCAAGCGGATGTTCACGCAGCCATAGCATCCAGGCGTGTACGCGAAAGCGTAGCGCGATATCCAGCTCCATCGCACCGAACTCAATGAGCAGGAAATCATCCCCGGCGCGGCGGTATACGATTCGCTCCCCGGCCTGCTCGGCTGGGATGTCGCGCAGGATCGGGGTGTCTCGTTCTGGCTGAATATCTTCAACAGGGTTCGCTGTGAGGGTTTCCAGCTGGGCGAGCTGGCGCTCTTCTAGTGTGCGGGCGGTGGCGAGACTCACCGGGACAAAGCGGACCTTGTCACCAGCGGTGAGTTGTCCCAGCTTCCAGCGTTCAGCGCGCACCACGGTGGCCGGGCAGACAAAGCCACCCAGTGACGGGCCGTCCGGGCCAAGAATGACCGGCATGTCGCCGGTAAAGTCGATAGTGCCAAAGGCGTAGGCGTTATCGTGAATGTTGGAAGGGTGGAGTCCTGCTTCACCGCCATCCGCCCGTGCCCACTCTGGGCGTGGGCCAATCAGCCGTACACCGGTGCGGCTGGAGTTGTAGTGCACTTCCCACTCGTGGTCGAAGAGGCGTTCGATATCGCTATCGGTGAAAAAGTCTGGCGCGCCGTGGGGGCCATAAAGCACGGCAATTTCCGTCACGCTTTCGGAATCGTTGCCAATGGTGGGGGCTAGCGCGCTATCCAGCGTGTGTGAGGGCGCAGGCATCAGCGTGGGCAGCTCCAGCATATCGCCGCTGCGCAGTGCCCGCCCGCCATGGCCACCAAACTGGCCTAACGTAAAGGTGCTGCGAGAGCTCAGATAGCGAGGGCATTGAATGCCGCCGCGTACTAGAAGATAAGCGCGTGCCCCAGCGGTGGCCTTGCCTAACGTAAGCGTGGCACCGGCCGGCACATCAATGACTTCCCAGTGATTAATGGGGTTGCCATCCAGCGAGGCGGGCAACTTGGCGCCTGCTAGCACGACCTGTGTGGCCCGGTGAAAGCGCAGCGTGGGGCCCTGGAGGGTAATTTCTAGGCCAGCGGCATCCGTGGGATTGTCGAGTAGGCGATTGCCAAGGCGAAACGACCAGTCATCAAACGGGCCGGAAGGCGGCACACCCACATCCCAGTGACCCTGGCGACCGGGAAAGTCCTGAATCGTGGTGAGCGTGCCAGGAGCGATCACTTCCATGGCGGGAGGTGCCCACGCCAGGGTGGTAAGCCAGTGGGTGTCGATATCCGCCTGCTGAAAGCGCTCGGCACGCAGCACGTGGGCAAGCCAGCTGCGGTTGGTGGCGATGCCATACACACTGGCGTTGTCCAGGGTATCCGCCAGCTGTGCCGTCGACTGCTCGCGGCTTTCGGCATGGACCATCACTTTGGCTAGCATGGGGTCAAATAGCGGTGACACTTCCAGGCCTGCCTCAATGGCGTGGTCGATGCGCAGGCCGCTGGCTTCAGGAAAGATGACTTCTGTCAGTAGCCCGGCGCTGGGGCGAAAATCGTGAGCGGGGTCTTCGGCGTACAGACGTGCCTGTACGGCGTGACCAGTGGGAGAGAGCGTCTGGGCAAGTGTTTCCAGGCGAGGGAGCTCTCCGGCGCCGAGCTTTACCATCCATTCGACGATATCGACGCCGTAGACCAGCTCGGTGACGCCGTGCTCCACCTGTAGGCGAGTATTAACCTCCAGAAAATAGAAAGCTTCACGCTCGGCGTCGTAAATGAACTCGACGGTTCCCGCGCTGCGGTAGTTGACCGCTTTGCCTAGTTGCACCGCCGTGGCGTGCAGTGATTGGCGCACGGCTTCGGGGAGATTCGGGGCCGGGCACTCTTCCAGTACTTTTTGATGGCGGCGCTGGGTAGAGCAGTCGCGTTCACCGAGGGCGATAACATTGCCCTGGCCATCGCCAAACAGCTGTACTTCCAGATGGCGGGCACGTGCGATATAGGCTTCCAGGAAGACACCGCCATCGCCAAAGTTGCGCTCGCCAAGGCCTTTCACTGACTCAAAGGCGCGTGCCAGCTCCGTCTGAGAGTGGCAGACCTGCATGCCGATGCCACCGCCACCCGCAGTGGATTTCAGCATGACCGGGTAGCCGATTCGTTCGGCGGCCTGTTGGGCCTCTTCGAGGGTCTCCAGCAACTTTGAACCTGGCACCAGCGGTACGCCTGCCTTTTCGGCGAGTGCGCGAGCTTCGTGCTTGAGGCCAAACTGCTGTATCTGCTCGGCAGTGGGGCCTAGAAAGACGAGTCCGGCGGCATCGCAGGCGGTAATAAAGCGCGTATTTTCCGAAAGAAAACCGTAGCCGGGATGGATGGCCTGGGCGCCGCTTTGTTGGGCGATAGCGATCAGCTTGCCGATGTTCAGGTAGGTATCGCTGGCCGCCCCCTCACCGAGTGAGTAGGCCTCATCGGCTTGATGCACATAAGGGGCGTCGCGGTCGGCATCGGCGTACACCACCACGCTTCCCACGCCTAAAGCTTTAAGCGTGCGTAGAATACGGGCGGCAATCGCGCCGCGATTGGCAATCAGGACTTTGCTAAACGTTTTATGGATGGACATGGCACTGCCTGCAAACAAAGGCGGGTCGTCCCGCAGGTTGTTTGGCCTTCTAGGGTCGTCCCTAGGGCGAATTACTTAACCCCAAATCAGTAGCTCGATGGGCGTGGGGTTGTAGCCGTTGCAGGGGTTGTTGAGCTGAGGGCAGTTGGAGATCAGCACGATGACATCTATTTCAGCGACCATTTCCACATACTTGCCCGGCGCGGAAATACCGTCTTCAAACGTCAGCCCGCCGTCAGCGGTCACCGGTACGTTCATGAAGAAGTTGATGTTGTGGGTGATATCCCGCTTGCTCAGGCCATACTCTGGGTGGTTGGCGATGGCCTGCATCCAGTTATCCCGGCAGGAGTGCATGTGGCGCTTTTCCAGGTCGTAGCGCACGGTGTTGCTTTCGCTGGCGCAGGCACCGCCTAGGGTATCGTGGCGGCCGCAGGTGTCGGCGGTGAGGGTAAGCATCGTGCGGCCTTCGCTGGAGATCAGCTTTGAGCCCGCCGTGAGATAGACCGCTCCCTGTTCGCGAACGGTATCCATGGCGCTGTAGCGCTCGGCGGTGTCGTCGGCGCTGAAGAACAGCGTGTCAGCCGCTTGGTTGCCTTCCAGGTCTAAAATCCGCAAGGTTTGGCCCTGCTTCAAGGTGCCAATATAGTGATCGCCCGCATTAACGGTAGTGCGGCTAAGCGCGTTTTCGGGGCGTAAGGTACTCTCGATAATCATGGTTTTCCCCTTAAAGGCCGAGGTGGTATAGGCGGTTATTGGCAAAGCCACGGGCGTTTTCTGGCCGTGAGCAGTAGCAAGGATCGTCCTCTGTTGGTGGCTCAGCCGTACCTAACGCGATATCGACGCCACGGCGCGGGTAGTCAGTGGCAGGGTCCAGCGGGTGAGGGCAGGTATGCAACAACACGAGGGTATCCATCTCGAAGCGCAGCGTGACGCTGTTGCCCGGCTGGCAGTGGTTGCTGACATAGTGCAGCTTGCCTTCGTCATCGCTCTCGACGCGAGAGAACAGGTTGAGATTGGCAGCCATGTCTCGGCGGCCAAGCCCATACTTGGCGAGTTCGACCAGGAAGGCGTCGAAGCCGGTGCGCGTCCAGTCATTGTGGGCCTGCTGGTAGCTCACTGGCTGCCAGCCTTTGGCCAGCAGGTGTTGGGGCAGCAGGTTGCCGCCAACGCTGTCGTGCCAGCCAAGATCATCATGCGTGATCGAGGCAAAGATGCGGCCCATGTCCGAGTAAAGGCAGTGGCCTTGGGTCAGTTTGAACGTGTGCTGGCACTTCAAGGTGTCCGGCAGGTTTAAGCGCTCCAGCAGGTTTTCTGGGTTGTAGCAGAGTAGCCCTACGTTGGTGTCAGCTTGCTCGGCGGTCAGGGTTAGCGTCGCGCCGCGACGTAGGCGAAGGGACCAGTGGTGCCCGCCGGGTAAATGGGTGGTGTAGTACGGTTCGCTATTCATGGCAGCGCTCGTCATAGCAGCGTCTCCTGAGTGTGGGTTTTCAAACCGCCCTGATGAAGTGCTTCCGTCAAGGCTGTCGCTGGACGGTCTCTCGAAATGGGCAGATCGTAGGTAATGGTGGCGCCATAGGCTTCTGGGGCTTGAGGGTCTTGGCGGGTTTTGTCGAATACCCATAGACGTGTGCCCAGCTCAAAGGCCTCTTTTAGGTCGTGGGTGATCATGAAGATGGTGAGCTTCTGCTCTTGCCAAAGTCGCGTGATCAATTCGTGCATGTCCTGGCGAATGCCGGGGTCCAGGGCACCAAATGGCTCATCCAGCAACAGCATGCGTGGCCGCATCATGAGCGCCTGGGCGATGGCTAGACGTTGCTGCATGCCGCCGGACAGCTCATGGGGATACTTATTAAGCGCGTGACTTAGGCCCACTTCTTCAATACGTGCTTTGGCTTTTTCAATGGCGCTACGTTTGGCAGTGCCAAAACTTTTTCCAAGCAGCTTGGCACTATGCAGCTCATCGGCAATCATCACGTTGCCCAGCACGGTCAGGTGTGGGAAGACGGAATACTTCTGAAACACCACGCCACGGTCTGGGCCGGGTTCGTTAGGAATGGGCTTGCCATCTAATAGAAGGTTGCCTTTTGAAATGGCTTCGGTGCCTAGCAGCATCTTTAAAAACGTGGTTTTACCGCAGCCAGAGGCGCCTACCAGCGTGACAAATTCTCCTTGCTCGACGCTGAAATTAAGATTTTCAAGTACGACGTGATGGCCGTAGTGCTTTTCTAGGCGTTTGGCGGACAGTAGGCTCATGATTTGTCTCCTTCGCCCGAGTGGTACCAGGGAAAGGCAAGGCGCGATGTCCAGGCGAGAATCTGGTCAAGAAGGAACGCCAGCAGCGTAATCCACGCCACGTAGGGCAGAATCACGTCCATCGACAGGTAGCGGCGAACCAGAAAAATGCGGTAACCAAGCCCCTCTTGGGCGGCAATTGCTTCAGCAGCTATTAAAAACAGCCAGGCGCTGCCGAGTGCCAAGCGAGTGGCATTCAGTAGCCGCGGCGTGAGTTGAGGCAGTAACACCCGCAGCAGTACCTGCCAGGAGCTGGCCCCCAGGGTTTGTGCTTTGATCAGCTGTTCATCGGGAAGCCGCAGCGCGTGGCCTTGCAGGTCGCGAATCAGAAACGGCGTCACCCCGATCACGATCAACGCGATCTTGGCGGCCTCACCGGTGCCAAAGGCGATGAAGAGAATCGGAAGTATCGCCATCGGAGGGATAAGCGACGCGACGGTGACCAGCGGTGAGAGTTTGGCGCGGATGAGCGGAATGCCGCCGTTTAAAATACCCACTACGAGGCCGATGAAAGCGCTGATCGCCACGCCAATGAGAATTCGCTCCAAGCTGGCGAAAGTGTCTGTCCATAGAACGATTTGGCCTGTGCGTACGTTTTCTGCGGTGGCCAAATGATAAAACGAGCTTGCCATGGTGGCCGGAGTGGGCAGTAGCCGATCATTAGGGTTCTCGGCCAGTCGGGCATTGGAAAGGCTCAGGTAAACCATGACCAATAACAGGAAAGGCAACAGTCCCAGCAGCCATCTGCTCCCTCGGGATGGGGCTAGATTAATGAGTCGCTTCATGGCGGATGTCCATCGAAGATAAAAGCAGAGGGAGCAGCCGTGGCTACTCCCATGGCGCTAGTTACTGAGCGTCGAGGTAAGCTTGGGTAAAGCTGGGGTCGAAGCGCAGTTGCACGTTGCTCTCGTCTCCGAAGACGCCACTGGGTGTCTCAATGCCGACGACTTCTGCGTTTGGTGCCATGTCGCCTAGTAGGCCGTGCTGGAAGCTGAATTCAGCCACTCGCTGCATGGTGTCGAGTAGCTCCGGGCTTTCCATGAGCGCGATGGCTTCGGCGGGGTCGGTGTAGAGGTAGGTGGCGGCAAGTTGCTGACGATAGCCGTCAATATCAGTGCCAGCGGCATCTGCCATGATGCCAAGCGCATTTTCATCATCTGCCTCGATGAGTCCCATCACTTCATACCAAGCGCCTACCAGGGCATGACCCAGTGCCGGGTTATCCGCCAAGGTTTGCGTATTCACGACCATCATGTCGAGTATCTCGCCGGGGATCTCAGCCGAGGTGTACACCACGTTGCTATCCGCCATATCCTTGATGGCACCTAACTGGGGGTTCCAGGCAGCGACGGCTTCTGTGGTGTCGCTCGCGAACAGGCCGACGATATCCGCATCGGACGTATTCACCGTTTCGATATCGCGTTCAGTCAAGCCAACACTTTCGAGAGCACGGGCCAGAAAGTAGTGAGAGACGCTGAATTGAACGAGATTGACCTGACGGCCCGCAATATCGGCTAGGTTATCGCTGCCTTTCAGCACGATGCCATCATTGCCGTTGGAGTAATCGTTGATAATCAGTGCGGTGGAGTCGACGCCGCTGGCCGCTGGAATCGTTAGAGCATCCATGTTGGTCATGGCACACCCATCGACGTTGCCAGAAGTGAACTGATTGATGGATTCCACATAATCATTCACCTGCACGACATCGATACTAATGCCGTATTCGTCGGCCCACTTATCGACCACGCCTTCTACATCGGCATAGGCCCAGGGCATCCAGCCAGCATAAATCGACCAGCAGACGCTGAAGTCGCTGCGTTCTTGCGCTTGGGTAGGTGTGATCGTCAAGGATGATGCTAGTAGCGCCGCGGTCAGCGGAGCGAGGGACAGGCTTTTGAGGGCAGAGCGGTTGGAACGGGTCATGAGAGCCTCCAGCGGCTAAGAAAAAACTCAGGGGCATCGGCGCATCACTGTGCCTTATCCTCCCGGGCTTTTATCCCGCCGTGTAACCTTGCGCTTGCAAGGTCGATCGCTCTCGGTCCAGCCACGTCCATCGGGGGCATATCGTTAATGGCGTCGGAACCCTAGCGATCTATTGGAAACTCGATTGTGTGGCAGCGAAGGCAGCCAATACCCCATGTGTAACACTTAACTACACAGCAAAATATTGGCCGCCATCGAAAAAGGTTTTTTATTTTAAAGGGTTATCAAGTTTTTAATGCTTCTCTATACGTTGAGTGCTCGCACGATGCTTTATCGTGGTGCGCAGATTTACCGCGACGCACCACAATCACACAAACCCATAGCGTAACGCTACAAAGGCGTTTTGCTCATCTTGCCTGGCACTTCGCGTACCAGCCTCGGCATGAGAAAGCCGGGCAGGTGTTCCAGCAGCGCTTGTATGAGCGCTTGCGCCTCACTGTCCGGCACGTCAAAGTGCGCGGCGCCCTGGACCGGGTCGAGCACGTGCAGGTAGTAGGGCAGCACGCCTGCTTCAAACAGCCGTTCCGAGAGGACCGCGAGGGTGGGGACGCTGTCGTTGATGCCCCGTAATAGAACGCTCTGGTTTAGCAGCGTGACGCCTGCCTGTTTCAAGCGCGTGCAGGCATCCAACACGGCTTGGTCGATCTCGTTGGCGTGGTTGATATGCAGAACGACGACTTTTTGTAAGCGGGTGCTACCCAGCCAGCCAAGCAAACTTTCATCCACGCGGTCGGGAATGACCACGGGCAAGCGAGTATGAATACGCAACCGTTTCAGGTGAGGAATGCTTTCTAACTGTTTGACCAGCCACGCCAACTGCCGGTCGCTGGCGGCAAGGGGGTCGCCTCCGGATAGGATCGCCTCGTGAATCGTGGTGTCGGCACGCAGGTAGTCCAGCGCTTCCTGCCACTGAGCGCGTGAAGGGGAGTTCTCGTGATAAGGAAAGTGGCGGCGAAAACAGTAGCGGCAGTTGATCGCGCAGGCTGGGCTGGCAATCAGGAGTACACGATTCGCATACTTATGGATCAGTCCTTTGACAGGGCGATGGTCGGCCTCTTCTAGCGGGTCGGTCACGTAGCCAGGCGGCGCGGCGGCTTCGTCACCCGTTGGTAAGATTTGGCGTAGCAGTGGATCATTGGGGTCGTTTGGTACAATGCGCGCCAGATAAGCGTCAGGGACGCAAATCTCGAAGAGCCCATGCCCGGCCTGCGCGCCCGCCAGCCACGCTTGGCTCAACCCCAGGCGTTGGCAGAGTACGGCGGGGTCGCGAACGGCTTGGGAAAGCTGGCGCTGCCAGGCGCTCTGAGTCTGGGCAGCGGCCTGCTGAGCAGCGATAATGATGTTCTCCTGCAAAAAGCCCTCCTTCGGGTTATCATGCGCGCACTTAGCGACGACGCTGCGATTGGCAGCGTGATGGGCGAGTAGGGTGTCTCACGGCCCATACTGAAATAGACGATTGAAACAGACCATTGAGAGGCATTATGGCGAACTATTCTACCAACGAATTCAAAGCAGGTTTAAAAGTAATGCTCGACGGCGATCCTTGTTCGATCGTCGAGAACGAGCTGGTGAAGCCGGGCAAGGGCCAGGCGTTCAACCGCGTCAAGCTGCGTAACCTGATGACTGGTCGTGTGGGTGAGCGCACGTTCAAGTCGGGTGACTCTTTGGAAGGCGCTGACGTCATGGACCTCGAGATGGAGTACCTCTACACCGACGGTGATATGTGGCACTTCATGAAGACCGACGGCTCTTTCGAGCAGTATGCGGTAGAGAAAAAGGCTCTCGGTGACACCGAAAAATGGCTCAAAGAACAGGTGCCGTATACGCTGACGCTTTGGAACGACAAGGCGATCTCGGTCACGCCGCCCAACTTCATCGAGTTGGAAGTGGTCGAAACCGACCCCGGTTTGAAGGGCGACACGGCGCAGGGCGGCTCCAAGCCTGCCACGCTCTCTTCGGGTGCCGTGGTTCGCGTACCGCTGTTCATCAACCAGGGTGAAGTGCTGAAAATCGACACCCGTTCTGGTGAGTACGTATCACGCGCTTAATCGCGCGATGATAAAAGCGACCGATCCAGTCGCTTAAGCATTTCATTCATAAAGCCACGCGATACTGTTGCGTGGCTTTATGTCGTTAGGGAGAAGGGAATGACACTGAACTGGCAGCCAACGGCAACGGTGGGCACCCTGCGCGAGCGCGCCCGCTTGATCGCCACGGTGCGCGCTTTTTTTGCCGCGCGGGACATATGGGAAGTGGAGACGCCAGTGCTCGGCCAAGGAGGCAGTACCGACGTGCATTTGGTGTCGTTAGCGACGCTTGCCCGCACCGATAAAGGTCAGCGCAAACTATGGCTGCAAACCTCGCCTGAGTTTCATATGAAGCGACTGCTGGCGGCGGACAGCGGTCCCATTTTTCAGCTGGCAAAAAGCTTTCGTGATGGCGAAGTGGGCGCGCGGCACAATATCGAGTTCACCATGCTGGAGTGGTACCGCCCTGGTTTCACGCTGGCGCAGTTGATAGAGGAGACAACGGCGCTGGTGGCGCACGTATTGCCGCAGCCACCGGGCCCGGTAGTGCACTACCGCTATCGGGAGCTCTTTCATCGCCACTTGGAAGTGGACCCGTTCACCACGTCGCTGGACACGTTGAGAACGCTAGCGGCGCAGCGAGGCAATATGTCGGCCCACGCGCTGGCCGAGGAAAGGCGAGATACCTGTTTGGATCTGCTGATGGGCATGGTCATCGAGCCCACGCTAGGGCAGCAGGAGCTTAGCGTGGTCGTCGACTACCCAGCGAGCCAAGCGGCGCTGGCGCGACGCCATCAGGATGCCGACGGCGAATGGGTGGCGTCACGCTTTGAGCTATATCTGAACGGCATCGAGCTCGCCAACGGCTACAACGAGCTGACCGATGCCGAGGAGCAGCGCCAGCGTTTCGACGCCGATAATGCCGAGCGTCGCCGGTTGGGGCTCCCTGAGGTGGATGTCGATGTTCATCTGCTGGCAGCGCTCGAGCAGGGGCTGCCAGCCTCTTCCGGCGTGGCGCTAGGGCTGGATCGTTTGATCCAATTAGCGCTGGGTAAAGCGCGCCTGGAAGAGGTCTTGGCGTTTTCGACGGCTAACTGCTAACGAACGCGGCCAGCTTGCCTTAGGGCGTTGGGGTAGCGAGGCTCTGCCCCATTTGCACTGTCGCCCCGAGCGCATGATGGCCAAACGCCACGGGGTTAGCGAAGCACATCACGACGGTGGAGCCGAGTTTGAAACGGCCCATCTCTGCACCTTTCTCCAGCACGATCGGCTGCCCGAAGCGCATACGCTGAGGGTGGCCCGATAGCGGTGTTACCTGCCCAGACCAGACGGTTTCGATGGCGGCTACAATCATGGCGCCGACCAGTACCATCGCCATGGGGCCGTGTTCGGTGTCGAAGATACAGACCAAGCGCTCGTTGCGCGCGAACAAACCGGGCACATAGTTGGCGGTGGCTTGGTTGACCGAAAAGAGCCGCCCTGGCACGTAGATCATCTCTCTCAGCGTACCGGTCACCGGCATATGCACACGGTGGTAATCTCTTGGCGAGAGATAAACCGTCGCGAAACTACCGTTCAAAAACTCCTCAGCCAACGCTTTGTCGCCGCCTAACAGCGTTTGAGCGGAAAACGTATGTCCCTTGGCCTGTACCAGTGTGCCCGCCGTAGTGAGGCGGCCAAACTGTGAGAGCGTGCCATCGGCAGGGCTCAACACTCCTTCGCCCAGTGGGCGCGCATCGGCTTTTAGCGCCCGAGTAAAGAAGTCGTTGAACGTGGGATAGACCGTCGGGTCTGGCTCTAGCGCCTGGCTCATGTCCACGTTGAAGCGCTTGATGAATGCCTTGATGAGGGTGTTTTTCACCCAGGGATTATCGCACTGGGCGAACTTACCCGTTAGGCGCGACAGCGCGTGCTGAGGCAGCGGGTATTGGAGCAGCGAAAAGGCTTTTTGGGAAAGGGTCACGGTAATATCTTCATTTCTCGATGGGTGTATCGTCGCGGTTGCCCCACTCACCCCAGGAACCCGCGTAGCCGCGCATAGTGAAGCCTAGCGCTTTGCCTACCAACCAGGTAAAGCTGCTGCGGTGGTGGCTTTGGCAGTGGGTGGCAATTTCCATGTCGGGGGTGAGCCCTAGGGCATTAAGTTCGGTCATGAGCTCGGCGTAGTCGCGGATTCTCAGCGCGCGGCTGCGATCCATGGCGTCTAGCCAATCCATGTTCACCGCACCGGGGATGTGTCCCAGGTGTTTATTGTTGCCGCGTTCGCCGTCGTACTCCGCTTTGGAGCGAGCGTCCCAGATGGCAAACTGTTTGTTGCCGAGCTTATCTTTGATCTCATCACAAGTGATGGCGGCACTGGGGTTAAGAATCTCGGCGTGGTATTCGCTGGGGGTTGGCGCGGTGAGTTCGGTGCTCTCTTCCAGACCGGCGTCGCGCCAAGCGTGAATGCCGCCATTCAGATAGGAGTAGCGGGTGTGGCCGATCAGCTCCAGCGTCCAGAGCAGGCGAGCTGCCCAGCCGCCGCCTTCGTCGTCGTAGGCCACCACGTGTGTGTCGCGGGTCAAGCCCAGCGCGCTGAATAATCGAGACAGAAACTCTACCGACGGTACGTCATTAGGCACCGGGCCTTCGCCGCGCATCAAGTAGCGAAAATCCAGATAAATGGCGCCAGGAACGTGACCCTGACGGTAGCTGTCGCCATTGGCGGGCACATCGATAATCAGCAGTTCAGGTGCCTGCAAGTGCTCTTGCAGCTGTTCAGGCTCGACGATGAGTGGCAATAGATTGTGTTCTGATGAGTGGCTGGCGGTGCTCATATCCGGCTCCCTGTCCTTGATAATAAGACAACCGCAACGAGGTAACGGCGATGTCACGCCGATCATTGCGGGTTTGTCACTGGGGATTCAAGCTATCGAGAATACGTCGATAGCTGGCAAAACGCTCTGGATGAATCTTGCCTGCCTCGACGGCGTCCAGTAAAGCGCAGCCCGGCTCATTGCGGTGGCGGCAGTCACGGAACCGGCAAAGGCCCAAATAGGGGTGGAACTCGATGAAGCCGTCGGTCACTTCCTGCTCGTCCAGATGGATCAGGCCAAACTCACGGATGCCAGGCGAGTCGATCAGTTCGCCATTGCTGACTTCGTCGCTGCGCATGGCATAGAGACGTGCGGTGGTCGTCGTGTGCGTGCCTTTACGCGAATCTTCCGATAGCGCGCCAATACGCAGGGTTTCGTCGGGCAGCAGCAGGTCTATGAGCGATGATTTTCCCACGCCACTCTGGCCGACGAAGACGGACGTGCGCCCCTCGAGCTGCAGGCGCAGGGTGTCCAACCCCTCGGGGTTGGCGGTGGTGGTGCGCACCACCGGGTAACCCAGAGCGCGATAGCGCTCTAGTAACTGCCCTAGCTCGCCTCCATCGTCAGGTAGCAGATCCGTCTTGTTGAGCACCAGTACCGGCGTGATGCCGGTGGCTTCAGCGGCGACGAGGTAGCGGTCGATCAGGTTGGGATGAGGCGCAGGCTCGACGGCGAATACAATCAGCAGCTGGTCGATATTGGCGGCTACCGGCTTAAGCTGGCCGCGTGGGTCAGGGCGCTTCAAAATACTGTCGCGCTCTTCACGGGCAACCACCACGCCAGAGCCATCCTGGCCTGCCCGCCAGATCACTCGGTCGCCGGTTACCAAGCCATCTAGGTTGGCGCGCAGGTGGCAGCGTATAGGTGTGCCGTCGGCGTCACGCACTTCCAGCGTACGGCCAAAGTGGGCCATCACTCGCCCTGGCTGTTCGGGGCCGTATTCGCCTGCAGAGAGCTTTTCGGCATCTTTGGCATCGCGTTTTTCGGCACGCTGGGCGCGTTCGGCTTGTATCTTCTCGACTCGCCACTGCTGCTGACGGCTTAATTTACGTTTGCTCATGACCACCTGATGATCGTTACAATAGAGGGCATTGTACCCACCTGGACGGCCCACTGTCCTGTGTGGGGTGCGGGTTAGCGCAATATAAGCGACACTTTTGTTTGATGCGCCGATACAAGGGCGACCCTGACCAAGGAATGAATGCAATGAGCGAGCAAAACGGCGCACCGCGTAGCGACCTATTGGTGTGGATTGATTTGGAAATGACCGGTCTTGAACCGGACAAAGAGCGCATTATCGAGGTGGCGACACTCATCACCGATGCTCAGTTGAATGTCGTGGCAGAAGGCCCCGTGATTGCCGTCAAACAGCCCGACAGCCTCTTGGCCGGAATGGACGATTGGAACCAGAAAACCCACGGTGAATCTGGTCTAGTGGCGCGGGTGAAGGCAAGCACCATCGAGACGCAAGAAGCCGAGCGCCAAACTCTCGATTTTTTACGCCAGTACGTGGTGGCGGGCTCCTCGCCGATGTGCGGCAACAGTATTCATCAAGACCGCCGCTTCTTGGAGCGGGAAATGCCCGACTTGTGGGCGTTCTTTCACTATCGCAACTTGGATGTCTCGACCGTCAAAGAGTTGGCGAAGCGCTGGAACCCCGGTGCGCTGGTGGGCTTCAAAAAGCAGAATGCCCACTTGGCGATGGATGATATCAAGGAGTCGATTGCGGAGCTTGCCCACTACCGCCACACGTTTTTGCGTATCGAAGAAGGGAGCGACGAAGAAGAGTAGCCCTTAGATGCGCGTCGCGATACGCGCATCTCGCTTGTGGCGCTGCTCGTCGAGCGCCCAGGCAACGTGCTCTCGCACCAGGGCGCTAGGGTAAGCTCGGCGTGCCCATAGCGCGGCCTCGACGTCATCACTCCACGGGGCATTGCCCAGCCCAACGGCAAGGTTACGCAGCCAGCGCTCATAGCCAATGCGGCGAATGGGGCTGCCTGCGGTTTTGTTCAAAAACTCCTCTTCGCCCCAGCTAAACAGCGCAATGAGCGATGCGCGGTCAAGGTCGTGGCGCGGGGAGAAGTCCTCTTCTTGGGTGATTTTTGTGAAGCGTGTGAACGGGCAAACGAGCTGACAATCGTCGCAGCCATACACGCGATTGCCCATGGCGCGACGGTACTCTACGGGAATCGCGCCGTGCAGCTCGATGGTGAGATAGGAGATGCACTTGCGCGAATCGACGACCTTATCGTCTACGATAGCGCCCGTGGGGCAAGCGGTGCGACAGGCGCTACAGCTACCGCAATGCTCCTGTTCGAAAGGTGCATCGACGGGCAGCGGGAGGTCGGTATACAGCTCTCCCAGAAAGAACAGCGAGCCCGCTTTGGGGTTCAACAGCATGGCGTTTTTACCGAACCATCCTAAGCCTGCCTTTTGGGCAAGTGCCCGCTCCATCACCGGCGCAGAGTCGACAAAGGCGCGGAAACCAAATTTTCCTACTGCTTGCTCGATGTGCTTTGCCAACTGTGCCAAGCGTTTGCGCATCAGCTTATGATAGTCCCGGCCCAGCGCGTAGCGGGAGACGTAGGCACGGCTGGGTTGGCCCAGCACCTTGGCACTCTCTACTTCGGCGGGCAGATAATCCATGCGCACGCTGATGACCCGGCGAGTGCCGGGTTCCAGTTCGTCAGGTCGCGTGCGTTTGGTGCCGTGCTTCGCCATAAAGCCCATCTCGCCGTGGTAGCCTTTATCCAGCCAGCGGTTCAGATGGGCCTCATGAGCCGCTAAGTCCGTGTCGGTGATGCCGACCTGCTGAAAGCCCAGCTCGCGACCCCACTGCTTGATCTGCTCGGCAAGCTGATGCAGAGACTCGCGGGAGATGGGTTCGTGAGACGGTGAAAAAGTGGTGGAACTTGGCATGGTCAGTCAACGGTGAGGCGTTAAGCGCGCTATGCTAACGCATTAGCCGCTGGCACGACATGCCGAGCACGCCGTTGCGTGATCGGGCGGCACCTGAGCGTTGATTTAGCACCCTATCAAGGAGACACCGTGTCTACGTTGAGTACCTCTTCGCTACGTCCTCTCTATAAGGCATCGCAAGTGCGCGAGCTGGATCGGCGCACCATTGCCGGTGGTATCGAAAGCTTTGCCTTGATGCAGCGGGCGGCCTCCAGCGCCTGGCACAGCTTTCGTTCCCGCTGGCCTCAAGCGCGCAGCGTGACCGTCGTGTGCGGCAGCGGCAACAATGGCGGCGACGGTCATGTGCTGGCGGCGCTGGCCATGCAGTCGGGGCTCAAAGTGCAGCGACTTTCCCTGACACCACTAGACGCGCTGACCGGCGACGTTGCCCGGGCTGCCGAACTGGCAACGGCAGCGGGGGTCGGGTTTGAGGAGTGGCAGCCCAGTACGACGCTCGCCGGTGAGGTCATCGTCGATGCCCTGCTAGGCATCGGGCTGGCAGGCGACGTCGAGGGTCGCGCTAAGCAGGCCATCCACGCCATGAATGCGGCGTCTCAGCCCGTGCTGGCGCTGGATATTCCGTCGGGGATTTCGGCAGATACCGGGGCGAGGCTAGGCACGGCGGTCGAAGCCGCCTGCACGGTCACGTTCATTGGTGACAAAATTGGCCTGCACACTGGGGAAGCACCGGCCTACACCGGTGAGATCGATTTTCGCCCGTTGGGCGTCAAGGCGCAGGCGTTCTTCGATATTCCACCCACTGCATGGCGCCTGGATGAGACGCTGCTGGGAGAGGCCTTTCCGCCCCGTTCGCGTACTAGCCACAAGGGAAGCTTGGGGCACGTCTTGGTGATGGGAGGCGCGCCGGGCTTTGGTGGGGCGGCGCTGTTGGCCTCGCAAGCGGCTGCGCGACTAGGAGCGGGCAAGGTCACCCTCGCCACTGCTCAAGAACACGTTACCGCAAGCCTCGTGCGTTGCCCGGAAGTCATGGCGCGCGCGGTGCGTAGCGGAGCCGACGCGGCCGAACTGCCTTCTACCGCAGACGTGCTCGTGGTGGGGCCAGGACTTGGGCAAGAAGCGTGGGGGCAGGCGGTGCTACAAAGTGCACTACAGGCAGACACGCCGCTAGTGGTGGACGCCGATGCGCTCAATCTGCTGGCCAGCCGCTGGCCTACGCTGCGTCGCGACGACTGGGTATTGACCCCCCATCCTGGCGAGGCGGCCAGATTGCTAGGCTGTTCCGTGGCCGATGTTCAGTCGGATCGTCCGTCGGCCGCCCGCGCACTACAGCGTGCCCGGGGAGGCGTCGTGATATTAAAAGGTGCAGGCAGCTTGGTGGCGGGACCCAGTGGGCTGGTCGTGTGCCCCTATGGTAATCCGGGCATGGCCAGTGGCGGCATGGGCGACGTACTAAGCGGTATGCTGGGCGCTTTGGTGGCTCAAACTGGCAGTCTCGAGCAGAGCGCTTGGTTGGGCGTCATGCTACATGCGCTGGCAGGTGATGAGGCGGCTAAAGCCGGTGGAGAGCGTGGCCTGTTAGCAAGTGATCTGGCATCCTATGCACGAGTGCTCATTAACCCGTGAAGGCGGCCAACATGCAGGTGCAATTGAATGATGAAGAGGCCCACGTTGCCTTCGGCGAGGCGCTGGGCAAAGCGCTAACCGGTCGCGGGCGCGTATATTTAGAGGGCGATTTGGGGGCGGGCAAGACCACCCTGACGCGCGGCATTTTGAGGGCGTACGGTTATCAAGGCGCCGTGAAAAGTCCGACCTATACCCTGGTGGAGCCTTATGAACTGGGTGATCAGCGCCTCTATCATCTGGATTTATACCGTTTGGCAGACCCGGAAGAGCTGGAATTCATGGGCGGGCGCGATGTACTAGCCGACGATGCTCTTTGCCTCATCGAGTGGCCCAGTAGAGGCGACGGCTGGCTGCCTGCGCCGGATGTGCGTATCCAGCTCCGCGTTGCGGATCCAGGGCGAATGGCGCTGTTGACGGCCGAGAGTGCGCTCGGTCAGCACGTTTTGGGGCAACTGAACGCGCAAACCACCGGTCACCCGCAGGAGGGTGGTGTCATTCAATGGAAATGAAACAACCCCTCCGTCGTCTCCTTGGCCAGTGCGCGTTTGGTTGCGCCATGCTGTTGACCGGTGTCTCTGGCGTGCAGGCCGCCAACGTCGACAGTATGCGGCTCTGGGCTGCTCCGGATCACGCGCGTTTGGTCTTCGACTTGACAGCGGCTACTCAGGCCAATGTGTTCTCGTTGGAGAATCCGTCGCGCCTGGTGATCGATCTGGACGACAGCCAGCTCAATACCGACGTCTCGACCCTACCGCTGGAGGGAAGTGCGATTGCTGCCGTGCGCACGGGCGTGCGTGACGGCAACGGACTGCGCGTGGTGCTGGAGCTGAACCGCGAGATCGAGCCGCGCCACTTTACGCTGCCGCCCAACGATCAGTATGGCCATCGTCTGGTGGTCGATCTGGAGTACCCCGGCGAAAGCGCGGTGGAAAATCCCATCGACCCCATCGAAGCGATGATTCGTGATCAGGAGATGGTGGCGCAGCGCTCGGCTCAGGCTCAGCTGCCTGGAGCCGACGCTGCGGTGCCCCCCGCCGCGCCAGACCAGCCGCCCACCGAAGTGCAGCCTGCCCAGCCGCATCCGCAGCGGGATATCATCATCGCCATCGATGCCGGTCACGGTGGCGAAGACCCAGGCGCCATTGGCCCTGCAGGCACCCGCGAAAAGGACGTCGTGTTGGAGATCGCCAGACGGCTTGCCTCCGATGTCAATCGTACCCGGGGGTTTAAAGCCGTGCTGATCCGCGATGGCGACTACTACTTGGGTCTGCGTCAGCGCACACAGCTGGCCCGAGAGCAGAAGGCCGACTTCTTTGTCTCGATTCACGCCGATGCCTTCACCAGCCCACGCCCGCAGGGCAGCTCCGTGTATGCCCTTTCCCAGCGTGGGGCGACGTCAGAAACGGCGCAGTGGCTCGCAGATAGTGAGAATCGCTCGGATTTGATCGGTGGGGTCGATGGCAGTCTATCGCTGCGGGATAAAGACCAAGTGCTGCGCGGCGTGCTGTTGGACCTCACCATGACCGCCACGCTCAACGACTCGCTGTCGATCGGCGGGCAGGTGCTCGAGCAGCTTGGTCGAGTGAATCGGCTGCATAAGTCGCGGGTCGAGCAGGCGGGCTTCATGGTTCTGAAATCGCCTGATATTCCATCGCTGCTGATTGAGGTGGGGTTTATCTCCAATCCGGACGAAGAGCGCCGCCTGCGTGACCCGGTGCATCAGCAGGGGCTATCGACGGCCATTTTCAGCGGGTTGCGCGATCATTTTCAGCGTAACCCCCCGCCCGCGAGCCTATTGGCGTGGCAGCGTGATCACCAGCGTAGCCCCACTGGCGACGAATATCGCATCCAATCGGGGGATACGCTCTCGTCGATTGCCGTTCGCCACGGTGTTCCAGTGAATCAGTTGAAGCAGGCCAACGATTTGAATGGTGACGTGATCCGGGTGGGCCAAGTGCTGCGTATTCCTAGTTCCTAGTTTTTGACGCGCGTTTTTTAATAGACCGCTTAGATGATGAGCTTCTGAGGTGTTGGTTGACTGAATTGAACTCGCTGTCTGGCCGTATCCATGTGCTCGACCCCCGCCTAGCTAACCAGATTGCGGCGGGTGAGGTGGTCGAGCGCCCCTCGTCAGTCACGAAAGAGCTGATCGAGAACGCCATCGATGCGGGCAGTCAGCGTATCGAAGTGGAGATCGAGCAGGGCGGTGCTCGGCTGATCAAAGTACGTGATGACGGTATTGGCATCGGCGAGGAGGATCTCCCGTTGGCGCTGGCACGTCATGCCACTAGTAAGATCAGCAGTCTCGAGGACCTGGAGGGGGTCAGTTCGCTGGGCTTTCGCGGCGAAGCGTTGGCCTCGATCAGCTCCGTATCGCGTTTGGAGCTGGTGTCCAACGCGGAGGAAGACCCCCGTCAGGGATGGCGCGTCGTGGCCGAGGGGCGAGGTATGGAAGCGCGGGTAACGCCCGCGCCGCACCCACGGGGCACTAGTGTCTCGGTGCGCGACCTGTTCTTCAATACGCCCGCGCGGCGTAAGTTCTTACGCACCGAAAAGACCGAATTTGCTCATGTAGAAGAGGCTTTTCGTCGTCAGGCGCTGTCGCGTTATGACATTGCCTGGGTATTGAAGCACAACCAGAAGGTGGTGCATCAGCTGCCTCAGGGCAATTCGCCCGCCTCCCGTGAGCGACGAATTGCGTCGCTGTTGGGCAAGAATTTTATCGAACACGCCCGCTATATCGAACGTGAGGCAGGCGGCTTGCGTCTGAGCGGCTGGGTAGGGCTGCCGACCCACTCCCGCTCTCAAGCAGACCAGCAGTATTTCTTCGTCAATGGCCGCGTGGTGCGTGATCGCCTCGTTGCGCATGCGGTACGTCAGGCGTATCGCGACGTGCTCTACAACGGTCGCCATCCGGTGTTCGTGCTTTATCTGGAGCTCGATCCAGACGTGGTGGATGTCAACGTTCACCCCACTAAACATGAAGTGCGCTTCCGCGATGGGCGCATGGTGCATGACTTCCTGTACTCCAGTTTGCACCACTGCTTGGCGGCCTCCAGGCCTGCCGAGGAGGGCGAGCCCAACGAGGAGGCTGCTCCGACGGGCGAGGGCGAATCCGTTTCCAGCGTGGCAACTGCGCCAGAGGCTTCCCGCTGGCAGCAGCAGGGTATGGCCTTGTCGGAAGCGCCCGAGCGACATCCCGGCGCTGAGCGGGTGCGCCGCTTCATGCAGGGGTATCAGGCGCTGCATCCCGATCACGAAGAGACGCTGCTAACGCCGCAACCAAGCCCGCCAAGCTCACGTCCAGTCGCCTCGGAAGTACGCGAAGCCCCCCTGGCCATGCCGGATCATGACGCCACGTCAGCACCGCCGCTGGGGTTTGCGCTAGGCCAGCTCCATGGCGTGTACATTTTGGCGCAGAATGCCCAGGGGCTCGTGCTGGTGGATATGCACGCCGCCCATGAGCGGATCGTTTATGAGCGTATGAAAAACCAGCTGGCGGCAGCAAAAGGGATCGATACGCAACCCTTGCTAGTGCCCGTCTCGCTGGCAGCCAGTCGTAGCGAAGTCGCCACGGCAGAGAGCGAGCGTGACGCCATTGCCCAGCTGGGGGTCGAATTGGATGTGGCGGGCCCCGAGACGCTGCTGGTTCGCCAGCTGCCTGCGCTGCTGGCCCAAGCCGACCCCGAAGCGCTGGTGCGTGAAATGCTCGAAGAGTTGTCCCGCTACGGCCGCACGCATCAAGTCGAGGCGCGCATTCATGAGCTGCTGTCTACCATGGCATGCCATGGTAGCGTGCGGGCCAATCGACGCTTAACGCTGGATGAGATGAATGCACTGCTGCGAGACATGGAGCGCACCGAGCGTAGCGACCAGTGTAATCATGGCCGTCCCACCTGGACGCAAATGAGCATGAAAGCGCTCGACCGTCTATTTCTGCGCGGCCAGTGACGATGAAGACAACCAACGGAGTGCGGCTAGCAGATGGCTGATACACGCCCCTGGGCGATATTTTTGATGGGGCCTACGGCCGCTGGGAAAACCGATGCCGCGATAGCGCTTCACGAACGGCTAGGCCATGAGCTGATCAGCGTGGATTCCGCGATGGTGTATCAAGGCATGGACGTGGGCAGCGCCAAGCCCAGTGCGGCCGAGCTGGCGCGGGCACCCCACCGTTTGATCGATATTCGCGATCCCGCCGACCCCTACTCAGCGGCCGACTTTCGCGAAGATGCCCTGCGGGAGATGCGTCAAATCAGCGCGGCGGGGCAAGTGCCGCTGCTGGTGGGCGGCACGATGCTTTACTACAAGCGCTTGGTGGAAGGAGTGGCCAATTTGCCTGCAGCGGACGCCGCCATCCGTGAGCATCTGGAGAACCAGCGGCAGCAGGAGGGCTTGATTGGGCTGCATCGCACCCTTGCAGAGGTCGATCCGCCCTCTGCGGCGCGTATCCATCCGAATGACCCTCAGCGGCTGATGCGTGCGCTGGAAGTGTTCTACGCCAGCGGTCGCCCCATGAGTGAGCTGTGGGCGGAGCAGCGGCCGGAAACCTTTCCATGGCGGGTGCTGTCAGTAGCGCTAGCACCGCAGGATCGCAAGGTGCTGCACCAGCGCATTGCCCTGCGTTTTGAATCCATGCTGGCAGAGGGCTTGATAGATGAGGTCGCCGCCCTCAAAAAGCGTGATGATCTACATATTGACTTGCCATCCATGAAGAGCGTTGGCTACCGTCAAGTATGGGAGTATCTGAACGGCGCTTATGATCGAGACGAACTCGTGTCGCGAGGTGTCATTGCCACCCGTCAGCTTGCCAAGCGTCAGCTGACCTGGCTGAGAAGTTGGCCGTCGTTGACATGGATCGACTCGCAGCAGCCTGACGCACTGGATAAGCTTCTGAAATTCGTGCGTGAAAGCGGTGCTTAGCGTAAGATAGTGATTTCGTAAGCAAGTGTTTTCGAGTGGCCGGCTAGCGCGTTTGACACACTAGGCCTTTCGGGCAACAAGATTGCGGCGTAGCACCAGTAGGGCACGCCATTTGATAACCAACCCCAACGACAGTTTTAGGGAGAGCAACATGTCCAAAGGGCAGTCCCTTCAAGACCCGTACCTGAACATTTTGCGCAAGGAGCGCATTCCGGTCTCTATTTTCCTGGTAAACGGCATTAAGCTGCAGGGCCAGATTGAATCGTTTGACCAGTTTGTCATCTTGTTGCGCAATACCGTCAGTCAGATGGTTTATAAACACGCTATTTCCACGGTGGTGCCTTCGCGCAACGTGCGTTTGCCGGCACAAGACCCTTCAGCACCCGATGCTGAAATCTAACACCGCTGGATAGCAAGAGAGTCCATGAGGTATTGATTGTTTTTTGAACGCCCAGACGCCGGTGAAACGGCAGTACTTGTTCACGTAGATTTCTATGATGAGCAGGCACGTGAAGACCCGGGTGAGTTCTTGGAGCTCGTGCGCTCTGCTGGCGCAGAGCCCGCGACATTGCTCACAGCCAGCCGACAGCGCCCTGATTCCCGCACCTTCATCGGGTCAGGAAAGCTGGAGGAGCTGCGGGCAATGCTCGCAGCTCATCACGCTGAACTGGTCATCTTCAACCACAGTTTGAGTCCCTCCCAGCAGCGCAACCTTGAGCAAGAACTCAAGTGCCGCGTATTGGACCGTACGGGTCTGATACTCGATATTTTTGCGCAGCGGGCACGAACGCACGAAGGTAAGCTGCAAGTAGAGCTTGCCCAGCTTGAGTATATGTCTACGCGCCTCATTCGCGGTTGGACACACCTTGAGCGACAAAAAGGCGGGATCGGCTTACGCGGTCCCGGTGAAACACAGCTAGAAACCGACCGTCGTTTACTACGCGGTCGTATTAAGTCGATTCATAAGCGCTTAGATAAAGTGCGCAGCCAGCGGGAGCAGAACCGGCGCGCCCGCGCCCGTGCAGAAATCCACAGCGTATCGCTGGTGGGCTATACCAACGCGGGCAAGTCGACCCTGTTCAATGCGCTGACCAGTGCCGAAGTTTATGCAGCGGACCAGCTCTTTGCTACCCTGGACCCGACGCTGCGACGTTTGGAAATCGAAGACGTAGGGCCGGTCGTCATGGCCGATACCGTCGGCTTCATTCGTCACTTGCCGCACAAGCTGGTCGAGGCTTTCCAGGCAACGCTGCAAGAGGCGGCAGAAGCCACGCTGCTCGTGCATGTGATCGACGCTGCCGACCCTGATCGCGAACTCAACGTCGAGCAGGTCGATAACGTGCTGAAAGAGATCGGGGCGGATAACGTGCCGGTGCTCAAAGTAATGAACAAGATCGACAAGCTGGACAGCGCACCGCGTATCGAGCGTGACGGCCACGGTGTTCCCGACGTGGTTTGGCTGTCTGCTCAGCAGGGCCAGGGGCTAGAACTGCTCCATGAAGCCCTCACCGAGCGACTCGCCAACGACGTGATTGGTTTTTCGCTTACTCTTTCCCCAGAGCAGGGAAAGCTGCGTGCCGGTCTGCACGAGCTCAATGCCGTGCGCGAAGAGAGCTTCGACGAGCAGGGGCGCTCCGTATTGGATGTGCGCTTGCCAAGGCGCGACTTCAATCAGCTGATGGCTCAGCTGGGTGAGCGTGCCAATACCTATTTACCAGAAGCATTACGCGAATCTGACGAATGGTAGCCCATCGAGTACCTACCCGTAGTCATTGGCTGTAAAGGTATGGTACAAGATTGATATAGCAACAATATCAAAAGCACCCGGCCTTGCATTCAGTATCAAGGCAAAGTGCAGGTGAACACCTTAGTGGAGACGAAGTATGGCCTGGAATGAGCCCGGTGGTGGCAACCAGCACGACCCCTGGAGCGGTGGCGGCCGACGTGGTAACGGCGGTGATCGCGGTGGGAACAATGGTGGTGGAAACAACGGCGGCAATAATGGTGGCAACAACCAGGGGCCACCTGACTTGGATGAGGCGCTGAAAAAGTTCCAAGACAAGCTCAACGGCATGCTGGGTGGTAGCGGCAAGAAGAGCGGCGGCGGTGGCAGCGGCAAGAGTGGCGGCGGCAAGCCGCGTAACTCTTTTGCACTGCCCGGTCTTCTGCTCATCGTGGCGCTGGCCATCTGGGGAGCCTCGGGCTTCTACCTCGTGGACCAGTCGGAGCGTGGCGTCGTGCTGCGTTTTGGCGAGTACCAGGGCATCGTCGAGCCGGGCCTTCAGTGGAATCCGCCGCTCATCGATGACGTGCGCATGGTCAACGTGACGCGCGTACGCTCTGTTTCTCAGACTCAGTCCATGCTGACGCGTGACGAAAACATCGTCGAAGTGGAAATTTCTGCCCAGTACCAGGTCGCCAATCCGCGTGATTTCGTGCTGAACGTTCGTGATCCAGCGCTCTCCATCGAGAACGCCCTGGACTCGGCGCTGCGTCACGTGGTTGGTGGTACGGACATGATCGATATCTTGACCTCTGGTCGTGAGATACTCGGTAGCTCCGTCGCGAGCCGTCTGCAAACGTATCTGGATGCCTACGGCGCCGGTATTCGTCTACAAACCATCAACATCGAATCCACGTCGGCGCCTGCGCCGGTCATCGATGCTTTCGATGACGTTATTCGTGCCCGCGAAGATCGTCAGCGGACGATCAACGAAGGTATGGCGTATGCCAACGCGATCATCCCGGCCGCACAGGGTCAGGCGCAGCGTATCGTCGAGCAGGGTCAGGGGTATCGTGAGTCGGTCGTGGCAGAAGCGCAGGGTCAAGCCAACCGCTTCAACGCGCTACTGACCGAGTATCGCAACGCACCTGAGATCATGCGTGAGCGTATGTACCTGGATGCCATCGAAGAAGTCTTCGGTGGAACGCCAAAAGTCCTTTTGGACGTGAGTGAAAATGCGCCGTTGATGTATTTGCCGCTCGATCAGATGCGCGGTAACAGCGGTAATGACAGCCGCTCAACGAGCGATGACGGTAGCGATAGCAACAGCGATGCGATCGACCCGCGCGTGCTGGAGTCGCTGCGCGGTAGCCAAAGCAACGCTTCCTCATCGTCGTCATCGAGCAATAACCCCATTCGCAGGGAGGGCCGCTAAATGATTAATAATCGATCCCTGCTTATCGTAGGTGGTTTGGCCGCCGTGGCGTGGCTGGCGAGTAACAGTCTGTATGTCGTGGATGAAACCGAGCGCGCGGTGAAACTGCGCTTTGGTGAGGTCATCGAAGAGAATATTCAGCCCGGCCTGCATGCGAAAATTCCGATTGCGCAGACCATTCGCAAATTCGACGTTCGCCTTCTGACGCTGGATACGGATACCAGCCGTTATTTGACCCTTGAGCAAAAGGCGGTCATCGTCGACTCTTACGTCAAGTGGCAGGTCGTCAACCCGACTCGCTACTATGAGGCCACCGCTGGCGATGAAATGATGGCGATTCGCCTGATTCAGCCGCGAGTGGATGAGAGTCTGCGTAACGAATTCGGTCGTCTGAACCTTCAGGAAATCATCGCCGAGCGCCGTGATGACCTAATGACCGGACCCACCGAAGAGCTGGACCAGCTGATGCGTGAAGAGCTGGGCGTGGCGATTCGCGATATTCGTATCAAGCGTATCGACCTGCCCGAAGACGTATCGGCAGCAGTCTTCGAGCGTATGCGCTCAGAGCGTGAGCGTGAAGCCCGTGAGTGGCGTGCTCAGGGTCAGGAAGAGGCCGAGCGGATTCGGGCGAATGCCGATCGCCGCCGTCAGGTACTGCTGGCCCAAGCGAACGAGCGTGCCGAAACCCTGCGCGGTGAAGGCGATGCCGAAGCGGCTGCGATCTTCTCGGAAGCTTATAGCCAGGATCAGGAGTTCTTCGCCTTCTGGCGCAGCCTGAACGCCTACCGCGAAAGCTTCGCTGGCGACGGTAACCTGCTGGTGCTCGAGCCGGATAGCGACTTCTTCCGCTATCTACGCAGCGCCGTTCCCGACAGCGCCGAGTAATGCGCCAACCCCGTCAAGCACTGCGCTTGGCGGGGTTCACCTCGCGCATAAACGTGATAGACTTTATCTACCGGGCGTCGCCCGGTTTTTTTGTGGCCCTCGTTTCGTGAACGTTCCACACAGCGCCCGGTAAGGCGGTGGGTGTGTCGTTAGAAAGGGCCTTCATCGTCTCGCAGGATTGTTCACATGACCATCGCTGACCGCTGGCTATTGCCCGACGGCATGGATGAGGTGCTGCCGCCTCAGGCAAGCCGCATGGAAGAGCTGCGCCGTGCGCTGCTCGATCTTTACCATTGCTGGGGCTACGACCAGGTAATGCCGCCGCCGGTGGAGTTTCTGGACTCCTTGCTGACAGGTACCGGCACGGACCTCGACCTTCAAACGTTCAAGCTGACCGACCAACTGACGGGCCGCATGATGGGCGCATCTGCCGATGTGACGCCCCAAGTCGCACGTATGGACGCTCACTCCCTCAAACGCCAAGGCCCCGTGCGTCTGTGTTACTGCACCAACGTGCTGCGTGCAAAAGCCGATCAGCATCAGGGTGGCCGAAGCCCCGTGCAGGTTGGGGTAGAGCTGTTTGGTCATGCTGGGCTCGAAGCTGACAGTGAAATCATCCATTTGGCGCTGGCCAGTCTCCACGCAGCAGGTGCCAACGAGATCCACTTGGCGCTGGGTCATATCGGTATTTACCGCAGTCTCGTGGAAGCGGCGGCTCTCAACGCCGAGCAAGAGCGCGCGCTGTTCGAAGCGCTGGCGCTTAAATCACCGGGGCAGCTGGCCGAGCAGGTAAACGCCAGTGTCAGCGATCCCGTGCTGGCGGATATGCTGATGGCACTGGGCGAGTTGCACGGTGATGCTAGCGTGCTGAGTGAAGCGCGCGAACGTTTTGCCGGGGCGCCTGCACCTGTCACGGCTGCGCTAGATCAGCTCGAATCGCTTTATAAGGGCGTCCTGGCACGCTTCGACGTCTCGCTCTATTTTGATCTAGCGGAGCTGCGTGGTTATCAGTATCACACGGGCATGATGTTCGCGGCCTACGTGCCGGGTTACGGCCATGCGCTGGCCAAGGGCGGGCGCTATGATGATACCGGTCGTGCGTTTGGCCGTGCGCGGCCAGCCACCGGCTTCTCGATGGATCTGAAACAACTGGCATCGCTGGCGCTGGCGTCACCCAGCCGGGGTGCAATTTGGGCGCCTGCCCAAGAAGAAGAGTCGCTTAACGCTGCCATTGTGGCGCTGCGTGAGCAGGGTGAACGCGTAATTCAAGCGCTGCCTGGGCAGCGTACTGGGCCGGCGGAGCACAGCTGTGACCGCCGTCTTGAGTTTATCGATGGTCGTTGGCAGACAACGGCCCTGACACAAGAGACGAGTGCATAATGGGTAAGAATGTCGTAGTCCTGGGTACCCAATGGGGCGATGAAGGCAAAGGCAAGATCGTTGACCTGCTCACCGAATCCGCGTCTGCCGTCGTGCGCTTCCAAGGCGGTCACAATGCGGGTCACACGCTGGTCATCGACGGTGAGAAAACCGTTCTTCACCTGATCCCCTCGGGTGTATTGCGCCCGGGAAAAACCTGCGTGATTGGTAACGGTGTGGTGCTGTCACCGGAAGCGCTGATCAAAGAGATCCGCGAGCTGGAAGCGAAGGGCGTTCCCGTACGTGAGCGTCTGCGTCTCTCGCCAGCGTGTCCGCTGATCTTGCCTTATCACGTGCGTCTCGACCAAGCCCGTGAGAAGGCGCGTGGCGTGGCCAAGATCGGCACCACTGGTCGCGGCATTGGCCCGGCGTACGAGGACAAGGTCGCACGTCGTGGTCTGCGGTTGGGGGATATGCTCCACCGTGAGCGTTTCGCGTCCAAACTGGGCGAAGTGCTCGATTACCACAACTTCGTGCTGGTGAATTACCACGGCGAGCAGGCGGTCGATTTCCAGGAAGTGCTGGACAGCGCCATACAGATGGCCGAAGAGCTGCGCCCCATGGTCAGCGATACGGTGAGCATGGTGCACGATCTGCGTAAAGCGGGCGAGAACATTCTGTTCGAAGGTGCCCAAGGCTCGCTGCTGGATATCGATCACGGTACCTACCCCTATGTGACCAGTTCGAATACCACCGCGGGTGGTACGGCGACTGGTTCTGGTGTCGGTCCGCTCTACCTGGACTACGTGCTGGGTATTACCAAAGCCTATACCACCCGTGTTGGCTCTGGCCCGTTCCCCACCGAGCTGTTTGACGACCACGGACGTCATTTGGCCGAGCGTGGGCACGAGTTTGGCGCGACCACCGGGCGTCCGCGTCGCTGTGGCTGGTTCGATGCAGTCGCACTACGTCATGCGGTACAAATCAACTCTGTCTCCGGTATCTGCCTGACCAAACTGGACGTGCTGGACGGTTTGGAAAACATCCGTGTCTGCGTTGGCTACCGCAGCAAAGATGGCGACGTGCTGGACAATCCGGTGGATTCAGAAGGCTACGAAGCCGTAGAACCTCTCTATCACGACCTGCCGGGCTGGAAAGAGTCCACGCTGGGGGCGAAGAAGGTGGAAGACCTGCCCGCCAATGCCCGTGCGTACATCAGCTTCCTCGAAGAGCAGGTGGGTACCAGCATCGACATCATTTCGACCGGCCCAGACCGCGTCGAAACGATCGTACTGCGCAACCCGTTCGAAGGGTAAGTCATCCCTTCATGCGATACCCAAAGGGCGGCTTGGCCGCCCTTTTTCGTGGCTAGAAATCGATGCCGCGTCGAGCTTGAAGCCCGTTGTTGAAGGCGTGGCGGACCTCCTGCATATCGGTCACCGTGTCTGCCATGGCGACCAGTTCGCGGTGGGCATTGCGTCCAGTGATGATGACTGTTTGTTCCCGAGGTCGATCCAGCAACGCCTGTTTGACGGTGGCGATGTCGAGATAGCCAAATTTCAGCATGTAGGTAATCTCGTCTAGCACCACCAAATAGGTTTCTGGATCTGCCAACATTCGTTGCGCCTCTTGCCAAACCTCCTGGCAGGCTGCGGTATCGGCTTCGCGGTTTTGGGTATCCCAGGTAAAGCCGGTTGCCATGATGGCGACGCTCAAATGGGGATCGTCTTCTAGCCGATTGCGCTCACCACACTCCCACAGCCCTTTGATGAACTGCACCACGCCCACTTTGTATCCATAGCCCAGCGCGCGGGTGACAGTGCCCCACGCGGCGGTGGTTTTGCCTTTGCCGTTCCCCGTGTTGATCAGCAGCAGACCGCGCTGTTCGGTGGCGTTGGCGACTTTTTCGTCCACTCTTGCTTTGAGCTTTTCCATGGACGCTTTATGGCGGGCATCGCGATCACTCATTGTCTCTCCTCGTTGAAAGGCGTCAGGGGTAAGTCAGCAGGTTACGCCAGAGATGCACAATTTAACATCGCCCTAAAACGTATTTGTATAACTTTTTAGGCGCTCTGCAGCGGCCTTGCAGAGTTTATGTGCAGCTTTTGCCAAGAGAATTGGCCGGTTGGGTGCTTGCTGCTCTAGAATGGTGGGTCATGTCTTGTCAGGAACATTGTCATGCCCTCATTTGATATTGTGTCAGAGTTCGACCAGCACGAAGCCGCCAATGCGGTGGACCAAGCCAATCGTGAAGTGCAGTCACGCTTCGACTTCAAAGGCGTCGATGCCAGCTTCACGTTGGAAGGCGATAAAGTACAGCTCGAGGCCGAGGTGGATTTTCAGCTCAAGCAAATGCTGGACGTATTGCGTAACCGCCTGATTGCTCGCGGTATCGATGCGCGTTGCATGGATGTCAAAGAGGCTGTGCTGTCGGGCGTCAAGGCGCGTCAAGAGGTGGTGTTGAAGCAGGGGCTCGACCAAGCTGAAGCCAAAGACGTGGTCAAGCGCATCAAAGCCAGCAAGTTGAAGGTGCAGGCTCAGACTCAGGGTGAGAAAGTGCGCGTAACGGGCAAAAAGCGCGATGACCTGCAGAGCGTCATGGCGCTGCTGCGCGGTGAAGAGGGGCCCGACTTGCCGCTGCAGTTCGACAACTTCCGCGATTGACGATCATAAGAAATGTTCACTGAGTAGCGCAGCGTTTGCGCTACTCGATTACTGAAAAGCTTACAGGAGTTTCGCACTATGTCTGATCCGCAGCCGGTTTATTTAAGCGACTACCAGCCGCCCGCCTACCACGTGACCCATACCGAGCTGACGTTTGATCTTGACCCCACCGAGACCCGTGTGAAAGCACGCCTGACCATGCAGCGCCACCCAAGCGCCGACGCCGCTGCACCGCTGGAGCTCAATGGCGAGCACCTATCGCTGCGCGCGCTTGCCATCGATGGGCAGGCATTGAGCGACACCGATTACCAGCTCACCGATGAAACGCTAACGATTGCCCACGTACCGGCGACCTTTACGCTAGAAAGCGACGTTGCGATATCGCCCAGCAGCAATACGGCCCTGGAAGGGCTTTACCAGTCGAACGGCATGTACTGCACCCAGTGTGAAGCGGAGGGTTTTCGCCGCATCACCTATTACCCGGATCGCCCCGATGTCATGGCCACGTTCAAGGTCACGGTCATCGGTGATGCACACAAAGAGCCGGTACTGCTTGCCAACGGCAACCCCATCGCGCAGGGCCAGCTAGAGGGCGGTCGACACTTCGTGACCTGGGAAGATCCGCATCCCAAGCCCTGCTACCTGTTTGCGCTAGTGGCAGGCGATTTGAAGAAAGTCGAAGACCACTTCACGACCATGAGTGGCCGCGATGTGACGCTGCAGCTCTGGGTAGAAGAAGAGAATCTCGACAAAACCGACCATGCCATGGCCTCACTCAAGCGAGCCATGCGCTGGGATGAAGAGACGTATGGCCGTGAGTACGATCTAGACCTGTTCATGATCGTGGCGGTAAATGATTTCAACATGGGCGCGATGGAGAACAAAGGGTTAAATATCTTCAACTCTGCCGCTGTGCTAACGCATCCCAAGACTGCCACCGATGCGGCGTTTCAAAACGTCGAGGGGATCGTTGCCCACGAGTATTTCCACAATTGGTCGGGGAATCGCGTTACCTGCCGCGACTGGTTCCAGCTCTCGCTAAAAGAGGGCTTCACGGTGTTCCGCGATCAGTGCTTCTCTGCAGATACCAATTCAGCGCCCGTCAAACGTATCCAAGACGTGTCGTTTTTCCGCACCGCCCAGTTTGCCGAAGACGCAGGGCCTACGGCACATCCGATTCGTCCGGATCACTACATCGAAATCACCAACTTCTACACCCTGACCATCTATGAAAAAGGGGCAGAAGTGGTGCGCATGCTCCGCAATCTGCTGGGGTGGGAGGCCTTCCGCCGTGGCTCGGATCTCTATTTCGAGCGCTTTGACGGGCAGGCCGTGACGATCGAAGACTTCGTGGGCTGCATGGCCGAGGTATCGGACATCGATTTAAGCCAGTTCATGCGCTGGTACTCCCAGGCAGGCACGCCGGAAATCGATGCCCACGGTGAGTACGACTATGCCAATGCCGAGTACCATTTGACGCTACGTCAGCGCACGCCAGCCACGCCCGGACAGTCGGACAAACAGCCGCTGCACATTCCGGTACGCATGGGCTTGGTGGGCACCAAATCCGGTCAGGACTTAACGCTCACGCTCGACGGCAATAAGATCGGGAAAGACGCGGTCATTCACCTGACCGACGATGAGCAGACCTTCATCTTCACGGAAGTGGCCGAGGCGCCCGTGCCGTCGCTACTGCGCGATTTTTCCGCACCGGTGAAGCTGCACTACCCGTACTCTCGGGAAGACTTGGCATTTCTGTTGACCCACGATAGCGATGGTTTTAACCGTTGGGATGCGGGTCAGCGATTAGCGATGCTGGCATTGGATGATCTGATTGCGGCCCATCGTAACGGCGTCGAAAAAGTGATGGATGGCCGGGTAGTCGACGCGTTCCGTACGCTTTTGACCTCTTCCATGGACGATAAAGCGGTACTGGCCGAAATGCTGACACTGCCTTCGGAAGCCTATATCGCCGAACAGCAGCCAATCGTAGACGTAGATGCCATTCACGCTGCCCGCGAGTTCGTGCGCCAATCCCTGGCGCTGGCGCTGCGCGATGAGTTTCTTGCCGTCTATAAAGCGAACGGTAGTGAAGCCCCCTACGCCCCGACGCCTGAACAAATTGCGCAGCGCAGTCTCAAAAACGTGGCGCTCTCGTATCTGATGTCCATCGAAGACGAAGAGAGCGTGGCGCTGTGTGAAGCGCAGTTTGCCGCTGACCACAACATGACCGATGTGCGCCACGCGCTGACGCTGCTCGTTCACAGTGATCGTGACGACGTGTCGACGCCTGCTTTGAAAGCTTTCGGGGAAACCTGGGCCCACGATCCGCTGGTGATGGATCAGTGGTTCACGATTCAGGTATCGCGCCCGCAGCCCGACGTATTGGAGCGCGTGGAGTACTTGATGCAACACCCCGCGTTCTCTATGAAGAACCCCAACAAGGTGCGTGCTTTGATTGGCGCCTTTGCGCAAAACCGGGTCAACTTCCACCGTCTGGATGGCAAAGGGTATGCGCTACTGGCGAATGCGGTGATCGAACTCAACCGACTCAACCCTGAAATTGCGGCGCGGTTGATTACCCCCTTGACCCGTTGGCAACGGTTCGATGAAACACGCCAGCAGCTCATGCGGGCCGAACTCGAACGGATCAAACGAGAGCCGCTATCGTCCAATGTGTTCGAGGTCGTCGAAAAAGCGCTGGCATAAGGTGTAGCCAGTGAATTAACCATGGAGAGGGACGTCGCCGGTGACAGATTCACAGCAGTGTTATTTACTGATTATCAACGGTAAGTCTGCCGGAAATCCGGCGCTACGCGACGCCGTCGAGGCGCAGCGCAAAGCAGGGACGCCCATTATCGTGCGGGCGACGTGGGAGGGCGGTGATGCCGCCGAGTTTGCGGCGCAAGCCCCGGATTTGGGGGCAACGCGCGTCATCGCCTGCGGTGGCGATGGTACAGTCAACGAAGTGGTCAACGGCCTCATGCGCCTGCCCCACGACCATCGTCCTGCCCTGGGTGTCGTGCCGCTGGGCAGCGCTAATGACTTTGCCACATCGGTGGGCCTGCCTTTGGAGCCGGATCAAGCGCTAACGGCTGCCCTGGAGTTATCACCGGCGCCAATCGATGTCATCCGCATGACGGCAGAGGCTGGTGGTGAACAGTCGGTGTGCTATTACGTCAACATGACCACCGGCGGTTTCGGCGCGGAAATCACGTCGTCCACGCCCAAGACGTTGAAGCGCATGTTGGGAGGCGGAGCCTACTCGTTGATGGGCGCGCTCAAGGCGTGGCGACATCGCAGTTATCGCGGCACGCTGCACTGGAGCGACCATGAGCAGGCAGCGTCGCTGTTGCTGCTGGCGCTGGGCAACGGGCGGCAGTCTGGGGGTGGGCAGGTCCTGGCCCCCCGTGCCAAGCTCGATGATGGCCGGTTGGACGTGCTGCTGGTGAAGGATTTTCACTCGGTGACGGAACTACCAGCGCTGCTCGGCGAGCTTCAGCAGTTTCCGGCAGAAGGGCGCTATGTGCGCTACTTTACCGCTAGCCAACTGACCGTCACGACTCAGCCCGATGATGAACCCTGGCCGCTGACGCTGGATGGTGAAGCCAAGCGCTACGAGCGATTTAGCGCGGAAGTCGTTCCTCTGGCGTTGAAAGTGCTGCTGCCAGAAGACTGCACGCTGCTCTCCGCCCACGACCGCCACTAATGAATTTGACTCGTTAAGGAGCATCACTCGATGACGTACCGTGTATGGATGCCGCTATTGGCCAGTTTGGCGCTTTTATTGAGCGCCTGTGGCGATAGCCAAGAGGAGGCTAACGTCCTGCCTGAGGAGAACGCTGCCGAGCAGACCAGCGAGCCATCGGCCAGCGAGCCTGATGAGAGTGGCGATAGCGTAACGCCTTCCCCCACGCAGGTGGACGACGAAAGCGAAGCGCAACCAGCGTCTGACGCACCAGAACAAGCCGATGACGGAGACGACGCGCCGTCCGACGCCAATGCATCGACATCGGAGGCTTTACAGGCAGACGAAGAGACCCTCGCCGCCGATCCTGATGAAGCTCTGGACGAAGCCAGCGCGATGCCCGGTGAAACGACCCGTTCAGACGTAGACGACGTGATCGCTGAGACCGAACGTCGTTTCGAAGAGGCGCAGCGCCAGTTGGAGCAGCAGTTCCAAGAAATCGAACAGCAGTCTCCTGAGCTGACCCCCATGGAGAGCGATCCAATCGAGCCAAGCTGGGAGCGCGATAGTAACCTGCCCGAGAGCTCCTCACTAGAAGGTGAATTGGAAGCTCGGGATGTGGATGCACTCATCGAAGATACCGAGCGTCAGTTCGAAGAAGCCCAGCAGCGTTTAGAGGAACAGTTCCAGGCACTGGAGAACGAGGAACCCCTGAATGGCGCGACGCTGGAAACGGACGAGCGACAACATCGCGATCTCGGCGACGATCAGCGCCTGGAAGAGCGTTCTGACGAGGGCGATAGCGACGAACAAGAGGCCGAAAGTCCTACGGACGGCACGAGAGATACATCGTCTTAAGAACTAACATCTCAACAATAAAAAAGGCCCGCATCGGCGGGCCTTTATCCATTCGGTGCGAGTTACGCAACGCGAATGTTGGAAGCCTGAAGGCCTTTTTTACCCTGAGTCACCTCGAAGCTGACTTTCTGACCATCTTGCAGGGTCTTAAAACCTTCAGCTTGAATTTCGGAGAAGTGGGCAAAGAGATCGTCACCGCCGTCATCGGGAGAGATGAAGCCGTAACCTTTGGTGTCGTTGAACCACTTGACAGTGCCAGTTGCCATCGTTCATATCCTTAACGTGCTTAATGATTGAGCAGGCGACTCAGTGCCGACCTGCCAAATCCACTTTAGAAGCAAATAATCAGCACGTCCAGTGACGTGGTTAAGATTCTTTATCACTCAGCGAGCCAAGTTCATGATGGAACTCAACCTGATCGACGCGCAGTTCATTCCCTTCTTGGTGGCGATCACGCTGCTCTCGATAAGTCCCGGCGTCGATACGCTTTTAGTGATTCGTAATACCGCACGGGGCGGCATTCGCGACGGTATTGCGACGAGCGTGGCCATTTGCTGTGGTTTGTTCGTTCATGCCACCGTCTCGGCATTGGGTATCTCCTTCATTTTGTTGCAGTCGGCCTGGGCGTTCAACATGCTGAAGTTGGCAGGGGCGGCGTATTTGATTTGGCTAGGGGTCACGAGCCTATTGGCAGCCCGCCGAGGAACGCCGCTTCCGGTGAAGGGCGTAATGAATGAGGCGGTGTCGGTACCGCTCTGGCAACCGATCAAAGAGGGGCTGCTGTCGAATGTGCTGAACCCCAAAACCGTGGTGTTCTACATGGCGTTTTTGCCACAGTTCATCGCGCCCAGTGACCCTGCGCTGATCAAGTCGCTTTGGTTGGCAGGCGTGCACTTCGTGATTGCCAATATTTGGCAAATCAGCGTCGTGCTCATGGTCGGTGGGGCGAGTAAATGGCTGGCCAGCGCACGCTTTGCGCAAACCTTGAATGCGGCCACCGGCGCGGTGTTGGTGGTTTTTGGCGTGCGACTCGCCCTAGAACAACGCCCGGTATAACCGGGCGTTGTGGGGGGTAGCAAAACGGGTAGGTAAGGGTTAGCGCTGTACGAGGGCCCGGTCGTAGCGCACGGCCTGCTCAGTTTCGTTGAGTAGCGACACTCCTTCGCTGCTGCCGCCATTGGCTAAGCTCTCAAAAATGACGCGATAGCTCAGCACCGCCTGGACGTAATCGCGTGTTTCGCGAAACGGAATGCTCTCCACGAAAAGGTCGAACGACTCCATGCTGTGGGTGCCCAGCCACTGGTCGACTCGGCCAGGGCCTGCGTTATAAGCGGCCGTGGCGGCGAGACGGTTGCCCCGGTAGCGGTTGAGCTTGTCGCGCAAATAGGTGCTTCCTAGGCGAATGTTGAGTTCTGGTTCCAGCACGCCGTATGGGCCTGGGTCGTTCAGCCCTAATTGGCGGCTCACCTGTGTGGCCGTGCCAGGCATCAATTGCATCAAGCCACGTGCTCCGGCAGGCGATAGCGCCACCGGGTTATAAGCGCTTTCACGACGCGTAATGGCCATGAGTAGGTAGGGGTCCACGCCGGTCTGCTGGCCCCACTGCATGAAGCTCTCCCGATAGGCGGGGGGGAAGCGCCACTCCAGTGTGTCCCACATCTCGCCTGCAATGGTGGTTTGCACCAAGCGGGCGTACCACTGCTGATGGGCGGCGTAGTCGGCCAGGGCGCGGGCTTGCTGGGGCGTGCCCTGTTGAACGGCATAGAGCCACTCGCTATTGGCCAGTCCCTCTTCACCGATTCGCAGCAATGCCTCGGTCCGCTGCACGACCGGTAGCCGTGCCGTCTGCTCCCGGGTAGTGTCATCGAAGTGATGGCGCTCGTGGTTGAGCCGATACGGTTGACCGATTTTATCGGCGGCGGCGAAGCCATAGAAACTGCGATCAGTGGCCGCTTGCTGATAACGCGCCGCGGCTGCGTCGCGATTGCCGAGCTGCTCGTTGGCACGGCCCAGCCAATACTGCCAGCGGCTGCTCGTTTGCTGGCTCTCGGGCATTTCAGCAATCCAGTGCATGACGTCGGTCCATTGACGGTCCGCCAGGGCGCGCCGCACCCGTAGCTCCAACACACGCTCGCTGTCGAGCGAGGGCAAGACGCTATCCACCCACGCCAGCGTGCCAGGTACCTCGCGCACGAGGGCGTAAAACGCGAGCTCTTCATCGATGACTTGGCGCTCTGACGGCGTCAGGTTCAAGCGAGGCGAGAGCTGTTGCCAGGCGGCGAAAGCGGCAGGCGTGTCGTCCCGGGTCAGGCGCTGCATGGCGGCCTGGTAAAACGCTGCCGTGGCTCTGCACTCTGGGCCTAGGCAGGTGGGGGCGCTCGTGATGGCGCTGGGAGTGTTGCTCACCGTCTCCACCGTGTCGAGGGCCGTTTGCCACTGGTTGCTAAGCAGTCCACCCAAATAGTTGCTCAGCCGTGTTTCGCCCGCTTGCCAGGCCAGCATCTTACGCTCCCAGATGGCCGTCGCATCGATCGTGCCATCGGCCCGTAAACGGTCGAACAGTGGATCACAGGCGTCCGGTTGCGAACTGCCCACCCGCCACAGGGCCAAGCCCGCCTGGCGTGAGCGCTCTGGCTCGCGGTCGAGTAGCGCGGTGTAGTAGTAACACTGGCGCGCGGTTCCGGCGGGCTCCCCATCGGCGACGGTGAGTAGATCGCCGTAGCGTCCCGCATGACCATAATTGGCAATTGCCTGGCCGCGCATCCACTCCGATAGGGGGGAGTCCGCATACTGATCGATGAATTGCAGTACTTGGCTGGCGGCCACGTTGGGCAACTGGTTACGTAACCGGTGATACGCCACGTAGCCGCTAAGAACGTGCCCTTCGATGGCGCGCTCATCGATGTGTTGCCACTGCTGCTGGCGAGCGGCGCTCAGCGCATCGCGCATGGCCTCATCGGACGCCGCCCAGGCACCGGTGGGCAAGCCGATGATGACCGCTGCGCACAGAGTGCGAAGGGTAGAACGAAATGGCGTAGCCGGCATGGCACTCCCTCTTGCTCGCTGTTGGGGTAAAAGGCGCAATTGTGAACTATACGGACAAGTGAACTATACGGACAGATGGTGTTCTGACAATCGTGACACTTGGAGGATTCGATACGATGGCACGATTATTCGCTTGGGGACTGTTTCGTCGACTAAAAACGCGTGTTTGGGCGGTGAAGCGTATTGCCCGCGCGCTAACACTCTTTTTGCCGATGACTCGCGATGTGCTGAAGGGCGACTTCAGGCCGATTCCTTGGTCTGCGTTTGGCACCATGGCATTGGCGCTGGCGTATTTGGTCATGCCGTTCGATTTGATTCCCGACTTCTTGGTGCTGCTGGGCGTGGTCGACGATGTCTTGATCGTGGGCTGGTTACTGAACCGCGTCGATATGCACTTGGCCGACTACCGCGCCTGGAAGTCTGAAACCGCAGCCGCCGGCGCTTCTTCGCATACACCTTCTTGAAATCCCTTCGCTTATCCCCATATTGATCTCACCATCTTCTCTGCTCCTGCCGATAGGCAGGGGCGTTAAGCAACATGTGATCAATGAGGGCTAAGCGCATGACCACGGCGACCCACGAAGAAACTCTTGGCTTTCAAACGGAAGTTAAGCAGCTCCTAAACCTGATGATCCACTCCCTGTACTCCAACCGGGAGATTTTCCTGCGTGAGTTGATTTCCAACGCCGCAGACGCCTGCGACAAGCTACGCTACGCCGCGCTCGACAACGACGCGCTCTACGAGGGCGACAGCGAGCTGCGTATCGAGATAGAGCACGACCGCGACGCCAACACCATTACGCTGCGTGATAATGGCATTGGCATGAACCGCGAAGACGTCATTGCCAACTTGGGCACCATTGCGCGTTCAGGCACGGCAGAATTCCTGAAGCAGCTCTCCGGCGAGCAGCAAAAAGACGCCAAGCTGATCGGTCAGTTCGGGGTTGGTTTCTATTCCGGTTTCATCGTGGCCGACGAAGTGGCCGTACGTACCCGTAAAGCGGGCACGGCCGCATCGGAAGGCGTCGAGTGGCGCTCCAAAGGCGAAGGCGAGTTTACCGTTGCCGATATCGAGCGTGACGTTCATGGCACGGAAATCACCCTGCATTTGAAAGACGATGCAAAAGAGTTCGCCGACGACTACCGCCTGCAAAGCTTGGTTCGCAAGTACTCTGACCACATCGAAGTGCCGGTGCGCATGCCCAAGGTCGAAACCGCCAAGGATGACGACGGTAACGAGATCGAAGGTAGCGAAGTGACGACGTGGGAAACCGTCAACGAGGCCACCGCGCTGTGGGCTCGCCCCAAGAGCGAGGTCACCGACGACGAATACAAGGCGTTCTACAAGCACGTTGCCCACGACTTCAGCGACCCGCTCACCTGGAGTCACAATAAGGTCGAGGGCAAGCTCGAGTACACCAGCCTGCTTTACGTGCCGGGCCGTGCGCCGTTCGATATGTTCGACCGTGACGGCTCTCGTGGCGTCAAGCTCTACGTGCAGCGCGTCTTCATCATGGACGATGCCGAGCAGTTCCTGCCGCTCTACCTGCGCTTCATCAAAGGGGTGCTGGATACGCGTGATTTGTCGTTGAACGTCTCCCGGGAGCTGCTGCAGCAAGATCCCAAGGTCGACAAGATCAAAGGGGCGCTCACCAAGCGCGCGCTGGACATGCTCAAGAAGCTGTCCAAGGATAGCGAGCAGTATCAAACGTTCTGGAACACCTTTGGCAGCGTGCTGAAAGAGGGGCCGGGTGAAGACTTCGCTAACCGCGAGAAAGTCGCTGGCCTTCTGCGTTTTGCCTCTACCCATACCGATACCGCCACGCAAGAGCACTCGCTGGCCGATTACGTCGAGCGTATGAAAGAGGGGCAGAAGAAGATCTACTACGTGGTGGCGGATAGCTTCAACGCTGCGAAGAACAGCCCGCATCTGGAGATCTTCCGCAAGAAAGGCATTGAGGTGCTGCTGCTCTCTGACCGCATCGACGAGTGGCTGATGAGCCATTTGACGGAATTTGACGGTAAGTCGTTTGCCGATGTGGCGAAAGGTGAGCTGGATCTCGGGGATGTCGAAGACGAAGCCGAGAAAAAAGCGCAGGAAGAGACGGCCAAGGCGAAGGAAGATCTCGTGAAGCGCGTCAAAGAAGCGCTAAGCGACGGTGTTCAAGAGGTGAAAATCACTCATCGTCTCACCGATTCCCCCGCTTGTGTGGTGCTGCCCGAGCACGAAATGGGCTATCAGATGCGTCGTATCATGGAAGCGGCCGGTCAGAAATTGCCGGACGTGAAGCCCATTCTTGAGCTCAACCCTAACCATGCCCTGGTGGCGCGTTTGGAAAATGCGCAAGGCGACCTGTTCGGCCAGCTAGCCCATATTTTGCTGGATCAGGCGATCATCGCCGAGGGCGGCCATCTGGACGACCCGGCGGCCTACGTGAAGCGCCTCAATAGCGTGTTGACGGCCTAATGCCTTAAGCTCGTCAATGGCGGCCCGCTTGGTTTACCAAGCGGGCCGCTTGTTTTGTTAAGGTCGTGCTTATCAAAATGGGTGGTGAGCAGGCCCACCATTACGTAGAAGAACTTCAGGACATGGCTATGGCAGAGCAGCAAAGTAACGTCGCGGTGCTGGGGGGCGGGAGTTTTGGCACCGCGCTGGCCAGTATCGCTGCCGACAACGGCGCTAACGTGCGTCAATGGATGCGCGATGACGCGCTGGTCGCGCAGATCAATCAGGAGCATCGCAACGGGCGCTACCTGCCCGACTATGCGATCAATCCAGCCGTAACGGCATCGACCGATTTGAAAACGGTGCTGACGGGCGCTGAACTAGTGCTGATTGCCATCCCGTCGAAAGCGTTTCGCGCCGTGGTGCAAGCGGCCAAACCCTGGCTGACGCCCGAGCAAATTCTGGTCAGTACCACCAAAGGGATCGAGCAGGATAGCTTTTTACTGATGAGCCAGGTGCTGGAGCAAGAGACAGGCTTTCCTCACATCGGCGTCATCGCCGGCCCTAATCTGGCCTCAGAGATCGCCGACAAGCAGCTGACCGCCACGGTGATTGCCAGTGCTGATGCGCTGACGCGCACGCGGGTGCAGCAAGCGTTGGGTTGCCGCTACTTCCGGGTCTACGCCAGCAATGATCGCCATGGGGTCGAGCTGGGCGGTGCGCTAAAGAATATTTATGCCATTGCGGCAGGCATGGCGGCGGCGTTGGGGATGGGGGAAAACACCCGTAGTATGCTGATGACCCGTGCCCTGGCCGAGATGAGCCGCTTCGCCGTTGCCCAGGGGGCCAATCCCATGACCTTTTTGGGGTTGGCGGGCGTTGGCGATCTGATCGTGACCTGTTCGTCTAACCTATCGCGCAACTACCGCGTCGGCCATGCGCTGGGCACGGGGCTTGCGCTAGAGCAGGCGGTAGCCGCGTTGGGGCAGGTGGCCGAGGGGGTCAATACCGTCAAGCTGGTCTGCGCCAAAGCCCGGGAACTGGGTGTTTATATGCCGTTGGCGGAAGGTTTAAATCGCGTGCTTTTCGATGGCGTGCCTGCGCAGGAGATGGCGGGTACGCTCATGCTGGGAGAGCAGAGCAGCGACGTGGAGTTTATCCTGCCCCGAGAAGCGGTTCAGCAGGCGCATCGTGAGCAGGCTCATCAGGATCAGCAAGACAGCGGAGGTCGCCATGAATAGCGGCATGCAGGATTCTTTCAATAGCGTACTGATCATGCGGCATGGTGAAGCCGCCCCCGGCTTCCCTGATCACGCCCGCCCACTCACGCCGCGCGGCGAACGCGAGGCGGAGACGATGGCACGCTGGCTGGCATCGCGTATCGAGCAGGGCGAGCTGGCGCGGCCGACACTCTACGCCAGCCCCTATGTGCGAGCACAGCAAACCGCCCAGCGCATCAGCGATGCTCTGGGGGCGCCGCTCAATACGCTGTCCTTCATTACTCCGGAAGACCCGCCCGGCGATGTGAGCGAGTGGCTGCTCAACCATCCTTTCGACACGCCGATCATGCTGGTCAGCCACATGCCGTTAGTAGGTGACTTGGCTGGGCTATTGGTCGAAGGAGCGCCGAGCCAAGGCGTCGGTTTTCCCACCGCAGCCATCGCCGAGTTGGAGGCGGACGTTTGGGCGGCAGGTTGCGCTCAGCTCAAGCGTTTTACGCAGCCCAGTCAGCTCACCTAGTGTGAGCCAAAAAAAAGCGGCTGCCGAAGCAGCCGCTGTTGGACGATGGCCGTGTCATTTAGAGCAGCGCATCCAATTTCTCTTTCAGCAAGCCGTTGACCTGCTGGGGGTTGGCGGTGCCGCGTGAGGCTTTCATCACTTGGCCCACGAAGTAGCCAATCATCTTGCCGCGTTTCTCCGGCTCGGAGTCACGGTACTGCGCGACCTGTGCCGGGCTTTCGGCAATGACCTGATCGATCATCGCTTCAATCGCGCCGGTGTCGGTCACCTGTTTTAGGCCTTTGGCCTCGATGACGGCATCTGCGCTCTCGCCCTGGCCGTTCCACAGCGCTTGGAAGACCTGCTTGGCGGCTTTGCCGTTGATGGTGTCGTCCAGCACACGGCCAATCAGCTCACCCAGCTGCTGGGCAGATACCGGACTGTTTTGAATGCTCAGATTTTCCCGGTTCAGCGCGCCGGAAAGCTCACCCTGAACCCAGTTGGCCGCCTGCTTGGCGTCGCCGCAGACGCGATGTACTTCTTCAAAAAATTCCGCCATTTCGCGGCTGGCCGAGAGTACGTTGGCGTCGTACGCCGATAGGCCCAGTTCGTTCTGGAAGCGGGCGCGTTTATCGGCGGGCAGTTCCGGCAGTTGGCTACGCAGGTGATCCAGGTAGGCTTGATCCAACACCACCGGCAGCAGGTCGGGGCAGGGGAAGTAGCGGTAGTCGTTGGCTTCTTCCTTGGTGCGCATGCTGCGGGTTTCGTCGCGCTCGGGGTCGAACAGACGAGTCTCTTGCACTACGTGGCCGCCATCTTCGATCAGCTCGATCTGGCGTTCGACTTCGAACGCAATGGCGCGCTCCACAAAACGGAACGAGTTAACGTTTTTAATTTCTGCGCGAGTCCCGAACGCCTCTTGCCCTTTGGGCCGCACCGACACGTTGACGTCACATCGCATCGAGCCTTCGGCCATGTTCCCGTCGGAAATGCCCAGGTAGGTCACGATGGAGTGGATCGCTTTGAGGTAGGCGGCGGCTTCTTTGGCGCTGCGCATGTCCGGCTCGGAGACGATCTCCAGCAGCGGCGTGCCGGCCCGGTTCAGGTCGATGCCCGTCATGCCGTGGAAGTCTTCGTGCAGCGACTTGCCGGCGTCCTCTTCCAGGTGGGCGTGGTGGATGCGAATCCGCTTGGTGGTGTCGTCATCCAGAGTGATCTCTACTTCACCCGCGCCGACGATGGGGTGGTACATCTGGCTAGTTTGATAGCCCTTGGGCAAATCCGGGTAGAAGTAGTTTTTGCGATCGAATACCGAGACCTCGGGGATCTCGGCGTGCACGGCGAGACCAAACTGTACGGCCATGGCCACGGCCTGCTCATTGAGCACCGGCAAAACCCCCGGCAGGCCCAAGTCGACGGCGCAGGCCTGGGTGTTCGGCTCGGCGCCAAATGCGGTGGAGGCGCCGGAAAAAATCTTAGAGCGCGTTGCGAGCTGAACGTGGACTTCCAGCCCGATCACGGTTTCCCATTGCATTAGGCGTTCTCCTCGGCAAAGGCGGGCAGTTGAAGGTGCCAGTCGGTCGCTTGTTGGAACTGGTGGGCTACGTTGAGCAGCTGCGCTTCGGCAAAGTGGGTGCCCAGAATCTGCAGGCCTACCGGGCGGCCACCGGCAAAGCCAGCGGGAACGCTGATGCCAGGGATGCCTGCCAGGTTGACGGCGATGGTGTAGATGTCTTGCAAATACATGGAGACCGGGTCTTTTTTCGCGCCGAGGTCAAAGGCCGGCGTGGGAGAGGCGGGGCCCATCAGTACATCGACATCCTCAAAGGCGTCGAGGAAATCTTGACGAATCAGGCGGCGCACTTTCTGCGCTTTGGTGTAATAAGCGTCGAAGAAGCCTTCCGATAGCGTGTGGGTGCCGATCAGAATGCGGCGTTTCACCTCTTCACCAAACCCTTCTGCCCGCGAACGGGTGTAGAGATCGACCAAGTCCGCAGGCGCATCGCAACGATGACCAAAACGTACGCCGTCGAAGCGCGACAGGTTCGAGGACGCTTCGGCAGGGGCGATGACGTAGTAAGCCGGAATCGCGTAGTGCGTATGCGGCAGGCTGACTTCGCGCACCGTGGCACCCAGCGACTCATACACTTTCACCGCGTCACGAACGGCTTTCTCGACCTCGGGATCCAAACCGTCGCCAAAGTACTCTGTCGGCAGGCCGATTTTAAGGCCAGACAGCGGCGCGTTCAGAGACTCGGTGTAGTCCGGCACGCCACGGGCGACGCTGGTGGAGTCACGGACATCGTGACCGGCAATCACGTTCATCAGGTGCGCGCAGTCTTCAGCGGTGCGCGCCATGGGGCCTGCTTGGTCGAGACTGGAGGCATAGGCGATCATGCCGTAACGGGACACGCGCCCGTAGGTGGGCTTCAGGCCGGTAATGCCGCAGAACGCCGCCGGTTGGCGGATGGAGCCGCCGGTGTCGGTGCCCATGGCTGCCGGTGCAAGGCCCGCGGCCACGGCTGCTGCGCTGCCGCCGGAGCTGCCGCCAGGCACTGCAGACAGGTCCCAGGGGTTTTTGACCGCACCGTAGTGGCTGTTTTCATTGGAAGAGCCCATGGCGAACTCATCCATATTGGTTTTGCCCAGGCTGATGGTGCCCGCAGCGCTCAGTTTCTCTACCACGGTGGCATCGTAAGGCGCGATGAAATTATCGAGCATCTTGGAGCCACAGCTGGTTTTCACGCCTTGGGTGCAGAAAATGTCCTTGAGTGCCAGGGGGATGCCGGTCAGTTTGCCCGCTGTGCCACTAGCGCGCGCTTTGTCGGCGGCGTCGGCGTGGCGGAGTGCCTGCTCGGCAGTGACGGTGATGAAGCTATTGAGCTGGCCGTCGGCTCGCTCAATACGCTGTAAAAAGTGCGAAGTCAGCTCGCGGCTGGAGAGTTCGCCGCTGGCGAGGGCGGCGGCAAGCTGCGTTACGGTTTTGTCATGCATGACCCGGAAGCTCCGTTCAGGGGCGAATAGAATAAGCGGAAACGAGCGACGTGGGTGGGTTACTCGACCACACGCGGGACCAAATAGAGGCCGTTTTCCACTGCCGGGGCGCAGCGCTGGAACGTGTCGCGCTGGTTGGTTTCCGTGACTTCGTCGGCGCGCAGGCGCTGCGTCGCATCCAAGGGGTGAGACAGCGGCGCGACGCCCTCGGTGTCCAGGCTCTGGAGCTGGTCGACCATGTCCAGAATGCGGCTGAGATCGTCGACAAAGCCACTGGCTTGGTCATCGCTAACGGCGAGTCGGGCCAAGTGTGCGGCCCGGCGCACATGAGATTCTTCAAGCGCCATGATCGAGGTTTCCTCGCAATCGTGATGGAACATATTTCGCTTTAAGCGGTATACATACGGTCATCTTAAATTCGTCTGACGGAGCAGACGTGGAAAATAGCCGCAAAAGGTACCACATAATGGCCCTGACGGGCAGTGTTCGGCACGACTCGTGCTTGCTGCCAAGGGGTTGCGGTGATACCGTTTGCATCCGCACAGGGTTCCCGGTCTGCACTAGGTAACAACATCCATGTTCAAACGTTTGAGGGGGCTGTTTTCCAGCGATCTATCGATCGACTTGGGTACGGCCAACACACTGATTTATGTACGCGGTCGTGGCATCGTGCTTGATGAACCGTCCGTAGTCGCCATCCGCCAGTCTGGCAACATGCGTAGCGTCGCGTCGGTCGGTGCCGATGCGAAACGTATGCTTGGCCGCACGCCTGGCAACATTACGGCTATTCGCCCGATGAAAGACGGCGTCATTGCCGACTTCACCGTTACCGAGCAGATGCTGCAGCACTTCATCCGTAAGGTGCACCAGAGCACGTTCCTCACGCCCAGCCCTCGCGTTTTGGTGTGTGTGCCGTGCATGTCGACCCAGGTCGAGCGTCGTGCTATCCGTGAATCGGCAGAGGGGGCAGGTGCTCGCGAAGTCTTCCTGATCGAGGAGCCGATGGCGGCCGCGATCGGTGCCGGGCTGCCGGTGGAAGAGGCACAGGGCTCGATGGTCGTAGACATCGGTGGTGGTACTACGGAAATCGCGATCATTTCGCTCAATGGCGTCGTGTACTCAGAATCGATCCGCGTAGGCGGTGACCGTTTTGATGAGGCGATCACCGCGTACGTGCGCCGTCACTACGGCAGCCTGATTGGTGAAGCCACCGCCGAGCGTATCAAAGAAGAGATTGGCTGCGCCTACCCAGGTGGCGAGCTGCGCGAGATTGACGTGCGTGGTCGTAACCTCGCCGAAGGCATTCCGCGCAGCTTCACGCTGAACTCCCATGAAATTCTCGAAGCACTGCAAGAGACGCTTGGCTCCATCGTGGCCGCCGTGAAGAGTGCTCTCGAACAGTCACCGCCTGAACTGGCATCGGATATCGCCGAGCGTGGCTTGGTACTGACCGGCGGCGGCGCGCTGCTGCGTGACCTGGACAAGCTGATCGCTGAAGAGACCGGCCTGCCGGTGATCGTGGCAGAAGATCCGCTGACCTGTGTTGCGCGTGGGGGCGGTAAGGCGCTGGAAATGATCGATCAGCACACCTTTGAGTTGCTGTCGAGCGACTGATCGCAGCGGTTTATCGCGGGGGATTGCCTATTAAACCGCTGTTTTCACACGGGCCGCTACCCGGTTACCGGCTATTCTTCTGTGTGCTGGCGGCAAGCGCGTTGATGTTTGTCGACCACCGCTTTACACGTATGGAAGATGTGCGTGCCCAAATGACCACGATCGTTGCGCCCATTCAGTGGGTGGTTAGCGTGCCCAGCGACCTGCTGAACTGGGGGGCGCTAGCCCTCTCGGATCAGCAGGCGCTAGTGGATGAAAACCGTCGCTTGCGCGAGCAACTATTGACGCTCTCTCATCGTGGTCAGCGCTTGGCGAACTTGACCGCCGAAAATGCGGAGCTGCGCCAGTTGCTTGGCGCTGCCGAGCGTCGCGACATCCCCTATATCACGGCGGAGCTCTTGTCGCTGGATAATGACCCCTTTAGCCATCAAATGGTGGTCGATCGTGGACACCGCAACGGTGTCTATGTGGGGCAGCCCGTGATCGATGCATCGGGCCTCGTGGGGCAAGTGACGGCCGTGTCAGCATACTCTAGCCGTATCCTGCTGCTTGCCGATGCCAGCCATGCCTTACCGGTTCAGGTCAATCGCAATGGGCTGCGTTTCATCGTACAAGGGACCGGGCGCTACGGCAGTGTGAACGTCCTTCACGTGCCGGATACGGCCGATATCCGCGTCGGCGACCTGCTGACGACATCTGGCCTGGCGGGGCGTTTTCCGCCGGGCTATCCGGTGGCGCGTGTGACCGAGGTGTACCACGACCCCGGTCAGCCGTTTGCCCGCGTGGTGGCCGAACCTTCGGCCCAGCTCCAGCGGTCACGCCACTTTTTGCTGCTTTTTCCGCCCCCCCGTGAAGAACTGGATGCGTCTATTTGGGATGAGTCCATGGATATTTCAGCCGATGCCCTCCATGCTGCTCAGCGGCTTGGCCAGCCAGCGACCCCACTCGTAGAGGAGGAGCGCTGATGGCGCGTGCGCCGATAGTACCGCTGGTGGTGGTATGGATGAGTTTGGTGTTGGCCTTGTGTTTGCAGGTCATGCCGTTAGCCGATGGATGGCAGGTGTTCCGTCCCGAGTGGATTGGGCTGATGCTCATCTACTGGTGCATGCGTGCCCCGGATAGAGTCGGGGTCTTTCATGGCTTCGTGTTGGGGCTGTTGATGGATCTCATCGAAGGCACCGCGCTTGGCCAACACGCGCTCATTTTGTCGTTGCTGGCCTTTTTGGCAGCACTGGTCTATCCCCGATTTCGTGCGTACTCGCTCGTTCAGCAGTCGGTGTTGGTGCTGGTGCTGTTAGGGTTGGTGCAGCTCATCGAGCAGTGGCTGCGTACATTGACCGGCGACTTTTCGATTCATCTCTCGTTCTTGATCCCATCATTGGTGAGTGCGCTGCTCTGGCCGTGGCTCTCTACGATGTTCAAAGCCATCGAACGGCGAATCGCCAATGCGTGACGTGGCCTCGCCTCCCGTCCTCTGTTTGGCCTCTGCCTCTCCGCGGCGCCAATCGCTGTTGGCATCGATTGGCGTATCTGTCAGCGTCATGCCCAGTAATATCGACGAAACGCCCTGGGAAGGGGAGACGCCGGCAGCGTACGTAGAGCGGTTGGCGGTGGCCAAAGCCCAGGCTGCAATGGGGAAAACCACGCTACCCGTGCTAGGGTCGGACACGGCCGTCGTCGTCGACGGGGCAATTTTAGGCAAGCCGGTCGATCAGCAGCACGCAGCCAACATGCTGTCCCAACTGTCAGGTCGCACCCATCACGTGCTGACGGCAGTAGCGGTCAGCGGGCCTCGGGGTATACTCTCCTGCTGTGTGACCACCGAGGTCACCATGCGCGCGTTAACGGCAGAGGAGATCGCGTGCTACTGGCAGACCGGGGAGCCGGCCGACAAAGCCGGCGGGTATGCCATTCAGGGGCTGGCGGCTATCTTTATCGAACGCATACAGGGCAGTCATTCCGCCGTCGTGGGGCTGCCACTCTTTGAAACCACGCGCTTGCTTCGCCAGCAAGGGGTTCCTGTTTGGGCGGGCCGTTATCCCTCGTAACCACCGACTCATCGCCCGCTGCGCTGGCAAGGAATAGGACATCCAATAAGGAATTTTGCATGAGCGGTGAAGTCCTCATCAATTTAACGCCCATGGAGACCCGCGTTGCGCTGGTAGAAAACGGCGTATTGCAAGAGGCGCTGATCGAGCGCTCTCGCAGGCGCGGTATCGTAGGCAATATCTACAAAGGCAAAGTGGTGCGCGTACTGCCTGGCATGCAGGCTGCCTTTGTTGATATTGGCTTGGAGCGCGCAGCCTTTATCCATGCCCACGAGGTCATGCCGCCGGGCACGCCCAACGACGAACAGCAAACCATCGGGCAACTGCTCCATGAAGGCCAGGCGCTGGTCGTACAGGTCACCAAAGACCCCATCGGCACCAAAGGGGCGCGGTTGACCACGCACCTATCGATCCCTTCACGCTACCTCGTCTACATGCCCGACTCGCCTCATCACGGGGTGTCGCAGCGCATCGAGGATGAACGCGAGCGCGAGCGTTTGAAGACGCTGTTGGATAAGAGCATCGACGAACAAACCCTCGAGGTGACGGGCGGTTTCATCGTGCGCACGGCCGCAGAGGGCGTGGGCGATGAAGAGTTGGCCAGCGACATGTACTTCTTGCTGCGCATCTGGCGCAAGGTCAGCGAGCGCAAGATCACCGCCGCGCCGCCCAGTGTCATCTACGATGACTTGCCGCTGTTCATGCGCACCCTGCGAGACGTGATGCGCGATGACATTGAGAAAGTCCGCATCGACTCCCGGGAAAACTTCGTCAAGCTCGTTGAGTTTGCCGAAGAGTTCATGCCCGATGCGGTGGATCGTATCGAGTATTACCCGGGCGAGCGGCCGATTTTCGATCTCTATAGTGTCGAAGACGAGATCCAGAAAGCGCTAGGTCGCAAGGTGCAGCTGAAATCGGGAGGGTACTTGGTCATCGACCCCACCGAGGCCATGACCACCATCGATGTGAACACCGGTGGCTATGTGGGGCATCGCAACCTCGAAGAGACCATCTTCAAGACGAATTTGGAAGCGGCCACTGCCATTGCGCGCCAGCTTCGGCTGCGTAATTTGGGCGGTATCATCATTATCGACTTCATCGATATGGTGGACGTAGAGCACCAGCGCCAGGTGCTGCGGGTATTGGAAAAGGCGCTGGAGCGTGATCATGCGAAGACCAAATGTACCGGCGTCACCGAGCTTGGCTTGGTGCAGTTGACGCGCAAGCGTACCCGGGAAAGTCTAGAGCAGACGCTCTGCGAAGCGTGTCCTACCTGTAGCGGTCGCGGTACGCTCAAAACCCCAGAAACCATCTGTTATGAAATCTTCCGGGAGATTCTTCGCGAGGAGCGAGCTTACAGCGCAGAGACCTATATGGTGCTGGCGTCTCAGCCGGTGGTGGATCGTCTGCTGGATGAAGAGTCTGCGGCCGTTGCGGACCTGGAGACCTTCATCAATAAAACGATTCGCTTCCAGGTAGAGCAGCACTACTCTCAAGAGCAGTACGACATCGTACTGATGTAATGATGTCACCTCGCTCTCTCGTTCGCGTCGGTCTGGTCAGCGTTGCGGCTGTATTGGCGACGCTGGCCGTACTGCTGCTGGCGCTGCGTATTTTGGCTAGCCAGGCGGATGCCTTGACCCCACGCCTCGAAGCCTTGCTCGAAGCGCGTATTGGGGTGTCGGTGCATATCGATCGGCTTGCGCTCTCGTTAGAGCGCAACGACCTGCATGTAGAACTCGAGGGGCTTCGGTCGCAAACGCCCGCAGACGAAGCCTTGGTGGAAGTTGACCGCCTCTCGCTGCGCCTTGATGTGTGGGAAAGTCTGCGTCGGTTCGCGCCCATTTTCAGCGATGCGCGTATGTTTGGGCTTGGCTTTCATCTTTACCAGCAGCCGGATCGTGAGTGGAGCTGGCCCTCCCCAGCCAAGTTGCCTCTCGGCGTTACCCCCGAGCCCGACGTCGATCTTGCCTCCTTGGATGCCTGGGCGGAGCTTCTTTTACGGCAACGCGTTTGGGTCGACAATAGTCGCGTCACTCTGCACGGTCAGGAGCAGACCGTGATGCTTCACGCCCCTTCGCTTTTGCTCAACGGCGACCGACACCGCACTCGGCTAGAAGGAGCGCTGACGATCGTCGATGCCCCCGATGCCAGGGACGCCGAACTTCCGGCCATGACCATGCGCGCAGAGATGCAGCCGGGGCAGCGGGGGTTGCGTGATTTTTCGGCGACGCTGCAGCTCGATATGCAGCTCGACCATCTGGTGGTGCTAGCGGCGCTGTTCCGACCAGATCGCATGCCTTTTCTCGAGCAGGTAGGCGGCCAAGTGCAGCTGTGGGGGCACTGGCAGGAAGGCTCGCTGGCAGATGCGCGGCTGGCGCTGGATATTCCCGAGCTGACGTTGCGCAAAGACGTCGAATACGCCGTGCTGCGTAACATCCAGGCGACGGGGCAGTGGCTGCGGGATGGTGACGGTGGCGAAGCATGGCTTAGCGGCAATGCCGAGACCGTCGAGTGGGCACAACCCGAGGGCATCAGCGATGGCCCAGCCCTGCCGCGCCACTGGTATGTATCCCACCAGCCAGGGCAGTGGGAGTTGCGAACCAGTGCGTTCGAACTCTCCTCTCTGGCGGCGTGGCGTGAGTATGCACTGCTGCCGGAATCCCTGACGCGGGTGCTGCAAACGCTCTCACCCCGGGGGCAGGTGCAGGGGTTGCGTCTGGGACAGCGAGACGGGCGCTGGGGCGTCGATGCGGCGCTCACCAACGTTGCCGTGCTGCCCTGGCAACAGGCGCCGGGCGGAGGGCCGTTGGATGCCTGGGTGCAAGCCCGCGACCTTCGTGGTCGCGTGACATTCAACAGCGCAGGCGACAGTACGCTCTACTTCCCCAAACTGTTTGACGTGCCGATGCAGCTTCGCCATGCGGAGGGCATCGTCGAGTGGGTGTACGACGGTCCTAATACCATGATCAGCGGCCGCGAACTGAACGTTGACTGGGATGGTGCCAAGGTCAGCGGTGGATTTGGCCTGATCACCGGGCAGCAGAACGGTCAGTTTGGCCTCGATATCGCTTTTGCCGACGTAGATGCGCGCACTCGTCCGCTCTCGCAATGGCTGCCGATGAAAGCGTTCGACCCTGCCCTGCGTGATTGGTTAGCAAATGATATCGGTGGTCGCGTGCCGCAAGGCTCGCTGAAGCTGAGCCAGCCTCTGGGGCCCAATGCGTCATCCGAGCAGCTTTCGGCGACGCTGGCGCTAGCGGTCGAACAGGGGCGTTTGCCAATGGCCCCCGGTTGGCCCGCGCTAGAAGAGATCGAAGGGCGCCTGCTCTGGCAAGGCGGGGTGCTACAAGCTGACGTGGCGCGTGCCCAGAGTCAGGGAGTCGACGTCACGAACGGCCTGGTACGTATGGAAGAGAAGCAGCCGCTTGCGCTGTCGGCAGATCTGAACAGTGACGGCGATGCCTTGTTGAGATTCCTCCAAGCCATGCCCGATACGGGCCCGCTACCGCTGGGCGATTTGGTGGCAGAGGGACAGCTCGATGGCGACATCGCGCTGGTACTTCCACTAGAAGCTCCTGAGACACTTCAGTTAGAGCTCAATGTGCGGCCGGCACTCGCGGTGATAGATGTCGTCTCCCTACCCATCACACTGCGGGATATCGATGGTGAGCTTCACTGGCAGCAAGTGGGGCCCGAGCACGCGTTGACCGGCGCGCTGAGCAGTCGGTGGCAGGGGGGGGATCTGCAAGCGACGTTCACGGCCGATGAGCGTGTAACGCTAGACGGGCGCGTGGCTTCCTCGGCGCTGTGGGCGCTGGCCGGGGTGCCCGCCGAACAGGCTCGTCAAGTCGTCGATGGTAGCGCCCAGTGGCAAGCAGAGATTGCGCTGTCGCCCAGCCCCGTAGTGACGTTGCAGAGCCGTTTGATCGGTATGACCAGCGCGCTGCCGGCGCCTTTTGCCAAACGCAGTGAGGAGCCTTGGCCGCTGCGACTGCGCGCGGAGCTGGCGTCTGGGCAAGTCGCCATGCAGCTAGCCGATAAGGCTGCGGTCAGGGCGCAAACACTGGCAAGTGGAGAGCTGGCGGCTGATGTGTCCCTGGGTAGCGCGGTTCAGCGCCCCGGCTGGCCCCAAGACCCCGGCTGGCGTTTTGACGCGGGTTTTGACGTGCTGGATCCCATGGCATGGCAGGCGGCACTTGCACCGCTGATGTCGGCCGACAGCGCATCCGCCCAGGGCGATCACCCACCGTTCGACGTGCGGTTGCACACCGACTGTCTGATGTTTCGAGACACCTGCCTGGGTACGATCGATGCCTCCGGCACGCTCAGTGCAGAGCGAACGGCGCTGACGCTCAGCGGTGATATGTTGACAGGCCGAATTGATTACCAGCCAGCCAGTGCGCGCCCGCTGGATATCGCCATTTCCTCCCTAGTGCTGGATCCGCTTTTCGAGTTACCCTCCAAGCCGCACGATGCCAGTGCAGCCGCGCCTGACTCTTGGGTCGAGGCGGTCGACACCCAGCACGTCGATCCGGTGGCCATTCCCGACGGGCTGGCGGACCTACCCAACGGCAGGTTGCGGCTAGCGGAGCTCAGCGTGGGCAATCGTCGCTTTGGGCCGCTCACGGCCTTCTGGCAAACCGATGATCGCCGTTTTTCGCTATCGCCGGTGGGGGTGACCCTTGGGCAGCTCTCTGCCCGGGGGGAGTTGGTATGGGAAGGCAATGCGGTGAATAGCCGAACACGCGCCGATATCTCTATTCAAGGCGGGGACGTGGGCACGGCGCTGGAGCGCCTGGAACAGCCGGTGGCTATGCGCAGCCGAACGACGGATTTGTCTGCCAACCTCACTTGGCCCGGTGCACCCTGGCAAGTAGATTTGAGCCGCGCTGGTGGCGAGATGAGCGCAGATATTCGCGACGGCCGCTTCGTGACGCTCGAATCGACGCCAGCGCGCTTAGTGGGCCTGCTCAATTTTGATAATATTTTGCGCCGCCTGCGGTTCGACTTCTCTGATTTGACCGGCCAAGGCACGGCCTTTGATCGTGTTCACGGCACTGCCGACGTTGCCCAAGGGCAGTTACTGTTGCGTGGCCCCCTACAAATTGATGCACCCGCCACCACGCTGTCACTGACGGGAAGTGTTAACCTCTTACAGCGTGAACTTGATCAGCGTCTCGGCGTCACACTGCCCGTCAGCCAAAGTTTACCCATTGCCGCCATTGCGGTCGGTGCGCCCATCGTCGGCGGCGCGCTCTTCATTGCCGATCAGCTGTTCGGTGATGCGCTGGATCAAGCAACCACTATCTATTACCGCGTGCAAGGTCCCTGGACCTCGCCGCAAGTGACTTTAGAAGGCCCCCAATGACCGCACACAAAAGCGATATAGAGTCTGCTGTTTCCATTTTGCTTACCCCAGGTGGCCTCGATCTGAACGCTCTGGATACGGGCCTGGGCTATGCCATGGGATCAGGCATCGATTATGCCGATCTCTATTTTCAGCGAACCTGGCAAGAGGGTTGGGTTCTGGAAGATGGTGAAGTCAAAGAGGCCAGCTATAACATCGACGGCGGTGTGGGCGTACGTTCACTGGCGGGCGAAAAAACGGGGTTTGCCTACTCCAACCAAATCACTGCCGATGCATTGATGGATACCGGACGCACGGCGGCGGGCATCGTTCGCAGTGGTAAGCAGTTGCCCGGCCAGAAAGTAACGCCGGTCAGTGCCGCCGCGCGCTATGCGGGCATCGACCCACTTGCCGGGCTGTCGGCCGAAGAGAAGGTCGCGATGTTGAAAGAGGCCGACCGAGTAGCCAGAGCCGCCGACCCGAGTATCAGTCAGGTGAGCGCATCCCTGTCGGGGACTTACGAAGTCGTGCTGGTGCGTGCCAGCGACGGCACTCTCGCCGCGGACATTCGTCCCCTGGTGCGCTTTAACGTTAGTGTGATCGCGGCCAAGAACGGCCGCCGCGAGCGCGGTGGCGCGGGGGGCGGTGGTCGCTACTCCATGGCGCGCCTGCGCGACGAAGGCGTGGCCGAGCGCTACGCCAAAGAGGCCGTGCGTCAAGCGCTGGTCAACCTCGAAGCCATCGATGCACCGGCCGGGCAGATGCCGGTCGTGTTAGGCGCAGGCTGGCCGGGCATTCTGCTACACGAAGCCGTTGGCCATGGCTTGGAAGGCGATTTCAACCGCAAAGGCAGCTCGGCCTTTGCTGGCCGGATGGGACAACAGGTCGCCGCCAAGGGTGTCACGGTGGTCGACGATGCGACGGTACCGGATAGCCGTGGTGCGCTCAGTGTGGACGACGAGGGCACGCCCGGTCAGTACACGCCGTTGATCGAAGACGGTATTTTGACGGGTTACATGCAGGATAAGCTGAACGCACGCCTGATGAAGATGGCGCCGACCGGCAACGCTCGTCGCGAGTCGTTTGCACACCTGCCGATGCCGCGTATGACTAACACGGTGATGCTGGCCGGACAGGATGACCCCGCCGATATCATCAAAAGCGTCAAGCGGGGCATCTACGCGGTGAGCTTCGGTGGCGGCCAGGTGGATATCACGTCGGGCAAGTTCGTCTTTTCGGCCAGCGAAGCTTACATGATCGAAGATGGCAAGATCACCGCACCGGTGAAGGGCGCGACGCTGATCGGCAACGGGCCTGAGGCCATGGGGCGGGTGTCGATGATCGGCCATGACATGGCGATGGACACCGGGATTGGCGTGTGTGGTAAAGAGGGGCAGGGCGTGCCGGTCGGTGTGGGTCAGCCCACCCTGAAACTGGATGAACTGACTGTCGGCGGCACGCAGTCTTCTTGAGCGGCCTGTTAAAGCGCTAATGTCTCGCGCAGGTGCTTGAACAGCTTGCGCGAGCTGGTGGGTGGCTTGCCCTGCTCGCGCTCTTTGCGTGCGTTGCGCACGAGTTGGCGCAGCGCTTGTCGGTCCGCATTGGGGTAATCGGCCATGAACAGATCGACGGCGTCATCGCCCTCGTCGACCATGCGATCCCGCCACTTCTCGAGGCGATGAAACGCATGGTCGCGCTGCTCTTTTTCCTGCTCGATGGCATCGAACACGCCCTGGATGGCCGTTAGATCCTCTTTGCGGATGAGCTTGCCAACGTATTGCATATGACGGCGGCGGCCCTCATGCGAGCGGATGCGGGCGGTTTCATCGATGGCACGCAACATGTCGTCCGACAGGGGGAAGCGGGCGCGTTCGGCAGGGTTCATGGCAATCAGCGTTTCGCCAAGCGCCTGCAAAGCATGCATCTCACGCTTTAGCTGCGATTTACTGGGACGCTCTTCCTGTTCGTCGATGTCGATTGGCTCGGGGCGTTGCTTGGGCATATAAGAACTCACTGATTAGATTCGTTTGCAGCATTATATCAGGCTGCGACCACAACATTGATTCGCCAACGCGATTCAGGCGAAAAGGAGGCCAAATGGCACAGGCATTTGATGCATCGGCGCAGCAGGCACTGCTGACACAGCGCGCTGAGGAAGCGCTTGCCCTGGCAAAGCAGCTAGGAGCAGATGCCGCCGAAGTGGGCGCCAGCGTTGACCAGGGCATGGGTGTCAGCGTTCGTTTGGGCGAGGTGGAAACCGTTGAACTATCCCGGGATCAAGGCATTGCGGTGACGCTTTACGTGGGCAAACGGAAGGGAAGTGCGTCTTCTACCGATGCCAGCAGCGCCTCGATTCGTGCCACGGTAGAAAAGGCACTGGCGATTGCCCGCTATACGGGCGAAGACCCCGCCGCCGGTCTGGCAGAGGCAGCGTTAATGGCCACCGAGCTGCCCGATTTGAAAGTGCATCACCCTTGGGCGCTCTCGACGGAGGAGGCCATCGATTTGGCGCTGCGCTGTGAGCAGGCAGGTCGCCGCGTCGAGGGGATCCATCAGTCGGAAGGGGCATCGCTTTCAAGTGGTGAGGGCGTGCGCGTTTATGCCAATAGCCACGGCTTTCTGGGGACTCAGAAAGGCAGCAATCACTCGCTCTCCTGCATGCTGATCGCTCAGGATGACCAAGGCATGCAGCGTGATTATGACTACACGGCGGCACGGAATCCGCTCCATTTACGCCAGCCAGAAGACGTGGGGCAAGAGGCCGCAGCGCGTACGCTACGGCGACTGGGCGCGCGTCGACCGCCGACCGGTACCTTTCCGGTGCTGTTCGACCCGACGCTGGCCAGCGGCCTGATCGGTCATCTTATGGGTGCTTTGGCAGGCGGAGCGCTTTACCGCGAAGCCTCCTTTCTATGCGACCGCCTGGGGACACCGCTTTTTCCCGAGTGGTTTGGATTGGAAGAGCGACCCATGGAAGTGGGGGCGACGGCGAGTTCGCCATTCGATGCCGAGGGGGTACAAACCCGCAATAATCGTTTCATCGATCAGGGGCAGGTCGCCAGCTACATGCTCTCTGCCTACAGCGCACGGCGTTTAGGCATGCACTCGACAGGCAATGCAGGCGGCGCACGTAACCTACGCTTGCTGGCTCCTTTGACACCGCGTGCCGAGCTCTTGAAACAGATGGGGCGCGGTATCTGGGTCACCGAACTCATGGGCCAGGGGGTGAATGGGGTGACCGGTGATTACTCGCGAGGCGCGGCGGGTTTTTGGATCGAAAACGGTGAGGTTCAGTACCCGATTGAGGAGTTCACGATCGCCGGTAACCTGAACAAGATGTTTGCAGGACTGAGCGCTGTGGGCGATGACACGGATACCCGTGGCAGCATTCACACGGGTAGTTGGCTTGTGGATGCGATGACCGTCGCTGGCAGCTAATCGTTGACGCGGAGTCGGTTACTGGTCTTCGTCAAACCGCGCGTCGAACAGCGCTTCGATGGCATCGAGCGCTTGTTCGGCGTCTTCCCCTTCCGCAGCTACAGTGAGTTCGGTGCCGCAGGGCGCCGCGAGCATCAGCAGCGACATGATATTAGCGGCATCGGCTTTTTGCTGCTGCTTGTATACGTGGATGCTGGCAGAAAACTGCTGGCCACACTGAACCAATTTGGTGGCCGCGCGGGCATGGAGGCCGCGCTGGTTGGTAAGGGTTAACGTTCTTTCGGGCACTCTGGTTCCTTTTTGCCGAGTGGGTCTTTGAATAAAAAGGCTTAGGGCGTACGGGTGGTCGCGGTGGTGGGGCTTGGCGCCACGGGCTCTTCGCTCAGCGTGTACTGCAGCCCCAGTTCGCGATGCCTCAACTGCACTTCTCCGGTCTGCTTAACGAGCCGCTGGGCGAGCTGCTCCACCATGTAAACGGAGCGGTGCTGACCGCCCGTGCAGCCGATAGCTACGGTCATGTAGCTACGTTGGCTGTTTTGGTAGGCCGGTAACCACTTCTCCAACCAAGCCTGAATATCGCTGGCCATGGCTTCCACTACCGGGTAACCGCTCAAGAAAGCGACGATATTGGCATCGCGGCCAGTATATTGCCGAAGGGTAGGGTCCCAGTATGGGTTGGGCAGACAGCGTACGTCGAAGACCAAATCCGCATCCAGCGGAACGCCGCGTTTATAGCCGAAGGACTCAAAGGTGAGCGTGAGCTGATGCTGGCGCTGGTGGGCCACTTGATCGGTAATGCGGCGGCGCAAATCGTGGACGGAGAGCCGAGACGTATCGATCAATAAATCGGCGAGATCGCGTATTTCATGTAGCGTCTCCTCCTCTTTGTTGATCGCCTCTTCCAGCGTCATTTCGCTGTCGCGAGTGAGGGGGTGGCGACGACGAGTGGCGGAGTAGCGCTCCAGCAGAATGCGTGCGTCCGTGGTTAGATAGATCACCTGAAAACGAATGTCTCGCTGGCGTAGCTCTTCCAACAGCGCTGGCAGACGCTCCAGCGCGATGGGGAGGTTGCGCGCATCGATGCTAACGGCAATACGGGTGCGTTCGCCTTGAGCGCGCAGCTCATCGATCAGCGAGCCCAGCAGCATGGCAGGTAAGTTATCGATCGCATAATAGCCAAGATCCTCCAGCGCTTGTAAGGCGATAGATTTACCGGACCCCGAACGGCCGCTAATGATCACCAGTTGCATAGCGTCTCTCTTGGCGTATGAGCGTAGGAAATAAACAGTGATGGACGTGTGAGTATCTTACGCGGCCTGTTCGCGTATCTTGGCCGTCATTAGGGTCAATAACTCTTTTTGACTGCTGGCTTTGCGTAACTGTTGACGGGTATTCGCATCGTTCATGATCGTCGCGACTTGCCCAAGCAGAGCGAGATGCGTGTCGTCCGCCTCTTCGGGTACGAGCAACACGAACACTAGATCGACGGGGTCGCCATCGATGGCATCGAAATCGACCGGCTCGGCAAGTTTCAAAAAGCCGGCGATGGGCGAGCTACAGTGCGGGCTACGTGCGTGGGGGATGGCAACGCCGTTGCCAATTCCCGTGCTGCCGAGACGCTCGCGTCCAATCAGGCGGCTAAACACTTCTTGGCTATCGAGGCTGGGTGTGTTTTGGGCGATGAAGGTGCTGAAAAACTCCAGCACCCGTTTTTTGCTGCCCCCGGGCACGTCGTAGAGCACGCGCTCCGGGGGGAGGATGGTTTCCAACGTCATTGAGTTAACGCACGCCTGCGCCCTGGGCGCGAGCTTGTGCTTTTTCCTTGTGTTTAACGAGTTGACGATCGATTTTGTCTGCGAGCGCATCGATAGCGGCATACATGTCGTTATCGAGGGCTTCGGCATGAAGGTCGGCACCGGCGGCATGCAGCGTACAGGCTGCCTGCTGGCGTTCCTTCTCGACAGATAAGGTCACTTGCACCGTGGTGATGTTGTCGTAGTGGCGTTCGACGCGTTCCAGCTTTTCGTTAACGTAGTCACGCAAGGCGTCAGTCAGTTCAACGTGATGACCAGTGATGTTTACTTGCATTGACGTGCTCCTTATCCATCGGGCTGTACTTCGATTGTAACCCTTTTTGCGCTATTGCAAAGCCCCTGCGTCGAGTTTGTCATGCCCTACCGTTTAACTAACGTAAACGGCGGCGCTCACTGGACGAGGGAATACCCATTGACTCGCGATATTTCGCTACCGTACGCCGGGCAACGCTGATGCCTCCCTCCTCAAGGAGGGTCACCAGGCGACTATCGGAGAGCGGTTTACCCGACGGCTCCTCTTGTATCAGTTTTTTGATCCGTGCACGAATGGCGGTGCTGGAGTGGCTATCGCCGCCATCGTGGCTGCTGACTTGGCTCGAGAAGAAGTACTTCAACTCGAACACGCCTCGTGGCGTATGTATGAATTTCTGCGTCGTCACACGGGAGATCGTGGACTCGTGCATCTCCACGGCCTCGGCGATGTCGGCCAGGATCAGCGGTTTCATGGCCTCTTCGCCGTGCTCTAGAAAGCCGATCTGGCGGGCGATGATTTCACGACCTACTCGCAGAAGCGTGTCATTACGGCTGGAAAGGCTTTTGATCAGCCAGCGAGCTTCTTGGAGGTGCTCTTTCAAGAACTGGTTGTCTTGGCTCTTGTCGGCGCGTTTGATCAAACTGGCGTAATCGGGCTGGATACGCAGGCGCGGCAGCGCCTCCGGGTTGAGCTCTAAGTGCCAGCCCTCGTTGTCATGGCGCACGACCAAATCGGGCGTAATATAGCTGTCGTCGGTCACGCCGTAGGCGCTGCCTGGGCGTGGGTCAAGGCTGCGAATTAAACGGATGACGTCGTCCAACTGCTCGTCATCCAGGCTCAGGCGGCGCTTGAGTAGCCGTAAATCGTCTTTGCCCAAGGCTTCGAGAAACTGACGCACCAAGCGTTTTGCGGGCATCAATAGCGGGGTGTCTTCAGGCAGCGCGGCCAGCTGAAGCATCAGGCACTCGCGCAGGTCGCGGGCAAACACGCCGGTGGGCTCGAACTGTTGTAAGCGCAACAGGGTGTTTTCTACTTCACGCTGGCTCAGGCTGTCGTGGCCTTGCGCCTTGAGGCCTTCGCGGATGTCGTTGAGCGGTTGAGTGAGATAGCCGTTGGCATCCAGTGCATCGATCAGGCTTTCGGCAATGGCATAGTCGCGGGGAGAGAAGTCAGTCATGGCCAATTGCCATAACAGATGGCCATGAAGGCTTTGGCCTGCGGCTTGGCGCTCGAAGTCGGGTCCTTCGCTGCTACCGCCCAAGCTGCCCATGTCTTGGTAGGTGTCCGACCAGTCGCTGTCTACGGAGAGTTCGTTGGGAATGCTGTCCGACCACTCGGCCTCTTGAGGCTCGCTAACAGCCTGTTCGCCAAACTCATCCTCTTGTTCGAGCATGGGGTTAGCGTCCAGCGCTTGCTGAATTTCTTGACGGAGGTCCAGCGTTGAGAGCTGTAGCAGGGCAATGGCCTGCTGCAGCTGAGGTGTCATGGTCAGCTGTGTGCCGATACGCAATTGGAGAGAAGCTTTCATGACCATCTGAGAACCACTCGTTAATCAGAAAGCTCCACCCTAGAGCGAGTTATGACTCTGTGCAAGTGCAATAAGCATGCCACTAAAAGAAAAGTTTGGTCAGGCCAGAGTTTAGAGGCGGAAGTCTGCGCCTAGATAGACATCACGAACCTTCTGGTTATTGAGGATCTCCTGGGCGTTTCCACTGGCGATGATATGGCCGTCGCCAACGATGTAGGCAATGTCACAAATATCCAGGGTTTCGCGCACGTTATGGTCAGTGATCAAGACGCCGATGTGGCGTTTTTTCAGTGCGCGAATGATGGTTTTGATTTCACCCACTGAAATAGGGTCGACCCCGGCAAACGGCTCGTCGAGCAGAATGAATGCGGGCTCGGTAGCGAGTGAGCGAGCGATCTCCACTCGGCGGCGCTCGCCCCCTGAGAGGCTCATGCCCAGGTTGTCGCGAATGTGGGTAATATGGAAATCTTCGAGCAGTGACTCGAGGCGTGCTTCCCGAGCGCTGCGGTCCAGCGCTTTGCGCGTCTCGAGAATCGCCATGATGTTATCGGCCACCGAGAGCTTGCGGAAAATGGAGGCTTCCTGGGGAAGGTAGCCAATCCCGGCCATGGCGCGCTCGTGCATGGGCGCATGGGTCAGGTCGACGTCGTCGATACCGACGCTACCGGCATCGGATTTGACCAGTCCAACGATCATGTAAAACGACGTGGTTTTACCCGCCCCGTTGGGCCCCAGCAGGCCGACGACGCTACCCTGAGCGATTTCCAGGTTGATATCTTTCACGACCCGACGGCGTTTGTAGCTCTTCGCTAGGTGATGGGCGTAGAGCGTTTTGACAGGTGCGGAATCTGCAGAGGTTGATGCTGCCACGTGGCCGCTCCCTATTGTTCGGGCTGAAGAGTCATGCGAATGCGCTGGTTGTCGCTACCGCTCACGTCGGAGCGTGCTTGCACCACTTCCTGGTCGATGAAGTACTCCAAACGCCCCCCTTGGAAACGGTCGCCTTGCTGTGTCAGTTCGGCTTGGTCGATCAGTTCGACACGGCGTTCGGCGACATGGTAAACGATACGACGCGCCCAGCCCTCCATGGGGGTTTCTTGATCTTCGAGCTGATTGCGCAGGTAGGCGCGCTCACCCGTGGCAATGGCGCGTGACAGCTCGCCTGAGTCGTTGCGCTGAATTTCGACGCGTTCGCCGCGCAGTTGCATCTCGCCCTGGCGAATGTCCACGTTGCCTGAGTAAACAGCGGTGCCAGCGCGCTGGTCGAGGTCCAGGCGGTCGGCTTCGACCTCGATGGGGGCTTGGCTTTGTGCCATGGCCGCCGTGGCGAGGGGTAGGGTTAACGCAAAGAGTGCAGTGCGGAGAGAGGCGTTCATCGCGACTCCTCAGGGTTACGAGTGGCAGGCGGGTGGACGCCGCGCACGTTATTGGTCAGGCGGACTTGGCTGTCATCGAGCCAAACGTCCATGCGGGAGGCTTCCATGCGCTGCGGCGGCTGCTGCAACAGCACGGGCGTATCGCTCCAGGCATGGCGCGTCACGCCATCGTAGTTTAATTGCTGCGTGTCGAGCTGCCAGCCCTCTTCGGGAGCCAGTAGCCGGGCAGACCCTCTTAGCGTCAGGGCCTGGGAATCGGTATTCAAGGTGCCGGTGTCTGCCGTGGCCAGCCACTCCCGCTGTTCGCTGTCGAACAGCGTCGCGCGCGGCGACATGACATCGGTCATGGCCGTTTGAGGCGTATGGACCAGTCGAGGCGTGACCAGCGACTGCTGGATAGCGCCTGTCTCGCCAAACAGGGTAATTTCGGCGTTCTCCAACACATGCCCAGGCTCCTGGGCACGGGCCTCCTGATCGATCTCACCCTCTTGCGGGCCGCGCGGGTCCAGCCAGACCAGCAGTCCGCCCAGGGCCACGACCATCGCCGTGATCCACACCCGTTTTCTGACTCTGAGACCCATCACGAGTGCCTGTGAAGATACGTGTCGAGCACGGCATCCCAGTGCCCTTGCGAAGTGAGCAGCGTATCGCAAATTTCACGTACCGCGCCGTGGCCGCCTAGCCGTTCCGTGATCCAATCGGCATGGGTGTGCATGTAATCAGGCGCATTGGGGACCGTGATGCCGACGCCGCAGCGCTTGATGGGAGCGAGGTCAGGCAGGTCATCACCGCAGTAGGCCACCTGCTCGAGGGTGATATCCAGTCGTTGGCAAAGCGCGCGAAGCGTCGTGAGCTTATCTTCGCAGCCTTGGTGAACGTGGCTAATGCCGAGCGCCGCCGCGCGCTGGCTGACCATGGGCGAATCGCGTCCGGTAATCAGTGCCACGTGAATGCCGACCCGCTTGAGCAGTTTCAAACCATGCCCGTCTTGGGTGTGAAACGCTTTGATTTCGATGCCGTCCGCCTGAAAGTAGAGGCGGCCATCCGTCAAGACGCCATCTACGTCTAGCGCGAGGAGTTTTACACGGCGAAGTCGGTCGAGTAGTGCATCGGGTAGGGCCATATAGCCTCCTTAACATCCATGGCGAAAAGCGTTATCACGCAGTTAAATCACACCGCTGGCTAGCAGATCGTGCATATGTAGCGCGCCGATGGGGCGCTGCTGCTCGTCGACGACAGCGAGCGCGGTTATCCGGCTATCTTCCATAATACGAACGGCCTCGGCAGCCAGTACGTCAGGGCCGATACGTTTGCCTGGGCGCGTCATGACATCGTCGACGCGCACGTCGCGCAGGTCATGAAATTGATCTAATGTGCGCCGAAGGTCGCCATCGGTATAGACGCCCGCCAAACGGCCTTCGCTGTCGATGACGCAAGTGAACCCCAGCCCTTGGCGCGTGATCTCCAATAGTGCATCGCGTAGCGGGCTTCCCAAAGCGACCTGGGGAAGCCTTGAGCCATCGTGCATTAGGTCACGCACCCGCAACAGCAGGCGCTTACCCAGACTGCCACCCGGATGGGACAGCGCAAAATCCTCGGCGGTAAAGCCGCGTGCTTCGAGTAGGGCAACGGCCAGAGCGTCGCCAAGAGCCAGTGCCGCCGTGGTTGAGCTAGTAGGCGCGAGGTCCAGTGGGCACGCCTCGCGTTCCACGCCGCTGTCTAAATGGGCATCGGCGTGGCGGGCAAGGGTAGAGCCTGGGCGCCCGGTCATGCTGACCAGCGGGGTGCCAAGCCTTTTAAGAAGTGGTAGGAGCGCCGTCACTTCGGCGGTTTCGCCGGAGTTGGAGAGCGCGAGTACTACATCGGTACGGGTAATCATGCCCAAGTCGCCGTGACTGGCTTCACCTGGGTGTACGAAAAAGGCGGGCGTGCCGGTACTCGCCAGCGTCGCAGCAAGTTTGCCCGCGATGTGTCCTGACTTGCCCATGCCGGTGACGACCACCCGGCCTTGACAGGCGAGGATGAGCTGGCAGGCGTGATCGAACTGTTCGTCCAGTTTGGCCTGAAGGCCGCCGATGGCCGCTTGCTCAATTTGCAGCGTTCGCAGCGCACTTTCACGCAGTTGGCTGGGTGTAGAGAGTGGCTGGCCCATGGCATGTCTCGTTTTCATAAAGTGAATAGGTAGCAAGTAAGAATAACATCTTGCGGCGCTATTTAGCTAAAGCGTGGCAAACTCACCAGCCCCGTGGCGATGCATACGCCGTAAAAAAGGTTGGCGTAGTAATCATTTGCGCCGCTGTTACTGAGAGTAGCGTTAAGATACGATGTTCGATAATATTTCGAAAACACTGTTTTTTAAACTGCCCCGTGACTTGTCGGTTTATACTGACGCGTTCTGGCATCAACGATGAAGGTCAATCAGCACATGACGGATGTTCCCTTCATACAGGTCGAAGACGTCTACTTTTCTCGCGGTGAAAGCGAGATCTTTCGCGGTGTGAGTATGACCATCCCTCGCGGTCAAGTAACGGCCATCATGGGGCCAAGCGGTACGGGTAAAACGACACTCTTGAAGCTCATCGGTGGCCAGCTGACGCCCGATCGTGGTCGGATCTTGATCGATGGGCAGGATGTACACCGGCTGTCACGTAAAGCGCTGTTCGCACTGCGCAAGCGCATGGGCATGCTGTTTCAAAGCGGGGCCCTGTTTTCGGATCTGGACGTTTTCGAAAACGTGGCCTTTCCGCTACGTGTTCATACGGATTTGCCAGACGCGATGATTCGCGACCTGGTGCTACTAAAACTCCAAGCGGTAGGACTGCGGGGCGCGAGGCACTTAACGCCTGCCGAACTGTCTGGAGGGATGGCGCGTCGGGTAGCGCTAGCGCGTGCCGTAGCGCTGGACCCCGAACTGATTCTTTACGACGAGCCGTTCGTCGGCCAGGACCCCATTTCCATGGGCGTGCTGGTGCAGTTGATCAAGCGGCTCAATCAGGCGCTGTCGCTGACATCGGTAGTGGTCTCTCACGATATCAAAGAGACGTTGAGTATCGCGGATTACCTCTACTTGATCGCCGATGGGCAGGTGGTGGCTCACGGCTCCCCAAGCACGCTGGAGACGAATCAGGACCCTCGGGTCAGCCAGTTCATGCACGGCGAACCAGATGGCCCGGTACCGTTTCACTATCCTGCAGAGACGCTCTATCGGGATATCCTCGGCCACGATTTAGCAATAAAGGCAGGGTAGATGCAGTCCAAATTTTCTCACTACGCGGCGCGAGTGACCCGCCTGGGGCGCAAAGGGTGCGACGTGGTCGAAGCGCTAGGACGCGCCACGGTGTTTCTAGTGCAGTCGGCCGTAGGGGTGCCGTCGCGGGAGGGATGGTCGCTTTGGCTACGCCAAATGCACTTCGTGGGCGTCTTGTCGCTGGCCATCGTGTTGGTGTCGGGGCTTTTCATTGGCATGGTGCTGGCGCTGCAGGGGTATACCATTTTGGTGGATTTCGGTGCTGAGGAGGCATTGGGCCAAATGGTCGCCCTCTCACTGCTGCGTGAACTTGCTCCAGTGGTTGCGGCGCTGCTCTTTGCTGGACGGGCAGGGTCTGCCTTGACCGCCGAAATTGGCTTGATGAAAGCCACCGAGCAGCTCACCAGTATGGAAATGATTGGTGTCGACCCGCTGCGGCGTGTTGTGGCTCCCAGGCTTTGGGCGGGCTTCGTCGCGCTGCCCATTCTGACCGTCGGTTTTAGCGTTGTGGGTATTTGGGGCGGCTACTTGGTGGGCGTCGAGTGGCTGGGCGTTTTCGAAGGCTCGTACTGGAGCAACATGCAAGCCAGCGTGTCGTTTTTCGATGACATCGGTAACGGCATGATCAAAAGCGTGGTCTTTGCCCTCGTCGTGACCTGGATTGCCGTGTTTCAAGGATATGACCTAGTGCCGACCTCGGAGGGGGTTTCCCGCGCCACCACACGCACGGTGGTGTACTCCTCGCTGGCCGTGCTCGGGCTGGATTTCGTTTTAACCGCCGTCATGTTCGGCGGCCTTTAAGGGTGGAGTAGTCTCATGAAACGCAGCAAAACCGTAGAGTTTGGCGTTGGTCTCTTTATGTTGGCCGGCATCGTTGGGCTAGTGTTTCTTGGCCTGCGTGTCAGCGGTTTGACGCTATCGGCGCCCTCCGACACGTTTCGCCTGGAGGCCAATTTTGCCAACATCGGCGGTTTGAAGCCGCGCGCACGGGTCACCATGGCAGGCGTTACGGTAGGCCGGGTAGAGGCCATCGAGCTGGATACGGAGTGGTACGACGCGCGCGTCATCCTCAGCCTGGATAGTGAGCTGGAGGGTCAGCTTTCCCAAGATACCACCGCCGCCATTTTGACGGCCGGCCTGCTGGGAGAGCAGTACATAGGGCTCAGCGTTGGCGGTGCGCCAGAGGTGCTGGAGGAGGGTGACGTCATCCGCGATACCCAGTCCGCACTGGTGTTGGAAGAACTTATTCAGCAATTCGTATCCAATATGGTCAGCAACTAGCTGCCATCCGTTATCTTCATTCAAGAGGTCGAGATGATGTTCAACGTTTATTTTGCTTTCGTTCAGCGCGTTGCGTTGGCCGCTCTGCTCATGCTGGCACCGCTGCTGGCTCAGGCGCAAACCCAATCTCCCGAAGAGATGATTCGTGACAACATCGAATCCTTCATGAGTCAAATCGATGGCAAGAAGGAGTATTACGCCAACAACCTGGATGAACTGAAGGCGCTGGTGAACGAGAGTCTCGATGACGTAGCAGATTTTCGCTATATCGGTGCCAGTGTGATGGGGAGCTATTTCCGCAACGCAACGCCGGAACAGCGGAGTCAGTTTGCCACCGTGTTTCGTCAAACGCTCATCGACACGTACACCCGTGGTTTGGTGACGTTTGATTATGATGAGCTGCGCGTATTGAGCGAGCAGCGCGGACAACGCTATGACGATCAAGCCAGTGTGGATATGGAAATCGTGGCGAGCAATGGTCAAGTGTATCCGGTGAGCTACAGCCTGCGTCTGTCTGATGGCCAGTGGCGCGTGGTGAACGTGATCGTCAACGGCATCAATCTGGGGCTGACCTTCCGCAACCAGTTCGATCAGGCCATGCGTGACAATAACCGTGACTACGATGCGGTCATCCGCGGTTGGGCACCCGAAATCGGCGTCGATGAGCTGGAGCAGGGAGGCGACGCGTGACATCGCTCCTCTCTCGCTCAGAGGTGACGCTGTCCGTGCAGGACGATACGCTGCTGGTCGCGGGCGATTTGGTCATGAGTGCCGCCGCCGACGTGGCCGCTCGGGGCGTTCAGTGGCTGCGTGAATTCGAGCGTTCATCAGTGCGTTTGGATTTTGCGCAAATCAGCAAAGCAAGCAGCGTGGCGCTTAGCGTTCTGTTCGAGTGGCTGCGTGCTTGCCAAGCGCTTCAGATCACGGTGCGGTCCATCGTATTGTCGCCGCCACTGCAGCGGTTGGCGTCTCTGGCAGAGCTGGACGCACTGACCGCTCGAGACGTCTCTGCCTGATATGCGCAACCCCAAGAGCAGCCTACGGCTGCTCTCTTCATTGGCGGCGTGGCTCAGCATCGCCAAGTGAGCTGCTTTTCTTTATCATGTCTCCCTATTGCTTACCATTTCAACGACCCCAAAGGAGTTTCCTGTCTCATGCAACCCAACGAGGTAAAAGCACTGCTTGAATCCCGCATCGATGGGTGTGAGTTCCACATCCAGGGTGAAGGCTGCAATTTTCAGGTGATTGCGGTTGGTGAAGCCTTTGAAGGTCTTTCTCCAGTGAAGCGTCAGCAGCTCGTTTACGCCGCGCTCAGCGAAGAGATCGCGTCGGGCGCACTGCACGCTATCAGTATCAAAACGTTTACTCCGACGCAGTGGCAAACTGCGGCGGAAAACGCTCAGTAACGGCCGCTCCATGGATAAACTCATTATTACGGGCAATGGCTCGGTCGATGGCGAAGTGTGGGCAAGCGGCGCAAAAAATGCGGCGCTTCCCATTTTGTGTGCGAGCCTATTGGCAGATGGTCCGGTGGTCATCGGTAATTTGCCGCATTTGCAGGATATTACCACCACGCTAGAGCTGCTCGGGCGGATGGGCGTCGAGCCGGTGATGGGCGAGAAGATGAGCATCCAGTTGGATGGTTCTCAGGTGACCCAGTGTCATGCACCCTACGAGCTCGTGAAGAAAATGCGCGCTTCCATTCTGGTGCTCGGCCCGCTGTTGGCTCACTTTGGCAAGGCGGATGTCTCGCTGCCAGGCGGCTGCGCCATCGGCTCTCGCCCCGTGGACCTTCACCTGCGTGGTCTGGAGGCCATGGGCGCGGAGATTCATGTCGAGTCGGGCTACATTCGTGCCCGTGTCGACGGTCGCTTGAAAGGTGCGACGATCTTTTTCGACACTGTGACCGTGACCGGTACGGAAAACCTGCTGATGGCTGCAACGTTGGCAGAGGGGCGTACCATTCTCGAAAACGCCGCCCGTGAGCCTGAGGTCGTCGATCTGGCCGAGTGCCTGATCAAGATGGGCGCGAAGATCCGTGGTCACGGAACAGACACCATCGTCATCGATGGCGTCGCCTCACTGCACGGCTGTGAGCACGATGTCATGCCCGACCGTATCGAGACGGGCACCTTCTTGGTGGCCGCCGCTATGACAGGTGGGCGAGTGAAAGTAAAGCGCACGCGGGCCGATATTTTGGAAGCGGTGCTCGCCAAGCTGGAAGAGGCGGGCGCCGATATCGACAGCGGTGACGATTGGATTTCGCTGGACATGCACGGCAAACGCCCTAAAGCGGTCAATATCCGCACGGCGCCTTACCCCGCGTTCCCCACTGACATGCAGGCGCAGTTCGTCGCCATGAACGCTGTTGCCGAAGGACACTCACGAGTCGTTGAGACGATCTTCGAAAACCGCTTCATGCACGTGCAAGAGCTGAACCGTATGGGCGCGAACATCGTACTAGAGGGTAATGCTGCGTTGATCAAGGGCGTTGATAAGCTTTCTGGCGCTCCGGTCATGGCCACGGACCTTCGTGCTTCCGCATCGCTGGTCATTGCGGCCATGATGGCCGAAGGGGAGACGCTGGTCGATCGTATCTACCATATTGATCGTGGCTACGAGTGTATCGAGGAAAAATTACAGCTGCTGGGGGCGAAGATTCGCCGTATTCCCGGCTAAGCCACGCGGACAACACTGGCCTTAGACCATGAGTAAGCAACTGATTTTGGCCCTTTCCAAAGGGCGTATTTTGGATGAAACGCTGCCCTTGCTGGCAGATGCGGGCATTACGCCCGCCGAAGACTTGAGCAAAAGCCGCAAGTTGCTGTTCGATACCAACTTGCCCGATGTCAAGCTGGTGATCATTCGCGCCACCGACGTGCCCACCTACGTACAGTTAGGCGCGGCAGATGTGGGTATCGCCGGTAAAGACGTGCTGTTGGAGCACGGCGCGGAAGGTCTTTACGAGCCGCTCGATCTGGACATTGCTCGATGCAAGCTGATGACGGCAGGCGTGACCGGGCAGCCGCCTGCCAAAGCGCGCCGCCGTGTGGCCACTAAGTTCGTCAACGTCGCGCGTCGCTACTACGCCGAGCAGGGGATTCAGGCAGAGGTCATCAAGCTCTACGGAGCGATGGAGCTGGCTCCGCTCATGAACTTGGCCGATGAGATCGTCGATATCGTCGACACTGGCAATACGCTTCGCGCTAACGGCATGGAGCCCCGAGAACTCATCGCCCATATCAGCACGCGTTTGGTGGTCAATAAAGCGGCCATGACCATGAAGCACGACCGCATCAAGCCGCTGCTAGCGCGCCTGGAAAGTGCCGTGAAAAAGCGTCAGACGCAGCCTATCGAATGACACGAGGTTCATCATGAGCGATACAACCACAGCCACTATTGCCCGCCTCTCGACCCGTGACGCGGCCTTCCACCAGCGCCTCAATGCGCTGCTGGATTGGGAGGGCGTGTCTGATAAAGCGGTCCAGGCTCGTGTTGAAGAGATCTTGGCAGACGTCAAGCAGCGCGGTGATCAGGCCGTCATCGACGCCACGAACCGCTTTGACCGTCTGTCGGTCGCGTCCATGGATCAACTGTGTCTCTCCCCCGAGCAGTTGAAAAAAGCGTACGACGGTTTGCCAGAGGCCCAGCGAGAGGCGTTGGCCACGGCCGCCGAGCGCATCAAGCGCTACCATGAGCGGCAGAAACCGACCTCTTGGCAGTACGAAGAGGCTGACGGGACGGTACTCGGCCAGAAAGTCACCCCGCTCGATCGGGCCGGTATTTATGTGCCGGGTGGCAAAGCGGCCTATCCGTCCTCGGTGTTGATGAATGCGATTCCTGCCCACGTAGCGGGCGTGCGTGAAATCGTCATGGTGGTGCCCACGCCGGATGGTGTGCTGAATGATCTGGTGCTGGCGGCAGCGCATCTGGCGGGCGTGGACTACGTGTTCACCATTGGTGGCGCTCAAGCCGTCGCTGCGCTGGCCTACGGCACGCAAAGTGTTCCTCGCGTCGATAAAATCGTGGGCCCAGGCAATATCTACGTCGCCACGGCCAAGCGAGCCGTGTTCGGTCAGGTGGGTATCGATATGATTGCCGGGCCTTCCGAAATCATGGTGGTGTCGGATGGGCAAACCGATCCGGATTGGATCGCTATGGACCTCTTCTCCCAAGCCGAGCATGACGAAGACGCGCAAGCGATTTTAGTGAGCTGGGACGCCGCGCATTTGGACGCTGTGGCGGCTTCCATCGAGCGGTTGCTGCCAACGCTAGAGCGCGAAGAGATTGCCCGCGCCTCGCTGAACCGCCGCGGCGCGCTGATTCTGTGTCACGATCAGGCTGAAGCGATCGAGATGATCAATCGCATTGCGCCAGAGCATCTTGAATTATCGGTCGCAGAGCCTGAGGCATGGCTAGACGATATCCGCCATGCGGGCGCGATCTTCATGGGTCGCCACACGTCGGAAGCGCTGGGAGATTACTGTGCAGGCCCGAACCATGTCCTGCCGACGTCCGGCACGGCGCGCTTCTCCTCGCCGCTAGGTGTGTACGATTTTCAAAAACGCTCTTCCATCATCCATTGCTCTCCAGAGGGCGCCTCCGAGCTGGGTAAAGTGGCTTCCGTGCTGGCGCGCGGGGAGTATCTTACTGCCCATGCGCGCTCGGCGGAGTATCGTATCCGCGACTGATAGGCAGTAAGAACGCCCCGGCAGGGCGGCTCAAGAGCCGCTCTGCCGATCGGCTGACGTAGCGTTGGTCGGTACGGGGCGCTCGCCTACCTCCAGCGTCATTTCCATGCGTTCGCCGCCGCGGACAATCGTCAGCGGTAGCGACGTACCGGGCGGGATCGAAGCGATATCGCTCATGGTCGCTCGGGCATCCAAGATGACTTGTCCGTCGATGGAGAGCAGTACGTCACCTGGCTGCAAGCCTGCCTGGGCGGCAGGGCCGCCGCTCACGACGCCTGCGACGATGACTCCCTGCGGCGTCCGTAATCCAAACGATGCGGCCAGCTCCCTTGAAAGAGCCTGGGCTTCGATGCCCAGCCACCCTCGAATGACCCGTCCGCGGGTGACCAGCTCGTCCAAAATGCTGTGCGCGAGATTGGCAGGAATCGCGAAACCAATCCCCTGGGAGCCGCCGGAGCGAGAGAAGATCGCCGTATTGATTCCCACCAATGCGCCGTCTGGGTTGACCAGCGCGCCGCCTGAGTTACCGGGGTTAATGGCGGCGTCGGTCTGAATGAAGTCTTCGTAAGCATTCAATCCCAGGTGGCTGCGCCCGGTGGCGCTGATAATACCCATGGTAACGGTTTGGCCAACGCCAAAGGGGTTGCCAATGGCCAGCGCCACATCGCCCACCGCGACCTCTTCTGAGTCGGCAAGCTCAATGACCGGTAAGTCGTCTAGGTCAATCCGGAGCACTGCCAGATCGCTTTCTGGATCGGTGCCGATGACTTCCGCGAGGGTTTCACGCCCGTCGCGAAGCGCGACCTGTATTTGGTCGGCGCCGTTGATCACATGATGGTTGGTCAATACGTAGCCGTCGTTGCTGACGATGACGCCAGACCCCAGGCTCGACAGCATGCGCTGGTGGGTCGTGGCATCGTCACCGCTGAAAAATTGGTTGAAGAAGGGATCGGACATCAGCGGGTGCTGGTCGCGCTCGACGATTCGAGATGAGTAGATGTTCACCACCGCAGGGGCGGCTTGATTGACGGCGTTGGAGTAGCTAGCAGGGCCTTGCTGCCGGGAAAGCGGAGCTGCTTGTTTGATATCCGGCGCCGGACGATTTGCACTGGGTTCGCTGCTGGTCGTTGGGACCAGTGCAGGGGGGGATTCGAAGGCGGTGGGAGCCTCCTCCGTTACCGGGGGCGTTTGACGGAATGGGTTGGGCAGCTGCTCGGGAAAGGCGAGCAGCACCACGGCCGCAAGCAGAAGCCCGGTCAAAATGGGCCATAAATAAGGCAGCACGAAGCGGTGCATGCGAAAGTTCCTCAGCGTGTGGCAGTCTAAACGGTCGCGAGGTTCGCGATAACGTAAAGCGAGTCTTACAATGGCGCTATGGTAACACCGAATGCCGCTGTGCCTCACGGGGGCTGGTTTAATTGCAAGAAGGAGAGAGCGTGAATCACCGTGATCAGTTAGTCGCTGCCTGCGACCACCAGTTACGCGCCACTCAATTCAAAGATTTTACGGTCAACGGCCTTCAGGTCGAGGGGCGTGAGCAGGTGCGTCGGGTCATGACAGGAGTGACGGCTTGCCAAGCGTTACTGGAAGAAGCCGTGGCATGGCAGGCCGACATGGTGCTCGTGCACCATGGCTATTTCTGGAAGAACGAGCCTGTCCCCATCACGGGCATGAAGCAGCGTCGAATCAAAACGTTGTTGGCCAATGATATCAGCTTGTTGGCTTACCATTTGCCGCTAGATGCCCATGCGGAGATGGGGAATAATGCGCAGTTGGCCAAGCGCTTGGGTTGGAAAGTCGAGGGATGTCTAGACGGAGAGTTGGGTGAAGGGCTGCTCTGGTCGGGACGGCTGGTGACGCCACAGAGTGTGTCAGCGTTGGCGCAGCAAGTTGGCGTTATCCTCGAACGCGAGCCGCTCGTCGTCGAGGCGCCAAGCCGTGAGCCCATCGAGCGGATTGCCTGGTGCACCGGTGGGGCACAAGACATGATTACGGCGGCCTACGAGGCCGGTGCCCAGGTGTTTATATCGGGCGAGATCTCTGAGCGAACGACCCACTTGGCCCGTGAAATGGGCATTCACTATCTAGCAGCGGGACACCACGCGACCGAGCGTTACGGTGTTCAGGCCATGGGCGAATGGCTGGCCAGCGAGTTTGGCGTTGAACACCGTTTCGTCGATATCGATAATCCGGCCTAGCCGAGGGTGGGGAGCAGGTTGCTGACCAGGGCCACAACAGGGTGGGCCCTGGCACGCGGTGATAGCGTCACGCGTTTAGTAGCGTGGCGGCTGGGCAGCGGTATTATCTGTGGCTCTGTTCTCTTTGAGGCCAAAGTCTTCCGATAGCGTCCCGTTTTTGCCAGCGGCGTAGTCCCGAGGCATGGCAACGCTTTGGTCGCCGTCAGGGGTGGCGGTCGGCTGAGAGGACGGTTTGATGCTCGTGAGTTTCCATTGGGCGGCTTCGCTCTCTACTTGCTGCTCTAGCTGGTCCGCCTCATGGCGAATATTCTCCAGGCGCTGCTGAATGCCGGTGAGGTGATGGTTCATCCCTTTCTTTAAATCGGCAATTTGGTGTTCACGCTCAAGCAGCGTCTGCTTGAGCGAAGCGACGTCTCGCGCACCTTTGCTGAAAAGCCGATAGCACCCAAGGCCAATGATGAATCCCACGGCCAAGCCAATGATTGCAAAAGTGAATGGCGAGCTTGCTTCCACAGTCCTTCTCCCTAAGTAATGCGCGCCGCTGTGTACAGGGCGTGACTTTAAAAACCGCCCCATTATAGGCGCGTCTCAGTCGGTTGGGTCAATCCGCTCATGCGCTTAGCGTTCAAGCGGCGTATAATTGCCCTCATTTTTGTTGAGCTCGTGTTGTCTGGCGCTTTAAGGCGGCGGGCACGCACTCAGGCTCAAGTGTTGCGGGAGCACCATCTTCATGCCATCAGTGTCTGAGCGTCAGGCGTCCGATTCCACTCGTCGCCCCACGCCGCTTGAGCGCTATCAAGCCGATCTCAAGCGCAGCGATTTTCAGTATGACCCGGCCCAAGAGCAGGCGGTCAAGCATCTCCAGCGGCTCTATGATGAGCTGTTGGCGACGCCAACGACGGTGCCCAAGGCCGTGGTGGCCAGCAAAGGAATCAAAGCCAAAATGGCAGGTTTGCTGGGTAAGAAGCATGCGCCTGCCAAACCGCCGTTGCCCCAAGTAAAAGGGCTCTACTTCTGGGGAGGCGTGGGGCGTGGTAAGACCTACTTGGTCGATACCTTTTATGAGGCGCTGCCGTTTCCCGAAAAAATGCGCACCCATTTTCACCGGTTCATGCAGCGGGTTCATAATGAGCTAACTCATTATAAAGGCGAGAAAAACCCGCTCACTCTCATCGCGGGTAAATTTGCCGCCGAGGCACGCGTTATCTGCTTCGATGAGTTTTTCGTCAAAGATATTACCGACGCCATGATTCTCGCTAACTTACTGGAAGCGCTCTTCCAGCGCGGCGTGGTATTGGTGGCGACATCGAATATCGTCCCGGACGATCTTTACAAGGATGGGCTGCAGCGTGCGCGGTTCGTGCCTGCCATTGAATTGGTAAATCGACATTGCGAGGTGGTCAACGTCGATTCGGGTATCGACTATCGTCTGCGGGCACTGGAGCGTGCTGAAATTTTCCATGCGCCTCTCGACGCTGCGGCCGAGAAAGAGCTAGCGCGCAGCTTCCGAGAAATTGCCGGTCAGCCTGGGGAGGAGGGTGCACCGCTGGAAGTTAATCACCGGGTGCTCAAAACGCGTCGCCTGCATGAAGATGTGGTGTGGTTCGAGTTTGCCGAACTGTGTGACGGCCCGCGCAGCCAAAACGACTATATCGAGCTGGCCCGCGAATTTCATACCGTTCTGGTGGCCAATGTGCCGCGGATGGATGGCAAGATGGACGATCAAGCGCGGCGTTTCATCAACATGGTGGACGAATTCTATGATCGCGGCGTGAAGCTGCTGATGTCTGCGGAAGTGCCGGTGGAGTCGCTTTACAGCGACGGTAAGCTGACGTTCGAGTTTCAGCGGACCTTGTCGCGATTGCAAGAGATGCAGTCTCGCGAGTATCTGGCGCTGGCGCACAAGCCTTAGGGTGGTGGCACGCAAAAAAAGTCATAGAGCCCTTAACTTGAGCGGATGCTTACTGTAGAATGCCGCCTCGCTACACGTTGCTGGCATTTGCCCGCAACCAAAAAAAATAGGGATGGTGCTTCACCGCCTAGCGGTGTGAGACACCCAACACACTTAATCTGGTGATTTCATCCATGAAGACGTTCAGTGCTAAGCCGCAGTCCGTCCAGCGCGACTGGTACATTGTCGACGCTACGGACAAAACGCTCGGTCGTCTGGCAACCGAGATTGCTCGCCGCCTGCGTGGCAAGCATAAGCCCGAATTTACCCCTCACGTTGATACCGGTGACTACATCGTCGTCATCAACGCCGAGAAAGTCCAAGTAACCGGTAACAAGGCGAAGGCAAAGACCTATTATCGCCACACAGGTTACCCGGGCGGTCTGCGCTCCATGACATTCGACAAAATGATCGATCACGCTCCTGAGCGTATCATCGAGTCTGCCGTCAAAGGCATGCTGCCGAAAGGTCCGTTGGGTCGCGCCATGTATACCAAGTTGAAAGTGTACGCCGGTGCCGAGCATCCGCATGCTGCCCAGCAGCCGCTTGAACTGAACATCTGAGGAAATCTTCGCCATGACACAGCAGTATTACGGTACCGGGCGCCGCAAGACTTCCACCGCTCGTGTGTTCCTGAAGCCGGGTTCCGGCAAAATTACCGTCAACAATCGTGAACTTGACCAGTACTTCGGTCGTGTTACCGGTCGCATGGTTGTTCGTCAGCCGCTAGAGCTGACCGAGACGCTGAACCAGTTCGACGTGTACGTGACCGTTGAAGGCGGCGGCGGCTCTTCACAGGCTGGCGCCATTCGTCACGGCATCACGCGTGCCCTGATGAACTACAACGAAGATCTGCGTCCTACGCTGCGCGCTGCGGGTTACGTTACTCGTGATGCTCGTCAAGTTGAGCGTAAGAAAGTCGGTCTGCGTAAAGCACGTCGTCGTCCGCAGTTCTCCAAGCGTTAATTCTACGCTATGCGGCAAAAACGCCCAGGTCAAAGACCTGGGCGTTTTTTATTGGAATATCAAAAAATTATAACGCTTGTACCACCATCGTCCGGGGCGGTTGTTCTTGTGCAGAGCGCTTTGTTTTTTTAACATAGACTGTATTTGATATTCGTCGTCGCAAGACGCCTTTGCGACGGAACGGGTAAGCTGATGGGAGAAACCAGAAATGGCAGATAACGGCGTAAACAAAGGCCGGCGCCGTTTCCTCGTAGGCGCCACCTCCGTTGTGGGGGCGGTGGGCGCTGTCGGGGTTGCGGTCCCCTTTGTGGCATCTTGGCAGCCTAGTGCCAAGGCAAGGGCGGCAGGCGCCCCGGTACAAGCGGATATTTCCAAGCTTGAGCCGGGTCAGCGCATGACCGTCGAATGGCGTGGTCGCCCGATTTGGATCATTAACCGTACGCCCGAGATGATCGAGCGTACGGAAGCGCTTGGCGCGGATAGCCTGGCGGATCCGGATTCCGAAGTGCCACAGCAGCCTGCCTACATCCAGGGTGAACTGCGCTCGATCAGGCCTGAAATCGGTGTGCTGATCGGTATCTGTACTCACCTGGGCTGTTCTCCTCTGTTTCGGCCTGAGCCGGATGCGGAAGGGGTGGGCGTCGATAACTGGCCGGGTGGTTTCTTCTGCCCATGCCACGGCTCTCGCTTTGACTTAGCCGGTCGCGTTTTTAGCAACGTTCCTGCGCCGACTAACCTTGAAGTGCCGCCCTACCGCTTTGAAAACGATGACATCATCGTGGTCGGCGAAGATGAGGAGAGTGCCTAATGGCTAATCCAAATAAGGCAAAGGCCGAAAGCGGCATCATGCGTTGGGTGGACGACCGTTTCCCCGCCACGCAAATGATGCAAGACCACCTGACCAAGTACTACGCGCCGAAGAACTTCAACTTCTTCTATATTTTTGGTGTATTGGCACTGCTAGTGCTAGTCAACCAAATCTTGACCGGCGTATGGTTGACCATGAGCTTCAACCCGTCAGCTGAAGGTGCGTTTGCCTCAGTTGAATACATCATGCGTGATGTGGAGTGGGGTTGGCTGATCCGTTACATGCATACCACGGGGGCGTCAGCCTTCTTCGTGGTGATCTACATGCACATGTTCCGCGGCTTGATGTACGGCTCTTACAAAGCGCCCCGCGAGCTGGTGTGGATCTTTGGTATGACGATCTACCTCGCGCTGATGGCGGAGGCCTTCATGGGCTATCTGCTGCCATGGGGGCAGATGTCTTACTGGGGTGCTCAGGTCATCATCTCGCTCTTCTCTGCCATTCCGGGCATCGGCCCTGACCTGGCTCAGTGGGTGCGTGGTGACTTCCTGATCTCGGGTATTACGTTGAATCGCTTCTTCGCGCTCCACGTCGTCGCACTGCCAATCGTGATTTTGGCGCTGGTCGTGCTGCACATCATCGCGCTGCACGAAGTAGGGTCTAACAACCCTGACGGTATCGACATCAAGCAGAAGAAAGATGAGACCGGTAAGCCCCTCGATGGCATTGCGTTCCATCCGTACTACACCGTGAAGGATCTGGTGGGTATCGCGGTCTTCCTGTTCGTGTTCTGCGTGGTGGTGTTCTACTTCCCGGAAGGGGGTGGGTACTTCATCGAGAAGCCGAACTTCGAGCCGGCCAACCCGTTGAAAACGCCTGACCATATCGCACCTGTCTGGTACTTCACGCCGTTCTACGCCATCCTGCGCGCGATTACTTTCTCGCTGTTCGGGCTGGATGCGAAGTTCCTCGGCGTGGTGTGTATGGGAGCCGCCATCGCTGTGCTGTTCGTGCTGCCGTGGCTTGACCGCAGCCCCGTGCGCTCCATGCGCTACAAAGGCTGGATGTCGAAGGTCATGCTGCTGCTGTTCTCGATTAGCTTCATCATTCTGGGCGTATTGGGCGTGCTGCCGTCTACGGAAGGTCGCACCATCCTTGCGCAGGTGTGTACAGCCATTTACTTCGCCTTCTTCCTGCTGATGCCGATTTACACCAAGCTGGAGAAGACTAAACCCGTTCCGGAAAGGGTGACTGGCTAATGAAAAAGCAACTATTAGCACTGCTCTTCGCAATCGTGCCGGTCACCGCGATGGCCGCTGGTGGCGCGAGCGTGCCCCACAGTATGGAGCCTGATCTGCACGACCAAGCGTCGCTGCAAAACGGCATGAAGCTCTACGTCAACTACTGCATGGGCTGTCACTCGCTGGAGCACCAGCGTTTTGCGCGTGCTGCTGACGACCTGGGGATTCCGCAGGACTTGGTGGAAGAGAACCTGATCTTCTCCTCCGACCTGGCGTTCAACGACCAGATGCACATCGCCATGGACAGTGGTGATGCTGAGTCTTGGTTCGGCGCTGCGCCGCCCGATCTGACGCTGGAAGCGCGTCTGCGTGGTACTGACTGGGTTTACTCTTACCTGCTGGGCTTTTACAAAGACCCGAGCCGACCCACCGGTGTGAACAACACGGTTTACGAGCTGGTGGCGATGCCTAACGTGCTGGAGCCTCTCCAGGGCGTTCAGGAAATGGTCTGTGCCGAAACCGATCAGCCGGTGGCAGGTCACGAACCGGATCCTTTGTCGGGCAAGTATCAGTCGTGTGACGTGCTGCAAGTCACTCAGCCGGGGGCCATGGAGCCTGCCGAGTTCGAGGAAGCGGTGTACGATTTGACCAACTTCCTGGCCTATGTCGGTGAGCCTTCCAAGCTGCAGGCGCAAGCTCTTGCACCCAAAGTGCTGATCTTCATCTTTATCTTTGGTGTGATTGCCTACCTGCTCAAGCGTGAGTACTGGCGAGACGTCCACTAAGTAGTCAAATTTGATGGGACGTACAGGCGCACGGCGAAAGTCGTGCGCCTTTTGCTTGTCTGCATGTTGCTATGTATCGCTGGCTACCTTCCCATAAGAGGGTGCTGGCATGTTATTATCGAAAATTGTTTTGATGCGAGGATGCTTTCATGGGTGTTGTGGCCAAGCGGTCGTCAATGATCTTTTACTCAGGTAGTGATGATCATTTCAGTCATCGAGTGCGCATTGTTCTGGCTGAAAAAGGAGTGGCGGTCGACATCGTCGATGTCGCCGAGGAGCAGCCGCCTGAAGAGCTAGCAGACCTCAACCCGTACAACAGCGTTCCGACGCTGCTGGATCGTGACTTGGTGCTTTACGAGTCCAAGGTCATGATGGAGTACTTGGACGAGCGTTTTCCTCATCCACCGTTGCTGCCGGTTTATCCGGTAGCGCGTGCGCAAAGCCGTCTCTGGATGCACCGTATCGAGCGCGAATGGTGCCCGATGCTTGAGCAGATTCGTACAGGCGGTAAGAAAGAGGCCGATAAGGCGCGTAAGGAGCTACGCGAAAGCCTGATTGGTATCTCGCCCATCTTCGAAGATATGCCTTATTTCATGAGCGAAGAGTTTACGCTGGTGGACTGCTGTCTCGCCCCCATCCTTTGGCGTTTACCCGAGCTGAACATCGAGTTGCCCGAAAAGCAGGTCAAGCCGCTGCTCGGTTACATGGCGCGGGTATTTGAGCGTGAAGCGTTTAAAGCATCTTTGAACGAGCGTGAAAAAGAGATGCGCGCTTGAATTCATTCGGCCTCTTAGCGCTTGAGCAAGGGGCCATACACGTTAGGAGGAGGGAGCCTTATGAAATCGAGCCGTCCCTATCTCGCCCGAGCCCTTTATGAGTGGCTGTTAGACAACGAGCTGACCCCCTATTTGGTGGTGGATGCGACCCAGCCTGGGGTCGAAGTGCCACGGCAATTCGTGCAGAACGGACAGATCGTGCTCAACGTGGCCCCGACGGCCGTGCGTGACCTGTTTATGGAGAATCAGGCGATCGGCTTTAACGCTCGTTTTGGCGGTCAGCCCATGCAAGTGATGATTCCAACGCCCGCGCTGATTGCCATTTATGCCCGTGAGAATGGGGCGGGTATGGTGTTTGGTCATGAGCCTGAGCTGGATGCGGCAGGCTTCGACGAGCATGATGAGACGTCGGATGATGTGGAAGATGCGGCGTCGGAGGCTTCGAAGCCGGAGTTGACTCTGACGGAGCCAACGTCGGATACGGCGTCCAACGGTTCTTCCGAAGCCGGTGCCAGCGATGACAAGCCCAAGAAGAAGCCTACGTTGCGTGTCGTGAAGTAATTCGCTGAGTGGCTCGCCTGTATACAAAACCTCGCCAGATATCTGGCGAGGTTTTGTCGTTCATGGAGGCTAGTCGAGGTAATCGAACACCTTCACGATTCGCTGAACGCCTCCTACCGATGAAGCGGCGTTGACGATGCGGTCAGCCTCTTCACGCGTCACCATGCCCATCAGGTAGACGCTGGCATTTTCCGTGGTGACCTTCAGCTTGGAGGAGTCGATGCGGTCATTGGTGGCCAAGTGGCTGATCACATTGGTAGTGAGCCACGTATCCGTCAGTCGCTGAGTCGCGGGTAGATTGGCTGCCACGGTCAGTTCGTTATGGACTTTTTCCACGCCACGCAGGTTGGAAGCCACGCTACCGGCCATGTTCTTTAGCTCTTCGCTAGGCACTTGTCCGACGAGTAGCAGGGCACCATTATAGCTGTGGGCGCGGATGCGGGCATCGCCAAGGCGGGCGTCTGCGCGGGCCAGGGCGCGCTCTACTTCGCGCTCGATGGTGGCATCGACCGCTTCTACGTCGTTGCTGCGCTGGCCGTAGTTGGACGGATTCGAGGCGCTATTGTTGGCGCAGCCGCTGAGGGCGATCGCGCCACAAAGCGTTGCAGCCAGTAGGGTTTTGGAGGAGAAGCGCAGGGCCATGGGGATGACTCCTTGATCAGTAGGGATTCACAAAACGCGCGTTATTAGTCAGCGCCGCCAAACAGTTGTTCGTCAATTAAATCACAAAGACAGTGAATGACGAGCAAATGCACCTCTTGGATGCGCGCGGTGGAAGTGGCAGGTACGCGAATTTCGCAGTCATCTTGGCCCAGCAGCGAGGCCATATTGCCACCGTCACGTCCGGTGAGGGCTACCACGGTCATGTCACGGTCGTGGGCAGCCTGGATGGCTTGAACGACGTTGGCCGAGTTGCCGCTGGTGGAGATTGCCAGCAAGACATCGCCAGGCTGGCCCAGTGCGCGGATCTGCTTGGAAAAGACTTCGTTGTAGCTGTAATCGTTCGCAATGGAGGTGAGTGTCGATGTATCGGTCGTCAGAGCCAAGGCAGGGAGACTGGGGCGCTCGCGCTCGAAACGATTCAGTAGCTCAGACGAAAAGTGCTGGCTGTCACCGGCACTACCACCGTTGCCACACGCGAGAATTTTTCCTTCGTTGACCAAGCACTGCACCATCATTTGACTGGCGACCTCGATGAACGGAGGTAGCACTTCACTGGCGTAGGTTTTGGTATCGATGCTGGCATTAAAATGGCTGAGTATACGAGATTGAAAGTCCATCAGGGCTTCCTAGTTAAGAGTATTAATACGCGTCGAAAGCCGCTTGCTCCCAATGGAACTCGAGAGCGGGCGGTCTGCCTGTAATGGCTAGGATATCAAAGCGACAGGGGCATGAGAGGTCATGTCGCGCAAGATAGAGCGACGCGGCGCGAATCAAGCGGCGACGCTTTTGTGCGTTGACCATTTCGAGTGGGTGCCCGTGGCGCGTCGTGGCGCGGTGTTTGACCTCGACGAAGACCAGCGTATCCCGGTCGTACATGACGAGATCTAGTTCGCCGCCTTTAACATGGTGGTTGCTGGCCACCCACCGAAGACCACGCTGCTGCAGCCATTGAGCGGCTAATTGCTCAATGGCTACGCCTCGTGAGCGAGCTGTCTGTGGTCTACTGCTCGTCATCCAGTAAGCCAGGAATCAAGATGGGCGACGGCGTGCCGTTCTGGAATTTGGCCCAAGGCAGTTCGCGATGAATGCGCCCGTCGTTGGAGAGCGATAGGGTGCCGGTACTGCCGCTCAGGCCATTCAGTCCAGAAAGGTCCGACATGCGTTTAGCGAGTTCGTAGGCGTCCACGCCCATGGCCATTAGACGGAACATGGAGGCATCCGCTTCATCGCGCAGCGCTTGATACGTGGGGTAGAAGGGCAGCACTTCTTCGCCGCCTACTGCGGCGTCCGGGATTTGCCAGGGGATGTCCATGAACATCACGTCATTGAGATCCTGATCCAAGCGCGTTTGTAGGCGCCCTTCGTGCAGGTGAGACGTGGCGTAAATGGGCAGATCCGGCGCGTAGTAGTAATCCAGCGTAGGCGGCACTTGGCGTGCGTAATCCGGGAGTGCCAGCAGGAAGAGGGCATCGATGTTGCCAAGACGCGCCCGTTCGCCGCTGACGTTGAGCGCCGTTTGCACCGCATTCGATACCGGGCTGCTCGGGTTGTAGCGCACGGCATTCGTCACCTCGCCACCCAGGCGCTGAAACTCGTTCCAGAAGGCTTCACCAACTCGGCGGCCCCAATCGTTATCGGGCACCATCAACGACATTTGGCGCTGACCGTCTTGATAAGCACGTCGCGCGGCTTGGCGGGCTTCGTCTTCCGCAGACAGGCCATACTGCAGCAGGCGCTGTGCTTGATTGTTGGCGCTGCTGCCGTAGTTGAGGGCTAGCGTAGGCAGCGGAACGCTATCGCGCTGTTCGAGCTGGGTCACTTGATCTTTGTCCAGCGGTCCAATCATGAGCTGCGCGTTCATCTGCTGCGCGCGGCTATAGAGTTCGTCTAGCGAGTACTGTGCGGCGTCGATGAAGCTTAACTGAACGCCGTCATCGCTGATGTCGTTATGACGGCGCATGGCGCTGGCAATGGTGTTGGCCACGCTGCTCAGAGGGCCAGACTCCGGCAGCGCAACGACGATGCGGCGCACGTCGGTGCCATCCAGCTCGGGAAGCGTGACTTGCACCTGATCCGGCTGCTGATTCATGGCCTGCTGAGCCCACTGACGCCGTTCGGCTAAGGTCTGCTGCTGATTGGCTTGCATGGGCAGTTCGTCGTCCAAGACCTGGGTGGCGCGGAGTACCGCGCGTGGGTCGTTCAAGCCACGGGCAAGTTCGGAAAACAGCATGGCCCAGCGAACGCGGTCGGTGTCGTTGAGCTGCGCCTCGTCGATGCTGTTGGCGGCATCGAAGGCGTTTTCACGCTGACCTTGGCGGGCCAAAATGTTGGCCGCTTCCAAGCGCGTGCGTGCCGCTTGCTCCGGGGCTTGCTGTTCGGCTTGATCGAGCAAGCGCCCTGCGTCCTGGTCAGGCACGCGATCAACCACGCTGGGAGGCTGCATGGCGCACCCGGTGATGAGCAGTGCCATGAAGGCAGTGGCCAATAGGCCACGAAGTGACTGTTTCATGTATCCTTCCTTAGTTTCCATTTGCGCTGTCGCGGTCTATCAGCTGGTAAGCGTGGCTTTCCACAAGCATAGCGCACCGTCAGGGCAAGCCATTAACAAATCGGGAGTCACGATGACACACCAACATCCGGGCACATTGTACGTGGTTGCTACGCCAATTGGGAATTTGGACGACTTAACGCCGCGTGCCGCTCGGGTTTTAGCCGATGTGTCGCGCATTGCGGCGGAAGATACCCGTCACAGCGCGCGCCTACTCGCTCATTTAGGCGTCAACACGCCCATGATGTCGCTACATGAACACAACGAAGCCCAGCGGGTCGATACGCTGGATCGCTACTTGCTGGCGGGCGAGAGCATCGCGCTGATCAGCGATGCGGGTACGCCGCTGATATGCGATCCGGGGTTTGTCTTGGTGCGGGAGTTGCGCGCCAGAGGGCGGCATATCGTGCCGCTACCCGGCCCCTGTGCGCTAGTCACCGCGTTGTCCGGCGCGGGCCTGCCCACTGACCGCTTTACGTTCGGCGGCTTCTTGCCTTCCAAGCCTAGTGCCCGCCGACAAGCGCTGGAGAAGTGGCAGAGTCGTGAAGAAACGCTGGTGTTTTACGAATCGCCCCATCGTATTGTCCATACGCTGGAAGCGCTTTGCGAACAGATGCCCGAGCGAACGGTGGTGCTGGCACGGGAGCTGACCAAAACCTTCGAAACGTTTTTGCAGGGCGCTCCGGCCGCGCTGCGGGATCAGCTCGCGGAGGACCCCAACCAGAGTCGCGGGGAGTTCGTTGTCATGATTTCTGGGGCGCCCCCGGCGGTACGAGAGGACGAGCAGTCCATCGCCGCTGAGGAGTTGCTGGCTGCTTTGCTGGCCGAGGGTGTTGGCGTCAAGCAGGGGGCCTCGGTTGCGGCGCGAATGTTGGGCGGGCGCAAGCAGGAGTGGTACGCCCGGTTGCAGGCAATGAAAGGTCAGCATTGAGGCGAACGCAGGGCGCTGGTATGCTTGCCGCCGGAGTTGGCCAGACAGTCGTCGCTGGCGCGTTCGCAAGAGCCGCCAGGGGAGGAAAGTCCGGGCTCCATAGGGCAGAGTGCCAGGTAACGCCTGGGCGGCGTAAGCCGACGGAAAGTGCAGCAGAGAGTAGACCGCCTAAGCCTTTCGGGGCCGGTAAGGGTGAAAGGGTGCGGTAAGAGCGCACCGCGCGCCTGGCAACAGTGCGTGGCATGGTAAACCCCACTCGGAGCAAGACCAAATAGGGACCCAACGGCGTGGCCCGCGCTGGGTCCGGGTAGGTTGCTTGAGCGCTGTGGTGACGCAGCGCCTAGAGGAATGACTGTCCACGACAGAACCCGGCTTATCGGCCGACTCCCCATTTCCATGAAAGGCGCGCCCGGCGCGCCTTCCCAAATTTTGTGTGAGAGTAACATGCCTTCTGCTGACGCTGATCAGGTCGCCCGCTTTCGTCATACCAGCGTTTTATTGGAAGGAGCGGTAGATGCCCTGGTCCATGACCCTGAAGGAGTCTATCTGGACGGTACCTTTGGTCGTGGCGGTCACTCCCGATTGATTCTTTCGCGCTTGAGCGACCAGGGCCGATTGTTGGCCATGGACCGCGACCCGCAGGCCATTGCTGCCGCGGCTGAAATAGATGACGCCCGTTTCCACATTACTCAGCGTGAGTTCGCCCATTTGGCGGAATTTGCCAAGGAGCAAGGGCTCTACGGCAAGCTCTCTGGCGTGCTGCTAGACGTCGGCGTCTCTTCCCCACAGCTCGACGACCCGGAGCGCGGTTTCAGCTTCATGCGTAACGGCCCGCTGGACATGCGCATGGACCCTACCCAGGGGGAGAGCGCCGCCGAGTTTTTAGCCCGCGCCAGCGAAGCCGATATCGCCAACGTCTTCAAAACCTATGGTGAAGAGCGCTACGCCAAGCGATTGGCGAATGCCGTCGTGAAGCGTCGTGTGGAGCAGCCTTTCACCCATACGGTGGATCTGGCCGAGGTGCTGAAGGCTGCCCATCCGGCGTGGGAAAAGGGGCGCCATCCGGCGACCAAAGCGTTCCAGGGGCTACGAATTTACCTCAACGGGGAACTCGAGCAATTAGACGCCGCCTTAGAGGCAGCGTTAGAGGCGCTGGCACCGGGTGGGCACCTCGTGGTGATCAGCTTCCACTCTTTGGAAGACCGTCGCGTGAAGCGGTTCATTCGTCATCACGTGCGGGGAGATACTCACTTACCCCGCGGGGTACCCATTCGGGACGATCAGTTGAATCGCCGTCTGGAGGCGTTGGGCAAGGGGAGTCGTCCGAGCGACGAGGAAGTCGATGCTAACCCCCGCGCGCGTAGTGCCGTCATGCGGGCGGCTCGTAAGCGAGGCTAATCATGAACATGGAGCGGTTAGGGCACTGGGCGTCCACATTGAGGGCAGAGTGGCCGTTTAAACTGCGCCTACGTTGGTGGCCCATCACGATGATCGTGCTTTTCATGGCTTGTTTGCTGACCGGTTTGGCCGTAGTGACGACAACGCACATGACGCGGATGCAGTATGCCGAGCTGCAGCGGTTGGAGCAGGAGAAAAACCAGCTGCAGACCGAGTGGGGCCAGCTGTTGTTGGAGGAGGGGGCGTGGTCTACACCCGCCCGCATTGAGCAAATTGCCACGGAACGGCTAGAAATGCGTATTCCTGACGTAAATGATGTCGAGGTGATTCGGCCATGAGGCGTGACGGTCGGGGAGGGAAGTCCCGCCAATACCCCATTGCGCCGCCGCTTGCCGGTGGGCGTTTTTTCTTTATCTTATTGGCCGTTGGCTTGGCATCGGCGATTTTGATTGGGCGAATTACGCTGCTCCAGGTCATCGATCGCCCCTTCTTGCAGAGCCAGGGCGATGCCCGCACGCTGCGCCATGAAACCATTCCCGCCCACCGTGGCATGATCACCGACCGAAACGGTGAGCCGTTAGCCATTTCTACCCCGGTCGTGACGCTGTGGGCGAATCCGCAAGAGTTGCCGACGGACGCCATCCAGCGCGTCATGCTTGCCCAGGCGTTAGGCATGACGCTGGAGGATTTCGAATCTCGCGTGGCTCGCTACAGCAGCCGTGAGTTCATGTACCTGCGGCGGCAGATGACGCCCGAGGCGGCACAACGCATCCTCGATTTGCGCACGCCAGGTGTTTACCCCCAGCGTGAGTACAAACGCTACTACCCTGCTGGTGAAGTCGCGGCTCAAATACTCGGGGTCACCAATGTGGACGACGTTGGCCAGGAAGGCTTGGAGTTGGCGTATCAGCCTTATCTAGCAGGCCACCCCGGTCAGCGGCGCGTCATCAAGGACCGACGCGGCCGGCTGGTACGAGAGCTGGGAGTCATTCGCGAGGCGCAGCCCGGCGGAGAGCTAACATTGGCGATCGACCAGCGTATTCAGTACATGGCCTATCGTGAGTTACGCGCCGCCGTGGCCGAGCATCAAGCCGATGGGGGCGTGCTCGTGATGATGGATGCACGCACCGGTGAAGTGCTGGCAATGGCCAATTTTCCCTCCTACAACCCCAATAATCGGGCCGGGTTGGATCCTCGCGGGTTGCGTAACCAGGCGCTGGTCGATGTATTCGAGCCGGGGTCGGTGATGAAACCGCTCGCGATGGCGGCCGTTCTTGAAAGTGGCATCGTTGGTCGTGATGCGGTCGTCGACACCTCGCCGGGGTGGATGCGTCTGGATGAGTTCACGATCCGCGATTTTCGTAATTATGGTGAGTTGGACCTCGCGGGGATTCTCGAAAAGTCGTCCAACATCGGTATGTCCCGTTTGGCATTGCAGTTGAGCGATACGGCGATTTGGGAAAAGTACAACCAACTGGGCCTTGGGCAGAGTCCAGGCACTGGATTTCCGGGCGAATCGACGGGTAATTTACCCGCCCGTGTGCAATGGTCTCGAAGTGAACGCGCGGCGCTTTCCTATGGCTATGGCCTATCTGTCACCGCTGTCCAATTGGCCAGCGCGTACACAGCGTTAGCCAATGACGGTGAGCGCCTCCCTCCTTCGCTGCTAAGGTTGTCAGAACCCCCGCAGGGCATTCCCGCCATTGAGCCTAGCGTTGCGAACGACTTGCTCGACATCTTGGAGACATCGGTAGGGGCTTACACCGGGGGGCGACGGGCACGGGTAGAAGGGTATCGCGTAGGCGGTAAAACCGGCACTGTGCGCAAAACCGGCCAGCAGGGATACGCCACCGATGCTTACCGCAGCGTGTTTGCCGGTATCGCCCCGATTTCGGACCCGCGTATCGTGACGGTAGTAATGATTGACCACCCCAAAGCAGGTGAGTTTTATGGGGGAGCCGTGGCAGCTCCGGTGTTTTCGAGCGTCACCGGTAACGCTCTGCGCTTGCTGGATGTGCCGCCAGACTACGAGGTCGAATAGTGTTTAAGGAGATGGCATGACCATATGCCCAGATCAGTTACGGAAAGCGTTGCACCACGTATGGCCGAGCGCCGAACTGCCGGCCCTGCCTGACCTACCTCGGCAGCTTCATCTGATCACCGATTCTCGCAAGCTCCAGGCAGGCGATGTGTTCGTTGCCGTGCCCGGCAGTCAGAGTGATGGCCGAGCGTATATCGAGCAGGCGTTGGCCAGTGGGGCTACCCTGGTGCTGGCGCATACCAAAGAGAGCGACGTGAGCCTGGACGGGCGCGTGCTGTTTTTGCCGCATTTGTCGCTACGCCTGGGGGAGCTGGGGCGTACGTTATTTGACGTGCCGAGCGGGCTTGAGATCATTGCGGTCACGGGAACCAACGGTAAGAGCTCGGTGACCCACTACGTTGCTGAGCTCAGCGAACGCTTGGGAACGCCCGCCGGTGTGATCGGCACCTTAGGCGTGGGACGTCCAGGGAAGCTGTCGGAGAGCGGGTTGACGACACCAGGACCGCTGGCGCTGCAATCGACGCTAGGTGAACTGGCACGCCAGGGCGTCAAACGGGTTGCGCTGGAGGCCTCTTCCCACGCGTTGGATCAGCAGCGCTTGGATGCGGTGGACGTGAACGTTGGCGTGTTTACCAACCTGACTCGGGATCACTTGGATTACCACGGCAGCATGGCCGCTTATGCGGCGGCGAAGGCCAAGCTCTTTCGTCGGACAGAGTTGACCCTGGCCGTTGTGAACGGTGACGACCCCCTGGCCCGCTTGATGCTGGCCGGGTGCGATCAGCGCGTGCGCGTGTTGGCGACCGGCAGTGATGAAGCCGTCACGCTACGGGTGTTGGATTGGCAGCCGCATGCTCTCGGGCAGCAGGCGTTGATTGCGACTCCAGACGGTGAGAAAGCGCTGCAGCTAGGACTCATGGGCCGCTTCAATCTGGACAATGTGCTGCTGGCCATCGCCGTGCTGTACGGGTTGGGGGAGTCGTTGGACGCTCTGTTCGAGGCTGCGACAACGCTTTCGCCGGTGCCGGGGCGTATGGCGTGCTTCGGTGGTGAACACGCGCCCAGTGTGGTGGTGGATTATGCCCATACCCCAGATGCACTACAAAGTGCATTGGGTGCGTTGCGTGCCCATTTGGGCAGTCAAGGTAAGCTATGGTGCTTGTTTGGCTGTGGAGGCGAGCGCGATACCGGCAAGCGCGCCGAAATGGCCAGCGTGGCAGAGCAGCTGGCAGACCGGGTCGTGGTGACCGATGACAATCCGCGCGGTGAGTCGGCGGCGCACATTCGCCAACAGATTCTCACCGGCTTTACCGGGCGTGCCACGGTCGATGAAGTCGGTGACCGCCGCCAAGCCATCCGCCACGCGGTACATCAGGCCGCGCCAGAGGATGTCATTCTCGTGGCCGGCAAAGGGCACGAAGCATATCAAGAGATCGATGGCGTACGTCATGCCTTCCAAGACGACGAGCAGGTGCGCGACGCGCTTGCTACGCGAGGAGCCGCGTGATGTGGACGTTGGCAGAAATGGCTACCGCGCTGGCGAGCCCTGTGCCGCCAGAACTTGCAGAGCAGCGGGTGTCAGCCATCGTGACCGATACGCGCAACATCGTTCCGGGTTGCTTGTTCATCGCCTTGAAAGGGCCGCGCTTCGATGGTCATGCGTTCGTGGAACAGGCAAGAGCGCAAGGAGCCGCCGCCGCGCTCGTAGAGAGGCGTGTGGATAGCGCCATGCCGCAACTGGTGTGCTCGGATACCCGCTTGGGGCTAGGGCTATTGGCCAAAGCATGGCGCAGACGGTTTAGCCTGCCGCTCGTGGCGGTCACCGGTAACAGCGGCAAGACCACGGTGAAAGAGATGACCGCTGCCCTGCTGGCACCGTTAGGGAAGGTGCTGGCGACAACGGGTAATTTCAACAACGATATCGGCGCTCCGCTAACGCTGCTGCGTCTCTCCGAAGAGCATCAGGCGGGCGTGATCGAGTTGGGAGCGAATCATCTTGGCGAAATTGCCTGGACGAGCCAGCTCACCGCCCCGCAAGTAACCATCCTGACGAATGTGACCGGTGCACACGTAGGGGAATTTGGTGGCATGGGGCAGATTGCACAGGCCAAAAGCGAGATTTTATCGGGCCTCGACGCCCATGGCACGGCCATCATCAACCGAGACGATCATTACTACGCTTTTTGGTCGGCCTGCGCCGCTCCGCGGCGCTGTGTAAGTTACGGCTTACACGAGGATGCGGACGTTCACGCTCGGGCACTTTCCTGCGACTCTCAGGGGCGGTATGCTTTCACGCTTATTGCCCATGGTCAGCCTCTCGGCGACGTTCAACTGCCGCTCATTGGCAGGCATAACGTCAGCAATGCCCTGGCTGCCTCTGCAGCGGCACTGGCGCTGGGCGTGTCACCGCAGAACGTGGTAACCGGGTTGAGCGGTTTGACCTCGCTGTCCGGGCGTCTGAGCGTGGTCGCCGGGTTACGGCATACCACGCTGTTGGATGACACGTACAATGCCAATCCTGGCGCGGTGAAAGCCGCACTGGATGCGCTGGCCAGCTTTCCAGCGCCGCGCTGGTGCGCGTTAGGAGCGATGGGGGAGTTGGGGGACGAATCGCAAGCCCTCCATGCCGAGATTGGCCGCTACGCGGTGTCGCTGGGCATCGATGCGCTATTGACATACGGCGAGGCAGCCCGGGCGGCCTCGGATGCCTTTGGTCGCGGGCAGCATTTTGACGATCACGAGACGCTGGTGCGTCATGTTATTAATACTCTTCCACCCCACACCACACTGCTGGTGAAAGGGTCGCGTAGTGCTGGCATGGAAACGGTCATCGCTGCACTGCGCGCGGATGACACAAGGTAAACGCCGTTCATGTTACTTCATTTGGCGAATTTCTTAGCCCAATACCAGTCAACGTTTCAAGTTTTTAACTATTTGACACTGCGCGTTATTTTGGCCGCGCTCACCGCACTCATGCTCTGCCTCTGGTTGGGCCCGTGGGTAATTCGCCGGTTGGTGGAAGGCCAAATTGGGCAAGCAGTGCGGGATGACGGCCCCCAGTCGCATCTCTCCAAAGCGGGTACCCCGACGATGGGCGGGGCCATGATTCTGTTGGCAATTGCCATTAGTACACTGGTCTGGGGCGACTTGACCAACCACTACGTGTGGGTCGTGCTGCTGGTGACGCTCGGATTTGGTGCGATTGGCTGGGTCGATGATTACCGTAAAGTGGTCGAGAAGAATCCCCGTGGCCTGCCGGCACGTTGGAAATACTTCTGGCAGTCGGTCGTGGGGATTGGAGCGGCCGTGGTGCTCTACGTAACGGCCGCCACGCCTGCAGAAACCAGCCTGCTCATTCCCATGTTCAAGGACGTCGCGCTTCCGCTGGGCGTGTTTTATATCGTGCTGAGCTACTTCGTGATCGTAGGCAGCTCGAATGCCGTCAATCTCACCGATGGCTTGGATGGCTTGGCGATCATGCCGACCGTGCTCGTGGCCATGGGGCTGTCGGTCTTTGCCTACGCTAGCGGCAACGCGGTGTTTGCGAACTATCTGCATATTCCTTTCATTCACGGCACCGGTGAGCTGGCGGTCTTTTGCGCCACCATCGCTGGCGCCGGTCTTGGCTTTCTGTGGTTCAACACCTATCCCGCCCAAGTGTTCATGGGGGATGTCGGTGCCCTGGCGCTGGGCGCGGCGCTTGGCGTGGTGGCAGTCATCGTTCGTCAAGAGATCGTACTGTTCATCATGGGCGGTATTTTCGTGCTGGAAACTGTCTCCGTGATCCTGCAGGTGGGCTCCTATAAGCTCACCGGACGCCGTATCTTCCGTATGGCCCCACTGCACCACCACTACGAGCTAAAGGGGTGGCCAGAACCTCGGGTCATCGTACGCTTCTGGATCATCACGGTGGTGCTAGTCCTACTTGGCCTCGCCACTTTGAAATTGCGATAAGTCGAGACCCGATAGGCGGTAAGCCCGCCTTTAGCACAAGGCAGAAGGAGCCACATGGTGCAGGTACCCAACGGATTTACGGTGGTCGTCGGACTAGGAGTTTCTGGTCAGGCCATTTGCCGTCATCTTACCCAGTTGGGTAGGCCGTTCATGGTGGCGGATACCCGCGAGACCCCGCCGGGACTCGAAGTCTTTCAGCAAGCGCACCCTGGTGTCCACGTACATTGTGGTGCCTTGACGCTGCTGGATATGCGCGAGGCTTACGAGGTCGTCATCAGTCCGGGGGTCGACCCTCGGACGGCAGGTTTGGAGGGGTTGCTGGATCGTCACAATCCGGCCACCGGTGACCCGATGCTCGTGGGTGAAATTGCCCTGTTCAAGCGTGCCGTCAAGGCACCCATTGCCGCGATTACCGGGTCGAATGCCAAATCCACCGTCACCACGCTGCTCGGCGAGATGGCCGCTGCATCGGGAATCAAGGCCGCGGTGGGGGGCAATTTAGGGACACCTGCGCTCGATCTGTTGGCGCAGCAGCCTGACGCTGACCTCTACATTCTGGAGCTATCCAGTTTTCAGCTAGAAACGACCCCGTGGCTAGGCGCTGCATCGGTGGCGTTTTTGAATCTTTGCGACGACCATCTGGATCGGCACGGCGACTTGGCGGGTTACCGTCAGGCCAAACAGCGCATCTTCCTGGGCGCCGCGCACGCCGTGGTGAACGCAGACGATGCCCAGACGTGGCCAGAGCCGATGCTCGACCGCGTCGACTACTTCCGCAGTGAACCACCCACCGGCCAGTCCTGGGGGCTCGACGAGCGCCAGGGACGCTGGTGGTTGATGCAGGGGCAGACGCCTTGGTTGGCGGCTGACGAGCTTCAGATGGCGGGTCGGCATAATTATGCCAATGCGTTGGCTGCACTGGCGATGGGAAACGCGTTAGGCTTCGGTCGCGAGGACATGTGTCGTGCCCTGCGAGCATTCGCGGGTTTGCCCCATCGAAGCGAATGGATCGCCGATATTAACGGGGTCCGTTGGGTCAATGATTCCAAAGGAACCAACGTTGGGGCCACGCTGGCGGCCATCAACGGTATTGGTCCCACTCTCGATGGAAAGCTCATCCTGCTGGCGGGGGGCGTGGGCAAGGGCGCTGACTTTACGCCCCTAACGGCTCCACTTGCTGAGTGTGCCCGTGCGGCGATCGTATTTGGCACCGATGCGCCTCGTTTGATGGAAACGCTGGCAGGGGCACTGCCCGTGGAGCGGGTCGAGCACTTGACGCAGGCCATGGAAGTTGCCTTTGCCATGGCCGAGCCCGGTGATTGTGTGCTGCTGTCTCCCGCTTGTGCCAGCCTGGATCAATTCGCGAATTACCAAGCCCGTGGCGATGTCTTTCGTCAGTGGGTGGCGCGCAAACGTAATGAGTTGACGATATGAGCGATGCGTCCGTTAGCCGTATTCAGCGCTTGCGCGCTGCCTTGACGACTCAGCATCTGCCCTGTGATATCTGGCTGGTCTTGGCCGTCGTGGCGCTGGCGGGGTTGGGCTGGGTCATGGTCAGCTCTGCCTCGATAGGACTTCTGGAGAATAGCTACCACTACTCCCGGCAGCACGGCATTTTTTTGGTCTTGGCGATGGCGGCTTGCCTGTTCATGCTGTGCGTGCCTCTGGAGCTTTGGCGCCAGAATGCGGCGCTCATTCTGCTCGTCAGTATTTTCATGCTGGTAGTGGTGCTGATCATCGGTCAGGAAGTGAACGGCAGTAAGCGCTGGATTTCACTGCCGGGACCGCTACCGAGTTTGCAGGTCTCGGAGTTGGCGAAAATCGGTTTGATCTTCTACATGGCGGCATTTATGTCGCGTTTTACCTACGAGTTGCGTCAGCGGGCGTTTACCATGTGGCGGCCCCTGGCCGTTCTGGCGGTGCCTGCGAGTCTGCTATTTCTTGCTCCAGACTTCGGCGGCATGGTGGTCTACACCGTTTGTGTCATTGGCATGCTGATGATGAGCGGTGCGTCGCTGACGCTGCTGGTTGGCAGCGGTGGCGTGTTAGGGTTTGGCGCGGTCATGATGGTCGTGATGGAGCCTTACCGCTTGGCGCGCTGGACCAGCTTCCTCGACCCTTGGGCGGATCAGTTTGCCACTGGCTATCAGTTGACCCAGGCGCTGATTGCGTTTGGCCGTGGCCACGTCACCGGCACGGGGTTGGGCAACAGCGTCCAAAAACTTCACTATTTACCGGAAGCGCATACGGATTTCATTTTTGCCGTGGTGGCCGAAGAGCTGGGCATGATTGGCGCCATTGCCATGGTGCTGCTGTTTACCCTGTTCATCGTACGCGCGATGTGGGTAGGCCGTCGGGCAGAGCTGGCAGGTCATCTGTTCGGTGCCTACGTCAGCTATGGGATTGGTTTTATCGTCGCTGCTCAAGCGTTCATCAATATGGCGGTGAGCTCTGGTCTGTTGCCGACCAAAGGCCTCACATTGCCACTCATCAGTTACGGCGGTTCTAGCCTCTTGGTGACCGGTATGATGATCGGGCTGCTGCTACGGGTCGATGCGGAAACTCGCCACCGCCCGCGACGTACGCCGACCCCTTATCGTGCGCGTCGAGAACCACGTTTATCGTAATCACTCAAGGAGCCGTTTGTGGCGACCAACTCACGTCGACGGATATTGATCATGGCCGGGGGGACCGGTGGGCACGTCATTCCTGCGCTTTCGTTAGCGCATGCGTTACAAGCCAAGGGTGTCGACGTGGAATGGCTCGGGAGCCCGCGCGGTATCGAAAATCAGTTGGTGCCCAAAGCCGGTATTCCGCTGCACACCATCGCCATTCAAGGGCTAAGAGGTAAAGGGCTCGTTGGCTGGTGCAAAGCGCCCATGAATCTTTCCAAGGCGGTATTGCAGGCGCGGCGTATCATTCAGCGTTTCAAGCCGGACGTCGTCGTGGGGCTTGGCGGTTTCGCCAGCGGCCCTGGCGGGCTAGCGGCGTGGCTGTCGCGGGTGCCGCTCGTGATTCACGAACAGAACGCCGTGGCGGGTCTGACCAACAAAGTGCTGTCGCGCCTGGCGACGCGTACCTACGCCGCCTTCGACGATGCGTTCGGCCAGCGGGCTGTCGTCATTGGTAACCCCGTGCGTGATGAGATCACGGCGCTAGGGGAGCATCCCAAGCAGGTGTCGGATCTGGTGGGGCGGCCGCTCAGGCTGCTGGTAGTGGGTGGCTCCTTGGGAGCGGTTGCTCTCAACGAGCGGTTGCCCCCGGCACTGGCCGCGCTACCGCCAGAGCGGCGTCCTGACGTTCGCCACCAAGCCGGTAAAGAGCGCGATGTCGCGACGGCGCAAGCTTACACGGAACATGGCATCGTCGCCGATGTCAGCCCGTTCATTGATGATATGGCAGCGGCCTATGCCTGGGCGGATTTGGTGGTATGCCGTGCGGGGGCATTAACGGTGGCAGAGTTGGCGGCTGCCGCCAAACCGGCGCTGTTGGTGCCTTTTCCCTTTGCCGTCGATGACCATCAGCGAGTCAATGCCGATGTGTTGGTCAAGGCGGGAGCGGCGCAGTGTGTGGTTCAGTCCGCGCTGACGCCTGAGCGTTTAACCCAATTACTAGATGAATTATTGGACCCTGACAGGCTCGCGACCATGGCGTCGAAGGCGCGCCAGGCTGCTCATTTAGATGCCACCGAGCGTCTTGCCGACGGCTGTTTGGGTTTGGTAAAGCAAGGAGAAACTGCGTGACCGATTCAGTGACTAACCTGTCGCCGCGGGGCGCACGCCCTGCCGGCCCCGGCATGCGTCGTATTCAGCGGCTGCATTTCGTGGGTATCGGTGGTGCAGGCATGTGCGGTATCGCCGAGGTATTGGCGAACCAGGGTTACCAAGTCAGCGGTAGCGATATGAAAGCGTCCGCCGTGGTAGAGCGTCTGCGCCAGTGCGGTGTCAACGTGGCGATCGGTCATGCGGAAGCGCATGTCCAGGGAGCCGACGTGGTCGTGGTGTCCAGTGCGATTGACGATGCCAACCCTGAAATACGCTGGGCCCATGAGCACCGCGTGCCGGTGGTGCGTCGTGCTGAAATGCTGGCAGAGCTGATGCGCTTTCGCCATGGCATTGCCGTGGCGGGCACCCATGGCAAAACCACCACCACCAGCTTGACGGCCACGCTGCTAGCGGAAGGGGGGTTGGATCCGACGTTCGTGATTGGGGGTAAGCTCACTAGTGCCGGTGCCAACGCCCGCTTGGGTGAGGGCGACTACCTGGTGGCCGAGGCCGATGAATCCGACGCGTCGTTCCTGCACCTGCAGCCCATGGTTTCGATCGTGACGAACATCGATGCCGACCACATGGCGACCTATGGCGGTGACTTCGAGCGGCTAAAAAGCACGTTCATCGAATTCTTGCACAATCTGCCGTTCTACGGGCTGGCGGTGCTGTGTATCGACGACCCCCACGTGCGTGGCCTGTGTGAGCAGGTGAAGCGACAGTTCGTCACCTATGGCTTCGACGAAGATGCCGACTATCGCATCGTCGACTTTTCGCAGCAGGGGGGAGAGGTCTCGTTCACCGCGCTGCGCCCCGGCGATGCCGCGCCGCTGGCTATTCGCTTGGCCATGCCAGGACGACACAATGCGCTCAACGCCATGGCGGCGATCGTGGTGGCGACGGACGCAGGCGTCAGCGATGAGGCGATTCAACGGGGACTGACCGGATTTGCAGGCGTGGGGCGCCGTTTTCAGGTACACGGCCACTTTCCAGCACCGTCGGGGAGCGGCGAGATCATGCTGGTGGACGACTATGGCCACCATCCCCGTGAAGTCGACATGGTGATTCAGGCAGTGCGAGCCGGCTGGCCCGACCGCCGTCTGGTAATGCTCTACCAGCCTCACCGCTATAGCCGCACTCGGGATCTATACGAGGATTTCGTACGCGTGCTCTCTCAGGTGGATACGCTGGTGCTGCTGGATGTGTACAGCGCGGGCGAGGCCGTACTGCCTGGGGCAGAAGGGCGCACGTTGGCAGGCTCCATCCGACAGCGCGGGGAAGTCGACCCGCTCTTTGTCGAGCACAAGCATGAACTGCCCGCCTTGCTGACTAACGTGCTGCGGCCGGGTGATATCTTGATTACTCAGGGCGCTGGGGATGTGGGCGGTATTTCGCTACGTTTGGCTCAGGCCAAGCTGGCGCTAGACGAGGTGGCGCTATGAACAGGGGGCAAGTCGGTTCCTTGGACCGTGTCGTCGTCGTGTATGGCGGCACCTCTGCCGAGCGAGAGGTGTCTCTCAAAAGCGGCGCAGCGATTTTGGCTGCCCTAAAGCGTCAGGGTGTGGATGCGATCGGCTACGACCCTAAAGAGGGTGGCCTCGCTGGACTCGAGCGTTTGGCACCCAGCGCAGTGTTCGTTGCGCTACACGGTCGCGGCGGCGAAGACGGAACCTTGCAAGGGGCACTCGAGCTGCTAGGCCTGCCCTATACCGGCAGCGGCGTACTGGCCTCCGCGTTGGGGATGGACAAGCAGCGTACCAAGCAAGTGTGGCAGGCCGTGGGCTTGCCCACGCCGGAATGCATCATGCTCAGCGAGCACGCCGACTGGGCCGCCGTGGTTGAGCAGCTCGGCCTGCCAATGATGGTCAAACCGGTGCATGAAGGCTCTACCTTGGGCATCAGTATCGTCAAAAGCCAAGAGGAGCTGCGATCGGCGTATACGGCAGCGGCCAAGTTCGATGCGCGTGTCATGGCAGAGCGATTCGTCGTCGGTGATGAGTACACCGTGGCGCTGCTGGGAGATGACGTCTTGCCTGCCATTCGCGTCGAGGTGCCGGGCGGTTTCTATGACTATGAAGCCAAATACATCGCCAATACCACCCAATACCACTTGCCCTGCGGCTTGTCCGATGAGGAGGAGCAGTCTTTGGCAGCGCTCTGTAAAGAAGCGTTTGTCGCGGTAGGCGGTCGGGGCTGGGGACGCATCGACGTCATGCGGGACAAAGCAGGGCAGTTTTGGCTCATCGAAGTGAATACGGTGCCGGGCATGACCGATCATAGCCTCGTTCCGCAAGCGGCTGCCCATGCGGGTATCGACTTCGACACCCTGGTCATGCGGATTTTGCAGACGGCGATCGCGCCGAGCGTTGCGTCATGATGGACTGGGTAAAAGGCGTGTTATGAAAAAACGCAACGCATGGCTAGGCGTTGTGCTGTTGGCGCTACTGCTGGGTGCCGGGGGGCGAGCGCTGTGGTTATGGCTGGACCGCCCCATCGAGCGAGTGTCGATCCGCGGTGAGTGGGAGTACGTCAGCGCCGACTATTTACGTACCCAGTTAGCGCCGCTGGTGCAGGAAGCGACCTGGTTATCGGCTGATTTGGGCGAACTTCGCCGTCGCGCACTCACCATTGGGTGGCTAAACGAGGTGCGCATCTCCCGTGAGTGGCCCAACGCGCTGGTCTTCGAACTCGTCGAGCAAACGCCGGTGGCACGCTGGAACGACGAGTTTCTCTTGAACCCCGAAGGGGAGCCGTTTGCTTTTGCTCCCCTTGCCGTTCCTGAAGGCTTGCCCGACTTGGCAGGCCCTGGGGGGAGCAGTGAAGAAGTGTTGGCCTACTATCAGCGTTTGCTGCCGCACTTCGCTGGGTTATCCCTGTCGCTCGCTCAGCTACGATTGGAGCCGCGTGGCGCCTGGCGTTTACAGCTATCCAGCGGTGCTTGGGTAATGTTGGGCCGTCGTCAGCACGGCGAGCGATTGGCGAGACTGTCAGCTTCTTGGCAACGCGAACTTGCCAATGTCAGCGATCATATTCGCTACATCGATTTGCGCTACCCTAATGGTGTCGCGGTCGCTTGGCACGGAGAAACAGAGTTTCAAGAGAGTGAACCATCGACAAATGCAGAGTAACCGTCGATGACAATGTGCAAAAAGTAGGTAAAGGTGAGTGGTTGCCAACGCCGAAAAACCCGTCAATGGGGTTTAAATTGCCGTTCAAGCCAATTATCGTGGGCGTGGGCTAGTCGTATTGCGACTATTGTTTCTATACTATGTCCCTAGCGGTGCTGTGGGTGGGTTTTTATTATCCTATCAGCGGTTAGCACGGTTCATCGCGTATTAAGTTTAACGTTACTAATTTCAATTTGGCAGCTGCTCTTTTTGCTAAGGCAATTAAAGTATCTTCCGTATTATTTAAAATGACGGCAAGGAGATTCCCCGACTCATGGCAGGCTCACCCAACGCATCCAATATGGTTGTCGGGCTGGACATTGGAACGTCCAAGGTCGTCGCGATAGTCGGTCAACCCACCGATGATGGTGGGATTGAAATTGCCGGTATCGGTTCACATCCGTCGCGCGGCATGAAGCGCGGCGTCGTCATCAATATCGAATCGACGGTTCAGTCGATTCAGCGCGCCGTAGAAGAAGCGGAGTTGATGGCAGGGTGCGATATTCACTCGGTGTACGTGGGTGTGGCCGGCAGTCATATTAGCTCGATGAACTCAGACGGTGTCGTGGCAATTAAAGAGCGTGAAGTCACGCCTTACGATATCGACCGAGTGATCGACTCTGCGCGCGCTCGTGCGATTTCCGAAGGCCAGCGTGTGCTGCACGTGCTGCCGCAGGAGTTCTCGATCGATGCCCAAGGCGGCATTCGCGAGCCGTTGGGGATGTCCGGCGTGCGGCTGGAAGCCCAAGTGCATCTGGTGACGGCGGCCCTCAATGCCGTTCAGAATATCGAGAAGTGCGTGCGCCGCTGTGGGTTGGATGTCGACGCGATCATTCTCGAACAGCTTGCGTCGAGCATGGCCGTGCTGACTGAGGACGAGCGTGAGCTGGGTGTTTGTATGGTCGATATCGGCGGTGGCACCACCGATATGGCGATCTTTACCGAGGGAGCGATTCGCCACACGGCGGTCATTCCCATTGCTGGCGATCAGGTTACCAACGATATCGCCATGGCGCTGCGCACGCCGACTCAGCACGCCGAAGAGATTAAAGTGAAATACGCTTGCGCGTTAACACAATTGGCAGCAAGCGATGAGATGATCAAGGTTCCCAGTGTCGGTGACCGTCCAGCCAGAGACCTATCGCGCCAAGCGCTGGCAGAAGTGGTCGAGCCACGTTACGAAGAGCTGTTTACCTTGGTAAGAGACGAATTACGTCGCAGCGGCTATGAAGATATGGTCGCTGCGGGGGTGGTGCTCACCGGCGGCACCTCGCGCATGGAAGGTGTAAGCGAATTGGCAGAAGAGATTTTTCACATGCCGGTTCGTATTGCCTGCCCGCAAAATGTCAGAGGCTTGGCAGATGTGGTTCGCAATCCTATCTATGCGACGGGCGTTGGTTTACTGCATTATGCACTGCAGGAAACGCGTCATGGGCAAGGCCTAGAAAGCCACGGGGGAGTCGTTGCGGCCCACAAAGGACGTAACGAATTAGCCCGGCGTGATATCAAGGATGGCCATTCGGCGCTGGCAAGAATCAAAGGCTGGTTCAAAGGAAATTTCTGATAGGGCCGCAAGCGCGGTTCAGGAGACGGGGCTTATGTTCGAATTGGTAGATAACGCACCCTCGAGCAGTGCGGTCATCAAAGTAGTGGGCGTTGGCGGCGGTGGCGGTAACGCGGTCAACCACATGGTCGAGAGCAACATCGAAGGCGTCGAATTCATTTGCGCCAATACCGATGCTCAGGCCCTCAAGCGCGTATCGGCAAAGACGGTGCTGCAGCTAGGTAGCGAGATCACCAAAGGCCTTGGTGCTGGCGCGAATCCCGAAGTGGGCCGTCAGGCTGCCATGGAGGATCGTGAGCGCATTGCCGAACTGCTCAGCGGTGCCGACATGGTCTTCATTACCGCTGGCATGGGGGGGGGCACCGGTACCGGCGGTGCGCCCGTGGTAGCGCAGGTAGCCAAAGAGCTGGGTATTTTGACGGTAGCGGTCGTGACACGCCCCTTCCCCTTCGAAGGGCCTAAGCGGATGCGCGCTGCTGAAGAGGGCATGAAAGAGCTCTCCGAGCACGTCGATTCATTGATCACCATTCCTAATGAAAAGCTGCTGTCGGTGCTTGGCAAGAATGCCACGCTGCTGACGGCCTTCAGTGCTGCCAACGATGTACTACTGGGCGCGGTCCAGGGTATCGCGGAGCTGATCACCAGCCCTGGCATCATCAACGTCGACTTTGCCGATGTGCGCACCGTTATGTCGGAAATGGGCATGGCGATGATGGGCACTGGCGGAGCCACGGGTGAAAACCGTGCCCGCGAAGCGGCTGAAAAAGCCATTCGCAGCCCGCTACTGGAAGATATCGATCTACACGGCGCGCGCGGCATTTTGGTCAACATCACTGCAGGTCCCGACCTCTCGATTGGCGAATTCAACGATGTCGGTGCCACGGTTCAGGAGTTTGCGTCCCAAGAGGCGACGATCGTGGTCGGTACGTCCATCGACATGGAAATGTCCGATGAGCTGCGTGTGACGGTCGTTGCGGCGGGTCTCGATGGCAGTAAAGCCAAAGCTTCGGCAGCGCGCGAGCCCGCTCGTCGTTCAGCGGCAGAGGCCGGTGGCTCTGACTACCGAAAACTTCAGCAACCCACCGTGATGCGTCAGCAGGCCACGGCACGCGCGGAAGCCCCCGATGCAGCGCCAAAACCGCGCGCTGAGAAACGTCGCGCAGCGGATGCTGACGACTACCTGGATATCCCCGCGTTTCTACGCCGTCAGGCGGATTAACGCTCGCTATCAGGTTCATTGCAGCAGCAAACGAGAGTTTTATTGGTTAAAACGCTCGTTTGCTGTTAAAGTGAACACTGTTTGATAACTTTCTTCCCCTGCGGATCCTGTGGCAATTCGCCGCAAGCCGCCGTCATTAGAGCTTGACCACTACCCATGATCAGACAACGCACATTACAAAACGTCATTCGCGCCACTGGAGTGGGTCTGCACTCTGGCAAAAAAGTCCATATGGCTTTGCGTCCGGCGCCGGCCAACACCGGCATTGTGTTTGTCAGAACCGATCTGGACCCCGTGGTACATGTACCTGCCCGTGCCGAGCTAGTCGAAGACACCACGTTGTGTACGGCACTCTCTCATGAAGGCGTCAAAGTGGCGACCGTCGAGCACCTCATGTCCGCCTTTGCGGGTTTGGGCATCGACAATGCCTACGTCGATATCAGCGCCCCCGAAGTGCCTATCATGGATGGTAGCGCTAGTCCGTTCGTTTTTCTGATTCAATCGGCCGGTATCCTGGAGCAGGACGCGGCGAAAAAATTCATTCGCATCAAGCGCCGTATTGGCGTGACCGATGGCGATAAAGAAGCCACCTTTTTGCCCCATCAAGGTTTCAAGGTTTCGTTTGCCATCGATTTCGACCATCCGGTTTTCGAACAGCAGAAACAAACTGCGCTGATCGATTTTTCGACCACGTCGTTTGTCAAAGAAGTCTCCCGGGCGCGCACCTTTGGGTTCATGCGCGATCTAGAGTACCTGCGCTCCAACAATTTAGCCTTGGGGGGCAGCCTGGAAAACGCGATCGTGGTCGACGATTACCGTATCGTCAACGAGGGTGGTCTGCGCTACGAAGACGAGTTCGTCAAACACAAGGTACTAGATGCCATTGGCGATTTGTACCAGCTGGGATACAGCTTGATTGGCGAATTCCGTGGCGTGAAGTCGGGTCATGCCCTGAATAATCAGCTGTGCCGTGAGCTGATGGCTCAGCCGGATGCTTACGAGATCGTGACGTTTGAAGAAGAGAAGGCCGTGGCCCCTATCTCCTATGCGGCACCGGCGATGGCGTAATTTGCCGAAAAACAAAATGTTGGGGACGAGTTGAAATCGTGAAAGGGTCCCCCATCTACAAAGCACTGCTTCGGCGGTGCTTTGTTTGTTTTGGGTAAGCGCTTCTAGCGTGACGTTTTGGTATCTTCCGAACGCGCGTGAGAGGCTAAGCGCTCTAAGGCATGTCTCAGGCTAGGGCTGTCGGTGTCTTTGGCGCATTCGGCCAAGGTTTTGCCTGCGTCGTCGGAAAGCGTTCGCGTGAAGCGTTTAGGCGATTCGATGGGGCGTACGGGACGCACTTTGAGGGTAAATCCTGTTACTCCTTCAAAGCCAGGGAGCTGATGAAGTAGCGATAATAGTCGCGATTGCTCGTAGCGTAGCCACGTCAGCCAGCTTGCTTGTCCGCTGATGAGAGTCAGGCGCCCGCTGCTGAAGCCGCCCACGAAAATGTGTTCGCGCATTTCGTCGGGTAAATGAGCGCGAAGATGGCGCTGCGCTTGATCAATCAAGCGTGATTGCCGCATGAGCTGGCCAACGCCGCCTGACTTGGTCAGCAGTTGGGCAATGGGCTGTGCGCGAGAACGCTTAACCTTTATACTCATCAACTTGATTCCTAGGGTGTTGCGAGTGGCGTCGTACTGGCAACTACGAGCAGCACCTGTGTTTGACCGCCAATAGACAGAGCCTAACACGCTCGGGAGCCAGTCCACAGCATGTCATCAACGTTACAGATCGAATCTGCTTCGCCAAGGCGTCCTCGACGCTATGGCCTAGCGCGTTGGTGGTTGGCTGGCTTACTGGTGAGCTGTTTATTACCCGCTAGTCTACACCCATCCGACGCACTGAGAAGTAGCGACCGTGGCGTCTGCATCTGCTTTTGGATGCCTGCTATGCTTCGCGCCCAATCTCACTGGATCGCGAAGAAACGGCGCGCGCTTCGCCGCTGGTTTCACCGTCAAACGCGGCGAGCGCCCCAGGCCCCCCGTCGCCCTTTGTCTTTTCTGCCGTTCGCGCTCCCGCTCGTCGCTGCCCGCGATGTCGTGACGCCCCGTGGCCCGCCTGCTCGATAACGCATCGCTTCATATCACCCTCTTTGCTTGATACCTGAGCGTACCTGGATGGGGCGCTCACGATGATTTGGAAATTTCATGATTAACAACTTGTTACGTAAAGTAGTCGGTTCCAAGAACGACCGTGAAGTCAAGCGCATGCAGAAAAGCGTGCAGAGCATCAATGCGCTGGAAGAGACCCTGGCGGGCCTGAGCGATGCCGAGCTTCAAGCGAAAACTCCAGAACTGCGCCAGCGCCTAGACGACGGGGCAGCGCTGGATAGCCTACTGCCCGATGCGTTTGCCGTGGTGCGTGAAGCCAGCAAGCGAGTCATGGGAATGCGACACTTTGACGTGCAAATGGTCGGTGGTATGACCTTGCATCGTGGTCGAATCGCGGAAATGAAAACCGGGGAAGGTAAAACGCTGGTTGCCACGCTCGCGGTCTATTTGAACGCGCTGACCCGTAAAGGCGTGCATGTCGTGACCGTGAACGACTACCTTGCCCGTCGCGATGCGGAGTGGATGCGCCCCCTGTATGAATTCCTGGGGCTCACGGTGGGCGTTATTTTCGCCGGACAGACGGGGGAAGAGAAACGTCACGCGTACCAGTGTGACATTACCTACGGCACCAACAACGAGTTTGGCTTCGACTACCTGCGCGACAACATGGCGTTCTCGCTGGAAGACAAAGTTCAGCGCGGTTTGCACTACGCGATTGTCGACGAAGTGGACTCCATCCTGATCGATGAAGCGCGCACGCCGCTGATCATCTCCGGCGCGGTAGATGAAAATACCGACCTCTATGGCATCGTCAACCGCCTTGCCCAGCAGCTCGAGCAGGGAGAAGTCTCCGAAGATGAGGACGCGCCGGTAAGCGGCGATTTCGTGCTCGACGAGAAGCAGAAGCAGGTAGAGTTGACCGAACAGGGGCACAACAAAGTCGAAGAGCTCATGCGAGCCGAAGGGCTGTTGGGCGAAGGCGAGTCGCTCTACGCCGCGCAAAACCTCAACCTGTTACAGCACATGCACTCCGCGCTGCGCGCACGCCATCTCTATCACCTGGATGTGGATTACATCGTCGCCGAAGGTCAGGTAGTGATCGTCGACGAGCACACTGGCCGTACGATGCCTGGCCGTCGTTGGTCCGAGGGGTTGCACCAAGCCGTCGAAGCCAAAGAGGGAGTAACGGTTCAGCGAGAAAGTCAGACGTTGGCGTCTACCACGTTCCAGAACTACTTCCGTCTGTATGAAAAGTTGTCGGGCATGACGGGCACGGCAGATACCGAAGCGTTCGAATTCCGTCAGATTTACGGCCTGGATGTCATCGTCATTCCCACCAACCGCCCGCTGGCGCGTAAGGATCTCAACGATCTGGTGTACCTCAGTGCGGAAGAGAAGTACGAAGCCATCATCAAAGACGTGAAGGCAGAAACCGACGCCGGCCGCCCGGTGTTGGTGGGTACCGCCTCCATTGAAACGTCTGAGTATTTGGCGCGCCTAATGCGTGAGGCTGGGCTGAAATTTAACGTTTTGAACGCCAAGCAGCACCAAAGCGAAGCGGAAATTATTGCCCAGGCTGGCCGTCCCGGCGCGATCACTATCGCTACCAACATGGCGGGTCGCGGTACCGATATCATGCTAGGCGGTAACTGGGAAGCTGAGGCCGCTAAGTTGCACAACCCCTCGCAAGCTCAAATCGATGCGCTCAAAGCCGAGTGGCAAAAGCGCCATGATGCGGTACTGGAAGCCGGTGGCTTGCACGTGGTGGGCTCTGAGCGCCATGAATCTCGCCGTATCGATAACCAGCTCCGTGGTCGTGCCGGTCGTCAGGGCGATCCAGGCTCTACACGCTTCTTCCTCTCGCTGGAAGACAGCCTCATGCGCCTATTTGGCTCCGACCGGGTGAAGCGCTTGATGCAGGCGCTGGGGCTTGAGCGTGGCGAAGCCATCGAGCACAAGATGGTTTCCAATGCGGTCGAGCGCGCGCAGAAGAAAGTAGAAGGGCGTAACTTCGATATTCGTAAGCAGCTGCTGGAGTACGATGACGTTGCCAACGATCAGCGCCGCGTGATTTACGAGCAGCGTAATGAAATCCTCGCCTCTGATGACGTCTCCGCTGCGGTGGTGGGTATTCGAGAGGAGGTGATGGAAGACGCGATTAGCGATTACGTGCCCCCTCAAAGTCTGGCCGAGCAGTGGGATCTGCCTGGTCTGGAAGCGCATCTGAAAACGGAGTTCAATCTCGATGCTCCGGTCGTTAAGTGGGCGGACGAGGACGAGCGCTTCAGTGAAGAGAAGTTGCGCGAGCGTCTGCAAACCATGCATCGAGACGCCTACCAAGCGAAGATCGAGTCCGCTGGTGAAGCGCTGATTCGTCGCTTCGAGAAACAGGTGATGCTGCAAGTGCTGGATACCCGCTGGAAAGAGCACCTGCAGTCCATGGATCATTTGCGTCGCGGTATCCACCTGCGTGGCTATGCACAGAAAAACCCCAAACAGGAGTACAAGCGCGAGTCCTTCGAGCTGTTCCAGCATCTGTTGACCAACATCAAAGCCGATGTCACGCGTATTCTCAGCCACGTTCAGGTGCGTCAGCCAGAAGAGGTCGATGCTCTGGAGCAGAAGCGCCGTGAAGAACTGGCCCGTGAGAAGGCGACGGCTGCTAGCCGTCATGAGGCACCCGATACCGAGCCGAGCGAAGCCGCTCCCGGCGCCGATGGTCGTCCGCTGCGTCGTGAAAACCCGAAAGTGGGCCGCAACGACCCCTGCGTATGTGGCTCCGGTAAGAAGTACAAGCAGTGCTGCGGCAAATTGAGCTAATCACGCGCATACGTCAGTGTGCGTAAAGGAGAGAAACATGGCGGTGGGACATCTTCCCTTTCCGGAATTGCCACCCCTTGACGGGGTGCGTCTAGGGACTGCAAAGGCGGGCATCAAGAAGCCGGACCGCCGCGACATGGTCGTGATCGAACTGCCCGAGACGGCCACCGTGGCGGGCGTGTTCACGCGCAATGCGTTCTGTGCCGCTCCCGTGGTGGTGGCCAAGTCACACCTTGAGGCGTGCGCAGAGAGCGGCCTTGCGCCCCGGTACTGGCTCATCAATACCGGCAACGCCAATGCGGGAACGGGTGAGGCAGGACTGCAGGATGCCTATGCCAGCTGTGCCGCGGTGGCCGAGCAAGCCGGGGTGGACACCACCCAGGTACTGCCGTTCTCCACCGGCGTGATTGGCGAGCCGCTGCCCATGGCTCGTCTGCTGGCAGGCTTGCCTGACGCGTTGGCAACGCTGGCCGACTCGAGCCAGGCGTGGCAGCAGGCAGGAGAAGGCATTCTCACCACCGACACCCGCGCGAAAGGGGCCACGGTCACCGTGATGATTGGCGACCAGCAGGTCACGATCAACGGCATTACCAAAGGCTCGGGTATGATCAAGCCCAACATGGCCACCATGCTGGGGTTCGTGATGACCGATGCGGCCATCGCGCAGCCGTTACTCGCCACGCTGCTGCGAGAAACGGTGGATCGTTCGTTCAACTGCATCACGGTGGATAGCGATACCTCGACCAACGATGCCTGCATGCTGGCGGCAACGGGCACTGGAGCGCGTATCGAAAGCGACGAACACGTCGCCGTTTTCCGTAATGCCCTGCAGCGGGTGATGACCGAGCTGGCCCAATCGATCATCCGCGATGGCGAGGGGGCGACCAAGTTCATCACGCTGCAGGTGAACGAGGCCTGTACGCGCCAAGAGGCATTGGACGTCGCCTTCACCGTGGCTCACTCGCCGCTGGTCAAAACCGCACTGTACGCTTCCGACGCCAACTGGGGACGTATCTTGGCGGCGGTGGGGCGCGCGCCGGTGGCGTCGTTCGATGTCAGCCGTGTCGTCATCGATTTGGGCGATGTGCGTTTGGTGGAAAACGGTGGCCGTGCGAACAGCTATACCGAGGCGGCGGGCAGTGCCGTCATGGCTGAGGAAGAGATCACAATTCGCATTAATTTGGGACGTGGTGACGAGGCGGCCACTGTGTGGACCTCGGATCTCTCCCATGACTATGTGTCCATCAACGCGGATTACCGCAGCTAAGGCTGCGGCAACGTGCTAACGCAGCGAGATAGCGCCGTGCAAGCAAGGCGGCGCGCACAAAGTGGATAAGACGTAATGAGTGTAATGGTAAAACGACGGGTTCATGTTGCGGCGGCTGCGATGATCAGCGCCGATCAAAAGCACGTGCTGATCGCGCGCCGGCCTTCCAACGTCGATCACGGCGGCCTTTGGGAGTTTCCTGGTGGCAAACTGGCCCCTTACGAAACGGGACTAGAGGGCCTCAAACGTGAGCTGCATGAAGAGTTGGGGGTAGAGATCGTTCGTGCCCAGCCGCTCATTCGTGTTCACCATGAATACCCTGACAAACATATCCTGCTTGATGTATGGCAGGTACACGAGTTTGCGGGTGAGCCATTTGGTCGTGAAGGTCAGGCGGTGCGCTGGGTGCCGATGAACGAGCTGGTGAACTATCCGTTCCCGGCGGCAAACCTGCCGATCCTCCGAGCCGTCATGCTACCCACCGAGTACCTGATCACCGGTGAAGAGCCTGATGACGAGCGTTTCGCAGCGCTGCTGGAGCGCGCACTGCGCGAAGACAACGTCCGTCTTGTTCAATTGCGTGCGAAAAGCTTGGATGATGCGGCGTACGTCGCGCGTGCCGAACGCGCCCTCACGCTGTGTCGCGAATACGGCGCGAAACTGCTGCTCAACGGTGAGCCAACCCTGCTGGACCAGGTCGACGCCGATGGCATTCACCTGACCAGCGCCCGGTTGATGCAGCTAGATCGCCGCCCGATTGCCGAAAACAAGTGGCTGTCAGCTTCTACCCACGACCAGAAACAGCTCTCCCAGGCGGCCGTGTTAGGGTGTGATTTCGTCACCCTATCGCCGCTGCGTACGACGCCGTCGCACCCGGAAGTGGCCCCCATGGGCTGGCATGACTTCCAGCAGCTGGTGGAGCGTGCCGGTATGCCAGTGTTCGCGCTAGGTGGAATGACCCGCTTCGATGCCAACCACGCGCGCGCAGTGGGCGCTCAAGGGATTGCCTCGATTCGCGATTTCTGGAAGTAAGCGCTTTTACCTGATCGCCGATAGCAAAACGCCTGCTCTGGTAACAGGGCAGGCGTTTTGAGTTTTCAGGGCGAGTGTCTAGGCTTAGTCGCGATAGCGGCGGGTCAGGTCGCCATACGCGTCGACCCGACGGTCGCGCAGGTAGGGCCAAATGCGGCGGGTGTTTTCGCTACGCGCCATATCCAGGCTTACGACTAACTGCTCGGTCTCTTCACCCGCATGTGCTAACAGCTCGCCTTGTGGGCCGCAAATAAAGCTACCGCCCCAAAACGCGATACCGTCGCCCACGCCGGAGTGGTCCGCTTCAAAGCCGACGCGGTTAGCCACCAGAACAGGCAGTCCGTTGGCAACGCCATGGGCACGCTGAATCAGCGTCCAGGCATCTTTTTGCCGCGTCTTTTCGGCGTCGTCGTCGTTAGGATCCCAGCCAATGGCGGTGGGGTAGAGCAGCAGCTCGGCACCCGCCAGCGCCATCAGGCGCGCAGCTTCTGGATACCACTGGTCCCAGCACACCAAAATCCCTAACCGCCCCACGGACGTATCGATTGGGGTAAAGCCCTCTTTGCGAGTGTCGTCGGCGTCGCCAGGGGTGAAGTAAAACTTCTCGTAGAACCCAGGGTCGTCGGGAATGTGCATCTTACGGTACTGACCCACCCGCCCCTGAGCGCGGTCGTAGACCACGGCCGTGTTGTGGTAAAGCCCCGCCGCGCGTTTCTCGAACAGCGAGCCTACCAGCACGATATCCAACTCTTTTGCCAGTGCTGCTAGCCGCTGGCCGGTGGGGCCATCCAGGGATTCAGCAAGATCGAACAGCGCCGGGTCTTCGTATTGGCAGAAGTAGTGGGTGGCATGCAGCTCTTGCAATAGCACGAGCTGTGCCCCTTGGCTCGCTGCCGTGCGAATGCCTGCTTCGCTTTCGGCTAAGCTGCGTGCTTTGTCTGGCCATGCGGCTTGTTGAACAACCGCCACGTTGAGTGTCTGGGACATGCTGCCCTCCTTAAGAGTGAGTGGTCGCAGGCACAAGCGTACCTTTGGGTAGCTGCATGGTTAAGCAGTGCAGGCTACCGTGCTGTCGAATCACGCTGACGCACTCGATGGGAATCAGCGTATGCTCGGGAAAGGCCGTAGCCAGCGCCTGGAGGGCCGTGACATCCGCAGGATCCCCGTAGGTAGGGACCAGCACGGCATCGTTAATGATCAAAAAGTTGGCGTAGGTGGCCGGTAGGCGATGCCCATCTTCAGGATCAAAGCAGGCCTGGGGCCAGGGAAGCGGAACGAGCCGGTAGGGATCGCCATTACGCTGACGAAACGCTTTCAGTTCCTGCTCCATGGCCTGAAGGGCCGCATAGTGGGGATCGGTGGGGTCATCGCAGCGCACGTAGGCAATGGTGGTGGGACTACAAAAACGTGCCAGCGTATCCACGTGGCTGTCGGTGTCGTCACCTTCTAAGTTCCCATGCGTAAGCCACAGTACTCGGTCGACACCAAAGTCGTCTGCCAATCTCGCTTCGACATCGGCACGGGAGAGTGACGGGTTGCGGTTGGGATTCAGCAAGCAAGCGTCGGTGGTGAGCAGTGTGCCTTCGCCGTCGGTTTCGATGGCGCCGCCTTCCAGTACCATGTCACGAGAAGCCACCGGGCAGGCCCATACGCCTGCATCTGCCAGCCACTGCGTTAGCTGGTTATCCCGTTCGGCAGGAAACTTGCCGCCCCAGCCAGTGAAGGTGTAATCCAGCAGCAACGGCTGGTCATCTTCGTCCAACACCGTGATCGGCCCGTGATCCCGCGCCCAGGTATCATCGGTGGGTGCGACAATGAGCAGCAGCTGCTGTTTGGGGATGCCGTACGCTTCGAAGCTGGCGGTTAGGCGCTGGTAAGTCGCCTCGTCGGGCACGCTAATGATGACGCGTTGGTAGCGCGCGGCGGCCAGTACGATGCGCTCGAGCGTGGCCTCGATACGCGCCAGCATCGGTGCCCAGTCGCCGTCAGGGCGGGGCCAGGTGAGCTGCAGGCCATCTTGAGGGTGCCACTCGGGCAGTAGGCGGTGGGTCTTGGTAGCCAACGTCAACGGTGCTCTCTCTAGTCAGAATAAGCTTACCCAGCGGGCAAGAGGAACGGGCGCAATTTAGGGGGTTGCCTCACAAGTTGCAAGCGATACCGTCATCAAGGGAACGGTGTTCGCAGCCGCGACTCTAAGGCTGCGTTTGCACATGCAGCCATGCTAAAAAAACCGTACCATGGACGCCCATTATTAAGGAATGTCGCCATGCTTGATCGTTTGCCTTTTCTGGTGGGGCTGCGCTATGTGCGCGCTAAACGCCGGAACCACTTTATTTCGTTCATTTCCCTGACGTCGATGTTGGGCTTGATGTTGGGCGTCGCGGTACTGATTCTGGTGCTGTCGGTGATGAATGGGTTCGATCACGAGCTGCGCACACGCATTTTGGGCATGGTGCCCCACACCAAAATCGAATCCCAGGAAGGGTTGGTGGAGTGGGAGTCGCTGGCAGAGCAGTTGATGCAGCGCGAGCGAGTGATCGGCGCCGCACCTTACGTGGAGCAGCAGGGCATGTTCTCTGCCGGTGGCCGAAACCAAGGGGCGATGGTCAACGGCATTCACCCGGATTGGGAAGATCGCGTTTCCATCATTGGTGAGCACATGCGCGAGGGTGAACTATCCGATCTGGTGCCGGGAGAGTGGAACGTCGTGCTGGGGTCGATGCTTGCGCGTCGATTAGGCGTCGGGGTGGGTGACCGCGTAACTCTGCTCGTGCCTGAGGCATCCATTACGCCAGCGGGCGTGTTCCCCAGGCTCAAGCGATTTACTGTGAGCGGTATTTTCAGCGTCGGTGCCGATCTCGATGCAAGTCTTGCGTATGCCAATATTGAGGATATGCAAACGCTGGCTCGCTTGGGCGATGCGGTGGGCGGGCTGCGACTGGAACTCGATGACTTGTTCATTGCTGGGAGTGAAACCCAATCCATCGTGAACGAGCTGGGCCCGGGCTATCGCGGCACGGATTGGACCTTTTCCCACGGTAATCTTTTCCAGGCGATTCAAATGGAAAAGCGTATGATCGCGCTGCTGCTCACGGTGATCATCGCCGTTGCCGCCTTTAATATCGTCTCCACGCTGGTCATGGTCGTCACGGACAAGCGTGCCGATATCGCCATTCTTCGCACGATTGGCGCCACGCCGCGCTCGATCATGGGCATTTTCATCGTACAGGGCCTAGCCATCGGGCTGATCGGGATTGCCGTTGGGGTCGCCGTGGGCATTTTGTTGGCGCTCACCATTTCCGACCTCATTAGCTGGTTCGAGAGCGCCTTTGGTATTCAGTTCCTGGATGCCGGGGTTTACTTCATCAGCGACCTGCCGTCACGGCTGGAGTGGAGCGATGTGCGTGACATCGTGTTGGCTGCCTTCGGCCTGACCTTCCTCTCGACGCTTTACCCTGCATGGCGAGCCGCTCGGGTTCAGCCTGCCGATGTACTTCGCTATGAATAAGGATGCTCCGATGACGTCAACCAACGCAAACGCCGTCATGCTGGAATGCCGTGAGCTGACTCGCATTTACAGCGAAGGCCCGCAGGATCTGACCGTACTGGACCAGCTCGAACTCACCGTGCATGCCGGTGAGCGCGTCGCGATCGTGGGTAGCTCTGGATCGGGAAAAACGACCCTGCTGAACCTGTTGGGTGGGTTGGATCGACCCAGTGCGGGCAGCGTGGTGATCGGCGGTGAGCCGCTGTCAGGGCTGAACGAAGCGGCGCTAGGCCGCTTTCGTAATCAATATATTGGCTTTGTCTATCAATTCCACCATCTGCTAGCGGAGTTCACCGCCGTTGAGAACGCGGCGCTACCGCTGATCATTCGTGGTCAGTCGAAAAAAGCCGCCGAACAGCGGGCCATGCAGTTACTGGAGCGGGTGGGCATGAAAGCCCGTGCCGACCACAAGCCGGGTGAGCTGTCAGGGGGCGAGCGCCAGCGCGTCGCGATTGCCCGCGCGCTCGTCACGGATCCTAGTCTCGTTTTAATGGATGAACCAACGGGCAACCTGGACCAGACGACTGCCGCTACCATTCTGGGCCTGATGGATGAGCTGGCCAAAGAGAGCGCCTGCGCCTTCGTCATCGTTACGCACGATGTGGGTCTTGCGGCCCATCAGGATCGCGTGATGAAGCTGGATGGAGGACGCCTGGTAGCACAGGCGGGGTGACTTAGTCGTCAAACTCTGATTCGATGCGAGCCCTGCGCCGCCGCCTCTTCAGGCGGCGGCGCTTCCAGTTATGAGAGACGTGCCAGCGCCAGATAAGACGAATGCCGACGTTTGCAACGGCGGCAAGGACGATGGCCGTGATCAACGACCCGAGCAGTAAGGGCGGCAGAATGTCGTGCATCTGTTCGGCAACCCAGCGTGTCGAGATACGTGAAGGCGCCTCCCGTGCAGGGGCGTCCAACAAAAACGTACCGATGCGATAATTAGCATAAAAAATCAGCGGCATGGTGAGCGGGTTAGTGACCCACACCAACCCCACCGACAGTGCCAAATTACAGCGACTCAGCCGCGCGCCCAACGCTGCCACCACCATCTGAAAGGGGATGGGCAGCATCGCGCAGAACAGCCCAACGCTAAACGCGTTGGCCACGCTGCGTCGAGTCAGTAGCCATAAACCCGGGTCCGCAATCAGCGGTGCCATGAAGCGCAGGGAGCGCTGGCGCTTTAGCGTGTCGGGTTTTGGCATGTAGCGCTGCAGGAAACGGCGCGGCATGTCAGGTACTCTTGCGATAAGTGGTTTCTATTATCCATATAGCGCAGGGCTTCGGCTATGGCGTGCACAGGAATGGTGAAGCACCAGGGAGGGGCGCATGGGACGGGGGGTGGCAATCCCTGCCGCCTTGGCGGCGTTGGTGGGCGGGCTTGTCGTAGGATTCACCGGTGCCCAGAGCGGCACGTGGCTACTGCCGTTGGCGCTGAGCGTGGGCGGCCTGCTGAGCCTGGCATCGCGGCCGAGCGCACTGCCGTGGCTGCTCATCGCGGGAGTCGTGGCGCTAAGCGTTCAGCAGGAGTGGTCACGCAGGTTGCCCGTTGGGTTGAGCGGGCAAGATCTCGAGGTTGACGCCAAAGTCGTCGATGTACAAGCACAGCCCGGGGCACAGCGGCTGCGCTTGCACATCGAGCGCTGTATGGCGCCTGCACACGTACCCAACTGCGAGCGCTTAGGCAGCGTTCGGGTAAGTGCCTACGGTCATACGTTCCAAGCAGGCGAGCGCTGGCGGATGATCTTGCGACTGCGGCCGCCTTCTGGCTTTCTCAATCCTCATGCGTTCGACTACGAGCAGTGGCTTTGGCGCGAAGGGATACACGCTACCGGCTACGTGCGTACGGACCCTGCGCCGCAAAAGCTGGCCGCTGCCGCTCCTAGGTTACGCCCGTGGGCCTCAGCGTGGTTGGCACAGCGTCCTCTTGCACCCCGTACTCAACGCTGGTTAGCGGCGCTCACGCTAGGAGATAGCGAGCAGCTTACCCAGGAGGACTGGGCGCTGCTGAATGCCACCGGGACGACGCACCTAGTGGTGATCTCCGGATTGCACGTGGGGTTGGTGGCCTCTTTCGTGCTGTTGCTAGGGCGCTATAGCGCTCGCTTGAGCTCTCCCACCCATTGGCGGTTGCGGACGTGGCCCTGGTGGCTAGCCGGTGCGGCGGCCGTCGCCTATGCCGGACTGGCAGGATTAGCGCCCCCGGCCATGCGTGCGATGATTATGACGCTACTAGGCCTTTGGGTGTTGAGCGGTCGTCATGCTCCCGGACCCTGGCAGGCGTGGTGGCTCGCGCTTGCGCTGGTACTGATCGTCGACCCCCTTGCCTTGTGGCGACCAGGGCTGTGGCTATCGTTCTTGGCAGTGGGGTGGTTGATCATCATTTGGCAGGGGCGCGCTCGGCCTCGCGGTATCAAGGGCTGGTGCTGGGCATTGTTGCGCTCCCAACTGTTACTTGCCCCATTGATGGCGGCAGCCGTGCTGTTGACGTTTGGGCGTGTGGCCCCCGTTGCACCTTTGATCAATTTGCTAGCCGTGCCTTGGGTCAGCTCCATCATGGTGCCGAGCGCGCTGCTTGGCTGGCTGTTCTCGCCGCTGCCCGGCCTTGAAATGCTGCCTTGGTGGGTCTTCGAGCAGGCGTTGGCGGCTTTTCACTGGCTGTTGCGTGTCGCGGTCGACGCGGCTCCTCTCTGGCAGCCGCCTGCCCCGTTGGTCTATCCACTCGCTGGAAGCCTGGTGCTGGTGTCACTGTGCTGGGGATTGCCTGCCATGCCGCGCTGGCTTGGGATCGCGTCGCTGGCGCTCGTCGCGACGCTACCCGGGTGGCCCCGAGAGACGGCGCTGGCCGATGGGCAGCTTCGTGTGACCGTACATGACGTGGGGCAAGGCCAACTGGTCGAGCTGCGCAGCGCCAACCGTCGTTTTCTCTATGACACGGGGCCGCGTTTTCGCAGTGGCTTCATGCCGCTGCAAAGTCTGTGGCCTCCCGGTCAAGTCATCGATCAAGTGATCGTCAGCCATGCGGATACTGACCATGCTGGAGGCGTCGACGCGCTATTAGCCGATCATCAGGTGGGTCAGTGGTGGGCACCCGAGGGTGAGGCGTTACCGGTCGCGGGTCGGCCCTGTCGTCAAGGGCAGCACTGGCAAATGGATGGCATTCGCTATCGCGTTCTGTGGCCACCGAGGGGTGAGAACGCGCTTTCCTCGAACGATCGCTCCTGCGTCTTGGCAGTGAAGGTCGGTGAGCACCAGCTGCTGTTGACGGGGGACGTAGGCCGGCAAGTGGAGCGCCAGCTTCTCACGCAGCTCGATGGTTCAGTCAGCGTTTTAGTGGCAGGGCACCACGGCAGCGCAACGAGTTCGGGCGTTCAATTCGTCCGTCATACCACGCCACAGCACGTAGTGTTCAGTGCAGGGAGAGACAATGCGTTCGGGCATCCTGCCGACGACGTGGTGCGGCGTTTTCGGCAGCAGCAGAGCTGTTTGTGGAGTACCGCCCATGACGGAGCGCTGCGTTTTTTGCTCACGCCTGGGCAACCCATCTCGGTGCGGCCCATGCGCGCCCTAGCAGGAGGGCATCAGCGGTGTTGAAGCGGGCCACCATCAGGTAGAATCGCCCCACTGCACACTACTGCCGGGAGCGCGTGTGACTGATTCAGGTTGGATGTTATATAAGCGGTTATTGGGTTACGTGAAGCCACACTGGCGCGCGTTTGCGCTAGCGGTGGTAGGTTTCGTGATTTACGCAGCGTCGAGCACCGCGCTGGCGGAGATGATGAAGCGGCTGATCGATGGGATTCAAAACCCCGATGCCGCTTTCCGTTTTTTTCTGCCGCTGTTCGTGGTGCTCATGTTTGCTTCCCGCGGTCTGGGAACGTTTTTGAGCACTTATTTTATGGCATACGTTGGGCGCTATGTAATCCACACCCTGCGCTGTGACGTGTTCGCGCACTTGTTGCACCTACCGGGGCGCTTCTTCGACCATCACTCCAGCGGCCATTTGGTGTCTCGAGTGACCTATCATGTCGAACAGGTGGCGGGAGCCGCGACCAATGCCGTTACGATCATCCTGAGAGAAGGGCTGTTCGTGATTGGTCTGATTGGCTATCTGTTTTGGACCAATTGGATGCTGACGCTGCTGTTTTTGGGGGTTACCCCGATCATTGCCGGTGTGGTGAGCTACGTGAGCAAGCGGTTTCGGCGTATTTCCAAGCGCATTCAGCACTCCATGGGCGATGTGACGCACGTGGCGTCGGAGGCACTGTCGGGGTATCGCGTGGTGCGGACCCATGGCGCAGAGGCTTACGAGAAGCAGCGCTTCGAGCGGGTCAGTGAAGAGAATCGTCGGCAAAGCATGAAAGAGGCCATGACGCGCGCGGTCAGCTCGCCTGTCGTGCTGATGCTGGTAGCGATATCCATGGCGCTACTGGTGTGGCTGGCCATGGCGCCTTCGCTCATGGAAAACATGACGCCGGGCGAGTTCGTTGCCTTCATTACGGCCGCTGCGCTGATGATCAAACCGGTACGTCAGCTCACCGAAATCAACGGTGAGATTCAAAAAGGGATTGCAGCGGCGTCTGAGCTGTTTGGCCTACTGGACCTTGCGCCGGAACGAGACGAAGGCACCCGACTCCCCAGCAAGCTGACCGGCCATGTGATGATCAAGGATGTCAGCTTCCGCTATGGGGACGACCAGCCAAATGTGTTGCATCACGTGAATCTGGACGTTGCCCCAGGCGAGCTGGTTGCCATTGTGGGCCGCTCGGGAAGCGGTAAGTCCACCCTGGTGAGCCTGCTGCCGCGTTTCTACCGTCCCAGCGAGGGGCGTATCTTGATCGATGGCGTAAATGCCGATGAGTACGCCCTAGGTCCGCTGCGTCAGAACATTGCGCTGGTCTCCCAACAGGTCACACTGTTCAATGCGTCGATTGCCGACAATATTGCCTATGGGGTGACAAACCCCGATCCGGCAGCCATCGAGGCAGCGGCCGAAGCTGCCTATGCCAGCGAGTTCATCGAAAAGCTGCCTGAAGGGTATGCGACGGTAGTCGGGGAGAACGGCGTCATGCTCTCAGGCGGGCAGCGTCAGCGGCTTGCCATTGCACGAGCAATTTTCAAAGACGCCCCGATTTTGATTTTGGACGAAGCGACCTCCGCCCTCGACACGGAATCCGAGCGCTATATTCAAAAAGCGCTGGAGCATGTATGCCAAGGGCGCACCACGCTCGTGATTGCCCATCGCCTCTCTACCATTGAGCGCGCCGATCGCATTTTGGTGATGGATCAAGGGCGAATCGTGGAGCAGGGCACCCATCAGGTGCTGCTGGAAAAGGGTGGGGCGTACGCTGCGCTCCATCAACTGCAGTTCCAGGAGAACGAATGAGCTTGGCCGAGCGTTGGTTGAAAGCTGCCTATGACGGTAGCGCTTGGCTGACCCCGCTCTACCCCCTGGGTAATTTATACCGTTATCTTATGAAGCGGCGTGCAACGCGCTATGCGCTTGGTCAACAAATGGTACGGCGAGTGCCGGTGCCCGTGATCGTGGTCGGCAACATCACGCTAGGCGGCACCGGCAAATCTCCGCTGGTGGCATGGCTCAGCCGCTGGCTGCAGGCCCAAGAGTTTTCGCCGGGTATCGTCACCCGGGGCTATGGAGGCAAAGCGCCGCTCTATCCCTTGCTGGTAACCTCGGCAACGGACCCGCAGCACAGTGGTGACGAGCCGCTCATGCTGGCGCAGCAGACCGGCGTGCCGGTCGTGGCTGATCCACAGCGCGCCCGGGGGGCCGCTATGCTAGTGCAGCAGGGCTGCGACATAGTGATCAGCGACGATGGCTTGCAGCATTTGGCCCTGGGGCGCGATATTGAATTAGTGGTGATCGATGGCACCCGGGGGCTGGGTAATCAGCGCTGTCTTCCGGCGGGGCCGTTGAGAGAATCGGCGGCTAGGCTAGCGAGCGTGGATGCGGTGATCGTCAATGGAGCTTTGCAGCGCCCGTTGAAGATCGACAGCGTGCCCATGACGCTGGTACCCACGCGCTGGCGCCACCTGAGCTCCGGAGAGCAGCGCCCTCTGGCACCGTTGCCTTTCTCGTTACCGGTTCACGGATTGGCGGGCATTGGTCATCCACAGCGCTTTTTCGATACGCTGCGGACGTTAGGTGTCAGCGGAGAGATGCATCCGTTGGCCGATCACCAGCCTTTCGATGTCAATACGTTTCGGTTTGCATCGAAGCGCCCCATCATCATGACGGCGAAAGACGCCGTGAAGTGTCAGGCGTTCGCACCGCCTGATAGCTGGGTACTGGAGGTGGAAGCCCAGCTTCCACGTGCATTTGAGGACTGGCTGCGCGACAGGCTGTCCGACTTGACTCAAAGGGGAAGCACCGATGGATAAGGAACTGCTGGCAATGCTGGTTTGCCCACTGTGTAACGGCAAGCTGAAGTACGACCGCGAAGCTCAGGAGCTTTGCTGCCATTACGACGGGTTGGCTTACCCGATCAAGGACGGCATTCCTGTCATGCTGCCCGAAGAGGCGCGGCAGATGGATGCCGACGAGAAGCTGTCCACGTCACCTGGCCGTACCGGGGAGGCGTGATGGCAGATACGTCGACGCCGTTTATCGCCGTAGTGCCCGCCCGGTTTGGCTCCTCGCGGCTGCCGGGTAAACCGCTGCTGGACATTGCGGGAGAGCCGATGGTGGCGCATGTGTGGCGGCGGGCCAGCCAAAGCCAGGCAAGCCGCGTAGTCATTGCCACCGACGACGAGCGTGTTCGTGAGGCCATGTTGCCCTACGGGGCAGACGTCATCATGACGCGCGACGACCACCCGTCAGGCACAGACCGGTTGGCCGAAGTCGCCGAGACGCTCGGCCTTAGCGACGAGACGCTGGTAGTCAATGTCCAGGGAGATGAGCCGCTTATCCCTCCCATGCTCATCGATCAGGTGGCGCTCCGTTTGGCCGACGATCCCGATGCCGCGATGGCCACTTTGGCGGAACCGATCACGGATGTGGACACGCTCTTCAATCCTAACGTGGTGAAAGTCGTGCGTTCGCTTCAAGGGCGGGCGCTGTACTTCTCGCGTGCGCCGATCCCGTGGGATCGGGAGCATTTCAAACATCCCCCCAACTTATTGAACACCGACGCATGGCTACGCCATATCGGTATCTACGCTTATCGGGCAAGCTTTTTGGCAGCCTATCAGGATCTGCCGACCTCCACGCTGGAGCAGTTGGAGCAGTTAGAGCAGCTGCGCGCCCTCCAGCATGGCTACGCGATTCAGGTAGCGTTGGCCAGCGCGGTGAACCCCGCCGGTGTGGATACGGAAGAGGATCTAGCTCGCGTCAGAGCGCTATTGGCGGTAGAAGGTGGGCAGTTATGACGCGCGTATTGTTTGTTTGCTTGGGCAACATCTGCCGTTCACCCACGGCGGAAGGCGTTTTTCAGCAGGCGTTGGCGCGGGCAGGGCTCACTCAACGTATCGACATCGACTCCTGCGGCGTGGGTGATTGGCACGTGGGTAAAGCCCCTGACCCGCGCGCCCAGGCGGCCGCACGTCGGCGTGGCGTCGACATCAGCCACTTGCGTGCTCGACAGCTAACGGTGAACGACTTCCATGCGTTCGATTACGTGCTGGGCATGGATCGCGATAACTTGGCGGCCATTCGGGCGTTACAGCCCGCCGATAGTCAGGCCAAAACAGGGTTGCTGTTGGAGTATGCCGGGTTGCCTAATACCGATGTGCCCGACCCCTACTATGGCGGCGAGGAGGGATTCGAGCAGGTGTTGGACATGATCGAGCAGGCCAGTGCTGGATTGATCGACGAGCTAACCCGTGGTCGTTGACGCTGTGAACCAATCAGCCGCCTGGGTGGATTTGTCTGCTGCCAATACGCTGCGCCTACCCTGTCGGGTAGAGCACTATGCCGCGCCCACCACGCTATCGAACCTACAGGCGGCGCTTCACCATGCCCATGCCCAGCAGTGGCCCATCACTCTGCTCGGCGGTGGCAGCAACGTACTGTTGCCGCCTACTCTCATGGGCATGGCGCTGCGACCGGCGCTTGACCACTGGTGGTTGGAGCGCCGGGAAGAGAGCGTTGTGGCGTTCGTCGGCGCTGGCGTCAACTGGCACTCGCTGGTCATGGCCTTGGCGGCCAGAGGGCTTTGGGGAACGGAGAATCTGGCGCTCATCCCAGGTGATTGCGGTGCGGCGCCGGTACAGAACATCGGGGCCTACGGCGTCGAGCTGAGCGATGTGCTGGAAGGTGTCCAAGTGGTCGAGCTGGCTACGGGGGAGGCGCGCTGGTTGAGCGTCAAGGCCTGTCAGTTCGGCTATCGCGACAGTATCTTCAAACGGGCACTGGCGGGTCGAGTGGTGATTACTCAATTGGCTCTTCGGCTTTCCGAGCACCCACGTCCCGTGCTGGGCTATGGCGATTTGGCGTCCCGCATATCGGCTTCGCCCACGCCACTGGCGGTCGCTCAGGCGGTCTGCGCCATTCGTCAAGAGAAGTTGCCGGATCCGGCCGTGCTCGCCAATGCGGGTAGTTTCTTCAAGAATCCAGTGGTGAGTGATGCGCACGCGCAGCGACTTCTGCAAGCATATCCGCAGATGCCGCACTTTCCTCAAGCCCATCAGCACACCAAGCTGGCGGCAGGATGGCTGATCGATCAGTGTGGGTTGAAGGGTCATCGTGACGGCGCATTTGGCGTGCATGAGCGACAAGCGCTAGTGCTCGTGCACTTTGGGGGAGGCGACCGTCCTGGGCTGCTGCGTTTTGCAGAGAGCGTGGCAAACGCCGTACACGAGCGGTTTGCCGTGACGCTAGAGCCGGAGCCTCGTGTGGTTTAAACCGCGCCTCTTGCTGCCATAAAAAACCCCGCCGGAGCGGGGTTTTTCGTGTCTGCCCGTTACTCTTGCGAGTTTTGGCCTTGAGCGTTCTGCTGCTTGCGCAGCTCACGCGGATCGTTATGGGCACGACGGCGACGACGGCGCGGTTTAGGCGCTTCCTCGTCGGTGGCAACGCTAGCAGGCGTTGGCGCAGACACCTCGTCGGTCATAGCAGTAGCCGCAGGCTCCTGCTCGGTCGTAGGGGGCGTCGCGGATGTCGCTTCGTCGGCGACGGCATCGCTGGGCGTCTTCTCGGCAGTTCGTTCGCTTGCTGGAGAGGTAGTCTCGGAGGTCGGTGCGTCTTCAGGCTTTGCAGAGGGCGCTGTGTCAACGTTATCCTGCTCCGCCGTTTCCGCCGTTTCCGCCGTTTCCGCCGTTTCCGCCGTTTCCGCCGTTTCCGCCGTTTCCGCCGTTTCCGCTTTGGACTGGGTGTCGACGTCTGCTACCGGCGCTGCCTGTGCGTTGTTTTCCGCTGCTTCGGCGTGTGCTTGGTCAGGCGCAGTGCTGCTTGCCTCGGCCTCTGCCGGGGTGGTCTCGGGCGTTTGAGACGCATCCGTGGACTGCGGCGCCGTGGTATGATCGGCTGGCTGGGCCTGGTCATCGCTTGCTTCGGCAACGCGTGTATCGGGCGCGTCGGCTTTGGGTGCCTCTGTTGCTGACGCCTCTACACGCGGTTCCTGCCTATCAGCGGTGGGCGTGCGCGCTGCAGTAACGTCGTCAGGCTCCGCAGGGCTAGCCGCTTCCGTGGAGGCGGGCTCGGGCTGCGGCGTGACCGGTGCCGCTGCGTCTTTAGCGTCGGCTTCCGGCTTGGATTGACGGCGCTGGCGCGTCGATTTACGAGCTTTGTCGCCACTGTTGGCTGCACGCTCTGCGGTAGTGCTCTCTTTAGTGCTCTCTTCAGTGCTTTCTCCACTGCTTTCTCCAGAGCTCACTTCAGGACTCGCTTCCACAGGTTGGGCGGCCTGTTCGCGTTGCATCGTCTCGGCGTCAGTCGGCGCCTCGGTGGCCGTGGCCTGAGGGGCTTCGGCTGCCTGGGAGGAGGCATCAGCGCTAGGAGCCGCATCTGCGGGGGCTGTGCTGGCGGAGTCATCAGTGGCTTGGGGCGCCTTTGCAGCGTCCGCTTGCAGCTTCAACTGCTCGGCTTCGGCCTGCGGGTTGAGCGCCTGTTTACGCGAGCGGTTGCGCGGGTTGTTGCGGGTGCGCTTCGGCTTGCCGTCATCCTGCTGGCTGTCGTCGGCCTGCGCTGCAGGTGCGCGCTCCTCCTGCTTGTCCTGCTTGGGCTTGTTCTCCCGTGGCTTGTCGCGACGAGGCTCCTGAGGTTTACCAGACGCCTCCTTGGAGGTCTCTTTCGGGCTCTCTTTTACGCTCTCTTTAGGGCTCTGTTGACGCGTGTTTTTCGCGTTCTCTTGGCCTTTGCTATCGTCTTGTTGGGGGTGGCGGCGGCGATTACGCGTACGGCTTGGGCCGCTGCGCTTGTCGCTGGCATCTTCGTTACGTGATCCGGTGTTCCCCGCCGCGTTGCCGCGCTGATCGCTCTTGGCGTTATCGCTGCGCTGTTCCTGCTTGGGCGTGCTGTCGTTACGCTCCTGAGCCGGTTTGCTGCGTCGCTCGTTGCGGGGCGGGCGGCTTGGCTGCTCAGATGCCTTACGTGGCGCTTCCGCCTCGTTGGCCGTCTGGTGAGCGCTGTCATCACCGCCCAATAGCTTGGCAAAGCCACGGATGAAGCGGCCGAGCACGCTAGGCTGGTCGGCGGCGGGCGCTGGGGCAGCGGCTTTAGCAGGCGCTTCTTCGGTTTGCAGTGATGCAGGCGCCGGGGCGTTATGCACGACGCTCTTCACGGCAGCTTCGGCACGCTGCGCCGGCGGCGCAAAGCTTGGGTCTGGCTCTTTGCCGACGTCGGTGTCGGTCGACAGCTCGAAGCTGGAGAGCGAGTGGCTGTCATCTTCGTCTAAATGATCATCCCGCAGGCGCTGGACATCGTAATGGGGCGTGTCCATGTCAGGGCTGGGAAGCAGGACGACCCGAACGCCTTGACGCGACTCGATATCCGCCAGCACGCTGCGCTTTTCGTTCAACAGATACGTGGCCACCGGGACCGGCAGGATGGCGCGAATCTGGGCGCTGCGCTCTTTCATGGCCTCTTCTTCGATCAGGCGCATGATGGAGAGCGATAGCGAGCGCACGTCACGAATGGTGCCCTGACCGTTACAGCGCGGGCACACAACGCCGCTGGTTTCGCCCAAGGAGGGACGCAGGCGCTGCCGCGACATTTCCATCAGGCCGAAGCGTGAAATGCGTCCGATTTGAACGCGTGCGCGGTCTAGCTTCAGCGCGTCGCGCATGCGGTTTTCGACTTCACGCTGATTGCGTGCAGGCCCCATGTCGATGAAGTCGATCACGACCAAGCCGCCAATATCCCGAAGGCGCAGCTGACGGGCGATCTCGTCGGCGGCCTCAGAGTTGGTTTGCAGCGCGGTTTCCTCGATATCACTGCCCCGCGTGGCGCGTGCAGAGTTGATGTCGATGGAGACCAGGGCTTCGGTGTGGTCGATCACGATCGAACCACCCGACGGCAGCTTCACTTCCCGCTGGTAGGCGGTTTCGATTTGTGACTCGATCTGGAAGCGGGAGAAGAGGGGGACTTCATCCGCGTACAGCTTGATCTTCTGTTGGTACGAGGGCATGACCTGGCGAATGAACGCCAGCGCTTCGGCGTGAATCTCGGGACTATCGATCAATACCTCGCCGATATCCTGGCGCAAGTAGTCGCGCATGGCGCGAATGATGACGTTGGATTCGCGATAGATCAGGAACGGAGCGGAGCGTTTGCCTGCTTCCGTCGTGATGGATTCCCACACCTGCACGAGGTAATCCAGGTCCCACTGCAGCTCTTCGGAACTGCGGCCGATGCCGGCAGTACGAACGATCAGCCCCATTTTGTCAGGAACGGTTAGCTGACCCATCGCGTCTTTGAGCTGGCTGCGATCATCGCCTTCGATACGGCGTGAAATACCGCCTGCACGCGGGTTATTAGGCATCAATACCAAAAAGCGACCCGCAAGGCTGATGAAGGTGGTCAGCGCTGCGCCTTTATTGCCGCGCTCTTCTTTATCGACCTGAACGATGACTTCCTGGCCCTCTTTGAGCACCTCTTTGATGCTAGGGCGACCAGACACGTCCTTGATGAAGTATTCGCGGGAAATTTCTTTCAAAGGAAGGAAGCCATGGCGTTCAGCGCCAAAGTCCACGAACGCAGCTTCGAGAGAGGGCTCTACGCGGGTGATCTTACCCCGATAAATATTGGCTTTTTTCTGTTCCCTAGCGCCGGACTCGATATCCAAATCGTACAGGCGCTGTCCATCTACCAGGGCGACCCGCAGCTCTTCAGGCTGGGTCGCGTTAATTAGCATCCGTTTCATGTTGTCTCACGTAGCATGGCGTGCCGACGTGCTTTGAAAGCGAGCGTCGGCGAATCGCTGGGTGCTGCGTGCTTGTGCTCGGCGCATGGTTATGCTGACGCATTAAGCCGGGAAGGCAGTCGTGCCAACCCGGCCGAAAGGGCGTTGAGTACGTGGCGGCGGCAGAACGTGTTTCGGTGGCTGTCACGTCCATCCGGCTCTGCTGACACCGCCCACACCTGGCATTCATCGATTCGCCAACGCCGGTATCGGCACAGCGTTGATCTTAGCGCCCCAGCGTCGCAGCGCCTTGTGACGAACAGGGGCTGTTGGCAGGGGCGTAACGTTTATTTAATGACGGGCCCGCCGTTGCTGGTAGGGCCTGACGTTCTCTGTCGTCGAACGGTGGTTGAACGACAGAGTTACTACATTTCAATACGTTATCAGTAGGCAGTGCGTACACTTCGCTACTTGGTTCGCTCTGACCTGCGTGTTTGTCGGGCAGGTGCGAAGGCAAAACGTGGGCCATCTTTCGCTATACATAAGTGATAAAGGCGGGCCACGTTCGGCCCGGCCACGTTGGCCGATGAGCGCTTTGGAATATAACAGTAAAGACAACCACCAGCAATTGACGCAATGCCGCTAGGTCTACGTTAGAATGCCGTTTTTAGCCTGACGTTAAAGAATGTCACCAGGAGTACGCGGCAATGTCCGAAGGGCGTGAAGTACAGTGGGTGGAAATCGCCCCGGAACAAGCAGGTCAGCGAATCGATAATTTTTTGATGACGCGATTGAAAGGCGCTCCCCGCGCACTGATTTATCGCATCGTTCGTAAAGGGGAAGTTCGCGTCAATAAAAAACGGGTCAAGGTCGATTATCGCCTTCAGTCTGGCGACTTGGTACGAGTGCCGCCGCTGCGCCTAGCGCCTAAGGAGGCGGTAAAAGAGGTCAGCGACAACCTGCGCGACCTACTGGTGGGTAGCGTGATCATGGAAGGCCCCGATTGGATGGTGCTGAACAAGCCGTCCGGGCTGGCCGTCCATGGAGGAAGCGGTGTCAAGATTGGTTTGATCGAGGCGTTGCGCCAAGTGCGTGACGATCTGACGTTCCTGGAGCTAGTGCATCGTCTCGATCGTGATACCTCTGGCTGTTTGCTACTCGCCAAGTCCCGCGATGCGCTGGTTACCCTCAACGACGCGTTGAAAAAGCACGGCATGGACAAGCGCTATTTGGCGCTGGTCGCCGGGCGCTGGCCTGCCCGCAAAACGTACGAAAGCGCCCGGTTAGACCGTTTCGACGCGGGCAACGGTGAGCGACGCGTACGGGTAGACCCCAATGGCAAGGTGTCGCGTACTCACTTCTCGGTGGTGGAGACGTTTGAGAAAGTCACGCTGATCGAAGCGGAGCCCGTGACCGGGCGCACCCATCAGATTCGTGTGCACGCCGCGCATGCCGGGCACGCGCTGTTAGGCGACGATAAATACGCGACCCGTGACAGCGGTTTGTTGACCAAGCAGTTAGGGTTGGGTCGTCTATTCCTCCACGCACGTTCGCTGACGTTTCCAGAGCCCGGTAACGGCAGGCCGGTGACGGTAAAAGCGCCGCTTCCAGAAGCGCTAGAAGAGACGCTCAATCGCGCACGTCAATAAGGGGAAGGGTATGCGTTACGAGCTGATTATCTTCGATTGGGACGGCACGCTGATGAATTCCGTGCCCAAAATCGTCGCCTGCATGCAGGCCGCAGCGGCAGATGCCGAGTGGGGCGAGTTGGACGTGAAGGCCATCGAAGACATTATTGGGCTGGGGCTACCCGAAGCGATCGCTAAACTGTGTCCGGGCATTTCTCCGGAGCAGGCCGAGCGGCTGCGCCAGCGTTACTCTCACCACTTCGTGGAGGGGAACACGACGCCGATGCCCTTTTTCGACGGAGTGGAGGCGCACTTGGCTAAATTGCGAGAACGCCCTCAGCAACGGCTTGCGGTCGCGACGGGTAAAAGCCGTCGCGGGCTCGATCGCATCTTTCGCGAGACGGGGAGCGGCCAGTTTTTTCACGCGAGCCGCACTGCCGATGAAACTCGCTCGAAGCCGCACCCACAAATGCTGCAGGAGATATTAGCCGAGCTGCAGGTGCCGGTAGAACGGGCGGTCATGGTGGGGGATACGGAGTACGATTTGGAGATGGCTCGCGCCTTGGGAATGGATCGAGTGGGCGTGACATACGGGGTGCACACGCCCGCCCGTTTAGCGGCCAGTCAGCCCATATGGGTGGCTGACGACATACTGTCGCTATTCCAGTGGCTTTACGGCGAGTCTCAGGATGGGCAGGTCAAGACTTCAAGAAACGCAACGTAGGAATCGACGATGAGTGATGATCAGCGGCGCGATGAGCGTCATGGGCAGGCGCCTGGAGACCGTGCGTCGCCGAGTGACCATGATCGCTGGACGCAAGGGCCCGAAGTACCTGCTCAAGAGGGGGCGTCAGCACCGGTAGGTGCGCAAGGGGACGACGCCGAGACGCTGCGAGAGCGACAGCGGCTGGCTCAGCTCGAGATGATGGATCGTTGGATCGGTGGTGTGCTGACCGAACAGCGTCGAAGTCGCCGCTGGAAACTGTTCTTCCGGCTCATGCTGCTCGCGCTGGTATTAATCTCGCTGACGACGACGCTCTATCGCGTGTTCTTGGCGGAGCCGACCGCCGCCGTGCCCGCCCAGCAGCATTTGGCGCTGGTGGAAGTCCATGGGGTCATCGCCAGCGATGCCCCAGCCAATGCGGAGCGCATCATTCAAGGTTTGAACCGAGCGTGGGAAAATCCCGGTGCCGCCGCTGTCGTGCTGCACATCGACAGCCCGGGGGGGAGCCCTGTTCAGTCGCAACGTATCTACACCGAAATCATGCGCCTGCGTGAGCAGGGTGATAAGCCGATCATTGCGGTGATCGAAGACATTGGTGCCAGCGGTGCGTATTACATCGCGGCAGCGGCTGATGAGATCGTGGCGTCTCCCGCCAGCTTGGTAGGGTCGATTGGAGTCATTTATGCCGGATTCGGTTTTCAAGAGGCCATTGCCGAGTTGGGAGTGGAGCGTCGCGTCATGACGGCGGGCGAGAACAAAGCGTTTCTGGACCCGTTTCAGCCGTTGGATGAGGACGTGGCGCGCTTCTGGCAAAGCGTGCTCACCCAAACCCATGAGCAGTTCATCGACGATGTGCAAGCAGGGCGAGGGGCGCGTTTGAGTGACAGCCCGGATATTTTTTCCGGGCTGATCTGGAGCGGCGAGCAGGCGTTGGGCTTAGGGTTGGTCGACGAGTTGGCGAGCCTGGAGCAGGTTGCTCGTACTCAGGTGGGCGAGGCGTCCTGGGAGAACTACACGCCGCGCTTGGATCCCTTCGAGCGTCTAACGCGTCGCTTTACTCAGGCGGCGGCCGAGGTGCTGGGTGTCCACACCCGTCATGCGCCGATAAAGTTTCAAGTTCAGTAGCGTCAGGCATCGCCAAGGGGGTTCATGCCCACTTGGCGAAGCATGTCGCAGAGTGCAATGAGCGGTAGCCCGATCAGCGCGTTGGGGTCGCGCCCCTCAAGGCGCTCGAAGAGCGCGATGCCTAGCCCTTCCATGCGAAAGCTGCCAGCGCTATCGAGGGGTTTTTCCAATGTGACGTAACGCTCGATTTCCTGTTCGCTCAAGGTGCGGAATACGACCTCGAACGGTTCGATGTGCACGTGGTGGCGCTGATGGCGCGTGTCGACCAAAGCGAGGCCCGTCAAAAACGTTACCTTGTGTCCTGAAAAGCGCGCCAGGTTGGCGCGAGCGCGCTCTGCCGTGTGCGGTTTGCCGAGAATGTCACCCTCGAACAGCGCAATTTGGTCGGAGCCTATGATGCAGTGCTGTGGAAAACGTTCCGCCACCGCGTTGGCTTTGCTCAATGCGAGACGATGCACTAATGCCTGGGGAGACTCGCCATCGAGGGGCGTTTCATCGATGTCGGGTGAATGGCACTGGTAGGGCAAGTGCAGTCGGTCTAGTAGTGCTTGGCGAAAGCGGGAGCTAGAAGCGAGCACGAGGGGGGCGTTTTGCGTTTGCGGCACTGTCGTCTCCTTGTGGCCTGAAGGGTGCAATAAGCACCGGTAGTGAGTGTAGCGAAAGCGTAGTGACATGCCTAATGGTGCTATTGTCATCGATAAACCGAGAAGAATTATGCCATGAGCTTTGACACCAGGGGGGCGAGTGCCTATCATTGCGCGCCTATGTTGACCTCACAACTCCCCAGCCGGGTTGAGCCTTATAAGCTTGCAGCCCGCCGCGAACGACTCGAAGGCTCAGTGGCGCTGAATAAGCTGCCCCGCCTTGCTGAAGAAGCAGGTGACCAAACCGGCGACTGTCATGTCGTGCTCGAGTTTGGTGTGGATGCCCAAGGCCGTCGCGAAATTCGTGGCCATTTGCAAGCGACCCTGGCGCTGCCTTGTCGCCGCTGTATGGTGCCGCTTAGCCAAGACGTTGCTAGTGACTTCCTGCTTGGAATGATTACCGACGAAGCCTTGGCCGCCGAGCTGCCTGCCAGTCATGAGCCGGTGCTGGTGGAAAATGAACAGCTGGACTTGCTGACGGTGGTTGAGGATGAGCTCATTCTCAGCTTACCTCAAGTGGTCTATCACGATGAGACCGAATGCCATGTCTCGGCGGAGCAGCTGGTCAGCAAGACCGAAGGCGCGGCGGACGAGTCCGCTTCAGCCAAGAACCCTTTCGCGGTGCTCAATGCTTTGAAAAGCAGTGGCGCTTTGAAAGGCAAAAAGTAAGCATCACTTACCCTACATACCTTGGAGTAAACACCCATGGCAGTTCAACAGAACCGTAAAACTCGTTCCAAGCGCGGTATGCGTCGTAGCCACGATGCGCTGAGCGCACCGACTCTGTCTCAGGACAAAGAAACCGGTACGACTCACCTGCGTCACCACGTCTCTCCGGACGGTTTCTACCGTGGTCGTAAGGTCGTTGAGGTTTAATCCTTAACATCCTAACGAGTGGCGGAACAGCGTGGGTGCAATGCGCCTAGCGATTGATGTCATGGGGGGTGACCAAGGCCCTCGTGCCATTATCGAAGGCTCTGCAAAGGCAGTGATCGAACGTCCTGACCTTGAGCTCGCTCTGTTCGGCCCCCGCCAGCGGATTACCGCTGAGCTTTTGCGCTTGCCGCAGCCTTTGGCTGCGGCAGCGTCACGTTTAGTCGCCTACGATGCGCCTAGCGTGGTATCGCAACACGCCTCGGCGGCCTGGGCGCTCCGCCATGGTCACGATACGAGCATGGCGCACATGCTGCGAGACGTCTCGGACGGCCGTGCCATGGCGGGGGTTAGCGCTGGTAATACAGCGGCGCTAGTCGCACTGGCTCGACGCGAGTTAGGCATGATTGCAGGGTTTTCCCGGCCCGCTATCAGCACTGCGATTCCAACGCGAGGCGGTCGACGCTGTTACTTGTTGGACTTAGGGGCCAATGTGGATTCGCCTGCTTCTCGGCTCGTCGATTTTGCCGTGCTGGGAGCCGCTATGGCGCACTGTGTGGATGGTGTCGTGCATCCACGGGTGGCGCTGTTGAACGTTGGTGCCGAGGCGACAAAAGGCAGTGTCGTGGTGCGTGAAGCGAATCGCCTGCTTCAGGAGAGGGCATCATCACTGCCCTTTGCCTATCAAGGCTATGCGGAAGGCGGCGACATCTTTCAGGGCGAGATTGATGTCATGGTGTGCGATGGCTTTGTCGGTAACGTGACGTTGAAGGCGAGCGAAGGTTTGACCCGTATGTTGGTAGAGCGTGTGCAGATGGCGTTCGAGTCACGCCTATGCGGGCGCTTGGCAAGTGTACTGGCCAAACCTGTGCTGAAACGGCTCAAGCAAGAGCTTGATCCCGTTCGATATAACGGCGCAAGCCTACTTGGGCTAAAACGGATTGTGGTGAAGAGTCATGGTGGTACCCGGGCAGATGGGTTCTACTATGCTATTCAGCGAGCCTTGCAAGAGGTCGAGCACGACCTGCCGATGCAGCTTGCCAAGCGTTGGGCGTAAGCCCGCGGCAAGTGAGAAGGTGCCACATGACGTTGTATGACTTTTGCGGGTGATCGGCGGCAGTAGGAGATGCCTTGCGCTGCTCGTCAGCGTTGCCGATGACCACGCCTATCGCTCAACTGAGCAAATGCCTACAAGAGCAAAGGTGAACGACATGTCTCAACCCCTTGCCCTCATTTTCCCCGGGCAAGGCTCTCAGCAGCTTGGAATGCTGCGAGAGCTGGCCGAGCGCTACAGTGTGGTGGGAACGACATTTGAGGAAGCGTCCGACGCGCTGGGCTATGACCTGTGGAAGGTCGTCCAGGAAGGTCCCGAAGACGCGCTGAATGCCACGGCTTGCACCCAGCCTGCGCTACTCACGTCCAGTGTGGCTATCTGGCGTGTGTGGCAAGAGCTGGAAGGCCCCCGTCCCAGCGTGATGGCAGGTCATAGCCTTGGCGAGTACAGTGCGATGGTCTGTGCCGGCGTGATGGGGTTTGCCGAAGGTGTGCAACTCGTTCGCCTGCGCGGCGAAGCGATGCAGGAAGCCGTGCCCGCCGGACAAGGCGGTATGGCCGCCATCCTCGGCTTGGACGATGTCGCCGTAGAGGCCGCCTGTGCCAGCGCTGCGCAAGGTGATGTCGTGTCCGCCGTGAACTATAACTCCCCTGGGCAGGTCGTGATTGCAGGCAGCAAGGCCGCCGTCGAGCGCGCGATAACGGCTTGCCAAGAGGCAGGCGCTAAGCGTGCTCTGGCCTTGCCCGTCTCGGTGCCTTCTCACTGCGCGTTAATGCGCCCGGCAGCCGAGCGTCTTGCCGAGGCGATGCAGTCGATCGAACTGCGTGCCCCCCGTTACACGGTGATTCAAAACGTCGACGCCCAAGCCCATGCGGATGTCGACACGCTTCGTACTCGTTTGATCGAGCAGCTCTACCAACCCGTGCGGTGGTCCTCCTGCGTTGAAGCCATGGCGGAGCAAGGTGCTAATGTCTTCATTGAGTGTGGTCCGGGCAAAGTGCTAACTGGCCTCAATAAGCGTATCGTTCGCGGTGCCAAGGGGTTAGCGGTCAACGACCCCGACAGTTTGGATGCAGCACTCGAGCTTGCGCGCGAAACATTAGCGGGTAATGCGTGATAAACGGCGAATATCAGCTACCCTTGCTTAGTTCAGTGGAAGGAAACGTGTTATGACGCAAGAAAAACGTGTCGCCCTAGTGACGGGAGCGAGCCGCGGTATTGGTCGCGCCATTGCTCATGAGCTTGGTCGCCAGGGACGCATCGTCATTGGAACGGCCACCAGCCCCGCTGGCGCCGAGAACATCGATGCCGATTTGAAAGCCAACGGCATCGAAGGCGCGGGCATGTGCCTGAACGTCACCGACCAGGCGAGCATCGATGAGGTGCTCAAGACGATTGGCGAGCGCTTTGGTGCGCCAACGATTTTGGTTAACAACGCGGGGATTACCCGTGATAACCTCCTGATGCGGATGAAAGAGGAAGAGTGGGATTCCGTCATGGATACCAACCTCAAATCCGTCTATCGTGTCAGCAAGGCCTGTTTACGGGGAATGACCAAGGCGCGTTTTGGGCGGATCGTGTCGATCAGCTCTGTCGTGGCGACCATGGGGAACCTGGGGCAGGCGAACTACGCGGCGGCCAAGGCCGGTATGGAAGGCTTTAGTCGCGCACTGGCGCGTGAAGTGGCGTCTCGTGCCATCACGGTCAACGCCGTTGCGCCCGGTTTTATCGCTACCGATATGACCGAGGCACTGCCTGAAGCGCAGCATGAAATGTTGCTCAAACAGATTCCTCTGGCACGCTTGGGTGGGCCAGAAGAAATCGCCGCCGCCGTGGGCTTTTTGACGAGTGATGCCGCAGGGTATATCACCGGTGAAACGCTGCATGTGAATGGCGGTATGAATATGCGTTGATGGCCTTGGGTTTGGCGGTTGCGTCAACCTAAGGGCGTCTATAAACTACCCCGCAGCTTTTGGCTTGCGGTTTCCAAATAGCTGGTTATCTATAACGGCTAATGTGAACGACTGGAGTACGTTGATGAGTACTATTGAAGAGCGCGTAAAGAAAGTAGTGGCAGAGCGCCTGAACGTTAAAGAAGAAGACATCCAGAACAGCTCTTCTTTCACTGAAGACCTGGGTGCCGATTCTCTGGACACCGTTGAATTGGTGATGGCGTTGGAAGAGGAATTCGACACCGAAATTCCTGATGAAGAAGCTGAAAAAATCACTACGGTTCAAGAAGCGATCGACTACGTCAACGCCCACCAGTAAGGGCGCGGTTATCGCAAAGAACCAGGGTGGGGTGTTACCCGCCCGTATTAAAAAAGCCGTCCTGATAGGGGACGGCTTTTTTGCTTTACGCTCACAATGAATATAACGTTCAAACTCCGTTATACTAGTCACCAAATTTCTGCAGCAAATGACCCAGATGGGTCGTGTCACCATGGATGCCTGGAGGAAAGCTGATGGCGCGAAGAAGGGTAGTGGTAACTGGGTTAGGCCTGGTGACCCCAGTGGGTAATAGTGTCAATGAGTCGTGGGCGAACATCGTCGCAGGTAAAAGCGGCATTGCGCCGATTGAGCACTTCGATACCAGTGGCTTCAATACGCGGTTTGGCGGTTCGGTAAAGAATTTTGATATTAGTCCCTACCTGAACCCCAAAGATGCACGCAAGATGGATCTGTTCATTCAGTACGGCATGGCCGCTGGTGCGCAGGCTATTCAGGATTCAGGCATCGAGTGCACCGATGAGAACGCCGAGCGCATCGGTGTGGCTATCGGTTCAGGCATTGGTGGTTTGCCAATGATTGAACATAACCACAATGCGCTCAACAAAGGCGGTGCACGTCGAGTGTCGCCGTTCTTCGTACCGGGCTCCATTATCAACATGATCTCGGGCAACATGGCGATCCAGCACGGCTTCAAAGGGCCGAACATCGCCATTACTACTGCTTGTACCACCGGCACTCACAACATTGGTTATAGCGCTCGCACCATTGCGTACGGCGATGCGGACGTGATGATTTGTGGCGGCGCGGAGATGGCTACCACACCGCTTGGCCTGGGCGGTTTCTCGGCGGCGCGAGCGCTATCGACGCGTAATGACGATCCGCAGGCGGCCAGCCGTCCTTGGGATGCGGACCGAGATGGCTTTGTGCTCTCTGATGGTGCGGGGGTGCTAGTGCTGGAAGAGTATGAGCATGCGAAAGCACGCGGTGCGCATATCTATGCAGAGCTGGCTGGCTTCGGTATGAGCGATGACGCCTATCACATGACGGCACCGCCTGAGGATGGTCGTGGCGCTGCCCTCTCTATGAGCAATGCCATCAAAGATGCCGCCATCGATCCGTCGGCCGTGCATTATATCAATGCTCACGGCACGTCGACGGCAGCGGGGGATTTGGCGGAGAGTCGTGCGATCGAGAAAGTGCTGGGCAGTGCGGCGCAGCACGTGGCCGTAAGCTCCACCAAGTCGATGATCGGTCACCTGCTGGGAGCGGCTGGCGCTGTCGAAGCCGTCTTTAGCATTCTTGCCATTCGCGATCAGGTGGCGCCGCCCACCATCAACCTGGACAACCCCCAAGAGGGCTGCAATCTCGATTACGTCCCCCATACTGCTCGTGACATGCGTATCGATGTAACGCTGTCGAACTCGTTTGGTTTTGGTGGCACGAACGGCTCGCTGTTGTTCAAGAAGGTATAAGCCTTGATGCCGATGCCCCAGGTGCCCTTCGATGACCGCGGGCTGGCGTATGGCGATGGTCTATTCGAAACCGTCTTACTACGCGATGGGCAGCCCGTGCTGTGGGAGTACCATCACGCCCGATTGGCAAAGGGCTGCCAACGTTTGAATATTCCATTGCCGTCTGCTTGGCAGCTGTCTCAGGCTTGGCAATCGCCACCTGAGGCAGCGCTGGAAGTTCTTAAACTGATCTTGACCCGTGGAAGCGGCGGTCGAGGGTATGCGTTACCTGATCAGGTAGCACCACGACTGTTAGCTCGACGTACGCCCTTTACGGCCAATCAATCGCGTTGGCAGCATGGTGTGTGCGTGCGTCTATGCCACCTTCGGTTGGGGCACCAGCCGCTACTCGCAGGCATCAAGCATCTCAATCGTCTGGAGAACGTGCTGGCGCGTCAAGAGTGGCACGAGCCCCATGTCGCCGAAGGGCTTCTCGTCGACCAAGCAGGTAACGTCGTGGAAGCCACCAGCATGAATCTCTTTTGGTCGTCACGGGGACATCTGTATACCCCGCGCGTCGACCAGTGCGGTGTTGCGGGGACCTTGCGCGCGGCTCTGCTTGACGCTGGCATGATCCATGAGGCGCCGCTGGCCGTCGACGACCTACCCAGCGTCGAGCGACTCTGGGTAGGCAATTCAGTGCAAGGGGTTTGGCCCGTGCGTGAATTGAGAGAGGCGCACGGTTGCGAGCTGGCAACCTGGCCGCGTTTTGCAGTGGACCCGTTACAAACCGAAGCGCATCGGCTGCTGGGCTACCCAAGCGTGTTTCCATAACATGATCGAGGTATCAACGTGAAACGGTTATTTGCCGTCTTAGGGGTATTGGTGGTGCTGGCCATGGCCGCCGTGCTGGGTGGCTATGCCTATTGGCAGCAGCGCCTTGCGGCACCCATTGCCCTTGAGGAGCCCACCCTTTACCAAGTACCTGCAGGTGCTGGATTTCATCAGGTCGTACGTGATTTGGCTTCGCAAGGCGTGCTAGAGGATGCCTGGGCGTATCGGCTGCTGGCTCGCATCGACCCAGAGCAAGTGCCGCAGCTGCGCGTGGGTGAGTATCGTCTCATGCCTGGGATGAGCGGATTGGAGGTCATTGCTCTACTTGGCAGTAACAATGTCGTGACCTACTCGCTGACTGTGCCTGAGGGCTGGACGTTTCGCCAAATGCGCGCCCTGCTCGATACGGCTCCCAAGCTTGAGCACCGCACGGCCGACATGAGCGATGAAGAGATCATGTCGCTCTTGGGCCGTGATGGTACATATCCAGAAGGCTGGTTCTTTCCCGACACCTATCGCTATCACTTGGGCATGAGCGATGTGGACATCTTGCGTCAGTCGCTGGAGCGGATGGAGCGTATTCTGGAGGAGGTGTGGGCAGAACGGGACGAGGATCTCACGATCGATTCCCCTTACGAAGCGCTCATCATGGCCTCGTTGATCGAGCGGGAAACCGGTGCGCCGGAAGAGCGTCGGGAAATTGCCGGCGTTTTCAAGCGGCGTATGGAGCGTGGCATGCGTCTACAGACGGACCCAACGGTCATTTATGGGATGGGGGAGCGGTATGATGGCCGAATCACCCGTGCAGACCTGCGGGAAGCGACGCCTTACAACACGTACGTGATCGACGGTATGCCGCCCACCCCGATCGCCATGCCGGGGCGTGCTGCGCTGGAGGCCGCGGTGAACCCTCTGCCTGGCGACACGCTCTATTTCGTCTCCCGAGGCGATGGCACGCACCACTTTTCGCGCACCTTGCGCGAGCATAATAATGCCGTCAATCGCTATATTCGTAATCGTTAAATCGCCGCCATCGACCATAGATGGTGTCTCAATTGAGTAAGGGGCAGCAATGAGCAAGCGTGGGCGCTTCATCACTCTGGAAGGCGGTGAGGGAGTCGGTAAGTCGACCAACGTAGCGTTTGTCGAAGCGTGGCTAAAGGAGCGGGGCATCGAGGTGGTGCGCACACGGGAGCCCGGTGGTACGGCACGTGCAGAGGCCATCCGCGAGCTGCTGCTCGACCCGTCGCCCAATGAGCCACTGAGCGTGGACGCTGAACTGCTACTCGTCTTTGCCGCCCGTGCACAGCACCTAGCGGAGAAAATTCTGCCCGCGCTGGCGCGGGGCGCGTGGGTGGTGTGTGATCGCTTCACCGACGCGACCTTTGCCTACCAGGGCGGTGGACGTGGTATCGATGCACAGCGTATCGCACAGTTGGAGCAGTTCGTGCAGCGGGGGCTTGCCCCGGATGTGACGCTACTGCTCGATATGTCCCCAGAGGCTGCCAAGGAGCGCCTTGAGGGCCGTTTGCGCGATCTCAATACGCAGCGTGATCGGTTCGAGCAAGAACGTGTGGAGTTCTTCATGGCCGTGCGCCGCGCTTATCTAGAAAGAGCCGCGTCTGCGCCGGAGCGTTTTGCACTCATTGACGCGGCCCAGCCGCTGCAAGACGTTCAAGTAGCGCTGAGTCGTGTGCTGGAAGAGCGGGTTGCGCAATGGCGGTAACCGGCGTTTTGCCCTGGCACCATTCGACCTGGCAGCAGTTGGTGCGTCTGGCCGATAGCGGACGACTCCCCCACGCGCTGCTGATCAGCGGTGCCCATGGCGTCGGCAAGCAGCAGTTGGCGGAGGCGCTGATTGCTAGAACGCTGTGTGCAGCGCCTGGCGATCAGGCCTGTGGACAGTGCCATAGCTGCGCCATGCTGGCCTCGGGCTATCACCCTGACTTGTTGCGGGTGTCGCCGGAGGAGGGGAAGCGTCAAATTCGTATCGACCCGATCCGCGATGTGAACCGGTTCGTGTCGCAAACGGCCCAGCAGGGCGGTTATCGCGTTATTGTCATTTCCCCGGCGGAAGCGATGAACGTTGCCGCTGCCAATGCGCTGTTGAAAAGCTTGGAAGAGCCTGGCGACAAAACGCTCTTTATCCTGCTATCGGACGTGCCGTCTCGCACGCTGCCGACCATTCGCTCACGCTGTCAGCAGTGGCCACTGGCCAGCGTACCGTTCGAGGCATGTAAAGGCTGGCTGACGCAGCACCTGGGAGATGATGAGGCACACTTTTGGTGGCGCGTCTCCGGCGGGTTACCGCTCTTGGCAGTGGAACTTGCTGCCCCCGATGAGCGTGCCCTACGGCATCAAATTCACGACTGTTTCGAGCAGTTGGTACGCGGTGCAGAGCCGGTATCGGAAGCCGCGAGGCTGGATCGCCAAGCCATCGATGCCATCTTGTGGTACGGTATCGCATGGCTTGAGGACTTGATTCGTCTGGGGCTTTCCGGCGAGCAGAGCGTGTTGCACAATCCCGATTTGGTGCCGCTCTATCGACAGGCGGTCAAAAATGGCCGCGTTCAAGACTGGTTCCGGCTGCTGGATTACGCCCGAGAGCAGCGCCGCCTGTTCGCCGTAGGTGCCAACCCAAATCCCCAGCTCGTTTTGGAAGCGTGGCTAGTTCGCTGGTCTGCGCTGCTGCGCTCCTAACCACTTGTTGTAACGAGGTCGTGATGGCTGCCCAAAAAGCGCTCTCTTTGACGATACCGGATGTGCCGACGCTGCTTTCCGCCTATATGCCCTTTTTGGACCGTGGAGGTATTTTCGTACCGACGAAAACACTCTACGGCCTTGGGCAGTCGGTCATGCTGCTGCTGACCCTGCCAGGGGAGAGTGAGCGTCTTTCGGTGACAGGGCAGGTGATTTGGATATCTCCCGAAGGCGTGAGCGGTCGGCGTATGCCGGGCATTGGCGTGCACTTTAGCCAGCAGGATTACTCCGTTCGCGATCGTATCGAGACGCTGCTGGCGGGCCAGCTCGATAAAGCGCCTCCTTCATTTACGCTCTAATTCAGCACTTTTTTCTTTACACTCAAAGAGCCCTGCATGTTTGTCGACTCTCACTGTCATCTCGACCGTTTATCGGAACATACCCACGGTGGCGATGTGGCGGCCACCCTGGACGCTGCGCGTCAAGCGAACGTTAGCCAGTTTCTCGCGATTTCGACGACGCTGGAGGAGCTGCCTGGGCTGGCCGCCATTGCCAGAGAGCACCATGACGTTGCGATCTCCGCCGGTCTGCATCCGCTGTATCAGGCGGCGCACGAACCCAGCGTCGACGAGATCGTCGACGCTGCCGAGCAGTATGGCGCGGTGGCCATTGGCGAAACCGGGCTGGATTATCACTACCAGGAGAGCGTACCGCTAAGCGTCCAGCATGAGCGCTTCAAACGGCACCTGATGGCCGCGAGCGAACTAGAGCTACCGGTGATCATCCATACCCGTGAGGCGAAAGAAGATACGTTGGCGTTACTGCGGGAGTATAGCAATCCGCAGGTGGGAGGTGTGATCCACTGCTTCACCGAAGACCTGGAGATGGCCCGAGAAGCCGTTCGGCTGGGGTTTTACATTTCGCTCTCCGGTATTATCACCTTTCGCAACGCCGCGTCGTTACGCACGCTGGCACGCCAGCTTCCATTGGATCGGCTGCTCATCGAAACCGACAGCCCTTACTTGGCACCCGTTCCCCACCGCGGTAAGCCCAACGAACCCGCGTGGGTCGTCGAGGTGGCTGAGTGCATTGCCCGTGAACGAGGCATCAGCGTCGACGAGGTCGCCATGCAGACGACGGTGAACTTCTACCATCTTTTCCGTGCTGCCGCGCCCGATGCGCCTGCCCATGTAAAAGAGGCGCTGGCACAATCTGGGCTGGTAGTGTAACGCGCGGTCTTTTGGGGAGTATGGCAATGAACATTGATCGGCTACTTCAGCAATCCGGCGGCTCGGCGACCATTCCCCCTGTCGACACTTGGCAGCCCGCGCTATCGGGCGATATAGACATTCGTATCCAGGCGGATGGCACTTGGCTGCATGAAGGCAGGCCCTTCGCGCGCCCGGCGATTGCTAAACTGCTTGCCAGCCTTTTACGGCGGGATGCGGACGGGTATTGCCTGGTGACTCCTGCGGAGCGCTGGCGAGTGATCGTTGACGATCGCCCTTTAATGATCGTCGAGGCCGATTTTCGCGACGATGCCTGGTGGCTGACGACCCAGTTCGAGGATATGGTGCGTCTGGACGGTGATCACCCCCTATCGCTGTCGATGACACCCGACGGCGAGTTAGCACCCGAGTGTGCCATTCGCTTTGGCTTGGCGGCTCGGCTGCATCGTAACGTGTTCTATCGCTTGGTGGAGCAAGCCCGCGTCGACGAAACCGCCGAAGGGCACACGGCTTGCCTGCTCTACAGTGCAGGACACTGGCACCCGCTTGGCCAATGGAGCGATAGCATGCCAAGTGAGGCGCCGTGAAGCTAACGGCCGAACAGCAAGCGGTGGTTCACCATGGCGAAGGGCATGCTCGTGTTGCCGCCGTGGCAGGGGCGGGTAAGACCACGACCATGGCCGCGCGAGTACTGCATCTGCTGTCGAGCGGCGTTGCTCCCAAGCGGATGCTGGTGCTGATGTTCAACCGCTCCGCAAAAGAGGATTTTCAGCGACGCTTGGCCAGTATGGCGCCTGCGGGGCAGCCGCTGCCTGATGTGCGCACGTTTCACTCTTTAGGACATCGTCTCACTCAGAGCTTGTGTCGTTGGGGGGCGCTGGCGCCTCGACGGTTACTCTCCGCCGAGTGGCAGATGGAGCGCTTGCTGCGTCAGGCCAGTTTGAACGTGCTGGCCGACCAAGTGGAGCGCCGCGACGCTGCGCTAGAGGGCGACCGGTTGGAAGCGCTGGCGCATTTTTGCGGGTTGGTAAAGGCGGAAATGTTGCCCGCTGAGACGCTCTACGAGCGGCTTCAGTTCGAGCCAGACACGGACTACTTTCCTGCCGCCTTCGTCGAGGCCGAACGCCTTCTGGAGGCGGAGGGAGTGATGAGCTATGCGGATCTGCTCTACCGCCCCTTGCAGGCCCTGGAAGCCGATGCCTCACTTCGCCAGCGTGTCGAAGGGTTTTTGGATCATGTGATCGTCGATGAGTATCAAGACATCAATACGGTTCAGCAGCGGCTGCTTGCCGTGTTGGCTGGCCCCACGGCGAACGTCATGGCGGTTGGCGATGCCAATCAGTGCATTTATGAGTGGCGGGGGGCGCGTCCCGATACGATGCTGGAGAACTTTACCGCTACCTTCGGCGACGCCACCGACTATCCCCTGTCGATGACCTTTCGTCATGGTCACGCGCTGGCGCTCACGGCCAATCACGCCATCATGGCCAATCAGCGTCGGCCGGATCAGCTCTGTTTGGCGGACGCCCAAAATCCCAATACCCGTGTCTTTGTGGGCCAAGGCAGCCGCTTGCTGTTGGATGCACTCGTGGATTGGCAGGCCCAGGGGCGGGCATTGAGCGATGCCAGCCTGCTCGTGCGTAGTTGGGCACTGTCGGTACCGTTCCAGCTCGCGCTGCTTCAGGCGGGCATTCCCTTTCGGCTATTGCGGGAAGACCGCTTCGTATTTCGCTTGCCTTTGGTGCAAGCGCTGGCTGGCTATTTGAAGCTCTCCAGGCGTCCTGAACTGCTACACGATCCCGAACAACTGCTGCTGCTATTAGCCCAGCCGACCCCGTTCGTTGCCAGAGAGCGTTTGCAGCGCTTGGCCCACCAGCTAGCGAGCACTCAGCAGTGGCCGGAGCGCCATGAACCCGTGCTGGCTTCATTGAAACCGCTCCAGCGGCGCACTCTCAAAAAACGCTGGGAATTGCTGTGTGAGTTGCCAACGCTGAGTGCTTGGCCACCGGCAAAACTGCTTAGCCACGTGGTCGAAGCTATCGATGCGGAAAAGACGTTGAAGCGCGCCGCGGCGAGACGCGATAAGGGGGAGGAGGACGTGCGCCTGCTGGACGTGCTGATCGAGCAGGCCCAGAGCGTGCAAGATCCCGATGCGTTTATCGAATTGCTCGAGCGTCCCGTAGAGAATCAGGCAGGTGGCGTGCTGATCAGCACGGTGCACGGTGCCAAAGGATTGGAGTGGCCCTTGGTCGCGGTGGCGGGCGTCAATGAAGAAGACTTTCCTCACTACAGCCGCGACAATCCCCTCAGCGATGAGCGGCTAGAAGAGGAGCGGCGGCTATTCTATGTCGCCATCACTCGTGCCAAGGAGCAACTGCTCGTGCTGCACGATGGCGGAGCTCATAAGCCGAGTCGCTTCATCGCGGAAAGCGCCTGGCAGGACGGTATGCGCATCGCCGAGTGCCTCGCGCACTCGCGGCCGCCTAGCGAGCCCATTGAGGTGAACTCTCCCAGTCTGGTGGGGCGCTATCTGACAAAAGTGGGGCGTGAGGACATTCCCTTGGCGGCACCCCAGGTGAAAGAACCCGCTGCCGGCTACCAAGCCAATAGTCACTTCTACCCTGGCCAGCGACTGCTGCATGCGGTCTTTGGCGAGGGCGAAGTCGCGGCCGTCGAAGGAAACCCCTCGGACCCGGTCATCGACGTACGTTTTGCCCAGGCGGGGCGGCGACGTTTGATCGCGCGCCGCGCGCCTATCGAAATCATGGAGCCTGCGAACAGCGCCGTGAGCTGACGTTGACGCTCCGCGCGCACATGGTGTTTGACTTCACCTAATCTGGCCGATTAAATGCTTTGCAGTTAACTATTTACCCAACAGGTAATCGGCATGCGAAGGCAGTTCGTCTGGTCTTGCGCCATCTCTCTCGCGGTATACAGCGGCGCTACCATGGCCGACACCTCACTGCCTAGCGTTACCCTGAATGGGTTTGGCACGCTGGGCGTGGTGCATTCCGATGTGACCAATGCCGATTTCGTCGCCGACCCACTGGCGTCCTCCGGCGCTGGCTACAGCGGGGAGTGGAGTGCTGAAGTCGATAGCCGGTTGGGACTTCAAACGACGCTAGCCGCCACCTCTTCACTCTCCGCGACCGTCCAGGTCGTCAGCGAAAAGCGCTTCGATGGTTCTTTCTCCCCAGACATCGAGTGGGCGTATCTGCAGTATGACGCCACGCCGACGCTCAGCCTCCGTGCTGGGCGAATGGTGCAAGGCAGCTTTATGAACTCCGAATACCGCAAAGTGAGTTTTGCGACGCCTTGGGTCAGACCGCCTGCGGAAGTTTACCGTCTGGTTCCCGTCGCCAACTTCGATGGCGTCGATCTACGCTATCGCTACTATCTGGGAGAGTCGATTAACGATCTGCGTCTTAGCTACGGTGGCGGTAGCCTTGAATATGAAACGGGGGATATCGAGTCTTCTGACTCGTGGGGAGTCTCTCAGCACACCCGCTGGGGCGATACGACGCTCTTTGCCAGCTATGGCGAGGTCAATGTCAGAGCGCAGGAGTTGACCCAGTTTTTTGATGTGTATCGACTGTTTGGACCGCCTGGAGAGGCGCTGGCCGACCGCTACGAAGTGGATGGTAAACCGGTGCGTATTTTGAGCGTCGGCGTAAACTACGACCCGGGTTCATGGTTCGTAGAGGGGGAGTGGGCGCGGCTCTCATCGTCAACGTTGTTGGGTACTATCGAAAGCGCCCACATGACGGCTGGATACCGCATTGGGCAATGGACCCCCTATGCAGGGGTGGGCAGAGCCCGCGTGCTCAGCAATCGGTCCGAGCCCGGCCTGCCCTCGGCGCTTTATCCTCCTCCGTTGTCCGATGCGGCCGTATTGCTCAATGGCACGCTCAATGCGCTCTTGTCGTCCAGTCTGTCTCAGGACAGCAGCACTCTTGGTTTGCGATGGGATTTTCGACCCGGAATGGCGTTGACGGTACAGTATGACCATATCGATTTTCGTTCTGGATCGCCTGGTGGGCTGATCAATCAGCAGCCCAGCTTTCAGCCAGGTGGCGACATGAATTTGTTCAGCCTTGCGCTCGACTTTGTGTTTTAGGGAGAGTGACGATGGCTAAGCGATTACCCCGATGGTGCTGCTGTTTACTGTTCGCTCTACTTCCTTGTACAGGCGTTGCGGATCTGCTCGTGGTGGTATCCGCCGAGGCAGAATTGACCCGGATTCAGCGGCAAGAGCTCAAGGACCTCTATTTGGAGAGCCGAACGCTGCGACAGGGGCGAACGGTGGTCACGCCTATCGACCAATCCGAGCGGTCACGGGAGCGCGGCGAGTTTTATCGTCGCTACATTGGAAAAACACAGGCCCAGTTGCGCGCTCACTGGGCAAGGCTGATTTTTACGGGACGCGGTCAACCGCCACAAACCTTTGCGGATAGTCAGGCGGTGGTAGAGCGGCTCGTTCGCGATCCCAACGCGCTCGGCTACATTGACTCTCGGTTTTTGGACGAGCGGTTGAAGGTGGTCACCGTTGAATAACATCCGAGGTCCAGTACTGCGCCTGGACGCGCAACATGCCGCGCGCTCATGGCGACATCGGCTAGCTGAGCCGCTGACGCTCTTTGGCGCGGCCGGGGTGTTGATCGTGCTGGTCATTCTGAGTAGCACCCACTATCTGGTCAGCCGTGAGCAGGCCGCGATCAAGCGCCAAATCGAACTCTCGATTGGTGACATGGCGGACACCTACGAAGCCAGGGTGTTGAGATCGCTGCGGGAGATCGATGCGACGTTGAAGCTCGTCGACTTCGTCGCCAGTCAGCAGCGCTCAGACATTTTAGCAACGCTGGCGGAGCGTAACCTGTTGCCCCCTGAGGTGATTTTTTCGGTCAGCATCGTAGACGGACAGGGACGGGTCAAAGAGCGTACGGGCGCTTGGGAGCCGGCCACGCAGCGTGACAGTGTGCCTGCGCTGCCAGAGGCCCCCGGGCTGCTGGTCGAGGCGTTTTCGTCGGCGGGGCGACAGCAGCTGCTGTTTGCCAGAATGCTGAGCCATGGTCGTGATGCGCCCGAGTGGGTGACGCTAACCGTCGGCGCTGACTACTTCGTTAGCGGTTATAACGAGAATGCCTTGGGAGAGCAGGGGCTACTTGCGCTAGTGGATGCGAGTAACGTCACCCGCATTGGTCGAAGCGGTACTCGGCTGTACTCCAGCATCGCCATGGCGCTACCGACGTATGATGAAATCATGAGTAGTGACGACACGCCCTTCATTACCCGTTGGCAGGATGTCGAGCGGCTAACGCTGGTACGCCCACTGTTCCATTTCCCTTTGTCCATCGTGGTCGGTATCTCCGTGGAGGAGCAGTTGACGCGCGCTTACCCGATGGAACGTCGCTACTGGCTGCGCGCGCTCTTCGTGAGTCTTGCGGCACTGATGATCCTCGGGCTTCTGGCGCGGCTTAGCCACCAGCTTCACCGCGAGCGTCAGCGGGTGACGGATGAGCGGCTGCGTCACGCGCACTATATCGAACATCTTGCGTTTCACGATACGCTGACCCAGTTGCCGAACCGGGCATATCTTAGCTATTTGGTGGATCACGCGATAGGGCGGTACCGGGAGGCGGAGGGAGGCTTCGCGCTTCTATTCTTGGACTTGGATCGCTTCAAGAGCGTCAATGATACGTTGGGCCATGAGGCGGGGGATAAGCTGCTCAAGCTGGTGGCTAAACGGCTGCTATCTTCCGTGCGTGAACACGACGTTGTCGCCCGGCTCGGAGGCGATGAATTCGTCATTCTGCTAAGACACATCACCCATCGGGAGCCCGTGACGCGTGTCACCGAGCAGTTGGTGGCTGCGATTCAAGAGCCTTTCTCGTTGCAGGGACAGACGTGTTTGATTTCGGTCAGTATTGGAGTGGCGCTGTTTCCAGACGATGGAGCCGATGAGCAAACGCTGATGAAGCGTGCCGATTCCGCCATGTATCGCGCCAAGCAGGCGGGAAAGAATACCGCGTATTTTCATGAAGAGCCGTCGCGCTAAAGGCGCGAATACAGAAGGGAGCACCGTTGGCTGCCCTCGTTTGGGCAGCCAACGGCGAGACGCAGTTACATGTTGGGGTAGTTGGGACCACCGCCCCCTTCAGGAGCTACCCAGGTAATGTTCTGGGCTGGATCTTTGATATCGCAGGTCTTGCAGTGCACGCAGTTCTGGAAGTTGATCTGAAAGCGCGGCTGGCCTTGATCATCTTCGACGACTTCATACACCCCGGCCGGGCAGTAGCGCTGTGCGGGCTCGGCGTATTTGGGCAAGTTCTCACGAATCGGTAGATCGGGGTCTGCAAGGCGCAGGTGGCAAGGCTGATCCTCTTCGTGGTTCGTATTCGATAAAAACACCGAGGTGGATTTATCGAACGATAGCTTGCCGTCCGGCTTCGGATAGTCGATTTTCTCGAATTCGGCGGCTGGCTTTAGTGCCCCATGGTCAGTGGTGGTGTCATGAACGTTAGGGAGTTTATTGCCCAGCAGTTGGTTCACGAAGTTGTAGGCGCCGCCGCCGACCGTGCCGTATTTATGTATGGCCGGGCCGAAGCTCGCACTCTCTTTGAGCTCCTGATAGGCCCAGCTGGCTTCCCATTTGCGGGTGAAGCTGGCGAGCTCTTGCCCACCTTCATCACCCCCTTGGATGGCCTCGAAGACGCTCTCGGCTGCGACCATGCCTGATTTCATGGCGGTATGTAGGCCTTTGATCTTGGCAAAGTTGAGCGTACCCGCATCACAGCCAATGAGCAGACCGCCAGGGAACGTCATTTTCGGCAGGCAGTTGTACCCGCCTTTGGCAATGGCCCGCGCGCCATAGGCCACGCGTTTACCACCTTCCAGATATTGGCTTAACACCGGGTGGTGCTTCATGCGCTGAAATTCATCGAACGGTGATAGCCACGGGTTCTGGTAGCCAAGATCCATGATCAGCCCAACGACGACCTGCTGATTCTCTGCATGGTAAAGGAACCAGCCGCCGTGGGTATTGCTATCCAGCGGCCAACCAGAGCCGTGGACGACCAAGCCGGGCTCGTGCTTGTCGGCGGGCACATCCCATAGTTCTTTCAAGCCGATGCCGTAGTGCTGTGGGTCACGGCCTGCATTCAGAGAGAAGTCATTGATCAGCCGCTTGCCCAAGTGGCCGCGCGCACCCTCGGCAAATAGCGTGTACTTGGCGCGCAGCTCCATACCGGGCATGTGGCCATCTTTAGGAGTGCCATCGGCACCGACGCCCATGTCGCCAATCAAAATACCGCGAACGACACCCTCTTCGACGATCACTTCCTGAGCGGCGAACCCTGGAAAAATCTCGACGCCCAACGATTCTGCCTGCTCCGCAAGCCAGCGGCACAGGTTGCCCGCACTGATCACGTAGCGCGTCAAATCGCCGCCGGTGTTGTGCATGCTTTTCGGCACGAGCGCATTGGGAATCTTCTGCGCTTTGTCGGCATCTTTGAGCAGGTATACATCGTCGCGAACGGCAGGGGTCGTGAGAGGCGCACCACGCTCTTCCCAGTCGGGAAACAGCTCCGCCAGTGCGCGAGGTTCAAAGACGGCCCCAGAGAGAATGTGGGCGCCGACCTCTGAGCCTTTTTCCACGACACAGACGGTGAGTTCTTGCTCGGCCTCGTTGGCTTGCTGCATCAAGCGGCAAGCGGCGGCAAGCCCTGATGGGCCTGCGCCGACGATGACAACGTCAAAGTCCATTACATCGCGTTCAACGTTTTTCACCCGGTTTCTCCTTATTCTCATAAGCGCCATCTGTATCGGGCTAGCGAATGGGCACTAGCTTATGAAAAGATGGCCTTAATTTAAAACGGTCGTTTGCTTCTGGTTATCTCCCATGATAGGCATAATACCCGTGTCAGGTCACCCCTACGATGGCAAAAGCACACTTTATAAGTGTCGGTACGAGCAGCGATACCAGCGGGCTACGACCAAGGCCGCACGAAGAGAAAGTTGTTGCTGGTGGGTAGGCTGTGGCAAATTGATAGGGTTTTTCATTTACTAGCCTATCAAACGCTTGCATGAATTTTGAGCGCGGCCACTAGGTGGCGGCGCCTAGTCAGGTTAACGGCTTCTATCACGAGCCAAGCGAGGAACCTATGAAAGTACTCGTCGCGGTGAAACGCGTCATCGACTACAACGTCAAAATCCGCGTCAAAGCGGATCATTCTGATGTGGACCTTACCAACGTCAAAATGGCCATGAACCCCTTCTGCGAAATTGCCGTGGAAGAGGCGGTGCGCCTGAAAGAGAAGGGCGTGGCCACCGAGGTCGTGGCCGTGACCGTGGGCCCCAAGGCTGCCCAAGAGCAGCTGCGCACCGCGCTGGCGCTGGGGGCCGACCGCGCTATCCACATTGAAACCGACGAGCGCGCCGAATCGCTGGCGGTGGCCAAACTGCTGGCCAAAGTGGTGGACGAAGAGCAGCCCGGCCTCGTCATCCTCGGCAAGCAGGCCATCGACACCGACAACAACCAGACCGGCCAGATGCTCGCCGCGCTGACCAATCTGCCGCAAGGCACCTTCGCCTCAGAAGTGGCGGTAGACGGCGACAAAGTTAATGTCACCCGTGAAATCGACGGCGGCCTGCAAACCGTCGCGCTGACACTCCCGGCCATCGTCACCACTGACCTGCGCCTCAACGAGCCGCGCTACGCCAAGCTACCGGACATCATGAAGGCCAAGAAAAAGCCGCTGGATGTCAAAACCCCCGCTGACTACGGCGTGGAAGTGGCCTCCAAGGTCACGCTGCTCAAAGTGGAATCCCCCGCCGAGCGCAAAGGCGGTATCAAAGTCGCCTCGGTCGACGAGCTGATCGACAAACTGAAAAACGAAGCCAAAGTGATCTAAGGTCGGCGTGACGTTGATCGACATGCTTTGAAAGGAGTGAATTCTATGAGCATTCTGGTACTTGCCGACCTTCATGAAGGTCAGTTGGCCAGCGCCACCGCCCACGTCGTGGCAGCGGCCCAAGCCATTGGTGGCGATATCGATGTGCTGGTCGCCGGTGAAGGCGTCCAGGCGGCGGCAGACGCCGCTGCAAAACTCGACGGCGTGAGCAAAGTACGCGTGGCGGACAACGCCGTGTACGCCCACCAGCTGGCCGAGCCCACGGGCGCGCTGCTGGTGGAGCTGGCGGGTGATTACACCCACGTACTGGCCAGCGCTTCCACTACCGGTAAAAACGTCCTGCCACGCTTGGCGGCCCTGAAAGATGTCAGCCAGCTGTCGGATGTGATCGGCGTCGAAAGCGCCGATACCTTCCTGCGCCCGATCTATGCCGGTAACGCCATCGCTACGGTCAAAAGTGACGACGCGCTGAAAGTTATCACCGTGCGCACCACCGCGTTCGATGCGGTGGGCCAGGGCGGCAGCGCAGCCGTGGAAGCGGTAGCGTTCGCCGCTGACAACAGCCAATCCAGCTTTGTCAAAGAAGAGCTGGCCCAGAGCGACCGCCCAGAACTCGGCGGTGCCAAGGTCGTCATCTCCGGTGGCCGTGGCATGGGTAACGGCGAGAACTTCAAGCTGCTGGACGGCATTGCAGACAAGCTGGGCGCGGCCATTGGCGCTTCCCGCGCGGCGGTAGACGCGGGCTTCGTACCCAACGACATGCAGGTGGGCCAGACCGGTAAGATCGTTGCGCCCGAGCTGTACATTGCCGTGGGTATCAGCGGCGCGATTCAGCACTTGGCGGGCATGAAAGACTCCAAGGTGATCGTCGCGATCAACAAAGACGACGAAGCGCCGATCTTCCAGGTGGCCGACTACGGCCTAGTCGGGGATCTGTTCGAAATCCTGCCGGAGCTGGAAAGCAAGCTGTAAGTCATTGAACTTGCTGCCTGTCAAAAGCCGACTTCGCCAGAAGTCGGCTTTTTTATTGCGGGCGGGTTCGATAAACTGACAATAGTTGACTAAGGTACTGGGACAAAGATTTGCCGCCGATGGTAAAAAATTGCCGGGGCGGTGGTTGAAAAGGGTGGAGTAAGACCACACCTAATGTAGTGAACGCAACAGAAGCCACTCAAGGAGAAGATAGCATGGCACATACCCTTCCTGAACTGCCGTACGCTTACGATGCTCTCGAGCCGAACATCGACGCGATGACGATGGAAATTCACCACTCTCGCCACCACAACACCTACGTCACCAACCTGAACGGTGCGCTGGAAGGCACCGGTCTAGAAGACGTGCCGGTGGAAGAGCTGGTGGCGAACCTGGATCGCGTACCTGAAGAGAAGCGCCAAGCCGTTATCAACAACGGTGGCGGCCACGCTAACCACTCCATGTTTTGGCAAATGATGTCACCCAGCGGTGGCGGCCAGCCGCATGGCGACGTGGCTAAAGCCATCGACGCAGAGCTGGGCGGCCTTGATGCGTTCAAAGACGCCTTCAAAAAAGCCGCGCTGGGCCGTTTCGGCAGCGGCTGGGCATGGTTGTCCGTCACGCCTGAGAAAAAGCTGGTCGTCGAAAATACCCTCAACCAAGATAGCCCGTTGATGCACGGCAACACGCCCGTACTCGGTCTGGACGTTTGGGAGCACGCGTACTACCTGAAGTTCCAGAACAAGCGTCCAGACTACGTGGATGCTTTCTTCAACGTGGTGAACTGGGAAGATGTCGAGCGTCGTTACCAAGCCGCCATCGCCTAATACTCACGCCCTGTGAGGGCGGTGTCAGTTACTGACACCGCTGGAAAGCCGCTCCCTATCAGGGAGCGGTTTTTTTTTGTGTCTGGGTATAGCGCTGGGCATGAGCTGTCAATAACCTGTGGATGAAAAAATACCATATATGCTTGAATTGATTTTCTCTTGGTCTATATATAGTATGCGTGGTGACTTTTAGAGGGGTAGAGCAAGCGCTGCGCACTACCTGAAAATTGCCGCTATGAAAAGGGAAAATAGCCATGGAAATCCAAATTTATAGCAAGCCTGCCTGTGTACAGTGTACTGCCACCTATCGCGCGCTGGATAAGCAAGGCCTTGATTACACCGTCATCGACATTACCGCCGAAACGGGTGCTCAAGCAGAAGTCGAAGCGCTGGGTTACCGCCAGCTGCCTGTCGTGGTCGTCGGTGAAGAGCACTGGTCGGGCTTCCGTCCGGACCGCATCCAAGCGTTGGCGTAATCGTCACCCATGCACGCTGCTGACGTGGAAGCCGAGCAGGCAGGTACGCTGGTCTATTTTTCCACCAAGTCAGGCAACACCCATCGTTTTATTGAAAAGCTTGGTTTAAGTGCACAGCGGCTGCCGTTACATCGTGAAGACCCGACGCTACGCATTGAGCAGCCCTACATATTGGTTACCCCCACCTACGGAGGTGGCTCGGCCAATGGGGCTGTGCCAAAGCAGGTTATTCGGTTTTTAAATGACGAGCACAACCGACACCTCTTACGAGGTGTCATTGCTGCTGGTAATACTAATTTTGGTGACGCATACGGTTTGGCGGGGCGAATCATTGCCCAAAAGTGCCAAGTGCCGCTGCTTTATCGTTTTGAATTGTTTGGTACCGATGACGATGTCGCCAAGGTCCGCAAAGGAGTAGAAGAGTTTTGGAAACGTCAAGCTCAGTCTCTAAGAACGTAGCTGCAAAAAACTCGGCAGATCAACGCCCTGCTGCGGGAGCCACCGAGGCGCGCACGCTGGATTACCATGCGCTGAATGCGATGTTGAACCTGTACGGTGCCAACGGCGAACTGCAGTTGGATAAAGACCGCGAAGCGGCGCGCCAGTACTTCTTGCAGCACGTCAATCAGAACACCGTGTTCTTCCACTCCTTGGAAGAGAAGTTGGACTACCTAGTGGAAGAGCAGTACTACGAAGCCGACGTGCTGGCGCAGTACAGCTTTACGTTTGTCAAAGCGCTGTTCGAGCAGGCGTATGCGTACAAATTCCGCTTCCCGAGCTTCTTGGGTGCGTTCAAGTACTACACCAGTTACACGCTCAAAACCTTTGACGGCAAACGTTATCTCGAGCGGTATGAAGACCGGGTTTGCATGGTGGCGCTCACGCTAGCGCGTGGCGATGAAGCGCTGGCCAAGTCGCTGGTCGACGAGATCATCAGCGGCCGCTTCCAGCCTGCGACGCCCACCTTCCTGAACTGTGGTAAGCGCCAGCGGGGCGAGCTGGTCTCTTGCTTCTTGCTGCGTATCGAAGACAACATGGAGTCCATCGGGCGTTCCATCAACTCCGCGCTGCAGCTCTCCAAGCGTGGCGGCGGCGTGGCCTTCCTGCTCAGCAACATTCGCGAATCCGGCGCGCCGATCAAGCGTATCGAGAACCAGTCGTCGGGCATCATTCCGATCATGAAACTGCTGGAAGACGCGTTCTCCTACGCCAACCAGCTAGGTGCGCGTCAAGGTGCCGGAGCGGTCTATCTCAACGCCCACCACCCGGACATTCTGCGCTTTTTGGACACCAAGCGTGAAAACGCGGACGAGAAAATCCGCATCAAAACGCTGTCGCTGGGCGTGACCATTCCCGATATCACGTTCGAGCTGGCCAAGCGCAACGACGACATGTACCTCTTCTCGCCCTACGATGTCGAGCGCGTCTACGGCGTGCCGTTTGGCGACATCAGCGTGACCGAGAAGTACCATGAAATGGTGGCCGACGCGCGCATTCGCAAGCACAAGATCAATGCTCGCGCCTTCTTCCAAACCCTGGCCGAGCTGCAGTTCGAGTCTGGCTACCCGTACATCATGTTCGAAGATACGGTCAACCGCGCCAACCCGATTGCGGGCCGTATCAACATGAGTAACCTGTGCTCCGAGATTCTGCAGGTCAATACGCCGACCGAGTACGACGACGACTTGGGCTACCGTCAGGTAGGGCAAGATATCTCGTGTAACCTCGGCTCGATGAACATCGCCAAGGTGATGGATTCCGGTGATATCGGCACCAGCGTCGAGATCGCCATTCGCGGCCTGACCGCCGTGTCTGAAATGAGTAATCTGCGCAGCGTTCCCTCCATCGCCGAGGGTAATGCCAAATCGCGCGCCATCGGTCTTGGCCAGATGAACCTGCACGGCTTCCTGGCTCGCGAGCATATTTATTACGGCTCAGAAGAAGGGTTGGACTTCACGAACCTGTACTTCTACTGCGTTGCGTTCCATGCCATTCGTGCGTCGAACCAGTTGGCCATCGAACACGGTGAGACCTTTGCCGGGTTCGCAGACTCCACCTATGCATCGGGTACGTTCTTCGATAAGTACACCGACCAGGCGTGGTTGCCGCGTACCGAGAAAGTCCGTCACCTTTTCGAGCGCAGCGGTATTGCACTGCCCACACAAGACGATTGGCAAACGCTGAAAGCCTCTGTGATGGCGCATGGCCTGTACAACCGTAACCTGCAAGCGGTACCGCCAACGGGGTCTATCTCGTACATCAACCACTCCACGTCGAGCATTCACCCGGTGGCAGCGAAAATCGAAATTCGCAAAGAGGGCAAGCTGGGTCGCGTTTATTATCCGGCCCCGTTCTTGAACGAGGTGAACTTCGATTACTTCCAGGATGCCTACGAGATCGGCCCTGAAAAAATCATCGATACCTATGCAGAAGCGTCCAAGCACGTGGACCAAGGCCTCTCGTTGACGCTGTTCTTCCCGGATACGGCCACCACGCGGGATATCAACAAAGCGCAAATTTACGCTTGGCGTAAAGGTATCAAAACGCTTTATTACATCCGCCTACGCCAAAGTGCCCTGGAAGGCACCGAGGTGGAAGGCTGCGTCTCCTGCACGCTGTGATCGGGTAACGCTTTTAAGATGATGTTTGTGAGAGAACGCTGATGACCATAATGCAACGTTTGTCGCGAGTGAATGCGATCAACTGGAACCGCCTTCAGGACGATAAAGACCTCGAGGTGTGGAACCGTCTGACCAGCAACTTCTGGTTGCCAGAAAAAGTACCGCTCTCCAACGACATCCAGTCGTGGAACACGCTGACACAGCAGGAAAAACAGCTCACCATTCGCGTGTTTACCGGTTTGACGCTGTTGGACACCATTCAAAGCAGCGTGGGCGCCCCCGTGCTGATGGATGACGCTCGCACTCCCCATGAAGAAGCGGTATACACCAATATCGCTTTCATGGAATCGGTGCATGCGCGCTCTTACAGCTCGATTTTCTCGACGCTGTGTGCCACGCGGGATGTAGACGATGCCTTCCGCTGGAGCGAAGAGAATCCGACGCTGCAGATGAAGTCAGAGCTAATTTTGAATCGCTATCGCTCTGACGATCCGCTAATGCGTAAGGTAGCGAGCGTCTTCTTGGAGTCGTTCCTGTTCTACTCGGGCTTCTACTTGCCCATGTACTGGTCCAGTCACGCCAAACTGACCAACACCGCCGACCTGATTCGTTTGATCATTCGTGATGAAGCGGTACACGGCTACTATGTGGGCTACAAGTTCCAGCAGGCACTGGCAGAAGAGACGCCCGAGCGTCAGCAGGAAGTCAAAGATTACGCCTATGAGCTGCTGCTGGAGCTGTACGACAACGAAGTTCGCTACACCGAGTCGCTGTATGATGAAGTGGGGCTCTCGGAAGACGTGAAGAAATTCCTTCACTACAACGCCAACAAAGCCCTGATGAACTTGGGCTTTGAGCCGCTGTTCCCCAGCAGCGTGACGGACGTCGACCCAACGATCATGGCCGCGCTCTCTCCCAGCGCGGATGAGAACCACGACTTCTTCTCCGGGTCGGGCTCCTCCTATGTCATTGGTAAAGCCGTCGCCACCGAAGACGACGACTGGGCGTTTTGAGGGTCGTGCTGTGATGCCCGCTACGGGAGCCGAAGGCTCCCGTTTTTTATGCCTGCCGTTCGAGTTACTGTCAGTGAATGTTAATGATAAATATTGTCATTAATTCTATTAGTGGTACGCTATGCGCTGCACGCGTTAAACGCAAATCGTTCTTATACCTAATGAGTTTTAGCGCGCCGAGGTTGATGGCGCGCTGAGCAGTGACGGAGACATAACGTGCTGAACAGGCCTTTCTTTGCCTTGCGTGGATGTTGCCTAGCGGGCGTGCTAGTCAGCGGTACGCTCATGGCAAGTGATGAGACGATGGATCAAGCGGCCCAAAGTGTCGAGGCCCAGCAAGCCCAGTCTGAGTTGCAACAGCAAATCGATAGTGCGGATGAAGCCACACGGTCCGCCATTGAAGAGCTGCGTCGCCTGGAGCGGGAAACCCGTCAGATGGAAGCTGCTAACGCCACGCTCAGTAGCCGCTTGGCCAGTGAGGCCGAACGCCAGCAACGCTTGAATCAAGCGCTGGATACGTTGAGCGATACCCGCGCAGCGCTGCCCATGATCGAACAGGACATGACCGAACAGCTTACCCGTTGGATCGAGTCAGACCTGCCTTTTTTGACCGATGAGCGCCTCGCCCGAGTGGCGTCAGCGGGTAGTCCCGAAGCGGGTAGCGCCGAACGTATTGCAAGCCTAATCGAAGCCTGGCGGGCGGAGCTCGCCTATGGGCGCGAGGTCGATAGCTGGCGTGGCCGTTTGGAGATAGCGGATGCTTCCCCCAGGGAAGTGGAGTACCTGAGGATTGGCCGTATTGGCTTTTACTACGTGACGCCCGATGGCCGCGAAGGAGGGGTCTGGGATAAAGAAGAGGGGACGTGGCTCGCGCTCGACGAGGCTGCTCGCCGCCAAGTGCGTAACGGACTGCGGATTGCGGCCGACCAGCGCACCCCAGAACTTCTACAGCTCCCACTCTCGATCACGGCTAACGACCAAGGAGCGCAGCCATGAGTCTGTTTTCTCGCCCCAAGGCCTGGTTCTGCCTCACGCTGCTGGTCAGCGCGTTGAGCAGCAACGTTGGCATGGCCCAAAGCGACGATGTCGGCTCGTTAAGAGAGGCTCGCGAGGCTGCCCAAGCGCGTGACCAAGCGCGTCTTCAATCTTTCTTGGACGATCAAGACGCGTTAGAGGCCGCTTTGCAAGAGGCGCGTGATGCCCACTCGGCTGCCGAAGCGCAGCAGGCTTCGCTCGAAGCGCAGCAGGACGAGCAGAACGAGCAGGCGCAGGCACTTGCTCAGCGCCAAGAGGAGCAGGGCGAGGCATTGACGGCGCTATTGGCAGATCTAACGCGTCACAGTGAAGAACTTCGCAACGAGCTGGGAGGGGATAGCTGGCTCACGCTTGAAGCCGATGCGTTGCCACCGCGTTTAAACGATGTCGACGTGTTGGAGCGTCCGCACATTGAGGCTGTCGTCGATCGTTTGGCGGCTCTCACCATGGACACGGGCCGTGCCGAGCGCTTGGAATTGCCTGTCGCGGATGCCAGCGGCGACATAGCGCCGCGCAGCGTCGTTCGACTGGGTGATTTTGCCGCTTTCACCGAGTCTGCGCTGCTGCGGCAAGGGCAAGATGAGGAGGGCGCCCTCGCCGAAATGCCGCGTACCCCGTCAGCGGTCAGCGAGCTTCTGGCGGCGTATCATCAGGGAGAGAGCCGTGCGTTTGCCATCGACCCCACCCAAGGCAGCGTGCTGGAGGCACTGGCTCAACAGCCTTCGCTGTGGGAGCGTTTTCAGCAGGGTGGCTATGTCGGTTACGTGGTCGTCCTGCTAGGTGGCATCGGCCTGCTGGTCGCTTTGGCGCAGTACCTGTATCTGTTGTTGATTAGCGCACGCGTACGTCGTCAGCGACAAGCCCTGGATCAGCCCAGTGCCGATAATCCTCTGGGGCGTGTTCTACAGCGCTTTAAGGAGATGGACAAACATCAAACCCCGGAGGCGCTGGAAGCGCGGTTGGATGAAGCGGTACTCGCCGAGCTGCCTAAAATCGAGCGTGGTCAGCCCATCGTCAAGCTGCTAGCCGCCATTGCACCGCTGCTGGGCCTATTGGGCACCGTGACGGGCATGATCGTAACGTTCCAAGCCATCACGGTATTTGGCACGGGCGACCCGCAGTTAATGGCGGGGGGGATCAGTCAGGCGCTGGTCACGACGGTACTGGGTTTGGTGACGGCGGTACCGCTGCTGTTTGCCCAAACGGCGCTGTCTAGCCGTAGTCGTTTCATTACTCAGGTGATCGAAGGTGAGTCAAGCGCCACGCTGGCAGATCACTTGGAAGCGCAGTCGACGGCCCATGCTCGCACGGTGACCTAGTATGCCTACGTTACCCCTTTGGCTGGCGCCCGTTGAGCGGCTGCTCGATGCAGGTGGTGCCGTACTCGTAGTGCTGGCGCTGGTGGCCGTGGTGGTGTTCGCCATGGCGATCGAGCGGTGGTGGTATTACCGCTTTAGCTGGCGGCGATCACGCCATGAGTTGGTGCGCCGCTGGGCGGCGCGCAGCGACCACCGCAGTTGGAGCGCGCGCACGCTACGCCATGTATGGAGTGCTGCGCTGGTGGCCAAGCTGCGCCAGCCGCTGCCGTGGATCAAGCTGCTCGTGGCGCTTTGCCCACTACTCGGGTTGTTGGGGACGGTCACGGGCATGATTGCCGTTTTCGATAGCCTTTCGATGAGCGATACCCATCAAGCTCGAGCCATGGCCGATGGCGTTGCCCGGGCAACGCTGCCCACGCTGACGGGCATGGCCATTGCGGTGGTGGGTATGCTGTTTATTAGCCGTTTAGAGCACGTTATTCGCCGCGAAGACCAGCGTCTGCATGACCGCTTAGCGCGTGCCTTGGAGGAGAGTGATGCGTAGACGCCGTTCCATAGAGGCTGCTGACGATAGCAACGAGGTGAACCTGACGCCGATGTTGGACGTGGTGTTCATCATGCTGATCTTCTTTATCGTCACGACCAGCTTTATCAAAGAGAGCGGAGTGGAGATCGATCGCCCTGAGGCGTCGGCCGCCACCCCGCGCCCCGATGCCCAAGTGTTGGTTGCCGTCACGCCGGAAGGAGCGGTTTGGGTGGATGGCCAGCCCGTGGACGTTCACCGCGTTGGGCAGCAGGTGGCTGGAATGCTGAGCGGTGAGGGCTCGGTGGTCATTCAGGCCGACCGAGAGTCCACGACCGGCGTGTTGATCGAGGTCATGGACCGTCTTCAGCAGGCGGGTGTCGAGCAGGTCGCCGTGGCAGCGAGTCGGAGTGGGCCATGATGCGGCATGTGTTATCGATGCTAGGCGGTATTGCCCTGGCCATCGGGCTCTTCTGGATGCTAGCGCTACTGGTAGCTCCTCCAGAGCAGCAGGTGGACGAGCCCATCATGTCGATGTCCATGACGATGGTGGAAGCGCCGGAGGTGGCGCCCGAACAGGAGACACCCCCCCCGGCGCCTGCACAAGCCGCTCCCCCGCCACCGCCCATGCCGACGCCAGCCCCTGCGCCGGTCGCCACTAGCGCGATTACGCTGCCAGACGTGGAGCTACCCGACGCGCCGGTAGAGCCCGTCGAGTTGGAAAGCGAGCTGCCGGAGCTGACCGAGGTGCGCCCTGAGCCTACACCGCAGCCCCAGCCAGCACCTGAGCCTGCGCCGGAACCCGCCCCCGAACCTACGGAAACGGCGGCCCCGTCTCCTGAGCCTGCCACTGCGCAGCGGGAAGCGGCCCCGGCGGCAGAGCCTGCGCCCTCGAACGAGCCGGTGAGTGTGGGGCAAGTAGCTCCGACGAGTCGCGTCAATCCGTCTTATCCGCCTCGTGCACAGCGCCGCGGTATGGAGGGATTCGTGGAGGTGGAATTCGTCATCCAGCGTAATGGAAGTGTCGATGGAAGCTCCATTCGAGTGACCAATGCCCAGCCTCGCCGGGTGTTCGAAGACGCCGCACGAGAAGCGATTGCGCGCTGGCAGTTCGAGCCAAGTCAGCAGTTACGTCGCGCCACCCAGCGTATTGAGTTCCAGTTAAGGTAGCGGTGACATGTCGCGAAGAAAAAATCCGTCAACCAGCCCTATCGTTGTCGCTCACCGTCAACGTACGATGCCGCAATGGATGGGCGTCATACTACTGAGCGCGCTGAGTCTCACCGCGACGGCCAATGAGCCGCTGCCGGGTGACATGATTCAAGACCTGAATCGGCTCCAGAGCCAGTTGGCCAGCCAGCCAAGCGGTTCTGCTGACCCTGATGTGCTAAGCCGTATCATCACCCATGCGCGGGCTCAGTCAGAGCGGCTTTCGGGCGGTAATCGCGCGGATCAATGGGCGAGCGCGCTTTATCATCAGCTAGCCGCCAGTGCGTTGGTGCGCCAGGGCGATCCTCTTGCTGCTGCCGATGAGCTGGCCAGCGCCCGCCAACGGCCTAGCGTTCCCGATAGCCAGCTGCGTCGCTGGCTGCGGGACGAAGCGTCGCTACGCCGCGCTGCAGGCGAACGAGATCGGGCCATTACCCTGTATGAACAGTGGCTATCCGAGTCGTCGGGCAGTGATCGCTACGCGGACACGGCTTGGCAGCTCGTGCGTCTGTTGGCAGAAGAGGAGCGCTGGGAGCAGGCCATGGAGTGGCTGGCGCCGCTGCTTAAACAAGGGGAGTTGACGGCTGACCAGCAAACGCTCACCAATGTCGTGCTCCGAAACACAGGGGATAACGCACAGGCGCTGAGCTGGCTATTGGACGGGTTGAATGCCGACAGCGACCCCGATGCATGGCGCCAAGCAGCCGGACTTGCCCAGCAGGCAGGCCAGATAGGTGTGTCCGCCGCCGTTTGGGAAGCAGCCTGGCAGTTGGGTAAGTTTTCTACGCCAGAGGAACGCCGCACCCTGATCGAGCTGCATATGGCCGGAGGGACGCCTGCACGCGCTGCCGAGCATTTAGAGGCGGCTCTAGGGGCGGGCACGCTTCCCCGCGATGAAGCCACGCTTCGCTTGCGCGCCACGGCTTGGCAACAGGCCAAGGATGTCGACAAGGCGCTCGAGGCGTGGCGAGAGTTGGCAACGTTGACTGATTCAGCAAGCGATTGGCGGCAGTACGGCCAGCTAGCCTATGGGTGGGGAGAGGATCGCCAAGCCGAAGCTGCGCTGACCCAAGCGGCCAATTTAGGGGATGCTCAAGCAGAGCAGTGGCTCTCGTACTTCGAATGATGTCTGCCTAAGCCGTCGCTCTAAGTGGCTCGACTGCCTTGCTCTCAAGACATTGCTAGGTTTGAACAGCCATCGTCGTATCTTAAAGCGGGCGCCGGTGGTGAGCCTCCGGCGCTTGCAGCTTCATGGGCGGAGTGTGACTGAAAAGTCGCTCCAGGTGGGGGCGTGGTCCGATGGGCGCTCCATGGCCCGCAGCGGATAGTCGATACCCGCATCGGTCACGCAGTCGGCCAAGGGCTTTGAAACTAGGATGTAGTCGATGCGAAGACCGCGCTTCGGCTCTCGGTCAAAGCCTTTTGAGCGATAGTCGAACCAGCTAAACCACTCGTCATTTTGCGGGTGGCACAGACGGTAGCTGTCGCTCAGCCCCCACGCTTTGATGCCTTCCAGCCATTCGCGCTCGATGGGCTGGAAGCTGGTTTTGCCCTCCCGCAGCCAGCGCTTCCGGTTGGCCTCGCCTATGCCGATATCCTGATCTTCAGGTGAGATATTGAAATCACCCATGACCGCCAGTCGCTCTTCGGGAGCGTGCTGAGTATTGAGCAGGTTGGCGAGCTGTTGATAAAAGCGCGCTTTGTGCGGAAACTTAGTGGGGTGATCGACGCTTTCGCCTTGAGGGAAGTAGCCGTTCCATACCGTGACCGGCTCGCCGTCTTCCGCGAGCAATTTGACGCCAATCATGCGCCGCTGGGCATCGTCGTCGTCATCGGGAAAGCCGTAAAACACTGCTTGCGGCTGTTGACGGCACAGCAGTGCAACGCCGTAATGGCCTTTTTGGCCATAGTAAAAAACGTGATAGCCCATGGCTTCTACGTCGGCCACGGGGAATTCGCTGTCCTGTACTTTGGTTTCTTGAAGGCCGATGACATCGGGCTGTTGGGTATCGATCAGCGCTTGAAGCTGGTGCAGCCGTGCCCGAATCCCATTGATATTGAACGAAACCAAACGCATCAAGACGGCTCTCCTGGTGAGTGATCGCCCCCTTTGTCAGGATGGATGGTGATCGTTTGGCCGCTTTGCTGGCGCGCCAATTTGCGCACGGCCTGAAGCTTACGCTGCTGCTGCTTTTTGGCAACGAAGCGGCGCGACGAGGTCACTTGATCAGGATTCTCATGGCGCCACTTTTTATAATCTTTGCGGCGACCAGTGCGGATCGTCACTTTATCCGCCAATGAACGAGTCTTTTTCTTACGCGTCATGTCGCGCTCCTTAGGTTAATGTATGCCTCATTCTAACAGGCTAGCGTGCTCCTTCGACACCAGGGCGCGCTCTTATCGCCAACCCCTGGTACAATGCGCACTTCGTGATGCCTAACATCCACAGCAATGGACAGATACACAGCCTATGAGCGAGTCGGAACAGACCACAGCATCGGCCCAGAACCGCAAGCCTAAACGTCGCCGTCGGAAACCGCGTCGTCGTCAGTCGAACTGGGATCTTCGTCAGTTTCAGGTGCCCGCCGTCGCCGGCAAGTGGCGCTTCCATGACTTTGATCTGCCGCTGCCTTTGATGCGCGCGATACATGCTCAGGGGTTCGAGTACTGCACGCCCATTCAAGCGGAAGCGCTGCGCCACACCCTGTTAGGTGGCGACATCGTCGGTAAAGCGCAGACGGGCACCGGTAAAACCGCCGCCTTTTTGATCTCTGTCATGGCTTACTTCCTCGAAGAGCCGACGCCGGATGGTCAAAAGCCGGGGGCTCCCCGTGCGCTGATCATTGCGCCGACCCGTGAGCTGGCGCTGCAAATCGAGAAAGACGCCAAGGCACTTGCGCGTTTCACTCAGCTCAACGTCGCCAGCGTCGTGGGCGGTATGGATTACCAAAAACAGCGCGAAAGCCTGGGTAAGAAGATCGATATCCTGGTCGCGACGCCAGGGCGTCTGCTGGACTTCCACCAGAAACGCGATATCGACCTCTCCGAAACCGAAGTGCTGGTGCTCGACGAAGCGGATCGAATGCTTTCCATGGGGTTCATTCCCGATGTGAAGCGCATCATTCGTTACACGCCAAAGAAAGAGGAGCGTCAAACGTTCCTATTCTCGGCCACCTTCACGGACGATATTCTCAATCTGGCGAGTCAGTGGACGCTCAATCCGGCGCATGTCGAGATCGAGGTGACCGTCGAGAATCAGGCGGATATCGATCAGCGTGTTTACCTCGTTTCCGACGACGACAAACAGCGGCTGCTGGTGAAGCTACTGGAGCAGGAGAGCTTCGAGCGTGTCATGGTGTTCGGTAACCGCCGGGATCTCGTGCGCAAACTCGACGACCTGCTGAAAAAAGCCGGGGTCAGTGCGGCCATGCTGTCTGGTGATGTACCGCAGAATCAGCGCATCAAGACGTTGGAAAGCTTCCGCGAAGGGGAGGTGCAGGTGCTGGTAGCCACCGACGTGGCCGGCCGTGGCATTCATATCGAAGATGTGAGTCACGTCATCAACTACACGCTGCCCGAAGATCCGGAAGATTATGTTCACCGCATCGGTCGTACCGGCCGTGCAGGGGCCAAAGGCGTGTCGATCAGCTTCGTGGGCGAAGAGGACGCGTTCTCCTTGCCAGAGATTGAGCGCTATATCAACGGTAAGCTGCCCTGCGAACACCCGCCGGAAGGTATGCTGTAATTCGAATGCTGAATGACGCGCTAAAAAACGATATTCAGCAGGCTTACCGTAACGTGGTGGAGAAGCTCGAGCTCACACCCCGTTACGGGCAGCGCTTGATGATCGCCGAAATCGCCCGAACGCTGGGGGACATCGAGTGCGACAGCGAAGGAAAGCGCGTTAGCGATAGTCATGTGTGCGTGCTGGAGGCCGGTACCGGCACGGGCAAAACACTGGCGTATCTCATTGCGGGGCTGCCCATCGCCAAGGCACAGGGCAAACGGCTCATCGTGTCGACGGCCACCGTGGCCCTTCAAGAGCAGGTGCTCAACCAAGATTTACCTTCACTGGCGAGCCATAGCGGCGTGGCCTTTCGCTACGCGCTAGCCAAAGGACGCGGACGTTACGTTTGCGTGGCTAGGCTGGATCAAGCTTTGGAGGGCAGTGAGCCCAACCCAACGCTGTCGCTGTTCGAGCAGTCGTTGCAAGCCGATAGCAGCGACTTCAACGTCCTGGCGACCGATATGGCCGACGCCTACGGGAAGGGCGATTGGGAAGGCGACCGCGATACCTGGCCGGTGTCGATCGAGGACGCGCACTGGCGACAGCTGACGGTCGACCACCGCCAGTGCACCGGTCGCCGCTGCGGCCACTTCGGTGCCTGCGCCTTTTTCCGCTCGCGTCGAGAGCTGGAGAATGCTGACGTTATCGTCGCCAATCACGATCTCGTGTTGGCGGACTTGGCGCTTGGTGGCGGTGCCATTTTGCCGGACCCCGCTGACTGCATCTTTATCTTCGACGAAGGCCACCACCTGCCGGACAAAGCGCTATCGCACTTTGCCCACCGCTTTGCCGTGCACGGCTGTCTGCGCTGGTTGAAAACTCTGAAAAGTAGTTTGACGGATTTGCACCAGGGGCTGGCGGTTCAACCCACCATTGCCCGACTGCTGGCCGGGTTGCCCGAACTGCTGCATGGATTGGAGCCCGCGCTGGGCGACGTGTTTAGCATGGGGCATCAGCTTGCTGGACGGGAAAACGGCCTTGCCGATGAAGAGGCTAGCCACCAGCAGCGTTTTGAGAAAGGCCAAGTGCCTGAGGCGTTGCGGGAACAGGCGCAACAGCTGCTTGTCATGTTTGCCACTCTCTCAAGAAGTTTGGAGAGTATCAGCGATATCTTGCGTGAAAGCCTCGACCCGGATAAGCAAACCGGTTTGGACCGTGATCAAGCCGAGGCCTGGCTGCCGCTGATGGCACTCCTTCACGGCCGCGCACTGGATGCCCACGCCTTATGGCAAGCGTTCAGCGAGCAGGATGCTCCCAATGCCCCACCGAGCGCGCGCTGGATAACCCTTAGCCGTGTGGCGGGGGAGCCGGAGATCGAGTTTTCGGCCAGCCCCGTGTCGGCCGCGCACACGCTTGCCAAGCATTTGTGGGGCCGCTGCCACGGGGCCGTGGTGACCTCCGCCACGTTAACGGCGCTGGGCCGCTTCGAGCGGTTGCAAGAGCGCGCCGGATTGGCAAACCGATACCGCTATCAGGCGCTGCCCAGCCCGTTTGACTATGCCAACGCCGTCTTACGAGTGCCCGCCGAGGCGACGGACCCTAGCGACCGGGAAGCGCATGAGCGTGCGATCGTGAGCTTTGTGTCACAGCTCGGCGAGGAGGAGGCGGCGCTGGTGCTGTTTTCCTCTCGTGCCCAGCTGCGCGCGGTCGAAAAAGCGCTGCCTGCCGCGGCAAAAGAGCGCATCTTGGCCCAAGACGCACTGCCCAAACGAGAGCTCATCGAGCGACACAGAGCAGCGGTGGATGGTGGCAAGGGGAGCGTGATTTTTGGCTTGGCAAGTTTCGCCGAAGGGATCGATTTGCCGGGGGATTACCTCACCCATGTGGTGATTACCCGGCTACCGTTTGCCGTGCCCGATGATCCGGTGGGGGCGACGCTGGCAGAATGGATCGAGAGTCAGGGCGGCAATCCCTTCATGCGTATCAGCGTGCCGGATGCGTCGATCAAGCTCGTGCAAGCATGTGGCCGTTTGATCCGAAAAGAGAGTGATCGCGGGGTAATTACCTTGCTGGATCGCCGTGTGATCACGCGGCGCTATGGTCAGGCATTGTTGGATGCACTGCCGCCTTTCAAGCGGGATATACAGGCGTAGTCGATAGATCGCGTTAGGGGATGGGAAACGAACACGTCCCGGCGAGCGGCAGCCCGGCGGGACGTTTTGATGGCAGGTGCGCGTTATTGAGCGGTGCGCTTGGCCAAAACGGACGCGAGCTTTTCGTTCATGCGAGTGAACGTCTCGACGGTAGTATCCCAATCAATGCAGGCGTCGGTGATCGATACGCCGTACTGCAGCTGGCTCAAATCGGCCGGTACTTTTTGATTGCCCCAACCAATGTTGGATTCCACCATCAAGCCGATGATGGAGGTATTGCCTTCCAAAATCTGGTTGGTGACGTTTTCCAGTACCAGCGGCTGCAGGGCGGCGTCTTTATTCGAGTTGGCGTGTGAGCAGTCGATCATGATGTTGGCCGAGAGGTTGGCTTTTTTCAGCTCTTTCTCTGCCAGTGCGACACTCACGCTGTCGTAGTTAGGCTTGCCGTTACCGCCGCGCAGTACCACATGACCGTAGGCATTGCCTCGGGTGCGGATGATGGCGACCTGACCGGCCTGGTTGATGCCCAAGAAGTTATGCGGGTTCGCCACGGACTGCAGCGCGTTGATCGCTACGTCCAGGCTACCGTCGGTGCCGTTTTTGAAACCGACGGGGCAGGAGAGGCCGGAGGCCATTTCGCGGTGCGTTTGGGACTCGGTGGTGCGAGCGCCAATGGCCGACCAGCTAATGCAGTCTTGCAGGTACTGAGGCGAGATTGGGTCAAGCGCCTCGGTGGCCAACGGTAGCCCCATTTCCGCCAGGTCGACCAGCAGTTTACGGGCAATGTGCAGCCCTTCGTCAATTTCGAAAGAGTCGTTCAGGTGCGGGTCGTTGATCAACCCTTTCCAGCCCACGGTCGTCCGCGGCTTTTCGAAATAGACGCGCATCACGATATACAAACTGTCGCTGACCTGGTCCGCTAGCGTACGCAGGCGGCGCGCATAATCCAGCGCTGCTTCGACGTCGTGAATGGAGCAGGGGCCAACGACCACCAGCAAACGCGGATCCTTGCCATCCAGAATGTTTTGGATGGTTTGGCGACCCTCGATTACCGAGCGCTCGGCGCTTTCCGTGAGGGGGATAGCACTCTTCAGTGCGTCGGGCGTGGTAAGAACATCCTGGGCCAGGACGTTAAGGTTACTAACCTGTTGATCTGACATCTTGCTACCTGTGCGTGCGCGATGGGCGAAAAGTGGCCACTACTATGGCGCGTCACGGTGGTAAAAATCAATTGTTACGGAACTTTGCATTAAGGAAAAATGTCAGCCTCAGGGTTTTTAAGAAAGGGGGTAAGCGCTTGATGCGCTGCTAAGAACGCGTAACACTAGATGACATTGGCGCAAGCTCATTTGCGCACCACCACCGAGGGGTAGGCCAAGGTCGCCTGCCGATGTCCTCCATGAAAATTAACAGATGCCCAAGGGACGCTATGCTGCTCGCTGTGAAGGCCCGAACACTAGGGCGACAAAGAAACAATGCTCGGCGCGATGCGTACGAGCAGAAGGAGCGTGTGAATGGGCACTCGTGAAACGGACCAACAGCTGGTTGAGCGTGCTCAGAAAGGTGACACACGTGCTTTTGATCTGCTGGTGAAGAAGTACCAGCACAAAATCATCGGTTTGATTGGGCGTTACGTGCACGACCATGCGGAAGTGCAGGACGTTGCGCAGGAAGCCTTCATTAAAGCCTATCGGGCACTGGGTAAGTTTCGAGCGGAGAGCGCGTTCTATACCTGGATGTACCGCATCGCTATCAATACGGCCAAGAACCACTTGGTGTCTCGCGGTCGTCGGCCGCCCGGCAGTGACTTGGATATCGTTGATGCGGAAATCGTCGATCAAAGCGGTCGCTTGGCGGATGCCGAGTCACCCGAGGCGTCTATTGCCCGCGACCAGCTGGAAGCGGCTGTCTTCGAAGCGATCGAAAAGCTACCTGACGATTTGCGGACGGCCATTACGCTACGCGAGTTGGACGGGTTGGCTTACGAAGATATTGCGCAAGTCATGCAGTGCCCGGTAGGGACCGTTCGCTCGCGCATTTTTCGCGCGCGGGAGGCCGTCGATGAGCATATTCGCCCGCTGGTCACCACGGCTCGCAACAGTCGAGACGAATGAGCCGCGTCCAATGAATCGGGCGCAGGCGTCACAAATATTTACGTTTTTGCGTTTTTAGTGAACTGTCTGGCAAGTGAAGCGTCATAGAGGCTGTCTAGCATGATCGCGTTAAACCATCGCATTGCCATGCGCTGGCGATGGTTGAGTAACAGGGTCTTGGCCTGCGAGGTTTTGCGGCTAAAACACGCATGAGCCGTGTGGTCGCTGAGCTTCTTCTAACACAGTGTGAGGGTGTGAAGTATGAGTCAAAACACACGGGAATCACTTTCAGCATTAATGGACAACGAAAGTGATGAGCTTGAATTGCGCCGAGTGTTGAAATCACTACCTGACGATGCCGATGCGGCAGAGACATGGCGTCGCTACCATTTGGCACGCAGCATGATGCAGCGCGAGCGCAGCGTCGATGTCAGTGTCGATCTATCGGCAGGCATCCTGGCGCGCCTCAACGAAGAGCCTGCCCCGGTGATGGAGAGTGAAACGGTCGCTGCCCCTGCCCGCGCCGGTGGCATCTCCTTTGCCCGTGGTGCTGGTGTCGCGGCTGCCGTTTCGCTGATGGTCATTACCGGCGTTCAGTTCTTTAGCGGTAACGGCTCGACCGGCACTGCTCAGCCAGGTAGCAACACGGTCGCCTCGCAGTCCAGCGTGGGGGCTCAAGTGCAGCCGGTCAATTTGGGCGCCTCGCAGCCTGCATCAATGATGTCGTCTGAAATGCCCATGTTCGAGCCGACGCCTTTTCGTATCAACGGCCAGTCGGGCAATGGCGGCTTGATGAATATCAGCGAATCGGGCTTCTCAACGCCGATGGCACCGCAAGGCACGATGGCCCAGCAAGCCACAGCGATCGATGTAGATCAACTGCGCATGTTGCAATCGTACCTAGAGCAGCATGCTCAGGGAGCAGCCAACGGCAGTGGCGACAGCTGGATGCCACTGATGCGTTCATCGGTGACCGAGCCATTGGGTCAGCGGTAGTTCGCTAACGCGTTTTGAACCTCATCGTGACGTAAGAGGCTGTTTGATCGGTATGGCGACTGCTAGAAAAAGCTTTTGTGGAGTCCCGCTGGCGTTGGCGTGGGGTCTGGTCGTTGTAAGCCTGGCTCCCTCCTCGGTCAACGCGGATGCGCAGCCCGCCATTGCCTGTTCGGCCGTTGCCGACGAGTCGGTGCCCGACTCTGCCCAGGCATGGTTAGCGCGTAGCATGGTGGCAGGGCACTGCTATGATTTTCAGGCACGTGCGGTCACCATCGATGCGCTGGGTGTCAGAACGCTGGCGCTATCCCATCGCATTCGAGAGGGCGTGCGTCAGCAGGTCGTACAGCATTTGGATGGGCCTTCCGTCAGTATCGAGCGCCGCTCCATTGCAGGCTATATGGCGAGTTTTACTCCCGAAGAGGGTGGCGAGCTCAGCGCCTCGCAAGCCTGGGCGGAACACGTCGCCTCTCATTATGATATTTCCCTCCAAGACGATGCGCGTGTCGCTGGACGTGACGCGGTGGAGCTGCGTTTTTCCCCTCGCGATCAGCAGCGTTATCTGCACGCATGGTGGGTCGATAAATCGACAGGGCTGCTGCTCAAGCATGTCATGAGCGACCACCAAGAGCGTGTACTAGAAACCTTTCAAATTACCCAGCTTCAGTCGCCTTCGCTTTATGAGGGCAATGTCGCTGGCGATGTGAGCACCGAGCGTCCGTCTCACTCATGGCAAGTCGATTGGCTGCCCGAGGGCTTCATTGCCCAACCACAGGAGCCAGGGCAAGCGGTCACGAATCAACGGGTCTATAGCGATGGTCTGGCAGCGGTGAGCCTCTTCGTCAGCCCTGTCGAGCAACCCATGCTCGAAGAGGGCGTACACCGATTGGGCGTCTCCACGGCAGCGATTTCGTTGGTGTCCGAGGGTGAGCAGCGCTGGCAGCTGGTCGGCGTTGGTGAGCTGCCGCCAGATATGCTGCAGCGTATCGTGCAATCCGTCCGTATAGCGCCCTAGCCATGGCACACTCTGACACTGGAGGCGAGCCGCTATTCAGAACGGGCAGTGTAGTAGGGCATACCGAGACCGGGGTGATCGTCGATGTCTCCCTAGCTAACGCTTGTCAGCAGTGCGCCGAGGGACGTGGTTGCGGTATGGGATTACTAGCCCGCCGCCAACAGCAGCGCATCACTGTACTTCCTTCCCCCTCGCCCCTTTCACACCACGCAGCGTATCCCTTAGGTAGCACCGTCACGATTGCGCTGCCCAAGCATCAAGTCAGCCACCTAACGCTGTTGATCTATGCCGTGCCGCTGTTCCTGGCGATGCTGGCGGCAGGGTTGGCCTCGCTGCTTGGAGGGCGTGAATGGCTATGTGTGATGCTGTTCTTTGGTACCTTGATGTGCAGCGTATTGACCCTTAAATACCTAATGCGCGGGCGGATGGAACGCTTCCGGCCGCGCTTGGTCAGTTAGTTGTTCCGTAGCTCGCTAAGAGTTGCACTCCCTTCGTTTCGTATCTGCTTGACTAGGAGCTGTTGCATGAAGCGCTTGGTTCTCCCCTCGACACTATGGATATGCTTGGTCGCGATGTTCTTGATCGGCCAACATGCCCATGCGCAAACGCTGCCCGATTTCACTGAGCTGGTAGAAGACGCCGCCCCGGGCGTCGTCAATATTTCCACGAGTCGAACGGTCCAGCGAAGCCCGGCCCTACAGGGGTTTGGCAATCAGGAAATCCCCGAAATATTCCGTCACTTCTTTGGCGATAGCTTTCCCACGCCTCCCGGCAGTGGTAGCGGCGGTGGTCGTAGTCAAGAGCGCCAATCGCTCGGCTCGGGGTTCATCATCAGTGCCGATGGCTATGTGATGACCAATGCGCACGTGGTGCAGGATGCCGATGAAATTCTAGTGCGCCTCAACGACCGTCGTGAATTGCCCGCCGAACTGATTGGTAGCGATGCGCAAACCGATGTGGCGCTGCTGAAAATCGACGCCAATAACTTGCCGGTGCTGAATTTGGGCGATTCCGACGAGTTGAAAGTGGGGGCGTGGGTCGCGGCCATTGGCTCTCCGTTTGGGTTCGATCACTCGGTGACGGCAGGGATCGTGAGCGCGATCAACCGCACCTTGCCGCGTGATGCTTACGTGCCGTTCATTCAAACCGATGTCGCCATTAACCCCGGCAACTCCGGTGGCCCGCTGTTTAATCTGGAAGGCGAAGTCATCGGTATCAATTCGCAAATCTTTACCCGTAGTGGCGGCTTCATGGGGCTCTCGTTCGCCATTCCCATCAACGTCGCCATGGATGTGGCTGACCAACTTCGTGAAGACGGTCGCGTGAATCGCGGTTGGTTGGGCGTGATGATCCAACCCGTCTCGCAGGACTTGGCCGAGTCGTTCGGTATGAGTGAAGCGATTGGAGCACTGATTGCCGATTTAGACCCAGAAGGACCGGCGGCTCAAGGTGGTTTGCAAGCAGGTGACGTGATCCTCGAAGTCAACGGCGAAGAAGTGGATCGCTCCAGCACGCTGCCCCGTCTGATTGGTCGCGTGGCACCGGGAGACGATGTCGAACTCACGCTGATGCGTGATGGCGAGCAGGTATCGGAAACCGTCGAGCTGGGTAACTGGCCAGATATGCAAGCGTCCGCTTCGGCATCGGGCAGCGACAATCAAGTGCGCTTGGGCGTGGCCGTTGCAGAAATCGACCAAGCCACCCGTGAGCGTTTGGGGATCAATGGCGGCGTTGAGGTGCGTCAGGTCGAGCCGGACAGCGTTGCGGCGCAGGCAGGGCTTCGCGCTGGCGATATCCTGGTGAGTATCGACCATCGCAGTGTCGCATCGGCGGACGAGCTAATGCGTATCGTCGAAGCGCTGCCTAACGATCGGGCGATTCCAGTGCGTTTGTATCGCGATGGTCGCTCTCTATTCGTCGCGCTTCGCCTCGAATAATCTGTACGCCACTCCCTCCAGTCCGGCGGTTCTCGCCGGACTGCTGTTCCTATCCCGCGCATATCGCTACAATGGCGCTTATCTTTTGATGAACTTTGGCAATGCAGTGGTGCGGTTTCCGTTTTTCGCCCTTCGGCCCAGCGCCGCAACACCTACGCTTGCGTACCAATAAGGCAGAACACACTCGATGTCTCATGACGTTTCCAGCGGAAAGCTCAAGCATATTCGCAATTTCTCCATCATTGCCCACATCGACAACTAGCTTCGCCGCACTGCCTTACACTGCCCAGCACTACACCCCGCCTGATAGCCGTAAAACCTCACTCTTTCGCAAGTCTGCGCCGCACTGAGCAGCGCAGAGAATTGCAGCAATGCACTAGAAATATGTACTTGCCCGTGTACATACTGTGACCCTTCATCGAAATATGCTGGGGAGCATGTACACATGGCGTTAACTGACGCTTGGCTGAAATCCGTCTACAGGAAGGCGCGGCCGCGCGCTATCGAAAAAGCCGACCGCGATGGCATGGGCGCCCGGGTTACTCCGGCTGGCAAAGTGGTGTTTCAGCTCCGATTCCGCTACCAGGGCAAAGCCGCCCGCATGGACCTTGGCTCTTACCCGGCGATGAGCCTGAAAGAGGCTCGGGACGAAGCCATCAAGCGACGAGGCCAGCTAGAGCAAGGCCACGACCCGAGGACGCAAAAGCGCGTCGAGCAGGCGGCGATCGCCACGGCGCACACGAACGAAACCCTGGTGCGCGAATGGCACGAGCGATACTGCAAGCCCAACAAAGTGGGCGCTGACGAAATACTGCGCTCGTTTGAGCTTCACGTATTCCCAAAGCTGGGGGCGCTGCCTGCTGATAGCACCAGCCTGATGCAGTGGATGGACTTGCTAGAGCCGCTAGCCGACCTAAAGCCGCGTATCGCAGAGCGAGTGCTGGCCAATATGAAGCAGGCGCATAAATGGGGCGCTCGCAGAGGGCTGATAGACAACCAGCCCCTTGCCGCTATTAGCGCGACAGATGATCTTATGGTGAACCGTAAGCGGACGGCTGGCAGAGCGCTAAGCAACGAGGAAATAGCGGTGCTGTGGCATGCCATGGAGCGATCGCGCATGGCGACCCGCTCTAAGCTGTTGGTGAAGTTGGTGCTGCTGTTTGGCTGTCGGCCTGGGGAAATAGCGCAGGCAAGGCGAGGGGAGTTTGATTTTCAGCAGGGCGTCTGGACGATACCGCCAGAGCGGCACAAGACCGGCAAGGCGACTGGACGGCCGCTCAAGCGCCCAATCATTGATGAAATGGCGCCGCTGATTAAAGAGGCGATGACGCTATCTCACAATCCCGAGCTACTGTTCAGCGGCGAAACCTCGGCGAAGCCGCTCGGGCACAGTTCGATTCTCAGCTACCCGTACAACATCATGGGTGTGGCCGAGAAACAGCTAAAGCAGCCTATGGCGCACTGGTCGACGTACGACCTGCGCAAGACGGCGCGGACAAACTGGTCAACCTTGGCCGAGCCGCATGTGTGTGAACTCATGCTGGGTCACGTACTGCCAGGAGTGTGGCAGGTATACGACCGGCACGACTATCTTGAAGAGCAGGCCGACGCTTACCGCAAGTGGTATGCTCGAGTAATGGGGATTGTGAGAAATAATTTAGAGGATTGAACCAATGCGATACGAGATCGGAGACGTGCTTCATGTCCCTTCCAAGCAACTTTTTCACCTTGGTGAGCAGTTGAAGCCAGGATCCAAGTTTCAAGCAACTGACCTTGAGGACATTAAGGACAATGACGGTAACACTATCATATTCCAGTCCTATCGCTTGCGGGTTGATGAAGTGCTAGAGGACGAATGCATCTGCACTGTCGTTGCCTAATCAGGTTGCTAGCCGTATCAGCCGTCCTGTTCTCGTTTCCAGTCTTAGCCGACTACGGCAGCGTTCGCGTTGACGAGGTAGCCGCGGTATACGATGGCGATACCTTCACGGCCACGATCAACGACTGGCCACCTGTAATTGGTGAGCGGATCAAAGTTCGGATCAGCGGCATCAATGCTCCGGAGCGCCGCAGCCGCTGCGACACCGAAGCCGAGAAAGAGCGGGAGAGAGAGCTGGCTGCGAAGGCGCGCATCTATCTAGTCGAGTGGCTGCGTGGCGCTGAGACGATAGAGCTTCGCCGCATCGAGCGCGGCTCGTTCTTTCGCATCATTGCCGAGGTATGGGCAGACGGCGAGAGCGTGGGGCAGGGGATGCTAGAGGCGGGGCACGCGCTGCCCTATGTTACTGGTCAGTCAGGGCAGGCGTGGTGTGGACTATAAAGCGACGCTATGGCGAAAAGCGCTCGAGCGCCGAGGTTGGAAGCGGCTGGACAAATACAAGCTGCCGAACGACCTCATCGATTTTCACGTCATTCACCGCGGCCAATTGTACTCAGGCCGGTGCATCGGCGCTTACCCGGTCGGGGATTTCACCCAGCCGGGTAGCATCGCCTATGTGATCGGCCGCCGTGATTTGATGACAGAGGGTGTTTGGCGGCTGTCGAACGGCGGGCAGATCGGGATGAATGCCCGCGATCTGCCTTATAGCTGAGCCAGAGACAATATTCAGGCACAAAAAAACCGCTCAAAGCGGCCCGTGTGCGTTTGCGCGTTAACGCCCTACCACTCGATAGCGTTCGCCGCTTCCTCCGTTTCAGCCGCCCGCACCGCTTTAACCAGCCGATGCCGCTTCCCCGTCAACTGCTGGAACAATGTGAACTGATTAGCTTTGATCACCACCGCTTCGCACAACTCAGCCAGCGTCTCAGTGCCATCGTCGCCATTACGCCCTAGCAGAATGTTATCCAGCACTGGAGTTGCCGGGGCATCGCCTTGCGGGGCTGCGTGCCACTCAAGGTAGGCCCGTGCCTCGCGGTTCTGCTCTGTCCACGACTGCTGCTCGACCTCGGGATATTCGCGGATCAACGGCTCCGCTTCGGCAGTGTAGGCGTCGTTGATCTCGCGGATTTTGGCCGCCTGGGCCTCTGCTAAAAGCTCGGCGTCGGTTTTGGGCAGCGTGACTTCGGCGTCTTGTAACCAGCTCATTCTGTCGGCTCCTGCTCAATTTCGGGCACTACGTCATATAGCGGTAGCTCAATCGGTCCGTAGTGGTTTTCCAGCACGATGGGCGCGGGGAATCGCGTTTCGTACGGCGCGTTACCCCCGTGGCCCAAGCGGATTGTACATTCGTACTCGTTGTCGTTGCGCTTTATAGTGCCCAGAACGGGGTGTTGTGCGGTTGCGCCATCAGGCAGCTCAGACAAATCGTAGTCTACGCCGTTGACGGTTAGTACCGTACTTGAGAGCGAGGCGGCGGTTTCTTCGTCACTACGGACTGGTGATAAATTTAGTGTTAGTTTCATATTGTTCTCCTTAATACCAGCGTCCGATGTGAGTTACGATAATACCGGAAGTACTTGCGGTAGAGATGTGATTTCTAAGCCGCACTGTTGCGGTTAGGTTAGATTCGCACCGTGCTCGCCCTTCACTGGTAATTACCGATGACCCTGATGCGTTTTGGGCGTAAGTAAAGCCGCTTTCGTATGTCGATAAGGTGACGGTGGGTAGGTCTAACGTAGGGCTGCTGGTGCTATTTGCGTCCAGAGTAACTTCATTAGCTATAGTGGACATGATTACCGTACCATCCGCAAACTTCGTGTACTCCCCGTTAGCATTACTTCCCCGCTCAATAACCGCCCCAGTAGGTGCGCCGCCAGACTGAGAGACAGCCCCCACCATATTACCTGTTGTTATAAATTCTGTCGCAGGACTCCACTCACTGGAATTTCTGTGAGACATAAAGAGGCGCGGGCTGTTTGGGAAAAGTAAGGCAAGCGGCCTCGTGCCACGATTAACTAAAACACCCCCATAGCTGTTATCGGAAAGGCCGATTTCTGAAAAATCAGAATTAGCGAAATTAAAAAACTGACTGGGTGATGATGTCGAAAAAGCTTCCCCAAATGATGTATTTTCATGGGTTTGGTTTGCCAAACCTAACCCAAACGCACCCTGTGCCATCAAAGCCCCAGAGCCGCCCACCACCCCGCGCCCACCCAATGTATCAACCAAACTCTGCACCTGGGCACGATCAGGAAACTCAGCAATCAGTTCAGCGCTACTGCCCTGGCGACGGTACAGGCGCATATAAGCGCCGCCACCAGGCACACTAAAATATTTGCCGTCAGCAACGGCCTGCCGCCCTTCGGTGATCGTCGAGTAAATGGCATTGAGGCCCATCGCTGCGTCGCGGAACCGCGTTACCTCGCTAATGAGGTTGGCGATCTGCACGTTGGCGTTGGCTAAATCCTGCTCTGCGCTCATAGCGCCTCCTTAAATTCGTGGTAGATGCGGTGCATGGCGGCGGCGGTCGCCGCGTTGCGCACCGCCGCTTTGGCGGTGATGCGGGCTAGCTCGATGCGGTTGATGTGCTGCTGCCAGCGGTGGTGGTTGCGCAGTACGGCGTTGCGTACGGTGTCGGCATCAGTCCCTAGTGCCTTGGCTTCGGCTTTGAGTAAAGGCCCGCCACCTGCCTTGGCCTCTGTCAGCTTTTCCCGGTACACCTCTGCCAAGGTCGGGTCGATGTGACGCGCCGCCGCCGCAGCGTTGTCGATCAACGCCAGGTAGTGCGCTTCGGCATCGTCGCGGCTAGCGAACGTGTGCGCGTTAAGCGTCGTCAACGGTCACCTCCTCGACGCGGTCCAGGTACTCGATGTGGCCGCTTAACCGGATCTCATACGTGCCGGGTAGGTCGTACGTGATCACTAGGGGGGTGCCGTCGGTCACGGTATCCATGCCGTTGGTGGCCACGGTAAGGCCAGCGGGCAGGCCCGCCAGCGTGACTTTCAGCGCCTCAATACCCTGGTGCATTTCAAGCGGGCGTTTGGGCTGAATCTCACCTGTGGCCACGTCGACGTAGTGGGTGTCGTCGCGCACGGTGTCATCGCACGCGACGTAGAGATATGGGCCTTTAGAGACCCATGCGATACGCCCGCTGGGTTCAGCGACGGCATAGCGATGCTCTATGATGTCATCCATATATCACCTGAAAGAGGTATCGAGGCCGAGGGTCCGACCTGTGATGGTTGCATTACCGCCTACGGCATAGACGTAGACGCTGTACGTGGACTGGCCGGAGCTCTCGCTGCCGACGTGAGCCGTGATAGAGAGGGTTTTCGTGCCACCGGGGCGGGACACGACCACCTGCCCATTCCGGCGAATTTCTATCCCCCCTAATTCGCCCGATGTCACACCAAGCGACAGATCGACGATGACGTTGGCCCCTCTGGCATTGATCGAATCTGCGAGAATCGGCGCCCATGAGCCCGTGATTGTCAGCAGGCTGCTAGCGGCGGTTGACGTGCGCAACGTGACCGCGTTACCCGCAAGCTGCAGCGTGTCGACCGACGCAATGCCCAGCTTGGCGTTCGTGATCGCGCCACTCTCTATATCTGCTCCGCGAATGGTGACGTTCTGAATCTGTGCCCAATTCACGCTGAGCTGATCGGCGGCGATGTACGTCGCTTGCAGCTTGCCGTTTTGGAACACCAGCGATCCGTCGCTGCTGCGTAGCTTGGTGAATAGCAGCTGCTTGATCAGCGCGTCGTTCATCACCACCGAGCCGCCGTCCAAAATCATAGGGTAAGCGGCGTCGTTGCTATCGGGATGTGCGAAGTAAATGCGATCGGCACGGAAACCCAGCAGGCTTTCTTCGCCGTCATCGGCTAACCCAAAGCCCGACACCCGACCGCCATTGTCGATGCGCAGCGTCCACATCGCTTCGAGCCGTTGGGTGGTCTGGTTGTACTGCGATTGGGTAGCCTGCTGAACACTCGACAGCTCGTCATTAAACTCCGCTTGAACGGTGTTGATCTGCTGCGCTAGCGATGAAACAGCGTTCGCCCGTGTTGTGGCCTCGCTTTGAATAGCCGCGCTGTTGCTGTCCGCTTTACTCTGAGCGGTGTTGATCTGGGAAGTCAGCGAGCTGACTGCATTAGCGCGGGTCGTGGCTTCGCTTTGGATAGCGGCGGTGTTGTTTCCTGCCGTGACCACCAGTTCGTCAATCCGCTTGGCCATCGCGTCGTCAATGCGATAGCCGCGAATGTTGGTCACGTAGAGGTCACCGTTGCCGCCGGCTTCCCGGCGAATCAACACCCGCGCCTGCGTCGCGCCTTGCGGTGCAACCACGGTAAACGGCTCGCTCTTGGCCCACGATGTACTCGTCGTAGAGATCGTGACGTAGTCCCACTGCTCGCTCAGCCCCTCCCCGCTCCAGCCTACATAAAACCGGAATGTCGCATTGCTGGACGCCCCGGCCGTGGCGTAGTCGATCATCAGCGTGTACACGTCGCCCGCCACCACCGGCATGTACTCGCTGCGCAACCGCTGCAAGTCGGTGTGCCCGGTATTCGGGAATCGAGCGGAATAACGGGCGGGCATCGTTTTCACAGCGTTGGAACCGCTGTTGAGATTCCGCTCGGTAATCTGCATTTCCGACCAGACAAGCTCCCAGCCCGCGAACGTGCCGGTGCTGAACAGCCCGTTTTTAACCACCGATTCCCCGGCAATAGCGGTTTCGATCAGCGTGTTCACGGCGGCGATGTCGCTGCCTAATGAACTGTTAACGGACTGAATCAGGTTGCTCAGCGCGCTATCCGCGTTAGCGCGGGTCATGGCCTCGCTCTGAATCGCCGCCGTGTTGCCGTTCGCCGTGGCCACCACGTTATCAACGCGGTTAGAGAGCGCGCTATCCGCGTTAGCGCGGGTGGTTGCCTCCTCTTGAATCGCGGCCGTGTTGCCGTTGGCGGTAGCGGTAACCGCGTTAATCCGCTGGCTGAGCGAGCTGTCGGCACTTGCCCGGGTCGTCGCTTCGTCTTGAATCGCGGCGGTGTTGTCGTCCGCTTTGCTAATCGCAGTGCTGACCTGCTGAGTCAATGCTTGGTCAGCACTGGCACGGGTATTTGCCTCGTTTTGAATCAGCGCGGCGTTGCTGTTGGCTTTGCTTTGCGCCGTGTTGATCTGCGACGTGAGCGCATCCACCGCGTTAGCCCGGGCGATGGCCTCGTTTTGAATCGACGCGGTATTACTGTTGCTAGCCGCCACGACGCTATCAATCCGCTGCCCAAGGGCCTCGTCGGCGTCCGCCCGTGCCGTCGCTTCGCTTTGAAGTGCAGCGGTGTTATCCGTGAAGTTCGCGGCCTGCTCTTCAATGAGCTGTGCTAACGCTTCGTTTTCGTTGGCACGCACCAGGGCTTCCCGCTCAATTGCGGCGTTGGCATCCCCGATCTGAGCCAGTAGCTGCTCATTCACCACCGTCTGAGCTTCCCACTGGGTCACGCGGGTTTGTACGGTGTACTGATACGACGCCGCGTTAACGCCCTCAGCCGCCATCATCACGCGCTGCAGCGATGCCAGGTATTCATCCTCACTAGCAGAGACCTGCTGCAGTTCTTCGAGCGTGGCTTCACCTCCTTCAATCCGGGCGGTTTGCTGTACCAGCTCTTGGGCGAGGGCCTCGGTTTCCGTTGTCCACGCCTCACGCTCGGCCACAATGGCTGCAGCGTTCTGCTGAGTGCTGGCCTGTAGGGTTTGCACATCCTCTGCCAGCGCATCCGTGGCGGTGGTACGGGCGGTAGTTTCCTGCTGGATGGCAGCGGCGTTACTGTTCAGCTGCGCTTCAAACCCGACTAGCTCTTGCGCCACGGCCTGCTGCTGATCGACCAGCGCTTGCTGTATCTGCTCGATAGCGGCCGTGACTTCGGGAATGTCCGTCTCCGCGAACGTCACTAACAGGCGGTCCACTTCCACGCCCGCGCCGCCCCCAGCGGTGCTACCCCAAATCGCCACGGCGTGCTGAGCGCCGCCGGTGCCCTCGGGCACGTCGATAACTACATCGTAGAACGCCCACTCAGCGGACGGCGTAAACCGCTGCCACTGCACCGACTGCCCAGCGACCTGATACGCCAGCGCGAACTCCGCCGCCGCGCCGGTGGCGGGCTGCTTGGCGTAAATCGCTAAGCGGATCTCGTGACCTGCAAACTCGGCAGCGGTTTCCGGGGCGATGATGCGACGCACGCCGCCGGTGTTAGGGTTCGCGCTGCTGGTGGTCGAGGTGACCAACGCGGATTGCAGCCCGCTGTATACACCGCTGGTGACGGCGCTAATGGCGTTGCCGCTAGTCGCGCTCCACGCATCAAAATCCGCCCCCGGTTCAAAGCCGCTGTTCAGCGACGGGCGGGCGTCTAGCCGCGCTGAGAGGATGCCTACTTGGGTGGCTAGGCTGCTGTACTGATCGGTGCGGATCTGCCGTTCGTCCAGTATCAGCGATTCGTTGTCGTCTACTCGCCCACTTAGCTGATTTATCTGAGTGGCCACCACTTCCGCGTCGTTGATGCGGATCTGCGTCATCGTGTAGATCGATGCCGCCGTGGCGTCGTACGCCGCCGCAATCGCGTTGAGCTCCAGGCCTAACAGGTCGAACTCGGTTTCTACCGTGTCGCTGAGCTGGGTAATAGCGACCGTGCGGTTCTGCGTCTCTGCCGCGATAGCGTCCGCCCGGGCTTGGGCTTCGGCAGCGAATGAATCAATCCGCTCGCTACGCTCTTGGTCTAACGCATCAATCCGCGCCTGCTGCTCGGCGGTAATTGCCGCTGCGCGGGCGGCGGCTTCGTCCGCAATCTCTTGCGTACGCGCCTGCGCTTCGGCGGCAATCGCGTCGGCACGGTCGGATGCCTCCGCGTCCAATGCATTAGCCCGCGCCTGGGCTTCAGCGGCTAACCCCTCGGCCCGTGCCTGGGCCTCGGCGTTGAGGCCTTGGGCGCGGATAGCGGCTTCTTGGGCCACCTGCTGGGCAACGCTGCCCTCTAGCGATGCAGGGCCGTCGATCTTGTCGATACGCTGTTGGAGGGCTTGGTCTAATGCACTTTCGCGGATCTCGCCTGTTAGCCCTTGCAGGATCTGCTCAATGTCAGCGGTGGTAGAGGCGGGCACGTAGAGCCAGGGGCTCGCCCCGTAGGCGTTTACGCTGCGCACGTAGTAGTGGTAATCGGTGCCCCAGGTGAGCCCGGTGTGCGTGTAGCTGGCACCGATGCTCAGATACTCAGCGCTCGCGGCCACCTGGCTGAGCGGTAGCTGTGTAGCGCTCCAGCGGAACTCGAACTCTACCCGGCCATAGCTGCCGCTGAGGCGTGGCGTTAGGGTGATGCTATCGTTCGCGGCAGAGATACCGACGCTTTCCGGCATCGGCGGTACGTTGATGGCAAACGACACCACCGTCGGGCCGGACTGCCCCAACCGCCCACGCGCGCGCACTTCGGCGGTGTAGCTTCCCGCTTCCAGCCCGCCTACATCGCAGCGCTCCACGCCTGCGGGCACCTGGGCAGACTGCACCGCTGAACCGTCGCGCTTGATCACCACGTTGTAGTGCAGCGCGGCGTCTACGGGGTTCCAGATCAGCCTCCCTTGAATCACTTCGCCAACGGTCTGAATGATGTACTGCAGGCCAGTGGGGGAGCCTATGCCGCCCGTGGGTAGCTGGATAAATCCAAACGGGTTGTAGGGCTGACCTACGGCGTCGTCGTAAATTGCCGGGTCTTCCTGTTCCAGCGTAACAATGCAGCCCTCTGTGCCACTAAACTCCCAATTTACGACACGGAACTCGCCATCGATATTGAGCGAGGGAAGGTTGACACGAACAACACGCCCCGGGCGACAAGCATAGCCCCGAAAGTTGAGCGGAATACTGAGCGTGCCGCCAGCACGCTTACGCCGGAGTGCGATATTTGCCAATCTCTGCGCTTGATAGGCAGAGGTAACAAAGCGTAGGTCGAGACTATCCTCGATCGGCCCGCCATCTTCGATCACCCAGTCTTGGACAGCGACACTGGGGTAGTCGGTCTCTGCCCAGCGCTGCTCGGGGTCAACGAATTTCCCGCGCATTGTGTTAACGGCATCGGCACGACTCACTTCGGTTTGGCCGGAAACAGGGCCAATCACCATATCCTCATCAATGGCGAAGTCGAAGGGGCCGTAATAAGCCCCCACGAGAAGACCAAACTTACCGCCAATGCGCAGCAGGGTGCCCGAGCAGGCCATCTCCAAGTCTGCTAAAACCCGATCCTTGCGCTCATCGGCTTTGAAGCCGCCTGCCATGGTGTAGCGCCGCTCGGTGCTGCCGTCTGGGTTTGTAATGACCTCATCGCAAATGTTCGCCGCTTCGATGAACGACTCCCATAGAATCTCATCATCGGGCACGTCTAGCCGATTACGGATATACCAAAGCGTAACCAATGCCACGTTATCGCTATAGCCACTTGTTTCGGTGCGAGGATCGTAAATATCATTTCGTCCATGCACCTCAAAAAGGGGAGTGGGCAGCCCAGAGCTAAAATAGTCAGGGTCGTAGCGTAGGGTCAGGCGCGCAGCCGAAAGCCCGCGCCCAATCATGCTGCTCTGCCAGCCGGGGGAATTCGCCAGCAGATAAGGGTCGGCTATTGTCGGCGACTTTAGTAGTGCATAGCTTGCCCGGTCGCCTGCTTCGCCAATCGGTGATTGGTCAAGGTATACGTTATCGAGGCTTTGCAATTCGCCCTCGCTAATCGCAAATACCTGATAAAGCTCCTCACCTTCAGTTTGATCGCCATCTTCCTCTTGCGCCCACAGCTGCAGCCCGCCAACCCCAATGTGACCAAAAACATAGCGAGCCGGCTCTTTAGAACTGCGAATAATCTGCTTTAGCTCGCTAGCCGAATTACCAGCGCCGCCACTTGGCAGATCAGGCACGCCAAATAGCTTGCCGATGACCTTCTGAACAGGCTTTAAAACGGCATCAAAAACACCGGTTACTGCTCTCGTGACTGACTTAACCGCCTTTGACATTATCGACTCTCCAGCAAACCTCGGGATCCGCCGTCACGCGGCTAACACCATCATTCGTAGCCGCCCATATCGAGCCCGCCCACACTACGCCGACGCAGCGTCCGAACTCGGACGTAAACAACACCACATCGCCTCGCTGACGCATCGCAACCGGCACGCGCTTAAAACAGGCATCCCATGCACTCTCAAGACTGCCATGCGTGCTACGAAGCACGCGCTTAGCGCCGGTTTCGGTGGTGTAACGGCCGCGATAGTCAGCAGCAGGGTCGATGCCGCAAACCGCCACACAGCAATCCGCGGCGAATAGGCAGCAATCAAATTCACCCCACAAAAAAGGCCGCTCGGAAGCGGCCTGAATTTCTTGGTGTAGTCGTGTTGCCCAATCGCGGTATCGCATAAATCAATCCGAATATTTGAAGGGAGGGGCGTTTTTGGCGCCACCCCAATAGATAGGCCACTCTGCAAGCTGAGCCACCACCGAGAAGAATCGATCACCTTGGCGCCGGGCCCGATGGTTCTCGTCCGTCCAGCGCTCAGTGCCGCCGCGCCGCCAGTCCACCATACGATCCGTCAGCTCCACGCTAATCGCGTTTTCGCCTTGATTCCCGCCGTAGCTCATACTTGCCGCATCCATGGTCCCGCTGAAAAGAATATCAGCCGCATAACTGCCGTCCTCGTCATAAGCCACCAGCATCAGGCGTCCAGGCCGACCACGGCATCGGTCTTGCAGGGTATCGCGCATAACCTGGGCATCAATCCCTGACAGCGTCAACGTTACCGACATGGGTGATGAGCTATTGAGCTGCTCCGGGACGCTCTCAACATCGCCAAATTGGCCCACGCCCTCGTATGTTTGTCCGTTGATCACTAGCGGCCCGGTCCCTGTGTGAAAACGAGCGACACCCTCCTTGAAGTCGAGCTCGCCCGCATAGGTGATGCGGACGGTGGGTCGTGACATGAGGTCAATAACGGAATCCGAAAAAGGGAAGTTGATCATTAGAACGCCTCCCGACATGAAAGCGATGCGCTGCCAATTATGCCTTGATAGGAGCTTTCGGCACCTTCCTCGGTAAGTCGCATCACGGCATAGGGCGCTTGGTAGTTGATCGGCGTGCCGTTAGCGGGCGGTACGCGAAGCCAAGGGGCTATGGTTATTACTGCTTGCCCCTCGGCGTTGCTCGTCACATCTTCTAGCACCTCCAGTAGTTGCCCACTGACCGTGATGTAATCACCTCGGCGCAAGACGGTTTTGCTCGGCGTCCAGTCGCGTGTTACTAGCTGTCCGCCTGCTTGACCTCCACCATCAACGACACCAATCCCGGCTGCAGGGGCAGGGCGCCGATTCCATGGATACAGCCGGAACGTTCCCATCATGCCGTGAAGCGAGTGGATGAAGGAGGACATGAGCCTAGCTTGCTGTTGATCAAGCAGGGGCAAGTCGATGCTGCACTCCCAATATCCACCAGGGTGCCCAGCAATCTGCTGGGAGTTGGTGAAGGGGGACGTGAACGCGAAATTGTTAGAGACGATATTCCAGCTCATAGAGCTTGGGATAATCTCACCGGGCCACTCTTGCATGCTAATATTCCTTAACCGCACGGCGAATTAACGCCATGCAGATTAGATAACGTGAATAAGGAGCGCCTGATGCTGGAAATTGAACAGTCTTATGAGGATGGCATGCTGCTAGCCAAGATCATCTTTGGGCAACGCCCAGAGCAAGTAAGCGTGACGGTCGAATTACCCAACGACATTGATTCCAGGGAAGAGCTTCGTCGCCTAGCTATTGATAAGGCGAAAGAGAAATTCAAGGCCATCCTCGAAGGCAATGTCTTGCCATTTGATAGCGAGCTGAAAGCAATCTGGGCTGAGAAGGGGTAGCTGGCCTTAGACGCCTAGCGTTTGTCTAATGTCCAGATTTCTCCGAGCATCCCTGAGAACTCGTTGATATGCCCGCTCCTCGGCCTGCTCGATCAGCTTGATCGTCTGCTTGTCTGGCTTGCCTTGGAATGAGTAGTGGTTGCCGGCCTTTTCGATCACAAGAGCAGGCTGGCTTCCCTCTCTCATTGAGCCAGAGCGATAATTGTCAAGCCTATCACTCGCCGCGGGCGAAGAACCAACATACCCGCCATTGGCATAGCCTCGGTTCAACCCTTCAAGCATCGCCAGCACGCCAGGGCGCTCGACCATTTCTTTGCGCACGACAAACTCGCCCGCGTGGACAATGCCCGCCGGGTCGTATTTGCCACCAGGGCCGGTATAGCCGCCGTCCGAAAAGCCCGTTAAGGCTAGCGTGCTGCTCAATCCGTATGTGGCAGACATTCCCGCCATCGCAGGCGCTGAGTTTGCGCCAAATGACGCAAGGGAGGCGGCCGCCGCCGCCGGTGCATAAGCAGCTGCAATGGATGAGCCCGTGGCTACGGCTGAGCCTATCGCCGCCGCCTCCGAGGATTTGCCCATGGCAAGCTGCACGGTCTGATAAGCCAGCCATTGCGCAGCCATTTGGCCTAGGGTGTTGACCAAGGTTCGGGCAATGCCTTGGAACATGTTACGAACCGCATCACCTGTGCTCTCCGAGTCAAACACCATCGACTCGAACGCATTGCCGAACCCGCGCTGGAAATTCTCGGCGGTATTCGCGGCGAGTTGGTCGAAGTCGGTAAGAGCAGTTTCGGCGCTGTCGAGCCACTTCTGCCAGTAGTCTTGATCTTGGTTGCCGCCAATACCCGCCAGCGGGTCAGTCGGCGCGCCCACGCCGCCACGGCTGCCGATCTCGGAGCCAAAGCCCTGGCCGCTACCGTAAGCACCGGCTGCCGTTTGCGTGCTGAGCTGGGCACGCTCCAGGCGCAGCATGGCCTCGGTGTAGCGATCGGCGGTAATGGTCCCTTCGTTCCATGCGCGGGTGAGGGCGGCTTGCTCTTCCCGATAGGTGCGCTGTGCAGCCTCTACGGGGAATAAGCGGTCGGTGAGGGATTGGAGGGTGCGCTCAAATTGCTCGGCTTCCCGCTGCGCTTCTCGTTGCGCCTTGGTGAGCTTGTCTGTCGCTTCGCCAGTGTTATTAAGCCTATCCATCAGCTCATCTAACTCTGCCTGCAGAGTTTGCGCCGAGCCTTGACCTTCATCAAAACCCTCGGCAACAACGCCAAAACCATTTCTGGACATGCTCGCGATGAAAGCGGCTTCTGAGATACGTTCACCAAGGGCAGAGAAGTCGTCGGCTAGGAACTGGGCGCCACTACCGATAGCATCGAATGTCTCGCCAAGATAATCGCGACTCATGTTGTCGCGGAATGCGACGCCAATTTCATCGGCAGCGCCCGCCATAGTGTCAACAAAGCCGCTTTTAAGGTTTTCAACCGCGGCATTGAAGGCGCTAAAAGTTAGGTCTCCGCTAAATACCGCCTGAACTGACTGCCAAAAGCCGCTTGCAACACTCAGGATGTTATCGAACGCATTGCTGAACAGCGTCTGCATGGTGCGCGTGACAATGCCGACCACATCAACGATGGTGCTGAAGTAGCCGACCACAGCATTGATTGTGGTCTGCGTAATGGTGCCGAGGTTTCCCATCAGCGCCTTGAAGGTTTCCCAGGTGTAAGACGCAACAGCTGACACCGGGTCAGAGATAGAGCTAAACGCGGCGATGACATAATCAACAGCGGACCCAGTGGTGCTTTGAATCACCTCGGCATTCACTTGCCAAGTCGCTTGAAGCCAGTCGCTTACACTTGCCTGGGTATCACCAAACTCTACCGTTGCATTTCTGGCCGTGTATAAAGCGCCACTCAGGGCCGTTACTGCGCTTGCAGCCAGGATAATTGGATTGGCTCGCATAACACGCATTAGCGCTACTTGTGCTGCGTTAGCCGCCCATGTTGCAGCGGTTAGACCTACATAGGCACCAGTCAGCGCGCCGACGGCTCCGGCTGTAGCCGCTAGCGTTCCGGCAATGCGCTCAAGGTTGCGCGCTTGATCATCTGTGAGGTCGTTTGCTTCTTGGAATAACGGCAGCATTCCGTTGTAAACACTGATAACGCCGGTCGCTGTGTTGATGACATCTTGGAGCGCTGCGCTCATTCCGCTATCACGGCCAAGCTGTAGCGTAGATTCTCCGACAGCAGAGCCGAACGATTTCATGGCACCCTCAAGCCCAGAGCCAAGGACTAGGGCGGCTCGGCGCGCCGTTCCCTCAGCTAGCTCAAGCTCGCCAGTGAACTCATTAACTCGAATCGCACCCGCCGCTAGGATGTTGGCAGCAACTCCAGCTTCAGATCCGAACACCTCAAAGGAGTCTTTAGTATTGATATTGGCTTCTTGAAGCTTAAGCAATACGTCCAAAAGCCCGTTTTGCTCGATGTTAACGTCCTTGGCGGTTAGACCGTAGCTTGCCAAAGCTTCAGTGGCTTGAGGCGTTATGTTTGACAGCTGACGCACCAATCCCAACAGCCCAGTACCAGCGCGAGATGCTTGCAAGCCAGCGTCAGAGAGAACGCCAATAGCTGCGGCTGTTTCCTCAATAGAAATCCCAGCAGTGGCAGCAATAGGCGCGGCATAAGACATAGCCTCACCAAGCTGCCTAATATTGGTATTTGAGCCAGCGGCCGCCGCAGCAAGTACGTCATTGACTCGGCCTAGCTCCGAAACCTGCAGTTGCATTCCGCCCAGCACGTTCGAGGCTAGGTCAGCTGCGCTTGCTAAATCCATGCTGCCAGCCGCTGCAAGCTCCAAAAGACCCGGGGTAGCCTCGAGCACTTCATTGACACTAAAGCCAGCCATGGCCAGGAAGTTTTGAGCATCTGAGGCCTGTTTAGCCGAAAAAATGCTGGTGGCTCCTAGTGAGCGAGATTGCTCTTCAAGCTGTTTCAACTGCGAGGCCGTCGCCCCCGACACAACTTGCAGACCCAGAAGGCTTTGCTCAAATGCAGCGGTTTCACTTACAAGCCTACCGACGCTAAAACCACCCGCAACTGCACCTACTGCGCCTAGCGCAATCTTCATTGCGCCCAATCCATCAGTTAGCCGATCGCCTGCGCCTTCAGCCCTGTTAAGCTCACGCTCAAATGATCGAAGGTTTCGCTCCCCAGAGCGGCTATCAACTACCAATTCCAGTCGACTCTGGTACGCCATGGCTAAACTCCGGGCACAAAAAAGCCCCAGCGGTTGCCGAGGCTTAGATAAAAGAAAACCCGCCGGAGCGGGTTATGGTTATTTGGTGTTTAGTTGCAGAGCTTCAGAGCTCTTTGAATCACCGGTCCCAGGCTTATCTTGGTGCCAGGTATTGCGGGATTGTCTCGCCATATTGGGTCAATTGGCGCATGCCCCATCTGCTTCGCCACGCCATTTAATTGATAAACGGTTCCATCGGCAACGAAAACTGCAGCAGGCCCACGCCAGCACTCCAATCGACCTCTGTCGACTGTGAATGGCCAGTTCTCGCCATATTCGTCACGAGAAATCTCTCCAGTGTCCGCGCTTACTGATTGGCTTTCCATATCTGTTTCAAGCTCCGAAGCAGTTCCTATCACCCTGACGCTGAGGTCTGGTGTGTAGTTGGTCGTGGCCCAGTAACCATAATCACTGTCGCCATCTATCTGGTACCCAATGAATGTGCTGCCTTCTCTATCCTGGTAAAGAAAGGCGGCGATCTCGGCCAATTGCTGCTCAGTCAAGCGCTCAGGTAGCGAAACCTCAATGCTGCGCTTGTAGGGATCCGACTCGTCCTTGGTGACCTCAAACGGAATATTGGGTCTAGGCTTATCGGTCGCATCGGCATTCTCGCTGGCAGCCATTTGCCCGAGGAAGTAAAGCGATACTAGAGAGAGGGCGGCGATAGCCGCTATGGGTTTAAGCAAGCTCATTCTAATCCCCTTGGTTCCCCTAATCGTAGCGCGAACCGCAGGTTAAGGGTAGGACATCATTACCCTGTACGTTTCTCCAGCCTGCCCATTGCTCAGACATGCTGATACGCTCCAGGCTCACCACAAGCGAAGGAGGTAGTATCAATGTCTGACAATCAATACAATGTTGAGTCGATTCAGATACACAATATTGGGGCAGAGCCGCCGTTCAAACTCACGCTGCACGGCAAGGTGACTATCTCAAGCGGCACATCGCTATCAGTCAGGGTAGAGCCTACGGAGTCCATTGATGGTCTTACTGTAGATCAACTAAAGGACGTGCTTATCGCGCAAGTGAAATCTGATCTGGGCTTAGCCTGACACATTCCGCCTTGCTATTGAAGGGCGTTTATTATCAATGTGACTACGCCCACGACCGCAGCGGTTATGGCGCATGCCGCCATTATGCTGCGGTTTATTTTCCCCGATAGCCGATCTTCGAACTGTCGAATTGATGTTTCAAGGTCATGCTTAGTCGCATAATGGGTCAGGTTGTGAGATTGGTGGTCAAGGCTGTTTGATAAAGCATCAATCTTACCGTCAAGTCTGGTCAACTCGACTTCAATTCTCCCAACCCGGTCATGCAGCCTACTGACTTGTTCGCGCATTTCCCGCAAAGCCTCTTCTGGATAGGAAGATGGATCTTGCATTGTTTCACCTTTTGTAAATTACGACCCTCTTCAGAATCGCAGGAACAGCGGTGGATGCAAGCCCCGGCGGGTTTTATTTCGAATTTTCCAGTTTATCGATGCGCCTTTCTAGCTGGCCGATCATCTTTTCCAGCAAAGCCATCTGAACATCGCGTTCAGCATCGGCTGTGGATAGGCGCTGGGCAAGAGCTTCAATCTGCTGCTGTAGTTCGTTCATGGTAGCTCTCCGGTTAGGCTTGCTTATCAAGGTGGGGTAGCGACATTTGCACTTCCTGGAATCGGCGCTCCACTTCCTGTGCAATCTTCGGCTTTACATGCTTATGCCGGTTAAGTTCTCGTCCTGCATGGCTGCCGCGTTCATCTTGTGCTTTAAGCGCCTCGACAGCTTCCTGCAAGCGCTCTAATGGCGAGGCGAAATAGCTGTCTTCTAGCGCCTCAAAAACATCCCATGCCTTATTGGTTTCCAGCATCTTGGCGTGACGAGCTGCGCCGCGCTGCGTCCAAAGAATAACGCTCCGGGCCTTGGCGGGAATCTGTGACCCTCTTAAAGAGGGTCGCAAATCAGACAGCTCCTTACCTTCTATCTTGAAGAAGTGCTTTCCCTGCACAAAACGGCATCGATTCCGCAGATAATTATTCTGAATCTGCTTTTCTGCTGCACCGTAAAGACGTGCGAGCATGGCAGAGGTTACGACCGGCTTACCTTCATATTTGAAAGCAGGGACGCTATCAGGAGTTAATGCCGCTACATTACTCATTGGGTGATACCTCAATAGAAAGAGCCCGTCGCACAGAGACAGCGGCCCCAGAGCTAACCGCGCTCACCGGGCCCTTTCTGTTGTGGACTCTGGATGGTTGCGCCGTGCGAGGCGCATAAAAAAAAACCGCCTCAGTGGGCGGCTTTGGTTTTGCTAGGCTTCTTTTGCTGACTGTCTTTCCAGCGAATCCAGGCGTCGTCCATGGCGCATATCACGGCCACGGCCTCGTCGCTTTCGGCGGGCAGCTCGAGCTTTTCAATCAGATCGATGATATCTAGCGGCGGCAAGGGCAGCGGGATGCCGTGCGTGTGCGGACGACCTCTTGCCGCCAGCCAGTACGTGTCGAGCCAGAACAGGGTCCGCTCATCGGCGTCTGGCCTCTCGGCTTGTTTTGACATGCCAAGCTTGGCGGCAATGGCGGCCATTTTGGTTTCTTTCCCGGACGCCCGTAGGTCGTACTCCAGCACGGCTACCGCTTTTTTTTCTGAGTCGCGACGTCATCTCGGTAGAAGTTTTCGTTGCGACGCGCCTCAACCAGCAAACCGTCAGCCAGTTCAGGGTCGTCAATCAGCAGCTCGATAGCCGCTTCCCGAGAATAAGGCAGAGGATTACCCTCGATATCCATTACGTCGTCGCCCCAGCCGCGCAGGATGCCGTCAGCAATGATCTCGGCATTAGCGCGAATACGCTCCTCGCCTGTTTTCAGCGATGCTTTGCGCACTTCTTCAACTACGTCGAGAGCCTGAGCATTGCCAGCGCGCGCGATGATCCACTTGGCGCCACAAACTTCGACGGGCACGCCTTCATTCACTTTTTTACGGTCTACTCGACCAGCTTTATAGCCCATGGGTATCTCCTTCCGCTCCGCAATAAAAAAGGCAGCCAGGGCGCGGTATTCCCTGACTACCTAAAGGGTTAAGGTGCGAGTACGCGCGTCACTTTTACGGGCGTGAGCTTCGCGGTGAAGTTGAGCTGAACCTGAATGATTGACTCGTTGCCCCCGTCAGGAAGATCGCCATCAAGCTCCGCCTGGGGAATTTCAAACGTGTAGCTATTGCCCGCCGCGTCTTCCAGCGGGAACACGATGCCCACAGCCTCGCGGGTCAGCATCTTTTTCCAGATTTGGTAAGAGGCGGCCGACCATGCCAGCGTGACCTGACCGGTGATATTGGCTCGCGTGGCAATCAGCGCGCCAGGACCGGCTCGACCAAGGCAGCGCTGTACCTGCATGGTGTTGTCGATCGTCATCGACAGGGCAGATACGCAGGCTTCGCCCGCGAGCGTTTGCCCGTTAATTAGGACGTCGCCGACTGAGGTGGCCGAACCCATTGGGACGGTCTCTGTGGGCGGGTTGATGGTATCGCCGGTCGTGGGGTTGGTCGTGCCGTTCTCGCTCTCAAGCGCCATGCCCGTGAAGGTGCAGGTGATCTTGCCTTCTTCGGGGATTTCCAACGCCAGAGTGCCGATATGCAGGCCTCGAAACGTAGCCCACACACCAATGTCCTGATAGCCCTTGACGTGGGTGAAGGTGTGGCGAGAGCTCCCCACTTCGAGAACGTCAGCGGTCCAGTCGCCGTAAAAAGCGGCTTCGAGTAATTGGTCAAACGACACCGCCGAGAATTCAGCGCTCAAATCCCCTTGATAGTCGAGGGAGGTGATAATCGAGCCGCCCGCCATCCGATCAGCGCGGATTTCCTCGCTCGTCTCGGTACTGACATTCGGCGTCATGCTGTTTCCGGTCAGGCGCAATGTATCCCAAGCGGGGTTAGTGGGCGTCACGCCGGGCGTGGTTTCTGCGACTAAATAGCTGACAATCTGAGAGCCGCTAGACATGGGTATCTCCTATGGCCGTTTCACAGGCATAAAAAAGCCCGCGCAAGCGGGCCATTGAGGTGAAGTGTTTCTATCCAGCTCGAAAGGGGATAGTGCAGTTATATTGGTACCACCCATCCGATGGCCCGACCCGCTGCACGCTAGCCGTTAGCAGCTCAAGCCCGGCGTCTCGGTAAAATTGGAAGTGCTCGGCAAGTGAGTCAGCCAGCAGTGCAGCAGGCCGAGACCCCTGTCGTTCCGGCGTAAAGACTTGGAACTGGGTCAAGCCTGTCCGGCGAACGCCTGGTGAAGCGCCCTTGTAGGGAGCGAAGCTATCACCATGCTGAATCGTGCAGCGCACCCAGCTTTGCTTGGCCTCAATGGCTGCTTTCAACGCTGGCGATTGCTGCGCGCCGTCATACTCGACCGGCACGCCGTCCCAGATCGCCAGTCGCCGCTCGATGGCTAGGCGGATGCTTTCAAACGTTGGATTCATCGTCCGTAGCGCTCCCGCGTGTTGTTGTATGCGATGGAGTAAACGCCATACGGCGCTTGGCCGGACCAACCATCCTCGATGCGCTCGCCGTAGGGGATATTGGTCTGGATGGTGACCAGCTTGAACGGCGACGGATTGGCCGCCAGGATCCGCTCGGCTTCGCGCATTGATTCATCGGGCCCGTAATGAGGCACCTTGTTATGGTCGACGTCATCAATCGTTAAAAAATGCGAGCCACGGTAGGCACCTTCATCGACGGGGGAATGAATGATCAGTTGTTGCAGGGCGTAGAGCACCATTTCAGCGCCTTGCTTGCTGAGCTGGCCTTCCACCTCCTGAATAAAACCGCCAAGCGGCATGGACCAGCCACCTCTAGCCATTACGTCCTCCGAGCCTGAATGATCCAGGCGGCATCTACCGGGTCTTTGCGAACGTCAACCACTGTGAGGCCGTTGATCACATCATCAACCTGCGGCGCGTCCGGCGTATTCGTGACCTCGCCGTTCTCGACCCGCCAGATTTCGTTCTGCAGGGCCGTGATCTTGGTATCGGTGGCCAGAATGCGGCTGCCATCGATCTCGAACTGGCGGAAGCCACCGAACACGCCGCGCCCCTGGTAGCCGATGGTGGTTTGGGGCGTGGTGCCGGTCTCCGGGTCATAGCCACCGGTGACCACCTCCCGAGTGCAGATGAACGCGGTCACGGCGTCGGCTAAGCCGTCGACGTCCTCGAATGCCTCGGCAATGTCGGCCTGTAGGTCGTCACGTAGGCTCATAGTCACAGCCTCTTGAGCATGCGCACGGATGCGCCGAATGGATTCAGCCACGGCTTAAGCAAGTCGGTCACGTAGACCATATCGCCCAGCACGGCACGGGAGCCATCGGCGTACTCAGTTTCGGACTCTACGCTATCGGCTTTCACCCGCTTACGCTTCACGTCACCCCGGGTATCGGCGTACAAAGTGCCAGCCGCTGCCATCTTGGCAAGGTAGGCTCCGGCACGGGTAATGCGATCATCGTCGACGCCGACCGGAACGCCTTTCGCCGTGAGCCAATCGTTTGCCTGTTGAACGGCCAGCGGCTTGGCGGCCGGGTCGGCCCACTCACTGCCGAGCAGCGAATCGACCTGATCGACAGTGATATAGGCCATGACTTACTCCGAGTCTTTGGTCAGCTCGGCGTACTGCTTTTCGAGCGTTTCGTCTTTGGTGTTGGCACCGGGGCGCTTGCCGGTAGCCGCTTCGATGGCGTCCATCAGCTCTTGGCGGCGGGCAATCTCGCTGCCCGAGGGCTCAGACTCTTGAGCGCCGCCATTCTTTTGTCGCAGCGAAGCAAAATAGAGCCGGTTGGCATCAGCCAGAGATGCTTGGTTCATGTGAGCCTCCTAAAAGTTAAGGCGACCTATTGGCCGCCTTTTCCTCTTAACATCAATCGATTATCCGTTGACCTGCAAGAACGCGATTGGCACAGACTTGCGCTCGTAAACACGGTTCCAGTTACCAGCAGTAGCCAGCTCGGAAAGCGTAGGGCTCTCACCAGCCACAGATGAGCCGGTAAATGCAAAGCCGACCGGATGAATGATGTCTTGGCGGCGGCTATAGATGATCTCTTGGCCGCCACCGTTACCAGTCTCTGGCTTACGATCAATCTCAGAAGCCTGATCAGGCTCCGCGTAACCCCATAGCATCGCGCCAGTGCCGAACAGCGCAGCCGTGTAGGTAATGCGGTTAGTACCAGCTACGGCGGGCATTCCGTCATCAACAATGACGTTGTAGCCCAGGTAGGTCGGGTATAGCAGGCCCGTCTCAGGGTCGCGCTCGTACTGGATGAGGTTTTGAGACTGAAGCGAGGTGTACAGCACAGAATGCAGCGCAATGCCGGTCAGCTCGCCAGCCGCATCCCCCATGGTCTGCTTGGCTGCAAGAACAGCTTCGCCGCTGATCTTCTCGTCGGCAGTGGGCGCGCCTGCGGCGTCGGTCGCCACGCTATACACCATGTCTTCGCCGTCATTGGCGACGTTATCGGCCAGCACGCCCATCAGCGATTGAATGGTCCGCTTCTGAATCTGCGTGGCCCAGTAGACGCCGATTTTCTGCGTAATACCGTCCAGCGGGTCTTTTAGGGCTAGCTCACGCGCCAAGTCCATGGCGGACCATGACTGGTTCATGAAGGCTTTGCGCCCCATTTGCAGGCCACCCGACATTTTCTGAGGGGTAGAGCTGGTAGTGGGGTCGTCGCTCGAGTAGTTGGGCTCAACATCAGCCAGCGGCTTGTAGAACGGCAGCTCGATAGCTCGGCCCGGTCCTGCGGCAAAACCATCAAGCTGGCCATCGCGCTGCATGACGCCAGATTGATAGAAGCGGTTTGCAATGGTTGACGCTTCATCAACACCCTGGTTGAAGATCGTCGGTTCGTAAATATCGCTAATGCGAGTAGTGGCCATGAGTAAATCCTCGTAGGTCGATGGCTAAGGGTTTTGGGATCGGCGCAGCCGTGATTTGGGACGGCGGCGCAGCCACCGACCCCGGTTTGGTTACTCTTGAATGCCAGCCTCGACCATGAGGCGCTTGGCTAGCTCTGGTTCGTGGCGCTTGATGCGCGCCTGTTCGGTCAAGTTCCGCTGGTCTGATTTCCAGGGATTGACCTTGGTAGATGCGTTGCCGTTATTGCCCGGGGCGTTGCCGCCTTTCGGCTGAGGGAAGATGTACGGATGGGATTCTCGCAGCTGCTCGGCCGCCCACTCCTCGAACGTGAGCGCGCCTTGTTTGCCGGTGACGATATTGCCGTCTTTGTCGCGCAGTACCGGCTCGCCGTCCTCAAGCTGCCATTGGCTTTTAGCCAACATCTTGACCACATCCAGCGCTTCGGGGATAACTCCCGCCTTCGACGCTGCTGCCATGGCGCGGTTGTCCACCAGCTCTTGGGTCAGCTTCTGCTCAAGCGTACTGGCTCGATTAGTAGCCTCCTCAAGCTGCTGCTGCCAGGACTGCTCGGCGCTCTTGCGCTCGGCGTCCCACTTCTCCTTGTGCTTCTTGATGATCTCGTCAGTCTTGCCCTCGGCAGCAAGGCGCGCCATCTCGTCGTTTTCGAGGCGGTCCATCATAGCCTTCACATCGTCAGGCGTGCGGTCACCAAAAGCCGACTGTAGACTCTGTAGCGTGCCTTCCATCTTTGTAGCGCGCTCTTGCTGCTTCTTGAGGTCGTCCAGCACCTTTTGCTTGTTGGCTTCCAGACCTGCACGGTCTTGCTTGATCGCGTCCAGTACTTCCTGGCGTTTCTCGTCATCCTCAATGGATTGTGCGAGCAGTTCTTCGAGAGTCATACATCCTCCGGGGCGCAGCCCCTATTGATTCACCCGGCGCAACCGGGCATGAAAAAGGCTGCCCGAAGGCAGCCTGTTAGTAAAAATTGGGGTTATACCGTCGCCACGGTCTTGCCGTTGGCGTTCATGATCCATGCACGGTCGTCGTCGTAGATGAACGAGCGGTGATAGGTCGAGCCATAGCTGTCGCGTGTGCGGTATTGAAGGATTGCACGAGGCGGTTCCTCTTGCTGCTTATCTAACTTTGCGCACTCTGCGGCATAGTCGCCGTCGCCTTTACGCACTATGCTGACATCGCCATCGACTTCAAAGACGCGCTCACACTCGCCTGCGGCTACCAGTTTAATGGTCTGCATTTCATTCTCCTGCTGCGGCTACGAAAAAGCCCCGGCGAATGCCAGGGCTGATATGAAAATGCCCGCTCAATGGCGGGCAGTGCATGATGCAAGGATTTCGAAGGTTAGAAACGAAAACGCCCCGGCAAGACGCCAGGGCGCTGAATGGTGTCGGTGATTTGGTCGGGCACCAAAACCACATCTAGCAGAAACCGTACTCTAAACTATCACCCTTATCAAGCCCCTAGTCATCCAGCGCGCCGAGCTTGCGCTGTATGGCCATGCTCAGCTCCCAATTCATCTTCATGATGATCAGGTCGTGAACGGTGCCAATACCGGCCTGTTGTCGCTGCCAGCATTGCCACCACGTGAGGAATTGAGCGTCGCAGGGTGTCATGGGGTTAGCGAAGCGTATCAACCTTTCCGTGGCGCTCGGTAAATCCTTCTAACGAGGCTTGCCATAGGTTTCGCGCTTCAATAGCCTCATCCATAGTTTTGAACACGCCCAGTCTGTAGCGCTTGCCCTCATAATTCCCCTGGGCCCTCCACTTATTCCAAGTAGAGCAATAATATACGCCCGCTACGCCGCTCTTATTAGAGGAGCTTAGAGCAGCGTTTATGCAGTTTTTGTGACGATTAACCACGCGCAGGTTTTGGAGCCGATTATCGAGAGAATCACCATTTATATGGTCAACCTCTTGGTCAGGCCTTACAGAGCCTTGAGTTATGGCTACAGCGATCCTATGTGCATAGTAAAGAGAGCCTGCGATATTCACTTGAATATAGCCGCGCTGTGCCGTTTTAGCTTTGTTGACGGTCCCAGCAACCTTTCCACCCCACCGAGTTATAGAAGCCCTGTAAACATTAAGAGGCTCTGCTTCGCCGCGAGGTCTGTCTTTTCGCCATACCAGAAATCCGGTCTCGGGGTCGTAGTTCAGATACTTCGAGAAAAAGCTACCGTCATACTCTTTGATTTGGATCATCGAATGTCTCCTATTCGATTGTCTCTTGGGGAGCACGGCAGGCGCGAGACTCACGCTTTTCGACTGGCCGGTCTAGCCGTGCAGCATAAATTATAGCATTAGGCGTCTCCGAATACTTCCCGGAAATCCTTAGCATGCCTTTGGCGCAATTCAGAAATGCTATACCTCGTTCCGTCCGCTCTGATCATCTGGCTAATAGATATTTTCCCACTTTTAAAAAGTTGATATCTAGTATCGCCAAAATACTCGCGAGCGAAAGACGAATTGTCAGACCTCTTTAAAAAATCACTCATGCTTGTAGAGGCCCTTACTTGACCCACCATATCATCGGATCGCTTGTCGTTAGGGATATTCTTTATCGGCTTGAAAGCTTTCACATATGGTCGATTGCCTGCTATTCGTCCGCCAAAATAAGGCGCTATTACGCTTCGGCAACCGAAGTGCAGAGGAGGCCTTGGGTAATTGCTTCCCACCTCATAAGTGCTCGAATCTAAAGATGAACACCTAAGGGTGGTTCGTCCGTCGATAGTTGCAACAAATACTACTTTTTCAACGCCTAGAGACTTATAGGTTTCGTCGTACGCCGTGTTGGCCAGGTGCGTGCGCCCGGTGCGAACCAGCGACTGCAGGTTATTCCGCGTCGTTTTCAGCACGCCGTCGCTATAGTTCATCGACTTGGTGCCGCGCAGCGCCCGGACTATCTGGTCGTTGGTTTCCCCCTGGCTAACGCCGTCGCGGATCCGGCTAATCACTCGGGCCTTGGTGTCGGCGCCAACTTCTTTCAGTGCATCTTCGATAAAGATGCCCATCGTCGGCGTATCCATCGCCAGCCGGTAGATGGCCTTGGCGCTGACCGTGGCGGTGGGCGCATCCTGCAGCGCTTCTTTCAACAGGTCGATGATGAAGTCGGACTCGGCCTCAGCGAACTCCTCGGCACCTTCCTGCCATGTGGCGGTTATCGATTCTCCGAGCGCTGCCGCCCATTCATCCAGGAATTTGACGACGCCTTGAACGCGGGTCGGCAGGCGGTCCATGCGCTGGCCAGCACGATATCGGCTCAACGCGCGAAGATCGCCCGCCGTCAAGTTATCGAGGCGATCCAACAGTTCCATGCCTAGCTTGCGGCCCGCCTCGCCGACGACGCTGTTCATGTCCGCCACTAAGCCGCGGTTGTTTCGCTCGACGGCCAGCGCGTTGCGCAGGATGGCATCGAATACCTTTTGCTGGGCTCTCTCGATCTCGTCCATCAATCAACCCCTTCGGGCAATGGCAGGCCTCCTGTTGTCATCAGCGAGGTGAGCTCCTGGTCCGACATATCCGTCAGCCCTGCTTTACGCAGTGATTCGAATAGCACTTCGTTCGGAGCGCGATCTGACTGAACGATGTTGTAGACGACCTGGAGCATGGCGGCATCGACTTCTTCTTTGCTGAATTTCGGGATTACCTTAAAGATGACCTGCTTGGTCACCTCGGCGTCCTTCATGCCCATCCAGTAAGCGATGTAGCGCAGCATCTGCTCGACGGCTTCGGCAGCGGTGACGCACACGCTGTAGAGCGCGGAATACTGGTCATTCTGGCGAGCCTTGCGCGCTTCGCCCGACTCTTGGCCGCCAATATCGATCACCTTGGCGCCGGACTCTGCGGCGGCGTTTTGCTGATCCTGCATCGCCTTGCGCAGCGCCTCGATGCCTGCGCCCTGGAACTCCAGATAACCGGCCTGGGCATCCTTGGGCAGCATCCAGGCCGCCATCGGGCCGGTGACGCGGATATCGTCGTCTGTACCCATGCCGCTAATCCACGGCTGTGGGTGCGCCGTATAGTGGAGTGCGGCGTAGTAGTCGGCGCTGAGCTGGTAATACTTCAGCGCAGCCTTGGCCATGGTTTGCAGGGGAATCTCGTCAACATCAGCGTTGTTGTCGGTACTGCCCGCAAACACGGCGGGGATGAACGACAACGGCGTGCTTTGACTGCCGCCGACGAGACCCGGATATTCAGGGGGATCGATCTCGTTCCCGGCATCATTCAGGATGCGAACGCGGTAACGCCTGCCTTCCTCGAGGTCGAGCACCCGGTAAACTGTCTCGTATTCCGGCTTAAACTCGTCGGCACCGTCTTTCAGGCGCTGCTCGCTGAACACCACAAGCGTCAGGTCTTGGCGGCCACCTGCGTCAGCCGTGAGCCAGTTTGGCGCAGTCTCGGCGGTGTAGGTGGCGATATACGGCCGCCCGTTATCGTCGAACTCGGCCAACATGGGCTTGCGGCCCTTGGTCAGCAGGGCGGATACGATGCGCAAATAGAGCTGCTTGAGCCCGAATCCGTCGCTGGTCGCTTCATCGATCAAGTCGGCCATGCGCTCCGGCAACTGAATCTCAGGCTCCTGACGCGATACCAGTCCGACCATGGTGCGCAGGCTGTCCTTGACCCAAAGCGGATACTCGGCGCGGCGCTTGTAGGCGAGGTAGAGCTGCTTGGCCTGTTCTGGCGATAGCGGGCTGTTGTCCGTTGCTGCCAGCGACTCGGCTTCAATCATTCCCGAGGTCTTGGGCAAATAGGTGGTGCCGCCAGCGGAAATGGCGCGCGGCCCGATCAGGGCGTCCTCCATTTCCTGCCACTCCTCGAGCATGGCGGCATATTGATCGTTTTGCGATGTGACCGCCATAGTTAGCCGAGGCCTCCGATTCGTTTCATGCCGACTTTCGGCTTGTGGATGGGGAACATGCGGTGAATGAAATAGCCCGCAGCGTCCGGCGCGTGATCAAGGCCTTGGGTTTTATCGGGAGCGCCATGCTTGTCGTATGCCTGCTGCTCCAGGCACGACGTGTACTCGGGGCAGCGCTTAACGTTGACGCGATAGCGGCGCTCACCCTTGGCATTGCTGAACGCCGAGCACATGGCAAGCACGCGATCACGCACGCTCGGGTTGGCATTGTCGACCTGTACCGAGAAGCCAGCTTGCCGGAGTAGCGCCAGGTCGTTGGTCGAGGCATCTACCGTCTTGCGCCCCTTGCCGGAAGCGTCCGGGTAGATCGTCAACTTGTGATCGGGATAGCGGGCCTTGAGCAGGTCGATCATGGCGGGCGTGTCCAGCACGCCAGTCAGCTCTCCCACGGCAATCGGGTCGCCGTCGCGTATAACGTGGATCACAGCACTCATGGCCTGGACGTTGAAGTCCATGCCCACGTGAAGATGCTCGCCGCGCTGCTCTACAGCATCGCTGTTGTTCAGCTGGCGGCTAAACGTGTGGTAGACGGTCCCGCTGGTCAGGTTGACGAACTCGCCCATGAGATAGGCTTGCAGCAATGCCTCGGGGTAAATCGCCCGTAGCGAGTCAATGTAACCCTCCGGCAGGTGACGGTTCGATTCCGTCGGCGCCTGGATTATGCGGTAGCCGGGGCGCGGGCTTTGCTTCCACGTCTGGTAGACGAAGCGGAATCCCTCGGGCGTTGTCGTGGTGCCAATCGTGTTCGGTTTGCCGTCAGGTTTCTTTTGGCGATTACGCGACAAGATGCGGCGCCAGACTTCGGCGGCGTCCTTGGCTTTCAGCGTGTCCAGCTCGTCAACGTCGGCATCGCCATGCTCGTAACCGATGATTCGCTGCGGAGCGTCCATCGACCGGAAGAAAATGTTGCTGTAACCCTCGATGCTGATGTAGTTCAGCGGCGACTTGTAGAGCTTGTACGGTATATCCAGCCGCGTCAGCACTTCCTCGAAGCGCGGGAAGGCGATCATGCGCACCAGGTCGTAAGTGGGTTCGTAGAAGCCACGGTTCAGCGTAGGGTAAGCCAGCTTTCCAATGATCGACCGAAGCACTGCCGCTTCGGTTTTGCCTGCACCAAACCCTGCCACCATTGCCGGAAACGGCTCCTCCGCCGTGATGTAATCAAACTGCGGACAAGAGGGCTCAATTTGAGGCATGCGGGTTCACTATCTCGACATGAATGGGTCGGCTCTTATCGCCGACGCCGGTGTCGGCAAACATGCCTAGGTGTCGCGCTACATTCTCGAGCGCCTTGCCCTGGTCGTGCATCTTGACCTCAAGGCCGTCTTTGGTCTGCTTGACCCCGGCGAACAGAAGCTTCGCGCTGCCTGTTAGTTTTCGCGTGTCTTCGGCGTAAACGCGTGGCACGCCTTCGCCGCCGCACTTAGGGCAATCCGGATGAGGGAGGTGAAAGTCTCGATAGCCATACCCACCATCATCGCTGAGCTCTTTCCCTAACTCGGCGCTTGCCACCGCGCGTCCAAACTCTGCCTCATCGACCCATTGGAATAGATGGTCTTCACCATGGCAGTACCGGCAACACCCTCGACGCACCTGGGTTAACTCTGCGGCGTCAGCGGTGGCGATCTCCCACCAGCGCTGCAGCACCTTGTCGGCAGTGATATCGGTGCGCTCAGACCGCGCGCCCATGCGCTCCTGAATGGCGGCTGCGACCTTAGCATTACTTAACAGCCTACTAGCCGTCACCTCGGCGCTTCGCTCGGCGTAGCCTGCACGAATAGCGGCCTGCTTGGCATTCAGGTCAATCAAATACTCATCAACAAAGCGAGACTGCCGAGCCGTCAGCGCGACAGCCTCTTTGGCAGCCTTCTTGGTCATGTCGTTACCTTTGTAGAGGATTCGTACTATTTGCCCCGTGATTTAGCGCACCTATTCAAGAGCTCGTCTAATTATTCGACGCTCTTGTACAGCTTTCACTTGCGATGCCAGTACGCCGACAGGAGGAAAGCGCCCACAATCCAGCGAACGCGCACCCAGGCCGACAGACGTCTACTCGCACAACGAATCCAGCATCGCACCCTGCTCATCTGAAAACGCCCATACACCATTGATATAGCGCTCCAGTTGGCGGTAACGGTCGTCACCCAGCGCGTCCCACATAGTGCCACGGTCGATGGCGGGTAGAGTTGGCTCTGGGGGCGGCGTGCACTGCGGGTGGATCTCGATATATTCCGTTCGGGCGCAGCCACTAACGGCGAAACTCACCATCAGGCCGATTATCAGCAGGGCGTTGATCGGCTTCACGTTGCACCTCTTGGGATTCTCTGCGGGCCTCAGCCCTGGCCCTATCAATAGCCCGCTCGGCCTCGAGCACGGCGCTTTTGCTCTTGGCCTCTGCTTTGGCGCGACTGGCTGCCTCTTTGGCTCGATCACGCTGGCCGCTGGTGTACAGCAGGGCGGCACCGAGCAGACCAATAATCATCAGCAGAAAGCCGGTTACCTTTGCCCATATATTGCTAAACATTGGGCTTCCTCCGCTGTCGCTCTTGCTCGACAGGCTGCTGGGGAATCAGGCGGGCCACGACTCCAGCGATGGCTACCACGGACGCCAACACGGCATAAGCCCACTCCGGTAACACGCCTTGCCAGTGGGGCAACACGGGCTGCAGGCCATAGAGTAGGGCAGCCGCGATGCCGAGGCGCACTGACCACATGCGATGACCGGCCCGCCATTCGGGGATCACTTTCATGGGCTGACTCCTAGCTCGCTGGTCCAGTTGTTCCGTAATCGCTCGACGTCTCCGCGCAGCGAGTTGACCTGTCGCTGTAGAGGCCCGAGCCGACCGTTGGCGACGTGCATGTCATGCTCGTTCTCGTCGGCGCGCTGTTTCTCGTATTGCCAGCTGCCGATGATGATCGCGTTCGCCGCCATCAGGCCGACGCTTACGCGCTGCGCCTCCTCGATGGTTTGCTGCTGCTGCGCTATTCGCTCCAGGTAGAAGTCTCGGTGCTCGAGCCGCCGCTGGTGAGCCGCTGCCCAGCCGGTCGCCATGATCGTCGTGGCCATTAGCATCAGCGCCACGACCCAAAGCGGCACGGGGTAGCTACGGAAAAGTCGTTTCATCGCTTGCCCCGTATTGCGTCGGCGATACTTGACGCTATCGATTTGAAATTGACTTGCTGAACTCGGTCCTGCATGCCGTGAACGCCCATCAGTGCCATTCCGGCCCCAACGCCCGCCGCAGCCTCAACCGGAAGCTGATAAGCGCCGCTCGCCGGGATAGCGGAAAGCCAGATGATGAGGTTGATCGTGCAGAACGCGATCACAGAACAGACCAGCGCCGTATTGCGGTTGCCAATCAGCCATGACACGACAAACGCGGGCACGGCGGCGGCAACGCGCGGATCGTGAAACGGGGCAGTCACCAGCGCCCATAACTGAGCCAATAGTTCGGCCATTGGGCGCCCCTTATTTTTGGTGTCCGGGGTGATCCCTCAGCGCTACGTAGGCTATGAGTACGACAAGTTGGTACAGCGTCTGGACGGCCATACCGCCAGCCGCTCGGTAATCAGGCGCTACCACATCGGAAATGGTGCCCAGCCGCCACGCCACCATGCCGCAACTGACGGCAGCGATGGCCAGCCATACCTGGGAGCGCAGCCATTCCCGGCGGCGATACCGAACACATGGCACGGGGCCATGCAGCCGGTATTGGCGCCCGTAGAGAATGGCGGTTAAGCCTGCGAGCGGGAGCTGAATCAGTGCGAAGATTGCGTCAGGTGACATAGAAAACCTCTCGGGCGTTGCCGGGGGCGAATCCCTCCAGGTAGACGGCTCGAACCTTGGCGGCGGCCTCAGCTTTGGTGATGCGGCCATCCTGATCAGCGTCGAGTCCGCGGTTCTGCGCGTACGCCCGTGTGCCATCGTTGAATAGCACGGTGCCGAGCGGGGAGCTTATGTACTTGGGCATCAGGATGGCCATGTACATGTCTTCCAGCGTCTTCACGCGGCGATGCCAGCCGTACTTGGTGAAGTAGGCGTAAACGTATTCGAGCTGATCTACGGCAGTCATGCGGGCTAGGTCGCCAGTGGTGGTGCCGAGATCGCGGGCCGTGGCGGGCATGAACTGGATCAGCCCGGTGGCGCCGCTACCAGCCGCATTGCGAATGTCAGGCTGGAACGTGCGGCCTGACTCAAAGGCGATACAGCCCATCAAGTCATCGGCCAGATCGGGACCCCAGCCCATGCGCTCGCAGATTTCAAACAGCTTGTCGACGAACGCGTCATCGACTTTGGCGCCCCACGGCAGCATGAACGGCTGCGGGGTATACGTAGCCGTACCCTCCTGGGGTACTTCTCGCAGGAAGGTGAAAGCCATGGTATGCCTCAGAAATAAAAAGCCGCCAAGGGGAGGGCGGCAAAATCGAAATAATGGGTGAATTATTTATCAAAAACGCTTGCTTGATAGCTCGAATCGAGCTATATTAAACACATCAGGACGGCACACCGTCAGCCCTGAACCTCTAAGGAGACGACCATGAACAAGCAAGCCCTCTTTAACAACGCCCACCGCATCGCTCGCCGCATCGCCGCTGCCGTTGGCAACTACATGGTGGCCTTCAAGCTAGCCCTGAAACAAGCATGGAGCGACCTAAAAATGACCGTGACCTTTGGCATCGCACAGAACAACACCCGCTACGTTGAAGCCGAAGCAGGCACCGTCAACATCGGCGATACCTTCACCGAAACATTCAGCGTTGAAGCGTTCGAGCCGAACAAGCGGCAGCTGCGCATCGGCATGAAAGCCACCCCCGCCGCCACCGTGACCCGCACCTACACCGTTACCGGCGCGGGCAAAGTGTTCCCATACGGCGACCCGTCCAACGGCTTCAAATACCTACAGCGCTTCTACTGCGAGACGCAAGAGCAACGCACCGAGAAGGGAGCATAATCAACATGCTAAAACAAGACTTCACCATCGGCCCGTTCACTATCGCCCCCATGGGGGCGGTAGGCCCACACCGCCAGCGTTTCAGCGTGAGCTATAACCACCGCTATAGCGCCGAGATCGTCACCGAGGCCCGCACCCAGCGCGATGTCGCCGAGGCCGCCGAAGAGGCCATGTCAACACTGCGCCGCCAGCTGAAAGAAGACCACGAACGCGTCACGCTGATTCGGCTGACCGACGGCCACGGCCAAACACTCAGCAAATTCTATGCAGCGGGCGTACTGCCCGACATGACGCCGGGGCTCGTCGATGACCGCTTCGACTACTGGCTAAAAGACGAAAGCGGCAAGTATTCGCAGATCGTCACCCTGGGTGAATTTGCCGCCCTGGTCGAAAAGCACGAATTATTGAAACACAGCTGGATAGCCGACCTACTGCCCGCCGACGTGCTCACCACCAACGTGGACGAATGGCGCGCCCCCACGGCCTGGGAGATCCGGCACGTCGTCGGCGTAGGCAGCTTCATCGGCATTAGCGGAGCCAAAGCCGCCGAGCTGATCGGCGTCACGGCCAGCAACTTCCGCAAATACACCGCGCAGGAAGGGGCCAAATCACGGCAGAACATGAGCTTTGCCATGTGGCATTTGCTGCTGCACCGGCTGGCCGTTCAAAAAATGGGGGTAGAGGTATGAACCTGTCGACAATGAACGATGCCGAGCTGATCGAGCTGATTCAAAAAGCCAGCGCCGAACTCGCCGACCGGGCCGCAAGGCCCGAGGTAAAGCGCATCGCCGCGCCGAAACAGATGATCATCATGCGCGAGCCGCCCGAGCATCAAAAAGAGTTTTGCCTGCGCATCAAAACGATGCTCAGGCACGGAGCGTACATTAAAGCAAGTGAACGCCAGCAGGTCGCGGAAATAGCAGAAACCTACGGCGAGTGGGTCAACCGCCAGGGGCTACCCACGGAAAAAGGCACGAAGGCATGGCGAGAGGCCAAGCAATACGCCACGATTTTCAAAGCCGCGACGGAACGCTAAGCACGAAAAAGCCCGCGCTTGGCGGGCTTTTTGCTGCCTGTTCGGCAGATAATGCTAAGGCGTGCGTTAGTATTTCTAAGCTGCCTGTTCGGCAGCAAGCACAGCTTTAGCCATACAGTTTTCTGAGTCGCCTGTTCGGCACCCTTGGTCAGATTAGATAACTAAGCCACCCAAGTCAAGCCAGCAAAAAGCCCCGCACAATAGCGAGGCCTTGAAAAGGTGCTGGTGAAGCGCAACTTGTCCAGCGTAGTGAATTGAAGCGTAAACGATCATTATTTGGTGGTCAAGGACTATTTAAGCCGCCTCGCGGTATAATCGGTTGGTTTGCCTAATAACTTTGCAAATTGGCTTCATAGCTTCGTTCTCCAGGCCTGCGATAATGTCGCCAATGATGGACCATGTTTTATCCCAGCCGTCTTGCTTCCAGTTAGTGGAAACGATCTTCACACCCATAAACTCCCGGCAGTAAAAACACACTTCCTTTGGCTGCCAGAGTGGGCGACTACCATCCATATCGTTTCGATCCTGCATCATGCGGGCCTGAATTAGCGCCTCTACACGCTCTTTTCGAGCGCTGCGGTAGCTATACCATTCTGGAGTCTTGGCGATGTAGCTCACCAAAATAGCCTCGGCCACGTCGTCCAGGTACTGGTTGGCAGCGCCAGTGTCGGCGAGTGATAGCCAATGCCCTACGGCAGCCAGCAGGGGAGAATCATGCTCCATGCGCTTGATGGCTGAGTAAACAGCTATGTATTCGATGCCATGCGCTGCGCCTGCGCCGCCCTTGTTGACCCGCGTTTCTTGCGCCGGGGCAACGGGGCCTTTCGCTTTTCGCCCTCGCTTGGGCTGCGCTTGCTGCATCTCAGCCAAATCAACCATTGCCTGGGTGCGAATGCCGGATTCGAAGGCCATTGCCCATGCCTCGCGTGGATTATTCGCTAGATACTTCATGCCTTCACCTCACTACGCAGCCATTCATGAAGCCCTGGGCTAGCGGAAACCACTTTCAGCGCAGACTCTTTGCTTTTGCCAATTGCGGGGCCCAATATGCCGAATAACAAACCATGATCCTCAGTAGCAACGATCAGCTTTTGGCCTTTGCGCTCCAGCTCCTGCAGGCCATTCCAGCTCGACACTTCCCGCCAGCCTTCCTTCATCACGCCGCCGATCTCGATGTCGTAGTAACGCTCTGTTCTGACTGTCGCTTTCATGCCACCCCCTTAGCTTTGTGTTGCTCTGCAATGCGCCGCGCCTCGTTGCCATCCCGCGCCTCACCAATCTCGTGGCCGCCGTGATAGATCAAAAACAGATCAACGCCGCCGCAGGTGAACTTGCTTATCTGGTACTGGCCGCAATCGGAGACGATGCAGCGGTCGTTGTTGACGGTTTTCTGTTTCCACTTCATCGCGTCACCATCCTCATGCAGTACAACGCGCTATGCCCGGCATCGCGGCACTCGACCCAGATGATGACGCCGGACGCAGCGCCCAACGCCAGCAGGGCCACGGTGACAACGCCGAAGACGATCAGGGCTGATTTTTGCCTCATGCCGCTACCTCGCTTACCGGAATGATCTCGACCCAAACGCCGGTATCACCCTTGCGATCAATCAGCGCGGGCGTATTGGTGACGTTGCGCACGTATTCGTCGGTGTCGTCATGCAGCACGTTGGCCTTCACTAGCGCATCCTCGACCAGCTTGGCCGTCATGCTGTTGTTGCTGGTGTCGCGCCTGCGGACGCCCTTGCCGAGCTGTGGCGTGAATACAAGGTCAACGCGGGTCGATATCGGTATGTCGATATCGAGCTGACGAACCACGGCCTTAACCGCTTTAAGCGCACCATCCTTGGCGCGCTTGCGAACCGACCAGTGAACGCCGGAGTAAATCTCGTTGGTGCTTGGGCCGTAGAAGGGGATGAATATCCTCACTGCTCGTCCTCCAGTGGCTCACCCTGGTCATCCAGGCCTTTGAAAATGAACGCCGTGAACGCGATCAGTACCACGGCGCCAATCGAGAGTAGGGCGGGGATGGTCCATAGAGAGGTCATAGCTTCACTCCTTTGATAGTTACCACGCCCAGCTCGATCAGGCGGCGAAGCGTCCGCGTCTGAGCGCGACGCATATACCAGTCGCGCGGTCCGGCGTCGCCGTGCGGCCATTTGGCTCGGCCATCAATGCAGTCATGACAGGCATGGCAAGCGAACACTGCGGAAATATCGTCGCTCTTACGGCTCATGCCATGCGATTCATCCGGCAGGTGGGCCAATACGGTCGTCTCAGGATTGCCGTTGCAGACGCCGATGATGCCGAGCGTGCACTGCTCACCCCGGGCAGCGTTGCGGATATGCTTGGATTCGATGCGGGTTGCTTTGAGCATCAAGCCACCTCCCTGTATTCCTGCGGATTAATGCCCTTTAGGCCGGGATCAGTCAGGCGCATACCCAGGCCGGTGAAGTGCTGGTAAATCGCATCGAGGTAGCGCGACTTTTGCTCTTTAGTCATAAGGCGCGTGCAAGGGAAGTCCAACGGCTCCTGCATCAACTCCAGCTTGGCCTCATACGGCAGCGGCTTAACGATGCGGTCGTACTTCTCTTTGAATTCGGGAAGCTCCCAGCGCAGTATCGGCACGGCGAAGTGCAGCTTGCAGAAACCGCGATACTCCTCGGCGGTCTGGTCGCCTTGGGCCTCTGCCTCTAGCAGCCACTTGCGTTGGAGCTTGTTCTGATCAACGCTCCGCTTTACCTGACGCTTTTGAACGATGATCTCAACGTCGCCCCATAGTTGGATGGCGTCGGTCAGTACGCGGGGTAGCTTGGAAATAGCCGCCATTGCTTCCTGTAGGCTGGCAGCGCGACTGACGAACGGCTTGTTCGCTGGCTTACCCATGCTCCTCCTCCCGCGCTTGCTCTTCTTGAAACGACTCAACACCACCGCCGTCAATGCGGATTAAATAGCGTTCAGCGCAAATATCAGGCAGCCACTTGCCCTCAAAGTCGGCTGGATAATCAGCCAGTCGCCAGCAGGGCTCTTCAAGCTCAAATCCGAACGGCTCCATGCTTCCGGTGGGGAAGTATTCAACGGCTGTCGTGGTGAATCCTGCGTAAGCGTTACCGACAACCATCACCAAACACCCCGGCTCAATCGGCTTCATAGCTCACCCCGCTTGCGTAGAATCGAGCGGTGCTGCCAGACCGTGTTAATTGCCACGCCCCATTTAGCAGCCACTATCTTGCCCCTGGTTTTCTCTTTCAGGTCGGCAACGTAATCTGCGTTGTTGAGTATCGACGGGCGGCTTCTGCTTCCAGGCAAGGGCTCTGGCTGAGATAGCGCTGCCGTCATTGGTTTGTCGTATTTAGTTAGCCGCATGACGCACCCCCATGAATGCGGTGAGGCGATCCCAGCGGATAGATGTGTTCATGCGACCTCCCCGAAAAGATCAAGCTGATCCTCGCTTATGTACTTGCGCACCATCTCCCCGATGCTCCAGTTATCGCGATAGGCAGTGATTTGCTCGCCGCGTGCTTTGGGGTCGGCAGGCGCCACGAATCCCGGCACGCCGCCACCGCTATACGAATGCTCTCGCAGCACGTTATTCACGCCATCAACGAATGCTACCCAGTCGGTGACCTTCGCCATGTTCTTGGCTAACACAAGTGCCACTCTTGCCTGCTTAATCTCTGCTTCGTGATATGAGGCATCGACTACAGCGCCCGCACTGAACTCAGCGATCAGCTTGCCGTTGCACACCAACTCAACGTTTTCGCTGCTGTTGATTTCAATCCTCATGACGCCACCCCCTGATTCATCCATGCGGTGCAAGGTATCTTCACGCCAGCTAATTCAATATGGTGTTTATGCTGCTTAAAGCTAAGCAGGGAATTAAGCGTTTTATCTTTTAAGTCATTGGCATGCTCTTTTGCTACATTAAGCACGTACTCTTCACGGGCAGATTTATATTCCAAGAACGCCTCTTCTGCCGTCTTGAATGCGCCGAGATATTCATAATTTCCGTATCGTGCAATAACTGCTTTATAGCCTTTCCTATTCTGATATACGCCTGCAGGCAAGCCAGCTCCAGAAACGCGACGGCTACAGCCAACGAATAGGGAATTTATTTCATACGGGATAAAGCTAGCCGTATTAGGGTTGTATTGTCGCTCGCCCGGGCTAGTTATATCTTTATCAAGCTCAAAACCTGCTCTCCCTGCGTTATCTGCATTTTCGTACCACTCTACAAAGCAGCTAAAATCTTTCCATTCATCGCAAACTGTAACGCCCCTGTATGTAGGTCTGCTCCTGAGATATGCTGGGCTATAGCCGCGCTGAATCATGCTTTTCCATGTTACATACGCCGCCTTGTCGGTTAACTTCCCGCGCCCACTAAGCCCGAGATATCCCACCCCAAATACTGAAGGAGCTAGGGGGTTTTTAACGCTACCGCTTTTTAATTTATCTGCACCTACAAAAGCCTCTGCTCCACCATTTTCACCTATAAAAGTTATTAAAACCTTTCTAGTACTTTCACGCCCAAGTACTTTGCAATAGCTGCCGTCGCTAGTCTTAAATATTTCACCTACATTTCGGGCGCTTTTTCCTGAATTATAGTCCTTGGCGGATAGAGATGATTCGAAGGGTTCTTTTTTTAATGAATCTAAGCTCATGCTACACCTCTCATCCATGCCATTACCTTATCGAAAAACCCAGTCTTCGCGATTTGTGCTAAATCACCGGCAGCAAAGTACCGCTCACCCTGGGGCGTTGAGCACTTGACGCTGCCGTTGCCGTACTCAATGCGAACGACGATCCCTTTGGCGCGGAGCTGGGCGCGTTGTTTGATGGATAAAGACATACATCACCCCCTATACGGCGAACTTGTCGGCTTGCGTGGGCGCGGAGTTTTGACGCGGAAACTCGCGGTGATAGTCGGCGATGTTCTCGGCAGTCGCTGGCTTCAACTGGGATCGGCTCAAGTCGCACACAACGCGAACAGTGCCGACCTCGCCATCACGCTGCTTGGCCACGATCAGCTCAGCAACGCCGGGGTATTCGCAATCCGGGTTGTGCTTCGCTTCGCGGTAGATGAACAGGATCATGTCGGCGTTGTGCTCGAGAGATGCCGATTCCCGCAGGTCGGACATGACCGGACGCTTATCGCTGCGCTTGGTGTTCTCACGGTTGATTTGCGCCAGGAGAATGACCGGGCAGCCAAGCTCTTTGGCAAGAATCTTGGCCGCCTTGGATACTTCGGCCATCTGCTGTTCACGCGGGATGGACTTGTCGTCCGGCTGCACAATGCCCGCATGATCAATAATCACGCAGCCCAATTCACCGTAATGCTCTTTCCAGCGCTTCGCGGCGGCGCGCATTTGGGAAGGCGTGAGCCCAGGGCGGTCATCAATAACTAGGCCCGCGTCTTTGGCCGCTGCTACGCCCGCAGTGACCTTGTTCCAACCCTCGTCATTCATGAAGCGCCGAGGGTTTTTTAAGGCATCCAGCTTTACGCCGGTGTATGAGCCCATGACACGGTTGAATACCTGCTCTTTGCGCATTTCTAGCTGAAACATGAGAGCCGGTTTCTTTTGCCGTAGACAAACGCTGTCAAGAATGTGAGCGGCCACCACGGTCTTGCCCATACCGGATTCGCCGCCCAGCACAATGAGGTCTTCGGGGTGCATGCCGCTGGTTTTTGCATCGAGCTCGGGTATGTTGAACAACAGCCCCATGGGGTCGACCTGCCCGTTGAATCGGGCATCCAGCTCATCAACCCAGCTCGAAAGCCAGCTCTGCACAGGCTGCACGGTGCCTGCGCGCTGACCAATAACGCTCGCAAGCTTGGCCTGCGCCTTATCGATCAGGTCAGTCAAGCTGGTGTGGTGACTGCCAACCTGCTCGGTAATCTCAGCTAAGTGAATGCTCAGGCGGCGCCGCAAAGCCTTGTCGCGAACAGCGGCTGCGTACGCTTTGGCGTTTTCAATGCTCGGCGTTGATCGGGCCATTTCGCACAAGCCTTGAAGCCCGCCATATTGCTCTGAATAGTCACTGACCAGCTCGTGCAGCGATACCGGGTCAACCTCGTTGTTCAGTGCCAACTGCTGCAACCCTGACCACATCGCTCGGTGGTGCTCCACGTAGAAGTCTTCTAGCGTTACAAAGTCAGACACGATGTCGATTTGCGCAGGATCGAGAATGCAAGCTCCGATGACGCTCGCTTCTGCCTCATAGCTGTAAATCATGCGACCTCTCCCTTGAAAATCTTGATCGTCTCCTGCTGCTTGACTGCCCAGGAAAGGCGGCACCAACGCGCTGATTCTTCACGGTGAATGCGGTCTACAGCCGCTAGGCGACGGAAGACTTCGCGGTAGAACTCAATGCCTTCAGGTTCTTGGGTGAACACGGGCTTGCCAGTGCTGGAGCGCGGCTTGGTTTTGAAGTTGTGCCAAGCGTTAGCCAGCGCCTGGAATCCATGGCTGTCGGGCGTCCAATCTTCAGGGCTAACCTTCTCGATGTGCGCGGGCATCTCGGCATTCCATGCCTCGATGATGGCAGCGTGCGGGCAGCGCTCAGGGAGTTCGTCTTCCCAGCGCTGTTGGCTCAGGTAGGTCTTGGGGTGAAGTTTTGCGAAGCCAGGAACGGCAGCATCCAGGCGAGTGCGGATGTCGTCGATAAGGCGAGCAGTGAACGCTGCCGGGTCGCTCTGTTTTTTCAGCAACGCAATGAATTTCTGCTTGGCTGGTTTCTTGCCGTCCTTCGGCAGGCCTGCTTGCCAAAACTCATCGAATAGAGATTCAAGCTCGTTCGACACCTGCTCGTCGGACGAGTCCGACAAGGGGTTAATATCTTTCCTATCTTTCCTATCTTTATTAGATTCACGGTTTTGGTGAATGGTTTGTTCGCCATTATCGTGAACAAGTTGTTCGGCATTATGGTGAATCATTCCCGATTCTTGATTGGCTCGCTTAACCCTTTTAGATGCGCTTGATTTGCTCTGCCATTGGTCATAATTTTTATTGAAACCAATAGGGCCCTGGCTATCGCCAACACGGTAAAGAACACGGCGGCGAAGAAGCTCCGCAACCGCTTCAGAGACGCTTGTTGCAGGTATTCCAAGACCATTAGAGATGTAGCTAGTGCGAAGCACCTTATGCTTTACGTGCCACCCCCATGTTTCATCAATGATGAATAGGACGATGGGGTATTCGGAGCCACGCAGCCTAGCGCGGCCAAGCGCGCGCATTACCTCATGACTGATGCGTACATAGCCGTTTTCCAATTGAGGGCCCCTTGGCGGCTCTGCGGGCACCTGTTCAGGCTCATGGCCCGGAAGGTAGGCGAGGTTACTCATAGGTCACCTCGCCATCCAGGATCGCGCGAAAATGAGCTATGTAATGCTTTGCTCGAATTTGGCGAAGCTTCATCTCTTGCTCTGATATTTCCTTCACCGGCTCAGGCTTCGCATATAGCGCATCACCAGCACGGTTATCAGTGACGGGCTGATAGAACCCAGACTGGCCAGCAGCTACCAGAACAGACGCCGCCGCCTCTGTGTCGCTGGTAAATTGAAAGAACTCGCGGCGGGCATTGCTCCTAGCGTCACGAAGGATCAGATGAACATCACGCTCCACAGCGGCAGGATTGTAGGTAGTGATATCCAGCACCTTATAGAAGGCTGCTGGCACTGAGGTGCCGCGCGAAAGGTCGGAGATGCGCACTTGCACCGATTGAGTCGTAAAGCCGATCTTGTAGAGCCCTGGCATAGCAGGGTTGGCAAGAACGTAGACAAATCCATATTCAGTAGCCATAATGTCTTCACCATCTTTAGTTAGTTGATTAGGCCCGCCACGCTCCCCAGCGAATTGGTGGGCTTTTTCATTACTTGACCGCCGCCAGGGCGGCCTTCCCGTTTTTGTGCATCGACTCGATGCGGCTCATGACCGTGTTGCCGAACACCGCCAGTTCATGGCGTTGACGCTTGATCTCCTCCAATTCATCGCTGCTGATAACGCCATCGCGCTTCGCCTCACGAACGGCGGCGACAAAGCGGGCGGCTTGCTCGTGCTGATCGAGTAGCAGTTCGCGAATCTCGCCCTCGAATGCGTCCGCGTCCTGGCTGATCGGCGTGGCCACCATGCCGAGGTCTTCCAGCGCGCGATCAATGCAGCGCGTGTCTTTCAGAATCCGGTTGATGCGGAAGAAGTCGGCCAGGGTCAGCGATACCGGGCCGTCGGGGTTCAGCTTCTTGTAGAGCCGGTCTTCGCTCATATCGAGCTCATGGGCTAGACGCTTGATGCCATATTCAAAAGCGGCTTCGCGTAAACCTTCTGTGTATTTATCCATGTACCAAACTCGCTTGGTTTTTGGTCTAACCCGTATCGCTAGAGCGGGTTACCATTGTTTCAGTGGTTAGGCGGCAACAGCGCCGAACACGTCAGGACGCAATTGGCTAGCCTTGATCTTTCCTTTGGTGGCTTTCACAACAGCCATAACCCGAGCTGCCGGAACGACCTTCCATTGGGAGATGGCCTGGGAGCTGATCCCGATGGATCGGGAGAGAGCAACCGGGCCGCCAGCTAGGCGAAGCGCCTCTTGCATTGCTTGTTCCGGGGTCATAGGGAAATCCATGCTTAACGTAATTGGTCAAAGTGTAAGCCATACTTACCCAATCGGGCAAGGCATTCTTCCGTTGCCAGATGTAAGCGATGCTTTCAGACTGAGAGGCAATTACACGCCTATTGGTGAAGGCATGACCGAAGACGAGAAGGTAGGGCAGCGAATAACGCGAGCCAGAAAAGAGGCGGGTCTTACACAACAGCAACTGGCCGCTGTGCTGGGCGTTTCCCGTCCGGCTGTAGCCCAGTGGGAAAAAGGGCGAACCAGTCCCTCAGCGGAGAATCTGCGCAACGTAGCAACCGCGACGAGCAAGCCGCTGATCTATTTCTTTACTGGCTCAGGCGTCAAGACGGACGAATTTGACGAGGCCCCCAAGATGCGAGGCCAAGTGCCGTTGATCAGCTGGGTGCAGGCCGGAGCATGGACGGAGCCATTTTGCCCAGTGGGTGATGATCTCGAATACTATCCGGCGCCGCCGACCTGTGGCCCAAGAGCGTTTGGGCTACGTGTGCGCGGTGAATCAATGATCGAAGTGTACCCGCCGGGCACGCTGATCTTTGTCGATCCTGACGTTGAGCCTGTCTCAGGTGATGACGTGGTCGTTCAGTGTGAGCAGCACGGCGGGGCAGAGGCAACGTTCAAACGCTACATAATCGAGCCAGGTGTAGGCCCGATGCTCAAGGTGCTCAACAAGGATTGGCGAGAGCAATACATGGACTTCACCGAGGATTGCCGAATCATTGGTGTGGTCATGGCGCAAATGACCCTCCGAAGGCAGTAAAACCCCCTCAAAATAAGCACAGCTAACCAAGCCCGCCATTGAGCGGGTTTTTTTGTGCGTATTGAAACAATGACTTACCTTTAAATTGAAAGCTATGCTTACTTTTGTGTTGACGACTTAGGTAAGTATGGCTTACATTTGAGTCATGGCAGCGGCACTGACGCACAGCGAAACAGACAGCCCGGCCATGGCTCTTTACACAATTTGCGATCCCCCGGTGCTTGGGCCAATGCATCCACCTACAGGCTAGGTGATTCCAGCGATACCCAAGCGGGGCGGCCCCTAACAGACGTGGGGCAGCGGTTGGCACCAGGGCGTAGCGAGCCCACGTTGGATAAAGACCACGCCGGGGTCAGTACCGGCAAGAGCAAGTTGAGGCGGTGCGTGCCGTGACCTTCGGGTGTGCGGGCTGACCATCCATCGCCATCCTCGCTAGATGTGCCACTAACCAGCCAGGGCACAGAGCTGTACGTCTAGCGTTGTATATACCGAGTGAAAGCCTGCAAAGCGATTAAGCAAGGCTGGACGGAAGCTCAAGCCCAAACGACGAAACCACCGGATTGACTGCCATCGCAAGCGGTTGAGAAGGCGCGGGAACTGCGAGAGTGCCACCAGCCCATTCTCTGAGTGGGCATTCGGAAGGGTGCAAGCGCCCGCTATCTAAGCGGGAATGCTGGGAGTAACGGACGGCAATGCTATCCGCCGCTGGTGTGCACACCGGCCACCCTTCACGAATTACACAGGAGAGCGTTATGAGCGAACGAAACTTGCAGATAGCGATGGGCGCTTTGTCGCCACCGCTGAAAGAGCAGGTCAAAGACCAGGGCGGCGTTATTGACGATAAAGACGCCGAGCGACTGCAGCGCCACTGCGACGCGGTGACGGGCCTTTACATTGCCAGCTACATACCCGCAAGCGTCGCTGAGAAAGCGCGGCGGAAGATCATGAAGGATATCGCCAAGGTGGTTTCCAAAGAGCAAGACTCGCCACCTGCGTAGTGGGGCCCAGAGCGCCGCCCTTGGCGCCGAGAATACCAAGGGCCATCGGAATACTGCTTGCCCGCTGCCACGGATAGCGACGGGAAGGCCCAGGCAGTATTTCGATGCAGTGAACGCCCATAGCTGCTGGGCTAAGCGGGTGAAGAGAGCCGATTAATACCGATTGGGACGCCTTTCGGGTTACCCGTTAACAGGCTCGTTCGGAGATCAGCGCCGACCACTGCATCACCCCATTTCGGCAACTCACAAGAAATCCTTACCAGTTGGCATGGCCTCTTGCTGAGTCGCCATGCCCGCGCTGCTTCCCCTTTGCCGACCCACTGCACTGGCACTGCGAGAGCCGATGAGGCAGCGCGCCCAATTCTATGAGAGGTGTTTATGGCTAAACCAAAGCACACAGTCCCCCTTTCACTAAACCGCGTCAGCGCCGCCACGTCCCGCCAGCGCACCAAAGACGGCGAAGAGTACCGGTTGCGCAGGCAAATAGACCAGCGACTAGCCGACCTGCGCTTAGAGCGCGAGCTAAGGGAGATCTGGGAATGAGTGAGCTTGTGAAGGTAGCGGTCAGCGAGCTAGAGGGTGTTGCGCTGGATTGGGCGGTGGCTGGTCTGGTTCACGCTGAAAAGTGGCGCCATGAGAAATACTGCGGAGGCCCGCTTGCATCAATAAACGGGTGGAATCCTTCAATCGACTGGGCGCAGGGCGGGCCACTGATTGTTGAAAAGGTAACCGTAATCGTTGATAGCGAGGAAGAGTGCTTTGCCGATTGTGGTTATCAAGCCTATGCCATCAAGAACCAAAGGCCGCTAGACGACTACGACGGCAGCGGGCCGACCATGCTTATCGCGTGCATGCGAGCGATTGTTTCTAGCGAGCTAGGGCCAGAAGTAGAGGTGCCCAAGGAGCTGGTTACATGAGGTCGGCCTTCATCCTCCGCAAACAGCGCGGACACATCATTACCCCACTGCCCCACTTGGGGCTTTTTTGTAGCCGAAGCCAAGCCAAGAAAGCGGCACGGCGTTTCGAGCTTCCCTTCCATCTCATCTACAAGGTAACGCGAAATGCCAACACGAACCCTTAGCCTCATCGCGCTGGCCGCCATCATCGGCAGCATGATTGTGGCCAGCAATCTGGACGCATCCGATGACGAGCGGATGCACCGCAAATACTGCCAGGAAGTGGCGGTATGGAAAGCAGAGGAAGCGCGGGGCATTGACCCGCACCACCGTACCGGACACCCCGATTTTAGAGGCAACGCTGCCGAGATTTGCCCTGGCATGCGGCCAGCTGATTAAGGAGAACCCCATGAACATGGCTTATGCAGTACCCGATCAGAACGCCGTCCGCTTCCCGCAATTCGACCCCGACCAAGCGCCCACGCCAGAGCAAGCGCTGGACGATGGCGAAGCGTGGGCCGCTGACGAGTTTGTTGCGTGGATGCGCGCAGACGAACAGGAGCAAGAGCTTTACGACTACCTGCTGCAAGAGGCTGACAGCATCGTCGTTCGCAGCCTGATTAAAGCGTGGAGCGAGAAACGCCAGCGGGGTGAGGTATGAGCAACTGGAAAATCACCGGCCCGCCGCGCTTCTTCGATGGCGTCGGCATGGTTTACCTGGTGGGTAAAGGCGGCAGCCGATTCAATGCTGCCGAGGAAGACGAGCTGAAGGCGCTGCTGGCGGGGTGGCAGCCGATTGAGACGGCGCCCAAGGACGAGCTGGTATTCCTGTATTCGCCGCCGCAATCAGGCGACTACCCCGACGACATTCGAATCGACGTGGACTTCTTCGATTCGGAAAACGATTGCTGGTACAACCACCACGAAAACCGCGAGCATTTTGAGTGCGTAGCGCCTCCCGGCAGCCAGGGCCCTAGCGTCGAAGCCCCTTACACGCACTGGCGACCTTATTTCACATCGCCCACCAACTAAAAAGCCCGCTCCTGGGCGAACAGGTAGCGGGCCAGATCAACGTCGAGAAGATCAACCAGGAGTCTATATGAGCAATGCCATTGCAACAATAGCGCAGGACATCTACAACCAGCGCGACGCGTTTGCCGCCGTGCTGTGCGAGCCAAACATCAACTTCGACCGCGAGGCGGGTTTCGCCATTCAGGCAATGGAGAACAACGACTTCCTCGCAAAAATTGCGATGGGCAATCGTCAGTCGGTCGTCAATGCGGTGAACAACATCGCATCTATTGGCATAAGCCTGAACCCAGCCAAAAAACAGGCGTATCTAGTGCCGCGCGACGGCCGCGTTTGTCTGGACATCAGCTACATGGGACTGGTGGATTTAGCCACCAGTACGGGCTCTATTCGTTGGGCGCAGGCCGAGCTAGTGCACGCAGCCGATCACTTCGAGCTAAGCGGCATCGATCGTGCACCACTTCACAAGTTCAACCCCTTTCACCCTGAGCGCGGCGACATAGTGGGCGCTTACGTGGTGGTCAAGACGGCCGACGGCGACTACCTAACCACCACCATGAGCCGTGCTGATATCGATTCGATCATGCAGCGCTCGCAGTCGTACCGCTCCGGCAAATCATCGCCCTGGAAAACCGACTATGGGGAGATGGCTAAAAAGACGGTGGTTAAACGGGCCTATAAGTACTGGCCCAAAACTGAACGGCTTGATCAAGCCATTCACTACCTGAATACCGACAGCGGCGAAGGGTTGGCCCAAGAGCAAAGCCCGCAAGCAGTTCAGGGCGACTCCGCTCTTCTCACTGAGCTGTTAGCAAGCGTCGAAAATGCAGGTAGTGAAGAGGCGCTTGCAGAAGTTTGGAAGGAAGGCATCAGGCGAATCAATGAAGCGAAAGACAAAGCCGCTCACCCGGTATTCAAGGATGCGGTGCAAGCTCGCGGCGATGCCATTAAATCCAGTCAGGCGAACGTTTACGAGGGAGAGGTTCAGTGAAGATCATCAACTGCAACCAAGGCAGCGAGGAATGGCACCGCGCCCGCGCTGGCTGCATCACGGCCAGCATGTTCGAAATAGCGCGCAGCCGAACCGGTGGCTTAGACCCCAAGCAGCAAGCGTACGTCGACGCGGTACGCGCTGGCCATAGCGAAGCAGTGGCTATGCAAAAGGCAGGTTACAAAGCGGCGCCCAAAGCTGACGCGGTGCGTCGCGCCCTGCTGGGCGAGAAGGTAGGCGACTTTTCAGAAGCTGCACGCAACTACGCTTTTCGCCTAGCCATTGAGCGTATTAGCGGCGAGCCGCTGGACGAAGGCTTTCAGACGTGGCAGATGAAGCGCGGCAACGACCTAGAGCCAGAAGCTCGCATGGAGCATGAGATGCAGTCCGGTCTGTTTGTGCAAAAAGCCGGGTTCGTGACCAGCGACGACGGCTGGTTTGGTGCTTCGGCTGACGGCCTTGTCGATCCTGACGGCGGCTGTGAGTACAAGTGCTTTATCGCGCCGGAGAAGCTGCGCGCGTTTCATATCGATGGCGACATCACCACGGTCGTTGATCAGGTGCAAGGCGGCATGTGGTTGACGAAACGCAGCTGGTGGCACATCGGTTTGTACTGCCCAGCACTTGAGCCTGCTGGCAAGCAGCTTTGGTGGCGTCACTTCGACCGCCAGGACAATTACATCTCTGAGCTTGAAGCAGACCTTCTGGAATTTAAGTCCCTGGTTATCCATTACGAATCCACCCTGCGTGCCGAAGCCGCCTAGGAGAACAGCATGACCGAAGTAGCCGAAAAAGAATCGACTGATCTGATCACGGTGCCGTCCAAAGAGACGGCACTTGACGTTTTCAAGGGTGATAAAGGGCTCGATCCCTACCTGCAAACCATCCGGCAGGAGCTTGATGCGTTCCTGGCTGAGCCGCCGCCGCTGGATACCGCGACCGGCCGCAAGGCCTACGCCTCGATGGCCCACAAGATTGCCCGTAGCAAGACGGCTATCGACAACATCGGCAAGGAGCTAGTGGCCGAGCTAAAGCAGCTGCCCAAGACCATCGACGCAGAGCGCAAGCGTTGGCGTGATCAGCTGGATGCGTGGCGTGATGAGGCTCGCGGGCCGCTGAATGAATGGGAGGCGGCAGAGGAGGCGCGGATTGCTAAGCATAAGACCGGCATCGAGGTAATGCAGCGATTCGCAGAGGAGTTGGATGACGAAGATGCCAGCACCCTGTCGGCGACCATCGCACACGTTGAAGCTATCGAGATTGGCATCGAATGGGAGGAGTTCGAAGCCGAAGCACACCGCGTTAAAGCAGCGAGCCTTGCCACCTTAAAAGCAGCTCTTGAGCGTCGCCAGAAATACGAAGCTGAACAAGCCGAGCTTGAGCGCCTTCGTCAGGAGGCGGCGGCACGCGAGCAGAAAGAGCGCGAGGAGCGCATTGCCCGCGAAGCCGAAGAGCGTGCACGGCGTGAAGCAGAAGAGAAAGCCCAGGCCGAGCGTGAAGCGGCAGCACGGCGCGAGCAGGAGGCAAAAGCCGAAGCTGAGCGGAAAGAGCGCGAGCATCAAGAAGCTATCGCCATGGCCAAGCGTGACGCAGAGCTTGCCGAACAGCGAGCTAAAGAGGAGTACGACCGCAAGGAGCGCGAGCGTATCGCTGAACAGCAGCGCCAGGAGCAGGCACGGCTAGACGCCGAGCGCCGCCAGCGCGAAGAGGCCGAGCGTCGCCAAGCCGACGTTGAGCATCGCCGCCGCATTAACCAAGCAGCCATGCAGGCCATGATTAACGGAGGTATGCAAGAGCATTGCGCCAAGGATGCCATCACGCTGATAGCCCAAGGTAAGGTGCCCGGCGTCACGATCAACTACTAAGCCCCTCACGCAGGGGCTTTTTAATGCAGGAGGCTATATGGCTCGCGGATTAAACGAATGCAGATTCATCGGAAATGTTGGTCAGGATCCCGAGGTGCGCTTTACGCCCGGAGGTACGCCGGTTGCCAACCTTAGCTTGGCTGTTAGCGAGAAGTGGCGCGACAAGCAGAGCGGGCAGGTGCAGGAAAAGACCGAGTGGGTGCGACTGGTGGCGTTCAACAAGACCGCCGAAATTATCCAGCAGTACGTCACTAAAGGCTCAAAGCTGCACGTCTCTGGAAAGTTACAGACGCGCAAGTGGCAGGATCAAAACGGTCAAGATCGCTACAGCACCGAGATTGTGGTTAGCGACATGATCATGCTGGACAGCAAGTCTCAAAACGGCCAGCAGAACCAAGCGCCACAAGGCGGCTACAGCAACCAGCCTCAAGGCGGCTACTCGAACGGCCAGCAAGGCGGCTACCCACCTCAAAACCAGAGGCCACCGCAGAACCGGCCGCCTCAGAACCAAGCGCCGCAAGGTCAGCAACACGCACCGCAGAGCAACTACGGCGCGCCTGATCCGGGCAATTTTGATGATTTTGATTCGGAAATACCGTTCTAAATCAATTTTTTATGCGAATTAACGGCCGCCATTTAGCGGCCTTTTCTGTTTCTGCATGGAGTGTATTGCTATGAAGCATTGCAAGAAGTGTGGCGAAGAGAAGCCGCTTGATGGTTTTTATAAACATCCTCAAACGGCAGACGGGTTTGATTCCGCCTGCAAAGAGTGTCGCAAAGTCAGAGTGCGTGAGAACTACCGCAAGAATATCGACCATTACCGCGAATACGAAAAGAAGCGCGGAATGCTTCCCCATCGTGTGGCCATGCGGGAGCGCTACCAGTCAACGCCAGAGGGCAAAGCGGCCATCCAGCGCGGCACTAAAAAGTACCGCGATCAAAACAAGATCAAGATGCAGGGCCATAACCGAGTCAGTAAAGCACTTATTGATGGAAGACTCGAACGCCAAACAGCCTGTCAAGAATGCGGGGCAACTGACTTACGACTTCACGCCCATCACGACGACTATCTCAAACAGCTAGACGTTAGGTGGTTGTGCCCACCCTGTCACAAGTCATGGCATGACGAGAACGGCGAGGCAGCCAATTCAGACCATGAGCCACTACCTCAGTTTCATATGAGGTTTTCGCTAGCCAATGAAACCAAACGGAATTCACCATGAGCCTTCTCACAGCAATCGCCAGCGCCTTCGGTATGCCGTGGCAACCCATTCACTCCCCGCCACCCATCATCCAAGGCTCCGGCCTCACAAAGCCCCACCAGCGGCAGGCCAAGTGCAAACGCGCGCAGCGCCGAGCCAAGCGACTGAAACACTTCTAGCCCTGCCTGTGCGGGGCTTCTTTTTTGGGAGAGCGGCATTGACCACCTACGAAGAGATCAGCACGAGTCGAAGGCTCAACCGAGCCTTCTGGAACCAGGATTGCCGCTTTGTCATCGCTCAGATTAGGGAGGCGCGGCGGGTAAGCGATGCAAAGCTGGAAGCCAATCATCGACGATGCCTGAAAAGCGCCCTAACGCACCGGGCAGAGCATACCTACCTGAAAGCTGGATTATGAAACCAACCACCAAACACTGCCCGCGCTGCGGCTGCACGCGCCTACGCCTCTACCGATCAATCAACGAGAAGCAGTGTGACCGCTGCCTGCACCGGTTCGACTGGCACTTGGAGCCAGGTCAAAAGCCGCTGGTAGGGCCGAGCCGCGACCGATACATCATTACCGGAGATACCCATGGAACGAAAAATTGAGAATTTAGAGGCTGTCATTGAGCAGCTTAGCCAGCGCAATGACGATTTAGTTAGCGAAAAGATGGTGCTGTTAGCCGAAAACGACGCGCTGGCAGCGGACAATGCAGAGTTACGGCGGCAGCTAGCATCAATGAGGTGCGCTTAAAATGAACATCAACGACATTAAGCACCGGGCTGTAGAGCGCATATTCCTAATTCCCGATGCCAGCGAAGGTCAGCTTGGCTATGTCTGGTGCGACGATCCAGCGCCGGGCGAAGGCATGGACGCCAGCGAAGCCGTGGAGTATGTGCGCAAAGATGTGCATGACGCCATCATCAAGCGCCAGGCTAAAGAAGCCCAACAGGGCATGGATGCGGCTAAAGCCGCTGCATACACGATGGAGCAAAACGCCAGCCGGATGTATGCGCAGTGCAGCCCCGAAGCCCTGGAAAGCGAGCGCGAAGCAAACGCCAAGCTGACGGCGCTGGTGGCCGAGCTAGAGCGCGAGCGGGATATGCACAAAGCCGCAGAGGAGGCGCAGATAGCGCTGCGGGCGAAGATGGAGGCAGACCAGGAGCTAAACGAAAGGCTTGCCCAGGTAGAGGCTATGCGCCACGTCGCCAATTGGCTATCTGGTGCAATAGAAGAAGGCTGCATAGGGCTTGACCTCGGCGGAGAGATATCGGGCCCCACCGGCTGCAGTGATGCCGACAAATGCCGAGTCGCAGGAGAGCGGATATTCCGCGAGGCTGCGCGCATCTGGGAATGCAAATTCGTGGCTGAGGTCAAGCAATGACCCATCAACCGAAGCGCGCTATGTGCATGGCCTGTCGCCACGCTGTTGTCGACTGTAGCCACCTCCCTTTTTCCACCATGCCCGCCATGAGCAAAAGCAAAGGCCGCGTCATCGTGCGCTGCACGGAGTTTGAGCATGCTCGATCAATAGGAGGTCACGATGGACGACATAACAGCGTCACCGCTTAGCTGGCCAGCGGCAAAGCCGCGAACGCCAGCCAATGACCGGAAACAAGGTCGATTCGGCAAGCGCAACAGCAGCGGGTGGGGGCTCAAAGAGCTCACCGTGGCGGAGGCGCGAAGCCGTGTCACAGAAGCGCTTGATAAATTCACGCGAAGCGGCCAAACGTACCGCGTTCCGCCTGACTCGATCATCATCAGCACCGACCTTGCATTGCGTAATGACGGACTGCCTCGCAGTGGCCAGCGAGAGCCCAGCGACCCGGGCGTCGCCGTTTATTTTCAGCTTGATGGCCAAGCTCAGTGCATCCCTTGTGACGTGTACCAGCGCATCGCCGACAATTTGGCCGCCGTGGCCGACTGCATCGAAGCCCTGCGAACGCTGGAGCGACACGACGCTTCATTGATGCGTGCAGCGTTTACCGGCTTTGCTCAGCTCGCTTCGCCGGAAGCGATGGGTAGGTCGCACTGGCGAACGGTGCTCAACACCGACAGCAACGATATTGAAGCGGTTCGAAAGGCTTATCGATCGGCAATTCGTGACGCTCACCCCGATAAGGGCGGGAGCAGCGAAGCATTTCACAGGGTGCAAGAGGCATGGAGTCAAGCGCAGGTCGAATTGAGCTAACGGCGCTGCCCAACGCCCGCCGCATCGTCGCGCTGGCAGTGCGTAGGCGCATACCCGATACGCCGCCGTGGCGGTTATCGACACGACTGTTTAGAGACTATGGCCGCCGGTGAGCGGCTTCTTTTTGCCTGGAGGTTTTTATGGGACACGTAAGAGGCCCTTTTCTGGAATACGAGTGCACCAAGTGCGGAGCAACTATCAAAGAGAATGCGCCGCGAAACCAGGAGCAGTTGGTTGATCGTATTGCCGACGCTAACGCCAACGATGATGAGCGGGTTTGCGCGCGATGCTGGGACCCGGGAGACAATAATGCATAGCCAAACACAGCGCGAGCGGTTCGAAAAGATCAGCGTTATGGTTGATCAGGCGATGGAGGGATAAGCCATGCCGCTATACATCATCCCCATGCAGGAAGGCGGCTCCATGTTTCTGCATGGGGACTTTGGCAAGCATTGCGCCGAGTGTTCACGCCCTAGCGACAACCTCTGTGATTACCCGATAGGCGGTGGCAAGACGTGCGACCGCGCTATTTGTGATCATCACGGCCACGTAATGGGCGATGACATGCACTACTGCGATACGCATTACCGAGAGTGGCGAGCCAACAACCCAGATAAGCCGGACTATCAGCTAACGCACTATCGCCTGCTTACGTTGCCGCCATTTGCAGCGGTAGCGATGGAATGGCTAAAGCAGAGGGTAGATAAGTTATCCCAGCAATTCCCCGAAGTGCCACAGGGCAGGCTAAGACACAGCGCGGCCAAGCCCATGGGCTGCAACGAAGACCCGACCAAAAAGCACCCAAGCCCTGACCCGCGAATCAACCTGGAGCAAGGACTGGCATGGCTCATACACGCTGGCTTGGTCACTGGTCAGCGCCGGAAGAAGCACAGCGACAAGATGCCTCGTTGGGTATTCATGCTCACAGAGGATGGGTTGCGGGTAGCTAATGGCGAAACAGTGGAGGCAAAACGTGAAGGCTAACGAACGAAAACACCTCGGCCAAATGATGCTGGCCAACTGCCCGGTATGCGGCGGCAACGTGGCGTCGGCGTGGATCAATGACGGCGAGACGCTGGACGAGCGCAAGCACATGGTGGGCGACTGGCACCTGCGCGGCTTGTCGATCTACACCGTCGATCGATACGAAGGCGACCCGCTGCCGCCGCCGTGTACTGAGCGAGAAACCCATCGAAAGCAGGAAGGATCATGAGCACACTACACCAGATATCACAGGCGCATATCGCAGAACTAAAGGCCAAGGCGGCCAAGCGCTCTGATTACGGCACGCGGTTGGAGAAGATCAACATGCTGCAGAAAGTGATCGTCGAGAACCGCTTCAATCGACGTCTTGGCACCCGCGTAGAGCGACGACTGAACAAGCTGCCTTTTGATCGAATACGGGCGATGGCCCGAGCAATGAACGAACGATAACAGCCGCCCACGAGGCGGCTTTCTTTTGCCTGGAGGATAGCATGACCAAAACGCTCAGAGAGCTAGCCGAAGAAGAGGAGCAGTTGCCAGACGGTCACCCTGAATGGCAGCACGTAGCGCTAGGCTGGCAGGCACTGGCTATCGCACAAAGCGAGAAAATCATTGAGCTTGAGCAGAAGCTAAAGAGCATGACCACAAGCAAGGACGGCTTTCAGTCCGCCTTGGTGAGAGCCAAAGCTGAAAATGATCGATTAAAAGGTGATTTATGCAAGACCAATACGTAAGCACAAGCCAGCTATGCGAACGCTACGGCCGCAGCCGGGACACGCTGCTGCGCTGGCAGAAAAGTAAAGGCTTTCCTAAACCGGTTATCCAAGGAGGCCACGGCGCCGAATCCCGCTGGCGGGAAAGCGATGTTCAGGCGTGGGAGGAGCGGCAGCTTGCGGCATGACGCGCTGTCGCCGCACTCCATAGCACGCCAACCATTTGAACGGTACAATGGAGGAAATCGACACTGAACGCAGCCATGCAAAATCATTTATCGTACATGGCTGCGTACACACCCCGGATTAAATCGGCACATGACCACAGATAACGCTAGTAAGATCAAGCACATAAGAAACTTCTCCATCATCGCCCACATCGACCACGGTAAATCGACGCTCTCTGACCGTTTGATTCAGACCTGTGGCGGTTTGACAGAACGTGAGCTGAAGGAGCAAGTGCTCGACTCCATGGATATCGAGCGTGAGCGGGGTATTACCATCAAAGCGCAGTCGGTGACGCTGGACTACACCGCTGCCGATGGCCAGGTCTACCAGCTCAACTTCATCGACACGCCAGGGCACGTCGACTTCTCCTACGAAGTGTCGCGCTCACTCTACGCCTGTGAAGGGGCGCTGCTTGTCGTCGATGCGGCACAAGGGGTAGAAGCGCAGTCGGTGGCCAACTGTTACACCGCCATCGAACAGGGCCTAGAAGTGCTGCCCGTTCTGAACAAGATCGACCTGCCCCAGGCCGACCCGGACCGGGTTGCTCAGGAGGTAGAGGAGATCATCGGCCTGGATGCCACGGATGCCTGCCAAGTGTCGGCAAAAAGCGGTATCGGCATCAACGAGCTGCTCGAACGGCTGGTGCGTGACATTCCGCCGCCCAAGGGGGACCCCGAAGCACCGCTGCAAGCGCTGATCATCGACTCCTGGTTCGATAACTACCTGGGTGTCGTGTCGCTGGTGCGCCTGTTCGACGGCACGCTGCGCAAAGGCGACAAGATCCGTATCAAGTCGACGGGTCGCGACTGGAACGCCACCGAAGTCGGTATCTTCACACCGCTGCGCAAAGAGACCAATATTCTTCGCGCCGGTGAGGTTGGCTTTATCGTCGCCGGGATCAAAGAGATTCACGGCGCGCCGGTGGGGGATACCATTACCCATACCAAGACGCCAGACGTACCGCGTCTCCCCGGTTTTCAGAAAGTGAAGCCTCAGGTTTATGCCGGTATGTTCCCGGTCAGCGCAGACGATTACGAAGACTTCCGCGATGCCCTGGAAAAACTGGCTCTCAACGACGCGTCGCTGGAGTATGAGCCGGAAAACTCCGATGCGCTGGGCTTCGGCTTCCGCGTGGGTTTCCTCGGTACACTGCACATGGAGATCATCCAAGAGCGTCTGGAGCGTGAGTACGATCTGGACCTGCTCACCACGGCGCCGACGGTTGTGTACGAGCTGGCCATGAAGAATGGCGACATTCAGTATGTCTCCAACCCCTCCAAACTGCCCGACATGGCCGATGTGGAGCAGATGCGTGAGCCCATCGTGCGGGCCAGCATTCTGGTGCCGCAGGAATTCGTCGGCAACGTCATCGCCGAGTGCGAGCAGCGCCGCGGTACTCAGCTCGACATGCAGTTCCTGGGCAATCAGATCCAGCTTACTTACGAGCTGCCCATGTCCGAAGTGGTCATGGACTTCTTTGACCGTTTAAAATCCATCTCTCGTGGCTACGCCTCGCTGGAGTACAACTTCGAACGTTTCGAAGCCGCGAAGCTGGTACGTCTGGATGTCTTGATCAACGGCGACAAAGTCGATGCGTTGGCGGTCATCATTCACCGTGACCATGCCCACTCGCGTGGTCGCTTGCTGGTGGAAAAGATGAAAGAGCTGATCCCACGGCAAATGTTCGACGTCGCGATCCAGGCGGCGATTGGTGGCCAAGTCGTGGCCCGCTCCACGGTGAAGGCGCTGCGTAAAAACGTCACGGCGAAGTGTTACGGCGGCGACGTTAGCCGTAAGAAAAAGCTGCTAGAGAAACAGAAGGCCGGTAAGAAACGGATGAAACAGGTGGGGCGTGTCGAAATTCCCCAGGATGCCTTCCTTGCTGTGCTCAAGGTTAACGACTAGGGATACGAACCCCACATGGATTTTTCACTACTACTGGTACTCGCCGTTGCGCTCTCCGGGGCCATTTACCTGTTGGATGTGCTGGTGCTTCGGCCAAAGCGCCGTGAGCGTGTGGCCAAGGCGGAAAAAGCCACCATGGAAGGCTTGGATGCGCCGACGCGGGAGAAGCTCTTAAAAGAGCCGTGGCCCGTTGACTACTCCCGTTCGTTCTTTCCTGTCTTGCTGGTCGTGCTGGTGGTACGCAGCTTCATCATCGAGCCGTTTCAGATTCCTTCCGGCTCCATGAAGCCCACGTTAGAAGTGGGTGATTTTATTCTCGTGAATAAATTCGCTTACGGACTGCGTCTGCCGGTCGTTCATCAGCGCTTCTTGGAAGTGGACGATCCAGAGCGAGGCGATGTCATGGTGTTCCGCTTTCCCGAAGAGCCATCGGTGAATTTCATCAAACGCGTCGTGGGTCTGCCCGGCGACCGTATTCGCTACGAGGGCAAGCAGCTTTACGTCAATGGTGAGCCCATTGCCAAAGCGCTGATCGAAGAAGGGCCCGCGCTGTCGCCTCAGCAGCTGCTGCTTGAGGAGCAGTTGGGGGAAGTCAGCCATTTCATCTACAACAATCCCCGTGACCCAGGCCCGCAAATGCGCGAGGTGGTCGTGCCCGAAGGCCATTACTTCATGATGGGGGATAACCGCGACCACTCCAACGACAGTCGCTACTGGGGCTTCGTGCCCGAAGAGAACATCGTAGGGCGCGCCTTTGCGGTCTGGATGCACTGGGATGGTGGTCTTCCCAGTTTCACCAGCGTACGGCGTATCGAATGAACCAGCATAATGTACAAACCGTTAGTGTGGTTATCTTAGTTAACGTCAATGACGTAGGAGCACTGTGAGTAATTCCTTAACCGCTTTTTGCCGACGAATCGGCCATACCTTTGGCGACCCAACGCTTTTGGAACTGGCCATGACCCATCGCAGCTACGGTGGTCGCAACAATGAGCGCCTGGAATTTCTAGGTGACTCCATCGTCAATTTCGTCATCGCCGAAGCGCTGTTTCAGCGGTTTCCCCAGGCGCGGGAAGGGCAACTTTCCCGCCTGCGCGCTCGGTTAGTCAAAGGCCAGACCCTGGCCGAGCTGGCCCGCGAAATGGCCTTTGGCGAGTGCCTACGGCTTGGGTCCGGGGAAATGAAAAGCGGCGGACATCGCCGCGAGTCGATTCTGGCGGACGCCGTAGAAGCCGTGATCGGCGCGATTTATCTGGATGCCGGTATGGATGCCGTCCGCGAGCGTGTGCTGGCGTGGTACGCCGAGCGTCTGGAAAACATCTCGCTGCAAGATACCCAGAAAGATCCCAAAACCCGCTTACAAGAATTTTTGCAGTCGCGCCAAGCGGCGCTGCCGCGCTATGAAGTGGTCTCTGTGAAGGGAGAGGCGCATGCCCAGACCTTTACCGTGGAGTGCTACATCGAGCTGCTAAGCGAGCATACCACTGGTAAAGGCCCCAGCCGCCGCCACGCTGAACAGCAGGCCGCGGAAGAAGCATTGTCCTACCTCGAACAACCCCCTGGAGACAAATCATGAGCCAAACCTGCGGATTCGTGGCCATCGTTGGCCGACCCAACGTAGGCAAATCAACCCTCATGAACCGGATTCTGGGGCAGAAAATCTCGATCACGTCACGGCGGCCGCAAACCACGCGCCACCAGGTGATGGGGATCAAAACCGTCGATGAAACGCAGTTCATCTACGTCGATACGCCGGGCATGCACATCATGTCCAAGGATCGCAACAAAGCCATCAACCGCTTCATGAACCAAGCGGCGACGCAAGCGCTTCGCGATGTCGACTGCGTCGTGTTCATCATCGACCGCACCCGCTGGACGGACGAAGATCAAGCCGTCCTGAAACGCTTGGAGCATGTGAAGGCGCCGGTCATCTTGGCCGTCAACAAGGTCGACCGCCTTCAGGATAAAGGCGACCTGCTGCCCTGGCTTGCAGATGTGGGAGCGCGCCGCGAATTTGCCGCCGTGGTGCCCATCTCCGCCAAGCACGGCACCCAAGTCGAGACGCTGGAAGAAGAGGTCGCCAAGCACCTGCCGGAGAGCATTCACTTCTTCCCGGAAGACCAAATCACCGATAAGAGCCTGCGCTTCATGGCGGCTGAGCTGGTACGTGAAAAAGTCATGCGCCAGTTAGGCGACGAGCTGCCTTATCAGATGACGGTCGAGATCGAAGAGTTTCGCGAAACCGAGCGCGTCACCCATATCAGCGCGCTGATTTTGGTGGAGCGCCAGGGGCAGAAGGTGATCCTGATCGGTGAGAACGGCGATCGGATCAAGAGCATTGGCCGTGAAGCGCGTCTAGATATGGAACGTGCGCTGGGCACCAAAGTCATGCTCAACCTGTGGGTGAAGGTGAAGCGTGGCTGGTCGGATGACGAGCGAGCGCTGAAGAGCCTGGGTTACGATCTCGATTGAGTGCGACCATGACCGCCGAGCCTGCGTTTCTGCTGCACCGTCGGGCATACCGTGAAACCAGCGCGCTGGTCGATTTATTGACGCTCAATCATGGCCGCATCCGGGCGGTGGCCCACGGTGGCCAGCGCCCCGGATCGAAATCTCGCCAGCGGCTGCAGCCGTTTACCCCGCTGTTCGTGTCCTGGCGGGGAGATCGAGAACTGAAGCGCCTCACGTTGATGGAGTCCCGTGGGCACACCGCGCTGCTGGCAGGCGAAGGTCTGCTTTGCGGCCTATACGCCAACGAAATTGCTACCCGTTTACTGCCCCTCGAACTGAACGCCACCGATGTCTTCGCCTTCTATAGCGCGCTGCTCGACGCACTACCGGTGCCTGCTGAGCGGGGACTGGCGCTGAGGCGCTACGAATGGGCGCTTTTGGACGTGCTCGACGCTACGCCTCGGTTTTGCACCCCCGACGGCGGGGCGCTGGACCCACATCAGCGCTACCGTTTTGATGCGAATAGCCGCGCGTTCATGGCCGCAGAGCAAGGTATCGAAGGGCGCACCTTACGCTACATCGAGCAGGGTGATTGGCAGCCGACAGGCTTAGCGAGTGCGCTCAAAGCGGTCATGCGGGCCGCATTGGCCCCTCATTTGGGGCCTACCGCGCTACGTTCTCGTGAACTGATGCTGGATTTGGCCCGCCGTCGCCAGCGCCCGTAAGCTACCGTTACCACTGATCGCAATCGTCTTCTACTGCCATTCACAGATTGGAGTTCTTCATGCACCCCCCACGGATTTTACTCGGCGTTAACATCGACCATATTGCCACGCTGCGCCAAGCCCGCGGCACGCGCTACCCCGACCCGGTCCAGGCAGCCCTGCTGGCTGAAGAGGCGGGCGCTGATGGCATTACCGTCCATCTGCGCGAAGACCGTCGCCATATTCAGCCCCGTGACGTTCGACTGCTGGCGGAAGTGCTCAACACGCGCATGAACCTGGAAATGGCCGTTACCGAAGAGATGCTGGCGCTGGCGGAAGAGGTGCGCCCAGCGCACGTGTGTTTAGTGCCCGAAAAGCGCGAAGAGTTGACCACCGAAGGCGGGTTGGATGTGGTCGGGGGCTTCGAACAGATCGCCAGCGCCTGCCAGCGTCTTACGGCTGCGGGCTGCGATGTGTCGCTGTTCATCGACCCGGACGAGGCGCAAATCGACGCCGCCAAACGTGCCGGAGCACCCACCATCGAGTTGCATACCGGGGCTTATGCCGAAGCAAAACCTGGGAGCGCCGAGGCCAACGCTGAGTATGACCGCCTGAGTGCGGCGGCGGTGCATGCCGTGTCGTTAGGCCTGGTGGTCAATGCCGGACACGGTCTGCATTATCACAACGTGGAAGCCATTGCCGCGCTACCCGGCGTCAACGAGCTCAACATTGGCCACGCCATCATCGCTCGCGCGCTATTCGTCGGATTGAAGGACGCCGTTCAGGAGATGAAGCGTTTGATCATTGCGGGGCAGGAAGCGGGTTTGATGGCCGCCCTGGATGCTCACGAGCACGACCATGACCACGATCACGGTGATGGTCACTCTTGCTGCGGTCACTAACATGATCGTCGGGATTGGCTCGGACATCGCCCGGGTCGAGCGTTTTCGTCAGGCCGTGACCCGTCACGGCCCCCGCTTTGCACAACGTATCTTAGGGCCAGACGAGCAGCGTGCTTGGCAGTTGAAAGGCCAGGCGACGGCTTATCTGGCGAAACGCTTTGCGGCCAAAGAGGCTTTCGTGAAAGCGTTAGGGTTGGGGCTTCGTCAGGGCATGCAGTGGGGCGAGATACAGGTACTCAACGATGCGCTGGGTAAGCCTAGTCTCAAGCTCAGTGGCGAAGCGCAGCGTCTATTTGACGCCAGCGGTGCCACGGCGGCTCATATTACCCTCAGCGACGAAGCCGATTACGCCGTCGCCTTTGTAGTGCTGGAGCGCTAGCGTCGCATCACTCTGCCACCAACGTGGCGCGCTCCTCGCTGAGCCGCGCCATGGCGGTATATAACTCGTCTAGCAGTGTCTCCACATGACGCAGTCCACTGGTGCGCAGACGTGTTTCCAAAGTTTCCACCAGCAGCGCAAGCTCGGGGGCGCCACAGTAGCGGCTGGCACCGTTCAAGCCGTGCACCCAATCCAGTAACGTCGTCAAGTCGCCTTCTGCGAAAGCGCTGCGAATGTGCTGTTCGCTTTCGGGTAGGCTGTCGATGAGCCGCACCAGTTGCTGTTTGGCCAGCGTTTCCTTGCCACCTGCCAGGCGAGCCCCCAGCGTCAAATCGACGGCAGGTAGCGAGCTGGGAGGCTCGCTAGGGACGTGCAAGGGGCGAGCGGAGGCCGTTTCCTCTTGGGAAGAGGATGGAGGCACCACCCCTAAAAAGCGGTGGAGTAACTGCTGAAGCTGGACATCGTCGATGGGTTTGACCATGACGTCGTCCAGTCCCTCGGACAACCACTGCTGGCGTTCGTTGCTTAAGACGTGAGCCGTGACGGCAATGATGGGACAGCGTGCCCAGCTATTGTTGATACGCCGCAGTGCCTGAGTCGTTTGAATGCCATCCATACCGGGCATACGAATATCCATGAGCACCATGTCAGCGGTGGCGCGCTTGGCGAACTCCAGCGCTTCATGGCCGCTATCGGCCAGCACGATACGTATCGTTTCGCTCTCTAACATGGCTTTGAGCAGTTCGCGGTTGGGCGCGTTGTCGTCGACGATCAGAATCGTCAAACGCGGCGCAGGCAACGCTTTCGCCACGGAGCTATGGGTAGGAGCGCTGAGCGTCTGGGGCTGCAGCAGGTGTCGCAGGGTCGTGGCAAGCTGTGCTCGGGTAAACGGCTTGCACAGCATTTCGCCGCCGTGAGGCAGTGGCCAGCTGGGCAGATCGAAACTGGTGGTATTGGCCAGAACCAGCACCGGGCAGGGCGTCTGTTCGATGACCGACTGCCAATATCCTCGTCGCTCTTCGCTAAAGTCCTCTGTTGCCAGGCACAAAATCAGCAGTGATTCATTGCCCGCATCGATGAACGAGACCGGCCGCGCCCCCCAGCGCTCCAGCAGGTGTTCGAGCACGTTGCGGGTAGGCAGGTGCGGTTCGTGAAGACGGATGATCGGACCGTCGAGCGTCAGCTCGGGGGGGCGTTCATCGGCAAGGTGAGCTAACAGCGGCAGAGTGAAGGAGAACGTCGAGCCTTTGCCGAGTTCGCTGTCGACGGTGATCTCGCCACCCATACGTTGAATGAGCTGACGACAAATGGTGAGTCCCAGGCCACTGCCACCAAACTGCCGCGAATGGCTGGGCTCTGCCTGGGAAAAAGCGCTAAAGAGCTGTTGCTGATGCTCTTCGCTTAGCCCGATGCCCGTATCGCTGACGCTGATGTGCAGGACGACGTGCTGCCCCTCCTGGTTTTCCAGCATAACACGCACGATCACGTCACCTTCGGTGGTGAACTTGATCGCATTGCCCAACAAATTGTTCAGCACCTGATGAATGCGCAGCGGATCGCCACATAACGGCGTGGGCACGTCGTCGTATACCATGGCCACCAAATGGAGCTGCTTGCGCTGCGCTTCGGGGGCATGTAAGCCAATGATCTCATCCACCAAGGCGACGATATCGACGTCCACTTCTTCCAGCGTGAGCCGGTCGGCTTCCAGCTTGGAGAAATCCAAGACATCGTTGACCAGCATCAGCAGGTTGTCGCAGGCGCGCCGCACGTGCTCTAACCACTCTTTTTGGCGGCTATCCAGCGAGGAGCGCCCCAACAGGCGGCAAAAGCCGACGATGCCATTGAGCGGCGTGCGTATTTCATGGCTCATGTTGGCCAAGAACTCGGATTTGACGGCGTTGGCGCGAAGCGCGCTGCGGTGGGCCAGATCCAGCTTGATGTTTTGCTCTTCGATGGTCTCCATCGACTCCTGCAGTTCGCTGGTAGCCTGCTCGATTTGGCTCTGCATATCCCGCTGGGCTTGCTGGAAATGCTCGGCCAACCGGTTGATATGATTGGCCAACTGCTTGAACTCGGTAGGCTTGGCGTTGGACATGACCAAACTGTAATCGCCCCGAGACAAGCGGTAGAGGGCCTGATTGGCCTCTTCGATAGGGCGGCTGGCGTAGCGGCTGATCGCAAAGGCCACCAGGAACAGCACCAACCCGAGAAGCATGCCACCGAGGCTCAAGCTGGCGATCAATCGGTAGCGCTCCAGGGTCAGCGCGCGGATGTCCATCTCTGCTTCCAGCCAGCCGTTGGTGACGCGGCTGGTGCCGCCCACTGTTTCACTGGTGAGCGGCACCTGAAGACGCCAGACATCCTCCTCTTTGGCGAGAGTGGTCGCCTCGGGGGCGTGCAGGCGCGGCGGAGGCGGCATCGAACGGCCCAGTACCAGTAGCCGGTTGCCCTGTTCGTCGAACAGCGTCACCGCCCGCAGGCCACGATGTTCCAAAAGCTGGCGGGCCAGTGTCTCCAAACGCGGCAAGTCGCCATCGGTCATGGCGCTCCCCAGACTGGGGGCCAGCAGTTCGCCAGCGCTGGTCAGTCGGTCTTCGAGCACGTTGCGGCCAGTGTGCTCACTCTGAAGCACCAACAGCACCGCCATGACGGCATACACGAGTAAGGGAAAACCAAGCAGAGCGAACAGCAGGCGCGTGTTTAATGACATGAAAGAAGCTCGTCGAATCTGGAAGGTTGCCTGTCCACTCACAGGCAGCACCGATATAATGCAGCATAACGGTTACGATAAGGAATGTTCGATGAATTATCCCACGCTCGAAGATGTGGTCGGCAATACGCCCTTGGTTCGCCTGAAGCGAATCAGCGCTGGCAAGAACAATACGCTGCTGGCCAAACTGGAAGGTAACAACCCGGCCGGTTCGGTCAAAGACCGCCCGGCACTGTCGATGCTGAGCGAAGCCGAAGCCCGCGGTGAGATCGCCCCGGGGGATACGCTCATCGAAGCAACCTCGGGCAATACCGGAATTGCCCTGGCCATGGCGGCGGCCATTAAAGGGTACAAGATGACGTTGATCATGCCAGAAAACGCCTCTGCTGAGCGCAAGCAAGCCATGGCGGCCTACGGCGCCACGCTGATTTCCGCTAGCAAAGAGGGTGGAATGGAAGAGGCGCGCGACATCGCAGACGCGATGATTGCCCGAGGAGAAGGCAAGCCGCTGAACCAGTTTGCCAACCCGGATAACCCGCTGGCGCACTACCGTACCACCGGGCCGGAAGTGTGGCGGCAAACGGGCGGAGAGGTGACCCACTTCGTGAGTTCTATGGGGACGACCGGGACGATCATGGGCGTATCGCGCTACTTGAAAGAGCAAAACAGCGCGATTCAAATCGTCGGGTTACAGCCCGCCGATGGTGCCAGTATTCCCGGAATTCGTCGCTGGCCACAGGAGTATCTGCCGGCCATTTTCGAAGCGCCGCGGGTGGATGTCACGCTCGATATCAGCCAGCAAGAAGCCGAAACGCACATGCGCCGATTGGCCCGTGAGGAGGGCATTTTGGCGGGTGTTTCGTCGGGAGGCAGCTTGGCAGGTGCGCTGCGCATCGCAGAGCAAACCGAAAATGCGGTCATCGTGTTCATTGTATGTGACCGTGGTGATCGCTATCTCTCCACGGGTTTGTTTGCCCCGGAGGTATAAATGGCTATGTTGGGTAAGCGGCGGCCGCCACGGCCGGCCTCGGGCCATTCTGGGTTGGCGCGCCAACCCAGCGGCAACGGTGCGCCTGCCAAGCCGTCTGTCGCCACCGATGCCGACGCGCCGCTGGTGATCGAGCGTCTCGCTCACGATGGGCGCGGTGTGGCACATCATCCGGGGGGTAAAACCGTCTTTGTCGATCGCGCGCTGCCAGGAGAGCAGGTCGACGTGGCCGTACACGTCACTCGCAAGCGCTTCGATGAGGCGCATGTCAAAACGTTAGTGACTCGCTCACCTCAGCGCGTAGAGCCGCCGTGTGCGCATTTCGGCCACTGTGGCGGCTGCGATTTACAACATTTGGCGCTCGATGCGCAGCGTGCCCACAAGCGTGAAGTCGTCAGCGAGCTAATGGCGCGTCAAGGCCTGAGACTAGAGACAGTAGAGACCATCAGCGGACAGTCCGAACACTATCGCCGCCGGGCCCGCTTGGGTGTCAAGGTCGATGGCCAGGGGACCGTGCGGCTTGGGTTTCGCGCGGCGAACAGCCATCGCTTGGTGGACATCGACCAATGCCACGTGTTGGTTCCGTCGCTCCAGTCGCTGATAGCCCCTTTGAAACAACTGCTGACCGAGCTGGAAGCACCGCGTTCCGTCGGCCATATTGAACTGCTCGCCACTGCCCAGGCTACGGTGGTGCTGGTTCGCCAGCTCAAAGAGCAGCCTCAGGATGGGCTGCGCTGGCAAGCCTTTGCAGACCAACAAGGAGTGCGTTTAGGCACCTGGTTGGGGCGGGAGTCTCCCTCATTGCACTGGTATGGTGCAGCGCCTGCACTGGAAGAGCGCTTTTCGTTGAGCGCGTTGGGCGTGAGCGCGGCGCAGGCCGCTGACGAATTGGTGCTGCAGTTTGCTCCCGGTGATTTTTTGCAGGTAAATGCCGAGGTCAATCAAAAGATGGTGGCGCAGGTGGTAGCATGGTTATCACCGGCACCAGGAATGCAGCTGCTCGATCTGTTTGCCGGAATGGGGAACTTCAGCGTGCCGCTAGCCGCTGCCGGTGCCCGCGTGCATGCCGTGGAAGGCAGCGCCACCATGGTCGAGCGCCTCGCAGCCAACGCAACGCGGAATCGGCTGAGCGTGGGCGCACAGCAGGCGGATCTCAATGACGCGGCGACAGTGAAAGCACTGCTTCGCGAGCACTCTGCCGAGGCGATAGTGCTCGACCCGCCGCGCAGTGGCGCCGAGGCTGTCTGCCAAGCGCTTGGGCGCCAAAAAGTGGCGAAGATCGCTTACGTGTCTTGCGATCCAGCCACGCTGGCCCGGGATGCGGCACACCTTGTGCATGCGGGATATCGCGTCAAGCACGTCGCAGTGGCAGATATGTTTCTGCACACTGCCCACATGGAAACGTTGATGCTGTTTGAATACGCGGGCTAGTTTGCCCTTTGCAGCAAGTTTTGGTGGCGGCGGAGTGGAGGCCACCACCCAGAAAGGATGAGTCATAGTCATGGTGAAAGTGCGTGAAGACCAGCCGCTGACAGAAAGCGGGAAGGTGGACATACAACAATGGTTAACGCGCCTTCAGGACGATGTGCGCCTACGCGACCCCGAGCGCTTGATGCAGGCCTGCGAGTTGGCCGAGCAGTTAGAGCGAGAAGCGCCCCGCACCCATCGGGTGTGGCTGTCGCCGGGGTCTAGCTTCCGCATGGGCCTCGAGATGGCGGATATTCTCGCCGATCTCAAGCTCGACCAGTCGACGCTGGAGGCCGCCGTGCTCTACCGCGCCGTGCGGGAAGGGCTGTTGAGCTTGGAAGGCGTCAGCAAGCGCTTTGGAGATGAAGTCGCCAAGCTCATTGATGGTGTGCTGCAAATGGCCGCCATCAGCTACCCATTGGCACCTAACCATGGCATGAGCCAGCATAACCAGCAGGAGAACCTGCGCAAAATGCTGGTGAACATGGTCGGCGACGTGCGTGTCGCGCTGATCAAAATCGCCGAGCGCACCTGCGCGCTGCGCCAAGTCAAAGACGCTCCTCGTGAGAAATGCCTGCAGGTGGCCAGAGAAGTAGCCGATATCTACGCGCCGCTGGCGCACCGCCTCGGCATCGGCCAAATCAAATGGGAGCTGGAAGACCTTTCTTTCCGTTACTTGCACGAAGAAGATTACAAAGCCATCGCCAAACTGTTGGCCGAGAAGCGCTTGGATCGCGACCGCTACATTCACGACGTGGTCGAAACGCTCAAAGGCTTGATGGAAGCTCAGCATATTCACCGCTACGACGTGAGTGGGCGAGCCAAGCATATCTACTCCATCTGGCGCAAAATGAAGCGCAAGCGAATCGATTTTTCCCAGGTTCACGATGTGCGCGCCGTGCGTATTCTGGTGCCGGAAGTGACCGACTGCTACACCGTATTGGGGATCGTTCACTCCCGCTGGCACCACGTGCCCAACGAGTTTGATGACTACATCGCCAATCCCAAAAAGAACGGCTATCAATCGCTGCACACCGCCGTGATGGGACCGGAGAACAAGGTGCTGGAAATTCAGATTCGCACCTTCTCCATGCACGATGAAGCCGAGCTTGGGGTATGCGCCCACTGGCGCTACAAAGGCCACGACACCAACGCCAAAAGCCGCAGCTATGAAGAAAAAATCGCCTGGCTGCGCCAAGTGTTGGAGTGGCAGGACGAAGTGGGCGGCTTTGGCGATTTACGCGAAGGCCTCTCCAGCGATGTCGCCCCCGACCGTATCTACGTCTTTACGCCCGATGGGCATGTCATCGACCTGCCGCGTATCGCCACGCCCATCGATTTTGCTTACCGGGTGCACACCGAAATTGGCCATCGCTGCCGAGGGGCCAAGGTCAATGGTCGCATCGTACCACTGACCTACAAGCTGAAAACCGGCCAGCAGATCGAGATTCTCACCGCTACCAAAGGCGGCCCCAGCCGCGACTGGCTCAACCCCAGTTTGGGTTACGTGCGCACCTCCCGGGCGCGGGCCAAGATTCAAGCGTGGTTCAAACATCAGGCCCGCGACCAGAACCTGGACGAAGGCCGAGCGCTTTTCGAGCGTGAAATGCGCCGCCTGGATGTGGAAGGGCTGGACCTGCCCAAGCTCGCCAAAGCCGTCAACTACCAAAACGCCGACGATATGTACGCGGCGCTGGGTGCCGGGGACCTGCGCATTGGTCAAGTGCTGCATCAAGCCCAGCAACTGTTTGGGGAAACCGACGACCAGGAGCAGCTGGACCGCCTGCTGGCCAAGCCTCGGCGCCAGCCCAGCAAGGCCACCCAAAGCGACATTACCGTGCTTGGGGTGGGCAACCTGAAAACCAGCATGGCGAACTGCTGCCGCCCGGTGCCCGGCGAGCCGATTGTCGGCTTTATTACCCAAGGGCGCGGCGTGACCGTGCACCGCCAGGACTGCACCAACATTCTCCAATTGCGCATGGAAGAGCCCCAGCGCATTATCGAAGTGGAGTGGGGCGAGCGGGCGCACACCCGCTACCCGGTGACCATCGAGATTCAAGCCTGGGACCGCTCGGGCCTGCTACGCGATGTCACGGGCCTGCTGGGCAACGAAAAGGTCAACGTGTTGGCGGTCAACACGCTCACGGATACCGATGAAGGCATCGCCCGACTGCGGATTACCCTGGAGGTGGACGGCCTGGAATCCCTCGGCAGGCTGTTCTCACGTATTCAGCAGCTACCTAACGTGACCGAAGTGCGCCGCCTGCGTAACGCCGACCCTGAAAAAAGTGCCCGCAAAGGAGGGGCCTGATGCGCCATACCCTGGATGATTTGCTCAGCCTGATGTCCGTATTGCGCGACCGAGAGCAGGGCTGCCCGTGGGATATCCAACAGGATTGGGACAGCATCGTGCCCCATACCCTGGAAGAGGCGTACGAAGTGGCTGACGCTATCGAGCGTCGCGCTTTTGAGGAGCTGCCCGGCGAGCTGGGCGACCTGCTGTTTCAAGTGGTCTATTACGCCCAGTTTGGCGCAGAAGAGCAGCGCTTCGACTTTCACGATGTCGTCGATACGCTGACCGCCAAAATGCTGCGACGTCATCCCCATGTGTTCCCAGACGGCACACTGGCTTCCCGCCGCCCGCCCGGCGTGAGTGCCGACGAGGTCAAAACCCAGCAGGTGAATAGCCGCTGGGAAGCGCTAAAGGCCGACGAGCGCGCCGAACGAGCCACCCAAGCGCCGTCGGTACTGGACGACGTGCCCCGCACGCTGCCTGCGTTAAGCCGCGCCGCGAAGCTCTCCAAACGCGCCGCCCGGGTTGGCTTTGATTGGCCCGATGACGAAGGCGTGCTGGCCAAAATTCGCGAGGAGCTGGAGGAGGTCGAAGAGGCGCTGACGGCGGGGGATCGTCAGCACGCCCAGGAAGAGGTAGGCGACCTGCTGTTTGCCGTCACTAATTTAGCCCGCACGCTAGGCGCCGACCCCGAGCAGTGCCTACGCAGCACCAACGCAAAATTCGAGCGCCGCTTTCGCTATGTCGAACGCGCGCTTGCCGATGCCGAGCGCCCGTTAAACGAGGCCTCGCTGAATGAGATGGAAGGCCACTGGCAAGCCGCGAAAGCCCAAGAACAACGCTAATTTCAAAACCATCAACGCGACCCCGCAAGGAGGCCACGCCAATGAGTCATGATCTACACGAATCACTGCGCGATAACGTGCGTATTCTGGGCGACAGTCTAGGGCGAACCATCGCCGATGATTTAGGCCAGTCGTTTGTCGATAAGATTGAAACCATTCGTGCCCACGCCAAGCGCGGTCGCCAAGGTGACTCCCTGCAGCAGCGCCAGCTCATCGAATACCTGCGTCAGCTGCCGGAACGCGATCTGTTGCCCGTTACCCGAGCTTTTAACCAGTTTTTAAATTTGGCTAACATCGCCGAGCAGCACTACCGGGCGCGGTTTCGTCGGGTAGAGGACTACAAACCCGGCTCGCAGCCCGCACTTGGAGAGCTGCTGGGGCGCGCCCAGCAAGCGGGTAATTCACCGCGCAAACTGGTGGAAACCCTTGCCAATATGCGCGTCGAGCTGGTGCTGACCGCGCATCCCACCGAAGTCATCCGCCGCACGCTGATTCAGAAGTACGACGCCATCGATGAGTGCTTGACCGCCATCGAAAGCTCGGAAGATTACCCCGAGCGCGGCGCCCGTGCCCAAGGCCGCTTGGAAGAGCTGATCAGCCAAGCGTGGCACACCGACGAGATTCGCCACGAACGTCCAACGCCGGTAGACGAAGCCAAGTGGGGCTTTGCCGTGATCGAAAACTCGCTGTGGCAGGCGGTGCCGGATTTCCACCGCGACTTGGATAACCTGCTGCTGGACACCGCAGGCGAACGCCTGCCGCTGGACGCCGCGCCGATTCGCTACGCCTCCTGGATGGGCGGCGACCGCGATGGCAACCCGAATGTCACCGCCAAAGTCACCCAGGAAGTGCTGCTGCTGGGCCGCTGGATGGCAGCGGATCTCTACCTGCGCGATTTAGAGCAGCTCAAAACCGAGCTCTCCATGTGGAAAGCCAACAGCGCCCTCAAAGCCGAAGTGGGCGATGTGGCGGAGCCCTACCGGGAGCTGCTCAAGCGGCTGCTGACCAAAATGGAAGCCACCCGCGACTGGGCGAAAGCGCAGTTGGATGGCCGCAACTACGACGGCGGGCCGATCATCGAAACCCGCGACCAGCTCTACGCGCCGCTGCTGGCCTGCTACCGCTCGCTGTGCGATGTGGGGCTGGATACTATCGCCAACGGTGCGCTGCTGGACACGCTGCGCCGAGTGGCCGTGTTCGGCGTCACGCTGACCAAGCTCGACCTTCGCCAGGAAGCCAGCCGCCACGCCCAAGTAATGGAAGAACTCACCAGCTCCCTGGGGCTAGGTCATTACCAAGAGTGGAGCGAAACCCAGCGTCAGGAGTTTTTGCTCGCAGAGCTGGAGTCCCGTCGCCCGCTGATTCCCCGCCGCTGGGAGTGTTCGGCGGAGTCCAGGGAAGTCATTGATACCTTCAAGGTGATCGCCCAGGAGCATGCGGAAGCGCTGGGTACTTACATTATCTCCATGGCCGCCGAGCCTTCGGATGTGCTCACCGTGGCGCTGCTGATGAAAGAAGTGGGTGGACAGGTCACGCTGCCCATCGCGCCGCTGTTCGAAACCCTCAACGACCTGGATCACGCGGGCGATGTGATCGATCAGCTGCTGGCGCTGCCGGGCTATCGTGCTCTGGCGAAAGACCGTCAAGAAGTGATGATCGGCTACTCCGATTCCGCCAAAGATGCCGGTCAGCTCGCCGCCGCTTGGGCACAGTACCGCGCCCAGGAAGCGCTGGTGAATGTGTGCGAAAAGCATGGTGTTGACCTAACGCTATTCCACGGTCGCGGCGGTACCGTGGGCCGTGGTGGCGGCCCGGCTCACGCGGCGATTCTGTCTCAGCCGCCGGGCTCCGTGAACGGCAGCCTGCGGGTGACCGAGCAGGGCGAGATGATTCGCTTCAAGTTCGGCCAGCCGGATATCGCGCTACGCTCCATGGAGATCTACGCCTGTGCGGTGTTGGAGGCCACGCTATTGCCACCGCCCGCGCCGGAACCCCACTGGCGCGAAGAGATGGATCAACTGGCCAAAGTCGCCCACGGTGCTTATGTAGGCGTGGTACGGGAAGATCCCGACTTCGTACCTTACTTCCGTGCGGTGACGCCGGAAGGGGCGCTGGGCCGATTGCCGCTTGGCTCGCGGCCCACCAAGCGCCGTCAGGATGGCGGCGTGGAAACCCTGCGGGCGATCCCCTGGATTTTCGCCTGGACACAGATCCGCCTGATGCTGCCCGCTTGGCTTGGCAGTGGCGAAGCCTTCTCCCGCCGCTTGGAGCAGCCCGGCGGCCGCGAAGTGCTGCAAGAGATGCGCACCCAGTGGCCGTTTTTTGGCACCTACCTGGATATGTTAGAGATGCTGCTGGCCAAAGCAGACGTGGCGATTGCCGCCTACTATGAGCACCGCTTGGTGGACGAGCCATCGCTGAAAGCGCTGGGCAAAAAGCTCCGCGAACGCTTCGAGCGGTTGGAAGACGTGGTGTTAGATATTCTTCAGCAGGAGAAACTGCTGGAGAACACGCCATTGATTCGTCAGGCGATTGACGTGCGCAACCCTTACATCGACCCACTGCACGGCCTGCAAGCCGAGCTGTTGCAGCGTAACCGGGATGCTGATGGGGCGATTAGCCCAGATCTTTCCCGCGCACTGATGGTCACCATGGCAGGGATTGCGGCCGGTCTGCGTAACACCGGCTAAGCTGAAGACAGCCCACCAGCGCCGCTACCGATGGGTGGCGGCGCTTTTCTTTACGTCCAGTGTTGGAGTCAAAACATGACGGCAGATGCCCAGGCCGTGTTGGCCTTCTGGTTTCAGGAGCTGATGCCCGCACAGTGGTTCAAAAAAGACGCTGAGATGGATCGGCAGATTGCCGAGCGATTCAGTGATGTGCTGATGAGTGCCGCAGCGTGCGAGTGTTTCGAGTGGCGTCGTTCGGCTCGCGGGCGGCTGGCGGAAGTGATCGTGCTGGATCAGTTTTCGCGTAATATTTACCGCGACGATGCCCGTGCGTTTGCCAACGACACGCTGGCGTTAGCGCTGGCCCAGGAAGCGGTGGCCAGCGGAGCCGACCAGTCGCTGTCGGCGGTAGAACGCAGCTTTCTCTATATGCCCTATATGCACAGCGAGTCGGCGGCTATTCATACCGTTGCGATGCGGCTCTTCGATCAGCCGGGTCTGGAGAGCAATCTTGAATTCGAGAAACGCCACAAGGCGATTATTGACCGCTTCGGGCGCTACCCGCACCGCAATGCGGTGTTGGGAAGACCCTCGACTCCGGAAGAGGTCGAATTCCTCAAGCAGCCCGGCTCCTCTTTTTAACGTTTATTTAGGCTACATGGCGTTTTATGTCGTTACGAAAATCTACCCGTATCAATAAATACATCAGCGAAAGCGGCCTCTGCTCCCGCCGGGAGGCGGACCGCTTCGTCGAGCAGGGCAATGTGTGGATCAACGGCCGCCGGGCAACCACCGGCGATCAGGTGGTCGCGGGAGATCGAGTAAAGGTCAACGGCCAGGAGATCGAGCCGCAGGAAGAGGAGGATCTCGTTCTCATCGCGCTGAATAAGCCGGTAGGCATCGTGAGCACCACGGAGTCGGCGGAAAAAGACAATATCGTTGAGTTTGTGAAGCACGGCACGCGTATTTTCCCCATTGGCCGCTTGGATAAAGACTCCCAGGGGCTGATCTTTCTCACTAACAACGGCGACTTGGTCAACAAGATATTACGCGCCAACAACAACCACGAGAAAGAGTACGTGGTAACGGTGAATAAGCCGATCACCGACGAATTCATTGCCGGTATGCAGGGCGGCGTGCCGATTTTAGGGCAGATGACCAAGAAGTGTCAGGTGGTCAAAGAGTCCACCTTTGTGTTCAATATCACGCTAGTGCAGGGGCTCAACCGCCAAATTCGCCGTATGTGCGAATACTTTGGCTATGAAGTCACCCAGCTAGTGCGCACCCGCATCATGAACGTCTCGCTGAAAGGGCTGGCGCTGGGGGATTGGCGCGATCTTACCCCTAAAGAGATCGATACGATCATCGCGCTCACCAAAACCTCGGACGCCTCGCCCGCGCCGGAGAAGAAAAAGCCCGCCAGGCCCAACTACAGCGGCGGTAGGAGTAGCGCGAAGGAGCAAAAAACGGTGTCCAAGCGCGCTTCCCCCGGCACCAAAGCGGGTAACAAAACACGTAAAGACGCCAAGGCCAAAGGGGCCGTGCCCGGTAAACCGAGTGCCAAAGGAAAGCCCACTGGCAAACCGGCTGCGAAAGGTAAGGGCAGGCCCGGCGGTAAACCCAGCGGCAATCCGGTGGCGAAGGGGGCGGGTAAGGGCTCAGGGAAGGGGGGCCGCCCAAGCGGTAAGCCTATCGGTGGCAAGCCACCCCGCGCACGGGGAAAGCGTTAATCGCCCCGCGTTGGCTTGCTAAAAGCTAAAGTTGTTCGCTCGGCTTGCCGTCGTTCCCATCGAGCCACTACGTTGAAGAGGGTTCAGGAATGCGAAGAGGACGCTAGGATGGCAGACGATACCTTGAAAGACGCTAAAATCGTTGATCACCACGGCTTGCTCGTTGGGCAGGTAGTCAGCATCAGCGAGCGACAACATGTCGAAATACGCACCCCCACCGGACAACACTTTTGGATAAAGCCGGAATCGTTGGCCAAAAGTCAGGGGCAGTGGTGTCTATTAAAGGATTTTATAGCGTATACGGCGGATAACACCGAAACGGTGTGGTCAGAAAGCGACCTGGACGAGGCCGCCGACGACACTTTTCCCGCCAGCGACCCGCCCTCGTTTACGCTGGGCGATGAGGGCAAAGGGCGGTAAAACAAGGACGGGCACCGGTGGGTGCCCGTCCAGTGGGTGCGTTAGTAACGGTTGGAAAACAGGAAGTTGGCAATCAACTCTTTGCCGCCCTCCGTGGCAAACGACTCCGGGTGAAACTGAATGCCGTGAATCGGGTAGTCACGGTGCTTCACGCCCATCAGCTCAAACTCACCCGCTGCCTGCCAGCGGCTGCGCTCGGCAAAGCTGTCGGCGGTGAGTGCACCCACCGTGGCAGTCACTTCCAGGCACTCTGGCAGCGTCGCCGCATCGGCAATCAGCGAGTGGTAGCGCATCACCTCCAGCTGGTCGGGTACGCCATTGAAGACCGATTGGTTATTGTGATGAATGGGGCTGATTTTACCGTGCATCGGCAGCGGCGCTTTGACCACCTTGCCCCCAAACACGTGCACGATGCCCTGCATACCTAGGCAAACGCCCAGCAGCGGCGTGGTTTTGCCCAGCTTCTCGATCACTTCGGCGCATACGCCAAAGTAGCGTGGGTCATCCGGCGAACCGGGGCCAGGCGAGATAATAATGCGATCCGGCACCATGGCTTCGATGGCTTTAAAGTCGATCTGATTGTTGCGCTTCACCACAATTTCGAAATGGGGCAGCTCGCCGCGATTCTTCTCCGTGGTCAGAATCTCACCAATAAACTGGTAGAGGTTATAGGTGAAGGAGTCGTAGTTATCGATGATCAGCACCTTCATGCGGGGCTCTCCGTTTCCGTATCCATAAAGGGGGCCAAGGCCTTGCGGGTGCCGGCAAACTTGCGGCGAATCTCTTCGTACTCATCTTCGGCGTTGCTGTCGTAAACGTTGCCGCCACAGGTTTGTACGTAGGCGCGCTCGCCGTTCACAAACACCGTACGGATGGGGATCGCAAAGGTGCAGTCGCCGTTGAAGGAGAACTGGCCCACCGCGCCGCCGTAGGGGCCGCGCCCGTCGGTTTCCAGATCATCGATGATTTTCATCGCTTCAATCTTGGGTGCGCCGGTTAGTGTGCCCGCGGGGAAGTTGCTGGCCAGCGCGGTGAACATGTCTTCGCCTTCGGCAATGATGCCGACAATCTCACTAGAGATATGCTGAACGTGACTGAAGCGCTTGATATCCATCAGGCTGCGTACTTTGACCGTACCAAACTGGGCCACTCGGCCAATATCGTTGCGGTGCAGGTCCACGATCATATTGTGCTCAGCGATCTCTTTGGGGTCGTTGAGCAGCGCGCGGGCAAGCTGGGTATCCTCCTGGGGCGTTTGGCCGCGCAGGGTGGTGCCCGCTAGCGGGAACGTCTCCATCTCGCCCTGGCGCAGGCGGAACAGCAGCTCGGGGCTAGCACCAATCAACTTCTGTTCGCCGAACTTCACGTAGTACATCTGCGGCGAGGGGTTGATGGTACGCAGCTGGTCGTAAAGCGCCAGCGTGTCGCCCTGAATGCGAAAGCGCTTTTTAAAGCCCACTTCGCACTGAAAAACTTTGCCGTCGATGATGTCCTGCTTCACCTTGGCGACCGCTTCGGCGTGCTCGGCTTTGCTCATCGTGTCGCCCAGCGCGGTAATGTGCAGCGCGCCTGCGGGCTCGTCGTCGGCGTCGATCAGCGTCTGTAGAAACGCGTAACGGCTATTGTCGTAGTAGAAGTAGGTGACTTCCCCGGTCATCTTGTCGAGGATCAAGCCATCTTTGTACAACCCAAAGCGGAACGTATCGAAGTCGTCGCTGGCTTTCAGCGTCAGCGACGGCTCGAAGTACTGCATGGCGTCGTAGCCCAGGTAGCCGCTTAACCCACCCGCGTACTTGCGTGAGATAATGTTCTGCGGAATCAGGCTGCGTAGCAGCTCGTAGGGGTTATCGCTGGGGTAGTGGTTGGCCTCGCCGTCGCGGCTTTCGATGGTTAGCGTGTTGCCATTGGCATAGAGCGTGTACTCAGGGTCGAAACCAATGATCGAGTGGCGCGCCATGTGGCTATCTTCGCCCAGCGACTCCAGCATGTAGCAGGTATCGAAGCGCCGCTCGATTTTTTGAAACAGGGCAAAGAAGTCGCAGTCTGCCGCCAGGGTAACGTAATGGGGCTTGCGGGGCAGGGTGAACGGCTGGGGGCCTGCCGCAGCGGCCGTATCGGTGGTGCTCATAAGTGCTCATTCCGTGAAGAGGCTAACATCGTCAGCGCGCGTGATCCGCGTGACACGGTCGCAATACCCACGCCTAGGGTTTCGGCAATTTTGCGGTGGGGGACGCCCTCGCGCAGCAGCTTAAAAATCTGTAGGCGTTTGCTGATTTCTTGGTACTCTGCTGGCGTAAGCAGGCTGGCCAGCGCTTCATCCATTGCGTCGGGCGTATCAATCGCAAGCAGGTGGCGTACTAAGTCAGCTTGAAACGTATCGTGTAAGGACATCGTGCCACCGAGTGATTTAGTCATGTACTAGCGTACTAGTACGTTAACGGATTGCTCAGGGAAGTCAAGTCGCAGTGAGGTTAAGGAGTCGCCATGACCGGCTATTTTATTCAAGCATTCATCTATTTAGTGGCGGCGGTGATAGCCGTGCCGCTGGCCAAGCGCTTTGGGTTGGGGTCGGTGTTGGGCTACTTAGTTGCCGGGGTGGTGATTGGCCCCGTGCTGGGGCTGGTCGGCCAGGAGACCACCACCATCCAGCACTTTGCTGAATTTGGCGTGGTGATGATGCTGTTTTTGGTGGGCATGGAGCTAGACCCCAAAGGCTTATGGGCCATGCGGGTGCGGCTGCTGGGCCTAGGTGGTTTGCAGGTGGTGCTGACCGCAGCGGCAGGCGCTGCCATTGCCTGGTGGCTGGGGCTCGTTTGGCAAACCGCCCTGGCGGTGGGGCTGATTTTCGCGCTCTCATCCACCGCCATCGTGCTGCAAACCCTGAGTGAGAAGGGGCTTTCCAAAACCGAAGGCGGACGCAGCGCCTTTTCGGTGCTGCTGTTTCAAGATATCGCCGTCATTCCTATGCTGGCGCTCATCCCGCTACTGGCAATGCCGGAATTAATGGGCGCTGCCAGTGACGACCATGGTCACGCGGCGCTAAGCCTAGTGGCGCATCTGCCTGCCTGGGCACACGCGCTGGTAGTGGTGGCCGCCATCGGCAGCGTAATTGTGGGCGGCTACTATTTAGGGCCGCTGCTGTTCCGTTACGTGATTGGCTCCGGCCTACGGGAAGTGTTTACCGCCTCGGCGCTGATGCTGGTCATCGGCATTGCCGCCTTGATGAGCTTGGTGAACCTATCGCCCGCCTTGGGGGCGTTTTTGGCCGGTATCGTATTGGCCAACAGCGAGTTCAAGCACGAGATCGAGGCCAATATCGAGCCATTCAAGGGGCTGCTGCTGGGGTTGTTCTTCATCACCGTGGGCGCAGGCATCAACTTTGACGTGCTAGCGGCGGAGTGGGCCACGGTGCTAGGCCTAGGCTTGGCCGTCATCGTTGTGAAAGCGGCCATTTTGCTGGTGCTGGCGCTGCTGTTCAAGGTACACGGCAGCAATGGCTGGCTGTTCACCCTAAGTCTTGCCCAAGCGGGTGAGTTTGGCTTCGTCCTGCTGACCTATAGCGTGCAGAACAGCGTGATTCCGGTGGAACTCTCCCAGGTGCTCTCGCTGGTGGTGGCGCTGTCGATGTTCCTTACACCGCTGCTGTTCATTGCTTACGACAAGCTGGTGCTGCCGCGCTACCAAACTGCCAAGAATGACGACCGTGAAGCCGATACCATCGAAGAGCAGGCGCCGGTCATCGTGGCGGGGGTCGGCCGTTTTGGGCAGATTATTTGCCGCCTGCTGCGGGCCAATAACATTCCCATCGTGGCGCTGGATCACGAGATCGAGCAGATCGAAAACCTGCGTAACATTCGCATTAAAAGCTACTTTGGCGACGCTAGCCGCTCCGATTTGCTGGAAACTGCCGGTATCGAGCACGCTCGTCTGCTGGTGGTCGCCATCGACGACCGTGAGCGTGCGGTGGGTATCGTCAAGCACGTTAAACAGTTCTACCCCAATGTGTGGGTGCTGGCCCGCGCCTTTGACAGGGGCCACGGCTACCAGCTTCGCGAGGCAGGAGCCGACGACGTGATCAGCGAAACCTACCATTCGGCGCTAGAACTCGGTGGCCATGCACTCACCGCCATGGGCGTTCATCCTATGCGCGCTAAACAGATGACCTGGGCGTTCGTACAAAACGAAGAAGCCCATGCCGACGAGCTGTTCGAGGCTTGGAAGGAAATCGACGAAGGCATCAACTTCAGCCCGCGTTACGGCGAACTATTCATGAAGCTGGAAGAAGCGCTGAATACCGCGATGCATCAAGACTGGCAGGCACCGCAACAAGAGGAAGTGCCGGTATGGACGGCTCCCGCTCCAGAGAGCGAGCCGCAGACACTTAACAGAGGCCCCGCAGAGCAGCGTTCGTAGCTTAAAACGGCAAATGTAGCGAGGCGCTGAGCATATTGAGGTGGCTGAGCGACGGCGCATCAATACGTTCGTACTCTAATCGGCTGATCAATCGATTGACGGTCATGGTGGCACCAAACCCTTGCAGTAGGGCGGTGCCGCTATCCTCGGCAATCGGCTGGTCGGTGTCGCCGCGCCATTCGGTCAGGCCCGATTTGGCGTAGATGCTAAACGCGCCCATGCGAATACCCGCCACAATGGCACCGCCAAGGCTCAAGGTGTCCATAATCATCGGGTTGACGCTGGAAGCGATGGGCACTTCTTCGCTTTCGCGGTAGGCAATTTCAGCGCCAATATCTAACTGCGGTAGCTGCCAAGGGCTGAAGCCAGCGGTGAGACGAAAGCCGGAGGTGTAGCTATCTAGGCTGCTGAGGTCGCTGCCTTCCAGCACCACGCCGTTATCAAGGCGCATCCATTCGCTATCGGGAGCGGCATAGGAGAGAATGGGAGCGCCGTCATCGGCAAAGGTTGCACTCAAAGGAAGGGCAGTGCCGAACAGGCTCAACAGCAGGGTGCTTGCCAAGCGGTTCATTGGCGTTCCTCTTGTCCTTTCTCGTTGACGTTATCTTCATCAGCCTAGCAACGAGCGCTGATTTCCACCACGTGAATTGCGCCATTCGCCAAATTTTCCAGCAAATTTTTTCCCATCTGCATAAAACGCTCACCGAATACCCACTGAGGTGAGAGGACGGCGGTACGCGGTGCCTGCTCTTTTTGCCGCTGGCGCGTACGCCATTCAAGCGCGGTGTGGCTCCAGTCTTTGCAGTGCTGAAGGTTAAAACCGCTCGCTTCAAGGCGTTGGGTCAGCTGGGATAACGAGAGCAAGTGCGAGTGCGTTGGTCCTTCGGCCCAGGGCACCGGAAATCGCAGCGCCTCGCTGTGAGGGCCGCTAACGACTTCGTGCATCACCAGCTGGCCGGCAGGTCGCAGTACGCGGCGGCACTCGGCCAGTACACGTGCAGGGTCGGGCATATTCATCAGGCTGTGTTGGAACAGCACCGCGTCAAAGCTTGTCTGTGCAAACGGTAGCGCGCAGGCGTCGCCCGTGACCCAGCGCAGCTTGCCATGGTGGGCTTTAGCAGTGTGATGGCTTAGCGCCAATCGGCTAATGGCTTGATTAAGCGCGCTAAAGCGGTGGGTAATATCCAGCCCGGTTATATGAAAACCTTGCGCGGCACCTTGGCGCATCAGCCCGCCCAGCCCAGCGCCTATATCCAGCGCGTGCTGGGATTTGGGGTCGAGCAAGCCCAACAGCCTTGCGGATGCGGCAATGCCACCGATATGCAGCTGGTCGAGCGGTGCTAATTGATGCAGCGTGGGGCCATCGGGGTAGTGGGTGCGCAGTTGGTGGAGAATATCCTGGTCGCGCAGCGCTTGATGGTAGTGGTGGGCGAGGGAAGTGGGCATGGGGAGCCTCGGTTGGGGCTAACGTCTCAGGATCAGAACAACCCTGGCGAAAGCCTCCGCTACGGGTTGTTCTGAGCGACAGTTGATCGTTGTATCAGCTTCGATCCCTTTTACTTTTGGTCTTCCAGCCCCAGCTCTTTAATCGAGATTTCGCGCATTTTGAATTTCTGGATTTTGCCGGTCACCGTCATTGGAAACTCATCCACGAACTTGAAGTAGCGCGGGATCTTGAAGTGGGTGATTTTGCCTTTGCAGTAGTCGCGCAGGTCTTCCCCGGTAATCTCGCCCGCTGTGCTGTTGAGCTTCACCCAGGCGATCAGCTCTTCGCCGTACTTTTTGTCCGGCACGCCGGTGACCTGTACTTCGGAGATCGCTGGGTGAGCGTACAAGAACTCTTCGATCTCTTTCGGGTAGACGTTCTCGCCGCCGCGAATCACCATGTCTTTGATGCGACCGACGATCTGGATGTAGCCCTCGTCATCCATGGTGGCCAAGTCGCCGGTGTGCATCCAGCCCGCTTCGTCGATGGCCTCAGCAGTGGCTTTGTCGTTATTCCAATACTTCAGCATCACGCTGTAGCCACGGGTACACAGCTCGCCGATTTCGCCACGGGGTAGAATGCCGCCGTTGCCAGGGTCGACGATCTTGCTCTCCAGGTGGGGCTGGGTGCGGCCCACGGTGGAAACGCGCTTTTCAATGGTGTCGTTCGCGCCGGTTTGCGTGGAGACCGGGCTGGTTTCGGTCATGCCGTAGGCGATTTGCACGCCCTTCATGTTCATCTTGTTGATGACCTGCTTCATGATCTCTGCTGGGCAAATGGAGCCCGCCATAATGCCGGTGCGCAGCGACGAAAAGTCGGTGCTGGCGAAGTCAGGGTGCTCAAGCTCGGCGATGAACATGGTAGGAACACCATACAACGCAGTGGCTTTCTGCTCATGAACGGCTTTCAGCACTTTGCCGGGGTCGAAGCCTTCATCTGGGTAGATCATCGCCGCGCCGTGGGTCACGCAGCCCAGGTTACCCATCACCATGCCAAAGCAGTGGTAGAGCGGTACGGGAATCACCAAGCGGTCTTCGCTGGTAAAGCCCATGCTTTCGGCCACGAAAAAGCCGTTATTGAGAATGTTGTGGTGAGAGAGCGTGGCCCCCTTGGGAAAGCCGGTGGTGCCAGAGGTGTACTGGATATTGATCGGGTCGTCGAACTGCAGTGTGGCCTGTAGGTCGTCCACGTCGGTTTGGCTAACCTTGTCGGCTTCGGCGATGAAGTCTGCCCAGCGCCACATGCCGCTGTGCTTGTCGTCGCTTAGGTTAATGATGCACTCAAGGTTCGGCAGTTTCTGTGATTGTAGTTGGCCTTCCGCACAGCTGTTGAGCTCTGGCGCCAGCTCGAACAGCATCGCCGTGTAGTCGGAGCTTTTGAATTGGTTGGCGGTGACTAAAAAGCGCGCGCCGGACTGGTTCAGCGCGTACTCCAGCTCGTGGGTTCGGTAAGAGGGGTTGATGTTCACGAGGATCGCGCCAATTTTGGCGGTGGCAAACTGGGTCAACGTCCATTCGCTGCAGTTGGGAGCCCAAATACCCACGCGGTCGCCTTTTCGTACACCAATGGCGAGCAGGGCGCGGGCGCAGCGGTTCACTTCCTGATGAAGCTCGCGGTAGCTCCAGTGAATATTCTGGTGAAGCGCTATCAGCGCGTCGTTATCCGGGTACTGAGCGGCAATTTGGTCGAATTTATCGCCAATGGTCATGCCCAGCAGCGGCTTCTCGGCGGTGCTGCTGGTGTAGCTGGGCAAGGTTGCAGGTGATGCCATGGTGAGTCTCCGATGTCTTTTTTTTATCTGAACGGGAAGTGACGCATTTTTAATTATTAGGATGTTCGGGTGGCGTTACGCTGTGCTGCTTTTGGCACACCCTTTGGCGAGGGCCACCTTGGAGCTAGGCTTTCGGCCAAGCTGTTTAGTGATCCAGTCGCCGGTATCGATCACTGCCTGCAGGTCGATGCCGGTATCAATGCCCAGCCCTTCCAGTAAATAGAGCACGTCTTCGGTAGCCACATTGCCCGATGCGCCCTTGGCATAGGGGCAGCCACCCAGGCCTGCCGTGGCGGCATCAATCACGCTCACGCCTTCTTCCAACACGGCGTACAGGTTGGCAATCGCCATGCCGTACGTGTCGTGGAAGTGAGCGGCCAGTTTCTCAATCGGCACCTGCTGGCGAGTGGCTTCGATCATCCGCTTAGCGGCCAGCGGCGTACCCACGCCAATGGTGTCGCCCAAGGAGACTTCATAGCAGCCCATCTCATACAGCGCCTTGGCGACATCCGCTACTTTATGGGGAGCGATATCCCCCTCGTAAGGGCAGCCCAGCACGCAGGAGACATAGCCCCGCACCCGCACGCCTGCCTCCTTGGCGCGGGCAAGCACCGGCTCAAAGCGCGCTAACGACTCGGCAATCGAGCAGTTGATGTTCTTTTGCGAGAACGCCTCCGATGCCGCACCGAATACCGCGACTTCCTCAACGCCTGCCTCCAGAGCGCCCTCTAAACCTTTGAGATTAGGTGTCAGCGCGGAATACACCACGCCGTGCTGGCGCTGAATGCCGCGCATCACCTCGGCGGCGTCGCCCATTTGCGGCACCCACTTGGGCGAGACAAAGCTGGCCGATTCGATATGGCGAATGCCCGCATTCGCCAGCCGCTCGATCAGCTCGATTTTGGTGGCGGTGGGCACCAGAGTGCCCGGCTCGTTTTGCAGCCCGTCGCGGGGGGCCATTTCAAATAGCTTGATGGACGTAGGCAGTGCCATAGTGGTGCTCCTATTCGCTGGGGGCAAAGTCGAGCAGCACAGCGCCCTGGCTGACCGTATCGCCTGCCTGGAAGTGAAAGGTCTCTACGCTACCATCGGCGGGGGCGGTCATGGTGTGCTCCATCTTCATGGCTTCCATCACCATCAGCGGCATGCCTTTTTCAACCTGAGCACCCGGTTCCACTAGCAGCGCCACTACCGTGCCGTTCATCGGCGCGGTGAGAGTAGATTCCGCTTCGTGGTGGCCGTGGTCGATGGCGTCGATACGCCGCCAGAAAAGGCGGGTTTCACCGCTGGGTTCGGCCATCACCACTACATGACAATCTCTATACGCCTGTAGGCGGCGGCGGTGGCCATTCAGCGTGACGGCAACGGCGTCGCCTTCCAGCGGCTGTAGGCTAGCGCTCAGCGTGCTGCCGTCGATGGTGAGTTGCCACTGAGCATCCAGGGGCTCGCGTTTGCCTTCGACCACCACGACCGCGCGGTCGCTATCCGGGGCTTGAGCGCTGGCCGGGTCGCACAGCGCAATGCGGATGGTGTGCGGGGCGTTGAGCCGGAAACCGTCGTGGCGGTCCCAGGGGGAGTCGCTTTCGCACTCTTGTGCTAGCTGGTGTAGGCCAATTAGCGCGGCGCTAGCGTACTCCTCGGTGGTGTAGTGGCGCGGAGCAAAAAGCGTGGCTTCGTTGCGCTCGATAAAGCGAGTATCCAGCTCGACGTTCTTAAAGCCTGGGTGATTGGCTAAGCGCTGCAAGAAGGCGCGGTTGGTGACTACGCCCTGCACATCCAGCGCCGCCAGCGCCCGGTTGAGGGTGGCTAGCGCCGCGTCGCGGTCAACGCCATGCACAATCAGCTTGGCAAGCATCGGGTCGTAGTGCATCGACACCGTATCGCCGCTCTCTACGCCGCTATCCAATCGTACTTGGTTCGCGCCCAGCCCTGCGCCTTCCAAGTCCAGCGCAAAGCGGGTGAGTAAGCCGGTGGCGGGAAGGAAGTCCTGCTCCGGGTCTTCGGCGTAAATGCGCGCTTCGAAACTGTGGCCGGTAATGGTCAGCTCGTCCTGGCGGCAGGGCAGCGGCTCGCCCATGGCGACTCTTAGCTGCCATTCCACCAGATCTTTGCCGGTAATCATCTCGGTCACGGGATGCTCCACCTGCAGGCGGGTGTTCATCTCCATGAAGTAGAACGATCCGTCGGCGTCTAGCAAAAATTCCACCGTGCCCGCGCCCACGTAGCCGATCTCTTTGGCGGCGCGAACGGCGGCATCGCCCATGGCGGCGCGCAGTTCAGGCGTCATGCCCGGGGCAGGGGCTTCTTCGATGACTTTCTGATGGCGGCGCTGCACGCTGCAGTCCCGCTCGAACAGGTACACGCCGTTGCCGTAGCGGTCGCAGAACACCTGTACTTCCACATGGCGGGGCTGTACCAGATACTTCTCGATCAGCATGCGGTCATCGCCAAACGCGGCTTTAGACTCCCGGCGGCAGCCGTCCAGTGCGGCTTTGAAACCGTCGCCGTTCTCGACGACGCGCATGCCTTTACCACCGCCACCGGCGCTGGCTTTCAGCATGACGGGGTAGCCGATCTTATCGGCTTCGGAACGCAGCAGGGCATCGTCTTGGTCGTCGCCGTGGTAGCCGGGCACCAGCGGCACACCCGCATTCGCCATGCGCGCTTTGGCGGCGGATTTGTCGCCCATGGCGGCAATGGCGGAAGCGGGCGGGCCAACGAAGGTAATGCCCGCTTGCTCTAGCGCTTTGACGAAGGTGCCGTTCTCGGACAAGAAGCCGTAGCCGGGGTGAATCGCGCCGGTGCCGGTGCGTTGGGCGGCCTCAATCACCGCGTCAATGTTCAAGTAGCTTTCCCGAGCGGCGGCGGGGCCGAGGCGCACGGCCTCGTCGGCGTCACGCACGTGGCGGGCAGTAGCGTCGGCGTCGGAGTAAACCGCCACGGTTTTTAAGCCCATGCGGCGGGCGGTGCGCATCACGCGGCAGGCGATTTCGCCGCGGTTGGCCACCAGGAGCGTATCGAATTTGGTCGGGGTAAACGTCATGAGCGTGGCTCCGCAGCGTTATTGTGTTCTTCAGGAGAGGTCCAGGCGGGGCGACGCTTGTCAAAAAAGCTGGCTAAACCCTCTTGGCCCTCTTCGCTTACCCGCAGCTTGGCAATTACCTGGCAGGTGTGCTCGCGGGTGTCGTCGCTATCCGGGGCTTGGGCCACGTCGGCAAGCAAGGCTTTCGTTGCTCGCTGTGCTTGGGGGGAGCCTTTCATCAGTGTGTCGATCATCGTATCCACTGCGCTATCCAGGGCTTCGGGTTCCACCACGTGGTGGGCCAATCCCAGGGCGAGAGCGGTAGGCGCGTCCATGACCTCGGCGCTCAGCGCGTAGCGGCGCATCTGGCGCTGGCCAAGGGCGCGCTGAACGTAGGGGCTAATCACCGCAGGCGACAGACCAATATTGACTTCCGACAGGCAAAACTTGGCCTTTTCGGAGGCGATGACGATATCGCAGCAGGCGGCCAAACCCACCGCGCCGCCAAACGCCGCCCCCTGTACGCGGCAGATGGTCGGGCAGGGCAGCGTGTCCAGGCCGTGCATGAGAGCGGACAGCTTGCGGGAATCGGCGAGGTTGTCTTCCAGGTCGTATTCGACCATGCGCTTCATCCAGTTCAAGTCAGCACCTGCGGAGAAGCTTTTGCCTTCGGAGCCGAGCACCACCACCCGAACGTCGCCTGCACTTGCCAAGTCGTGCAGCTTTTCCAGGTGCGCGTTGAGTTCGGCAATCAGGCTGTCGTCAAAGGCGTTATGCACCTCTGGGCGGTTTAAGGTGAGCCGCGCCACGCCTGCTTCGATCACCAGTGTTGAGTAAGCCATGAGGTTCGCCCCTTACATCCGGAACACGCCGAAGCGTGTCTCTTTGACTTCTGCATTCATCGCAGCGGCCAGTGAAAGCCCCAGCACGTCGCGAGTTTGTAGCGGGTCGATCACGCCGTCGTCCCACAGGCGGGCGCTGGCGTAGTAGGGGTGGCCCTGATGCTCGTACTGGTCGCGGGTGGGCTTTTTGAAGGCTTCTTCGTCCTCTTTGCTCCATTCTCGGCCTTCGCGCTCGTACTGCTCGCGTTTTACTTGGGAAAGGACGCCCGCCGCCTGTTCGCCGCCCATCACCGAAATACGCGCGTTTGGCCACATGAACAGCAGGTTGGGGTCGTAAGCGCGGCCACACATGCCGTAGTTACCTGCGCCGAAGCTGCCGCCAATCAGCACGGTGTATTTCGGCACGTTGGCGCAGGCCACGGCGGTGACGAGCTTGGCACCGTGCTTGGCGATGCCTTCGTGCTCGTACTTGGAGCCGACCATGAAGCCGGTGATGTTCTGCAGGAACACCAGCGGGATTTTGCGCTGGGCGCATAGCTCGATGAAGTGCGCGCCTTTTACCGCGCTCTCCGAAAACAGCACGCCGTTGTTGGCCACGATCCCCACCGGGTAGCCGTGGATGTGAGCAAAGCCGGTCACCAGCGTGTCGCCGTAGTAGCGTTTGAACTCGTCAAAGTCGGAGCCATCGACGATGCGGCCAATCACTTCGCGCACGTCGTAGGGCTTTTTCAGGTCGGTGCCGACGATGCCGTAAAGCTCAGACGGGTCGAGTTTGGGCGGCCTAGGCGGCTGCATGGCCAGCTGGCCATGCTTTTGCCAGTTCAGCCGCGACACGCAGGCGCGGGCAAGCTGCAGCGCATGAGCGTCGTTTTCGGCGTAGTGGTCGGCTACGCCGCTCTTTTTGGCGTGAACGTCCGCACCGCCCAGGTCTTCCGCGCTGATGCTCTCCCCCGTGGCGGCTTTCACCAGCGGCGGCCCGCCCAGGAAAATCGTGCCTTGTTCTTTGACGATGATCGACTCGTCCGCCATGGCAGGCACGTACGCACCGCCTGCGGTACAGGAGCCCATCACCACGGCGATTTGCGGGATGCCTTCAGCGGACATCGTGGCCTGGTTGTAGAAAATACGCCCGAAGTGGTCGCGGTCGGGGAAGACTTCGTCCTGGCGGGGCAGAAAGGCACCGCCAGAATCGACCAGATAGATACACGGCAAGCGGTGCTTGCGGGCGATCTCTTGCGCGCGCAGGTGTTTTTTGACCGTCAGGGGAAAGTAGGTGCCGCCTTTGACGGTGGCGTCGTTGGCCACGATGACGCACTCGACGCCCGAGACGCGGCCAATGCCGGTCACCACGCCAGCGGCGGGTACGTCGCTGTCGTAAACGTGGTGAGCGGCCAGCGCAGAAAATTCCAAAAACGGCGAGCCTTCGTCGATCAGGTGGTCGATTCGGTCACGCACGAACAGCTTGCCACGGCTCTCATGGCGAGCGCGGGCTTTCTCGCCGCCTCCCTGAGCGATGGCGGCGGTCAGCTCACGCAGTTGTCGGACTTCGCCGCGCATGGCGGCGTCGTTGGCTTGAAACGCATCGCTGCGCGGGTTGATCTGTGTCGAGAGTGTGCTCATAGCCCGGCCCCGGTCATTATTGTTAAAGACTTTCGGTAAATAGTTCGCGGCCAATCAGCATCCGACGAATTTCGCTCGTGCCGGCACCAATCTCATACAGTTTGGCGTCGCGCAGCAGGCGGCCGGTGGGGTACTCATTGATATACCCGTTACCGCCCAATAGCTGAATCGCATCCAGAGCGACTTGGGTGGCTTTTTCAGCGCAGTAAAGAATGACGCCAGCGGCATCCTTCCGGGAGGTTTGGCCCCGGTCGCAGGCGCCGGCCACCGCGTAGAGGTAGGCGCGGCAGGCATTCAGGGTGGTGTACATATCCGCCACTTTGCCCTGCACCAGCTGGAACTCACCGATGGATTGATTGAACTGCTTACGCTCATGGATGTAAGGAATGACGATGTCCATGGCGGCTTGCATGATGCCGATAGGGCCTGCGGCCAGGACGGCGCGCTCGTAATCCAAGCCGCTCATCAAGACGCGAACGCCTTTGCCTACTTCGCCCAGCACGTTCTCGGCGGGCACGCGGCAATCCTGAAAAACCAGCTCGCAGGTGTTGGAGCCCCGCATGCCCAGTTTGTCGAGCTTCTGGGCGGTAGAGAAGCCGGGCATGCCTTTTTCGATGATGAAGGCGGTGATGCCTTTGGAGCCGGCATCCGGGTCGGTTTTGGCGTACACCACCAGCACATCGGCATCCGGACCGTTGGTGATCCACATCTTATTGCCGTTGAGCACGTAGTGGTCGCCATCCTCTTTCGCGCGTAGCTGCATGGAGACCACGTCGGAACCGGCACCTGGCTCTGACATCGCCAGCGCGCCCACGTGGTCACCGCTGATCAGCTTGGGCAAGTACTTGGCCTTCTGCTCGGCAGAGGCGTTGATCTTGAGCTGGTTGACGCACAGGTTCGAGTGCGCACCGTAAGAGAGGCCCACCGATGCGCTGGCACGGGAGATCTCTTCCATGGCGATGCAGTGAGCCAGGTAACCCATGCCGCTACCGCCATCTTCGTCAGGCACAGTGATGCCTAGCAGACCCATGTCACCAAATTTCTTCCACAGATCGCTGGGGAATTCATTGTTATGGTCGATCTCGGCGGCGCGGGGGGCGATTTCACTGGCGGCAAAAGCGTTGACCTGCTCGCGCAGCATGTTGAGCTCATCGTCGAGGCCGAAATTGAGTTCTGAATAGTGGGAAAACATGGTCACTCACCTTGTCGTTATTCATGGTCTGTGGTTTAGAAAAGTGGCGAAAGCGGCTATTTCGAGGTGGCCGGGTGCTTCTCGTTCAACTCTTCTAGCGCTTGGCGGCAGCGAATCTCTGCGCTTTCAAGCTCTAGTTGCACCATCGTGATGTCTTTCATCTGCTGCTCTAACGCCGCTTTACGCTCGCTGATCTTGCTCAACATGAGATGAAGCTGCTTTTCACTGCCGCTGCGGGTTTCGTCCCACAGTTCGAACAGCTCGCGAATTTCTGCCAGCGAAAACCCCAGGCGTTTACCGCGGAGCGTTAGCTTCAGCCGTACGCGATCTTTACTGCTGTAGATGCGTGTCTGACCCCGCCGGGTAGGGTGTAGGAGCTCTTGGTCTTCGTAAAAACGGATGCTACGCGTGGTGACATCGAACTCACTGGCCAGCTCACTGATCGAGTAGGTTTTGCTCATGTTCGTTATTCTCGTCGATAGGGGAATGTCCCTATGGAACACTGACCATGAGGCTAAAACAAGTTTACGTTAACGTAAAGCAGCGATTGCAAAGGAGTAGTCAGCGTTGAATGTGGTTAACGTATTGAAAAATAATGAATTTTGGTGTACTTTTTGATGCGCCAGCATGGTGCGTAGACCAAAGTTGTAATTGTAATACCCACTGGGAGGTTGCTAGTTTGCACCTACACCTTACGTTCAGGTAAGGATGCGTTGCTGGCTAACGAGTTTCGCTTCCCACCGTACAAGAACAACAAGAGGCGTCCTACCTCATGCGTGCAGACGAAGTGACTAAAGGGCCAGTGCTCGAAACCCGAGGGCTGACCAAAGAGTTTCGCGGCTTCACCGCCGTAGACAACGTAAACCTCCAAGTGCAGGAAGGGCACATCCATGCGCTGATTGGCCCGAACGGCGCGGGCAAAACCACCGTTTTCAATCTGTTGACCAAATTTTTGCCCCCTACTCGGGGCGACATTCTTTATCGCGGCCAATCCATCACCAGCAGAAAATCCAACGAGATTGCCCAGCTAGGGTTGGTGCGCTCGTTTCAGATTTCAGCGGTGTTTGCCCATATGACCGCGTTGGAAAACGTGCGCGTGGCCCTTCAGCGACAGTTGGGCACGTCGTTCCATTTCTGGAAATCGGAAAAGTCGCTGGATCACCTCAACGACCGCGCCCTGGCGCTGCTCGATGAAGTGGGCCTGCGCGAATACGCCGATACGCTCACCGTAGAAATGCCCTATGGCCGCAAGCGCGCGTTGGAAGTCGCCACCACGCTAGCGCTAGACCCCAGCATGATGCTGTTGGACGAACCCACCCAAGGCATGGGCGCGGAAGACGTGGACCGCATCGTGGCGCTGATCAAACGGGTTTCCCAAGGCCGCACGGTTTTGATGGTCGAGCACAACTTGAGCGTTGTGAGCCGCCTATGTGATCGCATTACCGTATTGGCGCGGGGCGCGGTGCTGGCAGAGGGGGATTACGATACGGTTTCCCGCAACCCCCTAGTACGTGAAGCCTATATGGGTAGTGAAGCCGCCGAGGAGGCCACTGCATGAACACCGCTGAAGCCCTCGACCCACAAGAAGCCCCGGAAAACCAAAGCTTAGAGATGCTGCGCGTGCAGGATTTGCACGCCTTCTACGGCGAGTCGCACATTCTCCACGGCGTGAATTTCGACGTGAAGCGAGGTGAGCTGGTCACTTTGCTGGGCCGCAACGGCGCAGGTCGCAGCACCACGCTTAAAGCCATCATGAACATGGTGGGGCGGCGTACGGGGTCGATCGTCATCAATGGCAATGAAACGCTGCGCATGAAGCCGCACCATATTCCCCGGTTGGGCATTGGCTACTGCCCGGAGGAGCGCGGCATTTTTGCAAGCCTGGACGTCCACGAAAACCTGCTGCTGCCGCCTACCGTACGCTCCGGCGGTATGAGTCTGGACGAAATCTACGCCATGTTCCCGAACCTCTACGAGCGTCGCCGAAGCCAGGGGACGCGCCTTTCCGGTGGCGAGCAGCAGATGCTGGCCATGGCGCGCATTTTGCGCACCGGCGCGCGCTTGCTGCTGCTGGATGAGATTACCGAAGGTCTGGCACCGGTCATCGTGCAGAAACTGGGCGAGGTGCTGGTCCAACTCAAAGAGCGGGGCATGACCATCGTGCTGGTAGAGCAGAACTTCCGCTTTGCCGCGCCGCTGGCCGACCGCCATTTCGTGATGGACCACGGCCAAATCGTCGAAGAGATCACTGCCGCGCAGCTTCCCTCGCGGCGTGAACACTTGAACAGCATGCTGGGGGTATAAATCACGCACAACCACATCAACTGCAAGTCTCGAACAATAACAAACGCACTGCCTTGCACCACTCGCAAACGCAATAACCGAACGTCCGACCCGACACCGCTCGGATCATCACTGTCTGAATCATAAGAACAAAGGCCCCCAGGGCCAGGAGACGAACATGACCTTCATGAAAAAAACGCTGGCTGCCAGCATCGCCGTTGCCGCCGCCTCTAGCATGGCGATCTCGACCGCCCACGCCGAGATCAGCGATGGCGAAGTGCGTATTGGCTATTTAGCCGATATGTCCGGTACCTACCGCGACCTGGCTGGCCCCGGCGGTCAAACCGCCATGGAAATGGCGGTGGCCGATTTTGGTAGCAGCGTCAACGGCTCACCCATCGTGGTGTTCAGCGCCGATGACCGCAATAGCGCTGACGTAGGCGCCAACACCGTGCGCGAGTGGATCGACCAGCGCAATGTCGATATGGTCGGCGGCTTGGTAGCATCGTCCGTCTCTATCGCCGTGACCAAAGTGCTGCAAGAAAACGACGGCCTGGGCATCGTCTCCGGCTCCGCAGCGTCCAGCATCACCAACGAGCACTGCACTCCGAACCACATTCACTGGGTGTACGACACCTATCCGCTCGCCAACGGCACCGCGAAGGCCGTCGTTGAGCAGGGCGGCGATAGCTGGTTCCTACTCACTGCGGATTACGCCTTCGGCCATGCGCTGGAAGCGGACGTGACCAGCGTGGTCGAGGCCAACGGCGGTGAAATCGTCGGTGGCGTGCGTCACCCGTTCCCCACCAGCGACTTCTCCTCCTATATCCTGCAGGCGCAAGGGTCCGGCGCGAAAATCGTGGGCCTTGCCAACGCCGGTGCCGACACGGTCAACGCGATTACCACCGCCAGCCAGTTTGGCTTGACCCAAAGCGGCCAGCAGCTCGCGGGCCTGCTGATCTTCCTCAACGACGTACACGCGCTGGGCCTGGAAGCCACCCAAGGGCTGCTGCTGACGACCGGCTGGTACTGGGATATGGACGAAGAGTCGCGCGCGTGGTCCGAGCGTTACTTCGAACAGACCGGCCGTATGCCCACCATGGTGCAAGCCGGTATCTACTCCAGCACCATGCACTACCTGAAAGCCGTGGAAGCCGCAGGCACCGATGATCCTGAAACCGTGCGCGCCAAAATGGCCGAAGAGCCGATCAATGATTTCTTTGCTCGTAACGGCAGCATTCGTGAAGATGGCCGCATGATTCACGACATGTACCTAGCCCAGGTAAAAACCCCGGAAGAGTCTACTGGTGAGTGGGACCTCTACGAGATCCTCAGCACCATCCCCGCCGCAGAAGCCTATCGTCCGCTCTCTGAAAGCCAGTGCTCGCTGGTTCAGAACTGAGCGGTCAAACGCCGCGAGCCAGGGCGTTGGCCGCCTTGGCTCGCCGCCAAGCAAGCCGTAACGGCGTGATGAAAAGGCGTTATTCACTATAAACGCGCTGGGGCAGCCCGCTGGGCTGCCCGCTTAGCGGCGAGGAGAGTCATACCATGACGATGATATTCGGCGTGCCAATGGCCGTGTTCATGGGCCAGCTAACGCTTGGGCTCGTGAACGGTGCCTTTTACGCACTGCTTAGTTTGGGCCTGGCGGTCATCTTCGGCCTACTGAAGATCGTCAACTTTGCCCACGGGGCGCAGTACATGCTGGGAGCCTTCGCCGCGCTGCTGGGCTTTCGCTACCTGGGCATCAACTATTGGCTAGCACTGATTTTAGTCCCGCTGGTGGTGGGCGGTTTTGGCATGCTGATGGAGCGCTTTCTGCTGCGTCGCATTGCCCATTTGGACCATCTCTACGGACTGCTGCTGACCTTCGGGTTAGCGCTGATTTTCGAAGGCACGCTGATCAACTTCTTCGGCGTTTCCGGGGCGCGCTATGCCACGCCTGAGATTCTACAGGGCGGCCTGAACCTGGGCTTCATGTTCCTGCCTACCTACCGTGCTTGGGTGCTGGTGGCGGCGCTCGCCATGTGTCTGTTCACCTGGTTCATGATCGAGCGCACGCGGTTGGGCGCTTACCTGCGCGCCGGTACGGAAAACTCTCAGCTCATGCAGGCATTCGGCGTGAACGTACCGCTGCTGATTACGCTCACCTACGGGTTCGGGGTCGGGCTTGCCGCCTTTGCGGGCGTGTTGGCGGCACCGCTGTACCCGGTATCGCCCACCATGGGCTCCAGCCTGCTGATCGTGGTGTTTGCGGTCGTGGTGATTGGCGGTATGGGCTCGATTCTCGGCGCGATCGTCACGGGCTTGGGAATGGGCATTATCGAAGGGTTGACCAAGGTGTACTACCCGGAAGCCTCTAACACCGTGATCTTTTTGGTCATGATTTTGGTACTCATGTTACGCCCCGCTGGGCTGTTCGGTAAGGAGGCATAACCATGACAACCACGCCTACAACATCGGCCGCGCCGCTCCCTTCAGCGGTGCAAGAGCGCCAGCGGAGCGCCAAGCTGCGGCGTAATATGTTCTATCTCGCGCTGTTGGCCATGGGATTGGTCGCGCCCTTCGTGGCGTACCCGGTCTTTTTGATGAAGATTCTCTGTTTTGCGCTGTTTGCCTGCGCATTCAACCTGCTGCTGGGGTACGCCGGTCTGCTCTCATTCGGCCACGCGGCGTTTCTCGCTACCGGCGGTTATGTCACCGGGTACCTGCTGGCCAGCTACCCAGGCTTGACGCCTGAGCTGGGTATTCTCGCCGGTACGTTCATGGCCACGCTGCTGGGGGCGCTGTTTGGCGTGCTCTCCATTCGCCGCCAGGGTATCTACTTCGCCATGGTGACGCTGGCGCTGGCGCAGCTCATGTTCTTCGTGTTCGTGCAGTCGTCGTTCACCGGTGGGGAGGATGGCCTGCACGGTGTGCCGAGAGGGCACCTGTTCGGCATGATCGATCTGAGCAGTAACCTCGCCATGTACTACTTCGTCTTCGCCGTGTTCGTGTTTGGCTTTGCAGTGATTCAGCGCGCCGTCCACTCTCCCTTTGGGCAAGTGCTGAAGGCCATTCGCGAAAACGAACCGCGCGCCGTGTCGCTGGGCTACAACGTGGATGCCTACAAGCTGTTGGCGTTCGTGCTTTCGGCGGCACTCGCGGGCTTGGCGGGTTCCACCAAGACCGTGGTGTTTCAATTGGCCTCGCTCACCGATGCCCACTGGCACATGTCGGGTGAGGTGATTTTGATGACGCTGCTGGGCGGCGTCGGCACGCTGCTCGGCCCGCTGATGGGGGCAGGGCTAGTGGTCAGCCTGCAGCACCTGCTGGCGCAGTCGCCGTTGGGGAACTGGGTGAGCGTGATTCTGGGCATCATCTTTGTGGTGTGCGTGCTGAGCTTCCGTAGCGGCATCATCGGCGAGCTGGCCAAAATGTACCGTAAAAACTTTAAGTGATGGATTCCCGTTAACCGCGTCTGTCCGTGGATTGGGTGCCTTCGGGCACCCTTTTTTCTGCTTGTGAAATAAGGCCGTAAGCCCATTTCTACGCCAAAGGTCGTGGGGGATTTGGTTGCGCAAGGTAGGGTAAGAATATAAGTTAACGTAAACGTCAACATTGCTAATAATGACAACAGCTAATGCGTGACTTGCCTGCCGCCTGCCTAGGCGCGGTGCATCCACGCACTGTGGAGATACGCCATGAATTTTGAGCTAAGTGAAGACCAAGTCGCTTTTTCCGATATGGCCCGGGCGTTCGCCCAGAACGAGCTGGAGCCCCGCGCCGCCGAGTGGGACGCAGAATCTCTTTTCCCCGTCGATGTGATTCGTAAAGCAGGGGAGTTGGGCTTCTGTTCGCTCTACGCCCCGGAAAGTGTCGGCGGACTGGGCCTTTCCCGGCTCGATGCCAGCATTATTTTTGAACAGCTCTCGATGGGCTGCACCTCCACCACCGCGTACCTCACCATCCACAACATGGTGACCTGGATGCTGGCGGACTTCGGCACACCGGACGCCGTGGCGCAGTGGGGCGAAAAGCTGGCGACCGGCGAGCTATTGGGCTCTTACTGCTTAACCGAACCCAACGCAGGCTCCGATGCGGCCTCGCTGAAAACCACCGCCAAGCGCGATGGCGAGCACTACGTGCTGAACGGCAGCAAGATGTTTATTTCCGGCGCGGGTAGCACCGATTTCCTGGTGGTGATGGCGCGCACCGGCGGCGAAGGCCCCAGCGGCGTTTCCGCCTTCGCGGTGGATGCCAAGAGCGAGGGCATCAGTTACGGCCGCAAAGAGGAAAAAATGGGTTGGAACAGCCAGCCCACCCGCATGATCACCTTTGAAGACGTGCGCGTACCCGCTAACCACCTGCTGGGCAACGAGGGCGACGGTTTCAAAATCGCCATGAAGGGCCTGGACGGCGGGCGCATCAATATTGCGACGTGTTCGATCGGCACCGCTCAGCAGGCGCTCAATAAAGCCCGCGAGTATATGCTAGAGCGCAAGCAGTTCGGCAAGCGCCTGGCCGAGTTCCAAGCGCTGCAGTTCCGCCTAGCCGATATGGTGACCGAGCTGGTGGCCGCCCGCCAATTGGTACGCATGGCCGCCACCAAGCTGGATGCGGGCCACCCGGATGCCACCACCTACTGTGCGATGGCCAAGCGGTTCGCTACCGATGTGGGTTTCAAGGTGTGCGATGAAGCGCTGCAGCTTTACGGTGGCAATGGCTACATTAAGGAGTACCCGATGGAGCGCTACGTGCGCGATACCCGCGTGCACCGTATTCTGGAAGGCACCAACGAGATCATGCGGCTAATTATTTCCCGCCGCGTACTGGCCGACGGTGCCGCTGAGCTATAGCCGCCAGGGCATATATCACCAAGCCCCGAGCATATAAGGACAAACCATGAGTTGCGTACTATTTGAAGAGCACACTACCCAAGATGGCCACGTGATTGGCGAGATTACCCTGAACGCCGAGCGCTCGCTCAACGCGCTCACGCTGGAGATGATCGAAGAGATCCTGCCGCGCCTAAACCAGTGGCAAAGCGACGAGCGGGTCGTAGCCGTGCTGCTGGATAGCGCAGGCGAAAAAGCCTTCTGCGCCGGTGGCGATGTGGTCAACCTCTACAAAGCCATTCAAGGTGAAGGTGCCGCGGACTTCCCCGAGCGCTTCTTCGAGAACGAGTACCGCCTGGATTACCAGCTGCACACCTTCCCCAAACCGGTGATCTGCTGGGGCAACGGCATCGTGATGGGCGGCGGCATGGGCCTGTTAAGCGGCAGTAGCCACCGCATCGTCACGGAAACCTCCCGTCTTGCCATGCCGGAAGTGACTATTGGGCTTTATCCGGATGTGGGCGCGAGCTGGTTCCTTAACCGCCTACCGGGCGGCGCCGGGCGGTTTCTGGCCATGACCGGTGGGCAAATTAACGCCCCGGATGCGGTTCACCTGGGCCTTGCCGACCGCGCCATTGCCAGCCACTACCGCGACGAGCTGGCCGAAAAGCTGCTAGCAGCCAGCTGGGGCGAAGGCGAACACACCGACGCCCACGGCGTGGTGAATCACGTACTGCGCGAGCTGGAACAGGCCTCCCAAGAGGTGTTCGCGGAGATGGAAGCGCCGGTTTACAAGTCGTCTTCTTTAATTCGTGAGCTGATGGACCACGACACCGTCGAGCAGATGGTCGAGGCCGTGCTGGCAGTCGAGACCGACGACAAGTGGTTCAGCAAAGCGCAAAAAACCTTGGCCCACGGCAGCCCCGTCTCGGTCAAGTTGATTCACGAGCAGCTCGCCCGCGCCAAGCATATGTCGCTGGCGGAAGTGTTTCAGTTTGAGCTTTCGCTCTCTGTGCAGTGCTGCCGCCACCGGGAGTTCCCCGAAGGCGTACGTGCTCTGCTGGTGGATAAAGACGGCCAGCCAAGCTGGACCTACCCAGACGTGGCCTCGGTCGAGCCCTCCTTTATAGACGAGCTGCTGGCCCCCGCATGGGACACCAACCCGCTGGCAGATCTTAAATAACGCACACCACACTCTCTACAGCACGCTAATAAGGATAAAAAGATGACTACCGTTGCGTTTATTGGTTTAGGCAATATGGGAGGCCCCATGGCCGCCAATTTGGCGAAAGCAGGTTTTACCGTGCGCGCTTTCGACCTTTCCGCCCAAGCGCTGGAAACCGCTAAATCTCAAGGCTGCGAGATTGCCGCCACCGCTACGGAAGCGGCCACCGATGCCGACTTCATTATCTCCATGCTGCCCGCAGGCAAGCACGTGCGCGGGCTGTACGTTGATGGCGATGCGCCGTTGTTTGAAGTGATCAAGCCAAGCGCGCTGGTGATTGACTGCTCGACCATCGATGCCGACACCGCCCGTCAAGTAGCCGCCGCTGGGGCAGAGAAGGGCATTGGCTTTGTGGATGCGCCGGTCTCCGGTGGGGTAGGCGGTGCCCAAGCGGGCACGCTGACCTTTATCGTCGGCGGTTCGGAGGCTCAGTTCGCCCAGGCGCAGCCAGTGCTGCAAGCCATGGGTAAAAACATCTTCCACGCAGGCGACCACGGCGCGGGGCAGGTAGCCAAAGTGTGCAACAACATGCTGCTCTCGATTCTGATGGCGGGCACCTGCGAAGCGATCAATATGGGCGTCAAAAACGGCCTAGATCCCGCCGTGCTGTCGGAAATCATGAAGCAAAGCTCCGGCGGCAACTGGGCGCTGAACGTCTACAACCCCTACCCCGGGGTGATGGAGAACGCCCCCGCCTCGAAAGGCTACCAGGGCGGCTTCCAGGTGGATTTGATGATCAAAGACCTCGGTCTTGCCATGGATGTCAGCCAGCAAAGCGCATCCCCCGTGCCCATGGGCTCCGCCGCCCGCTCGCTGTTCACCCTGCACAAAGCAGGCGGCAACGGCAAACTCGACTTCTCCAGCCTGCTCAAGCTGTATCAGGATAAGAGTGAGTAGTGAGTGGTAAGTGGTAAATCGTGAGGGGGTGGCGTAGCGCGTGGTAACGAGCAGCGCGAGGCACCCGCGAAGGGCGGCAACGCCGCCCTGGTCGCGCCACAAAACTAACCAACAACAAGGATTGCCATGATTACGCTTTGGGGCCGCAACAACTCAACTAACGTCAAAAAAGTGCTCTGGGTACTGGAAGAACTGGAACTACCGTTCGAGCAGGTCATGGCAGGCCTGCAACACGGCGTAAACGACACGCCAGAATACCTCGCCATGAACCCCAACGGCTTGGTGCCGCTGCTTAAAGATGACGCCACCCAAAGCGTGCTGTGGGAGTCCAACACCATCATCCGCTACCTAGCGGCGCAGTACGGCCCCAACCATTTATGGATTGAAAGCCCTGCCAAACGGGCGCAAATGGAAAAGTGGATGGACTGGTCCACCAGCCTGCTAACCCCCGCCCACCGCACCATTTTGATGGGCTATGTACGCACCCCACCGGAACAGCGCGATAGCACACTGCTAGACCCCGCCATCGCCACCTGCGAAAAACTCTTTGCCCAGCTAGACGCCGCGTTAAGCCAGCAGTCCTGGTTCTCTGGTGATGAATTCGGCCTTGCCGATATCGCCATCGCCCCGTTCACCTACAATCTCTTAAACAGCGGCCTTACTTGGCAGCCCCGCCCGCATCTACAGCGCTGGGTAGAGCAGCTCGCCGAACGCCCCGCTTACCGCAAGGCCGTGATGATTCCGGTGACTTAAGCTCATTGCTTAACGACGTTCATCTTTGGAAGAGTTCATCACGATATGTGTCGAGATAGAGCGAAGGTTTGCCTGCGTGCCGAGTACGTCCGTATGAAAGCGTTTGTAGCTGGCGAGATCTTTGGTTTCGACCCTCAGCAAATATTCGAAGGGGCCTGCAATGTTGTGGCACTCCGTCACCTCTTTGGCTACCAGCATGGCGCGCTCAAACCCTTCTTGAGCAGCTTTGGTATGGGACGATAAGCCTACCGTTACATACGCGACAAAACTGATGCCTAAAGGCTCAGGGGCGAGGATCACCCGATAACCCTCGATGACGCCGTTCTTCTCGAGTTCTTGCACCCTCCTTAAACAAGCAGAGGCTGACAGGCCAACGTGCTGAGCAAGCTGCACATTGCTGATTCGCCCATCTTTTTTGAGCTCTTGCAATATTCGTCGGTCTATTGAATCGATCATTGTGATTTGTTGCAAAAGTAAAGTATTGGATGGTTGATTAGATCAAATATTGTGCTCTCTAGCTTATAAAATTTCTCATCTATAGGGAAAAAAGAGAGGGTATGTCATGACACCATCGGTATTAGCAGCACTGGCAGCGTTTGCCTTAGTGACCACGGTAACCCCTGGGCCAAATAACCTGATGCTGCTTGCTTCAGGTGCTAATTTTGGTTTTAAAAGAACGTTGCCACATATGTTTGGCATTGTAGCGGGGCTTAGCGCGCTAACGCTGGTAGTGGGAGGCGGGCTGATGAAGCTCTTCCAAACCTACCCAGTACTTAACGTGTGGCTAAGCATCGTGTCTGCTGCCTACCTGCTCTGGTTAGCATGGAAAATTGGGTCAGCAGAGCCGCTGAAAGAGAGCAATAGCAGTGACAAGCCAATGACGCTACTACAAGCCGCCGCGTTTCAATGGGTTAATCCAAAGGCATGGGCGATGGGGCTTTCGGCGATCACACTTTATGCACCTAATCAGTCGTTAGTGTCCGCTATGATGGTGGCTAGTGTGTTTGCAGTGGTCAGTTTCCCCGCGATATCTGTATGGGCTTGGTTTGGTGTTGTGGTTCGGAAATGGCTAACTAGCCATCGCCGATATCGTATTTTCAATGTCAGCATGGCCCTGCTGCTTGTCGCATCACTTTACCCAGTACTTAACCTCTGATTCGCAAGTGAGCCTCACTTCGTAGCGTGGCGTAACGAACGGAGTGAGGCACCCGCGAAGCACCGCCAAGCGGTGCCGATGCCGCCATTGAGCCAGTTTATAGGTTAGGAGGGCGATTCAGCGCGAATGAACCAGCCACCTAAGCCCACCTAAAACCTCGCCTCTAACAACGTCAGCTCCTGATCTAGTCCCTTCAATACTTCACACCCCAACCCATGCCGCTCAGCGCTCTCAATCAACGGCCCTAAAATTGCCCCGCGCTCGGTAAACCGTTTCGCCTCCACATCCTGCAACATCGAAGCTTTATTATTCGCGGTGTTCTCCACCACCTGCCACACCAACGCCAGCCAGGCGGTGTCACCCTCACCACCATTCGGCGGCGCAACCCCTTCCTTCGCTAAAATCGCCGTCACTTCCTTCACCACGGCCACTACACGGCTTGAATAGGCCTCTCCACGAAGCTCTCCGTTACGCAAGCCATGCAGCGCCACCAGTGGGTTAATCGCCGCGTTAACCGCTAACTTCTGCCATAAGCGACTACGAATATCGCCCACCGCTGCAGCGGTAAACCCAGTCTCACTCAACAGCGCCGCTAAGGCTTCCGACAACCCTGTGTGCTGGTTATCCAAATCCCCCATAAACGTTGGCCCGCGCCCGGCGTGTACCACACCATCATCCCCGGTTAAGTACGCCCCCTGAGTCGTGGTGGCGCACAGCACAGGCCCAGGCCAAGTTTCGGTAATACGCGGTTGCGCATAAAAACCGTTCTGCCACAGCACCAACGGGGTGGAAGGGGGTAGCGCGCTGGCGATACTCGACAGCGCAGCCTCGGCGGCCATGGCTTTGGTAGTGATATGCACAAACGCAGGCGACTCAGGCGTATCCGCTACCAACTGAACAGCGGTAAGTGAGGTTAAGTGCTGAATATGCACGTTGCCTTCCGGCGTGGTTAGCACCTGCCGCGATGGCAATGCACGGCGGCCAATTACCGCTACCTCAACAAATGGAGAGAGGGAGTGCGCCAGCAAACGGCCAATGGCTCCAGGGCCAAGAATCCAGTGGGTAGTCATGGGTAAAGCATCTTCAGCAGCGTGAGTGCCGCCAAGCTTACCGCGTTCGGTGTGGAGAGGCTAAGGAGTGAAAAGAGACGGTGTGGGGCTATTTTCTAGTGACGAGGGTAAGGATAGTTTGGTAGGTTTGAAGCTAAGCTTATTGTATTAGTTGGTAGTAGATGGAAGGCTGCGATGGTTATTACCAAGCAGGAAGTCATGGAGTGTCAGCTTTCGACCCTGAGCGGACATTCCGGTAAATGCAGCAGGCGTGCAAATTATAGCTATATGGCCTAATGGAAATTAATAGCCCAAAGCATCATAGGTTTGTGAGAATCTGGCAGGCTGCATTTGCCGGACAAAATTGCCAGCACGTTCATTCAATCATAGAACACGCCGTCCAATACGCTTTTATGCAGATGAAATTTGACCCTAGAAGGAAAAGTCGTGACTTTTAAACAGCTTCTTTCCGAGCATTTCAATAAGTTTTCCGCATCTCCCTTCCTGTTTGTAGGATCTGGCATGTCACGCCGCTATATGGGTGCGGAAAACTGGGAAGATCTTTTAAAACGGTTTTGCGAGTTAATTGGTGAAAATTACACCAAAATAAGATCACAAGCTGATGGAGATTTGACAAAAATAGCAGGTGTTCTAGCTAGGTCATACAGTGAAAAGTGGTGGGATAGCGAAATCAAAGGGAACAAAGAGATCCACTACGCTGAACACCTTTTGAAATCAGACTCCCCGTTAAAAGTAGAAATATCAGATTATCTAAAAATAATTCATGAGAACGTGAACGAAGATTATCGAGAAGAAATCGAACTCTTAAAGTCAAGTAAAATTGATGGTGTTATCACTACCAACTGGGACCTTTTTTTGGAGTCTATTTTTAATGAGTTTTCTGTATTTATTGGTCAGGAAGGATTGTTTGCGAGTAGAAACTATGGAATTGCCGAGATATACAAGATCCATGGTAGCTGTAAGGATCCGAACAGTCTAATACTTACTCATGAGGATTATGAAAAGTTTAGAAAAAAGAATCCATATTTATCATCTAAGCTTTTAACAATTTTTGTTGAGCATCCCATTATATTTCTCGGGTATTCTCTGACAGATCCGCATATATTAGAAATTCTAGAAGAGATAGTTGAGTGCATACCGGAAAACAAAATGGATGCTCTCAAAAAGAATATCATTTTTGTTGAATGGGCTCCTGAATTGGATAAGCCAACTCTAACTGAGTCAGTGTTGCTAAAAACTCTGCCAGTAAACCTTATTAGAGCTGCGTCTTATCGAGATATATTCGAGGTTTTATCCGAGGTTAAACGCAGGATACCTGCTCACATCTTTCGGCAGATTAAAGACGAACTATATGATCTAATATTAACCAACGATCCCAAAGGAAAGTTGTATGTTAAAGAGGCCGATGACGTAGGGGCTTTAGAGGGACAGCAAGAGTTCGTGGTCGGATATGGTGCAATCAGTAAGATCAAAAAGTCCGAGGAAATGGCAAAGCAAGGGCTTATTGGCTTGTCAAGAGAAGACATTGTACGAGATGTGGTTTTCGATAATGGTGGTTACGATTCGGCTTCAATCGTCTTTGATGTATTCCCGAATCTTATTAAAGGCCAGATAAATATTCCTGTCTTTAAATATCTTAATGCTTCTGGTTTGATTGGCGAGGATGGTAGGGTAAATGAAAATAGTCTCTGTGATTCTTTGGTGGCAAGGATAAGAAAGAACGTCGAACACTATCGGCCCAGTGGCGGCGAAGAGAGGCGGGCGACTACGGTTCCCCAAGTCAATGAAGGCATCGAACAGCTATACAATACTGTGGACTTTAACCTTTTTTTGCGCATGGCTGTGTTCGTGCCGCCAGAAGTTTTAAACTTGGAAGCTCTCGAGAAGATTCTTAAAAAGCATGCAGATGATGATTTTTCATCGGGCGAAAAAAGCCAATTTATCAAGATCGTATGTGTCTATGACTTAGTAAAATATTCACGCAGGTATGGGCCTGCATAACCAATGAATTAAGCCGACCCATTTTCCGCTGCCGCTCTAAATCGGCGGTTTATTCAAGGCGTTAACAGTAGGGAGTAAATTTGGGCATCAGTCACCATGACATCCATGTTTTGGACAAGTTTATTAGGCCATTCGGTAGCTCGGTTTTTGTCCTGATCCTGGCCACCACCTCAGCATTGATAGGTATTTACCTGTCACAGCGTTATTGTGACTGGACTTGGTTCTCCCGGTTTGGTTCAGTGATTACTGTTGCTGGGCTACTCCTTGTAAGCTCACCCATATTCGATCAAGGGGTGTACTTATCTCATGCATCAGCGTTCGGCTTTGGCAGTAAAGATGAACATGGAGATTCTCGAATAACTGATGAGACATAAAGAAAAACGGGCAACAAGGTCCTAATCGGCATTTTCGTATCCATTTGCGGTACATTGGTTTGGGGATTCGGTGATCTAATTGAGAAACTCAGCGCCTGTTAACAAGTCGCTGTAGTATGCGGCTGATGGTAGCCTGACGCCCTTTTCATTGCGGCTTCACGAAGCGAAACCATATCTGTCCAGAGAAGAAATATGCAATACTAACACCACACGTGACTCCTTCGACAATGCACTGGCCGAGGCCATAATCGGCTTATTCAAAACTGAGGTGATCCATTATCGTGGCCCATTGGAGAGGGTGTGATGCCATTGAGTATGCCAAGCTGTGATGAGTTGACTGGTTCTACAATCGCCAACTGCTGTAACCCATCGGAAATGTCCTACCAGCATAACGCGAAAGGACGTATTATTGTCGACGGGAGAGGTAGGGTGGGGAGCTGTTTGGCTCAAAAAAGTTTCACCAGAATAAACGGCGAGGCTCAAAGGCAATAAAATAAAGGGTTTAAAATGTTTTTTAGGACAATGCTTTCGGTATTTTTTATTTCGGCTTTTTCTTCTATTCCTGCTGTTTCTTTTACTGGAAATGAATTCTACGAATCAGTATCACATTACCAATTCGAAAGAGAAAACCCAGATCTAGAACCAAGCTTCAGATCTGGCATGTACATGGGATACGTTAAAGGCGTTGCTGATATATTTGGCATGCAAGAAAAGGTATGCACTAATTACGACACAAGCTCATTCGGTGAGGTAGCTGATGCGGTAGCCTCCCATATAATAGATAATGAATGGCTTAAAGACCTGCCACCTATAATTGGCGTAAGTAATGCCTTCATGGAACTGTATCCATGTGACAATTAACGTTATCCTTTAAAAAATTTCTATTTATAATCTTCTGCATTAGAAATAAATTCGGCTTTTGCATTGCGCTTTGATCTCCGCGGTCACTCTAGCTATTAGGACTATCTTGCGAAAATAGCTAAAGCTAAACACCGTCAGTCCCGACCCGCAATGTAAAATCAAGATTTTTGCACTTAACGTATGTTTTCGCCCTAGGTTTTTCTATGTAAGGGCTTTTTCCAGCCTTAAGCATGGACGCCATGGTGCAGTTGGTCATCTGACTTTGGCGCGACTCCCAGCTTGACGCATTATTAAAAAATCAATGATTTGATGACGAAGTGCCTCATCAACTCCACGCAGGAAACGATGCCGGTGAAAAGGTACGCTTTTGTCCGACAACAGCCCTCCAGCCAAGGCCCAAGGTTCAACCCCACCAATCAATAGAGGTCGCCCACAAGCTCCTCAAAATACGGCAACTAGTAGAGATGCACGCCAAACCAAAACACCCCTCAGCCCGACACCCCCTCATGACCAGCCACAAACCCACTCAACAGCCGTTCGATTTCCTGGGCAGGCATCGGGCGGAAGAAGAATCCTTGGACGAGGTCGCAGTGCATATCGCGCAGCAGGGATAACTGTTCGGCGTTCTCGACGCCCTCGGCCACCACCTCCAACCCCAACCGATGACCGATGAGGATGGCTCCCTCCATGATGGCCCTGTCCTTCGGCTGCATGGGCGCGTCGTGGATGAAGGAGCGGTCGATCTTCAAGGCGGTGACGGGAAAGTGCTTGAGGTAGCTCAGGGAGGAGTAGCCGGTCCCGAAGTCATCGAGGGCTATGCGAATACCGCGATGATAGAGACGTCGCAGGTCCTCCAGGACGGTCTCGTCGGCTTCGATCAGGATATTCTCGGTCAGTTCGATGCCGATATCTCGCGGCCCTAAGCCGTGGCGCTGCAGTGAATCTTCGAAGCGCTTGAGTGCATCGAGGCGCACCAATTGGCGACCCGAGATATTGATGTCGATGCGGTGGTGAAGAAATCCCTTGGCGCGCCATTCCGCTTGCTGGCGGCATGCCTCTTCGATGACCCAGTCGCCCAGGCGATGAATCAAGCCAGAACGCTCGGCCAGTGGAATAAACTCGGCAGGGGAGATCGCCGGGCCTTCGCTCGTCTCCCAGCGGATCAAGGCTTCGAGGTTCTCTATTCGTCCACTGGCCGCCGAGACCTGTGGCTGGTAGTGGAGGGAAAATTCGCCGTTATCCAAGGCTTCTTCGAGTCGCGCCGAGAGGTGGTGCTGACGCACCAGCTCATCATGAAGCTTCTGCTGAAAGAAGCGCAGCGTCCCCCGGCCCGCCAGTTTGGCGCGGTTCTTGGCCACATCGGCATTACGGATCAATTCGCGGGACGAGTCGCCATTTTCGGGAAAGAGCGCCACGCCCAGGCAGGCGGTGACCTGACGCTCCCGACCATCTAGAACGAAAGGTTGCCGGAACACATTCTGGACACGACGAACGACTCGCCTTACATCGGTGGCTAGCTGGGCGCAGGGAAAAGCCAGCACGAATTCGTCGCTAGAGACGCGAGACACGAGGTCCGTGGCGCGTTGGCACTCGCGTAGCCGCCGGGTCAACTCAACGAGCAGGCGATCACCCTGATCGTAACCCAGGGCATCATTGATCTCGACGAAGTGATCGATGTCCACGTAGATAGTGGCTAGGCCATGGCCCAAGCGCCGACAGGAATCCAATAAACCGTCTAGGTCGACCTCGAAAGTCTGGCGATTGGGAAGATGGGTGAGCCTGTCAAACCGGGTGGCGAATTCTAGTTCACGATGGGCACGCTTTTGGCCGGAAAGGTCGACATCCACGCAAAACAGCAAGGGGGAATCGGTGTGCTCATTGAGCATCAGGTGCTGGGAATAGACCGATACCGGCTCACCGGTTTTGTGCTTGAGTTCCAGCTCACCGGCAGAGATGGCGACACCTTTTTCAATCCAGGCACGATGCGCTTGGATCACGCCGTCACGCATGAAGGCAGGGATGATCAGGTCTTCCAGTAACTGCCCTTGGGCTTCTTCGGCGGTGTAGCCGTAGAGGCGAGTGCTTCCTTCATTCCAGTAAATCACTCGGCGATCACGATCATATCCCTGAACCGCCACCTTCGGCAGGCTCTCTAGCAGGGAGCGAAATCGCTGCTCGCTTTCTAGGTATTGGCGGCGTACTAACGCGACGGCGTCTTGCGGAGCGCTGCCATCCGTTGAAGAGGGCTTTGTTGCCTCTGTCACCAGCGCACTAGACAACGCCCTGCGATGTTTCTTCAGGTGCTTCGAATCTCTATGTTGTCGAGAGTCGCTGGCCGTCATGGTATTCACTTAGAGAGGTAATACGTTTAAGCGCCATCGTGATGGCAACAGTAGGCACTTTATATGAAGCATCCTACACCCATTCGTAGGGGATAACCTACACATAAAACGGTATCCTTGGCCTGATTCTTTTTTCAACGAAATCACTCTCTTTAACTACATTTCTTTGACATATTCCTGCCGTTCTTTTCATTTTCATCCTGTTGGCCTTGGTGTTCACACCGGCCACGCCGGGCAATGTCGCCCAGTTAACAGGAGAATACTTACATGAAACTCGATACTTTCAATCACGGTGTCGATATCACCGCCATGCCTGCGGATTCACTCGCCGATTATTGGAAGCCGGACGTGGCCGAAGCGCTGCAACATCACGATTGGGCGACAACCGATATTCGGGATCGCATCGATCTGGCTGCTTGGCAGGGGTTCGTGGCGGACCTGCCACGTGACCCCTACGTCAACCTTCGCTGGAAGCGGATGTCGTGGCTGGCTTTGAATGATCAGGGAGACGTGGAGGAGATGGGGCAGTGCCCCATGGCACAGGGCGGTGCTTTTAACGATGCGGAGAGCATGGCGGACCGCCTGCGGTATTACGATCCGCTGACTGAGGAGTTTTTGGCACGCCCCGATGTGAACGACTTCGTTCGCGCCTGGGCAAAACTTTGGAATATTGGCGCCCACGAACCCATGTTGATGCAGATCACCGGCGTTCGCGGAGAAGGCCGCGTCGACCCCCTTCAGGGGCAGGGCATTCATGCCGATGGCTGCAAGGCCCTCAGCATTCTGGTCCTCAATCGGGAAAACGTGGCGGGGGCCGAAAACCATCTTTACGCAGACAAGGCTGGCACGCAGCCCCTTGTGGATATCACGCTCAATCCCGGTGATATCCTTCATCTGCGCGATGATCGGCTCTTTCACAGCGTGGACGGAATCGCGCAGCTCGACAGCGAGGCACCTTTCGAGCGGTTCATTATCATCATCAACAGCCGTTTCGTGGATGATTTTCAGAACCGGATGCTGCGTCGCTACTTCCCGAAAGCGGTCCTCAACGAGAGTTAATAAACCCCTCACTACATTTAGCCTTTAGTAACACAAACGCCCCCGGAATCCGGGGGCGTCTTGGTTGTGCCTCTCGCTTGCGCTGCTGAACACCCTTGCGCGCCGAGCTGCTCGGACGTTGCCTTAGGGCGCAATGCGCGTGCTGGCGTCGGTGAAGCCGATCAGCGAAATGTCCAGGTCCATGCGATCACCGCGTGGGCCAATCATGCTGAGGGTGGCCGTATTGCCACTGCGCAGCTGCTGCAACATCGACGGCTCGATGGGGGCGTCGGCACGGCAGCCTTGCTGTTGGCAAACCTGATAGGGGAACTGGATGGGCTCGCCGTCATCCACCACCAGTTGCAAGCCAGCGGCTAGGCGTACGCCCAGCGGGACGAAGAAGCTCATCACCGGGCCGTCGATTTGCGGCGGGTAATCGAGAACTACCTGCATCAAGGGCTGATCGCTGCCGGGTTGGGTAACCATTTGTACCATCGCACAGCGTGTCGGGCCCTGGCCCTCCTGGCAGCGCACTTCCCAGTCTTGAAACGACTCGGTGGTGACATTCTCGCCGGACGCGGCGCCCGGCTGTTGGCCGAAGGCGCTGGTTGAGAACGCCAAGATCGATAGCAGGCCCATCATGCGCAGGGTTTGAGTAAAGCGGTGTGGCATTGCGTCATCTCCTGTTGGTTCGTTAATGGTAAGCAATACCACCACCATGCCTGCTTGTGCGCTTGATATCCAGCATAGAGACGGAATGTAAACACAGCGCAACGCGCGACAGGCCTGCAAAGCGCCGTATACTCTGGCGTACGTTTCTTGATGTAGGCGACCCTTGTTTATGCAAAAGCGATATGTACGACCCCTTTTCTGGCTCGCGCTGCTGGCGTTACTGGCGGGCTGTGGTGAAACGCCCACCGGGCGCTCCCAACTGGCTCTGGTCCCCGGCCCGCTGATGGCGGACATGGGCGCAGATACCTTCAATCAGCTACGCAACACTCAGCCCATCAGCCGCGATGCGCAAGCAAACCAACTAGTGCAGTGCGTGGCGCAAAAAGTAGTGGCGGGTGCGCAAGCGAGCTACCCAGGTCTCGATTTCCCCGAGCGTTGGGAGGTGGTGGTGTTCGAGGACCCATCTCCCAACGCCTTCGCGCTGCCGGGTGGCCGCATTGGGGTGCATAGCGGCCTGCTACGGGTGGCTGAAACCCCGGCCCAGCTTGCCGCAGTGATGGGGCATGAAGTCGCCCACGTGTTGGCCGACCACGGCAACGAGCGCTTGACCCAGCAGCTTGGCATTAAAGCCGTGCTACTGGTGGTGGGGCTTCTGGGGGAGGGCGAGTTTGGCAGCCAGCAGTTGATGCAGGCGCTGGGCGTAGGGGCCCAGTTGGGCATCAGCCTGCCGTTCAGCCGTACCCACGAAGAAGAAGCCGACTTGATGGGCCTGGAGATCATGGCCCGCGCGGGCTTCGACCCCCAGCAGAGCGTGGCGCTGTGGCAGAACATGGCGGCGGCTAGTGATGGCCAGCCTCCGGAGTTTTTATCGACACACCCGGCACACGAATCGCGCATTCGGTCACTGCGAGGGGCGCTGGAAGAGGCCACGGAGATTTTTCGCAGCGTGGCGCCGGCGCAGTGCTGAGCGAGCAACGCGCCGTTGCCCTGCAAAGCGATGGCTGGTCTAAACTTGGCTCATGACCTTTAGCTTGGGAGGCCTCCCATGCGGCACCTCACGTTAATGCGGCACGCCAAAGCCCAACAGCCCAGCGGCGAGATGACCGACCATCAACGCCCGTTGAGCAAGCGTGGCGTGCGCTAAGCACACGCCATGGCGTATGTACTAAAGCGCTGGCAGTCGTTGGCGGGTAAGGTTTGTGTTAGCACAGCGTTACGTACCCGACAAACCTTCGATGCCATCGAATCGCTGCATCTTCAGCGTCAATTAGATCGCCACGTGCTGCTGGATGACGCGCTTTACACCTTCGACGGCGATGCGCTGCTCGCGTGGCTCAAAGCCTTGCCCAATGACACCGAGCGGGTATTGGTGATTGGCCATAATCCCGCCTTGATCGAGCTGGCGCAGTGGCTCGACGACGACGCGCCTTCCTCGCTACCCACTGGCAGCGTGCTGCATTTCACCTTGCCTGATGCCCCCTGGAACGCGCTAGAGCCGGGCAGTGCCACGCTCACCGGTGGCTTAACGCCTGATACCGCCAGCTACGCGCTGTTCCAGCGTCGTGCCGACGAGCCGCCCCAAGCCAATGGCGATGTTGCAAACCGCTTGCATGAGGCGTTGATGTATCAACATCAGTGGGTGAAGGTGCTGAAACCCGGCGTGATGGCGGGTGTCGACCCTGAGTTTCTTCATCAATACCGGGTGAGCCTGCGCCGCAGCCGGGCGATACTGGAATCGGTGCGCGCCATCACGAAGGCGTCTGGGTGGAAGCCGTGGCTAACGCAGCTCAAGCGGCACGCCCGCGCCACCAGCGACCTGCGCGATCTCGATGTGGTGCTGGCTGATCTCGATGACATCGAGGTACCCCTCTCGACCTCGACCCAGCAGCACCTGCGCCAGTGGTTACAGAGCTGCCAACGGACGGAGCACGTGGCGCTGTGCCAGCAGCTGAATGCGCCGGGCTACCCCGAAGCCCTTGAGGAGTGGCAGCGCTGGCTAGCGTCAAAGGCGTGTAGGCAGGCGCTGGCCAAACTGTCGCCCAAACGCATTCAAGCGGTGCTCGATGAGCGGGTGAAGCAGCATCAAAAGGCGCTGGCGGCGCTCTCGATCGACGACCCTGACGCATCGTTTCATGACCTGCGCAAGGGCGTGAAGCGTCTTCGTTATTTGGCCGACCTGCACCCGACGACCTCTACATCGTTCTTGAAGGAGTTGAAACGCCGTCAGCGAGTATTGGGTCGCTATCAGGATCTTTGCGTACGCCAAGCTTGGCTGGAAGCGTTTGGTGCACGCGCCGAAACCACCGGACCAGAGCGCCAGGAGTGCGCCGAGTGGCAAGCCGCACTGGCATCCCAAAAGCAGACGCTGCGCCAAAAAGTGCTGGCGTGGGCACCGCTCCCGCGCCATTAGCCCCTGCTTCGCGGCGGCTTGCCGCTTATGCCAAGGGTATATATGATTCGTATACATTTCGTATTCGAAACATATATCGAGGTTGCCATGGGGATCGTCAAAATCAACGACCAGCTGCATGAAGAGCTGCGTAAAGCGAGCGGTGTGATGGTGCGCTCCATCAATGCCCAGGCGGAGTACTGGATCAAAATCGGCATGCTGGCGGAGGCGAACCCCGGCCTGACCTTTTCTGACATCATGCGGGAGCAAATGAAGCAAGCCGACGTGGATATCAGGATGGTGATGGGTGAGTAGGGTGACGCTGAAAACACCCGAAGAGCTTCAGTTACTGCGTGAAGCGGGTCGGCTGCTGGCGCAGGTGTTTGGCTATTTAGACGCACGCATTGAGCCGGGTATTTCCACGATGGATATCAACCGCTGGGCCGAACGCTACATCGTCGATGTAGTAAAGGCGCGCCCGGCAAGTAAAGGCCAGTACGGTTACCCCTACGTGCTCAATGCCTCGATGAACCATGTGGTGTGCCACGGCATTCCTTCTGAAACCCAGCGGTTGGCCTCAGGCGATATCGTCAACGTCGACATCACGCTTGAGAAAAACGGCTTTATCGCCGATGCCAGCAAAACCTATTTGGTGGGTACGGTCACTCCCAATGCCCAACGGCTGGTCGATACGACCTACGAAGCCATGTGGCGAGGCATTCATGCCGTGAAACCCGGTGCCACGCTGGGAGACGTGGGGCATGCCATTCAACACCATGCCGAACGCCACGGTTACTCCATCGTCCGCGAATACTGCGGCCATGGCATCGGGCGCGACATGCATGAAGCGCCTCAGGTGCTGCACTACGGTAAGCCAGGCAAAGGCCTCACGTTGAAAGAGGGTATGGTGTTCACCATCGAGCCGATGGTGAATATGGGCAACGCCAAGATCAAAACCAAACGCGACGGCTGGACCGTGGTGACCAGCGATAAGAAGCTCTCGGCGCAGTGGGAGCATACCGTGGCCGTCACGGCAAGCGGCGTTGAGGTGCTCACGCTGCGCGATGACGAGCGCATGCCTACCTTCGACGATTGAGTTAACGTCTCGCTTCCTGGCGAAGCGCCTCAGGTACGTTAAGCTGAAACGGCGGACACTGTTTCGTAGTCCGCCGTTTTTTGTTGATGCGCAAAGAAAAGGATGTCGATGATGGCGAAAAAACCGATAGGTAGCGGCACGACGCCCACAACGCCGCCACGTGCCACGGTCTCGTGTGGCACCGAAAAGCTACTGCTGGACGCCTTGGAACGTGGGGGAAGCTGTCTAGAGACCGGGCGCTTTTTGATTAGCTACCGCGATGGCCAAGTGGAAGCGGGCATCCAGGCACTCAAAGCCCAGCATTTCCGCGTGGCGGATGCCCGCGACTTCACCGACCAAGCGGTGAGCCTGGAAGACGCCGGCGACGCAGAAGCCATGGTGTTTCCCGAAATTGGCGTGGCGCTAATTGGCGGTGATGCCATAGAGCAGCACGGGATGAGCGTGTTGGATACGCTTGCGGCGGATAGCCCCGTCGACATCATCGAACCGGAGTACTTTGCGTTTTCAGAGAATTCCGAGTATTTGCGCGGCTTTTTACGCGCTGCCACGACTATTGCACGGGATTTAGGCGTTGAACTGGATGCCCAAGAGGGGACGTCAGAGCTTGAAGCGGCGCTTCGGCCCACGTGGGGATTGAGCCGTTGTAAAGTGCCGCAAAGCCGCTGGAGCGGGGCGGGCATTAAAGTCGCCGTGTTGGATACCGGTATGGATCTGGGGCACCCGGATTTTGCCGACAGAGAACTCGCGACCCGCTCGTTTGTAGGAGAGGCCGTGCAGGATATGAACGGGCACGGCACCCACTGTATTGGCACAGCCTGTGGCCCCCAAAGCCCAGGTGATACCACGCCGCGCTACGGCATTGCTTATGAAGCGCAAATTCTGGTGGGTAAGGTGCTCACCAACTCAGGCAGCAGTACCGGAGCCGGAGTGCTGGCGGGTCTGAACTGGGCGATTACCAACCGCTGTGAAATAATTTCGATGTCGTTAGGGAGCCAAAGCCCGGTGCAAGCCGCCTACACCCATGCCGGGGCAGCGGCGTTGCGTAACGGCTGCCTGGTGATTGCCGCAGCGGGGAATGCCGCCATGCAAACGGGCGCGCCCGCCAACTCGCCTACGGTGATGTCGGTGGCTTCCTTAGATCCCAACTTATCGCCTTCCAACTTTTCCAATCATGGCAAAATCGACATTGCCGCCCCTGGCCGAGATGTTTTTTCGTCGTGGCCCCGGCCCACGCGGCATAAATCGATCAGCGGCACCAGCATGGCCGCGCCGCACGTGGCGGGCTGTGCTGCCCTCTGGGCGCAGTCGGATGCCTCCCTACGTGGGCGAAAGCTTTGGGAGCAGTTAATAGCGTCGGCCAAACCTTTGCCCCTACCTGACACGCAAGTGGGCGTAGGGCTGGTACAAGCCCCTTAACCATCACGCCGCGCTGGGCGGTTCTTTCCAAACGCCCAGCGCACACTGTGGAGAGACGTACCATGGCAACGGTCACGCTATGGTTGATCACGATTTCCAGCGATCAGCCCATCCATGACATCGCCACCCGCCTCAGCGCGGAAGGCCTGACGGTTCGAGAAGTGCTAGAGGAAATCGGCTGCATTACCGGTGCCGCCGACGAAGCCACGGCGCAGCGTCTAAAGCAGATTCAAGGCGTGTTAGATATTTCACCGGATATGCCAATGGATATCGGCCCGCCAGGGGCGAGTGAGACGTGGTGAGGAGTAGCATTATCATTACAGCAAACAACCGAACTTCCGATGGTCATGCACCAAAGCGGCTTGTGTACTGAGGCGAGGTCAGTATAGGGACAGCGTCCATCTCGCCAAGTACAGAAGGGCTAAGCCATGCCTCCCCTTTCGATCGATTTGCAATACGCTGAGCTAATGAATCAGCTCCGACACTTAGGTGCTATTCGATTTGCGATGATGGGCGTCTGTGCCGCGTTTACTATTGGGCTCCTGACGGCGCATTATTCACTGTTAGATCAATGCCGTGTGCAGGCAATAGAGCTGGCGTTTCAAGCGCAGATGATCGGCACCATCATCGTAATACTGTTCGCGATCTTCGAATTATCTGCAAGTTGGCAATACAAGCAATTTGCTGGTCGCGCAGTGGCCTTAGAAGGCGAAGATGGCGCTGTCTTTAAAGGCAAAAAAGTACGCTTACTTGGGCCTGTCACACTTATGTCACTGATCGTTTACGCGCTGCTTTTGGTAGTTTGGTGGTTTCTATAACGATTTGGCTCTCTGACCAACGTAATGCAAATGGATATTTTTTTACTGCGTCACGCGGAAACGCTATCTAACCAGGAGGGGCGGCTTTCTAGCGGGATGGATGACACGCTAACGGCTCTGGGATGCGAGCAAGCTCACGCTATTGTTAGCGGGCTGCTTTCCTTGAGGCTTGATGCAATTCTTTGCTCGCCTCTTTCACGAGCTGTGAAGACAGTGCAGCCTTTTTTAGACGCCAGTTCTCTACCGTTTGAGATACATCCGTGTCTAGCAGAAGGCCAACTGGTACTCACCAGTGAGGTGCCGCTGATGCCTGTTGGCTACCAGAAGTTGTCCAGTGGTGTTCCAGTGCCTTGTAGCGATGAGTCGCCGGGGGCTTTCTTGCAACGCGTTGAACACGCAAAAGATCTGTTGTTATCTCAGCAATATCCACGAATTTTGGTGGTGACTCACGGGCATATGATTCGTGAGCTATTGAATAGCTTTTTAGCGCTACCGAGCAAAACGCGCTTCCCCCATCATAATTGTGGTTTGACGCATCTTTCGATTGGCGAACAGGTGACCGTTGGCTTCGTCAATCGACCGTTAATACCCTAGACCGTTGTTTTCTTAGTTCGCCGCTTCCCCGCCGTGCTGCTGCGGCTCCCCGTGGTTGTCTTACCGCTCGTACTTTTACGCCGCGTATAGCTTTTCTTAGAGGCGCCGCTGCGTTTGGCGGGGGCACCAGCTTCGCCTTGGGCGGTTTGTAGGCTGTGGCGCAATTTAGCTGCGTCGCTTTGGCCTAGCAGGGCGCGTAAGTCTTCCAGCAGTGCGTGCTGGAAGGCGTTGGGGTCGTCTTGCTGCTCGGAGATCGCTCGCAGGCGTTGCTCCCAAAGGGCGGTGCGTTCCGGTGTGCTGACGGCGCTGGGCAGGGCGGCGATCAGCGCGCAGCCGAGTTTGGTGGCGCGTAGCGCTTTTTGCTGGCGCACCAGGTAGCCGCGCTGCACCAGGGTTTCAATGATGCCTGCGCGGGTGGCTTCGGTGCCCAGGCCGTCGGTGTCGCGCAGCGTGCGGCGCACCTCTGGGTCCTCCACGTAGCGGCCAATGTTCATCATTGCTTTGATTAAGCTGGCATCGGTGAACGATTCTGGTGGCCGGGTCTCTTTTTCCTCCACGCCTGCGGCGAGTGCTTGGCAGGCTTCGCCTTGGGTGAGCGGTGGCAGCGGCGGGGTGTCTTCGCGGGTGGTGAACAGTGGCTTCCAGCCGGGGTCGAGAATGCTTTGGCCGCGAGCGCGGAAGGCTTCGTTCAGCAGGGTGAACTCGGCTTTCACTTCAAAAGTGCGCAGCGGGCGGTAGAACTGCGCCATGACGTTGCGCACTATTAGCCGAAACACATGGCCTTCGGTGGCAGAAAGCTGGCTGAAATCGGCGGGCTTGCCGGTCGGTGCTAAGGCGTGGTGCGCGCCCACCTGCTTGTCGTTCCAGGCTTTCGAGCGCAGGGTGAAGTCGGCCCCGTGGAGCCATCCTCGTAGCGTGTCGTCATTCTGGCAGGCACCGGAGAGGCTGCGTTGGGCAAGCGCCAGGTGCTCTTCGGGCAGGTAGCGGCAGTCGGAGCGAGGGTAGGTAATCAGCTTGTGCTGTTCGTATAGCCGCTGGCAAATATCCAGCACCATCTGCGCAGAAAGCCCAAAGCGGCGGGCGGCGTCTACCTGCAGGGCTGAGAGTGAGTAGGGCAGCGGTGGCGCTTGTCGCTTTTCTTGTTGTTCTAGTTGGGTGAGCGTGCCGTGCACGCCGGGGAGTTGAGCGGCCAGGGCATCGGCGGGCGTGCGGTCCGTCAGTCGCCCTTGCTCATCCAGCGGTTGATGGGCTTTCGGTGCCCACCACGCGCGCAGTTGCCCCTGCGCTACCTGTAGGTCTACCCAAAGCGGGTAGAACGGGTAGGGTTTGAAATCACGGATACTGTTGTCTCGCCGTACGATTAGCCCCAGCACCGGGGTTTGTACCCGACCCACCGAGAGCACGCCATCGTGCCCGGCCTGGCGGCCGGTGAGCGTCCAAGCGCGCGTCAGGTTGATACCGTATAGCCAATCGGCCCGGGAGCGCGCCTGGGCGGCCTGAAACAGCGGCTGAAACTCAGCATTCGACCGCAGGCTAGCCAGCGCGCGGCTGACCGCTGGCCGGTTGAGGTCGCTGATCAAGAGCCGCTGCACTGGGCCACGGTATTTCAAATGCTCGATCACTTCTTGCACCAGTAGCTGGCCTTCTCGGTCGGGGTCGCCAGCGTGCACCACGCTGGTCGCCTGTTTGATCAATTTGCGAATCACCGCGAGCTGGCCACGGGCTTTAGGGCGCGGGGCGAGTTGCCATGTGCCGGGCACGATGGGCAGCCGGTCGAGGCGCCACTGTTTATCGGCGGGGTCGTAGGCTTCCGGTGGAGCTTGCTCCAGCAGGTGGCCCAGGCACCAAGTCACCGTGGTATCGCCGCACACAATCGCGCCTTCCTGGCGTTTGCCGCCACCGGGCAGGGCGTCGGCAATGGCACGGGCGAGGCTGGGTTTCTCGGCGATAATCAAGCGCATACGGTAGGCCCTGGCAGCGGTCTTTGAAAGAGTGTCATGGTAGCAGAAGCCGCTCAGTGGGTTGAACGTCGAGGCGTGAAAATTTATACAGGTACTTGAAAGGTGTCGTGCGTCATTTGTTCGTATAGTTTTTGTATAAAATTAGCGGATTGAGTAAGCTGACACTAAACACTGAGAGGTGATGTTCATGCGCGAACGCGGTAGAACACGACGTTTATTCGGGTTGGGTGCCCGCACGGGGGGTGCCCTGCTAAAAACGCGGCTAGGCGGCCAAACGGATTGGCGGGCGTTGGGCGAGGCGCTTTTCGAGGGCTTGTCGGAGTTGAAAGGTCCGGCCATGAAGCTGGCGCAGATCATGTCCCAGTGGGATGACTTGCTGCCCCCCGACCTGGCCAACGAGCTGGCGCGTTTACAGCGTCAGGCCGAGCCCATGCCCTGGCCAAAGATTCGCGAAGCGCTGGTGATGCAGTACGGTGATATCGACCAGCACTTCTGTGAGATCGAAGAGCGGCCCTTTGCCAGCGCCTCCATGGGCCAAGTTCACAAAGCGGTAACGCTAGACGGCGAGACGGTGGTGCTCAAAGTGCAGTATCCCGGCCTTGCCGACGTGCTGGAGAGCGATCTCAAGCAAGTCAGGCGCATCATGGGGCTGGGGCGCTGGTTCAAGGTGCCCCAAGCACGGCTGGATGCGCTGTTCGAGGAGCTGGCAGCCGGGCTGCGCGATGAGCTGGATTACCACGCCGAAGCCAAAGCGCTAGCCCGCTACCGCGAGCGTTATCACGGTCACCCAGAGTTAGTGATTCCCGAGCCCTTGTTCGAACTCTCTGGCCAGCACGTCTTGGCCATGCGCTTTGTCGACGGCACCCCGCTGCGGGATTTAGAAAGCGCTGACGACGCTACCCGGCAAAAGGTGGCGGTGGCGCTGGCGGACTGGATTACCGAAGAGCTGTTTACCTACCGTGAACTGCACGCCGACCCTCACGCGGGCAATTTCGCCTGTGACGAGCAGGGCCGTTTGGTGATTTACGATCTAGGCGCGGTGATTCCCGTCCCCGAAGCGCGGCTCAAAGCCATGATGCAGCTACTGGATGCCACCCTGGACCAGGACCCGATGGCCATGGATGACGCGCTGATGAAGATGGGCGGCCGCCAGGGCCAAGGGGCGCCGTTGGCGCTGTATCGGGAATCCGCCGAGTGCATTACGCCGCTGTTTGCCCCCGGCGAGCAGGATTTTAGCGACGTGCGCGTTCACCGCCGCTTGCGGGAACTCACCCCCAAAGTATGGGCGGCCATGGACCGCTTGCAGCCCCCGGCTGATACGCTGCTGCTCTCTCGAGCGCTCAACGGTCACTACTGGAATTTGGTACGTCTAAAAGCCCGGTTGGACATGCATGGCCGTACCCAGCCGTTGCTGGCGTGGGCGCGTGCCGATTGAGCCTATCGGTGCAAACCGCTACCGGCCGATTGCCGCTGCGGTAGCACCGCCAGCCGTGCTAGACTATTGCGCTTTTTAATTGGATTCACCGATCAATAGTCTTGAAGACAGTGGAGACGGCAATGCTGGCGGTATGGGTCGATCAACTGCTGGGATTTGCCTCTGGGGCACTCTCGGCAATCAGGCAGCAGGAGCACTACCCCGATTTCATGACGTGGGTACGTGCCGAGGGCGCTGAAGCATTCAACGGCGATCTGGCGACTGCACAAGCGCTGGCGCCCATTCTGTGGTCGCAAACGCCGTTGGAGCGGCTGGCGTTCGCTAGCGAGCCGTTGGCGACGCCCGGCCGCAACGAGCCGTGCTGGTGCGATTCTGGACGCAAGTACAAGCAGTGCTGCTACCGCGTGAGTTTTCCCACGGAAATCCCCGAACAGATGATGTGGATGCTCTCGCTGCGCGAATGGAAAGGCGCGACCCTGAAAGCGGCCCTGGAGAGCCAGCAGGCCCCGGCGCAAGCATTGCTGGAAGCCGGGCTGATCGCCGCTGAAAGCGGCCAGACGGGCCGCTCAATGCAGATTTTGGAGTCGCTGTTCGATGGCAGCGACTGGTCGCGCCTGCCGGAGCAGGCCGAACCCGCTTTCGAGATCCTGTTGGATATCTATCAAGAGCGTGGCTTTACTCGCAAGCGTGCCGACTTGCTGGACGACGTGATGGAGCGAGGGCCGCTCTTTTTGCGGGGCGTCGCCCTAGAGCGGCTATGTTTGATGCACCTGGATAACGACGATCTGGATAGCGCTCGCGCGGCGTTCGTCAAAGCCCAGCAGGCGCTGCCCGACTCTCCGACGCTGGCCTACATCGAAGCCATGCTGCTGCTCCACGAAGGCCACGAAGCAGAGGCCAAAGAGCGGGCTAACTTCTGGTACCGCCGATTGGTGCGCCAGGGAGACCTGGACGAAGATCAGCTCGAATTCCTGGCCGCGTTGGCGGATAACCCCGGTGCCACGCTGGCCGATCAGCTGCTGAGTGCCGAAGAAGACATGGCGACGCCGCTGGTGTCGCTACAAGCGCTGCTGGCAGCGCTGCCCGTGGCTCCCAAACTCGCCATCGAGCAGGATGCCGAGTCCGGCCGCCTGCACTACACCACCACCGCCCGCGAAGAGACGCTGTTTGCCGCTTGGCACGAGCAGTTTCAGGTCATGGTGGACGAAGACGTGGCGCTAGGCTTCCGTGATGATCCCTGGGGTAATGCGGTGGAGTGGATGTCGGCTCTGTGTGCGCATCCTGAATGGCTAGACGCGCCCCAGGTCGTGCAGGATCTGACGCTGGCGCTGACCAGCCGCTTCGGCAGCTTGCCGTGGATGGCTCCCACGCTGCTAGAGCCACTGGCGTTGCGCTTGTCTCGCTGGTTGGAGCAGGCCCGCGCCGCCGGAGACGGCAGCCTATGCTGGGACGACGCCGATAACGCCATGCTGCTGCGCACCGGATTGGCGCTGGTCGTCGGGATGGAGCGCGGTGCCCGCCAGCACTCACGGGAGCTGGCCGAGGAGCTGCTGGCGATCGATCAGGAAGACAGCCTAGGCCTGAGGGAACTGGTGCTGGACCAGTTGCTGCGTGACCACCGTAACGAAGAGGCACTGGCACTGACTGAAGAGCCCCAGAAAGACGATGGTTCATTGGTGCTAGGGCTTCTGATGGGGCGCACGCTGGCGCTCTATCGGTTAGGCCAGCAGGCAGCGGCGGAAATCGCTATTCAAGACGTCATGGCACACAACCGCCATGCACTGGAGCTGATCTGCGCCGAGAACCCCAGACCTTCCATGCCCCACGCCGATGGGCAGGTCGACCCTGGCTCCCGGGCCGAAGCATGGCAGTACCGCACGCTGATGCGTGACCAGTGGCGCACGACTCCTGGGGCGCTGGAGTGGCTAGCCAACCACCGCTGAGCCTCCCTGACGGTCTTATTGGCCTGCCCCGTTCACCGGGGCAGGTACGAGCTGCTTGTCGCGGCTGATCCAGATCGCCAGCACAATGGCGGGTAGGCCGAGCAGCGTGGCCACAACGAAGAACGTGGCATAGCCCTGAGCACTCACGACGATCCCACCAAACCCGCTGAGGAATTTCCCTGGCAGCGTCATCAGTGACGAAAACAGCGCGTACTGCGTGGCGGTATACGCGCGCGAGGTCAAGCTCGACAAAAACGCGATGAATACCGCGCTGGCGAGGCCGTTAGCGAGGTTATCACCGATGATCGTCACCACCAGCATCGGCACCTGATTGCCAATCAGCGCAAGCACCGCAAACAGCAGGTTGGTGACCATCACCAGCCCTGCGCCAAAAATCAGCAGTGGGCCAATGCCATAACGGGCCACCAGTAGACCGCCAAGAATCCCCCCGGCAATGCTCATGGCAATCCCAAATATATTGGTGACGTTGGCAATGGTCGCCAGTGAAAAGCCCAAGTCGATATACAGCGGGTTGGCCATGGAGGCCATGGCCAAGTCGCTGATGCGAAACACGGCAATGAATAGCAAAATGCCCATCGCCTTCACGCCAAAGCGACGAAAGAAGTCGGTAAACGGGCACACGATGGCGCCAATCACCCAGGCGCCCATGCGCCGCAGCGGTTTCGGCTGGCCCCGGCTGGCGCGGATGAAGGCGCGCACTTTGGGCTCGTGGATGAGCTGCACGGTCAGCGAAGCGCGTTTGGGCTCCGGTCGAATCAAGACGGTGAGCACGCCAATGCCGACCAGAGCCGCCATGGTGAGGTAGGCGGCGTGCCACGACACCGCCGAAGCCACATACAGCGCACCGGCACCCGCCGCCAGCAGGCCGCCGCGATAGCCGATGATATAGGTGGAGGCCATGGCCGCTTGGACATCGTCATTGGCGGATTCGATACGGTAAGCGTCTATCGCAATATCCTGCGTCGCGGAGCCAAACGCCACCAGCAGGGCAAAGGCGGCCACCCAGCCCAAATTACCCACGGGGTCGACGCCCGCTAAGCCAATGAGGCCAGCGGCAATCATGCCTTGGGCCAGCAGCATCCAGCCTCGTCGTTGCCCAAACGCCCGCGTCAGTAGCGGTAGAGCAAGCCGGTCCACGACAGGTGCCCAGAAGAATTTGATCGAGTAGAGCATCCCGATCCAGGCAAAAAAGCCGATAGCGGCAACGTCGACGCCATCGCTACGCAGCCAGGCAGAGAGCGTGGAAAACACCAGTAAAAAGGGCAGGCCAGCGGAAAAGCCTAAAAACAGCATGGTGATCACTGGCGCTTTGCAGTAAATACCAAGCGCCGCCAGCCAACTGCGCTGGGGAGTCGGGGTGGGCATGTAAGGACGTACTCCCAAAAGAAAACATCGGTGACGTGGCCCGCTGAAAAACTCGACGATGTTAGACTGTGTCTAGGGTTCATGGTCAGCGTTCCATGACAAAGCCGACAGCTTACCGGAGAGGAGTTTTCCATGTCGATTACCGCCCATCAGGTAGTGACCTTGCACTACGTGCTTAGCGATGTGCTCAGCGATGGCAGCACCCGCGTGTTGGATGACTCCCAGGCGCGTCAACAACCTTTGGAGTATCTGCACGGCCACGACAACATTCTGCCGGGCCTGGAGCGTGATTTAGCCGGTAAAACGGCAGGCGACGAGCTGCGCGTTACGCTGGCACCCGCCGACGCGTATGGCGTGCGTAACGAAGACCTGGTGCAAGAGGTGAGCCGCGCCTCGTTTGGCGGTGCGGCGATCGAACCCGGCAGCCGGTTTCAGACCGAGGGTGAGGCTGGCCCGCAGATCGTCACGGTGCTCGCCATCGACGGCGATAACGTCACCGTGGACACCAACCATCCGTTGGCAGGCCACACGCTGCGCTATCAGGTGACGATTTTGGACGTTCGTGAAGCGACCCGTGCCGAGCTTGCCAAAGGCCACCCGCTGCCCCCAGGCACCGAGCACCGTAGCGTAGAAGACCGCAAAGTTCTTTAAGCCCCCAAAAAACTGACCTGCATCAAGTTCGCGATCGCCGCCATGGTGGTCATTGGTAAAGCTTGATCCAGGTCAGTTTCCTCTTTTCTGGACGCAGTACGATGGCCCCATACATCACGGCGAGAGGGGAACATCATGTACTGGGACGAGGCTGTTATTTTCGGCTTGGCCACTGTCGCTTTAGTGATCGCTTTTATGGTGGGTTGGGTAGGTTTCGTGATTCGCGATCATTTGCGCAAAGGCGAACGTAAAAGGTCGTGACGCCGACGATGCTTTAGCGCGAGCGCGACACGGCTGTAGCCAATCGGCTGTGACAGTCGTCAGGGGAGGGGGCTTACGCCAAGGTGTAAGCTTCCTGTTGCCGGCCCAATGGGCCGGCTTTTTTATGCCTCGTGTTTATACCGCGTCATGCTATGGAGGAGGAGAAGTAAGAGGCGGTTGAGGAGAAATAAGACGGAAGCGTGAGTGTTAATTGGCGTTGAAAAGCATTGGCGGTCATGCTCTGGTAAAGTGCCTCGACCACTATCGTGCACTAAACCAAACTAGGAAGCTGACCGCGATGAAGGCTGTTCTGTCTCGTTTGTCCTTACGTTGCAGTGGGGCGCTCTCAAAAGCAGCTAGGGGGCTCGTCGTTTTACTGCTTGTCGGCGTGCCACTCAGCGCCAGTTCCCAGGCGCTTAGCCTGATCAATGGTGATTCCACACAAAAAGTCGCGCTGGGAGATCTGCGCGATCGCGCCGATACGAGCTTTACCGTTTTCGACCCCTTTCAAGGCCGCGACGTGGAGATGCGCGGGGTCTCCTTTCGTGACTTTTTGATCGAGCATTTTGGCGAGGTGCCGTCCACGCTGCACTTCACCGCCTGGGACGATTACGAGGTAAGCCTGGGGGGCTGGGATGACCCGACCTGGTATTTGGTGACCATCGAGGAGGGTCAGCCGTTGACCCTGCGCTCGCGGGGGCCGATTCGATTGGTCGAGCGTGAATATACGGGGCGCGATGTCGAGAACTTGCGCGACTTCAACGACTGGATTTGGATGATTCGTAGCATCGAGGCGCAGTGGTGATGTCTACCGAGCCTGAGAAGCCGCCCGAGCCGCCGGTTCGCTGGGGATCGGGCAGGCTGTTTACCTGGCTCTCCCTGAGCTTGATGAGCTTCGTGGGGCTGATGGTGCTGATCGTCTACGAAGCACGCTGGGTCTATCCGGAAATCCAGGCGTACTTTAGCCAGACCGGCAGCCTGACGGGCCAGCAGTTGGCCACCCGGGCTCGGGGGTACGTGCAGCGTGCCCAAGAGGAGCTGCTCGTCGCGACGTCGCCGTTGGAGGTTGGCAATGCCCGCCACTCGTTGGAATTAGCCTATGGGCTCTTCGACGTAGATATCTATCGGCAGAAGTACGCCTGCACCGCCCCCAGTCTAGCGCTCATGGATGACATCGCCGACCTGCTCGACACCGAGCAAATCGACCCCTTCGACGCCGCCCACGCGCTGTTCGTACCGGTGCAGTGCTTGACCAGTATCGAAATGAATCAGCTCGACCGTCGTGGTATGGCCATCAACGACTTTTCATCCAGCACTCGCCGTCATAACCAAGTATTGACCTACTCCAGTGTGCTGATTTTTGCCCTTGGCCTGCTGTTCTGGGTCATGCACCAACGTCAGCTCAAACGCACCGAGCGAGCGAACGCAGAAAAATTTGCCTGGATGGCCAGGGCCATGCGCGACCCGCTGACCGGCATCGGTAATCGGAGCGCGCTCTATCAGGACGTGGCGAGGTATTCGGGGCGCTCCATGGGGCTGATTCTGGTCGATATCGATTTTTTCAAGCAGTACAACGATGCCCTCGGTCACCCTGAGGGAGATCGCCTGCTCCGCCGACTGGCGACGCTGCTGGAGGATGCCCTGGGCGAAGAGGCCCGGCTCTACCGGCTGGGAGGCGATGAGTTCGCGGCGCTGCTGCCATGCCCCAGCGACCAAGCGCTAACCCAATTTTGTGAGGCGCTGCAGGTGGGGTTAGAGGCCGCCCAATGTCCTCATCCTGCGCATCCTGATAATAAAGATGTGACTTTGAGCATTGGGGGCGCGCGCTTTGTGGCCGATGCCACCTCCTTTGCTGGGGCCTATGCAGCGGCCGACAAAGCGCTGTATCAAGTGAAAACCGCTGGGCGAGATGGCTGGCAAATCACTGCAAGCGCATGACGTCGTCGTACATCGGTGCTAGACGGCCCAGCATATCGTTACGCGCGGCGAGGGGGACGTTCTCTTCGATCATGGCGGCGTCCAGGTACTCCACCACGCGGTTAAAGTGCGCATCGGTGATGCCCATGGTTTGGTGAGCGCGGTCCATGGGCGGGCCATCGTACTGACAGGGGCCGTCGGCCACATCGCAGAGCTGCGTTGCTAGCGAAGCAGCGAACAGGTCGATATTGCTGTTGGCAAAGTAGCTGACGATCTCCTCGTCATCGGCAATGCGGTAAAGCAAGTTCTCGACCACCGCATCGATAGTGGGCTGGCCGCCCATACGTTCATACAGCGTGGCCTGCTGTGCGTGCTGGGCACACCCGGCCAGCGCCAACACGCCGACCAGCGCCCCGGCCACTAGCGTGCCCCGCGAAATGCTTTGCAAAGAGTGATGCAGTCTCATGGCGGTTCCTTTTTCGTCGTCTTTTTCGTGGCGCGTGAAGCGCGAGAGCGGTTTAGAAGGCCGCCTGTAAGGAGAGGTAGCCGCCACGCTGAGAGGGCAGCCCCGCAATATCGCCCAAATCCAGCCAGGCGCCGGTCAGCGACACGTGTTTGTTGAAGAAGTATGCGCTGTAGACGCTCTGCCAATCCTCTTCGTCGGCAACGCTCAGATTATCCGGCTTTTGACGATATTCGGTACCCACGACCCAACTCGGCGTCACGAAGACCCCGACACTGCCCTCTGCCATCCAGGCGTGGCCGCCCTGGTCGCCGCCAAAGCCCAGCAGGCCGCCTTGGTTGGCCGAGGTATTGCGCAACGTGCCGTTGAGCAGCACGTTCCGACCCAGGAAGGCGTTGAAGAGTAGTTTGCTGGCACTGAGATAGGCGTCGGTACCGTTCACGTCATCGGCACCGAGCGCCGTAGGTACGGTGCCATCCACCAAGCGCTTGTGCATCACGCCAGCGCTCCACACGCCGAGCGGGTGGTAGAGCACATCGCCAAAGAGGCGGACTTTAGCGCCATAAATGTCCTGCTCCAGCTCTCCGCCCAGCGTCGATAGCTCGAAGGTCTGACGGGCGATGGAAAACTCCATACGGTCATGGAGATTGACGTTGGCGCCCGTCACGGTGAGCTGGTAGTCATCGACCCACGCCCGCGTTGCCGCTGCGGTGACGCCTATTTCGTCGTCGCTGGCGGTGCTGGACAGCACGGCCCAAGGAGAAAGGCCGCCCCCCGCGGCTCCCTCGATGGCACTGACCGCACCAGTGCCTAGGATACGGCTGCCCGCCATGCTAGCGGTGGCAGCCATTAGCGCGCCAAGTGCGGTCGCCGCGACGATCGCGCGCCGTTTTGATGAGCCGGTGTTGCGCATAGTGTCCCCTTTTTTAATTAGTGAGTGACCGCGGCTGAGAGTGATAGCGTCTTGAATTGGTCCAGCCAGTCGGTAACGGCCTCCGCTGGCATGGGTTTGGAGATCCAGTACCCCTGAAGATAATCGCAGTGCAGTTGGCTCAATAGCGCCGCACTGGTGCTGTTCTCGACGCCTTCGGCGACGATCTTGAGCCCAAGGTGGTGGCCCATTTCGATGGTCGAGCGAACGATGGTGAGATCCTCTTGCTGAGTATCCAGCTTCAAGACGAACGATTTGTCGATTTTCAGCTCATCCACCGGCAGCCGTCTGATTTGTGCCAGCGACGAGTAGCCGGTGCCGTAGTCATCGACGGCAATTTTCAGTCCCATTTGGCTGAGCGCCATTAGCGTTTCGGTGGCGGCATTCACATCCTGCATGACGGCACTTTCGGTGACTTCCAGCGCGAGCTGGTCGGGCGTCAAGCCGTAACTCTCGAACAACTCATGGATGTGCATTGGCAGGCCAGGATCGATGACATCGCTTGCGGAGAGGTTGATCGCCACCGAAAGATGCCGCCCCTGGCGTTTCCAGTGGTAAAGCTGCTCACATACGTGGGCCAGCATCCAGTCGGAGAGCAGTCCAATATTGCCCGAGCGCTCGGCCAAACCGATGAATTCGTCGGGAGGCACGAAGCCGAGCGTCGGATGGCGCCAGCGCATCAGCGCTTCGAATTGGCAAACGTTGCCCGTGATGGTATCGACTTTGGGCTGGTAGGCCATCCATAGTTCGCCGTTGTCGACGGCTTCCTGAAGATCGCGAATCAGCATCAGCTGGCGCAGGTGCTGCTCGTCTTGACCCTCGACGTAGCGCTCGTGAGGGCGACGATGGCGGCGCGCTTGGTCGAGGGCGATATCCGAGCGGCGCAGCAGTAGCTGCGCGTTATCGCCATGGACGGGGTAGTTGACCTCACCGGCAGAGAGCGCTGGGACGAGCAGCGATTTTTCCAGACTCACCGGCTCGCTGATCTCTGCGATGATCTCTTCGCGCATGTGCTCGCGTAACTCGGGCGCGTCGATCATCAGCATGAGCTCATCACCATCCAGGCGGTACGCTTTTTCCACGGGAGCGCCCAAGCGCTGTAAACGGTCGGCCAAGGTCACTAACAGGTGGTCGCCGAGTTCGTAACCGAAGGTGTCGTTGATGTCGCGAAAGTCATTGATGGACAAACGCAGCAGTGTAAAAGGCTTCCCCAATACGATAAAACGCTGGAGATCTTCGAAGGCACTGACCCGGTTGGGTAGGTTGGTCAGCAGGTCGTGACGCGACTGGTGGAGCAGCGAGGCCTCCCGCTCGGCAATGTCCTCCTGCATGGAGAGCAGCGTCGTCGCCAGTTGATTGGTCTCGGTCACCGTGCTGCCGCTCGAAATGTCATCGATGCGCTCGCCCTGACCGATACGCTTCGCGGCCTGCGCTAACGCAATCAGCGGCCTGCTGATACTGCGTGCACTCCATAGCGCCACGGCCAGGGTGAGCAGTACCATCAGCGCAACGATGCTCAGTAGCTGCCACTGTAGCTGGCTGTATGCACCCAACAGCTCATTCCGGGAGAGCTGAATGAGGGCAAAGGATTGATACCGCTGGTTTGCCATGAGCGTCGTTGCGTAAGAGAGGTAGTCATCGTCCAGCGATAGCTGGTTGCTGGTGGTGTAGGCACCCTCCATCAGCTGAGAGCCACTATCGCTCATTAAACTCATGGCGAGCTGCTCTTGGTGGGAGCTGGCGAGATAGCTGATATCGCCGCTGGCGTTATAGGTGACAATGCTGATTTCCAGCCCGGTGAGCGCATTGATCTCTTCGGTCACGTTTTCGTTGATCAGAAACCCCATGCCGACCCATCCAATCAGGTTGGGTGCGCGCACCGGTAACAGCACGAACTCATAAGGTTCGCCATTATCGATCACCACGCCGACACCGCTACCGGTTTGCTGAGCACGCTGGAACAGGCCTGGGAAGGGCATGGCGCTGTTCTGTTCATGGTGGCTGCTGGCCAGAATGTTACCGCTCAAATCGCTGAGCATCACCATATCGGCCTGGGCGCGGTCACCGTGGTTGGCCAGCACCGAATAAAGGGTTGCCGTATCCTGGGTGGCGACGGCACTTTTGAAGCCAAAGTCGTCGGCGAGGATGGCCACGTTACCCAACAGCTGCTCGCCACGAATGCTCAACAGCTGTTGAAACACGCGGGCGCCCACCTCCAAACGCTGGTTGCCTTTCGCCAGTGCATCGTTTTGCGTCGCGCGCAAAAACGCGACGCCCGTTGCCAGTTGCGAAATGATCACAACCGTCAACAGAACTATCGTGAGTCGCGTGCGAAAGCGCATGGTCATCTCGTTTAGTGACTATGCGTCGCGTTTTGGAAACGCTGTTGAAGCGGCGACAGCGTGGGCGGCTGGGGAGGAATGGCGTTTAGCTCCAACGCCACGGTGAGGTTGTCGGTATCGCTAATCTCGCCTTCCCACCAGACGGCTTGGCTGTCATCCATCCGGCTATGCCACACTCGCATTCGGTGGCTGCCTTCGGGAAGCGCTGGCAGAGATAGGTTGCCTGCGCTGTCGGTCAGGGCGGCATAAGGCGCATCGCTGACCACGATGAACGCCTGCATTTGATCATGGATGTTACAACCCAGCACCACGACGCCAGCTTTCTCGAAGTGAACCGGCGGTGGGGTTTCGCTCAAAAAGAGTTCGAGGTCGAATGTCTTGGCGGGCGAAAACGAAAACACATGATGGCGTGTGGTGTCCTCGTTGGGGAACGCCACGTGGCTGCCGGTGGGAATCGTCGTGACCTGAGGGTTGAAGGCCGCATTGCGCTGAACGATGTTTTTCGTCTGGGCATCCGTCGGCGTTGCAGCGTCGTAATACACTTCGATGACCGCGTTTTCCAGCGGTGTACCTGCCGTATCGGTGACGCTTACATTGGCGGCTTGGGCAGATAGGCTCGTCATAGCTATCAAGCAACCAAGTGTCTTTAGTGGGTGGGTTAAACGCACGCCTTTACGCAATGTAAGCATGGAAAGTTACCTTAGTAAGTACAGGGGTGGCTTATCATGTAACTATTATGTGGCAAAGTCATGTTTTCGCACTAACGATATACTCACAGAAAGTGAAAAAGAGTAAACAATGGGGAAGTCAAGTAGATAGCATGGTGTCACCCGGTCGGCGGGGCTAGAGTAGCTTTAGAAACAGTGTTCGTTAATCTGGGCGGATGCAGACTCTGAGCGCAACACACTCATTGGAGGGTTGATGGGCTTTCATGGTACTTGGCCATCAGTTCACTCATCACCTCTATCGGACATTTAAAATCAAAGCGTTTTCGAGGTCGCATATTCAATTCCAGGGCAATAGCATCCAGCTCTTCCTGGCTATGCACCGATAGGTCCGTTCCTTTCGGTAAATATTGACGGATCAGGCCATTGATATTCTCGTTGGCGCCCCGTTGCCAGGGGCTGTGGGGATCGCAAAAATAAATCGCTACGCCGGTATTCTGAGTGATCTCCGTATGCTTTGCCATTTCGCGCCCCTGGTCATAGGTCATGCTTTTTCGAGCAGTGGTCGGCATCCGGTTCAAGGCGGCGCTGAAGCCTGCTACCGCTGAGGTAGCGGTAGCGTCGGCCATTTTGGCCAGGATCAGATAGCCACTACTGAGCTCTACCAGCGTGCCAACAGCAGACGCATTATTCTTGCCCTTGATCAGATCACCCTCCCAGTGGCCGGGCATTTCACGCTTACTGACCTCGGGTGGGCGTAAGTGAATGCTGACCATGTCAGGAATCTGGCCACGCCGATCCACTTCGCCACGGCGAGGCTTGCGTGTCGTTTTACCTTGCCGCAAGCAGTGAATCAGCTCCTTGCGAAGGTGACCAACAGGCAGAGCATAAATGGCTGTGTAGATCGTCTCTCGACAGACGTAGGCATCGCGCAAATCAGGTAGTTTCATCACCTTGAGCTTGCCGCTAATTTGTTCGGGAGACAAGCGTCGCCGCAACATATGCACGATGAGATCAAACCGTTCGGTGCCTGGCAAAAGCTTACGCGTAGGACGACAGGACACTCGACGCTGTTCTCGCTGACGTTGGGCATGCCGGGCACAGTAACCGTTCTGGTCCATTTGGTTACGGCGTATTTCACGCGAGATGGTTGAAGGCGCTCGCCCCAGAAGCTGGGCAATATGCCGAAGGCTCATCCCTTGGGCGCGACCCACCTGGATGCTGGCGCGTTCTTCAATGCTGAGTTCGAGGTAAGACATGGGGCAACACCTTAGCGAAATACTCAGGTGTTGCACTCAGTTTCTGCGGCCAAGCTGTTTGCCATACCGATCAGGAGAGCCGTGATGAGTAAAAAGATCGATGATTCCCGAAAGCTGTTAAATAAGCGCCGTTCTCGTCGCCAAGTGTTGGCAAGTTTAGTTTTGGGGGCTGCCGCCCTTTACGTTGCACCGACGTTGTTCTCTATAGGCCAAGCCGAAGCGCGTGATCATCACCATCGCTCGCGCCCAAGTCGCTCACGACCCAGCTATTCGCGTCCCAGCTATTCACGTCCCCATTATTCCCGGCCGCACTATTCGCGCCCCCGTTACTCCCGGCCTGATTATTCCAGAGCGCGCCATTCTCATCAGCATCATTCACGCCATGGCCATGGCTATCCGGAGCGTTATTACTCTCGGCCCCAGCGCTCACGTTGGGAGCGCGACGGCGTCATTGAAATTCGCCTAAGCCGTGTGCTGCCGCGCTGGTAAGGGAGCGGCCATGCCGAGCCACCATCAAGATTATACGCTAGAAGGCGTTGGGCCTTGCCTTCGGTTAGTGAATGCCGACGAGTTGCTGCCCGTCTTAACAGCCGCCATGCCAGGCTGGCCCTTGACGCCCTGCGCCGCGCAAACCCAATCGCCGGAGATCTGCGTATGGCGGCATCCGCAGGGGTATTGGCAACAAGCACCTGCACTGCCTGAAGGAGCGCTGCTGGACAGCGCGGTAGGCACCGCCTGTAGCGTTATCGCGGATGCGGCCGGCGCGTATTTTTACCGTCACCCGGAGTTAGTGGGTTTGCACTGCGGATCAGTGGAAATCAATGGCCAGCTAGTGATCTTTCCCGATACATACCGGGCGGGCAAAAGCACCTTAACCGCCGCCTTTGCAGCGGCTGGACAGCGTGTGTTTGGCGATGATGTGCTGGCGCTCAACAAGCAAGGGGAAGGGATTGCGCTGGGCGTGGCACCACGCTTGCGGCTACCGCTTCCTGACGCGATGTCTCTTGAGTTTCGTCAGTTTGTACAAACGCACCTTGGCCCTAAGGACGCCCGCTATGGTTACCTTCGTTTGGACAATACCCAGTTAGCTGGCCACGGCCAGCGCTGCCCGCTGGGGGCGATACTACTGATTGACCGCGATGAATCGCTAAACGAGCCCCAGCTAACCCGCCTGCAACCAGGCGATGGGCTGTGGCAGCTTCTGCAGCAAAATTTCGCCGAGCATGAGTCCGATCAGGCCCTCATCGAGCGCTTCTTGCCACTGCTACAGGGGTTGCCCTGTTTTCTGCTGCGCTATCGCGATGCCTTTGATGCAGCCCAGTGGCTTACGGAACGCTGGGATAGTGACACCTTAGCGGGCCTGACATTAGCCAGTCAGCCCCGTTGTGATACTCCTGACGTGATACCTGCCCTCGAGCCAACGGATGCGCGCCAGTGGCAGGCCAGTGAGGCAGCGTTTGAGTTTCCACTAGGCGACGAGCTATTTGTGATTGCCGAGGAGGGCGGCGCGATTCATCGGCTGAATACCACCAGCCGGGCCGTGTGGGCGCTGTTGAATAACGAACCGCTTGATATTGACTGCGTGAGTGACACGCTCACAGGCTTTTTTGTAGGCGCAGAATTTGAACAGGTACGCCAAGACGTGGCGCAGCTACTCGCGCAGTTCTATCACGCTGGGTTGATTGAAGACGTTAACGCTTAGCGCCAGTGATTTTGCCACGCCTTGAGCACTCGCTCCGGGTACCACGTCTTCCCCAGACTGCCGTTGTAGCGAGCGAGCGCGCGGGTAAAGTCTCCCCGTTCGACGGCGAGGTAGTGGGCTAGAATCGTGCAGCCATAGCGCAAGTTGCGGTTGGGTTCCGTAAGGTCGTCCATGGGCAGGCCAAGCTCCTCTGCCCAAAACGGCATGATCTGCATCAAGCCAACGGCACCGGCAGACGACACCGCATCAGCATTAAAGGCGCTCTCGACCTGAATTAATGCCAGCACCAGCTCGGGCGGTAGCCCGGCGAGCCGGGCCTCTTGGTAGAGGCGCGTCAGTAAAGTGTGGCGCCGTTCAGGCGAGGCGATAAAGCGGGAAAGTGGCGCATCCATACGGCTGCGCCACTGCTGTAATTGCCACTGAACGTAGGGCGTTTGCGGGTCGGCTGCTTCCAGCGTGGGGCGTAGGGCAGGCGCCGCTACGCTTGGCGCGGGGTGGGCAGCCACCATTATGCTGCCCACCAGCGCCCACTTCACGTACCGAGGCGACAAACGCCACCAAGGAGTGTTCAGTGACATACCTGCCGATTACTCTGCGCTAACAAGGCCCGCTTGTTCACGCAGGAAGTCGACGATCTTGTCGGCAGGAATCATGGTGGCTTCACTATCGCGACGGCCTTTGTACTCCAGCTCGCCGTTGTCCAGGCCACGGTCGCCAATCACCAAACGGTGAGGGACGCCCATCAGTTCCAGGTCGGCAAACTTCACGCCGGGGCGCGTATCACGGTCGTCCAGCAGTACGTCTAAACCAGCGGCGGTTAGTGTTTGGTAAAGGCGCTCGGACTCTTCACGCACGCGCTGTGATTTATGCGCGTTCATCGGTACTAGCGCGACCTGGAACGGCGCAATCGCATTGGGCCAGATAATGCCAGACTCATCGTGGTTCTGTTCAATGGCTGCCGCGACCACGCGTGTCACGCCAATGCCGTAGCAGCCCATCCACGGGTGGCTGGTTTTGCCGTTGTCGCCCAGGACGGTGGCATTCATCGCTTCGGAGTATTTTTTGCCAAGCTGGAACACGTGGCCGACTTCGATACCGCGCTTGATCGAGAGCGTGCCTTGGCCATCGGGAGACGGGTCGCCCTCTACGACGTTACGCAGATCAGCCACCTGCGGCAGAGCCGCATCGCGCTCCCAGTTGATGCCGAAGTAGTGCTTGCCATCGATGTTGGCGCCCGCGCCGAAGTCGCTCATTAAGGCCACGCTGCGGTCGATGATGATCGGCATCGCTAAACCGACCGGGCCCAGCGAGCCCGGGCCAGCACCGACGACGGCACGAATTTCTTCTTCGCTGGCCATGGTCAGCGGAGCTTTTACCTGAGGCAGGTTTTCCGCTTTGACTTCGTTGAGTTCGTGGTCGCCGCGAACCAGCAGCGCAATGAGGCCGCCTTCTGCCGCGTGAACCATCAGCGTTTTGACGGTTTTCTCGATGGGCAGCTTGAACTGCTCTACCAGCGTGGCGATGGTTTTGGCATTCGGAGTATCGACCAGACGCATCTCTTCGCTGGGGGCCGCGCGCTCGACGTTGCTGCCCAGCGGCGCGGGCAGCGCTTCGGCTTTTTCGATATTGGCCGCGTAATCAGACGCGTTGGAGAACACGATATCGTCTTCGCCGGAGTCGGCCAGCACGTGGAATTCGTGAGAGCCCGTGCCGCCAATGGAGCCGTTATCAGCAATCACCGGGCGGAAGTCGAGGCCCAAACGCGTGAAAATACGCGAATAGGCGTCGTACATGCTTTGGTACGTCTCTTTGAGCGAGGCTTCGTCCAGGTGGAAGGAGTAGGCATCTTTCATGATGAATTCACGCGAGCGCATCACGCCAAAGCGCGGACGAATCTCATCACGGAATTTGGTTTGAATCTGGTAGAAATTCACCGGCAGCTGCTTGTAGCTCGCGATCTCTTTGCGCACCAGGTCCGTGATGACTTCTTCATGGGTCGGACCCACGCAGTAATCGCGCTCGTGACGGTCCTTCAAACGCAGCAATTCCGGGCCGTACTGTTCCCAGCGGCCAGACTCCTGCCACAGGTCAGCAGGTTGAACGGCAGGCATCAGGACTTCTTGGGCACCGGCGCGGTTCATCTCTTCACGCACGATGGCTTCGACTTTGCGCAGGGTGCGCAGCCCCAGGGGCAGCCAGGTGTACAGGCCCGAGGTAAGACGGCGGATCATACCGGCGCGCAGCATTAACTGGTGGCTGATGACTTCAGCGTCGGCCGGGGTTTCTTTTAATGTCGCAATCAATAATTGGCTGGCGCGCATGGGCGTGAGCATTCCTTGGTTGGTAGCGGTGATGCGGAATCGTTATATCGAACGTAGCGCTTAATCGAGCGTTGAATTCGGCATTGTACGGCCAAGCGGGTAAGGCGGCAAAATCCTAACGAACCTGTCGAGGGTGTGCCGCATGGGAAGTGTGCTAGAATCGAGCGGCTTTTGAGTCGGTAGCCGCTGATTCGACCACAACAACGCACATCGCTTCGGCTATCGGTACGTCAAGATTTTGAGGGAACCTCCATGCAGCAAGCAGTTCGCCGTTGGTTAACGGGGGCCGTTGTAGGTGTCTCCATTGTGGCATTGAGCGGTTGCGGTACCATGTTTTATCCCGAGCGGAAGGGGCAAATGAGCGGTGATGTTGACCCGGTGGTGGCGATTGCCAACGGTGTGGGTCTGCTGTTTTTCATCGTACCCGGGGTGATTGCCTACGCCGTGGATTTCTCTAATGGCACTATCTACCTGCCTAGCGCGAGTAGCGCATCGGTCGATATTCACCACTTAGACGACGCTATGGACGTGGCCTCCCTGGAGAAGCTGCTGTCGGATAAAGCAGGTCAACCGGTGAGCTTGGAGAACGAGTTGCTGGTGATCGAGGAGATGGGCAGCTTGGATGAAGCGCTGGCCATGGTGCGGATGTCCGGCGTGTTGGATGAAGAGCGGCTGGCCACGATGTAGTGGGTTGGCGTCTTTATCTGAACGGATGTCTTAAACGCCCCTGGTAGGTTAACCTGCCAGGGGCCTTTATGTATTGCTGCACAGCTTTTTAGGATGCTGCTTTCGCTGTGATGATTTTCAATACCGCTAAGCCAGCCACCAAGCCCCAAAAGGCTCCTCCTATTCCAAGCAGCGTAATGCCCGAACCGGTCAGCAAAAACGTCACGATGGCCGCATCGCGCTGTTCGCTTTTTTCAAATGCGCCTGATAAACCGCCGCTTAGAGTACCCAGCAGCGCAATACCTGCCAGTGCCAAGACGAGAGCGCTGGGCAGGGCGTTAAAAATGCCTGTCACCGTGGCACCAAAAACGCCCATCGTCATATAAAAAACGCCTGCGGCAACACCTGCGGTATAGCGCCGTTTGGGGTTGGGATGAGCATCCGGCCCCATGCACACGGCGGCGCTAATAGCGGCCATATTGAGCGCGTAACCACCAAACGGTGCGAGCAGCAGCGTAGCGCCGCCTGTCCAGGCGATCAGCGGCGAGCTGTTGGGATGGTAGCCTGCTGCCCGCAGTACCGCCACGCCGGGCAGATTTTGAGTCGCCATGGTAATCACGAACAGCGGTACGCCAATACTCAGCAGTGTCATTGGGTTGAACGCGGGGGCGGTAAAAACCGGTAGCGTGGGCGTGAGGGGTATCCCTTGCGTGCTGATTTGGCCTTGTAACAGGGCAACAGCCACGCCGGTGAGTAGCACCCCCGGCACTGCCAGCGTGGGCCATAAACGCCTGCCTGCGACCCAGGCGGCCAGCATGGCTAGCGGCAGCAGCCACTGACGCTCCATCACGTTAAAAAGGTCAAGTCCAAAGCGCAGCAGAATACCGGCCAGCATAGCGGAAGCAATGGCGCTGGGGATGTGGCGCATCAAGCGCTCAAACAGCCCCGTGACCCCGCATAAGGTGATCAGTAGCGCTGAGAACAGAAACGCACCAATGGCTTCTTCGATAGGAATGCCAGGTAGGCTCGTCGCCAGAAACGCCGCTCCCGGTGTCGACCACGCCGTTAATAGCGGCATCTGGTAGCGCAGCGACAGCCCCAGCGAGGTCAAGCCCATCCCAATGCCTAGCGCCCACAGCCATGAGCTGATTTGCGCCGTGCTGGCCCCTGCGGCGGCCGCCGCTTGGAAAATAATCGCCGCCGAGCTGGTATAGCCAATCACCACGGCGACGAAGCCCGCAATGACCGTAGACAAACTAATATCGCGCCAAAGACTGGGCGCAGCGGAGTCGTGACAGGTGGATGGCGCTTCCATGGGTGGCCTCTCCCAAGCGGTAATGGCAAGATGTGCGTTATAGCGCACGTCTTTCACGTTACCACTGTGCGTTATAGCGCACAATAGGGGCAGCAGGCTGTGTCACAATTTTCAAAGCGGTAGTCAGGAGAAGCCCATGGCCAGTGAGCCACACACCATTGCGGAACATATTGCGGGGACGGTGCGGCAACTGCGCAAAGAGCGTGGCTGGAGCCTGGATCGTGCCGCCGGTGAAACCGGGGTGAGCAAAGCGATGCTCGGCCAGATCGAGCGGGGCGAGTCCAGCCCGACGGTCTCGACGCTCTGGAAGATTGCCAGCGGCTTTCGGGTGTCGTTTTCGACGCTGTTTGACAGTGACAAGCCCGCATTAGGGGAACTGCACCGGGATGGCTGGGAGTCGGTATGGGGCGACGACAGCGCCGGTATGCAGGCGCGGCTGCTGTTTCCTTACGACCCGCTGCTGGGTTTCGAGATGTTCATGATCGAACTCGCACCAGGGGCGCTCAGTGAATCGTCGGCCCACGCTAGCGGGGTGGTGGAGCACATCGTGGTGGTGGAAGGAGAGATGGAACTGCGTATTGACGAGCGCTGGCAGACGCTTCGGGCAGGCGAGGGGCTGCGCTTTTTTGCTGACCGGCCCCACGCCATGCGCAATAACACTGCGACGCGATTACGTTTTCACGATGTGATTCACTACTTGCCCGGCGCGGCCTCTGGCACTTGAGCGCGCAGCCAGTTGAGTTCGTCGGCCCATATCTCGGGTTCGATGGTCTCTAAAATCATCGGAATGCCGTGGATGCGCTCGTCTTGCATAATGGTGCTAAAGGCATCTAGCCCGATATTGCCCTTACCTAGGCTGTGGTGGCGGTCAACGCGGCTGGCAAAGGCGCTTTTGGCATCGTTCAAGTGCATGCCGCGCAAGTACTCAAAACCTACGACCTTGCCAAGCTCGTCCAGGGTGGCCTGTGTCGCATCGCGGGTGCGGAGGTCGTACCCGGCAGCGAAAGCGTGGCAGGTATCGATACACACGCCCACCCGGGATTTTTCCTCCACCTGATCGATAATCTCGGCCAAGTGCTCAAAACGCCAGCCGAGGTTGGTGCCTTGACCCGCGGTGTTTTCGATCACGGCGGTCACGCCCCGGGTGTCAGCCAGCGCTTCATTGATGGAGTCGGCAATGCGCGCCAGGCACTCGACTTCGCTGATTTTGTTCAGGTGGCTGCCGGGATGAAAGTTGAGCAGCGTCAGCCCTAGTTGCTCGCAGCGCTGCATCTCATCCAAAAACGCCGCGCGGGACTTGGCCAGCCCCTCGGCTTCTGGGTGGCCCAGGTTAATCAAGTAACTGTCGTGGGGCAGAATCTGCTCAGGGCCAAAGCCGTGGGTTTTGCAGGCCTGCTTGAAGGCCGAAATGGCCTCGTCAGTTAGCGGTTTCCCCTTCCACTGACGCTGGTTTTTGGTGAACAGCGCAAACGCCGTTGCACCGATATCAACAGCACGAAGGACGGCCTGATCCGCGCCGCCCGCCGCGCTAACGTGCGCACCAAGATAGTTCATCGTTCTCCTTATCATGTTGTCTCAGCGACGTTGCCCCAGTGTCATTGCTTAAGTTTAAGCAGGTTAAACAGGTTAAGCAGGCTGGCCTGCGCGCTGGCGGTTGTCTAGGTAGCGTTTAAAGGCAGCAGGTTCATCGGTAATGGCGCTGGCAATGCCCCAGGCCCAGCGGCTATCAAACGCGCTGGGATCGTTGGCGGTGTAGCAAAGAATTTGGTAACCGTCGCGGCACATGGCGGCGGCCTGGGTCTGTTTAAGCCGCGGCCAATGCGGGTGAATACTAAACGCCTCGACCGCTTCGCACTGTTCGCGCCAGTTTTTGGGCACACTGCCAAACAGCGCGCCTAACGCCAGGGCCTCTTTAGGGGCATGTTGGCGGCAGTGGGCTAAGGCTACGGGGTCAAACGACGAGATCAATAGCCGCTCAGGGGGTAGGGCGGCTAGAACAGCAGGCAGTACCACGTCCACCAAGCGGATGGGGTCACGCCCTTTGTTGACCTTGATTTCTAGGTTAACGCCCATCTCCAGCTCGTTGAGCAGGGCGAGCATAGCCTCCAGGCTGGCCATCTTTTCCCCCGCAAAGCGGTCACCAAACCAACTGCCCACATCTAACTGCTGTGCCTGCTGCCATGTCAGGTTGGCGAGCTCGCCACGGCCATCCGAGCAGCGGCGAACGTCGCCATCGTGCCAGATGACCGGTGTATCATCCTTCAGCAGCTGTACATCCAATTCCACCCAGGTTGCGCCTGCTTGGTGGGCGGCGCGTACGGCTGCGAGGGTATTTTCGGGCGCGGCAGCGGAGTAGCCGCGGTGGGCGATGAGCGTGGGGACAGAAATTGCGGGATGGGTCATAGCCACTCCGTGTAGTGATCGCCAATTGAGCGTCATGAAGCACAATGTTGCCAAGTTTAGCATGGGTGCATGACGACGACGTGTCGGCCTAGTGAGCTAATGGCTTGATTAATGACGCCCAACGCGGTTGGATAGCGCGCAGGGTATGTCCAATAATTAACAACAGGAGTGTCATTGATGTCTAAGCGTATCCAGCTTGCTAACACCGGTGGGTCAGAGGTATTGGAGTGGGTCGATGTCGAACCTGCCGCCCCCGCTGCCGGTGAAGTGCGCATCGCTAACAAAGCGGTGGGGCTAAACTTTATCGATATCTACTTCCGCACGGGACTTTACCCCGCGCCCGCCATGCCAACAGGGTTAGGCACCGAAGGCGCGGGCATTGTGGATGCGGTCGGTGAGGGCGTCACGCATCTCAAAGTGGGTGACCGGGTGGCTTACGCCCAAGGCCCGCTGGGCGCATACGCCGAACTGCACACGCTGCCTGCGTCCAAAGTCGTCAAACTGCCGGATTATATCGATTTCGACACCGCTGCCGCCAGCCTGCTGAAAGGCTTAACGGTGCAGTATCTGCTGCGTCAAACCTATGAGCTTAAAGGCGGTGAGACCATTCTGTTCCACGCGGCGGCCGGGGGCGTTGGCTCCATTGCCTGCCAGTGGGCTAAAGCGCTGGGCGTGAAGCTGATTGGTACGGTGAGCTCTCAGGAAAAAGCCGACCTAGCCATGGCCAACGGTGCATGGGCGACCATCAACTACACCGAAGAGAACGTGGTGGAGCGGGTGCGCGAGCTGACCAACGGCGAGATGTGTGACGTGGTGTATGACTCGGTGGGTAAAGACACCTGGGAAATGTCGCTGGACTGCTTGAAGCCCCGTTCGCTGATGGTGAGTTTCGGCAACTCTTCTGGCCCTGTGGATGGCGTGAATATCGGTATTTTGAACCAAAAAGGCGCGCTGTTTGTGACTCGCCCAAGCCTGAACGGCTACGCCGACACCCGTGAGCGCCTGGAAATGATGTGCGAAGAGTTTTTCGCCATGATCGAGAGCGGCAAAATCCACATCGACGTGGCCAACCGCTACCCGCTGCAAGACGCCGGTAAGGCTCAGGATGCGCTGCAGAGCCGTAAAACTACCGGCTCCACGATTCTGCTGCCGTAACGCTTACTCAATATCGACACTTACTCGATATCGATATAAGCACCCAACTGACGCATTCGGCTCTCAAAGCGGGTCACGTTATCGACCAGCTGGTCGGGGCCGAATGCCACGCACTCCGCCAAAATCGCTTCGCTGAGCGTAATTGCCGCTAATATCGACGGGAAAAAGTGCGGCGTAGCGTTGGCAACGGTAAACGTTACGCTGGCCCCCGGCACCAGCGGCGAGCGCAGCGTGTCGGTAATCACAATTGCCTGCACGCCGTTGGCGCGAGTAATCTCCAGCGCCTTCACCGTCTCGGCGCAGTAGGGTTCAAAACCAAACGCCACCACCACATCCTGCTCGTTGAACGGGGCCAACTCGGTGAGCAAGCCTCCCTCCTGTCCGCGAATGAGCGTCACTTCCGGCATCGCAATGCGCCCCACGTAGGCAAAGTGGTACGCGCAGGCGAAGGTGTCGCGAAACCCGACCACGGCGACTCGCCGCGCGGCCAAGATTCGCTCGGCGGCCTCTTTGACTCGCGTTTGGTTATCCGCCGTAAACAGCCTGCCAATATTATCGAAGGCAGCGTCCCCTACCTCCGCAAACAGCGCCGCTTCTGGGTTTCGGTGCTGCTGCTTCAGCTGGCTGGCGCGGCCGGATAGCTCCACCGGCGCTGCCTGTACCGCCGATTGAAACACTTCCCGAAACGGCTCGTAGCTCTCGAACCCAAGCCGCTTGGCTAGTCTGACCAGGGTGGAAGGAGTGACGGATGCCGCCTGAGCCGTTTTGCGGATCGACTGAAACGCCATCTCTGCAGGATGTTCCAGCACGTAGCTGGCGGCGCGCTTGAGCTGTGGGCTAAGCGCTGCATAGCTCTCGGCTAGCTGCTGGTGAATGCTGTCCAGGCTGGTGGCGTGAGTGGCGTTGTCTGGCATGGCACCCTCTCTATGAAAATAAAACATTTGTGCCAATGATAAATGTTTTTGCTACAGATGTATTGACGTCGTCCCAGCGACTACTCTATCGTTCAAAAAAACACATTCGTTTCTTTTTATTTGAAATAAAGAAACAAACGTTTCGTTAAGTTTTGACGACTGATCCAAGGAGGTTAGAAAAAGCACCATGCCTGCTGACGCTACTGCGCTGCCCAATTATGAAACGCTGCTGGTGAGCTTGAATGCCCGCGTGATGACCGTACGACTGAATCGCCCGCAGCGCCTCAACGCCGTTGTTGAGGCGCTCTACCAAGAGCTGCTGGATGTACTGCGAATAGCGCAGCAGTCGCCTCAGGTCAGGGCGGTGGTGCTGACCGGTGAAGGGCGCGCGTTTTGTGTCGGTGCCGATATGAAGGCCCACGGCAGCGCTAAGCGCACGCTGTTTCAGCGCCGGGCCTATTTGCAGCTGGGCAACGACGTATGCGAAGCCATCGCCAAACTCAGTAAGCCGGTGGTAGCAGCCGTGAACGGCTATGCGCTGGGAGCTGGCGCGGAGATGGCGGTCTCCTGCGATTTTATCGTGATGGCTGACGAGGCGCAGATTGGTTTTCCAGAAACCAGTATTGGCACTTGCGTGGGCGGCGGTGTTTCAAAACTGCTGCCTCAACTGGTGGGGCTTACCCAAGCCCGGCGCTTACTCTATTTAGGCGACAAAATTGATGGGCTAGAAGCCGCCAGGATCGGCTTGGCGCTGGCCAGCTACCCCCAAGCGCAGCTGATGGCCGAAGCGCAAACACTCGCCGAGCGGCTTGCCAAGCAGGCGCCAGTCTCCATGGCGATGCTCAAGCCGCTGATCAATCGCAGCGCCCATACCAGCATGGAGAGCCAGCTGCAGCAGGAGCTGGATGCGGTGTTTACCTGCTCCACCACCGACGACTGGCAAGAGGGGGTCGATGCTTTTGCCGAGCGGCGCACGCCGAATTTTCAGGGCCAATGAGTGTGGTCTTAACCCTTAGTAACGAGTTCTGAATCAAGCCGTCGCGCACTTCTTTGTCAAACAGGTTACGCCATGAACACTATCGAAGGTCATCTTCCAATTCGCAGCCCGCTGCACGACATCTTAGCCCCCACCGGCATTGCCATCGTCGGAGCCTCTGCGGACCCGACCAAGCGGGGCTATAAAGCCATGGTCGGGCTGATCAACGGCGGCTACAGGGGGAGCATCTACCCGATCAACCCAAAAGCCGATCATATTCTAGGTGTGAAGGCATGGCCCTCTATTGCCGAGATGCCGGGCAACCCCGAGCTTGCGCTGCTGTGTACGCCTGCCGCCACCGTGCCTGCGCTGATTGCCGAGTGTGGCCGCCGGGGTGTGAAAGGGGCGGTGATTCTGGCCAGCGGGTTTGGCGAAACCGGTGAAGCGGGTGCGGCATTGGAGGCACAAACGATGGAGGCCGCCCGTGCCCACGGTGTGCGTATTATCGGCCCGAATACTTCCGGCATGTTTAACCTGCACCATCAGATCAACTTGCTGGCGCTGGAGAACGTCAAACCGGGCGATATCGGTATTGTTTCCCAATCCGGCAATATGCTGCTCTCCCTGGCGCTGGAGGCCCAGCACAATGGGCAGGTGGGGTTTAGCACCTACGTTGGCCCGGGCAATCAGAGTGATATCGGCTTTAACGATTACCTGCGCTACCTAGGCGAAGACGAGCATACCCGTGTGGCGACGCTCTACGTGGAAGGCTTCCGTGATGGGCAGCAGTTTCTGAAAGTGGCCCGTGACGTGACCGCCATGAAGCCGGTAGTGGTGTATAAATCCGGTGCCACCGAGCAGGGCCAAAAAGCCGCCAGCTCCCATACCGGTGCGTTGGCCGGTAGCTACCAAATGACTGTAGACCTGCTGCGCCAGGCAGGCGTTAGCGTGGTGCAGTACTCCGATGAAATCCTTCCCGTGGCGGAAGGGCTAGGGCGGCTGCAAAAAGCCCCCGGTAAGCGCGTGGCGGTGATTTCTGACGGCGGCGGCCAAGCCACGATTGCCGCCGATCGTTTATCTGAAGCGGGCCTGACGCTGGCCGAGCTTTCTGACGCTACCCGCTCTGCACTGCGCGAAGTGTTACTGCCTCAGGCATCTACCCTTAACCCAGTGGACGTGGCGGGCTCCTCAGATGCGAACCCCTCGCTGCTGGCCCGCTGCATTGAGCTGGTGATGGCGGATGAAGGCGTCGATAGCGTCTTCCTGGTCGGCATGTTCGGCGGGTATAGCCTGCGTTTTGCGGAGTCGCTGATGGGCGACGAGATGCGTGGCGCGGAGCGCATGGTAGAGCTTGCTCAAGCCTCTGAGAAACCGCTGGTAATTTACAGCCTCTACGCACCCATCAAACCGCCTGCGCTGCGCCGTTTACACGAAGCCGGTTTGCCGGTGTATTCCTCGATTGAGCATGCGGTGCGCGTGCTTGCTGCCTCAGGTGAGCGAGGGGAGTACCTAGCCAGCCAACAAGTGCAGGAGACGATAACGCCCGCCGCGCCATCGGAAACAGGCAAGGCCATGCTAAAAGCGGCCAAGGCGGAAGGGCGCGACTTACTGGAATTTGAAGCGAAATCACTGCTGGCGGAGCACGGCATCGCAGTGCCCGAGGAGTGGCTGGTGCGTCGTGAGGGCGAACTCGCCGAGATCGCCCAGCGCACGCAGGGCAGACCGCTGGCGATGAAGGTGGTCTCGAAAGATATTCTGCATAAATCCGACGCGGGCGGCGTCAAGCTCAACCTGGTGGGTGACGCCCCACTGCGCGATGCCTTTCAGGCCATTCACTCAAACGCCCAGGCTTACGACCCGAACGCCCAGATAGAGGGCGTGCTGGTCACGCCAATGGCGGAGAAGGGCGTTGAGGTGATTATCGGCATGCTCCGCGACCCGATTTTCGGCCCGGTGCTGATGTTTGGCTTGGGTGGCATCTTCGTGGAGGTGCTCGAAGACGTGGCCTTCCGCTCGCTGCCGCTGACCCTGCGCGACGCGCAGTCCATGGTCGATCAAATTAAAGCGCAAAAAGTGCTGGCGGGGGTGCGCGGGGCGGCGGGTGTCGATAAGCAGGCGCTGGTGTCACTGCTGATGCAGGTATCCCAATTGGTGGAGTCCTACCCGGAGATTAGCGAGCTAGACTTGAACCCGGTGATTGCCTATCCGGAAGGCTATTCTGCCGCTAACTATGCCATCGTCGATGCACGAATCATCGTGGAGCGCCAATCATGAGCCAAACGCTACCTGAATTAACCGACGCTACCCTAACGCTGGAAAACCGTGTGGCAACGCTCACGCTTAACCGCCACGACGTGCGCAATGCGCTCACCGGCACGGCGCTGGTGGATGATATCGTCGCTACCGCCGCATGGGTGAACCGTTGCCAGAACGTCTCGGTTTTGGTGATCACCGGTGCGGGGAGCGCTTTCTGTGCCGGGGGTAATGTAAAAGACATGGCCGAACGCAGCGGCGACTTTGCGGGGGACGTAGCCGAAGTCGCTGAGCGCTATCGGCAAGGGATTCAGCGAATGCCCCTGGCACTTCATCAGGTAGAAGTGCCCATCATCGCCGCTGTGAACGGGGCAGCGATTGGTGCCGGGTTTGATTTGGCCAATATGGCGGATCTGCGTATTGCGTCCCGCAAGGCGAGCTTTGGGGAGACGTTTCTTAATTTAGGCATCATCCCCGGCGATGGCGGGGCGTGGTTTATGCAGCGCCAAATTGGCTACCAGCGTGCCTTTGAGCTAACCCTGTCAGGCCGGGTGATCAGCGCTGATGAAGCGCTTGCCTACGGTGTAGTGCTGGAAGTCGTGGAGCCGGAGCAACTGATGGAAGCCGCACTGGCCCATGCCAACCGCATCGCGGCCCAGCCGCCGAAAGCGACACGCCTCACCAAGCGGCTCATGAAAATGGCCCCGGATATGGAGCTAAAGCCGTTTCTGGATGTGTGCGCCGTGTTCCAAGGCATGTGCCATAACGAACCGGAACATCTAGAAGCCGTCGAGCGGTTACTGGCACGAATGAAACGCTAACCCGCGCGCTATTTTTTCCTATTTTTCAGTGCTTGTACGGCTGTATAGTCATCGCCTAATGTGATGCTGAACACTCCATACTTTCCGTGTCAGGGAAGAGGAGCGAGAACATAGGGAGATGGCACGCGAATGACTCTGGAAAGTTTAGGACTGACCCCCAGCACGCTGGTGTTTATCGTGCTGGGGCTTACGCTGGTGGCCTTTATCTGGGGTCGGTTTCGCTACGATTTGGTCGCCTTGGCGGCCCTGCTAGGTTCGGTAATGCTTGGGCTGGTGCCTGCGGATGACGCCTTTGCAGGCTTTGGCCATCCTGCGGTGATTACCGTGGCAGCGGTGCTGGTGTTAAGCCGTGGTTTTGAGCGCTCCGGCGTGGTGGATGTCATCGCCAATCAGGTGCTCAAAGTGGGTGAGCGCTTAATGCTGCAACTGCTCGTACTGGTGGGTACGGTCGTTGTGCTGTCTGGCGTGATGAATAACGTAGGGGCGCTGGCGCTGCTGCTGCCGGTGGCCATGCGGCTTGCCCGTGAACACAATACCTCTCCTTCGCTGCTGTTGATGCCGCTAGCGTTTGGGTCGCTCCTGGGTGGCTTGACCACGCTGATCGGGACGCCGCCTAACATCATTATTTCCACTTACCGGGGCAATATTACCGGCGACAACTTTGGCATGTTTAGTTTCTCACCAGTGGGCATAGTGGTGGCACTCGTTGGCTTGGCATTTATCGTGCTGGTGGGCTGGCGATTGACGCCCAAGCGCAGTAGCCAAGCGGCAGCGGATGACATGTTCGATACGGCTAACTATCTGGTTGAGTTAAAAGTGACCGAGGACTCCAAGGCCAACGGGCTGACCCTGCAGCAGTTGCGCGATGAGCTCGAGGAAACCATTCCCGTTTTGGCGGTGGTTCGTGAAGACAACCGTCGAGCGGGCTACCAGTTTCATGGCGTGCTTCGTGAGGGCGACATCCTGCTGCTGGAAGCCGGCCCCGACGAGCTGAAGCTGCTGGAGGACAAAGTGGGTCTTAGCGCCATTGCCGAACCCGAAGAGCCAGAGGACGGACAGGAGCAGCGCGAGGATGCGGAGAAGGGCGATGAGCGTCAGCCGGTCGATACCGAAGGGTTACAGCTCATCGAAGCCGTCGTGCGTAACGATTCGATGATGATCAATCGTAGCGTGCGGCAGCTGCGCCTCAACCATCAGTTTGGCTTGCATTTAGTGGCCGTGGCCCGTGACGGTGGCCGCTTGAAGCAGCGACTGCGAGACATTCGTTTTCAAACCGGTGACGTGTTGCTGCTTCAGGGCAGTGAGAACGAAATCGCCGATAGCCTATCGACCCTCGGCTGCCTGCCGCTGGCCAACCGTGAGCTGCATCTGGGTCAGCCGCGAAAATTGGCCATGTCGGTGGGTATTTTCGCCTTGGCGATCGTCGCGATGCTGTTCGATCTGCTGCCCGCTGCCGTCGCCATGAGCACCGCCGCGCTGGTGTCGCTGCTGATTGGCGTACTGCCGTTGAGGGATGGCTATCAAGCCATCGATGGCCCGGTGATCGTCTTGCTTGCCGCCATGCTGCCCGTGGGCGAAGCGCTGGAAACCAGCGGCGGTGCGGATATCATAGCCGAGGCGCTGCTGCGCTTTGGCGTGGAGTGGCCGATTATCGTCTCCTTGGTGGGACTGTTTCTGCTCTCCATGCTGCTCTCCAACGTGGTCAACAACGCAGCCGCCGCTTTGCTGATGGCGCCCATTGCGGCCAGCCTCGCCAACGGCTTCGATGCCTCGTTGGACCCGTTCTTGATGGTGGTGGCTGTCAGCGCTTCCTGTGCGTTTTTAACCCCGATTGGGCATCAGTCGAATACCCTGATGTTAGGCCCCGGTGGCTACCGGTTTGGTGATTATTGGAAGCTGGGGTTGCCGCTATCGCTGGTGGTCATGGCGGCGGCCATTCCCGCCATTCTGTGGGTGTGGCCGCTATAACCTAGCTGTAAGGCCACGCCAAACATCGGCCTGTTCGAATGTTCGCGCTATTAGATTCCGAAAATTTTGCTAATCTATAACGCACATAGACCAACAAATATCGAACAGGCCGGGCTTATGAACCAACAGTACCGCCAGGATGCCATCGTCGAACTGGTTCGCCAGCACGGCTATATGAGCATCGAACAGCTCACCGAACACTTCGCGGTCACGCCCCAAACCATTCGTCGGGACTTGAACACGTTGGCCAACGACGGCCGCGTGCGTCGGGTTCACGGCGGCGTTGGGGTAGAGTCCAGCACGGTGAATACTGCTTATAGCACCCGTAAAACCCTGCATCTCGAAGAGAAAGAGCGCATTGCCCGGTGCTTAGCGCAACACATTCCTCACCACGCGTCTCTGTTCATCAATATCGGGACCAGTAACGAGATGATCGCCCAGGCGCTTTTAGAGCATCAAGGGCTGGAGATCATTACCAATAACTTGAACGTGGCGGCGATTCTGCAGCATAAAGAGGACTTCACCGTGATCATTGCGGGCGGGCAGGTACGCTCTCGGGATGGCGGAATCATTGGTGAGGCCACCATCGACTTCATCAATCAGTTCAAAGTGGATTACGGCATCATCGGGATCAGCGGCATCGACGAGGATGGCTCGCTGCTGGAGTTCGATTATCAAGAGGTGCGCGTTGCCCAGGCGATCATTGCTAACTCCCGGCGGGTGTATCTAGCCGCCGACTACTCGAAGTTCCACCGTAACCCGGTGGTGCGTCAGGGCAATATCTCCCAGTTGGATGCGCTGTTTACCGACCGCAAGCCCCCCGAGGCGATTCAGCGACTGCTCACCCAACACGATGTTGCACTGCACATTGCTTAGCGCCTGCTACAACACCGCTCAGGAGCGCTATGGCTAAGATGGAAGAGTTTCATACTTGAGCATTCCAGACGCCTGGAGTAGCCTTGAATGATAATAAAACGAAACAAAACAGACAAAATCGAAAGATCCTACAACAAAGTGAACGCGATATGTCCTCCTTTATTCTCGCCATCGATCAAGGCACGACCAGCTCCCGCGCGATTCTGTTTGATCGCCAAGGCCAAATAGCGGCAGTTGCCCAGCAAGAGTTTCCTCAACACTTTCCGCAAGATGGGTGGATCGAACACGATCCTGGAGACATTTGGGATTCAGTGATTGCCACCTGCCGCGAGGTGTTAAGCAAAGCCAAGATAACGCCAGAACAAGTGGATGGCGTAGGCATTACCAACCAGCGTGAGACCACCGTGGTGTGGGACCGCACCACCGGTAAGCCGCTTTACAACGCCATTGTGTGGCAAGACCGGCGCACCTCCGAGCGCTGTCAGGCGCTACGTGACGAGGGGCACACCGAGGCCGTGCAGGCAAAAACCGGCCTGTTGATCGACCCTTATTTTTCTGCCACCAAACTCGCCTGGATTCTCGATAATGTCGAGGGTGCCCGCGAGCGCGCTGCCCGCGGTGAACTGGCTTTCGGTACCGTCGATAGCTTTCTGATGTGGCGTTTAACGGACGGTAAAAGACATGTGACTGATGCCACCAACGCTTCGCGCACGGCGTTGTTTAATATTCATCACCAAACTTGGGATGACGAGCTGCTGGCACTGTTTAACGTGCCCGCCAATATGCTCCCCGAGGTGAAAGATTCAAGCGACGATTTTGGCATCGTAGAAGCCCACTGGCTGGGCGTGCCACTGCCGATTGCAGGTGTTGCAGGCGACCAGCAGGCAGCGCTTGTTGGGCAGGCGTGCTTCAAACCCGGCATGGGTAAAAGCACTTACGGTACCGGCTGTTTTATGATTGTGAATACCGGGGAAACGGCCTCGGTATCGCGTAATCGCCTGTTAACGACCATTGGTTACCGCATTAACGGCAAGCCCACCTATGCCATGGAGGGCAGCATCTTTGTCGCAGGGGCAACAGTGCAATGGCTCCGGGATGGGTTGAACCTGTTTGCCGATGCCTCGGAAACCGAAGCGCTGGCCCAGAAAACCCGCAGCGGCCACAGCGTTTATCTAGTGCCAGCCTTTACCGGGCTAGGTGCGCCCCACTGGGACCCTAAGGCCCGTGGCGCAATTTTTGGTTTAACCCGCGATACCGGCATTGCCGAAATCGTCGCGGCGGGGCTTCAGGCGGTGTGTTATCAAACTCGCGACCTGCAGCACTGTATGAACGATGACATGGAAGCTGCACCGGGCAACCTGCGTGTCGATGGCGGTATGGTGAAGAATAGCTGGGTCATGCAGTTCTTGGCCGATATGCTCAACGTGCAGGTGGATCGGCCGACGATTCTGGAGACCACCGCGCTAGGGGCTGCCTATTTGGCCGGGTTGCGGCTCGGTTGGTACGACACGCTGGAGGAGATCGAGCAACTCTGGCGCTGCGAGCGCAGTTTTACGCCCTCCATGGAAGAGGCAACGCGTGAAAAGCTCTACCAGGGCTGGTTGGATGCAGTATCCCGGGTGCGCTCTACTTAACAGGGCCACCGTAAAGCGCAAACATGAACGCCGTTGACACACAGCGGCGTTTTTTTATGGCGGTTTTATAACGAAGCTATCGCCCTTGGTCGTATAGAGGAATCGTTATTTAAGAGTAAACTGCATTCGTTTTTAATCAACGGGTGTTTTTTATCGTTGGCAAGTTCGTTAGTTCCTACGGTCGTTTTTTTCCGGCCTTGTTAAAACAGTCGTTTAACTCCCTTCTTGAAAGTCTGCGTCAGCGATAACGCTTTCGTGGTCGTTATGTAGTCAAGCTACAACCCGACCTGCTGCCAATGATGCATTGTGGGCATGACAGCTGTGAACCATAGTGAAGTCATGGATCAGGGCGGTGTTTTGTTATCCCGATACGTCGCTCTCATCCTTGCTACACACCGAGGCGCTGCCGCATTACCAGAGCGCTTAAGGCGAAGGTCTTGTAACGCTTGTGACCGTTTCGCAGTTACCGAACTGGGCACTTACCCGGCCCAGCATGAGTAGCAACGTCACCATTCGTCGTTAATTAAGATGGCTGCTTGTTTATTCACTAATGAAATATCTAACAATAACGAGCAGCGGCTGACCATACCATGAGGGACTAACCATGAACTGCATCGAATTGAGCCAACAAGCCGACCGTATCGCTAGCTCTTTCAGCAAGCAAGATTTAGCCAAGCTGGTGCTGGCGCTGAAGAGTAACCGTGAGTCGCTACAGCATGCCGTTGAAGTCATCGATACCATCGATAGTCGACTGGGTTACACCCTGGAAGAGGCCTGGGATGAAGTGCTGGCAGGCGATTCACAACTACTCGTAGAACACGAAGAGTAACCCGTTCGTTCCCAAGAATACGAATACCCCGGCGTAATATCTCGCCGGGGTATTTGTTTGCTGCGTGGTGGCAGGTGACGTGTAGGGCAACGGCGTCAACGATCAGGAAAGGGTGCCTAACGCCTCTTCCGGCGGCCGCGAGGTGTCACGGTTCTCTTCGAAGTAGGTGGTGAACCGTGCCTCTGCCTCATCGCCAAAAAGCACACGACATGCCTCTTTCAGCCCGGGAGAGTGGCGTAACTGCTCGTGGTGAACCACCAGTGACACTTTTGCTCGCCGACGCAAGAAGTCTTCCAGCTGTGTGATCATCTCATGATCCCGCGCATGCTCCAGCTCGCAGCGAATGTACTCGGTGCCTTCGATCAAAATGTCGGCTTCCGATGGGTCCTGGCGGATCTTCTCCAGCATGGGGATGGCCTGTTCAGCGTAGCGCCGCCACAGACGTGAGGAGAGGGGCTCCGAGGAGGTTGGCGCCGTCATCGCATCCAGGTTCATGCGCTTGGCTTGATCCATGAACTGCTGCTTCACCGCTTCGGGCGGCTCGCCGTACCAGTGGAAGTTAGGATCGCTGAGCGACACGCCAAGCTGCTTCACCTCGTCGGCGATTTCGTCGCCGACGTTCAAACAGTCGGTGAGCTTGCCGCCGAAAATACTGATGTGGGCACTCTCGGCGTTGGTATCGATGACGTGTTTACGGGATAGTTGAAGGAAGTCTCGGTCGCTGCCCTGGTCGGCTTTGATTGCCAGAGGACGCACGCCGCAGCGCGTCGAGATGATGTCCTCCTGGGTGAGCGGTTTGTCGAGCGTCAGACGCTTGTTGATGTTCTCCAAAACGAACGCGATGTCGTCGGCGGTGACATCCACCTCAGGATGCTCCATATGGGTGTCGGTGGTGCCGATGCAGGTGCGGTTTCCCATTGGAATCACGAAGAAAAGCCGCCCGTCGTCAGCAAAAAACGCCAATACGCGCTTGGTATTGGTTAATTGCGGCACGATCAAATGGATGCCCTTCGAATAAAGATGCTGATGCGTCGTTTTTTGTCCCGTGAGCGCATTGTGCTGATCGACCCAGGGGCCGGCTGCATTGATCAATATTTTGGAGCGAATAGTGAACGTACTGCCATCCATCACGTTGCGGGCTTTGGTCACCCAGGTATCGCCTTCGCGTTCGGCCCCCAACGATTCGACGTAGTTGGCCGCCACGGCACCGTAGTTGAGGGCATGGCGCACGAAGTTAAATACGAAACGGGCGTCGTTATCGTGCAGGTAAGCATCCGAGTACTCGAACCCGCCAACGGCGCCGTCGATATCGATAATAGGCTCTTCTTGCTTGATCTTTTTGGGCGAGAGCAAGCGCGGTAACTTGGTGAAGCCGTTGCCCATTAGCCAATAAAGCCAGGTGCCCGCCCACAAATAGCGCGGAGAGTGGCGGAAACCTTTGGTAATCGTGGTAAGGAAACGAATTTCTTGAACGGTAGACGGGTAGCTTTTGATTAAATGGTTGCGGCTTTTGCAGAGCTTACGTACCAACGCAAAGTCTTTGCTTTCCATATATTTGATGCCGCCCCAAACCAGGTTCGAGGAGTGCATGCTGGTACTGCCAGCAAAGTCGCCACGGTCGATCAGGGCCACTTTGGCACCTTTGCCCGCCAGGGCGGCGGCGGTTGCTGCACCATTGATGCCGCCACCGATAATCAGTGCGTCAAAGTCATCAGTGTGCAATTTCTCGACATTACGGTTACGCAGTTTCATAGCGGTTCCAATTAATTAAGAAAAAGCCCCGTGTTGGTGGCGGTCTCAACCAGTGGAGAGGGCATGGCTGCCTCCGCTGATGACACCACGGTGAGTGGGCGGGCTTGCGCCCGCCCAGCAGGTCTTAGCGGGTACCGGCCGCCATCCATGCTTCCATCATTTCATCGTAAGGAACGGTCGTGCCTTGCGGCATTTCGTTCTCCAGCTTCGGCTTGGGTGCGCCTTCCTGGTCAAGCCAGTACTGCGGGTCACGCTCTTCGTTCAGCATCGGGGCGTAGCTGTCGAAGACGTTGGCGCGGGCCAAACGGTTCATGGTGCTGTCCATATCGGCCGCCAGCTTATCCAGACCTTCTTGCGGGGTGACTTCGCCACTCATGACCGGTGCCAGGTTCTGCCACCACAGCGGTGCCATGCGCGGGTAGTCCGGTACGTTGGTACCGGTGGGGGTCCAGTTGGATTCGTTCGGACTGCGATAGAACTCCACCAAACCGCCCAGTTTGGGTGCCATTTCGGTCATCTGCTCAGAGAAGATGTCAGACTCACGAATCGGCGTTAGGCCAGCCATCAGTTTTTCCAGCGAGGTGGTTTTCGCCACGGTGAACTGGGCAAACAGCCAGGCAGCGGTGCGGCGGTCTTCAGGCGTAGAGTCGAAGAAGGTCCAGGCACCTACGTCCTGATAACCTACTTTCATGCCTTCTTCCCAGTAGGGGCCGGTGGGAGAAGGCGCCATGCGCCACAGCGGATTGCCTTCATCGTCGGTCACGGCAACTGACGGGTCGGTCATGTCGGCGGTAAAGGCGGTATACCAGAAGATTTGCTGAGCGATATGGCCTTGGGCGGGCACGGGGCCAGCTTCACCAAAGGTCATGCCCTGTGCTTCTGGCGGTGCGAAATCACGCAGCCAATCCACGGCTTTCTGCATCGCAAACACCGAGGCGGGGGAGTTGGTGGCGCCCCCGCGACTTACGCTTGCGCCGACCGGCTGGCTATCTTCGTTGACACGAATACCCCAGTCATCCACCGGGTTACCGGAAGGTACGCCGGGGCTGCCCATACCTGCCATGGAGAGCCAGGAGTCATGGAAGCGCCAACCCAGCGACGGGTCGCGACGGCCGTAGTCCATGTGTCCGTAAACTTTGGTACCGTCGATTTCACCGACATGCTCGGTAAAGAACTCAGCGATATCTTCATAGGCAGTCCAGTTGGTGGGCACGCCTAGGTCGTAGCCGTAGATGTCACGGAACTGGGCTTGCAGGTCTTCACGCTGGAACCAGTCATAACGGAACCAGTAGAGGTTGGCGAATTGCTGGGTGGGTAGCTGGTAAAGGCTGCCATCCGGGCCGGTGCCATACTGCAGGCCGATGAAGTCGTCCAGATCCAGCGTGGGCAGGGTGTAGTCCGCCCACTCGTTTTCCATCGCTTGGCTGAGGTTGATGGTAGTGCCGTAGCGAATATGGGTGCCGATGGAGTCGGTGTCGTTTACAAAACCGTCGTAGATGCTGTTGCCCGACTGCATCTGGTTCTGCATGGTGTCGACCACGTCACCTTCGCCAATGATGTTATGAGTCAGGTTGATGCCGGTCAGCTCGCTAAACGCGGGCGCGAGCACTTCGCTTTCGTACACGTGCGTGGTCAGGCCCTCGGCCACGGTCTGTATATCCATACCGCGGAAGGGTTCGGCAGCCTTGGCGAACCACAGTAGCTCTTCGATCTGCTCTTCACGGCTGAGCGTCGAGTCCTGGAAATGCTCGTCCACCAAACGCTCTGCAATTGCCCGTGCGTCGTGGTCGTCTGCCATTAGGCTCCCCGAGGCGAGCATTAGGCTAGCGGCGAGGGTAGTGAGTTTGAACTTGTTATTACGCATGTTGACCTCGTTTTGTTGTGCTCTTCCTTGATAACGTGAGCGTCCTTGATACCGCCGTACATCCGCTGAGCGTGCCGTTGGCCTAGCCCCAGCGCATCAACACCAGCAGCCATACCGCTGATAGTGCCAGTGCTATCCAGATGGATAGCGTAGTGAAGCCAATCACCCCCAGGTGAATAAACGCGGCGGAGAGTAAGCCGATGAACAGCCGGTCGCCGCGGGTGGTGCTAATGGGTAGAAACCCCTTGCGTTCGATGGTGGGGGATAAGATCTCCCACAGCGTCATCCCTGCTAGCATCGCTGCAATGGATGAAAAGAAAATGGCAGTCGGCGTCGTCCATACCATCCACGTCATGGCGCTGCTCCTCAGGTGCGGCCCAGGGCAAAGCCCTTGGCGATATGATTACGAACGAAGTACACCACCAGGATGCCTGGGACGATGGTCAGCACACCGGCGGCCGCCAGTGTTCCCCAGTCGATGCCCGAGGCAGTGGAGGTGCGGGTCATGATCATGCCGATGGGTTGGGCATCGGTGGCGGTCAGGGTACGTGCCAGCAGCAGCTCTACCCACGAGAACATGAACAGGAAGAACAGCGTGACGCCGATACCGGAGCGAATCATGGGAATGAAAATCTTGATAAAAAAGCGCGGAAAGCTGTAGCCGTCGATATACGCTGTCTCATCGATCTCTTTGGGCACGCTGCTCATGAAACCTTCGAGAATCCAGATCGCCAGCGGAATATTGAACAGACAGTGGGCCAGGGCCACGGCGATATGGGTGTCGAACAAACCTACCGAGTAGTAGAGCTGGAAGTAGGGCAGCAGAAATACCGCAGGCGGTGCCATCAAGTTGGTGAGCAGCCAGAAGAACAGGTGCTTATCGCCAATGAAACGGTAGCGGCTGAACGCATAGGCGGCAGGCAGCGCCACGCAAATCGTGATTAGCATGTTCAGCGCCACATACAGCATTGAATTCACATAGCCCATGTACCAGCTGGAGTTAGTGAAAATGCCGATGTAGTTATCAAACGTCAGATTTTTGGGCCATAGCGTCATGGAACCCAGAATCTCGCTGTTGGTCTGCAGCGACATGTTGAACAGCCAATAAATGGGCAGAATCATCAAAAACAGGTAGAGCCCCAGCAGAAACCGTGAACGGAGCCGGCTGCGCGCGTTACGTTTGCGGCGCTGTGCCGGGGTGGTTCTGCTAAATATGGTGTTGTACTTCTCGCCCTGCTGGGCATTATCTAAGCGGTACATATCATGCTCCCCCGTGCGGGTTCTTATCTTTTTGCATGTGCATGATGGTGGTGTAGAACACCCAGCTCACGAGCAAAATAACCAGGAAGTAGATGATCGAGAACGCGGCAGAGGGCCCCAGATCCTGCTGGCCAATCGCCATGGTAGCGAGTGACTGGCTCAGGAAGGTGGTGGAGCTACCCGGGCCGCCGCCAGTTAGTACGAAGGGCTCGGCGTAGATCATGAACGAGTGCATAAAGCGCAGCAGCACCGCAATAACGAGTACGTTAGTGAGCTTAGGCAATTGGATATAGCGGAAGATCGCCCACTTGGAGGCGCGGTCGATACGCGCGGCTTGGTAGTAAGCCTCGGGAATCGAACGCAGGCCGCTGTAGCACAGCATGGCCACTAGCGGTGTCCAGTGCCAAACGTCCATCAAAATAATCGTTGCCCAGGCATCGCCCGCATTACGGGTGATGTTGTAGTTGATCCCTAGCTCGCGCAGACCGTAGCCCATGAGGCCGATATCGCCACGGGTGAAGATTTGCCAAATACTGCCCACCACGTTCCATGGGATCAGAAGCGGTAGAGTAATCAGAATCAGCACGGCGGACGCCTGCCAACCGCGTTTGGGCATGATCAGCGCAATGCCAATGCCCAAAGGCACTTGGATGGCGAGAATGGTCAGGGAAAACAGAATCTGGCGCACGAACGCGTCGCGCAGCGCAGAGTCGTTCAGAATGCTGTGGAACCATTCGGTACCGGTGAAGAAGCGGGCATTAGGGCCCAGCACGTCCTGAACCGAGTAGTTGACCACGGTCATCAAGGGGATGATGGCCGAAAAAGCCACCAGTACCAGCATGGGAAGTACCAGCGGCCATGCGCGGTTATTGAGTACTTTATTATTCATGGCCGATCTCCACTAGGTATTCATCGACGTAGAGCGCGATGTGCTGATCGGAAAACACTGCATGGGCAGCGTCACCTACCGGCGCGTGACCTTCAGGCAGGCGCGCTTTGAACAACTGGCCGTTCAAGGTAAAGCTCAGCAGCGAGTAGGTCCCCAAGTCCTGCAGGTTGACCACTTCAATCGGTACGCTGTTTGGCTCCGGCGAGTTGCTGACCGTAATAAACTCCGGGCGAATGCCAAGCTTGATATTGCTGGAGCCTGCGGCCGCCACGCTGCGGCTAACGGCCTCATTCACGGGTAGCGGCAGCTTGCCAAACATCACTTTGCCCGCCTGATGGGTGACGCTCATGAAGTTCATCCCCGGGCTGCCAATGAAGTACCCCACGAAGGTATGCGCCGGTTTTTCGAACAGTTCACGAGGCGTGCCGAACTGCACCACCTGACCGTCGTACATCACCGCAATTTTGTCAGCAAAGGTAGAGGCTTCGAGCTGGTCGTGGGTAACGTAGATCATGGTGATATTGAAGCGCTCATGGATCTCTTTGAGCTTACGGCGCAGCTTCCACTTGAGCTGCGGGTCGATCACCGTGAGGGGTTCGTCAAATAGGATGGCAGAGACGTCGTCACGCACTAGCCCGCGGCCCATGGAGACTTTCTGCTTCTCATCGGCGGTGAGGTTTTTGGCTTTCCGGGAGAGGAGCGGCGTGAGGTCGAGGATATCGGCAATTTCCCGAACTTTCGGGTCGACCTTGTACTCGGGGGTGTTCATGTTGCGCAGCGGGAAAGCCAGGTTGTCGTACACCGTCATGGTGTCGTAGATCACCGGGAACTGGAACACCTGGGCGATGTTGCGCTCCTCCGGCGGCAGCTCGTTCACACGGTGACCATCGAACAGTACGTCACCTTCGGAGGGTTCCAGCAGGCCAGAAATAATGTTTAGCAGGGTTGATTTACCGCAGCCCGACGGGCCCAGCAGTGCATAAGCACCGCCCTGGTGCCACACGTGATCCATCTGGCGAATCGCGTAGTCGCTATGGCTGCTAGGGCTTTTGCTATAGCTGTGCGCCAAGCCTTTTAAAGTAATCTCAGCCATGAGCAACGCTCCCTTGAGCAGAGGAGGGGATGTGCACGGTGCTGCCCTGTTTATCGAAGGCGTACAGTTGATGCGACGGGAAATAGACGTTAATCGCATCGTTCACGTGGAACTCGTGAATGCCTGCCAAGTGCAGCACCAGCGGGAAACGTTCATGGCGCACGTGCAAAAACGTTTCCGAACCGCTGATTTCCGCAACGTCGACCAGAACCGGCAGCTCTACATCATCGGCAGACTGCGGTTTGAGGGTAATGTGCGAGGCGCGCACGCCGAAGTCGTAATCGCCGGGGGCAAGCTGCTGGAGGCCAGGATCGCAAGGAAAGTGCAGCGACTGGTCAAAGGTGATGTCCGTCTCGGTCAGCTTGCCGGGCACGATGTTGATCGGCGGTTCGGAGAACATCTCGGCGCTGTGACGGCCGTTGGGTTCGCGATATACCTGTTCGGTGGGGCCGTACTGCAGTAGCTTGCCTTCATGCAGTACCGCCGTATTGCCGCCTAATGCCAGCGCTTCGTTGGGCTCTGTAGTGGCGTAAACGGCAATACAGTTGCGCGCTTTGAAGAGTTCGCGCAGCTCGTCACGCAGCTCTTCGCGCAGTTTGTAATCCAGGTTCACCAGCGGCTCGTCGAACAGAATCAGGTCGGCATCTTTGACCAGCGCCCGGCCCATAGCGGTACGCTGCTGTTGCCCGCCGGAGAGCTCTTGGGGGTAGCGGTCGAGGAGATGTTCGATATGCAGCATTTCGGCAATGCTGCCCACGCGGCGATCGATTTCCTGCTGCGGCGTTTTGGCCAGCTTCAGCGGCGAAGCAATGTTGTCGCGCACCGTCAGGCTGGGGTAGTTGATGAACTGCTGGTACACCATCGACACGTTGCGTTTACGCACCGATACGCCGGTGACGTCTTTGCCATCCATGAAAATGCGCCCGCGGGTGGGTTGCTCCAAGCCTGCCATTAGACGCATGAGCGTGGTTTTGCCCGCTAAGGTTCGTCCCAGCAATACGTTAAAGGAACCGGGTTCCAGTTCGAGATCCACCCCACTGATATGGGACTGACCCCCGACGACGTGGTCGATATTTTGCAAATGTAAGGACATGCCGATCTCGCTAGCGTCGTTGTTATTGATAGGTGGTATCGATAATTGTGTAGTGCGCTGATCGCGAGGGAGGGTGGTTGGCCGTACTTGTTTGCCGTTTATTGTGAGGCAACCGACCCATGCGATATTTTCATTAACGAAAGGCTAGTTGATCATTTGCGAACTTGCAACGCTTTTGATGGCCGTTTGTATTCGCTTTTAGGCGTAGAAAAGCGCAAAAAAGCGATTTTTCAAACGGCTGGCAAAACGGTCTGGTGCGCCATGATCGGCTCTGGGTGGTGCGCATGTTCGTTTGCTTCGTTTTAGAACATGGCAAGAGGGCAAAAAAAACCGGCCCAGAAAGGGCCGGTAGGTTGGGAGATGGCGGAAGAAGGCTACTTGACGCTGGTTTCCGTTGGCGAAGAGGCCTTGGCCGGTGCTGCGTTGTGGTCGATCAGCGTCGACTTATCATTGGCAAAGGCATCGTAAGCGAAGTCATCGACGGTCAGCATCTCCAGTACTTCGGCTTCAAAGGTGCGCATGAAGGCGGCCTCGTCGTCATTGATCAAGCCTTTTTCAAGCGCTGCTTCTACCCGTGCTTCAGGGTGGAGAGCCGTTTGCGGTAGTTCGCCTTTGGCATAGGCTTTGTTCACCGTACGGTAGATGTTCTCAGCGCGGTCGTAATCACCGAGCAACGCGTTGTAGCGTGCTAGCGGGTTGCTCACCGCGCCGTCATCTTTGTCCCAGGTGTTCGAAAGCAGCTTGCTACGCAGCGCGCTATGAGTGGATACCCGCTGGGCAATATCACGGGCCAAGTCGTCCTGCGGCTTGCGCCAGCGGCGACCCGTGGGCATGACGACGACTTTCAATACGTTACCCAGCGCACGGTTGGGCAAGTTATCGAAGATCTCGACGAACGCTTGCTCCGCGCGATGAAGGAGGAACTGCAGGCTGTAATGAAGCAGCGCCTCTTCGCCTTCTACTTTATTGCCGTTATGCCACTGCTTGAGCACCATGGAGGCGAGGTAGAGATTAGAGAGTACGTCGCCTAGGCGCGCCGAGAGCATTTCGCGTTTTTTCAGTGCAGAGCCTAGGCTGGCCATGGCGGCATCCGCACACAGGCCGAACCCCGCCGAAAGGCGCGCGATATCCTGGGCGTAGCCAGCGGCGGGGCCGCTGAACGGGACGCTCGGCTTGCCAAGGCCAAGCCCCAGGGTGAAGGCGCGCGCCGCGTTGCCGAAGATCAAGCCCGCATGGCCGAAGAAGGCTTTATCGAAGGCGTTTACATCGTTGGCGTCTTTGGCGGCTAGCTCTTCCAGCACATAAGGGTGGCAGCGAATTGCGCCCTGACCAAAGATCATCAGGTTGCGGGTCATGATGTTCGCGCCTTCCACGGTGATGGCTACCGGGTTGGCACTATAGCCAATGCCCAGGTAGTTGCGCGGGCCAAGCGTCACTGCTTTACCGCCGTGAACGTCCATCGCATCGCTCAGCAGCACGCGCTGGAACTCGGTCAGCTGGCTTTTCAGGATGGCAGAGGGGACCGCTGGCTTTTCGCCGTGGTCGATCAGGTTAGCGGTTTGGTACACCGTGGCCGCCGAAATGTAGGCCAGCGACGCCATGCGAGCCAAAGGCTCTTGCACGCCTTCCATCTCGGCCACCGGCACGTTGAACTGACGACGCACGCGAGTGAAGCCGCCGCTCCAGCCCAGCGCGTAGCGCGCGGTGCCGGTGGCACCGGAGGGCAGCGTAATGCAGCGGCCAATGGAGAGACACTCGACCAGCATACGCCAGCCTTGGCCGATCATATCCGGACCACCGATGATGGTCTCCAGCGGGACGAACACGTCCTTACCTTTGATTGGGCCGTTCATGAACGGGCTGCCAATTGGGTGGTGACGACGGCCAATCTCCATGCCTTGGGTATCGCGGGGAATCAGCGCCAGGGTAATGCCACGGTCTTCTTCTTCGCCCAGCAGGTTTTCCGGGTCGAAGAGACGAAATGCTAGGCCAACCACGGTGGCGATGGGCGCCAGGGTGATCCAGCGCTTCTCGAAGTTCAGGCGCACGCCCACGACTTCTTCGCCATTAATGACCTGCTTACAGACCACACCGGTATCCGGTAGCGAGGTCGCATCGGAGCCTGCACGGGGGCCGGTGAGGCCAAAGCAGGGAATCTCGCGGCCATCGGCCAGGCGCGGCAGATAGTGGTCTTTCTGGGCTTGGGTGCCGTACTTCAGCAGCAGTTCGCCCGGGCCGAGGGAGTTGGGCACGCCCACGGTGACCATCAGCGTCTCGTTGGCGGAGAGCTTTTGCAGCACCATGGATTGCGCCTTGGCCGAGAAGCCCAAGCCGCCGTACTCCTTCGGAATGATCATCCCGAAGAAGCCCTCTTTTTTCAGGTAATCCCACAGCTCTTGGGGCAGGTCGGCGCGTTCACGGGCGATATCCCAAGCGTTGCACATGCCAGCGGCTTTGGCGCACTGGTTGTCTAAAAACGCCTGCTCTTCGTCACTCAAACCGTCATCTTTAAAGTCGAGCAGCGATTGCCATTGGGGCTTGCCTGAAAAGAGTTCGCCGTCCCAAGACACGCTGCCGGCTTCCAGCGCGGTGCGTTCGGTCGCCGATACTTTGGGGGCCACTTTTTTGAAGATGGCAAAGATGCGCGGAGTGAGCCATTTACGGCGCAGCGCAGGCAGACCTGCGACGGCCACTGCAACTGCACCGATCAATAACAGCGTGCCGATGACTGGGGCACCTAGCACTAGGCCGACTAAGCCCAATACGCCTAGTAGGGCCAGGGCGGGTGTGGCACCTGCCTCGCGACGCATCACCACGAGCAAACCGGCAACGGCGAGCACGATGAGGAGTAAGGTGAGCATGGGGGAATCTCCGTGGGTGGTTATCAAAGAACGTATTTAAACGTATGTTTGAATATTCGCAGAGTCATTGCGCCTTGTGCAAGCATTTCACCGTTATACGTTCGCTTTATATCTTCAATGTAGCGCAGTTAGGGCATAAAAAAACGCCATGGTGAGGCACCATGGCGTTTTGACGCAGCGGGTTGGCGTACCCGTGTCGATATCGGCTTACGATACCTGCTTGGCAGGCGCGCCGTTGGCGACGTAGTAGTCGACGTTGGCACGCGGCAGGGGCTCACGACCTCGAATGCGGTCGGCAATTTTCTCCGCCAACATGATGGTGGGCGCGTTCAGGTTGCCGGTAGGAATGACCGGGAACAGCGAGGCATCCACCACGCGCAGCCCTTCAAGCCCGTGTACCCGGCCTTGGGCATCGGTGACGGCCATCTCGCCTTCGCCCATGCGGCAGCTGCCGCAGGGGTGGTAGGCGGTTTCGGCGTGTTGTTTGACGAAGTTGTCGAGCTCTTCGTCGCTCTGCACGTCTGGCCCAGGGGCGATTTCCCGGCCTCGGTATTGATCAAACGCGGGTTGAGCGATGATCTCGCGAGTCAAGCGAATCGCATCGCGGAACTCTTCCCAATCTTTCTCTTTGGCCATGTAGTTGAACAGAATGCTCGGTGCCGCGTGGGGGTCTTTGGACGTGAGACGAATACGGCCGCGGCTTTCTGAACGCATGGAACCTACGTGGGCCTGGAAGCCATGCGCTTGAACGGCACTCTTGCCGTTGTAGCTAATGGCGATAGGTAGGAAGTGGTACTGCAGGTTCGGCCACTCCTCGTCATCGCGGCTGCGAATAAAGCCACAGGATTCGAACTGATTGCTCGCGCCCACGCCCGTGCCGTTAAACAGCCACTCGGCCCCAATCTTCGGCTGGTTGTACCATTTCAGCGCCGGGTAGAGCGAAATCGGCTCCTTGCACTCGTACTGAATGTACATTTCCAGGTGGTCTTGCAGGTTTTCGCCGACGCCCGGCAGCTCATGCACTACGGGAATGCCTAGCTCTTTCAGCCACTCTGGGTTACCCACGCCGGAGCGCTGGAGAATTTGTGGAGAGGCAATCGCGCCACCGCACAGCAGCACTTCACGGCTTGCGCGAGCCTGTTTGGGCTGGCCTTTTTGCTCGTAGCGCACGCCGACGGCGCGCTTACCATCGAATTCGATCACGTCGGTGACGGCGTGGGTTTCGATGGTCAGGTTGCTGCGCTGTTTGGCCGTGTCCAGGTAGCCGCGAGCAGTCGAGGCACGGCGGCCTTTCGGCGTCACGAAGCGGTCCATCGGGCCGAAGCCCTCTTGCTGGTAACCGTTGACGTCGTCGGTTTCCGGATAGCCCGCTTGCTTGCCCGCCTCAATAAAGGTGCGATAAAGCGGGTTGTTGCCCGCTTTGGGCGTGGTCACGCTAACGGGGCCATCACCACCGTGGTAGTCGTTCGGGCCAATATCGCGGGTTTCGCACTTTTTGAAGTAGGGCAGGCAGCTTAAGTAGTCCCAGTCCGCCAAGCCGGGCTGTTTGGCCCAGTTGTCATAATCCAACGCGTTGCCACGGATGTAACACATGCCGTTGATCAGCGAGGAGCCGCCGAGGCCCTTGCCTCGGCCACACTCCATGCGGCGGTTGTCCATGTGCGGTTCGGGATCGGTTTCGAACGCCCAGTTATAACGCTTGCCCTGCAGCGGGTAGGCCAGGGCTGCTGGCATTTGGGTACGAAAATCGAAACGGTAGTCAGGTCCACCGGCTTCCAACAGCAGCACGCTGACATCGCTATCTTCGGTCAGGCGCGTGGCCAGCACGTTACCTGCTGAACCAGCACCAATGACGATGTAATCAAACTCGGTTGCTTGAGACATAGGGGTTCTCTCATCAAGAAAGGGGAGTGGCGTGTTCGAAAAGCTGTGCTCCGCCTTTAAAACACGGACTCGAACGGCCCCATCTCGATCTGCACTGACTTGGTCTGGGTGTAGTGATTCAGCGTTTCCACGCCGTTTTCACGGCCAATACCGGACTCTTTATAGCCACCGACCGGCATTTCAGACGGGGATTCGCCCCAGGTGTTGACCCAGCAAATACCGGCTTCCAACTTATGAATGACGCGGTGCGCGCGGTTCAGGCTTTCGCTGAAGACGCCAGCAGCCAGGCCGTACTTGGTGTCGTTGGCGCGGCGGATCACTTCCTCTTCGTCATCAAAGGCGAGTACTGACATCACCGGGCCAAAGATCTCTTCTTTGACGACACGCATCTCATCAGTGCAGTCGGTGAATACGGTGGGGGCTGCCCAGGCGCCTTTGGCCCATTCGCCGCTGTTCCACGCGTCGCCGCCGGCCAGCACGCGTGCGCCTTGCTCTTTTCCGAGCGCGATGTAGGAGAGCACTTTTTCCTGATGCTCGAAGCTGACGAGCGGACCGAAATTGACGCTCGGATCCATCGGGTCGCCCGCTTTGATACGCGCCACACGCTCTACCAGCTTGGCTTCGAACGCGTCTTTGACGCTGCGCTCGACGAACACGCGGGTGCCGTTGGTGCAGATTTGGCCGCTGGAGTAGAAGTTCGCCATCATGGCGGCATCGGCCGCGCGGTCAAGGTCCGCATCTGCAAACACGATCAGCGGAGATTTACCGCCGAGTTCCATCGTCACGTCTTTCAGCGTGGAACCACCGGCAGCGGCCATGACTTTTTTACCAGTGCCCACTTCACCGGTGAACGAGACTTTGGCAATCCCTTCGTGCTCGGTCAGCATGGCACCGACGCGGCCATCGCCCTGCACCACGTTGAACACGCCGTTCGGTAGGCCTGCTTCGGTGAAAATTTCGGCAAGCTTCATCGCCGTTAGCGGCGTCACTTCGCTGGGCTTGAACACGATAGCGTTCCCCGCTGCCAGCGCCGGAGCCGCTTTCCAGCAGGCGATTTGAATCGGGTAGTTCCAGGCGCCAATGGCGCCAATCACGCCCAGCGGTTCGCGGCGGGTATAAACGAACGAGCTGTCACGCAAGGGAATTTGGTGGCCCTCGATGGCGGGGGCGAGACCTGCGTAGTACTCCAGTGCATCGGCACCGGTCACGATATCGACGCTGGCGGTTTCGCTGATGGGCTTGCCAGTATTGCGGGTTTCCAGCTCGGCAAGCTCGTCGTTGCGTTCACGAAGAAGCGCCACGGCACGTAGCAGGATGCGCGAGCGCTCCATGCCAGTCATCGCGGCCCACTCACGCTGGCCACGCTGTGCGGCCTGAACGGCGCTGTCGACATCGGCTTGGCTCGCTTGGCCAATTGTGGCCAGCAGGCTGCCATCATAAGGGTTGGTGACGGTAAACGTTTCGCCGGAGGTGGCATCAACCGGGCGACCATCGATGTAGAGGGGCTGTACGTCTTGAGCGGCCATGCTGATCTCCTTAATAAAGTTCGGCAGTGGATGCATCTTGAAAGCATCCGTAATGTGTCAGTAACTGGTCGAGATAGGTGTGCGCAAGATGGCGCGCTTCTGCGGCATCTAGGCCTTCCGGGGCCAGCGCGCCGCGAAGCCACAGGCCATCGATCATGGCAGCCAAACCACGAGCCGCGTTGCGAGCGTCGGCGCGCGGCATGACCCGATGGAACTGGTGGCAGAGATTGGCGTACAAGCGGCGATCGTTAACGTATTGAAGACGTTGCAACACCGGCTTGTGCATGCTGCTGGCCCAGAAGGCAAGCCAGGTCTTCGCGGCGGGCCCGGTCACCTGGGTGCGGTCGAAGTTGCCCTCAATAATCGCACCGATATGGGCACGGGGAGAGTCGTCTTCCAACGCATGGCGTCGTGCCGCGACGGCATCGCTTAGATCCGTCAATATTTGACGCATGGTGGCTTCGAGCAGGCCATCCTTGCCGCCAAAATAGTGGCTAATGATGCCGGCAGAGACACCCGCATGGCGGGCGATGCGCATGACCGTTGCCTCGGCCAGTCCCACTTCGTCAATGGCCGCCATCGTAGCCTTGATCAACTGTTGGCGGCGTATTGGTTCCATTCCCACCTTAGGCACAGCTATCTCCTAATGACGTTGAATGCCCATTGGCTCCTCGCCTTGAAAAGCAGGAGTAGGCATGGTTACCTGAATATGATGGCATTTTTTTATTGAACGTTCAATCAATAAAAGTGTGTCGAGCAGTTTCTCGCCTCTGCATTGCTCGCCGTAGAGCGCGTTTCAATAAAACAGATAACGAGGAAAGACGACGAATGAAACAGCTAACCAAACGCCATATGAGTGCTCTGTTCGTGACCGCTTGTCTGCCGATGACGGCCGCTGCCGATGAGTGTAGTCGCGTGCGCTTCGCCGAGGTGGGCTGGACCGATATCACGGCTACGACCGCCTTGGCCAGCGAAGTATTGGAGGCGCTAGGCTACGAGCCCCGTGTCGATACGGTCTCGGTCCCCATTGCCTACGCGGGCATGCGCAATGACGATTTCGACGTCTTCTTGGGTAACTGGATGCCCTCCATGGCGTCCATTAGCGATCCCTACATCGAGCGTGGCGACGTCGAACGCTTAACGGCCAACCTCGAAGGTGCCAAGTACACGCTGGCAGTGCCGCAATACGTGTACGACTCTGGGGTGACCTCGGTGAACGATTTGGCCGAACATGCCGATCGGTTCGAGCAGCGCATTCATGGCATCGAAGCGGGCAATGATGGCAACGAACTCATTCAGCAAATGATCGACGATGATGCATACGGGCTAGGCGATTGGCAGGTGATCGACTCCAGCGAGGCAGGTATGCTGGCCGAGTTGAGCGCACGGGTTCCCAATGAAAAGTGGATGGTTTTCTTGGGTTGGGAGCCGCACCCCATGAACACCAATTTCGAGATGGCGTACCTGTCTGATGCAGACGACTACTTTGGCCCGAATCTCGGAGGTGCGACGGTCTACACCAATACTCGTGCTGGTTTCGTTGAGTCCTGCCCGAACGTCGGTGAATTGCTGAGCAACATGACGTTCACGCTGGAGATGGAAAACCAGCTGATGAGCGCCATCATGGACGAGGGTGTCGAACCTCGCGAAGCGGCGCGTACGTATCTCAATGATCACCCGGAAGTACTCGAGGCTTGGTTAGAAGGCGTGACCACGCGTGAAGGTGAAGAGGCACTGCCTGTTGTCAAAGCAGCGCTGTAAGCCCGTTTGCGCTTAGTGAATCGCACGATGAAAAAAGGCAGGCCGTTTCGGCTTGCCTTTTGACGCTAATATAGGCATACTCTGCACCCGCTGATGTCGAAAAGGCTACGTAGCTCAGCTGGTTAGAGCACATCACTCATAATGATGGGGTCCCCTGTTCAAATCAGGGCGTAGCCACCAATCAGCGCCAGTATGCGGTTCAAAAGCATACGATTATGGTGGCCCCTTAGGTCCTCCCGCAACGCTAAACTGCGAACCCCGCCAGGCCCGGAAGGGAGCAACGGTAGTGGTGGCTGCGTGTGCCGGGATGTGGCTTTTGGGGCCGCCTCCATTTATGTCGTTTCTCCTTCAAAGTGGCACAAATTGTCCCGCTGCTGTCATTTTTTGCCTTTTCTCGTGGCATAACCTACTTTTGTAGTAATAAAACAAAAATAGGTGTACTGCCATGTATACCCGTACCTTGCGTCCTTCTCCCGTCAAGCACATCTATAAATTTGCCAGTCACAAGAATGGCAACGTCCAGACTGTTGAGTCCTCCCTCGAATTTAATGCCTGCTTTCATTTTGAATATGCCAACGAGGTAAGGTCCTTCGTTGCGCAGCCAGAAGGCTTTTATTATCAATTTGAAGACAGGACTTGCTCTTACACACCCGACTTTGAGCTTTTCTGTCACTCAGGCAAGAAGGTGTTTGTTGAAATAAAGCCACCTCCAGAAGCTTTGAAACATGATTTTATCCAGCGTTTTACCGCTAAAAAAAAGGCGGTTGAAATGCTTGGCAAAGAGCTAATTCTAGTCACTGATCATCAAATCAGTTCAATGCCAAAACTGAAAAATCTGAAACTGATTAACCGATATGCAGGGCTTTATACTGAGGTGGTATCTCGTAAAAAAATTTACGAATTGATAAAAAAATCTCATGGTTTAAGTATTGCTGATATTTCTGAACTGTGTGGTGCTGACTCAGCTGAAGTCTTAGTTGATGTTATGTGGTTAGTTGCTTCGGGAAAAGTTCTCATAAATATTGACGAAACGTTTGGATGTGAATCTCTAATTTGGGTTGGAGGTGGGCAATGAGCATCGAATTTTTTAGTGATGAATTCCCAGGCTTTCAAAGTGGGGAGGCATCCGCAGTTGTAGATGGGCAATATATAAATGTGCCTGAGCGCCTTTCTTATATTTCATTTGATTCCTTAAGCAAAAGCGTACAAGAGGAAGCATATTATAAGTATAAAGTTATCGTTCTAGTTAAGGAGCATCTCCAGGGTGGATGGACGAAAAAGAATATTGATCCAATTTTAGACTCGTTATTTGAGCAAGGCCATATTGAAAAAAAGCCATCATGGAGAAGTGTTGCAAGATGGCATAAAAACTACGATCAAGTCATTGGGCCAAAATCATTGGTTTCTGCGAAAGGGTTAGTGAAAAACCCTGGAAATTCCAAAAGAGATGATGCAGATTTTTATAAAAGAGCTGTGGAAGAAAAGTTTCTCAAAAGAGAGAGGCCGCATGTATCTACCGCTTATTATCACTATTTTAACAATATACTATTATATAATAGGGCGCACCCTGATAATGCCATTGAGCCTATAACAAAATCTGCATTTTACAAACGCGTAAAGAAAATTTCTCCCTACGAAGTAGAGGTGGGACGTTTTGGTAAAGCTGAGGCCGATAAAGATTACCGTGTTGTGAATAAGTTTTCTGCGGCAGAACGTGTTATGGAGCGCGTTGAGATTGATCATACACCCCTCGACTTGATTTTATTAGACGATACATTGCTAATTCCTATTGGAAGGCCGTATTTAACAATTTTAATAGATTGCCATAGTAGGTGTATAATTGGTTTTTATCTTAGCTTTCAGGAGCCAAGTTATAACTCAGTAAGAAGCGCAATAATGAACGCGTGTTTAAGTAAAGAAGATGTTACTAAAAATTATCCAATGATTAAAAAAGATTGGCCGTGTCAAGGTAAAATTGAAACGCTAGTTGTCGATAATGGAGCTGAGTTCTGGTCAAAAAATTTAGAATTCTTCTGCGCTTCAGTCGGTATAAACATTGAGTTTAATCCTGTGGGTAAACCTTGGAAAAAACCTTTAGTTGAAAGGTTGTTTTCAATTTATAATTCTAGGTTTGTGAAAGAAATACCTGGCACTACTTTTTCTAATGCCCAACAGTTAGCTGGTTATAAACCTGAGAAAGATGCAATCCTTCCTTTTTCCTATTTTATTGAGCTAATGCATATTTGGATAATTGATATTTATAACCAGTCGCCAGATAGCAGGATGACAAGAATACCTGCATTATCTTGGGAAATTGGTTGTAAAAAGTATCCTCCTCCTTTGTATAGTGGTTTTGAAGAAAAAATTTTTAAAATTGAAGCCTTCCCTACTGAGTTGTGTACTCTGCGAAGAGGAGGAATAAGCATTGATAGGATCGATTATACTAATGAGGAATTGGTGGAGTATCGTAAGATTACCCCACCACCACCTGGTAGCAAAGTAGTGAAGGTTGTTGTTAAGAGAGATCCAGAGGATGTCTCTTACATATATGTTTATTTGGTAGAAAGAAAAGAATATATCAGGGTTCCTGCTGTTGATCCAGATCGCTTATATGATGGGCTGAGTGTTTTTCAGCTAAAAGTAAGACGTAAATTACGTCGTAATTTTATAAACTCGAAAACTGATTATGTAGGTATTGCGGAAGCTGAAAAATTGATTGACGATAGAGTTAGTGAAATTGCAGAGGAAGTGTCCGCTTCAAAGAAAAAAATTAAAGGAACTAAAAAGGCGGCGGCTTATTTTGGAATATCAAGTGAAAACCCTAGCTCTATCGTAGATGGCTTTACTAGTAGGGAAATAAGTGATATCGAGAAAGAAAATAAATCACACAGTGGTGTAAATCCAAATGACGAAGAATGGAAAAGAATTTCTGATGATTTGGAGCCCTACTCATGAATATGTTAATGAGTAACGAAAAATTAGAGCAGCAAATTTATTTCAAGAATTGCTATGTCAAGCATTCGTCTGTTGCAAGAGCCATAAGTTCTTTAGAAATTCTGAAAGCTAATCATGCTTTAGGGGGTGAGCAACAGTGTATGTTAATAATAGGGGACCCTGGTTCAGGAAAGAGTAGGCTGGTTCAAGAGTTCCAATCTCAATATCCAGAGTATGTTGAAAATGACACCGTTATTAAGCCTGTGCTTGTTTCAAGAATTCCAAGTAAACCAGATGTTGAAAGCATGTTGATACAGCTCATGATGGATTTAGGGCAATTCGGGGCTGATACTAGGCGAGAGAGGAGGCGTGAGGCGGGTCTTGCTGAAGCGTTAGTTAAGATGTTGAAAAAATGCAAATCTGGTAATCCCCCCGAAAAACAGCGGTGATCGAAAGTAGAATTTTCCGTAAGCTACACGCAGGGAGATTCTGCATGAAGAAGTCACGTTTTTCCGACAGCCAGATTCTGTCGATCCTGAAGCAAGCCGAGAACGGCGCCCCGGTTCCGGAGCTGTGCCGTGAGCACGGCATGAGCAGCGCCAGCTTTTACAAATGGCGCGCGAAGTTCGGCGGAATGGACGCATCGATGATGGCCCGTTTGAAAGAGCTGGAGGATGAAAACCGCCGGCTCAAGAAGATGTATGCCGAAGAACGGCTGAAGGCTGACATCCTCAAGGAAGCCATCGAAAAAAAGTGGTGAAGCCGTCTCGTCGCCGTGAGATGGCGCAGAAGGCCGTCACTGAGAAGCGTGTCAGCATTCGCCTGGCGTGTTGGATGTTCAGCATCAGCGAGACCTGCTATCGCTACCAGGCCAAGCTCAGCAGCGAGAATGCCGAGATTGCCGACTGGCTGATTCGATTGACCCATAATCAGCGGAACTGGGGCTTTGGTCTGTGTTTCCTGCATTTGCGCAATGTGAAAGGCTTTGCCTGGAATCACAAGCGGGTGTACCGGATTTACCGGGAGCTGGAACTGAATCTGCGCATCAAGCCCAAGAAGCGCCTGGTTCGTGAAAAGCCGGAGCCTTTGGCTGTGCCGGACACGATCAACGACAGCTGGTCGATGGACTTCATGCACGACCAGCTCAACGACGGACGCAGTTACCGGCTGCTGAATGTGATCGATGACTTTAACCGCGAAGGCCTTGGCATTGAAGTGGACTTCTCGCTTCCGGCAGAGCGTGTTATCCGATCACTGGAGCAGATCATCGAATGGCGGGGCAAGCCTCGTTCTATTCGCTGTGACAACGGCCCAGAGTACATCAGTGGCAAGCTGGCGACCTGGGCGGAGAACCAAGGCATTGCTTTGGCGTTTATCCAGCCCGGCAAACCCCAGCAAAATGCCTATATCGAACGCTACAACCGAACGGTGCGTTACGATTGGCTGGCACAATATCTATTCGACAGCACCGAAGAAGTCCAGGATTATGCCACTCGTTGGCTCTGGCACTACAATCACGAACGACCCAATATGGGACTCGGAGGGATTACCCCTCAACAGAAGTTGGCTATGATGGCCTGAGGTCTACTTTTGAACCCCGCTAAAAATGGGGGGATTACCATCTGAGATGATAATAATCAATGAATTTCAGGAGTTAATAGAGTTCAAGTCCGTTGAAGAAAAACAAAGAATAGCTAATATATTAAAGTTGGTAAATGAAAAAGCAGGTATTCCTATAGTCCTTGTCGGTATGCCTTGGGCTGCTGAAATATTAAATGAGCCTCAGTGGGCTTCACGCTTGATGTGCACAATAGAATTGCCTTATTTTAAGTTTTTCAATTTAGAAGACAGAATTGAGTTTACACGTTTTATTAAAGGCTTAGCGTCTAAAATGGGTTTTAAAAAAGCCCCTAGTATTCATGTTGATGAAATTTTGTTCCCTTTGTTTTCTGTTACACGAGGCGAAACAAGGCAAGTGAAAAGAGTGTTAGAGGCCGCGCTTTGTGTGGCATTGTCAAAAAATGATAGCACTGTTCGTAGGCAACACTTTTTAGAGGCATGCGATAAATTTTTTTTAGGCGCGGATAACCCTTTTGAGCTTGAGTTAGAAGATGTTCCGATTAGTGAAGTTTCGAAATACTCTTCATATAACCGTTATTCAACTGTGGAATCTGAAACATTTGTTGCAACACAGTTCACTCGTAAAATCTCAACGCGTGAATTATTTTCAAAAAATTAAACAATTATTCAGATGTCTCATTTCGGCAAATAACAATATGGGCGCTTCTAAAACAACATTATTGCATTTCTGCTAAGAATCTCTTAGCATATTTTTGTGGCATCTTGCGCTAGCCTAGCGGCTTTCCAAGTAGCGATGGTGTTTTCATGGACAGTCCGCTTCCAGATCGCTTGAGAGCCGCCAGGCAAGCAGCGGGTATGACACAAAGGCAGTTGGGTGAATACCTCGGCATGGAGCCGAATTTGGCGAGTGCGCGTATGACGCAGTATGAAAAGGGGCAGCATGCGCCCAATTTCCAGTTGCTGAAGAGGCTTTCAGAGGCACTAGAGGTGCCCATTCCCTATTTTTTCTGCGAAGACGATACCGTGGCAGAATTGATCCTTGAGTTAGATAAACTCGACCCTGCAGAACGCCAACGCTTGTTGGAACAGCTTAAAAAGGGCAGTGCGCCTAGCGAAAGCTGATCTCGTTACTGATCAGCCGCCTGCAACTTCAACGTAATTGATCTTTATGAGCGCCTTTTGACTTCTTTCAGCTACAACTCTGATCTGATCGGCGGTGGACTGATGGTGCGCGAGAGCCGTGCCGTTGCTGATTTGCTGCTCTCTAATGCGGATGAAGGGCAGTGGCACCAGGCAATCATCATTGATAACCGCCTCCAGAAGAACCGTCCCGCTACTGCTAAACGTGCTGGGCAAGCTATTCGTAAGCGCTTAGAGAAGCTGGAGCCACCGTTTTGGCAAGCGCTGCGTGATGGCGACGACCAGCTCGCCACGCAGGTGTCTTTTTGCGCGGCCATGGCGCGTAATCTGCTATTGGTGGAGTTTCTTGAAAGTGTCGTTGCCGATGCGTTCTTAACCCACGCAGAGTCGCTTCAGGCCTACCAGTGGGATGAGTTTTTAGCCGAGCGTGCACACCGCGATGAAGCAATAGCAGGGTGGGCTGATAGCTCGAAGCGTAAAATGGGGCAGGTGGTGTATCGTATGTTGGCGGAAGTCAGCATATTGGCGTCCAGTCGCTCGCGCAAGTTACAGCCCTTGCTGCTGCGGCCAGAAGTAAAAAGCTTGCTTGAAACCTACCAGCACGAACGACTACAAACATGTTGTCGTCGGCTGCGGTAATATTCATGTTGCCTTCTTAACCTCGTTCTTTTCTTTAAAACCGTGCTCACGTCAAAACACGACTAAGTAGACCTTGCAACGCAGGTGTCTAGCGGCATAGTCTTACCCAATCAGCTTTCTGTATTAGAAAAAGCTTTGCATCAAACATGCTAGACACAGGGACGCATCCGCATGTCACAGAGTGATCAGTACCCACCCCCCAGCGGTTTTAGCCATCACGAGGATGACCAGCTTCGAGCACGGTTAAACCAAGTCGCTGAGAAAATCACTCGGCCTGATTTTTTAGCGGGGCAAGGGTTGGGTAATGAGCTTGGCTTCTGGATTTTCGATTACGCTCCTGAACATGAACTACAGGTGCGTGCCTACCTGAACTTTCTCCCCTCATTAATGGCACGCCAGCACCCTGACATCAAAATGGCGCAGGTCAATCTGCTTGAAGTGCTTAAGGATTACCTGACCGAGCGCGGTTTTCTTGATAAAGCCATTGCCATGCAAAAAAGCAAAGGCGATGCGGCCCTGCTCAAGGCGCTGCGTGGGCCGCTGCACATGGACAAATTCGCCCCGTACCTCATCCGACACTCTTTGTCGCATGAGCCTGATATCGTATTGCTCACCGGTGTTGGCAGCCTGTGGCCCATGGTACGTGCGCACAGCTTGTTAAATGCCCTTCACGGGCCACTCGGTCATAAGCCGCTGGTGTTGTTCTACCCAGGCCGTTACGACGGGCAGACGATGTCGCTGTTTAAGCAGATCAAAAGCAACAACTACTACCGTGCGTTCGCGCTCGTGCCTTAGTGCGGCGTGTTGCCTTATGGTGTGTTACGTTCGTCCCGGTTGTGAGCCGTGACTGTTAACGTTATCGCAGAGCCTTCTACAGTGATGAAGCCCCATAGATGAGGCCGGACGACAGTGTGGGCCGCTGTCAAAAGTCGGTTGTTGTTAAGCAGTGCTTTCAAAACTCAGGGTTTAAACATTTACAGGACAGATATGCACATTCAAGAGCTCTTCCTCAAACCGCTTAGCCGGTCAATCAACGGCGTGGTCAAGGCCGACCAGCGTGACCAGGAAACCATCTACCAGGAGCTGGATGAGTATGTCGTCACCAATGAGTTAGAAAAGCACTTTCGCGCTTTTTTTGAATCCTACACCACCCCCTTGGATGACCCCTCCATCGCCAACCGCGTGGGCGTTTGGGTGAGTGGCTTCTTTGGGTCGGGTAAATCGCACTTTTTGAAAACGCTCTCTTACCTACTCGCCAATACGGAAGCCTTTGATGCCAACGGCCAGGCCAAGCGAGCCGCTGATTTTTTTGATGAGCAGAAGCTGGTAGACGGCTCTATTCGGGCAGACATTAACAAGGCCGTCCGTGAACCGGCTCACGTGGTGCTGTTCAACATCGACAGCAAGGCCAGCTCCAATGACGATGGCAACCCCATCCTCAACGTCTTCCTGCGCGTGTTTAACGAGTACCAAGGCTTTAGCTCTGATTACCCGCACATTGCTCATATGGAGCGCCACCTAGAAAAACGCGGTGTGTATGAGCGTTTCAAGCAGGCCTTTAACGAGGCCAGTGGCGTGGTGTGGGAAGATGAGCGAGACGGCTATCAGTTCTACCAGGACGATATCGAGCAAGCGATTGGCGCAGCGCTCGATCTCTCTCCTGAAGCGGCGCATAAATGGTTTGAGGAGTCTGAAACCAACTTCAGCGTCTCGGTAGAGAACTTCTGCCATTGGGTGAAAGAGTTTTTGGAGTCGCAGTCAGCCACCCAGCGCATGGTGTTCATGGTGGATGAAGTGGGTCAGTTCATTGGCAGCGACACACGCTTAATGTTGACTCTGCAAACGCTCACCGAAAACCTGGGCACGATCTGCGGTGGTCGCGCCTGGATTGTGGTGACGTCTCAGGCCGATATGGACGCCGTGCTAGGCGAAATGACCGCCTCAAAAGCCAACGATTTTTCCAAAATCGCCGGACGTTTCAAAACCCGCTTATCGCTCTCAAGCTCCAACTCCGACGAAGTGATCCGCAAGCGCCTGCTGGTGAAAACCGACCCGGCATGTGCGGAGCTGGAAGGTGTGTTTGAGGCCAAAGGCTCCATTCTGCGTAACCAGCTGACCTTTGACCGCTCCGGCCCCACGCTGAAAAATATCGAAGGCGTCGAGAGCTTTATCGCCAACTACCCCTTTGTGCCGTACCACTTCCAGTTGGTGCAAAAAGTCTTTGAAGAGATCCGCAAGGTAGGAGCCACGGGTGCCCACCTGGCCTATGGCGAGCGCTCCATGCTCGATGCGTTTCACATGGCTGCCAAAGCCGTGCAAGAGAAGACGATTGGCGCGCTGGTACCGATGCACTGCTTCTACACGGCGATAGAAGGGTTCCTCGATACGGCGGTGAAGCGCACCATCGATCAGGCCAGCGAGAACCCCGTATTAGAAGCGTTTGATGTCGAAACCCTACGCACGCTGTTTATGATCCGCTATGTGGACTTGGTGAAGGGCACGGTCAATAACCTGGTAACGCTCTCACTGACTCAAATCGACGATGACCGCATAGCCATTCGTGAGCAGCTGGAAGCGACCCTGGCACGGCTGGAAAAAGAGAGCCTGATTACCCGCAACGGCGATGAGTACCAGTTCCTCACCAATGAAGAGCGCGACATCACCCGCAAGATCAAAGCTACCGAAGTCACCAGCAGCGACGAGAACAAAGAGCTCTCCAGCCTGATCTTCAAAGACCTGCTGCGTGATCGCACCAAATACCGCTATCCGGTCAACAAAACCGACTACAGCATTGGCCGCTACCTGGATGGCCACACCCTGGATGGCCGCTACCAGAGCCAGCTAAGGGTAGAGGTGGTCTCACCGCTCGACGTGGAGTACGTGCAGCTAAGCGAAGCAGGCTGCATTCACAAAAGCGGCGATAACGGTGGGCAAGTGCTGATCAAGCTGCCCGACGATAAGCGCTTTACCGATGAACTGCGCACCCTGCTGAAAACCGATAAGTTTATCCGCCTAAACCTATCGGCTAACGACCACAGCGTGGAGCGCATTCTGGCGGACCGTGGCCGTGAAAACCAAGAGCGCAAAAAACGCCTGCGGGTGCGCCTGGAAGAGATGCTGCTGGATGCCGATGTGTACGCGCTCGGGCAAAAGCTTGATCTCAACCGCAACCAGTTGAATACCCGCTTGGATGAGGCCTGCCGCTACCTGCTAGAAAACACCTACAACAAGCTGAGCCAGCTCACGGCGCTTAGCCCCGAGTCGATGCGCGAGCTGCAGGCCGTATTAACCGCCGATGACCTGGGCACCCAGAACCTCAACCTAGACGGTGAAGAGGGCAACGCTCAAGCGGTGAAAGAGGTAGAGCAGTATATCTCGCTACATAGCGGCGAGCCGGTGCCCTTGAACCCGCTGATTGAGCGTTTTAGCAACCGACCCTTCGGCTGGCCAGAAGGTGAAACGCTGCTGATTCTGGGCCGCCTGCATGCCGCTGGGCGCTTAACCTTCCACACCGCTGGCCCCGCGCTCAGCGGTAAAGAAGCCTTTGATCTACTCAATAACGCCCGCCGCCGCAGTGAAGTGCGCCTTCAGAAAAAGCGCCAAACCGAAGATGCAGTGCTCAACAAAGCTCGTAACCTCACCAAAGAGCTATTTGGCCAGCTAGGCCCCACCAGCGAAAAAGAGCTGTTTACCTATTACGTAGACCGCTTATCCCACTGGCGACGTGAGCTAGAGGCGTACAAAAGCAAAACTGACGTGGGCAACTTCCCCGGTCGCAACGCCATTGACAACTCACTGCGCGAAGTGGAGCGCCTGCTGCGCCTGGACGACAGCTTCGACTTCTTCAAAACCGTCGCCAGCCAGCAAGACACGCTGCTCGATGTCGAAGAGGACTACCGCGATCTCAACGACTTCTTTACTAAGCAGCTCACCACGTGGCAACAGCTGGAGCAAGCGCTCAACCGGTTTGCGGTGAACCGCCTAGAACTTGAGAAAAACACCCAGGCCCAGCAAGCGCTGGCCGAGTGTGAGCGCATTTACCGCGCCGAAGCGCCTTACGCCATGCTGAACCAGGTGGATGGCTTAGTACGTACGCTGGATGAGATTAACAGCGGCCTCGTGGATGAAAAACGCCAGCACGCCATTGCCCGTATCGACACGCGCATCGCCAAAGTAAGCGCTGAAATAGCCAAAAGCGGCATTGGCACCGCCGAGCTTAGCAACCGCTTACTTCACCCGCTGCAGCAGCTCAAAGCCTCGGTCAATCAATCGGTCAGCGTCGCGCAGATCTACCAGCTACAAACCGAAACTGCCGTTGAATTAGAAGAAGAAAGTTTGGATGCGCTTCACAACGCCCAGGCCGACGCTGCTAAGCGGCAGCCGCCCGCGCCTGCGGGAAACACCACAACACCGGCTCCCACATCAGAAAATCCCAAGCCAGCCCCACAAACGGCACCAGGTGATAAAAAGTACGACCCGCATACCGAAACAGTACCGGCGGCGGTGAATGCCCCCAAACCCGTGGCAAGAGTGCGTGTAAGCGACATACTTAGCCGCGTGCATAGTGGGGTGTACCTGGAAAGCCAAGCGGAAGTCGATGCGTTTATGGACGAGCTGAGAAAAGAGCTGGAACGGTCACTTTCAGCGGGCAAACGGGTACAGGTGCGTTAGTGTTCAAACGATTTTTGTTGACACGACCAGTGTGCCTGTTCACTGCTGTCCCATGTCCTAGGACGCGGGACAGCGAAGCGGAAAGAAACATGAAAAGTCAACGAGACACCTATGACCACCGCGACCATTGAACAGCGCCTAAGCGAGCCAGAAGGCAAGCAGCTTGAGTTCAAGCGCGACCTATCATCGCCTAAGCCACTGATGAAAACACTGGTCGCCTTTGCCAATACGGCTGGTGGCCAGTTGATCATTGGTGTTGACGATGATGGCACTGTGCTAGGCGTGGATGATCCGCTGGATATGGAAGAGCGCCTTACCAGCATGATCGCGGATGCCATTCACCCTCGGCTATTACCCAATATTGAACTGGTGAGCGTGGGCAAACATACCCTGGTGTGTATTGAGGTGTTTTTGAGTAGCGCACGCCCACACTTTTTCAAAGCGCTTGGCGAAGAAAACGGTGTGCTGGTGCGGCTTGGTTCCAGCAATCGGCAGGCGGGGTTGGCGCTCATCCAGGAAATGCAGCGCCAAGCGAGCGGAACCACCTTTGACGTTCAGCCCATGCCTGAGCTGAGCCGTGACGACCTTGATCAAAACGCCATGCAGCATGCCTTCAGCAGCGAACAACTGCTTGATGACAATAAGCTCCGCACGTTACGGCTACTTGTCTCGTATCAAGGTCGCCTAGTACCCAGCGTGGGCGGAATTTTGCTGTTTGGCCGCGAGCGCCAATGGCACTTTGAAGATGCTTGGATTCAGTGCGGGCGTTTTCGCGGCACCGATAAGGTCGAGATTTTCGACCAGACAGATATTCACGCGCCGTTACCCCAAGCGGTTGATGACATCGAGCTGTTTCTCAAAAAACATGCCTTCAAGCAGGCAGAGTTTGGCGCCATGCGTCGCCGCGATGTGTGGAGTATCCCGCTGACCATCCTGCGTGAAGCGATTATTAACGCCTTGGTACACAGCGACTACTCCCAACGCGGCAGCCCCATACGCATTGCGTTTTATGACGACCGTATCGAGATTGAAAGCCCAGGGCTATTGATGCCCGGCATGACGATTGAAGACATGAAACGCGGCGTTTCGATGATTCGCAACCCAGTGATTGCCCGCGTATTTCGTGAGCTTGGCCTGATTGAGCAGTGGGGCAGCGGCGTAAAGCGTATTTTTGCCGAGGCCGCCGCCCAGGGGCTGCCAGAGCCGCGCATTGAGGAGGTGGCCAACCGGCTTCGCTTTATTGTGCCGCTTGAACAACGGCATGCTGGCCAAGGAGTGACCCAGTCACGGCCCGAGTCACGGCCCGAGTCACGGCCCGAGTCACGGCCCGAGTCACGGCCCGAGTCAGGTCTGGCCGATAGGATACTCCAATGCCTTGCCGACCGGCCCCTAGGTAAAGCCGAGATTGCCAAGTCCCTTGGTCACAAGGGCGTTTCAGGGCAGCTGAAGAGGCAAATGACGTGGTTGCAGAATCAGCAGCTTATCGAAATGACGCTGCCCGAAAAGCCCAATAGCCGCCTTCAACAATACCGCTTAACCCCTCAAGGCCAGCGCTTTTTGCAAGACACTTTCAAGGATCTAACATGAACACCGCCAACATCAAAAAATACGCCCCCAAAGCCCGCGTCCGCTTTATCGACACCATGACGCGCCAGGCGGCCCGGGTGGGCATTAGCCCGGATGGCAAAGGTGGCGCTGTGATTGCCCCCCTGGAGCTAAAGGGCGATGTGTTGGTGATGACCGCCCAGGATGGCCAAACCCACACCGTGCCCGCCCACCTAAAGCGCGCACGGGAAGCGCTGGCCGCGTGGGTGCAGCGCGATGGCTTTACCCAAGCGATAGAGCAGGCCGCCTACAGCTGGTTCAACCGCCTGTGCGCCATTCGCTATATGGAGATTCACGGCTATCTAGACCACGGCCGCCACGTGCTGAGTGGGGCAGGGGGCGAAGCCGGGCAGTTCCAGATTCTGGAGGAATGCTTAGAGGTAGATTTACCAGGGCTAGACACCGCCCGCGTGCGCGAACTTAAGCTCGACGGCACCCAGGATGAAACCCTCTACCGCGAGTTGCTGCTGGCCCAGTGCCACGCCCTGCATGAGGCCATGCCGTTCCTGTTCGAACCGCTGGACGACGCCAGCGAGCTGCTGCTGCCCAACAACCTGACCAAAACCGATTCGCTGATCCGCGAGCTGGTCGAGGCCATTCCCGAAGAGGACTGGAAAGATGTAGAAGTGATTGGCTGGCTCTACCAGTTCTACATCAGCGAGAAAAAAGACCAGGTGATCGGTAAGGTGGTGAAAAGCGAAGACATCCCCGCCGCCACCCAGCTGTTCACCCCCAACTGGATCGTTCAATACCTGGTGCAGAACTCGGTAGGCCGCCAGTGGCTGCAAACCTACCCCACATCAAAGCTCAAGGCCGAGATGCCGTACTACATCGAGCCCGCCGTGCAGGAGCCTGAGGTGCAGGCTCAGCTGGACGCCATTACCCCGGCCAGCCTCGACCCTGAAACCATCAAGGTGCTCGATCCCGCCTGCGGCTCCGGCCATATTCTGGTGGAAGCCTACAACGTGCTGAAGGCGATCTACGAAGAGCGCGGCTACCGCACCCGCGATATCCCCAAGCTGATTCTGGAAAACAACCTGTTCGGCCTGGATATCGACGACCGCGCCGCCCAGCTGGCGGGGTTTGCGCTGTTGATGAAAGCCCGCGAAGACGACCGCCGCATTTTAACCCGCAGCGTGCGCCTGAACGTGCTGGCCATGCAGAGCAGCCAACACCTGGATGCCAATACCCTATGGCGCGACCTGAACCTCACCGGCGACTGGCACCAGGGCCAATCCCAAAGCCTGTTTGATAGCGAACAGAAAGACCTTTCCAGCAACGACGCCACTTACAAGCTAATAGCCGACTTGATTGCGCGTTTCCAGGATGCCAAAACCTTCGGCTCGCTGATTGAAGTGCCTAATGAATGGGAAGCACCGTTGAAAGCACTGTTGGAAGAGCTAAGCGAACTCACCAACAGCGGCGATATGATGCAAAAAGCTGTCGCCCAGCGGTTAGTGCCGATGGTGCAGCAAGCTTGGGTATTGGCTCAGCGCTATAACGCCGTAGTCGCGAACCCGCCCTATATGGGCAGTAAAGGCATGAATAAGGCGCTGAAGGATTACGCCAAAAACGCCTACCCCAACAGCAAGTCGGATCTGTTCGCGATTTTTATGGAGCATGGATTTAGCCTGCTGAATGAAAACGCCTTCAATGCCATGGTCACCATGCAAAGCTGGATGTTCCTTTCCAGCTACGAAAAGATGCGTGAAGCGCTACTTGGAAATAGCACTATTGAAACTATGGTGCATATGGGCAACGGTGTGATGAAGATCGCCTTTGGTACCAACGCCACTGTGTTCCGAAATCGCCATATCGCTGGAATGAAAGGCTCATTCTCGTATACAGAAGCTGGCGATATTAGCGCAAACGGAGAGCCATTCGAATTCCCCGTCAGAAACGAGCGGCTGAAAGTGGTGGCGCCAGATGATTTTAAGAAAATTCCGGGGAGTCCGGTGGCGTATTGGGCGAGTAGTGCAGTTATAAATTTGTTCCAGCATGGTGTGCTTTCCGATTTAGTTGATACTCGTTTAGGTATGGCTACTGCTGATAATAATCGCTTTTTAAGGCTATGGCATGAAGTAAGCTCTTCGGATGCTTTTCTTTATGCGGAAAGCAGGGGGAAAGCACAGCAAGTAATGAAGCGCTGGTTTCCCTATCAAAAAGGTGGCGACTTTCGGAAATGGTTTGGAAATAACGATTATTTTGTTAACTGGCTGGACGATGGCTATGAAATTCAAAATTTCAAAGATGAAGCATCAGGAAAGGTTAGGTCTCATAACTACAATCTTGATTATATTTTCAAGCGTGGAGTGACCTGGAATGCTCTTACATCCGGCAAAACATCGGCGCGAATTAGTGAAAACTCAATATTTGATAATGCTGGGTCTTCATTGTTTGTAAGGCATGGTATATCAGAAGAGGCTGTAATGGCCTTGATTAATTCAAACGTTATGCTTGAAGTTTTTCCACTTATATCCCCAACGTTAAATTATCAACCTGGAGATCTGTCAAAGCTTCCTGCTTTTTTTCCTGGGAGTCTTCAGGCGGAGTTGAATTCTGTTGTTTTAAGTGCAATAACGGTTGAAAAAAATGATTGGGATTCTTATGAAATATCATGGGGGTTTACCAAGTTTCCTCTTTTAGATAAGCATTTTTCACAGTGCAAGTTGGCTGTCGACTATTCCACACTTCGCTCTCAATGGTTAGCAAGCGCTAAAAAAATGCAGGGTCTTGAAGAGGAGAATAACCGCCTCTTTATAGATGCCTACGGTTTACAGGATGAGTTGACACCAGATATACCACTGGAAGAAATCACTCTAACCTGCAACCCACACTATCGCTACGGCGTAAGCGTTCATTCCACGACGTTCTGCCACCCTGCTGAAAATCGCCCTACAGTAACCTCACACTTTCCAACACGAGGTTACCCCCATGAGAAAGCACCGCACACCCGAACAGTGGCAGGCTCTGGTCAATCAGCAGCGTGACAGTGGTCTGTCAGCTTCGAAGTTCTGCAAACAAGAGAACATCGGCTACGCCAGTTTCTGTAACTGGCGCAAGCGCCTGTCCGATCAGGCGGCCGGTGACTCAGCGGATTCCGGCGAAGCCGGTTTTCTGGACCTGTCCTCTCTGATGGGTGCGGCGCAGTCCGGCCCAGGCTGGAACATTGTGCTGAGCCTGGGCAACGGCGTCGAACTGCGGCTGAGCCAGAACGGATGATCGGGCTCGATAGCCAGGCGCGCATCTGGCTGTGCACCGAGCCCACCGACATGCGCAAATCGTTCCGGGGCCTGAGCGCCCTGGTTCGGAATCAATTGAAGCACGACCCCCTCAGCGGTCAGTATTTTGTCTTCGTCAATCGCCGTAAGACCCAGATGAAGATGCTCTACTTTACCGCCACCGGTTACTGTCTGTGGGCCAAGCGCCTGGAGCAGGGCCAGTTCCGGGTGCCGTTATCCGCCTCCGGTCAGCGAACCCTGACCCTGACGGATTTGCAGCTGCTGATTGACGGCATTGAGGTGCAGAAATACCGCCAGTTCAAGCGTTTTCGAGGGGTATAGAAGACAGAGTTCCGGTATAATATCGGCCATGAATTCAACGGCTTCAGCTTCTTCTCCCGGTACACTTTCCTCCTCGGCTCTGGCCGAGGAGAATGCACTGTTGCGGGAGCAGTTGGAGGCCCAGGCGGAATCCATTCGGCAGTTGAAACACCAGTTAGACTGGTTCAAGAAGCAGCTGTTCGGCCCCAAATCCGAGAAGCAGGTGGTCGATCTGCCCGGGCAGGACAGCTTGTTCCAGCCAGAGGAGGCACCGCGACCGGAACAGCCTGCCGATGAAGAAAAACGCACTATTAAGGCTTACCAGCGCGGCACCGGCAAGAAGCAGCGGGACGACGATTGTCTGAACGACACTGGCCTGCGCTTTACTGCCGGGGTGCCGGTGGAAGTCATTGAACACCTGCCACCGGAGCTGACCGGTCCGGACGCCGACCAGTACGACATCATTGGCACTAAAACGACTTATCGCCTGGCCCAGCGCGCCTCCAGCTATGTGGTGCTCAAATGCGAACGCCCGGTGTTCCGTCGTAAGGGCACTGACTCAAAACCTGTGACGACGCCAGCCCCGTTCAACGTGCTGGACAACAGCCTGGCCGATGTCAGCCTGCTGGCCGGGTTGCTGGTGGACAAGTTCCAGTTCCACCTGCCGCTGTATCGCCAGCACCAGCGCATTCAACAAGCGGGTATTACCCTCAGCCGCAGCACCCTGACGAACCTGGTGAAGCGGGCCATCGACCTGCTTCGGCCCATTGTGGACGCCCAGACCGACAACGTGCTGCGCAGCCGGGTGCTGGCCATGGACGAAACACCCATCAAAGCGGGCCACCAGGGCCGGGCAGGCCCGCAGAAAGGCAAGATGAAAACAGGCTGGTTCTGGCCCCTATACGGTGATGACGACGAAGTGGTGTTTACCTACTCGAACAGTCGGGGCCGACTGCACATCGAGCAGGTTCTGAACGACCAATTCAGTGGCACTCTGATCAGCGATGGTTATGCCGCATATGCCCGCTATGCCGCGGCCCAGAAAGGTATTACTCATGCTCAATGCTGGGTGCATAGTCGCCGTTGCTTCGTTGAGGCCCAAAAGGATCATCCTGAGAAGGCCACCGAAGCCCTGCAACAGATCGCGAAGCTGTACCAGATTGAAGATACCATTAAGGAAAAGGAGCTCACCGGCGAGAAGAAGCGCCAATACCGGCTGGACCATGCGAAGCCGGTCGTCAGCGGCTTCTTCCAGTGGTGCCGGGATCAGTTGGCACAAGGCGGCCTCGTGCCCAGCGACCCGCTGACCAAGGCCCTGAACTACGTGCTCGGTCGCGAAGCGAGCCTGACCGTGTTCCTGGAAAACCCGGACGTGCAGCCAGACACCAACCACCTGGAACGGGCGCTACGCCCCATTCCAATGGGCAAGAAAAACTGGATGTTCTGCTGGACCGAACTGGGCGCGGAACACCTGGGCATCATCCAGAGCCTGATCAGCACCTGCAAGCTGCACGATATTAACCCCTACACTTACCTGGTGGACGTGCTGCAACGCGTCAGTCAGCATCCCGCCAGTGAAGTGGCGAACCTGACTCCGCGGCGCTGGAAAATCCGGTTCGCCGAGAATCCGCTACGGGCTCTGATCGATCCCCGTCATCCGGACCGACAAGCCACGCAACTCACACCGGTGGAGGTCGTCCATGCGCATTGAGGACATGAGCATCGACGAGTTGCTGGAACTGAACCAGTACATCTGCCAGCGCATTGATGAACTGCAAGAACAGGAAACCCTGCAAGCCTTGAGTCGGTTGCGGGTTGGTCTGAAAGTGACCTTCGAAGGCCGAGAAGGACCGGTGTTGGGGATCGTCACCAAGATCAACCGCAAGAGTGTGATCGTGCTGGGCGAGGAAGGCAGGAAACAGTACAAGGTCTCGCCGGAGTTACTTAGGCCTCTGCGTGACGTGAAGTAGGTCAACTACGTCGTAGGATGAACGCTTACGCTACGGCGGCAATCGCTCCGAAGAAGAGCTGGAGACTCTGCTGCGGTGCGACACCATTAAGGAATTAGTCAGCTACGCCATCGGCTGCATGATGGGCCGCTACTCGCTGGACAAACCCGGCTTGATACTTGCCAGCCAGGGCGAAACCATCCGCGACTACCTCGCCCAGATCCACGAACCCAGCTTTGCAACGGATAAAAACGCCATCATCCCGCTCACCGACCAGGAATGGTTCCCCGACGACGCCACCAACCGCTTCCGCGATTTTGTGCGTACCGTCTGGGGCGAGGAACACCTGCAGGAAAACCTCGACTTCGTCGCCGAAAGCCTCTGCCTCCACGCCATCAAACCCAAGAAGGGCGAGGCCGCTCTGGACACCATTCGCCGCTACCTCAGCACCCAGTTCTTCAAAGACCACCTGCGCACCTACAAAAAACGCCCCATCTACTGGCTGTTTTCCTCCGGCAAGCAGAAAGCCTTCGAGTGCTTGGTTTACCTGCACCGCTACAACGAAAGCACACTTGCCGAGATGCGCACCGACTACGTCATCCCGCTCACCACCAAGCTCGCCAGCTACGTGGAAAAGCTAGAGCAAGACAAAGACGCCAGCACCTCCGCCGCCGAAGCGAAAGCTATCGAGAAAGAGCTGGGCAAGCTCTACAAACAGCAAGCCGAACTCAACACCTTCGACGAAAAACTGCGCCACTACGCCGACCAGCGTATCTCGCTGGATCTGGATGATGGGGTGAAGGTGAATTATGGGAAGTTTGGGGATTTGTTGGCTGAGGTGAAGCAAGTGGTGGGGAAGTGATTTATGGAGCTTAAAAATATCGAAGAGCTGATTGATAACGAGGGTGAAATCACCATCGGTAGAATTGGGCCGGTGCGCTGCGGTGCTTCTGCAAGCGATGAAGCTAATTGCCTTGCGATGTTAGCTAGGCGGCCTGGCGAGTCGTTTGAGGCGTTGCTTATACGCCTGGATTCCGCGATTGAGGATGCTATTGAGCATGATATCTTCGCAGATGAAATCAATCCATAAAGTGCAATGTATGGAGCTTTGATGACAACTCCTATTGGCCGCTGGCGTATCACCTGGATGGAAACGTGGGATCAGGACTTTGTCGATTTGATTGAGCCGGGCCATTTCCGGTTTGATGATAATGGACTCGGCTATTTTATCTTCGGTGCTGTTGAAGGCCAGCTTGACTACCGCCTTTCAGAAGGCGGCAAGCGTATCGATTTCAGTTGGTCGGGCAATGATGAGGGCGATGAGAAATCTGGCCGTGGCTGGTTTAAGCTATCATCCTCGCGTACCGCCAAAGGGTGCTTTTTCATTCACTGTGGGGATGAGTCAGCGGTGGAAATGGAGCTTCAAACCTAATGGATGACAGCAGCGCAAATTGTATAGGGGTGACATCCACATGATTCATCAAATACGCATCGATAATTTCAAATCGTTGGTTGATTTTGAAATAGGCTTGTCGCGTTTTAGCTGCTTGGTGGGGCTTAACGGTGCGGGTAAATCAACCGTGCTTCAGGCGTTGGACTTCATTTCGCAGCAGATGCGCGGTGATATTGATAGCTGGTTAGAACAGCGCCAATGGGAGCCGCGAGACTTGGGTTCTAAACTCACTGCGAAGAAAAATATCAGCCTCTATGTGCAAGTTGATGATATTCAATGGGAAGGTAGCTTTAATCGCCAATTGTTGCGCTGTACCTCTGAAGAGGTTTTCCAGAACGGCACTCGGTTGATGAAAGTGGAAGATGGTGAGCTTTTTATCAATCGAAGCACTGAGTCTGAAGGGCCTCATTTGGTCAAAAATGACATTATGTTTGAATATCAAGGTTCAATTTTATCGCAGCTAAAAGAAAGTCAAATTAGTCAGCCACTTCAAGCCTTGAAAGATGCGCTGGTTAATATTCGCTCGCTGGATCTTCTTTCGCCGGAATATCTTCGTCAGCGTACACGGGATTCCGCAGGTCATTTGGGGCTTGGGGGCCAAAAGTTATCTGCGTATCTGCATGAGCTTGGCAAAGAGGAACTAAAACGGCTCACCGAGAAGCTTCACGATATTTATCCTAGTCTCGCAAGTATAGAGACACGTTCACTACGTTCTGGTTGGAAACAGTTAGATATTGTAGAAATTTTCAGCGGTAATTTTGTGGGTACGCCTGCGCGCCATGTTAATGATGGTTTGCTACGCTTGCTGGCGGTGCTCTCACAGCTGGCGTCCGATGAACATTTTTTACTATTCGATGAAATTGAAAACGGCATTAACCCAGAGCTTGTCGAGTTTTTGGTAGATGCACTGGTCGAGAGCGAGCACCAGGTGATGGTGACGACTCATAGCCCTGTTATTCTCAATTATTTGGAAGACGAGGTTGCCAAGCAAGGCGTTATTTATTTGTATAAAAATGCCAAAGGGGCCACCCAGTCAATACGTCTGTTTGAAATACCTTCACTGGCAGAGAAACTGCAGTTTATGGGGCCGGGTGAGGCGTTTATTGATACTCAGCTAACGGAGTTAGCCACTGAAATTCAATCGCTTAGCGCTAAGGGGGGCAAGGATGTATCTGCTGCTAAGCGGTGAAGGCCCCAGTGATATAGGCGTGTGCTACCCAGCGGCAGAAGCCTGTCGCGTGGAAGCTTTTAAGCCGGGGCCAATGGCATGGCTGGTGGATCAGTGGGTAGAACAGGTGCAGGGCTATGAGTTCTCTCACCTTCAAGCCGGACTTGTGCACTTTGTGAGTAAGCAGTACCTGGTTGCGACAAGGCCATCCGCCGTGAAGAAGCCTAGTCGTTTGCCGGGTAAAAAACGCGCAAAAGAAACAGGCTATTACTTTAATAATGCGCGTGCATTAGCGCAGTGTGCAAAAGAACTAGCAGCTGAGATTGGTGACGACGTGATTGCGGTGCTGTTTCGCGATAGTGACGGTACGGCATCTGCTGGGCGTGGCGATTGGCAAACGAAATATAACTCCGTGCTGCAAGGCTTTGAGGCGGAAGGTTTTCCACATGGCGTAGCGATGATTCCTATGCCTAAATCCGAAGCTTGGTTGTTATGTGCATTGAAGCCAGAGTCTCCTTACCAACATTGCGCTGCGCTGGAGGAAGCCTCGGGCAATGATGATAGCCCCCATGCGCTCAAAAATCAGCTTGATGCGGCGCTCCAAGGGCAAACCTCGGCAGAGGAGTTAGCCGAAACCGCCAAGGCCGGAAATATACATTGGGAGAATATCGATATGCCTTCTCTAAATGCTTTTAAACACCGGTTGGAAGCAGTTGTGAACTTGATTATTCGGCAGGGAAGTTAGATGCAGCTCGACCAACTCCAGCAGGGCTTACAACACGCCTTCTTCACCGACCGCCATCGGATTGTGTTCTGGTACGACGCCCCTGGCCATTTTGCGGATTCGCTCCGCGAGCTTGCGTTAGAAGGCGTTCAGGTGATCAATATGGCGGGGGAGTCTACTCTGGGTGTCAAGCTACGCCTGGAGCTGGAAGAGCCGGAAGCGGCCACGTTGCTTTATTTCCCCTCCGCTGAGCCAGCCCCAGAAGAGGACTGGCTGTTGGATATCAAGCTGTACTCTGGCCGCTTCTACGCCGACCGCGTTTCAATGATTTTCAATGAGCTGGGCCTAACGCGCCACGTACTGCGTGAACACTTGGCGCAGCGGCAGGCGTTTTTAGCCAGCCGTAAGCGTATTGATGCCCTGAAGCGTTTGGTCACGCCTTCCCTCAGTGAAGATGAGCTGGATCTGGCGATGCTGGCCGTGGTGGTGGGGGCAACGTCCCTCGACGTCGCCACGCTGCTGTTCCATCTGGCTGAAGAGGCGGTAACCCACGAGTTGGGGCTAGAGGCCAACCCCGCGTCCTTGGTCGAGGCCGAGAAGTACGCCTTGGTGCCTGCGCTGGTGCGCGCCCTGCAGGTCGAGGTGGGTTACCCCGCTAGCCAAGCAGAACTCAACGGTGAAGCGCCGCTTAACTTCGGCCAGCTGATGCTGCGGTTATTGATTACCGGCTACTGCGAGAGCATTTCTGATATTCCTGACTGGGCGCGTCAGGTGGCCATTCCCTCTGTTAATGCGCGTGCATCCTCCCGGGCGCTACTCACCCGCTGGCGAGATAGCTCACGCTTTTACCCCGCGTTTGATGTGATCTCCGGGTGGGTGGCGGATGCCCAGCGCATTGATGACAAGTTGCAGGATGTGCCGTTAGAGCAGCTAAGCCATGTGGCGACGTTTGAGGTGGTGGAGAAGCAGATCATCGTCGATCTCTGCCAGGCGATTCCCACGGCGGATGCCCGCGACCTGAAGCTATTCGACAGCATCATTGTGGCGCGCCTGGACGGTTATTGGGCGTCTCGGCATAAAAACGATGCCCGCCGCGAGCGCTACCGGCAGCTGTACGCCGCGCTTACCGCGTCGATTGCGCTGTTTAGCCTGCGTCATCAGCATGCCAAAGGCTTTCATTACGAGAGTGTTGAGGCGCTCTACCACGCTTACCAAACTAATCTCTACCGTTTTGATACCGCCTATCGTCATTACGCGGTGGCATCGGATGCCACTGGCGTTGAGCTGCTAAAAAATCTGGATGCCGCCGTTGAGCGCTGTTATGACGAGTGGTTCCTGGGCCAGCTCACCCGTAACTGGAGCGAGCGCGTGGAAGCCGAGCAGCGGCTCACTCACTGGAAGTTGCCCAATATCCCCAGCCAGCAACACTTCTACCGCGATTGGGTGCAGCCCCAGCTAGCGGCTAGCCGCCAAAAGCGTGTGGTGGTGGTGATCAGCGATGCCTTCCGCTATGAAGCGGCGGAAGAGCTGCGTGAACGCATTAATGCCAAGCGCTACAGTGAAGCGACGTTAAAAAGCCAGTTAGGTGTGGTGCCTAGCTACACCACGCTGGGAATGGCCTCGCTGTTACCGCACCGAGAGCTCAGCTATCAGCCGGGCAGCGATACGGTGCTGGTGAATGGCCAATCTACCCAAGGCACGGCGAACCGCAGCAAGTTACTCAAAGCAGCCCTTGGCGGCGAGGCGTTAGCCGTCACCGCCGAGGACGTAAAAGGCTGGAGCCGTGAAGAGGGGCGCGAAAAGATCAAAGGCGTGCAGCTGATGTACGTCTACCACAACGTGGTGGATGCCCGTGGGGATGCCGCTAACACTGAAAGCGAGACGTTTGCAGCGGTGGAGGATGCCATTGATGAACTGGATCAGCTGACCCGTAAAATTCTCATGCACCTGAATACCAGCACGGTGCTGGTCACCGCCGACCACGGTTTCCTGTTCCAGCGCAGCGCGTTGGATGCTACCGACCGCACGGCGCTGTCAGACAAGCCAACGTCGGCCTTCAAAAGCAAAAAGCGTTATGTGCTGGGCGAGTCGCTGCCCGATAACCCCAGTGTGTGGCACGGCCACACCCGCGATACGGCAGGCACCACCTGCGATACCCAGTTCTGGATACCCAAAGGCGCACACCGTTTTCACTTTGTCGGCGGGGCGCGCTTTGTACACGGGGGCATTATGCCCCAGGAAATCGTGGTGCCCGTGCTCACCGTTCAGCAGCTACGGGGCGAGAAGGTGGAAAAGCGCACCAGTCGCAAGGTGGAGGTGATTTCACCCAAGGCATCGCTGAAAATGGTCAATAACATTCAGCGCTTCGACCTGCTGCAAACCGAAGCGGTGAGCGAGCGCCTCCGCCCGGTCACGCTGTCGGTGGCGATTTACGCGGGTAGCGAGGTGGTTTCCAGTGAAGAGGTCGTGACCTTCGATAGCGCAAGCGACAATATGAACGAGCGCATGAAGTCGGTGCGCCTCTCGCTATCGGGCACGTCATTCGACCGTAAAAACGACTACTTCCTAGTGCTGCGCGATAAAGACCTGGGCACCGAGCGAGAGCGCTACCGGGTGGTGATCGACTTGGCGTTTACGGATGATTTTTTCTAATAGGAGCGTGTATGCAGCTAGTTAAGGAAAACCTGGGCGTTAAGGTTAACGGGATACACGTGAACTGTAATGAGAGCGGTTTTTATAATGCACACGCTTTGCACAAGTCTTCATCTGGAGAAAAATCCAAAGGGCCAGAAGAGTTTTTAAAGCATTTTCCGGAATATGAGACAGAAGCTAGTCACGTTGAAAGAAAATTTGGCAGTAAGCCAGGACTATTTTTTTCGCCATGGTTGTCAGTTGTATATGCCTCTTGGATATCGATTGAATTCTTCAATCTAGTGGTAAATAAAATTGAAAAAAACATGGTGACGCAAGCATATACATTAGGTGTGCAGAGTAATGAGAGCGAAGACATTAGGAACCAAATTTTTAATGAAGGATTACTCAGAGGACAAGAAGTTGAAAAAGAGAAGCTGAATCAAAAATTTTCAAATATGCCTGATCATCCTGTGCAGGAAAAGTCAATCAATACGCTTGAGCTTTGGAGAGAGGCTACATCACAAGAAGAAAACACTCCCTCTGACTTTGTGAACTATATACTTTTAGCCGCACAAGTGTATAGAGATTTAGGGCGTGATGATGTTCTCTCAAACTACGACTGGAATGCTGAAAGCTATTGGGTAACGCCGGAGTTCGCTTTCTATATATTATCTTACTTTCCTTTTGGCTCGTTACAGAGAGCTAATGGATTAAGTTACTTGAACAAAATGTCCAACGGACGTGTGTGGGCCAGCTCCGCTGGTGAGTAGCGTGTACTGCCAAAATAATGGAATTTTTCTTATGGACAACGATTCGCAATACGACCTCGACACGCTGCTCAACATGCACTTTGCTGGCCGCGTGGTGCGTAAGGACCTCACCCAGCGCGTGAAAGAGGGCGCAAATGTGCCTGTTTACGTGCTGGAGTACCTGTTGGGCATGTACTGCGCCTCTGATGATGCCGAGGTGATCGCTAAGGGGTTGGAAAACGTCAAAGCGATTCTGACGGATAACTACGTGCGGCCCGATGAAGCGGAGAAAGTGAAATCCATCGTGCGTGAGCGCGGCAGTTTCAAGGTAATTGATCGTGTCACGGTGCGTCTGAATGAGAAGAAAGATCGCTATGAAGCGGCGTTCAGTAACCTGGGCATCAAAGATGCCGAAATATCTGCAGGCATTGTTAAAGAGCACGAGAAGCTGTTGGTAGGCGGTATTTGGGTGATCGCCACGCTCAGCTACTTCCATGAAGAGGGGCAAACAAGTTCGCCGTTTGGCGTCAGCCTGCTCAAGCCGATTCAGATGCCCCACATGAATATGGATGAACTGTTTGAAGGGCGGCGTGGGTTCACCAATGCTCAATGGCGTGAAGTGCTGATTCGCTCGATTGGTATGGAACCTGCCGAGCTGGATGAGGGCGTGCAATGGCACCTGCTGGCCAGGATGATTCCATTTGTCGAGAACAACTATAACGTCTGCGAGCTAGGGCCACGGGGCACCGGCAAAAGCCATATCTACAAAGAGTGCTCACCCAACAGCATTTTGGTTTCTGGCGGGCAAACCACGGTGGCTAACCTGTTCTACAACATGAGCTCGCGGCGCATTGGCCTGGTGGGCATGTGGGACTTAGTCGCTTTTGACGAAGTAGCGGGGATCTCGTTCAAGGATAAGGACGGGGTGCAGATCATGAAAGATTACATGGCCTCTGGTTCTTTTGCCCGGGGGCGCGAGCAGATGGAAGCCTCTGCCTCGATGGTGTTTGTCGGCAACATCAATCAGAGCGTTGAGTCGATGGTAAAAACCAGCCACCTATTGACGCCATTCCCTGATGCCATGATTGATGCCGCCTTCTTTGATCGCTTCCATGCCTATATTCCTGGCTGGGAAATCCCCAAGATGCGGCCCTCGTTCTTTACTCAGCGCTATGGGTTTATCGTCGATTACCTAGCCGAATTCTTCCGTGAAATGCGCAAGCGCAGCTTCGCCGATGCCATTGATCGCTACTTCTCGTTGGGTGACAACCTCAACCAGCGTGACGTGATCGCGGTGCGTAAAACCGTGTCGGGCCTGCTGAAGCTGATGTTTCCCCATGGGGAGTACATGAAAGATGATGTGCGGGACTGCCTGGAATACGCCATGCAGGTACGCCGTCGCGTGAAAGAACAGCTGAAAAAGATTGGTGGCATGGAGTTTTACGATGTCCATTTCAGCTACATCGACAAAGAGACCCTGGAAGAGCACTTTGTGTCGGTGAAAGAGCAGGGCGGTGGTGGCCTGATTCCAGAAGGCCAGGGAAAGCCAGGCGTGGTGCATACTATTGGTCTCAGCGATAAAGGCATGCCGGGGGTTTATCGCATCGAAATGCAGGTAACCGCAGGCAGCGGCAAGCTGGCCATGTCAGGGCTCTGGAACTCCACCGCCGCCAAAGAGCAGGTCAAAATGGCGTTTGATTACTTCAAGGCCAACGCCAGCCGCATCAGCGGAGCCCGCAAGGTGCTAGAGCACGACTTCCATCTGCATGTGGTCGATCTGCAAAATAGCGGCGTTTTGCGTGACCTTTCGCTCGCCAGCTTGGTCGCGTTCTCTTCTGGCTTGGTAGGTAAACCTACCCAAAGCCAAATGGTCGTGCTGGGCGATATGAGCCTGGGAGGAAGCCTAAAACCCGTCGAAAGCTTAGCGGAATGCCTGCAGGTTGCCTTCGACGCCGGTGGCAAGCGCGTCACCCTGCCCATGAGCAGCGCCATGGATATTCCTACCATCCCCGGAGAGCTGTTCACCAAGTTCCAGACCAGCTTCTATGCCGAACCGATTGATGCAGTGGTCAAAGCGCTTGGGGTGGATTAAGGTTAATGAGTCTACCGTGATACTGCATTCATGGTTTCGCACGCACTGCAGAAGGCACTTAAATGCAAAAATCTAATGAGTCCAGTGATATAAAAGCAGACGGCGGCCCTCTGCAGCGGCTTAAGGGCTCGGTTGGCAAATATGAGCTGCCATTTGAGCCTGTAGGCATTGAGGACTGGGAGGCTATGCAGGTGGAAGAGCTTCCAACCACCCGCACAGGTGATGAGCATCCGCCGAGATAGGCACGCATTGCACATGCCATGTTAGTGAGCACATGGCCGGTAGGCGAGGAGCATAGCAATGAAAGTGACTGAAAAAGTAGAAGTCGAGGCCGTCACCGATGTGGTGTGTGATGTATGCCTAACCACAACGCGTGTAGCAGATGAAAATCTTGAGTACGCCACCCTCAAGGCACATTGGGGCTATGGCTCTCAACACGACGGCGAGCGCTATGAAGTCCACCTGTGCGAAAGCTGTTTTTTCAGCACGCTGGCTTACTTCAAACAAGAACGCCGCGTGCAAAATTTGTTCAGCGAAGATAGCGACAGAGATCAAGCCTTCAGTACAGATGACCGATTGGGGCTCGTGGCGACGGATGACTATTTTGGTGATAGAGACGCCTAAGCGTGCTATGCAGTTTCGCCACGCTTTTGGACTGGCTATAGAAGGCTGCTGAGTAATATTAGCGATAACGAATAATTGCTGATTATTCAGAAAATCGATAATAGCTTTATAGCTCAGCACTAAGTGAAAAGGTCTTTTGGTATTTAAGATACAATCTAATCGACTGGTTTTAAAAGCAATGAGAGAGTTCCTATGACGCTACCGAATGAGCGCACACGTGCAATTATCCAGGCTGAAACTTTTCTCATTGAGCTGAGCAAGGATAAATCTATTTGTGACGAGAAGCGGCAAGAAGCGCGACGCTTACTGCGCCATTATCCAAGTCGTAAAGAGATACTTTTAGCTGGTCAAATAGAGGAAAAGCTTACTGCAGGCACTATTTTTACCCCTTTTCTGTCAAGCACCACAGAAACAATGATCCCAGGCTCTTTTGAGCGCGAGGCAGAAGATTCAGCGTGATTTGAATGGCCGTGTAGATTTGCTTTCCACTGCTCGGTTAGTGAGTTAATGGCTTGGTATAAAGATGCTTGTCAGCATGAGGTCCCCGTAATGCACAAAGCATTGATCCTAGCCAGCCTATTAATGCAGGCAATGCGAAAAAACCGATTGTCCAACGTTGCTGGGTAAGATCACTCCCCAAAAGCTAACCGTCAACTGACACTGATGGAAACACCACAAACAGAAGAAGCAAAGCTCGGCAAAAGGCTGATGGCCACCGTTGACAAGCTCAATCGAGAACTAGGGCGAGGAACGATACAGCTGGGACTACCCCTAGCAGGCAACGCCTGGAAATTACGCGCTGAACATCCCACGCCGCGCTACACCACCCGCTAAGAAGAGTTGCCCGCTGTGCGGTAAACATGCATCGCAAAGAAAAGAAAAAAGCGATCACTCAGCGGCTACAAAAGTGATCGTCGTTTCGTATGTCTCCGAGGGGAAGCGTTCGCTAACAAGTCTCAGAACTCACCTAGTCACTATACGGGTGCAAAGGGGGCTAAGCTAGCCTAAGAAGTGCTATTTCGACAATGATCATAACAGTGCATTAAGTCACTAATTACTATTGAAATCCCGAGGATCTCATTGTGTGCCTGTGCTGTCTCAATACCGTTAATATACTGTTGTCAAATAGCAATGTCAGACCGTCTACCCTCAAGAAGCCGTGAATGGAACATGTGGGTAGTTTGTCGGGATGAGGAAGCCTATATGCCGCAAGATAACGATTCGCAAAGTCCTAACACCAAAGGCGATACTAGAAGACCAATAGAACGATTAAAAGGGTCTGTTCAGCATTACGATAAGCCGTTTGAGCCGGTGGGCATTGATAACTGGGAAGCCGATATCCTGGAGCCTAAGAATGCGGTAAGGCCAGGAGAAGTTCCTGCACACATCGCCCCGACGGGCACTCGCTATGTCAGGATTCGTGAGGTTCCACAAAAGCTCCAAGACAGTTTTGTGCGTTATCTCAAGGGTGCCGGCTGCCCAGTGGTTGATAACGAGGATGGCCCACTCGCTTTTGAGACCGACTGGATTGAGTGGCGTCAGCACCGTCGACCTGATCGTATGGCGGCGCATAATAGTGCGGAAACAAGTGCCGCAGTGATGCGCACATTCCCCAATATCGCTCATGAATGGGAGCTTTCAGATACAGGCATGGCTACGCTTTTAGGTCTTAGTAGTAATGTGTATCGTGAGTGGGCAGCGACGCCTTTACAGGCACATTTAACGGCTGAGCAGCTTGAACGTGCCTCCAACCTCCTAGGGATCTACCGGTCGTTAACGCTGCTATTTCCACAAGTAGAACACCAGCAGCGGTGGCTTCATCATTTGAATGATAACGCCCCTTTTGATGGTCTCTCTCCCATGCAGCTAATGCATCGCGGTGGTTTAGGGGCACTGCGCGCTCTTCGAGCCTATCTTGACGCTCAGCGGCAAGGAGGTTTTGCATGAAAAAAGCGCCAATTATTTAGTAGCCCTGGGGTTCGCGGGCTCTTCCAGCCCTTGTGCTCAAAGTGCCCAGGGGGCTTGGATCACCCACATAGCGCTGGAAATTCAAAAAAATGACCCTAAACGACTGCGAAGAGTGAAGCTATCGGGTTATCACCCCATTTTTAGAGGGCTTCAAAAGCCGAGCTTACGCCAAAGCGGCCAGTTTCTGTTGAGGAGCTTACCCGATGACTCGTATAGATGAACTGTTGCATGTTGGTAATTAAGAAATCTTGGTCAGTCTTTGCGAGCAATTTAGTGTACACCTAGACTATGAACACATGGTTTAGGTGTACACTTATGGATCAGATGACAGCTCGGCAGCGACTGGACGGCTGGGACAAGTTAGGACGAAGCGTATTCACGCTAAATGATTTGGCAAAGATCTTCCATGAAGACAAACCAAAAACCCTTCAGGAAGGGATCAACCGACTGCGTAAGCATGGCATTCTTGAAGGCGTTGCCCGGGGCATCTATTGCTATGCCCTTACGCGCACTCCCGACCCATATCGGCTGGAACGAATCGCCCGTGCCATGCGTCGAGGAGAGTACAGCTACGTCTCACTAGAATCAGCCCTATCAGAGTATGGGGCCATCTCACAAATTCCTGTCGATCGATTAACCATTATGACAACGGGACGCAAAGGGACGCACCACACCCCTTATGGCACCATTGAGTTCACTCATACGAGCAGGCCCATCATCGAGCTGCTGCCACGCATGCGTGATATTGGCCGGCCGCTCAAGATGGCGACACCTGATGCTGCCTGGGCGGATCTAAAACGTGTGGGACGAAATACGTATTTAGTCGATGTGGAGGTGATCCATGGCCAGGATTGAGCCCGAGGATTTTGCCAAGCTATGATTACGCCAGGAGTTGTTTTTGATCTTATCCATAGCAACGAAGAAGAAGCAAAGACAAATCCTATACCACCGAGACTCATCAAATTTACAGCTTCAAAAGAACTTGCAAGGGTGATGAAAATATGCCGGGCGCTGATGACCCAAAGCAGTAAATTACTACCGTCATCTGGAGTGCGGCTGTCGAGCTGTTTGGTGGGGATCAAACAGCAGCGAACCAGTTGGTTTCACAATGAAGCAATAGGCCTAGATTGGCAGCGTCCCATTGATGTCATGGAGGAGGATGCGCAGCAGGTGCTGGATCTGATTACGAGAATGGACAGAGGCGTTTACAAATAACCTCGCTATTCTTTGGTTGTAACCTAGCAGGCACGCTCTTTGCCGAATGCTGAAGCATCCTGCGCAGTTCCATAGTCTTCTGGCTATTCGGTTTCGTTTTCTAAAACTGATAAGCGCGTTTCCAGTATTTCACGAACTACCTTTCCTATCGCATGACGTTCTTCTAGAGTCAGAGTGAGTGTTTCATTAGAGGCGGTGGATACAACCAGTTGTGACGGCTGCCACTGCTGTTTGAGTGAGTCACGGGTGCACTGTATCGCTTCGTTTAGCTCCATACCGCCTAAGGCTGCAAGAATGTTTTCGTGTCGCATCATGACCGTTCTCCTGTTTATCATCTTTTTGTTCGATAAGTGTAAATGATCTAAGTTACCGTGTACGTTAGTTAAGTTGTCATTTTCAACAATTGTTGCGACTAAACAATAATTGCTGCGACAATCTCTATGTTGAGTTTACATAGAGCACGCCCTTGTGACCGTTTCTCTCAAACAATCCAGAACCTTTAGCTTTCAAGATGGCACCCTTAAAGACGAAACTGAGCGCTTGGTCGTTTGGTGGTACGGGCCTATCTTCAAAAATATCCGCTCACAAAGCGTCCCTAAAATTTATGTATTTTTAAGACCTATTGATCAGGAGAACAAATTAGGAGACGTGATTAAGCGAACGACGGTCTTAACGCATGTCGGACTATTGAGAATCGGCTCCGTCTGGGAAAAGGGCGTGAGCAACTCCCGCATCGCATTTGAGGAGAAAACATTCCCTGTTTCGTTCTCTCCGGGCGGCTGGCGGATTGTCTCCTTAGACGACTTGCACAAAGCAGGGCGCAGCCTCTATACCTCCTTTCATGAGGCAAGCTATTTACCGCTGGACAGAAAACACAAATCGTACCTGATTGAATTTGACCTCCCAGATGGCAAACATCTGCTCATCCCTTGCACCGAATTTTTTGCACGCGTTTACGGTCGATCATCTGAAATCAAGCGTGTGCTCGCCACTTACTGTTGGGAGGAGGTCAAAGAACGGCTTTATCGACCGCTTAATGCGCCCCCATCGCCAGGTACCTGGCCTGTCAGATTTACATATCGTGTTCATAGGCACGATGCGATTTTGCTCGCGCACATGCTGTACGACCCCTATGCCGAACAAGCTGCCAGAGATATTTATGCGCAGACTGAAGCCAGCTTCCCCCAAGATAAGATGCTTTTAAAAGTCACTCCATGGTTTCAAGGCAGCGGGGAAATCTCTGTTTCTGGCGTTCCAATTGATGGTGGCAACACATTCCTAGGCTTGCAGATATTAGGCTGTACGCAGCCCGATGGTGCCACGATCCACCGTGAAAGAGAGAAATCAACGACAGTACCAGCCACCGATGGCGACGATGCCCCCTCTCAGTTCCCCTATCATCAGCTTCAAGACATCCCCGATGTCATTGACCTGACGGATGATGACGAGCCCGACCATGGTTCTTCCTGGCTAGACCTTACTGAGGACGAATTCGTTATTTTAGGTAAGCCTCGCGCCGTCTTGGATAAACGATATACCCGAAAAAACGTGCCCGATACACGAGGCGTCCCCGTTCCGGGTGACGAAACCATTTTCTCCACTGGGGAGCCACATGGGTCAGGGAAGGGAGTGGGACAAGCGTCTATTCATGCTCCTATTACACTGGAATCACAGGGCTTTCTACGTGATATGTGGAATGCGCTTCTCTATTTACAATCGGCCTATCCCGCAACGATTCGTGGCGTTAGCTGGTTTACCTTTGAAGACGGATTCAGCACTTCTCCTGACCCTCGGTTAATCAGCCTCGAACCTTTCGAAATAGACGAGGAGGTGGAAACGTCAGTCGCTAATTGGGTTTACATTGATACTCAGACCAAGGTACCTCGCGGGGTGCTCGTCGTTCGGGTGCATGTGTTAGATCAAACGCTCTATCTCATGGAGATCCAACGACGCCCTCCAAAACCCAGAGCTGGCGGTAGCGAGGAGGCATCCAAGCCTCCTTCCTATAAAGGTTTAGTCTTCACGCTGAGCCACCAAGGCAGCTTCGAGCAGTGGTTACGCCAAGTGCTGTCTAACGTGCGGCACGTAGAAGGTGTTGTCCAAAAACTAGTTGGTCACTGCCCAGGATTCGCCGATACGTTCAAGCACCCTAAATCCAAAAAGGAACAGATACCCTGCGAAGCCTCTGTGTTAAATGCTTTTAGCAAGGTCAGTATTGGTCGCAGTGACTTAGCATAGGTACTATTTGCCACCTTTATGAGTAGCGGTGTCTGTTTTGTCGGTAAGAGCAACCTGTACACCCCGTGTGCAGGTTGCTCTTCTGACGAAGAGCCGATACGGCCATCCCTTCAGTGGCGGGCGAGGATCTTCGCTGCGATGGGCGAAGTGATCATTTGAATCACGGCAAAAAAAGCGGCTGGAATTGCGATCTCTGATGGCAAGCCAGAAGCAGCGACAAACGCTGCAGCGATGCTGAATTCCTTTTTACTGACCGTGAAAAGATAGGTAATCACCTCTTTGCGATCAGAGGTGAGTAACCGTGAGGACATACCTACCAGGTACCCAATCAAATTGAGGCACAGGGCCGCGCCCGCAATCACAAACGCATACCAGCCATAGCCAATGATCGTGGTGGCATTCGGCCCGACCACGGCGAGTAGGATCAGCAGATACAGAATCGACCCTATCCCTGCATACGCTGAATCATGCCGTGCAAAGAAAGCCGAGAACCTTGTACGCAAGCTGACCCCAATCACGGTAGGAAGAAGCACGATTAGTGTTAATTCAAGAATAATTGATCCAAGCGGCACGTCTAACTGAAGGCCGGTGAGCCATAAAAACAGGAAGGGAACAATAAACGGACATAACGCGGTGTTGACTGCGTTGAAAACAGCGGCAAGCGCCACATTGCCTTTCGCCATCAGTACCAAAAGAGGAGAAGACACATCTGTCGGCAGCGTGCCGAGCAAGGTTTGGCCAGCAGCCAGCGGGCCGCTTCCAAAAAATAGACGGCCCGTTAGCCACCCGGCAATCGACATAGGCCCATAGACCAGCCCCAATGCCAACAACTGCCGTGACGGCTTTCGGAACACGATGCGCACTGCATGCGCATCGAATGTGAGGCTGATAATCAACATCAGTAATGCCAGTAATGGCCCAATCGCGAACTTAAGCATTATTCCGGTGGCCGGAAAGAGTAAGCCTCCCCCCGCGACGACGATTACAAACCAGACAAGGTGCGCCTCGACAAAATAAATGAATCTACCCATGGTGGATTGGACGTTACCGGTTGAAGTGGATTGAGCCCCGCACCTAAAACATGATCACCTTCGGCCCAGCACACAAAGGCTCCTTGGTAGCTAGGGACGTGCTTCCCAATCCAGCGATGCAAATAGATAATGCTCAAGGGTTGAAGCTTTAGTTGCTAGAGGTTTTATAGTACCAAGAACAGATAATTCGAGAGAAGGTAACAGATGGGACATCATCATGATCATCCCCACATTGATCCTGCCTCTGGCGACCGGCGCGTCAGCATCTCCATTTGGGCCAATGGGCTCTTAACCATCGCTCAAATCGTCGGTGGCATTATGGCGGGGAGCCTATCGCTGATCGCTGATGCGTTACATAACTTTTCTGACATGGCAGCATTAGTCATTGCCTTTGCTGCTCGTAAAATCGCCAGACGGCCTGCCGATGCGCATATGACCTTTGGCTATGGCCGCATCGAGATAGTGGCAGCACTCATCAATTACACCACCCTCATTATTGTCGGTGTCTACCTGATTTACGAAGGCGCTATGCGGATGGTCGATCCCCCTGAGATAGAGGGATGGACGATCGTGATTATTGGTGGCGTCGCGCTCGTCGTCGATGCCCTTACCGCCATGCTCACGTGGTCAATGCAAAAAGAGAGTGTCAATATCCGCGCCCTTTTTCTGCATAACTTATCGGATGCGTTTGCCTCCATCGCCGTGATTATCGGTGGTTCGCTTATTTTACTGTACGACATGCGCTGGGCGGACCCCGCGATCACGATAGGGATTGCGCTATATATTCTTTACCTAGCCTTCTCTGAAATTGGCGGCCCTATCCGTACGCTAATGCTGGGATCTCCCCCGGACATTGACGGGCAGGCAGTCGTTGAGACCGTACGAGATATCGAGGGAGTCCAGGATATTCACCATGTGCATCTATGGCAGATGCAGGAAAACATGGCAGCCCTTGACTGCCACGTGGTTCTGACAGAAACCGGCTGGCAGCAGCTTGAATCCGTCAAAGCAGAGATCAAGGAGCAGCTTAAAATGCGCTTCAGTATTGCTCATTCCAGCCTAGAGTTTGAGCATAGTGACCACGCGCATCAAAATGCCAATCTATATGGGCACGAGTGATAGACCGAGGCCGACTCCCGGCTCAGGTAGTTAGCGAGCGGCTTACTCCCATAGCGATTGGCTTATTTTTCAACCCTACTTTTCCACCCCATCGTTGAGAAAGAGAGAGAAACATGTTCAAAAAAGCGTCTTTTATATTGGCCGGTACGTTAATGCTGACCGCTGCGATCGTCGCCGTATCGAAACCTGCCCTCTTAGATATGCAAGCTCAGGCAGCAAAGGAGAGCAGTGTCCAGGCAGAGGACTCCTTGGTGCGCTCACACTCCCCCATCTTGGGACGAGAAGACGCGCCGGTGACGATTGTGGAATTCTTCGATCCGGCTTGCGAAGCCTGCCGTGCTTTCTATCCCCTGACAAAAAGTATTCTGGAAACCTACCCAGAAAAAGTGCGGCTCATCGTGCGCTACACTCCTTTCCACGGCGACGTATCTGATAAGGCCATTCGGGTATTAGAAGTTGCTCGTCGTCAGGGCGTCTTTGAACCGGTACTGGAGAGGCTGCTGGCTCGCCAGGATCAATGGGCTTCACATGGCAGTTTTGATGAATCCGCTATCCTCGATATCGCGAGCCAAGGAGGCCTTGATTTAGCGGCTGCCGAAGAGCAACTGACTTCTGCTGAGGTGCAGGCGGTGATTGACCAAGACATGGCGGATGTCAGAGCCAATCAGATTCGCCAAACACCTACCTTTTTTGTCAATGGCGAGCCTTTAGACCCCTTTGGTATGCAAGAGCTGATTGATGCCGTTGAGAGTGAAGTAGCGGAGATCTCTGGGGAAGAGGATGGCCAGTGATGCAGCGCTGGTGGTTACTAGGCTTTGTGGGCTTTTACCCCTTGCTAGCCGAAGCCAATTGGCAAACGCATCTGTCATTGCCTCCGTCTGAACTTAGCCCTGTCAAGTTACAGGCGGCTAGCGAGCAAGAAGGCACATTACCGCTCGATAGCGTTGATACCCTAACCTTTGGGCGTGATGTCGTCATTGATACCACCCTCTACGAGGCCTTGGCAGCAGAAGGTGTCCCAACGCGTTTCGCCACTAAACTGGAAACACTGCTCAGCGAGTTTATCGCAGCGCCGCTGGAGTTTTCTGGCAGTGAACGTATTCAATTAGTGTGGGAGGAAGATCGACGCCAGGACGGCGCCCGTGTTGGGCCACCACGCCTCAGTTATGCCGCTCTGCCTGATCAGGCAGAGCCCTTGGAGGTCATATGGCCGGTCACCCAAAAGGGGGACGTAGCTCTTTTCAAAAGCGACACCCTGCTAGGCACGTTGCGGTTGCCCGTGCTTAGTGCCCGCTTAACGTCTCGCTTTGGGAATCGGCGACATCCTGTGTATGGAGGGATGCGTCCTCATAATGGAATTGACTTGGCTGCGCCGACAGGAACGCCGGTCATTGCCACCGCACCTGGGCGCGTATTCTTTATGGGTCGCCAAGGGGGATATGGGCAGGTGATCGAGGTGGAGCACGACACAGGGGCCATTAGTCGCTACACACACCTTAGCCGATTCTCCCCACAGCTAGTGGTTGGGGATTTAGTCAATGCGGGAGAGTCGCTCGGAGAGGTAGGTTCCTCCGGGGTCGCCACGGGCCCCAACCTGCATTACGAAGTGAGAGTCAATAACCAGCCTGTTGATCCCCTTGGTCAAGGTCAACGCATCATGTTGGGTGAGCAGCCGACTCAAGGTGAATATCAAGCGTCACTTTACGAGGCAAGAGATCGCTTGGAACAAGCTATCGGCACGGCGTCCATTTATGACTTGATCTCGTTTAACGAGCCGTAACCACCCGTGCTTAGCAACGTTGCATGGATTGTTAGTAACGTGAACGTGTGCTTGCCTCGTTATGGAACCCTAGCGCTGTGATCACTCATCTACCACAAGACAGGTAATCGGTATGGAAGAGGTTTCTCTCGTCACAATGGGGGTATTGGGAAGCCTTGCCGCGGGCTTGATGACGGCTGTCGGGGCGCTTCCTATCTTGTTTACCAAAAGACCGAATCGTGGTGTTCGCGATTTAGCGTTGGGGTTCGCCGCTGGCGTCATGCTAGCGGCCTCTTTCTTCTCACTGATCATACCCTCCTTAGAAGCCTCGGAGCTGCGTTACGGAGGTAGCGTGGTACCTGCTGCCATTGCCTGTGCGGCCATCTTGCTAGGGATTGGAATGGTCGCACTACTGAACGAACTCTTACCTCATGAGCACTTCGAACAGGGGCGAGAAGGGCCAGAGGCTGCCTCACTACGTCGTATCTGGTTGTTTATTATTGCCATTACGATACACAACCTGCCAGAAGGGCTAGCCGTTGGCGTGGCCTTCGGCGCAGGGGGAAGCGAAGGAGGCATTCCACTAGCGATTGGCATTGGACTTCAGAATGCCCCAGAAGGACTGGCCGTAGCAGTATCACTGCTAGGCGTGGGCTATTCACGTTGGCGGTCATGGACGATTGCCGCCCTTACGGGGCTTGTTGAGCCGTTGGGTGGCTTATTAGGCGCTGGAGTCATCAGCATGTCACAAGCGCTACTGCCCTGGGGGTTGGCCTTTGCAGCGGGGGCGATGTTGTATGTGATCAGTCATGAGATTATTCCCGAAACTCATCGAAGCGGGCACCAAAAAAAGGCCACGCTGGGCCTCTCCATCGGATTGGTACTCATGCTGTTTTTGGATGTTTCGCTGGGCTGACCATTGGGCGTGGGGCGTAGCGTTAGTGCTAACCCAAGTCGAGAGCCCCTCCGTGCGATTTTTCAGTGATACAGAGTTGATGATCACTGATGACCTCAATGATTCGGCAGCTTTCCACTTTACCACCGGCACACTGCGTGATCATCCGTTGAAGCTCCTCACGCAGTATGGACAGTCGTTGAAGGCGGGACTCCACTTTCTTTAGGTGATGCGTGGCGATGGCATCGACTTCTTGGCAAGGCATATCAGGTTGATCTGACATGGCCAAAAGCTCTCGCACTGACTCCACCGAAAAGCCAAAGTCACGGGCATGACGAATAAAGGTCAAGCGCCGCACAGCGTCGTCTCCATAGCGGCGCTGCCCCCCACCGGTTCGTGTCGCATCGCGCAACAGCCCAATACGCTCGTAATAGCGAACCGTTTCAGGTTTGCAATCGGCTCGTCGTGCTAACTCACCAATGCTGATACTTTGGCCGATCATCGACATGGTAAAACTCCTTAGGCAGGGCTTGAAGCTGTAGTTGCTACAAGGTTTACACTTAAAAACCATAGCCCATTGGCAGGAGAGGCACCATGAAAACATCAACGCCGACAACAGCGCCTACCACCTTGACGCTGCGTGTTGAAGGCATGGACTGCGGCGGTTGTGAGCGCAAGGTTGTATCGGCGCTAGAGCGACTGGAAGGCATTGAGGAAGTCACGGCAAGCTCGGTCACGGGATCAGTGAAGATTCACCACCACGATCACGGGGCCCCCTCGCGAAAGACCATTGAGGGCATCCTGAACGAACTAGGCTATCAAGTGGCTTCCCATGATGGCCAAACACGCGCACCTGGTGCTTCATCCTCTTGGTGGCAAACCGCTAAAGGGCGCTTGGTCATTATCACAGGCAATTTGCTGATCGTAGCCTTCGCGCTTCGTTTAGCATGGCCTGCGCTGGGTAATATGCCTTTCATTTTGGCCACGCTAGTCGGCTTAATACCCATTGCGCAGAGTGCCTGGGGCGCCCTCAAAATGCGCAATCCCTTTACCATAGAGATGCTGATGTGCATCGCTGCGCTTGGCGCATTGGCCATCAATGCTGCCGCTGAAGCTGCGATGGTCGTGTTCTTGTTCGCCGTAGGTGAGCTACTCGAAGGGGTAGCTGCTTCACGAGCGCGCCGCAGTATCTCAGCCTTGGCAAATTTAACACCCTCAACGGCGAGGCTGATGGACAATGGCCATCTGCGTGACGTCTCGGCGGAGTCACTTAAACCCGGGCAGCGTGTGCTGGTGCGGCCCGGTGATCGCGTACCCTGCGATGGACGCATCCTGGTGGGCACCTCCGACATTGACGAGTCGCCGGTAAACGGCGAGTCCATACCCCGTTCGCGAGCGCCTGGTGATGACATTTTTGCTGGCACAGTGAATCTTGATGCCGCCCTGGAGGTGGAGGTAACACGAGGCGCTGATGACAATACGATCGCACGCGTTATTCGTCTGGTTGAAGAAGCACAGGCCGCCAAGGCACCGATAGCACGCTTTATTGATCGTTTTGCGTATTACTATATGCCCGCCGTCGTCTTACTCGCCCTACTGATGGCGATAGTGCCACCGCTGGTATCGACCATGGCATGGTCGGAGTCGATTTACCGTGCGTTAGCATTGCTGTTAATCGCATGCCCCTGCGCGTTAGTCATTTCCACCCCAGCCGCCATCGCCGCCGGTCTCTCGGCGGGAGCTCGGCGCGGACTACTGATCAAAGGGGGAGCCGTTCTTGAACAGTTAGGTAAGCTTCGCTTGGTGGCATTAGATAAAACGGGCACCCTCACTGCGGGTACCCCAAGAGTCACAGATGTGGAGTCTTGGATTGCTGAGGAAGACGATAACAGCGTATTGCGGCTCGCCGCCGCAATAGAGCGGGATTCCAGTCACCCTATCGCCACGGCTATCGTTGAGCATGCCCGACAGTCGGGCATCAACCTCCCCACCGTCACCGGCGGCCGCGCTCTGGCGGGGCGCGGTGTTTCCGGCCAGGTGGAGGGTCGCGAGCTGAGCTTAATGACGCCTCGTCACCTTCACGAGAAAGTCATCCTTGAGGAAAGTCTCAGTGCTCGGATTGTCGCGTTAGAAGAAGCCGGTAAGAGCCTCGCTCTCCTCGTCGAAGGCGAGCGTTTACTGGGCTTGATCGCGGTTCGCGATGAGCCACGCGAAGATGCCATTGAAGGCCTAGCGGCGCTATCCCGTTTGGGCGTACAGGCGGTCATGCTCAGCGGTGATAATGCCCGCACCGTCGCTGCCACGGGGGGTCGCTTAGGCATTGAAGCGTACGGCGAACTAATGCCTGAAGACAAGGCAGCGTATGTTCGAGACTGGCAAGCGGCTGGCCGTGGCCCCATCGGTAAAGTAGGCGATGGCATCAACGATGCACCGGCACTCGCGGCAGCCGATGTGGGTATCGCGATGGGGGGCGGCACGGATGTGGCGTTGGAAACCGCCGATGCAGCCTTGCTCAAGAACCGCGTTACCGGCATCGCTGAGCTGATAGACCTCTCTCGTGCCACACTGCGCAATGTGAAAACCAACGTTGTTCTCGCCCTTGGCTTAAAAGCCATTTTCCTAGTTACAACGGCGCTGGGTATTACCGGCATGTGGATTGCGGTGATGGCCGATACCGGTGCTACCGTCCTGGTGACGTTGAACGCCATGCGACTGCTGGGTTACCGCTTTTCGCCCAGTACCGCAATGACAGGCCTGTCACAAGGAAAAACAACGTCATGAGAACAGCGCCAAACGATAGCCCTTCACGACGTTGGCCATGGTTCACATTTGCTTGCGTATTGGCTCTAGCCGATCAACTGGTCAAAGAAATCGTGCACGCCCAGATGTCGTTTGGCCAAGTCATTCCGCTAACGCCGTTTTTTAACTGGGTTTATACCGGGAACACAGGAGCCGCTTTCAGCTTTCTCGCAGAAGCAGGGGGTTGGCAGCGCTACCTCTTTCTTGGTTTAGCGTTGGTGGTGGTCGTCGTATTGGTTGTGCAGCTATGCAAACCCCTGTCGCGCTTGGAGGCCTGTGCGTACAGCCTGATTCTTGGCGGCGCGCTCGGTAATACTGTTGATCGCTTAGCGCGAGGGTACGTCGTCGACTATCTGGACATTTACTGGGGCGAATGGCATTGGCCCGCCTTTAACATGGCCGATATCGCTCTGTTTGCAGGTGTATTGATGTTCGCAGTGGCGTTATGGCGTGAAAGTCCTGCTTTTAAGCGCTCTGAGTAACGCTATGGATGTGGTCGATAAAGATAAAGAATATACGCTTTTTGCTGGGCGCTCCTCACCAATAGTCGATTGCGTTGTAGCGCTCGCCGCTGGGGTAATGACCACCTTGAGTGCCGCCCCCTTTTCCCTATGGTGGCTTGGCCCAGTGGCCGTGGCACTGGTCTATTGGAAGATACAGTCGCTAACGCCCGCCATGGCCACCCTGCGTGGGTGGTGCTATGGGGTAGGCCTGTTCGGTTCTGGCACATCATGGGTCTTCGTTGCTATTCACGATTTCAGTGGCACCGGGGCCTTGGTGGCGATGCTCCTCACCACTCTTTTTGTCAGCGCCCTGGCGCTCTTCTTTGCAATCCCCTTTGGGCTCTATCGGCGCATCACGGGGCCACGGTTAGCCTGTCTTAGCTTTGCCGGTATGTGGGTGGTGAGCGAATGGCTACGCACCTGGTTGCTCACCGGCTTTCCCTGGTTATTGCTGGGCACCTCTCAGGTAGATTCTCCACTAGCCCCATGGGCGCCCGTTGGTGGTGTGTACTTGCTGTCACTCATGACCGCGCTGACAGGTACGTTAGGGGTAGAGGTACTGCGTCGCCGCTGGGGTTTCCTTGTCCCAATGGCCGCCTTGTGGATCGTTCCATTCCTATTGCCCGCCCAATGGACAACCCCGGCTGGCAAGCCCATCCGGGTGGCATTGCTGCAAGGGAATCTTGACCAGCGCATTAAGTGGACTGCCCAAGGGCAGCGCGAGGCGATCAGTATCTACACGGCGATGACACGGGAGCAAGCAAGGGATATCGATCTCATCGTTTGGCCCGAGGCAGCCCTTCCCATGCTTGAGCAGGAAGCACAGCAAATACTTGAGCAAGTAGCGTCCGACCTGGGGCCTGACACCGCCTTGTTGACCGGCATTTTGCAACGCGACAGTGAAGGGCGCTCTTATAACAGCGTCATAGGGCTAAATGATGTGCAGGGCGAATACCAGAAGGCGCACTTGGTGCCCTTTGGCGAGTATTTGCCATTCCAAAGTCTCCTCGCTGGCACCCTTGCTTTTTTCGACTTGCCAGTACCTCGCCTGACCCCAGGGACAGGCGAACAGGCTCCGTTACACGTGGCTGGAGCCACCATTGGCAATGCCATTTGTTACGAAATCATTTTTGCCGACCATGTCGCCCAACAGGCGCGTAATGCCGAGCTGCTATTAACGGTTTCCAACGATACGTGGTTTGGGCGCTCCATTGGCCCACACCAACATCTTCAAATGGCGCGTCTACGTGCCTTAGAAAATGGTCGTCACCTACTTCGAGCTACCAGTAATGGCGTGACGGCCATCATCGATTCACAAGGCCACGTCACAGCCCGTGCCCCACAGTTTGAACCGGCCAGTTTAACTGGCGAGGTGACCCCGATGCAGGGCCTAACTCCTTTCACACGCACCGGTAGTGGCCCCGCTTGGATACTCGCTGCGGTGCTGACACTGCTCGGGTTACAACTGAACTTATCTCGATCAAAAAACGACGCATTAGATGAAAAAGGAACCTAGCGATGCTCTTGGCAAAGAACGCAGCAATACTTAAGAGATTCCTCCCATGGCCAATGCAGATCGGCTTCATCGTGAGTGTGATGGTTTCGTTTCTGGCATGGCTCCCTGTCGCCATGGCGGCACAACCTTCCACTGCCCAGGAGACGGAATGGCCCAAAGGGCATTACCCGCTACCAGAGGAAGGTAATATTATCGGAGAGGCTGACACCTTTATCGTAAAGGATTACGACGATACCTTGATAGATATTGCCAGGCGTCACAACCTTGGCTATTTGGAGATGATCCGTGCAAACCCAGAGGTTAGCATCTGGGTTCCAGGGGTGGGCACGGAAGTGACTATTCCGGGACGTTTTATTCTGCCGAATGTGGAGCGTACTGGGATCGTCATCAATATCGCCGAGCTGCGGCTTTACTACTACCCAGATGTCAAAAACGGTGAGACACCGCGTGTTGAGACCTATCCTATTGGCATTGGTCGCGAAGGGTTTGATACTCCTCTAGGCGTGACCGAGACCACCATGAACATTAAAAACCCCGCGTGGTACCCGCCTGAGTCGGTAAAACGCGAAGCGGAAGCACGCGGTGAAACCGCGCCCAGCGTTGTGCCACCCGGCCCCGATAACCCGCTAGGAGACCATGCCATCATCCTAGGCTTCGATGGCTATTTGATTCACGGCACCAACCAGCCCGATGGCATTGGCATGCGCGCAAGCCGAGGTTGTATCCGCATGTTACCCAAAGACATCGAATCTATATTTGACCGCATTCCACCCGGCACCCAAGTCAACATCATCAATCAGCCGATCAAGATAGGTTGGGAAGGCGGTCAGCCGCTGATTCAAGCCTTTCCGCCGCTTGGAGAAGAAGAGCACAGTATGACCGCACTCACAGAGACCATGACACGCCTTAACCAATACAATGTCGATAACGTAAACCTCGATTACGAGCAGCTCAGCGATGTCCTGTCACTCTCTAACGGGCTTATAACCCCACTACATCCAAAGCAGGAACAGGAGCCACAGCGCCACAGCCCAGAAGAGAAGGCTATCAAGGGCATTTATGAAGACCTGGTTTTGACGTCATCTCAACGGTCATGACACGCCTTTTGGCACCCCGTTGAGCCCTGGCATATAGGTAGAGAGCCATAGCCCCGTCCAAACGGCGGGGCGACATTCGCCTACAGAGTCGCGGGGCCCTCCAAGTGACTGCGCGCTATCAGTGTCTTAGCACTCAATATCCAGAGGCAGCCAGTAGGTAACGCCACCCACTACCACCTGTATCCCGTCTGTCGTCCGCTCTACGGTCTGTTGTCGAAGCATTTTCTGCGTTAATTTTGTGTCATGGAAATACTCCATGGCAGCAACGATCCATGCCTCCCTCCAGGCCTCTCCTTGATCAGCACACCGGGCCATCGTCATCAGGGTGCGGGCTAGTGTTTCTTTTCGCCGCTTTCTTGCCCGTTTTACATCCACCCGAGGAGCCAACGTGGTGGCATGTTGGCGATTTAAGAAATTAGTAAACCCCGTGACCGAGGCTGCTTGTCCGGGCACCGCCTGCAAATAGTTGTCCACATCGCCCTGTTGAGGCAGTCGCTGCCCCTCCCGGTCAGTAGCGAGTAGCAATGCGGCTGCCGCTCTTAGTGCAAGTCGTGCGGAGGTGTGGGACGTTTTGCCCGCCTCTATACGGGTTTCCAATTGCTGCCAATAAGCATGCAGCGCTTTTTCTGATAAAGAAGCGGACGGCATAGACCTGAGACACGCTTTGATACGTCGTTTCTCTGAGTCGATCTTCTTTGCTTGGTGATCCGGCTCTACCCCTTGCTCTTCATGCAGCCATCGCATAGGAAGTCTTACACGCCGCAACCCCTCCGCACCGAAGTGATGAAGCAGCTCCGAATAGCTCGGTATCCGTGACCATGCCTGGTCGATCTCAAGGAAGAACGAGAAGAAATGATTGATCTTGAGGGCAGCCTTATGCGGCCCTGTGGTACGAATCAGCCATTCACCAAATTCCCCAAAGGCCTCACGTAACGCTTTGGTGGTGATACCGGCTTGGCCAATGATGATCCGCTTACGACATGTGCGCGTCCAATAGCAGGGCTCACAGGCATCGCCTCGACCCGCTGGCATGGGATTACCACACAATGGACAGGCAATTTCCCCCTTGCTCATTACAGGCTTTGCACAATGCGTCACCGCTGGATGTCATGACCAATAAGCGATGTCGACGACATGCAGAACAGGTACCGTGGTCTGCTGTCGAACAGCGTGGACATAAGCGATGATCATGCCCCATACGCGCCACTCGGGTAAGACGTTGAGATGCTTTCCCACACGCCTCGCAGGGCTCTGGTTCTTTGAAATAGGGAGCGCAGGCGATACAGACAGGGCCGTAGGGAGTGACCTTGCCGATGTTGTAGTCTGAACGGGCTTTTCCACATCGTGCACACGGTTTGTCGACGTTGCACTGACGACAGACGGCGTCTGGGTCATTCTTAGGCAGACGGGCTAACTCACCACATCGTGGGCACATTCGCCGCTTAAACACACGAGCATAGCAAGTTGAACAGTAACCATGCCCTTTATGGCGTCGCCACAATTTGGAGACTTCTCGACCACACTCATCGCAGTCGACCGTTTTGTGTTGCTTCAAGAGGTTGGCTCCGCTTTCATTCTCCGTTTTAAGCGCGCCCATGAGGCTCTCACTGCGCGTTCCGACATGGGGCGATGAGCCGGTAGAGCACGGCGGCGATGCGGCCCATGGGGGTGATGAGATAACCGCGATAACAACGGCAACAACATAACGGGGGGTGACTTTCGGGGATCATGAAGCGCGCTCGTTTTGACATTACAAGCGACCAGAGCGCTAAACGTTTCTTCAACGCCTATACTGAGCAAACGCTCCACCGCCGCTAATAAAGCACAACGCTCGTTGACAGGCAGCAGCTCAAACGCCAACCCAGACACAGGCATTTGGCTATCCGTCATCGAAATGCCCAATGTTAGAAGCGCATCTGCGAGGGGTGACGCAGGCCGCCGACTTGCACGCCGAACAACGCCAACAAAGAAGGTCACCATAGAAAACCAATCGGCGGGTGCGATAGGGGCCTCCCTAAACGTCACGTTGCTTCTTGTTAAAGCACGATCAGCCATCACTTGGAAACTGAACGCTTCTGGTAAAGGCGACGTGCATACCGCCTTTCTAAAATCGTTATAACACCGGCTGCACTGAGCTAAATGTTGATCTTCTGCTGACAGGCGATGAGGCTCTATAGGGGCCTTGCATACCGGGCACTCATCTATCAGTTGCACCCCATGAAAGCGGCACCCAGTGTGCCAAGCGAATCGCCAGTGTCGGCGCAAGTAGGGGGCTGAGTCCTCTGCCAAACACAATGCACAAATCTGTTGTCCTCCATGGCGAGTTCGATTTCGGCTGCCGAGTGCCAACAACCAGGGCCAAGTCCGCGTTTCCAGTAATGAGTAACCGGCCACTTTCTCACAATCGTCCCGCATCCCAGCTTTCTGAAACTCAGCGGACGATATCCCCGATGCATTGACTAATGGGCGCATTCTTACGAGGGGAATTTCCCTATCAATATCCCTTGTCCATATACGCCATGTTGGCCAGATAGCCCCAGTGAGCGACAAGGGATCACACCCCTGTCTCAACGCCGCCCGTACCAGCCATGAAGAAAGCGACTCTTCAGGCAACAGAGGCACACTCAGCGCCCAGGGCATTACAGCATCACTTCCCTAATGCCACGGGTAGGTCGCACCCATGATTTACTCTGAATAATTTTCTCATCGATGCGCTCAGCCCCGGACAAAATAGCGGCATTGGCACACTCAATCAGCAGCCGGTGCAGGTCGCCAAAATTGCCGCCAGAGATCGCGTGGAGCTGGGTCGCCAATTGGGGCTCATGCAGTTGGGAAGGATGTTTGAGCGGTAATATCTTCTCAAAGCCAGCGAGCAGCTTCTGAAACTCCTGATTGAGCTCCCACTTTGGTAACGCGACCACATCAAAGCGACTCGCATGCTGTGGGTCTGAATGCAGCACACGCACAGCGTCTTGCGTCCCCACACCAACGATGGGAATCATTAGCTCATTGCATAAAAGCTTAATGGCATTCATCGTTTCGCGCTGCTTAACAGCACCACCGGTTAACAGAGAGTGAAACTCATCAATGATCAGCAGGCGCGTATGGCAAGCACGCAGTTGATGAATCACCTGGTAGCGCAGCTTGGGAACCGGATCAGTAGGTCGATAGGGAGCCCAGAAACTCTCTAGTACCGCGATATACAGACTTTTCTCATCGGCACTCGGTGGGGCCTGAGTGACGACAACCGGCTTCACCGGCTCTACGTCTTCATTAACGTAGCCTTCACCATACTGCTTATGAAAACGCTGAACGATGGTGGTCTTCCCGTTATTAGAGTCACCCACGATCAAAAGATTGGGCATACGAGGACGACTGGGCTTCTCCATCAACCCGCGCATAACCTCAATAACACGGTTGGCCAATGGATAGCCCAACCATCGCGGTTGATCCATAAACTCCATCCGCTCTTTAGCGGACAGCCCCAAGACGTGACGGAGGTCAGGATGAAGGTGTGTGCTCATGCTATGTCCCAGTTCACATCGATATCACCCGTTAAAAGACCGTTTCCTTGAGCGGGTGACTCTTGAGGGGCCGCGGTTGAGGGCGCATTTAACAGAGGATCTGCAGGCGTCACCTTCTTCTCATGCTCTTTGCGACGTTGCGCCTGGCGGCGGCTTCGCTTGGTGCGCGCCTGCGACTCCTCCACATGGGTTCGCAGCTCACTAATAGCGCGTAGAATTTCAGACTCATTCACCGAGTTCCTGCCTTCCTGGCGAAGGCGTGCCTTAGCTTGGGCATACTCCCAAACACTCATCGAGGGGAGGGCAAGATTGGCAAAGGGAATGCGAAAATAGTGCCCGAGGCCCGGGTCTTTGAACCAAATAACGCTAATGTCGCGAGGATCGCGCCGGAATGCAAAGGTTCGTTTCTTGTCTGGCGTGTCTGGATCTTTGGCATTGATCCACGGCCTTAGCGCCTCATCGTAATAGTTCATGCCATCGATGGTCACACCAAAGGTCTGGATCGTGCGCTGAAAGCCGGGCAAAAAGTCGAGCAATACCGAGAGCCTATCAGCAGGCCTGGGGGCTAATCCAACCCCCTGCACGTCAGCATTGCCAAACACACCGATTTCCCACTTCTTCATCGGGGACATGCCAATTCCAGAATGAAGGCGCTGGTGGTAAACCTTGCAAATCAACGTCACCAGCCACTCTTCAAACTCACTTTTCGTCATGGCCGCGTGTTTCTCTGGATCGTACCCCTCTTTCTCTTTAATGGAGGAGAAAGTCGTCCCAGGCAGGTTATGGATTTCTTTGAGAAGAGAGCCCAGCACCCGCTCAATATGGCCACCATAACGAGGCTGCTTAACAGGCCGAAACTCAAGGTTGATCCCATAGGCTAGGCATGAGCGCCTAAACGTTTCAGAGCGAAAATCTGGGCCGTTATCGACATGAATCGTGGCGGGTGTGCCCCATACCGGCCACTCAGCCTCCACGTTATGCAGCAGCAACCACTCATCTTTCGGAAGCATGGATTGCGCCACACACATGCCTACGGATGTTTCAGAGGGTGGATCAAACGATAAGTAGTACCCCGTGACCATGCGAGTACACACGTCCATGGCCAACGTAATCCATGGACGGCCAATCGGTTTGCGATACACGTCATCGACCAAAATAATATCGGCAGGCGTGTGGTCAATCTGCATAACGGCTAACGGATAGTCCGCATTGGGAAACTTCCCGGCAGCCGGCTGAAACTTATTAATCGCTTTTTCTCTAAAGCCATGGCCACGCAACCGATCACGCTCTGGGATGTCACGCAGACGAGCACGAACGGTACCAGGGCTCGGCGGATCAATGCGCCGCTCATGGCAACGCCGCATGACCTCCTGTACCGCCTTTTGTGCTGAGGGACGCTGCAGCGTCAAATAAACCTCTTTGATAACTTCCTGAATCACCGCCTCTGCATGCGCGGGTATACGCGACTTCCCCTTCTTCCACCCTGGCTTTTGAGGAATCAATGCGAGCACCGAGCCCGTCGCTTTATACCGCTTCAACCAACGGTAGATCGTAGCCGTATCAACCCCCGTTTGTTTCGCACGCTCCTCCGCTGCATCTCGCCCAACCGTATGGCGATCCACCAAGGGCTTAATGATGGAAAAGCGATGCTCGGCCTCCCGCCAATCGGCATCCCCAATCTCGGACATATCCTGCTCAGGGGATACGGACCCGCTATTGAGAGGCGCTAGTTCTTTGATGCGAAGCGGGCAACTACGCCCGGACTCAACGGCAATGCCAATGACCGTCTCAAAATCGAGCACCTGGGAAATTCGGTAAACGGTGCCATCTTTCTGAACCTGCTCACCCACCATAATCTGCAAGTGTTTGAACCGTACCGGTTTTCTCGGAGACCCGTTAGTTTGAGTCAAGCAGCCTTATTTGCCTGACTCTGTTGCTCATAATACATGGCTTCTCGCTCTGCTGGTGGGATGTGGCCAATCGGCTCCAGTAACCGCCGGTGATTGAACCAGTCGACCCACTCCAACGTTGCAAACTCAACCGCTTCTAGTTGCCGCCATGGTCCGCGTCGGCGAATCACTTCGGTCTTGAAAAGCCCTATCACGGTTTCAGCCATTGCGTTGTCGTACGAATCGCCCACGCTTCCGACAGAGGGCTCAATGCCGGCATCTGCTAAACGTTCCGTGTAGCGAATTGAGACGTATTGAACGCCTCGGTCGCTGTGGTGAATAAGATCACCTTTAGGTCGCTGAGGGCGCTCATGAAGCGCCTGTTCAAGCGCATCCAACACCATATCGGTTCGAGGTGTACTGGAAACTCGCCAGCCGATGATTCGGCGAGCAAACGCATCAATGACGAAGGCGACATAAACAAAGCCCTTCCATGTGGCAACGTAGGTAAAATCTGATACCCACAGTGCGTTCGGCTGAGCTGGCTGAAACTGCCGCTTGACCAAATCCGCCGGACAGGCCTTGTTAGGGTCAGATACAGTCGTACGCACCGGCTTACCACGTATCACACCGCGCAGCCCCATTTGGCGCATCAGGCGAGCGTAAGCGTTCATCCTACGACGTAGTTGACCTACTTCACGTCACGCAGAGGCCTAAGTAACTCCGGCGAGACCTTGTACTGTTTCCTGCCTTCCTCGCCCAGCACGATCACACTCTTGCGGTTGATCTTGGTGACGATCCCCAACACCGGTCCTTCTCGGCCTTCGAAGGTCACTTTCAGACCAACCCGCAACCGACTCAAGGCTTGCAGGGTTTCCTGTTCTTGCAGTTCATCAATGCGCTGGCAGATGTACTGGTTCAGTTCCAGCAACTCGTCGATGCTCATGTCCTCAATGCGCATGGACGACCTCCACCGGTGTGAGTTGCGTGGCTTGTCGGTCCGGATGACGGGGATCGATCAGAGCCCGTAGCGGATTCTCGGCGAACCGGATTTTCCAGCGCCGCGGAGTCAGGTTCGCCACTTCACTGGCGGGATGCTGACTGACGCGTTGCAGCACGTCCACCAGGTAAGTGTAGGGGTTAATATCGTGCAGCTTGCAGGTGCTGATCAGGCTCTGGATGATGCCCAGGTGTTCCGCGCCCAGTTCGGTCCAGCAGAACATCCAGTTTTTCTTGCCCATTGGAATGGGGCGTAGCGCCCGTTCCAGGTGGTTGGTGTCTGGCTGCACGTCCGGGTTTTCCAGGAACACGGTCAGGCTCGCTTCGCGACCGAGCACGTAGTTCAGGGCCTTGGTCAGCGGGTCGCTGGGCACGAGGCCGCCTTGTGCCAACTGATCCCGGCACCACTGGAAGAAGCCGCTGACGACCGGCTTCGCATGGTCCAGCCGGTATTGGCGCTTCTTCTCGCCGGTGAGCTCCTTTTCCTTAATGGTATCTTCAATCTGGTACAGCTTCGCGATCTGTTGCAGGGCTTCGGTGGCCTTCTCAGGATGATCCTTTTGGGCCTCAACGAAGCAACGGCGACTATGCACCCAGCATTGAGCATGAGTAATACCTTTCTGGGCCGCGGCATAGCGGGCATATGCGGCATAACCATCGCTGATCAGAGTGCCACTGAATTGGTCGTTCAGAACCTGCTCGATGTGCAGTCGGCCCCGACTGTTCGAGTAGGTAAACACCACTTCGTCGTCATCACCGTATAGGGGCCAGAACCAGCCTGTTTTCATCTTGCCTTTCTGCGGGCCTGCCCGGCCCTGGTGGCCCGCTTTGATGGGTGTTTCGTCCATGGCCAGCACCCGGCTGCGCAGCACGTTGTCGGTCTGGGCGTCCACAATGGGCCGAAGCAGGTCGATGGCCCGCTTCACCAGGTTCGTCAGGGTGCTGCGGCTGAGGGTAATACCCGCTTGTTGAATGCGCTGGTGCTGGCGATACAGCGGCAGGTGGAACTGGAACTTGTCCACCAGCAACCCGGCCAGCAGGCTGACATCGGCCAGGCTGTTGTCCAGCACGTTGAACGGGGCTGGCGTCGTCACAGGTTTTGAGTCAGTGCCCTTACGACGGAACACCGGGCGTTCGCATTTGAGCACCACATAGCTGGAGGCGCGCTGGGCCAGGCGATAAGTCGTTTTAGTGCCAATGATGTCGTACTGGTCGGCGTCCGGACCGGTCAGCTCCGGTGGCAGGTGTTCAATGACTTCCACCGGCACCCCGGCAGTAAAGCGCAGGCCAGTGTCGTTCAGACAATCGTCGTCCCGCTGCTTCTTGCCGGTGCCGCGCTGGTAAGCCTTAATAGTGCGTTTTTCTTCATCGGCAGGCTGTTCCGGTCGCGGTGCCTCCTCTGGCTGGAACAAGCTGTCCTGCCCGGGCAGATCGACCACCTGCTTCTCGGATTTGGGGCCGAACAGCTGCTTCTTGAACCAGTCTAACTGGTGTTTCAACTGCCGAATGGATTCCGCCTGGGCCTCCAACTGCTCCCGCAACAGTGCATTCTCCTCGGCCAGAGCCGAGGAGGAAAGTGTACCGGGAGAAGAAGCTGAAGCCGTTGAATTCATGGCCGATATTATACCGGAACTCTGTCTTCTATACCCCTCGAAAACGCTTGAACTGGCGGTATTTCTGCACCTCAATGCCGTCAATCAGCAGCTGCAAATCCGTCAGGGTCAGGGTTCGCTGACCGGAGGCGGATAACGGCACCCGGAACTGGCCCTGCTCCAGGCGCTTGGCCCACAGACAGTAACCGGTGGCGGTAAAGTAGAGCATCTTCATCTGGGTCTTACGGCGATTGACGAAGACAAAATACTGACCGCTGAGGGGGTCGTGCTTCAATTGATTCCGAACCAGGGCGCTCAGGCCCCGGAACGATTTGCGCATGTCGGTGGGCTCGGTGCACAGCCAGATGCGCGCCTGGCTATCGAGCCCGATCATCCGTTCTGGCTCAGCCGCAGTTCGACGCCGTTGCCCAGGCTCAGCACAATGTTCCAGCCTGGGCCGGACTGCGCCGCACCCATCAGAGAGGACAGGTCCAGAAAACCGGCTTCGCCGGAATCCGCTGAGTCACCGGCCGCCTGATCGGACAGGCGCTTGCGCCAGTTACAGAAACTGGCGTAGCCGATGTTCTCTTGTTTGCAGAACTTCGAAGCTGACAGACCACTGTCACGCTGCTGATTGACCAGAGCCTGCCACTGTTCGGGTGTGCGGTGCTTTCTCATGGGGGTAACCTCGTGTTGGAAAGTGTGAGGTTACTGTAGGGCGATTTTCAGCAGGGTGGCAGAACGTCGTGGAATGAACGCTTACAGGCGAGCGACGGTGCAGCGAGCCACCGGAGTGCCTTCTCGGTGTAGTTGACGCCAGACTTTGCGGATGCCGTAGACACCGAAGTTCTCTTCCCAGACGCGCTGAATTTCGGCCCTCAGCCAGCGCTCACGTTTATTGCGGGGAGGCGCTCGGTTGGGCTCGCGTGCGCGGGCACGATGCTCATAGTACGTCGACGGGGCGATCGGCAGGACACGGCAGATCGGCTCGACCCCGTATAACGCTCGGTAATCTTCGATAAAGTTGATCATCACTTCCCGCGGCGGTCGAGCTCCGCCTGGGCAAAATATGCAGAGGCCTTTCGTAGGATCTCGTTGGCTTGCTTCAACTCTCGGTTTTCACGCTCTAGCGCTTTGATCTGTTCACGCTCGGAGGTCGTAGCGCCTTCCCGACGCCCTGTGTCACGCTCGGCCTGTCGGACCCAACTGCGCAGTGTTTCAGGCGTACAGCCGATTTTTGGGGCGATGGCACCGAGGGCTGCCCACTGGGAGGAATAATCGGCCTCGTGGTCGAAGACCATACGTACCGCCCGCTGGCGAACTTCAGGGGAATATCGATTTGATTTGCTCATGGCTCCATCCTCTCAAGGTTTGGAGCCTCCGGGAATCCCGGTACGGTTCAGTTGGCGTGTTTGGGCGACGCCGTTATTGGGTTCAGTTGCGCTGCCACGATGATTATTCATGATCGGGTACCCATACCTCCGATAGAGGACTGAAGGATTGGGCCATATCGCAATCTAACTGCCGAGTCGCCAGTAGATGCCATAAATGCGCAATCCCCTCTGCCCGGTAAATATCGCCCATAAAGTGCCGAGAAAGCAGGTAATCCAAGGTCGCCACCCCCATTTCCCTCACCGTGTTGAGGACTGCCTGGCTTTCGACAGAGGGAAACACCATCCGCTTGTAGCGCGCTAGGAAGGTAATGTTGTCCAAGGTCTTATCACGAATGCGGCTTTCATCATGAATGCGAAACGCCCAGCCCTCATTGTTGGCATGCCGTATCGCCGCCTTCCATTTAGGCGACCATTCACGCCAATGTGCTTGCCACTTTTCCCGTGGTTTGACCTCCACCAGGAGAGGTTTTGGGTAATCCCTGTAATGACGGTTACCGAGACGGTAATAAACCAAATAGTCAGGTGTGTAGGTGTAGCGCCTACCGGTCACGGGATGATGAAACGGGATCTCGCACGGCTGGGAAATCACACCAAGGACGCTCACATCAAAGTCAGCCTTGATGAGGAAATCACGTTCGAGCGTCGACTCGAACGCAATAGACTCCTCCCCGCGAAAGGCATAGTAGCCAGACACACTTCGTCGGGTAGGGCCGATTTTACGAACGGATGTAGGCAGTGGCATGGGTAGTCGCACCAAATGTTGAATAAAACAAGGCCTGTCGCATCAATTGCTATTAATTCTGTCGCACTCAATCCTGTACAGACTACCATAATAGCCCGATATTACGCCCTGAGGGTCGCATCAATTGCTGAAAATGACATAAGTGCTTAGGCACTTACTTTCCTAGTCTGTTTGAACATGCCGTTTTCGGCTTTTGCTTTTCATTCTGCTTTGGCTGCAGTGTCATTAACCAGACCGATCCAGTAACGAGAAGCAATAAGTAAGATATAGCGCTGGTATGCTCAGGGCCGGTGATGAGCATGTGGCTGAACGTAAGTTAAGCATCTCAATGGGAAGCGGCATTATATTATCTGGGGCTATGAAAGGGCCGTAGGTGCGAACAGATAACGCTAGCGAGCTGAATGGCAGATCAGATAAATGCGTGTATTGAGATGCGTTATGAATCAACACTAAGTAACGAGTATCAATGAGAGCACCGTTATCATTACCCCAGCTATGGGAGAGCACTAAATACGTGTCGTGGCCCAAAAGTCACAGTAACCCTATGGTGCGTGTGCCACGTCCGTCGGGAAAGCCCGAAACTAAGTCGATCCCGCGCTTAGCTAATGAATACGATACCTTTGAGCGATGCCTTGCGTATCGAGACCAGCGCGGCAGAGAGATTTGGGGGACACGCCGCTGGAAGGAGCTGTTGCGAGTAGAGGCACGCTCCGTCGCGCGTCATCGTGAACGGCCCGTTGGCCCGATAACGGGCGTTTACCATTACGAGCGTCCCACTGGGACAACTCTCTGGGTAGCGGCTTGGTATGAGTTGATGCCCGACGGTTCACGCAAAAAACGCAGTGCGCAGTTCAGTTACGGTACGTCACGCACCCGCTATGCGACCTCAGAAGAATCCATGCAGGCGGCGATTAAACGGCGGCAAGAGGAAGAGGCGCGCTGGTACTGTGTCGTGGGTAAGCGCGATCAACGGCGCGTGAACTAATGACGTAAGGTTCCCGCTTCAAGGAGTGTCGATGGCTTTTCGCTTTCAACGTCGTATTTCACTTGCGCCCGGCGTGCGCCTGAATATCAGCAAGCGTGGTGTGGGTCTTTCAGTCGGCCCGCGTGGTGCCAGTGTCAGCATGGGGCCACGAGGTATCCATGCGCATGCCGGACTTCCTGGAACAGGACTGGCCTATCGCACCCAGCTGTCATCATCTCGTCGAGCTTCTTCAAAGGGGCAAGCAAGTGCCCCTTCAGCTCTAGAAGCGCGCATTGGGCAAGGCGAGTCGCTGGGGCTTCAGCTGTCGGTTAAGAAAGACGGCAACGTTCGCTACCGATTTGAAGATGGCACTCCACTCAGCGACCAGGACGTACGTTGGCTGCGCCGTCATGCACGTGATGCTATTCGTGCACAGCTCAAGACACTCTGCGATGAATTAAACGCGGACATCGTGCGCTTAGGGCAGCTGCACCACGATACCCCATCTCCTCACTGCCGTGGCTACACCCCACGCCACTTTGCTGAGCCGGCACCCACTCCGCCCACGCCGGTGCCTCTTCCATGGTGGAAAGTGCTATGGTCACCGGCACGCCGTCAACATGAGTCCGATAACACACGTCGCCAGAAGCGATTTAATGACGACTACCGTCATTGGGAACACCGCAAAGCCGATTTTGATGCCGCCGAGTTTGCCCGACAACAGCGAGAAGAGCAGGGCGTGCTAAGAGAACGTGATGACATGACACTCACGCTTCAAGAGCGCCTGGAAGAGATCGACTGGCCTCGCGAGACCGTGATCGATTTTGATTTGGGAAGCGACGACACCACGATAGCGCTGGATATTGACCTGCCCTCTGACGATGAGATGCCGGATCGAGAATGGGTAATGCCCGCCAAAGCGCTCAAGCTCACCCCCAAGTCCCTGAGTGCCACCCGACAGCGCAAACTGTACCGTGACCATGTCCACGGCATTGCCTTTCGTGTGCTTGGCGCCGTGTTTGTGCGTTTGCCCTCTGTTCAAGAAGCGCGGGTATCTGGGTATCGCCAGGTGGTCGATCCCACTACGGGCGGTACCCGCGATCAGTACCTTTACAGTATCAAGGTCACCCGAGCACAGTGGAACCGTATCCACTTTGATCAGCTGGTGCAGGTTGATCCTGTCGCGGCGGTAGAAGCGTTTACGCTGCGCCGTGACATGACCAAAACAGGCATTTTTCGGGACATTGATCCGTTTAAGCTCGTCTAAACCCTGGCCGAGGCATAAGCCCAAGGCTTTTATGTTGTCTGGCTAGGGATTCCCATTCAATGGTAGTGACTACGTGCAAGTGTGAGCGGCGCTGACATGACAGCTTAACCTTTGATAATGGGAGAGGAGATGAGCTCCATAAGCCAATATTTTTTAGAAATATTTATGCTTTATAGTGGATAGCTGCTATACGTTTGATAAGGATATCTTAGCAGGTGGTTGCCATGAAATTGCTTGTCCGCCCAAGACCGTTCATTAACGAGTCACTTGAGAGCTACATGCTCCGTCTATCGCAAGAGAATTTCTTCGAATACTATCAGCAGCTTAGTCGAGCGATAAAAGACTGGCTGCAGCTGCATGATCATGAAGCGGCAGGGGCGTTCCCAGAAGAGCTAAGCCGTTTAAATGTCTATCACGCGGCTCAGAGTAGTAGTCGGCGCATCAGAGCGCTCAAGCTAGTGGAGTCGCTGACAGATAATGAAAAACTTCCGCTACTACACTTGGCAGTAGTGCATTCCAGCGAGAAATTTTGTTCGCGCTACGCTAGCGTTTTTTATGCAGGTAGCCACGTACCCCGAGCGTTAGTTCGCCAAAAGGGGATACCTGTTTGCCCGGATTGCCTCACTGAAGCCAATTACATTCGGCAGGAATGGCATTGGATGCCCTATGAAGCCTGCATTAATCATGGCAAACAGATGCTGCATGATTGCCCAAAATGCGAAGAGAAATTAAATTATACCCATTCTGAATGCTTGCATACTTGTCGCTGTGGATTCGATCTTCGTAACGCTGACTCGGAGCCAGCAGACGAATGGCAGCTTATCGCCAGCCGCCTAGTAGTGGGTGAGCATTCGCCTACAAAGCATTCTCTGCTAGACATCCGCTCAGTCAGTTTGCGCCTAGCTTGTCTGCTGTGGTATCAGCTATATACACATAAAATGCTAGACGCCTGCGATCAGGTTTCCACTCGTACGATTGAGCGGGCTATCGAGTATTTCACGCATTGGCCTGAAGTGTTTACACAGGAATTAGAGCAGCAAGCGGCGCTCTCAGGCGATAAATTGGTATGTGATTATAATAAAACCTCATTTCGCGATGTTTTTGGCAACATTGTCGGCATTTCGCGTCTACTGTTGAAGGCTTATCCAGAAAGTGATTTCGTCTTGACGCCATTGGAAAATTTTTTAGCAAGATTGGTTGATCAGAATCCGCAAACACGTGTGCCAAACGTCGCAGATCTGCTTATCAGTATGCCGGAAGCCGCGATTTTGCTTGGTACGTCGTATGAGCAAGCGTACCGTCTATATGAAGAAGGGTATCTCAGATGCGCAGTCAAATTTAAATCACATGAAAAGCTAGTGAACGGTATAGGAGTATTTTATTTAAGAGAAATCATGGAGTTGCGTCAGTCAAGAATGCCGGTTGAGACAAGCAGCTATAATAATTATTTACCAGCGTGGTAACGTCATGTCGTTAAGTACGTTGTTGGAATTGGATGAGCCAAGCCGCTCAGAAACAATTCGTAAAGCTTTTGCTCCCTACACGCCTCTGCTAGAGGTTTCTGAAGATGTTAACGCTGCTGTTCTGGTGCTGCTTAACTTATCGCATAAGCGTCAGTACGCTCCTGATTTGTTGAATAAAAAAAGAGCAATTGAAACACTCAAAGATTGGCAGCATATCGAAAGTTGTGCGCAGGAAGTACAGTGGCTGCACTCACATAATCTAAAGCATCCTGATACACGTGTAGCATATCAGAGATTGTTAGTAAAAGCTGAGAAGCCCTCGGACAGTGTTGTTTCTTCATATAATAGCGTGAGTCGTTTGGGTTGGTCACACAACTCAGCAGCTGTGAATAAAGCAAAGCTTTTTGGAGCTAATTTTATATTTAAGGGTGTAGTTTGCTGTTTGGCCGCTATTGTTTTAGATAATGACAAGCAATGGCGGAAAGAATTCATGAGTCTTGGTATGTCTGATGGTCAATGGACTTACCTTCAGTCGCTTTTCGATAATTATTTAACTAAAAATTTATCACCTTCTTATGTGGATAGGCATTCAGTACAAGTTACCTTTCTTTATCAAGGAAAGGATGTCAGTATTACACCTGTCACATCACATTCGTTACTGGCCGACATTCAAATTGCTCGACGTAATAAATGTGAAGATTTTGCAACAATAAAACATTGGCACTCTTCAAGTGTTGGAGATTTAGCATCCTCGCTTGGAGGTAATGTCTCTGCTCTTAGTTATTCCCCTCGATTAGCCTGTAGCCAAAATAAAGAAAATGAAAATTCTTCTGGAATCTTTTTTGTAGACTTTCATCACAGTTCTTTAAGAAGTAAGTCGTTTATCCTGGCATGTAATAAAATTGTTGAAAGTAAAAGCTTGTTGACCGGAAAAAATAGGCGAGATCATAGGCGTTCTGCTATTAAGTTGCTGAGGCAGTCTTTATCTGAATGGCTATCCCCGGTTAGCTATTGGAGAAATATAGGAGGAGAAGTATTTTCAGGTCGTGTGAGCAATACAGCATGCCTTTTGATTTCTGCTCTTGACGAGGATGTACTTGGAATTCTACCTGAGGTTAATAAAGAATTGCACAGTATTTTGGTGAGGTATCCCCAAACGCAAAGCTTTGCTTATCATCCAGAGCTATTAATTCCTTTCAAGGCTCAACTTAAGTCTTTGTTGATTGGGATGAAAATCAAAGAAGATGAACACATGGCTGAAGAGCCATATCATTACCTTCACTTAAAAAACCTACATGTATTCGATGCGCAGGCGCTATCTTGTCCCTATCTAGTGGGCCTGCCTTCACTGCTAGCCGTATGGGGAACAGTCTATAACTACCAGCTACGTTTACGAAACATCCTTAAGCGGAACATTGTCTTTGAAGGAGTTGCCTGGTTTTTGCGGCAGTATGAGTCCTCCTCGGGTGCCAAGATACCTGCCCCTTATCTACCACCAGCGAAGCCAGGTGAGACTCCCAAGCGGCCAGGTCTTATTGATATGCGCTTTTGCGATTTGCGCATGGATTTAGTTATTCGCTATCGACTAGAGGATGGAGGCGATACCCCTCTGGGAAATGACGAATTGACTATGCTGCAGTCTGCGTTCCCTGGGAGGTTCGCTGGGGGAACTATGCAGCCCCCGCCACTTTATGAAGAGTTGCAGTGGTGCCAACTATATGGAGATGCAAACAGTTTATTGGCAGCCATATCGCTTCTGCCGGACGAAGGTCGTTGGGTTGTCGACTCAGAAAAACAGGTGCAAAGCATCGACAGCTTGGTGACATGGTTGTCCAAGCATCCCAATCATTTACCTGCTATGAGTGGCTACCAGCTGCTTGAAGAACCTTGCTATCGGTCTGGTTCACATAGGCAGCTCCATGCTTATGCTGAGCCTTTAGTCGGTCTAACAGAGACGTTGTCACCGGCAAGCGTCAGGCTCAATGGTAAAGCTGACTTTCTTAAAAACGCTTTTTGGAGGTTGAAAAGCCAGAACCTGACTATGCTGATGAAAAAAGCATAGGCAGGTCGGCATGATGAACTCTTTCAGACATCTTAGCTATGAGCGCTCTCTCAATCCGGGCAAGGCGGTTTTTTATTACCGGACAGATTCGAGCGAATTTGAGCCGTTGCAAGCGGAAGTGACGCGGTTTCGTGGCCCTAAGGCAACGTTTAGCGATGGCTATATGGCATCCGGGACTGCGCGTGCTAAAGAAACGAGCGATTTGGGCTTTTCTAATCCTATAATGCTCGAAACGTGTTATGTACCACCGCTAGTCGATACGTTGTATTGTCGTTTTTCTTTACGCATCATTGCAAACAGCTTAGAACCAAACATCTGTGATAATGCAGGAGCGACAAAAGCATTGAAAGAGTTCTCTGGTACTTATAGAAACTTGGGTGGATACCAAGAGCTAGCAACTCGATATGTCAAAAATATCCTTTCAGCTGAATGGCTTTGGAGAAATAAAGTTGCAAGAGGGATAGCAGTTGAGGTTTCTACGTCTAATTTAAAAAAATATTATGTTAAAGACGCACAGTATAAGGAATGGGGATCTTCTTGGGAAGGAGATGATTTTAAATCATTAGAAGGGCTTGCGGCTGAGCTTGAAGAGTCACTTTCTTACCCACAAAAATTTCTTTTTGCTGATGTGACTGCCGAAATAAAAACAGAATTTTGCCAAGAAATTTTCCCCAGTCAATTATTTATTGAGAAGGGTGATAGAGGCAACGAAAGTGCGGCTAGGCAGTTTATGAAAAGCACAATGCACGACGGTCGTCAAGCAGTTGGCTTTGGTGCTTATAAAGTCGGAGCAGCAATTCAAAAAATTGATGACTGGTGGCTAGATGAAGGTGCTGAATACCCTTTGAGGGTGAGTGAATACGGTGCAGATCGTAGTCGGGTTTTAGCTATGCGTGAACCAGTTACGAAGAAAGATTTTTACTCGCTGTTAAACGAAATTACAAGTATTACAGAGGAAATGATTGAAACCAGGCAGGTCAGCCCTAATGCACACTACGTGATGTCTATGCTAGTGAAGGGGGGGATGTTCCAAAAAGGAATTAAGAAGGGTGAAAAATGAGATACTTTTTTTACATAAGATATTTAATGCCTTCAGCCAATCACGCATTTTTAGCAGGGAGGTGCATTGCTTGCTTACATGGTCTTATGAGCGGCTCTAAGATAGCAAGTTCGGGCATTGGTGTTTCGTTTCCATCATGGGCTACGGACTCAGTAGGGGACTCAATCGCTTTTGTAAGTAAAGATATTAATGCTTTGTTTTATTTGTCATCAGTGCGGTATTTTAAAAATATGGCGGACGAAGGGTTTATTGAAATTAGTGATATTAAAATGGTTCCAGTGACATTAGAGGAAGTGAGATTTATTAGAAATCAGCATGTTGCTAAATCTTTTCCAGGAGAAATTAAGAGAAGGCTGATCCGCAGCAAAAATCGAGCTGAAAAACGTGGCGAGACGTTCATGCCTGGCAGTGTTGTATCAGATCGCTTCGTTGATCACTGCCACGTAATTCCTATTGATAGTCGATCGTCAGGCCAACGATTCCCGCTGTATGTGCAGTATGAGGCGCTTGGTGAAGAAAGCCAGTGTGATAGCTACAATAGCTACGGGTTGGCTACAAAACAGACACACTCTGGCTCTGTGCCAAATTTTAAGCAGATTACCTAAATATTTTCAGAATATATATTGTCATATTTTTCAATAGCTTACTTAAGATACGCCAAAAAGGGTATTTTTAACGTTTTGTACTTATCTTGTTGATGCCTATATTTATACTGCTAGCTAGGTCTAGTGAACCGCCGAATAGGCAGCTGAAAAAACTTGAATCAGCGCTTGCTCAACGGCTTGCTCGTGAACCGCCGAATAGGCAGCTGATATTAGGACTGGAAGCCAGCAACGGTAATGATACACACCGCCGCAAGGCAGCAATAGTTCTAAACCCTCCAAGATTTCTTGGAGGGTTTTTTGTGGTGCTAGATGAAGGCTATTTCTGAAGATGAGTTGGTTTGCTCTTAGAGCACCAGCCGGGGTAATAATGAATACCCACCTTCACGCCACACCGCCACACTCCATAGCGAGGAGTAGACGCCGAACCTGTTTTGCTTCGGTATCAGTGCCGCATAGCATGACAGGTGCCTGTCCTCCCAGCGCTTCGTTCGAATTAGATATCCAGTCAATCGCGGCCCGCTTGTCCTCAAACACCTCCATTGCGAGGTGACTTACGGTCGCAACCCTATCAAGACGTTCTGATGTCACTGAGTCCAGATTTTTCCCTTCACGTCTGCGGCGGTGAACAGCCGAGACAGGCACATTGAACAATGCCTTAACCTGCTTATTCTGCAGCTGAAAGGTCTCTTGTACTGTTAGCAATAACGTTGGTGAGAGGCCTTCCTGGATACTTTGTAAACGCTCAGACTCTCTACGCATCTCTTGGGCTGTGATGAACCTCCAGAACTCTGCTGTCCGTATTTCACGCTTATTATTCCTAGCTTTATGAGGAGAGATTGGTGGTTCTGGCATAAGTCGCCTCGTCAAGTGCTGGTTATGAAACTTCACATGAAGCGGAGATGGATAATAGCACGGCGCGACTGTTTCTGGTTGAAGTGTAGTCTGTATCCCATGGTTGGTTATGCACGTGAACTATGTTTTTTGGCATCGGCACTGGATGGGGGCTATGTCGAAATTTGAAGAGAGTATAGACATGGCATCGTGGCCAGATCAGCCATATAACCAGTTCTTCTTTTGAGCGTTTATAGCTGAATTCAACGTAAGCCGTAAGGTGTCCATTTTAGCGGAATGCTCAGCAGTTTTGATCATGTGCTGCGGCCAAAAGCTGTTTATCAGAATGTTTTTTTATGACGTTATTTTATTACCAGAGCAAACGATCGTTTTACTTTATGTCATTTAAAAGTGGAAAACTTATGTCATTTTGCGGTGGAATTCTTGGTGTAAGTGACTGTTTTTTCGTTTTGGTTATGTCAAATTGAAGTGGAAACGACAATTTAGCTGTACCTTTTCCCTCCTTTCCAGATGTCGACTTCTTCGATTTGCGTCGGCGTTGTTGGTCGCTACCCACACTATTTCTTGTCGCTAAAGCTCCTTTTGGTTCTGCTAGCCAGCTTGGCAGGGCGCGTGTTTCTTCGTCTTGCGCGCACGAAAAAAGCCACTGCCGGGCGCTGCCTCTTCTTGCAGATGGCTGAGAAGAGATCGACCGGACAGTGGCGTAGTGCTGGGGTATGGGAGAACAGTCGTGCGGGAGGCTCATGACGTCTTCAACGGGCCTTAGCGTGCAGTAACATCGCTTTCTCTTTGGCGATCCCAGTGGCCGGAAAGCTGTGTGAGCGCCAGGGCAAGCGCAACGATACCCGCCCCCATCCAGGCCGTGTCGGTGAGCTGCATTCCATCGACGACGTAGCCACCGATGACAGAGCCCAGCGCAATCCCAATGTTGAACGCAGCGATGTTCAACCCTGACGCGATATCGACAGCTTCAGGGACGAAGCGCTCGGCTTGCTGTACCACATACACTTGCAGCCCCGGTACGTTACCAAACGCAAAGGCTCCCCAGATCAGCACCGTCAGCACGGCGGCGATGGGATGGGCTGCTGATAGAGTCAGCATCAGTAAAATGGCGATGAGGCCCGAAAAGATTACTGTCAGCGCACGTATGGGCCCCATGCGGTCCGCCATTTTACCGCCGTAGATGTTGCCGAAGGCGACCGATACGCCATAGACCAGCATGATCAAGCTCACGGCATTATTTCCAAAGCCGCTCACCTCTTGCAGGATGGGTGCCAAGTACGTGAACGCCGTAAAGGTGCCGCCATAGCCCAGAATAGTGATCAGGTACACGAGCAGAAGGCGAGGGTGCGTAAGCACCTTGAACTGTTGGCCGAGGGTCGCCGGCGCGGACTTTTTCAAGTTGTTGGGGACGAGGAGGGCGCTGCCGATCAAGGCGATTAGGCCTAGAGACGACACCACCAAGAAGGTGGCGCGCCAACCGAAGTTTTGTCCAATCCACGTGCCTAACGGTACGCCGGTCACGAGCGCCACGGTAAGACCTGTGAACATGATGGCAATCGCGCTCGCTTCTTTATCTTTGCTGACCAAGCTGGTGGCAATGGTCGAGCCGATAGAGAAAAAGACGCCGTGGGCAAGCCCCGTCAAAATACGTGCGGTAATCAACGAGCCGTAGCCCGGCGCTTGACATGCCAGCAAGTTACCGACGATGAACAGCGCCATCAGGCCGAGCAGCACCAGCTTGCGATTCATACGACCAGTGAGGGCGGTCAGCACCGGTGCGCCAACGGCAACACCAGCGGCGTAGAGGCTTACTAACAGTCCTGCCGAAGGCAGCGAAACGCCCAAGTCTTGGGCGATGGTAGGCACCAATCCGACAATGACGAATTCGGTGGTGCCAATAGCAAAGGCACTGAGGGTCAGTGCGAACAGTGCAATAGGCATGGCAAATCTCCTGAAAAGAGAGGGACGACGTAACGCTGCGGAGTTTGCGCCGGATGCCTTATGCGATAAACAGTACTAAAATAGAAACACTTTTACGTTATCGACAATAATGTGTGCGCTAGGAGTTCATCATGTTGAGCCGCACCGAAGATCTGCAGCTCCTGGTTGCCGTCGTGGATAGCGGTGGTTTCAGCGCCGCAGCTCGGCAGATGGATGTGCCCGTCGCCAAGGTCTCCCGTGCTGTGCAGCGTTTGGAGCAGCGGCTGGGTATTCCATTACTGAACCGCACGACCCGCAGTGTGACCCTCACCAGTGAAGGGCGCGCCTATATCGAGCGGGTCAGGGTGGGTTTGAGCGCGCTTGAAGAAGCCGAAGAGGCGATGCGATTAAGCCAGGTGCGCCCGAGTGGGCGGCTTAGAGTCGATGCGGCGACGCCTTTCGTACTGCATCAACTGGTGCCTTTGATTGGCGCATTTCGCGATCATTATCCGGGTATCGAGCTCGAGCTATCCGCCTCTGATAGCATCATCAATCTGTTGGAGCAGCGTACGGATGTCGCGATCCGCATTGGTGGGCTAGAGGACTCCACGCTTCACGCTCGCCTGCTGGGGCGCTCGCCGCTGCACCTAGTGGCAAGCCCTCATTACTTGGAACGTCACGGTGTGCCGGTTAGCCCGGCAGCATTGCGAGACCACCAGCTACTTGGATTTCTGAACGCAGACAGTCTGGATCGCTGGCCGGTCGAAGGGCTACCGCAGGAAGGCCCCAATATTCAAGCGCACCTGCGAACCTCGAGCGGCGAGGTCATGCGGCAGCTGTGCTTGGCAGGCGAGGGTATCGCTTGTATGTCGCGGTTTATGATTCGTCACGACTTAGAGAAAGGCGCGCTGGTGGGGTTGATGATGGATCGTATGATCAGCCCGAACTCCCGTGAAATGGTTCAAGCGGTCTATTACCGTAATACGGCGCTTTCGGGCAGAATTGGTGCGTTTCTAGATTTCGTGGCACCTCGGCTAAGGCTTTGATGATCAATCCTTTAATGCGCGTCGTTCCTCGTATGCTCTTGATGTGGATACCCCGATGAAAACCGTATTGCGTTGGCTGGCTGCCGTAATGGCACTGTTGGTCTTATTGCTGGCTGGGCCGGTGTGGATATTGGCCAGTAACCAGGTCATTACCGATGGCCACTGGTCGAATCTCGACCGTTCGTCTGCGGGATTGGCGCCCCATCCTGATCGCGTCCAAGACGCCGTCGTACAGGTATACGCGGCCCGTGCCTATAGCTGGCGCGGAGCCTTTGGTGTGCATATCTGGATTGCGACAAAAGCAGAGGGGGCGCGAGAGTATCAGCTGCATCAGGTGTTGAGCTGGCGCCGCCCCACGGTGGTTTCTTCCATCGACACGCCTGATCGCGCTTGGTTTGGGCATCCGCCTGAGCTTCTCGCCGATTATCGAGGTGCCGAAGCCGCTGAATTAATACCTCGTATCCAAGACGCCGTGGCGCGCTATCCGCAAGCGGATTTGTACCGAGTTTGGCCTGGCCCCAATAGCAACAGCTTCATTGCCTGGGTGATACGTGAAGTCGAGGGCTTTGAGGTTGCGCTGCCGACCACGGCGGTGGGTAAAGACTACCTCTTCAATGGTGTCGTTGCTCCCACCCCCAGCGGAACTGGATATCAACTGTCGCTGGGAGGTGTGGTGGGGATCATGCTGGCGCTGGAGGAGGGCATTGAGCTCAACCTGCTGGGTATGAGTGTCGGCATCGATATCCTGCGCCCCGCCCTCAAATTACCTGGCATCGGCCGGTTGGGTATGCCTGCCAAGGTGGCGGGTGGCGGTCACACATCCTCGGTGGCACTGTGATCTAGCCATGCAAGCCCCATTGCGTGTGGAAATGTATTCTCAGACACTTTTATCCTATAATAGTGTTTGTAGATACTGAGTCAGGAAGTGCAATGCAAACAGCGCAAAAGTTTGCCCAGAATAAGGCAGCCGCCGCGGTGGGCCTCAAAGCAGCGGTACGCATTCTAGAGAAGTGGCGAGCCTCGGGAGAGCAGGGGGAAGCGATTCTGCGCGTCTCTCACAGTACCTACGCTCGAGCTCGGCGCGGCGATCTGGCAGCGATCAAGCTGGATAGTGACCAGCTAGCGCGCATCAGCTACGTGCTGAACATCCATGCGGCGCTGCGTGTGGTATTCGATAACCCCGACAACCTGTACGGGTTTGTGAACATGGTCAATCACAACCCCTATTTCAATGGTCGCACGCCCATGGCCATAATGGGGACTGGAGATTTTGCCGCGCTTTACGAAACGTATAAGCGCATCGATAGCCTGCGGGGTGGTCAGTGGTAAAGGCGGCTGATTTGCCCGTACTGCCAGCCCGTGATGTGATCGGCTATCGATTGGTCAACAGTAAGTTTCCGCCGATCGATCTGTTCGATGATGTAGCTGACCCTGACGAGTTCGCCGCTCTCCATGCACTTCAATCACTCACCAATCCGCGTTTGCAGAATGAGGTAGGTGACCTGGCGCTGCTGCCGCTCGAGCAGATTCCTTTCGGTATTCGTGGCTGTTCGTATGCCGTGGCCCCCTTTACGCATATCAATCCAGAAGGATCACGTTTTAGCGACGGCAGTTTTGGCGTGCTGTACCTTGCCGATACGTTGAAAACCGCGATTGCGGAAGTCAAGCACCATCAGCAAGCGTACTGGCAGCGTGTGCCCGAGCTACGCTATGAGCGGTTCGTTTTTCGGGGGTTGAGAGGCACCTTCAGGGAGGTGTCAATAGGCGATGCGCTGACGCTGCCCAGCGATCATCTCGTCTACGCACCCGATCACTATACGGCGTCGCAGCCGTTCGGTGCAGACGTTCGGCGTACGTTGAACGGCCTTCGTTATCATTCGGTGCGCCGACCCGGGGCGCACTGCTGGGCGCTCATGACGCCGCGCCATGTGACGGACATCATCCAGACCACCCACCTAGAGATGATCTGGAACGGCACCATCACCCAGGTGAATCATCTACGTGTCACCCAGCCATAGAGGCGTGCGGAAAAGAGGCTCAGTTATTTTGCTGCTGGTCGGTATAGCGCTGCATGATCGTGAGCGTCTCATCGCTAACATGGTGTTCCATCCCTTCTGCATCGATGCGGGCAGTGCTGTCGTCCACCCCCAGCGCTCGCAAAAAATGCAGCACGATATCGTGACGCGCACGGGACGTCTCCGCCATTTTTTGACCCTCATCGGTCAAAAACAGCGAGCGATACGGCTTGCTGGTCACCAAACCTAACTCGTTCAAGCGACGAATCATTTTCGACACCGTCGCTTGGCTGACGGCCATTCGGTTAGCAATATCGGCCGCGCGGGCCTCGCCGCGATGACGAATCAGGTCGCCAATCAATTCGACGTAATCTTCGATTAGCTCCGTTTCGTGGGCGTTGCGCACGGCCTCGTACTGCTGGGCGTGCTGTTCCACTGGCGGCAGCGCATCACCGCTGTGTCCGGAGGGAGGTGGGGTGCGCCGCTGTTGGTGATCACTCATTGGCAAAGGTTATCAAAGTTAGTGGAAACGTTAATTGGCGATGGTAGCGCATTTTTCACGATAATTGTTAGCCAAGGCTAAACTGTTTGCACAATGCTTTTTTGTTGAGCTAAAGTTATCAGTAACGCGAGCCTAGCACAGAGGAGAGATCCAGTGGCTAAACCATACTTGCTAGCAGCCTTGGGCGTGTCGTTCGCCTGGTGTGGCGTTGTGACCAGTGCTCAGGCCGATGAGTTGCAAAACCCGCCCATAGAGATTGCCGTGACGTTTTCGGTTCTTGGCGACTTGGTGAAGAAAGTGGCCGGTGATGATGCGAACGTCACGGTGCTGACACCGGTTAACGCCGAAGTGCACGAGTGGGAACTTACCCCTGATAATTTTGCTGCGCTCGAAGATGCCGATGTGGTTTTTTATAACGGCTATCAGCTAGAGCAGTGGATGCGCCAAGTATCGGCGACGGTCAATGACGACGTACCCATGATCGCTGTGGCAGAGGCGTCGGGTTACCCGACGCAAACGATCGTCACCGGTGAGATGGAAGGCGACGTGGACCCGCACATGTGGATGGATCCTCGGGCTGCCAGTAGCTACGTGCAAGCCATCGCCAACACGTTGGAGGATCGCTTGCCCCATCAAGCCGATGCGATTCAGCAGCGCGCAGCGGCACTGGAAGCACAGTTGCATGATCTGCATGTCGAACTTCAAGAAACGCTCGAAGCCATTCCCGAAGAGCGCCGCGTACTGCTTTCCAGTGAAGCGGCCTTTCTCTATTTTGCCGATGCGTATCAGTTCGAGCACGATGGTATTTGGGGTACCAATGCCGAAACAGAGGGCTCCCCACGGCAGTTGATGCGGGTCATCGACCGAATCAACGAACGCCAACCGGCGGCCCTCTTCTGGGAAAGTACGATTTCTGACCGCCATGTGACCAGTATCGCACGTGACACCGGACTGCCCGTTGCCGGACCGCTGTATGTCGACTCTTTGAGTGAGCCTGACGGGGAGGCTGCCGATTACTTTGCCATGCAGCGTCATAACGTTGCGTTGCTGCGTCGCTACTTGGCTACCGAGTAAATCACGATGTCCTCATTACCGTCTCAACCAGCCAGCGCCATCGAAGTGAGCGGTGTTTATGCGGCTTATCAGCGTCAGCCCGTGTTAGAGGACATTCACCTCTCGTTGCCTCGCGGGCGTTGGACGGCCATCGTGGGGCCGAACGGCGCAGGAAAATCGACGCTGTTTCACGTGTTGACCGGCAGCATGAAGCCTCTGCGCGGCCGCGTGACGGCATTTGGTCAAGCCATCGAGCACCATCGAAAAGCTGGGCGCATTGCTTACATGGCCCAGCGAGAGGCCATCGAATGGGATTTCCCTATTTCGGTATGGGAAACCGTAATGAGCGCCCGCTATGGCCACATGCGCCAAGACGCGTGGTGGCGGAGACTGCTACCTGCGCGCTGGCATGCGCCACGTCACCGTGTTGCGGTGGAAAAAGCGTTATACGACGTCAACATGCTGGCGTTTGCCGACCGGCCCATCGGCGCCCTCTCGGGCGGTCAAAAAAAGCGTGTGCTGCTGGCGCGTGCGCTGGCGCAAGAGGCGAGTATCCTGCTGCTCGATGAGCCACTCGCGGGGGTCGACCCACCCAGCGAACAGCTCATTCTCGACGTGCTCAAACGCGAGCGCGAAGCTGGACGAACCATCGTGATGGTGACGCACGATATGCCGGGCGCGCGTCGCTACGTGGACCACGTGGTGCTGATCAATCGATTCATTCGCGGTGAAGGTGCGCCCGACGAGATGCTGAGCGATAGCAAGCTGGCTGAACTCGCCGTGAGTGCCATCGAGCCATCTGCTCAGGGTGTTGGGCGTGCCAGCGTGCCTGCGTTCGCTGGCAAAGAATAGGCAATTTGCATGTTACAAACGTTGGACTCTTTGAGTAGTGCCCTGGTGGCTGGGCTCATCTCGGCGGTGATGGTGCCCGTGAATCTGATGCCCGATAGCGTTTCAGAGGCGTTTCAGTACGCGTTCATGCAGCGCGCGCTGCTCACGTCGATGATGGTGGGGGCCATCTGCGGCATGCTGTCTTGTTATGTCGTCCTCAAGCGCTGGTCGCTACTGGGGGATGCGATCTCGCACGCCGTGTTGCCTGGCGTGGCAATCGCCTACCTGCTGGGCCTGCCCTTTTTTATCGGAGCCTTCGTCACGGGGGCGCTGACGTCGCTTGGCATTGGGGCGATCGAGCGGCACACGCGGATCAAGTCCGATGCCGCCATGGGCATCATGTTTACCGGGGCGTTTGCGCTGGGCGTCGTGCTGATCAGTAAAATCGCTTCCAGCACCCACTTGATGCATATTCTATTTGGTAACGTCTTGGGGGTTCAGCAGTCTGCACTGATGCTGACGCTCGCTGCCAGCGTGATCGCATTGCTGGTGGTATGGCTGGCTTATCGCCCGCTCATGCTCTATGCCTTCGATCCGACTCAGGCACAGGCACTCGGCTTCAACACCGGCGTGATTCATTACGGCTTGATTCTGCTGCTCACGCTCACCATTGTCGCTAGTCTGGAAACCGTCGGTATCATCCTGGTCGTGGCCATGCTGATTACGCCGGGCGCCACGGCCCACTTGCTGACCGACCGCTTCAAAACGATGCTGTTTATCTCCATCGGGGTCGGGGTAGGGTCTGCGGTATTGGGGTTATGGCTGTCGTTTTCGTTTGACGTGGCTTCCGGCGGCACCATCGTCCTGGTGGCGACGGGGTGTTTCTTCCTGGCGCTGCTGTTTTCACCGAAGCACGGTGTGCTGATGCGCCTATGGCGGCATCGCCACGTGGGGGCTTCTTAGCCCCCGCTGGCGTTATCGGCTTGCATCGCCGTGAAGCTTCTCCCAGGTTTTTTCAGCAATACCAATACCCGCGCCGGTCATTAATAAGTAGGTTTGATCGACGCCGGCATCGCGAAGCGGCTCGGCTTCATCTTGATAGTGAATGCCCGCAATCAGTTGGCCGGTAAAACCGGCCTTGCGCAGTTCTCGGCTGGCAATCAGCTTGCTTTCCATTTCTGGGGTGGCCAGCGTCACCGCAGTCAGGCCATCAAGATCGAGATGGTGCCAAAAACCGACATCCTCGATATCACCATAAAACACGCGGCGTTGGCTGTCGGTTTTATTGGGGTCGGAATCGATACCGGCGACCTCCAAACCCTTATCGTGAAAGAAGTCGTAGGCAGCGCTGCCCGTGCGTCCCATCCCCAGCACGAGAACGGTGGCCGCGCCTAAATTGACGGGCTGTTCGTCCGGGTGTCTCGAGCCGCGCTCGAAGCGCGTCAGATGTCGCTCCCAGCGATCGAACAGGCTGTGTGCCAAACGGTTGAGCGGCGCGGCCATCACGAAAGAGAGCGCGACGGCAATGGCCAGTGGTACCAACCACGCCTCAAGGATGCTCGACGCGACGATCAGGCCAAACTCACTGTAAGCGGTCAGGCTAAGGCTGCCCAGGAACGCATTTCTCGCACGCAACCGAAAGGCAATCAACAGGGCAAAAAAGAGTAGCCCCTTCAGTGGCAGCGCCACGGCCAGGGCGAGCGCAAAAAGGAGTGCTTGGGTGTCGGGGAGGCCAGCCATCCCAATTTGTAGAAAGAAACTGATCAACAGCACTTCCTTGAGCCCCCACAGCGCTTTCGAGAGCTCTTGGGCCCGAGGGTGATGAGCAAGCAGCAGCCCCATCACCAAAGCCCCTACCTCAGAACTCAGCCCTACCATTTCAAAGCCCATTCCCCCCACGGCAATGGCCAGCACGGCACCTGTCAGTACCAGCATTTCATCGTGTTGCGCAACGCTCATCAGCCAGTACAGCACGGGCCGCAGCAGTGGAAGGAGAAACACCAGCAAGGCCCAGGGACTAGGCGACTGACCGCTGTAGATGCTCAACACCGCCAGGGCGGCCAAGTCCTGAATGATCAAAATGCCAATCGCAATGCGGCCGTGTAGCGCCCGCAGTTCACGTTTGCTCTCCAGGACTTTAGCGGCCAATACCGTGCTCGAAAACGATAGCGCGATGGCGAGCAGTAACGCAGTCTCCAGCGGTAGCGATAGCAGAACCAAGAAGCCTACGGTGAAAATCAGCGCGGTCAAGGCGAGATGCAGCAGGGCGCTACCCAATACCACGGGTTCGGCTAGGCTCCTGATATTCAGCTTCAAGCCAATCGTGAAGAGCAGTAGTAAGACACCCAAATGAGCGAGGTGCTCGAGCAGCGGGCCGGCCTCATCGGGTAAACCAACGCTAGGGCCAAAGGCGTTCAAGGCAAAGCCAGCGGCTAGAAAACCTACAAGCGGAGGAAGATTGAGATGACGGGCGGCAATGCCGAATACGAACGCAAACGACAAAATCAGCACTTCGAACATGCGGTGTCCTTAACCAGCGAAGGGAGTGAGCTACTTATGTATACGCCAATGTTTTTGCATTTCGATAAACGTAAAGGACGCCGACCAGGTGATCAGCACGAAACCGGTCAGCGCCAGCGTACCGTAGAGAAAACGCACCGGGCCGACGGCATAGATATCGCCGTAGCCGACGGTAGTGTACGTCACGGCGGAAAAGAAAATGTAATCCAAAAGCTGAAAGCTCTCGTACCCTTTCAACGCGCCGATACCATGGATGGCTGACAGCCACCAGCCCGTTATCCCAAAGAGCCAAATTTCGGCGATGTGGGTGGTCAGCACGCCGAATGCCATGATCAAAATGCGCTGGCGATGAGGGCGGTGGGAGCGTTCGATTTGGCGAGAGATGAGCCACAGCGCCTCGTAATGCAGTAACACGGCGAGCACGACGGCAATGAAGGTCGTCAAGACGACGGCTATATGGCCTGGATAGGGAATCGCCATGGGCTATCAATTGCCGGCGCGTTGAGGTGACACGTGATTTAGCACAGTCGGCTCCCCAGCAGCAAAAGGGCGGGGTCGAGCGTATGCCACCCCCACCAAGCCAACAGTGCCAAGCCACCCAACGCCAGTAGGCCGATCACGGCCCAGCCTGCTGCTGACACTGTCATGGTGTCACCTGTGGCGCAGAGGGGCGTGCCAGCGGCTTCTCGCTGATGAACCAGTGGAGCGCGGCGGCGACCACGGACAGTACGATGGCAATCTGCCACACCGTATCGTAGTGGCCGGTGAGATCGTACAAAAAACCACCCAGCCACACGCCCATGAACGAGCCCAGCTGATGAAAGAGAAACACGATGCCGCCCAGCATGGAGAGATGGCGAACGCCAAACACCGATGCGACGATACCGTTCGTGAGCGGAACGGTGGAGAGCCATAACAGCCCCATGGCAATCCCGAAGAGATAAGCGCTGGTCGTCGTCAGGGGAAGGACGATAAAGGCCGTGATGATCACGCCCCGGATGAGGTAAAGCCAGCTCAATAGACGCGGTTTCGACCAGATCCCCCCCATCCAGCCAGCGGTGTAGGTGCCCACGATATTGAACAGACCCACCAGCGCGAGCACCGTGGTGCCGACTTGGACGGCCAAGCCGTTATCGAACAGGTAGCCTGGCAAGTGGACCGCAATGAACACCACTTGGAAGCCGCAGACGAAAAAGCCCAGGCAAAGTAGCCAAAATCCTTTTTGCCCCGCCGCTTGGTTAAGCGCATCGCGCAGGCTCAAGTCGCCCAGTGCCTTGGGGCTGGGCCGGTCTTTGAGCATCGCGCCCAGCGGTATCATGAGTGCGGCAATCGCCCCCATGGCCAGGAGCGCAGAGGACCAGCCTAGCCACTCGATCAATCCCAGCGTGCCGGGCAGCATGGCAAATTGACCAAACGAGCCCGCCGCACTGACGATCCCCATGGCCATGCTGCGCTTCTCAGCGGGAACGGCCCGGCCGACGGCGCCCAGAATCACCGAAAACGTCGTTCCCGATAGGCCGAAGCCAACCAGCAGGCCAGCGCTGACGGTCATGCCGAGCGCGCTGGTCGAGAGGCTCATGAAGCAAAGCCCCAGGACATAGAGGATGCCACCCACCACGATGATTTTAGCCGCGCCAAACCGATCTGCCAGCGCCCCGGTAAACGGTTGAGACAGCCCCCAAATGAGGTTTTGGACGGCCAGTGCAAACGCAAAGACGCCGCGTCCCCAGCCGAAATCGCTGCTCATGGGTTCGAGAAACAGCCCGAACCCATGACGTAGTCCCATGGCCGTGGAAATAACCAAGCTGGCGAGCACGATCAACAGCAGCGTGTGGTGTTTCTGGAGGGCCATGGCACGTCTCTAATGGTGGATTGGTTAACGCGTTAATCAACTATCGCATGGCATTGGCGACTTTAGAAGCTTCCAAACAGCGTGCCGAGCGTAATCACACTGATCAGCGCGGCGATGGGCAGCACGATGGTGACCATGGCCACATTGCCATACGACTGGCGGTGGGTCAGCCCGCAAATAGCCAGTAGTGTGATCACGGCACCCGAGTGGGGAAGCGTGTCCATGCCGCCCGCGGCCAACGTAGCCACGCGGTGCATGAGCTCAGGATCGATGCCTGCTTGCTGTGCCATGGCCAAATACTCACTGCCCAACGTTTGGAGCGCAATGGAGAGGCCGCCTGAGGAGGAGCCGGTGATGCCTGCCAGCACGCTCATTGCCATGGCTTCGGAGATGAGCGGATTGCCCGGAGACACATTGAGCACGGCATCACGAATGATGGCAAAGCCTGCCAAGCTGGCGATGACCGCGCCGTAACCTACTTCCGAGGCCGTGTTGAAAATCGGTAGCAGTGAACCAAAGCAGCCTTGATTGATGGTGGTTTTCAAGTCTTGCCAGTGACGCCAGCGCGTGATGATAAGCCAAGCCGAGGCGCTGAGCAGGGCAATCAGAATGGCCCAAAGCCCTGTTTGGCGGCTGGGCGTGACGTTGTCGAACGCATCGCTGATGAAGCTCAGGTCCAAGGCCGGGAATATCCCGTAGGTGAAGAGAGCGTTGAGGCCAATCACCATGACCAGCGGAACCAGCGCGACTGCCAGTGGCATGCTGGGCGTGGTGCCGGTGTCACTCTGGGCGTCTGTTTCCCGCTCGGTATGCGTGCCATAGCCTTCGCCGTGAAGCGCCGCTTTATTGACCCGCGACTGCAGATACAGGGTGCCCAACCCCAGCATGATCAACCCAGCGACGATGCCAAGCCCCGGTGCCGCGAAACTGTTGGTACCAAAGTAAGGAATGGGAATGGCGTTTTGGATGGCCGGCGTGCCGGGGAGCGCCGTCATGGTAAAGGTGAAGGAGCCTAGAGCGATGGAGGCGGGGATAAGGCGCTTGGGCACATTGGCCTGGCGGAACAGTTCACGGCTGATCGGGTAAATGGCAAAGGCCACGACGAACAGCGAGACACCGCCGTAAGTCAGTACCGCGCAGGCCATGACCACCGTCAGTACCACGTGATGGGTACCCAACCGCTTTACGATGCCATTGGAGATCGACTGGGCGGCGCCTGAGTCTGCCATCAACTGGCCGAAGAGCGCGCCCAGCAAGAAGAGAGGGAAGAACTGCATGACATAGTTGCCCAGGGCGCCCATGAAGGTATCGGTGTAAATGGGCAGTAAAAAAGCACCGTCGCCTGATAGTAAAACCGCTAACGCGGCCATCAACGGCGCAAGGAGGAGGACCGAAATGCCGCGATAGGCAAGCAGCATCAATAGCGACAACGAAAGAATAATGGCGAGCATGCCCATACAGGCTCCTAAGCATTTGTTAATTTAGTAAGCGGTGCGTTTAAACAAAGGCCGGGATACTAGGCATAATGTTGCATAGCAGCAATAGCGTTGTGACTAAAGTCGTAACCAAAAGAGAGCGTCACTTTCGCCTGATTAAGCGCGCCCCATCTGTTAAAATCCGCCACCTTTGGCGTTGATGACCTTCCAATAACCCTGGGTATTTCCATGAATGCAGTAATTCTTGCAGTGCTCGTCATGGTGGCACTGTCACTTCTTCGCGTGTCCGTCGTTTTCGCACTGGTGGTTGGTGCGTTGGTAGGGGGGCTGGTCGGAGGCCTTTCCCTAGACGACACGCTCAGCGCGTTCAACGAGGGCGTCGGTGGGGGCGCTCAGGTGGCGCTGGCGTACGCAACGTTAGGCGCTTTTGCCGTGGCCATCTCTCGTTCTGGGTTGCCGGACATGCTGGCGAACCGATTGATCACTCTGTTGGGTAAAGAAGCGACCGCCGCCCACCAAGCACGGGTGAAGATGCTGCTGCTGGTGGCCGTACTGCTGGTCGCGATCTCCTCACAAAATGCCATTCCGGTCCATATCGCGTTCATTCCCGTGCTGATTCCACCGCTGCTGGCGGTGATGAATCGTCTGCAACTCGACCGCCGCGCCGTGGCCTGCGCTTTGACCTTTGGTCTTACTGCGCCCTATATGCTGCTGCCGGTAGGATTCGGGGCGATCTTCTTGAACGATATTCTGTTAGCCAATCTCAACAGTGCCGGAGAGCCGCTAGGACTGGAGATCTCTCGTGGCATGGTGCCCCTGGCCATGGCCATTCCGGTGGGCGGCATGGCCATTGGCCTTTTGGTCGCCCTGCTGTTTAGCTACCGCGGCCAGCGCAGCTACGCAACTAAGGACGTGGCCGCGCCCAATGGCCAGGCGCACACACCTGTCGAACCGCACCTCTTAGGGTTGGTCATGTCAGGCTTGGCGATCGTGGCCGCGCTGGGCCTTCAACTCTACACCGGCTCGATGATCGTTGGCGGTTTGGTGGGTATCGGCTTGCTGTCGCTGGGTGGCATTTTCAAATGGCGCGAGGCCGATGATTTGTTCACCAGCGGCATGCGTATGATGGCCTTGATTGGCTTTATCATGATTTCGGCGGCAGGCTTTGCGGAAGTCATGAAAGCCACCGGTGATATCGAATCGCTGGTCGCAGGTGCTTTCGATCTGTTTGGCGATAATCGTGGCTTGGCCGCTTTGGTGATGCTGTTGGTTGGCCTGTTCATTACCCTGGGCATTGGCTCTTCGTTCTCCACCATTCCCATTATTGCGGCGATTTTCGTACCGCTTGCCGTGCAGTTTGGGTTCTCTCCCATGGCGACCGTGGTACTGGTGGGCACCGCTGCCGCATTGGGGGATGCTGGCTCGCCGGCGTCGGATTCCACCTTGGGGCCAACGTCAGGTTTGAACGTAGACGGTCAGCACGACCATATGTGGGATAGCGTGGTGCCCACGTTCCTACACTATAACCTTCCGTTGATTGCATTTGGCTGGCTGGCGGCCATGTCGCTTTAAGCACACGCAATATTTACCAAAAGGGCAGCGCTAAGCTGCCCTTTTTAATGGAAATGCGTTGAGCGGGTAAGGAATTACTGCTTGGGCAAGTGCGCTTCAAAGGCGCTTAGTAGACCGCGGAGTAGGGACAGCTCTTTGCGACTCGGCTGTGCACGGGCAAACAGCGCTTGAAGCTGCTCTTCGGTACGGGCGTGAGGCTGGGTTAAAAAGCCGCTTTGCTGCATCAAGCGGCCAAGATGCTCCTGGAAGTAACCAAACTGTTCGCGGCTAGGCGGCGTGGCTTCCAGCGTGCGCTGATACGCAAAGCCGCTGACGTCGCGCTTGCGCCAGGCGCGATGCACTTCGTAGGCAAGAATCTGAACCGCTTGCGATAAATTGAGAATGCCATACTCGGGGTTGGCGGGAATGCTGACTTGGTGGCTGCAGCAGCGAATCTCATCGTTGGTCAGCCCCGAGCGTTCGCGGCCAAACACCAGTGCCACCGGTGCTTGGTGGGCGTTGTCGATGACTTGCTGGGCCATCTCGTCAGGCTCGTCGAAATGGGGCAGCGGCATGCTGCGTAACCGAGCGCTGGCGCCGATTACCTGCACGCAGTCGCGTACGGCCTCTTCTAGCGTGCTCACACAGAGAGCATTCTCCAGTACGTCCGTGGCACCGGCGGCTAGGCGAGTGGCGTCTTCATCGGGAAATGTACGGGGATTGACCAGCACAAGCTCTGTCAGTCCCATGGTTTTCATGGCGCGGGCTGTAGCGCCAATGTTGCCCGGGTGGAATGTTTGCACCAGCACGATACGAATATTGGAAAGCACGGGAAGTCGAACCTAAAAGCTGCCAAATAAAGTCGGTGATGGTAGCACGCTTTATGACGCCATGAAGGCGGCAGCAACGAAAGAACCCCGCCGAAGCGGGGTTCTTAATGACGTTAAACGTCAGAGCGTTCGGCTCATGGGTGCATTACATCATGCCGCCCATGCCACCCATTCCGCCCATGCCACCCATATCCGGGGCAGCTTCTTTTTCTTCAGGGTCGTCGGCGATCATGCACTCGGTGGTGATCATCAGACCAGCGACGGAACCAGCAGACTGCAGTGCAGTGCGGGTCACTTTCGCCGGGTCCAGAACGCCCATTTCGAACAGGTCGCCGTATTCGCTGGTTTGTGCGTTGTAGCCGAAGTTACCTTCGCCATCTTTCACGCGGTTGATGACCACAGCAGCTTCTTCACCAGCGTTGGTGACGATCTGACGCAGCGGTGCCTGCATGGCACGAAGCGCCATGTTGATACCGTGGTTCTGATCTTCGTTGTCACCGGTCAGGCCTTGTACTTTGGCCATCACGCGTACCAGGGCAGTACCGCCACCAGGTACGACGCCTTCTTCTACGGCAGCGCGAGTTGAGTGCAGAGCATCTTCAACACGGGCTTTCTTCTCTTTCATTTCGACTTCTGTTGCTGCACCGACGCGAATGACGGCAACGCCGCCTGCCAGTTTGGCAACGCGCTCTTGCAGCTTCTCTTTGTCGTAGTCAGAAGAGGTTTCTTCGATTTGCGCGCGGATTTGATTAACGCGCGCTTCGATGTCGTCTTCAGCACCTGCGCCATCGATGATGGTGGTGTTCTCTTTGGACATGGTCATGCGCTTGGCAGTACCCAGGTGATCCAGGTTTGCCTGCTCAAGGGTCAGACCTACTTCTTCGGAGATCACGGTGCCGTTGGTCAGGATAGCGATATCCTGCAGCATCGCTTTGCGACGGTCGCCGAAGCCAGGTGCTTTGGCAGCCGCAACTTTCACGATACCGCGCATGTTGTTCACGACCAGCGTCGCCAGCGCTTCGCCTTCGATATCTTCAGCGATGATGGCCAGCGGCTTGCCTTGCTTGGCAACGGCTTCCAGCACCGGCAGTAGTTCGCGAATGTTGGAGATCTTCTTGTCGACGAGCAGGATGTACGGATCTTCCAACTCGACGGTCATGGTGTCTTGGTTGGTGACGAAGTAGGGCGAGAGGTAGCCGCGGTCGAATTGCATGCCTTCAACCACTTCAAGCTCGTCTTCAAAGCCGCGACCTTCATCGACGGTGATGACGCCTTCTTTACCGACTTTTTCCATCGCTTCGGCGATGATTTCGCCAATGCGCTTGTCGCCGTTGGCAGAGATAGTACCTACCTGGGCAATGGATTTGGTGTCGGTGCAGGGTACGGACATCGCCTGGATCTCTTTTACCGCCGCGGCGACCGCTTGGTCGATACCGCGTTTCAGATCCATCGGGTTCATACCGGCCGTAACGCCTTTCAGGCCTTCCGCGACAATCGCTTGAGCCAGAACGGTCGCCGTGGTGGTACCGTCACCTGCGGCGTCAGACGTTTTAGACGCCACTTCTTTGACCATCTGGGCGCCCATGTTCTCGAACTTGTCTTTTAGTTCGATCTCTTTCGCAACCGAGACACCGTCTTTAGTCACGGTCGGCGCGCCGAAGGATTTGTCCAATACCACGTTGCGGCCTTTCGGGCCCAGCGTGACTTTAACGGCGTTGGCCAGGATATCGACACCACGCGCCATGCGTTTGCGAGCGTCATCAGAGAACTTAACTTGCTTAGCTGCCATGTTCGTTACTTCCTAACAATTGAAATAAAATGGGAAAGTAATTAGCCGAGGCGGATTAGCCTTCAACGACGGCCAGGATATCGGCTTCGCTCATGATCAGAACTTCTTCGCCGTTGATTTTTTGCTTCTCAACGCCGTAGCCGTCTTTGAAAATCACCGTATCGCCAACTTTCACGTCCAGCGGGCGTACGTCGCCGTTATCGAGAATGCGGCCATTACCAACGGCCAGGATTTCGCCACGCGTGGGTTTTTCCTGTGCATTACCCGGTAGCACGATGCCGCCAGCGGTTTTCTGCTCTTCTTCCACGCGACGGATCACGACGCGATCGTGCAAAGGACGGATATTCATGCTCACGTTCTCCTGAGTATCGTCAAAGCCCTAAAAGGGCAGTTAGCTTAAAGTGATTTCCGCGGGCCAAGCCCTCGGAAAGCGAAGGCATCATGCCTTCATGTCAATGGCGAAAGCGAAGCCTTCGCCGAACCTGTGTGCTGACTCAAAAGTGGGGGCTAGCCAACACCTTTCAAGGGGTGGATAAGAAAAAAATTACCAGCCACCCTAGAGATGAAAGGGAGGGTCTAGCGGCAGCGCGGATCGTCATCACCACTAATAAACTCGCCCTCGATAGGGCCGTCTTGGCCGTTTGACGAAGGCTTCTCACCGGATGCGTCCCAGCCCGAGGCGCCACGTTGATAGGTGTGCTGCTTGGTAGCAGCGCCTTTTAACCCCACCCAAGTGAGCGCTTTCATGAGCAGTTGGCGAGCATTGGGAATCAAGCATGCGATACCCAGCGCATCGGACAGAAACCCTGGGGCAAGCAAAAGAGCGCCACCAAAGATGAGGGCAGCGCCAGTCAGTAGCTCCTGAGAGGGTATTTCACCCATTTGCATCCGCTGTCGGGCGCGGGCAAAGGTGGAAACACCTTCTTTTCGAATCAGATGAAGGCCGATGAAACCGGTGCCTAACACCAAGATCAGGGTGCTCAATAAGCCTATCTGGCTGCCGATTGAGAAAAGCAGCACAAAGTCCAGTAGCGTAAAGAGCGATATAAAGAGAAGAATGGGCATAGCCAACTCCAAAACAGGCGTAATTGCTCAATATGGTGACAGAAATATAAAAAACAAGCCGTTCTGAGAGGTCACTGCCGGCCTTAAACGCTCGATATTCATAGCGGGCTCTTCTATGCTGCAATGCAAAAAGCGTTTTGGGCGAGCTGGTGGACAGCAATGTTGCGGATAAACCTGCATAAGGAGAGAGAAAAATGCGAGTGGATAACAGAGTCATTGCCATTACGGGTGGAGCACGAGGGCTAGGATTTGCCATCGCGCAACGACTGGGCAGGCAGGGTGCCCACGTGGCGTTACTGGATAGGAGTGCTGAGGCTCTGGATGATGCGGTGTCCGCCTTGGGCGCCGAGGGCGTGACGGCTCAGGCGTTCGTGGTTAACGTGGCCGATGAGGCCTCTGTCGAGCGTGGGTTTGCGGATATCGCCGAGCGCATGGGTCCCATTAGCGGCTGCGTGAACAATGCTGGTATTACCGATGATGGCCTACTGATCAAAGCCAAAGAGGGGCGCGTGGAAAAGCGCATGACGCTCTCCTCGTGGCAAAGAGTGCTAGACGTCAACTTAACGGGCGTATTCTTATGCGGCCGTGAGGCGGCCACGCAGATGATCGAGGCGGGGCATGAGGGCGTTATCGTCAATATTTCCAGCATTTCCCGCGCGGGCAATATGGGGCAAAGCAACTACGCCGCAGCAAAGGCCGGAGTGCACGCTCTGACCGTAACGTGGGGCAAAGAGTTGGCACGCTACGGGATTCGTACTGGCACGGTGGCACCGGGCTTTATCGATACTGATATGACCGCTTCTATGCGGCCCGACATGTTGGAAAAAATCGCGTCGAGCGTCCCGTTGCAACAGTTGGGCGAGCCGGACCACATTGCGCAAAGCGTTGGTTTCATTTTAGAGAACGACTATTTCACTGCGCGCATCATCGAGTGTGACGGGGGGTTGCGGCTATAGAGCTGCTTATCATCGCTGATGATGGCGCTTAGAAGTGGAAGTAGTCACGTTGGATGTCACGCTGGAAGTACATTTCCAAACGCAGTGTCATTGCCCAGCGAGGATCGTAGCTATCCTCGCGTTGAAAATGCAGCTCTGGAATCACATCGCCAAAGAGAATGCCTTTATGGATATCCCGGCGATAGCGAGTTTGTAAGTAGTAGTTGGTCATGCGGGGATTAGAAGCACTTTCGCCAATGGCGATGGCCGAGTAGCGCAGCGCGCTGCGGTCGTTGAGGCGCTGGTTGAGCTGAGCGACTTCGCTATACTCCAGCTTGTCTTCTTCCTCTCGCCATTGCACGGTGGTGATGAAGCGCAGGTGTCGGTTGGCGGACAGCGGCCGACCGACATCCCAGGTCGTGCGCGCAGAGTAGCCCTCATTGTTGAACCAGGAAACGCGGTTGAACGATTCGAGTTGCCAGGGCCCGTCGCCAAGGTCCCATAACCGTTCACTGGTAAAGCGCACATAGGGGTCGAGCGGCATGCGCAGACGAATTCCCGCGCCTATCCGGTTGCTCCAGTTTTCTCGTTTGTCCCGGCTTTCAAGCCAATCCAGACCAAACGTCGAAGTGCTGCGGTCTTGTTGATCGTTGTAGAGTCGCCCAGAGCCTTGCTCCGCTAGTGTGCCCTGTGACTCTTCTGGATCGCTCTCTACCACAAGCCTAAGGCGCTCTTCGGTAGTGGGGAGGTCGATTCGATAGCGAACGCTGATGTCACCGCTGGTCCCGGCGCCCTCCATCCAATCGATTTCCTGGCCTAATCGAAGGTAGGATTTATTTTCGACCGTGGCCGACTGGTCGCCGCCAAAAAAAGCATCAATATTGCGAGAAGTGTTGTCGACCCAGTTGCCAACGCGGGTGCGGAAAGGTTCTACCCGCTCTTCGGCCCAGTCCGGTAAATCGCTATCTTCCTCGGCGGCATAGATATCAAGCGACAGGGAGGCAAGTGCGCCAAGGCAGATAAACGCAATGACTGGTTTCATAAGGTCGTCCCCAACGTTTTAATTATGTGCACGCATTATTGTGCTTTATGCATTTCGATGGCTTTTGCCCACTTCAGCACTCGCTTGCGGTCCTTTCGGCTGTTCATGCGTTCGGTATCGACTTTTAACGGAGTGAGCTGATGGAGCGGGCTGGCGTTCAAGTCCAAGGCAAAACGCCGCGAGGCGCCTACTGGCATATCCTCCGAGCCATAAATGGCGATCACTCGTATCTCAAGCTCGGGCGTTTGGCGAGTAAGCGTTCATCCTACGACGTAGTTGACCTACTTCACGTCACGCAGAGGCCTAAGTAACTCCGGCGAGACCTTGTACTGTTTCCTGCCTTCCTCGCCCAGCACGATCACACTCTTGCGGTTGATCTTGGTGACGATCCCCAACACCGGTCCTTCTCGGCCTTCGAAGGTCACTTTCAGACCAACCCGCAACCGACTCAAGGCTTGCAGGGTTTCCTGTTCTTGCAGTTCATCAATGCGCTGGCAGATGTACTGGTTCAGTTCCAGCAACTCGTCGATGCTCATGTCCTCAATGCGCATGGACGACCTCCACCGGTGTGAGTTGCGTGGCTTGTCGGTCCGGATGACGGGGATCGATCAGAGCCCGTAGCGGATTCTCGGCGAACCGGATTTTCCAGCGCCGCGGAGTCAGGTTCGCCACTTCACTGGCGGGATGCTGACTGACGCGTTGCAGCACGTCCACCAGGTAAGTGTAGGGGTTAATATCGTGCAGCTTGCAGGTGCTGATCAGGCTCTGGATGATGCCCAGGTGTTCCGCGCCCAGTTCGGTCCAGCAGAACATCCAGTTTTTCTTGCCCATTGGAATGGGGCGTAGCGCCCGTTCCAGGTGGTTGGTGTCTGGCTGCACGTCCGGGTTTTCCAGGAACACGGTCAGGCTCGCTTCGCGACCGAGCACGTAGTTCAGGGCCTTGGTCAGCGGGTCGCTGGGCACGAGGCCGCCTTGTGCCAACTGATCCCGGCACCACTGGAAGAAGCCGCTGACGACCGGCTTCGCATGGTCCAGCCGGTATTGGCGCTTCTTCTCGCCGGTGAGCTCCTTTTCCTTAATGGTATCTTCAATCTGGTACAGCTTCGCGATCTGTTGCAGGGCTTCGGTGGCCTTCTCAGGATGATCCTTTTGGGCCTCAACGAAGCAACGGCGACTATGCACCCAGCATTGAGCATGAGTAATACCTTTCTGGGCCGCGGCATAGCGGGCATATGCGGCATAACCATCGCTGATCAGAGTGCCACTGAATTGGTCGTTCAGAACCTGCTCGATGTGCAGTCGGCCCCGACTGTTCGAGTAGGTAAACACCACTTCGTCGTCATCACCGTATAGGGGCCAGAACCAGCCTGTTTTCATCTTGCCTTTCTGCGGGCCTGCCCGGCCCTGGTGGCCCGCTTTGATGGGTGTTTCGTCCATGGCCAGCACCCGGCTGCGCAGCACGTTGTCGGTCTGGGCGTCCACAATGGGCCGAAGCAGGTCGATGGCCCGCTTCACCAGGTTCGTCAGGGTGCTGCGGCTGAGGGTAATACCCGCTTGTTGAATGCGCTGGTGCTGGCGATACAGCGGCAGGTGGAACTGGAACTTGTCCACCAGCAACCCGGCCAGCAGGCTGACATCGGCCAGGCTGTTGTCCAGCACGTTGAACGGGGCTGGCGTCGTCACAGGTTTTGAGTCAGTGCCCTTACGACGGAACACCGGGCGTTCGCATTTGAGCACCACATAGCTGGAGGCGCGCTGGGCCAGGCGATAAGTCGTTTTAGTGCCAATGATGTCGTACTGGTCGGCGTCCGGACCGGTCAGCTCCGGTGGCAGGTGTTCAATGACTTCCACCGGCACCCCGGCAGTAAAGCGCAGGCCAGTGTCGTTCAGACAATCGTCGTCCCGCTGCTTCTTGCCGGTGCCGCGCTGGTAAGCCTTAATAGTGCGTTTTTCTTCATCGGCAGGCTGTTCCGGTCGCGGTGCCTCCTCTGGCTGGAACAAGCTGTCCTGCCCGGGCAGATCGACCACCTGCTTCTCGGATTTGGGGCCGAACAGCTGCTTCTTGAACCAGTCTAACTGGTGTTTCAACTGCCGAATGGATTCCGCCTGGGCCTCCAACTGCTCCCGCAACAGTGCATTCTCCTCGGCCAGAGCCGAGGAGGAAAGTGTACCGGGAGAAGAAGCTGAAGCCGTTGAATTCATGGCCGATATTATACCGGAACTCTGTCTTCTATACCCCTCGAAAACGCTTGAACTGGCGGTATTTCTGCACCTCAATGCCGTCAATCAGCAGCTGCAAATCCGTCAGGGTCAGGGTTCGCTGACCGGAGGCGGATAACGGCACCCGGAACTGGCCCTGCTCCAGGCGCTTGGCCCACAGACAGTAACCGGTGGCGGTAAAGTAGAGCATCTTCATCTGGGTCTTACGGCGATTGACGAAGACAAAATACTGACCGCTGAGGGGGTCGTGCTTCAATTGATTCCGAACCAGGGCGCTCAGGCCCCGGAACGATTTGCGCATGTCGGTGGGCTCGGTGCACAGCCAGATGCGCGCCTGGCTATCGAGCCCGATCATCCGTTCTGGCTCAGCCGCAGTTCGACGCCGTTGCCCAGGCTCAGCACAATGTTCCAGCCTGGGCCGGACTGCGCCGCACCCATCAGAGAGGACAGGTCCAGAAAACCGGCTTCGCCGGAATCCGCTGAGTCACCGGCCGCCTGATCGGACAGGCGCTTGCGCCAGTTACAGAAACTGGCGTAGCCGATGTTCTCTTGTTTGCAGAACTTCGAAGCTGACAGACCACTGTCACGCTGCTGATTGACCAGAGCCTGCCACTGTTCGGGTGTGCGGTGCTTTCTCATGGGGGTAACCTCGTGTTGGAAAGTGTGAGGTTACTGTAGGGCGATTTTCAGCAGGGTGGCAGAACGTCGTGGAATGAACGCTTACTTTGGCGATGCAGTGCGTCTTGATCTAGCTGCCAATGCTGAGCGATCTGATCGACGATCGAACCGAAGGATTGAATGTGCAAATAGTCGCCCGATGCCAAAGGGCCTTGGTGAGTGCGGTAGCATGCCTCATCGTCGTCGCCACTTTGCTGCTGGTACTCGACGACGTCCAGCTCGTACACCCCTTCATGAGTATGCAGTACGGCAACCAAATGCTGAATATAGATGGCCTCGCTGCTCATGTTACTAATCAAGCACAGCGCGTTAGTGCCCACGCCTTTACCTCGGTTGACGATAATACGAGGTCGACGCTGACGAACGTAACCGTTATAAAGCAGCTGCGCGTAAAATACCCACACCAACAGCGTGCAGATGCTTGTCACTGCAGAAATTGCCTGAGCGTTGTCGTTCAGCCATTCCATCATTGAGATCCTTCTCAAATTAAGCGGCGTATAAAGATCGATAACGTAGCGTAAAAAGAGGGCCGAGTCAGCTAGTTAGATCAAAATGGGGAAGTTAAAAACAAAAAAATTCGGTCAGCTAAAAGCTGCCGAATTGATTGAGGTGTTACGCTTTAAATAAATTGGTGCGGATGGGGAGACTCGAACTCCCACACCTTACGGCACTAGAACCTAAATCTAGCGTGTCTACCAATTCCACCACATCCGCAGAAGACGAGGCGTATATTATCAACTTGTGCGTTAATGTCAATCTTATGCGGCGTTATTTTTAGCATTAGCAAGTAAGGTGGACATATCATGCTGAGATGGACCTCATTGGCGAATCAGTGGTTTAAACGAGGATTGCCGGGTTACTGCGCGTTTTGTTTCTACTCGCAAGCGGGTGAAGAGGGGTGGTGTTCGGAGTGTTATTCCATGCTGCCTTGGAATCGTATGAGCTGTAAGCGGTGTGCCGAGCCGCTGACAGCCGCGCATCAAACATACTGTGGCCACTGTTTGGCCGAACCGCCCAACTTTACGGCCACCACAGCGCCGCTTTGCTACCAAGAGGCTATTACACAGCTAGTGCATGATTTTAAATTTCATGCATCGCCCCGGGCGGGCAGGCTGCTTGTGAATTTAATGCTGTCAAGGCGACCACATGCGTTGGGCTGTGCGTTGCTGCCTGTGCCCATGTATCCAGGCCGCGCTCGAGAGCGCGGGTTCAATCAAGCGCAGTGGCTAGCTGAACGGCTTGGTGAAGGCGTGGGGATGCCTCTGATTCACGCCCGTTGTATCAAGCATTTGCCCTCTCAGCGCTCGTTGAACCGCAAAGAGCGGCGGCAAAATTTAAACGGGGCTTTTGTCGTGGCAGGCGACATGCCGGAGCACGTGACGATTATTGATGATGTGGTAACGACCGGCGCTACTGGGCATGCGCTCGCTGCCGAGGTGCTGGCGCAGGGTGCCAAACGTGTCGATGTGTGGGCAGCTGCCCGCACACCGCTTCAGAAGAGTTGATAAACTAGGCCGCTCATTCAAGGAGTCATCTATGTCGCATCCGTTTAGTACGCTGTCACCTGATGTCGTTATGTCGGCCATCGAGTCGGTGGGCATTTGGCCGGTGGGTGAGCCCTTTGCACTAAATAGCTATGAAAATCGTGTGCTGATGTTTCGAGATGAAGATGGCGGTCGTTGGGTGGTGAAGTTTTATCGACCAGAACGCTGGTCAAACGAGGCGATTCAGGAAGAGCATGACTTTTTGACCGAATTGGCGCAGGCCGGCGTGCCCGTCGTGGCTCCGTGGCGAGATGACCAGCACGCCTCCTTGCACACCTTCGAAACGTTTCGCTTTACGCTGTTTCCGCAATGTTCTGGCCAAGCGCCAGAGCTGGATGACCCAGCGCAGCTATTTGCACTAGGCGAGGTGCTGGGGCAGCTTCACGAAGTGGCGGCGCGAAGGCCGTTTCATCATCGCGAAACGCTGCGGCTTGGACCAGACGTGAGCGATGCCGAACGACGCGTGGTGGCGAGCCCTTGGCTCAATGATCACCAAGTACGCGCCTACCAACGTGTGGTAGGGAAGATACGTGAACGCCTGGACGACGTAGCGGTGGACGCGGACAGTATGATTCGCACTCATGGCGACTGCCACTTGGGGAACGTGCTTGGCCGCGAGGGCGCTTTTAAGCTGGTCGACTTCGACGACTGTTTGACGGCCCCTGCCATTCAGGACGTATGGATGCTGCTTCCTATGGAACAGCCGCAGCAGTGGCGAGCGCAGCTCAGTGAAATGGTAGAGGGGTACGAAGAAACCCGGCCATTTCCGCACCAGCAAATGTCCCTCATCGAGCCGTTGAGAGCGTATCGTCTGATACGTCATGCGGCTTGGCTGGTCGACAGATGGGAAGACCCGGCTTTCCCCAGAGCGTTTCCATGGCTGGCCGAAGCGGGATACTGGGATCAGCACATTCGTCAGCTCGAACAGCAGCTACTTCACTTGGAATCACCGCTATGGCTGGCGTAGCAGGCTAGCGATGGCTGGGGGTAACCCAACACGGCCTTTCATGATGACGCGCGAAAGGCCGTTATACGACGCGATGGACGTTTACTCGGGTTGTTCCGTGGGGGCGGGGTTTTCGACGCTTTGATCAGGGTCTGGACGCTCACCGGGGATGGGGTTCGCCACGCCGTCGCCGTTGGCCTGGCGTCGGGTTGCGTTGATCTCGGCAGACGGATTGTCTTGCGCCGCAATATGGATGCTTTCGTCGAGGGTGAGGACAAAAGACTGCCCCGGCGCGAGGGTGCAGTCGCCGTTGTTGCACGCCAAACCATATTGACCATCTTCTGCGTAGGCGCTGGCAGAGAATTCGCCGGAGTAAATGGCGCTCTCTGCATCATGCGTTTCAATGCAGGTGGCGTCTTGGGTCGTAATGCGAATACGATCACCGTTGAGCTGGGCGTTCGCCACCAGTAAGCAGTATTCGGGTAGCGAGTGCGTCGTGCCGCTGGCCTGCTTGGGATGCAACAGAAGGTCGGTATAACGTGATTGGCTGCTATTGAACGTCAACGCCTCGACCACTTCAACGCCCACCTTTGCGCCGCTAGGCAGATCCAGCGTCGACTCCTCTGCATGCAAAGGTGATACAAATAGCGTACCCAGCAGGGCAGTTAGCCAAAAGGGCGATGATTTAAAAGACATAGCGTACTCTCAACAGTGGCCCCTGCAATGTCAGCAGGAAAATAGTGCCCATAGCATAGCACAGCTCCTATAGTGCCGAAGGGGGGTGCGTGTCACTCTGCCACAGCCTGCTTAGGTGCGTTAAAATAGATTAATGTACCGTTCTTGTTGTACATAAATTGTTTAAGGTATATTTTTTGTACAGGATGGTTTGTCCAAGATAGGCGTTCAGCTAGCACTCGTAGGGTAAGGCAGCTAAACGGATGACACCGCAAGCTAGAAGTAGCTTGCCAATAATGGAAGCTCGCTGGCGCGTTAACATTGCTGCAAGGCGATTAAGTGATAGCGAATAAGCACAGTTTTGATGAGGCCTACCATGACCGACGATATCGCCCAACACTACCGTCAGATTATTACCGCGCTGGGTGAAAACCCCGATCGCGAAGGGCTAAGAGACACGCCAAAGCGTGCTGCGAAAGCCATGCAATTCTTGAATGCCGGTTATCAACAGTCGCTCGAAGAGATCGTCAACGGTGCCGTGTTCGAGTCACAGACCGATGAAATGGTCCTGGTGAAAGATATCGAGCTTTACTCGATGTGCGAGCACCACCTTCTCCCATTCATCGGCAAGTGCCATATTGCCTATTTGCCTAGCGGCAAGGTGCTGGGACTTTCCAAGTTTGCCCGCATCGTCGATATGTACGCGCGCCGCATGCAGATCCAAGAGAACCTGACCCGCGAAATTGCGGAAGCTGTGCAACAGGTTACTCAGGCGAGGGGAGTGGCGGTCGTCATTGAAGCCCGCCATCTTTGCATGATGATGCGTGGGGTCGAGAAGCAGAATTCGAGCATGACGTCTTCTGTCATGTTAGGAGGCTTCCGCAGCAATCAAGCCACCCGCCAAGAGTTCTTAACGTTGATTAGCTAAGCAAGATGGCTCCGTCGTTTTGGGCCAAAGGTTTGGTGAAATAGATCGTTTCGTCTTAGCATGAACGAGTCAATGAGCCTATCAGGCCGTCATTTGGTCAGGAGTCTGTCATGGAAGCGCTGAGAGAAACACAGCTATATTGCCCGTTTGCCTATATCGATGGCAGCTGGGTGGCCGCTGACAGCGGTGAGCAAATCAACGTCACGAACCCCGCTACCGGTGAGCCCGTCGGCGATATCCCACGCTTGGGACGAGCGGAAACCGAACGCGCCATTGATGCGGCGGACGCAGCACTTCCTGCCTGGCGGGCACTCACCGCGCAAGAACGTGCGGACTTACTGCTCAAATGGCATGACTTGATGCTCGAGCATAAGCAAGACCTTGCCCTGCTCATGACGCATGAGCAGGGCAAGCCGGTCAAAGAAGCTGAAGGTGAGATCGTCTATGCCGCCAGCTTTTTACGCTGGTTTGCCGAAGAGGCCCGCCGCGTTTACGGCGAAACCATCCCCGCGGCCAATGCCAACCAGCGCATAGTCGTCACCAAGCAGCCCGTAGGGGTCGTGGGGGCCATCACTCCTTGGAACTTCCCAGCGGCGATGATCACTCGTAAGGCGGGCGCGGCTTTGGCGGCTGGTTGCACTATCGTAGTAAAGCCTGCAAGCCAAACGCCATTTTCGGCGACGGCACTAGCACTGCTGGCCGAACGTGCTGGCATACCCCGGGGCGTCTTCAATGTAGTGCCGGGTAGTGCGTCCGACATCGCCAAAGCGCTGACCGAGTCCGCTAAGGTTCGTAAAATCACGTTTACGGGCTCGACGGAGGTAGGGCGTACGCTGATGGCCCAAGCCGCAGAACATATCCAGAAGATTTCACTGGAGCTGGGCGGCAACGCACCCTTCATCGTCTTTGAAGACGCCGATTTGGACGCCGCCGTAGAAGGTGCGATGGCGGCCAAATTCCGCAATGCCGGGCAAACCTGCGTGTGCACCAATCGCTTTTTGGTCCAATCCAGCGTCATCAATGCGTTTTGCGAAAAGCTGGCGGTCGCTATGAATAGCGAACTCAAAGTGGGGGATGGCACCAAGCCAGGCGTGAACATCGGGCCTTTGATCGATGAGGACGCGGTGAAGAAGGTGAGCGAACACGTCCAAGATGCCGTTGACCACGGTGCCGAACTGCTGCTGGGCGGTCATCCGCATCCTCTGGGGGGCAACTACTTTACGCCCACGCTGATCAGCTTTGCCACTGACTCCATGAAAGTGGCCCATGAAGAGACGTTTGGCCCGCTGGCCGCCGTGTTCCCCTTTGATGACGAAGAGACCGCCATCGAGATGGCCAACGACACCCAGTATGGGTTGGCGTCTTATTTCTACTCTCGTGATTTGGCTCGTGTATGGCGTGTCGCAGAGGCGCTGGAGTACGGTATGGTCGGCATCAACACCGGGCTCATCTCCAATGCCGCGGCACCCTTTGGCGGGGTAAAAGCGTCAGGACTGGGCCGTGAAGGGGGTCATCAAGGCCTGGAGGAGTACCTGGAAACGAAATACCTGTGTATTGATCTTGGCAAGTAAAACGCCCTAGACCGAAAAAGCCCCCACTTGTTTCAAGTGAGGGCTTTTTTTATGCGAGAGTGATGCGCTGTTTAGTGGCGGAAGTGGCGCATGCCGGTAAACACCATGGCAATGCCTGCTTCGTTAGCGGCATCGATCACTTCCTGGTCGCGCATGGAGCCGCCGGGCTGGATGACGGCAGTAATGCCTGCCGCCGCAGCGGCATCGATGCCGTCACGGAAGGGGAAGAAGGCATCGGAGGCCATCACGGAGCCCGGCACGGAGAGACCTTCATCGGCGGCTTTGATGCCAGCGATTTTCGCAGAGTACACGCGGCTCATCTGGCCTGCACCGACGCCAATGGTTTGGCCCGCTTTGGCATAGACGATGGCATTGGACTTGACGAATTTGGCCACACGCCATGCAAAGGCCAGATCGCGCAGCTCCTCTTGCGAAGGCGCACGCTCGCTGACGACGGTCAAGGCGTCTTGAGTGACCATGCCTTGGTCGCGATCCTGTACCAGCAGGCCGCCGTTGACACGTTTGAAATCCAACGCTGGCTGCGCCGAACCAGGCCAATGCGCGCTCACGTCGAGCAGTCGCACGTTTTGCTTTTCGGCCACAATGGCGGCTGCGTCCTCGCTGACCCCTGGTGCGATGATGACTTCGACGAACTGGCGATCAATGATGGCGCGTGCGGTGTCGGCATCCAGCGGTACATTGAAGGCGATGATGCCACCAAAAGCGCTGGTCGGATCGGTAGCGAAAGCTTTTTCATAGGCTTCCAACGCCGTTGCACCCATGGCCACGCCACAGGGGTTCGCGTGTTTGACGATGACGCAAGCGGTATCATCAAAGGCTTTGACGCATTCGAACGCTGCGTCGGTATCCGCCACGTTATTGAAAGAGAGCGGTTTGCCTTGCAGCGTTTTGGCCGTGGCAACGCTGGGCTCGCTGGCGGTGGGGTCGACATAGAACGCTGCTTTCTGGTGCGGGTTCTCGCCGTAGCGCATGTCCTGCTTTTTGTGCAGCTGAAGATTGAAGGTGCGAGCGAACGTGGCGTCTTCTCTGGCGACCTGACGGCCGAGGTAGTCAGCGATGGCGCCATCGTAGCCAGCGGTGTGCTCGAACGCCTTGACGGCGAGATCAAAGCGGGTCGCGGCGCTCACTTGGCCCGCGTGCTCCTTAAGTTCATCGAGTACGCGGCCATAGTCGCTCGCATTGACCACGATGGTGGTATAGGCGTGGTTTTTAGCGCAAGCCCGCACCATGGTCGGGCCACCGATGTCGATATTTTCGATGGCATCTTCGAGCGTGCAGCCTGGCTTGGCGACCGTCTCAGCAAACGGATAAAGATTGACCACCACCATGTCGATCGGAGTGATGTCATTCTCCGCCATGACGGCATCATCCTGACCACGGCGGGCGAGAATGCCGCCGTGAATCTTGGGATGCAGCGTTTTAACACGACCGTCCATGATTTCCGGAAAGCCAGTGTGCTCGGACACTTCTTTTACCGCAATGCCATGCTCTTGCAGCAAGCGGAAGGTGCCACCAGTAGAGAGCAGCTCGACGCCGTGTGCGGCGAGGCCTTGGGCAAACTCTACGATGCCTGTTTTATCGGATACGCTCAGAAGGGCGCGGCGGACGGGGGTAGCGGTACTATCGGCCATAAGGGTGCTCGTCGTGTGCGGGTCTAAGGTTAAAACAGCAACGCCCCATCAAGGGGCGTCACTTTCAATCAATCCATACTGCTTCAACTTTTTGCGCAGCGTGCCACGGTTCAGTCCGAGCACGTCGGCGGCGCGCGTTTGATTGCCGTCCGTGTGCTCCATTACGCAGGCCAGCAGAGGCGCTTCTACCTCGGCCATTACCATCGCGTAAAGGTCGGAGGTTTGGCTGCCATCGAGATGCTCGAAGTAACGACGCATGGCGGTCTCGACGGCTTCGCGCAGGGGCTGGGGCTGCGCGCTGGCGGAAGGGTCTGCTAGCGTGCCAGAGAGTCGTGAGGAGCGTTCGCTGGAGAGCAGGTCGCGTTCAGTCATGCTGCATGGCTTCCTTTGGCTAACAGACGCTGAGGGGCGTCGTGGGTCATGGCGTTATGAATCCAGTCAAACTGCGCGTCAGGCGAGGACAGGGCGTTGAACTGCTGCTTGAGCGTGCGCTGTTCGGTGTCACTAAAACGCGGATCGTCATTGAGATACCAGCCGACGTGCTTACGCGCGATGCGCACCCCCATGGTATCGCCATAGAAGTCATGCAGTGCCTGCAGGTGCTCTAGCAGTACGCGGCAGCGCTCTGCCAAACTGGGTGCCGGGAGCCGTTCACCATGCGTCAAGTAATGCGTGATTTGCTGAAAAATCCACGGATTCCCTTGCGCCCCACGGCCCACCATCACCGCATCAGCGCCGGTGTAGCGCAGTACGTAGGCGGCTTTTTCAGGAGAGGTGATGTCGCCGTTGGCGATGACAGGGATCGTGAGCTGCGATTTGATGTCGGCAATCGTGTCGTACTCGGCTTCACCAGTATAGCGCTGTTCACGATGACGGCCATGAACGGCCAGCGCTTGAATGCCTGCGGACTCCGCCAGTTTGGCAATGTGCAGCGCATTGTTGGACGCGGCACACCAGCCAGTGCGTATCTTGAGCGTGACGGGAATGTCGACGGCACGTACCACGGCATCCAAAATGTCGGCAACGAGAGCCTCATCGCGCATTAGAGCAGACCCTGCGGCCTTATTGCAGACCTTTTTAGCGGGACACCCCATATTGATGTCGATGATCTGGGCACCTAACTCGGCATTGAGTTTCGCGGCTTGGGCCAACATCTCGGCATCGCCCCCGGCGATCTGCACGACACGTGGGCCGGGTTCGCCCTGGTGGTCCATGCGTAGCTGCGATTTGCGTGTGTGCCAAAGTGAAGGGTCCGACGTGACCATTTCGCCCACGACCCAGCCAGCGCCCAAGCGGCGGCAAAGCTGGCGAAATGGGCGGTCGGTGACACCCGCCATCGGGGCCAGCATGACCGGGTTAGGCAGTTGGTAGGGCCCAATCGCAGGTGGCGACGTAGTCATCAGAGTCATTGCGGTGCACTTTGGTAGGCATGAAAGCGACGAGTAGGACGTTTCAAGGGGGCGTATGATACGCCTACTCGACGAGGGATTGAAGGCCAATTCCGATTTTATGCGGGGCGTCGACCTGTCAAGCGTACCCACCCCTCCCGCAGGGTCGGCTCATCCATGTAGAGTCCTTGCGCTTCATAGGCGTTCAGAACGTCCGTGGCTTGGTTGGCCAGTATGCCGGAGAGCGCGATACGCCCACCGGGAGCGACATGCCCGGCAATCATGCCCGCTAGCTCGACTAACGGGCCTGCCAAAATGTTGGCCGTGACGATAGGATAGGGGCCGCCTGACAACTGCTCAGGATAGTAGAGCGCGAACTGCTCCTCACCGATGGCATTGCGCTCGGCGTTATCTCGGCTGGCTTGCAGCGCCTGAGGGTCGATGTCCGTGCCGTCGGCATGGGTGGCGCCCAATTTCAGCGCAGCAATGGCGAGAATGCCAGATCCGCAGCCTACATCCAGCACGGCTTTGCCCTCTAGCTCGTTGCTCACGGCTAATCCGTCCAGCCACTCCAGGCACAGCGCGGTAGTCGGATGAGTGCCGGTACCAAACGCAAGGCCGGGATCAAGGATCAGATTGACGGCACCTGCCTCGGGCGGCTCATGCCAACTCGGCACGATCCATAGCCGTTCGCCCATGCGAAGTGGCGTGAAGTCATCCATCCACTCCCGCTCCCAGTCTCGATCCGCCAGCAGCTCGTATTCGATGGTAGGGCATGGCTCTCCGGGCACTTGCTCCGACCAAGCGGCTTCAATGCGACTCAGCATGCCATCGATACCGTCTAGATCATCATAAAGGCCCGTCAGTATGGTGTCTTGCCACAGCGGTGTGGTGCCGCGCTCGGGCTCGAAGACGGGGTCGTCGTGGGCATCCTGCAGGCCAATGGCCGTCGCGCCTTCTTCGAGAAGTAGCTCTTCGAGAAGATCGGCCTGCTCAGGGGCGACGTGTGCTTTTAATTGCAGCCAGGGCATGGGGGTCTCCACGGCGAGTAGGGAATAAGGAAACTAGCGCGAACTTTTATACGAAAAACGCGGTGGATAGGCGTTGGCCATTCCACGAAAATGCCCGCCGAAAGGCGGGCATCATGGCTACCCAGCGGTTAGCTGCTGAGCTTCTTTTCCAGGTAGTGAATATTGACACCGCCCTGGCGGAAATAGCTATCGCGTACCAAGTCTTTCTGAAGATCGATATTGGTCTTGATGCCTTCGACCAGCAGTTCGTCCAGCGCGTTGCGCATGCGTGTCAAAGCGATGTCGCGATCGGCGCCCCAGGTAATCAGCTTTCCAATCAGGGAGTCGTAGTGCGGCGGCACGGTGTAGCCGGTGTATAGGTGAGAGTCCATACGAACGCCCAAGCCGCCGGGGGCATGGAACAGCGTGACTTTACCGGGAGAAGGCATGAAGGTGCGTGCATCTTCTGCATTGATACGGCACTCGAACGCGTGGCCATTTAGCTTCACGTCTTCCTGGCGAATCGACAGCGGTAAGCCGGACGCAATACGCAGCTGTTCCTTGACGATATCGACGCCGGTGACCATCTCCGTGACCGGATGCTCGACCTGAACACGAGTGTTCATCTCGATGAAGAAGAATTCACCGTCTTCATACAAGAATTCGAAGGTACCCGCGCCCCGGTAGTTGATCTCGATACACGCCTGACGGCAGGCTTCGAGCACTTTGGCGCGGGCGTCGGGGTCGATGCCCGGAGCGGGCGCTTCTTCCAATACTTTCTGGTGGCGGCGCTGCAACGAACAGTCGCGGTCATAAAGGTGAATGGCGTTGCCCTGGCCGTCAGCCAGCACCTGTACTTCGACATGGCGCGGCTTTTCGAGGAACTTCTCCATATACACGGTGCCATCGCCGAAGGCCGCATGGGCTTCGGTGCGCGTCACGGTAATGGCAGAAAGCAAGTGGCCCTCGGTATGAACGACACGCATACCTCGGCCGCCGCCACCCGCTGCCGCTTTAATGATCACTGGGTAACCAATACGACGTGCAGTGGCCAGATTCGTCGCATCATCGTCGCCCAGAGGACCGTCGGAGCCAGGTACCGTGGGAACGCCAGCAACTTTCATGGCTTCGATGGCGCTGACTTTATCGCCCATCAGGCGAATGGTCTCGGCGCGCGGGCCAATGAAGGTGAAGCCTGAGCGCTCTACCTGTTCGGCGAAATTAGCGTTCTCCGAGAGAAAACCATAGCCGGGATGAATGGCGCTCGAGTCCGTCACTTCTGCGGCACTGATCAGCGCAGGAATGTTCAAGTACGACTGCGCCGACGAGGCAGGGCCGATACAAACGGCTTCATCGGCAAGGCGAACGTGCATCAATTCGCGGTCTGCCTTGGAGTGAACCGCTACGGTTTTGATCCCTAGCTCTTTGCAGGCGCGTAAGATACGAAGGGCAATCTCGCCGCGGTTTGCGATAAGTACCTTGTCCAGCATGGGAGAATCCACCCGTGTTGATATGAAAGATTAAGCGAGGACGATCATGGGCTGATCGAATTCCACCGGCTCGCCATCTTCCACTAGGATGGCCTCGACCACGCCGTCGCGGTCGGCTTCAATCTGGTTCATCATTTTCATGGCTTCGACGATACAAACGGTATCGCCTTGCTTCACGGTGTCGCCCACTTCAACGAAGGCTTTGGCACCCGGCGCCGGACTGCGATAGAAAGTGCCTACCATAGGAGAGTTGACCGCTTCACCACGGTAACTAGCGCCCTGAGGTTCTGCATCGGCGGGAGCCGTGGCGACCGGCGCTTGAGGAGCTGCCGGTGCCGGCTGTGCGTACTGTGGCATCGGCTGCGGCTGCCAAGCACCGCCGTTGGGGTGACGGCTAATACGAACCGACTCTTCACCTTCCTGAATTTCGATTTCGCTGATGTTGGACTCTTCCAGCAGCTCGATCAGTTTCTTAACTTTGCGAATATCCATTCGTAGGGCCCCAAACGTTGATCAAAGTAGCACGCCGCAAGCGAAATAAGCCCGCGTGACGTGGCGCTCTCAAGCGCAGTAAACCAAATTTAAAAATTGAGAGAACGAGGCACGATGTCGAACGTTACCCCAAACTCAACGCTAAAAGATGAGTTTTTTAGCAAATATGGCTGCGGAGTTTGCCGAAAAACTCAGTCACTGTCCAGTGGCAGCCATTGAGGGTGCGAATTTTGCGACTTAAACAACCGTTTGACGACGATCGCGACACGGTGTCACAAAAAGTGTTCGAAAGCATTAGGTCTGCGTGAGCGACGGCTAATCGGACGACTTAGCTCTGCTGCCAACGCTTGAAAGCCTCTAAATGCTCGACCAGTGCTGTCGCGGTGATCTCACCCTGAATGCGCGCGTCGCGAACTTCATTACCCCCGTCAAAGAGTAGCAGGCTGGGAGGGCCAAAGAGCTGGAAGTGCTCAAGCAACTCGCGGCTCTGTGCATCGGTCTTTGTCACATCGACCGCAATGAGTTGGAAATCGTTCAATGCCTCTGACACGTGTGGGTCTGGATAGACGTCTCTCTCCATGAGTTTGCAAGAGATGCACCAGTCTGCCGTAAAGTGGGCAAACACGGGCTTCCCTGCTTGAGAGGCTTGCTCCAACTCAGACTGAAGTGCGCTGAGACTGTCGACTTCTTCAAAGACCGGAGTGGTAGCGGTTTCACCTGTACCAGAAGTGGTCACCGATAGCGGTCGCAAAGGGTTACTGCTTCCTTGAGCGGCGCCCAACACTAGTGCTACCCCCCAGGCCAACAGCATTAATCCCGCCGTTTGCCGGGCTTTTGCCCAACCGTGAGAGGGCGATGTATTCAGTGCGCCAAGGGTGAGGGCACTACCGATTGCTAGGGCCGCCCACAGCAGAAGAGAGATTGATGGCGCAATTAAGCGCTCAATCATCCAAATCGCTACGCCCAGTAACAGCAAACCGAAAGCAATTTTGACGCCATTCATCCAGCCGCCTGAGCGGGGGAGCAGAGTGGCCCCAAAGGTGCCCACGAGCAATAAAGGAAGCCCCATGCCGAGCCCCAGCGCAAACAATACCGCGCCCCCCATGACGGCATCCCCAGTAGAGGAGATAAATACCAAGGCGCCTGCTAGCGGAGCTGTTACACAAGGAGATACCACTAGCACTGACAGCGCACCCGCCACTGCCAAGCCCAGCGGGCCGCTGCGCTGAGCACGGGCTTGCCACGCATCGACTTTGCTAGCGATTCGCGGGGACATGCGCAGGTCAAAAGCGCCAAACATCGCCAAAGCGAACAGAGTAAACAGTAGGGCGAACGCAATTAAAACAGGAGCGGACTGTAAATGTGCCTGGAGGTTTAGCCCCGCACCAAATAGCCCCATTAGCACCCCCACCAAGGCATAGGTAATGGCCATGCCGAGTACATAGCTGGCTGACAGTATAAAAGCACGGGGCTTGGTGGGATTTTGGCCAACCACTATGGACGACAGAATAGGAATCATCGGTAGCACGCAGGGTGTAAAGGTGAGCCCAATGCCCGCGAGCAAAAAGAGTCCTAGGGTGAGCGGTAGACTGGCATCGCTAATCAGCGCGCTGAATTTGCTATCTTCACTTTGCGGTGCGGAGAAGCCAGTGTTCTCTCCCGATTGAGTGGCTGCGCTGCTTGAGGCAGGTCCACCCATGCTTGTTTGATTTGGTGCGCTCTGAGCACTTTCATTTTGCCAATTGGCAAAGGCGCTGGGCGGTGATGCTTCTGCGGCTTCAAGTGTGATGCGCTCAGGTGGATAGCACAATCCTGCATCGGCGCACCCTTGAAAGGTCAGTTCGATCTCGATGGGTCCACTAGATGGCTCACTGAGCGGAACGTCGAAAACCACGCGATCGCGGAAAACGTACACGTCCCCCATGAACTCATCCGTGGTGAAGGTGCCCTGCGGAATCTCTGGGGTACCCAGCTCAATCTCGGGTTGCTGGCTGGTCACCGACAGCTGGTGACGATAGAGATAGTACGCATCGGCGATGTCGACGCCGATGCTCAAGGTTTCCCCGTCGTGCCATGCGCTCGGCTGAAAGGCCTCCATGACCGGCAAGAAATCACTGTCGTTGCTGGAGGAAAACCACTGCCCATGGGCAATAACGGGCAGCCAGCACAGTAAAAAAAACAGAGCATAACGTCGCATGAGTAACACGGAGTATCCTTACGCAGTCGTATCAAAAGGGTGCCACTGGGCAGGATAGCGCAGTTGCCACAGGGAGCGTACTGTCTGCGGTGACGTGACGCGGTGCTTCCTGCACCGTTAATCAAAACGCAAAAGGCCGCCTCATAAGGCGGCCTTTAACATCGGCGTTACGGCAAGGTTTACGCTTTTTTGTAAGCAGCCGCCGACTTTTCGATGGCCTTACGGGCGGCTTCGACGCCTTCCCACGACTCGACTTTCACCCACTTGCCTTTTTCGAGGTCTTTGTAGTTCTCGAAAAAGTGAGCAATCTGCTGGCGAAGCAGTTCAGGAAGGTCAGTGACTTCCTGAACGTCGTCATACAGCGTCGAGAGTTTGGGGTGCGGTACGCAGACCAGCTTGGCATCTTCACCGGCTTCGTCGGTCATGTTCAGAATGCCAACGGGACGAGCGCGAATGATACTGCCGGGCGCGACCGGGTGAGGGGTAACCACCAGCGCGTCTAGGGGGTCACCGTCGTCTGCCAGTGTGTGAGGGATAAAGCCGTAGTTGGCCGGATAGAACATGGGCGTGGCCATGAAACGGTCAACGAGGAGGGCACCCATGTCTTTGTCGATTTCATACTTAATCGGCGCGTGGTTTGCAGGAATTTCAATCGCCACGTAGATATCGTTGGGCAGATCCTTTCCAGCGGGGATGTTATCAAAGTTCATCGTTGGTTCCTTGGCTTGGCTTTTCTTACCGACTGTAGAGCACAGTCACTAAGCAGTTGATGCATTGCATTAATGGTGGAGAATTATACGAACATGGTCGATAGATTACCAATGCGACATAGGTGTTTGGCACTTAAGGGGTGGACGCGGTAGAAAATCATCGTTACGCGCTTGGCCGGTTAAAGCGGCAAGGAGAATCGCCCTTCATGCGCTGGCGCCATGAGAGGCGGACAGGGGATTTTGCACCGTTCGCGACGTTTGGTGGGCATCGCTTCGCGTTGCCAGCGTGTATGATAGCCCCCGTGGTAGCCAGGGCCGTCAGAGGTTCCTAAGATGTCGTTGCGATGGTGAGCCGTAAGCCTAGGAGGATGAGTTGGCGCACGCCCAGTTACTAATTAGTTATGGTCAAGCGTTCGTTGCCCCGGAGCGGCGGCAGCACCGCAGCTCGATGTCGGTGCGTCTGCCGGAAGCGCCACTGTTGAAAGTGAAGGGCGGCTGTGCGGTGATTAGTGACTCGATCTCTCGCAATACCATGGCGAAACAGGCGGGGGACTTGAGCGTGCGTGGGTTTCTTGCGGATTACTACTCGACGCCAGATCATTGGGACACCAAAACATCGGCCACTCGCGTGCTGCGTGCCTTGAATAGCTGGTGCTACAGCCAAAGCCAGCATGTCAAAGAGGGGAGTTTTGTCTCGTCGCTCTCTGCCATGGTGTTTTTAGGCCGCGAGGGTCATCTCTTCCACATGGGCGATACGCTGGTGTTTCGCTTGCGAGGGGCTGAGTTCGAACAGTTGACCCGTGACCACGTGACCGATGTGGGCGGGTATCGCTACCCCTCACGCGCGCTGGGGATGGATGGCAGTGTCGACATCGACTACACCCATCTGGCGCTGAAGCAGGGCGATCTTTTCGTGTTCACCACCCAAGCGGTGCGCGGGACGCTAATGCCTTCGGACTACGTGCGTCTCATTCGTCAAGATGCCAGCGATCTGGATGCCGCCTGCGAGCGTTTGGCGAGCGAGGCGAAGCAGCGTGCTCAAGAGCGGGGCTACGGGGGCGATCAATTTTGCTTTCAGCTGCTTCGTATCGACGAGTTGCCGGAGGAGGCCTCCGACCATCCCAACTTGCTGTACGGTGATTTGCCGATTCCTCCGGAACTGACACCCGGCGAGCGTTTGGATGGTTTGGAAGTGCAGGCGGTGCTATCCCGCAATGCGCAGTCGAGGGTGTACCGCGTACGCGACGTGCACAGCGATCGGGTGATGGTGATGAAAGCGCCGAGTCCGGAGCTATCGCTGCGCAATGCCTACCTGGAGCACTTTCTTCTGCAGCAGTGGGTGGTCGAACGGGTGAACTCTCCCTTCGTGGTCAAAGTCATGGAGCCTTCTCGTCCGCGTCGCTACCTCTACTACCTCATGCAGAACGTGGAAGGCGAGACGCTGCGCCATTGGGCCGAGCGACATCCCCAGGCGAGCCTCATTCAGCGTTTGGATATCGCCAATCAGCTAGGTAAGGCCGTCCAAGCCCTGCATCATCGCGATATCATCCATCAGCAAATCGCCCCAGACAACGTGCTGATCGATCAGCATGGCAAAGTGGTGCTGGCCGACTTCAGCGCCTGTCACATGCGCGAGGTCGATGGTCACCGTCATTCGGGTGAGCTGCTTCGTCAAATCGGTTTTAACGAGCATACTGCCCCCGAATACGCCTTAGGCGACAGCGTGGGCCGACGCAGTGATCAGTACTCGCTGGCATCCACGGTCTATTGGCTGCTGACCGGTGCGTTACCCTACACGCTGACGCCAAACAAACTGCGTTGTCATACCGATTTAGAAGAGCTCAGTTACCGTAGCGCCCGTACGACCAATCCGGAAATAACGCCTGCGCTGGATGACGCGTTGCGACGAGCGCTGGATCCCCAGCGGCCGCTGCGTTTTAGGCGTATGTCAGAATTTCTCCATGCACTACGGATTCCGCTAGGACGGCTTCCTCAGCGCGAGGAGCCGCGCACGGAGTCTCGACGCTTTTGGCAAGGTGTGGCGGGTATTTTGCTATTACTACTGGTGCTGTCTTGGCTACTGCGTTAGGGCACCTGCCGAGCGCATATCCACCAGTCATCAGGCTTGCCATTAAAAAGGGGCGATGACGGCATCATCGCCCCTTGAGCGTCGGCCGCCAGCAGGCGTTACAGTGTGAATTTAGGCAATTTTTGCTCTACTTTCGTCAGTTTGAGCTTAGCGACTTTGGGTAGGCCATTCTCGAAGGGCGGGAAGTCTTCACCCTGAATGAGCGGCGAAAGGTAGTCACGGCACGCTTGGGTAATATCGAAGCCGCTCTCGCTGATGAAGTCGCGGGGCATGAACTTCTCTTGGTTCGCGATTTGCGACAGCGGCGCAGAGATCACGTCCCACTGGTAAGGGCTTTGTGAAATGCGGCGGATCGCAGGCATCATGGAGTTTTTGCCTGCCAGTGCCAGCGTTACCGCTTCACGACCCACCGCATAGGCTTGCTCAACGTCGGTTTTGGACGCTAAGTGGCGCGCTGCACGCTGCAGATAATCGGCCACTGCCCAGTGGTATTTATAACCTAAATCTTGCTTGATCATGCCGGCCAAGGTAGGCGCAACGCCGCCCAGCTGGCGGTGGCCGAAGGCGTCGGTATTACCTGCATCTGCCAGGAAGGTGCCATCTTCATAACGCGCGCCTTCGGACACGACGATTACGCAGTAACCGTATTTCTTGACGCTTTCATCCACCCGCGCCATGACCGCTTTACGGTTGAAAGAGACTTCCGGGAAAATGATCAAGTGCGGAGGCTCGCCTTCCCCGTCACCTGCCAAACCGCCGGCGGCAGCGATCCAGCCCGCATGGCGACCCATGACTTCCAGCACAAACACCTTAGTGGAGGTGGCGCACATGGAGGCGATATCCAGCGATGCTTCACGTGTCGACGTGGCAATGTATTTCGCGACGCTGCCGAAACCAGGGCTGTTGTCGGTAATAGGTAGATCATTATCGACGGTTTTGGGAACGTGAATGGCCGTCAGCGGATACCCCAGTTTTTCGGAGAGCTGAGAAACTTTTAGGCAGGTATCGGCACTGTCGCCGCCGCCGTTATAGAAGAAATAGCGGATATCGTGTGCTTTGAAGACCTCGATCAGGCGCTCGTACTGGGCGCGGTGAGTGTCGATGTCCTTCAGCTTGTAGCGGCAGGAACCAAAGGCGCCACCCGGCGTATGACGAAGCGCAGCGATGGCCTCATCACTCTCTTGGGTGACGTCGATCAGATCTTCCGTCAGCGCACCAATAATGCCGTTATGGCCGGCATACACCTTGCCGATTTGGTCGGGGGCTTGCCGGCAAGCTTCGATAACGCCGCAGGCGCTGGCATTGATGACGGCGGTAACGCCACCGGACTGGGCGTAAAAGGCATTATGCTGGGCCATGGAAACGTCTCATCTCCTGAAAACGGTTGGTTTCATCGTTGTTGACGGCAAGCGGTCACTCCTTTGCTTGCCGGTACGTCGCAAGCGCACCTTTACGTCGCGCTGCGAGCCAAGCGCTCGTAAGCGACGCAAAGTTTAGCGTAAAGCCATTTCTGCTGCATTACATGCTGTTTCAAGGGGGCGATGGTAAGGATTACTCATCGCCCCCATCCAATGCCTGCTCACGCTGCGCTAGTCGCCAGCCGCCGAGATCTTTGTAACGGTTGACCATGGCGCAAAACAGCTCGGCCGTGCGTTCGGTGTCGTAGCGCGCCGAGTGGGCCGCTTTATTGTCGAACTCGATCCCCGCGGCGCGGCAAGCTCTAGCGAGCACGGTTTGCCCATACACGAAACCGGCCAGCGTTGCCGTATCGAAACTGGAGAAAGGGTGGAACGGGTTGCGCTTGACGTTGCAGCGGTTGGCCGCCGCGTTTAAAAAACCGTGGTCGAAAGCGGCATTGTGGCCGACGAGAATCGCCCGCGAACAGCCGTGTGCCTTCAACGACTTACGAATGGGCCGAAAAATTTCACCCAGTGCTTCAGCTTCGCTCAACGCCACCTGGCGCCGAAGCGGGTCATCCAAATTGATGCCTGTAAAGTCTAGCGCCGACTGTTCGACGTTAGCGCCCTCGAAGGGGTGGATATGATACGCATAGGTGGCATCAGGCAGTAAATTGCCATCGGGGTCCATGGTGAGTGTGACCGCTGCAATCTCTAATACGGCATCCGTCTGGGCATTGAACCCACCCGTCTCCAAATCGATGACAACCGGTAAATAACTGCGAAAACGCTGGGCCATCAATTCGCGGGCAATTGCCTCGCTCATGCAGCTCTCCTTAGTAAAGCGAGTAGTCGGTCAGGGTTAGCGGTGTCAGTTGCCGCTACGGTTGGGGTGATTCTAGCAGCTTTACCCCTAAGGCGTCGTTGATGGTATTCGCTGAGCATTGAGAACGCTATACTCTCAGTTTGAATAACCGGTAGCGCTGACGGGCGCTGCCCCTTTTGGTGAACTGCTTTTTACAAGGAGCAAAGAATGTCCGATGTCAAAAAGGTTGTGCTGGCGTACTCAGGCGGCCTGGACACGTCCGTTATCGTTAAGTGGTTGCAAGAGACCTACAACTGCGAGGTAGTGACCTTTACTGCCGACATCGGTCAAGGTGAAGAAGTCGAGCCCGCCCGTGCTAAAGCCCAGGCTCTCGGCGTGAAAGAGATTTACATCGAAGACCTGCGCGAAGAGTTCGTGCGTGACTACGTTTTCCCGATGTTCCGTGCCAACACCATCTATGAAGGTGAGTACCTGCTGGGCACCTCCATTGCTCGCCCGCTGATCGCCAAGCGCCTGATCGAAATCGCTAACGAAACCGGCGCCGATGCCATCTCCCACGGCGCAACGGGTAAAGGTAACGATCAGGTGCGTTTCGAGCTGGGTGGCTACGCGCTCAAGCCTGGCGTCAAGGTCATCGCGCCATGGCGCGAGTGGGACCTAACGTCCCGCGAGAAGCTGATGGCTTACTGCGAAGAGCACAACATCCCGGTGGATTTCTCCAACAAGAAGAAGAAATCTCCCTACTCCATGGATGCCAACCTGCTGCACATCTCCTACGAAGGCGGCATTTTGGAAGATCCGTGGGCCGAAGCCGAAGAGGACATGTGGCGCTGGAGCGTTTCACCGGAAGCCGCGCCAGAGCAGCCCACCTACGTTGAGCTGACGTTCGAGAAAGGCGACATCGTGGCCATCGACGGCGAAGCGCTCAAGCCGCACGAAGTGCTTGAAAAGCTCAATAAGTTGGGTGGTGACAACGGTATCGGTCGTCTGGATATCGTCGAAAATCGCTATGTAGGTATGAAGTCGCGCGGCTGTTATGAAACGCCGGGGGGAACGATCATGCTGCGTGCCCACCGCGCTATCGAATCACTGACGCTGGATCGCGAAGAGGCCCACCTCAAAGACCAGCTCATGCCCAAATACGCTGAAGTGATCTATAACGGTTACTGGTGGAGCCCGGAGCGCCGTATGCTGCAAGCGGCCATTGACGAGACGCAGAAGAGTGTCTCCGGTGTGGTGCGCATGAAGCTGTACAAAGGTAACGCGACCGTGGTGGGGCGCAAGTCCGAGCAGTCCCTGTTCGATGAGTCTATCGCAACATTCGAAGACGACGCGGGCGCTTACAACCAAAAAGACGCCGAAGGCTTCATCAAACTGAATGCACTGCGGCTGCGTATCGCCGCAGGTAAAGGCCGTCAGCAGAGCTAACGTTCGACGGTGGCCAGTGCTAAGCTGGCCACCGCGTGACGGACAGGAGTCGGTATGTTTAAAAAATTGCTGTCAGGGCTGTTTGGCGCGCAAGGCAGTGGTGAGGCGAGCACAGGCACCAAGGCCGCTGAGCCGGTGGAGTATAAAGAGTATCTCATCGTCTCACAGCCTGATCACCAAAGTGGCCAGTACCGTGTTAGCGGCTGGATACGCAAACCCGATAGCCAAGGGGGCGCTCAGGAGCACCGCTTCGAGCGTTCCGATATGCTGCCTGGGCGTGACGCGTGCGACGCCTTGATGGTGTCGAAGGCGCAACGCTATATCGATGAAGTAGGCGATGCGATGTTCGACCCCGACCCTCGCCGCGAGAGCCAATCCTCTAGCTAATGTGCGTGTCCATCAAGGCCCGTGCTTCAGCTGCCGCCTGCAGCATCAACTCTGCAGGCACATCGGAGCTCGTGCTGCCTTGTTCGCTTGCTTCGATATCGGTGAGCAGTCGGCCGAGTCGGCCCTGACGCAAAGTGAGGGCTTGATGGATCGTTTGGCTCAGCGGCAGTTCTTGCAGCATTGCATCGAGGTCGATACCCAAAATGACCGGCATATGCGAAAAGAGTCCGGCAATGAAGCCTTCTTCCTCGTCTAATCCACGCTGTTCTGCGAGCGCTTCGCACGCGAATGCACGCGTTAATCCGCTGGTGAGGTTGATTTTACTAGCAGGATTATTCCCCGCGAGCATCACGATCGATACCAATGTACGTAGCTCTTTCAAGCCAATGATGTGAATGCAGTCCATCAGCTTGTAGGCAGGACGCTGAGAGGCCTTTCCTGCCGAGTTGGCGCGCTTGAAGACGGCGTTCAATAAATATGGGTCGCGAGCAATGAGCGTGCTCAGCGCCGGCAGGCGCACTTTATCACTGTAGAGCTGAGCAAGTAGCTGCATTTGATTGGCACGTGACGTGCTGTGTCGCTGGGTTTTTGTCGTTTGTACCTGTGGGCGCTGATAAAAATAACCTTGAAATAAGCTAAATCCCAGTGCTTTACACTGTTCAAACTCTTCGTAGGTTTCTACGCGTTCGGCCAACAGCGTATAACCATCTTGATAAAGACGTTGAATGAGTGCCTTCGGAAGCCCAGTCGAAATATCGAACTTAATAATATCTGCCAAGGCCAATAATGATCGATTGGCGTCGGTAAGTTCAAAATCATCCAGGGCCAATGTATAGCCTTGGGTTTTTAACTGACGTAACGCTGTTAAAAGTGCATCACTCACGGCCGTGTCTTCAAGCACTTCGATCACGATTTGCTCTTTTGGCAAACCGTCAAGATCCGGGCTTAGTAACCACTCCCCGGAGGCATTAATAAAGAGTTTTCGCTGACCGCACAGTTTATCCAATCCAATTTCATAGATGGCAACAGCGCAGGCGCGTGCGGTGGCTTGCACATCATCAAAGACGGCGGCAGTGCCAGCCGAAAAATCGCCACGATAGAGCAGCTCATCAGCCACATGGTGTAGCTGGGCGTTGACGATAGGCTGGATAGCGATGGTGTAATGGCCGGTACTGGTCTCTTCTTGCGCTGACCCTTGCATAGTGCCGCTGCTCCGACTGTCAGGGGGAAAACGTGCGAGGCCGCGAAGAATAGCGTAAAAGCGCTGATAGGCGCTAGTTACATTGAGTCACAATGCGTTGAATGGCACAATTATTCACTTAAACGGTATGGCGAGGAAGCGATAGCTTAATGGCAGCGCCACCTAACGCTGAAGTGTCAACCCAAAGTTTACCACCCAAGTGATGAATAATGGCGCGGCTAATGGGTAAGCCTAAACCGCTCCCTTTAGGTCGTTGGTCTGCCTGTTTACGCTTGGCCAATTTCAACTGATAAAACTTTTCAAAGACGTTGTCACGTTCGTCGACAGGAATGCCGGGCCCATTATCTTCAACGCTCAAGCAAACAGCGTGATCTGTCGCATAAATGTGTAACCGTACGATCGGATGGTCGGGGTCGGCAAACTTGCGTGCGTTTTCCAACAGATTGATGATGACTTGTTCGAGCCTGTCTGGGTCGGCCATGACCATGGCGATGGATACGTCAGTCACCCACTCGACATCGATACCCTGATCGGCGTGAAGCCGTGCCAGTGCTTGGCTGCTCTGCTTGGCGATATGCATTAAATCGACGGGGATGGGTTTGAGGGAAAGGCGTCCACTCTCAAGTCGTGCCAAATCCAGAATTTCATCGATCAGGCGAGATAGACGCTCACTCTCCAGCACCATGATGCGCAGAAACTGCTGCCGTTTGTCTGCTTCGATGTCGGGAGTATCGCGTAATATTTCGGCAAACGAGCGGATGGACGTCAGTGGGGTACGCAACTCGTGACTCACCATTGCAACGAACTCATCCTTCATGCGATCTACTTCTTGCAACCGCTCGTTGGCGCTGCGTAGTTCCTCACCGACCCGAGCTAGCTCTTGAGACTTCTGCTCCAGTCGACGGTTGTACTCCAATGCCTGGGAGGTCGTGTCGAGAATCGTTAGCACCGACGCCATGTCCAACGCTTCACCGCGCAACACGGAATGGATCAATACGCTGGCAGACGCACTGCCGAGTGACCCGGCCAACGCCTGTTCCGCACGGGTGATCAGGGCTCCTGACGCGGGGCGCTGGTGGGCATCTGACCTTTCCAAGGAGGCATACGGGGCGGTAAATACGCGGTGCGTTGCTCCATGGCCCAAAAAGCGCACCAAGAGTGCGTAAAGAGCGCCTTCGGTGGTTTGACCCTGCCAGCGTGACGCCGTCGGTAGAGGCGCATGCATGGCTTCGATGAACAGCGCTGCTTGAGTCTGCTCCATGGGAGTGGGGCGAGTGAAGAGAGAAAGAGTGATGAGCAAGCCAACGTTCAACACCATGCTCCAAAACAGCGAGTGTGTATAGATATCCCATCCGCTTAGCCCCAGCAGGGCGTACGGGGATAACCAGCCAATGCCCCAGGGCCCCTGTGTGACGAAAGAGGCTTCTAGCCAGCCGGACTGTGCAAAGCCCGGCAGCAGCAGCGTGTAACACCACACCATAAAGCCTGCCAACATCCCCATCGTAGCCCCTCGGCGAGTGGCTCCACGCCAATACAGCCCAATCAAAAGGGCCGGGGCGAACTGCGCCACACCTGCAAACGAGACCAGTCCGATGGTTACGAGGCTATAGCTGTCGCCAATCCATGCATGGTAGAGATAGCCCATGAGCAGAATGACCACGATCGCCAGGCGGCGCACGTTGAGCAGCCAGTCGGCTAAACGACCCTCACGCCCCGTGTACCACCCTTTGAACCTTAGCAGCAGCGGCATCACGAGCTGATTACTGACCATCGTCGAGAGCGCGATGGTCTCGACGATGACCATGCCGGTGGCGGCGGAGAGACCGCCGATGAACACCAAGAGCGGCAGTCCCTCCAGACCTGCGGATAGCGGAAGGGTGAGCACGAAACTATCCGGGTCGCCTTTGCCCAACAACAGACCCGCGAAGGCAATGGGAATCACGAACAGGTTGATCAATAGCAAATAGAGTGGAAACAGCCAACTCGCGCGTTCCAAATGCTGTTCGTCCACGTTCTCGACGACCAGCACTTGAAATTGCCGGGGTAGAGTAAAGAACGCCAGAAAAGCGAGCAGCAGCATGCCTACCCAACCGGTGGCACCTCCCGGCACCGTCTCCAGGCGCATGCTATCGATAAGGTCAGGCGTTGCGGCGACGTCTGCCAGAAGGGCGGCAGGCCCGTCGAACAGCAGGAAGGTGACGAACATACCCACCGATAGGAAGGCCACTAGCTTGACGACGGACTCGACGGCGATGGCTGCCACCATGCCCTCATGGCGTTCGCTGGCATCCAGGTGGCGGGTGCCAAACAGAATGATGAACAGCGCCAATACCATCGCAATCCAAAAAGAGCGATCCATCCAGAACCGTTCGTTGTCCAGTGTGCTGTCGGCACTCAGCGGGTAGTTCATGAGTACCGCATGACTCACCGTGATGGCTTTGAGCTGAAGCGCGATGTAAGGGGTAATGGTGATCAAGGCCAGAAGGGCGACCAACGCCCCGAGTTGAGCGCTTTTGCCGTAGCGGGCGCTAATGAAATCGGCAATGGATGTAATGCGCTGATGGGCGGCAATGCGCACCATTTTACGTAGCGTAAACGGGGCCAGCAGCATGGCCAGCGTAGGCCCCAGATAAATTAGCAGAAAGCTAGGGCCATACTGTGCGGCGCGGCCAACACTGCCGTAAAACGTCCAGGCCGTACAGTAGACGGCAATCGACAAGGCGTAAACGGTCGGCGAATTGATGAGCGAACGACCCTGTTCGGCGCGACGGTCTCCCCATGCGGCCACCAGAAATAGCAGCGCCAAATAGCCAAAGGCGATAGCAATGACGACCCCATCGCTGCGCATGGTTCACGACCTCTTGGGGCGTTCGGCCAGCCAAGCCGCTAGACCGATGAGGGCCCCCCAGGTCAACAAGAGGTAGATCGGCAGCCAGCCTACCGCGCTGGGCAATCGATCAATCAAAAGCAGGACAGGGGGGCAGAACAGGAAGAGGGCAAGTAGCACGAGCGCAAGGCGTCTCTCCCGCTGCCGAGGATCAGAGTGGGGAGGCGTCATGGCGCGCTAGCGTCCTCTTTATCGAAGGCATTGGCCTGAAGTGCCAATAGCGCGTCTAGCGTATCGATGCCACGGGCTTCCAGGCGGGGTAAGAGTGCCAGCCAAAGCTCCGCCGTTACACGGGCATCTCCTAATGCTGTGTGCCGGGTATTGGGAGGAAAGCGTAAATCGTAACGTTTGGCCAGCGTATCCAAATCGTGACCATCCAGCGCCTCATCGAGGGCTTTTGACAGCAGGAGCGTGTCTAGCACCGGCATATCGAAATGAACGCCGTGCCCGCTAATGGCTAGCATATCGAAATCGGCGTTATGGGCGAGCATGACGGCATCGCCCACGTAATCTCGAAAGAGGCCCAACACGATATTTAGCGGCTGCGCACCGGCAACGTCCGCATCGGTAATCCCGTGAATCACGGTGCTGGCAGCAGGAATGGTGCGTTTGGGGTCGACGAAATGATCGAACGCATCGTTGGCCAGCAAGCGGCCATTGACGATCCGGCAGGCGCCCAAGCTAATCACCGTATCGCCTCGGCGGAGCTCAAGGCCAGTGGTTTCCGTATCGAATGCTACGATCTCCAAGCTGCGCAGCGCGCGATTGGCTAAGGTGTCATCCGGCGCTGGTAACTGCGCGATGCCAAAATCATGGAACTCCGGGCGTGGCGGTGCCATTTCTCTTGGCGCTTGCGTCTGAGCGATAACAGGGAGCGGCAGCCGCAGCCTGGCATGGCGTTTATCCTTGTCGGTGACACTCCAAATATCGGTGGCGTGCTGGCGCAGTATATCGGCCACGGTGGGGCTGAGTGGCAGCGTGGTCAATGGTGATTCGCGCCAGACGCTGAGCTCGCTTTCAGGCACGGCCGCCCCTCGCCAAATGAGATCGACGTAGGCGCGTTTCGAGTAAAGCGTCATTTCACCTTCGAAGCCGCTGGCGGGCAGGTGGCAGCGCAAATGTTCCACTAATGACGCGAACAGCTCGATGAGGGCGGGGGCGTCGCCCTTGAACCAGGCGGGGACACCGATAGGTGTAATCAAGCGCTGGGCGGGGTCGAGACGTTCATCCAGCGATTGCCAAAAATCGTTGGACCAGATGGGCCGCAAGCGTTCGCCGTGATACTGAAGGTCATCCAACAGGTTTCCGATCTCGGCAACGCGCTGGTTGAGCGCTTGGCTTTCGTCGTGCAGTACGTGCTCGAAACGTGTTCGCAGCGCGGGTGACGTTTGAGAACAAGGGAGTTGGCGCAATGCGTCGGCGGCACTGCTCAGATTGGCCGCGTGTTGGCGTAATGGAGGAAGCATGCGGTTTAGGGCGGCGCGCACGCCCATTTCATTGTTCCAGGTGGTGGTTGTATCGCTACAGGTCACCAGTGTTTCATGCTCACTACCGGGTACCCGGCGAATGACCACCTTTAGCCAGCGCTGGCCGCAGGGGGCGAGCATTTCACGGGGCGAGCCATCGTCGGGTAGTTGTGTCATGGCATGGGCCAGCGTCGCGGTCGGCAACAGAGCGTCCAGGCGTTTACCCAACCCTAGCCCGGTATTGTCCGCAAAAAATGTTTCGGCCGCCTGATTGAACAGCATCACACGCCGATGCCGGTCGCAGAGAAGTAGCGGTGTTTCCAGTACCTGGAGCAGCGTCTCCAGTTCTTGACGGATACGCGAGGCACTGCGCGCGCCTTCTGCATGCGCGGTGGTAAGCCGTGCGCGGTCGGCTCGCCAGCGGTGGCTGACCCGGCGAAGGTCTGGGCCGAGCCCTGTTAACCAGCCCTCGGCGGTGTGGTCGTCTGGGGCATCGGGATTGGCGACCCAGCGCGCCAACTGCGCTTGAAGGTGACGTAGGGGCGTGAAGAGCATGCGCTCTAGCAGCAGGCCTATTGAAAAGAGCGTAATACCGCCTGATAAACTGCCTAGCCATAGAATCCAACGCGCCATGCCCGAAAGCGCCAACTGGCTATCTAACCAAGCGGCAAAAAGGACGCCCCCGAAAAGGCTAACGCCGCTGAGCAGTAGCCATACACCGACCAGGCGCTGGCGTTTAGGGAGTCCTTTGGGGGTCATGTGGCACGCTCGACGAGTAATGCTTTGACTTTTGCGACCAACTGTTGGGTCGAGAAAGGTTTGGTGACGTAGTCATCGGCACCCAGCGCAAAGCCCTTTTCTCGCTCTACTTCACGGCCATGAGCCGTTAACATGATGACCGGTAAATGCCGCTCGGATTCAGCGCGACGAAGCTGTTCGAGCACTTCAAAGCCGCTGATGCCAGGCAGGCTGATATCCAGGAGCAGAAGGTCAGGGGCGGCCTCGGCGATTTTTCGCAGTGCCGTTTCGCCGTCGGCGGCCGTGGTCACCGTCAGCCCCGCCTGGGACATGAGGAACTCAAGCGACAGTAGAATATTGGGCTCATCATCGACCACTAATACGTTGGCCATTATGGTCTCTCCCAGCGACGTTAGATGATCAATCAGACGGCAAATGTTGAGTTAAGTGTATGTAGCATGAGGCATTCGGCCAAGACGACCTTGGCCGAATGCGGGGTATGCAGAGAACCTCTCACGGTAGACAGAATAATGCGCGTTTTATTGTTATCGGCTTATGAAGCGGTTAGCCACCGTTACTGGGCAAACAGCCTGATGGCCGAAGTCACCGACGTGGACTGGACGCTGCTCAGTCTGCCGCCACGCCACTTCTCTTGGCGCATTCGCGGTAACCCGTTGAGCTGGTGGTTAAAAGAGTATGAGCGATTAAGTCAGCCTTACGATGTAGTGCTGGCAACATCCATGGTAGATATTGCCACCTTGCTGGGCCTGTTTCCCCACCTGGGGCGGGCTAGAAAGATCGTCTATTTTCACGAAAATCAGTTCGCCTACCCAGAATCCAGCGATCAGATGCCCCAGGTAGAAGCTAAAATGGTCAACCTGTATGCGGCACTGGCGGCGGATGTGCTGGTGTTCAACACGGCCTATAACCGGGACTCTTTTTTTGACGGTGCGCGGCGTTTTTTAAAGAAAATGCCGGAAAATCTACCGGCGGCTAAACCGCTAGAACGGTTACGTCAAAGCGCTCGCGTGGTGCCTGTGCCCATGGCGCCTGCTACCTTTAGCGCTGCTGGCAACGCAAACCCACGGCGGCTGATTTGGAACCACCGCTGGGAGTATGACAAAAACCCGGAGGACTTCTTCGCGGTATTGTTCAAACTCAGCGAGCAGCAGGTGCCGTTCGAGTTGGCGGTGCTTGGCCAGCAGTTTCGCGACGTGCCGCCGATCTTTGCCGAGGCGGAGGCACGTTTGGCTGAACATATCATCTGCTGGGGGCCGCAGCCGGAGGCGGAGTACCGCGCGCTGCTCAACGGTGGCGGCATCGCGGTGTCCACTACTTGGCACGAGTTTCAGGGGCTGGCGATCATGGAGGCCGCCCAACGCGGAGCCACGCCGCTAGTGCCAGATAGGCTCTGCTTTCCTGAACTTTACCCCGTCCAATACCGCTACGATGGCACACCAGAGGGGCTCTACCTGCGCTTGAGCGCGTGGCTGTTGGAACCCAATCGTCAACCAGCGCCGTTGGATACGCAGCCCTGGCAGTGGCCGAGCTGGCGTGAAACGTACCGTCAGTTGCTGGTGGAAGGTGGGTCTAATGAATCCATTCGCCGGGTGGGCCAGTGAACCACCGCCGTATGGCGACGCATTTTCTCGGCAAGCCGTGGGTGATGGTGACGAATTACCTGCTCGGCAAAATCCGATAAAAAGCGTGATTTCAGCGCGGCCCGCGCCCGATCCACGCCACTGTGTTGGTAGGGCGTGGAGGCCAGCAGCATAAAGCCATCATCGGGAATCCGCCCGGCGCGCATGTTGGCGTCGATGATGCTTGCGGCGGTTGCAATGGGCGCGGCCAAGTCCGGGCCGTAGGGGCCGATAATCAGCGCGGTGTTGGGAAGGTGCAAGAAATCGAACCCACGGCCAATGCAAATAACCCATTCGCGGTGTTCAATCTCAAGCGCCCGGGCGACACCGCTTAGCTCGCTCACATGGGCCATGTTGCCCACCAGCAGCGGCAGTAGATCCCGTTGAATATCATCGGGCATGTCGGGGCAAACGCTGGCTAACGTGGCGGGTAAATCACTCGCTTGGCGGTCGATCCAGTCGCGTATGTCGAGCATCTCGCCACCTTGGCCGTGAAGGATCATGGCGTCGCTATCGGTTTCAAAGCCGCACACCAGTGGGTACACCTGCTGATGGTCGTGACCAAACAGCTCTCCCGCTTGCTGAGCTATGGCGTACGCGTGGGCTTTGGCAGCCTCGGTATCGCAGTTGAACCCGGCGCAGCCGCGTGCGTGATGACCGCTAGAGAAGTGGTAGGTAATCAGCAGCAGTGTGGCGCGGCCACTGTCAGCCGCTTGCAGTACCGACTCGGTGATGAGCTCGCCTAGATACGGCCAGCCCAGATCAAAAATACCCCCCAAATTACGAAACGGCGTAATGATCCCAAGCGGCGTGCGGGTAGCATGGGGAATGTGAATCCGCCCATCCATACACTTCATCACCACGATCGACGTAGGGTGCTGTGCCAGGTAGCGCTGACGAGCAAGCCAAGCGTCGGGGCTACAGAAGCGCTCGGCGTGCTGTTTGGCAAGGTCGAGTAGCGCGTCGATGCGTTGGGCAATCGGCTGGCGGTGAAGCAGGGCGGCGGGGCTAGGCATGGGGCGGTCCTGGCATTGGCATGCCGTTAGGCAAGCTCGGTCTTTTCTTTATAGTCGCACAGATCTTCGATGATGCAGCTGCCGCAACGAGGTTTTCGCGCAATGCAGGTGTATCGCCCGTGTAAAATCAGCCAGTGGTGGGCATCTTGTTTGAACACGCTGGGCACGTGGCGCAACAGCTTCTGCTCGACCTCGACGACGTCTTTACCCTTGGCGATACCGGTGCGGTTCGACACGCGAAAAATATGCGTATCTACCGCAATGGTGGGTTGGCCAAAGGCGGTATTCAGAATCACGTTAGCCGTTTTACGCCCGACGCCGGGCAGCGCTTCCAGCGCTTTGCGAGTGTTGGGCACTTCGCCACCATGTTGGTTGACCAGCAGGTGGCAGGTTTTCATCAGATTCTCTGCCTTGGTGTTGAAGAGCCCAATGGTTTTGATGTGCTGCTTCAGTCCATCGATGCCCAGCGCAATGATGGCCTCGGGCGTATTGGCGACCGGAAAGAGGGTGGCCGTTGCTTTATTGACGCCTACATCCGTGGCTTGAGCGGAGAGCAAGACCGCGGCCAACAGCTCGAATGGCGTGCTCCAGTTGAGTTCGGTAGTCGGGTGCGGGTTTTCCGCCTGAAGGCGCGCAAATATCTCATGACGCTTTTGAGCATTCATGGCGTGTTCTCTTGGTTATTGAATGGTGCTTATTTAATAGTGCCGGTGACCCGCACACGGCGCTCGGCTCGCGGTGCGACGTCGACGGGCCGAGCGCGGGCAGCACGACGCTGATCCAGCACGTTTTTTAGCGCGATCAGAAGCCCTGCCACGAAGAACGCGCCGGGGGGCAGGATGAAAAAGAGAAACTGGTAATCCGCCACCAGGGTGATCTGCCAGTGAGCGGCAACCGGCCCAAACAGCATCGCCATGTCGCTAAACAGCGTTCCTTGGCCCACCAGCTCGCGGATCGCGCCCATCAGCACTAATACCGCACCAAAGCCCAGCCCCATCATCAGCCCATCGACGGCGGCAGGCAGCACGGGTTGGCGAGAGGCAAACGCATCCGCACGGCCCAAAATGGCGCAGTTCGTTACGATGAGCGGGATGAAAATCCCCAAAATTTGGTAAAGCGAGTAAGCAAACGCGGCCATTAACAGCTCGGCGCAGGTCACAAAGGCGGCAATTACCATCACAAACGCGGGGAGCCGCACGGCGCTAGGCACCTGATGGCGAATGAGTGAGATTGTTGTGCTGGCCCCTACCAAGACCAGCAGTGTGGCCAGCGCCAAGCCCAGCGCATTCACCACCGTGGCGCTGACGGCCAGCAGCGGGCAAAGTCCCAGTAGCTGCACCAGCACTGGGTTATTCGACCAAAGCCCTTCTCGGGCAAGCTGTGTCCACTGGCTCATGGCGTGGGCTCCTGTTGAGCGAGTTCGCGCTGATAGTAGCGCAGCGCCTCATAAACGGCGTTAATGACGGCCCTTGGCGTAATCGTTGCGCCGGTAAAGCTATCGAATTCGCCACCCTCTTTGCTCACGGCCCAGCCGCTTGGGGGCAGGCTCTCGAGGCTTAGGCCGTCGAATGACGTGATCCAGTCGCTGCGTGACCGCTCGATATCATCGCCAAGCCCTGGCGTCTCTTGGTGGTGAGTCACCCGCACCCCGGTGAGTTGCCCGCTTTGGTTGATAGCCACTAGCAAGCGAATTTCACCGTTGTACCCTTGGCGTGTCACGACCGGCAGAATGGTGGCGGTGTTGCTGCCTTGCTGCACCCGCCAACCCTCTTGAGGCGTGCCGTGCCCCAATGGCGTTGGGTCGGGTAGCGAAAATGCGCTTTCTAATACGGCCTGAACCGGCACCGAGGCCAGTGAGGCGGGCAACACTTCCTGCAGCTGACGATGCTGATAAGCAAGCTGGTGCGCGGCAATGCGCTCGGCGGTCACGGCGCGGGTGAGGGCGACGCTGCCGGCAGTAACCAGGGCAAACAGGCCAAGGGCCAGCGCACCGCGCAGCATAGCGTGTTGAGTGGTCATGGCGCGCTTTTCCTCTCATCAGGCCGAGCGGTAGCTTGACCGACCGGGCGTGGCACGCTGACCATGTCCAGCAGCGGCACGCAGAGGTTCATCAGCAGCACGGCAAAGGCGACGGCATCCGGGTAGCCCCCTAAATTGCGAATCAGGATGACCAGCACGCCAATGCCCGCACCGTACAGCAGCTTCCCCCGGCGGCTGGTGGCCGCTGAGACCGGGTCGGTGGCAATAAAGAAGGCACCAAACAGCGTCGCCCCGGTGAGCAGATGAAACAGCGGTGAGGCAAAGTGGCTGGTGTCGCTGGCATAAAACAGCGCGGAGAGCAGCGTCATGCTGCCCAGCATAGCGACTGGAATATGCCAACTTATTAGCCGCTTGACGATCAACACAACGCCCCCTGCCAGCCATGCCAGCGCGATATTGCGCCAAGCATTCAGCGTGCCGTCAGGGAGCGGCGACGATGCCCAGAACTCGCTGGCCATGACCGCTTCACCTTTGTGTTTGAAAGCATCTAAAGGAGTGGCTCCGCTCAGGCCGTCGAGCGCTGACGTGGGTAGTGTTCCCATTATTTGTGGCCAGAGGGAGTCGGGCCATAGCGCTTGAGGCGGTGCCCAGAGCGTCATATGGGTGGGAAACGACACCAGCAGCAGTGCATAGCCCACCATCGCAGGGTTGAACGGATTGTGGCCCAAGCCGCCATAGAGCTGCTTCGCGACGACGACGGCGGCGATCACCCCAACGCCAATTAGCCACCAGGGGCTCGCAGGTGGCAACGAGGCGCCTAGCAACACGCCAGTGAGCAGGGCGCTGGAGTCGTTGAGCGTCGGCCAAATGGGGCGGTGGCGCAGGCGTAGAACGAGCGCCTCAGCGGCGACGGCCCAAAGCGCCGCGATCAGTACGTTGCTGAGTATCCCTAGCCCAAAATAGAGCGTCATCACCGCAAGGCCCGGAAGCGTGGCGGCGATGACCCAGCGCATCACATGGGCTGTTGATGGTGCTTTACCCAGCTGGGGGGCGTGCATCATGCTCATGGCGCTTCCTTCTGTTCACTGGCGGCACGGGCTTCGGCCAATCGTGCCTCTGCCGCTTTGAAATTCTCTTGGGCAGTGGCGAGCTGAGTCTCCAAATCGTCGTGGTGCTGCTGCGGGTCTTGAGCGGCGGCCCGTGCCAGTACTTTCTCCGCTTTTCGCACGGCGGCTTTGGCGGCCGTTTGAGCGATGCGCAGGCTGCGAAGGTCTGCCGCGGGATCAGCTTGAGTGCCCGTAGCGTCGCTGGAAGCGGACTGCTGCTGGGCGAGCCGTGCCTGACGGCGCGCCTTCTTCTCCGCTTCTTCCCTGACCAGCCGCGCTTGGCGGAACTCAAAGCGGTGCTTGGCGTGTTCCGCTTTGGCGGTTTCGATGCGTTTATGCCGAATACGCTGTTTGGAGGAGCGGTAGTCCTGCACCAAAGGGATCGCGCTGGGGCAAACGTAGCTGCAGGCACCGCACTCAATACAGTCGAACAGATGGTGAGCCTCAAGGGCGGTATCATTTTCGGCGCGGGCGTACCAGTGCAGCTGCTGGGGAAGCAGTTGAGCAGGGCACACACTTTCACAAGCGCCGCAGCGAATGCAGGGGGCTTCTACGGGTGCTGGCGGCAGCTCCTCTTTTGTCGCGGCAATCAGGCAGTTGGTCGTTTTGGTGACGGGGGCCTCTAATGACGTAAGCGGCGTGCCCATCATCGGCCCCCCGACCACCACTTGATGAAGCCGCTCGCGGGCCACGCCAACATGTTCGAGCAGCGCGTCTACCGAGGTACCTACACGAACCCAGTAGTTGCCGGGCTGGGTAATGGCATCACCGGTTAGGGTAACGACCCTTGCGACCAGCGGTTGTCCATCACGAACGGCGTGTAGCGCCGCGAGCAGCGTGCCGGGGTTATGGCAGAGCACGCCGATATCCGTCGGTAGCCCACCGCTAGGCACTTCGCGGTTCAGCAGCTTTTTAATCAGCTGGCGCTCTCCGCCGCTGGGGTAGCGGGTTTCGATTATCTTCAGCGTCACGTCCGCCAGTGGTTCGCTGTCAGCACTGATCGTAAGAAGGGCTTGTAGGGCCTGAACAGCCTCAGGCTTGTTATCTTCAATGCCGACGATGATGTGCGCGGCTCCGCATAGGCGAGCCAGCAATTGAGCCCCCTCAAGCACATCCGACGCATAGTGGCGAAGCGTGAGGTCATCGGCGGTAATATAAGGCTCGCACTCGGCGGCATTGACCACCAGCGTATCAATGGCGTGGTGCTCGTTGACTTGAGCTTTGATATAGGTCGGAAAGCCCGCACCACCCAGCCCAATAAGCCCGCTGTCATCAAGCCGTTCCAGCAGCGCGTCGCGCTCTGCGGTTCGCCAATCCAGCGGTGGCAGCGTGGTCCAGCGATCTTCGCCATCGCCTTGAATGATGATCGCGCGGTCGGTGATCTCGATCACGGTGCCGCTGATACTGGCGTGCACATTAGCTGAGACCATGCCATCTCGGCGGGCGACTAGTGTGCCTGTTTTGACCGCATCGCCCACGTTGACGCAGGTAAGCGCCGCTTTACCGGTATGTTGCGACAGCGGTAGCGTTACCTCACTGGGCAACGGCGCGGTGCGCAGCGGCGCTTGATTGGAGCGCTCTTTACGTTCAGGCGGGTAGATGCCGCCGGGAAACTCATAGGCTGGCATGCGCGCTCCTCAATGGCTGGCGGTCGCTCACGATGGGCTCCCACTGTGTCAGCGGTTTGAGTCTGGGCAGCATGTCGATGCAGTCCACCGGGCAGGGGTCTACGCAGAGGTCGCAGCCGGTGCACTCGTCTTCGATTACGGTATGCATCTGTTTGGCTGCGCCAATAATGGCATCTACCGGGCACGCCTGAATGCACTTGGTGCAGCCGATACACTCGGCTTCACGGATATACGCCACGGTATCTTCACTGGCTGCTTCCCCATCGAGCGGGGCAGGGTCGCGGCCGAGCATATCCGCTAGGGCGAGAATGGTAGCCTCACCGCCGGGAGGGCATTTATTGATGGCGTCGCCCTGATTGATCGCTTCAGCGTAGGGGCGACAGCCGGGATAGCCGCACTGGCCACATTGGGTTTGTGGCAGCAGCGCATCGATTTTTTCGACCAGCGGGTTCTCTTCACCTTTAAAGCGCGCGCTCGCCATGCCGAGTAGCGCGCCAAACACGATGCCCAGACCGGTGAGCACGCCGACGGCGCTAAGCACGCCCCACCATGAAAATGAATCGCTCATGGCCGTTACCCCTGTACGAGTCCGGAAAATCCAAGGAACGCCAGTGACATGAGACTGGCGGTAATCATAGCAATCGCGGCGCCGCGAAAGGGCTTGGGCACATCTGCGCTGGCCAAGCGCTCACGCAGGGCGGCAAACAGTACGAGCACCAGCGAAAAGCCTAACGCAGCTCCCAGGCCATAGAGCGTGGTATGAAAAAAGCTCAGCTCTCGGTTCAGCGACAGCAGCGCCACGCCGAGGACGGCGCAGTTGGTGGTAATCAGTGGTAGAAAAATACCCAGCACCTGATGCAGTAACGGACTGAGCTGGCGCACCATAATTTCCGTGAACTGCACCACGGCGGCAATCACGACGATAAAACTAATGGTGCGCAGATAGGTAATATCAAAGGGCACCAGCAAGCCGTGATAAACCACGTAGCTGGCGGCAGAGGCTAGCGTTAAGACAAACGTGGTCGCCAGTGACATTCCCAGTGCGGATTCAAGCTTGTTAGAGACACCCATGAACGGGCATAGCCCAAGAAATTGGACCAATACAAAGTTGTTGACCAGCGCGGTGCTGACCAAAATAACGAAGAGTTCATTCATGACGGTGTATTTTGCTTAGAAACAGGGCAGCTGGCTAGAGGAGGCTCGAAGAGCACGACACGGTGTCGTCCTTGCGCTTTGGCTAGGTAGAGCGCTTGGTCAGCGGTGGCCATGACCGCGCTGGGCAGCAGTGTCTCGCTATCGCTGAGCATGCCAATACCAACGCTAATCGTCACGTAGTGGCTCACCGGTGAGGTCCCATGGGGTAAGCGGAGCTGGTCGACAGCATGTATCAGCGCGTGGGCAAATGCTTTCGCCTGTTGGGGCGTGGCTCCCGGGAGCAGGGCGCTAAACTCCTCGCCGCCGGTGCGGGCAATGAGTACGTCGTGGCGAATGGCCTCGTTTTGCAATGCCGTGGCGACTTTCTTCAAGCACTCGTCGCCTTGCTGGTGACCGTAGTCGTCGTTGTAGAGCTTGAAGTGGTCGATATCCAGCATCATGACGGCCAGCGGTACGTTGTGTTCGTTGGCGTGGCTTACGCCATCGATCAAGCGCTGATCGAACAGCCGCCGGTTGGGAAGCTCCGTCAAAGAGTCGTGGGTCGACATGCGCAGCAGTTCCGCATTGAGCTGTTGCTGACAGGTGAGCTGCTCCAGGTATGCCCTGGCAAGCAGGCCGATTTCATCCCGACGCAGGGTCAAGTGATCACTGTCAGGGGAGGGGCATGAAGGTTGTGTCAACGCCGTGAGCTGGCGCAGAGGCTTGAGCACCATACGCTCTAACAGTAATAGTACCATGCCAATGACGAGCAGCATCAAACCGGCTGTCCAGGCCAGGATGTAGCGAAAAGTAGTGAGACTTGCCAAGTACTGCACACGATTTAATTCGATCCCTAGCGAGACGGCCTCGTTCGTGCCGAAGGCAGGAAATTGCTGGGAGGCACGTACCTGGTCGCCAGAGAAGGTAAGTTCGGTCGGTTGGTCGGCGTCATAGGGCGTGACATCGAGTGAAAGAGGAAGTCCGGTGTAATCGACCATCCGTTCGAGCCAAGCGTCATCCATCGCACGCACTTTGAACAGCCAGCCGTTGGGCGGACCGCTTTCATCGGTGTGTAAGATCTGGCTGGCAGCCACGATGGCAGGCCACTGTTCGATATACAGCGCCGTTGGGTCGACGTGCTCGGCCATTGCCGATTGCATGGTCTCGACCCAGGGAGCCATCCACGCACAGCGGTCAACGGCGGCGGTGCAAGTTTGATAACGCCCAGTGGTTGGCTCCAACCCTGCCAAGAAATGGACGTCGCCTTGCAGCGTAAAAAACGCCATCAGGTGGTAGTTCATGTCCTCGAACATCTGTTGGCTAAAGTTGACGTCGCGGTAGCGGGGGTTAGTGCCTTCGATGAACCGGTAGGTATCGTCCCAGTGTGACCAGTCCCTTGCTTGTGCCAGCAGGTTCTCTTGGTTGAGCATCAGGCTGCGTGTCGCACGGTCCAGTTCGCGCTGAACGGCGGTGCGCTCTTCGGCCTGTAGCGCCGGAAATATCAGCCATTTGCTGATGACCGCGAGGGCTATCATTGCGACGATTAATAACCCGCCAAGCACGGCAAAGAAACGAAAACGCAATGACACGGAGAGGCGCTGGCCCATAAAACACACTCATGTTGAAGTGAATGACGACCACTAACGATAAGAATGGACGTCGCTTAAACACAAAAGGGGCAGGCTGCGCGCCTTGCCCCTTTCGTCCGTGAACGGCGGCGTTACGTTACACGCTGACCCGGTTCAGCGCCAGCATCGGGCGAAAGCAAATAAATGCCATCGTTGTTGGCAGAGGCCAGCACCATGCCTTCGGAAACGCCAAAGCGCATTTTGCGGGGTGCCAAGTTAGCCACCATCACCGTCAAACGACCTTCCAGCGCCTCTGGCGAATAAGCCGAGCGGATCCCCGAGAAAACGTTGCGGGTTTCGCCGCCCAAATCTAGAGTGAGCTGAAGCAGTTTGTCGGCCCCCTCGACGTATTGCGCTTTGGCAATTCGGGCAATCCGCAGGTCGACTTTGGCAAACTCGTCAAAGCTAATGCCTGCCGCGATGGGCTCGTCGGCCAGTGGGCCTTTCGGGGCGTTCTTTAGCTTCTGCTCTTCTACCAAATCTTCCTTCGAGGACTCGATCATGGCGTCGATCTTGTCCCGCTCTACCCGTGTCATCAGCGGTTTGAACTTGTTGATCGGGTGGTTGACCAGTACGTTACCACGGCTTTCCCAATTCAGAGTGTCAACATTTATGAATTCGCGGGCTTGCTCGGCCATGGCTGGGACAACCGGTGCCAAGTAGACCATCAGCTGACGGAACAGGTTGATGCCCACCGAGCAGATCTCCAGCACTTCCTGATCGCGGCCCTCTTGCTTAGCGAGTGCCCAGGGCTCTTTCTCGGCAATGTAGGTATTGGCTTCATCGGCCAGTTCCATGATTTTGCGCATGGCGCGGCTGAATTCACGCGCTTCGAAATCGGCGGCGATCTCGTCACCAGCAGCGATGAAACGGGCAACCATCTGCGGCTCGGCACAGTGCGCTGAGAGCGTGCCGTTCCCGAGTTTTTTGACAAAGCCGGCACAGCGGCTGGCGATGTTCACGACCTTGCCGACGAGATCCGAATTCACTCGGGCCGCGAAGTCGTCAAGATTGAGGTCAAGATCGTCTACTTTCGACGTGAGCTTGGCAGCAAAGTAATAACGCAGATACTCAGGGTTGAGGTGTTCGGCGTAAGTGGCGGCTTTGATGAAGGTGCCGCGCGATTTCGACATCTTTGCACCATCGACGGTCAAGAAACCGTGACAGTTGACTGCCGTCGGCGTGCGCAGCTCGGCACCGTGAAGCATGGCGGGCCAGAACAGCGCGTGGAAATAGACGATGTCCTTACCAATGAAGTGATAAACCTCGGCGTCCGACTCTTTTTTCCAGAAACTATCGAAATCGATCCCATCGCGTTCGCACAGATGCTTGAAGCTGGCGAGGTAGCCGATGGGCGCGTCTAGCCATACGTAGAAGTACTTGCCCGGCGCATCGGGAATTTCAAAACCGAAGTAGGGCGCGTCGCGGGAAATGTCCCACTCGTTGAAGCCCGACTCGAACCACTCCATCAGCTTGTTGCGGATTTGTGGCTGTACGTGACCATCGTTGATCCACTGCTGTAAAAAGTCAGCGAAGTCCGGCAGTTTGAAGAAGTAGTGCGTCGAACTGCGCACCTCGGGCGTCGCACCCGAAATGGCGGACACCGGGTTGATCAGATCCGCCGGTGTGTAGGTCGCGCCGCACTTTTCGCAGTTATCGCCGTACTGGTCGTCTGCGTGGCACTTTGGGCAGGTGCCTTTGATGAACCGGTCGGCAAGAAACAGCCCTTTCTGCGGATCGAACATTTGCTCGATATCGCGGGTCGCGATATGACCTTTGTCCCGCAGGCGAGTGTAGATCAGCTCGCTGAAGTAGCGGTTTTCATCCGAGTGAGTGGAGTGGTAGTTATCGAACCCCACACCAAAGCGGGCGAAATCTTCCTGGTGGTCTTGAGAAACCCGTTCAATCAAGGCTTCTGGGGAAATCCCTTCCTGCTCGGCGCGTAGCATGATCGCGGTGCCGTGAGCATCGTCGGCACAGACGTAGTAACACTGCTGGCCACGGCTTTTTTGAAAGCGTACCCAGATGTCCGTTTGAATGTATTCCAGCAGGTGGCCGAGGTGAATGGCGCCGTTGGCATAGGGAAGGGCGCTCGTCACCAGAATGTTGCGCGGGGCAGTATTGGACATGGTGAATGAAAATTCCGGTTAGACAATACAAATAAAGACGGCGAAGGGGAGGTGCTTCGCCGGTAACGTCATGTTGAGTGCGTGCTCGTACCCAGGAGTGTGGCCGAGGCTTAGTACAGCGCCTGCTCTTCTTGCACCACTTCGCGTAACAGCTCTAGAAACAGTTTGTCTGCCTCGGAGTGTTCGGCCGGGTCTTCAGGAATATGCACGCTGGTGGTGTCTGAAATTTCATTGGCAATACGCGCCATGATGGCGGGGCTGCTGCCTTCGGTGAGCTGGGTGCGGGCAATGGCCAGTGACTGCTCGAGAATTTTCGGGTCCTGCAGTAACTTGCGAATGAAGCCGCGTAGCTCGTTGATGATACGTGTTTTTTGAATTTCTGATGCGGACATAGGGAGTCTCCTTAAGACCGCGCTTGGTGAAGCTACCAAGCGAGACCAATGAATGCCTTGACCATAGCACTTTTTCTAACCGTGAGCATGCGCAGATTGGTCGCTACAGGCTCAGACGCCCAGCCTTGTGCTTCACCGGGTTGGCGTACTGTGCGAGCCAGTAAGGCCGCAGCGCTTCAGGCACGCTGGCTAGGCGCGCTTTGAAGCGCTCCCGGTCCTGGCGAGTAATCGCTTTACGGGCGACCAGCTCCGGCGACTCGCCCAATGTTTCCAGTGCAAGATAGTGACTGGGGAAGAGGCGATAGCCACCAATGACTTGGCGGTCGATCTCAGCGGCGACTTCATCGGGCGTGGCCATATCGGCACCGACGGGCGTACCAAATTTGAGCTGTACGCGACCTTTGGAGCCCGTGATGCCCGCGACGATCGAGCGAATGTCTTCGAACTCCCCCTTGGCGTAGCTGCCTTGTTTCGCAATGTCGTGAAGCTCTTGGGCTTTTTGCACATCGCAAGGGTCGTATTCGTAGCTGATGGATACCGGCACGAGTTTTAATTCGGCAATGGCATCGCCAAACACCATGTCGCGCTCGGCGTGACGCTTGGCCATGGTGAGCATTTTGATAATGGCGGGGTCGGTGCGGTCAATGCCGTTCTTGGCACGGCCTTCGCGCTGAGCCATCCAAATGGAGTGATTGTCGTCGGTAATCGAGTGACGGATGTACGACGAGAGCTGCTGGTAAGCAGCCAGCATGGCTCGTTTGCCGCGAGCGCTGCGGGGTACGATGAAGCTTTTGTTGAGCCGCATGAGGTCGGTGACATAAGGTTTCTTTAACAAATTGTCACCGATCGCGATGCGCACGGTATCCCGACCTGCTTCGTAGAGCGCGTAATTCACGAAGGCAGGGTCCAGTGAGATATCGCGATGGTTGCCAATGAAGAGGTAGGCACTATGGTCGTCGAGCTTGTCGAGCCCCGAGACGTCGAATGCATCGGTCGTCGTGCGGATCATGCGCACCATATAGCTGGCGATACGCATTTGGAATTCGCGAACGCTGGTGACCCCCTTTACCTCGCGCCGAACGGCATGGCTTGCCAATGCGCGCGCCACTGGCGGCGCCCACTTGGCCATGCGTGGCAGCCGGAAGCGGGTCAGCGCATCGAGCAGCTCGCTATCGCGGGAAAGCCGTTCAAGAACATCGGCCACCTCGTGATCCATATAAGGGCGAATATCCGCCCAAGGGTCATTCGGTGAGTCAGCGTTGGGTGCGTTATTGTGATGAGTCATGCGATCCGTTGGATATCAGCAAAATAATCGGGTTACGGCGGCTATCTGTCTCGTGGCTTAGGCGTCTGGCTGGGCCGTCGGTTCCCGCTGAGTTTCGCCACCTAACCATTCGAGCAGGCGGGTAATATCGTCAGACAGCGCTTGGGCCATTAGGATGAAGTCGGTTTCCAAGCGGGCGAGCGCATCGTCGCCGTCGTCGGCATGGTCCGCTTCTTCGATGAGCGCGTCGCCAAAACGTAGCGATTTGAGCGCTAGATCGTCGTGCAGCACGAAGCTTAGGCGGCCTTCGAGACTCATGGCGAGTTTGCTGGCTTGGCGCCCGCTTTCGAGCAGCTGCTGGATTTCATCGCTATCGAGATCGACCTGGCGTGCACGCAGTACGCCGTCGTCGCCTTTAGCCTTTAACTCCACCTGGTCGCCAAGCTGGAGGTCGGCAGGACGGCTGGCCGGGTCGCCAAGCCAGGTGGTCATGGCGCGAATGGGCAGCGTCTGGCTACTAAGCGGCGTGGCTTTCAAGCTGCCTAAGGTTTCGCGCAGCAGGTCCAAGACGTCTTCGGCGCGGGTGCGCGAGCTGGCATTCACACCGATGAGCTGGCGTTTGGTGTCCCACCAGAGGTCGATTTTTTGGCTGCGGACAAAGGCGCGGGGCAGGAGTGCTTCGGTGACCTGCTCTTTAAGCGCCGTTTTTTCCTTACGGGTTACTTTGCGCCCTTCGCTGGCCTCGATCTCAGCGACTTTTTCATCGACTTCCTCTTTGACGACCGATGCAGGAAGTAGGCGTTCCTGGCGCAGGGCCGAGAGTAGGCGGTGCCCCTGAATTTCATGGACACGCTGGTCGCCGCCTAGCCGCCCGGCAGGAGCCGTCCAGCCTAAACGGCGTGCATCCGCATTACCCAGCGGCTTGGCCGCATGCTCATCCAGTGCGTTGGCCAACGTTTGGCTATCTAGCTCGGGAGCGCCGTGCAGGCGATATAAATGCAGGTGCTTAAACCACATGTCACCGATCCTATGAAAAAGGTGGCACATTATGTCGAAACCAAGCCTTTCCTACCAGCACCTTGGCGCGGCGACTTGTTGTTGCACTGGTTTTAAACTTGTGTTTGATTTGCAAGGTGTTAATGATTCCTTGCCTATTTTTATAAGCAGTGAACAAGAGGATGCTATGTCTGAGTCAATCTCACAGGTTGGTATGCGGGTTCGTGGTTACCATTTGGATGGCTATGGTCATGTCAACAATGCGCGCTATCTGGAGTTCATGGAGGAGGGGCGCTGGGCATTTTTCGACGAGCACCCACGGCTCATCCAGCAGCTTCATAGTGCGGGGCGAGCCTTCGTCGTGGTCAATTTGAACATCGACTATCGCGCCGCGGCCGTCCAGGGGGACGATTTGCAGGTATTGACGGGCATCGTCGACGTGGGTGAGCGCAGTGCGCTGTGCCACCACCGCATCGTGCGGGCCGACGGTACCCTGGTCGCTCAGGCCGACCTCACCTTCGTCCTGTTGGATGTCAAGGCCAACAAAGCTGCCGCCATTGAGGGGGAAGTACGCGAGGTGCTGCAGGGGATGGTCGTGGCCAAGGAGGCGTTTACGGGCTAAATGGCAATGGCAGTGTCACCGACTGCCCTTGATGCGCATGCAGTGGTATGATGACACGGTATCTGCGCGCCGCCTTCTTGTACTCGGTCTCGTACGACGAAAGGCGGCATTTTCAAGCGCTTTCAACTCTCGCAGTGCCAATGCAGTGCAAAGGATCTGACTTTCATGGGTGACATCGCCAGAGAAATCTTGCCCGTCAATATTGAAGACGAGCTAAAACAGTCGTATCTCGACTATGCGATGAGTGTCATTATCGGCCGCGCGCTACCTGATGTGCGCGACGGCTTGAAGCCCGTTCACCGGCGTGTGCTGTTTGCCATGCACGAACTGGGCAATGACTGGAATAAACCGTACAAGAAGTCGGCGCGTGTCGTCGGCGATGTCATCGGTAAATACCATCCGCACGGTGACAGTGCGGTGTATGACACCATCGTACGGATGGCTCAGCACTTCTCCATGCGTCACGTGCTGGTGGATGGTCAAGGCAACTTTGGTTCCATCGATGGTGATAACGCGGCCGCCATGCGTTACACCGAAGTGCGCATGGCGCGACTGGCGCACGAGCTGCTGGCGGATCTTGAAAAAGACACGGTCGACTGGGTCGATAACTACGACGGCACCGAGCGCATTCCAGAAGTGCTGCCGACCAAAGTGCCCAACCTGCTGATCAACGGATCGTCGGGAATCGCGGTCGGTATGGCGACGAACATTCCGCCCCATAACATGCGGGAAGTGATCGACGGCTGCTTGGCCCTTATCGACGACTACACGCTGTCAGTGGATGATCTGATGCAGTACATCCCCGGGCCGGATTTCCCTACCGGGGGCATCATCAATGGCCGCGCGGGCATTCTCGATGCGTACCGTACCGGGCGTGGGCGTATCTACGTACGCGCCTGCCACACCATCGAGCACGACGATAAAACCGGCCGCGATCACATCATCATCACCGAGCTGCCATATCAGGTGAACAAGGCGCGGTTGATCGAGAAGATTGCCGAGCTAGTCAAAGAGAAAAAGATCGAGGGTATCGCCGAGCTTCGCGACGAGTCGGATAAAGACGGCCTGCGCGTGGTGATCGAGATCAAACGGGGTGAGTCGGGCGATGTAGTCGTCAATAACCTGTTTGCCCAAACCCAGCTGCAGAACGTGTTCGGTATCAACATGGTGGCGCTGGAGAACGGCCAGCCGCGGACGCTCAATCTCAAAGAGATGCTCGAGGCGTTCATTCGTCACCGTCGTGAAGTCGTTACTCGCCGTACGCTGTTCGAACTCAAGAAAGCCCGTGAGCGTGGCCATCTGTTGGAAGGTTTGGCAGTGGCCATTTCCAACATCGATGAAGTCATCGAGCTGATCAAGGCATCCCCCAACGCAGCGGAAGCCCGTGAAAAACTGCTGGCGAAGGTGTGGAAGCCGGGCCAAGTCACCGCCATGCTCGAGCGCGCCGGTGCGACCTCTTGCAAGCCGGAAGATCTGGAAGAGGGCTTTGGCCTCAATCCCTCTGCTACCGAGTACCGACTCTCTCCCGCGCAGGCGCAGGCCATTCTAGAGCTGCGGTTGCACCGTTTGACCGGGCTCGAAACCGAAAAGCTGCTCGATGAGTATCTGTCGATTCTGGAAAAGATCGCCGAATTCACGGAGATTCTGGCGTCTGCCGATCGCCTGATGGACGTGATCCGCGAAGAGCTGCACGCGGTGCGTGATCAGTTCGGTGATGATCGCCGCACGGAGATTCAGGCCAGCCATCTGGACCTCTCCATTGAAGATCTCATTGCAGAAGAGGACATGGTGGTGACCGTGTCCCGCTCTGGCTATGCGAAGACACAGCCGCTATCGGATTATCAAGCGCAGCGTCGCGGTGGCCGTGGTAAGTCGGCGACGTCCATGAAAGACGAGGACGTCATTGAGCACCTGCTGGTGGCCTCGACCCACGACACTGTGCTGCTCTTCTCCAACCGTGGCAAGGTCTACTGGCTGAAAGTGTACGAGATGCCGAACGCCAGCCGCGGCTCTCGTGGCAAGCCGTTGGTGAACATGTTGCCGCTGGAAGAGGGCGAGTCGGTCAACGCCATTCTCCCGGTTCGGGATTATGATCCCCAGCATTACATCTTCTTCGCCACCGCGAAGGGCACGGTGAAACGTACCAGCCTCGAGCAGTTCTCGCGCCCGCGTAGCGTTGGCCTGATTGCGATTGACCTGGAAGAGGGTGACCGCTTGGTAGGTGCTGCGATTACCTCGGGTTCCGATCACGCGATGCTGCTCTCTTCCAATGGTAAAGCGATCCGTTTCGAAGAGGGCAATGTGCGCGCCATGGGCCGTACTGCTCGCGGCGTGCGCGGCATGCGCTTGGCAGGCGATGCGGAAGTGATCAGCTTGATCATTCCCAAGAGCCAGCAGATCGATGCTGAGGCCGACACCGATGCCGAGATAGATGCTCAAGCAGACGCTGCGACCCCCGCTCAGGGCGAAGGACAAATTTATATCCTGACGGCCAGTGAGAATGGCTACGGCAAGCGCACCCGACTCGAAGAGTTCCCGCTGCGTGGCCGGGGTGGCCAGGGTGTCATCGCTATGCAGACCAGTGAGCGGAACGGTTCGCTGGTGGCTGCGATGCAGGTGTACGACAGCGACGAAATGATGCTGATCACCGATCGCGGCACGTTGGTGCGCACCCGCGTGGAGGAGGTCTCGACCACTTCGCGCAATACGCAAGGGGTCATGTTGATTCGCTTGGGTAAAGAAGAAAAATTGGTGAAAACCGTTCGCGTGGATGAGCCTGAAGAGACGGATGACGTAGACACGGGCGAGCCAGCAGACGCAGACAATGGCGCACAGGAACCGGGAACCGATGACACGTCATTATAATTTTTGCGCAGGGCCTGCGGCCCTGCCCAGCGCCGTACTCGAGCGCGCCCGTGACGAGCTGCTTGACTATCAAGGGCGCGGCTTGTCGGTCATGGAGATGAGCCACCGCAGCGATGAATTCGTGGTGATTGCAGAGCGCGCCGAAGCAGATTTGCGCGAGCTGTTGGCGATCCCGAGCGATTATCGGGTGCTCTTCTTACAGGGCGGCGCAAGCATGCAGTTTTCGATGCTGCCGATGAACTTGCTGGGGCAAGGGGGGAGCGCAAACTTCATCCAAACCGGTATTTGGGGGAAGAAGGCGCTGAGCGAAGCCAAACGCCTTGGCTTTAAGTGCCATCTAGCGGCCAGCAGTGAGGCAAATGGGCAAACGGCCGTCCCTAATCAAGCCTCGCTGGCTATCAGCGATGACGCTGCCTATTTGCACTACACCTCCAACGAAACCATTGGCGGTTTGGAGTTCGACTATATCCCGCAGGCGATTCGGGCAGATGGCAAAGCCGTGCCGCTGGTGTGCGATATGTCGTCGAACATTCTCTCTGGCCCCATTGATGTCAGTGAGTATGGCGTCATTTATGCTGGCGCTCAGAAGAACATTGGTCCGGCAGGCTTGACCATCGTTGTGGTGCGCGATGACCTGCTGGGACGCGCGCCAAGCACCATTCCGTCACTATTCGATTATCAGCTGCTGGCGGAAGCGGGTTCCATGGTGAACACGCCACCTACGTACGCGTGGTACTTATCGGGCCTCGTTTTTCAATGGCTGAAAAACGACGTGGGTGGCCTGGAAGCGATGGAGGCGATGAATCAGCGCAAAGCGCAAAAGCTGTATGCGGCTATCGATGCCAGCCATTTTTACCGCAACCCCATCGCCATACCGAACCGTTCGCGGATGAACGTACCGTTCGTACTGGCCGACGAGCGTTTGGATAACGCGTTCTTACAAGAAGCCGATGAGGCGGGGCTGCTCAATTTGAAAGGTCATCGCAGCGTCGGTGGCATGCGCGCTAGCTTGTACAACGCCGTTCCCGAAGAGGCGGTCGATGCTTTGATTGCCTTCATGGCGGATTTCGAACAACGAAGAGGCTAACCATCATGTCCGATACGCCGATCCATTTAGACGACTTGCGTCAACGTATCGACCAGTTGGATGGCGATATTCTGCGCTTGATCAGTGAGCGAGCCACCTGCGCTCAGCAGGTGGCTCACGTTAAGCTCGCTCAAGATAAAGATGCCGTGTTCTACCGCCCTGAGCGAGAAGCGCAGGTGTTGCGGCGCATCATGGCGCTGAACAACGGGCCACTGGACTCCGAAGAGATGGCCCGTCTGTTTCGCGAAATCATGTCTGCTTGTCTCGCGCTGGAGCAGCCGGTCAAAGTGGCGTATTTAGGCCCAGAGGGCACGTTTACCCAGCAAGCCGCGCTGAAGCACTTTGGGGAAAGCGCGGTCAGCTTGCCCATGGCCGCCATCGACGAGGTGTTCCGCGAAGTAGAAGCGGGCGCGGTGAATTACGGCGTCGTGCCGGTGGAGAATTCCACCGAAGGCGTTGTCAATCACACGCTCGATACCTTCATGGACTCCTCCATCAAGATTTGCGGCGAAGTGGTACTACGCATCCATCATCATCTGTTGATCAGCGAAACCACGCGTAAAGACAAAGTATCGCGCATTTATTCGCATCCGCAGTCGTTTGGCCAATGCCGTAAGTGGTTGGACGCACACTATCCTCACGCAGAGCGTGTACCGGTGTCGTCTAACGCAGAAGCTGCGAAGCTGGTAAAGACCGAATGGCATAGCGCCGCCATAGCGGGTGACATGGCGGCGAAGCTGTATGGTCTGGAGCGGATTGCCGACAAGATCGAGGATCGCCCGGATAACTCCACGCGCTTTTTGATCATTGGCAACCAAGACGTGCCCATGTCAGGCGAGGATAAGACGTCCATCGTCGTGGCGATGCGTAACCAGCCGGGGGCGCTGCACGATCTGCTTGAGCCGTTCCATCGCCACAAAATCGATTTGACTCGTATTGAAACGCGGCCGTCACGCACCGGCGTTTGGAATTATGTATTTTTCATCGATTTCAAAGGTCATCGCGACGAGCCTCAGGTGGCGGCGGTCTTGGAAGAGGTGCGTTTGCGGGCCTCCGAGCTGCGCGTGTTGGGCTCTTACCCCCAGGGCGTGCTGTGACGGTGTCAGGGCATACGAACAAACGTGCGTCGTGTCATGAATCGCGGATCTTGATCGTTGGGTTGGGGTTGATTGGCGGCTCGCTGGCTGCTGGGTTACGCGCCGCTGGCTATGACGGCCACATCGTCGCTTGCGACCCTAATCATGACGAAGTGGCTCTGGGCATTGAGCTTGGTCTCGTCGATTCGGGCGGTACTAGGCTCGGCGAGCTGTTGAAGGATGTCTCCATGGTCGTGCTGGCGGTGCCCGTGCTGGCCATGGAGCGCGTCATGACCCAGTTGGCCGAGTCGCTTTCCGACGCAGCCAGCGATGTGGTCATCACCGACGTGGGCAGTACCAAGGCAACGATTCGAGAGTGTGCCGAGCGCGTCTTTGGCTGCGTGCCGCCGAACATGGTGCTGGGTCATCCCATTGCGGGTTCCGAAAAGAGTGGCGTAGCTGCGGCCAACCCCTTGCTCTATGAGAACCACAAGGTGATTTTGACGCCTGAGGCCAACGTCAATGCACTAGCGCTGAAACGCGTAGAGGCATTGTGGCAGGCTTGTGGTGCACAGGTGCTCCACATGAGTGTCGAACGCCACGATCAAGTACTCGCGCGAACCAGTCATTTGCCGCACCTGTTGGCCTTTTCCCTGGTGGACACCCTAGCGCGTCAAGATGAGCGGCTGGATATTTTTCGTTATGCGGCAGGCGGGTTCCGAGACTTCACGCGAATTGCGGGCAGCGATCCGGTCATGTGGCGGGATATCTTCATTGCCAACCGAGAGGCAGTGCTATCGTCGCTGGATGATTTTGAGGCCGGTCTAACGCGTCTGCGTCAAGCCGTAGAGGAGGGGGATAGCGATGCACTCATCGCCACCTTTGATCGGGCCAGTCATGCGCGTCACTATTTCGATACGTTATTGAACAAAACCAGTTATCAGGCGGAATATCATATGCAACCACACGGTAAAGTGACTTATCGGGTGCAGCCGGGCGGCCAGGCGCAGGGGCGTCTGCGTGTGCCGGGCGATAAATCCATGTCCCACCGCTCGATCATGCTGGGAGCGTTGGCAGAAGGGGTGACGGAGGTCAAAGGCTTCCTCGAAGGTGAAGATAGCCTGGCAACGCTGCAGGCGTTCCGCGAGATGGGAGTGGCGATTGAGGGGCCGCATCAAGGCCGCGTGACAATCCATGGCGTCGGCATGCACGGTTTGAAAGCGCCAGCAGGGCCTCTTTATGTGGGTAACTCCGGGACGGCAATGCGTCTCTTTGCTGGCCTGCTGGCCGGTCAATCCTTCGACAGCGAATTGACCGGCGATGAGTCGCTGACTAAGCGCCCGATGGGTCGCGTCGCGGATCCTTTGCGCCTTATGGGGGCGACGATCGATACGGCCGAAGGCGGTCGTCCGCCGCTGAAAATCCAGGGTGGCGCAGCGCTAAAGGGTATTCACTACGACATGCCCATGGCCAGTGCCCAGGTGAAATCCTGTCTGCTACTCGCCGGGCTGTATGCCGAAGGCGAAACCCGTGTGCGCGAGCCTGCGCCTACCCGTGACCATACCGAACGCATGCTCAATGGTTTTGGTTACGAAGTATTCCGTGAAGGGGATACCTGCTGGCTACAAGGCGGTGGTCGGTTAACCGCTGGACCCATCGATGTTCCGTCCGATATCTCCTCGGCGACGTTCTTTCTCGTTGCTGCTGCGATTACGCCGGGTTCCGATATCACACTGGAACATGTGGGCATCAACCCGACGCGGATTGGTGTGATCAATATTTTGAACCTGATGGGCGCTGATTTAACCCTGGAGAACGAGCGCGAAGTGGGGGGCGAGCCGGTTGCCGATATCCGTATTCGTTACGCGCCCTTGAAAGGTATCGATATTCCCGTCGATCAAGTGCCGCTGGCTATCGATGAATTCCCAGCGCTCTTCATTGCGGCATCCAATGCGCACGGCACGACTCGCCTGCGCGGTGCAGAAGAACTCCGCGTGAAAGAGTCCGACCGTATTCAGGCGATGGCCGATGGCCTTGCGGTGCTGGGTGTCGAGCATACGGTGGTAGAGGACGGCATCGACATTGTGGGTAACGGCAACGATAGCGAACCGAGCTATGGCGGTGGTCGTATCGATAGCCTGGGCGATCACCGTATTGCCATGGCGTTTGCCATTGCGTCGCTGCGTGCCGGTGCCGAAATCATCATTGATGACTGCGCCAACGTGGCGACCTCCTTCCCCGATTTCGTCGCACTGGCTCAACGAATTGGGATGAGCGTCGAGGTGGAGGGTGCCAATGACCGCTAAGGTACCTGTGCTGACGATCGATGGCCCCGGCGGTGCCGGCAAAGGTACGATTAGCAGCCTCGTGGCCGAACGGTTGGGTTGGCACCTGCTGGATAGTGGGGCGCTTTACCGTTTGACGGCGCAAGCCGCCGTCAAGCATGGCGTTTCGCTGGATGATGAAGCGGCACTCGCCAGTATTGCGGCATCGCTCGATGTCGCGTTTCCGGTGGCGGATGGCTTACCCTGCACGCTCTTAGAGGGTGAGGACGTTGGTCGCGCCATCCGTACCGAACAAGCCGGTGAACGCGCTTCCAAGGTGGCCGCTTTGCCACAAGTGCGTTCGGCGCTTCTCCAGAGGCAGCGCGATTTTTGTCAAGCGCCGGGGCTCGTGGCAGACGGTCGCGACATGGGCACGGTCGTGTTCCCCGATGCTCCCTTGAAGATCTTTTTGACGGCCAGTGCCGAAGAGCGGGCGCGCAGACGGCATCTACAGTTGCAGGAAGCTGGGGTGGATGCTAGTCTGTCGAGTCTTTTAAAGGAGATTCAGGCACGCGATGCACGCGACACGCAACGCAGTGTGGCTCCCCTCAAGCCGGCAGACGATGCCATCACGCTTGATACCACACGCCTGAGCATACCGGAAGTGGTTGATCGGCTGACCGAACTGCTTGCCCAACGCGGCATGTCTAACGGCATTTGATTCTCCCTTGCGGCGTTTTTGGAAAGGTGTCACGACGTGGCAGGGCGACAGCATCATCTCAGTGAGCCCGGTCAGGTCTAACCAGCGCTAACGCCTCCAAAAGCTGAGTGACATTAGGCCCGTACTCGCTGGTGGTACGGAGAAGGCAGTTATGCCTCAACAACGTTGATCACGTAGGAAAACCATGAGCGAAAGCTTTGCTGAACTGTTTGAACAGTCTCTTAACGACATCAACATGGAGCCAGGCGCCATCGTCGCGGCTCAGGTTGTCGACATTGACGGTGACTGGGTTACCGTTAACGCTGGTCTGAAGTCCGAAGGTCAAATCCCTGCGGCACAATTCCGCGATGAAAACGGTGAACTGACCATCGCCATCGGTGATGACGTTCACGTTGCACTGGAAGCCGTCGAAGATGGTTTCGGTGAAACACGTCTGTCCCGTGAAAAAGCCAAGCGCGCAGAAGCTTGGAAGATTCTGGAAGCAGCCTTCGAGAAAGACGAAATCGTCAAGGGCGTGATCAACGGTAAAGTCAAAGGCGGCTTCACTGTCGACGTCGACTCTATCCGTGCTTTCTTGCCGGGATCTCTGGTGGACGTTCGTCCGGTTCGCGACACTGCGCACCTGGAAAACAAAGAGCTGGATTTCAAAGTCATCAAGCTCGACCCGAAGCGCAACAACGTCGTCGTATCACGTCGTGCCGTGCTGGAAGCAGAGAACAGCGCCGAGCGTGAAGCGCTCCTGGCCACTCTGCAAGAAGGCCAGCAGATCAAAGGTATCGTCAAGAACCTGACCGATTACGGTGCTTTCGTTGATTTGGGCGGCGTCGATGGCCTGCTGCACATCACCGACATGGCGTGGAAGCGCATCAAGCATCCGTCTGAAATCGTTGCCGTTGGCGACGAGATCAACGTCAAAGTGCTGAAGTTCGATCGTGAGCGCAACCGCGTTTCACTGGGTCTGAAGCAGCTGGGCGAAGATCCGTGGGTCAACATCAAAGACCGTTATCCGGAAGGCACCAAAGTACACGCTGTCGTCACGAACCTGACGGACTACGGTTGCTTTGCTGAGCTGGAAGAGGGTGTCGAAGGTCTGGTTCACGTGTCTGAAATGGACTGGACCAACAAGAACATTCATCCGTCTAAAGTCGTTCAAGTGGGCGATGACGTTGACGTGATGGTTCTCGATATCGACGAAGAGCGTCGTCGTATTTCTCTGGGTATCAAGCAGTGCACTGCTAACCCGTGGGAAACCTTCAACGCCGAATACAACAAGGGCGACCGTGTTTCCGGTACCATCAAGTCCATTACGGACTTCGGTATCTTCATCGGCCTTGAAGGCGGTATCGACGGTCTGGTTCACCTGTCCGACATCTCTTGGACTGAAACAGGCGAAGAAGCCGTTCGTAACTTCAAGAAGGGTGACGAAGCAGAAGCAGTTATTCTGTCTATCGACCCGGAGCGCGAGCGTATCTCCCTGGGTATCAAGCAAATGGATTCCGATCCGGTTGCTGAATACCTGTCTGTGAACGACAAGGGCAGCATCGTGACTGGCCGTGTTGTAGAAGTTGACGCCAAAGAAGCACACGTTGAGCTGGCGACAGACGTTATCGCTATCCTCAAAGCCTCTGAAATCAGCGCTGACCGTGTTGAAGATGCACGCAACGTTCTGAACGAAGGCGACAGCGTTGAAGCGCGTATCGTGAGCGTCGATCGCAAGAGCCGTCAGATCAATCTGTCGGTAAAAGCGAAAGAGCAAGACGATACTCGTCAAAACCTGAAGAAACTGCGTGAGCAAGAGCCAGAAGCCGCCGGTGGCCCGACCACTATCGGTGATCTGATCAAGCAGCAGATGGGTCAAGACTAAGTTATTAGTCTGACGCCTACAAAAACGCCGCCCTCTAGGGCGGCGTTTTTTTTGCAAAAATTTACATCGCTTCGATTTACTTTCTTAATCTGTATTAGCAGTACTTGTGTTGTTTGAAGAGTGGCTTTAATCGTAGTGGGCTTTGGCAAGTTGGCGTTTAAAAAAATGTTTAGTAAATGGATCAAAATCAACTAGACTGTTGTCAATTAGCATAATTAAGGCAATAATGTCACCGCATCCTGAACTGATCGGTATTGAGTGGTCCAGCTGAATACCATTGCCGTTACATCTAAAGCAAAAAAGGGACTCCCTATGTCTTTGTTAAACGATTACATCCAGAAAGAACAGCAGCTTAAGCAGCTACAAGAAGAACTGCAGCGTTTAGAAGGCGATCAGCGCCTTAAAAGCGAGCTAGAGTTTAAAGCCAAACTGGAAGCGTTGATGAACGAGTTTGGTAAGCGCCCGGCAGACGTGGTCGCATTGCTTGACCCTGCTGCCGATCAGCGTGTCAGCACTAAAGCGCCTGCTGCCTCTACGCGCCGCAAGCGTCGTCTGAAGATCTACAAGAACCCGCACACTGGTGAGGTCATCGAAACCCGTGGCGGCAATCACAAAGGCCTGCGTAGCTGGAAAGACGAGCACGGCGATGACACTGTCGAATCTTGGCTCGTGCGGATGGAAGACTAAACAAATCATTCCGGCACTTCTGCAAAGAAGTGCCGGAATTCTTTTTAAACAGCGATAGAGAAGAGTTTCCAGTCAACATTGCTCAATATTGAAGCGGGACGCGTAATTCCAAGTGATTTGGATGCCACAGTACTCGCGGAGAATCTCCACTAATCTGAAACGTATCTTCTTGGTGAATGATGCGCAAGAGCGTGGAGGCTAGCGCATCCGCTAGCTCATCGAACTGATCGAAACGTGTCGTGGCAAAGTGTTGAGCGGGAGAGTCTACCCTGCGATAAGCCACTGGCAGTGCTAAATTCTCCGTGGTAGCCGTAGGCTCTAAGTAAAGTCCAATATCGGTTCTCAACTTGTTTTGCGGTTGAGAAGTGTCTAAAGCGGCAACGGTATTGGCTAATAAGTCAGGCAAGGCAACGGTCGGTGTGGCTCGCCCTAATTGTGCTTCAAAGCAGCTAAGATGGTTAGCATGATGTTTTTTGCTGCCCAGCCCATCAATAGCGTCAGGTGCTTCATAAATACGCATAAAAACAGCCTGTCGCGGGCGGCTCTTCTCGATGGTCGTCGTAAACTGTCTTTGAGGTGCGGCTAAATGGCGCATACCACTTAGCGCTTGGCGATAATGCCGCGGAGTTAGCTGGTAGCGCCTTTGAAAGGCTCGTGAGAAAGAGGAGTGATTGACGTACCCACAGCGTAAGGCGATATGCGCTATATTTTGTGATGTCAGTGATAAGAGAACGGCAGCACGCTCTAGGCGACGCTGCTCTCGGTAAGCGCTTGGGGATGTATGAAAGCATTGGCGAAACTGTCTGCGCACCTGCGAGGCAGAATACCCCAAGTGGTTCGCTAGGTCTTCGATACTCAATGACTGATCAAGCGTGTCCTGTAGCCAGATCTCAGCTCGCGACATTGCATTGAACATTATCTGGCCTCCTATGCGTGAGTCATACAGGTCGATATCTTGCCTGTAGAGCACCCTCCCGGTGCGTATGGTACAAGTGCTGGCAGCCCATAGCTCTGCTCACTGCCTATCAATAGGGAGTATCGTCGAGTGAGCTAACATCCTTGGCGTGTGATGGCGTAGTGTCACTGTCCATACGATAGCGGTAAACCATTGTTACCGATTCGTGTTGCCATCACGATGTTGTCTTTATGCTGCTAAGCTCAAGCAAAGGCAAGTTTGCTCTGTATGTTTACGCGTTTGTGCACAGTTTTTCGTTAAAAAGGCCTGTTTGGCAGGCGTATCGACCATTTTTTGTAAGGTGTAAATGAAACATCAATGAAATATCAAAAGGTTCAAAAACAACTGGATGAGCGTGAAAAGCTACGTAAATTTCGTGAGCTGGATGACGCCTTTGCGCAAGCATTGCGTCAGTTGGACGATCCTGAGAGTGATTTTGATATTCCCACCGGGCCGCCTGTACGCTCTTTAGCATCCTTAGAAGCTGACGACCAAGAGGCGCATGAAAAAGCACAGGAGGCGCATTTTGCAGAGCGTCTGAGGGCTCTCATGAATGAATACGATCAGTCCGAGCAGGAAGTGAGGGCGCTCATTGAAACGCTGCTGGCTTACGGCTTATGGACAAAGGACCGGTTACCGGTGGTTGCCAACGATCCGCTAGCGGTAGCGATAAACGCGTAAGCTGGGCAAAAAAGCGTCACTTTCTAGCTTTTCATCCCGCCGCTTGGCGCGTGTTCGTTGTGCGGGTGGCTCCATAGGGGGCACTTTGATATGCGGCAAGCGGCCTTCATGCGCGGGTACCACTAGCGGCATGGCAATATTTAACGCTCGCCGTGTCTGGCCATCCATCAGCGGTTCCGTGAAGAAAAGGTTGGCGCGCATGAGCGGTGCTTGGTTTTGTACCTGCGCCAACGGTTCGCTGCTGGGTATGCCAGCGAGTTTTCGCAGCTGTATGCGGACATGGGGAGCATCGCTATCCAGCTGTAATAGCTTTTGCTCTGCCTCTTGGACGGTGATGCGTTTGATGGAGCGGCCGCTGCTGTACCACGCGAGCCGCACTCGTGCGACCGGTGCTTCGACGATAGGCAATTGACGCCAGCACTGTTTCAAATGCAGTCGCGCCATTCCCCCGGTGCGGAGCACTTTCTCGACATCAGGATGACGCTGGGGGAGGCGCTGCTTGGCGTTACTGAGTCCGCCCGGCTCGCTCTGCTTGATGCGTTGCAAAAGTGTGCTGATGGCACTTTTGGCAGCGTTGACCTCTTGAAAGGCCTCAATCAGCGGCTCGTCGGCGGCGATGACGGCAATGTAATTACGCGTTTCTCGGCCGTCTTGATGCTGCTGATGCCACATGTCTAGAAGCGCATCCCTCAGCCAAGTGGCATCGCCTGACCCTGACAAACGCCACGTGGCGGGAGGCGCTGATTCATAAAGCGTTGCTGCACGGTGGATGGCTGCAGTCAGTTGGTCGAAGCGTTCATCCAGCTCATGCAATAACCGATAGTGGGGTCGTAAGGCGTCAGACATCAGTGAGGCATCGTCTCAAGAGAGTGGAGCGTCTTTATCCGCTTGAGCTAGAAGCGTCTCGATATCGGCCTCATCCATGGCGGACTCTCCCGAGATACGGTGAGACTCTTCTGCCCAAGCGCCGAGATCCAGTAACTGGCAACGTTTGCTACAAAAGGGGCGAAAAGGGCTGCTAGGCCCCCAAGTCACGCGTGTTCCACACTGTGGGCAATCCACTTCGAGCGGGGCATCGTTAGCGGGAATCGTCATCGGTGAAAGCTCCTTCACGTTATGCTATTACGGTACTGTTGGTCGAGTGCGGCCACTTGCCGTTGGGTATGATTTCGCCCTCGGCTATTGTCGATGACATCGTCGGCACGTGAGAGTCGCACATCGCGTGGTAATTGGGCCGCGAGGATAGCACGCACCTGCTGCTCGCTCACGTGATCACGGGCCAACGTTCGCGCGAGCTGCTCTGCTTCGGGAACGTCCACCACCAACGTACGTTTTACCAGCGCATCCTGTCCCGATTCGAAAAGCAGTGGGGAAACCAGCAGTACATAGGGTGATTGGGTGCAAAGCTGTCGCAGATGTTCGAGTAGCCGCTCGCGGATACGCGGGTGGGTAACGGACTCCAGCCAAGCACGCTGACTGGGGTCGGTAAATACAATCTCGCGCAGGGTGGCTCGGTTTAGGCTGCCGTTATTATTCAGCACCTGCATGCCAAACCGCTCAGTGATGGCATCGAGTACTGGTTCGCCAGGGGCGACAATCTCTCTTGCCACGTCATCGGCATCCACCCAGCCGATACCCAACTCCCCAAATAGACGAGCAACGGTGGATTTTCCTGAGCCAATACCGCCGGTAACACCAATGATCATGTTAACCCTTAAATGACAGAACCGATAAATGATTCAGTATACCAGTGACAGGTAGAGTGCCATGAGGTCATCGCCCATGAGTAACCCCACCCAGCCTGATAATGCCAAAAAGGGGCCAAACGGCATGGCTTGGCCTCGCAGACGAGGTTGTGTCGCTTGTACCATCAGGCCAATGAGTGCGCCCAACCCGGCAGACACGATCAGCAGTAGCGGAAGCATGCTCCAGCCTAACCAAGCACCTAGCGCTGCCAGTAGTTTGAAATCGCCATAGCCCATGCCCTCCTTTCCCGTGACGAGCTTGAAGAGCCAGTAAAAGCCCCACAAGACGAGATACCCCGCCATGGCACCTAACACGGCGCCAGATAGCATGACGGGCTGAAACAGAAGCTGGTAGGCCAAACCCGCCCACAGCAGCGGTAGGGTCAGTATGTCCGGTAGAAGGTATGTGCGCAGGTCGATGACGGCTAACACGAGTAGCGTCATGCAGGCGGCATATATCCACAAACTCGAAAGTTGCCAGCCATGCAGCGCCATGACGGCAATCGCCAGTACGCCCCCCATGATTTCCACCACCGGGTACTGAGGGCTGATACGAGTTTGACAATGGGCGCAGCGCCCGCGACGCTTCAACCACCCGAGGACAGGGAGGTTGTCGTGCCAGGCAATGGCGTGCTCGCAGCGAGGGCACATGGACGGTGGATAGGCAAGATTGAAGCGAGGGGTAGGCTCTGTGGGCTGCTCCAACGAAGCGAGAGCTTCGTTACGCCACTGGCGCATCAGCATGACCGGTAGCCGCGTGATCACGACATTGAGAAAGCTGCCCAAACACAGCCCCATGACCCCTGCGAAGACTGACAATAATAGTGGCGGTAAGCCCATGATACTCCTAATGGATTGAGTGGCCTGCTCTATAGCGCCGTGCCAATTTCGAAGATCGGGAGATACATCGACACTACCACGCCTCCCACCAGGGCACCGAGCACGACGATAATGATGGGCTCCATGAGTGATGTCAGCGCATCGACTTTATTGTCGACTTCCTCTTCGTAATAATCCGCCACCCGATTGAGCATGGCATCGAGGGATCCAGCCTCTTCGCCGATGCTTACCATCTGAACGGCCAGCGCAGGAAAGCGATTCGTCATCCGCATCGCAAAATGAAGCTGCTGCCCAGTGGTGACATCCTGGCGCACTTCATTGATTGCTTTGATGTAGACGCGATTGTCGGCGGCGCCGGCAGCGGTTTCTAGGCCTTCTATCAATGGTACCCCGGAGGCAAAGGTCGTCGCGAGGGTTCGAGTGAAGCGGGACACTGCCGATTTATGCATGATGTCGCCAATTACCGGTAACCTGAGCAATAAGCCATCGAGCCGATAGGCGACCTTGGGTGAACGGCGCGCAGCCGTTTTCAGCAGCATCACACTACCGACTAAGAAGCCCAGTGCATGCAGCCAATATTGCTGGGCCATGTCAGAGAGATTGACGGTGAACTGTGTCAATGCGGGCAGCTCGGCGCCAAAGCCTTGAAACATGCTCTCGAACTCAGGTACCACTTTGATGAGCAAAAGCATGGTTACCCCCACACCAATCGCCATGACCGAGGTCGGATACCAAAGCGCTTTTTTGACGCGGTTTTTGAGTGACTCGACTTTTTCTTTGTAACTGGCAATACGTTCGAGCATTTGATCGAGCGCGCCGGCTTGTTCTCCTGCATCCACCAAGTTGACGAATAAACGATCGAACTGACGAGGATGTTTTGCCATGGCACTGGAAAGGCTATCGCCGGACGACACGTCTTCCATGATTTGCTGGGTCAGCGCGACCATGGCGGGTTTCTTCAAGCTTTCCGACACGGCTTGAAGTGCCTGCAAAATAGGGATGCCTGCACGCACCATGGTCGCCATCTGGCGTGCGAACACCATGATATCGACATTGGTCACTTTACCGCGGCCGCTGAAACTGCTGCGTTTTTGAATCTTACTGGCAACGATGCGCTGCTTCGCAAGCTGCTCGACGATATCGGCTTTGGTGCGGCCAATCAGCTCGCCTCGCATGGGGCGATCCTGAGGACCTTTGCCCGCCCATTTCCAGCGGTGCAGCGGGGCGGGCTTGGCGCGGCGAGCCTTGGCTTTGGCCATGGGCGGCGTTACTCCTTACTGATTCGGTTGACTTCTTCCAGGCTGGTGCTGCCATCCAAGACCCGGCTGAGGCAGCTTTGGTAAAGGCTAGGGTAGCCCTCGCGACGCGCTTGCTGGTCGATCTCGATGGCGTTGCCGTCGCGCATGATCAGTTGACGCATGTCATCGGTAATCGGCACTACCTCGTACACGCCTAACCGCCCTTTATACCCCTGGGTGCACTGCTTACACCCCACAGCTTTATAGATCGTCGCGTTGCGAATATCCTGCTGGTTGAAACCGGCTTTACGCAGCGCCTCAGCCGGAATGTCGGCCGGTGTTTTACACTGATTGCATAATTTGCGTGCTAATCGCTGTGCAATGATCAGGCTCACCGAACTGGCAATGTTATAAGTCGCCACCCCCATGTTCGCGAGACGGGTGAGCGTTTCTGCCGCCGAATTGGTATGGACGGTGGAGAGCACCAAGTGACCCGTTTGTGCCGCTTTGACCGCAATTTCCGCCGTCTCCAAATCACGAATTTCCCCCACCATGACCACATCGGGGTCTTGGCGAAGAAACGCCCGTAACGCACTAGCAAAGTTAAGCCCAATTTTAGGCAGCACGTTGACTTGGTTGATACCCGATACCTTGATCTCGACCGGATCTTCAGCGGTGCAGATATTGCGCTGCACTTGGTTCAGGATGTTGATGCCGGTGTAAAGTGTCACCGTCTTACCGCTGCCCGTTGGCCCGGTCACCAAAATCATTCCTTGGGGTTTTTTCAACGCGTACTCGTAAGCGGCCTGCTGTTCAGGGCTAAAGCCGAGCTGATCGATTCCAAGCTGGGCGGACGTGGGGTCCAATATCCGCAGTACCACTTTCTCCCCCCATACCGTGGGGAGGGAATTGACCCGGAAATCGATGGAGCGGGTACGTGAAAGCTGCAGCTTCAGAGCGCCATCTTGTGGCAAACGACGCTCTGAAATATCCAGCCGGGACATGATCTTCAAGCGCGCTGCAATGCGGTGACGCAGCGCAAAGGGTGGCCGCGCGATTTCGACCAGCATTCCATCGATACGGAAACGTACCCGGTACTGGGTTTCATAGGGCTCGAAGTGAATGTCCGATGCGCCTCGGCTGATGGCATCGAGCAGAATCTTGTTGACGAATTTAACGACGGGAGCATCGTCACTATTCTGGGAGGCTTTGTCGAGCTCGACCTCATCTCCATCAGCGTGTTGGACGATGTTGAGCGCACTGACGGCATCGTCGATATTGTCTAGCTCATCGAGCATGCTGCGCTCGTTTTGAGCTAAGTACTGGACTAGCGTATTACGCAACTGGTCAGCCGGTGCCAGTACACCATCGACACTAAGCCCGGTCGCGAACTGCAGTTCATCGAGCTGAGTCAGCGTGGCCGGGTAGGGCACGGCCACGGTCAAACGATGGCCATGGCGAGCCAGGGGTAAGATATCCAGCCGCTCGAGTATTTTGACGGGATAGTCGCTGGCAGGCGGTAGGGCGCTGACGCGAATGGCCTCGAGATCCACCACCGGCAGGCCGTACTCCCACGCAGCCGCCACGGCCGCAGCATCCGCTTCGACAAGCCCGCTATCGATAACATGCTGTAGGAGAGATATCTCGAGTTCGGCCGCCGTACTCTCTGCCACAGTCGCTTGCGCATCGGTTAACAGGCCATGCTTGACCAGTCGTTTAGCAATGCCGCGTAACCCTCCGTTGAGGGCCGCATGGCTTAGCGTAGACTCCGGGGCGGTTTGGCTCATGGCGTTCTCGAAAGCTGAGTAATTGTGCTGGGAGTTGTACCATATTTGCCTGATGCGAGGTACTGATACAGCGCTTCCAAAGCACCGAAATAGGCTGAAAAAACGTCGTTGAACGGTTGAGAAACCTAGTTGCCAACCCTAGGGCGGTAAGCTACTGTAAGCCGTATGTTGGGCCTTGGTTTACTTACCTTTGGCTTGCTCATGACTCTAACACCGCAAGGGAACCCCGCAATGCAAACAACCCAATCTAACCAGCCCCGTCGCTTCAAGCAGCAGGGCTTCACTCTTATCGAGCTGCTGATCGTTGTGGCAATTATTGGTGTGCTAGCTGCTGTAGGTGTGCCGCAGTATGGTAATTATTTGGATCGTGCTTCAGCATCTGCTTGTGAAGGAGAACTAAGCTCTTTCCGCAGCGGTTATACCGCTGCAAATACTATAAATGATGCAGATAACTTTTCTTATACTTTCCAGGCGTGTTTAACTGCTGACGATACTCCGTTAACAGATGATAATACTACTCTTCTATCTATAATTAATGGTACGGCTGAGGATGATGCTACACTTGCTTTGTCCACAGAGCGTACTGGTGTCACAGTTACTCTTAATGCCGATGGGAGCATTACTAGTACTATTTAATTTAGTAATGTTTTGATAGTCCATGTGTTTGTGAAAATTGTGACATTCTTAATGGTCTCGCAAATTGCGAGACCTTTTTGCGTATACAGCCGGAGATTTTAAACTTTATTCTTTGCTAGGGTCGTACATTTTCTTTGCAATTTTGCCTTTTACACTCAAAGCTCCTAGCTAGAATTATTGTCTTCAGGAGCTTGCGATGAAACCTATCACTTTAGGCCTTGTGATCACTGCGCTACTTTGGCAAACATCTGCAATGGCGCAACCAGCCCATGCACCTGCTCACGGTGCTCGCAATAACCATCAAGATCAACATGCGCAACCTGAGCGCCAGCTCCGCCATGAGGAACCGCGACGCTATCAGGAGCGCGACCAGCATTATGTTGATTTACCGCGTATTAACGAGCGCGAGTTGCTGCGCTTGTTGAGTCAGTATGACGCACCTCGTGCAGAGCCGCTGCCGCCAGGCATCCAGCGTCAATTAGAACGCGGAAAGCCGCTGCCACCTGGGATTGCCAAGCGCTTTGATGGCCCGATTGCTAACCAATTGCCCCGTTATCCCGGTTACGAATGGGAGCGCGTGGGCGCAGACGTGGTCTTGATCGAAGCTGCGACCCGAGTGGTGGTCGATGTGCTGGTAGATGCTCTGCGCTAGCGCCTTATTTGGGCAGCGTTTATGCTGGGTGAACGATGACGTTAACTCAACAAAACGGAGCACCTATGGCGAATGTCACTCTGGAAGAGCGCTTGGCGATAGCCACCTCCATAGCGGAAGAAGCGGGGAAGATGATTCGTGATGCCCGCGAACAGCAAACGTTCAGCCAGCGTTTAAAAGCGGGCATTGAACTCGTGACCGATGTAGATGTTGCCGTTGATAAGCTGATTAGCCAGCGCTTGGAAGAGCACTTCCCCGGTGAGGCGCGTTTAAGCGAAGAGCTAAGCCCAGAAGAAGCGCTACATAACCCCGCCGAGCAGCTATGGGTGGTGGATCCCATCGATGGCACGGTAAATTTTGCCCAAGGACTTCGCCACGTTGCCGTATCGATTGGTTGGATCGAGCAGGGAATCGGTAAGGTGGGGGTAGTGCACGCACCGTTTCTGAGCGAAACGTTCAGTGCCGCCCAGGGGCTCGGTGCCTTTTGCAATCAACAGCCTATCTCGCCGAGCCATGCAGCGTCTCTCGACAGTACGCTGGTGGGTACTGGCTTCCCTTACGATAAAACCGCCCGTAAAGCGCTGTTACCCCGTTTGGAGGCAGCGTTGACCCACTGCCAGGATGTGCGCCGCAATGGCTCAGCAGCCCTGGACATTTGCGATGTCGCCTGTGGGCGACTCGATGCGTACTATGAAACTGTCTCGCCCTGGGATTTCGTTGCTGGATGGGTCATCGCCCGGGAAGCGGGCGCGCGCGTCGGGCATTTGGTGGCCGTGCCGGAAAATGTCCCGGCGGACCTGTTCCCTGAACAGCTATTGATCACTACGCCTAACGTGTACGAGGCGATGGCCTCGCTGTTGAAACAGGCGGATCGTTAACGGTTCCCAGCGGGTATCAGCAAGCATTTGAAAAGAAAGCGCAAAAAGGGCTTTTCATTTGGCTAATAAAGCGATAGTATACGCACCGTCTTGAGGCAAAAGCCAAATAGATATCGGAGTGTGGCGCAGCTTGGTAGCGCGTTGCAATGGGGTTGCAAAGGTCGCAGGTTCGAATCCTGTCACTCCGACCAAAGAATCAAAGGGTTACGAGCGTTAAAGGTAGGATGATCCCCTTGTCCTCCTGTTCGTGGATCCACAGTGGATCCAGAATCACAGCATAACCACCATGCTGATTCTGAAAATCCACGGAGAAAACCAGGCCAATCGGTCTGGTTTTTTTTGTGCGCCTCATTTGTTTTGAGTCATCATTCCTCTATGGCACATCTAGAGGAATAGCCGATGGCCGAACTGACCGTCACCAAGAAACTCACCAAAACCTCTCTTCTTCATGGCAAACGCAACGGCGTTAGTCGCATCTATGATACTGAGCAGAAAGGCTTCTTTGCTCGCTTCAATACCGACGGCACTGCCACTCTCAATTATCGCTACCGCTCTAAACTCGACCCAAGCAAGCGGCCGGTGATCAAATTGGGCATCTGGCCAACGCTCGATGTAGAAGAGGCGAGGGTGATTGCCAAAAACTACGCCGCTGACATCGCGAGAAACATTGAGCCTCAAATTGCGCTGATGCGAGAGCGTGAAGAGAAGGCAGAGGCCAAACGTCTGAAGGCTAAAGCCAAAGCCAGTATCCTCGCCAATTTCATTGACGCTCACTACGAAGCCCACATGAAGCGCAACAAACGTGGTCATCAGGACGTGGCTCGTTTGAAGCGACGCTTTGGCCACTTGCTCACGCTGGACATGAACCTGATCACCAAATCCAACGTTTATGAGACCCAACAGGAAGCCGAGAAAGCAGTCGGCTTTCAAACGCTCAAGCGAGACTATGCGGTTTTGCAAGGTGCGCTCAACTACGCAGTCGAAGTGGGGGTGATCGAGAAGAATCCTATCAAGGGGGTTTCCCTGAAGCGGCCAAAGTCTGACGCTCTTGACCTTTCCGCCGACACCCCCAGCCTCGGAGAAAGGCGCGTTTTGACAGCCAGTGAGCGGGAGGGCCTGTTTAAGGGGCTGGAGGAATACACCCGCCAAATGAAGGACATGCGCCGTCGCTCGCGCCTCAAGAAATCCAACCGACATCTACCTGATTGGGATCAGGTCACTTATGTTGATCATGTGGTGCCGGTCGTTTTGGTGATGTATTACACCGGATTCCGCAATGGCGACGTGCTTGGCCTTCGCTGGGAGCATTTTCTGGACGACTTCAAAGTCATTGGCAAGGTGATTGAGAAAATAGCTCACCACGGAAAGGGTAAGATGTATTTCCCGGTCACCGAACCCTGTCAAAGAGTCATCAAAGCATGGTGGGAGCAGGAGGGCAGGCCAGATACAGGTTGGGTGTTTTACTCCCCCAGGCATCGAGAGGAGCGTCGCCGATTATCAGAGAGTGCGATGCGCAAACCTTGGGAGAAAATCAAGAAGTGGGGTGGGTTAGATGCGTCACTTGACCTTTACACGTTGCGACACAACTTTGCCTCGCTTTACATCATGGCAAAGGCTGACTTGCTGACCGTCCGCAATCTGATGGGGCACTCAGACATCAAGACCACTACGGACCACTATACCCACCTTGACAGAGAGCATCTGGAAAGGATGGTGAGAAGCGTAGAAGGGAAATTCTAGCCAAAAAAATAGAGGCGCAATCCTGCGCCTCTTCTCCCATAACAACCAACGCTACTTTGCGCCTGCTGTTGCTTTAGTCATGATAAATCTAGGCATAAAAGTAAGCAAGCACTTACTTACTGTTCCTGTTGATTTTGCTTGTGGGTTTTACTCAGCTAGAGCAAAATCACCGACGTCTTGTAGCCAATCAACAGCTATTAAAAGACAAGTCATTTGAATGGAAGTCGTAAAATAATTGAAGGGGGTAGTGGTGGATAAGGCGGATTTGGCTCTATTGAGCAACCCTGAAGTCCAGGGTGATCGGAAGGTGACAAATGAAAAAGAACACAGCCCCCAAAATCGGTTTTGGAAGTTGGCTGCCGTCAATTCTACTGTGTCGATCATTTGTTTTTTTCCCATAAACAAAGCTATGGTCTACATAGGGTTGGCATCATTTGGGGCAGCAATTCTAATCTATCTTGCTGCAACAGGTTACGCGATATATCGGTTTTTTAAAGGGGGTGTGGCTAAGAGTCGGCTGATACTTACCGTCATTTCTATGTTGATGCTGTGGGCAGTTTCAATTGCAGGCTTTATAAAAGATACGATGGGTGATTTTCAGTTAAGCTACCTGTCGCTGTTTTGGGAGAGAGGTCTCATGGGAGCTGCATTCTCACACGAGCGTTTTTTTAGCATGTTCATGTTAGCCTCGCTTTTGATGGGTTATATTTTGGCATTTAAGTCGAAGAGAAACGCCAAATCTATAGTCAATGTTACGCTGTATACCGCTGTGTTTTTTATCTGTGTTTATGGTTTTGAGCTGATCAGCAAATAATAAATAGAGCCGCTAGCGATAGCGGCTCTTCTGTTTTAAATCTTGATGCCAGGATGATCAGCGAGGTCTCGGAAACACTTGAAGCGAGGGTGTCGCAGAGAGCCGTCGGGCGTCACCTCCATGTAGGCCACTTCTATGATACGACCAAGGAACCGCTCACCCATCAACGAAGCTCTCAGGTCGTCAGTAAGTCCCGACCCTACGCTCACCTCTACTCCGTTAAAATCGACGATTAGAGCGCCTATTTGACCCTCGTATTTACCTGTTCCCTCTTCGTAGCCGACGATCATCAAATCCGCGCTTTCCTCCGGCTTCATCTTCATCCAATCGTAGCTGCGGCGGAAGGAATAAAGCGAGTAGGGCTTCTTGAGAACCGCGCCCTCGAAACCCTGACCAATCAACTGGTCGTATTTGGCAATCGCCTCGCTTTCGCTAGCCACTTTGTAGGTGGGCACGACCCTGATGTTGTCCAGCTCTGGGTCGATGACGTTAAAGGCATTTCTAAGCAGCATCAGCCGCTTGTGCTGTTTACGGTCGCATGAGGTCTCGAAAAACTCGTCGGCGAACATCCAGTCATACAGGTGGTATTTTGTGTTGGTGGCCGCCTTGTCTTTTTTGCGCACCGCGCTGATGGACTCCTTGAAATTATCCCCAAAGACTTCGCCATCCAACACCACGTCTCGATATTTACCTTCGCCCATGTCGACGGCAGAAACGCTCTGGAACGCCATTGCCATCTTCAGGCAGTCCGCCGTCAGGTGCTCCATTGAGCTGAAAGTAAGCCCCTTACGGCTATAGTAAGTAACCGTTGACTTACTAATTTGGACATGCGCAAGCACACGAACGCCGTCTAGCTTGGGCTGTATCAGCATTGGCCATAAGCAGCGTTCATACTCGACCGGCTCGGCCAGCGCACACTTAAACTGAGGCACATATCCCTTGATCGCTTCGTTGATCGTATTGGCGGTCATTCCGGCGTCAGGGCGCTTCTCTAAGCAGCGCTTGAATAAATCCGCTGCCCAGGTAGGCAGCTCCGCACACATCGCTTGAGCGGCTTGTTTGGCGGCATTACCGGTGATTTCTCGTCGCTCCAGCTTCAATAGCAAAGCGTGCGCTTCTGACCACTCTTTTGTCGGGCTATCTGATCCAACCACCCACTCTTTCTTGGGCTTAACGTTAAATACGCGCAAGGGTGAAAAGAGAAAGTGAATCAGCTCTTGTTGGTAGGCTTTTGTTTCTTCAGACGAGGACTCATTGGCCAAAAAATCTTTAATAAGATCGATTCGTTTTTTCTTATTAGCCTTTTTGGCCAGCTTCAACAGACAGTAAATAATGTTGCCTTCATCGTTGGCATTAACAATAGCAGTCAGAGCGGTCATGGTGTTTTCCTAAAGAGCTACATACATCACGGTTAAAATGGCAAAGGCTGCGCGAACAGCATCGTTTAAACCTGCTGCTAATATGATTCCGAACAGAAACCAAGTGTTGATTTGGTAGCGGATAATTCTTCCGTTGTTATTCTTTAAAGACCAACTCCTGAAGACGCTGTAGAAGAAGTAAACCAAACTCATCATCGTCCACGTATAGAAGATGACAATTAGGGATAAATTCTCATTTATATTACCCATGCCAAACGAAAAGACCCATAAGCTCGGAAAGAAGCCGAGCATAAATGGCGTTTTCATGCGAATACACCCGCTGCTAAAGGTTGAAACTTTTTCTTGGTGAAAAGGGCGTTAAGCTCCTGCCTGTTACGCTCTTGGCGCTCGGCTTGCTTTACGACGCACCGGTGAGTCAGCTCGTGATACCGACGCTCATACACATGAGCCAAGTCATCAACGACAGCGACAAACCGGTTCGAGGGGATCTTGAGCATCAGCGACAAGCGAACAGCAACCTCGTAGTGCTTTTTCACTTCGCCGTTTTCAAGCCAGTCGGCCAGAACGCACTTTCCATAAGCGCCTCGTTCCCAGAGCAACTTCTCCTCCCGCTCCTCGATTTGACGACGATCAGTCAGATACTCGCGCTCCTGCATGGTATCGACGATGCGAATGATCAGGTCCAGGTCTTTCATCATCTTGATCATCAGCGCGGTAGATGCGCGCAGGTCATTCACTTTTGAAATAGGCTTCATCGTCTTCATCCCAATCCATGCTTATGTGCGCCAATATCTGCTCGAACCATTCATCTTCAGGTAGCAAAGCGGGCCACTCTTCAGGGTTCGCTTCGCTCTGTGTCTTCCAATCGGCAGCCATTTTGTCGAGGTGCTGTTTGAAGTCCTCAATGGCCTCATCCACGTTCATAAGGCGCTGCTCAGCCATTATTTCTGACCTCCTGACGAATCTCGCTAATGGAAGCCTGGACAACCGTATGGTTGGCAAAGCGCTTCTTCACCGACTCCTCATCGCCCCACCAACACTCACACCCGAAAACTTCAACGCCGTTATCAAGACGTAAGCAGGGGTTGGGCGCCCCGGCTTCATGCAGCAAAGAACCAAAACCCCCTGCATTGGCTGGAGGCACTTTGTCTTCGATACGCACTCCGTATCCGAAGAGGTGAACAACGCCTTCTTTAGCCTTCATCACTGCACCGATACGTTCGCCAACTTTCGCCATGATCAATCTCCTTTGTTGCGTGATAGGCCGCCTTGTGACGGCCTAGTTAGTCAGTTGTTACTTACTATTTTCCGCGAATTCGATTGGTGTTCATCATGACTGCTGTCGCCACCGCTTCTATGGCTACATCCTCCATGTCGCCACGCGCTACAACTAAAACGTCGGTGCAGGGGACTCGAACTTCGGTGTCCGACAGGAAGCCCTCTGCAATCGTTACGTCGCGCAGGGTGTAAACCGCTTCGCCATTGGGCAGCTCACCCCGTAGTTTTCGGCTATCCACATCGATCATCACCAAGCCGCTATCTGGCTGCATTACAGCCTCAAAGAAGCGATGGTTGCGGTTGTCAGGGGACGTCACCCACATGAAGGCGTCCATCTGGCCGGTCTTGACTTGAGCCAGCGTGCGGATGCCGCCCTGGTAGTAAACGCTGGCTTCCTGATAGTCAGGCTCTAGGGTGCGCATGAAGCCCCAGGATTCCGCCGAGCCTGTTCCTCGCTCACCGATTGCGACGCGAACGCCTTCTTCGCCTAGATCGTCGTCATCCTCAACCTTCCCATCTTTTTGGGCGGCCATGTAAACGCACTCCTGACCGAGCGCACCGACGATTTCCAGATGCGCAGTCGGATTGCTCCGCAGAAAAGCGGCCAGGGCGTCTGCTTGGGTAAAACCCACATCAGCATCCCCCGCGTTGATTCGCTCAAGATTCTCTACTGAGCCACGAGAAGCCTGGACTTCCGCCGAAATGCGCTGCTCACGCAGGATGTTGGTTAAATTGACGCCGTAAACGTCATGGTAGGTTCCACCCTGAACTCCAGCGGTAATCACCACGTCTTTCGCGTAAGCGGCAGCAGAGCAGGACAGGGCAGCAGCAACGGCCATAGCAATGGTCAGCTTTTTCATCAGAACTTCCTCTTCAGGTTTTCGAACTTATCGGTCACAACGGAATAAACGGCATAGAGGCCAATGGCGGCCAACAGCCACAACAGCAACTTCAGCGTCTTGGCGACGTAGAACAGCAGTAGCAGCGACACCAAGACAGCCACACAGATAACAACAAAGCGCTTGTTCATTAGGCAGCCAATGACGCCAGCTTGTTGTTTAGATCGCTGATCGAAATGGGCAGGTTGGTTACCTGCTTCGATGAAGCGGTTAAGTCTTCAGGGATGTATTGCTCCACTTCTGGCCATAGCTGAATCAGCTTCTCCAGAGTGGGGGCTTTGCGAAGTAGAGCGGCAATGGTGGGAATCACCGTCGATGCGGTCTCTTCTAATGACCGAATTAGCTCTACGTTTTTCATCACCCGCGATTTGAGGGCTTCGTCTTTCACGACGACGCGAGTGCGGTGATAAATGCCTTCCGAGATCTTATAAGTGTCGTTAGCTCGATAGTTGAGCTTGGTGTCTTTCAGCTCATGAATGAGTAGTCGATAAGATTCCGCGAAGGGGAGGTCAATGTGCATCCCGTCGATGTTTGCGGTCAGCGAAGAACCTCGCAGATAGGTGTGGCTGACAGAAACCAACTGACCAGTTAAGGCGGACAGCTCCTCCGCTTGATCCTGGGCTTTACTGAGCTTCTCTTCCACTTCGGCGATTTTGCCACCAAAGCTCAATTGGCGAACTTCTTCTGCCAGCGAAGATTGCTCCATCAAAGCCTCATTGAGCTTGACCCAAAGAGTCATCTTGATGGCGTTGTTCAGAATCGCTTTGCGAATATCGGCGTTGAGACGAGTAGTGGTGCTCATGGGATTTCCCTTCTTTATGAAAGTAAGTTGTTACTTAGTGTTGCAGTTAAAAAATAACGCGCTTTGTGCTGGTGTCAAAGTATTTCGACAGACTTCAAAACGATCATCATCAGCGTAATGCCAAGCGTAACAAGGCCCAAGCTGGCGATAGACCCCAGCAAAATGAGTGCGTAAACAAAGACTGAAAAGCCTTTCATTTGACGCTCACGCTTGGTGAACTCTTCTTGCAATCGACTCATTTAGAAAAGCTCTCCAACAGAGGCGTCACCCGCATCATGCTGGCTGAGCTATCCAGGCGCTCGACCTCATCCATCAACTTGTCCGCCTTGCGTGCCATACGCCACAGGCGAGGTTTAAGCTCAAGCGTTAATCGATGACCACAGCTAGAGCCTTCCAGCTCGGCATAGATGGTCGTGACCAGGGCAGTAGCCCGTCGCCGCAGGTAGACCAATTTCAATAACGTTATCGTGGATGTCAGCACTTAGCCCTCCTTGAACATGACCAAATAAACGACGAACCCAATTACCCAGATGGGCATCATCAGCAAGCCTTTAAGTATCAACATGGCCAATTTGCCAATGATCATGTTGATCAGCTCGCAGGCCCTCAAAAACATTACAAAGTGGCTCATAGTGCGCTTCCTATCCTGTTTCCTTCGCTAAGTATCGCTGCGAACTGTCAGGGCTGGAAGCGCTCTCTGATTACTCCGAGGTCATCGAATTGACGATCTCGGCGAACATATTGCCGGTATCCATACCTGGCTCGGGAAGCTCTGTGCGTCGCGCTGCCTTTGGCGATAATGCCTCGCCCCGCTCAGCGTCGAGCTTGGCCTTAATCTCCATGTCTCGGCGTTTCAATTCCTCTTTGTCCAGGGCGCTCTTGCTCGAAGCGATCATTCGCTCTTTGCGCCACTGATTGCGCTCGGCTGCGGCACTTTCGGCCATCATCCGCTCCCGCTCTTTGACCCGCGCCTCGTATGAGCAGAAATAGAGTGACTTACCCGCTTTTCGCTCTTCCAACATCATTTTGATGGCCGGACAGGTGCGCTTTTCAATCGCTTCGCGACAATCTTCAAAGCCTCGCAATCGACCTTCTTTAAACGCCCAAACCGTGTGCTGACAGACGGTGTAATTGCACGTCCTTTCAGTTGTCTCACAGTCAAAGGAATACATATTGTCGCCAGTCATCGAAAGAGGCAGCCTTCTCTTTTTCACGACTTACCCCTTCCGTGCAGACGACAGAAAGCCAAGCGCTCCCCAATGCTCATTCATGCCTTGCATTTCACGGTCTCGTGCCTGTCGGAGCGTGTTTTCAATCACCGGCAGCAGTTGAGGGAACAAGTTGCCTTTCGTGTTTTTGGTGAGGTATTGAGCGCCCAGCCATCGGACATCCCGACAAATGGAGTAGGGCATATCAAAGTTTTTGCACTGCCACGCAGGCATCATTGTGCAGCTCAATACGGCTTCCAGTAGGTGACCGTTCTCAACAAACTCATCTGCCGGATAGACACGACGATAAGTGGCAAGGTCAGCCTCCGCATCGCCACTCAGAATTTCGTAGCTGATCGTTTTGATAGCGGCTGAAGGCTGTTTGCGAGAAAGATCTTCGTTTTTGTCGACCAGCAAGTTGACCTGGAAGGATCGATTGATGGGGGTATCGGCCCCCATTGAGGTAACGATGGCTTTCATCGTTCCATCGATGACCCGCTGACTGCCAGAGGCCGAGTTAGTGCAGGCCAACCCGAACCACTCGGGCTTCACAGAATCGACTGATCCCGGCGCTGCCTGTCCCAACGCTGCCGCTAGCAAGCTCGCTTCGCCTTCAGGACGATATAGCGGCAACAGCACGGATTTATTACTGCCAAGCTCGTTGTGGATCGACACTGCGCCAAACAGCGCCACACTAGGATGCTCGTCAAATTCACCGACCAGCCGACCGGACGCGATGGGAACGACCAGCTTATCTTCATTCGTAAAGTCAGAGCTGACTTGTGAGGCGATCATAATTTCTCCTGTTATGGGAAGTAAGTCATTACTTACTGTTTCAGTTTAAAAAAAAGACTACTGGGGCGACAGCAGCTTTAAGCGCATTTTCATTTGCAGCGCCTTCGAGTAGGGCTGCGCTTGAGCAATAGCCTTACCAAGCTCAGCAGGGGTGGCGTCGTTGGGATCAATGCCAGGTGGTAGCGTCGCCATTCGACAAGCAATGCCATACTGACTAAGCAAGTCGCACGCTTTCAGGGCGTCGCGTATCGCCGCTAACTCTGAATCCCACATGAACGTCACCGACCTAAGACCGGCATCTCGCAGCATCAGAAATGCCGAGAGCTGATCTTCACCTTCGTCGCTTGTTTGAGAGAGGTGCTTGCCGAAAGTGCCGATGGCCTCGACATCATCCATCCCTTGCGACCAGAGAAATTGCTGTATCGACCACACGTCAAAAGCACCCTCGCCAACGATCACATGCGCTTTGCCCAGAGCATTGTGCCCGTTGTAGAGATATGCCCCGGAGGCGGGCATTCCGACAGCAAATCGATACTTGTCCGGCTGTTTTCCCGTGACGTCTCGACCCTGAAAGGTCTTCAGTTTGCCGGTAATGTCGAATACCGGAATCACAACGCGATGGTAAAAATCCTGCGTCCGGTCATAGCCATCCATCTTGTAGCGAAATATGCCTTCGCTGGAGTAGTGGAGCTTAAAGTAGCCACATGCCTTCGCCGACACATTCCTGTCGAACAGGTAAGTGGGTATACCCCCGTCTTTGGCTGGCAAGGGAATAAGTGGCTCAGGCAGCCCAGATAGCGCCTTGAAGGTCGTTTCAGTGCGAACACGCTCCACCATGAACCCTTGCGCGTCCATGTAGCCTTCGATGTGATCGATGGTTTGTTTATTCGTCGCTGACCCCGACGCCGCCTTGATGAACGACCACTTATTGAAGTTCTCTCCAGGGGGATGGTCACCTGCAAAACAATTTCCCAGGCCCGTTTGTTCGTTGAGATACACCTTCCAGCTATCACTGCCGCAGACAGGGCAGTCTCTAACGATAAGCTGTGTGCCTTTACGAGAGCGTGATGTCTTGTAGGTGATACCTTGCGTATCGAGATAGTCCCGAAGGTCGAGATCATCCAGTAGTTTTTTAAAGTTCGCCATGATAGTTAGTCACCTGTTACTTACTGAACAAGTTAAATGTTATCAGCGTTTTTTCGGCATAGAATATAAAGCGCTGTGGTCTTATCGAAGCCACTCGTCCATTTTGTGAGCAAAATGGCTCTTGCCGAACCGTCTAGCCAACTCCAAATACACCTTTGATGAATCTCCCAGCTCCCGAAACTTCGGCAAATGCAGGTCTGTCTTCATCGAGTTGTAATTCGACAGGTAATCTTCAATCGAAATGCCTTTGAGGGTATCTCTCCAATTTGCATTGGATAAAGGCGGCCAAAGATTCTCGTCTTTGGTGTTCTTGACTGAATTTCGCGCCTGAATGACGCTGTTGAGCGCTTGTAGAGAGGAAGTCACAGAACATCCTCCGGTGAAATGATGCGGTCAAAAAGCGCCTCGTAATCCTCCACTTTCGCTTCGCCAGTCATGAAGGCAAATCTAGCAACGATGGGGATTCGGCCATGCTTGATCTGGAAAGCCAAAGCGCCTGCACAGACGGCATCTTTTTCGCCAGGGTAATAGCCTTCCTCTTCATACTCATCGTCACGCTCGCCGCTGAGCGTTTTGTGGCAGAAGAATGCTTTGCCGTCGCCACTGGTGATTTCACTGGCGATGTCTTCCAGACGCCCTGGGGCCAATTCAATCGCCTGATCATCATTGCGGAAAGGGCAATTGGCACACGGCTTCTTGAGCTTAAAAAGTTGGCGATCTTTCATTGCTAACTCCGATAGTTCTGGTGATGAGACCAGTTTTGGCAAATATGCCTCAGACAAAACAATAAGTCACGAATTACTTATACTGGGGTGGGGTTGAGGGGCACATAGCCCCTCATACCTCTACTGTATGTCTTGCTTGTCTAGCTCAGCATGACCCAGCGCAAGCGCCTCCATGAACTCGCGGATGCTCTTGTAGCCGTATTTTTCAGCCATTGACTTCAGAGACTCTTTAATCTCAGGCGTCGTGGTGAAGGACAGAGTGGTCTTGCCTTCACGATAGCGGCCAGATCGCGCTCTGGACTGCGCTCTCTCTTTATCGCTAAGTGCCATTGAAAACTCCGTATTTAATGACATAAATTCATGATACATCGAGGATTTTGGTAAGGAACTTCATCTTTTCCAAATCCTGTTTGATGCGAATGGTTATATCGCCACGCTGGTTACGAGAGGCGGCAAAATACAACCTCGCCTCTTGTGCTGCTTTCTCTTCTTCGGTCTTGTTGATTGAGATCACCAAGTCAGCGATCCGAATCTTGTTAAAGTCCTCGGCGACGTCGGTCATCGTGGCTACAGAGCTACGAGCACCGTCACGGTTCGTTTGGGTCGCTGTCAACAAAGCAGCGTCATATTGCATGGCTATAGCACGCAGTCCGGCGTATATAGACTTGCTGTTTTCGATGGGGTCGGGAGTGCGGAAATCGGGTGCCATAATATCACCGTAATCCACGATAATCATATCGAACACCACGCCCCGAGCCTTGTAATACTCGATCAAACGAGCGAGCTGCTTAGGCGTAAATGTCATCGTAGGATACTGATGCAGCATGAATTTCCCGCACGATCCCGACAGCTTCTCGATTTCATCCCTTACAAAAGTAGACTTGTCGGTCAATTCCGCCATAGCGACGCTGGATAACGATGCGTCAATGCGGTCAGCCAAGACCAGATCGCTTACTTCCAAGGAGACATAGAGAACGTCGAAACCGGCACGACAGGCATTGATACCAAACTGACCTAGTGCTGTTGACTTGCCCGACTTAGGTGGCCCCATAAAGACCACCATTTCTTTTCTCGCCCAGCCCTTGTGGTAGAGCAGCGAATCGATAGCAGGGTAGCCGGTGGTGATGCTGTATTCGCTGGGGTCAATCTTACCTGACGCTCTATCCTCACGAGCCTCTGTCCGGTCGCTTAGCCGCTCAAAATAATCGTAGCCGTTGTTGGCATCATTTGAGCCGGTCATCAGCGCTGACTGAAATTCGCGCTCAACGACACCGTAGTCCAGGTCGACGCCCAGCTTTTCAGCTCGCTCCATATCCTCGACCACTTTAAACAGAGCGGCTTGTAGCGCCCTGTGACGGGCAAACGTCGTAACCCGTTCAATCAAGTAGTTCAGGTCAGATAGAGGCTCGTCATAAGCCTCCTTGAGAGTTTGCTTGATGTCTGGGATCAGCTCTTTCTTCACCTTGCCCGACTTCACAGCACTTTGAACGTAGGACGTCAGCGTTCGGATGCTGGGGGCGCTTTCGTATTTCTTGTAGTGGTTTTTGGCGACTGTGACTAAAAAGCGCGAAGACGCATCAGAGAAAAAGTCGCGATCCACCAAGTCTTCACACTGCTGCAAGAACGAAGTGTCGCGCAGCGTGTGGCTGACTATTTTAAGCTCAAATTCTGGCGTGAAAGGCGAGGGAACGCCTGTGCCAGAAGGAGCCGCTGTGGCGGCTCCAATAGTCTCAATGACCGAATGAGCGACACTCATCTGACATCAAACCTCTGCTGGGGTAATGATGCGTGCAATGGCGGATTTAAAGACGGTCTCGCGGAAGCCGTCATATTCGATGGCGATGGAGTAGCGATCAAAGCCAATCACGCAGACCTCATCCAGACGCTCCCCGCCGATCATGACGATGTTGATTGGCGTCTTGCTACGAATCAGAGGAACCAGCGAGGCTTCATGCTGCTCAAGTTGCCGACGGTTGCCCTGCTTAGCAGGCTTTTTGGTCTCGTGACTGGAGACCTTGCCGAGATCAACACGACGAGTATTAAAGCTCGCAGATAAAACAGGGCGGTTTTCGCTTTTCATGGGCTTTCCTTCATGTGATGCGTGATTGATGCGCTATCTATTATAAGTAAGCGCTTACTGGTCTAATTGCGTAAATTTTTCCGCGTAAAGGTCGCGGGCCGCTCGAAGCGCTGAGCGGGTTACAGCTTCTCCAAAGAGCTGTTTGGCCTGCTCTTCAGAAAGATGTTCGTGCTGAAAAATCAGCGAGGCAACGCCATACTCGGGTGCCGAACGACGCTTGATTTGCTCCTGCAAAAAGCGTCGATAGTCGGTCTGATGCGGCTCATCGCCTGCGTCATGGCGATAGCAAGGCTCGGTAGCTACAAACAGTCTTGTCCTGGCTCTGTCTTCAAAGGCTTCTTTGACGACCGCTATGTGGTCTTCCAGATACAGTTGATTCACTCGCGGCAGATGCGTCCAATTGCGCTTTTCCGCCCAATCCAGAAGCACGTTGCAGTAAAAGTCGTAAGGCACCCCGATGGAGTCCGCAGCTTGGCGGGCCTTCCAAATTGCCGTCATTTGAGTGGGCGACGTTTTGCAGAGCGAAGTGGCCTTGATGCCCTTGTGAAACCAGTGAGAGTTGATGTCCTCCCGCTTACGCATAATCCAGGCGTGTTCTGAGCGGTATGCTTCAAGAAACAGCGCGGTGGCCTGCCAGGGGTGAAGGATCCGGTAGTCGAACCACTTCGTTGTCATCAGCTCCGATTCACGAAGGAGAAGAGGGCGCTGAATGACTTCCATGACAACCTCATCCATGTCCGATGTCTTCAGGTCTTCATACAGAAATATCCCTTTGCGTCCACGGTATCGATCCCGTAGGTTCTCAGGAAGGTCGGCAAGCGGAACATGCTTGACCGGCTTGCTGGCCATATCGTGAACGGCATAGTCTCTTCGTGCTTTGGCTGCCATGTCTCTACCCTTTATAAGTAAGCTGTGACTTACTATCCGAAGATCTTACACTAGCAGCGAAAAACACGGTAGTAAAAGTGAATCGAGAGAGTGAACGCGAGCCGGAGGCGAGACGTCCGTTCCGAGGATGAGCTAGGCAGAGTTTTTGTATTGAATGCCTCAGTCCATCTATATAAATACCCTTTCCGAAGATATTCTTAATTATTACTTACAGAGAGGAGGTGGTATGAGTCAGAAAAAAGGAAGCGGCGGGCATTACGTCAGGGCGGTCATTGCGTGCTTTCTAGCCCTAATAATCGTCTTCTTAGGCTACCGCCTGCTGATTTTTGGCTATTTGTCGGGCGGATCCTTCGTCAGTCTATTTGCTCTCGCTCTCGTGACCGGATTCATTCTGGCTCAATGGTCGCGCCTGTCAGAGCTGAGTCTGCTCGGTAGCAGCGTGAAGTTGCGTGAGTTGACGAACAGTGCAGAGATGGCGATTGAAAATGCTGAGACCGCTATCAAAAAGCTCGAAACTGGAAGAGTGAATATCTACCGAACTGCCTTGGCTCTTGCGATGCGACACCCTGGCGGCTTTGCTTCTGAGTATGGTGACGGTCGGACAAGAGAGTTTGTGCTAGTGGCGGATATGATCAAAAGCGAGGGGCTAGAAAGAGAGTTATCAGACGACCTACTCAAGAAAGGGGCTGTTCTCCTGGCAAGGCAATACGATGGGCTGTCACGATTTCAGCACCCAGCTACCGGCTTAGAATTGACCGGAATCGAACCGGAAGTCATGGTGCAAAAGTTTCGTCTTTGGCTAAAAGAGGATGGTCGGGATTACGCGGAAGACAGGATGGTTCCCTACATCACCGAACAAATCGAACTGCTTAGTCGTCTTATCGAAATCAAACAATCGGCGGAGGCCGCTCGCGAAAGATAAGCCCCGGACGTATTGCCGGGGCTTAGTGGGTTGATCGCTCAGAATTCGCGTATAAGCTCCGTTCCGTCTCCTCTATATCATCGCACTGTGTCGGATACGAACGCGCTCAGGGACGCTTCTCTGCTCGATCTAGCGCTATCCTTGGATGCGCTTTTACATCTACACTGCAATCGGGTCTGGGGTCAGCTCGTAGCTTTCCACAATGCGCTGAACCAGGGCGGAGCGGCGAACGTCGCTGGCCTCAAATTCAACTAACCCAAAGCCAGGGGTGCGGCTAAAGCGACGCTTGGCGTCATCCAGACCGTTGACCGAAGCGCGAATGTCCTGCTGAGTGCTGTCGCCGTTGATGACGACTCGCACGTTCTCACCCAAGCGGGTCAAAAACAGCTTCATTTGCTTGGGTGTGGTGTTCTGTGCCTCGTCCAAAATCACGAAGGCGTTCTTAAAGGTGCGGCCCCGCATGTAGGCCAGCGGTGCAATCTCGATCTTTCCGGTGCCGATTAGGTATTCCACAAAGCCTTTGCCAAGCCGCTCTTCGAGCGCTTCACGAACCGGCGCAAAGTAGGGTGCGAATTTTTCTGCTACATCCCCAGGCAGAAAGCCAAGATTTTCTTCCGCTTCACATACTGGACGGGTGATGATGATTTTCTCGACTTCTTTGGCGATGAGCGCTTCGCAGGCTTCAGCGGCAGACAGGAATGTTTTACCTGTTCCAGCAGGCCCAATGCCAAATGTGATGTCGTTTTGGCTCATGGAGATCAGGTAGTGGCCCTGAGCCTCTGAGCGCGCCTCGACGGGTTCTTTGGCCTGTTTGGTCTTGGCGTCGGCCAGGAAACGAACGACGTCGGCGATGGCATCTGATCCAGCCTTAACGCGGTGATTGTCGTTCGCCGGTTGAGCCTGGTATTCCGGTTGACGCCGATTTCGCCGTTCTGCACGGCGCTCGTTTCGCTTCTGCTGCTTCTGGTGGTTTGATCGAGGCATTCGCAAATTTCCTATGAAAAAGGCGGCACTAGGCCGCCTGGATCACTTCAGACCTGCTGCGTCCTTAATGGAGGCAAGCAGTTTGTTGTCGAACTTGTTTTCGGTCTTATCGACCAGCCATTCCGCCAGCACCACAACCACTTTGACGGCGATACGCTGCATAACTGGCATTGCGACGACTGCATGTAGTGGATTCATCTTTGCGCCCTCATTAGTAAGTAAGCGTTTACTTACTATATCAGGCGCACGTAATGTTGACCAGTAGGGCAATTACAATTTTACAAGCTCTATTCTTGCGTCTTGACCGCTCGCTTCGCTGTCAAAAATAAGCGTTTTTAAAAGCGAAAGTGCTTGAGATCTAAACGTTCCGACGGTTACTGATCTGTCCATAATGTCGTAACTGCCATCCAAATAGAGACGCCCTGCATACGAGACAACAGCAAGGTTAATGCTACCTGCTGGAGTCCCCAATCTGACCGTATTGCCCGCTACCAATGTCCCGCCCGTTTTAAAGTTGATGCAATACATTGTGTATTTGGAAGGGTCGTTTTTGGCAGCTTCCCTTATAGAGCCGCTGCTATTGCCTGGAAGAGAAGGGGTTCCGATTTTTAGATGCGCAATTTCAGCTCCCGCCAGTGTTGTAGGTGAAATAGAGTGAAAGGTGCTTTTTCCATTGTCCCAGTAAAAATTATAGGGGCTAACGGTAGAGTAAGAGCCTGACTGAGTGACCTGGACGGTGTGCGTCGCTGCGGCAAAGTGCGACTTACCCCTTAGATGCGAAAGTGAAACGTCGCTATCTGGCCTTGCCGCCAACGTTCTCACCTGTGACTGCCCGAGGCTTATCGCCCCGGACAAACCCAACTCGGCCCTCACCTGACTCATTGATATGGATCCAGTGCTAGGCAGCGGCATTTAGTTGCTCCTGTAAAGTTTCAACTTTGGCGTTTAGCTCTTTGATGGCTTCAATAAGTAGACCCACCATATTTCCGTAGGCTACTGCCAGCTTTCCATCTTCCTGCTCGACAACGGCCTCTGGAAGCACCTGAAGAACCTCTTGAGCAATTACGCCTGTCTGTCTGAGTCCTGGCTTATCAGTCCGGTCGAACGTGTAACCACCTAGCATCTCCAGCTTAACCAGCGCTTTTTTGATAGGCTGAATGTTGGTCTTCAATCGCGCATCTGAGTAAGCCGTAATGTTGTCGGTGGAGAAAATAGAGCCGTTGTTGTTGATATAACACTGAACCGCTCCATCGCCTGAGCCGGAACGAAACTCTGCGATACGTCCGGTGGATTGGTTGGTGATGTATAGCGCTGAGCTAGTCGAGTTTCGATGAATCCACAAGTAGCCACTGTTCGATTTCGAGTCAGTGTTGACAACGCTAGACGGAAGGCTGGCAGAGGGAACACTACCCACAAAGCTGGTCGCTTTGACAGTCCCGACCACCTCCAATTCGGCAGTAGGCGAAGAGGTTTTAATACCGACATTACCAGAGAAGTAGTTTTTGTCTTCCCCTGTAACATAAAGACCGAAGCTATGACCTGTGATGGTTCCTGCTACACGGAAATACCCAGCGTAAGCATTGGTAATCGTTCCAAGGCTATGCTGAACGTAGTTGTAGGAGCCGTAGGCGTTTGTGATGGTGGATCCCGCTCGGCTCGTCAAAACGTAGTTGTAGCAGCCAATTGCGCTCGAAATCGTGCCATTTGCGCGGTTCAACACGTAGTTACGTGAACCTTCGGCCGTGTTGATAGTGGCCACTTCGTCGTTTGCGGGTCCGTTGACCACTTCGTTAAAAGCTGCTCGCTGAGTGAGCGTGTAACTTTCGGTGGAAAGATAGTCGTTACGCAGTGAGTTGTAGATGCCGTAATGCGTTCGGTTTCCGGTCAATGTGCCATCAGCGATATTGGCAACTGAATAAATAGCCGCTCGTGTGCCGTTGGCACTGAACGTATCGTTCATGTTGATGTTATAGGCCGTGCTGGGTGTGGCCGTTCCAAGCGCAATACCCGTTCCTGGCGTGATCTGAAGAGATGGCACTGTCACCATGCCATCAAAAGATACCCCTCCTTTCGCATTGAACGTTAATGAGCCGTTACCAGAAGAGGTGCTTCCTCCGTTAGCTATGACTCGGCTGTCGTAGTCGATGTTATTTCCGCTTGAGTGGAAGTCGATGAAAGGCGTTGAAGCAACCCCATCCACTCGGCCATGCTCAATCACGGCATTGCCAGCGGGGCGAATTAACAACGCGCCTGTTATCGTGTCACCTGTTTTGTTCACATAACGACCGTCATGATCGCCACTTGCAACGTGATCACTCATTGCTTTTGCGTGTAGCAGAGTAGCTTCACTGGTGCTGTTACGGGCGCTGGTAGAGCTGATGCGAGCAATTGGAACTGTGCCAGTGGTTAAGTTTGAAGCGTTGAGTGAAGTAAGCCCTGTTCCTACGCCACTGATACCTGCGCTACTGAATCTAGCTCGCTCCACGCCTGCTACAGATACACCAATGGTGTCGGCAGTGGGCCGGTATAGACCAGTATTGGTGTCGCCGGTCCAGCTAAAGGAGGGTGCTGTGACAGTATCAGAGGCGTTACCCAGGAAGCGGGCGAAGTCGACGTTACCCGAGCCTGTCAGGTTTGACATACCAGTGTAAGAGCCGGAAATACGTGCATCAGGAATCGTGCCGGAGGCAAGGTTGTTGGCATTTAACGAAGTTAGAGCCGCTCCACTTCCAATAAAGCCGCTTTGGCTCTCTACGGTGCCATAAAAATAGTGTTTGCCCGTTGAGCTTCCGTAATGAGTAAAGCTGGCATTTCGGTTGCCGATTTCAAGGAAGCCGTTTGCTCCATTTGTGACTTTTAGACCATTGATCGTCCCTTCAAGAGACGTGTTGGTCAGTAAGTTCAAAGGTTTGTTTAACGAAAACGCATCTCGGGTAATGTTTGCTACCGCTTGGGCGTTAGCGTGTATCTCAAAAACACCGTCACTTACCCACTTGAGACCTGTATCTGCATCACCAAGCGCCAAAGCTATACTGGCGTTCTGACCTAAATGATGGCCATCACCTGCAAGCATTAGTTTGCCTGTAATTACATCACCTGCTTTATTCACGTAGCGGCTATCGTGATCACCACTCAAAACATGATCATTCATAGCTTTTGCATGAAGCAGGGTGGTTTCACTAGCGCTATTACGAACACTGGTGGAGCTAATACGAGCAATTGGAACCGTGCCAGTGGTTAAGTTTGAAGCGTTGAGTGAAGTTAGTCCTGTGCCGACACCGCTTATACCTGCACTACTGAAACGTGCCCGTTCTACTCCTGCAATCGCAACACCAATAGTATCTGTCGTTGGGCGGTATAGACCGGTGTTGGTGTCGCCCGTCCAGCTAAAGGAGGGTGCCGTGACAGTATCCGCAGCATTTCCCAAGAACCGAGCAAAATCGACGCTGCCTGAACCTGTCAGGTTTGCCATGCCTGTGTAAGAGCCGGAGATCCGAGCGTCGGGAATAGTGCCGGAGGAAAGGCTGCTTGCATTCAGGGCAGAAAGGCCGGATCCATTGCCTGAAACGGTGCCCAGAAATTCAACGTTCGGGCTAGTGTAGAACATGCGCATTGCCGCGTTGGCAGGAATGCTGGTCAGAGGGTCAACTGTCCCCATCCCGATATAACCGCGACCATCGCCAGTGTAGGTGAGGTGCATCGCGGCATTGCCTTTGTAGCCAGACTCGCCGATAGAGAGGCCCGCAGCCTGCTCGACACCATTCGCGCCAGAAGTGGCACTGTTTAGAGTCAACCAGGGGTTGTTCTTTGAAATAGAAAGATCACCACCCATAGAGTCGCCAGCTTTGTTCACGTAGCGACTATCGTGATCGCCAGAGGCAATATGATCGTTCATTGCTTTGGCGTGCAGTAGGGTAGTTTCGCTACTGCTATTGCGAGCGCTGGTCGAGCTGATGCGAGCAATCGGCACCGTTCCACTTGCGAGATTGCTGGCGTTTAGTGACGTCAGACCTGAGCCGTTACCTGACGCAACACCTGTCCAGCTTACGCCGCCGCTATTCGAAACAGTGAACGTTTCAGCAATGCCAGTTCCAGTGGTGCCCACTCGCGTTCTAATGCGCAGTCCGTAGGTATCGCCGTGCTCAATAAAGCCAATTTGAGCGGTATCTTCAAAGCTCAGCGGTATTGAGGGGTTTTTGAGCGTCAAGCGCGTTGAGATGGCCGCATAATCCAGACCAGCCCAGCCTCCCATAAAGCTGGTTGCCTCCAGACTGGTATCAAATACTGTTTTGGCGATATTAGTCGTAGCGAATCGCAACTCGCCACCGGTAACAGTGCTTGGTGAAATATCGACGCTCAGGTCGCCACGAACAAGTTGGAGGTGAGATTGATAGTTGGCGTTGTTAATGACCAACTTGTTGGTCATGGTATCGCCACTTTTGCTGACACGACTATTGGCGTTGAAATTGGCGTCATTCGCAGCATCATGAGCGATCTTGGCCGCGTTCGCTGTCGCTGCCTGAGTGATCGATGTGCTGGTGACGGTGTTATTAAGCTGAACCGCACCCTGAACTGACGTGGTGGCAGCAGGTAGGCGTGCAGCGTTGACGGTGCCTGTTGCTAGATTAGAAGCATTTAGAGCGGTCAGACCGGATCCGTCACCTGAATGACCAGAGAACAAGACCTCCGCCCATTCGCCCCATGCTGTCGCGCTGCTACCTCTCAGGCGATACGCAACCTTCGGGACGCCTGGAGAGGCCACGTTTTCGTAATTGATGCCGAACTGATAAGCGGCTGTGTTCGAGTAGGTTCGCTGTGTCTTGATCCAAGCAAAGCCTGGGAAATTCGGAGTGCCGGGTCGTGTTGTCGCCCACAATCCAGTATCTCCAGGGTTAGAGGTGTTGTTGTCCCCCGTGCTGGCGAAATAATCACCGAATCGATCTAAGAACGCACCTTGAACTTGGCTGGGTTGCGTATAGCGGGCATCGCTTTGTGACTTTGTATGGTAGCGAGCGTCAGACAGGCTTTTTTCGTAGTAGCGAGCATCATGAGTGTGGCTGTCATTCGCCACGGTCACTGTGAGCGTGGCATTCGCGCTACCATCCATACTTACGGTGCCAGATGCGTGGCCAGCGAGGCTTAGAGAGTAGGGCGCTGCCAGCTTTGAGGCTGTCGCCGCATTTCCTGAAATGCCAATGCCATAGATGCCGGACAAACGTGCCACCGGCACTGTGCCTGCATTTAGGTTGGATGCGCTTAGGTAGTAGCTTGCTTGCTGACCATCGAGCAAATCGGCATCTAAACCGGACGACGCGCCATCAACCGTTTTCAACTTCTCTAGGACATCGGCAGCGGTGTAACTGGAGGCGTTCAGCTTGGTCGCCAGCGTTGCGTTAATAGAGGCGATAGCGCTATCACTACTGTTTAGCGCCGTTTCAAGCTCTTTTAGGGTGTCGTAGGCGGAACCAGCACCACCAATCAGCGCGTCGATAGCCGCACTGATATTCCCATCCACCTGAGCCTTCGTGTAGTAATCACCGCCTTGAGCCTGTAGCTTGAGATAGCGATCATCGTGAAGGTGAGTAGCGGGCGAGAAATAACTAGAAGCTCGACCGCCAAGTGTTGCTGCGTCTGCGTTGTTTAGCGCCACAACCAGCTCGCGTGTGCCGCTTAATGCTGTGATCCTAATGCCACTTCCACCCTTTACAGAAAACGTCTGAGAAGGGCCGGTTGCGCTCATAGAGCCGACGTCTGCTGAGATCGTTCCGAAGCTCTTCAGGTCTACCGACTGAGCTAGAGGCTCAACGACACCATCGGGGCGCTTGGCATACATGCGGCCATCGGCAATGTTAAGAGCGATTTCACCGAATGCCAGGTCAGCAGCCGTAGGTATTTTCCCTGGAACGGTGGAATGTTTGATGATGACTTTGTTCATTGGCAAGCCTTATTCAAAAAGGGGCCGAAGCCCCTATATCTCCGGTTCTGTTTAGAAAGTGCCGCCGTCAATGGTGAAACCTTCGATTGCGCTGGCAGAGGTTCCTGCGCCGACCAAGTTCTCCCCCAACTGCACTCGACCCGTCAGGGTGGATGCCGCGCCCACAGTCAGAGCGGCACCGACGCTAAGGTTTTGGCCAAGCACGGAGTCTTTTGTGACGCTCAGAGCATCACTCAGCGTCAGAGCGCCGGTTACTGAGAGGGCATTGCTGATACTGGTCAGCGTGTTGCTGATCGTGAGTCGCTTGGAGGTGGCGTTGTCGGTAATACCGCGAGTGCTGAAGATGTCAGTTGCGGTAATCCGTGTGCCGGTGATGTTCGCAGGGGCGGCCGCACCGATAACGGTTCCGTCGATGTTGCCACCGTTTGCATCCAGACGGTCGATGACGACGTTTCCGGTGCCATCGGTCAGAATCTCGATGTTGCCGTTAGTGTTGATAGAACGAAGCGTATTGCCGTCAAGACGCAGGTTCATCACGTCGACGAACGAAGCAAATGTGGCGACGCCAGCAACACTACCGCCTGCCAAGAAAGTGAATGTGTCGGTTACCTTTAGGGTGCTTTGCAGCTCCACGGCATTTAGGATCGACGTTTTTAGGTTGTCGATTTCCAGCTTCCGCGTTGTGGCTGCATCAGAAAGACCGCGTGTAGAGAAGTTGCCGCCTGTCTGAGTAAAGGTGCCGTTGAAGCTGGCGGATCCGGTGTTGGTGATACCGGCTGCCGTGGTGAGTCGTCCGTTGTATCGACCGGTGCCAGACACGACGGAGCTTCCGCCCACTGTTAGGTCAGTGCCGACATTTAGCGTGGTATCTAGCGCCGCATCGAAGGCCGACAGAGTGCCGGACAGCGCGATGTCTTTCATACCAGCAATAGAGGCCGGTGCCGCGCCTACTTTGCCGGTAAAGACGTCGTTGGCCTCATCCCACAACCAAGCGACCGGAGCTTCGGCACCACGATTTACCTGGAAGCCGGAGTTCTCAGAGGCGATGCCGTCAACGGGCATATCCTGGTTCAGTTCAAGAATGGCGTCACCGATGGCGACGGTGTTCGACTCGATAGTTGATTGTGAACCGCGAACAATCAGGTTTCCTTGAATTACCAAGTCGCCCGTGATGGTGTCACCACCTTTACGGATAAAGGCACCTTCGCCGCCGATAGCGCGGACACTATCGCCATCCCCGATATACAGCACTCGGGACAAATGCGAATGAGCCAGCTCGCCATCAGCGAGATTGGCCGGTGCATTGGTCGTATGCGACCGTTTGATCTGAATGATGTTGCTCATGCGTTAAAAGCTCCCGCAGTTGATCTTGATGTTTCGTAATTCGTTGGTGGATTCCCACTTTTGAGAAGATTCGCTGAACGCCATCACCGACCCCTCCTGACGAGAGTCGAGGTTGGTGTCTACTGCGCCAGAAATGATGTGTGGGCCTGGAACGCCCTGAGTGCCTACCGATGCCACCTTCACTCGACTGGCGTCGACCTGAACGACCTTGTTGTCGCTCTGCACCGTGACTTTGATCTTTACGTCGCTCATAGCTGAGTTACCCCGCTGCGAATGACGAAGTTGCCCTCAACCACCCGAACCACCTCTCGGTTGACGCTAAAGTCGGGCTGGATGATGTCTTGCCAAATCAGCAGGTCGTAGAAGAACTCCCCTTCAGGAAGATCCAAGGTTTCGCTGCTGGGCATGGCCAGGATGATTTCGCCCGTCTCAGGGGAGGGCATCTGAATGTGGCCGTTATCCGTCTCTAGGCGAGTGATAAGTCGACTGTCGGTGGTTCGTGATCGCCGAACATCCATGCGAGCCTTAAACCCGCCCAGATGAACAGGCGTCCCGTCGTTGTTGGTGTATGTGATGTCCATGCGAAAGCTGGAACCCCTTTCACAAACAATGGTGTAAACGCCCGCTGACATTGATCCTCCTAAGTAAGTGATTACTTACTATTTTGTTTCAAAGGGGAGTAGCTGGTTTTTCCGCCAGACTTCCGAGCCACGAGGACTTCGCCACGAGGACTGTCTGCAACCACACTGACATGCACCCAGCGACCGAACTCTTCGATCATCTGATCGTAGCCAGGGTGATGTTTAACGATAAAGTCGACCAACTCACGAGGCGTCATGCCAGGAACGCCGAAGTCGACTGCCTGAGCCTTCATGTGCTGAGAGCTGGTGGAGCCACCAATGGCCTTATTTAAATCAGGACAGCGATAGCCGGATGTTACGATGATAGGTAATTCACGCGCCTTGCTGTCGGTGCGATAAATGCGGTTAATCTTGTTGCGTAGCTCTTGAAGCCACCAGGACAGCCGAATGGCGTTCGGTAGTAGCTCCTGGGGGATGGTATTGTCGATGTCACGGCGGACGGCTGTCTGTGACGCCTCAAACTCTCGACGGGGGAAGTTAGGTGCAAAATGCTCCATTTGTGCCTCCTGTTATTTGATCTGCTTGACGGTTTTGTAGATTTTCGCGACCCATTCAAGAGCGCGAATGCCACCCAAGCTGGCAAAAACACCCACCAGCACGATCTCAATCTCAGATAGACCCTGGAGAAGCCCCATCGAGTAGATGGCCACTGCGCCAAGCCCAGACAGGATCATTTCGCCCAAGAACTTCTTCATATTGAAGGGTTCATCAGCGACCAGATTGCGAGCTAAATGCCCCAGCAGGACGAAGCCCACCACAATCCAGAGCAGCCGATCCTCCCAATTGATCGACGTCGCCGAAGCGGCAATGTCATTGATTTCGTCATTCACGAAAAAGCCCTCGTAGGGTAGTTGTCTACGAGGGCAATCATAGCATGTAAGTAAGCGATTACTTACTATTTTGGCCAAGTCAATCTATATCGAAAGAAAGATTCGCGCTGGCAATAATAGAGTGCATTTCCGCCGCACTAGAAGCCTCTCTGATCAGGCGCTTAGTTTTGATTCTTTTCCCCTCTAAGAGACATAACTTTTGATCTACAGAACGCCTAGCTGCGATGACGGTATCGATGACAGTTTGAAGAGGGACGCCAAGAGCCTCTGCTTCCGCCTCAATATAAGGGCCGCTGCCCAGTAATGCCTCTTGATATTTAATCTCGTAGACCATCGACTGACCGGTTCCTGGGGTCATTAGCTTCATGCGCATGGCCTCGCAAATATCATCGACCTTTTGCAGATAGCTCACTTCAGCATCCGCTCTGGTCTTGTGCTTATTGATCGCCAACTTAGCCAACTTTCACCTCCAATATCACGCGTTTGAACTCAGGGGGAGGGTTAATCTCGACCGAGTATTCTCCTGGCTCATCAAAGTCGATTTGGGTTGGTTCGCTATCTGTTTGCAAGCTGTATCCGCCGACCTCAATGACCGTGCCAATAGGAAGAGGATCGATACTTAAACTCAAACCGCTCACCTGATAGGTGATCTCCAAGATCCCCTTTTCTACGATTATGGGGCCGGAATCCTCAAAGCGAACGAAGAACAGCTCTTCGGGCACCGGACCCTCAACCTCCAATACTTGCTCAAACATATAGCGAGCAATTTCCGGTGCGCTGGCGGTGACCGTGCCGAGAATTTCACCGTTGTTTGTGTATCCAATGAACCATTTCATAAATTACCTCTGCGATACCATTGTTGAGACGCGAAGGGGCGAGGCGTATACCTCGTTGGCGCTGTAGTTCCAGCTCGCACTTTCGTATTTCCAGGCATAAGTGATGTGATACTGGACATCAAGCCAAACCCCACCCGCAGGGACGCTGGTATTGCGCATGATCGTTCCTTGGGTGGTGTGTCTGATTAGTGAGTCTGTTCTGGTATCTGCCTCACCCGACCATATAACACCTCCGTTATCTCGCCGAATGATCCGAAACTCAGCGTTATCCACATTGATAAGCTCACTTGAATTGGTTCTGTCATATCTACGGATGGCCAGAGAAAACTCCATAAATATGTTGGCTGGTCCACCTGTAGCCCCAGCCTCGACGAAGAAAGAGGTAAACGTGTGCCAATCAGACCTGTTTTCGCTGTTATCAAGCCGCATGTTGGTGCTTGAATATCCAGCCGACATATAGAAGGGAATAGTGACAGCTCGACCTTTGATCTGAAGCGTATCTACATAGGCATCCCCAGTGAAAATAGAGTTGCCATTGATCAGGGTAGAGCCTGGACGAGTCCAGTCATCAACTCTCGCTTTTGACAGTGAGCCTGCGTAGGCACGCTGACGAATCAGGCCAAGCGAATCAACCCCGGCAATCGTGACGTTATCGCTTAGATCGCCCACGAGCAGGGCGGCGTTGAAAACGCCCTGATTAAACTCGGCAGTGCCGTTCTGGCGAATGCGCCACCCTGCGGATCCGGCTGAGTAGTTGGTGCTTTGAACATCTCCCGTGAATCGTGCTGATGAGCGAACATCGAGGTTGGCTGCGTCGATGTAATCCGCCTTGATACGATTGTTTTCAACCACAACACCGCCCGTCGACGTGCGCAGTTTGCCAATCGTCAACGTCTGAATCATGGCTTCGTTCATGTAGACCGAATTGCCTGACACCAGGAAGGGCATTGCGCCATAGGTGCTGCCAGGGGCGGCCACAAAGAACCGATTGGCGATGACGCCGAAGTCTGACGTCGTGCCGTCGTTGTAGGCACCGAAACCACTGACAAAGCCATTTACGTCGAGCTTCAGGGTGTATTGCGCCCCCAAAACAGCATCCACACGATTGGCCACAACGTTAGTGACAAACCCGACACCCGCGTTACCGCTTAATCTCTGAACGCCAAAACGAGCCTCAGTGGCATTAGCCGGAGCCGTAAAAACGTGAGGGCCATACCGAACCCAGGCGTAAGTTGCGTTTTGTGTGATGCCATAGTGCGTCGCGACAGTCGAGCCATTAGCGCCAATCCACTGCACGAACGCCCGCATTCTGTTGGCAGCGCCATTGTTACCGTGGGCCATATCAAAAGAGACTGAAAATTTCTCGTCTGCTCGCACGGGAACGCTAGTTGATCGAGGCGAGTAGCTGCCTTGATCGTCGGGGAACTGCATGACGAACTTGGCCGCAATTGAGCCGCCCCGATCAATGCCTGGAATAATGGATGTTGCAGAGCTGACGCTGGTCCACCCATTTGTATCGCCGGTATAGAACGATCCGTTGGTAATGAGGTTGGTTGTATCCGCCATACCATCGACACGCTTATCGACGTTGGCAATAGAGGTCGATAAGGTTTGCTGAACGCTTGAAATCTGGCCGTTCAGAGTCGATTGAGCGGTGGTGATCTGAGCCGACAAAGCGTTGTCGGCAGAGATTCGAGCGCTCGTTTCAGTAGAAATGGCAGAAGCGTTGCTATTGGCTTTAGCCGACACCGTGTTGATCGTGGATGATAGAGCGTTGTCGGCATTTGCACGGGCGGTCGCTTCGCTGGTGATGGCGGCAGCATTTGCATTCGCCTTAGCCAATACGCTATTCACTTGGGTAGTCAGCGCGGAATCGCCATCTGCCCGCGCCTTTGACTCGTTGACTATCGACGCGGCATTAGTATTGGCTTTGGCCAACACTGCATCCACGCGAGTAGACAAGGCGCTATCTGCATTGGTGCGAGCGCTGCTTTCGCTAAGAATATCGGCGCTGTTTTTGTTTACCTTTGTGGTCAGAGTGGCGACGCTGGAAGAGACCGCGTCGACTCGGCCATCCACACGCGACACTTGGGTATTGAGGTTCGTTTGAACGCTCGCCACATCCCCCTGAAGAGACGATTGAACGGTGTCGATCTTGGCTGACATCGCATCGTCCATTCGGTAATTGACGATATTGGTCAGATACAAAGCACCGGCATAACCGTTACGACGACGAACGTAAACACGCGCCTGAGTTGCCTGAGCAGGGACTTTGAACGTTCTCGGCGCGGTTCGCTTCCAAGTTGTAGAAGCGTCGCTTACTGAGAAAGAGCTGGTGGTCGTTGTTCCGTCAGCTTTTCGCCACTGAGTGTAAACGTCAAAAACGACCGTTGCACCGGCGCTCGCGGCGTAATCCAGGCGAATCGTGTATTCATCACCCTCCGTCACAGGGAAGTAGGTGCCATACAAATAGCGATAAGAGGCATGGTCTCGATCAGCAAAAACCGCCATGTGGCTGGTAGGTGCTGCTGAAGCTACCGAGTCGCCTTCTTCTGTCTTGGCGACTACAGACACATACCCCCAGGTTCCTGGCCAACCCGCCAGATTTCCGGTCGAGAACATGCCGTTTTTAACGATGGATGCACCGTTGACGACCGTTTCAACCTCAGAGATAGCCGTTGCCAAGCTATCGCCCATCTGGCTTTGAACGGTATTGATTTGATTGGCGAGAGCTGAGTCACCGCTTGCGCGTGTGCTTGACTCGCTGGAAATCAAACCTTTGAGTTCACTATCAAGCGAAGATATTGCGCTATTGAAGCTATTGGTCAGAGCAGTGTCAGCATTGGCTCTGGTGGTGGCTTCACTGGCGATATTGGCATTGGCGGTATTTACCCTGGCATTTACGTTGTTAATGCTCGTGGCAAGAGCGCTATCTGCGCTAGCTCGCGTAGAAGATTCGCTCGAAATAGCCGCCATAACATCGCTATTGAGAGACGACAATGCGCTGTTAAACGCGTTGGTCAGTGCGGTGTCGGCGTTGGCTCGCGCTGTAGCTTCATTTGAAATGGCAGCATTCGCCGAGTTGACCCGCGAATTCACTGAGTCAATGCGAGTTGATAATGCTTCTTCGGCGCTTACCCGAACTGAACGCTCATCAAGTATCGCTGCCTCGATGACCTTCATATCTACATCGGAAGGTTGGATAACACACTGATCAACAAACGCCTGTAAGTTTGAGCCGGAGGTGTCACCCCAGATCAGCAGGTAATGCGTGTGGCCAGTTGATGCCATCGGAACCGTATAGTGGAAGCTGAGCGTTTCCCAATTGCTTGTCAGTGCGAACCGCTGCCAGCCACTTGAAATGATCGCTGTGCCGTCTGTAGTGACGTAAGAAATGGCTATTTCACGGGAAGACAGGCCAGATGTTCTATTCCAGCGAGCAGCAACGCTAACCTTCACCTTTTGGCCGACGAGGGCATCGCCTGTCGCCTTTGGAAGAGCAACCTTGACCCCTTCAAAGCTACCAGCGGCGCTCGTCGACGAAGAAACTCGACCCGAACGTGCACCTGCAAATGCACCAGAGGTTACAGTTGAAAGGGTGTGCCCAGAATCCGCCACCCATGCGTCATAATCGATCCCTTCAAAGCCGTTGACCCAGCTTGGCATAGCGTCGATTTTGGCAAAAAGAGAGGAGATGTCTGATGCAAGAGCGCTGTCAGCAGTGGCTCGCGCTGTCTTCTCGGTCGAAATGTCAGCAACATTCTTGTTTACAACCGACGTTAGCGTGTCGATGGTATTGGAGAGGGCGGTATCGCCTGAAATGCGCTGAGATCGCTCAGAGTTGACTGCGGCTGCACGGTCGCCTTGCTCTTTAGTGATCGCCGCTGCACGAGCTGAAGCCTCTGCTGCAATAGCGTTCTGACGTGCCACTCGCTCGGAGTTAATCTCGGTTGCTCTGGCCGTGGCTTCGGCGGAAATAGCGTTTGCTCTGGCCGTGGCTTCGGCGGTAACGGCTACAATACGAGCATTGCGTTCGGTGTTGATCGCCGCCACGCGCTGAGATGCCTCGTTTGCCAATCGCTGAGCGACAGAATTTGCCAGTGTTTCAGGGCCGTCGATGAGGTCGATGCGCTTGTTCAGCTCGCCCCAAAGATGCGACTCACGCACTTGACCCGCCAGAGCATCCAGAATCTCAGGGATGTCCGTTTTGGTGGTGGCCTGGACGGGATACCAGTCGCCCACGGCAAAGGCATTTACGCCGCGAATGTAGTAGTAATACTTGGTGCCGTGCTTTAAGCCAGTGTCTACCAATACCGTGCTTTGCCCCACTTTGACGGCGTTAGATTCAATCATGTTGGTGGCAAGCGCCACGTTAGATCGGCGGAACTCCCACAAAGCGCCAGGGGATAGCCCATTGGGCATCAGCTTGATGGCAAAGCTGGTTGCCTCGATGTCGACGCTGGTGGGCATTGCAGGCTTTAGAAGGTCAACGACGGTGGCCATTGACGCTGCTGACGACTGCTTGCCCGTAACATCGGTGGCTTTAATCCAGTAGATGTAAGAGTGGTTTTTGTCGGTGGAGAAGAAGCGGTTGCTGGCGACCTTTTTTACTAGCACCTTACCCGCTGCCCAACTCGCCCCCTCACGGATCTCGTAACTCACGACGTCTGGGTCGTCGATCAAGTCCCACATCAGCTCAACGCCATCCATGCCGAGCGTTGCACGGAAGTTTTGAACGACAGGGGGAAGGTCGCTCGACTTCACCACGCTGTATTCAAAGATCGGCGCGGTATCAAAGTCTGCTACACGACCAGCACCATCATAGGCCACTACCTTGAAGACCATCGTCTCGCCGAACACGCCTGTCGTGTGATAGACCGTTGCTCCTGCTGCTGCTGTGCCATGACGGAGTAATGGCCCTCCGTTACGCGACATATAAACCTGGGCGCCCGCGTAGTTGCCATCCGAAGGCTTCGACCAAGACACCACCAGATCAGAGGTGAGTGAGCCAGTGCGCATGGTCACTTCTTCTAAAACACGAAGGTCGCGAACGTGCTGAACGGCAGTGATGGGGCGGCTGTAAATCGGGGTAGGTTGCGCATTTTCAGGATCAAATACAGTGGCGTTGTATTCGATGAATTTGATCATCCGCTTGTATTCGCCATTGCCGGAGATTCCTGTGATAGAAACCGGCTTGGCGGCCGTGTTGGACTTGCCAACCATATAGTTAGCGAAGTCTTGCGGGTCGACGGATAACGGGCCTGAGAGTCGAACCTGCTGCTTAGCGGCATCGTAGGCTTGGATAGCACGCGTCTCGATGACGTCGGTATCCCAAAGCTCCACCGAATTACCCACTGACAGCCCAGAAACGTTCTCCAAGACCACTTCGAGATAACCACCCGATGCAGACATCGATAAAACGAGCAGGTCTTTAGAGCCGACTCTGATGCGCTTGCCCCGAATTGAGGTGGAAAGCCCAGTGAGGTAAATAATCTTGTTGGTGGTGTTGATGTTACTGATGACACCCGTGCCTCGAATCACCGCAGGGTGCAAAATCAGAAACGACATATTGACCGGCGCTGCTGCCAGTGACAGTGGGCGATCAACGTTAATCAGACTGCGAGTCGATCCTGGTTTTACGCGACCGGATTCGCCCCAATCAGGCATGTCATGCTGAAGAAGCACCACGTCACCCACACCGCAAGCCATCGACTCGACCGTTGCCTCAAACTGACCGGTCATGATCAGGTGTTCGTTGAGTGCCTTTTGGAAGTGAGCTTCTTTGAGCGCCTGAGCCTGATTGTCGATGCCGACCATGCGCAGTGTGGAAATGCGCTGCGGCTCTCCTCGATCTAACGCCTTCTCATTTACCACTCGAACGATGGCGGGCTTGTTGTCGTTTTCTCGGTCGAAATACTCAACCTCAAACTCGTTGGCTCGATCTTCGAGACTCTGCCAGCTAAGTTGCAGGCTACCTTCGATAATGTTTCCTGAGCCAAACATCATGACCGGCTCGGAAGCTCGATAGATGGCGAGGCTGTAAACGTTACCCACAGAAACGAAGCGTGCGCGACCAACACGAAGAACGACCTGACAGGCGTCCCAAATGTTACTCATAGAGTCAAAGACGCCGTTGAAGGTGAGTTGCTGCTGAGCGCAGAACTCCGCCCATTCAACGAACATGCGAATATCGATACGGGATAGGGGCAGGCCAGCGCCATAACGGCGGTTGGTCAGCATATCGAGCGCGATCCAGGCGGGGTTGTTCGACCACGCGGCTTTGGTTACTCGGCCGGAATAATCGTAGTGCTTGACCTTAATGCCTTTGACCAAAGCGGTAATGCGTGGCATCCCGTTGAGCTGGTCAGAAAGGCGGATGCGGACGCCGTAGAAAGCCGTGTGGTTATATCGAACGCGCTCATTGATGATTTCCGCAACATCGGTGAGCGTCACGCGATCTGTGATCAGGTCGCTTGTAGATTCATCATTCAGACGGCGAATCCGAATGTTATAGATGCCCTGAGCGAGAACAGGGGAGTCGAAAGACCGGCGAAGCGGCTGACCCGTTTTGGCCGTCACCGTCGGCTCAATGGCGTAGCGAGAGGAAGCGGTGATGGCGGGTGATGCGCCAGTCCATTCGACCTTGTAGCTTTTAGCGCCGCTACCCATGTCGTTAAGATCGACGTTGAATGCACCCGACAAGAAGCCGCTACCACTCGAAAGGGAGACGGTGTGTGTCTTGGTTTGCTTTAGAACCCAGGCACCAGAACCCACACGAACGAATAGATTGCCGGTGACTGACCGACTACCTGTTCCTGTGAGGCGCTGCTGATACTCAACGCGGAGTTTGTCGGCACTCGCGAGAATGGATGCGTCATTGAGCGGCCGATATTGCTTTGGCGAAATGCTGGTCCAGGTCGAGGTTCCCTGGCGGTTGTATTCAATCGCAAAGCTCACCGTGCGATTTAGCCGCTTGCCATCGCTCTTGTTGATTTCACTAAGGCCGCTAGGGAAAAGAAGATCGACCCGAAAACCGTCAACCACATCGGTTGTTAAATGAGTGGTATGACTGGTGGTCAGAGTGACAGACTTATTGACCATCCGAGTGGAGGCTGCGAACCAGCTAGAAATAGCCTGATTGTCCACACCAAGGCGCGTAATGGTTTCGACGTCTTCGTAGTTGGCAATCGGCTGATCCTGAACCTGGAAATCACCAATGCTCTCGATAGGGCCCTCAGAGACCACCATCTGAGAAGTGATAATCTGGGTATCGTCGACGTTTTCGGTCTTTACGTTGACCATGTTTCCGGCGTAGCGGTATTCGCCGTAGATCAGCGGAACGGAGGTTTGCTCCGTGCTGGTATTTTTGGCCCCATCAACACCGTAAGTAGAGGATTCGCTGGTATCACCATAGCCAGGGGTAGAAGGGGTAGGCATCGGCAGAAGGGCGTTGACCACCATCGCACCTGCCATGTTGATACCGGCAATGGCTGCGGAAGTAGCGACGGCTCCCCAGGTGGCTGGCACCATGTAAGGAGCCGCGACGGCTATTGCCACCATTGCGGCGATTCGTAGGACGCTTTTGCCCTTGTTGCCACCATGAGGGATCGGTATGACGGTGATGAAGTCGTCTTTTACGGGATACACAGCAGCCCATTCACCGACATCAAACAGCTCACCGTTGACCGACACCGACCATTTCTCAGGCTCGGGCAGCCCTGTCATGTAGTCGGCTAGGGATTTGCGAGGGTCGTGAATGAGCTTGGATAGCTCCCGATCCTGCATGTTGAAGCAGTTATAAACGACGACCAGATTGACGAAATCTTCGCCCACCTGATCAACGGCTATCAGTTCTGTGTTCATAGAGTCCTACCAAACGAGGTTTCCATGCTGAAAGCCGCTCAGTGCAGACGCCCCCAGCCTTCTCCCATGCGTGAATGAAGCGATCTGGGGCGATTACGATGCCAACGTGAGCCAGGACACCATCGACACGGAAGTAGGCGATAGCGCCCCTTTTGACGCCGTAGAGGAGGGTGTTTCCAAGTCGATCAGAGCCTTCAATAGCGCCCCATTCGCCTTCTTCTGGGGCGACAGGACGCCATCTAATGCCCGACTCGGTTTCACGAATAAGCAGCTTGTCCATGCCAACGTGCTTGTCTGGCGTGTGAATCTCTGGAAGCTCTTTGCCAAGACGCCTAGAGACCTCCATGCAGAGTCCGTAGCAGTCATAGGTGCCGTCTTCGCCTCTACCGTTAATGCGAAACTTGGCCGCCAACAGATCGCGGTAAGTAACCATTTACTTCCTCTTTTGCTCAAAAAAGACCTCGCAATGAGCGCAAGGCATAGTAAGTAATCACTTACTTATCATATCACCCAGCGTTAATACCTGGGAAGCCGCCATAATTCTCTTCGTTGTTGTGAGCAGAGCATCCATTGGGGCCTTGAAGACTGTAATCGCAGCTCTTTAAACCACCGGTGTATTTGCACTCAGGCCCCTTGTATTGCCACTGGCAACGGTCTCTGCGCTGCATTCTGCGCGGTAGGCGAAGAGAGAGCGGGTTTTCCATTCCAAGGACAAACGACAGGGTGTAATCCTGACTGTTGGCAGATGCCTTTTTGACGGCATACGTCTCTTTGAACTCTGGCGGCTGACTCATGTTGCCGGTATTCAAAAAGAACATCTCGACCTTAAAGCCCACGCCGCCCCGATAATTCTCCATATAGCGAACCACGACACCGGTTCGGTCGAAAAACGACAGTGACACCTCAGAGGGTGAGTCGATCTCGGCAGAATGATTAAGATCAAACTCGGTGGAGGCGTAAACGTTACCCTGATATTCGATGTCGGTATTTCCGTTGCGACACAAACGGATTTTCTCGACCAAATTGCCGGTCGCGTGATCGATCACATCGATGACCAACATGGGAATGAACGCCTCCGAAGAGGCGATCCGGTTTTTATCAATTACAGTGGCGACAGAGTGATGACGTGGCATATCAGACTTCTCTCAACTTAATGTCTTGGACGTTCCAGCGCTTGTTGTTGCCGGATCCCGAATAGGTGAACGTGAGTGGCCCTTGAAGCTGAACCAAGATCAGCTCTTTCGTTTGCGGGTTCCGCCAATAGAAAGGCTCAATGGTGCCGTTTACGGACACCTCGAAATTCTCAAGCTGCTTCTTCTCGCTATCTTTCAGATTGGTGAAGCCGGTCTCGAACAGCCGCTTTCGCGGCTGCTTGTATCTGGCTCGATTGATGCTGTAGCCGCCTTCGGTGACATCACGAACGGCGTTGTCCAGGGAGGTCTGTTTGAATCGAGACGAATCCTCTTTGGTTTTATCCGCCGTCGCACCGAAATTAGGCATGATTGGATAGCTGCTCATGACCGCATTGCCCCCTTCATAGAATCGCGGAAGTTGCCGGGTCGACTGATCGCCTTCAGCACAACATCCAGAACATAGGTATCACCGTCGAACCGTCCGCCCATTTTCTCGGCCTCAACTTCTTGACCCGACTGGTTAATGAGATTGAATTGAACGTTGGGGCTTGCGCCGCCTTTCATCGTGACCGGAATCGTGCGGCCATCAGGAAGAGGGACGTAGGCTTCTCGGTGGGCACCTTCTCCAAAGATCGACACTTGGGGTTTGTGCGCGATGCCGCCGTTGGCATAACGCTGAAGTGGCAGAGGCCCCATGTCAGTCATGATGTTGCCGTTAGCGCTCGCCGTAATGCCCCCAATTTGCCCCATGAAGCCGCCAGCGATAGCAGGGGAGGTGTTGACCTGGGTAGCAAAGCCGCCAGCGATAGCAGACCCCGTAGCGCCTTTTAGAAGGCCACCGACAATGCCATCCAGCGCATTCGTCATCGGAGTGATCATCGATTTTTGCAACTGAACCCGAAGCATCTGCTCAAGCACATGGTCGATAAGGCCCGAGAAGCTGAACTTGCCCTCCTTCACAAAACGAACCATCTCATCGATAGCCAGGTCAGCGGTCTCTTTCCAAAGATTCGCCCAGTCCATCTTGAAGTCGTTCATTTCGCGGAGCATTTTTTCCCAGCTAGACTCGGCGTTCTTCTCGATGTCGCGGAGAGCTTCGGCTTGATACTGGCGGAGGGCGTCTGAGAATTGAGCGATTTGTGAGGTGTCCACGCCAGCCTCACGCATTTTCTCCAGCAGCTCTTCGTATTCCTTCACCTGCTCGTTTAGCTCAAGGGTCTGCAAGCGCAAACGCATCAGACGACCTTCTTCGGTGTCTTCCATGAAGCCAGCGGTTTTACCGAGCAACTGCATGTAGGCTTTTTGGCCATCGGTTTCGGCTTTCTTTAGCCGCTCGATGTTGTAAAGCTCTTCTGCGAAGTCACGCGCTTGGGCCGACAACTGATCGAACATGGTTCGGTCTTTGTCGGTGATCGACTCGGCAAGCTGACTGATGCGCTCGTTTAACCCCTCCAGGTGGGGGTTGATCTCTTCGGCAGTGCCTCTTACCTGTGCAAGCCGGATAGCAAAGCCATTAGCCAACGTGCCCATACTGGCCAGCGCACGCTCGGAGTCTTTGATGAACTGAGGGGTTTTCGGCTTTGCAGTTGAAGGCTTCTCGACGTATTGGTTGGCCTGCTCATACGACTCAACAAAGTTGCGGTGCTGCTCACGGAAGGCAATTTCGTTCTCGCGCAAAGCGGCGATGGCTGCTTCTGCGCGAGCAACTTCAGCTTTGGCAGTTTCACTTAGCTCACCTGAAGAGTCTTTGTAGCGGTCAATCACCGCCTGCTCGGCTGCCAAGTTACTTGAGATCACCTGCAACTGACCGTCCAGCAGGTCTTGTGCCGACTGAATGGCAAGGCGATTAACTTCGTCGACTCGCTCTTGATTGCCACGAGCCTCCGTCAACATGCGCGAATGCTCTTCACGCTGCTCTCGGAAGGCGGCACGAAGAGGGTCGATTTGATGCTGTAGCATCCGCTCGACAGAGGCTTTGGAGCGCTCTACGTTTAGATAGTGAAGACCTTGCTCGCCCACCTCTAAGGCTCTCTGAGCCTCATCAGCTTCGGCCCGCAGACGCTCAATCTGAACCGTTGTGGCGTCGACAAGTGACTGGGCTTGGCCACGCTCATATTGGCTCAGTCGCGGATTGACAGCTCGGCTCTGGTATTGCGCAAGCCACGCCTCCTCGCGTTCTAGTTCGGCTGTTTTTTCCTGAAAACGCTCTCTAATTTGATCGACGTTTTCGGTTGTGGCCAATAGTCCGCGACTTTCCAGAATGGTTCGTGTCGCCTCGTCAACGCCGCCGGTTAGCTCTTTGATGGCTTGGTAAGCGGTGTAAAGAATGGAGACTGCTGCAAACGCTGGCCCTGCCATAGAGGCGAGTGCCATTCCCACGCGACCTACAGATCCGGCGAGGCCACCAAAAGCAATACTTGCTCGCTGAGAAGAGGAGCTAGCGGCATCCACGGCGTTTGCAGTGGTTAGCGCTGTCGCTCTGGCCGCATCCATGTGACGACGATAGTTTTGGAGAGATGTGCCTAACATGCCGGTCTGAGTGTTGAGACTCATCATGGCAGTAATAAGCGAGTGCGTGATTTGAGTGGCGCGACTTACCACATACCAAGTGGCAAACACCTTTAGCAGCGATTGAATGGCGTCACGGTTCTCGTAAATGAAAACCAGTCCCTTCTCCATCCAAAACGCCAACTCTTTCATGGCCTCAGACAGCTCTTGAGCGAACAGTTTTGCCTCAGAAGAGGTCAGCCATTGGGACATTCGGTCAGCCATGTCCTTGACGGTCGAGAAGTAGCTGTCGGAATCTTCAGCAGAACCGGCGACATCCTTCAAGAACAGCTTCCAGCGAGTGTTCATGGATTGAAGAACGCCTTGCCAAGTGGTCATCATCCGAACACCGGCACCATCAAAGGTCAGTGCCATCTCAGATAGCATCTTGTTCAATGCAGTGCGCGATTCAACCGTGCCGCTTTCGATCTTCACGACCAGCTCTGACATAGAGAGGCCCATCGAGCGAGCCATGATAGCCATCGCGCTGGGAACCGCCTCACCGAGCTGTTGACGAAGCTCTTCCATCGAGATAACGCCTTTACCGACCATCTGCTGAATGGCGATGGAGGCGCGGTGGAGAATGTCACCGTTACCGCCAAACGTCGCCACCGCATCGGTCAGGGCCTTCATGCTGCCATCGGTAGGCTCCAGGCCAACAGTGCGGAATTTGATGAACGCATCGGTGATCGACTCCATCGTAAACGGTGCGTTTTGCGCGAAGTCAGTCACGAACTTGGTATCGGCTAAAGCGTCCATGTTGCGTTTGGCCATGTCCGATTCTGACGACATGCCGCGCATCATGACGGTAAGTTTCTCGATCTCACCGGCAGCATTCATGATGGCCATCTGCCATCCGAACGTTGCACGGAAGATCGTGCCAAGCGCCTGCTCGGCAGTAGCTAAAATGATGGTTAAATCGCGAGTTTTAGCCGCTAGACCCTCAACAGAGGTGTCGAGCTTTTTGACTTGGGCGGCGCTGCTGACGGCTCTATTTTCAAATTGACTGAGCAGTCGACCAGCGCCACGAATGCCAACCTCGAAGTCGTTCCCGTCAAGTGACAGAACGACAACCAAGTCATCGCCTTGCTTGTTCATTCAATTACTCCCAAATGTGCCTTTAGGCGATCAATGGCACCCTTTTCCATGCGAGCCTCTTGGCGGATGGGCTTATCGATTTCAGCCTCAAGCTCACGGAAATAGCCGTTGATCGTTTCTTGATCACCGGACTGGGTGACGAGCAGCAGACGGGCGTGGCGCTGTTCTTCGTCAGCGCGAATTCGGGAGATATTTCGGTCGAGCATCCAAAACGATGTCAGGGGCAGTTTCAGAACGTCTCGATGGCTAATTGAGTAAAACCGCATGACGCGGGATATAAAAAAGCCGAGGTCGATGGCCTCAATCCTCGGCGCTTCATCGTCCTGTTCTGCCCGCGTTACTTTTTTGCGTGTTCCTCTACAACCTGCTGATCAATCGCGGCAGTGTTGATGAAGTCGAGCAGCGTTTTGAGCTGACGAACGGTCATCAGATCGAGGGTTTCGTCGGTCATGGTGGGGATCACGCGCAAGATATTTTTGCGGTAATTGAGAACCAGCTCTTCTTGAGTGATGCCGCCTTTTTCCAACTTCTTCTCCATAGCCTTCTGTTCAGAAGTCATGGTGATAAAGTCGCCAAGCGAAATTTCGCAAATGTCGTGAATTTGTCCCTTGAACTGAAACTGCTTCACCACATTGCTCAGCTCATCCAGGTTTAAAATCTCAGCCACAGTCGTTACCTCGGTTAGTTGTCAAAAAGGGGCTATGTAAGCCCCTTATAATAAGTAAGTAGTGACTTACTTTCTAGCGTTAAATTAAGGTGTGGCTTTGCCAAATTTGGCCAGAACACCCGCGTCGTCGGGGTAGGCCGTAAATTCGATGTTGTAGATTCGCTCTTGGTTGTGACGGTAAGCGAAGCTGAAGTTACCGGCAGTGTTAGCTTTCACGAACTCCACCGGCTCGTCGGCGTTTCCGCCTGATACCGGAACAAGTTTCAGCAGACCAGCACCATCGATCAGAGAAACGCCAACGGCATTATTGACGACAAGCTGACCGGCGGTCACTTGGGATCCAGGCAGCACCAAACCAAGTAGTGCCAGAGTGGTTTCGGCCATAGGCACGGTGATCTTGAACTGACGCTTGGTGATGAACTCATCTACCGCCGTCTCGCCGTGCTGATCGACGGTGATAGGGTAGGTGGTGGTCTCGACAGAAACCTCAACGCCACCTTTGGTCAAGCCAAGCTCGGTGCCTTTGAAGTTGACGTTGCACGCACCCAATTTGATGTTTTCGCGACTCATATAAGTCTCCTATTGCTCTAGTCGGTAACAGCTAAACTCAAGGCGAAAAGCGAACTCAAACAGACCTCCATTGGAGATGGGGTAAGTGGTGGGTTCACTGATTGGCCTGACGTGATTGAAGTGATAATCACCAAACCGCTGATTCGTCACATTCAAAACCTTCATTGCCTTCTGGCACAACGCGAAACCCGCTTCTGGGTCGCTATGCCGGACGACAATTTCAATGATGTCGTTGTAATAACCAGGAAGCTCAGGGTCGATCTCAAAGCCAGGAATGGGGGTGTCAACCATGATGGCGAAGTTGACTGTTTCCGGCATGAAATTGAAAAAAACGGGGGTTTTTTCAAAGCCTACGCGGCTATCTTTCAACCCCTGAACAATCGCCCTTTCAATCATAAGAGCCTCCGTTAGCCCCGATTCGTTATCTGACTGACCGCCCGTTCAATCCGGCGTCGGTATACCGCCTCTACGTAGTTCATTGAGCGGGCCATAAATCCACTTCCCACTGAAAGATTAGGGTCGGTATTTCTAACCCTTTGATCCTTCTCCCTGGATTTGCGGGCCAACCCTTTAAATTCGCCGGACTCCAGCCTTTTCGCGTAGGTGATAACACGCTGCCTACGTATGCCGTTGCGAGTGCGCTGATTGCGACGAGCATTGGGGTCTATGAACACCTCAAATACCGTTCTGCCACCTGCACCCGCCCGAGACAGCCGCCTAATGCGAAAGGCTTTTTCTAAAGCACCCGTATCTAAGTGTGCTTGAAGCTCCGCCCTCCGCTTAGCTTCTTTTGCCGCCTGCTCAAGCAAGGAGTAAACGGCTCGGTTTGTCTTCTGGACGACGTTGTTCAGGCGAAATTGGGTGCTTTTTACACCGACGATTTTGAGACCCATACCTTCAAGCCCACCTCGTTATGATCATGGCGACCCATGATGTCCAAACGCGGTGTCAATGAAGACACCTCAAGCTGAAAGCCCAGTATTTCCAGGCGATCACCGATCTGAATGTTTAGTCTTGGTGGAAGCAAGACGATGGATTCAGAACTGACTTCCTGGCCGCGACCTCGTGATGCTGAGCTGTCAGCGCGCACCGACGTCGACTCTTTGGTCATCTTCAGCCGCACAAGAGAGCAGGGAACTCGAAGGCTTGGCCCATACGTCTCTCGACCCCAGTCATCAAAGCCTTTGCGCTGACTCACAAAGCAAAATGTGTTCGGTCGGAACATGATTTATTCTACCTTTGTTGCGAATAAAAGTAAGCACTTACTTATTAAGCGGGCGTAAGTAACGCCGACATTGAGGGTGAAAGAGTGAATCTCGCACCGACTCATACTCTCCGCGCTCAATGGTCGTTAGAACCTCACCCTCAAAACTCACCACTTCAAAGCTGTCCGTTGGCGACATTGCCATGACAGCATCCGCAAGACACAAGACCCCAAGTCCACGCATCAGGAGCTTCGTAAAACGCTCTGTAAGCTGCGATTTTCCGTTTGCATCCGTCGATAGCTGTTTTCTCTTTTCGACGCTCTCGCGTGAGCGTAGAAGCGATGCTGATGTATCCCAATCGTTATCGTCACGCATTGAGCGAGCGATGATAGCGATACGCTTCATATCGAGCTGAAGCTGGGCAACTTTTCGCCCTCCATCACTAACAAGACGCTCATAAACGAACGACCGGTGGTGAAGGGCGATGTCGTTAGCTTCCATCGTGACGTCTTGATTGGATATTTTGGAGGCTTGCGAAAGGGACTGAGAGATCATGCTGTCGCAGATACCAAGAAGCTCATCATTTCTAAGCCTCAACGCCGTTAAAAAGCCGGTATCAGAGACGCCGGTCATTTGGCCAATGGCAATCCGAGAAGACCTGGCTTGTGATATGGCTCCGTCCTTGGAGCCAATCAGCGCGTTCGTGAAGTTACGCTCAACCTCAATGGCGCTGTTTGCTAGCTGATCGAGGTAGGAGAACTCATCCACGACCAATACTCCAGCGGCTTGTTGTCCAGCGAGTGAGGTATCGGAAAGCCCGCATACACACACCTGTATGAATGGGCTTGCCGGTTCGGAACATCTGCGAGGTTTCGCCAACGGTATCTGAGAGAACGCCAGAGTGACGTTTGCTTTCGGCAGTGGCACCGTAACCAAGAATTTCATCGGCCTCGATGATTTGCGCAATCAGAAGGTCATCGATAAATGGCTTTGGTAGGGTGTCAAAGGTCTCGCGACTCATTACCTCAAAAGCGAATCCTGCCTGGATACCTTCAAAGGTCACATGATCTTCGCCTAGCGAGTCTGTGATGTCGAAGCGAAGGGTCTTGATGCGGTGAGCCGCTTCAATCAGCGCTTTACGACGATCTTCATCCGACGATGAAAGCCAGTTGTCGATGCGATACACATCCATCGCCAACATATTGGCTTGATTCACCGTCTGGAATGACTCACGCGGAATGTCCAGCTTGCCCAGATCTTGAACCAGCAGCGACTCGCTGAATTTGATGAACTGGTCGTCTTTCCCATTCACTTTCAGCGTGACGACCAATACCCGTCGACGTTCCGACTCGTCGAGCGTAGTCAGCTCAGAGGTGATGGGGATGTCTAGCCGCTCATCATCCCCATAGACCACCAATTCTGTTTCTGAAAGCCTGACGACACCGGTCTGGTCGGCGATTTCATACGTTGCACTGGTCGGGTGTGCGACCGCAGAGATGTCGATAGAGATGGAGAACGACTCGCCAGCGTCAACGATCTTCATCGCTTACTCTCCCTGAGCCACCAGAATTTCGCGGATCAGCTCATTGATTGAGCGGCCCTTAACGCCCAGCTTTGAACCGATAGCACGAAGGCCTGAAATGCCGCCGTCTTCTCCAGGCTTATCGGCCACTGCTTCAAGCTCTTCGCGGGTATAGCGCTTCGTTGGGGTCGACTCTGCAACCGCCACCAGGGCATCGCGAAGCTCAACGGCCACGTCGGCCACCTTGCTGATCGACTCTTTGGCGTGCTGCTGATTGATTTGATCGGTTTTGTCGCTGTTGATCTTGTCAGCCGACGCGACCGTCATGCCTTTCGCGGCCAACTGCTCTACACCCGCACCCACTTGCTGACCTTCCAGTGATTGAATCCGCATAGCTGCCCCTACCATCGACACTTCCTGGGGGTTTAGCTCGCGATCACTCACGCCATTTGTAAAGGTGATTTGATAGAGGGTGCCGGTATAGCCGCTCAATACGGGTTCTACGATTCGGACTTTCATATCTGCCTCCTAAGACAAAAGGGGAGCGAGTTGCCCCGTCTCCCCTGTAAGTAAGCTGTTACTTACTGTTTAAGCCGAAATTAACCGACTTTTACCTTATCCAGTGTTGCCAGGGACTGGGTGGACTTCAGAGCCAGACCGACATACCACTTCACGCGGTAGCGGATAGCGTCTTTGTTCTGAATAGTGCCAATCTGCTCCATACGGATACCAGCAGATGCACCGCCGAAAATACCGTGCAGACCATCGGTCTCGTTAAGACGAGCAGCCACGATGCTGGAAGATTTCACACCGGCATTATCAACAATCGGCATGAAGTCGTTGACCAGAACCGGAACGCCGTTGTGAGTCAGCATCGGACGACCGAAGTTCGGCATCATGACATGAGCAGGCTCCAGACCACCGGTTGCACGCAGAAGGGCGCGCAGCGCACGAATATGCGCAGAGGTCATGAAGATGGCATCAGCGCCGTTAGGCACCGCATCCAGCAGCTCATCGAGCATGGTGAAGGACAGTGCTGTCTCAAGGCCGTCGATTTTCTGAGTCGGTGATACCAGACGCAGAACACCGTCAAACTCTTTCGGGTTCACGCTGGAGTCGCCTTGGGCCAGAGAGCGGCGGAACTTGCGAGTGATAGCCTTCGCCTTACCTTGCACTTGAATAGCAATCTGGTCGTTAAGATCAGATTGTGTTTCTGCGGTGAATTTGTCGATGTCCACGTCGCCCGCCAGGATGCGCAGCTTGGTGTTGACCTCTTCAAACGTCGCAGCACCTTCAGGCACGGGGTCGTAAGGACTCAAAAACTCCGCTTCACTCAGAGTCTTTTCGCGGTTGTAGTCGTAAGACTTGCCTTCAGAGCGCACGAACGGCAGCACCGCAAGCAGGTCTTCTTTGTCGATAATTTCTTCAATGATACCGCGCTGCAAGTCCGTATTGGACAGTTTGGCAGCTTCTTCGACCAGCAAAGGCATATCAATTACCTCGTTTCAGTTAATCACTACTTAGAGAGGCGAGGCCCACAGAGATACGTCCTACGCCTGCGGCGACAGGTTTCTCGGGTGCCCCAGCTTCGGGTTGTGCAGAACCGGCTCCAGGCTTAGCCTTTGCTCGGATCAGCGAATCTCGGTCAGGGTCGGCCGCTACGATTTTGCGCAGAGCGTCGTCGAAGCTAAGAGGCTTACCGTCGCCACCTACTAAAACGGTGCGATCTTTAGCGCCTGCTGGCTTGTCGTAACCCACGACCTTTCCGTCTTTCACGTCGAAGTGCTGGCCATATACCACTCGCGCTTTGGAGGGTGTCAGCAGCAGCTCATCGGCGATAAATTTGGAGTTGCCGAAGTCAGCACCTACGGTCATTTCTTCAAGATTTTTGACCAGAGAGGCGTTAATCTCACGCAACTCATTTAGCTCTTGATCCTTGGCGCTGAGCGCTAATTGATGCTCGTTGGCCATCATCTCTTTGAGTCGATCAAATTCGCCGCGAGCCTCAAGATCCGCCTTCTCGCGGTTGGCCTCTTCAGCCTTACGAGCAGCTTCGGCTTCAAGCAGCGATTTGATCTGATCAGGCGTCACATCACCGAACGCCTGAACTTGTGCTTCTAACTCGCGAATGCGCTCTTTGCGCTGCATGGTTTCTTTCAGCAGCTTCGCTTCACGATCAGATAGCTTCTCACCGCCTTCATTGGCAGGAGCTTCACCGCCTTCATTGGCAGGAGCTTCACCGCCAGGAGCACCTTCACCAGAGACAGCACCGCCGCCTGCTTCACCGCCTTCATCACCAGCGGCGTCCATGATTCGTGCATCAGCTAATAACTTCAGATACCAGGGCATTACTTTCTCCTTTACGACCTATCTCTTGGTCTATCGGGGCGTGGTTCGCCGATCACTGGGCTACCCACTTTGGGTTGTTTGTTTCCACGGATGGAAACGATGCGGTGGGCAGTCGAGGCTCTTCTGTCTCACCGTAGGTTTTCAGTTCACTTTCAATCGCTTCACGAAGGTCTTTCTTCAAATGAGGGAAGAGCTTGTCGACCAGAGTTCGCATTTGCTGACGCATTACCGTCTTCGGTGCATCGATCAGAGCAAGTCGCTCACACACCGAAAACTCATCCATCAGGCCACGAACGTCATAGCTTTCGGCGTAAGTGACGTATTTGAAGTCATCGCTTACTTCTTTTTCTTCGCCTGCGTAAAGCAAGACCAGACGTGCAATCTCGTTCTCGGCTTGCTCAAGAGAACGTGATTTGGCAGACAGCAAGGAGTTGACGCGCTCAAAGTCGTAGGCTTTTGCCACGCCTGAGCTGTTATCGATCCCTTTGCTGTTGTCTTCTTTGGTTCGTTCGCCAGCGACACCTACCGAGTGATAGATCTCATTGATGATCTTGCCGATCACTTGGAGGATAAGGTTGGCTTGCTTGACGTCCGGTGACAGATAGAAAGGCCCATTGCCACCTTCACCGTCGTAAACGAACACTCGCTTGGTGCCCATTTCCAGCATCTTTTTGTAGTCGTCATCCCCAGGCATCAGGTTTTGAGCGGGAATGGCGAGCTGCGAAAAAGTCTGGTCTTGGATAATGGCGTCAAGGTTCGAGAGATAGTTGGCTACCGCACGATCCAGATACGCTACGTCGTTGATAAGAGCAGGGGAGGTGTATTGCGACTCGTGGTTGCCCAGAGCATCTAAAGCCACAATCGGAACAACACCCAGGCTATTAGTGCCTTCTTTTTCAACCTCACAGACCATCGACGTGCCGGATCCTTTCTCGCAGATCAGATACCACTTGTCGCGAGTCCAAATACGCCAGCGTTTCTTGATGCAACCCGAGGAGGTGAAAGGGTCGTCGTCGTCACGAACAGGCTCGTAAATCAACGCCCAAAGCAGCTCTCCATCTTCACCAAAGCCCATGTCGAGCATGTGGGTGGGTGGAACGATGTAGGCGTAAATTTGTGAGCCGCCGGTCTTCTGGTCAGCGACCGAAATCGCCTCTCCATCTTCCAGGCTGCTATCAACTACTATCCAAATGCGACCAAACGTCGAGGCTTTCACATCGGCTTGACGCATAAACTGCTGAATCGTCCGCCCGTCACGCGTGGCCCGCTTCCAGAACTCACCGAGTGCTGGAGTGGGGTCATCCTGGCGTTTCACTTCGCCACGGAAGACATACTTGTTGACGAGGTTGACGATCTCGCGAGTGTGGTTAAACCGATAAGCACGGGAAAGGCGGTCTTTGAATTCCTTCTTGCCTTCTTTGTGATAGGCGAAGATGTTTTTCGCAAACCATTTACGGCCACCGTTATAGGTCGCCTCTAAGAATTCCCAGTGTGCAAGGGTGTCTTCATATTCAGGATGACGCCGCTTGATAACGCCTGTTAAATCCATACCTTTCACCTTTAAGCCCTAGTTGGCAATTCAAGCATAAGCCCAATAATAAGTAAACACTTACTTACTTTTTAGGTCAAATAGAAGCGCCCATGATGCTGCGTTTGCGCAGGGGTCGTTCGATTTCAAGACAGTAACCTAACGCATCAGCAGGGTGCTCAACTCCTGCCGCCTTATCGATGTCTCTACCACCTGGCTTGTAAAGCGTTTGCTCAAAGGCCGCGATGGTTTCTCGACACGTTTCGTTGACGTAGAGCCGAATTTGGCCAGAGGCCGACATTAGCATCGAGTTCACCGCATTCACCCTGTCTGAAATGGGCGGGTGTTTGCGCTTAAACTTGATCCGCTTGAAGCCGCGATCTCTAAAGATGTCGATGTCCGTTTCGCCCCTAGCGTGCTGTCGCTGACCACCGGCAGGGTCGGGATATACCGTTACCTTCTCTTGCCAACGCCAAAACTTCCGCTCGATGGCGTCGCAAACCTCAGAGGTGTTAGAGGAGGGCAGGATAATCTCGTCGACAATCCAAACGTCGCCGTTGAGCTGCGGCTGCATGACGACCGATGACATAGGGTCGATGTTGAAGTCCTGGCCTACCCAAATGGGCAATGCTGGATTGAACGGATACCGACCGACGTGGAGGTTGCGATCAAACGGATAGTAGACGCGGCCGCTCATGGTCGAGAATGAGGCGAGGTATTCCTGCTCAAACGACTTTGGATCCATATCGGCCCGCGCTGCTTCAATCTCTTCGGTGGGTATAAACGGCGAGGTAGCTGTTTCATACTGCCAAGACTTCCATTGGCCCTGAAGCTGCATTTCGGGTCGCTGGCCGATCTTCCAGAGTTCGTAGAGGTAGTTGAAGCTCTTGGGGGTGCCGATGATCATGGCACCGCCACCCGTTGACGATAGCGTTGGGCGAATAACCTTCACCCATACATCCGCCTTCATATCCTGAAACTCGTCAAGCACAACGAAGTTCAGCGCCACGCCTCGAAGTGTGTCAGGACGGTCGGCACCTTTCAGAGCGATCTCGGTTTTGTTGCGAAGCGTAATGGTCAGCGAGGAGTGGTTGATCTTCTTGATCCAGCGCTTAGGCACCATCTCAAGCATCTCGTCCCACATGATCTGCTTGGCCATGCGGAAGGTGGGCGCGATATACCAAATACGAGCCTTCGGATATTTGGCTGCCCGCATAATCATCGCTTTGGAAAGTGCCGTCTTACCCCAGCGCCGACCGGCCACTACAACCTTGAATCGGTGTCGAGACGCATAAACCTCCATCTGCTTTTCATGCAGAGAGACATCGACAATGGCGGCCATTAGTCGTCATCCCCCTCAATCACGAGGTCATTTTCCAGCTCTTCGAGCAGATCACCCTCCAAATAGGGCATTGCATCGCCAATCTCGATGTCGTCTTCCGGCAATTGGCCCTGCATGGATCGAATACGCTGCACTTCGTCAGGCGTGAGGCTGCGAACGAGCAGTTCAGGGATGTCGTCTTCCTCGCCGAGTTCTTTATCCAGACCAATAACTGCCCACTGATGCTGGCGAATCAGCCCCAACGTGGTTGCGCCCATTTGTAGCGCTTTGAGATCAGGCTGCGCGGTAAATAGCCCTTTGCCTCGCTGAGCATCGACGAGGGTCTTGACGGTCATTTTGTGAAGCATGTCGAGGGCTTTGAAATGGCTTTCGCGGGCTTGCTCGCCACGCTCTGTCCACTTGTCGACGTTCTTGACGGCCTTATCGATGATTTCGGCTTCGATCTTCTTGTCGATGGCCGCCTCGCCCTTTTTCACGCCGTCTTTGTTGAAACGGCGTGATAGCGTTTCGCGGGTAACACCGTATTTCTCCGAGATTTGGTCGAGATTAAATTCGCCAGAGGCCCACATAGCACGCGCTTCTGCCCACTGTGCAGGACTCATTCTTTTTTTTGCTTCGCTCATTCGTTAGAAGCGCTCCAGATCGCTCAATTTTGCGTTCTCAGCGCTTTTAAGCGTTTGGACATATCAGCGGATACGTCGCACGCGAAAGCGCTCAGACAGCGTTATTAGTCCGAGCAGAGCAGCGAAGAATGTTGATTGTGGGGGATCGATGGCGTGGCCGCGTCGCGCAGAGGTAGGCTCACTCCTTTGAGCTATTGCAACGCGGCTTTCTCTGTCTGTTTTTACTTACAAGTAATACAAGTCCTTCGGAATAGGGTTTTTATATAGATGGAGTGAGGCATTCAATACAAAAACTCTGCCTCACAGTCGGAGCATGGTTTTTCCGAATTCCGTCAGATCATACGTGCGGCGGGCGCGCCCGCGACGCACGGCCCATTGATCGTTTTTCTTGATAAACCCCTTCTTGATGAGCGCTCGCAGACTGAATTGCATCGACTCTTTCGAGGTCGTGTAGGGCAGTTCGGCAAGAAGTTGGTCCATATCAACAGCCTCATCCTGATCCATTCGGTGTTGGTGGATCACGGACAGGATTTGAATTTGCTTCTCGGTTAATCGATAGAGGCTCATTTTGAATAACTGACTCCGGTTATCTGCGCCAATCGGTCAAGGTTTAGTGGTTCAGAAGGTGTCTGAAGATCAAAGGCGATCAGTGGCAGTCGTTGAGGTAAATCGCGGCCATAGTCGGGGTTTTTGTAGGCACCATAGAGAGGGCTGGTGAAGATCAACCCCTGTATCTTTGCGATCAGCTCGCGTGGGCCGTAATTCAGGTCGTCCAGGCTTCGCCCAAGGTTGCGGCCGGTCTTCTCAAGCGATGAGCAGGCGTAGTAAAACGCGGTCAGTTCGCGCATAGCTTTGTGGCGAAAAGCCGGCGACATTGCCTCTATCTCTGCGATCAGCCCTTCGGTGTCATAAGGGTGCGAGTCCAGGTAGCGACTCATTACTTGAACGCCTTTGCCGTAGTTCTTGTTCTGCACGGGCTTGGCGAACTGAAACCCTGCTTTCATGGCGAACGGGCTGAACTTGGACATGGCCGACTGAATTTCCATGACCTGACGCGGATGAAGTCGAGCCGCCAGATTGATCATCCGGTAGCTAACACCGACGCCACGGTAGAGCGTGTCCACCACCGAGCGATTCACGATGGCGAACAGGTCATTGACGAACTTGCCACGCGCCGTATTCGTCAGCTTCGTTCCGCCTGTGGGTTTGATTTTCGGGAACATGCGGTGACGCGGCTCAAGCAACAGCTTTGGGTAGGCCGTCACAACCACGCCAATCAACTTCCCGTCCATCGTGCACCGATAGTATTTCTGGCCAAACGAGTCGGATTCGGTCTTGTAGTGAAGATCATGAAGCGAGAGCCAGTCTTCTCGATCCCCAGGCTCCACCATCATTCGCTCCAGAAGGGAGAAATGAGCCGGATACTCGCCTTTGGCGGGGCGGTAGACGTGCGTGTCAGTCGTCATACCCAAACTCCGGCAGACCATAGACCTTGCTGCGAATCTGACTGACCAAATAGCCTTGCGTGTAGGCAAAAGGCTCATGATTGTCAGGGGTAAACAACACCCCATGAGCGTTCAGGACGTCGACCGTAGTGTGCAGAGCCTCATGCCAAATGGTCTCCTCGCGATACTTGTCGGCATTAAAGGCAATGCACGACAACTGCCCTTGCTCTGTGGTGGCGAAAAACGACATCCCATAAATGCTGTCGCCGATCTCGCTTTGCCCAATGCCAGGGCCATTGGGGAAGACGAAACTCAGGTCGTTAGGAAGGTTGGTCAGGCTAGTGAAAATCACCACCTCAGAACCATACGGTTCAATACGAGCGATATGGGCACCCACGCGCTGAATGCGTCGGCGCTCACTGGCGGTCAATAGCTTTTTCATGCCTCAGACCTCTCAACGGACACCTTGGCCTTGTAGTGCTTCTCGATGATCAGGCTGGGCTTTAAGTCGCTTACAAGATCTGTGTGAGTGGTGGCCACGATGACCGTAGCACCTACTTTCCGAGCGGTGCGCTGGACGTTGAACGACACCACCTTGGCAGTTTCACGATCAAGGACGGCGCAAAACTCATCGGCCACCCAAACGTCGGCGTTGGACTCAATGACCTTCGCCAATTTGAAGCGATACTTTTGACCGTCGGACAACTGATCAGGGGTTCGCACCAATAGATAGGCATCGTTCAGACCGGCCAGTGAGAGCAAACGAATGGCGTCATTGGTGGTTTCTCCAATCTGATCCACCAGCGGCTTATCCAGCAGCTCAATCTCGTCGATGTTGGCAACACGATGACCGCGATTCCGCAGCTCGGCGGCCAGCTCACGAAGCACCAGTGACTTGCCGGAACCTGACTGACCGTTGATATACACCACATCGCCCATTTCGACAGTGATCGGGAGGTTGTCGTAAATAACGAAGTCGCGCTCTTCTAAGCCCAAGCCAAAAGCCTCTGCCACCTCCAGAACGCGCTCGGTCTGCATGACGCGAGAGCTAAACCGCTTATCGACGTTTATTACCTCACAAAGAATACTCATCGCTTACTTCCTCTTTCGGGCATAGCTAAATCCAGGTCGCAGCGATCAATCAGCTCCAAAAAGGCATCGAGACCAGATTTTTTGGCACGGAACTCCACTTCTGCCATGAAGTTGGCAAACTTGCGCTGCTGATCGGCAGGGACACGTTTGAACCCAAGTAAGTCGGTGACAGCGACATCGGTGGTCTTTGCTTCACGAATGGTTTCGTCGTGTTGACGCTGAGAAGCGGCCATTTCCTCTTCGAGATCGCTAATGATGGTTTCCGTATCAAAACCAGCGGTAAGATCCTCGGTCAGAACCGACCACTCCTTGTCGTCAAAGCCAAGAAGAGGGTCATCGTTGCCTTCAAGAAGCTCGGCAATTTCCTCTTTCATCATCACCACGTCGTAGTCGAGGCCAACAGACTTGTTTTCCTCGATACGCCAGCGCTTCACCTCATCATCCGTGAGGTCGCCACGCACAATCACCGGAACTCGCTCAAGCCCGAGTTGCATGGCAGCCTCGCGTCGACCATGACCCGCGATGATCACCAAGTTGCGATCTACTTGAATGGCGTTGCCGGTAGAGAATCCATACTTGGTCATGAGCGCTTTGAGCACGTTGATGTGGCTCTGCGGATGCTTTTTGACGTTCTTATCGTAGGGAATCAGGTCTTTCGGATTCATGAAGACCATTTTCTGCTCGACACGCTCACTCATCGTCAAACTCTCCCGCCAGGAATACCAAGGCGTCACCGGCACTGGTCAGGGAGTCAGCATCTTCCAGACCTTGCTCGGCTTTGATGCGATTGATGACTCGCTGCACGCGCTCAACATCATCCATCGCCACTTTGAAGCGAAGGATCTGATGGGTCTGGATGGGCGTTTCGCGCTTTTCCTTGGTGACCTCGATGTCATCCAGGTCGTCGTTCAACTCATCCTCCAGGGCATCCAGGTCGATGTTGGCGGTAGTCAGCAGCTTATCCATGTCCTCGCTAGAGTAGGGCATGAACGAGGCGAGATCGGCGTCCTGAGACAGCTCGTCTAACAGGGCTGCCAATTCAAAAGCGTCGTCTTGGCCGTAGCGGCCGTTATCGAGCAGCATTAGCTCTTTGGCTCGCTCATCACTGATGTAACCAACGTTCTGAACGGCTACCTCATGAAGACCTTCTTCAATGGCAATTTGAGCGCGATGCTCGCCACCGATGATCTCCAAGGAGCCATCGTCAAGCTCGCGAGCTACGATGACGCCAATCAACCCATTACGGCGAATGCTGGTTCGCAGCTTCTCCTCGTTCTCGGCAGACACCTTGTTGGTATTCCAGGGGTTTCGCCGTAACAAACGCGGATCAACTTTCGTTAGTTTTGACATTTTGTGCTAATATCCATCGTTAGTAATCGTGACTTGTCACGACTCTTTAGGCCTGATAGGTAAGTAAGCGGTTACTTACCTAAAATATAAGGCAAAACACCGCAGGAGACCAGCGGAATGACTTCAGTCGTAAGGATTGCCAGAAACGCTCGGGTGGCTCAGATAGTAGATGCCGACGCCACCATCAAAGGCATTGTGCAATCACTTCTGTCGTATCAGGTGGCGGGCGCAGAGTTCAGCGATTCCGCCAAGAGTGGCGCATGGGATGGAACGAGCACGTTTTTTGAATGGGCCACAGGAAAATTCCCTGCTGGATTTACGAAGCCGGTAACGACAGAGCTTTCCAAGAAGGGCTACAACGTTCAGTTAATTCAGAAGCCATTACCAGAACCTCTAGGGCCGGTAATGCCAGCAATCGACCCTTTTGGTTACACGCCTGAATATGACTACCAGCTCAAGTGCGTCAATGCGCTTATTCGTGAAGGTCAGGGCATTTTTCAGGTCGCGACAGGTGGCGGAAAAAGCAGAATTTGTAACATTGCTGTGAGTAGAATCCGCCGACCCACGCTTTTTCTGACCACTCGTGGCGTTCTGATGTATCAGATGAAGCGCGCCTTTGAAGCGGCGATGAAGTATCAAGCCGACAACGGCGATCACTACTGGAAAGGTCGTCAAGTGGGTGTGATTGGTGATGGCGAGTGGAACCCTCGCAAGTCAGTCACAGTAGGCATGGTTCAAACGCTAGCCATGCGTTTGAAAGAGCCGGATCGTTCAAAGCCTAGGGCCGAACAGGCTAAGCAAGCTCGCATCCGCGAACAAACGCTGAAATACCTGGCATTGGTCGAATTTGTGGTGCTGGAGGAGGCCCACGAAGTCGGCGGTGATAGCTATTACCGAATCCTCGATGTTTGCAAAAACGCTCGTTATCGTATGGCGTTGACAGCTACCCCCTTTATGCGAGACGACCAAGAGTCCAATATGCGCTTGTTGGCCTGCACGGGGCCGGTGCTGATCAAGGTATCTGAAAAGATGCTCATTGATCGAGGGGTGTTGGCAAGGCCGTATTTTCGATACCACCACGTTGGGTATTCTCCCGACCGAGCCGGTATCGATGATCTGAAAGAGCTAACCATCGGAAGCACTCGACTTGGAAGGGGGACAGGTTGGCAGCGAGCGTATAAGCTCGGGGTCATTTACAATGAACAGCGCAACCGTGTGATTGTCGATGAAGCGGTGCGCGCTGCTAGCATGGGATTGCCTGTCATGATCCTGGTGCTGCAAAAGAATCACGGGCGTTTGCTGGAGAAGCGTCTGCAAAAAGCTGGGGTTCGATCTAGCTTTGTATTTGGCGAATCAAAGCGCGATACTCGACAGCAGGCGTTAAATAATCTTCGGGATGGGAAGATTCAAGCGCTGATTGGTTCTACCATAATGGATGTAGGTGTCGATGTTCCTGCTGTGGGTTGTGTGATACTTGCAGGGGGAGGAAAAGCAGAGGTTGCATTAAGACAGAGAATTGGACGAGGGTTAAGAGCGAAGAAAAATGGGCCAAACGTAGCGTTCGTCGTGGACTTTATCGATACGGCCAATAATCACCTCCGCAAACACTCAATTGAAAGATTGGCAATAGTTCAAAACACGCCTGGATTTTCTGAGAATATCATTTATAGTCCAGCCGACTTTGAGTTCTATAAGCTGGGTGTTGCTGCGGCATGAGAGCAAATTTAATGAGTAAAAAAGATACTGTAACCGCAAACATTGCCCTTAATTCGGAAGCTCATAGGCATTTGCGATTTATAGCAGCCAAAACCGGACTCACTAACAGTGAAATACTTGAGGGTTTTCTTTTGGCTTTGAATTACGAGCAAGCAGTCAGTCTACTGAAACCCTATATTGACAATAAACAAAACAAACCTTCAAAAGAAGAGTCGGTTACTCAACCGCTCAGCCCAGAACGGGTTAAGGAAATCCTTGCTCTTTTAAAAAAATAAATCGCGCCTAAATAAAAGGGCGCTTTTTATAGCGCCCTTTTAGTCATGCTCGATAAGCGGTGCTGGTGATTGGTATTACTTCAATATCTATCATTGGCTCTGCGAATTGTTGCGTCTGAATTTTGCTGCCACCAACTATAAAGGATGCTATAGCAATAGCTAGTATAGAGACTTTCATGGCGACAACTCGCGACTCAAATAAACCAGCACGTAGCCTATAATCGCCAATGCAAAAGCGGCGAACACGACGACTACCGGCCCTGCAAATACCCAGAACCAACTTACCACCTCTAAACCGAAACTCCGGGCAGTAACAAACGCTAATCCCCAAAGCATCGAGGTCATTGAAGCAATGATGCCAGAGATGCCAGCGAGAAAGATGACAACTCGCAATGGCAAAACGAACCACTTACACATGATCTAACACCTCTTTAAGCGCAACCAAGATTTCACTCTTCTCACGCGTAATAGCAGAAACGCCCTTTAAATGACCTTCGACGAAACCAAGAACGGTTGGCAGAGCGACGACCTGATGCTTTGACACAAAGTCTTGGCAGCCCTCGACGTCTAAATAGCCAAAAGCCACGCTGGGGTTCTCAGAGCCGATCTCCTGAAGGACGGGAACCAGTGATTCACACGGGCGACCACACCAGGGAGCGCGCAACAGAACCACGCAGCGCGGGTTCTGTGCGATGAACAGCTCTGGGTCGCGACCAATCAGGTTACGCATTGGTCAAAAGTTCGTTAGGGTCGACAGGGTGCAGCGCCTCCGACATCGCATCGATCACAGACTCAATACGTTCGTTACGCTTCAAGATCATGGCTTTGCGTGCCATTAGAGAGTCGATTTGAGCGTCGATTTGGTCGACGACGCTCTCTGACTTTGCCAGGGCATCGATTAAGCCGTGCAGGGCGCGCTCTGACTGAATAAGAGCATTGTCAGCGATGTGGTCGCAGGATTCGGGTTTGGCAGAGAAGATCAACATTGTGAAAGCCCTGTAAGTAAGCGATGACTTACTATCTTAGCCAGTATAAGGGGGAATGGCAACTGGTCTGGGATGGCAATCGGAGCTTCAAAAGGGCGGGCCAGTATAAGGGGGAGGGTGGTGTTTGTCCTGGGGCCAGTATAAGGGGGCTTTTCCGAACGCTCGGCGAATAGGCGGCTATGCCCAGAGCACTCGCTCAAATTTCTAAGACTTTTCTTATTTGAGGGAAGCTATCATCTACGCTCGCTGTGCGCTGCGATCCTCAAAACAGCGCGTTTAAGACGTTCTGAGCGCTTAGCTATGCGATGATACTAGCTAAGCGCTATCGTTGCTTAGAACGCTATTCTAACGCGTTCTAGCTTGCTTGCTGTGCGATGCTTTCAACGTGTGATACATGACGCGCTAATAAATCGTTTACGTCTTGTTGCGCTTTATTCTCGCTTAGCGTTAGCAAGTCTAACGCACGATATAACGACGACAAGCGATTTATATAAAGCGATTCGGTAAATCGATTATCGTTTGTTATATAAGCTATCGTATTATTGCTTTCGTTTATTTCTACTGTTAAAGCGTTATTGCTTAATATCAATACGCTTTTAACAATCTTAAACTTTAACATGCTAAGCGCTCCAATGATAAAAGCGCTACTCCGAAGAGTAGCGCGTTTTTAGTTATAGAGAAACGAAGTCTTTATAAACATCGTTGTCTTTATTAACTATCATAGGAACAGCGTTTGAACGCGATGCTGTTACAACTCCTAATTCGTGTGCAAACTTTTTGAAATAGTTCGCTTGCGTCGCAGTGCTGTGCGACATAATGCGTTGAATTTGATCAACGCTTAATTCGCTATGCTCCTTTGCTTTAAGCGCTTGTTGCAGTGCTAGCAGCGCTTTATCTAGCTTGCTTGCGTCACGATGCGCGCACGCAGTAAGCATGGATTTAAGACGCTTTTTGTATTCGCGAGACTGATTAACAGCGCTAGCTAAATCGATGTTTCGCTTTAACGTGTATTGCATCGTTTTAGTGTCTAGTTCAAGCAAGCTAGCGTTATATTTAGCGTGCGTTACTTCTACTGTTAAATCAGTGTATTCTATCTCCTGCTTTTCTTTCTTAAAGTTGTAATTATCCAAACGCTGGGTGGCAGCGTTAAAGATTGTTTCTTTTAATTGCTTAATCTCTGGATTTTTGCTTTCAACTTTCAGCGTTGAAAATTTTTCCGCTAATTGTTTAGCGTTACCATCTAACGCTTCTTTTTTAGGATTGGCAGAAGCGATAACAGTTTTTGCGATTGCGATTAAGTCTTTCATTTTTTGATACTCCGATAATATAGGTAGAGTTGTTTCGTTATAAAGCGCAGTAAGCGCTTACTTATTCATTTGTTAAAGAGCAACTAGCTTTTTCCGCTAGTATCGACGTTTCCGCTGTCGATGTGAGGATATTAAGACAGCGTGACGCGTCACGCAAGCGCTTTTTTCACTTTTTTTTAAAAAAATTTCTAGCGCTGCGCAATAAGGAAAAGCGCGTGCGATTATCACAAAGACAAAAGGCGTCAACTATTTTTAGCGTTAAAAAATAAAAAAGTTTTTTCAACGATTATTTTTGTTGACTACCTCTTAAAGCAGTGAGTCACGTTAATGAGGTTTAACCGCAAACAAGGGTGAGGTAAGTTCTTAAACAAGGGTGAGGTAAGTTCTTAAACAAGGGTGAGGGCCATCCGCAAATGCAAATGAGGTTGCCCGCACCCGAGGCTACGTCTTAACCGCAACCGCCATAGACCCGCAACCGCTATGCCTTGGCACGGTAGGCAAAAATGTAGGTAGAGCCTTTCCCAAAAACCCTTGGCTCGGCGTATTCAAATGTAGGTAGAGCCTTTCCCAAACCGCCATGGCTTCAAGCACACCAACAAAAGCGCTCGCGGGGAGCGCTCCTGTTTTTCCTCTGGCTCTCAGAGCGTCAGCGGCAGTGTCTTGGCGTCTCCGGTCGTCTCACAGGTAAACACGTCGTGAATCAGCTCATGGTCAGCGGTGAAATTTGTCATCAGCGCGGTCGTCACAGAAGCGGTCAGGTGAATCATTCCGTTACAGTGAGGCACACGGCTGGCGTCTTTGATGTCTTGCATCGCGACGGTCAGCGACGCTTTTCCAACGACAACGGTAACGCCACTGATCAGCTCGTTCTCGGCGTTGCGCAAATCCAGTTGCATGATTTCCGGCAGCCTCAGTGGATTGCCGACGGTGGATTCGATCAGAGAGAGGGTGAAGGCGGTCATGTGAGGCTCCTTACAAGTCATAGGTAGGTGTGATGCGTTGCTTCAATAAGTATGCGATGACTTGCTAAGGCGATCACAAAGCCTGGAAGAAAAAGACTGTCTGTTTTGGGAGCCTGGAAGCCTGAAGACCATGAGAACGTGCCTTGGCTGGTGATTATCAAGCCTGGATGTAAAGCAACCCGAAAGAACCGAAGCTGCTGATCATTTTTTTTCGCTCTATTTTGCGTTTTAAGCCACGATAGCAGTCGACCAATACCGACGTAGCGCTCAAGGTAAGAAAACGCCTTGGTGAGCAGATTTAGCCCCTTGGTGAGCATGTTTGGTGACGCCTGACTGCCTTGGCGGTCTATATACATCCAGGCAGAGCCTTTCCCAACTTTTCTGGTTACTCAGATACCAAAAACGGGGCTGTCTTGAACCCCGTTTTGGACATAGTGCTAAAACGCTCTATTTTCGCTTCTGAGACGTTTTCCGGTGAGGACTAGGATTTATCCTCGTAGACTAGCCGAATCGCTTCATCGAGCGTTTTGACGTCTTTCATACCACGTTTGAGTCCGAAGATCGCGTAGACATCGTGCCAGTCGTTGTAGAAGACCTGTTTGCCGTTGTGAGAGAAGACCTCTTCGTAGCGGTGAAAGGCCTTTGAGGTTTCCCAGTTCGGATCGTCTTTGCGCTTCCAGGCGATCTCGCTGAGTCGAGCGCGCTCGGCTTCTTTGGCTCTGAGAGCTTCAAGGTCGACACCCATCAGCCATGCCATCTGCTCAATGGATTCTTGATCGAGGGTGGTTGGGTCGAAATCGGTAGAAAATTGTGACATAAGCATTTACGAGGCTCCTTGCTCCGTGTTTCTCCTTCACATTGTTACTCTGACACGACAGGGGATCATGCAGAATATGAGCAATCTGTAATTAACGATAATTCACAAAGAGCGACCATGCCAAACGACCTCGCCGAGATCGAAATTTACATGACCAAGCACCCGGAGCGAGGGCCACGGCTGTATGTGAAAGCCAAAGGTAATCGGTTACGGGTGAGCCGGAGTTTGTCAGTGGCAGAGGCCGTGGCCATCTGGAGAGGCGAATTCCCTGAGAGCCTTGGTGACATGATGACCGAGGCCCAATACCGAGGGTTTCGAGAAGAGCTGTGGTTCTACGCCGACATGTATCTTCAGCACCTTGGCGCTGAGATCGACCTGAGCCAGTAGGTGAGGGCGGCGCGGCCCGATTTTCTCTTCTCTCTCCGGTCGTGTGTCTGGCTCTCTGTCTGAGGCGATTTCTCCGCCAATTATTTCTACTGTTACAAGAACTAAATACCTTCGGAATAGGGGTTTTATATAGAGGGAATGAGGCATTCAATACAAAAACTCCGCCTACCCCGAGACCCCTCGGTTTTCGCCGCTTAACAAGTGCCGTAGTCACTGCCTTGGCTGAGCCTCGGTAACAGGAAACCGTGCGGCTTTCTCGGTGCCTTGGTTGATGGATCTTGGCGACTCCGGTGATGCCGCTGCCTTGGCAGATACCTTGGCGGCCACCGCTTCATGTAGGCAAAGCCTTTCCCAATCCCTCGGTCATTAGGCAGGCATCTAGGCAGATCCCACGGCATCTCCAGGTAAATCTAGGCAAAGCCTTTCCCGATCCCACGGTGATTAGGCAGCGGTAGGTCGGCAGGGCCGCAGTGCCTTGGCTCTCTCGAAAAATGTAGGCAGAGCCTTTCCCGAAGTCCCTTGGCTTGGTAGACGGATGTAGGCAGAGCCTTTCCCGAGGTGAGGGCAGCCAAGGTTCGGTATGAGGGTGTGGCGATGGCAGAGGTGGCATTCCCGCCAAATTTCCATCCCTCCGCTTTTCCCACCACTCTCAGTCTTTCCCACACGGTCTCTACCTACTGGCAATTCTCACAAGGCTCTACCTCCTACACGGTCAGATTTCTTCTCTCCGGTGAGTGACCTGGCTTTCCTGATCAAGCTGTCTCTTACAAGGCTATCTCATAGGCTGGTCTCTCCGAGGCTTGTTTCTTTCTCTCTGGCATCAGGTATCTCTCTCCGAGGCTAATTCTTTGGTTTTGGTCGTGTTGGTTTGCTCTCCGGGGATTCTCTTTCTCTCCGGGGAGGTTGAGCCTGAGTCGCTGAGCCTTGGAAAAAGTGGTCTTGTTTTTGTGGTGTTCGGGGAAAGTTAGCCGGAGTGCCTGAGCCTTGTGAAAATCAGGCCTTGTGTTTGTGGTGTTCGGCGGAATTCTGAGGGTCAGCGGAACAGCCTGGGACACGAGATAGCCTGAGCCGGAAGAGACCGTGCCTTGACTGGTCTGCTTTCCCTGAGCCTGCGAAGGGGGAAACCCTCTGTTCCGAGGATTTCAGTGAGGCAGAGTTTTTGTATTGAATGCCTCATTCCCTCTGTATATATATTCTCTCCGAAGGTCTTGTATTACTTGTAGGCAAAAATTTGGTTGGAAAGTTGGAGCTGCGGCGTCTGCCTGACCTCCGAGATCTCTGAGGCAGAGTTTTTGTATTGAATGCCTCATTCCCTCTATATAAATACCTATTCCGAAGATCTTGTAGTAATACAAGTAAGGGAAAAGGTCGGAGTGGACGGGCGCCCGCCGAGCCTTCTGTTTGTCTGATCGTCACTCTGAGCGCTCCTGAGCATGATCGGGGTGTGTGCGATTTCCTGATGCTCACGCTGGATGCTTGAGTGCGTCGGGAAGCTGTCAAATTTCGTCTGTGAGACGTTTCCCAGCTCGATGCTAGTCAGCGTATGTCTCGGATCGGGAAACGTCTCAGAACGCATTTTTCGCGCTTGGTATAAGTCTGAAAAAATCGCTCAAAAAGTTGACGTTACGTTGACGTGGTTTTTGGCTGTTTGACGGTCGGTCGAGCAAAAGAAAACCCCCGTGTCATGGGGGTTTCAGCGCGATTGATGGTGCCAAAATGAAATGTCAAATTCGTTCTTATACTTGGCCTCGAAACGTCACATTTTTCAGCCTTAGTATAAGAGGCAAAATGCCTCGTTTTATCGACGTCATGGGTAGAGCGAATCGTTTACGTCCTGCTGATAGGCTTCGTCACTGGTCGGGTCGAAATCATCGCCATCTGAGTCGAAGTTGGCAATGGCATCGAAATCGAAGTCTTCAGGCACGACAATCTCTGAGAACACTGGATCACAGTAAGGGCAACGGCAGGGTCTCGGGTTCGGGCCTGGGCCATTGACGCAGCCCTCATAAAGAACCTCACCTCTGTCAACACGAGCCTGCTGATTAGCCTCATTCTCTCGACGAAGGCGATCAAGAACGTGTTGCGGGTAATGGTCGAAGAAATCGGTCATGACCGGATCGACTTTTCTGGCCGCACGCATTTCATTCCGAGGTGATCGAGCAAATCACACATGGTTTGCTGAGAGTGAAATCGACCTTTGGCCTTTGCAAACTTCTCCGCCAATTCTGCGGTCTTTTTCATGTGACTGATGGCTTCGATCATGGTTGGGAAATCTCCGGTGTGGCCTGCTGCTTGTCGGGCTTGCTGTAGATACTGCATGGCTTGTCGTTCGTCAGAACGAGCGTCAAACAGTTGTTGCTGGGTGATAGCTAGTTGAGAAGCCAGGTCAGATTCACTTTGCGTCATGCAAGGCGCTTGACCGCTATGGCGAAGACAGTCTTCGTGACGTTCGTCATGGAAGACGCAGAGGGCAATGTCATTGGCTTCAATCATGGATCACATCTTCGGCTTTCATCTTGGCCTGGAACTCCGTGAATCCCCCGATATGAATGCCCTCGACGAATATCTGAGGAACCGTCTCAACCGACTTACCAACGGTCTTTTGCAGATCCGCCTTTGTCATTCCGTGCTTTGCGAGATCGATATAAATGGTCTCTGCCGTCTCGATGGATTCGGCCAGCTCTTTTGCTTTGGTGCAGAAAGGGCAGTTTTCTTTGCCGTAGATGATGATCAGCATGTTGGCTTCTCCATTTTAAGCTGATGCACTAGCTTCGCTGATCCTCAATAGGCAGTCAGCGCTTACTTATTCTGATAGCTCCTGTCATCCGCCACAAGCTCTGTTGCTTGGTTTTTGTTGCGCATCATGCTTATACTTAGGGAAGAGGCCAGTTGTGGTAGTAGAGAGGCCGAAACTCTCGAACGGCAGCAGTCTCGTTTCAGTGAAGTCTTTGCCTGGAGCATAGCATCGGAGGTTAAGGAGCGACCTCAGATCACTACCTCCGGGCTTATTTTAGGCAAAGACAGTAAGTAAGCGTTGACTTACTATGAGGCTTGTTGGTATTTTGACCTTGCGGTAGGGTTTCGCCATGACCCTATACCCAGTCTCTAAACCAACAAGCCTCCAACCCTCGGAGGCTTATTTTTTGTGAAGCAGACGGTCTAATTTTCCCAGCGAGCGTAGCACTGGCGAGCGTAGCAAAAAGCCAGATGCTTTAAGAAGTGATGCACATCACCGCCTTGAAAGTCGATCTGGCTGAGGGTGTTCATGATGGTTACTTTTTCATGCTCTTGAGCCTTTTGGATCAACCCAATCACGGTCTCGGTATCTATCAAGTGAATGTTCCCATTCACCTCTGCCTCATAAATCTGGTTTTCCAGATCCTTTTCCTCAAAAAACGTCTTCAACCATTTTCCAGGGTTGGTCGCTTGAAGAGTCATGCGGCTTCCTCCGCTTGATGCTGGCGTTCAGCGCTGGCCATCTGTCCCATCACCCAAATGATCGACTGCATCCGGTTCACACTAAGGCCATTCAGATGTTCGTATTCACTGACAAACCGGTCATATAGCCCGCACTCTACGCTGAATTCACCGTAAGAGCGCGACTCGTTCGGAACAAAGGTCATGATTTTGATGCAGCGCTCTCTAGGCGAATGAGCAAAAGCGTGCAGGATGCCGCTGCGCTCGTCTTCAAAGACCTCGATATGATCGAAGGTGTGGCGAAAGTGCACCGAGCCGACGCGAGGAATGTGAACCGTGTTGTTACCGCCTGAAGAGGGATGGATAGACAGATCGAGAGTTATGCGGTTGATATTCATCGTTTTATCCTGCGTTTGTGTGTGTAAGTGAATGATGAATCACACAGGACAGGCGCTCACTGCACCCATAAAAAAAACCCCTCGCCTGGAGGGGTTCTTGTTGACGAAGATTAAACTTCTTCGGCGACTTCTTCGGCGACTTCTTCGGCCGTCTCTTGCGCGTCTTCAGTAGCCTCGACGCCTTCCGGCTCCTGAACCTTCAGGATGCCCATTTTAAACAGCAGACCCATGTCCACGACGTTCTGTTGACCTTCGCCATCGACCACCTGGAATTTGTCGAAGCCAGGTTGGCCGACGGATTGAGCGAACAGATGCGCGGCTTCAATCGGGTTGGATGCTTGCACGACGCCGGTCATGGTCACGCGGAAGACTTGGTTTTCTTGGTTCATTGAGAATGTCTCTGTGAGTTGGAAAGGCACGGCTTATCTTATAGTAAGTAAATGGTTACTTACCAGATCACAGAGCAAAAAAAGCGGCTCATTTGAGCCGCATCGGAGTTATCAAACGAAAGACGTTCGATAGAGTGAATAATAAGTGAAGATGTCAGGGGTAGCAATGACTTAGCATGGGGATCAACAGGCGTTTCAGACGCATTCTTCATGCTCGGCGTGAATGGAGCCTCTTGTGTCTTTTTCCGAAAGCGCATTGGCCAGAGCGAGTATGGCGGCCACGGGATCGTTGCCATGAGCAATCTCACGAAGCTGCTCGGCAAGTTGGCTTTTTAGCTCGACCACAAAGGCGCTGTCGTAAGCCAGGAGACTCACGTATTCGCGCTGAAGAACCTTAGCATCCATCGGATGCCGGTAGCTGTCAGATTTCTCGGCGATGAGCATATCTTCGCTTATGTGTCGGCGACCCTCTCGGGTGTAGATGAAGTAGATCGGCTTTCGCCCGTCACTCTGCATCACGTAATCGGCTTTTTCAGCGGTGAAGGGTGAAACACGAATAGCTCTTGGTCGTCTAACAAACAACTGATCAATGTCGGTCACAATGTATGCCTTTAATGCTAGTAAGCACTTACTTACTATCGTTTGCTGAAATGTCCATTTTTGCGTTCTAAGCGCTTTTAATTGAGAGCAATATCAGCGCTAGTCTTAATCTGGGAAACGTCTCTGAGAGCAAATCTGAGCGTTTCCCAGCATCAAAAACTGTTCTGCTTCACTCGCAGGATATGACAGACGTCAATTCCCTGCTTTCCTCGCGCAAGACGGTATTCGGTCAGCTCTTTCTCCAGCTCGGTAATCTCAAAAAAGCTGTCCGAGGCGGTGCCAGACAGCCGACCAGGGTTTGTCGAGTATGGCTCGCCGATAAATACGATCTTAAACTGCCGACCGCAACGGATGGCCTCAATGACGGCACGGGTAGCTTCCTCTCCGGCCGGTGGCCACCCCATGATCAAAACCTCAAAGTCAAAGTTCTGAACTGCCTGAATAGCGCTCATATCGATGACATCGGCAACAAGCCCAGCATTACTTCCGTCATGAGAGCTGAAACGGCTAGTGGCGGTCACATCAACGCCGTGATCTCGCAGCGCTTGAGTCAACCAGCCTCGCCCTGCAAATACCTCAAGGCACTTCTTTCCGGTCAGCTCGCTAGCCAGCGCCTTGGTCCATGCCTTATCAACCAACGTCCACATGCCCGCTTCATATCGAAAAGAGTCTCTTTGCTCGGTAGTGTGATCGAAGCGAAAGGGCACTTTGCCACTGCCAATGTCCACTCGGTTTGGATAACTTATACCGCTCATACGCACCTCATAGCCGTAAAAATGGGGCATCATGTAGATGCCCCGCACACACACAGCCCACTCGCTGTTGTCATCAGGCTTTCGCCTTTCGGAATGACCCCTCAAGATCATTTCGAAAGGCGGGGCGGTCAGCCCCAGCCTCAGAGTTAAGCTGCCTTCTTGAGATCAATAAAGCGCTCGATCATGGGGTGATCCGACACAACCTCACCATCGGAGTCGATCATCCCAAAGACCGTGAGCAGCTTCATCACTTGGCCGGTTTGCGCGTTAGCAGTTCCCATCGTGTAGCTCTTGCCTGGATTGCTGAGATAGCGGTTACGAAGAGACGCGGAGGAAATAACGCCTTCTTCAACCAGCAGGCTAAACGCAATAGACGTGTAAACGGAAAGCGAGTGGCCGCGCACCCACCAATCCATCAAGTTGACCACTTTCTCTCGGGTCTTTTTGGGAATCGTGTCGCAAGCAGAAAGGATTCTGGCTTTGGTCGCCTCTGCTTCTTCGCCAGCAATAAAGCCCCAATGAGCGTCACTGGCCGCTACTTTGGCATCCAGCACGTCAGCCACGTTGATGGCCTCTTTTGAAGCGTTGGCGGCCACTGAGGGGCGCTTTGTCAGCTTTTTAGTAGCCTCTTTGCCGATGCTCATCTTAGTGGCTTCGGCTTCCTCTTCTGAAAGAGTGGCCTGCTCAAGACGCGCTTCCCGCTCTGCGGTCTTGAGTTCTTTTTCCACCTCATCAATAGAAACCTCAACTTCGCTTTCGGCTTCTTCGGTGACTTCCTCAGCCTCAGCAATCTCCTCGGCGGTCAGCTCTTCTTGTGCGGCCTCCAAAATCTCCTCTTCCTCGACAACAGGCGCGCTCTCTTCGGTTTCAAAATCCAGCTCATCCAAGGCATCCAAGGCATCCACTTCGCTGAAGATGGCATCGATTTCGCTGATCTGGGCAGTTGCGTTTGCCATGATAAAAACTCCTAGTGGTTGTTCACTGCGTGTGTTTGTTTGCTTACATTTATGATTTTACGCAACAGATAGCGGCATGTTTGACGATTTTTGCATCTTTTTTAAGGCTCAAACTCTTCGATCCCGGCACACATGAGTCGACCTTTTACAGCCTCCTTCAGAGCATCCCAAGCAATTCCGAGCAACATGAAAGGCCCAAAAGTCACGATGGAGAGGCGCATTGCAAACGCCTCCATTTCGGTAAGGTCGGGATCTCTCTCTATCTCATTCTTGAGAGCCGACAGACCGTTTTTGATTGCAAAAATGCCACCTAACGGCAGCCAAAAAATGAGAGCTAAATAGCTCTTCGCAGACACCGCGAAATTGCTTGGCACATCGTCAGGAAAGATACGATAGCTTAGGCATTTCGATTTTTTCATAAGTCACCGGTTACTTATCGAATGGGGTAATAAGAAAGCCTGGATAGTCTCTGCGAGCCTTGAAGAAGCAATTCATCATCAGTGCCACGTCGTAGAGGGCTGAGTGTGCGCGATCAAGGTCATATTCAAAGCCCAAGGAGTTCGCTAGCTCTTTAAGACTAGGGGCTTTGCCATCAGGCGTTGCCCACTTGCAACTAAGCATGGTGTCGCAGATTTGAACGTCCGGCAGCTCCAGTCCGACCCGATCCATTTCTACCAAAAGGAAGGGTAAGTCAAACCCGATGCCGTTATGGGCGACCACCAAGTCGACACGGCCAAAGAGCTTAACGATTTTGGGGGCAATGTCGGCCCATACTGGCTTGCCTCGCAAGTCTTCAAGCGTGATTTTATGAACAGCCTGAGCCTTCGGGTCGATGCTGCGCTTCGGGTCGATACGCTGTTCATACTTGCCCAGCGCTTTGCCCGTATGAAGGTCATGGACAATACCCGCAAACTCGATAATTCGATGACCGTTCTCAGCGGAAAGACCTGTGGTCTCAAGGTCAAATCCGAGCACTGTCGGCATGGTCAATTGCTCCTGTTTCATAGAGGCTGAGTAGAGGCTTAAAGCCTCCGTTGGTTATTTCTTTGATGGTCGCTTTCATACGATCACGCGCCAACTTAGCCGCAAGCACCTTGTCGGACAGATCAATTCGCCGCACTCGTTTAATGTCGCCGGTTGATGTGCGCATAATCACAGATAGGCTTTCGTCGCTGCGATGCAGTGAAATTAAGGTATAGGGGTGCTTACGAAGTGCGTGATATTCAAAAGGCACTCGGTCATCCTCCAGGCGACGTGCCTCTTGAATGAATTCGCGCCACTCTTCGCTGGTCAGCCCAGCCATGCACTCCCAAAGGGTGTCGAGCATGAGGTTCATTTCTCGGTGAGTGATTCGGCCGATGTCATAGAGGTTTAGTATTCGACTCAGCTCGTCCATCGCCTTTCTTTCTAGCTCTTCTTCTTTGGTTGGGAGGTCTTCAATCATTACCGCTCTCCTGTGAGTCTCTGAGAGCATTTTCAAAGAGTTTGAAGCGGGGTTCTTCACCCCGCAGATACATCACCTGACACCGTGGAGACATTTCCACCAACGCCGCCGCAGTCCACATCGCCAGAGATCGTCGAGACATTTCCGGTAACGTCGCCGCAGTCCACATCGCCGCTTTGAGTCGATAGGTTTCTAACTGACCCAAAGACTTCTACATCGCCGCTCATCGACTCGATATGATCAACATCGCCATGAACCGTGACGCTAACCGGCCCTACGAGCTTTCCATTTACCTCGACACCATCGACATACACGGATCCATCATCAGTGATGCCTATAGAGCTTCCGGTGAACTCTCGGCCATCGATAACAACGCGATTCCTACGTTTGCCAAAGTGCGTTTGGAAAATTTTCATGGAGACCTCAGTGAATTAGCCGTTCCAACGCGGCATCGCGCTGAGCTTCGGCAATGATGGTGTCGATTTTGTCGTTGCGAGCTGCTAACCCGCTGATTTGATCGCCGATGAAGCTCACCGGGCATTTCATATTTCCGTTCAACACCAAGCCCTTGATGATCGCTTGGAGCTGAAAATTCCAGGCCCATGAGTAAGCTGCTTTTTCGTGAGCGTCTGGAGCTTTCGGCGGCTCGAAGCCGTTGCCCACCACGATCAGCTTGTCAAAAAAGGCATACTGCGCCTGATAACACTGGTTGATGATCAACTTCACCGTTTCGCTCTCGATGTCGGATACGGCGTGAGGCATGTAGCTCAGGGTGTAGGCCGCCACATCGATGAACGTCCGGTCAGTGATGTAGTTGGTATCAGCCTCATCGAGCAAGTTGATGCAGTGCTTGACCATGTTTTGCTGAATGTTTAGACGATCTGCAAAAGGAATGATTTCGTTAGGGCTTGCCCCAAAGGCACGAAGCACCTCAGACAAGCGCATATCCACGTATTTCATGCGCCACTTAGAAGCAACATGCTTGGCCAGGGTCGTCTTGCCGGATTTGTGTGCACCGGAGATACCAAATCGATTCATGATTTACTCTCAGAAAAGGTCGTTGCGAAGGTAGGTGTGAACGTTGGCAGAGTCGGTCAGTCGCTCTACGGACACTTCGGAATAAGACGACTGGCGATCCATGTTCGGAAAGAAGGTGTCGGCCTCATCGGCCGACTCGCTGACACGCGTCAAGATGACCTTGTGGGCCAACCCACCCTCGATCACCTGACGGTAGACGTCGCCACCTCCAATCACGCAGAGTTGGCCTACGTCACCACCGACACACTCCTTAATCACGGCACCCAGGCTCTCGCGAACCTCAACTGCTTGATCAAAGAAGGTGTCAGGGTTGCGCGTTAGCACGAAATGTCTCCGGTTGGGCAACAAGCCAGGAAGCGATTGAAAGGTTCGACGACCCATTACAATCGGATTGCCCTCAGTGACCTTGCGAAACAGCTTCATATCCTCAGAGATACGCCAAATAAGGTCGTTATGCTGACCAATCTCCCAGTTCAAACCTGCCAGAGCGATAGCGATAATTTTCATATTACCCTCAGTAACTTGTTACTTACTAATTAGGCCAAAATCAATTCAGTAAGCCGCGACGGTCGAGAAGGGCCTCGATACGCTTTTCTCGCTCCTCAACCATCTCTTTGAACGAAGAGGGCATGTCTGCAAAGCGCTTCATGCTCAGCGCGGTCACTTTGATTTCTTTGCGCAGCTTCGGGGCAGAGGAGGGCGTTGGACGTCCGAGATCCGCCTTGCGATTGCCCATGAAAAAGTCACCGGAGTAGAGACGTATACCCAAATTCTCAGGCTTGATCGTGTTCATTCGCTCAGTTCCACCACGCTGCCGGTTTCTGCATCAAATCCCTTGATGTGCTTGCACAGCTCGTTATGAAGCATTTTGAAGGCTTGCTTCATGTGCGGGTCAATCGGCATGGAGGGGACGCCGGATGTTGTCGCTTCTGACCAGCGCTTAATATCCGCGTTTAACTTGGAGACGGTTAGGAAGGCCATGACCATAGTGGGTGCGATGTCTTCCGATACCGCTCGCTCGATACCCTTCAGGCGAGAAAGCTGCTGTTTAAGCTGGTCGTTTTCAGCTTTGGTAGCGCGCATCACCGCAGCGTCATCCAAATAGTCACTGACCAACCGATCATGAACCCCTTCAAGCTCATTCAGCTTTGCAGAGAGTGTGGCGTTCAGCGCTTTAGCTTTCATCAGCTCAAAGCGAACCTTCTGATCTGCTGCGCCAGTGGCGCGATGAATCATAAATACGTCAACCATTTCAGTGCTCCATTGCGTTTGTGTGTAGGAGGATTATCGTCAGTTTTGCTCAGGTAGTCAGTAAGCTATTACTTACTGTTTTGGTCAATCAAAAGCGCGGCATGACGCTAGCTGCCTAAGCGCCTCTTTCTCATTGGCTTGAGCGCGGGCGGCCTCTTGGCGCAGCTTCTCGATGTCGATCCAGAAGCTCTTGCAAAGGTAGTCAAAAAAGACAGAAGCCGATTCGTGAAGGTCGCCCTCAAAGTGGAGCTTGCCATCTTTCTCGAATAACCGACCAATAGGGCCATTGAGGCTGATCACAAGCTCACTCGGAGCCTCCACTTTGAACGCTGCCGTATGACAAAGAGCTGCCGGGATCCCAGCAGCTTTAATGTCCAGTGCCAATGTTTTATCCAGATCAGTCATTTCCGGTCATTTCTCCCAGTTGTTCTACTTGCGCCTCAAGCTGCTCAATCGTGGCTTCAAGCGCTTTGATGTGCCGAATGTAGACGTCAGAGGGCTTACCATCCTCCTTACGTGCCTCTTCGTAGTCGATGTCCAGTGCGTCGCCGATCTTGAGCAGCGTCTCCCAGAGGGCTTCTTTCTCTGCGGCAAGTCGTTCGCATTCGCAGCCAGGGCATTGGCTATAGCCCACGTAAGGGGATTGGGTGTGTTTTTCACAGGCAGCCATGACAGTCCCCAGATCATCGTAATCAGCGCAGTATTGCAGCTATCAAAAAGGGGCGAGAGGCCCCTTTGCTTTTCAAGTATAAGTAATCGGTTACTTAATCTACAAGCCATAAATCAACTTTATCACGTTGCCGGACGCATCATACCGTTGCAGCTCTCTGTCGCCTGTTATCAACGTGAAGCCTTCTACGGTGGCCTGAGCAATCAAGAGGCGGTCGAATGGGTCTGCGTGATGCTTGGGCATTTGTTGGACTGGCAGGGTGTGTTGGGGTAGCACCGCCAGGGGTTTAACAAAGGTGCCTTCCAAGCGCCCCATCACAGTAGAGGCTTTGAGGTTCAGTTTTCCATTGCCTGCCTTGATAGCGATTTCCCATAGAGAAATGGCGCTGTAGCGAACCTCATCGGCTTGATCGAGAAGTGTTCGCACGCCAGCGTTGATTCGCTCATCGCCTGCCAGGAGCCAGATAATGATGTTGGTGTCGAGCAGCAGCTTCATCCCAAGTTATCCTCGTAAAATGCCGCTAGAGCTTCGTCATCTAGCGGGGCATCCCACCCCTCGATGTAAGCAATTTCGTCTCTCATACAGCCGAATAGATCGGATACCGTGGACTTTTGCTCCACCGGAACCAGCCTTACCATCGGCTTACCGCGTCGAGCGATGACGACATCTTCACCGGCCAGCGCTCGCTCTATCAGCTTGGACAGTTGGGACTTGGCATCATGAACATTGACGTCCATGCCTGACTCCTTGTTAGCTAAGTTGTTAGCTAAGTCTAGCGCTGAAGGGTTGGCGCGTCCATTACGCCCCTGCACCCAATTCCATCGGCTACTTGGAAGTCAGCGACGAAATAGAACCCGCATAAACCTCGTCGGCATCTGCTCTGGCAATAGTCTCTGACTCAGGATTGGAAATGAACGAAGCCACCTCCTCGGGTTCGGAGTATTCGGCGGCAATGCTCGCCCTCAAAGTCTCAATTCGCTCAAGCTCTGCGGGATCGGTCACTAGGTCAAACTGCACAGACCAATCCTCAACATGACCCGTCTCCCAATCTCGACTTAGGTTGGTCATCGTCGCTCGATAAACGCCACCCTCTACAAGCGCGTCAGGGATAATAAATGAGGCTTCAGCGCCTAAATTTGAAACGTCTTCGTCGACGAAATCAAACTCGGTCGACACGTAATGGACGAGGGCTAGGCCGGAAATAATCACCCCGTCGTCGCTAATTCCAAAGTTGGCCCCTGAAGGTCGCTCGCAACGGTAAAAAACCTCGTTTTTTGGCTTCTTGGTTTCCGTTGATAGGCTATAAAGCTCTTCTTTCATGACGGTCTTCCTATTAGTGATAGCAGCGTGTCGGATAGTCAGTATCGCAAGTCAAAAAGCGGGGCTTGATAGCCCCGCAGAGGTTAGTAGGTCAAAAATTCACGCCTGATTTTGTCATCGGCATCACGCACTTCGTATCCAACACCCATTGGATGCTTGTCGATAACTCCCCAGGCTTCTTGTTCGCTATAGACCGTCTCTTTTCTGTTGCCATTGATGTAGACGCGATACGTTCTTTCCCGACGCAATTCCTTCTCAACCTTCACCTTTTCCATGCCCGAATGGCAAAGCCGATTAGCTTCTGCCCAGAGATCAGCATGACCACCTTTCAGAGCCTTGAGTAAGTGCGTCTTTTCTTGCAGGTAAATCGTCGCAAAATCCAGGTCGTGGTCGACAATCGTTTTTGTGTTGTCGATGAGGTCGGCCAACTTGATGGTCTTGGCCTCGTAAGGAGCGTGGCTCAGCCGCTCGCACTCTATTTGCTTTCGAGTCGCACGATTGCCATCGGCCGGCGTTTGCATATCACTCAGCCAATCAACCAGAGTCGCAACTTCAAGGCCGAATTCTTTCTGAATAGCCGATAGACCGATGCTCGTGTCTTCGACGACATCGTGGAGGTATGCAGCAGCGATCATTGTGTCGGTTCCGCCATGCTCTCGAACCATGTCGGCGACGCGATAGGGGTGAGTGTGATAAGGCTCAAAGGTATATTTACGCTTCTGATCGATGGCCATGTGTGCGGCTTTTGCAAATAGAGCTGCGCGTTCTACCAAGTTCATGATTTTCATCCATTTAGTGAGAGACAAGGTGAAGAGTAAGGCGTTTAATAAATCAAAAAAGGGCAGTTTTGTTACATCGTGAAACTGCCCAATAGGCATTGAGGGTTGTTTTTACGTGAACGTGTCCAGGTGGCCGCGTATAAATGCAAGTTCCAGAGCTGTCAGTTGACGCCGCTTTTCTCCCCCAACCAATTGACCAAAGGCGTCATTGCGATGCCGAAGTCGCTGATAGAGCTTTACCCGCAACTCCTCGGTGGCCGGTCGACTTTTTCCGATGGGGTGTATCGAGTGATACTCAAAGTAGTCATGCACCTTTACATCTTTGCTCGACTGCCACGCTTCGGGCCAAACCAGCGCAATCCGTAGGGACGTCTTCAGCCTTTCGAGGGTTTCGATGGTTTTTAGTTGATGGGCAATCATTTGTTCTACGTTGACCAACGTGTTCGATATGTTCTCAGGTGAGCGATCCTTCATGACGCCACCTCAGAAGGCCCATAGATGGTTGAGCAGCTATTCGACTGGCGAATAATCCTGTCTCGCGTGAGGCGCATGTGTCGTTTGGCCTCTTTATCACACCAAGTGTTGACCGATGACCTTGCGCACTTGACCCCCTGGTGACCTTTTACCCACTTGAGCTTCACATGCTTAGCTCCCCGCATCTTCAACGCCTCTGCGCGCTTCTCGATGGACTTCATCGCCCCCTGGCAATCCGACTCGATCACCACGATCTGATTGGTAACGTCCAGGCTGGTCTCGATGTAGTCCAGCGCTTTCTCCAGCGCGACAATCTCGGCAAAATGGCTGTCCTTGACGCTAAACAGCGCCCCAGAGAGGCGCTGAGTGATGGCGGGAACTCCGTGCTTCATCCAAACTGCCCAGCCCCCAGCGAGCGTTTTGGGGCAGTGTGAGGCGTCGCAGAAGACAGTGATAAATTGCGGCCGACGATCTTCTAGGTGTTGGTAGTTGTTCATGCGGCCACCTCAACAACCAAACGACACTTAATGTCGGTGATCTCAATGAAGATGCCAGGGTGTCTTTCTACCCAGCTAATAACGTCACTAATGTCTTTGCCAATGGCCCACTTCATTGACCAAGTGGATTCGACAACCACACCGTCACAAGTGGCAATGTGAGCGCTTCGGTTATGAGAGAGAGTAAGTTTGTAAATCATGCAGCCAACTCCTTGGCATCAAACACCTTGCGAAGCTCAACCAGCACAATAGGCCATAGGTTTTCCCAGAAGTAGAGCGTATTGCCCTTCGGTGAGGTGAGTATTGGCATCTGAGAAATATCGTCGTCGTAAAGCGCACTCGTAAGGCTCACAAAGTCGCCACGCCCTCCATACCAAGAGATGTCATTAAGGGAGTCGAAGAACTCTCTCTCAGTGGTGGCGTCGATATTTGCCAGCTCATCCCAGTATTCACGCGCCTGCTCAGCAGTCAGCTCATTCTCACGGCGGCGCTCAAGCACCGTTTTGCGAATGCCATTTATTGTCTGCTCTGCATCAAATACGTAAAGGTCATCGCAACCCAATAGCTTATTCATGGCGTAATCGAAATTGAGCTTGCCGAGAAAGTCGATGAACGATCCGTCGCCAACATGCGTCCAAGTGTGTGACCAGGGGCCAAAGTCTCCGCTAATCTGAATCGTGCCGCCATTCACACGACTTTCACTGTTGCCTTTGAAAGTGTCGACAGTCACATACGTTGTGCCGCCGTGACGAGAAATGGCAAGCTGGGTGACCTTCTTGACGCGGCAGGTGTAATTTGCCTCGCTCATTTGCTTTCTCCGCGCTCTTTGCTGGCCTTTTCAATCTCCTTCTCAAGCAGCAGCATCCAATGAAGAGCCGCGTCATCGTTCTTCTTGATCACCGAATGGCGATTCTCTGAGAGCATCTTGAGAGTGTTGACCATGTAAGCAACGTCCATTTTCTCAAGCGGCATGACGCCACTTTTCTTTGAGCTGGACAGCCAGACCCGAAGGTCTGCGGCTTTTCGATAACCCTCAGAAGTTTTTGGAAGCTCTTTGGCCTTTGATAAGCGATCTTGAAGACTCAAACCTCTGGCCGGTTCACTTTTGGTCGAGGCTTCTTTTTTGGGTGAGGTTAAAAAGCCAAGCGCACCCCATGAAGTATTTGTGTTCATGATTTAACCCTTAGAAATCAGGTTTAAGGCGTTTAGCCATTGGAATTTGAGATCTGGGTTCAACTTCAATGCCTCAACTTCGTCACGGTGGATGGCGTGGATCGCTGACTTAGCCGACAAGCTATCCATGTATTCCAACAGGGTGTAATGGTCGCCATTAACCCCAGGCCAGTAGCCGCTTTTTAACGCCTCTGAGTAGTGTTCCCGCAGGTCTTTTGCTTTGGCTTGAAGTAGAAGATCGCTGGGATTGAGCTTTATTTGTGGTTGCATGTGCTGCACTCCATGTGTGTGAAGTGTCATTATCTGGATTGAAAAGGAGGGGAAATAGCGCGAAGTTGCACGCTTCGCGCTTGTAATTTTCTAGCGATAGTGGCTAAACGTATGCTCTATCGCTTCGTTTAATATCTCGGGCGTAAAGACATTGATTTTTGATTTAATAACGCCCGCTTCTCTGTGAAAATTCACGACTTTCTTATCAATAGTCTCCCCTTTAGAGAGAGAGATTTTCTTTGAAAGGGCGGCAATTCGGTTCTTTATAGGATCTGTTACGAAAATGTCGTTGATCGCCAGCCACTTAGAGACCGTGTAGCGCTCTTCTCGCTCGGGCATTTTCTCTTTTAACGCCCTGTTCTCCTCTCGAAGCGACTTGATGGTCTTGGATACAACGCCAAGCGCTTCCGCCAACGCACGGTCTTCGTCAGATAGAACAGTTTTTTTGCCTGACAGTTTGCAGCCTTCGCTAGAGCTGATGATTGGCTTAACATGCTCTTCAAAAACAGGCTTAAAGCTACGATATTCCCTTAAATAAACGGAACGTCTTACAGCTCTCTCAAGGGCATCAATTCCCTTGATGGTAATAAGATAGGATCTCTTTACGCCGCTCATCGGCAAAAGGCTAGTGGTAAGAGCAATGGTTTTCTTTGGCAGTCGAGACTTGAATGCCGAAAGGTAATACCCATCGCATTTTTTACCTATGTTCATAATTCGGCAAACATCGGTAGACCAAAACCAGTAACTTTCGCCAATTATCGCGTAGCGGAGCTTTCCGTAAGCGCCGCACTCAATAACATCCAGTTTATATTCCGCCATGACCTTACCTCCTTAAACAGCCACAGGTGCTTTAATGACGGCCTCTGATTCATAACCGTAGATATTGATGTCGTAGTAGTTGAATTCAGCCGGATCGTTGTATTCGCCAAGCAGTGTCACGATGGGGGTGCAATCCACGCCCTCGCGTGACATCTGCTCATTGATCTGGTCGAGGTGATTGGAGTAAAGATGAGCGTCGCCAATGGTATGAACGAACTCTAAAGGCTCCATACCCACACACTTGGCCAGCATGTGCGTTAGTAGCGAGTAGCTGGCGATGTTGAAGGGCACACCCAGGAAGAAGTCGCCTGAGCGTTGATACAGGTGACAGCTAATTCCTCGGGTAGCCGGAACGACGCCCTCTAGTAGCTCTTCTGGAATGGTGTCGTCGATATTTTCAAGGTGGCCGGACTTCGCCAAGACATACTCAGAGTCATCAAGCTCGGCGTTATTCTCAACTTTCAACAGCACCCGCTCACGGGCAATGTCAGATCGCTCCTTGAAGCTCAGCTCGCGGGTGTAAAACTGCACAAACGAATGGCAGGGCGGCAATGCCTGCTCTTCGACAACAGAGGGGTTCCAGGCTGTCAGAATCAACCGGCGAGAGTCGGGATTCGTGCGAAGCTGATGGAGTAGGTCGGCAATCTGGTCGATCTTACGGCTCACTGCCACCATGCCTGCATACCAATCACCAAAGATCACTTCAAAGCCGCGTTCTTTGTATTTAGCCAATTCGCTATCTTGAATGACGCGGGTGTCGTCCCACTTACGCCACTGAACGCCGTATACCGGGCCAAGGTCGCCATTTTCATCAGCCCATTCATCCCAAATACGCACGCCGTGCTCTTTGAGGTAAGCGATGTTGCTCTCGCCGCGAAGAAACCAGATCAACTCATGAATGATTGATGTCAGGTGAAGTTTCTTAGTCGTTAGGAGAGGCAGCTTGCCACCGGTCAAATCAAAGGCCATCTGCTGCGCAAACAGACTGATCGTGCCGGTTTTTGTCCGGTCGTCTTTCATAACGCCTAGATCGACAATCTGCTCAGCGGTGAGCAAATAGATGTCATCAACTACATTTTTGGTCATCTTCCAATCCAATTGTTGAGTGAGTCGTTGACTCAGAAACCTAGCGTTGCAAAAAGCGGGGTTAGGTCAGCGGTGGCAAAAGCAATCAAGAACATAGCCAGTAGCCCTTTGATTAAATCGACGAGCCATATCATCAGTGCGCTCCTAATAAGTAACTTATTACTTACTATATAGAGCGCACTGAAGGCGCTCTATGCGTGAATTTAAGCCACCAGTGAGGCCAGATCCGCCTCGCTGTAGAGCGGGTTTTTTACGACCTTGTTGTTGCTGATATTCTTGGCAATCCAGCGGCCATCATCCAGACGCTCAAACTTCAGCTCAGTAGCGGAAAGCGGGCAACCGTTGGCCGCCATAAAGAAGCGGCAGGCGTCTTCGTTAGGTAGCTCAGCCGGAAGTAGCTTGCTCATATTGGAGCGGTGAACTTCCTGCATGACCGCCAACGGATCGGCTTTAAAGACAGCGTTGATCATCGCCAAATAAGCGAAGGGGAGATCGAGACTTAACGGCACCACTTTAATACCGTCTGTGACTTTTTCATCTTCATCTTCATCTTCATCGCCATAAGTGAGACCTTCAGCATAAGCCTCTGACACTTCAGCCAATGAGTTGACAAACACATTGCGCATGAAACGCGCCCAGCCACATTCGTTAGCATGATCAGAAAGAGATTGAGTGGCTGATTTAAAATCTTCTTCGTCACCACACAGACGGTCCAGGTGATCCATCGCTCTTTGGTCGGTCACGCCACATTCAACCAAATTTCCGCAAGCAAAATAAATAGCATCAGCCAGGGCGTCGGTAACTTTCACAGCATCTTTGCCGATGGCCGCAACCAATCCCTCTTGAAGCTCTTCAAATAGGTAGGACGCCCGCTCAATAGCGCGATCTTCCGGTAAATTCTCGGACTCTGTTGTGCCAATTGGATGACCATATACCCGATGAAACTCTGAAACCATACCGAGTGACTGCCGGAAGGCTTCGATAAGATTAGCTTTGGTGTATGACATTGTTGCAACCTCGTTTCAGTGTGGTGTCAGTCAGCGCTGACTTCTCTATTTTCATACGCTAGCAGGAGGGGCTAAAGCGCATTAAAAAGGGGCGAAGCTAGCGGCCTCGCCCTCTGGTAGTAAGTATGCAGTTACTTATACTTGGATGTCGAGCCTCACGGCTGACAATTCTTCCAAATTAAGCTCAGGCAGAACGCGGCCGATCAGATAGGAGGTGATTTCAGACTCCTGCGGGGCCACCTGGACGTTTCCACTGTAGAGATACTTGTTCACCCAGGGGGCAGGGTGAGGGTTGGGCATCTCACAAACAGGGGCAATACCGGCTCCGGCCATCGTTTGGAAGGTAAAGACCTTCAGACAGTCCTCCAGAATAGAGGCGTTCAAGCCAGGGATGCTGCGGCCTTCATCGAAAAGATGCTGCGCCCAGGCCACTTCCTGCTCAAAGCACTCGGTGAAAATTTGCTGAAGGTCTGGCAGAACAGCCTCAAAATCCGCTTTCCACTCGTCACCCTCTTTGCCAGAGGCAATGGCTTTCAGAGTGTCACCAATGGCCTTGCGGTGAAGCGCTTCGTCTCGGGCAATCAGCCGGATGATCTTGGAGTTACCCGCCATGACGTTCAGCTTCTCGGTGAAAGCAAATGAGCAGAGGAAAGACACGTAGAACCGAACGCCCTCCAGTGCATTCACGGCTGCCAGTGCCTTGATAATCGCTCGACGCATCAGGCTGGGTGTGATCATCACGCGCTCATTGCGTGACGGGACCACATGATACCCATAGCCATACACCGAGTAGATCATGCCAAGCTCGATCAGCTCGTCATAAGCGCGGGTCAAAGCCTGAGCGCGGTTGATGATGTTCTCGTCTAGCACGATAGAGTCGAAGATTGCGCCAGGGTCAGGGAACACGTTGCGGATGATATGGGTGTAGCTCTTTGAGTGAATCACCTCAAAGGCGGGCCAAACCACCGTGAACGTCTCAAGCTCAGGAATGGAAATCAGCGGGCCAAAGGCAAGCATAGGGGCGCGGGACTGCACCGAGTCCAGCAGCGATTGATACTTCAGGTTAGCCAGGAAGATGTAGCGCTGGTCTTCTGTCAATTTGCCCCAAAACTCTACTTTGTCACGACTCAGGTCAATCTCTTCCGGTCGCCAGAATTGTGCGAACTGCTGGTCAGTGGCTTTGTCGAGAAAGCGGTATTTTGTCTTATCGTATCGTGCCAGATTGACCTCTTGACCCAGGAACATCGGCTCTGTGGTGGCATCGACTTGATTGGCATTGAACGTGGTATAACTCATTGGTTACTTACTCCCTGTGTTAAATTAAAGTGCGCACGCGCCGCTATCGCAGCCCATCGATTCGCTGACAGATGCCTCGGCGATCTCTACCGATTCGGTCTTAGCGCCTTTCTCAGTTTCCTCGACGCCCTGCCCATCATTCACGTTGTTGTAATACAAAGTTTTAATACCCCATCGATAGGCCAACATAAGCTCGCGAGCGATCACCTGTAGCGGGACCATGCCGCCATTGAACCGGTCGGGGTAGTAGTTGGTGTTGGTGCTGATCGACTGATCAACAAACTTTTGCATGATGGCCACCAGGGCCAAATAGCCCTCGTTATGAGGCATCTCCCATAGCGTTTCATAGGCGTCTTGCAGCGTTTCATAGTCCGGCACGATCTGAGCAATGGTCATATCCGCATTGCCCTTCACAGAGACCAGCTCACGAGGCGGCTCGATGCCATTAGTGCTGTTGGATACCTGGCTTGAAGATTCACAAGGCATCAGCGCAGAAAGGGTGCAGTTGCGCATACCGTGACGCAGGACGTCGGCCCGAAGTGAGTCCCAATCCATGTGCAAAGGCTCACTGTGAAGCTCGTCGACCGCTTTCTTGTAGTGATCGATAGGCATCAGGCCACGCGAATACTTCGTGGCATGGAAGCCAGGGGCCGCACCAAATTTCTTAGCCAAATCCACCGAGGCTTCGATGAGGTAATACTGAAACGACTCCATGTAGGCATGAGTGAAGTTGTTGCCAGAGCCGTCGCTATAACGCGCACCGCTTTTCGCCAGCCAGTTGGCATAGTTGGTGATGCCGATGCCCAGCGGCCGATATTTCATCGTGGCGTTGCGTGCAGCAGGGACGACGTAATCCTGATAATCTAAAAGAGCATCAAGGAAGTTCACCAGAACGCGCACCACGCGGCGCAGATCCGCTCTGGAGGTCACTTTGCCCATATTTACACCGGCCAATGTGCAGAGAGACACCTCGCCATTGGGATCATCGACGTTTTGAAGAGGCTTAGTGGGTAGCGTGATCTCCATACAAAGGTTGGATTGTCGAATCGGCGCAATTTCCTGAATGAATGAGCTGTGCGTGTTGCAGTGGTCAACATTCATGATGTAGATGCGCGAGGTTTCAAAACGCTCAAGAAGAAGGTGAGTAAAGAGATCGACCGCGCTCTTCACCTCCTTGCGGTAGGCGGGGTTCTTCTCAGCAGCCTCGTAAATCTCGATCCACTTAGCGGTATCAGCGAAGAACGCATCGTAAAGACCAGGGACTTCATGCGGGCTAAACAGAGTAATGTTTTCGCCTTTCTGCAAGCGTTCTAACAGATAGCCATTGAGCTGGAAGCAGTGGTCCATCCGGCGAGCGCGGTTCAGCTCAAGCCCTTTGTTATTCTTTAGGACGACGAGGTTTTCAAATTCAAGATGCCAAATGGGGTAGAAGAGCGTTGCCGATGCTCCACGAATACCCCCCTGAGAGCAGGCTTTAACAGACGCTTCAATCTTCTTAATGAAAGGCACGATTCCGGTGTGATACGCCAAACCACCGCGCACCGGAGACCCTTCAGCGCGAATCATGCCAGGATTGATACCAAGCCCAGCGCGAGCAGCGCCGTAAAGACTAGCCACGTCAGACGCCGCATTGATCTCTGGCAGTGAGTCACCGGCCTCAACCACCACGCAACTTGAGAACTGACGCAGGGGAGTCCGCACACCACCCCAAATAGGTGTAGGCAATGAGCCTTCAAAGGTCGTTACCACGTCGTAGAAGTCTTTGATCTGCTGGATTAGCTCGTCGCCATGATAGCGAGTAGGGAGCACCGCCATTCCGATCAGCATTGCAGCGTGTTGAGGGGCATCGTAAATCTGACCCGTTACACGGTTTTTGATCAGATACTTGGTGGTCATCTGCATCGCACCAGCATAGTGAAACTGCATGTCCCGCTCTGGCCGAATGTAGCTGTTCAAGTCGTTGAGTTGATCAATGGTGAAATGCCAGAGCAGCGACTTGTCGTAGATGCCTTCGTCAATCAGCTTTTGCGTCCATACTGCTAGGTGAGGGTAGCTGTATTGCCCATAGGCCTCTTTTCGCGCACGAAACATTTCAAGACGACCGGCAACAATGGCGTAGTTGGGATGAAATCCAGGTTCGGTGCCAATGAGCTGAGCGGCGGCCTGCGTGATGATGTGGTGAAGCTCTTTGGTGCTCATGCCATCGCGAACGCTGGCTTCAGCAATCTTGGCAATGGCGGCAACGCTGACGTTTTTCAGTTCGCCAACGGCCCAAAACATAACGCGTTCAATTTTTTCTCGGTTAAATGGCTGACGGGTGCCGTCACGTTTAATTACGTGCATGTTTCTTTCCTACAAGATGGGTGATACGGCAATGATAAGTAAGCGATGACTTACTTACTAGGCTTGACAGCGACAAATTTCACCGTCAAGCACTAGATTTTGTAGCGAGGAGGTCTATTGGTTACATCATGCAGCTTTTAGAAAGGCCAACGTGCGTTGGAATTCAGCGGTCGCCATACCGGCGTAAATAGCAGCGATGGCATCCGCCATGTGCTCGGCAGACCCGGCCACAACAGAGGTAACGCCTTTATTGGTTTGCATAGGCCAGGGGGCCTCTGGATGCTTGCTCATTGCCCAAGCGATCATTTCCTCCTTGGAGGCAGTTTTCTTGCCGACCGAGATCTTCTTGACCTGATCTGGCGTCACTTCAAAGAAGGGAATGCCCGACCCTCGGATTGCCCCTAAAACGCCCACACAGACCCCATACGAGGCCATCGCCCGAGCGCTCTTGCTACCTACTGGCACCTCAACAAAGACCGCCTGAGCGCCCCCAGCGGCTAGCTTGCTGCGCGTAAAAAGCTGATAGGCCACCTCGACATCTTTGGAGTTTTGACGAACCTGTTTTCCTTGTGGCTGATCAGGGCGAATAACGTCCAGGGTGTCGATGGTGAGCTTCAAAGTGCTTGGGTTGAGTCGTCCAACAGCAACCCCCCAATTTCGCAGGCTTGGGTCAAATCCGACCACATTCAGTTCATTCATCTTGGTAATCCTCTTCCGTGCCATGATCTGACTCATGGCAGTAATCTACAGGTGGATCTATGTCGCTTGGATGATGCCAAGCGTCTTGACCGCAAAAAGGGCACGAATAGGGCGCTTTGACCACATCAGTCTCCTAAAACGATAGTGCACCAAAGTTGGGGTTTATCTTCTTGGCCTCTTCATACGCCGACGACCGGTCTAACTCAGGAACGTCAGGAACCTCGACGCTCTTCGGTTTTGGTTCAATGACTTTCCCCCCTAGCAGGAAGGGAAGTCTGTTGTGCCGCATGATTCGCTCGCCAATCTCGATAGCGTGATATTGCGTCAATCGATGAGGGGTCTCTGCCATCGATAAAAATTTCCACACTCCGCTAGGCAGATCGACAGGCCATTTATCCTCTCGTCGGTATTCATGAAATGACCTGGAGGCGAGATCGTTGATCAGTTTGGAAAAAGACAGTGGTTCAGAGTTGGGGTCGCTCTGTTGAATGTTACTGAAGATCCTGATGCAGTCCGACTCCGACAGCAAAGCCAGACTTTGATCGCGCATTCGGATGCCGAACGCCAGCTCCGGCAAGTGCGCTTCGCTCTCCATTTCCAATGTTATAAATTCAAACCTCTCGATGTCGTGAGGGATGAAGGTGCTGGTTGAGAGGTTGATAAAAGCAGGTTCTTCAGTTGTCGCAATTTCAAATTCCCGATAGGAGGGCGATTCGTAAATTAGCTCATCCCTGTGGATCAGCGACCGAACGGCATCTGTGAAGATCTGCGGGAGTCTGGCACCCGCTAGTAACAAAACCTTTCGATATTCAAAATTGCTCGCTTCACCATCGTTAGTCGGCGAAAAACTGTGGAGCGATGGGATGTAAACGTGTGTCATTACTGCCTCTATGGTAAGTCACTAATTACTTACAATATGCAGCGCACATCGACGGGATGCACGCTGCTCAGAAGTTAAAGTGAGGTATCAGGATGCAGTGGGTCGGCTCCGATAAATACCTCTTCAGGAGCTTCTGGCCACTCATCCCGAATGGCATCAAAATCACCCTCGTTCCAACAGCGCAGAAACGCCAAACCCTCGTCGGTCTCTAGGGCGAACTGGATGGCTGCAATGGCAGAGTCGCAGCGCTGCTCAAGGGTGGTTTGGGATGGGCTTTCGAGTGTCGACATTTATGCCTCCAGGCGGCTAACGCCATGCTCTTTAACGACCCTGACGGAATCACTGATGTAATGGTTAAGATCGTTATGTGAAATCACCAACACGGTGCCGGACTTGGTAGCCTTTTCCTTCATGATCGACATCAGGCGCTCAAGACCATCCGAATCTAGGGCGTGATCAATCTCGTCGAAGATGAACAGCGGGATCGATTTGGCTGAGCGCGTGGCTACTAAATCCTGAAGCGCCATTGCCGTTGCAATGCGCACCTTTCGCTTCTCACCTCCCGATAGTCCCCCGAAGGACTTCGCGCCTTTGGTGTTCACTACGTTGATGGCGAACTTATCCCGCAGCTCTCCACCTTTAGTTGCACTGATGGTCTGCCACGTAGCGCTTATTTCGCCCTCTGATAATTGACCCAGGTAGTGGGACGTTCGCTCATTCAAGATTGGGGTAACGTGGTCAAGAATGTGCGCACGAACCCCAGAAGTCCCCAGCACCTCAACGGCAGCCTGGGCCACGTTCCAGCGATGAGAGATGGCTTTGAGCTTGTCGACAGCCGTATCGATCTCGGTAATTAGGCCGGTAATTCGGACATTGGAGTCACGGATCATGTCGGCGTAAGGACTGGTTTCAGCCATCGCTTTTTTGACGTTTTCGACTTCTGACTCAATTTGCATTTTCAGTCGACCAGCTTTTGTCAGCTCAACGTCGATATTGCCGATTAAACTGCGAGTTTCGCTTTCTGAGCGCGTTTCTTCGCTGATGCTAGTCATCGCAGCTTCAAAGCTGGTAAGCGTCTCCTGAGCGCTTGTAGAGCGATCCCGTGCTACATCTAATTCCAACTTCAGACGCTTGAATTCCTCAACGGCATCCGTGAGTGCTTTCTTACGATGCGAGCGAGCATCATCCAGGTCGTGTTCCGCGTAAGGCTTGCCGCATTCACCGCAGGGCTTTCCAACCAGACCATCGACGCCATCTAGCGCCGTCTTGAGCGTTTTTACCTTTTCACCTGCTGTCTTCAAGTAGGTTTCTGCCAGCCGTAGCTTGGTGTCGGCGTCATTAGCCTCCCACTGAAGTTTCGCCTGCTTCTTGCGCTCTTCATCGGTCGACTCAATCCGCTTACGCACCTGAGCCAATTTCTCTTCAAGTGCGGTCTTTTTGGCCTGCAAATCCGCGACATTCATGGCGAGATAGCTATCGCGGTAGGATTTCGCATTCTCTTTGCAGCGATCCGCCTTGAGCTTTTGATCAATGCGCCACTGGTTCTCGGTATCCTCGAAGCGAGCAAGTTGATTTTTCTCGTCACGTAGCCGAGTTTGCAGCTTCTCTACCTCTGACTGCTGCTGCTCGACTTCACGCTTCACAAGGTTGGCTTTATCGCGCTGTAGCTTATGAGCCTCGTTGAGTCGGTCGATGCCCGCAGCCTCCTCAACCAATGCCTTCAGCTCTTTGTCAGTTCGCATAGGCAAGTCGGGCATGGCCTCCTGACCGGCATACACTGAGCTGGCAAATACGGACTCTGAAGAGCCAACGATTTTGTTGACCAGCTCTTGCGTCTGTTTATCGGTGCCCATCGTAATGTCCTTCCCGTTCTGAATGACGGTCAGGCGATTTTTGTTTTTCGAGTGCTTGCGGTGCCGAGCGATAACGTATTCGTCGCTGCCATCTTTGACGACCAGCAGCACGCGACACTCTTTGCCCGCAGCGTCGTTGATCACATCGTCAGCGCTTATGCCGCGTGCGGTTTTGCCAAATAAACACCAAAAGATAGCGTCAACCAGGGAGGACTTGCCGGAGCCGTTACTAGACGCCCCTCCGTTTTCCAGGTTGACGCCCTGAATGAGCAACAACCCACGACCGGCGAGCTGGAAGTCGGCTTGTGCAAAGCTCAAGAAATTGGTGACGGATAGCTGCTCAAACTGCATGGTCAATCTCCGCTAACGTGCGTAGGACTTCGGCATTTACGTCGTCCTTGATGGGGTCTGGGATAGTGGTGCTAGCCTTAACAAAATGAGTGATTGAGTCTTCTAGGCGATCCAGGCTGGTTTTAGCGGCACCTTTGCGCGTAATGACCTTCTCTTTTCGAATGGGCAGGATGAGGGCGGCCGCAGCACCTAGCTCGTCGACCAGCAGCTCACGAAAAGCCACTACCTCCTTTTCCTCTTCGATCTCGATGCGGGCGCGCACGTAGTTGCCAGCCACCACCTCCAGAGAGTCCTCGTCGATCTCCTCGATATTGACGAACTTGGGCGCGTCGGTCTCGAAGTGCTGCACATCGCTAGCAGTGCCTCTTTCAGAGACAATCAGGTAACCGGCCTTACTGTTCACATCACCCCAGTTTTGGTGCGTTAGAGCGCCCACTGAGAAGACGCCAGGACGAACGCGCTTAAAATTGTGGTAATGGCCAGAAAAGACATTTTTGAAACCAAAATCCGCCAGCACATCGGGATCGATGCCGTGATCTGGTAGGCCAGGAATGATCTCGTTGATCGGGGCGTGAATCATGAGCGTGACATCGTGCGGATCGATACCACCCAAAAGCTCATTGGCGATGACGCTCAGCAGCTCTTTTTGTTTGGCGTGCCAGGGGATCATCAACACGCGATGATCACGGTCGAAGTAGGGCGCCTCTGACACCACACGAACGCCAGTGTGACGAAGAGACTCGCCACTATTGCCGATACGGTTGGAGTCCTCGAATTCAAGGTCGTGATTGCCCGCCAGCAGAAAGACTGGAAGGCCGATGTCGTTGACGATTTCGTTGTAGAGGTCGACGACGGGGTTTAACACTGACGGGGAAACGCGACCCCGAACATGAAACAGGTCGCCCGTGTGGAAGAGGGCAGAACAGCCAGCCTCCTTCATGTGGATGGCGGCCTTACGCGTCTCTGTGATGAGAATGCCGAGACGACTGTTGATATGGCCCTCTTGCTTAGCGAACGCTGACCAAGAGTGGTAATGGGTGTCTGACATAATGCCGTAGCGCATAAGGGAGTCCTTTAGTTGTCTTTCAGTAAGTAATCTATTACTTATCGTGCTGGCAATAAAGAACCCCGCATAGGCGGGGTTCTAGGTGGTTTGGCATTGGCTTAGCGTCGGATCATTTCTCTGGCGTCGATCATATCTGAGGTGTCGATCTGCTCTCCGTTAATGGCAACGCCAAAAATCCTCTCATGAGTGGGGATGTCATCAAGAGGTAGGTGGAAATTGCAGCTAACCTCGCTAGTGACCCATTTATCGTTACCGTCCTTATGGAAAATTCGCAGATTGCGATCAGTAAAGCCCTCCTGATATACCCGAACTGGAATCATGTTTCGGGCATCTTTCATGTGGTAGTAAGCCATCTTGTAACAAAAGCCGACGTCATCATCGGTCAACACCTTATAGCGACCCTCTGAAAACGCCAGGGTGCTGATCACGGTGGCCACTGCTGCAAAACCTAGGATAAGTGCCTTTCTTTTCATTTTTCTCACTCAATAACTCGCCAAAGGCGAACCGATATAAGCGATTGATTGGTTTGTGCTTCTGGCTACAGCTTCTTCATGGCAGGCTTGCGGCACGCGAAGTATTGTAAGGGCAAGTATCGCTGCAAGGCACCTCCGCGTGAGGCATAGTTGAGAATCTTGATTTTGGTTTTGTCGAAGTAGTTGTCGATGCCGGTAACGTAACGCTCGCCGGTATCGCGAACAAAAACGCCCACGACTTTGATGCCGTGAGCGCGCATGATCTGAAGAGTTTCGTCATCCATTGCCCAGGCTGCCACACCCTTCTTGATGGCATCGCCAAGACGCATTTCGCCAGAGCGATAAATCTCGTTGTGTTTACGGTAAGCCATGTAAACCTTCTCTCCAGAATCCAGCGAGACGATAGCCCCGTAGAGACGCTTACCTTTCCTTACCAGCTCCAGCTTCTTCTTTGGACCTAATTCGTAAGCCATTTTCCAATCTCCGCAAGTAAATCGCGGTGAGTGTAGAGTTCTCGCTGAGAAAATGACCGTGCGCCTTCCGCAGCACTTCACCGACATAGCTTTGAGCGGACTGTCCAGGCGCTCGTTTGCAAGCTACGTGGTTGTAGACTGCATGACGCTCCAGCATGTCGTTGTAATTGCCGTGATATACATGCGTTACCTCCGCATAACCCTCGATCTCTTCAGTCTTTGTGTTCACCAACGCTATCTTGTCGCTAGGGCGCAGACGCTCAAACCAACCCTTACCGACACGCAGCGTGTTGAACTGACGCTCCAGACCAATCATCGGCGGCATGAAGCCAATAGAGGGGATGTATTTTTCGCAATTACGAACAGAGAGGGTGACAAAGGATTCTGCCTTTTCCATCATCAACCTTACTGGACACTGGTCATTGATTCCGCAGGTATCGCACAACAGCACTTCGCGTTTCTTTTCCGCAACGGTTTCGATGGTGAACCGCCCGGCATCTGTCCGCTTTACCCAGCGAGCGCGTTTCAATTTCACAGTCATGGCCGCCAATCTCCTTTGATCACGGCCATGACTATAGGACGACTACCAATAAGGCAGCCAGCAGAAAAATTAGGCTTCTTCTGTGGCCTCCACCGGATCCTTCAGATCGTCAGGATCCGCCTTCGTCAGAAGCGCCTTAACCTTTTCAGCGACGGTTGCGTCGGTGCGGATAAGATTGGCCAGCTTCTTCTTGGTGATCTTCTCGCCCTCCCAATAGCAGTAAGCGGACGTCTTGCCTCCTGGCTCGACAATTTCATGCTCACACAGATATTCAACCAGTGATCCTTCGATGTCGAAGCTGCCGGTGCCGTCGTCGTTAAACATGAAATTCCACTTGCACTTGCGGAAGGGCACCGAGACTTTGTTCTTGATGCACTCAGCACCAATCTGCTGACCAATCTTAGTGCTGTCACTGGCCGACTTCTTGATCATCGTCTTACCCAGGCGGATTCGCACTGAGCAGTAGAACTTCACCGCGTCACCGCCAGGAGTCGTTGTCGGGTCACCAAACATCACTCCGATCTTCGTGCGTGTTTGGTTCAGCACGACCAGAATGGCGTTGTGATCGTCGCACGCCTGAGCAATCAGCTTGAACGAAGCGGACGTTGCCCGTGCCAAAGCAGTGTTGTCGTTCATATTGAGCGCGTCGGCTGACTTCTCGGCGATCTGCTGTGGCACCATCGACGCCAGCGAGTCCCAAACAATCGCAATAGGGGCTTCTTTAGGGATCAGCTTCTTCTCACGCACCACACGCAGCAGCTTGATCGTCTCGACGACGGTCTGTTCGTAGGTCTTACCGCGTTTGAAGACGAAGCGACCTGGCGTTACATCAAGACCTCCTCGTTCAGCCAGATCGGTATCAAAGCTACGCTCATGATCAAAAAAGGCGGCGATACCTTCCATGCGCTGAGCCGACTTCATGATCTCGTTGGCAATGGCCGTCTTGCCCGATGATTCTGGCCCTGACAGCTCGATCACTCGCCCAGAGGGCATACCGCCACCGTAGTAACGGCCACTGACAATGCGGTTCAGAGGCGGGAAGCCGGTATCCAACCAGATTTTTACGGTGGACACTTCGTCGTTTGCACCGATGGCGCTCATGATTTCTTTGGCTAAATCGCTTGGCTTGCTCATGCTGTTTCTCTCTTGGTATTAGTGGTTACACAGTGGTCAATAAAGGGTTCTACGAAGGCATCGAAGTCGTTGAGAATTGAGTTGAAGGCGAATTCACGACAAAAGTCGCGAAAGCCATCCAAATCCATAGCGTCTCGATAAAGCACCTGAACGCCGGTTGGTTTGGGGCCAGACAGCAAATTCATCAGCTTGACGTTTCGCTTGAACACCTGGATGCGAGTCATCGCAGGCTCTTTCGGTGATTTTTCGCCCATTGCAAAGTCGCGATAGGCTTTAGGGACTTTCCGTCCTGCCGCCACGTCATCGCGAATGCGCTGGATAAAGGTCTTCACGTCGCCATACTGAGCAAGAATTTCCGGGGCAGACTTCTCGCCGATTCGCCCTACGCCTGGAATTTCGTCGGAGTTATCGCCGAACAGCGCTTTGCCCTGAACGAAAGCGGTGGGGGTCAGATAGCCGGTGTTCTCTGCAAACGTGACGGCATGAACCATCCGTCCGTCCTTGTGATTTACCCAGGTGGCCTTGTCACTAATGAGCTGCTTCCAGTCGTGGTCACCCGTGATCATGAAGACGTGCTTGCCTTGAGCGGTGTAGGTTTTAACCAGATGGCCAGCCAAATCATCCGCTTCAAAATCTTCTGCGAGGAGTGATGGGACACCCAGCAGACCCAGACCACGCTTGATGTCTTCGCGCTGGTCACGAAAACAGGCTCGCATGTGTTGAACACGAGGATCCGGCTCTTTGCCTCGTTTGGATTTGTAGTCGGCGAACAGCTCGTATCGCCACTTGGCCTTGCCATCCCACAGCATGATGGGGCGGGCTTTTAGTTCATTCACGTAACGACGAACGCTTTTGATCGAACCGAAGATGGCCTGCACCTCTCGGTCATTGACGGTGAGCTTCATGCCGTCCTGAGCTGCGTAGCCGATAGCGTGACTGTCAAAAAAGGCGTATCGCATAGCGGCTCCTAATTTATTTTGCCGCCCGCTGAAAGGATGGCATCTCGCACAAGCTGCTCTTTGTCTTTTGCGACAGCTACAGACAGATAGGTGGTGTTTCGAGCTTTTCTCCATCGACGGAAGAACGTAGCGAGGTAAACAGGCTCATCGCTCTTGTTAGAAAAGACATACCCGCTCAGCAATTTGATTTGAGCCTCTGGTTTAAGGCCACTTTCATCGAGTTCAGTGGTCAAGCTGCCGTCCACTTCAAATTCAGTATCTTCCAACCAAGCGTCACCTTGCTGAGACCAGAAGTCGTCGTCATGAAGAAAGGCTTCGTATTCGGCCCCTGTGGTTTTTAGGCTCATGGTCATACCCTCAAATTGAGAAGGGAGCCTTGCGGCTCCCTGTTTGCGATTGCTTAGAGGTCGTCCAGTCCGTCCAGAATGGAGTCGAGGTCATCGTCAGAGGCGTTAATCTCTTCAGCAAGATCAACAGAGGGTGCAGCGCTTGCTGCCGGAGCGGGTGTAGGCTCGACAGCCACCTCATCAGCTTCCCAGGGCGCTTCCTCCATCAGCTCACCTTCCAGCGCGGCCAGCTCTTTTTCAGCTTCATCCGCAGCAGAAGCGGCAGCACTTAGAACAGCGGCAGCACCTACCGCAGCGGCGGGGGCACTCGCAGCGACCGCAGCGGCGGCTGGCGGGGTGATGAATGCGCCTGCTTCGCTACCACCGTGAGTGCCAGTTCGAGCCGGAGCAGCCAACGCCATCGACTTAGGAGCGGGTAAGCCTGTGACCGCAGTGGTGGCGTTCACTGCCTTCAGCAAGCCTTGCTCAGACTCTTGAGAGCAATAAGCTGCCAAGTCGACCACCAAAGAGGCGTCGTATGTCACAGCGGTCGGCTTGGGTGCCAGAGAAACGGAGTATTCCGTATCCAGACCGGAGCCAGACTTGGTGACGATAAAGTCGTGACCTTCTGTGACGGACAGCACATCAACGCCGTCTTCAGCGAACGTCATCATCTGGTCAACCATCTGATCAAAAACACCAGAAGGCAGCTCAAGGATGACCGGCTTATTAGGCTCATCGCTCTCGCGAATCAGTGCATTAACCAGGACACGAGGGGTGGCGCGAGCTTGACTGATCAACTTCTCCATCGAAGTGTTGCCGGTATCTTTCGCTAAGCGGATACCCTCATAAACAGCGGAGCAGACCGGGCAATCCTTACCGTAGGTCTTTTCGGTGCAAACATAGACCGCCGCTGTCTTGTTCTCGCGATCTTTCACGTAGTGCATACCGTAGTCGTGATAGAAGACGTCGGGCGATGCAGCGTTCCAGCCTGGAAGAATGCGAACGCGGTTTTTGCCTGGGGCGAACTTGTGAGGGCGAATGTATTGCGCTTTCTTCGCAGCCGCTTCAGCTTTGCGGTTGTTCAGACGGGATTTAAGAGCAGCTAATGATCCTGACATGGTAAAGCCTCGTTTCAGTGTGGTTTTTTAGTTTTTCGTCTATCCGCTCAAGCGGAGTAGATATTCTATCGATTACGTTAAAGGGAAGTAAGCGATTAGTTACTATTTAGTGCGAAAGACGCTCTTCACGGTTGCGAATGGACTCGGCCAGTTGAGCGCGAGCCTCGTCCCGAGCTGAAGAGCCGCCCTTGAAGCTATCTTTCATCACCATTTGCTCCAGATGATGCTTGGAGGCTTGAACGATCATATCTCGTCGCTGGCGTAGCGCTTCCAGCGCTGTTTTCGCTAGGTTCGAGATTAGAGTCGCCTTGTTGAAGTCGTCGTGAGCCTTCAGCATCCGTGGATGACTGGCCACGAACTCCTTCACTGTCCCTTCCGTCACCTTAACTCCGGTTTTCGGAAGCTCTTCACGGGCCGCCTTTCCAAGTTCAGCCTCAATGATGCTGAGACGATTCTTGAACGCTGCCGCTTGGTGGTCGGCTCGCGCAGAGATAACACCGTAGCGGACGTATAACCCCGCTTGAGTTGACCACATCGCGTCAAGGTCGGTGGCGTTGAACGACACATCCTCCTTGAGCTGCTTGGGGTCAATAAGGTTCTGAACCTCTTTGGTCATGGTGATTTCCTTGTTAAAGAGCGGGTCTGACCGAGATCAGACACCGCAATCTTATACTTGCGCTTTTAGTAAGTCACCAGTTACTTACATATCAGAGAAGAAAAAATACCCCGCAGCGCTGCCGTAGGCTTGCCCCATCAAAAAGGCGCATCGAGCTGTCAAAAGATCAGGATTTTCGAGGTGGATCGATAGATCGCGAATCTCTGCAATCTCGCTGGATAACACCGGCAATTCACCGATGGCTTCGTAGCTGTTGGCGATGGAAGAAAGCCCGTTCCATTCTGCGGGCATTGCGCTCATAACCGCCTGAGAAGCGCGTGCGCATTCGGGGGCTTGTAATACGGTCTTGGTGATCGACACGTTGAAGTCGGCGTAATCCTTCGGGGTTGAGAAGGGCGTGTCGGCCGCGTGAGCCTCGATAACGGCCATGCCCGCTGCGGTAATTACCATGTATTTCAAGACGTCTAGCATGATAGGTCTCTCTGTGTGTGTTGTGCTACGTGTTAATGATATGTCAGCTTTGAGCGGTGCGCTGTAGCTCTGCTAATAGCTTTTTCATTGCTTTCAGTTGGTTAGCGTGAGAGTGCCGCTCGCTCGCGCTGCTCACTTCGATGCCCGTTGGGATATGAGTAATTTGAATACCAACGTTGTGTGATCCGAATCCAACGCTGGAGGTGACCGCTGAAATTACTAGGTCATTCGGATCTATTTCATCAAACTCTTGAGCCTTGGGCGACTCCTCAATCGCCTCATATTTTCTCACCATGTAGGTGTGCTGTGTGCCGTGTTGCTTCGTGCCGATACCATCAGAGTGCATTTCCCACCCAGAAGGGTGGTAGTGCGTGTTGAAGTGTTGCTCGACGATGGTCAACTGATCTTTGCGGTCGAGATTCGCGGCTCGGTCACATTTAACCATTTCCACAACTCGACGCTTTCCTACATGCAACAGATCGCCGTGAGAGATAAGACTTTTGATTCGAGCATCGACAAAAGAAAGTCCCATGAGACATTCGGTAAAGTTTTCAGGCGTCATTTCCACTTCAATAATGGATAGCCGAGAAGAGCAGTCTCCAACCCGAATAAAGATGCTGCCTTTGCTGCTTCGACCAATAGTGACGCTCGCTTTAGTCGTCTTCATGCGGCCGCCTCTGTTTCGTCGACACTTTCCATCAGCCAATGGTGCAGGGTGCCAATGGAAGGATCGTAAACCTTAATTATCTCGTTGCCATTCTCATCTTCTTCACAGCAATACCAGGGCGTGTCGCCATTGACGCTAGTTTGCTGCCAGCCAATCGCCACCACATCTTTACCCTCATCAGACTCCATGACCGAGCGTATGATTGCCGCTTGCTCTACAAAGCTGCTGTTGGGGTGTTGTTGGCCAAAAAGCTCGAACGCCTCCACCAAGCGAAGCCATTGAGAAGGCTCAAGTAACACATTGTCCATTGTGCTTTGCATGGCAATAGCATCGTGAATCTTCATTTTTCCAGGGTTTCGTGAGTGGTAGTTCCAGACGGCCATCATTGGCTCAAGGTCATCGCCAAAAAACGACATAGGAAAACGCTCAAGACCGCAGTAATGCTTGGCGGTGTGCTGCCACACATACATGGCCGAAAGGAAGGCGTTCTTCACGCTGGACTTGATAAAGGTGTCTTTTTTGAGAAAGAAAATATCAGTGTGGCTCATGGGAGTTCTCCAAATAAGCGCCGCATCATGCAGTGCTGTTGATTTATAGTAAGCTGTTACTTACTGGTTTGCGCAAATAAGTAGCTATTTCGACGTATCAATAAGAGCCAGCCGAGCCAAGTCTTGAAGCCAATGGGCATCATTAGCCAAGATTCTCGCCTGATGACCATCCAACTTACAATCTGACTCCGAAGCCTCACGCTGGAGCTTGGTAATCGGATTGGCTATGTCGGCAAGATGAGCGCGTAACTGATCAATCTTGGCGTCACGCCATGCCAATTCAGCGGCAATGTCGGACTTGTCATGAAGCTGCTCGCCGGTCATCGCGCTCAAGTGGCGACTGTAGTAGTTACCCTGACGATCCAGAGCCATGATGTCGCGTTGGGAGTATTCGGCCATTAGTCGAGCATCCAATAAGTGGTCTGCATGAAGTGCTTTCCTAGATACACGTTTCGGGTGAAAAGGCGCGGGTTTGTTAATGCTCCTAAAGAGCAGAAGCCTAGATATGAAATTTGTGTTGCCATGAGTTCCCCTAGAAGGTTAATGCTCGGTCGGCTGAATAAATGCCCTGCTAATAGAAAAGCCAATTGTTCGATCCGGGGTTTTGACCTCAATCGACTCCGATCCGGGGTTTTCCATCAGCGTCACACTTCTTAGAAACGAACCTTTAAAATCGGCCCCGAAGTAGGGGTCGCGGACAGAGGCTTCTATTTCTGAAATTTTGCCAAAGAGCAATTCTCGACTTACTGGGTCTTTCCAGTTGAAGTAGCTGGTTTCTTCTTTATTGAAGATGATGACTTGCATGAAAGTCCGCCCTTTAAAGCGCTGCACAATTGCACAGCGCTGATAGTAAGCTGTTACTTACTGGTTTGTCCGCTTAAATTCCAGCAGCTTCGATGGCCTTGCTTAGACACTTCACAAGCTCGGCCGCCAGGGAGTTGTCGAAGTAAATTCTGCCTTGACTGAAGCCATAGACGACCGTCCGGTCAGCAGCGGCGTTGTAGCTGCTCTTGCCGATCATTTCACCTGGCTTCTTCTTCTGATCATCGCTGAAATGGCGTGTCGCGAGAGACCCCATTGTCAAAATCACCGGAGGGTCTAGCTCTGCGACCTCACGATCCAAGAACTCACCGCAGATGCTAATCTCCTCGTTGCTGAAGCCGTCAACACCGCCTTCCTCGTCAGATTTAGGCTTCACAAACTTCATCAGGGTGGTGTAGTAGAAGTTTTCGTGGGTCAGGCCAGCCGCCTTGATAGTCTCGTTCCAAGACGTGTAGGGCTTGCCAGACACCAGTCGACCTTCGTTCTCGTCTGACCAAGAGGGTGCATCGAACACCACCATGATTTTCGACTTTTTGCCGATGCGAGGCACCGACACCCAGCGGTCATCAAAGACGGCGGAGTAGTCGTTCACGATAGACAGCAGCCGCGCATGAGTGCCCTTGTCTACGATCATATCGCGATCAATGGTGGCCACCTTCTGAATCACCCCAGGCATGAGAGTAAGTTGGTCTTTTAAGCGCGATTTATCCGTTGCAGGGGGAGTGCCAGGGGTAATCGACGCAAACGCCCCTACGCGCTCTAAATGGTCGATAACGCGCTTGTTGACGACTCTTCTATTCACCGACAACTCAAACTGGGTGCGGTCTGTGAAGAAACCACCTGCTTTTTCACGACCTTCGACGATGGAAGCTGCACCCTTATCGCTGATGTTGGCCACGCAGTTGAACGGCGCTACCAGCATATCGTGACCGGTGATGGGATCCCGTTTGATTTCGTAGCGAGCGGTGGAGGCGTTGATGTCGGGCGGCCCAATCTTGATGTTGTGCTTGGCTGCATCACCCACTAAGGCAGGGATGCGGTCGCTGTCCATGATCGACATACACGAAGCAAAGAACTCGGCGGGATAGCGCACCTTGAGCAGCATCGTCCAGTAGGAAAGAAGGGTGTAGGCAACGGAGTGTGACTTATTGAAGCCGTAACCAGCGAATTTCTCGATCTTGTCGAACAAGCTCTCTGCAACTGGTGCATCCATGCCGGAGTGCGAACCGCAACCCAAGACCCACTCATCGCGCACTTTAGCCATCATGTCGGCGTCTTTCTTACCCATCGCTTTACGTAACCCGTCTGCTTGGGCCATTGTGAAGCCCGCAAGCACCTGGGCGGCCTTCATAACCTGCTCTTGGTAAACAAAAACGCCTTTGGTCTCCTCCAGCACTGGTATCAAGCTGGGGTGAGGGTAGTCCGGCGACTCAAACCCCTTTGTAATCGCCACGTAGGACTCCAACATGCCTGATTCCATCGGGCCTGGACGATATAACGCGGTTGCCGCGACAAGCTGTTCAAAGGTCAGCGTTCCGGCATAGGCCAAGCTGGTAAGCAGCCCCTTCATGCCAGATGATTCGAACTGGAAAATAGCGGTGGTTTTGCCAAGGGTGAATGCCTCCAGAACATCAGGTTGATCAAGAGGCTCTTTGAGCAGATCCACCTCAATACCGTGACGTGTTTTGATGCGTTCGACGGTTTGCTGAATGATGTCCAGGTTCGACAAGCCCAGTATATCCAGCTTGACCATTCCCATGTCTTCACAGACGCGTTTGTCCCAGTTGACGACCGGCTCATCACCTCTCGACTCTACCACCGCCATCTGACGCAAAGGTCGGCCGCCCACGATGATGCCCGCCGCGTGCTTACCGAAAGAGCGCATTTTTCCTTGAAGCCGAAGGCTGTGATTGAAAAGTTCTGGGTGTGTTTTAGAGAACGCATCGATCTCGGCAACGGTTTCCTGTGCGACTTCCAGAGTGGTGTCTGCCGGTATACGCTTTGAGACCGCAATATCCACGCTTGATAGGCCGTGAACGCGACCAACGTCACGAAGCGCAGATGCGGCACCAAGCTGACCGTAGTTGCTGATGCCCGCCACACGATCCTCGCCAAACGTTTCGCGTAGGTAGCTAATCACTTCTTCACGGCGAGAGGACATAAAGTCCAAGTCGGCGTCGGGCAAATCCAAACGTTCGGGGTTGATGAAGCGCTCAAAAATTAGGCCGAAGCGAATCGGGTCAACGTCAGTGATGCCGATCAGGTAGGCAACCAAAGATCCGCCGACTGATCCGCGTCCAGGCCCAACTCCAATGCCGTTTTGCTTAGACCAACGAGTTATCTGGCTGACTAGCAAGAAATAGCCAGCAAATCCCATGCTTTTGAGCGTTGAGAGTTCAAATTTCAATCGGTCTCGGTAGACCGCCACTTCAGCGCCAGTGGGCTGATGACCCATTACAGGAGCCGAGAATCGCTCCCGCCAGCCGACCTTGCACAAGTTGACCAACTCAGCGTTCTCGTCCTCGGCAAGCTCAGGCAGCGAAATAGGCAGCTTGTGCCACTCGTAGGTGATCTGATCGCAGAGCCAGTCGTGGTCGCGAATCATCGCGCTACTGACTTTGCAGCCGGTGCGTTTTGCAAAGCCCTTGAGTGCTTCAACCAGAGAGGGGGCTGATTGAGGGTGCTGGTCTCGTGTGTAGGGTATGCGGGTAAACGGACTGTCGACCTGGCTGTTTTCCGTGATGACACGGTAAACGTCTTTGGTGTCAGCCTCACCTTCTTCGTAATAGCAGGGTAGATAAGCGATGACCCGCTGCCCCGTTTTCTCTGCTAACGCCAGGACGCGCTTATTGTGCTGATCGTAGTAAGGAGTGTGGATTGGTTGTATCGCTAGAACGCTCAAATTTGCGTTCTGAGCGCTGGGAATCTTCTGGATAGCGTCTGCATAGTCTGTCGAGTGGCAAACGCTGTAAGCGTCGCTATTGAGCGCTATGAGGTTACCCTTCGCGATCATATCGTTCAGATCAGCGAACCCCACGCGAGCGCGATAGTAAAAGTAGTCACGACTGTAGGCTCTGGATAGCAGCTCAAACACATCTTGCAAGCCATCGTCATTTTTGATGATCAGGTCGTGATAACTTTCAGGGTTTGGCTTGTCGGCATGAGTGTCGCCCTTTTTAGGCTTACGATGCAGCGGGTCAGGCACTATACGCACTCTGACTCCGATGATGGGCTTAATGCCCGCCTCTTTGGCTGCCTTAGAGAAGGCAATCATTCCGCTGATGTTCATCGTGTCCATGAGGCACGCGGCGGTGTGGCCCATAGCTTTTGCTTTTGCTGCGATAGCTTTTGGCGTGAGTGTTGATTCGCCAATGCTGAAGTGACTTCTGGCAAACAAAATAGTCATTGGTCGTCCTTAATGCTGATTTCAGCGGTAAATCGAGTGGTCGTCACGGCCTTCATCAACTCGCCTAGTCCGAGGACGTCGGACACTAGGCTGGATGCAGTGGAGGCGCTGCACTGATGAACGGCAATAACGTGCTTAACGAGATCACTTTTTCTGACTTTCCCCTCGCTAAGCAGGTGGTCGAAAATCGTGATGAACGCGCGCTGTGTGCGGAAGCCATTGAAAGGGTTCTTTCCGGCTTTGATCAGCGCTCTGGCTTTTGAAAAAGAGAAGCCCTTGCGATTGAGCAAAAGGGCTTGGTTTTTAACGCGCTCGCTGGCGGAAGACAGACGAATATCGAGGGCGTCTTCCGTATCTGAGGCGTTGGTGGAGTAGTTGATTGATAGGAAAGCCGCACTGGCACTTGGATACTTCTGTTGTGTCAAAGCCAGTGCGTTTTTATGACAGCCCTCAAAGTAAGGGCAGTCACGACAAGCGCTCGATTCAGGCGAGAAAACCACAGCACTGTTGATGCAACCGAGCATTTGTAAGTCACCTATTACTTATGATTTAAGCGAAAATTCGGTCGCAGACTTCACGAACTGCCAACGCCGACGAGGAGGGCATCTTGTTGATAAAGGCGCGATTAAGGCCCGCTTTGAAATCGCCACCGAACAGTGCACCTAACTTGGCAGCGAAAAGCAGCTCACGCGGGCCAATGGTGTTGGTGATCTCTCCACGGTCGTAGGACTCACGGACACGGGTGGCAAACTTGACCAGCTCTTTCGCTTTGTCAGCATGAATCTTCGCCTTTGCCTCGATCATTTGAGCCTCATCTTCCTGGTCCATATACTCCACCTTCGTGACGATACCGAAGCGAGAGTAGTTGGCCGCGTTCTGAAGATTGGTGCCCTGATACAGACCGGTTTCGTCGCCGGATCCGTTCGTGTTGCCAGTGCCTACAAAGCGGAATTGCGGGTGAGGGTCGACGCGACGCCACTCTTGAGGGGCTTCTTTGATAATCAGCGCTTTGCCTTCTAGCACGGGCTGGTAGACGCCCAGCACTTGAGGGAATGCGAAGTCGTATTCGTCAGCCAGATACACCCAGCCGTAGCGCATAGCGAGCGCAAGTGGCCCAGGTTCAAAGTAGGTGCCGTTCTCGTTAGCAAGCATTTGACCAACGATATGAGACTCTTCGGTGTTGGCCGTGTGCTGGATACGGATGAAGGGGCGGTTGGTGTAAGCCGCGTATTGCTCCCAGGTGGTCGACTTGCCGGTGCCTGCGTGACCCCAGAAATAAGCAGGAATGTTGTAATCCATTGCGGCGATACAGTCGCGAAGCACTTCAGGGTTCCAGATATAATCACCGTCTGTCTCTGGCACCATTTCCTGATGTTCGTGAGTCTCAAAAACAGAAACCGGAATGGAGGTGGAGGCCGGAACACCTTTTACATTAGGAATCAGCTTTAATACGTCAGCGGTGCGGATGCCATAATCAGGGGCTTTCTTACGAAGCGAGACCACCTTAGTTTCTGCGACGGCGCTTACGCCAGCCATGTGAGTCTTGACGGACTCAGCCTCTTCACGCTTTTTCTTCAGGGCCTTCTTGGCAGCCTCGGATAAAAGCGGCGCGTCAGGAAAGCGATCACGATAGGCATCCAGGCTCACAGACGGGTGATTTTTGGTCAAGTAGGTCTGAATGACGTGAACGGCTTGGCCATCAAGCTGACAAATGATTTTGCCGTCTTCTGCGTGAGTAGCGTAGGGAAGAGCGGTGGCGGTAGCGGTGCTAGTGGTCATGGGTAACTCCAAAGTTAGGTAAGTAAGCTGTGACTTACTGTCACAAGCGAATAATACGTCATGCAGTGTTGGTATTGGAACGCTGCATGACGGATTTTTTAGCGAAGTAGCATGGCGGAAAGCTCAGAGACGATTTTGCTTGGTAGCTCTTTGACATCATCGAGGACGATATTTTTGGGATAGAAGGCTTCAACTTGATGGGTTTCAATTCCGATCCCTAGCACTTCGATACCGTCTTTTTCGGTGCTTTGCACTACATGCACCAAGTGTTCCTCGGCGCGTTTACTTCCGTAGCCGCCTCTTGTCGAGACACTCTGCATCGCAGGCTCGCCATCTGACAGAACCACCAAAATCTTGCGCTCTTCGGTTCTCGCTCTGAGCATGTTGGCGGCAATCTCAACGCACTCACCATCGGCATTATTCCGAAGCTCAAGGAGGGGGATGGCTGCGATACGCTGTTCACAGGCAGGCGTCAGCCGCTCATCGAAGGTTTTATAGATAGGCATCATCAAAGGCTCGATGCGATCAAACCCACCCTTAAAGCCAGGATGCTTCTCGACAATGCTGCTTAACTCTTTGCGAGCCTCGGATGGCAGGTCGTCATCTTGAGTTGTAAAGCCAACTACCTGCGTTTTTACATTCACGCGATCCAGAGCCGAGCAAAGTGCATAGGCGGCCTCAGAAGCTATTCCGATGCGGTCTCGGTGGTTCATGGAGCCTGAGCAATCCACTAACAGTAAGACCGCCGTGTTCTTAGTGCGCACCTCTTCCTTGCGGCGGAAGACGCGAGTGTCGCCGGTATTCAGTTTATAAAGGCTGGAGCTGTGAAGGCGTCCGCTTCTGAAGCCAGGAACAAACATGGAGCGGTTACGAGCCATCAACAGACGCTCCAAAGCCTTTGACATCACACCGATCTGCTCGCCAGTTTTGCTTCGTAATTTTGCTTGACGATCCTTTGAGCGGCTATCAATCATCGATCCAGGCTTGATGGTGTAGGGGCCAATGAAGTCTTTTTCGTTGGAGTAAGGCATATACGAATTGTCTTTTAGGCTCTCAATAGCCCCCTCTGCAATGGCCGTTTCAAGCGCAGCATCATAGGTGGTCATCTTCTCCAGAGCTTCTGCCAGTTCAGGGTGATCAGCGATGTTACCGTCGTTGAGCGCCCCCTTTGATCCGCCCTCTGAATCAATATCCCGATCTCGCTCATCACCTGTCGATTTGTCGGAGTGGGCATCGCCTGACTTGTCTGCCGATGTGCCAGCCTTTTCCGCAGCCTCTTTGCCACGCTCATCGATCATTTCGCCCTTGCGATCAGACCCTTCGCCTTCGTCCGATTCGCCTTCGCCCGATTCGCCTTCGTCTTCGCCTTCGTCCGATTCGCCTTCGCCTTCGCCTTCGTCTTTTCCATCGCTGGATCCGGGGCTAGGCTCACCTTCGCCGTTACCATCTGAAGCGGCGCATGAATCGCCATCCGATTCTTCAGGTGTAGATTCGGCTGTATCAAAAATTTCATCGCCAGGACGATCTAGCGAGCCGCTGCTGCTTTTGCTAGAAGAAGCGTCGCCACCTTCACCTTCACCTTCACCTTCACCTTCACCTTCACCTTCACCTTCACCTTCACCTTCTTCATCGCTTTCTTCCGGCTCAGGCTCTTTGCTCTTCTCCTGCTGCTCGCGCTCCACATCGGCGAGTATGTCGCGGATGGAGTTGGCCATCTTTAGTGCCTCAAAAGACGACTCGATGGTCTGGAGCTTTTTGGAAAGCGGCAGAAGGGCGTCGTAAACGTCAGGTATCAGCTCCCATTTATCAGCCATGTAATTCTGAGCGGCTTCCTGTCCGGCTAAAGCACGGATGCCAGGTGTGGCCAGGGCCTTTACGAAGAACATCGCCTGAGAGGCATTTTCATCTCGCTGAAACTCACCAATGAATTTGTCAAACGTCTTCTGAAAGAAGTGCTTTACGGCAAACTCGACCGTTTTATCAATGTTTCTTGTTGAGCCAGCGAAGGCCTTTTTCATCTTCGCTTCGATGAAGGTGTCTTCGACGATGTTGTGGAGATTGGCGATCTTCTCTTTGTGCGCCCTGGCAACAATCTTCGAGTCGGTAAACAGGATGTGGGCTACCTCATGATCAACGAAGCCCTTAATGGCGGTGACCAGCTCGGGTGAAGATTTCTCGCTGAGAGAGGGGATGTTGACGCGAGTTGCCTCAAGCGTTTTTTCATCGTATTCGACATACGCTTGAATGCCCGACTGGGTGACCTTAATGCCCTTGTTTGCGAGCATTTTCACCACCACTTCGATGGCGCTTCGCATCTCACCAATGTTCGTGTAGCTCTTCTTACCGCTAGTGTCTTTCGTTTTAAATGCCATGTTGTCGCCTCCGGTTTAAGTAATTACTTACTTATTAAGATGATAAAAAAAATAGGACTGGCGTAGTAGCGCAGTCCTATTTCATATCTGATTGCAGAACTTACAGGGTGAACACACTACCTGTGCCGGATATGGGGCTAAAGTGAGCCACTTTTCCCGAGGGCATTTTGAGCAATTGACCGCCATCCAAGAGGTCGACGACCTCGACAGCCTCCTCTAGCATTTCGCAAAACCGATCCTGATCAATTGTCTCGTGTGCGCTCGACATAGGTTTGAATCTCCATGCAACCTATTAGGTAGATAAGTAAGCGGTGGCTTACGAACGCGCTTATACTAAGCGGTCAAAGCGAGCATGGCAAGCAAAATATGTTTGTTAGGTAAGTAACTGTTAATAAAGGGTAAACGGGGCTAAATTGCACACCTTCTCTTCTCGCTCACCTAATAAAAAAACATGAATTTTAAAAAAGTAAGTAACCACTGCTTGACTCAGTAACAGCTTACTATAAGAATAGAGTCATCAGAGGGTTAAAAAAATTTTTTTGTCAATCCAAGGAGAGACATCATGGCTGAAATCAAAAAAGTCACCGACCTGATCATCGAGCGTCAACTTGACCTGGATCTCACCAATCAAGACATCGCTGGTCGCGTTGGGTATGCCAATGCAAACGTCATCAGCATGATCAAGAAGGGCAGAACCAAGCTGCCTCTCGATAAAGTGAAAAAGATGGCCGATGCACTGAATGTCGACCGCGCTCGTTTGATGCGTATGGCTCTGAGCGAATACATGGGTGACGCCTACCTCGACATCGTAGAGGTTCTGGGGGAGCCAACCACTCAGAATGAGCGTGTTCTTCTACAAGTATGGCGCTCTTCGACCAATCATGAAGACCCTGCGTTGACTGAGGCGGAAATCAAAGGTCTTCATCAAGGCTTTCAGACCATCATGAATCAATCCGCCGCCTCTATGTAGAAGTCACGCTCTCCATACATAAGGGCGGCGGAGGCCGCCTTTTTCTATGGAAGTAATTAGCCCCTTGCAACAGTCATTTTGGGATAAAAATGGCTGTTTTTCTCTGAAATCAGGCAGTCTCTAATCTTTATCCAAAAATCAAAGGCTTACGTGTGGATCCATGAATCCACTATGGATCCAAACCAACACATTTTTGAGACAATTGAGGCCGTGGATCCACAATGGATCCAGTTTTTTGGCAATTATAATTTGGTGGCGTGTTGAGCCTTCCGGTGCTGAAATTCATATAAGTGGTTGTTTTTATTGACGCACCGTCTTGAGGCAAATGCCAAGAAGACATCGGAGTGTGGCGCAGCTTGGTAGCGCGTTGCAATGGGGTTGCAAAGGTCGCAGGTTCGAATCCTGTCACTCCGACCAATACTGAAAAGCCGCTTCGTTCATCGAAGCGGCTTTTTTGTGTCGTGTCACGGATAAAAACTGGCCTTTCTCAAGGCCAGACTTATATTAGTTACCGGCGGTGGTCGCGGGAAGAATGGGGGTGTCGTGAAGCATTGCGGCTTGAAGACGGCGACGACGCACCCGAAGGGCGCTTTTGTTGACCGCGTAAGTCGTTCCAGGCAGCTTTGGCCTTTTGACGATTAGCTGGCTTGCGAAGCCAGTTGAAGAGGGCCATCACTATCCATTTTCTCATGTGAACCTCCTAGTTCCATTGTAAGCGTTCATCCTACGACGTAGTTGACCTACTTCACGTCACGCAGAGGCCTAAGTAACTCCGGCGAGACCTTGTACTGTTTCCTGCCTTCCTCGCCCAGCACGATCACACTCTTGCGGTTGATCTTGGTGACGATCCCCAACACCGGTCCTTCTCGGCCTTCGAAGGTCACTTTCAGACCAACCCGCAACCGACTCAAGGCTTGCAGGGTTTCCTGTTCTTGCAGTTCATCAATGCGCTGGCAGATGTACTGGTTCAGTTCCAGCAACTCGTCGATGCTCATGTCCTCAATGCGCATGGACGACCTCCACCGGTGTGAGTTGCGTGGCTTGTCGGTCCGGATGACGGGGATCGATCAGAGCCCGTAGCGGATTCTCGGCGAACCGGATTTTCCAGCGCCGCGGAGTCAGGTTCGCCACTTCACTGGCGGGATGCTGACTGACGCGTTGCAGCACGTCCACCAGGTAAGTGTAGGGGTTAATATCGTGCAGCTTGCAGGTGCTGATCAGGCTCTGGATGATGCCCAGGTGTTCCGCGCCCAGTTCGGTCCAGCAGAACATCCAGTTTTTCTTGCCCATTGGAATGGGGCGTAGCGCCCGTTCCAGGTGGTTGGTGTCTGGCTGCACGTCCGGGTTTTCCAGGAACACGGTCAGGCTCGCTTCGCGACCGAGCACGTAGTTCAGGGCCTTGGTCAGCGGGTCGCTGGGCACGAGGCCGCCTTGTGCCAACTGATCCCGGCACCACTGGAAGAAGCCGCTGACGACCGGCTTCGCATGGTCCAGCCGGTATTGGCGCTTCTTCTCGCCGGTGAGCTCCTTTTCCTTAATGGTATCTTCAATCTGGTACAGCTTCGCGATCTGTTGCAGGGCTTCGGTGGCCTTCTCAGGATGATCCTTTTGGGCCTCAACGAAGCAACGGCGACTATGCACCCAGCATTGAGCATGAGTAATACCTTTCTGGGCCGCGGCATAGCGGGCATATGCGGCATAACCATCGCTGATCAGAGTGCCACTGAATTGGTCGTTCAGAACCTGCTCGATGTGCAGTCGGCCCCGACTGTTCGAGTAGGTAAACACCACTTCGTCGTCATCACCGTATAGGGGCCAGAACCAGCCTGTTTTCATCTTGCCTTTCTGCGGGCCTGCCCGGCCCTGGTGGCCCGCTTTGATGGGTGTTTCGTCCATGGCCAGCACCCGGCTGCGCAGCACGTTGTCGGTCTGGGCGTCCACAATGGGCCGAAGCAGGTCGATGGCCCGCTTCACCAGGTTCGTCAGGGTGCTGCGGCTGAGGGTAATACCCGCTTGTTGAATGCGCTGGTGCTGGCGATACAGCGGCAGGTGGAACTGGAACTTGTCCACCAGCAACCCGGCCAGCAGGCTGACATCGGCCAGGCTGTTGTCCAGCACGTTGAACGGGGCTGGCGTCGTCACAGGTTTTGAGTCAGTGCCCTTACGACGGAACACCGGGCGTTCGCATTTGAGCACCACATAGCTGGAGGCGCGCTGGGCCAGGCGATAAGTCGTTTTAGTGCCAATGATGTCGTACTGGTCGGCGTCCGGACCGGTCAGCTCCGGTGGCAGGTGTTCAATGACTTCCACCGGCACCCCGGCAGTAAAGCGCAGGCCAGTGTCGTTCAGACAATCGTCGTCCCGCTGCTTCTTGCCGGTGCCGCGCTGGTAAGCCTTAATAGTGCGTTTTTCTTCATCGGCAGGCTGTTCCGGTCGCGGTGCCTCCTCTGGCTGGAACAAGCTGTCCTGCCCGGGCAGATCGACCACCTGCTTCTCGGATTTGGGGCCGAACAGCTGCTTCTTGAACCAGTCTAACTGGTGTTTCAACTGCCGAATGGATTCCGCCTGGGCCTCCAACTGCTCCCGCAACAGTGCATTCTCCTCGGCCAGAGCCGAGGAGGAAAGTGTACCGGGAGAAGAAGCTGAAGCCGTTGAATTCATGGCCGATATTATACCGGAACTCTGTCTTCTATACCCCTCGAAAACGCTTGAACTGGCGGTATTTCTGCACCTCAATGCCGTCAATCAGCAGCTGCAAATCCGTCAGGGTCAGGGTTCGCTGACCGGAGGCGGATAACGGCACCCGGAACTGGCCCTGCTCCAGGCGCTTGGCCCACAGACAGTAACCGGTGGCGGTAAAGTAGAGCATCTTCATCTGGGTCTTACGGCGATTGACGAAGACAAAATACTGACCGCTGAGGGGGTCGTGCTTCAATTGATTCCGAACCAGGGCGCTCAGGCCCCGGAACGATTTGCGCATGTCGGTGGGCTCGGTGCACAGCCAGATGCGCGCCTGGCTATCGAGCCCGATCATCCGTTCTGGCTCAGCCGCAGTTCGACGCCGTTGCCCAGGCTCAGCACAATGTTCCAGCCTGGGCCGGACTGCGCCGCACCCATCAGAGAGGACAGGTCCAGAAAACCGGCTTCGCCGGAATCCGCTGAGTCACCGGCCGCCTGATCGGACAGGCGCTTGCGCCAGTTACAGAAACTGGCGTAGCCGATGTTCTCTTGTTTGCAGAACTTCGAAGCTGACAGACCACTGTCACGCTGCTGATTGACCAGAGCCTGCCACTGTTCGGGTGTGCGGTGCTTTCTCATGGGGGTAACCTCGTGTTGGAAAGTGTGAGGTTACTGTAGGGCGATTTTCAGCAGGGTGGCAGAACGTCGTGGAATGAACGCTTACGTTCCATTGCGCCGAATCTGTATTTTTGACTGACCCGCCTGCTTGATGTTCCTTCATCAGCCAAGCGTAACCGCATGCGATGTTACCCTTGCGCTTTGTGATCGGCGAGCGCTGCTGCAACGGCTTCTTCCCACTGTCCGGCAGTGATGCCCCAGTGCTCCATTTCCGCTTGATCTGGCGCGCCTTCTGCCGCGCTGTTGAGTTCCTCGGGAGAGTAGCGCTCGAAACAGTGCTTGGCGAAAGCTTTGGTTTTGCCATCTTGCAGTTGGTCGATCATTTCCATGTCGTGCTCCTTTCCTTGTCAATACGTGATACGCATCGTCTGCACGCCAATGTCTGCGGCGCGATGTGTCGGTTCAGTGTAGCGGTTAATGAGCCATCGTGCAGAGGCCCGGTCGTTGATCATGCCAGCCATGCGTCGACGATGATTTTCACGGCAATGCTGGCTAACAAGCACATGATCATATTGTCGAACCAGCGGTGCGGCAGGCGCTGTCCTAAGCGAGCGCCTAAAGGCATACCGACAAGAATCACCATTAGCGCCCCCAGGCTGTAGACGAAGCGCTCAGCTGTGAGGATGCCTGCGCTGAGAAGAGCGGGAATTTGTACCAGCGTTATCGCGACGAAAAACACCGAAATGGAGCCGATGAAGACGCGGCGCTCCAGCTGCATGGCGTTCAAGAACGTGACCGATGCCGGGGCCGACATGCCGGCAGCGCCCTGTAACACGCCAGCTAACACCCCGACGGGTAGGACGATGCGCTCGGCCATGGATAAAGGCAATGCGGTCGCTCGTCGCGAGAGCTTGACGGCTAGGTACAGCACAATGGCGCCTGCGACCCCCAGCGACAGGTACTCCGGTGCCAGGACGACAAGGCCCCAGGTGCCCAAAACGATACCAGCGCCACCGGCCATGGCAAATGCCATCAAGAAACGCCAAGGCAACAGATGGGTGCGGTATTGCCATACCTGAAGGGCATTGCTGAACAGATTAGGGGCGACCAAGACTGCAATGGCCAGTTTGACGTCGTAAAGCATGGTCAACACTGGCACGACCACCACCGGCACGCCGGAACCAATCGCGCCTTTGATGATGCCCGCAATGACAAGCGTAAGCAGTGCAATGATCACGGCATGGACTCTCAGGCAGGCACTGAAGTGCCTGCCAGGTGGTTAAGGCTATTTCAGAACGTAGCAGGGCGTATAGGGCTGGCCATCCAGCTTCATGCGGCCTTGGGCAACAAACGAACTCAGCAGAGCATCCAGCCGCTGCATGAGCTCCGGTTCGGCAGTGAGCTCAAAGGGGCCATGCGCTTCGATGGCGCGGATGCCGGGTTCCTTGACGTTACCCGCCACGATGCCCGAGAAGGCGCGGCGCAAATTGGCCGCTAGTTCATGCGTGGGTTGCTGACGGTGCAGCGCTAGACCGCGCATTGCTTCGTGGGTAGGCTCGAAGGGGGCCTGAAATTCGCGGGCAATGGTCAAGCGCCAGTTGTAGTAAAAGGCATCCTGATGCTGGCGGCGGAAATCGGCGATCTGGTCGATACCGTCGCGCATTTTGCGGGCCACGGCCACTGGGTCGCCGGTAATGATGGTGTAGTAGCGGCGAATCTCTTCGCCCAGGGTGTACACCAGAAATTCATCGATTTTTTGGAAGTAGGCGGATGCGCTCGCTGGACCGGTGAAGATGAGAGGGAAGGGAATCTCTTGGTTGCTGGGGTGCAACAGAATACCTAGTAGGTAGAGGATCTCTTCGGCGGTACCCACGCCGCCAGGGAAGACGATGATGCCGTGGCCCAGGCGGACGAACGCTTCCAGACGCTTCTCGATATCTGGCATGACTACGAGTTCGTTGACGATAGGGTTGGGCGCTTCGGCGGCGATGATGCCAGGCTCTGAAATGCCCAAGTAGCGGCCATCTTTACGCCGCTGTTTGGCATGCGCCACGTTGGCGCCCTTCATGGGTCCTTTCATGGCTCCAGGGCCGCAGCCAGTGCAAATGTCCAGATCGCGCAGGCCCAGGTGGTAACCCACATCCTTGGTATATTCGTACTCTTCGCGGGAAATGGAGTGACCGCCCCAGCACACTACGAGGCTTGGGTCGCGGCCCGGTTTGAGGGTGCCTGCCTTGCGTAAAATGTGAAACACCGCGTTGGTCGTGCCTTCGCCCGTAGTCAGGTCGAAACGGTTGTGGTGTTGAATTTCGTTATAGACATACACGATATCGCGAATGATCGACGAGAGATGTTCACGAATGCCGCGAATCATGCGTCCGTCTACGAAGGCCTCTGCGGGCGCATTGGTGAGTTTCAGCCGAATGCCGTGATCTTGTTGCAGTACCTCGATGTCAAAATCTTTGTAGGCTTCCAGGATGGCCAAGCTGTCATCGGTAGGGCTGCCGCAATTGAGGACGGCAAGCGCGCATCGGCGCAATAAATCGTGCAAACCACTTTTGGACGTGCTCTTGAGCCGGTTGACCTCATGCTGTGAAAGAACTTCGAGGCTGCCTTCAGGAGAAATAATGCTGGAAATCGTGGCACGAGGCGCTGGGGTCTGCGTCATTAGTCTGGCTATCCCTAAGAGTGTTCGTAACGAAACTGCATACTAGCACGCTGCTGGGTGCGGTTCAGCAATGGGGCTAAGCGACCGTCTTGGTAGCGTTTGTGCTACTCTAGGGGCCTGCAAGTGCGCACGGTAGGCGGGTCGGGATGGTGACGTTAGCGACCCATATCAGCGTCTTACGATGATGGATAATGAGGATGTTGCTCAAACCCTATGTTTAATGCCCAATATTTTCGGACGTTTATAACGTTAGTGGAAACCGGCAGTTTCACACGGACGGCGCGTCGTCTAGAGATGACGCAGCCTGGGGTTAGCCAGCATATTCGTAAGTTGGAAAGCTATCTTGGCAAAACGCTGTTAGAGCGCCGTGGCAGAAGTTTTACGCTAACCGAATCGGGGCGCCGTGCTTACGATTACGCGTTGAAGCTATTCGCCGAACATGAGCAGTTTCGCCATGGCTTAGATGACGATTCCCTGGACAGCGGCGAGTGCCGAATCGCCTCTCCCGGTAGCGTCGGGCTGATGTTCTACCCCTACATTTTGGGGCAGCAGCAAATGCACCCTAATCTCACGGTCAACTATAGCTTTGCGTTCAACCATGAGATCGTCAACGACCTGCTTGAAGGCCGCTACGATATCGGTATCGTGACCGAGCAGGTCAATCACCCGGAACTCACCTGTACGGTGTGGCATAAAGAGCCACTCTGCTTGGTCGTGCCTGCCGATTTTGCAGGCAGCACGCTGTCGGAGCTGATGGGCATTGGCTTCATCAATTACTACGATGGCATCAATCACGCCAATGCGCTGTTGCGAGCCAACTATCCCGATGAGTTTCGCTCCATGACGCACTTTCGCCACCAGGGGTTCACCAACGAAGTCAGCATGGTGTTGGATGCCGTGGCGAGGGGGCTGGGCTTTACGGTGGTCTCGCGCTTAGTGCTCGAAACGTCACCCTGGCAGCGGCAGGTAAAGGCGTTGGCGCTTCCGCAAGCGATCAACGAAGTGCTCTATCTTCTTCGCCGCCAAGACTCCGTCTTGCCCAAGCGCTATGAGAAGCTGCTCAACGGTTTTCATGATCAGCGCTTGCAAGAAAAAACGCCCCTGGTCCCTGAATGAGAGAGACCATAGGCGTTATTTACAGCGCTAACGTCATCGATTAATGGCGATACTCATCGATACTGGGGCAGGAGCAGATCAACTGGCGATCACCAAAGACGTTATCGACCCGGTTGACCGAAGGCCAGTATTTAGAGGCCATCACCGCTTCAGTGGGGAAAGCGCCTAGCTGACGATCATAAGGACGCTCCCAGGCGCTATCCATCAGATCGGCTTGGGTGTGGGGCGCATTGACCAGCGGGTTATTATCCAGCGGCCATTCACCGCTCTCTACCCGCGCAATCTCTTCCCGAATAGCAATCATGGCATCGCAGAAACGATCGATTTCGTAAAGCGATTCAGACTCCGTCGGCTCGATCATCAGCGTACCCGGCACCGGGAACGACATGGTCGGCGCGTGGAAGCCGTAATCCATCAAGCGTTTAGCGATATCCTCTTCGCTGATGCCAGATGCGCTCTTCAGCGGGCGGATATCGATGATGCACTCATGGGCAACCGTACCGTTCTGGCCGCGATAGAGAATCGGATAGGACGCTTCTAAACGCTTAGCAATATAGTTGGCGTTCAGAATGGCCAGCTCGGTGGCTTCGCGCAGGCCACGGGCTCCCATCATTTTGATGTACGCCCACGAGATCGGCAGGATGGAGGCGCTGCCAAAGGCTGCTGCCGACACGGCACCGCTCTCAGGGTTGACGCCGTTGATGGGGGTCACCACATGATTGGAAACGAACGGAGCCAAGTGGGCCTTTACGCCGATCGGGCCCATGCCGGGGCCGCCGCCGCCGTGGGGAATGCAGAACGTTTTATGCAGGTTTAGGTGAGACACGTCGCCGCCGAAGTCGCCAGGGCGAGTGAGGCCAACCTGAGCATTCATGTTCGCGCCATCGACGTACACTTGACCACCGTGTTGGTGAACCACTTCACACACTTTCCGAACGTGCGACTCGAATACGCCATGGGTCGACGGGTAGGTAATCATTACCGCTGACAGCCGCTCGCTGTGCTGCTCGGCTTTGCGGGTCAAGTCGTCCAAGTCGATGTTACCGTTCGCGTCACACTCGACGACGACCACGTCCATGCTCAGCATGGCGGCGGAGGCTGGGTTCGTGCCGTGAGCGGAGCTAGGAATCAAGCACACGTCGCGATGAGCTTCACCTTGCGCAGCCTGATAGCGGCGAATCGCCAGCAGACCCGCGTATTCCCCTTGGGCACCCGAGTTGGGCTGCATAGAGATATGGTCATAACCGGTCACTTCGACCAGGAAAGCTGCCAGCTCATCAATCATCTGATGGTAGCCCGCTACTTGGTCGCGAGGCGCAAACGGGTGCAGGTTGGCCAACGCAGGCCAGGAGACAGGAATCATCTCGCTAGTCGCGTTGAGCTTCATGGTGCACGAACCCAGCGGGATCATGGCATGGGCCAGCGACAAATCTTTATTTTCAAGGCGCTTCAAGTAGCGCAGCATCTCCGTTTCACTACGGTAGCGCTTGAACGTGGGATGAGTGAGGAAGTCACTGTTCCGCTGGTAAGCCGCTGGAATGCCGCTGAGCTGGTCGGCAATGACCTGCTCGTCCAGCGCGGCCACTGCCAAGCCATGCTCATCGCCCAGCAGCACATCGAATAGCGCGGCGACATCGTGGGCAGTGGTTGTTTCATCCAGGCTAATACCCACATCACCATTGGCAAAGTAGTGCAGGTTGATGTCGTGGGTCATGGCGCGGCCATGAATTTTGCCGGCGTCTACCTGGGTGAGGCGTAGCGTATCGAACCAAGTCTCGTTGGCGAGTTGAATGCCGGCCTGCTGCAGGCCGGTAGCCAGCACGGTGGTCAGGCGGTGAACGCGACCCGCGATTTTGCGTAGCCCTTCAGCGCCATGATACGTGGCGTAGAAGCCGGCGATATTGGCCAGCAGCGCTTGCGCGGTACAAATGTTCGAGGTCGCTTTCTCACGGCGAATGTGCTGCTCGCGGGTCTGCATAGCCATGCGCAGTGCCGTTTTGCCTCGGCTGTCTTTAGAGACGCCGATGATTCGCCCGGGAATCGACCGCTTGAGTTTGTCGGAGGTGGCAAAGAAAGCGGCATGGGGCCCACCAAAGCCCATGGGCACGCCAAAACGCTGGGAGTTACCTACGACGATATCGGCTCCCATCGCGCCGGGCTCTTTCAGCAACACCAGGCTGAGCAGATCTGTCGCTACACACGTCATGATGCCGCGCTCTTGGGCCGCCTTGAGCATCGGCGAGAGGTCGCTAATGCGGCCGCTGGCAGACGTGTACTGCACTAAGGCACCAAACACATCATGCTCGGCAAGACGCTCGGCGGGGCCGGTAATCAGCTCAAAGCCAAAGAACTCGGCACGGGTTTTGACGACGTCCAGCGTTTGCGGAAAGAGGTCGTCTGCTACGAAGAAAGCGTTTGACTTGCTCTTTTTATTGCCACGCTTACATAGCGCCATGGCTTCTGCGGCGGCGGTGGCTTCATCCAACAGAGAAGCATTGGCAAGCTCCATGCCGGTCAGGTCCATGATGACCTGTTGAAAATTCAAAAGGCCTTCCAAGCGACCCTGAGAGATTTCGGGTTGATAAGGTGTATAAGCGGTATACCAGCCGGGGTTTTCTAGCACGTTGCGCTGAATCACCGCAGGCATATGGGTATCGTAGTAGCCCTGACCAATATAATTTTTAGTGACACGATTTTGACGGGCGAGTTGGCTCAGGTACTCCAACGCTTCCGCTTCACTGCGTGGGTCGTCGAGGTCAAGTTCACGGCCAAGGCGAATGTCGCTTGGCACGGTTTGCTCAATCAGGTCTTCCATGCGCTGCATGTTGAGCGCTTTTAACATGGTGGCGACATCGTCGGGGCTAGGCCCGTTATGACGTTTGATAAAAGCATCGTGGTCGGCCAGTTCGGCCAAACGGCGTGATTCAAAAGGCATGGGGAGATTCCGGACGTGATGAAAAAACCGTGCAGAGGCGATCAAGAAGCGCCTGCTAACAGGGCAGGCGCTTCAACGACGTCGTTTAGTCGTCGGCGCTCAGCGTCGCTTGATACGCATCGGCGTCTAATAAACCTTCGAAGGCTTGGTCGTTAACGCGAACCTTCATGATCCAGCCGCCTTCATAAGGGGCTTCGTTGACCGTTTCAGGAGCGTCTTCGAGAGCTTCGTTGACTTCCACCACTTCACCGTCGACGGGGGCATAAAGGTCAGAAGCGGCTTTCACGGACTCGATGACACCGAACTCTTTACCTTTCGTCAGAGCTTGACCCACTTCGGGCAGCTCGACGAACACCACGTCGCCCAGCGCTTCTTGCGCGTGGTCGGTGATTCCAACGGTCACGGTGCCGTCTTGGTTGTCCAGCACCCACTCGTGGCTGGCGGCGTAACGAAGATTGGCAGGAAGATTGCTCATGGTGATTCCTTTTCAAGTCAGTGGACAGAACAACGGCATACTAGCGTTTGTCGTTCGCCTTGGCGACTGCGGCCCGCGCAACAGCGCGCGTGAATGCGCCTATGGTACCGTGTTTCTTATTGGAAACAAGTTTCTTCATTGTCGCCCAAAGGCGAAGAAGGGCGCTTCTTTTTCCTGGGTTTCAGGCGTCTGGTGAGTTTCATAAAGGGGAGCTTTCTCTGCCATCAAGCGACATTGGCGTGGAAGCGCTCTTATAAAATGGTGTAAAACATACCCATCATGCGTTTTTCCAGCGTGAATTAAGCGCTATGGTAGAGACGCTTGGTGATTTCATCTGCCGGTGAGTGGATGAACAACCTAACCTTCATAACAAATGCATGAATCAATTGGGTAAGGAGAGTCGCGTGGAAACATTAACCAGCCTATTAGGGGCCATTAACGGGATCGTGTGGGGCCCGTTAATGCTGATCCTACTATTGGGGGTCGGTATTTACCTGCAAATTGGCTTGAAACTGATGCCGATCCGCAAACTCGGCATGGGTTTCAAGCTAATGTGGCAAGGCCGAGATGCCAAGCCGTCCGATAAAACCCCGGCTCAGCCAAGCGATGAGGGGGAAATCTCTCCCTTTAACGCGCTGATGACGGCGCTGTCTGCGACGATTGGTACCGGTAATATCGCCGGTGTGGCGACCGCCATCGCGCTCGGTGGTCCTGGAGCCGTGTTCTGGATGTGGATCACCGCGCTGGTGGGTATGGCGACCAAGTTCGCTGAAGCCGTGCTGGCGGTACGCTATCGGGAAACCGACAGTACCGGCTATCACGTGGGCGGGCCGATGTTCTATATCAAGAATGGCTTGGGCCGTAAGTGGCTGTGGCTAGGCGGGCTGTTCTCGTTCTTTGGCGCAGTGGCGGCCTTCGGGATTGGTAATACCGTACAGTCCAACTCCGTGGCGGACGCCATGGATGCCACCTTCGGTGTTCCGCACTGGTTGACCGGTGTCATCATCATGGTGCTCGCTGGGGCGGTAATTCTGGGCGGTATCAAACGTATTGCCAAGGTGGCCGGTAAACTGGTGCCGGTAATGGGCATCGCGTACGTCATTGCTGGCCTGCTGGTGCTGATCGTCAATGCGGGCCAAATTGGCGATGCCTTTGGACTGATCTTCTACTACGCCTTCAATCCCATGGCCGCAGCCGGTGGTTTTGCAGGTGCCGCTGTGATGGCCGCCATTCGCTTCGGTGTAGCGCGCGGTATCTTCTCCAACGAAGCTGGTCTGGGGAGTGCGCCTATTGCTCACGCGGCGGCTCAGACGAAGAATCCGGTCCGCCAGGGTTTGATTGCCATGCTGGGGACGTTCATCGACACTATCATCGTCTGCACCATCACCGCGCTGGTCATTTTGACCTCGACGGTCTGGATGGAAGGCGAAGCGGGCGCTTCGCTCACTGCGCTCTCCTTTGATGCGGCACTGCCTGGTTTTGGTAATCAAATCGTGGCCATTGCGCTGGCGATCTTTGCATTCACCACGATTCTTGGCTGGTCGTTCTACGGTGAGAAGTGTTGCCAGTTCCTGTTTGGCACTCGCTCCATCATGCTTTACCGCGTGTTGTTCGTGCTGGCCATTCCGCTGGGTGCTATTGCACAGCTGGGCTTTATCTGGCTGATGGCGGACACCTTCAATGCCATGATGGCGATTCCCAACCTCATTGCCTTGGCACTGCTGTCCCCCGTTGTCTTTAAGCTGACTCGGGATTATTTTGCAGGTAAGGACGTGCTGCCGGGCGAAGCCCTGGATCATGATAAATAAGGTCTGCTCCTTAGCAGGCGATGCACGATGTACTAGAGCCGGGAAGCCTTGTCAGGCTTCCCGTTTCTCTTTCTTGATAGAGGACATGCCATGACTGATCTGAACCGAACGCCACTTCATGCGCTGCACATTCAGCTCGGTGCCAAGATGGTGCCGTTCGCTGGATACGAGATGCCGGTGCAGTATCCGTTAGGTGTGAAAAAAGAGCACGAGCACACCCGTCAGCGCTGCGGACTCTTTGATGTGTCGCACATGGGGCAGATTTTGGTGTCCGGTGAGCAGGTCGCCGAAGCGCTGGAAAGCCTGATTCCCGCAGATTTGGTGGGATTGGAAAAAGGGCAGCAGCGATATGGTCTCTTTACCAGTACTGACGGCGGTATTCTCGACGATCTGATGGCCGTCAACGCAGGGGATCACTTCTACTTGGTAGTGAACGCGGCGTGTAAAGAGCAGGATATCGCCCATTTACGCGCCAATTTGGGTAGCACCCATCAGATCGACGTACTGGACCGGGGGTTGCTGGCGCTTCAAGGACCCCAAGCGCGTGACGTGATGCAGCGCCTCTGCCCGCAAGCCTGCGAATTGACGTTCATGCAACATGGCCGTTACACGCTGGCGGGTTGTGAGGTGTGGATCAGCCGCAGTGGATACACCGGCGAAGATGGCTTCGAGGTGTCGGTCGCGGCGGAGGAGAGTCAGGTGTTAGCAGAGGCACTATTGGCTGAGCCAGAAGTGGAGGCCATTGGTTTGGGCGCTCGAGATTCACTGCGCCTGGAGGCAGGCCTATGTTTGTATGGTCACGATATGGACCCGCACACCACGCCCGTCGAAGCCAGTTTGATCTGGGCCATTGGTAAACCCCGTCGGCGAGGTGGAGAGCGCTCAGCGGGCTTCCCTGGCGCCGATGTGATTTTGCACCAAGTGGAAGCCAAGGATCACTCACGCAAGCGGGTTGGCTTGCTAGGGGAAGGGCGAGCGCCGGTACGTGAAGGGAGCTTGCTGGTCGACGAAGCTGGGACAGAGATCGGCGTGGTAACGTCCGGTGGTTTCGGGCCTAGCGTCGGCAAGCCCGTGGCCATGGGGTACGTGTCTCGGGAGTGGGAAGCTCCGGGCACGACCGTCTATGCACTGGTGCGTGGCAAGCAACTCCCCATGAGTGTCGCGCCCATGCCGTTTGTGACGCCTGGCTACTATCGAGGTTAAGTCATATTGGAAAGAAGCCCTTGCCACGCAAGGGCTTTTTTTATGTTCATACCATCACAGGTCTTACAGCTGCCGAAACCAGCCTAAATGGGCTCTCTGTATGTCGGCTTCCTCTTCGAAAGGCAGCGTCTTCGCTGACAGGCATAGTTCACGCACTTGGCGAGGGGGCAAGCCGAACGCTTGCACGAACAGCCGACTAAAGCTCGCGGCCTCCAGGCCACACTGATCGGCGACCTGGGAGATCCGTAAATGGCGATAGCGCGGTTCCAATAGATAGCGACGTGCTCTGATGAGGCGTCGCTTGCGAATGTAGCCAGCCACCCCACCCATTGGCTCGAATAACCGATATAGAGAGGCGCGCGCCAGCCCAAAGCGTTGTGACAAGGCAAGTGGTGAGAGGGAGCGATCGTGCAGATGACGCTCGATATAGAGACACAGCCGGCCCAGTAGCGGGTGTTCCTTTTCATGCTGTGTCCCGCTGCCAAGGGTTTGGGAGAGGGCGCGTACTAAGAGATGCGTACTCTCCTCGCCGTAGAACGCCACATCGTTGGCATGTAACGTGTCACTGCACGCGATGAGTTCCTTGAGATGAACGCCGAGTAATCGAGCAGCGGGCTGGCGATGATTGATGACTTGGCCGTGCAGGGCCGAAGGCTCTTCGAGCCAGGCTGCACGGGGCAAAATCCAGGAGAGAATCGAGGCGGGCCGCTCGATGCACACAGCGCTCTCTTGCAGTAGGTCGAGTAACAGAATGTCGCCAGAGCGGGCGGTGACTTCGCCGAACGGCGTGACGCAGAGTAGCTCTCCGTTCAGCACTAGATCGACCATTAGATAGTCCATATCCCCCTGACTCAAGCTCGCTGCCTGACGAAGAATACGCTGGGGCGACAAGTGCATGACGACCCCGATCAAACCAGCAAAATGGTGCGTCGTCACGTCCCAAGCTAAGCGCGCGACCTGCTCTTTGGAGAAGCAGGTCGCGAAGTTGAGGGTGGCTTGCATGCGAAGTTGCCACTCATCCAAACAAGTCATGCCCGGCAATAATTGTTGGGAGGTGGTGCGCACGATACGTTCAGAGATGGTCACTAAGATTCCCCTATCGCTCTCAGATGGCGATGTCGTGGATTGATTATCAGCGAATCCCAGCGTTTTGTGCAAAACGTCTCAATTTGTAAGCAGTGTGTCTCAATGGTAACGAAAGCGGTTGCGAGCAGTGGAGAGATGAACCAACAATTCGCTTACGCGCTAGACACTTAACGACTATTCACCATCAGTTGCCTGCCCTAGCGTCACATGAAGTTTCTTGTTCATCTCCACTAACGAATGGTTAACGGTCTCATGGCTCACGAAGACACTTCTTATATCGATACGGTGTTTGCTGCAGATGAACACCCAAGTCGACTTTCCCCACTATTCAGAAACGTCAGTCAGTCCGGGTTAGGGTGGATGGCGGCGCTCGTGCTGGGCGGCATCGTGTATACACTTTCGGCGCAAGCGCAAAGTGCCACAGATAGCGGTGACCTGTACCGCATTGTGCAGGAGGAGGTCTCGTTGACGGTTTTGTCGCTGGATGCCTCTCCTCAGGCCTTCCTTCAAGGCGGAGACCTCCAAACCGTCTTTCAGCGCATCGAAATCGAAGGAGCGAGTCTCATTTCACCCGGAGAGCTGACCCATCATCTGGCGTCTTGGTTAAACCAGCCGTTGGGGCTCGAACAGATACATGCCGCCGCTAAAACACTGGATGGGGTATATCGTAGCCGTGGCTGGCGCGCACGGACCCGTTTGGTCAAACAGGACTTGTATAGCGGCACACTACGGCTACGTATCATCGAAGGGGGCCGTGGCCGACAGCAACTGGCCGTCCTCGATAGTGACGATTCTTCGTATCCGAATACGCCCCTCAAATAGTGAGACTTTCCCAGCGGCTCGCTTAGAAGTAGCCGCTAGGAAAGTCATAAATAGGTATCGCTGACGCGCCTGGCAGCGCAATACTGAGTTAGCGCAATACTTGGCGTGGATCGATGGGTTTGCCTCCCTGGCGCAAATCGAACAGAAGGTCATAACGCTGTGTCGCGTTACTTTGCCCCACCTCGCAGAGTTCGTCACCCGTACTCACTTGGTCGCCAACACGCACCAGAATTTGCTCGCAAAGCGCGTAGACGGTCTGCAAATTATCCGCGTGATGCACGATGACGACATCGCCCAACTGGCGCATGCTGTCTGCGAAACGCACTTCGCCTGGAGCCACGGCTTTCGCACGTGCGCCTGCCTGTGTGGCGAGTAGCATCGGTTGTAGAGTGCCTCGGCTATCAGCGCCAAAGCGACGCACGACGCGATAATCCTCTAGCGGCCAAGGCCAGCGGCGCGCAGAGGCCGGCAGACTAGCGCTGGGGGTTGGCGCAGAAGTCGACTTGGAAGCGCTCGAAGAACGAGTGTTCCGTGTGGGGCTACTGGAGCTGCTAGACGGGGGCCTAACCGTGCTGCTGAGCGGGACGCTGATGATTTGACCCACTCGCAGCGCCGTCGGCGAGGTGCCCTGATTGGCACTTTGGATGCGCCCGGAGGTGGTGCCAAAATGGCGAGCGACGCCTGAAAAAGTGTCGCCAGGGCGAATTTGATAGCGGTAAGGGCCACCGGAGGGCGCGCGCTCTTGTTGGGTAGGAATCAGCAGACGCTGGCCCACGGCCAAACGCCGTGGGTCGACGCCAGGGTTGAAGCGCTCGAGCCTTTCGAGTGGCACGTTGGCTCGTGCCGCTAGCTGACCTAACGTATCGCCTCGCCTAACGGCGACCCAGTTGCCGCCTATGGCACTCGCCGTGCTGGCCGCGGGCACGCGTTGGCTAGACGTGGGTGTGGAGCTGGCGCAGCCAGCCAACATGCTTGCCAGTACGCACATCGTCAGCCAGTGGCTTAGTCGTGGTCGCTGAGTCGGTCTAGCAAGGTATCTTTTTCCTGCCAGAGTGAATTGATCCATGCGTGGAAGCGTTCCTTGTGCTGCGGTTCGTCATGGTAGTTAGCAGTCTGCATCCACTCAGGAATGGCGAGCTGCCGAGCTTCAAGCGTAATGGGGGCTTCTTTACCGCATAAAAAGCCCATGAAAGTGGGCGAAGGGTGGGTATAGCTGATGGTGACATCCAAAATACCATCCAATTGATCCCCCAACAGGCTCAGCACTTGGGCAATGCCACCGGCTTTAGGGCGCAGCAAGTGCTGAAAAGGGCTCTGTTGGGCTTCGCGTTTGGCAACGGTGAAGCGGGTGCCCTCGACAAAATTGAAGATCGCAATGGGTGCATGTCGCGCCTGACGACACATCCGTTCGGTGGAGGCGCGGTCGACGGTGGCGAGCTTGGGGTTTCGCGCGATCTGTTCTCGGCTAAACCGACGCATGAAAGGAAACTCGAGCGCCCAAAAGGCGAGCCCCACGATAGGAATCCAAATGAGCTGATGCTTGAGGAAGAAGCGGGGCATGGGGATCCGACGGTGCAATGCCATGAACAGAATGAAAATGTCCGTCCAGCTTCGGTGGTTGGAGATCACTAACCACCACTGCTCTGGGCTCAAGGTGTCCGGTACCTTGATCGACACGTTAGGTTTCAGCCAGCGTCGCATCCACCACAAGTTAACGCCGATCCAATTGAGCGCCACGGCGCAGAGGCCTTTCAGGAGCCACTCCTTTTGCCGCCGCCCAGGGACGATGACCTTCAGCAGCGTCAACAGAATCAGGGGAACACCCCAAAACAGCGTGTTCAACGTTAGCAGCACGATGCTAACGCCCCCTTTAATGATTGGCATACCACGATCCTCACAGCTATCTGACAGCGTGTTTAGCGTCGCTACGCACGCGCTTGACGACAAATGCTAATAGATCCGCGTCACGCTGCCCAGCATAACCGTATCAATACGTTAGAAGGGCGCAAAGAGCGAGGGTGCTTTGACGTTATCCAGCAAAACGCTGCGCAACGCATGGGCGGCGACGGAGAGTTCTTCCTGAGTGAGGATTCCCACGCGACACGCGATACTGGGCGCCACCAGCGGCACGCAGCGAGCGCCCAGCTCCTGCATTTGTCGAATACACATCGACGGTACCGCGCTGACGCCTAATCCCTCGGCGACCATGCGGCCGACGGTGGAGAGCTGGTGGCTCTCGAAGGCGACTGGAAGCGCCATCTGGCGTTTGCCGAGTGCTTGTTCTAAAAGCCGTCTGACCATGGAGGGTCGTTGCAGCGTCATGAAATCGTACGCTAGCAGCTGCTCCCAAGAGAGCGTGTCGCACTCGGCCAACGGCGAGTGACGAGGTACAACGGCCACGAAGCGATCTTCAAAAAGAGGGGTGAAGTTCAAACTGCCGACCCCCTCCGGCGAGAAAGCGATACCAATTTCCACCTGGCGAGAGCGCACCATCTCCATGACGTCTTCATTGATGACATCATGGACGGTGACATTGATTTTGGGGTACTGCTGACGAAATTTGACGAGCGCGCTAGGAAGCAAATTACTGGCGAAGGAGGGCATGGCCGCTACACTGAGCCGCCCAAGCTGGAGCGTAAAGCGTTGGCGCAGGCGCTCTTCGGTATTGTCCCATTGCGCCAGCAAGTGCTTGGCCAGTGGTAGAAGCGACTCACCCTCCGGGGTCAATCGTACGCTCCGTGTGCTGCGGATGAGCAACTTGCCGCCTAGGGAGTCCTCCAAGCCTTTGATGGCAAGGCTCAGCGCGGGTTGTGAAAGATGCAGGCGCTCGCAGGCCTGGGTAAAACTCAGCGTTTGTGCCACGGCCAAAAAAGCGCGAAGCTGTTTGACGGTCATGGTATCTCTTTATAAGTTATTAAAATGAATTGATAAGAAAAACAAACTTAACAAATATATCATCTAGGACAACACTGGCGATAGCGCGACACGCCAGCAAACGCTGCTTACACTACTTTAACGAGCGTCCAACACCGATACGTTCTCAACAACAACGTGAGGCATAACAATGGCAGGATTCGATAAGCGTGTGGCTTCTTACGAGGAAGCAATGGAAGGCATCGAAAGCGGTATGACCGTGATTGCCGGTGGCTTTGGTCTGTGTGGGATTCCTGAAAACCTGATCGCGGAGATCAAGCGTCGCGGAGTCAAGGACCTTACGGTGGTTTCCAATAACTGTGGTGTAGATGGGTTTGGTTTGGGTGTACTGCTGGAAGATCGCCAAATCAGCAAGATCATCGCCTCTTACGTGGGCGAAAACGCGATGTTTGAACAGCAGATGTTAAACAACGAAATCGAAGTGGTATTGACGCCTCAAGGAACGCTCGCAGAGAAAATGCGCGCAGGCGGTGCAGGTATTCCCGCGTTTTATACCGCGACCGGTTACGGCACGCCCATTGGTGAAGGCAAGGAAGTGCGCGTATTCGATGGTCGTCACTACATTTTGGAAGAGGCCATCAAAGGCGATTTCGCGATCGTCAAAGGTTGGAAGGCCGACCGCTATGGCAACGTCATGTATCGTCATACTGCGCAGAACTTTAATCCCATGGCGGCGACGGCAGGCAAAATTACCGTTGTCGAAGTAGAGGAGATTGTGGAACCCGGAGAGCTGGAGCCAAGCCAGATTCATACGCCGGGTATCTATGTCGATCGCATCATTCAAGGCACGTTCGAAAAGCGTATCGAGAAGCGCACCGTCCGTAGCTGAGCGTATCAACGTCCACAATCAACTCCTTACTAAGACAAGAGGTGGCACCATGGCTTTAACTCGTGAACAAATGGCCCAGCGCGTCGCGCGTGAACTGCAGGACGGCTTCTACGTCAACTTGGGTATCGGTATTCCCACTCTGGTTGCCAACTACATTCCTGATGGCATGGATGTGATGTTGCAGTCTGAAAATGGGCTGCTGGGTATGGGGCGGTTTCCTACCGAGGAGGAAGTCGACCCGGATATGATCAATGCCGGTAAACAGACCGTTACCGCTCGCCCTGGCGCGGCGATTTTCTCCTCCGCTGAGTCGTTTGCCATGATTCGCGGTGGTCATGTGGATTTGACCGTGCTGGGTGCGTTCGAAGTCGACCAAGAAGGTAACATTGCCTCTTGGATGATCCCTGGCAAATTGATCAAAGGCATGGGGGGCGCGATGGATCTCGTCGCCGGGGCCGACAACATCATTTGCACCATGACCCACGCTTCCAAACATGGCGAATCCAAGCTGCTCGAAAAGTGCAACCTGCCGCTGACAGGAGCGGGTTGTATCAATCGGGTCTTGACCGATCTGGCTTACCTGGAGATCAAGGATGGCGCGTTCATCCTTAAAGAGCGTGCGCCAGGGGTGAGCGTCGAAGAGATTGTCGAGAAAACCGCAGGCAAACTCATCGTGCCGGACCACGTCCCCGAAATGACTTTCGAGGAATAAGCACGACCGTTAGGCGGAGGGCGTGGGCTGGTGGCTCACGCCATTTCGCAGCGAGTGTGAAAAGGCAGCAAGATCTCCGCCACCCGCTCATGGGCATCGTTGACCTGTTTTTGGGTCAGGGCTAATCCACCCAGGCACAAGCGGTGTTCGTCTCCATCGCAGAAGACCATTTTCTGTGGCGTTGCCGGGTAAAAACGGTGCTCGAGTAAATTGGACACAGAGAAAACGCCATTTTGCTGACCGCTGAGCGGCGGCATGCCGGCGTTTTCCAACTGCTCGCTCAGCGTGTCGATCGACGCGTGCATCCGGTAACAATCGAACCCTGCATGATGCAAGCGAGGGCCCATGACGGCAAGCCAGGCGGCCAGTGGGTGCGCGTTTTGTAACTGCTGATAGAGCTCCCAAGAAGGCATCGGCCAAGGGCGGCCACGGCAAAGCAGGTTGTGACCTTTGCAGTCGGCGGGGTGGCTTTGATGCACGAGCGAGGTTAACGCTTCGCGAGGCACTTTTGACAGGGTACCGATTTGTAGCTCGGCGAGCACCAGCCAGCTGCTGTCGTCACTTGGTGCCATCAAGTGGATCAGCAAGCCTTTGTCTGCCATGGCATAGTGCCCGACCGAACGATACCCCATGCGTGATAGCGGCAGGCTCAAGGCATGCATTGCGAACGGGCCGTAATTTAGGGTGACCAGCGTCAGATATTCCGCCGCGGTGTGGAGTGGCCATAGCCGCAGGCCGCCGATGTCGGGGTGGGTATGGACATAGTCCAGCCATAGCTGTTGTACAAACTCCTCGCGTTGCATGGGGGTTCCTCGCCGCCTAAAGACGTCCGTGAGTCAACGGTTAACTGAGTGGTCAGTATAGGCAAGCAAGGAGTTCGTAGGTTCAACGGGCTTTAACGGCGAATTTAACGCCCGCTAAGAGGCCAACAACTGTTTGTCGCGGACAAATTGATCGAATTCGGTAAAGCCGCCCACGTGCTGCTGGTCGACGAAGATTTGTGGCACGGTTTGAATTGGTTTACCCGCCGTTTTAGCGATATCTTCTTTGGTAACGCCCTCGGAGGGCATGTCGATATAGCGGTAACCCTCGATCTTTCCACTGTTTTCTAAGTGTTCGGCGAGATGCTTGGCACGAACGCAAAAAGGGCACGACATGCGCCCAAAAATGACCACGAACATAAGGTGGCTCCTTTACGATAGGGGCGAATTGGTAGTTGAGTGAGCAATCAGCGCCCATTGTGGCGTAGGGCGCAGGCTTTCGCCAATAGCACCACGCTACGCGTGCTATAAAGCGTCACAATGAGCCATCCATCAAGGAGAATCCATGCAGACGTTGGCGCCGCATGAGTACGGTTATTTAGCCGAGCTGGCCCAGTGCTATCGTGACGAACACTGGACAGCACTAAGACAGCAGTCCCATTTCAACCCGAGGTTGGGGGTGGATGCGCTCTGCTTCCAGCATTTGGAGACGCGCATCAGCGGCGCCAGTGTCATGGCGGGAGCTCTGATCACCCCCTGCGAGCTGTGGTTGGTCGCATTGCCTGAACAGGCCACGCTGCAGGCGCCGCTGCCCTCAGAAGGCGTGTTGGTGCTGCCATCCGGCCGCTATGCCTTGGAACTAGAACGCTTGACGTCCGGGATCGAGCTTTACAAGCGAAAGATATTGGATGACTTGAGCGACCTGGACTCCTTGCAGGAATCGGCGCGACTTGCGCAGCGTATGATGCAGCAGTTGTTGGCGGAGCCGGACGCGACCTCATTGGCCGAGTAGGCAGAAGCGGTTGGCGGCTCCTATACTCATGAACGTTTATTTCTTCATTCCCATGTACGTCAAAAAAGGAAGCCTGAATGTCATCTTCAACAGCTTCAACACCGCGGGTTGCCGTGGTGACAGGGACGAGCAGCGGTATTGGTGAGGCCGTCGTTCGACATTTTTGTGAGCAGGGGCATCAAGTACTGGCCGTCGACTTCAACCCCGCTGGTAAAGAGATTGCAGAAGCAGCTGGCGCCGCATTTTATCAAGCGGATCTCACCGATCCTGACGCGTGTCGAGGCGCGATTGCCGATGCGGTCAAGCGGTTTGGCGGCGTGGACATTCTCGTCAATAACGCCGGTATTCAGCATGTCGCGTCCATCGAGACCTTCCCTGAAGAGAAGTGGCGTCAAATCATCGATTTGATGCTGACGGCCCCTTTCCTGCTCACCCAAGCGGCGTGGCCCTACATGCGCGAGAAAGGCTGGGGGCGCGTGGTCAACATTGCCTCGATCCATGCCCAAGTGGCGTCACCGGGCAAGGCGGCGTACATCAGCGCGAAGCACGGCATGATCGGCTTGACCAAGACAGCCGCACTGGAGGGGGGTGAGCAGGGTATTACGGCCAATGCCATTTGTCCCGCTTACGTGAAAACACCCTTGGTCGACAACCAAATTGCCGATCAGGCCAAGCTGCATGGAATGGACGAGCAAGAAGTCATCGAGAAGATCATGCTCAAGAATGCGGCGGTCAAGCGGCTAATCGAACCTTCCGAAGTGGCTCAACTAGTGGCTTACCTCACGTCCGATGCGGCGGGCGCGGTCACCGGTGCGAGCTGGAACATCGATCTTGGTTGGACCGCTCACTGAGCCAGCCGACTCGCCTGCCACCTAAAGTGGCAGGCGATGTTGCTTAGCGACGTACCGGTCGTTTTTGTAGCTTTCTCTGAAGGGTGCGTCGGTGCATGCCCAGCGCGCGGGCGGTGGCCGAGATATTGCCATCGTGTTCCTGCAGCACTTTTTGAATATGCTCCCAGGTGATTCGGTTGATGGAGGGTGGATTATCTGCCAGCTCGACGTTGGGGTCGGCGTCGGGGTGTTCGAAGGCCGCCATCACATCATCCGCATCCGCTGGTTTGCACAGATAATTGATGGCGCCCAGCTTGATGGCTTCGACCGCCGTGGCAATGCTTGAGTAGCCGGTCAGCACCACGATACGACAGCCAGGCACAGTGGAGAGGAGGTCGGGTAACAGCTTGAGTCCAGAGCTATGTTCCAGCTTCAAATCCAGTGTGGCCATGGTGGGCATGAAGTGCGACGCGATGCTCAGCGCTTGATCGGCATCGTGTGCCACCTTGACGTCAAAGCCTCGCCGGGCCAGGGCACGGCTCAATACGTGACAAAACATTTCATCGTCATCGACGATTAGCAGACGCTGCTCTTGGTTCTGCATACTACCCTCGTTAGTCTGAATCGCTGCTGTCTCAGCTTAACTGGGTGCTGAGCAGCGCGGCAGGGTGACCTCGGTCAACGTTCCACCCTCGGGATGGTTATAGAGGCTCACGCCTCCGCCGAAGCGGTTGATCGTGGCGTGCGTGAGGAACAGGCCGATGCCCATTCCTTTACTTTTGGTCGAGACGAACGTGTCGCCTAGCTGGTCCGCAATCGACATGGCCACCCCTGGGCCGTGGTCACGGATATCGATAATGACGCTCTCATCTTGCCAATCCAAGCGTATGGCGATGTGTTCTGGATTGGCGTCTGCAGCATTGTTCAATAAATTGGTTAGCGCTTGGTCGAGCGTCGCATCCACGGCGAGCCAGGGGCGGCCGCGCCGTTCGGCCACATCGAAGCGATGGCTCACGTCGGGTCGAATCACCAGCCAACGCTGCACCACCCCAGCAAGCCACACTTCGGCATCCAGCACTTCTGGTTCGGCCATGCGGCGACGATCGGCATTGGTGACAAGGTGCTGCAAACGCGATTTGCAGATATCGACCTGCTGTCGCAAGAGCGCGATATCCTCCTCCAGCGCGCTGCCTTTTGCTGCGTCGGCCTGCATCTCTTTGAGCAGCACCGCCATCGTCGACAGCGGGGTGCCAAGTTCGTGGGCCGTGCCCGCCGCTTGTGTGGCAACGGCCAGCACTTGTTCGTTACGCAGAGCGGCTTCCCGCGTGCGGGAGAGGGCTTTATCGCGGCTGCGCAGCGCGTGAGCCATTTTATAGATAAAAAACGTGACAAGCCCAGCCGACAGCCCGAAGTTGAGCCACATGCCCAGGATGTGAAGGCTGAGCGGACCTTCGCTACTGATATGACCCAGCTGTGGAATGGGGTGGTAGTCAAACATCAAGAAGCTGTAACCACCCATGGCGCAGGCCGCAATGATCCAGGCGTGGCGCCAGGGCAGCGTTGCGGCTGCAATGGTCACGGGCACCAAGTAGTACGTAATGAACGGATTCGTAGAACCGCCCGAAAAGTAAAACAGCAGGGTGAGCCCGGCAATATCGGCCAGCAAGTGAGACAAGTACTCACCGTGGCCAACGGCTTTGGGGCGCCCCAAACGCCACCAAGTGGCAATGTTCAGCAGCCCCATTGCGATCACGACGCTCACGACGGCGGTGACGGGAAGGTCGAAAGCGAGTAGCTCGATGCCGACAATGATCGCCATCAAAAAACCCGTCCAGGTAATTCCCCTAACGATGGTGAGCCGAACCAGGTTTCGATTGGGTGTAGAGAGCGGTAAGGGTAGGGCAGTGGGCATGGGTTGGCTTATTTGCTCGATGTTTTGACGCTATGAATGACGAATTTAATGAAGAGGGTCATGACAAAGGTCATCCAGCCGGCAGACGCTAACAGATTGAACAGTAGCATTTTGGGAGGCAGCCAAGCCGAACCTAGTAGCGCCTCCAGCATGATATGAAAAAACATGGCCAGCAAAAGCGGCAGAGCGAGCGTGTGGATCCACATATCGGTTCGGCGCTTTCGAATGTGATAGCGTCGCAGCAAGTAGCGCATCGGGCGATGTGCCCAGCTAAAGAGTACCAGCGTAGCCACGATGAACAGCACCGCAAGCGTTGGCTCGGTGCTTTGTCGATGCATCGAAAAGGAGATGGACCATGCGAGTCCCAGCCACGCCAAACCTTCCAAGCTGGCGATGAAATCCGCATAGCGACGTACGTTCTGCATAAACAACCGAATCCTTGATCTTACAGCGTGCCGCCATGATACGACACTTGCGCGGACCTGTGGGGGTCACGCACGGATTTATCCGATCGGCGTATTGGGTATACTGTGGCAGCTCGCAGCCCCCTTCACCCAAGACCAATAGGATTTGCCGTGGACGCTATTACCCTGACCCGCCCTGATGACTGGCACCTGCATTTACGTGATGACGAGGCGCTCAATGCCGTGGTGGGACATACTGCTGCGCAAATGGGTCGTGCGATCATCATGCCGAACCTAAAGCCACCGGTGACCACGACAGAGCAGGCAGTAGCTTACCGCGAACGCATCTTGGCCGCGCTACCCGAAGGCAGTACTTTTGAGCCGCTGATGGTTCTCTACCTCACGGATACGACACCGCCCGAGGAGATAGAGCGTGCCGTCGAGAGTGGCATCGTCAAAGCCGTGAAGCTTTATCCGGCAGGGGCCACGACCAACTCTGCCTCGGGAGTGACGGACATTGCCCACTGCGATGCCACCATTGCCATGATGGCAAAGCTGGGCATGCCGCTGCTGGTACATGGCGAGGTCACCGACCACGAGATCGATATCTTCGATCGGGAAGCGGTGTTCATCGAGCGTGTTATGAAGCCGTTGCTGGCGCGACACCCTGAACTAAAAGTGGTGTTCGAGCACATCACCACGCAGCAGGCTGCGGAGTTCGTCGCCAGCGCGTCTGACAACGTAGCCGCCACGATTACTGCCCACCACCTGCTCTTCAATCGCAATAAAATGCTGGCAGGCGGTATTCGCCCTCACTATTACTGCCTTCCCATCCTCAAGCGCGAACAGCATCGACAGGCTTTGTTGAAAGCCGCCACCAGCGGTAGCCCCAAATTCTTCCTGGGCACTGATAGTGCTCCCCATGCAAAGGGTGACAAAGAGTCGAGCTGTGGCTGTGCCGGTGCTTATACGGCGCCTGCCGCCATCGAGCTTTATGCGACGGCCTTCGAGGAGATGCAGGCGCTGGATAAGCTGGAGGCTTTTGCGAGTCTTAACGGCCCGCGGTTTTATGGCCTGTCGCCGAACGCAGACGCCATTACGCTTGAGCGGCGCGAGTGGACGCTGCCGGCGAGCTATCCCTATGCGTCTGGTCAAACCATCGTGCCGTTACTGGCAGGTGAAACACTTGCCTGGGCGATGAAAAAGTAACCATAAGCGTGTGAGTGCGTCATAAAAAAACGGAGCCAATGAGGCTCCGTTTTTTTGATCGTGGCGGTGACTCCACGAGCGCATAGGATTTACTGACCGCCTAATGCCAGCAACATGTGATCTACCATGCGGGAAGAGTGGTCGGCGGCCATATCGAGGAACTGCTCGAAAGAGAGGTGGTTATCGCCGCTTCCGGGAATGTCGGAAAGGGCGCGAATGACCACGAACGGGCAGTCGTAGAGATAGCACGTCTGGGCAATGGCGGCGCCCTCCATTTCGACGGCGAGCATGGTAGGGAACTGCGCGCGCGTGGCGGCTACCCGCTCAGGGTCGGACATAAACGCATCGCCCGTCGCAATCATGCCCTCGCGCACGTTGACTTCTCCCAGGGCGGCAATGGCACCACGAGCGATGTCACGCAGGCGCTTGTCGGCATGGTACGCCGGTGGCATGCCCGGCACCTGGCCAATTTCGTAGCCAAAGACCACTGCATCCACATCGTGATGGCGGACTTCATCGGAAATGATGACATCGCCAATGGCTAGGTCGGTGGCAAAACCGCCTGCCGAGCCGGTGTTGATGATGGCGTCCGGTTGATGACGCTCCAACAGAATCGCCGTGCCGACGGCGGCGTTCACTTTGCCGATACCCGACTGCAGAATGACGATGTCGAGGCCATGTCGCGTGCCGGTATGAAAGACGAACCCGGCATGTTCGTAGCGTTCTGCGTTCTCGAGCTGTCCCGCTAGAAGCTTCACTTCTTGCGCCATAGCGCCAATAATTCCAATGCGTTGCACGGGCTTCTCCATCATGGTGCGAATGAGTATTCGGTGAGGGGCGTTCTTCAAGACGCCTGATCGTGATGCTCGGCGGCTTCCAGCGTATTCTCAAGCAGGGTGGCGACCGTCATCGGGCCAACGCCTCCCGGCACCGGCGTAATGTGGCTGGCGCGCTCGGCCGCCGCCGTAAAATCGACATCACCCACCAGTGTGCCATCTTCCTGACGATTGATACCTACATCGATGACTACGGCGCCGGGTTTGATCCATTCACCCTTGACGATCCCCGGTTTGCCCACCGCCACCACGACCAAGTCGGCGCGACTGACATGGCTGGCCAAGTCTTGGGTAAAGCGGTGGCATACTGTCGTAGTGCAGCCCGCTAGCATCAGTTCCAACGCCATTGGCCGCCCGACGATGTTTGAAGCGCCTACGATGGTGGCATCCATGCCGCGCACGGCGATGCCACTTTGCGCCAGCATGGTCATGATGCCCTTGGGCGTGCAGGGGCGCAGAGAAGGAAGGCGCTGCGCCAGCCTGCCCAAGTTATAGGGATGAAAACCATCGACGTCTTTATCCGGACGGATACGCTCGAGAATGGGGCGAGCATCCAAATGGTCTGGCAAGGGGAGCTGTACCAGAATGCCATCTACCGTGGCGTCTGCATTGAGCTGATCAACCAGCGCTTCTAATGCCTCTTGCGTCGTATCGGCAGGAAGAGCGTGTTGAAAAGAGAGGATACCCGCCTGTTCGCAAGCACGATGCTTGTTGTTGACATACACATGTGAGGCGGGGTCTTCACCGACCACAACAACGGCTAGTCCGGGGGCGCGAGCGCCGGTTTGCTGGCGTGCCGCAATTTTCTCGGCCACGCGTTGACGGACATTAGCGGCGATGGCTTTACCATCGATGAGTTGGGCGGTCATGTAGTGAAATCCCTATGAGGTTGGAAAGCGAAGCAAACGACACGCGCAGTCACAGGACGCGCTTTAAAGTGGGAGTAATTTTCGCATGGTAGGGCGACAAGGCAAAGCGCCTATCGAATCAATCACTTTAAGTGTTGACTTTAAAATTAGAAATAGTAATATATGCCTCGCTTGAGACGGGACACGCAGCAACGTCTAAGGTAAGTAATCGGGATGTAGCGCAGTCTGGTAGCGCGCCTGCTTTGGGAGCAGGATGTCGGGGGTTCGAATCCCTCCATCCCGACCATGTACCTAGCACGGAAGGTGTTAATCTGCTTCTCCAAACTTTGGTTGTGGTCAAGTGCTCATCCGTATTCTCTGGATACATCATGTGCGCCCATAGCTCAACCGGATAGAGCAACGGCCTTCTAAGCCGTAGGTTGCGGGTTCGAGTCCTGCTGGGCGTGCCAATCAAATACTTCTCTGTGTTTGTTTCCAGTTGGATATTTTCAAGCTTGCTTTTGTCAGTGGTGGATGTAGCTCAGTGGTAGAGCCCCGGATTGTGGCTCCGGTGGTCGTGGGTTCGATCCCCATCATCCACCCCATTGGCAATTAGCGAACGGTTTACAGGTTGTGGTGGATGTAGCTCAGTGGTAGAGCCCCGGATTGTGGCTCCGGTGGTCGTGGGTTCGATCCCCATCATCCACCCCATTAACCTGACTTTTCTTTTATTCTTTTTTTGTTTAATCCCTCCCTAAGTTGTTTTATTTTCTTATTATCTCTTACCCCGTTTTCTTATCGCGGCATGACTTTAATACGTCCATTGGCGGCAGCGGTGATGGGCTCTGGTTTTCCCAATAAGTATCCCTGCGCATAATCGATCCCCAGCGAATGCAACATGTCTAACGTCGATGGATTCTCGACGTATTCGGCGACCGTATCGATATGCAGGGCTTTGCCGACGGCATGAATCGCTTCTACCATCGCGCGGTCGATGGGATCATGGTGAATGTTACGAATGAAGTTGCCATCGATTTTGAGATAGTCGACGGAAAGCTGCTTCAAGTAGCTAAACGATGATAGCCCGGTGCCGAAGTCATCGAGGGCAAAACGGCAGCCCAACGATTTCAGTGACTGAATTAATTCGCTTACTTTCGAGAGCTGCGCAATCGCAGCGCTTTCGGTGATCTCAAAACACAGCGTGCCTTCAGGAAGATTGGCCCGGCGCACTTGCTGAATCAGCTCTTGGCAAAAATCGCTGTCCGATAGAGAGTCTCCCGATACGTTGATTCCCCAGTGGCCCACGCTTTGGCCATCTGCGCAGCGATGACGATCGCCGAGCCAGGCAAGCGTATTGCGAATCACCCAGCGATCGATACGCGGCATGAAATGGTAGCGCTCTGCCGCCGGCAGGAAACTGCCGGGAGCAATGAGAGTACCGCTTTCCTCCAGGCGTAGCAGAATCTCTCGATAACCTGGGCCTTGGCCGCATACCGCGCTGATGGGTTGTGCGAATAGCCGAAACGTGTCGTTATCCAGGGCATTTTGCAGACGTTGAACCCACTGCAGTTCGCCATGGCGCTCTAATAGTGCATGGTCGTCGGGTTGATAGCAGTGAAGGCGGTTTCGGCCCGCCTCTTTGGCGGTATAGCAGGCGGCGTCTGCTGCGTGCAGCGTGTCCGACAAGCGCATGGGATTTTCCGAGGTGATCGTGACCAAGCCGATGCTCACGCCAATACCGAAGGTATGTCCTTGCCATGCAAAGCGAAAGTGCTCGATATCTCGGCGAACCGCCTCACCAATGATCTTGGCTTTGTCCAGTGGGCAGTGGGGCAACACCAGGGCAAATTCATCCCCGCCCAATCGAGCCACGGTATCACTGTGGCGCACGTGGGCTTTCAGCTTCATGGAGACCTGACGAAGTAGTTCATCGCCTGCCAAATGGCCGCAGGTGTCGTTGACGATCTTGAATTGGTCCAGGTCCAAGTAGCAGAGCACATGATGGTACTCCTCTTCCTGGGCGAGCAATTTGGTCAGCAGTGCCTCAAAGGCTCGCCGGTTCATTAGCCCCGTGAGGTTGTCGTGGGTTGCTTGATAATTGAGCTGCTCCGAGAGTTGCCGTGTCACACTGACGTCTTGAAACACCACTACTGCGCCCAGCGTGATGCCGCCTCGAGAACGAATGGGCGCGGCGCTATGCTGTATGGGAAAACGTTTGCCGTTGCGGTGCAGCAGCTGGCAGTGTTCACTGAAGTGCACGGCCCGATGCTGGGTGAGTACCTGCCGCGCCGGATTGCTGATGGGCTCGTCGCTTAGCTCATCACGAAGTGAGTAGATTGTCTGAATCGGTTTGTTGGTGGCGTCAGCAAGTGTCCACCCCGTGAGCCGTTCTGCCTCGGCATTAAGAAAAGTCACACTGCCGCTGGCATCGCACGTGATGACACCATCGCCTATAGACGCTAGCGTGGTGCGTGCCAAATCTCGCTCCCGGTTCAACTGTTCTTGAAGCTGTTTACGCTCGGTGATGTCCCGGACCATGCCCGAGCACTCAGAAACAGAGCCCGCAGCGCCTTCACTTACTTGGATCTCTAAATAGCGGACTTGCTGGTCATGCAGACGCAGTTTGATTTCATGCTTTGCGCCAGGCGTGAGCAGCTTATTGGGCAGTAGCGTGTTGACAGGACGCCCGACCCACTGCTTCGCCTCCACGCCAAACAGTGCTTCTGCGCCTGGGTTCAGTCCCGTCAGCGTGCCGTCGGCTTGCCAGGTAACGACGCCATCACGAAGGTTACGCAGCATGACCTGGGTGTGTCCGACTGCACGTTCCAGCGCTGCCGAGACGCGATTATAACTAGCGGCGATTTCACCTACCTCGGTGAACGGGTCTGCCTCGATGCGCTGGTGCATGTCCCCCTGCCGTTCATGTTGACGCATGTGCTCGAGCAGCTGATGCAGCTCGTTTTTGGCGCCATGCTCTGCAAGGTTGAGCCCCATTTTTTCCGCGTTTTTCGAGACACGCAAAGGCAGGAAGCGGCGAGTGATGCTAAACAGCAGCCATGCAATCCCAAAACTCCACACACCGCAGGCCGCCACACCCAATAGCTGAATACCGAACTGATCGGCGCGACCGAGGGGGTGATCGAGGAGAGAGAGGTCAGCCAGCCATGGTAGGGCAAGCGTGCCCCAGATGCCGCTGACCAAATGCGCAGGAATCGCGCCCACCGCGTCATCGATCTGCTTCTTCAACAGCCATTCGTTGGCCAGCACCATGAGCACACCGCTCACGCCGCCCATGAGAAATGCCGTGGTCAATGAGAGCACATGGGCACCTGCCGTGACTGCCACCAAGCCAGCAATGGCGCCATTGATAGCGTACATCACATCGGCATAGCGCCGAACCCGCCAGCCCACTAGCATGGCCGATAAAATGCCCCCCACGGCGCCCAGCACGGTATTGGCAATAATTCCAGGCACCGAGCCATCCAGAGCGAGCGTAAGCGTTCATTCCACGACGTTCTGCCACCCTGCTGAAAATCGCCCTACAGTAACCTCACACTTTCCAACACGAGGTTACCCCCATGAGAAAGCACCGCACACCCGAACAGTGGCAGGCTCTGGTCAATCAGCAGCGTGACAGTGGTCTGTCAGCTTCGAAGTTCTGCAAACAAGAGAACATCGGCTACGCCAGTTTCTGTAACTGGCGCAAGCGCCTGTCCGATCAGGCGGCCGGTGACTCAGCGGATTCCGGCGAAGCCGGTTTTCTGGACCTGTCCTCTCTGATGGGTGCGGCGCAGTCCGGCCCAGGCTGGAACATTGTGCTGAGCCTGGGCAACGGCGTCGAACTGCGGCTGAGCCAGAACGGATGATCGGGCTCGATAGCCAGGCGCGCATCTGGCTGTGCACCGAGCCCACCGACATGCGCAAATCGTTCCGGGGCCTGAGCGCCCTGGTTCGGAATCAATTGAAGCACGACCCCCTCAGCGGTCAGTATTTTGTCTTCGTCAATCGCCGTAAGACCCAGATGAAGATGCTCTACTTTACCGCCACCGGTTACTGTCTGTGGGCCAAGCGCCTGGAGCAGGGCCAGTTCCGGGTGCCGTTATCCGCCTCCGGTCAGCGAACCCTGACCCTGACGGATTTGCAGCTGCTGATTGACGGCATTGAGGTGCAGAAATACCGCCAGTTCAAGCGTTTTCGAGGGGTATAGAAGACAGAGTTCCGGTATAATATCGGCCATGAATTCAACGGCTTCAGCTTCTTCTCCCGGTACACTTTCCTCCTCGGCTCTGGCCGAGGAGAATGCACTGTTGCGGGAGCAGTTGGAGGCCCAGGCGGAATCCATTCGGCAGTTGAAACACCAGTTAGACTGGTTCAAGAAGCAGCTGTTCGGCCCCAAATCCGAGAAGCAGGTGGTCGATCTGCCCGGGCAGGACAGCTTGTTCCAGCCAGAGGAGGCACCGCGACCGGAACAGCCTGCCGATGAAGAAAAACGCACTATTAAGGCTTACCAGCGCGGCACCGGCAAGAAGCAGCGGGACGACGATTGTCTGAACGACACTGGCCTGCGCTTTACTGCCGGGGTGCCGGTGGAAGTCATTGAACACCTGCCACCGGAGCTGACCGGTCCGGACGCCGACCAGTACGACATCATTGGCACTAAAACGACTTATCGCCTGGCCCAGCGCGCCTCCAGCTATGTGGTGCTCAAATGCGAACGCCCGGTGTTCCGTCGTAAGGGCACTGACTCAAAACCTGTGACGACGCCAGCCCCGTTCAACGTGCTGGACAACAGCCTGGCCGATGTCAGCCTGCTGGCCGGGTTGCTGGTGGACAAGTTCCAGTTCCACCTGCCGCTGTATCGCCAGCACCAGCGCATTCAACAAGCGGGTATTACCCTCAGCCGCAGCACCCTGACGAACCTGGTGAAGCGGGCCATCGACCTGCTTCGGCCCATTGTGGACGCCCAGACCGACAACGTGCTGCGCAGCCGGGTGCTGGCCATGGACGAAACACCCATCAAAGCGGGCCACCAGGGCCGGGCAGGCCCGCAGAAAGGCAAGATGAAAACAGGCTGGTTCTGGCCCCTATACGGTGATGACGACGAAGTGGTGTTTACCTACTCGAACAGTCGGGGCCGACTGCACATCGAGCAGGTTCTGAACGACCAATTCAGTGGCACTCTGATCAGCGATGGTTATGCCGCATATGCCCGCTATGCCGCGGCCCAGAAAGGTATTACTCATGCTCAATGCTGGGTGCATAGTCGCCGTTGCTTCGTTGAGGCCCAAAAGGATCATCCTGAGAAGGCCACCGAAGCCCTGCAACAGATCGCGAAGCTGTACCAGATTGAAGATACCATTAAGGAAAAGGAGCTCACCGGCGAGAAGAAGCGCCAATACCGGCTGGACCATGCGAAGCCGGTCGTCAGCGGCTTCTTCCAGTGGTGCCGGGATCAGTTGGCACAAGGCGGCCTCGTGCCCAGCGACCCGCTGACCAAGGCCCTGAACTACGTGCTCGGTCGCGAAGCGAGCCTGACCGTGTTCCTGGAAAACCCGGACGTGCAGCCAGACACCAACCACCTGGAACGGGCGCTACGCCCCATTCCAATGGGCAAGAAAAACTGGATGTTCTGCTGGACCGAACTGGGCGCGGAACACCTGGGCATCATCCAGAGCCTGATCAGCACCTGCAAGCTGCACGATATTAACCCCTACACTTACCTGGTGGACGTGCTGCAACGCGTCAGTCAGCATCCCGCCAGTGAAGTGGCGAACCTGACTCCGCGGCGCTGGAAAATCCGGTTCGCCGAGAATCCGCTACGGGCTCTGATCGATCCCCGTCATCCGGACCGACAAGCCACGCAACTCACACCGGTGGAGGTCGTCCATGCGCATTGAGGACATGAGCATCGACGAGTTGCTGGAACTGAACCAGTACATCTGCCAGCGCATTGATGAACTGCAAGAACAGGAAACCCTGCAAGCCTTGAGTCGGTTGCGGGTTGGTCTGAAAGTGACCTTCGAAGGCCGAGAAGGACCGGTGTTGGGGATCGTCACCAAGATCAACCGCAAGAGTGTGATCGTGCTGGGCGAGGAAGGCAGGAAACAGTACAAGGTCTCGCCGGAGTTACTTAGGCCTCTGCGTGACGTGAAGTAGGTCAACTACGTCGTAGGATGAACGCTTACGAGCGAGCGTGCTTCCACCATTGAAGCCAAACCAGCCAAGTACCATGAACAGCGCCCCAAGCATTGCCAGTGGCAAATTACCTGCTGGAAATGCAGTGGGTGGCTTATCGACTTGAAAACGTCCCCGGCGGGGGCCGATGACCAGTACCGCCGCGAGTGCCACCCAGCCGCCAACGCTGTGAACCACGGTCGCACCGGCAAAATCGATGAATCCAAGCGACGCCAGCCATCCCGGCGCGCCTCCTAACAAGCCGCCCCAGGCCCAGTGGCCAAAAACGGGGTAAATCAAGAGCGCAATCCAAAACGCGGTCCATAAATAGCCGAGGAACGGCATTCGTTCAGCGACGGCGCCGGCCACGATGGTCGCGGCGGTGGCACAAAACATCGCTTGGAAGATGAAAACGGTCATTAGCCAGGTGTCGGTCGATTCGAGCTGCCAACCAAACAGCGAGCTGCCCAACCATCCCGCTTGAGAGGCGCCAAACATCATGCCAAAGCCGGCTAGCCAGAAAACGCTGACGGCAATGGCAAAATCCGCTAGGTTTTTCATAGCGACGTTGATGGCGTTTTTCGTTCGTGTGGTGCCTGCCTCCAGGCAGAGAAACCCGGCTTGCATCACGAATACCAACGCGGCCGCCCAAAGCACCCAAAGCGTGTCGATCAGAGTGGTGTCAAAGCTATCGATCATGGGTGTGTTCCTTGTGTTGATTGGGTGCAATGCAGGCACTTAATTGGTGCAGGGAATCGCGAGATGCTGCCTGTAAATGCAGCGTTCGGCCTGCTGCGCAGCGAAACGTTGGATCTAACAAAACGGGCCTAATGATCATTAAGCAAATGTTATGCCGTGGCTAGCAAAGTCATCCTTTATTACGCTTTATGCGAGATAAAAAACTAAAAAAATGAGTTAAAACAGTGTTTGTGACTATGCAAAAGCGCTTTGATTGGTGATATTTTTCAATACGTTATCCGTGCTGCTGGCGGCATGAGGCGAATTGATTTTTAGAGCGATAGGAGTGCATCAAAATGGCGCGTCAAACGGTGGTGTTGGGGGCAGGTATGGTGGGTGTCAGTGTTGCTTGGCAGCTACAAAAACGTGGCTATCAAGTAACGCTGGTGGACCGCCGTCAGCCTGGACGAGAAACCTCGTTTGGCAACGCCGGTATCATTCAGCGTGAAGCGGTGAGGCCTTACCCCTTTCCTCGTGATATGAAGACTATCTTGAGCGTACTGCCAAACCGCCGTGTCGATATCCGTTATCGTCCCGCTGGAATGGTCAATGCGGCGTCACCGCTATTGAGCTATTGGCACCACTCCTCATCACGGCTGTATAAAAAAATCGTGCCTGAGTACGCCTCGTTGATTCAGCTCTGTTTAGAGGCGCATGGACCCATGATCGAAGCATCGGGGGCAGAGCATTTGGTGCGCAAAGAGGGTTGGCTGGAGATCTATCGTACCCAGGATAAGCTTGCCAAACGCGTCAAGGAGGCCGAGGAAGCGCGCGAGCTTTATGGCGTCGAATTCAGCGTGCTCGATCGCGCTGCGTTGAGTGAAAAGGAGCCCCAACTGGGCGATAAGATCATTGGTGCTATTCATTGGCTCGACCCATGGACGGTCGCCGATCCGGGTGGATTGGTGGCCGCCTATGCCGCCTCTTTTGAGGCCATGGGCGGAAACTTAGTGCAGGCGGATATTACGGGCGTCACTCAAATCGATGAGCGCTGGCGCGTGACGACCCAGGAATCGACGTTCGAAGCCGATGAAGTGGTCATGGCGCTCGGGCCTTGGGCGGGGCAATGGATGAAGCCGCTGGGTTATCACTTCCCGACGTTTGTGAAGCGCGGCTATCACATGCACTACGCGACCCAGCCAGGGGCGACATTGAATTATTGGCTGATGGATGCCGAGATTGGCTATTTGCTGGCACCCATGAATGCAGGCGTACGGCTGACCACCGGGGCTGAATTGGATCGCTTAGAATCGCCGGCCGATGAAGAGCAGCTGGGTGCCGCTGAAAACGTTGCGCGGACGATTTTTCCATTAGGTGAGCGCAAGGACAGTGCCGCCTGGAAAGGCGCACGCCCGTGTTTGCCAGACATGAAGCCGGTGATTGGCCCAGCGCCGCGTCATCCCGGCCTCTGGCTCGCGTTCGGCCACGGTCACCAGGGCTTTACACTAGGCCCTGCGACCGGTCAGCTGCTTGCCGACATGATGGAACAGAAGCCAACCGCCATCGACATGACGCCGTTCCGTGCAGATCGATTTTAAACGGCTTGTCTCATTTCGTAACACAATGACAAGCGACAAACGTGGCCCCAGTGGTGTGGGTTTGCTACGCTAAGAGTGTCATTCAATAGACTGAGGTGCAGTATGGATGTAGCTGCAAGCAATGCAGTCAGTACGGCGCTGTATATGAATCAGGCGCAAACCGCTGAGCAAGCGCAGATGCAAATGTTCCGCGAAGCGCTGGACGTTCAAGCCGAGCAAATCACCGAAGTATTGGCATCTGCTGACACCGGCGCTCAGCCAAGCCTGGCACAAGAGGGCAGCGTCGGCACGCAGGTCAACACCTACGCCTGAGGCTCGTTCTTGGCTTGTATTGAGTCGCCCTCAAACGCCGACACTGTCGGCGTTTTTTTATGCGCGGAATAAGCCAATGGATGATTGCGTAGCACTGGCCTGACAACGCAGCGGCATGCACGCGGTGGTATGCCGTCGCAGCCGAGTTGCGTTACCATAGGCATACGACGCCGAGGGTTTGGCGCTACGTTTTAAGTCACCACGTTGTACCATCTTAGAGAACTCCATGTCTGACGCCCAAATAGCGCGCGAAGCCGAGCTGCGCCGTACTTTTGCGATTATTTCGCACCCTGACGCCGGTAAGACCACGATCACGGAAAAGATGCTGTTGTTCGGAAATGCCATCCAGTTGGCGGGGTCGGTGAAAAGCAAACGTAATGATCGCCATGCTACGTCTGACTGGATGAAGATGGAGCAGGAGCGGGGCATCTCGGTCACAACCTCCGTCATGCAGTTCCCCTACGGCGGTCGGATCGTCAACCTGCTGGATACGCCAGGTCACGAGGACTTCTCCGAGGATACGTATCGCACCCTGACGGCCGTGGATTCTGCGCTGATGGTCATCGATGGCGCAAAAGGCGTCGAAGATCGCACCATCAAGCTAATGGAAGTGTGTCGTTTACGTACCACGCCCATTCTGACGTTCATCAACAAGATGGATCGCGACATCCGCGATCCGATCGAAGTCATGGATGAAGTCGAGACGGTGCTCAATATCCAGTGCGCACCGATGACCTGGCCAATCGGGATGGGGCGCCACTTCAAAGGGGTGTATCACCTCTACAACGACGTGATCCATCTATATACCCAAGGTCAAGGCAGCCGGATACCGGATGACAAGCGCATCGAGGGGCTGGATAACCCGGAAGTGGATGCCATCCTGGGCGAGGAGCAGGCGGAAGAGCTTCGTATGGAGGTCGACCTGGTGCGCGGCGCGTCTCATGAATTCGACCTAGAGGCCTATCGCCGTGGCGAGCTGACGCCAGTCTATTTTGGGACTGCGATGGGTAACTTCGGCGTGCGTGAAATGCTGGATGGCTTCGTCGAGCATGCGCCCGCCCCGCAGCCTCGTGAGACCGATACCCGTGAAGTCACTGCGAAGGATGAGCGCTTTACCGGTTTCGTTTTCAAGATCCAGGCGAACATGGATCCGAATCACCGGGACCGAATCGCTTTTCTACGTGTCTGTTCGGGCAAGTACGAAAAGAACATGAAAATGCGCCACGTACGCATCGGCAAAGACGTCAAGATTGCCGATGCCCTGACGTTCATGGCCTCGGACCGCTCACAAGTGGAGGAGGCTTGGCCGGGTGATATCATCGGCCTGCATAACCATGGCACGATTCAGATTGGCGATACGTTTACCGTGGGTGAAGATATGCGCTTTACCGGCATTCCTCACTTTGCCCCTGAACTCTTCAAACGAGTGCGCTTGAAAGATCCGCTCAAAATGAAAGCGCTGCAAAAAGGCCTGCAGCAGCTTTCGGAGGAGGGTGCCACGCAGGTCTTCATGCCGATGGATAACAACGACCTGATTTTGGGGGCCGTAGGTACACTGCAGTTTGACGTAGTCGCTCACCGTTTGAAGGAAGAGTATAAAGTCGACTGCCTCTATGAAGGCGTCAACGTGCAAACTGCCCGCTGGGTGTACTGCGACGATGCAAAAATGCTCGAAGAGTTCAAGCGGAAGGCAAGTGCCAACCTGGCTATCGATGGTGGTGGCTACTTGACCTACATCGCGCCGACGCGGGTCAACCTGCAAATGACCCAAGAGCGTTGGCCAGACATTCGCTTCCAGCCAACGCGCGAGCATTAATACCCGCAAGGGGGATTAGATGCTGATAGACGCCCACTGCCATCTAGACGCCGTGGCATTCGAAACGGATCGTGACGCCGTCATCGATGCAGCCAAGGCGGTGGGCGTCTCCCGTTTCATCGTGCCAGCGACGGTACGCAAGCGTTGGCCGCATGTGCTGGCGCTTGGCGAGCGCGACGAGGTCCGTATCTGTCTAGGGCTTCACCCCTATTTCACTGAGCAGCATCACTTGGATGACTTGACGGCTCTCGAAACGCTGGTCAATCAGCGGCTCTATGACGCACCTCAGACCCGCCCGGTGGCGATTGGTGAATGCGGTATCGATGGTCGTTTCACGGACAGTCTTGACGCTCAGTGGCACTATTTCGATGCCCAGCTCTCCATCGCCAAGCGCTGTCGTTTGCCCGTTGTGGTTCACTGCGTCAAAGCCAACGACAAAGTCAGCCAGCGGTTACGCCAGCAAGCGTTACCTCGAGCGGGACTCGTTCATGCCTTTGCTGGCTCTTACGCACAGGCCGCCAAGTTTTTGGATGCGGGCTATATATTGGGACTAGGTGGTGCGGTGACCTATGAGCGCGCTCAGAAGTTGCGCCGTGTAGTAGCAGCCTTGCCTGATGATGGGTTCGTGCTGGAAACCGACAGCCCCGATATGCCGCTATGTGGCTATCAAGGACAGCGCAACGAACCTTCACGCGTGGCGCAAGTGGCCAAGGTAGTGGCCGAACTGAGAGGGCAGTGCTTATCGACCGTGGCGGCATCGAGCCGTGACAACGCCGCCCGGGTATTTGGGCTAAACGATCACTCCTGAGCAAGCTGAGCGGCTAACTGCTCTGGGTCCAAGCGCTCGATAGGATAAGGAAGCGTCTGCAGGGTAAGAGGCGTTTCCTGCCAATATACGTTCAGTGCTTCTTCCATCACCTTGGTGTTCATCACGGCCAGAAGCTCGATGTGCTGATCGTCGCTGGATGCGCTGCTGACGACTTCGCCTAACGATTTACCGCTCTCGTCCACCAGTGAGGCACCCAGCTCAGGCAATGAGGCGGTGTTGGCGCGGGCATGGACGAGGCGCTTCTTGACTTGCCCGCGGAAATGGGCGCGAGCTACGACCTCTTGGCCGGTGTAGCACCCTTTTTTGAAACTAATTCCGCCCAGGGCTTCCCAATTCAGCATTTGGGGCAGGAACTGATCCTGCTGGGCGGCCGTGAGCCAAGCTAGTCCGCTACGAATATCTGCCAGCTTCCAGGCGTTGAGCAATGCCTCGCTGTCTATCACCACGTCTTGAGGCTCGTCTTCGAACATGAATAGCCAACGGGGAGACCCAGGGAGGCGTAAGGCCGTGCCTGACGCGCTAGTGGCGTGGGTGTATGGCTGCTCGGGCAGCGTCACGTTCAGATGATGGGCCAGGTCGTCGGATGGCTCGTTGGCGCCTGCGAAAACGACGTGTTCAGCGACTGTTAATTCTGCTTTGTAGAAAGCGGCGAATTTTTTCAGATGTTGAACCAGATCGTTGGCCAGCGAGGCATCAAGAACCAGTCGAAAATGATCCGTCGCGAGCCGATATAGCTGTCCATTGGCCAACATGCGGCCTTTGGGAGTACAAAAACAGGTGAGTGGCGCAAACGTACCGTTCGCCAATCCCACTTGCGCACTGGTTTGACCTTGCAAGAATGTCTCCGCATCGGCCCCTTTGATATCCAGCGCAGCATACTGATTCAAACGTACGGCGCTGGAGGGCGGCGTCTTCTCCATGGTCATGGTCGCTCCTGAGCATTGTGGGTAAGCATCGTAGATAAGAGTCGTCGATGAGAGTGGCCAGTAAAACAGCTCATTCATTCGTTCAGTAAAAGTGCGGGCAGACTCGTTGGATTGCAAGGGCTTGACAGCATGCTAGACTCTTCATTTTGTATCAGGTTTGCATAGGTAATGGTCGTTGTCGGTTGCCGCGACGCTATGTAGGCAAACCCTTTTCTTCGTAAGGATGGTCCATGGCAGTTCAATCATTGAGTTTTCAGGGTGTTACCACCGCCGAACAAGTCAACAAAATCACTACCGCCCTAATGATGCTGGATGGCGTCGATAGTGCTGAAGTAGGTCGCTACGGCGCGGAAGTGGAGGGGCGCGCGAAACGTGACGTCCTGATCAAGGCCATTGAAAAACTTAACCTGCGCATCAAGGTATCGTAAATGCATCCGCCTATCGTGGTGATCAGTGAACGAAATAGCGCCTTTCGTCAGCGCGTCGAGGTCAACGGCATGGATGACCTCTTCGCGGATGTACCCACGGTGGTAGGAGGAGACGAAAGCGCTCCAGACCCCCATGACTATTTTGATATTGCGCTGGGAACCTGCAAGGCGATCACGGTCCAAATGTACGCCAAGCGCAAGCAGTGGCCGTTGGAAGGAATCACCGTCAAAGTGCAGCGCGATGACAGCGGCGAACGCCAAGGCCTCTACAAGCTGGACGTGACGTTAGAGCTTCATGGCATCAGCGATCCAGAGCAGCGCGCTAAGCTGGAAGAGATCAGCCATCGCTGCCCGATCCAACGCCTGATGACTCAGGCTACGATCGAGATAGCCACCCATACCGTGTAGGCCCACCTGCCAATAGGAGCAACGATGAGCAAGGAATTTCGTCTGCAGTCAAAATTTCAGCCTGCGGGCGACCAGCCTGCAGCCATTCGCGGGTTGATCAGCGGTTTGGAATCAGGTCTTGCCCATCAGACGCTGCTTGGGGTCACTGGTTCGGGTAAAACCTTCACCATGGCCAACGTGGTACAGCAACTGCAACGGCCTACCATCGTCATGGCGCCCAACAAAACCCTGGCGGCGCAGCTGTATGGTGAATTCAAATCGTTCTTTCCGGATAACGCGGTCGAGTACTTCGTTTCCTATTACGACTACTACCAGCCTGAGGCCTACGTTCCCTCGTCGGATACGTTCATCGAGAAAGATGCCTCGATCAATGACCATATCGAGCAGATGCGTCTTTCCGCCACCAAAGCGCTCTTGGAACGCCGTGATGCGCTGATCGTCGTCTCTGTATCGGCGATCTATGGTTTGGGTGACCCTGACCAATACCTCAAGATGCGTCTTCACTTCACACGTGGAGAAATGATCGACCAGCGCGCGTTTCTGCGCCGGTTGGCCGAGCTTCAGTATACCCGTAATGATATGGACTTCCGTCGCGGGACTTATCGCGTGCGGGGCGACGTCATTGATATTTTTCCTGCGGATTCGGATGAAGAGGCGGTGCGCGTCGAGCTGTTCGACGACGAAATCGACTCCATTCGCTTGTTCGACCCGCTGACCGGCGACGTACGTGGGCAAGTACCGCGCATGACGATTTACCCGAAGTCTCACTACGTGACCCCCCGTGACACCATTTTAGAAGCCATCGATGCCATCAAAGCAGAGCTCAAAGAGCGCTTGGAGTGGCTGCGTAAGCACGAGCGGTTGGTAGAGGCTCAGCGGCTCGAGCAGCGGACGCTTTACGATATCGAAATGATGCTCGAGTTGGGGTACTGCAACGGTATCGAAAACTACTCGCGCTATCTCTCTGGCCGTGCTCCTGGCGAGCCGCCGCCCACGTTTTTCGACTACCTGCCGGATGATGCGCTGCTGTTCATCGACGAGTCACACGTGAGCGTGCCCCAAGTAGGTGGGATGTACAAAGGCGACCGTTCGCGCAAAGAGACGCTAGTAGAGTATGGGTTTCGTTTGCCGTCCGCATTGGATAACCGCCCGATGAAGTTCGAGGAGTGGGAAGCGATCTCACCTCAAACGATTTTCGTGTCTGCGACGCCAGGACCTTACGAGGCCGAGCACGCTGGCCAAATCGTCGAGCAGGTGGTGCGGCCAACGGGGCTCTTGGATCCGCAGATCGAAGTACGACCGGCCAGTTCGCAGGTAGACGATCTATTGTCAGAGATTGGGTTGCGCACGGCGGTGGGTGAACGGGTGCTGGTGACGACCCTGACCAAGCGGATGGCAGAAGATCTGACCGACTACCTCGATGAGCATGATATCCGAGTGCGCTACCTGCACTCCGATATCGATACGGTCGAGCGCGTCGAGATCATCCGAGACCTGCGGCTGGGTAAGTTCGATGTGCTGGTGGGAATCAACCTGTTGCGGGAAGGATTGGATATTCCCGAGGTGTCGCTGGTTGCCATTTTGGATGCAGACAAAGAAGGGTTCCTGCGCGCCGAACGCTCGCTGATCCAAACCATTGGCCGTGCCGCGCGTAATGCCAACGGTAAGGCGATTCTATACGGTGATCGAATCACCGATTCCATGCGCAAAGCAATCGACGAGACCGAGCGCCGTCGTGCCAAACAGATGGCGCATAACGAAAAGCATGGTATTACGCCCACGACGGTCACACGCTCCGTGGCGGACATTCTCGAAGCGGCCCAAACGCCGGGTAAGAAAGGCAATCGCCGTAAGGGAAGTGAGCGAAAAGTGGCCGAGCCAGAGGGCGGATACGATGTGGCGTCCATGGGCCAGCAGGATCTTCTGGCTGCCATCAGCAAACTCGAAGATGCCATGTTCGAAGCGGCGCAAAACCTGGAATTTGAAGAAGCCGCACGGTTACGTGACCAGCTTCATCAAATGAAAGAAAAACAGCTGGCGCTAGGATAACCGATGCCTGAAGGTCCTGAGATCCGCCGAGCGGCGGATCGCATTGAAAAGCAGATTGGTGGAAAAATTCTCGAGGATGTCTGGTTTGCCTTTCCCGAGCTTGCTAGCCAAGCCAGCTCGCTGATCGGTGTCAACGTCTCGGCGGTGGATACGTGGGGCAAGGCCATGCTGATTCGTTTTGCGGATCATCGGGTGCTTTATTCCCATAACCAGCTTTACGGCGTGTGGAAGCTGCACGCCGCCGACAAGCCTCCTAACACGTCGCGCTCCTTACGGGTTCGTTTGGTAGCAGATGGGCGTGCCGCCAGTCTGTACAGCGCGTCTGATGTGTCGCTGTGGGAAGAGGAGAGGCTGGCGCATCATCCGTTTTTATCCCGTTTAGGACCTGACTTGCTGAGCCAGCAGGTCAGTGCTGCCGACGTACAGCAACGTCTTTTATTACCGGCGTTTAGGCGCAGGAGTCTAGGGGCACTGCTGCTCGACCAAGGGCTGGTTGCCGGCCTAGGTAACTATTTGCGTTCTGAAATTCTGTTCTTTTCCCAGTTGCATCCCAAGCAGCGTCCGAGTGACCTCACGAGTGAGCAGCTATCGGTGTTGTCCTCCCATATCATCGATATTACCCGTAAGGCTTACCGGACAGCAGGCGTCACCAATCAGGACGCGTGGATCGAACAAGCCATTGCCTCTGGTGAGCCTCGCCGCCAATGGCGGTTCAGCGTGTTCGAGCGCGCTGGATTATCGTGCCATCGCTGTGGCAGTGTGATCGAGCGCATGACGGTAGGGTCCCGCCGACTCTATTGGTGCCCTCGGTGTCAGCAATCTCCTTCGTTATAAAGTTTATACCGTTATCTTGTCTGTTTTACGCGATGTTCCAACCAAAGAGTTAAACGAACCAAGCGGGTAGGCCACTGGATTGGCTGCCGCCTTGGGCCTCGATACGGTATACTTCCCGCACACTTAGACGGCCGTTAAGGCTGCAGCCTAGACGTTAACCGAGGAGCTGTTAATCCATGACCGTGATTCGCCAGGACGACGTGATTCAAAGCGTTGCCGATGCTCTGCAGTACATCTCTTACTACCATCCCAAAGATTTCATTGACGCCATGGCTGCGGCCTACGAGCGGGAAGAGAACCCGGCAGCCAAAGACGCCATTGCGCAGATTTTGATCAATTCGCGCATGTGCGCTACGGGGCACCGCCCGATTTGCCAAGACACCGGCATCGTGACGGTCTTCGTGCATGTGGGTATGAACGTCACGTGGGACGCCGAAATGAGCCTCGACGACATGGTCAACGAAGGCGTGCGTCGTGCGTATCAGTTGCCGGATAACGTATTGCGGGCCTCGGTTCTGGCCGATCCTGACGGCAAACGTCAGAACACCAAAGACAACACACCCGCCATCATCCACCATAAAATCGTGCCGGGCGATAAAGTCGATATCCATGTGGCAGCGAAGGGAGGCGGTAGCGAAGCAAAATCGAAGTTCGCCATGCTCAACCCCTCCGATAGCGTGGTCGATTGGGTGATGGAACAGCTCCCCAAAATGGGCGCGGGCTGGTGCCCACCGGGCATGCTGGGGATTGGTATTGGCGGTACCGCTGAAAAGGCAATGGAGATTGCCAAAGAAGCACTGCTCGATCCCATCGATATTCAGGAACTGCAAGCCCGTGGTGCCAGTAACCGTGCCGAAGAGCTGCGTCTCGAGCTGTTCGACAAGGTCAACAAAAGCGGCATTGGCGCACAGGGGCTGGGCGGCTTGACCACCGTGCTGGATATCAAAGTCAAAGATTATCCGACGCATGCAGCGAACAAACCCGTTGCGATCATTCCTAACTGTGCTGCTACCCGCCACGCGCATTTTACGCTGGATGGGTCGGGCCCTGTGGCCCTGCCAGCGCCGAAGCTGGAAGATTGGCCAGAAATCACCCGGGAAACGGGTGATAACGTCAAGCGTGTCCACTTGGATACCGTCACGCCGGAAGAGGTGAAAACCTGGCAGCCAGGCGATACCCTGTTGCTAAACGGCAAACTGCTGACCGGACGCGATGCTGCCCACAAACGCATGGTGGATATGATCGCCAAAGGGGAGCCGTTGCCGGTCGACATGAAAGGGCGATTCATTTATTACGTGGGTCCGGTCGATCCGGTTGGCAACGAAGTGGTAGGTCCGGCGGGGCCCACGACAGCGACCCGCATGGACAAGTTCACCCGTACGATGTTGGAAGAGACGGGACTATTGGGTATGGTCGGTAAAGCTGAGCGTGGCCAAGCCGCCATCGAAGCGATTCGTGATAATCAAGCCGTGTATCTCATGGCGGTAGGTGGCTCGGCTTACCTGGTTGCTCAGGCCATCAAGAAGTCGCGAGTCGTAGGGTTCGAGGATCTCGGGATGGAAGCCATCTACGAATTCGAAGTGGAAGACATGCCCGTCACCGTTGCAGTCGATAGCCAAGGCACGTCGGTTCACCAAACCGGCCCGGCCAAGTGGAAAGAAATCATTGCCGAAAAAGCGTGATACGCTGGTGAAATAGGCGTGGTATGACGACAGGAGCCCCGTTCTAGCGGGGCTCCTGTGTATGAGACATAAGAAGTCACTCCGAAGGGTGGGCGAGGAATAGCGAATGACCTCTTGGTTGTTAGGGACAGGGATTATGTTGATTCACGTGCTGGGATTGATCTCGGCCGTGATGGCATTGATGTCGAGTCGAACGTCGCAAGGAGCGGTAGCCTGGATCATTTCCCTGCTGACCTTTCCTTATGCAGCAGTGCCTGCGTACTGGCTCTTCGGTCGGCCGCGTTTTTATGGCTACGTCACCGCTAGAGGCGCTAGAGACTCAGTGCTGCGTCGGGTGCTCGTCCGCTATCGCCATAACGTGAAACCTCACGTGGCCTATTCGGAGAACACCGATATTCAAGCCGTCGAGCAGTTAGCCATGATGCCGCTGACGAAAGGCAATAGCTCCGAGCTGCTGGTCGATGGCCAGGCGACTTTCGACAGTTTGTTCGCCGGTATCGAGCAAGCGCAGGATTATCTGCTCATTCAGTTTTTCATCGTACGTGACGACGAGCTAGGTAGGCAGCTTCATCGATATTTGATCGCGGCCGTCGAGCGTGGCGTGCGCGTCTACTTTCTTTATGACGAAATTGGTAGTCGCAAACTCAATGACGGCTATTTGAACGAGCTGAGTGAGCGTGGTGTCGAAGTAACCCCGTTCCGCTCGTCACGCGGACTCAAACACCGCTTCCAGCTCAATTTCCGGAATCATCGCAAAATTGCGGTGGTGGACGGTAAGCAGGGGTGGGTTGGCGGCCTTAACGTCGGTAATGAGTACCTTGGCAAAAGTGCCAAGCATGGTCCTTGGCGAGATACCCATCTATACGTTCAAGGCCCCTGCGTCTTAGGGCTGCAAGAAGCCTTTTGGGAGGATTGGCACTGGGCTACGGGGGACGTAATCACGCTGAACTGGCATGCTGAAAGCCATCCGCAGCAAAATCAGCAGGTGGTCATTGTTCCCTCCGGACCTGCCGATAAGCAGGACACCGCAGGTTTGCTCGTCCAGCAATTGATCCATAGTGCCAACCAGCGCTTTTGGGTCACCAGCCCTTATTTCGTACCTGATCAGGGAGTGCAGGACTCTCTGCGGTTAGCCGCCATGCGCGGTGTCGATGTACGCGTCATGATTCCTGAGCGGCCTGATCATTTGCTGGTGTTTCTCTCGGCGTTCTCCTTTTTGCCGGACATGCTCAAAGCAGGCGTTAAAATATACCGTTATCAACCTGGCTTTTTACACCAAAAAGTCATGCTCATCGATAACTCGTCTGCCACGGTGGGCACAGTTAACCTGGATAACCGATCGTTTCGACTGAACTTTGAAATCACGGCCTTCATTCCCAGCGCAGACTTTGCCCGCGACGTAGCCACCATGCTGGAAAACGATTTTGCGCAATGTCGGCGAGTGACCCTCGATGAAGTCAGCCAGCGCCCTATGTGGAAAAAGGTCGTGTCCCGTGCTGCTTATTTAATGGCACCCGTACAGTAAACGTCTCTCCCAGCCAAATAACCTAACCCCAGGCGTTCAAACAATAGGAGTCATGGGTGAATCTAGAAACAAAATGGCTTGAAGACTTCGTTGCTCTTGCTAACACACGAAGTTTTTCTGCCTCTGCTCGCCAGCGCCATGTCACCCAGCCCGCTTTCAGTCGGCGTATTCGGGCCTTGGAGCAGGCCGTTGGCGTCACCCTGGTCGACCGATCCACTACCCCTATTGGGTTGACCTCAGAAGGGCAGCTTTTTTTAGTGACTGCCCGCAACTTAGTCGAGCAACTGAACGAGTCACTCAGCCACTTGCGCGGTTTGTCGATTGCCAATGAAGCGCTGGATATCGTCGCGGCGCACTCGCTCGCGCTGAGTTTCTATCCCCCGTGGATCTCTAGACTGCAAAAAGGTCTGGGGGAGTTGCCGACGCGCTTGGTCGCCATGAACGTCGGCGAGGCCATTCATGTACTCCGCGAGGGTAACTGCGATCTGATGCTGGCGTACTACGATCCCTTCGCCACCATGCAGTTGGATGCAGAAGTGTTTCCTTCGTTTTCTATCGGCAAAGTCAAAATGTTGCCGGTCTCGCTACCCGACGAGCATGGCCAACCACAGTTCTCTCTACAGCGTGATAGCTCGATACCTTATCTCGCCTACACCCAAGGCGCCTTCCTAGGCCGCAGTGTAAGGATGCTGCTAAAAAACGATCCGCTCCGTATGAAGCTGAGAACCGTCTATGAAACGGCGATGGCCGAAGGTTTGAAAGGCATGGTGCTGCAGGGCGTGGGCGTTGCGTGGATTCCGGACTTCTGCATTCGCGAGGAGCTAAAGACGGGCAGACTCGTGCGGGCAGGCGATGAGAGTTGGGACATTCCACTGGAAATTCGCCTCTATCGCTGTTCGCTGGTTCATAAACCAGGGGTAGAGAGGCTGTGGAGGCAGATGATGAAACTGCCGCGAGACTTTTTGCAAGCCTGAGCGCAGCCCTAAAGAGAGCCGAAATCGGCCGGTAGTCCGAGAAAGTTTTGAATAATGAAGAAGTGATCTTCGAACAAACTTTCTGGTTCTAGGTCGGCCAGCGCAACCCAGCGCGCATGGTCGCCGCCCTTGACGGGTTTCAGGCGAGGCAACTGTTGATCGGGCCGCAGGGCAAAATAGAACGCTTCGGCCAGTGTACGGCCTCGCCAGCTTCGGTGCGGTTCATCGAACAAGCGCTGGCCCTTCAGGGAGCCTTTCAATACCGGCTCTGGAACTTTCAGACGCAGTCGTTCCCGCAGCTCTCTTAGGCAAGCGTCTAGCAGGCGCTCATGGGGATTGATGAACCCACCTGGGAGAGCAAACAACCCCTTGCCGGGCGCTGCTGTGCGCTTGACCAGTAGTACATGACCCGACTGGACGACCACGGCGTTCACCGTGACAAAGATGGGCGGATAGGGGGCTTGTGCCCAGGCTTGTCGATACTGATCTAAGAGCTGCTGCTCTTCTAAAAGCCGATGGTAGGCAGTGCCTTTACAAAAATCGCCAACGCTCTTTACGACGCCGGGGGGCAGGTCGTGGTAGGCACCGGTGCTCAAGTAGTCATCGGTAGCGCCAGGGGAGCGAAACAATCGCTCTCGGATTTGGCTGGCTGAAATCCCCTCGACCAAGGGCACGCTGACCGATTCCCACTGGGGGAAAAGCGATAAATAGTAGCTAGATTGTCCACGGCTTGCGCCAATCAGCCCAATACGCGGTAGCCGTGCATTGGTCGGGGCGGCTAAGTCGCGTACTTTTCGCTGTACGTCTCTCACCCAGACATCGTCGTTATACAGCGCATCCAACAGGGGCGTAATTTCAAGCCGCTGATTGTCTGCATCGTCAAACCCTGATCGAATCATCGCCTGACGCTCATCGAAATGCCAGGGGTTGCGCAATGAGCGTGCTTGCCAGGAGGAGCCGACCATGACGATGACTTGTCGCGCTTGTTTGAGAGCCTCACGAATAATGGCCAAATGTCCCAGGTGGGGTGGCTGAAAACGACCAATGAACACCAAGCAATCGAAGTCGTACGACGTCATAGCTCGAGCGGCATCTGAGTTCATTGAGTGTCCTTGAAAGCTGAAGCAAGTGGGCGAAGCGTCGCCATTATGGTGGGCGTCATACATCCCTGCAATGCTATCGTGCCTGCGCTCAACGCTTTGATTGGGTATGCTTATTCATGAGTCATCATATAAGCGTTGCAAAAGGACGCTGTGCACTGCGTGAAAGGGAAACATCATGATGAAAAAAACGCTCACGTTTTGGTGGAACGTGGTTCAAGATGCAACGTCACTATGGCTCGAACGCAATGCGTTCAGCTACGCCGGTTCGCTGGCCTTCTACACGCTGTTTTCATTGGCGCCGACCGTCATCATTGCGGTCACCGTCATTGGTGTCGTGTTGGGAGAAGAGGCCGCCCAGGGGCAGATCGTTGCGCAGCTGCAGGGTACCTTGGGAGCGGATGCGGCGCTTGCCATCGAAGAGGCGGTCGCACAGTCGCGTATCGAAGAGTCGGGGGTGTTACCTACGCTGCTTGGCTTTATCGCATTGCTTGTCGGGGCCACGACCGTGTTTGCTCAAATGCAGTTTTCACTCAATACGATTTGGGGAGTAACCGCTAAACCTAACAGCAATAGCGCACTCATTTTCGTTAAAAATCGCCTGCTCTCTTTGACCGTGGTTCTTTCGATTGGCTTTATTCTGCTCGTGTCATTAGTGCTTGGTGTCATGTTGAGAGGGATGCTGCATGCCGCCAACGATCTACTCCCTTTTGCGAGTCTGCTGACGACAACGGCCGAGTCGCTGATCTCTTTAGCCATGGTGGCTCTGCTATTTGCCACGATCTTCAAAGTACTGCCGGATGTCGTGCTACGCTGGCAGGATGTCTTGATTGGCGCCGTAGTCACGGCGGTGCTGTTTACGATTGGGCGGAGCGTGATCGCGATCTATCTGGCCTATACCGCAACGGCTTCGACGTATGGGGCTGCGGGGTCCGTGGTCATGATTCTGCTCTGGGTTTACTACAGTTCTCTCATCCTGCTGTTTGGTGCAGCGTTCACGCGCTCGTTATTACTACGACGAGGTCGCCCGTTGGTGCCACGCAATAGCGCTGTGCTGGTCAAGCGAGAGCTGCTTTGAAGATAGAGGAGTCAGCCATGTCACAATGCTGCGTACGCGCTTTCGTCACTGGGAAAGTGCAGGGTGTGTGGTATCGGCGCGCCACGCAGGAGCAAGCGCTGTTGAGGGAGATTACCGGATACGCTAAGAACTTGCCCGATGGCAGAGTCGAAGTGCTCATGTGCGGACAGTCAGCGATGGTATCTGAGCTTGCTCAATGGCTATGGCAAGGTCCTGAAGGGGCGCAGGCTACGCACGTTACGCTTGAAACGCTGGCTGACCATCACGCCCCTGACCATTTTTCGACGTACTAGGCACACGCCGGGTGTGCCTAGACATCGAATCAATGGTTTTCCGTTTGCCATGCACGAATGTTGTCAGCGGTTAAAGCGACGATATTTTGACGTGCTTCGGGGGTTATCCATGCGTTGTGCGGCGTCACGATGAGATTGAGGGGTTCTGCGTTCGCCAGGGCATCCAGTAGCGGGTGTCCATCGCTTGGTGGCTCGGCAGGCAGTACATCGACTGCGAGCCCGCCAATGTCTCCGTTGCGCAGAGCTTCCAACGCCGCCACTTCGTCGATGATCCCGCCACGGGCACAGTTGACGATCAAGAGCGACGATTTGGCCTTTGCGAGACGCGCTTTGTCGAGAAGGTGTTTCGTTGCTTCGTTCAGCGGACAGTGAAGGCTGATGACGTCGGCGGTAGGTAGCAGTTCGTCCAAGGATGGGCGCTGATCGTTCTGCTCGTTGCCTGGGCGGGCGGCAAACGTGACCTGCATGCCAAAGGCTTCGGCTAGACGCGCCACTTCAGACCCCAGCTCCCCTTGGCCCACCATCACCAGTTGCTTGCCGGACAGCTGCAGCGTGGGATGATCCTGCAAGCAGAAAAAGTCGCTGTTCTGCCATTTTTCATCGGCAATGTCCGCTTGGTAGCGGGGTAGGCGGTTGGCCAGTGACAGCATGAGCATGAGCGTATGTTGCGAGACGCTGGCCGTGCCGTAAGCCGAGACGTTCTTGACGACGATGCCATGCGCTTTGGCGGCCTCTAAATCGATGTTGTTCAGCCCAGTAGCCAGCACACAGATGAGTCGCAACGAGGGTAGCTGGGCGAGCGTTTCGGCGTCGAGCTTTACCTTATTGACGATGGCGATATCGGCCTTGGCCAAACGTTCACAGGCCTGCGCCGTGGTGCTTTGTTGATGGATCTCTAAGTGCGTGACGGCATTGCGAATCGCCGTCAAATCGATATCGGGGCCAAGGCTTTGGGCATCCAGTATGACCGCTTGGGACATATTATTCTCTCCATTAACTGCCGAAAGCCGCTTGGCCTTGCTCGGCAGGGGGCACAAAAGGGTATAATGAGCGCTCTATCGACCGCAGTCTTGGAATTTATCCTGACAGGCCACATATTGTCAGCCTGGTAACGTTGGGTTAACCACGATACTGACAAGACGAAACCTGTTGGAGTTGAGCTTTTTCAGGAGCCATCAACATGCCCATCTATGAGTACGAGTGCAAGGCCTGCGGCCATCGCATGGAAAAACTTCAGAAAATTAGCGCAGATCCGTTAAAAAGCTGCCCTGCATGTCAGCAAGATGATCTGGAGCGCTTGGTCTCTGCAGCCGGGTTCCGCTTAGCGGGTGGCGGTTGGTACGAAACTGATTTCAAAACAGGCAGCAAAAAGAACCTTGCTGCCGATGGACAAGCTGCCGGTAGTGCGAAAAGCGATACCAGCAGTACGTCAACGAACAAAGGCGCCGCGGCGTAGCCGCGGCTGTCAGGGCCATGGCCCAAGACAACTTAATTGCCACGAAACAGAACAGGATGTGACATGCGCAGCCATTATTGCGGCCAGCTTAACGAAACATTGGTGGATCAAACGGTCACCGTTTGCGGCTGGGTTCACCGCCGCCGTGACCACGGTGGGGTTATCTTTCTCGACATGCGCGACCGTGATGGTATCGCCCAGTTCGTCGTAGACCCCGATACCGCCGAGGCGTTTGCTAATGCCGACCGTGCACGCAGCGAGTATGTTCTGCGTATTACTGGCCGTGTTCGGCTGCGCCCCGAAGGCACGCAAAACCCCAACATGCCTACCGGCATGATCGAAGTGCTGGCAAAAGAAGTCGAGGTGCTCAATACCGCCGCAACGCCGCCTTTCCAACTGGATGAGCATGGCAAAGTCGGTGAAGAAGTGCGTTTGAAGCATCGCTATATCGATTTGCGTCGGCCCGACATGATCGAGAAACTGCGTCTGCGCTCACGCATTTCGCACAGCGTTCGTGCCTACCTGGAAAACCAGGGTTTCCTGGACATCGAAACGCCGGTACTGACTCGCGCCACACCCGAAGGCGCACGGGACTACTTGGTACCTAGCCGCACCCATGCGGGCAGTTTCTTTGCACTGCCGCAGTCTCCCCAGCTGTTCAAGCAGCTGTTGATGGTGGCGGGTTTTGACCGCTACTACCAAATCGCCAAGTGCTTCCGTGACGAGGACCTGCGCGCTGACCGTCAGCCTGAGTTCACACAGATCGATATCGAAGCCTCTTTCGTGGAAGAGAATGACATCATGGGCATTACCGAAGCCATGATTCGTCAGTTGTTCCAAGAAGTGTTGAGCGTCGAACTTCCTGAGTTCCCCCGCATGACCTGGCAAGAAGCCATGGATCGCTTCGGCTCCGACAAGCCCGACCTGCGTATTCCGCTGGAGCTGACGGATGTCGATGACCTCATGCAGCAGGTGGATTTCAAGGTCTTCTCCGGTCCTGCCAGCGCAGACGACGGTCGTGTGGCGGCGCTCAAAGTGCCGGGCGGTGCCAAGCTCTCCCGTAAAGAGATCGACGAATACACCAAGTTCGTAGGCATCTACGGCGCGAAAGGCCTGGCTTGGATCAAAGTCAACGAGCGTGCCAAAGGGTTGGATGGTCTACAGTCGCCGATCGTCAAGTTCATGGAGAACGTTGTCGAAGAGCTGTTGGACCGTGTGGGTGCCGAGGATGGCGACATCATCTTCTTTGGTGCCGACAAAGCGCGTATCGTCAACGAAGCCATTGGCGCATTACGCGTCAAGCTGGGGGCCGATCTCGACCTCTACACCCAAGCCTGGGCGCCATTGTGGGTCGTTGACTTCCCCATGTTCGAAGCCGATGACAATGGGCGCCTAAGCCCGCTCCACCACCCGTTCACGGCACCGTCTTGTTCGCCGGAAGAGTTGAAGGCCGACCCGGCCAAAGCACTCTCCCGCGCTTACGACATGGTGCTCAACGGCACGGAGCTTGGCGGCGGTTCTATTCGTATTCACGATCAAACCATGCAAAGCACCGTGTTCGAAATTTTGGGCATCGGCCAAGAAGAAGCGCAAGAGAAGTTCGGCTTCTTGCTGGATGCGCTGCAGTACGGCGCGCCGCCCCACGGTGGCCTTGCCTTTGGTTTGGACCGCTTGGTCATGCTCATGGCGGGTGCAAAAACCATTCGTGAAGTCATTGCATTCCCGAAAACGCAAAGTGCGGCTTGCTTGATGACCGATGCACCGGGTGAGGTCAGTGCCGATCAGCTAAAAGAGCTGAACATCCGTTTACGTCAAAAAGCCAAGGCAGATACGGCGGGCGAATAAGACCGCTGTGACGCTTTGACGAGTCAAACACCGACGCCTAGCGTCGGTGTTTTTGTTTGAGGCATTACCAAGAGAAGCGTCTATGGATGAGAGACAGCCGCCCACTACGATCAGGATTTTGGGGATCGACCCGGGATCACGTATCACAGGGTATGGGGTGATTGACTTGGTGGGAATAAAGCCACGCTACGTGGCCAGTGGCTGTATTCGCACGGCGGAGGGTGCGTTGGAGCAGCGTCTTGCACAAATTTACGCAGGCATTAGCGAGGTGGTCGGACTGCACCGGCCGGATGCCGTTGCCGTCGAGCGCGTGTTCATGGCGAAGAATGCAGATTCTGCGCTAAAACTCGGTCAAGCGCGCGGGGCGGCGTTGGTCTGTCTGGCGAACCATGGGCTGAGTATTGCCGAATACGCGGCACGACAGATCAAACAAGCGGTGACCGGGCAGGGAGGTGCCGATAAAAGCCAGGTACAGCACATGGTCACGACGCTGCTTGGCCTGTCGGCAACGCCCCAGGCGGATGCCGCTGATGCATTGGCCATTGCGCTCACACACGCCTTCGCAGGGAGCGCGCTTGTCGCGGCAACCCCATCACGCAGCAAACGGCGTTCCACGGGACGCTGGCGGCTCTAGGCCTTACTGGTCATCTGTACAGAGTGGCTTTATAGTGGCGGCTGTTTTGATTGGCTGGGAGGCATCACATGATTGGACGGTTAACGGGCCTATTGCTGGAAAAACAGCCGCCGTGGATGGTGGTGGACGTTCACGGAGTGGGCTACGAACTCGAAGCGTCGATGAACACGTTCGTGGCGCTACCTGCCCCTGGCGAGCAAGTAACGCTTTATACCCATCTCACCATCCGGGACGATGCACACCTGCTCTATGGCTTTGGGCGAGACCATGAGCGGGCGCTGTTTCGCGCGTTGATCAAAGTCAACGGTGTTGGTCCGAAGCTCGCCTTGGCGATTCTGTCCGGCATGGATGAAGACGCCTTCATGCGCTGTGTGCGAGACGATGACAGCAAAGCGCTGACCAAGCTTCCGGGGGTGGGCAAAAAAACGGCGGAACGCTTGATTATCGAAATGCGTGATCGTTTCCCCGAATGGGAGCAGGGCGGCGACGCGCCGTTGGCGATGGAAGCCACGAGTGGGCACGCCCCGCCCAGAGACCAGTTGGCAGACGCAGAGGCCGCCCTCGTCAGCCTGGGGTATAAGCTGACCGAAGCGGCCAAAATGCTCGCTGATGTTGATCCGAATCAGAGCACCGAAGCGCTCATCAAAGCCGCATTGACCAAGCGAATGTCCGGTTGATCTGTGGGGACATCATGAGTCTGCATTGGCAAGCACTTTAAAAGAGCCACTATGTTAGAACACGACCGATTAATTGCCGCTGAGCCAGAACAGGGCGAAGTACGCATCGACCATGCGATTCGTCCCAAACACCTCAAAGACTATATTGGGCAACCGCGGGTTCGCGAGCAGCTAGAGATTTTCATTGGCGCGGCGCGGCTCCGCGAAGAGAGCCTGGACCACACGCTAGTGTTCGGCCCGCCAGGTTTAGGTAAAACGACGCTGGCGAATATCATCGCCACCGAAATGGGCGTCGGGTTGAAATCGACATCCGGCCCGGTGCTGGAGCGCGCGGGTGACCTTGCTGCGATGCTCACGAACCTTGAACCCGGCGATGTGCTGTTCATCGATGAAATCCACCGCCTCTCTCCAGTGGTGGAAGAAGTGCTGTATCCAGCGATGGAGGATTTTCAGCTCGATATCATGATCGGTGAGGGGCCAGCGGCACGCTCCATCAAGCTGGATCTTCCTCGTTTTACTCTGGTAGGGGCCACGACAAGGGCGGGGTTGCTTACGTCGCCGCTGCGTGATCGCTTTGGCATCGTGCAGCGCCTCGAATTTTACAACCTCGAAGAGCTGACGGAAATCGTCGCGCGTTCCGCCCGCTTGCTTGGCGTGGAAACCAGCCGTGAAGGAGCCATCGAAGTCGCCCGGCGCTCTCGTGGAACGCCTCGTATTGCCAATCGTCTGCTGCGCAGGGTGCGTGACTACGCCGAGATCAAAGGGAACGGCGTGGTCGATGTCTCGTTGGCCGATGCCGCGCTCAACATGCTGAATGTCGATCATCACGGACTGGATCACATGGACCGCCGCTTACTGCTGGCCATGATCGATAAATTCGATGGCGGGCCGGTAGGGGTCGACTCTCTCTCCGCTGCCATTGGCGAAGAGCGCGATACCATCGAAGACGTCATCGAACCTTACTTGATTCAGCAAGGCCTAATGATGCGTACCCCTAGGGGGCGCGTGGTCACCCGTCAAGCTTGGCTACACTTCGACCGGACGCCCCACGAACAATCGATCGATGTCGAAGGAGAGCGTCGGCCATGAACGACGAGTTTCGCCTCCCCGTCCGGGTTTATATGGAAGATACTGACGCGGGAGGAATTGTCTACTACGTTAACTACCTGAAGTTTATGGAACGGGCGCGCAGCGAATGGTTACGTGATTTAGGGCTTGATCAGCAAACGCTGCTAGACGAAGGTACACAGCTAGTGGTATACCGCATGGCCTGTCACTACGCCAAACCCGCTCGGCTGGATGAGGCGCTCACGGTGACGGCAAAAATTACGCAACAAGGGCGCTGTCGCATGACGTTCGAGCAGCAAGTGCGCCGTGACGAGGAACTCTTGTGTTCCGCAACAGTCGAGATAGCCTGCCTAAACGCAGCCACTCTGCGTCCGAAAGCGTGGCCATCATCGCTTAACACCACACCTTCGTCGATAACGACATCAATTGATTGAAGAGGGCAACTGTGAACGATAACACCATGTCCATTCCCCACTTAATAATGAGTGCCAGCACGGTCGTCCAGCTGGTCATGTTGCTGCTAGTGGTGGGGTCGATCCTCTCATGGGTGGTGATCTTTCAGCGCAGCATTGCGCTTCGCCGAGCCAAGCAAGAGTACAACCAGTTCGAAGAGTCGTTTTGGTCGGGCGTCGATCTGAACGAGCTATATCGCGAAATTCCGGCGGACGATCCACGGCACGGCGCAGAGCATATTTTTCAGGCAGGTTTTCGTGAATTCAATCGGCTCATGCCCAAGACCCGCAGCGCAGATACGGTGCTGGAAGGCGTTCAACGCAGCATGCGCGTGGCATGGTCGCGCGAAGAGGATCGTTTGACCCAGCATCTCGTATTTTTGGCAACGGTCGCCTCAGCCAGCCCCTACATCGGCTTATTTGGCACGGTTTGGGGCATCATGGGATCGTTCCAGTCACTTTCTATGACGCAGCAGGCGACGCTGGCCACGGTAGCCCCCTGGATTGCCGAGGCACTGATTGCCACCGCCATGGGGCTCTTCGCTGCGATTCCCGCCGTTATTTTTTATAACCGCTTATCCAATAACGCATCCCGCCTGTTGGGCAAATACGAAGACTTTGCTGAAGAGTTTCACGCGATTTTGCATCGTAATCTGCAAGGGCGTGACGGCAAACCTAGCGCCGGTTAAGGGAGTCTGCCATGCAAGGTCCGTTCAATCGTAGCGGCAAGAGCAAGCCGATGGGGGAGATCAACGTCGTTCCCTTCATCGATGTCATGCTGGTTCTGCTGGTCATCTTCATGATCACCGCCCCCATGCTGACGCAAGGGGTACAGGTCGACCTGCCTCAAGTCACCTCTGAGCCTATCGAAACACCGGAAGACAATGACCCCATCATTATTTCGGTAGACCGCGAAGGCGGCTACTTCATTACTTTGGGTGAGGACTCGACCTCCGTGACGCTCGAAGAGATGTCGGAACGGGTCATGGCCATCCTACAACGCCGACCGGGAACACCGGTCATGGTGCGGGGAGACCGCAACGTCCCCTATGGGCAGATCGTCCTGCTCATGAGCACGCTACAGCGCTCGGGTGTCGCCAATGTGGGGCTGCTCTCCGAGCCGCCGCAAGATGGTTAAGGGCGAGTCGCACATGGCTGTGAAACCACCGCGTGACCCTCAAGATGTTGGTTATACGTGGCCAACGGTGTTGGCCGTTGCCGTGCACCTGCTGGTCATTGTGTTTAGCTTGGTCAAGCTACCCAGCATGACGGCCGAGCCTGACTCCTCCTCGATCGTGCAGGCCACGTTTGTGAGCACGGAAACGTTCACTGATCAGGCCCAGCAAGTCACCGAGCAGCAGGCGGCCATGAACAATGCCCCTGAGCCAGAAACGCCCGACCCAGAACCGCCCAGCGACGAGCCTTCCGCAGAGGAGCAAGCAGCCGCCGCAGCGGCGCAACGCGAAGCGGAGGCCGAAGCGGCTGAACAAGCCCGTGCACTCGAGCAGGCGCAAGCAGAGGCGGAAGCTGAGGCTCAGCGCCGCGCTGAAGAAGCGGAGCGGTTAGCCGAACAGCAGGCAGCCGAAGCCCAAGCCCGTGAAGCCGAGGAGCAGCGCGCTCGCGAAGAGGCTGAGGCTCAGCGCCAGCGTGAAGCCGAAGCAGAGCGTGCCCGAGCAGAAGCGGAAGCCCAGCGCCAGCGTGAAGCTGAGGAGCAGCGCCAACGCGAGGAAGAAGCTCAACGTCAGCGCGAAGCGGAAGAGCAGCGTGCTCGCGAAGAGGAGGCTAGACGTCAGCGCGAAGCCGAAGAGCAGCGAGCACGTGAAGAAGCCGAAGCGCAACGTGCGCGGGAGGCCGAGGCGGAGCGTCAGCGCGAAGAGGAGGCTCGTCGCCAACGAGAAGCAGAGGAGCAGCGCGCTCGTGAAGCGGAAGCCCAGCGTCAAAGGGAAGCCGAAGAGCGTCGCGCAGCAGAAGCGGCGGAAGCCGCCATGCAACGCCAGCTCGCGGGAGAAGCAGAAGCGGCCGCCAATGCTCAACAGGCACAGCAAGCAGCCAATAGCTTCATCAATATCGTGCGCCGTGCCGTTGAGCAGGCCTGGCTGATCCCGCCAGCAGCGAGTGACTCGATGAGTGCTACGATACAGGTACGGCTTGGACCATCGGGTGAGCTATTAGCGACGTCCGTGGCCTCTTCAAGCGGCGACAGTGCTTTTGATCGTTCAGCCATGCAAGCGGTTGAACATGCGGCTCCGTTCAGCGAGTTACGTGACTTGCCAGCGGAACAGCAGCGTACTTTACGTCAATTTAATCTGCGATTTACCCCGGGGGATGTTCGCTGATGCAAACGTTAAGCAAAGTGTGGCTTTTTTGCGTACTGCTACTGATCAGCAGCGTAGCAAGCGCTAATCTAACCATTGAAATTACCCGTGGCAGCGATCAGGCGCTGCCCATCGGTGTCGTTCCGTTCGCAGGTAACGAGGGCCTGCCTGAGGACGTTGCGCAAATCGTGGAGGATGACCTCGAACGCAGCGGATTTTTCGCGCCGTTAGAGCGCAGCGCCATGTTCGACCGTCCAAGCCAAGCGGCGGATGTCGAGTTCGGCACCTGGCGTTCGTTGGATGTGCGCTATCTAGTGGTAGGGCGTGCCCAGCAGACGGGCAGCGGATATGAGCTGCAGTTCGATTTGGTCGACATCAGCGGTCAGCGTCCCATGATCAGTGAAACGGTAACGGCCAGCAGCAACGATCTGCGAGGCGCGGCACACTACATCAGTGATCAAATCTTCGAAGCCATCACCGATATTCGCGGTGCCTTCTCGACGCGCATCGCGTACGTAACGGCACAGGGGTTGGGTGACAACATGCAGTTTGGCCTGTACGTAGCCGATGCCGATGGACGTCGCAGCCAACAGGTACTGACGTCCGATCAGCCGATCATGTCGCCCGCCTGGTCGCCGGATGGCCGTAAATTGGCCTACGTCTCTTTCGAGACGGGCAAAGCGTCCATTTACATCCAAGACGTCAATACGGGACAGCGCGTTCAAGCTACGTCGTTCGATGGCATCAATGGTGCCCCGACGTGGTCACCCGATGGCCGCCGCATCGCCATGTCACTCTCCAAGGACGGTCAGCCGGAAATTTACGTGCTGGACGTAGCCAACCGTTCGCTGGACCGTATTACTAACAGCAACAGTATCGATACCGAACCCGCGTGGTCTCCGGATGGTCGCAGCTTGATTTTTACGTCGGATCGCAGCGGCGGCCCGCAGATTTATCAAACTTCGTTAGGCGGTGGAGAGGCCAACCGACTGACCTTTACAGGCAACTACAACGCCCGTGCACGTTTCTCGCCAGACGGTGAAGAGATCTTTTTGATTCACCGTTCGAGCCGCGGTTTCCAAGTGGCGAAGCAGGATCTTGATGGCGGACGCTTAGTCGTGTTGAGCGAATCCACCAGAGATGAATCTCCTAGTGTTGCACCGAACGGGACCATGGTAATCTTCGCTACCCAACAGGGTAATAGCGGAGTACTAAGTGCCGTTTCAGCCGATGGCCGCTCGTCATTTAGGTTGCCCGCAGCACAAGGTGATGTACGTGACCCCGCGTGGTCACCTTTCTTAAATTAATAGATGAACAGCACTAATTTCTGTTTTCAGGCAAGGAGTCTGATTATGCAACTTAAGCCGTTGGCTCGCTCATTGGCAGTCGCGTTATCTATCGTAGTTATCGCTGGCTGTTCCAGCACCGGCGGAACCCAAGACGGTGACTCGTACGGAAGCCAGGATGGCAGCAGTATGGGTGCTAACACGTCGGGTGTGGGCACTAGTGGCCAGTATGGTTCAACGTCCGGTTCGGGCGCTGGCCAGCAGGCTGACTCACGTATTCCCGAAGTGCGTACGATCTACTTCGATTATGATCGTGACACCATCAAGAGCGACTATGAGTCGGTCGTCATGGCTCATGCGCGCTACCTGCGTGCCAACCCGAATGCCCGTGTGGTTTTGCACGGCCATACCGATGAGCGCGGCACCCGCGAATACAACATGGCGCTGGGTGAGCGTCGTGCCGGAGCCGTACAGCGTTTTCTGAACATTCAGGGCGTTTCTCCGTCACAAATGAGCGTGGTTAGCTACGGTGAAGAGCGTCCGGCAGCGAGTGGCCAAAACGAAAATGCCTACTCGCAAAACCGTCGCGTCGTCTTTAACTACTGATAGCATTGGCGTGCGCAAGCACGCCATTCGCATCATTCGGAGCTATCATGAATCACAGTCTCAAACGCTATTTTGAGAGGCTGTGCGGTGCGGGAGCCTTAGTGCTCCCGCTGTCCGTATTGCCCTTATCACTTTTGTCCAGTGCCGCCTTGGCGCAGCAACCCCTGGTACAAGATCTCTCTTCCAGTTCATCCAGCGGCTTTTACCAGCAGACTCAGCGGCAAGAGTCGTCAGGTGGCAACTTGGTGCTGTTCAACCAAGTGCAAGAGCATCAGCAGGAAATTCAGCAGTTGCGTGGTCAAATCGAAGAGCTGCGTCATCAGTTGGAGCAGCTGCGCAACCAAACACAGCAGCAGTATCTAGACATCGAAGATCGCTTGATGAGCAGCGCGCCTAGCCAAATCGAGCAGGCAACTCCGGCGGTAGAGCCTGAAGCGGCAGAGCAGGTCGTTAAAGCCCCCTCCACGCGTAACGTCAGTGAGGATGCTCAGGCAGATTACCAAGCGGCCTTTGCCCATGTGCAGGCCCGGCAATTTGGTGATGCGATTGCCGCGTTCGAAGCTTTCGTGGCCGACCATCCTGATAGCAGCCTGACGGCAAACGGCCACTATTGGCTAGGCGAACTTTACGCCGCCGAAGGTGAGCTGGACGCCGCAGATCAAGCCTTTACTCGCGTCATCGAAGAGTACAGCGGTAGTTCGAAAGTTCCCGATGCGCTCTACAAGCTGGGCTTGGTGAAAGCGCGCAAAGGAGAAGCTGAGCGTAGCCGTGAGCTTCTAGAGCAGGTACGCGACGACTATCCGCAGAGCAGTGCCGCAGGGTTGGCGAATGACTTTTTGCGCCAGTCGGCAGGTTAAATAGATTGACTAGAAACGCCTCAAGGAAACCTCATGAGCTGTAAAATCGACTATCAACCAACGCCCAATCTGTTGGAAAACCGCGTCGTGTTGGTAACCGGTGCGGGAGATGGGATTGGTCGCGCGGCGGCATTAACCTATGCCCGCCATGGGGCTACCGTAGTGCTATTAGGGCGCACGATTGCCAAGCTTGAACGCGTTTACGATGAGATTGAGGCAGCGGGCGGCCCACAGCCCGCCATTTTTCCGCTCAATTTCGAAGGGGCGACGCTCAAAGATTTTCACGACATGGCAGAAACGCTGGACAAAGAGTTCGGTCGTTTGGACGGCTTGTTGCATAACGCAGGACTATTAGGCCGAATCACGCCTTTCGATCAGTACAATCCGGAGCTGTGGGAGCAGGTGATGCAGGTCAATATCAATGGCCCCATCTGGATGACCCAGGCACTGCTGCCGCTCCTGCAAGCCTCCGACGATGCTTCGGTGGTATTCACGTCATCCAGCGTAGGGCGTAAAGGGCGCGCTTACTGGGGAGCCTATTCGGTGTCGAAGTTTGCAACGGAAGGCTTTGTGGAAGTGCTGGCCGACGAATTGGACAATCAGCCCAACGTGCGGGTCAATACGCTGAACCCAGGGGCAACGCGGACACAAATGCGCCGTACCGCTTACCCTGGGGAAGACCCCTTCACGCTGCGAACACCCGAAGAGATCATGCCGACATACCTATGGCTCATGGGGCCCGATAGCAAAGGCGTCAGCGGCCAGAAGTTTGATGCCCAGCCGCCTCGCGCTTGATCGTTTCTCTCTTTTATCTCTTTTATCTCTTTTAAGCCGTTCGGTGGTCGTGCAAAGCGGCCACCAGCTCAGCGCAGGTCGCAAACCATAGGTCGGCTGGCCACTGCTGATAGTCGTCTTCTTCGCTGATATAGCCATAGCCCACCGCCACGGCCGTCATTCCTGCGGCTTTGGCTGCCTCCATGTCTCTTACATGATCGCCGATGTACCAACACGCTTCGGGCGAAACGCCGAGGCGTTTTGCCGCTTCCCAAAGCGGTTCAGGGGCTGGCTTCTTGACACTCAAATCGTCAGCACACAGTAGGGCGCCCGGGGTCAGCGCCAACGCTTCGATCAGCGGTTCCGTATAGCGCCGTGGTTTATTGGTGACGATGCCCCACAATCGCGCTTCCCCCTGCCATGCGAGCAACCACTCATCCAGCGGTGCGAACAGTTGGCTATGGACGGCCACGGCCTGCTCATAAGCATCCAGCAAAAACTGCCGGGCTTTATCGTGCGCGTCGCTACCCGATTCCAACCCTAATGCCAGTGTAACGAGGGCGCTGCCGCCATTCGAGACTTGCCCGCGTATCTTTTGAAAGGGCAGCGGGGCCAACCCGTGGTGCGCTCGTAGCGCGTTCGTGGCTGCCGCCAGGTCAGGTGCGGTGTCGACCAGCGTGCCATCTAGATCAAATAGAATCGCTTGGGGAGAGGGCATCCGCATCACTCGCTCTCTCTACGGCAGTACATCATGTAATTGACGGATACATCATGAGCCACTAGACGATAATGGCGTGTCACGGGGTTGTACGTTAAGCCGGTCTGCTCACGTACCTCAAGCGCCGATGAGCGAGCCCAGTGAGCCATTTCTGAAGGGCGAATGAATTTTGCGTAGTCGTGGGTGCCGCGAGGGAGAAGCTTGAGCACGTACTCTGCGCCCAATATGGCAAATGCATAGGATTTCGGCGTACGGTTCAGCGTAGAAAAAAATACATAGCCGCCAGGGCGCACCAAGGCGCTGCAGGCACGAATGACCGAGGCAGGGTCGGGTACGTGTTCCAGCATCTCCATGCAAGTCACTACATCGTAATGGCCCGGCTGCTCGGCTGCTAAGCCTTCGACGCTGATATGGCGGTAATCGATCTCGACACCGCTCTCGTCGGCGTGCAAGCGAGCAACCCCAAGCGGTGCTTCCCCCAAGTCGATGCCTGTCACATGGGCGCCGCGATGGGCCATCGATTCACTCAGAATGCCACCACCGCAGCCAACGTCCAGGACCTTTTTCCCGGCCAGCCCCGCCCGTGCGTCGATGAAGTCAAGGCGCAGCGGGTTGATGTCGTGCAGCGGCTTGAACTCACTGTTCGGATCCCACCAGCGGCTGGCAAGTGCTTCAAATTTCGCAACTTCTGCCGCATCGACGTTGTCTTGGTAGCGCTCAGAAGTGCTATCCTGAAGTGTCTCTGGCATGGTGTAGCCCCCATTAGCAGTGGGTGATGAGTGGTCCGTGCGCCCGACAGCGGTGTGCGTGGCAAGGTGGCATCCACTCTAACGTTGAGTATTATGGTTATTCTAACCACTCCTGACGCCAAACGCATGGAAAGGAACGCTTCATGACGCCTAACACTTTATTTTATCGGCGCTTATCGGATAGGGAGAGCCACTGATGCGTGTGCTGCTGCATGGAAGTGAACTTAGCGCCGCGACGGCAGCGGCGGCGTTGGCATGGGTGGGGCATCGAGTGGACTGGCTGCTCCACGATAGCGTTCCATGGCCCACGCTGGTCAATGCGGACTGGCTGCGACGCGAACCCTCACTCATGGCGCACATCGAGCAGGCCATGGCCACTGGCAACTTACGGGTGATCGATAGCCCCGAGGCGTGCGAAACACCCGATATCGTGTGGCTAGGGCTCTCCCCAAGCCAGCGGCAAGCGGCCAGTTCCCTGCTACAGCACCCTATGTTCGATGCTTACAGTGGTGCGGTATTGGTCAATAACTCGACATTCCCAGTCGGAGAGACGGAGCGTTTGCACTCTCTCATGGGGCATCAGCACAGCCGCGTGGCGCTGCCAGACACATTGGAAGAAGGGCGGGCGTGGCTATCGTTTACACGGCCTGTCCGCTGGTTGTTGGGCTGCGACGATGCCAAAGGCGAACAGATGACCCGAGAGCTGCTCCGCGCCTTCAATCGGCGAAGCGAAGTATTTCAATGCATGCCTAGCCGAGCGGCCGAACTGACCAAGCTGGCGATCAATGGTATGTTGGCGACTCGCATTAGTTACATGAATGAGATTGCCGGGTTGGCCGATACGCTGGGCGTGGATGTCGAGCATGTCCGCCAAGGAATGGGGGCCGATACGCGAATCGGTTTTGAATATCTCTATCCCGGTTGTGGTTTTGGCGGTCCCAATTTTTCAAGGGATCTAATGCGGTTAGCCGACGTGCAGTCGGCTAGCGGGCGCTACTCTGCGCTGCTCGAGCAAGTCATGGACATCAATGAGCAGAAAAAAGAGACGCTATTCAGGAAACTCTGGGCATTTTTCGAGGGCGATTTAGCCGGTAAAACCGTGGCGGTATGGGGGGCTGCGTTCAAGCCGGGGACTGCTCGTATCGATCATGCGCCAGTCTTGACGCTGCTTGAAGCGTTATGGGCCCAGGGCGTGACGGTCAAGCTCCACGATCCTGCTGCCATTCCGGCGCTGCATGCGGCGGTTGGGCAGCGAAAGGACCTGCTGACCTTCGAAGAAGACCCTTACTTGGCATGCCAAGATGCGGATGCGTTGATGTTGGTAACCGAATGGAAAGCCTACTGGAACCCCGACTGGCACCGTCTGGCCACCCTGATCAACGCACGACTGGTCTTGGATGGCCGAAACATTTACGACCCTGCTTTCGTGGCGAGCTGTGGCTTGCATTACCGAGGGATTGGGCGACGCGCCGATCCAACGACGCTTTAAGGAAACATCATGTCTGACGCGACTTCATCCCAGCGCATCGTTCCCGACGTGGATCAGAGCCTAACGGCGCATCATCTACGCCATCGCCGTGGCCCAACGCTTTGGCCCATTTGGTTCGTTTTAGTGTTGATCCTCCTTCTCCTGGGGGCTGCGACGGCTGGCTTATGGTATGAAAGAGAGCGTTTGCTTGGCGAAGTGCATCGTGTCAGCGGCGAAGTCTCCAACCTACATGCCAGGCTGGACTCGGGTGACACTGACACGCAGGATGCGATAACCTTTGTACAAGCTCAGATGACAACGCTGTTTCAAGAGCAGGAACAGCTCTCCGTTGCACTCACCAATACCCGTGAAGAGCTCTATGGGCTGTTGACCGACAACGAGGAGCTCATCTCCGATGAAGCGCTGGAGCCACTCGCTCAACAGTTGGCGCAAGTGCAAGAGCAAGCCGAGCTGCGCGACCGCCAGCTAGCGTCGATCCGCACATCCTTGGATGCGTTGGAGCAGGCAGGTACGTCAGGGCGGCAAAATCTGGTCGAAGAGGTCACGCACCTGGAGAACGTTTTGGGGCAGCGTCTTTCCACCATGGAGCGCCAAGTATCCAGTGACCGAGAATCGCTGGAAGCACAGTTTCAAAATTGGCAGGCAGAGGTCGAGCAACAGCTCACACAGCTATCTGCCGACGTGTCGGCCGTTGCGACCGCCGAGGAGCCCGCCACTCAGGCGGAACTTTCTGCACTGGAAACGCAGTGGTCTCAACGTTTGAGCACACTGGAAAGCGACATCAGACAGGTTCGTCAAGCGCAGCTTGCCTTTAGCGCGCAGATGGAGATGCTGAGAAATTAAGCATCCATTTATGCGGTCAAGTGTCGTAGCCACTAAGCCGGTCATGGGGTTAGGGATATCACGGTATGGGAAGACAACGGCGATGGCCGACGGCCAAACAAGTGGCCTGTGTATTGGCATTACCACTTGTATCAGCAGCCAGTACCTACGCCTGGGCGCTCGAAGCGGCCATTAGCGGCGTCAGCGAGCAAGTTGCAGCGAATATCGATGCCTACTTGGAAAACATCGACGCGGATCAATATACCGAGTCGCGTTTAGAGGGCGAAGTTCGTCAGCGCACTCAAGAAGCCATGCGTGTGTATGGCTACTATGAGCCTGATGTGACGGTGGAGTTGAACACATCGCCGATCAACGTGCAGATTGAGCCGGGCCCTCAAGTGACGATCGAAGTCCTCGACATCGCTCTCAATGGAGATGCCAGTAACGATCCCCCGTTTCAAGACGCGTTAGACGACTTTCCGCTAAAAGAAGGCGACCCTTTACGTCACGCTCCTTGGGACAGCCTGCGCTCGCAATTTGCCGGTCTTGCTATTGAACGCGGCTATTTTGACTGGGGGTTTTCCGACCGCCGGATGGAAGTGCGCCCGTATCTTGAAAGCGCCCGCCTGTACATGACCTTCGATAGCGGACCGCGCTATCGATTCGGTGACACCCTCATCACCGGCAGCCATATCGAACCCGAGCGGCTGCGCGAAATGCAAACCTTCGAAGCGGGTGACCCCTATCTAGCCGAGTCGCTGGCTCGCTATAACCAGCGGCTGGCAGAAACCGGCTGGTTCAGTTCTGTCTCGGTGCGGCCACGCTTGGAGACGGCGCAAGAGCTGACCATTGCGCCTCCCCGTAGTGGCGATCCTTGGTGGAATGAAGCGACGGCCTCACAGCCGGAGCGTCCGCGGTTGAGCAGTGCGGCGTTGGCCAGTGCGCTCAGTATTCATAGCCGAGACGACACTCGGCTTCCCATCGATATTAACGTCGAGCCCGCCGATCGGCACCAGTTTGAAGTGGGCGTAGGTTTTGCCACCGATGTCGGCCCGCGCCTTCGCTTTGGGTGGCAGCAACCGTGGATTAATCGCTTTGGTCACAGTCTAGATCATGACCTTTATCTCTCGGCCCCCGAGCAGCGCTTTACCGGCGTATATAACATTCCGCTCGAAGACCCGCTTCGGGACAACTACCGTCTGCAATACGGTGTCCGCAACATCGACGATAGCGACACACAGTCGCTAGAGGGCACGGTGGAAATCGCGCGGCGCTGGGAATTCGACAATCGCTGGGTGCAAACACTCTATTTCAGAACGACTTACGAAGACTTTACCCAGGGTGGGCAGTCTGACGAAGTGTGGTTGTTCTACCCCGGTATTCAGTGGTCGAGAACCCGCACGCGACCTCAGCGCTTCCCTTTATGGGGAGATCGGCAGCAGCTCTCGATCGAGTACTCCGACCGGGCGTGGGGATCCGATGCTCGGTTTACGCGACTCACGGGAGACACCGAGTGGATTCGTACGGTTGGTAACGATAATCGCTTCTCAGCGCGACTGAGCATTGGCGCGATCGAAACCGATGACTTCGATCAATTACCACCTTCGCTACGTTTTTTTGCGGGGGGCGATCGCAGCGTGCGAGGCTACTCCTACGAAAGCTTGTCCCCCCGCAATCAAGAAGGCCTTTTACGTGGCGGCCAGCAAATGCTGACATCCACGCTGGAGTATCAACGCCGCGTAACCGGCGATTGGTGGGGAGCGACGTTCATCGATACCGGTGATGCCTTCGATAACTGGGGCCCCAATGGGCTAAAAACCGGTGCCGGCGTGGGGGTGCGTTGGATATCCCCGGTGGGCCCCATTCGTTTCGATATTGCCCATCCCTTCGATATTGACGACGCTTTCCGCGTGCACTTCTCTATCGGTCCGGAATTCTAGGAGAGCGCTTTGGCTCAGGTTGATAAAAAAGCATCCAAACATCGTCAGCAGCTCTCCGCCAAACGCCGTCTCTGGTTAGCGCTATGGAGTCTGCTACGACTCGTCGTCGTGTTGCCGCTCTGGCTGTTCGGCGTGGTGGCTGTCGTATTAGGCGTGGCCTTGTCGCCATGGGGAACGGAACAGCTATTTTCTCAGGGTGAGCAGCGCGGTTTTTTTACCTATGAGCACCAGGAGGGCGCGCTGCTGGACCGCTTTCGCCTTCAAGGGTTTCAAATGGCCATCGCGGGCACGCGCGTCAATATTGATGATGTAGCGCTTGCGTGGTCAGACGATTGCGTGCTCTCCGGTAAGCTTTGTCTGGCCGAGCTGCGCATAGAGGAGGCCGACATTCGTCTCTCCAGCGGGTCGAAAACAGAAGAACCGCCTCAAGAAGAGCAGGGCCCTTTTAGCCTCACACTGCCGTTTCCCATTGAACTGCGCGACATCGCACTGAATGACGTGCGGCTCACCCTGGGTGACGGTACTCGTATTGAATGGGCCGCATTTGCCACCTCGATAGCCGCTGAACAGCAGCAAGTCACCATTGCGCCCACGACGCTCGAATCACCGTCGATCTACTTGCCACCATCCCCAGGCGTACGGCTGACGCAAGAGACGAGTACGCCGTTGAGCGCTACTGCCATTGACGCTGCTATCCAGACCACTCAACCCGTCGAGCCGGACGATGAAGCGTCCACGCTTGCACTGAGCGAACGGGAGCGACTGTCGCTACCCGAGATCGAGATGCCCATCGACGTTGCCCTGGAATCATTACTGGTGACGGACGTAAACGTGAGCGGTGCCTTTGAGTACAGCGTGGAACGGCTGCTGCTGGAAGCGACGGCATCGGGCAGCGACGTCACGCTCAGCACGTTGGAGCTTGACACCCCAGACGCAGACGCCAGTTTAACCGCCAACGTCAGCCTAAACGGCGACTATCCCCTCAACGCGGCGCTTCGCGCAGAGCTATGGCTGCCTGAGATACTGCCTGCCCTGAGTGGAGAACGGATCGCTTTGGATCTCTCAGGCAGTCTGGCGGATTTGACGGCGAGCCTGAACACGTCAGGGCCGGTGGAGGTTTCACTCACCGCCCAGGCCGATGTGCTCGCGCCCACCTTGCCATTCGAGGCTCGGCTTGAGAGCGAGCGTCTGCAGTGGCCGTTGGAGCAGCGTGACGGCCCTGAGCGCCCAACGGCCTCCAACGACACCACGACTGCCGCTGAGAGCGATGCCTCAGACCGTTCAGCCGTCGAGCCCCAGGTACAAGACGTTAATGAAGCCGAAGAAACGTCCACGGCGCCCTACGTGCTCGACGATCTCGCGCTGACCATTAACGGCGGTTTGGAAGCGTATCAGGTCAACTTGGCCACTCGTGCCCAAGGCCCGCAGGTGCCAGCAACCGCCATTCGGTTAGAGGGCGACGGTGATTTGTCTTCTTTCCGCTGGTCCCCTCTTTCACTCACTATCGACGAGAGCGTTGTGAGCAGCGAGGGAGAAGTGAACTGGTCTGAGGCCATCGCCGTTGACGCGCAAGTACGCTTAGATGCGCTGGACCCGTCCCTATTTGTACCTCAACTGGAGGGCAACCTCAGCGGAGATATCGTCGCGAGCGTGCGCCAGCGAGGCGAACGGTGGGACATTCGTTTGCCGGAACTCGATATCCAGGGCCAGCTGCAGGAGTATCCATTAACGCTTCAAGCCGCGATCGATGCGAACAGCGATCTAGAAATCGATATTCAAGAGCTGCTCTTTACGCAAGGCAACAACCGCTTGACCGCAGCAGGCCAGGTGAGCCAAGAAGCGATATCGTTGAACGCCAATATCGCTCTCACCCAACTGCAAAGCCTCCATCCTGATCTAGCCGGAGAGCTGACCGGTACCTTTGAGGCCCAAGGCAGCTTCTCGCAACCTGAGATCGTGACGAATCTCAATGGGCGCAGCTTGCGTTTTGCCGAGAATCGGCTGGCATCGCTTTCGCTATCGGGCAGCGTGGAAGGCCTGGAGGATCCTGACCTTCGCATCGATCTGGATGCCGAGGGAGTGAACGCGGGCGGGCAGTCGCTGGCCTCGGTGGCGTTGGATCTGACCGGACGACTCTCCGACCATGCCTTGCAGCTCAGCGTCACTGGCGACGCCGGCAATGTGCTCAGCCGTGCGAACTTAGCCCTCAGCGGACGCTTGAATCAGCAGGCTCAGCGGTATCAGGCCCGATTGACGCCGCTGGAAGTCGACTCCGAGGCGGGAGATATTCGTTTAGAAGAGCCACTGGATATTACCTACAACCTTGCCAACGGACAGGCGAATCTGACCCCGTTCTGTCTACGCCGCCTGCAAGGCGGACTGGTCTGCTCGGAAGAGTCCATAACGGCCTCGGCCGATCAAGGTCGCGCCGTACTCAGCGTGCGCGAGGTTCCAATGGAGATGCTGGAGCCATTTCTACCCGAAGAGTGGAGCTTTGAAGGGGATACCACGGCTGATTTAGTCGCTAGCTGGCGTCAAGGCGGCGCTCAGTGGCAGGCCAATCTTCAATTGTTGAGTGAACTGGCTATTACGGCGGTGAATGATTACGGTCAACCGGTCGAGCTTCCCAGAATCAACTTGGATGCTCAAATCGACGCTAATCAAGCGCAAGCGGAGGCCAACGTGTCGCTGTCCCTGTCCGAAGCAGGTGAGCTGACGCTCGATCTAGCGGTCAATGATCCTCTTGGACAGGGCTCTTTGGAGGGCCAATTACGCGCCAATAACATCACTCTGGCGCCATATCGCCCCATGGTGGTGGGTATGGAGGAGCTAGAAGGGGGATTGAACGGCACCGTCACCATTGGCGGCTCGACTAGTCAGCCTGACCTGCAGGGTGAGCTGGCATTGCGTCGCTTACGGGTGAGTGGTCCCGATATCCCAATAACGATCGTGGATGGTGAGCTGGCCGTCGCCTTCGATGGTGAAGAGGGTGACATCGAGGGGTTCGTCGCTGCCGAACGCGGACGGCTGAACATCAGCGGTAATGCCTACTGGCCCACCGGTGACGCTTGGCGCATTGGCGTGGATATCGACGCCACCCAAGAACCTTTGCTGGTCGTTTTACCGCAGTTCGGTCGCTTGGAAGCCGCGCCGGACATTCGTATTCGTGTTACGCCCGAGCGCCTACAGGTGCGGGGTGACGTTGACCTTCCTTGGGCGCGATTGGAAGTGGGCGATCTGCCCGCGTCAGCAACGTCACCTAGCCCGGATGAGATCATCATCACCGAGCGCGATGACCGAGAGGCCGAGCGTCAAGCGCGCCTTGCCGCAGAGGCGGGCGATGACCCGAGTGCCGCTGACGAGCTGGCATCCACTGGCATGGCGCTCGATGTGTTGATCACCCTCAATCTTGGGCGAGATATGCAAATTTCTGCCTATGGGTTGGAATCTGGGTTAGGGGGCAGCCTTGAAATTCGACAGGACAGCGGGGCGCTGCAGCTCTTTGGCGACGTCAATCTCGTCAATGGGCGTTTTCAAGCCTTTGGGCAAGATCTGTTGATTCGTCGTGGGCAACTCATTTTCAGCGGCCCTCCCGGCTTGCCGGTCTTGGATTTTGAGGCCATTCGTAACCCAGAAGTGACCGAAGATGACGTGATTGCCGGCCTGCGTGTCACCGGCAACGCCGAGCAGCCCAATGTGATGATCTTCTCGGAGCCTGCGATGGACGAAACCCGTTCGCTGTCGTACTTGCTGCGAGGCCGTGCGCCAGATGCGTCAGGAGGCGGTGTCGACAGTGCGCTGACGACGGCGCTCATCGGTATGTCGCTGGGCCGAACCGGCGGTGCCGTGGGCTCTATCGGCGAAGCATTTGGGATCGATGATCTCACGTTGGATACCACCGGTGCCGGTGACGACAGTCAGGTTGCGGTGAGTGGTCAGCTCACCGACGATCTGCGAATCAGTTACGGTGTGGGTATTTTTTCGCCCATTGCAGAACTCACGCTACGCTACACGCTTTGGCGGAACCTGTATGTTCAGGCAGTGTCTGGTGCTAACCAGGCAGTGGATTTAATTTATCGATTCACTCGCTCAGGCGATCCTTACATTTACCCCCAGCAATAGAGAGGGTGTTATGACGCTATTTACGAAAACGACAGCACCAGAAGGGCGCGATACACCCATCGAGACCAGCGACCTTCACACCATCACCGGGCACTCCATTCACCCCCCATTTCCAGAGGGGTATGAAGAAATCGTGCTGGGTATGGGATGTTTTTGGGGAGTAGAGCGCCTTTTCTGGCAACAGCCCGGTGTGTATGTCACTGCGGCTGGCTATGCGGGTGGCACAACGCCCAACCCAACATACAAAGAGACCTGCACTGGCCTGACGGGGCACACCGAAGTGGTGCGCGTTGTCTTCGACCCGAACCAGGTCACATTAGAGACGCTGCTGCAAATTTTCTGGGAGCAGCATGATCCCACGCAGGGAAATCGCCAGGGCAACGATATCGGCAGCCAGTACCGCTCGGCGATTTTCACCACAACGGACGCACAGCTTGCCGCTGCTCAGAAAAGTGCCGAGGCCTTTCAGCAGGCGCTCACCCGGGCGGGCAAAGGACGCATCACGACCGAAATCAAACCGCTGGACGTTTTCTACTATGCCGAGGCGTACCACCAGCAGTATCTCGATAAGAACCCGGGCGGATACTGCGGATTGAAAGGTACCGGCGTGACCTGCGCCATTGGCTGAAGGACGAACAGGATGCAACAACCATCTTCAAAGGGGCGTCGAGCCCCTCATTGGGCTCTCTCAGTGGCGCTGTTGGGGCTCTTCAGCACTGGCGTGAATGCAGAGCAACCAACGACACCGGCCATGCCGCAAAGCGCGGCCGACACACCGTTTGCGAGTGACCGTGAGGCCGTCATTTGGCGTCAGGACGAGCTGAAAGATCTAGAGCGGCTGCTACGCCAACTACGTTTCGACCTGGTCAACAACCAGGATGCGCGAGGCGCCGCACCGCGTTTGGCGGAGTTACAAGAGAAGGCGACCCAGGCCCACTTTCTTCCTGCCTTCATTGCAGGTACGCATGGACCTGGCTCCGATGCCAAGCCCGACATTTGGGAAGAGTGGGATGAGTTTGCAGCGGGGTTCACCGACTTGGAGGAGAAGGTGAGCATCCTGGTCGAAGCGGCGGAGCAAGAGGATTATCGGGCAGCCACGCGCGCATTTTCTGACGTGGGGCTCAGCTGCCGCAGTTGTCATCGTGCCTACCGCTACGATTAATGGGCAGCGATAGGCGGTTAAAAGATCAATCGCTAGGCTGCACGCGGTCGATGCGATAAAGCGTTTCTACCTGATCAAGGCCGCGGATGGTACAGTTCAAATCTTTCACGCGGCCATCGCTTAACCCATAGACCCAGCCATGCACCGAGATCGATTGGCCACGCTGCCAAGCACGCTGCAGAATCTTCGTGCGGCAAAGACTATTGACCTGGGCTTTGACGTTCAGCTCACACATTCGGTCAATTTGATCTGCCAGTGGCAGGTGTTCCAAGGTGTCGCGATGGCGGTTGTACTGCTCGCGTACCGAGTGGAGCCAATAGTCCACCACGCCACACTCACCACCGGTCACGGCTGCTTTGATGCCACCACAGCCGTAGTGTCCCACGATCATGATATGACTCACGTTGAGCACATCCACCGCGTACTGCACCACCGAGAGCGCGTTCATATCGGTATGGTGGAGCAGGTTGGCGACGTTACGGTGAACGAACACTTCGCCTGGGGGAAGAGCAATGATTTGGTTAGCCGGGACGCGACTGTCTGAGCAACCGATCCATAAATAGTCTGGAGATTGTTGGTTCGCCAAGCGCTTGAAAAAGTCCGGATCCTCTTCACACATACGTTCTGCCCATGCGCGATTGTTATCTAGCAGCGTTGCAATTTGGTCAGACATCGAGTCTCCAGAGAGTACATTGAGGTGGGGCTTGCTCAAGGGCGCGCAATAGCGTTTTAAACACAAGGTAGGCGTTTTTAACCTCCCTTGCTTAGAAGGTCAATCTTAGCGCTTACCCAGCCGAGGTAAGTACGGCACTGGATAGGAGATAACCATGTCAGCAGAAGCTGCATATGACTTCGATTTATTCGTCATTGGCGCCGGTTCCGGTGGCGTGCGCGCTGCACGTATGGCCGCCGCCGCCGGTGCTCGGGTAGCGATCGCAGAAGATCGCTACCTGGGCGGCACCTGCGTCAACGTGGGCTGTGTGCCCAAAAAACTCTATTCGTATGCGGCACATTTTCATGACAGCTTCGATGATGCGGCTGGTTTTGGCTGGCAATTGGCGTCGCCAGCACTTTTTGATTGGCCGACGTTGAGGGATAACAAAACCAGCGAGATCAAACGGCTCAACGGCATCTACCAGCGCATGCTAGAAGGCGCAGGCGTCACGCTTTTCAATGCACGCGCCCGCGTGACTAATCCACACACCGTCGCCCTGACCAATGCCGAAGGCGAGGTGAGCGTGAGTGCCGATAAAATCCTGCTGGCCACGGGCGGTTGGCCCTGGGTGCCTGAATTCCCCGGTAGCGACCTTGCCTTGACCTCGAACCAAGTATTTGACTTGGAAACGTTCCCCAAACGCTTCCTAGTGTTGGGCGGTGGCTATATAGCGGTCGAGTTTGCCAGCATCTTCAACGGTTTAGGCAGTGAGACCCATCTCATCTACCGTGGGGATCTATTTTTGAAAGGCTTCGATCAGGAGGTGCGTGAGTTCACTCGAGATGAGATGGCTAAAAAAGGTGTCCATTTACATTTCTCTGCCAACATCGCCCGCATCGAACAGGTGGGCGACGCGCTCGAGGTAGAGCTCACCACAGGCGAGACACTCGACGTCGATGCCGTCTTGGCGGCCACCGGCCGTCGAGCCAACGTCAGCGGGCTTGGCGTAGACTCCTTAGGCATCACGTTGAACAGCGACGGCAAAGTGCCGATTAATGACCGTTATGAAACCGCTGTGCCGTCGATTTTAGCCTTGGGAGATCTGATCGAAGGGCCTGAGTTAACCCCGGTGGCTCTGGCAGAAGCCATGCAGCTGGTGGACATTCACTTCCACCAAAAAACGCCAAGACCGCTAGATTACGACACCATTCCTACGGCTGTTTTTTGCCACCCTAACATTGGCACGGTCGGGCTGTCGGAAGAGGCTGCGAGAGAGAAATTCGATCGCATACGGGTCTACCGGACCGACTTCAGGGCCATGAAACATACGCTTTCTGGAAGCCAAGAGCGCATGTTGATGAAACTCATCGTCGATGATGCCTGCGATGTGGTGGTGGGCGCTCATATGGTGGGCGAAGAGGCTGGTGAACTGATTCAGGGCATCGCTATCGCGGTGCGCGCGGGGCTGACGAAAGAAGATTTCGATCGCACCGTGGGCATTCACCCAACCGGAGCGGAAGAGTTCGTGACCATGAGAACCCCATCACGCTACTAAGAAATTCTATCAATATTCAAGGCGAGCTTCGGCTCGCCTTTTTTGTCTCGCGCAGCGGGCAGCCTGATCTAAACTCAGTGAGTGACGTCATGAAACGCCAGCCCAGCGGGGGCCTCAGCTCGTTGATGATCCGATTTTATAACTAGAATTTATGGAAAACAGGGAGATGAATAATATGGCTTTTGAATTGCTCATAATCAGCTGTTATAATGAAACTCAAATTCGCTACAGCGAAGCATAACCATGAGTACGCCGATCACGCCGTTTACCCCCTCTGCCGAGCTGGCACGTCCTACCGTCGCCGATGCCGTAGTAGGCCACGCCGAAACGCCACTGTTCATCCGTAAGCCCAACGCCGACGATGGCTGGGGCATCTACGAGCTGATCAAAGCATGCCCGCCGCTAGACGTAAATTCCGCTTACGCCTATTTATTATTGGCGACCCAGTTCCGCGATACCTGCGCCGTCGCCACTAATGAAGAAGGAGAGGTCGTTGGATTCGTCTCGGGTTATGTCAAAGACAACGCACCGGATACCTATTTTTTATGGCAGGTCGCCGTGGGTGAAAAAGCCCGGGGAACGGGCCTTGCGCGCCGCTTGGTAGAGGCGATCATGTCGCGTCCCGAACTGGACGACGTCCACCACCTCGAAACCACCATCACACCCGATAACCAGGCTTCCTGGGGATTGTTCCGCCGCTTGGCTGCACGCTGGCAGGCACCCCTCAATAGCCGGGAATACTTCTCTACCGAGCAGTTAGGGGGAGAGCACGACCCGGAAAACCTCGTCCGCATCGGGCCGTTTCAGACGAACCATCTCTAACGGGGCGTCTTGAGCGAGCGTTTTCCCGCTCGTGTTGACCTAGCTGCTTTTCTTGCTTGGCTCATAACACTGATAAGGAGGTCGCAAATGCAGACCCAGACACTCGAACGCATGGAATCCAATGTTCGTACCTATTCACGTTCGTTCCCTGTTGTCTTTACGAAGGCACAGAACGCACGTTTGACCGATGAGAATGGTCGCGAGTACATCGATTTTCTCGCCGGTGCCGGCACGTTGAACTACGGTCACAACAATCCGCACTTGAAGGACGCCATGATTGACTACCTGTCTAGCGACGGTGTCGTTCACGGCCTGGATATGTGGACCAGTGCCAAACGTGACTATCTAGAAACACTGGAAAATGTCATCCTCAAGCCCCGTGGGCTCGATTACAAAGTGCATCTGCCGGGTCCGACGGGAACGAACGCCGTCGAGGCAGCCATCCGTTTGGCGCGTGTTGCTAAAGGTCGCCATAATATTGTGACCTTCACCAACGGCTTCCACGGAGTGACCATGGGCGCACTGGCTACCACGGGCAACCGCAAGTTCCGTGAAGCCACCGGGGGCATTCCCACGCAAGGTGCCAGCTTCCTGCCGTTCGACGGTTACATGGGTGAGCACGCAGACACGCTGGACTACTTTGAAAAACTGCTGAATGACAAGTCAGGCGGTTTGGACATTCCCGCAGGCGTGATCGTCGAAACCGTGCAAGGCGAGGGCGGTATCAACGTCGCAGGACTGGAGTGGCTCAAGCGCTTAGAAAGCATTTGCCGCGCCCATGACATCCTGCTGATCGTCGATGATATCCAGGCAGGCTGTGGCCGTACGGGGAAATTCTTTAGCTTTGAGCATGCGGGCATCACACCGGACATCGTCACAAACTCGAAATCGCTGTCAGGCTTTGGGCTGCCATTTGCTCATGTATTGATGCGCCCGGAGTTGGATAAGTGGAAGCCCGGTCAGTACAACGGCACGTTCCGCGGCTTTAACTTAGCCATGGTCACAGCGACGGCAGCCCTGAAAAAGTATTGGTCGAACGACACCTTTGCTCGCGACGTGCAGCGCAAGGCGCGAATCGTCGAAGAGCGTTTTCAGAAGTTGGCGGCACTGCTCACCGAACATGGCATGCCAGCAACGGAGCGCGGTCGCGGTTTGATGCGCGGTATCGACGTCGTATCTGGTGATATTGCCGATAAAATCACCAGCACGGCCTTCGAGCATGGCCTTATCATCGAAACCAGCGGTCAGGACGGGGAAGTGGTGAAATGTTTGTGCCCTCTGACCATTCCGGATGGGGATCTGCTGGAAGCGCTGGATATTCTGGAAGCGTCAGTTAAGTCTGTTATAAACGAGTAGTTTAGCGTTAGTCTAAGTGGCCTAGCGCCATTACGTCCCTCACAGGAACAGGCAGCCAGTGTGTGGCTGCCATGCAACGGAGCACGTTATATGATCGTTCGTAATATTGAAGAAGCTCGTCAAACTGACCGTCTCGTTACCGCTGAAAATGGCAATTGGGACAGCACTCGCTTGGTGTTGGCCAACGATGGTGGCAACTTCTCGTTCCACATTACGCGCATCTTTGAAGGCACCGAGACGCATATCCACTACAAGCACCACTATGAGTCCGTTTACTGCATCGAAGGGGAAGGTGAGGTTGAAACCCTGGCAGATGGCAAAATTTGGCCCATCAAACCAGGCGACATCTATATCCTAGACCAGCACGATGAGCATCTGCTGCGCGCTCATAAAACGATGCACCTTGCATGTGTCTTCACGCCGCCGATCACTGGCAACGAAGTTCACCGTGAAGATGGTTCTTACGCACCGGCCGATGAATAAGCGCTTGCGCTAACTGAGTGCGGATAAAAGCAGCCTAGCATCGTCGCTAGGCTGCTTTTTTTGATAGCGAGACGGGCTGCCTAGCGGCCAACTTGTTCGAATACCAGCGTTATTTCACCCAGCGTCAGGCCAAATTTCCGCATGGCGGTGCGGTTAATGAGCCGACCGTCCGGCTGAAGGTACATCCAGTCGTCCATAGTAAAGCTTAACGTGCGTTCGCCCACATCGATGTCGAGGGGATAGCGCATGTGAAACGCGTGGCCATATTGCCGAGCATCGACTTGGCCGTCGACGTCATTGGCTGTGCCAATCCAGTGGTGTTCGTCGACACGCTCGAACTCCCAAACGCGCTGGTCGGTTTCACCATCGGCAAACACGAACGACTCATCCAGCGTCAACGTATCGCCCTCGAATGTGCCTGTAATATCTACCGTAAAACGTCGCTGTACTTCACCCGAGTAGTCCTGCACCATTCCCCAGGCGCGAGTTTGGCCAGTGAAATACTCTGCAATATCCAAGCGGGGCGTGGTATTGGCATACTCCTCGACCTTGACGCTGGCACAGCCAGCGAGCAAGAAAAAGCTCGAAACGAGCGATAGGGCCAAGAGACGCTTGCGAAGGGTATTCATTGAGTCATTCCTTTATCATTCAGATAAGCCGTATAGCTATTGTAGGAGAAGCGTGACTGTTTCAGTAGTCATGGCTCAAAAATAACCAGCCCTTTAGTTCGCATAATATATATTATGTTAAATCAGATAAACGGGGCCGATGAAAAACCGCTACCATGTTGGACAAGCGGTCTCCCTTCTCCTTATCATTCGTGCTCTTATTGTCCAAGGATATCCCTCGTTATGCGCTCAGGTGTTTTATGGCTAATGGCCGGTTTGTCGATGTCGTTTGCAGGCTGCGCGGTGACACAGCCAGAGTCAAATGAGCCGCCGCCGCTAAGCGAGGCTTCATTCAATACCCGTATCCTTGAACTAGAGTCCTCCCTTGCCCAACGATGCGAGGCTTCTACTAGCATGAACGAGCAGCAGCTCAACCAGCAGCAAGTGCTGACCGCAGATGTTCGTGAAGTCGGCAGTCTGCTGCGCCAACTGCGTCAAGACATGGCTAGCCTGGAAGCGCGTGGCGAAGAGCCGGTCATCATTCGTGAAGAGTGCCGTGTCGAGGAGCCGGAAGATAACAAGACGTTGCTGGGCCGTAGCGAATGGGTGGGATTACCCAGCATTGGCACCTATTTAAAGGCGCGGGTGGACTCTGGCGCCAACACCTCGTCTCTCTCTGCTGCCGAGATCACTCGTTTCGAGCGTGATGGTGAGGACTGGGTGCGCTTCAAATTGGCGCTCAATGACGACGATATCGTCGTCGAGCAAGTGCGCGACGAGTGGATCGAAGCCCCTATCGAGCGCCGTGTCAAAATCGTCCAGGCCTCTGGCGAAGAGTCACGTCCGGTCATTTCATTACTGATGACGCTGGGCCCCATTCGTGAAAACGTCGAATTCACCCTAAACGATCGCACGCACTTGGATTATCCCGTGCTGCTAGGACGTCGCTTCATGATGGACATTGCCACCATCGATGTGGCTGAGACGTACCTGCATGACCGCCCTGAATTCCCGGGTGGCGCGCCCTCTGAAGACGCGGCTGACGATGAAGCGGCCGATCAAGACGATACCGAAGAGTAATATCACTCCCCTGCCGCTTTACGCTGAAAGGAATCACCATGTCACGGTTGCCATTTTATTTTATCGTTGGGTTGCTGCTGCTGGTCGGCATCGTTGCCAGCGTGCATCGCCATTTGCAGTTTGAGATCCCCTGGTTTCCAGGCGAGCAGCGCCAAGTATGGGAAATCGAAGCCGTCATTAACTTCAACGCCCAAAATGGCCCGGTGCAAGTCGATTTAGCCTTGCCCTCTCACCAGGCAGGGTTCCGTGTGTTAACCGAAAATACGGCGTCCTCTGGCTACGGGCTGGCTTATCAAGCCGATGAACTTGGCCGCCAAGCCCAGTGGACCATTCGTGACGCTGCGGGCAGCCAGCAGCTTTACTACTCGGTCCAAATGCTGGTATCACCTGATTCTCGTTCGCCAGTGCAAACACCGCCGGGTATTCCGTCGGTGACTCCTTGGGAAAGCCCCTATGATACGGCGGCAACCCAGTTGATCGACCGCGCCTGGGATCGCAGCGCTAATAACGCTACCTTCGCTCGAGAGCTGATCCTCGATATCAACGGCGAGCGGCAAGGTGAAAACGCACGCTTGTTACTGACGCAAATGCAGCCTTCCGCATTGATCGTTCGCCTATTGAACCAGGCAGGCGTGCAAGCTAGAGAAGTCAGCGGCCTGCTGCTCGAGGACGGTCGCCGTCGTCAAACGTTGAGCAGCTGGATCCAAGTATTCGACCAAGACGCTGAAGAATGGACGCTGTTCAACCCCGCCACGGGCGAGCAGGGTCAGCCCGATAACCTGCTGCTATGGGAAACCGGCGGCCGCGCGGTACTCGAAGTGCAAGGCGGCACCAACTCTCGCGTCTCGTTCTCGATGCTGACCCATTACCAGCCGGCGTCAGCGGCGGTCCGTAACCACTACTCGGACGACACGCTGCTGAACTTCTCGATTCACAGCCTGCCACTAGAAGAGCAAGCACTGTTCCAAACGATTCTCTTGATTCCGATTGGCGCGCTGGTCGTGGTGTTCCTACGTGTGCTAGTGGGTGTGAAGACATCAGGGACGTTCATGCCGGTACTGATTGCACTGGCCTTCATCCAAACCACCCTGTTGACCGGTTTGATTGGCTTCCTGCTGATCGTTGCCGTCGGCTTGATCATTCGTAACTACCTCTCTTATTTGAATTTGCTGTTGGTGGCGAGGGTGTCGGCGGTCATCATTACGGTCATCGCCATCATCTCCATCTTTACCGTGCTGGCCTACCGTATGGGCTTGAGCGCCGGATTGACGGTCACGTTCTTCCCAATGATCATCTTGGCGTGGACCATCGAACGGATGTCGATCCTGTGGGAAGAGGAAGGCCCGAAACAGGTACTTATCCAAGGGGGCGGCAGCCTGTTGACCGCCGTACTGGCGTTCCTGGCGATGAATAACCCGTGGGTACGCCATATCACGTTCAACTTCTTGGGTGTGCAGCTCATTTTGATGGCGTTCATCCTGCTGCTGGGGAACTACACGGGCTACCGCTTGCTGGAGCTGCGTCGTTTCAAACCCATCACCGAAGATGAGAAGCCGTCATGAGTTGGCTGAAAAATTGGACGTGGCCTACCCGTCTTCGGGATAAAGGCATCGTGGGTATGAACCGGCGCAACATTCGCTACATCGGGCGGTATAACGCGCGTCGGCTCTATCCGCTCGTGGACGACAAACTAAAGACGAAGCTACTGGCTCAGCAGTACGGCATCACCACCCCTGAACTGATTGGCACGGTTACGACACAGTTTGGCGTTCAACATATCAGCGACATGCTGGAAGGCCATGCGGGATTCGTGATCAAACCCGCCAAAGGCAGCGGGGGTAAAGGGATTTTGGTCATTGAAAAGGTAGAGAATGGCCTTTTCTACAAGCCCAGCGGTGCTAGCCTGACGATCAGCGATATAGAACGCCACGTTTCCAACCTCCTCTCGGGGCTATACTCCCTCGGTGGCTCCCCCGACGTGGCCGTTATCGAAACGCTGATCAATTTTGATGAGAGCCTGCTTGAGTACACCTACGAAGGCGTGCCCGATATTCGCGTCATCGTCTTCAAAGGGTATCCGGTCATGGCGATGATGCGCCTCTCTACGGCGGCCTCCGATGGCAAGGCGAACCTTCACCAAGGAGCCGTTGGAGTGGGGTTGAACATTGCCACCGGTGCAGCGCTGCGTGGCGTGCAGTTTGACCGCCCCTGCTACAGTCACCCCGATACGGGGCACGACTTGGCTAGTCTGGTCGTACCCCAGTGGGAAACGCTGCTGCACCTGGCAGCGGGCTGCTACGAGATGACCGGACTTGGCTACCTGGGCACCGACATGGTGCTGGACCGTAAACACGGGCCAATGCTACTGGAGCTCAACGCCCGCCCCGGTTTGGCGATTCAGATGACCAACGGCGAAGGCTTACGGCGTCGGTTGGACTTGATTGAGCGTCAGCCTGATAACGTACCAGTGGCGAAGCGTGTTGCTTTTGCTCAACACCACTTTGCGCGCAAGAGTGAGCTGGTCGAGACCCCTGACACACCTTCGGCAACGGCGTAGACTACACCCGTGACGTTCAACGAGTTATCTAATGACTGAAGCCAATACGCTATTGCAGCAAGCAGAATCTCAGTGCCACACGCGCGGCGTTCGGTTTACTCCGATACGCCGCCGGGTACTCGAGCTTATCGCAGAAAATGGCGGGGGGCTCAAAGCATACGACTTGCTGGATCAGCTCTCTACCGAGCACGCCGCTGCTCGTCCGCCCACCGTTTACCGTGCGCTGGAGTTTCTCATCGAGCAGGGGCTGGTGCACCGTATCGAGTCGCAGAATGCCTACGTGGCCTGCGCGTGCCCGGAGCACACCCATGGTTTCCAACTGCTCATCTGTCGCCAGTGTGGCTACGTCGAAGAATTGCACTTGGATGAAATTAGCGATCAGCTGGCCGCGCTTGCGAAACGTCAAGGTTTCAATGTCGAGCGCCAAACCATCGAGCTTCAGGGCTTATGCCAAGCGTGCCGACCCACGAGTAATGCCTAATGTCTCACTTTGACCAACTGGCGCCTCAGCAGCTTTTCAAAGCGCTGGAGTCTGCTTCCCCCCAAGACACCCTGCCCTCAATGGACGTGCTCTTGAATGCCGTACGTTTCAATGACGACGGCCTGATTCCCGCCATCGCCCAACAGCACGATACCGGTGAGGTATTGATGATGGCGTGGATGAATCGAGAAGCCCTGGAAGAGACGTTATCCACCCAGCGAGTGTGCTACTTCTCCCGCTCTCGCCAAACGCTCTGGCGTAAAGGGGAAACGTCCGGTCAGCAGCAGCACCTAGTGAGCGCCGCCCTGGATTGTGATGGCGATACTCTGCTCGTGCAGGTCGATCAAACAGGGCCTGCCTGCCACACCGGCCGCCGCAGCTGTTTCTATGTCGCACTAGGGGTAGAAAGCGCAGAAATCACCAGTGAGCCGATGATCGACCCGGCAACGCTATATGGTCCAAAAACGTCGTGAAAAACGGATGGCAGGCCCTGCAGCGAGGCGGTCGCAGGCTGCTGACCGCACTGATGGTGGGCTGCATTCGCGTCTATCAATATACCATTAGTCCCTTGTTGGGTCCGCGCTGTCGTTTCTGGCCAAGCTGCTCTTCCTATACCATCGAGGCCATCCAAGTGCATGGCCCTCTCAAAGGCGGCTGGATGGCCGCCAAGCGCATCGTGAAATGCCACCCCGGCCATCCGGGAGGCATGGACCCGGTGCCTGGCGGGCGCAGCGAAACGCTATGCCAAGATGATGACGACTGCCCTGCGAACCGCTGCGGTTCGTCCTCCTGCCGCCACTAATGCTTACCCCTGCTTAGCCACCTGATAAATACGCTCTAACATCGCATGCAGGCCATTACTGCGCGTAGGCGATAGGTGTTTGTCCAGCCCGAGATCTTTCAAGAAGTGCGGTTCGGTCTGATTGATCTCTTCGGCTGTGCGCTCACTGTAGATACGCAGCAGCACGGCAATCAGCCCTGATACGATAGCCGCATCCGACGTAGCCTTGAACACCAGCTTGTCGCCTGCCTGTTCATGGCACATCCACACGTTGGATTGGCAGCCTTGGATTTTAAACTCGTTGGTACGACGCTCTTCCGGAAAGTCAGGCAGCTGCTTGCCCATATCAATAATGTATTGATAACGATCCATCCAGTTATCAAACATCTCAAACTCTTCGACTAGCTCCTGTTGGGCTAGCTCTGCGCCTGAAGTTGCCATGACGTATCCTTTGGGTTAATGAATCACAGTCGGGGCTATTATAACGTTTCAGCCCCTGTTTTTGGCGGCGTTTTCAAGCGGTGGCGCTGCTGCTCTCGATGCCACTCATCGGCTTCGGTATGTAAGTAGCGGCTGGTGGTATCTAGCTTGGCATGGCGAGCACTTTCCGCTAAGTAGCGTAGGCTAACGCCGGACTGAGCCTGATGAGTGATCGCTGTATGTCTCAGCCAGTGAGGCGTTGCCCGTCGAAGTGCTTCGATATAGGCAGGCTGGCCATCCTGCATTTCGAGCGCATCCGCGGCGTTGGCAAAGGTGTCTTTCATCAACCGATAAAGCTGGTTATCGCTAATGCCTCTGCGCTTATCCAGCGCACGAATCACCGGGGTTGGCTCGTCGTAGCCTGGCTCTGCCTTGAGCCCTAGCGCCACTCGCCATGCTTGCAGGCTCTCCAGCATGTCCGCAGGCACGGGTATGCGAGCCTGCTTACTGCCCTTGCCGACTACCCTCCACCACCAGCGCCCTTCTATCCGATGAAAGTCATCCATGCGGGCGTTGGCCATCTCGCTAATGCGTGGTGCCAAAAGATAGGCAAAGCTAAAGATGAAGCGTCTTCGTGAGCTCTCGTAAACGAGCCGCGCGTCATCGCTCTGCGGCGGCTGGTTCAGCCACTGCCAAAACCAGGCCCACAGCGGTTGCTCCAGGTAGCGCTCTATGCCCTGCAACTGATTGTTCATGCGCCGCGCTTTGTCACGCATCAGCACGAAAGGGTTGTGCCCTACCCAGCCAGCCTCCACCAGCCAGCTAAACAAGCCCTGCAGAATGATCAGGCTTTGCCGACGACTCGCGGGCGACAGACCGTTTCTGAAGGGGCGCCATTCAGGATGCTCACGAGGTTTTGACGGCCCTACCCACGCTGCCCGTGGCTGAGGGTCTTCTAGAAAAGCTTCGAACTGGCGCAGCGCCTCACGGTTCATATCACGCAACCCTTTACCTTGGCTGGCTAGCCAAAGCAGCAGTCGCTCGGCCTCTCGCCGATAGCTTTTGAGCGTTTGCGGGCTGTCACGATACTCCGTAAGCCAAAGCAACACGGCCTGATGGTCGTTTTCTGCCTCGATACGTGGGGGCTGGGTAGGCGCTGAGACAGATTGGCTTGTCAGCCAGTGCCCCTCCTCCCTCACCGGCATTGCAGAGGAGAGATCGAGGCTGTGCCCATTCTTTGTCGTTTCTAATGGCATCTCAGCGCCCTTTTAGTCGTTATCCATTCAATGGTTAAGTGTGACGCTACAACTCTATAAATTCAAGATAATGATCGTAATCTTGAATTTTACTGCCGTTAAATAAATAATATTACGTTTTATGTAATATGTAATAATTGTGTTTTGCTCGTAAAGTCAGGACAATGCCGTTCAAGCAATGTCACTCAACGCATAAGGATCACGCCATGGCGCGCAGCGGAATTCAGTACAGTGATGTTCAACAAGCTATCGATACGCTACTGGCCCGTGGGGATACCCCCAGCGTGCAGCGTATCCGAGAGGTGCTCGGCACCGGCAGCTTTACCACCATCAGCGAACACTTCCGGCTATGGCGAACTGAGCGCGAGCAGAATCGCGACGTACCGCCACCCAAAGGCGTCCCGGAAGTCGTGGTCAATGTAGCCAGCGAGCTATGGCGCGAAGCGCAAGAAGTAGCCAACCAAGCACTCGCGCACTACCGAGAAGATGCCAATCGTCAGGTGGAGAGCGCACAGCAAGAAGCCGCCGAAGCGCTTCAACAGGCCGCCAATGCCGAACAGCGTGAAAGCGCCCTGGCCGAGCACCTTCGCCACACCGAACAGCGCCTAGAGGCGCTGCACCGCGAGCTTGGCGAGAGCCAGACCCATGAGCGTCATTGGCAGCAGCAGGCAGAAAAAGTGGCTCAGGAAGTCATCCACTACCGCGAGCAGCTCGATCAAGCACAGCGCGCGCTCAAAACGGATCAACAACGCTTTAGTGAGCAACAGGCCGCGCAGCAAACGGCTTGGGAGCAGCGTCTGGCCCAAGAGGAGCAGCGCAACGAAGCGTCGGAAGGTAAATTGATGGCGCTGTTGGACACGCTGCGACAAGAGCGTGCTCAAGAAGAGAAAGCGCTACAAAAGCGCTTACAGCAATGGGAGCAGCGTGCAGAGGCACTCACCAAGGAGTTGCAGCAAAAAAACGATGCGATTCATCACTACCAGCAAGAAAACAGCGCTCATCAGCAGCGCCTGACAGAGCTGGAACGCCACAATGCAGAGCTACTAACACAGCGCAACGAGCTGCAGGCGAGCCTGGACAAAGCTACGCAGGCGCTGGAAACACATCAACAACAGGCGCGAGACAGTGACCATTGGCAAGAGCAGTTATGGCAGCGCATGGCGTCACTGCAAGCACAGCTAGCGGATCTGCCTAACACGCTGATCAGTAGCAGCGATGATACGTCAGACACAAAAAAGCCATCCCGATAAGCGGGATGGCCAAGCATGACTCGAGGATGGGAGCGACGAGGGTCCGTAGCCGTGTTAAGACTGGCTCGGCTCGCCGCTCTGTTCCTCAGGTAGTTCCCACGTACCCTTCTCCGTCCAGGGGTCGTTTTCTGGAAACTCTTCGATGTTGATCTCAGGATCATCGTAATCGGGCTGATAACGCAGATCGTAATGCGCTGCGCGCACCATGGAGATCATCAACAGCACGGCAATCAACAGTAGCGGTACACCGCTAACGATACTGGCGGTCTGCAGTGTTTGCAGTCCGCCCAAGAACAGCAGTGACATCGGCAGTAGCGATAGCGTAAAGGCCCAAAACAGACGATGCCAGCGCGCAGGCTCTTTATCGAGTTTCTTCTCGGCCGCGGACGAAAGAATGTAGGCAATGGAATCGAATGTGGTGGCGGTAAAAATCGACAGCAGTATCACTACCGCGAGCGTGACGAGCCAAGACAGCGGCAACTGGCTAAGCACGGCATAGAAGGCTGCATTCGCCGACTGTTCGTTCATCACTTGAATGACGTCCAGCGTGCCGGATAGCTGCAGATAAAGGCCGTAGTTGCCGAGGATGATGAAAAATAGCGCACAACCCAGCGAGCCAAAGAAAATCGATCCCGCCACCATGGTCTTGATACGGCGCCCTTTCGAAATGCGCGCAATGAATAGCCCCACGGTCGGCGCGAACACCAGCCACCACGCCCAGTAGAAAATCGTCCATGACTGATGGAAACCAGTGTCCTCGAATCCACCCAACGCGCCAAACGGCTCGGTCCATGTCGCCATTTCGATCAGGTTGCTGAGCATTAAGCCGATAGAATTCAGGCCCGTATCCAGGATGAACACCGTTGGTCCCATTACCAGTACGAACAGCAGTACGGCGAGGCCCAGCCACATATTGATGTCCGACAGCATTTCGATGCCGCCCTTCAGGCCACGCCAGGCACTTACGGCAAAGATGGCCGTCGTGCCCACTAGCACGGCAATTTGGCTGCTGGCATTGGGCGTGAAAGCGAATAGATTGCCAAGCCCTTCATTGATGAGAGGCACCAAAATACCCAGCGACGTCGCGCCGCCACCCAGCATGCCGAAAATAAACAGAATATCGATAATGTTACCCAACCAGCTTCGAGCCAGCTTTTCACCCAGCACGGGGCGAATGGCTTCACTGATACGCAGCACTTTGTGTTTACGCACGTGAAGAAAGTACGCCATGGGCAATGCCGGCACGAGATAGATCGACCATGCAATCGGCCCCCAGTGGAACATGCCATACGTAGCCGCCCAGGCGGTTGCCTCTTCGGAGAAAGGCGCGACATGGAAAGGCGGATTTTGCAGGTAATACATCCACTCCACCATGCCCCAGAAGACGACCGCCCCACCAATGCCTGCAGCAAACAGCATCGCGCCCCACGATAGCAGCGAAAACTCTGGTTCGGCATCGACATCGCCTAACTTGATCTGTCCTATGTCGCTAAACACGATGTAGAACATGAAGCCCAGCGATGCGACGCCCATGGCGAGATAGAGCACGCCGAAGTTGGTGGTCACGAAGCTTTGCGCCGCCATCACCCACACCCGCCCCATCTCTGGAAACAGAATGAGCGGCAGCGTCACCGCCAGCAGCAGGCCTAGCGATCCGAAAAAGATAGGTTTATGAATATTAGAAAACACAGATGAGCGTTTAATGGCCGTCTCTCCATGGCACTTTGTAGGAACCCGCTAGGCATCATCGCCCAGGGAATAGCTTTACAATAGTTTTACATGGAATCATCGTTGATCGCTAGACGGCGCTTTAGTGGCTCGAATGATGAAACGCTAACGATAAAAAAGCCCAGCAGTGCTCTGCTGGGCTTACTACCGACGCTCTGCTGCCTTTAGCTCAGTGTCTACCAAGCCAATGGGCAGCCATAGGCTTAGCGATAATAGGCGTTCGTAGTATCCGTGTGGTCGGTCACGTCGCGGATACCGGCAAGCTCGGGAATACGGTCCATCAACGTTTTCTCGACACCGTCTTTGAGCGTGAGGTCCACCGCGGCGCACCCTTGGCAACCACCGCCAAAGGCCAGGATCGCGACTTTGTCTTCGGTCAGCTCGACGAGCTTGATCTCACCACCGTGGGCCGCCAGACCAGGGTTGATTTCGCTATAGAGCGTGTAATTGATGCGATCTTCGAGCGGACTATCGGCATTGACCTTCGGCATCTTAGCGTTGGGCGCCTTGATGGTCAGCTGGCCACCCATGCGGTCAGCATTGAAGTCGACCACCGCTTCTTCCAAGAATGCGAGGCTGTTCTTGTCGAGAAAGACATTGATCTTCTCGAGTTCTAGTTTGACGTCCGTCGGCTCTTCTTCCCCAGGGCGGCAATAGGCCAGACAGGTTTCTGCATAAGGTGTGCCGGGCTGAGTGATGAAAATGCGTACGGCAATCCCCTCGACGTTCTGCTTTTCCAGCAGCTCGGCAAGGTAGGTTTGTGCACTGTCGGTAATATCAATACCAGGCGCTTCGATAGTCGTGGTCATAAGGGATGTTATCCTCCCGTGGTAGTGGCACGGCCACTTCACATGTCATTTGTGCCTATGGTAAGCAAAACCTCGAGCCGACACAATCCCGAGTGTTTTAGTCGGCTATTGCCCACGCTTTATGAGCACGTCTAATAAAGATGCTGCAATAACTTCACGACCAGGCTTGCTGCCCTATGGTGTGCCCTTTGGTATGATAGCCGCCGCTCAATGACTGACGACGACGATAAAAATACCCTTTCCGACTGAGACGCTGGAGATTTTCCCCTGCCATGGCTGCTAGCGATTTGACTGCTTCCCTTACCCAACGCCTTGCCCAACGCATTCTGATTCTGGATGGCGGCATGGGCACCATGCTGCAGAATGCTCAACTCAGCGAGGATGATTTCCGCGGTGAGCGCTTCCGCGACTGGCCGTCGGATTTGAAAGGCAACAATGATCTACTGGCGCTAACCTGTCCGGACGTCGTCGCCCGTATCCACCGCGATTATCTGGAAGCTGGCGCGGACATATTGGAAACCAACACGTTCAACAGCACCCGGTTGTCCCAGGCCGACTACGGCATGGAAGATCTGGTGCCTGAGCTCAACCGCGAATCGGCACGCTTGGCGCGTGAGGTGTGCGACGCCGTCGCTGCGGAAACCGATGTGCCGCGTTATGTGGCTGGGGTTCTCGGGCCAACGTCACGCACGGCATCTCTCTCACCCGACGTGAACGATCCCGCCAAACGCAACGTCACTTTCGACGAACTGCGAGAAAACTATTACGAAGCGGCCAGTGCCCTGATCGACGGCGGCGCAGACCTGATCATGATCGAGACGATCTTCGATACGCTCAACGCCAAAGCCGCTATTTATGCGTTGGAAGAGCTGTTCGATGATCTCGGCCGTCGTTTGCCGGTCATGATTTCCGGCACGATTACCGATGCCTCAGGACGTACGTTATCCGGGCAAACCACAGAAGCTTTTTGGAACTCCATCCGTCATGCTAACCCGCTTTCGGTAGGCTTGAACTGTGCCTTGGGAGCCGAAGAGCTTCGCCCCTATCTGGAAGAGCTCTCCGTTAAAGCCGATACGTTCGTTTCTGCCCACCCCAACGCGGGTTTGCCGAATGAATTTGGTGAATACGACCAAACTCCAGAAGAGATGGCCGCGATCGTCGGCGAGTTTGCCCAAAGCGGCTTGGTCAACATCATTGGCGGCTGCTGCGGCTCGACGCCAGAGCACATCCGCGCCATTGCCGAGGCCGTGCGCCCCATGGCGCCTCGACAAGTGCCCGAGCGCGGCAGAGCGTGCCGTCTGTCAGGCCTCGAACCCTACAACATCGAAGCCGACTCTTTATTCGTCAACGTGGGTGAGCGTACCAATGTCACCGGCTCGGCCCGCTTCAAGCGCCTGATCGTAGAAGAAGATTACACCACGGCGCTGGAAGTGGCTTTAGAGCAGGTCGAAAACGGCGCGCAGATCATCGATATCAACATGGACGAAGGCATGTTGGAATCGAAGGAAGCCATGGTGCGCTTTCTGAACCTAATTGCTGGCGAGCCGGACATTGCCCGTGTGCCCATCATGATCGACTCCTCGAAGTGGGACATCATCGAAGCGGGCCTGAAGTGCGTACAGGGCAAGGCGGTGGTCAACTCGATCTCGCTGAAAGAGGGTGAAGCCGCCTTCCGCGAACAGGCCACCAAGTGCCGTCGCTTTGGTGCCGCCATTGTCGTCATGGCGTTCGACGAAGAGGGCCAGGCCGATACCTTTGCGCGCAAAACCGAAATCTGCGAGCGCGCTTACCGGCTGCTCGTGGATGAGATCGGCTTCCCGCCCGAAGACATCATTTTCGACCCGAACATCTTCGCCATCGCTACAGGTATCGAAGAGCACAATAACTACGCCGTGGATTTCATCGAAGCCACCCAATGGATTCGTGAACACTTGCCCCACGCCATGATCTCCGGCGGCGTGTCTAACGTGTCGTTCTCGTTCCGAGGCAACAACCCGGTACGTGAAGCAATCCACTCGGTATTTCTTTACCACGCCATTCGTGCGGGCCTCACCATGGGTATCGTCAACGCCGGGCAGCTGGCTGTCTACGATGACCTGCCCGCCGAGCTGCGTGAAGCCGTAGAAGACGTCGTGCTCAACCGTCGCAGCGACGGCACCGAACGTCTCTTGGACATCGCCGATCAGTACAAGGGTGACGGCAGCGGTGCCGCGAAGAAAGAGGATCTCGAGTGGCGCAGCTGGCCGGTCAACAAGCGTATCGAGCATGCGCTGGTGAAAGGCGTTACAGCGTATATCGAAGACGATACGGAAGAAGCCCGTGCACAAGCTGCCCGCCCCATCGAGGTGATCGAAGGCCCGCTGATGGATGGCATGAACGTGGTCGGTGACCTGTTTGGGGCGGGTAAGATGTTTTTGCCCCAGGTGGTCAAGTCCGCCCGCGTCATGAAGCAGGCGGTTGCGTACCTGATTCCCTTCATCGAAGCGGAAAAAAGTGAGGATACCCAGGCCAAGGGCAAAATCGTGATGGCCACGGTCAAGGGGGATGTCCACGACATCGGCAAAAATATCGTGGGGGTCGTGCTGCAGTGTAATAACTACGAAGTGATCGATCTTGGCGTCATGGTGCCCACCGAGAAAATTCTCCAGGCCGCTATTGACCACAACGCCGATATCATCGGCCTCTCTGGCCTGATTACCCCGTCGCTGGACGAGATGGTACACGTGGCCAAAGAGATGCAGCGCCGCGGCATGGACCTGCCGCTGCTGATTGGCGGTGCCACCACCTCGAAAGCGCACACGGCGGTCAAAATCGAACCGCAGTACGATCATCCGGTGATTTACGTCACCGATGCGTCTCGGGCGGTGGGGGTTGCCGGTAAGCTGCTGGCCCCCAACTTGAAACCGGCTTACGTCGCCGACATCCGTGAAGAGTACGAGAAAGTGCGCGAGCGTAATGCCAAGCGCCGCCCCAAAGCCGCCGACCTGGATTACACCCAGGCGCGTAAGCGGCGCTTTCGCACCGATTGGGCGACTCATACCCCTGCCAAACCAAACACGCTGGGATTGATGACCTTCGACGATTACGACTTGGAAGAACTCGTCGAGCGGATCGACTGGACCCCCTTCTTTATGAGCTGGCAGCTCGCTGGCAAGTACCCGAAGATTCTCAACGACGAGGTCGTGGGTGAAGCCGCCCAGAGCCTGTTTGCTGACGCGCAAGTGATGCTGCGCAAGTTGATCGATGAAAAGCACGTGACAGCGCGCGGCGTGATTGGCCTGTGGCCTGCGAATAGCGTGGATGATGACGTGATCGAAGTCTATGCCGACGAGAGCCGCACCGAGGTGGTCGAGCGTCTACACCATATTCGCCAGCAAACCACCAAAGGCCGTGACGGTATCTGCTACAGCCTCGCTGACTTCATCGCCCCCAAAGAAAGCGGCAAACCCGACTGGATCGGCGGCTTTGCGGTGACCACGGGGCACGGTGTGGACGAGCTCTCCAAAGCCTACGAAGCTGCCGGTGACGACTATAACGCCATCATGGTGCAGGCGCTGACCGACCGCTTGGCCGAAGCGTTTGCCGAGCGCATGCATGAGCGGGTGCGCAAAGAGTTTTGGGGCTACGTGCCTGAAGAAACGCTAGACAACGACGCGCTGATTGCCGAAAAGTATCAGGGCATTCGCCCTGCCCCAGGCTATCCGGCCTGCCCGGATCACACTGAAAAAGCCACGCTGTTCCGTTTGCTGAACGCCCCAGAGAATACCGGCCTGACGCTGACGGAGAACTTCGCCATGTGGCCAGCGGCAGCCGTGTCGGGCTGGTACTTTGCCCACCCGCAGTCGAAGTACTTCTCCACGGGCAAAATCACTCGTGATCAGGTCGAGGTACTGGCCGAGCGAAAGCAGATGTCGCTTGCCGAGATGGAGCGTTGGCTCTCGCCGGTGCTCTCTTACGACCCTAGCTGATTCGTCCGAACGAATGTCGCCAGTGGTTCGCCGCCAAGGAAAGGTCATGCGTTTGGCCTTTCCTATCATGCTGGGCATGCTCTCGCAGAGCGTGCTCAATTTGATCGACGCTGCCTTGATAGGCCATTTAGGCCAGGAAGCACTGGCCGCCGTGGGTATGGGTGGGTATGCCATGTTCATGATGACGGCGCTGGTGTTTGGCCTATCCTCTAGCGTGCAGTCGCAAACGGCCCACGCAACGGGCGCTAACCACATGTGCCCTACCCAGCCCCTGCGCGCAGGCATGGTCATTGGTTTGGCCGTAGGGTTGCCGCTCTCTTGTATGGCATGGTGGCAAGCCCCGGCGCTGATTCATCTGATATCCCCCGCAGACGACGTTACGCAGCTTGCTATCGATTACTTCCGCTGGCGCGTCATCGCGCTAACCGCCATCGCGCTGACCCTTTGCTTACGTGGCTACTGGAACGGGCGGCAGAAAACGCATCTCTATCTACGTATCATCGTCGTGGTCCATGCAGCTAACGTGGCGCTCAGTGCGGCACTCATCTACGGGGTCGCGGGGTTGCCTGCGTTGGGAGTAAACGGCGCTGCGATCGGCACCACGCTGTCACTTCTGCTGGGGCTGGGGATCTGGGGAAGTATCACTTGGCGGCAGTGTCATCCCAGCACTTCCTCAATGCCTTCCTGGGAAGACGTCAGATCGACGCTGACGCTTGCGTGTCCGCATTCGCTGCAACAGCTTTGGTTTGCCGCCGGTTACGTGGTGCTTTTTTGGCTGCTGGGTCAACTCGGCACGTCGAGCGTGGCGGTCGGTCACGTCTTGGTGAATCTTTCCTTGCTACTGATTTTGCCGGGCGTCGGTGTGGGAGTCGCTGCCATGAGCCTTGTCGGCGAAGCCTTGGGCCGCGACGACCAACAGGCCGCCCACCGCTGGGGCATTGACGCCTTGACCGTTGCCGGTATGCTGCTGACTGTTCTAGCGTTACCCATGCTCGTCATCCCCGAGCCGATTTTGGGCATTTTCTTTACCGATGAGGCGCTGGTGCAGTTAGGGAGACTGCCCCTGCAAATTACCGGCCTGATGATCGTGCTCGACGCCGCTGCGCTGGTATTGGCACAGGCCCTGATGGGCGCTGGTGCGCAGCGCACCGTCATGCTGCTCACCTTAGGGATGCAGTGGCTACTCTTTTTACCACTGGCTTGGTGGGTGGGTATTTGGCTGGGTTACGGGTTGGTCGGGGTCTGGTTGACACAGCTCTTTTACCGACTGCTCAACTCTACTGGTTTTTTGTGGGTATGGCAGCGGCGACGCTGGCTCGCCCACGGGTTTTGATAGTCGTTTGAAATAGCATTTAACGATAAAAAGATAATTATATATTCTTTTGTAGAATATGACGCCCGCGTTAAGGTGACGGCACATTACCGTCCGTCTCGACGTGACCATTTCGCTTTTAGCAGGATCGTGCCACATGTACCGTTATGATATTCACGACCAAACGCTGGTTGACGAGCGCGTAGCTCAGTTCCGCGATCAGATGGAGCGCTACCAAGCCGGACGCTTGGGAGAAGAAGAGTTCCGCCCCCTGCGGCTGCAAAACGGCCTGTATATCCAGAAACACGCGCCTATGCTGCGCATCGCCATTCCTTACGGCATGCTGGCAGGCCAGCAATTGCGTGCCCTGGCCGAGATTACGCGCCGCTACGACCGCGGCTATGGCCACTTCACGACGCGCCAAAACCTGCAGCTCAACTGGCCTGCACTCGAAGACGTGCCGGATATCTTGGCCGAGTTGGCCAAGGTACAGATGCACGCAATCCAAACCAGCGGTAACTGCATCCGTAACACCACTAGTGACCAGTTTGCTGGCATTGCCAATGACGAAGTCGAAGACCCGCGCCCTTGGTGCGAGCTCATTCGTCAGTGGTCTACCTTGCACCCGGAGTTTGCTTACCTGCCGCGCAAATTCAAAATTGCGGTAAGCGGGGCCGCCCAAGACCGCGCTGCGATTCAGGTTCACGACATTGGCCTGCGCCTGTGGCGCAATGCTGACGGTGAGCTGCGCGTCAAGGTGTTAGCAGGTGGCGGTTTGGGCCGCACGCCGATGATTGGCGACGTAGTACGCGAAGACCTGCCCTGGCAGCACCTGCTGACCTATCTCGAAGCGTGTGTGCGGGTGTATAACCAGTTCGGTCGCCGTGATAACAAGTTCAAGGCGCGCATCAAGATTTTGGTGAAGGCGCTAGGTATCGATGAGTTCCGCCGCCGAGTCGACGAAGAGTGGGCGCATCTGAAGGATGGACCTCAGACGTTGAATCAAGCTGCCGTCGACGCCGCCAAAGCGCACTTCCCCGAGCCGGAGCGCCGCCCGGTGGCCGACAACGCGGTGGCAGCGTTCGACCAACTGCGTAGCGAAAACCGCAGCTTCGCGCGTTTCGTCACCAATAACGTGACCGACCACAAAGTGCCGGGTTACAAAGCGGTCACGCTGTCATTGAAGCGCCGCGAGCATGCTCCGGGAGACGTCACTGCCGACCAAATGGAAGCCGTGGCCGATCTGGCGGATCGCTACAGCTTTGGCGAAGTGCGGGTGACTCACGAGCAGAACTTGGTGCTGTCAGATGTGCCGGTCGACGAGCTCGAAGCGCTTTGGAAAGAACTGGATGCGCTGGGAATGGCCAACCCCACCGTTGGCACACTGAACGATATCATCTGCTGCCCCGGTGGCGATTACTGCAGCCTTGCCAATGCGGTCTCCATTCCCATTGCCCAGGCGTTGCAAGAGCGCTTCGAAGACCTGGATTTCCTATACGATTTGGGTCCGCTCGACCTGAACATTTCAGGCTGCATGAATGCCTGCGGCCACCACCATGTCGGCCATATCGGCATCCTTGGCGTCGATAAAAAAGGCGAAGAGTATTACCAAGTCTCGATTGGCGGTAATTCAACGGACGACGCCTCGCTGGGTAAAATTCTAGGCCCCTCTTTCTTCCGCGAAGACGTGCCGGGCGTGGTCGAGAAGGTGCTCGAAGTGTATGTGGCTGAACGTCACGAAGATGAGCGCTTCCTGGATACGTATCGCCGTATTGGCCTAAAACCCTTTAAGGAGCGTGTTTATGCCCAGCAATGATACCCAAACCGAGGCCGTAGAACAGACGCCGGTTCATGTCGATCACTTGATCGACAACGGTGAGCTGGCTGCTGAAAATGCTTGGTGCGTCTCCTACGATGCGCAAACACTGCCCGAGCAGCGCCCTGCGTTCGTGCCACTCGCACTGTGGCAAAGCCATCAGGATGATGCAGAGCTGGCACCGCTGCTGGCGAGCGACACCGAACTCAACGCCGAGCTGGCCAGCGAACTCAAGATGGCCCCTGCCGTCGCCGTAGATTTCCCGGCCTTTACCGACGGGCGTGGTTACACCATTGCGCGTTTGCTGAGAGAGCGTTACGGGTTTACGGGAGAGATTCGTGCGGTCGGCGACGTACTGGTCGATCAGTTGGATTACATGCGTCGCTGCGGCTTCTCGACCATGGCGTTACGAGACGATCAGCACCCTGAGGATGCACTGCGCGCCCTCAATGCGTTCAGCGTCCGTTATCAGACCGACGTGGAAGAGCGCCAAGCTCTGTTCGAAAAGCGCCTAGCTGCTAGTCAGTAACCCCGCTAGCATATCGACAACGCCGACAAGGATTTGCCCTTGTCGGCGTTTTTGCGTTTAACCGCGCCGTTTCTGCTGACGCTCGCGGTTATTGGCTTTGGCGCGGTCGCTTTTGCGCAACATCACCCAGGTCGCACCCAGACCGCCCTCTGAAGGTTGTGCGGAGACGTAGGCCTGCACCTCGTCGAACTGGGTGAGCCACTTGGCGATATAAGAGCGCAACACGTTGGCCGGGCTATCCAGCTCCCGCCCACGTCCATGAACGATCAGCACTGAGCGTAAATCATGGGCATAGGCTTCTTGGATGAAGGGGAACAGCATACGCCGACATTCCACCAACGGGCGCCGTAACAAATGGAGCTGTGCTTGCACGCTGTATCCGCCATGCTTCAACTTATCGACCACGCCTTGTTGAATGCCTTCACGGCGGAACTCGATAGGGTCGAAGGGGGGCAGTAAATCGACGAAATCGTCCGAGAGAAAGTTACGCTCATCCAAACGCTCTTCTGCGCTCTCACGCCGGGCCAATTGGGCTTCTGATGGCCGTTGACGGTGGGGACCTGTATCTGCGCGGTTGCGCTTGGGCAATGGCTTCACATCGCCCACTAACGCGCGGAAGTCCATATCATCACGAAGTGACTGGCTCATAACAGGCTCCTCCGATAGGGTCTAAGGCCTAAACAACGCTACGTATCGTAGCAAAATCACCGACACTGCTTAAGACTTGTCTTGTGGCATGACGTTCTTCACTCTACACAGCCACACGTTACCTAGGAATGACGCATGATTTGGGCAAAGCGATTGGTATGGTCACTGTTGGCTGGATTGATGGGCATTGCCGCTTGGCTCTGGCTGACCATGCTCAGCCCTTGGTTCTATGAGCGCCCCGAAGAACTACCCGACATCGAACAGCGCACCCACCAAGTGTTCGTGTACGGCACGCTGCGCTACTGGCCTATCCGCTGGATCGTCATGGGGACGTCAGGTTCCCCTGAGCCTGCGCGACTAGAAGGATTCGAGCGTCAGGGGTTGGATCTTGTGGCCCGTGCGGATAGCCACGTCGATGGGCTCCTGCTAACCGTTTCGCCCCGTGCGCTGGCGCGCCTCGATCGTTATGAACGGCTTGGCGTTCGCTATGAGCGCGTGACGCAGACGCTGGCCGATGGCAGCACTGCCTGGGTCTACGTTCGGCTTCCAGAGGTCAGCCTGCTCGATAGCGCTCCTGCCCAGGGGATAGCTCTGGTACCATATGACACGTTGCCAGTGACCGCTCAACGCTTGGTCGCCCTGCCCACCACTTAGGATACGCCATGAGTGAAGCCACGCCCTTTGTCTTGATACTGTACTACTCCCGCTCAGGAGCCACGGCAGACATGGCCCGCCAATTAGCAGCGGGTGTCGAGAGCCTTCCCGGTATCGAAGCGCGACTGCGCACGGTGCCTGCGGTCTCCCCCACCTGTGAAGCCGTCGACCCCGAGATTCCCGCCGAAGGAGCGGTGTACGCCGATCTGGACGATTTGCGTCACTGCAGCGGACTGGCGTTGGGTAGCCCAACGCGCTTTGGCAATATGGCTGCGCCGCTCAAGTATTTTCTCGACACGACCAGCAGCCTTTGGATGAATGGCGCGCTCATCGATAAGCCCGCTTGCGCGTTCACCTCGACCTCTAGCTTGCATGGCGGCCAAGAGAGCACCTTATTGACCATGCTAGTGCCCTTGCTGCATCACGGTATGGTCTATGCGGGCATCCCCTACAGCGAGCCCGCGTTATTGAGCACGCAGCATGGCGGCACGCCTTACGGGGCCAGCCACGTGGCTGGCGCGCGCAGCGACCGCCCGGTGGACGAGCACGAACGAGCGTTATGCAAAGCACAAGGCAGGCGGCTCGCCAAACTCGCGCTGGCATTACATAAAATGCGCCAGGAGGTGTCTTCATGAGACAGTGGTTAGAGACGCTGGAAGAGAAACACGGGCTCGATACGTTGACGCGACAAGCACGCCTGCTGGTGCTCGTTAGCTTTGGCGTGCTGCTGCTGTTGGTAATTTATCGTGGATTCTTCGTGCAAGGCGAGACGTTCAATTGGCGCCCCGTCGTCGCGTTCGTCCTACCCCTGGTGCTGTTCTTGCCATCGATCATTGGCCAACGTGCCCGTGGGCACGCATGGCTTGCCTTCGTCAGCTTGCTCTACTTCACACAAGGCGTCATGCTGGCGACGCTGCCCGGCCAGGGCATGCGCGGAGTGTTGGAAGCGCTGGTATCGCTGGCGTTATTTACAGGCTGCATGGGGTATGCCCGTTTTCGCAGCCGCCAACAGCGCCTCAAAGGCTGAGTGTATCAGTAGAACCACAACCAGCCACTCACACCTGCCGCGATCAGCAGTGCACCTATGGCATAGCGGGTTTGCGCACGAGACGCGGCAGGAGTGGTATCCGCGGGGGGGCGGTCAAATTTTTTGACGCCCGTAAGCATGGCAGTGACTAACCGCTCTCCTTGAAGCGCATGCCACATCAGCCCCAGAACGTGCACACCGATCAATATCAACAGTAGGTCGCTATTCAGCGCATGCAGTTGGCCCAATAAATCGCCTACCCCTGCCCCTAACAGCCCATACAGCGGCGCTTGAAAGAAAATATCATCGCTCAAGAACAAGCCACTGAGCGCTTGAAACCCCAACGACGCCAGTAGCAATACGACCATCCAGCCGCCAAGCGGATTATGGCTAGCATAGTGTGGTGCGCGTCGTGTCATCAGCGCTTTGGTATAACGTGCGGTGACAGTTGGCCCGTACAAGAACGTGCCAAAGCGGGCATACGTCGTGCCCACCAGGCCCCAGATCACGCGAAACACCAATAACCCAATGATCAAATAGCCCGACTGGGCATGCACTTCCAGCGGAAATAGAAACGGCTGGCCCGACGTTTTGGTGGTGTAGAACGAAATCACCACGGCTGCCAACAGGGACCAGTGAAACAAACGAATGAACGTATCCCATACGGCTATGCGTGTCGTGCGGCTCTGCATCTGACGATCCTCAATCCTCGTACTGGTAGAGTTTCTCATTTATTGACGGGTTCTCCTAGGAGGATTCCACCCACTCACCAACGCTGTGTCACTGCACCAACCGTTTTGGGTCATCCACCGAACAACACTTGAGCTTTATCGGTAGACCAGCGAACATGACACTAATGCAACTTATCACCGCAAGGGAGCTTCACCGATGACACGTAATATTGCCGACGTCAGGCGTGACTACGAGGGTGGGCGTTTGGATGAAACGCACACTCCTGACGATCCGTTCGTGATGTTCGATGAGTGGTTCAGCCTGGCGCTCGAAAGCGAAGGTAAAGATGGCAATGCCATGACACTTGCCACCGTGGATAGCCAAGGCCGTCCCCATGCCCGCGTGGTGCTGCTCAAAGGGTTCGATGAGCGCGGCATGGTGTTTTTCACCAACTACCACAGCCATAAAGGCAGCGAACTGAACAACGTCCCCTTCGCCGCCCTCACGTTCTGGTGGCCCTCCCTATCCCGCCAAGTACGTATCGAAGGCGCGGTGGAGCAAGTATCTGCCGAGGAGTCGGACGAGTACTTTGCCAGCCGCCCGCGTGGTAGCCAACTGGGGGCTTGGATTGCGACCCAGAGCGTGGTGATTCCTGATCGCAACTGGATCGAAGAGCGTCAAAAACGTTTTGAACAAGCCTATGAGGGGCAGGATATTCCGCGCCCCATCCATTGGGGCGGCTACCGTGTCCATCCAGAAATGATCGAGTTTTGGCAAGGGCAACCCAGCCGCTTGCACGACCGCTTGCGCTATGAGCGACGTGATGGCGGTGAGTGGAGCCGCTTCCGTTTAGCGCCTTAATCATCCCGCGCAAGACGGCATCCAGCAAGTGGCCTGCCGGTGTTGACCAGCAGGCCATTTTATTGGACATGGTGTTGAACAGGGTTAATCCGGCTGACTCTCCAAGCGGTGCCGCTGCCACTCGCTGTCGGGTTCGTTTAGCCGTAGCACGGCATCAATCACCTGCTCTTCCATGTTGTAACGGCATCGGAAGCCAAGATGCTTCATCAGTGCCCGCATCGGGTGGTTATCCACCATGATTTTGCCGATCATTTCGAGCGTGCCGATGCTGGTGCAGTAATCGATCATCTTCTTCATCAGCAGGCTACCGATCCCCAGGCCCTGCAAATCATCGCGAATGATGATCGAGAACTCGGTACGAATATTGTCTGGATCGTTCCAAACCCTCACCACTCCCAGCATCTCCTTACTGCCATCATCGTGCTGATGCTCGGCAATAAAGGCCATCTGACGGTCATAGTTGATGTGCGACAGAATCGATAGGTCGCGCTGGGTAAGGTTCGACTTGTTATGGAAGTAGCGAAACCGAATGCTCTCCTCTGAGAGCTGCCGGTGAAAGGTCGTGATCAGTGGCGCATCCTCTGCGCGAATGGGCCGCACTTCTACCTGCCAGCCATTTTTCAACGTCACCCACTGTCGAAGCTCTTCTGGGTACGGCATGATCGCAAAACGCGCGGGGTGCCCTAAGTCCATGGCAAAATCCACGGCCAACATGCCATCGCGATTTAGCAGCAAGGGATTGAGCTCCAGGCCGCGCAGGTCGGTCAAATCCGAGGCCATCTGTGAAAGTTTGACCAATAATTGGCACAGATGCTGGATATCACGTTCGGGGTCGGCCGAGTGCTCGCGGATCAACGACGCCGCGTGGGTGCGCCCTACCACATCCGAGGCGAGGCTCATGTTGAGTGGCGGCAGCGCCACCTGGCGGTCTGCCAGTACGTTGACCTTGTAGCCCCCAATACCGAACACGATCAGCGGCCCAAACACGGGGTCCCGTGTGATGCCTGCACAAATTTGCATCGAGTGTTTGCCACGCTGCATGGGCTGGAGGCAGTACTCACGAATGGCATGTTCGGGAAACTTCTCCTGCACTTTATCGCCCAACCGCCGAACGCCCTCAGCGACTTGCTCCGGCGTTTCCAAGTCTTGCAGCAGCCCAGCGGAAATCTTATGCGGATGCTTGCGGTAGCGATACGGCCGGCAGTTTCCCTCGTGGACGACTTTCAGCGCCTTTGGCCCAGGAAAGCGTTCGGCGACCACCAAGGCTTCTTCGGGCGAGTGCACGTAGGCGCTGGTGGCAGTGGGAATACCGTAGGCCTCCAGCACTCGGGCCGTTTCAGAGTGTGTCAGCGTCTGCCTGCCCTGCTCTTTTGCCTGTTTGATCAGCGCGCGACACTCAGCGCGAATGTCCGGGCTGGTAGAAAACGGCAGGCTGGGCGGAATTTCGTGCAGCAGCGCCTGAACGCGCTGGTAATCCACCATGTGCATAAACGCCTTCACTGCTTTTTCGGGCGAGGTGTAGGTGGGAATCCCGGCCAAGTTGCAGACATGGCGGGCATTGAGCGCCTCTTTCAACCCCATCCAGCTGGTGAGTAAATTGCGTTTGAAGGTTTTGCGGTGATCGATGAGTGCCTGAGCCGTGACTTGGGAAGGCGCCAGTCGTGTGGGGGCGTGCACGACCAATACGGCATCGACGTTAGGGTCGGCGGTGACGATTTGCAGCGCCTCTACAAAGCGCTCTGGCGTTGCGTTTCCGCCTAAGTCCACAGGGTTCTCACCCGGCTTACTCATATCCACCTGGCTTTTATGCAGCGCCGCCTGGGTCTCCGGGCTAAATTCCGCTAGTTTGCCTCCTGCGCTCACCAACTTATCGATAGCCAGCATGGCAGGCCCAAGGCCGTTGGAAACGATCGCCAAGCGGTCGCCGCGCAGCGGCTTCATGCGGGATAGCGTTTCCAGCGCATCGAGCATTTCATCTGAATCGTTGACCCGCACGACACCCGCCCGGGCGAAGGCCGCATCGAAAACGACATCGCGGTTAGCGATGCCTGGCGTTGGGGGCATGCCGGAGATATCCGACTGCGGCGTGCGGCCGCTTTTGATCGCTACGACCAAGCGATTGCGGGAGGCATCCCGTACGGACGTCATGAAGTGCTGGGCGTCCGTGACTCGCTCTAAGTGCAACAAGATGGCTTGGGCAGGGGAAAACTGATTCACGTAGTCGATCAAATCAGGGAGCAGCACATCCACACTGTCCCCGACGGTAATCAAATGGGAGAAGCCCACATCTCGGCCTGCAGCCCAGTCGATCATCGCGTTGGCCAGCATCCCCGACTGGCCTAAATACGCGACGCGACCCGCCTTGACCGGCTGACTCGCATACGAGGCATTGAGCTTTTTACCCGGCACGATCAGCCCCATACACTCCGGCCCAAGCACGCGAATCCCCGATTCACGAGCGGCCTGGAGCATACGCTGACGAATCGACCCTTTGTTACCCTCCTCTCGGTCCAGGTAGGCACCTCCGGAGAGCACCAAGGCGGCCTTCACACCATACCTACCGAGCTTTTTGATGAGCTTGGGGACGCCTTCGATGGGTGAACACACCACCGCGAGATCGGGTATGTCGGGTAATTCGTCTACGGTGCGCACGCAGTCCACACCGAATACCGATGCGTATCCCTTCAAGTTCACGGCCCAGAGTTTGCCTCGAAAGCCGCCCTCTTGGAGATTGCTCAAGACCAAGCCACCTAGAGACGCCGGTTTTTCAGAGGCACCGAACACTGCAACCGAGCGAGGTTCGAAAAAATGATGCAAAAAGCGTGTGCTCACGGATGCGTCTCCCCTGACATGAATGACTACTGTGTACGACTTATTGACACTGTCGCGCAAGCCCCCGGGGCGATTAAGGTGGCTCTAACGTTACCGGAGCGCTTGAATGATCACTGCCTACCTTACCCACCCCGACTGCGCATTGCACCACATGGGGCCAGAGCACCCCGAAAGCCCTCTGCGCTTGGAGGCCATTCGCGCGCGGCTGTCACTGTCTGGGCTGTTGCAACAAACCATGCAGGGGGATGCCAAAGAGGCGTGTGATGAAGCGCTGGCAAGAGTCCATCCGCTGCGCCATCTCCACGCATTGGAAAAGTGCTTACCTAGCGAAGGGATCGTAACGCTAGACAGCGACACCATGATGAACCCCGACAGCTTAAAGGCTGCCCGCGTGGCTGCCGGTGCCGTCGTTCGCGGTGTGGACCAGGTATTCAAACGTCAGGCAGACAACGTTTTCTGTGCAGTGCGCCCCCCTGGCCATCATGCCGAAGCATCCGATGCCATGGGCTTCTGCTTTTACAACAACATTGCCGTGGGAGCCGCCCACGCCAGAGCCACATATGGCGCTAAGCGCATCGCCATTCTCGATTTCGACGTTCATCAGTGCAATGGCACCATCGACATTTTCAAAAACGATCCAGACGTGCTGATTTGCACCAGTTTTCAATACCCGTTTTACCCCTGGCGGTACTTACGCAGCGAGTGGCAAAACGTAGTGAATACACCGCTGGAGGCGGGTACCGGCAGTGAAGAGTATCGACGCGTCATCGAGCGCCACTGGCTGCCAGCGCTACACGCCTTCAAGCCTGATCTCGTGATGCTGTCAGCAGGCTTTGACGCCCACAAAGACGACCCAATGGGTGATATTTGCCTGGAAGACGAAGACTTCTACTGGGTGACTCATCTTGCCATGGAAATTGCGGCACTCTACGCCGATAACCGCGTCGTGTCGGTGTTAGAAGGCGGTTACAACCCAACGTCACTGGCTAGCAGTGCCGAGGCCCATCTGAAAGCCCTCTTGGGGCTGCCCTTCACCAATGCGCCTTAGCGGCCCTGGCAGGGAGGGAGCTGTGGTACTATTCAGCCACCATGTTGCCCTCCATTTTACGTGACCGTTATGACCGCTACTTCTGAAGAGCACGCAGCGCTGCGCATCGCGTCAGGGCGTAAACCCTTTGTCGAACCGTTACGCTTGGGCGAGCGGCTCAAACAAATTCGCTTGGCTAACCAATGGACGCTGGAAGATGTCAGCCAGCGTACTGGCATTGCTCGCTCAACGCTTTCCAAAATCGAGAACGACCAGGTGTCGCCGACGTTTAGCGTGGTGCAAAAACTGATCAGCGGGCTCAACATCGACCTCCCCCAGCTCTTTACACCCCCCAAACGTGAACGCTACACCATGGGTCGCCGCGATCTCACGCGTAAAGGAAAAGGCCAGCTACACCCGACCCCTACCTACGAACACGAGCTGCTGGGCCATCAGCTCGCCCAAAAACGCATGATCCCGTTCAAAACCATCGTCCGGGCACGCAGTTTTGAAGAGTATCATCAGTGGGTGCGTCACGATGGCGAAGAGTTTTTAATGGTGCTGTACGGCGATATCATGCTCTATACAGAGTTCTATGCGCCGCTGGTACTGGCCGAAGGCGACAGCATCTACTTCGATAGTGACATGGGGCACGCCCTAGTCTCTACCAGCCAAGACGATGCTGTCGTACTTTCGGTGTGTACCCGAGGGGATTTGGTTTAACGCGCCGGAGGCAGACAGACTATAAACAGTTCGTCGGTTTCGGTAACCCGGCAATCCTCGCCAAACGCTTCGGCGGGCTGCCGGGAAAAAGGCGCATCAAGTAGACCGAGCGTCCTTTTTCCTCGCCTAATGCCTGTTTGGTGGCTTTGACGAGCGGCCGCATCGCGGGTGCCATTTCATAACGCGCATAAAAATCACGCACCACGCGAATGAGTTCCCAATGCTCCTCTGTCAGTGTTAGCTCCTCATCCTTGGCTAACAAATCGGCTACGTGCTCGTTCCAGTCCTCCTGCTTTACTAGATAGCCTTCGGGATCGAGTTTAATTTTTTCATCATAATCAAGATAACGGTATAAACTTTCATCACTCATTGATCAGTACCACGACAAGATCTTAGTATGCTGCTCGGTCAGTTCGACAAAGCCTTTCATATCCACCAGCGTTGCGTGATGACGGAAGACCACCTCGCTTAGGCCGCGCGCCACGGCATCCTCTTTTAGCACACATACGTTCACATCAGCCTTAGCATTCCAGCCTGGCCAATCGACGTACAATAACGCCTGAACGCCATCTTCAATCAGCAGAATGCTATCGCCCTCCGTTACCGTAGAGAGCATTTGCGCAGCCGCTTCGCTGTGTGGGGGCTTGTTCAGAATATGTAACATGTCGCTGCCCGTTTAAAAATTCATGACATAAGAGTGGCGTTGGATCAGTTCGGGCAATCGTTCGTCGGCCATCATCGTTACCCCGTCCACTAGCTGGTCTAACTGCAAATGCAACGCCTCCAGCGCACTTTGCGGCACTAGCAACTGGTCGATGTCATACATGTCCAGCATATCGATAGTCGGTAGCGTTGCTTTCTGCCCTGGCGCTCCAATGGCTTGCTCTTTGACCAGCGCCAGCACGCCCTGACCAAGAAACAGTAGATTGACCGCTTGGCCAAACGCGGCAGCCACCAGGGCAACGTCTAGCCCTTCTCGCAGTGCATTGGAGCTATACGGCGCATGACGAATGATCACCAGCCTCTCGTGTTCATGACTCATCTGCATTGCTCCCTAAGCAAACGTGATCAAGCGGTCGCACCGCTGCTGAAGTGTCAGCAGTTGCCCCAAGCCGGTCAATTCGAAGGGCGCTTGCAGGTTGAAGTGCGTTTGACCATGGCGCTTGGCCTCGGTCTCGCTCATCACGCCACGGCGCAGCGCCGCGGCAATACACACATCCAGCGCCACACCATGCTCTTGGTGCAGAGCGACCCAGGCCTCTCGCATGTTGAGCTCGTCTTGCGGAGGCGCCATTAACTGAGAGGCATTATGGATGCCCTCTCGATAAAAGAAGACTCCCGCCACTTGGTGGCCGCTGCTAATGACCGCTTTGGCAAAGCGAAGCGCAGAGTGTGGGGCCGCACTTGCATAAGGTGCGCCCATCACCAATAAGCCGTACTCCATAGCGTCGTCTCGTGCTGAATCCGCGAAAAAAAACAGACCCTACCAAGTAGGGTCTGTCATGGATGTCACGTCAAGTGACCACCTGCTTTATGTCGATCAGTCGTTGCTCATGATGCCCAGGATAGACAGCAGGCTGACGAACAGGTTGTAGATGGAAACGTACAGCGTCACCGTTGCAAGAATATAGTTGGTCTCGCCAGCACGGTGCACGATTTCGCTCGTTTGATAGAGAATCGCAGCAGACGCAAACAGCACGAAGCCTGCCGACACCATCAGCGACAGCGCGGGAATATTGAAGAAGATGCCCGCCACCATAGCCAGAATCAGTACGATGGCACCGGCCATCAAGAAGTTGCTCAAGAAGCTGAAATCTTTCTTGGTGGTCAACGCGACTGCGGACAGACCGATGAACGTCAGACCCGTCATGGCCAGCGCGTTCATGATCAGCGCCCCGCCGTTAGGCAGCGTCAGGTAAGCCGAGATGATCGGGCCTAAGGTGAACCCCATGAAGCCCGTGAAGGCAAACGTGGCCAATAGGCCCGCAGCAGAGTTAGCGGTTTTGTGGACTAGGAACATCAAGCCGTAGGCCCCAATGAAGAACACGAAAATGTTCATCTGTTGGATACCCATGGCTACGGACGCACCAGCCGTGACAGCAGAAAATAGCAGCGTCATAGCCAGGAGTGCGTAAGTATTACGTAACACTTTGTTGGCACTGACGCCGCTCACCGTACTGTGAGCTTGCGTTCTAGCCGTATTCGAATCGTTAAAAGCCATGTATCTATGCTCCCTAGTGGTCATACTATCAACGGACAAGCATGCCGTTACCTAGTTCCAGACGCAAGTGTTAGTCTTCCACGTTCCCCAGATGCGTTTGTGCCCCTCCTACAGACAAGTTGACTATGCTTTAACTTCCACAACGACTTGGACAGAGCCATGCATCATAAGATCCCTACCTTACTCTCTCGTGTGAGTATTTTTACCTTCTCTACACTAGCCCTTTCAACGGCGGCTTACGGTTTCACACCCAGCGGTGACGATATTTCCTACGAAGTGAACGGCGAGCGCTTCGAGGGTTACTTCGTCTCCGGGGGCGACAATGCCAAAGGCAGCGTCATCATCGTCCACGATTGGGACGGCGTGGATGACTACGAGCGCCAGCGCGCCGATATGCTGGCAGAGCAAGGGTACGATGCGTTTGCTGTCGACCTGTTTGGTGCAGGCAATCGCCCACAAGCCGTCGAAGACAAGCAAGCCGCTACGCAAGCGCTTTACCAGGACCGCGACCGCATGCGCACGCTCACGCTGGCTGGGCTGGAGCAAGCCCGAGCATCGGGAGCCGCTACCGAAACGGTCATCATGGGCTACTGTTTTGGCGGGACGGTCGCGTTAGAGATCGCACGTTCTGGGGAAGCCAGCGACGTTGCCGCCTATACGAGCTTCCATGGCGGGCTGGACACACCCGAAGGCCAGTCCTACTCCAGCGATACACCTCCCATCTTCATTGCCCACGGCGGTGCCGATGAGGCCGTCAGCCTAGACGCTGTGGCGACGTTGGCAGAAGAGCTGGAAGCGGCGGGAGTGACTTATGAAGTCGGCATCTATTCGGGTGCGCCGCACGCGTTCAGTGTCTTTGGCAGCGACCGTTACCACCAGCGTGCCGATGAGCAATCCTGGGCCACTTTCAATCAGTGGCTCGAAGAGATGTTGTAACCACACGGCAGACGGAGCCTGTATCAAAAAGGGTAGCCGACGCTACCCTTTATCGTTGCCCACAGGCACATCCTGTATGACACGTAGCGCTTACAGTGGCGGGGCTTCGGTGTCGTCCTCATCCTCATCTTTGTGCGGGGTGGCGACCGTCGAGGTGACTTGGCGAGCATCCTGAGCATTGTAGAGCCGGGCATCGATGATGTTCAGCACGGTCAACTGAGCAAACAGCACCGCAAAACAGATGATTAAACCTTTTAACATGATCACGTTCCTTTGCCAGGCGAAACGCTCGCCTGAATGTCTCGAATAGTAGCGCAGGGCTACCAGAAAGCAACGCAGCGCACAAAATAAACGGCCTGTCCTGCTAGACGAACTCCTCAGTGTCGATATCCGCCTGCTGGGCCTCATTGTAGCGGGCACCGGCCACCTCATGGGGACGCATCATATCGTTCAGCAGGGCTACGTCCGGCGCGCTCAGTACGACCTGCTCGGCCTGGAGATTTTCACGCATATGCGCGGCGGAGCGTGTCCCGGGAATCGGAATCACATGGCTGCCCTGCGCCTTTACCCAAGCCAGCGCCAGTTGGGCTGGCGTGATCTCCAAACGCTGCGCCACCGACCGGAACTGCGCCAGCAGCGTCAGGTTATGGCGAAGGTTTTCACCCTGGAAGCGCGGCATTCCCGCTCGCATGTCCCCCTCTGCAAGCGCAGTAGCGGCATGAATCGCACCGGACAGAAAGCCGCGCCCGAGCGGGCTAAACGCGACCAGTGCCGTTCCTAACGCTTGGCATGCTTGACTAAGGGCAATTTCGGGATTGCGCGTCCATAGCGAGTATTCCGACTGCACAGCCGCAATCGGGTACTCGGCATGCGCCTGACGCAGGGTATCGGCCGAAATTTCTGATAGGCCCACGGCACGCACCTTGCCCTCCTCTACCAGCCGCCCAAGTGCTCCCACGCTCTCCTGGATAGGAACTTGACGGTCCATGCGGTGCAGGTAGTAAAGATCCAGATGATCGGTCTTCAGGCGCGTAAGACTCTCTTCGCACTGGCGCTTGAGGGTCTCAGGGCGCCCGTCGATCACGCGTTTGCCGCTCTCTGGGTCCATGGCCATGCCGCACTTACTGGCCAGTAAAAATGCCTGGCGCTTGGAAGTGAGCGCCTTGCCCAGCAAGCGTTCATTCGCCGTCCCTCCGTACAGCGTGGCCGTATCGAAATGGCGATAGCCCATCTCGAAGGCATCGTTTAGCGCGCGTATACCCGCATCTTCGGGCACGACGTGTCCGTAGCCATGGGATAAATTCATACAGCCGAGACCGATACGCGGCGAGTCGACTTCCTTCAAACGTTCATAGAACCCTGACATACAACACCTCTCAACCATGATTACGACGCTATCGCCTGCGCGGGGTGCGCCAACGCCGTCGGGGTCACCTGCTCGCCCAGCCAAGCGGGCAAACGATGCTCGAGATAATAGCGGGGCCGCCAGGGAGCGCCTTCGATAAACCCAACATGCCCGCCGCTTTCCCAAAGCTCCAGCGTCACGCAGTCCGGTAACGCATCGGCTGTTGGCACGCTGTGGGGGTAAATAAAAGGGTCGTCCTTGGCATGGACGATGAGCGTTGGCACCTGAATGGCGGGCACGAAGAAAGCACTACTGCTGCGCTGGTAATACTCATCGGCATTGGCAAAGCCGTGCAAAGGGGCCGTGACACGCCCATCGAAATCCCAGAACGACTTCATGCCGTCCAGTGTTTCCAGCGACGTCAGCCGCGCAAGCTCGTCAGCACGGCCCTGTGCTTGAAAGGCGCGCTGTTTGGATTCGACATAGCGGCGCAAGTCACGCAGAAAACGCGCCTGATACACCCTCGAAAACCCCTGACTAATACGGTCGGCGCAGTGATCCAGACGAAACGGCACCGACACCGCGACCGCTGCCTGCAGCGGGCTGTGTTGCCCCGTCTCCCCGAGATATTTCAGCAGTACGTTACCGCCCAAGGAGTAACCCACGGCCACCAGGAGCTTGTGCGGGTAGCGCGAGGCAAGCTGATTGAGAATATCTGCAAGGTCTTCACTGGCGCCGGAATGATAGCCCCGCGCCCGATGATTGGGTTCGCCGGAACACCCCCGCCAGTTGACCGCCACGCTCTGCCACCCCTGCGCCGCCAGCGCCCGCTGTTGGCCAAGGATGTAGAGTGAATTAGAACTGCCCGTCAGGCCATGCAGTAAAACGGCGCAACGCGTCGTGTCCCCCTTGGGGCCGTACCAATCCACATCGATGAAGTCGCCATCGTCTAGCGTCAGCCGCTCACGTTGACGCTCAAGGGAGGGCTTCGCACGAAACAGTGGGCTAAAGAGCGTTTGCAAGTGCCCACCGGGCAACCAACGCGTCGGTCGAAAAGGGACGTCTGAAAAGCGCATGCCAAGAGTACCCGCCAAGAAAATCGCAGGCTAGCTTAGCAAACTTTTAACAAAACGCAGTGCCTGAGGCGCTTGCACCTCTCACTCCTCTTTCACATCGACCTTGCGCAAATCGTCGATGGCTACGCCCTCAGGTAACTCGTCGGGCGATGCCGGCAACCAGACCGGTGAGAGATCACTATCTTCTAGACCATCCTTGTGAGTATGCCCAGGAATGCGATACACCACCTGCTCGTGTCGATGATCCCACGCGTAAATCCTTTCCATGTGCTTTCCTCGTTGGCCCGCTTGGTGGAGGTTGTTAACACATCTGTCATCGCCCCCGTCAGGCGTGGGGATGCCTCTCTGCTGGTTGGTTTTGCTATAGTGAGGCCTAGCCACGCTCAGGAGACGCCAATGCTTGCTCTGCACCAGCTTAGCAAAGCCTTTCACACGCCACAGGGCAAACTTCAGGTACTCGATGGCGTTAGCGTCACTCTCACTCCTGGCAGCAGCCTGGCATTGATGGGCGAATCCGGTAGCGGCAAATCGACCTTGCTGCATTTAGCCGCCGGATTGGATACCCCGGATACCGGTCAAGTCATCATCAACGACCAACCTCTCTCCCAGCTCAACGAAGCCGAGCGCGCCCGGGTGCGGCGACAGCAGTTAGGATTAGTCTTTCAGCAGTTTCATCTGGTGCCTAGCCTGAATGTGGCCGATAACCTACGCCTGCAAGCACGGCTGGCGGGCAGGGAGGACCCCGCGTGGAGCCACCATCTGATCGATCGATTAGGGCTAACCGGTAGGGAAGCGCACCTCCCCGAACAGCTCTCCGGCGGCCAGCAGCAGCGGCTGTCGATCGGACGGGCCCTCGCCGTTCGCCCAGCGTTACTGCTGGCGGATGAACCGACCGGAAATTTAGACGAGCAAACCGCCGATGGCGTCCTGACGTTGCTGCTCTCTCTGGTCAAAGAAACTCGCTGTGCGCTGCTCGTGGTGACGCACAGCGCCCGCGTTGCTGCTCCGCTGGACCGTACCTTACGCCTGCACCGAGGGCAGTTACAGGATCCCCATTCATGATCGGGCGCGCCCTCCTCACGCTACTCAGCCACTACACGCGCCACCCTGCGCAACTGGCGATGCTGCTGGTGGGGCTGTGGGTCGCCAGCGCCCTATGGAGCAGCGTTCAAGCGATTAACGCCACGGCAAAGGAGAGTTATGCCCGCGCTAACGCTCTCTTCAGCGCCGATACCGACCAGCTCGACCGCTTGGATGGTCAGCCGCTACGCATGGATGACTACCTGGCTCTGCGCCGGGCTGGGCTACCCGTCTCCCCACTGTTGGAAGCCACGATATCCCATGAAGGAGTATCGCTGACGCTGTTGGGTATCGACCCCCTCACGCTGCCCACGGGTGAAGGCAGCGGCTCGCTCATCGACTTCATCACACCCCCTTGGCGAACACAGCTCGCCCCGGATACGTTGCCCTCCCTCGGGCTGAATCGTGGTGATGGCCCTGGTACGAGGCCCACCCTTGGCGATTACACCCTGCCGCCGATTCAACTGCGCAGTGACTTGCCGCCCGATACGCTTGTGATGGATATTGGCGCCCTCTCTGCGCTCATGGGGGAACAGACGACGCTACGCTTGGTGACCGAACCCGATGCCATCGAGCGGCCGCCCAACGGCTATCGGATGACCGGGGCCGCCAGTGTGTCATCCCCCGAGCAGTTGACCGACAGTTTCCACCTCAATCTCACTGCACTGGCGTTTCTCTCGCTGGTCGTAGGCTTGTTCATCGTGCAGGCCGCCCTGGGCTTGGCCATGGAGCAGCGATTGTCGACCATGCGCACGCTTCGTGCCCTGGGCGTACCGGCCGCCAGCCTCACCCTGGCCATGTCGATAGAGCTATTGATATTGGGTGGCTTAGGGGCTGCCGCCGGCGTGGTCAGTGGGCTGTGGCTGGCGAGCAACCTCCTACCAGACGTTGCCAGCACGCTCAATTCGCTCTATCGCGCCGAGGTACAACACGCGCTGAGCTTACCGTGGCACTACTGGCTGGGGAGCGTTGCCATAACGTTAGGAGGGTTATTGCTGGCCGCGAGTGGCACGCTATGGCGCGCCGCAACTCTCGATGTCCTCGCGTTAGGGCATGCCCATGCCTGGCGCAGTGCCTATCAGCGCCAGCTACGTCGCATGCGAATCGCGGGCGGGGTAGCGGTGCTATCGACGCTTGGGTTGGCACTGTGGCTTAGCAGGCTCCCCACCGGCAGTGGTTTGATGCTGAGTTTCACGCTCGTCGCTGCGCTGCTGCTCACCTGTGCGCTCTGTTTACCCCCGTTGCTCGATGCCATCTTACGCGGTTTGCAGGCCGTCTTTCGCCGCGTGGCGCTGCTACAGTGGGCGGTGGCGGATATACAGCTACAGCTTCCTCGCCTATCGCTGGCGATGATGGCGCTGCTGATTGCCCTCGCAACGAATCTTGGCGTGAGCAGTATGGTCGGTGGCTTTCGGCTGACCTTCCTGGAGTGGCTGGACCAGCGGCTGAGTGCGCCACTCTACATCAACGCGGCCCCGGCTACTCTGGGGCCTCTCAACGACTGGCTACGCGACCAAGAGAGCGTGCTGGCGCTGTTACCCACCGCGAGAGGCAGTACCGAAGTAGTGAATGTTCGCAGAGCATCGGGTAGCCAGGACGTACCACCGGGCAGCATCCCGCTTTTCGGCATTCAGCCTGTACCGCGCCTGACCGAGCACTGGCCTCTCTCAGAGACCCAAAGCGGCAACACCACCGCGTGGCAGGCGCTCACACGCGACGGCGTGTTCATCAACGAGCAGATGGCGTTCGCACACGATCTCACCCCCGGCGACACCCTGACGCTCATTCGTCCACAGGGCAGCCAAGAAGCCACTATCGCCGCAATTTATCCCGACTACGGAAATCCCCAACCGCAGATCGTCATGACCGTCGACACGCTGACCCAACGCTATGGAGGCGAGTTGGCCACCGTGGGCGTCGCTTTGCGAGAAGGCGCCGACGTCGCCCTGTTTCGTCGTATGCTCATGGAGAGGTTCAACCTCTCCAGTGACGCGCTGGTCGATCAGCAAGAGGTCAAACAGGTAGCGACGACCATCTTCGAGCGCACGTTTAGCATCACGCGCGCCCTGAACGGTCTCACTCTGGGCGTGGCTGCCTTGGCTCTGCTGAGCACGCTGTTGGCCCAAGCCCAGCAGCGCCAACGCCACCTCGCCACGCTCTGGGCGCTGGGGGTGCCACGCAAAACGCTGGTCGCTCTTCCGCTGATCCAGCTCGGCGGACTCGCCTTGTTAACCGGGCTGCTTGCCCTGCCGCTAGGCATCGCGATTACCTGGCTGCTGGTCGCCGTCATCAACGTGGCAGCGTTTGGTTGGCGGTTACCGCTTCAGCTGTTTCCCAGCGAGATCGCCACCCTAATGATCACCGCCGTCGGTGTCGCCCTGTTGGCAGCCGCTCTGCCTTGCTGGCGGCTGTGGCGCAGCAGGCCAAGCGCCTTGCTGAGTGAGGGAAACACATGAAGCGATACGCGAAACGCGCCATGCTCGTCGGGTGGCTAGTCGGCATCTTAACGGGATGCAGCGACGAGCCCCGCACTACGCCATCGCAAGAGGGCTTCGCTGGGCTCGGGGCACAGGCGGAGGGCTACGCCCAGGCCAGCGCCGACGGCCCGCTAACCTTTCCAACCGATCACGGCCCCCATCCCGATTACCGCATCGAGTGGTGGTACCTCACTGCCAACCTGGAAGACAGTGCTGGCCAGCCGCTGGGGCTTCAATGGACGCTGTTTCGTCAAGCGCTCATGCCACCGGATGAACGCCCAGCACCCGCTCACTGGGCCAGCGACCAGGTATGGATGGCGCACTTAGGGCTCTCGCAAGGGGAAACTCACCTTGCGGCCGAGCGGTTTGCCCGTAGCCACAGCCAGCAGCCACCAGGGCAAGCGGGGGTCACGGCCTTCCCCTTTCATGCGTGGATCGACGATTGGGACCTTCAAAGCCCCGGTAGCGACAATTTCGAACGGTTCACCCTTCGCGCCTACAGTGGTGACGGCGAGGAGCGCTTTGGCTACAAGCTTTCTCTGACCGCAGACGGGCCACTGGTGTGGCACGGCGACAATGGTTTCAACGCAAAAACCGTTCAAGGCCAGGGATCGCGCTACTACTCACAGCCCTATTTACGTATCGAAGGAAGCGTCACGCTCCACGGCGAGCAAAAAGCCGTGACGGGAAGGGGCTGGCTAGACCGAGAGTGGAGCAGCCAACTGCTGACCGCCGAGCAGACCGGCTGGGACTGGTTTTCACTGCATTTGAACGACGGACGCAAGCTGATGGCGTATCGGCTGCGTGGCGGCGGTGAGAACGGCGGGGACTACCTGTTCACCCACCTCATGGACGCACGGGGCACGACCCAGCAACGAGGGACCAACGGCGTTGTCCTGACACCCCTTGAGACTCAACGCGTGGCACGGCGAGATATTCCAACCACGTGGCAGCTAACGCTGCCTGACGCGGGCTTGGACCTTACCATCGAGGCCCGCCACCCTAATCGCTGGATGCCCACCACCGTGCCCTACTGGGAAGGCGACGTGACGGTGCGAGACACCGCCACACAAGAGGCTCTGGGGGTGGGCTATCTCGAAATGACCGGCTACGAGGTAAACGACTGATCGTACTCCTCTAGGATGGGCTGCCACCCTTCGGGTGAATAGCGCTCCAAACCACTGTCCCCCAGCCGCGTCAGCCACAGCCAACGATGGTGAATCAAATCCGCTACCACTGGCTGACGCTCGATGATCGCCTCGATGCGCTCTCTGGGTGCGTCGATCACCACGGTCAAACGCAGCGGCTCGTGATGAAGCTTGTCGCCATCGCGAAGCGACTGCTCCGGTAACCCAATGCGGAGTTGAGGAGAGTTACCTTCAATGACACCCACATGGCCTCCCACGACCGAGTGCAGCAGCTTGTTGCCCGCGCCGTAAAGTCCTGGCACCACGGTGGATGCGTAATACTGCAGATTGATCCAGCTGGCGACCAGCATCGGCGCCATCATCAACCCTTCCAGCACGCTGCCTTCCGGATCTTGGTCAGGGTGGTACTCATGCAGGAAGACCCGGCCATCCAGCGCTTTGCCTTGCGTGCGCGACCTAGGGGCTAACACCAGCGCAGCGTTATTGACCAATCCCCATTCTGGCCGCGGCTGAGACCAGTCTGCACCGCGCATGGCCAAGGCCTTCAAACGATCGATCGCGCTCTCACTTTTGACGCCCAAATCAGATGCGCGCTCTAACCGAGTCGCCTCCCCAGCGCGCTGCGCGCCGTTCTCGAAAGCGGTCAACGCGCTTTCCAGCGCCTTGGGCATTTGATCATCCCGGTAAACATGCACCCGATCGGTCAGCGTGCAATGCGTTGCCGCCAGCGCAAAGAACGGGGTGGGTAGCGCGACGCCCGCCTGCTGCAACGATTGCTGAACGTCTCGGTCGTTCAATAGCGCAGCCGCGACCCGGGCGTTCATACCACCGCCCTGCCCGCCGCAGGCACCGCAGGTGAGCCCGGCATGGTGCGGATTATTGTCACTTTGTGAATCGTGACCCACCAGCACCAATAGCGACGCGCTCGGGTTGCCCAACAGCGTGAGCAGGTTCTTGGCCAACGCCACCTTTTCATGGCGGGCAATCGGCTCACCGTCGTAGGTGTGGAACAATCCGGCAGGCGCCTCGCATTGCGGCACCGATGCCGACTTACGCAGGCTGTCTTTGATCAACTTCCAGCCCCAGGCAATGCCAGTGGTCTCGACCAGTGTAAAGGTGGAGAGCGGCGCGTACTTGGCGTGGCGTACGCTTTGCCGCTGGCTCTCTTTTTGATAGCGCTGCACGCCCCGGGTTGTCGGATCTGGTGAGCCCACGCGATAGGTCGGTTTCAACAAACCGGGCACGCGGGGCTGAGCACGCTCTGGCCCCGTGGCCGCATCGGCTACCGGCATGGCGAAAAAGCCCGCCACACCCAGGGTGGCGACCGTAGGAGCAGCATGTTCTAAATGACGACGGAAGCGCTCGGAGCGAACGTCGATACAAAACGCAGCTTGAACGTCGGGTGTGGTGCTGTGCGTAGCACTTGGAGCTGCCAACGAAGCCGCCAATACCCGCTGATAGCCTAGCTCGTACGCGTGCTGCCAGCACCACAGCGCTTCATGCTGGGTAGGCGTGGACGCCTCATCGGCTTGCCATTGGGCAAGCCATTCACTCTGCTGAATACTGGTGAGTTGATTGACACCAAGCCACTCCCAGGCCAGCGCCATCGCTGTCAGTTGGTGAATACCGGCCGCCTCCTGCTGATGGGCGCTGTGCCAACCCATGCCCTGACACCAGGATGCCCAGCCATTCACCCTCAGCAAGAGCGTATGGGTCAACACTTCGAAGGCTTCCGGCGTAAGCGCCCAGTCCACCGCCACCTGCTCGATTACAGCCTTCGGCTCATCGGGCAGCGTTTGCATCGCTTGGCGCAGGGCCTTAGGCCAGCGTAGATCGTGCTGCGCCATACTTTTCCAGTAGTGATACAGCGACTCTCCAGCAGGCGCCGACCAGCGCTGCTGATGCTGATCGAAGTAGCTGGCGCAGCTCTCCGCGAGCGGATCGAACCCGGTATGGCCCTCCAGACGATCCCAGGCGCTATGCAGCGAAGCGGTCATTTTTGGGGGCGCTGTCAAATAACCGATCACGCTCTGCTCACTGTAGGCGTATCCACCCTGACGTAGCGCCTGATGCACATCTTGCCGCGTGATTCGCCCCGTTTCCCAGGCATGACGATAGAACTCGGCAGGCATGGTCATCGGCTGCCCGGCGCGACGGGTCAGTGCGTGGCTTACCCGCTCGATAGGCCGATGCTTCACTCCCCACCACGGGTTGACCGCAATCCACTGATCCAACGGCCATACCGGGGCGATGGCATCGGTCGCTCGTGTCACCGCATCATGGTAAGGCGCCGTTTGCCGGGCGGAAGACATCGCGGTTTCTGACACCGGTGACTGATTCATGACCACTCTCCTTTCAAACCAGGCGCCAAGGAGGCTGGGCGCGACCAGGGGCGAATGGGGGCCACCGCATCCACCGCGCGTTGGAACGGCAGCGCCAGATACAGGCCTTGGCTAAAGTGAACGCGCCAGCGCGCCACACAGCTTGCCTGAGGGAAGAGCGTTACGGCACCGGCAGCGAGCACGAGGCTTGCCAACATCAAGGTACCCAGCAAGGCCGCCGTGAGTGTCAGAGGCGCGTACGCACTCGGCAACGCAGGCGCCAACACGCTGTGCAGCAAGGCATACAGCGGTACCAGTGCCAGCGCCATGGCGAACAGCGCCACACGCTTGGGTTTAGCCGTGCCCACCGGCATTCCCAGCAGCGTACTGCCAACCGCCAAGCTCAATAGCGCGCCTAACAGTGGATTGTGGCTCACCAGTACCGGGAAGATGGCCAGCAGCACCGCGGCCAACGCTGCTGCGGGTAGCGCAAGGGAGAGGCGCTGACGCAGCGGGGCCAGTGGCAAGCGTTCGCAGCGTGCCGCGCGAACGGTACGGCCAGATGCCAGGAACGAGTGCGCTTTGTAGAGCGAGTGCGCCAACAAATGCGCCAGCGCCAGCGTATAAGCGCCTACGCCGATTTCAAACAGCATGAAGCCCATTTGCGCACAGGTAGACCACGCCAGAGCGTGTTTGACGGACGTTTGCGTGAGCATCGTCATCACCGCTACAAGTGCTGTAAAGCCGCCGACGGCAATCAACAGGTAGTGCCCCAACGTCAAGCCATCGAAGACCGGAAACAGGCGCAGCCACACGAAACCACCCAGGTTGATCACGCCAGCATGCAGCAGCGCAGACACCGGTGTGGGCGCTTCCATCACTTTAATCAGCCAGCCATGCATCGGCACCTGGGCACACTTGCACAGCGCCGCCACTGCCAGCGCCACCGAGGCGGCTTCCAATTGCCAGCCACCGCTTGCCACCGCCGCCGCTGCGAACAGTTCGGGGAGTTCGAACGTGCCAAAACGGGCATACAGCAGCGCCACTGCTGCGATCAAGGCGGCATCGCCAATGCGGCTTACGACGAATTTCTGCCACGCCGCCCGCTGGGCTTCGACACGCTCGGGGTAGAGCGTCAAAAGATGATGGAGTGCCACGCTCACGCCCACCCATGCAATCAGCATAACGACCAAGTGGTGGGTGAACACCAGCAGCATGACACTGGCGAGTACGACCAAGCACCAGGGTAAAAAGCGACGTTCACCACGGTCACCTTGCAAGTACCCTTCGGCAAAGCGCAGCAAGACGGTGCCTAATAAACTGATGAGCAGTGCCATCCACACGGCCAAACCATCGGGGTATAGCCCCAGCGGCTGAGCCGCTTCAGGCAGGCCAGTGGGCAAACCCAGCGCATCCAGCACCAGCAGGCCGCCTACGGCCAGGCTGGCCGTTAGCGCACTGACGGTGAGTACGCGGCCGACTTTCCACGCGCGCTGAAGCGATGCGGGCGAGCTGGCGCGAGCGCTGGCACCCGCCATTACCAGCAGCGATACCGGAATCAATAACCAGAGCGCCAGCAGTGACAGCACTGCGATCTCGATGACATGTGGCATAACCGTTCTCCCTTGGTCGTATGCCAAGGACTATGCCGTTCTCGCCACCATATAAAAAATAGTTTATATCTGATAAAACGTTCACTAAAACAGAACGAAGAGCCCAACCGCTACCGAGACGACGCTGCCATGAAGCTTAACTACCACCATCTTTACTACTTTTGGCAGGTGGCAAAATCGGGCCACCTGACCCGCACGGCCGAGGCGCTGCACGTGTCGCAGTCGTCGCTTTCGCAACAAATTCGTCAGTTGGAGGAGCGCCTGGGCCAGGCACTGTTCATCCGTGAGGGGCGTCAGCTGCATCTTTCTGAAGCGGGCAGGCTCGCGTTCGACTACGCAGAAGCCATTTTCACCCAAGGCGAGGAGCTTAGCGCACTGTTTGCCGAAGGTGGCCACGCCCACCGCGAGGTGGTGCGCGTAGGTGCCGTCGCCACGCTGTCGCGTAACTTTCAGGAGGGGTTCGTGCGGCCGCTGCTAGGCCGAGACGATCTAGATTTGATATTACAAAGCGGTGGGCTGGACGACCTGCTAAGACGCCTGTCAGCCCATAAGCTTGATGTCGTGCTCTCGAACCAGCCCGTTCGCGGAGACAGTGAGCATCCTTGGCGCTCACAGCGTTTGGCGCGCCAGCCGGTGAGCTTGATCGCAACACCGCACCTCACGCCACCGCCGGTATTTCCCAGCGCATTGAACGGGCACGCCTTCATTCTGCCCGGAGTGGAAAACGCCACGCGTCACGCTTTCGATCAGCTATGCGGCCACTACCGCCTCACGCCCAAGATCGCTGCCGAAGTGGACGACATGGCCATGATGCGTCTGCTGGCGCGGGATACCCAGCACATCGCCGTCATGCCGCCGGTCGTCGTGCGCGACGAGCTGCATAACGGTACGCTGAAAGATTACGGCGCACTGCCCGGCGTGTGGGAGGAGTTCTACGCCATTACCATTCAGCGTCGGTTCGAGTCGCCTAGCCTGAAAGCTCTGCTTACCCGCACGGGCGAGTCGTTGTTGGATTAGCAGCGATTATCGCTTTTAAACGAAGCCCTTGGGGCCCATCGTATACGTCGACTCTTGCTACCACGGGAATAAATGGAAATGAAAGTCTATCTCCGTCAGCGTGCGGCCCATTTCCTCGAGCTGCTGCGCTGTTTGGCAGTAGTCGAAGACATACCTTCGGCGGTCGATTCCAGTGTGATCTGATTGCCGATGCCTACAGCTTCAAAGGCACCGGTGACGATCTCTTTGGCCTTGTGCGGGAACTGGCGGCAGATTTTGCCGAACTCCGACACATGAAGCCGTTGCAGCGTGCCGCCACGGTAGGAGGTGCTGACGCGAATACTGGAGCCGTTATCAAAGAAATAGGCACCCGAGCCTGACTTATCACTAATCGCCTTGGGTATCTTGCTACCCAGCATTTTCAGCAGCGCGTGCCAGGCGTCGTCGATGTTCTCGTAGGCGAAGGTGATCTTGTTCCTGAATATGTCCTGCGCATCTTCGAGCTTGTGGCAGATACACCCCGCTGAGAACTTGTCTCGGAACAGGCAGTCATCCAGCGCGTCGATCATCTCGAACCTGGTAAAGCCCAACTGGCGAGCCTTCAGTATCAGGTCAAGACAGTGGCCGCTAAGGTATCGCTCCCGTTGGGCGGCGTTGGGCTTAAAGCGAACCTTCCTTCCCGACTTATCCTTGATCTTGTAGAGCGAGTTGAGCCGAAACCACTTGAGCGATAGCGCGGCCAGCAGATCGGCTTTATCGGTTAGCCTGCCCTTTGCATGGGCTCGCAGGTAGGCTTCTGCGCGCTTGACCTGACGTGCTCGCTCACTCGGCCCCAGATCACTTGGCGCGACCTCTGCCATTAGCTCTTCAAACGTAAGCGTTCATTCCACGACGTTCTGCCACCCTGCTGAAAATCGCCCTACAGTAACCTCACACTTTCCAACACGAGGTTACCCCCATGAGAAAGCACCGCACACCCGAACAGTGGCAGGCTCTGGTCAATCAGCAGCGTGACAGTGGTCTGTCAGCTTCGAAGTTCTGCAAACAAGAGAACATCGGCTACGCCAGTTTCTGTAACTGGCGCAAGCGCCTGTCCGATCAGGCGGCCGGTGACTCAGCGGATTCCGGCGAAGCCGGTTTTCTGGACCTGTCCTCTCTGATGGGTGCGGCGCAGTCCGGCCCAGGCTGGAACATTGTGCTGAGCCTGGGCAACGGCGTCGAACTGCGGCTGAGCCAGAACGGATGATCGGGCTCGATAGCCAGGCGCGCATCTGGCTGTGCACCGAGCCCACCGACATGCGCAAATCGTTCCGGGGCCTGAGCGCCCTGGTTCGGAATCAATTGAAGCACGACCCCCTCAGCGGTCAGTATTTTGTCTTCGTCAATCGCCGTAAGACCCAGATGAAGATGCTCTACTTTACCGCCACCGGTTACTGTCTGTGGGCCAAGCGCCTGGAGCAGGGCCAGTTCCGGGTGCCGTTATCCGCCTCCGGTCAGCGAACCCTGACCCTGACGGATTTGCAGCTGCTGATTGACGGCATTGAGGTGCAGAAATACCGCCAGTTCAAGCGTTTTCGAGGGGTATAGAAGACAGAGTTCCGGTATAATATCGGCCATGAATTCAACGGCTTCAGCTTCTTCTCCCGGTACACTTTCCTCCTCGGCTCTGGCCGAGGAGAATGCACTGTTGCGGGAGCAGTTGGAGGCCCAGGCGGAATCCATTCGGCAGTTGAAACACCAGTTAGACTGGTTCAAGAAGCAGCTGTTCGGCCCCAAATCCGAGAAGCAGGTGGTCGATCTGCCCGGGCAGGACAGCTTGTTCCAGCCAGAGGAGGCACCGCGACCGGAACAGCCTGCCGATGAAGAAAAACGCACTATTAAGGCTTACCAGCGCGGCACCGGCAAGAAGCAGCGGGACGACGATTGTCTGAACGACACTGGCCTGCGCTTTACTGCCGGGGTGCCGGTGGAAGTCATTGAACACCTGCCACCGGAGCTGACCGGTCCGGACGCCGACCAGTACGACATCATTGGCACTAAAACGACTTATCGCCTGGCCCAGCGCGCCTCCAGCTATGTGGTGCTCAAATGCGAACGCCCGGTGTTCCGTCGTAAGGGCACTGACTCAAAACCTGTGACGACGCCAGCCCCGTTCAACGTGCTGGACAACAGCCTGGCCGATGTCAGCCTGCTGGCCGGGTTGCTGGTGGACAAGTTCCAGTTCCACCTGCCGCTGTATCGCCAGCACCAGCGCATTCAACAAGCGGGTATTACCCTCAGCCGCAGCACCCTGACGAACCTGGTGAAGCGGGCCATCGACCTGCTTCGGCCCATTGTGGACGCCCAGACCGACAACGTGCTGCGCAGCCGGGTGCTGGCCATGGACGAAACACCCATCAAAGCGGGCCACCAGGGCCGGGCAGGCCCGCAGAAAGGCAAGATGAAAACAGGCTGGTTCTGGCCCCTATACGGTGATGACGACGAAGTGGTGTTTACCTACTCGAACAGTCGGGGCCGACTGCACATCGAGCAGGTTCTGAACGACCAATTCAGTGGCACTCTGATCAGCGATGGTTATGCCGCATATGCCCGCTATGCCGCGGCCCAGAAAGGTATTACTCATGCTCAATGCTGGGTGCATAGTCGCCGTTGCTTCGTTGAGGCCCAAAAGGATCATCCTGAGAAGGCCACCGAAGCCCTGCAACAGATCGCGAAGCTGTACCAGATTGAAGATACCATTAAGGAAAAGGAGCTCACCGGCGAGAAGAAGCGCCAATACCGGCTGGACCATGCGAAGCCGGTCGTCAGCGGCTTCTTCCAGTGGTGCCGGGATCAGTTGGCACAAGGCGGCCTCGTGCCCAGCGACCCGCTGACCAAGGCCCTGAACTACGTGCTCGGTCGCGAAGCGAGCCTGACCGTGTTCCTGGAAAACCCGGACGTGCAGCCAGACACCAACCACCTGGAACGGGCGCTACGCCCCATTCCAATGGGCAAGAAAAACTGGATGTTCTGCTGGACCGAACTGGGCGCGGAACACCTGGGCATCATCCAGAGCCTGATCAGCACCTGCAAGCTGCACGATATTAACCCCTACACTTACCTGGTGGACGTGCTGCAACGCGTCAGTCAGCATCCCGCCAGTGAAGTGGCGAACCTGACTCCGCGGCGCTGGAAAATCCGGTTCGCCGAGAATCCGCTACGGGCTCTGATCGATCCCCGTCATCCGGACCGACAAGCCACGCAACTCACACCGGTGGAGGTCGTCCATGCGCATTGAGGACATGAGCATCGACGAGTTGCTGGAACTGAACCAGTACATCTGCCAGCGCATTGATGAACTGCAAGAACAGGAAACCCTGCAAGCCTTGAGTCGGTTGCGGGTTGGTCTGAAAGTGACCTTCGAAGGCCGAGAAGGACCGGTGTTGGGGATCGTCACCAAGATCAACCGCAAGAGTGTGATCGTGCTGGGCGAGGAAGGCAGGAAACAGTACAAGGTCTCGCCGGAGTTACTTAGGCCTCTGCGTGACGTGAAGTAGGTCAACTACGTCGTAGGATGAACGCTTACCTTCAAACGACTTAACGCCTTCGTCCTTGTCGCTGGCGTCCAGACCATAGTTCTGGCGCTCAAGCTTGATAACGCGGTCGAGGGCTTGGGTACCATGTCCCAGGCATTTACCGACGTATTCCAACGGCACGTCGATTTCAGCAGTCCCGCCCTGGGTAGCTCGACAGCGATCTTGCCTTCGGCTAGCTGGCTCTCCAGCAGCACGGCAAAACGCTCGGTAATGCCCCGCCAGCGCTCAAGGGTTTTGCGGTGACCCTTCACGACTGCGGCATTCTCATTCGCGGCCTGCTCGACTACCTCGTCATCAAGTGTTGCTTGCGCTTCTGGGGGCAGCGATGCACGGGCAATTTTCTGCTGTGTGCGCTCACGGACGCGATCAGTTAGGTCTTTCTCCCAACCGTACTTCCGAGCACGTCGGGAAATGTTGGAGCGGTTCACGCCGTGCCGTGCTTCGAGCTGAGCCAGTGAGAAACGGCCGGTTCTGTATTCTCGCTCGATCAGCTCCCAGTCGTTTCTTTTAGCCATAGAAAAACGCCGCCATTGCTGGCAGCGCTCCTTTGTTATTTAATTAACATTTAAAATCAAATATTGACAGGGATTGAGATGGAAAGTATTACCCCCACTGATTTTGTCACAGCCTTAGCTGCCGTAGCTGCAACCATATTTACTGCATCTGGCGTAATCTTTAATCACAACCTGAATAAAAAGAAACTTCATATAGAAAAAAAATCTAGGCTCCTCGATTTCGCTAGAAGCATGAATAATCAATACCCTCAAAACAAAGCCGATGAAAGCCTGTTACAAAACATGATCTATGATTTCTGTAATGGCAGAATCACTTGTATGAAAGTTTTTATTTTATGCCTAAATAGACCAGATGCTGATATTGCATTAGAGAGCTTTCACACTTCAGGGCATCTCTTTTTCTTTTGCACCCAAACTAAATGCGTCGTTAGAAAATCCGGACGAAAAGCTTACGACATAATTAAAGCGTTTTTCATATTTCTATATTACGCATTAATGACTGCAACTATAATACTCATTATTCAATATTTTTTGAATAGCGTAAAATCAAACACTGCCACAGTGAACTACTTGTATTTGATAACAATCAGTTTTTTATCAGTAATTTTTGCCCATTCTTTTTATACGCTTGGTATAGGTGGTAAACGATTCCGTGCAATTAGAAAGCTATCAAATATATTAGTAATTAAAGATTCGGATTTACCTCGTTAAACGTAGAAATAAGAGAAGGCTCAATTCCTACACTCCTAGTGTACGGATCGAAAATATCAAAGGGGGCCGGACGCTTCACAGCGTGCGGCGTGAGTGGCGGTGCCTCACGGCATGGCCTAGTGGCGGCGCTTCACAGCGCGACCGGTGCAACGCTTCACAGCGTGGCGTGTCGCCTCACGGCGAGATAGAATCAGCGCCTTTTGCGATGCCAGTACGCTGACAGTAAAAACGTGATGATAATCCAGCGCAGCCGGAGCCACGCCTCAATGCGCCTACTTGGTGTCAGCTTCACTGTAGAGGCCTGGCTGCGCCTTGCCTTGGTGCCATGAGCTAATGCCTTTCTCGACCGTGCGGCCTGTGACGTAGCCGCCCACGCCGATGGTCATCAAGTCCCACAGCCGCTCGGGCAGGTCTAGTTGCAGCCCTACGCCAAAGATGGCCCCAAGGTAAGGTGCAAGCAGGTAGTTGTTCGCAATCACAGCGACAATCACGATCATAAACAGCGGGCGCCAGTTACGCTGCAGCCAGCTCTCGCCCTGCGCCTCGGCCAAGATGATTTGCATCTGAGCCTTGAGCAGTGAGTCTTGCGACTCAATGAGCTGCGACTGAATCTCAGACTTGAGCCGGTTGGCTTCGTCTTTATCGGTGACCGCCTTGTCGATCACGCCAAACAGCGGGCCAGTGATAGGGTAATCCCCCCATTTTTAGCGGGGTTCAAAAGTAGACCTCAGGCCATCATAGCCAACTTCTGTTGAGGGGTAATCCCTCCGAGTCCCATATTGGGTCGTTCGTGATTGTAGTGCCAGAGCCAACGAGTGGCATAATCCTGGACTTCTTCGGTGCTGTCGAATAGATATTGTGCCAGCCAATCGTAACGCACCGTTCGGTTGTAGCGTTCGATATAGGCATTTTGCTGGGGTTTGCCGGGCTGGATAAACGCCAAAGCAATGCCTTGGTTCTCCGCCCAGGTCGCCAGCTTGCCACTGATGTACTCTGGGCCGTTGTCACAGCGAATAGAACGAGGCTTGCCCCGCCATTCGATGATCTGCTCCAGTGATCGGATAACACGCTCTGCCGGAAGCGAGAAGTCCACTTCAATGCCAAGGCCTTCGCGGTTAAAGTCATCGATCACATTCAGCAGCCGGTAACTGCGTCCGTCGTTGAGCTGGTCGTGCATGAAGTCCATCGACCAGCTGTCGTTGATCGTGTCCGGCACAGCCAAAGGCTCCGGCTTTTCACGAACCAGGCGCTTCTTGGGCTTGATGCGCAGATTCAGTTCCAGCTCCCGGTAAATCCGGTACACCCGCTTGTGATTCCAGGCAAAGCCTTTCACATTGCGCAAATGCAGGAAACACAGACCAAAGCCCCAGTTCCGCTGATTATGGGTCAATCGAATCAGCCAGTCGGCAATCTCGGCATTCTCGCTGCTGAGCTTGGCCTGGTAGCGATAGCAGGTCTCGCTGATGCTGAACATCCAACACGCCAGGCGAATGCTGACACGCTTCTCAGTGACGGCCTTCTGCGCCATCTCACGGCGACGAGACGGCTTCACCACTTTTTTTCGATGGCTTCCTTGAGGATGTCAGCCTTCAGCCGTTCTTCGGCATACATCTTCTTGAGCCGGCGGTTTTCATCCTCCAGCTCTTTCAAACGGGCCATCATCGATGCGTCCATTCCGCCGAACTTCGCGCGCCATTTGTAAAAGCTGGCGCTGCTCATGCCGTGCTCACGGCACAGCTCCGGAACCGGGGCGCCGTTCTCGGCTTGCTTCAGGATCGACAGAATCTGGCTGTCGGAAAAACGTGACTTCTTCATGCAGAATCTCCCTGCGTGTAGCTTACGGAAAATTCTACTTTCGATCACCGCTGTTTTTCGGGGGGATTACCATAGCACCTAATGCTTTGTTGATGAGGTTCACAGCCCACCCTCCAGCGCCGATACACGGCTGTTAAGGTTGTCGATGCGGGTTTCGATCTGGTCTAGCTCGCGGCGGGCGTCGGTGGCTCGGTAGTAGGTGTCGCCCCACTCCCGTAGCTCTTGGCGCAGCTCATTGAGCATTAGCCCCTGAGTCGTTAGCCGCTCTTCGAGCACTACCGACTGCTGGCCCAGCTTCACCAGCTCGGTACCGGCCCAAATAATCAGTGCCACCAGCAGCACTTGGATTCCTGTCTGCATATGCCGCTCGAATACGGAAGGTTTCACGTCGCGCTCCTCGGTCATCAGGCCACCTCCGCCGCGATCTCGCTGTATAGCGTCGCGACCAAGCGGTCTGCCTGGTCGCTTTCGACTTCACTGCGAAGATTGACGATGCGCTTGAACCAACCATAAGCGAAGTCCTCTTGCCGCTCGTCCCGCTCGGCGAGGCCACGGCAGAAGGCAATACGGACGCCATTGATAGACTCAGCCAGCACATAAAGTCCTGAACCGCCCCGCGCCTTGCGAAAAGCGTCGAGCGCATCCAGCGTGGCGGGACCAACGGCACCGTCCTCTTTGAGGTCGGAAAACAGCTTGCCGCGATTGTTCAGCACATTGAGCGTGCGCTGCAGCTCTTTGGCTGATCGGCCGGGGCCGGAGTGAACACCAAAATCGAAAAGATACTCGGCCAGCGTGGCGCTGATCGGCGCGATGCGGTCCAGGCGAATGCTCGTCCAGTAACGGGCTTCGTAAATCTTCACGGCCAACGACTTGGGCAGCTTTCGCATATCGCCCTGGTAGCCGTTCTCACGCGCTACTGCGACGGTGATGCCGTAATTGGTAGGGCCGCCACGATCAGACGAGTGATTGACGTAGCCGCCCTCTCGATTCATGACCGAGGCGACCAGTCGTTGCTTGAGGGAGGTTGTCATAGTGGGTACCTGCTGTCTCACGACAGTAGAAAGTGAAAAGCCCCACCGGATGGCAGGGCTCTAATGAATAATATTTGCTCAATATGTTTTTGCTTTGTTTTCTAAGTGCTTTTTGATTTCACTGCAAAGCTCCGCTATAGCAATGGCAAGCTCGGATGATATGCCCCGCCAGCCTTCGCCAGCATCTTCGCTGCCTTCCCCTCGCCTATCGTTTAAATAGTTGAATAGATCACGAGAAATCATGGCTCTAGCTAAAAGCATTTGTGCTTTACTTTTCATTTGGGGAGAATGCAACTTTATAAGTGTATGCACTTTGGCTGCCGTCTTTACAACTCCCTCTGGATCAGATGTCCCGACCACTGCCTGAGCCTCCACAAGGCCATGATTCTTGGGAATTCTCCTAATCTGATCGAGTTTTTCCCAATATACGCTCTCTATTTCATAAATTAGAGTCAAGCACTCCTCAAGCTTACCTTGGTTCACGATACTAAGGTTTGCTTTTACAGCACTTTTGTAAGCCACCCTGCCACCGATTAAAGCGCCACCGAAGCTTCCCAAAAGCGTGGCACCAGCTGCTACCCATACAGGCCATCATTCAGTGGGCGGCATAGACTGTACCACCACTTGAACAGGCTGGCTTAGATACTCTGGCAGCAACTTCGGCACTCGCAGGGCCTCATAACAAAACGCCCCGGCTCAAAGTCAGGGCGCAAAATCGGATAGTGGTAATATTATGGTGGGTTCGTGCCCACTGGTCAACCCACTAGCTTTGCTATTCAAGTTCTCGTGTTTCAACCCTACCTTGCTTTGTTTTCTTTTTTGCTGCTTTCGCTTCCTCAGCTTGTCTCTTAACTTTCCAGTTCTCACTCAGCGCCAGAAATTGCTCGAATGCTTTGGGCTGATTCCCTGAATTCAAACATTAAGCGCAGCACCCGCGGTTTCCAGCGCTCCTGAATACTCTCCCAGGAACACTTGTGCCGGTGTCCGATACCCCAAGCGTTTTCTGGGGCGATTATTCAGCTTGGCAACGACTCGCCTCAGTGCTGAGTCGCTCACCTTTCGGAAGTCCGTCCCTTTCGGGAAATATTGGCGAATCAGTCCGTTGGTGTTTTCATTGGTGCCACGCTGGCATGAGCGGTACGGGTCGCAAAAATAGGTCTTGGCCGAGACGGCCTTGGCAACCTGTCGGTGCTCGGCGAATTCCGAACCGTTATCCAAGGTGATGGTCTGCACTGCACCTCGGCGTGGTTTTAATAACCGGGTCATCGCTTTGGCCGTTCCTGTGGCCGTGATTGTCGGCAGGCGCGCTGCCAAGAGGTATCCGCTGCGTCTCTCGACCAGGGTCACCAGGCCGGATTCTTTGTGGCCCTTGAGCACCGTATCGCCTTCCCAATGGCCGATATGGCGCCTTTCTTCCACTTCGGCGGGACGTTGTTCAATACCTACCCGGTGTGGAATTTTGCCCAATCCCGCATGCTTGGCCAATCGGCGCTGATAGCGCCGCTGGTGTGGTAAGCGGAGTCGCTTCCATAATTCGCCGCCGTGTTTCTTGTCGTCCCAGATTAACGCATAGATCCACTGATGGCTTACGCAAACGCCGTTGGCATTCGCCATGAAGCCACTAATTTGCTGGGGGCTCCATTCGTCCATCAGTTGATCAGTGACCCATCGAATTAGGCTGGGCAGTCGCTTCGTCACTTTCCAGGCGCTGCGTCGACGCTGATCACTTCTCAATTGAGCCTGCTCAGGCGCATAGCCAGCAGTAAGCCCATTGCGCTTTATCTCCCGGCTAATGGTGCTGCTGTGAACCCCAATAGCCTTGGCTATCTGTCGCTGGCTGATGCCAGTCTCGAGGTAAGCGAAAATTTGGTATCGTTGGGCCTGGGTCAGTTGTCGGTATCCCATTCTCTGCTTCACTTTGGTCGGTAAAGTCGAGAGGGTACCGGCGCTGGCCCTCCTTCCTCTACTGTGTGATCCAAAGTGCTGCGGTTATTCTATGAATCCAGGTTCTCCTGGCGGACTTTTCTTATGAAAGGCAGCAAAAACTTATGCAAATTTAAAACATGTGTTCCATAAATATCATACAGAAAATCGCTATCATAGACGTCTTTTCTGACGCCGTTGCTGGCCCTTTCCCAATAATTCAAAACTGTTTTAATTGCTTTAGTATCATCAGAATTGGCTTCATCATCTTCTGCCCAGCCAGCGATTGGGTACTTATCCCTTTTAGCTACAATTTTTTTAACTCGTTCAAATGAATCATTATAAGAATCGCTATCTTCTAAAGCTGCTTCGAAGTCAATCGTATTTTTGCTTCGTGCCGATTGCCTTTGTTTAACAATCCCTGATATAGCTATCGCCCCGCCTAATAGTGCACTTCCAGCAATCGCAAAAAAGCTAGCATTTCCAGCTCCACCAGAAGAAGATAAACCCAAAATAGTACTTATCAAACGGGAATTGCCTACATTTTCACTTCCTGTAAGGCTGAACCCATAGATAAGTAGGCCCAGTCCTAATATTGCAATAAAAGCAGTGAAAACAAAGCCGCAACTCTTTTTATAAAGCTTGGCCGCAGAAACTGAGTGCAACACCTGAGCATTTCGCTAAGGTGTTGTCCCATGTCTTACCTCGAACTCAGTATTGAAGAACGTGCCAGCATCCAAGTGGGTCAAGCCCAAGGGATGAGCCTTCGGCATATTGCCCAGCTCCTGGGGCGAGCTCCTTCAACCATCTCTCGTGAAATACGCCGTAACCAAATGGCCCAGAACGGTTACTGCGCCCGGTACGCCCAACGTCAGCGAGAAAAGCGTCGAGAGGTCTGTCGTCCTGCGCGTAAGCTTTTGCCAGGCACCGAGCGGTTTGATCTCATCGTGCATATGTTGCGGCGATGCTTGTCTCCCGAACAAATTAGCGGCAAGCTCAAGACGATGAAACTCCCTGATTTGCGCGATGCCTACGTCTGCCGAGAGACCATCTACACGGCCATTTATGCCTTGCCTGTTGGCCACCTTCGCAAGGAACTGATTCACTGCTTGCGACAAGGTAAAACCACACGCAAGCCTCGCCGTGGCGAAGTGGATCGACGTGGACAGATCCCTGACATGGTCAGCATTCACTTACGTCCGCCCGAGGTCAGTAAGCGTGAAATGCCCGGCCACTGGGAAGGCGATCTGATCAAAGGTAAGAATAACGCGTCCGCGGTAGGCACCTTGGTAGAGCTTAGCAGTGGCTATCTGATCCTCGCAAAAATGGACGACGCCACCGCCACATCCGCCGTAGCAGGGTTTAGTGCCGCCCTGAACCGAATGCCGGCCACCGCTCGAAAAAGCATGACCTATGATCAGGGGCGTGAAATGGCACAGCATGCAAAAATCACTCAAGAAACGGGCGTTGCGATTTATTTTTGCGATCCCCACAGCCCCTGGCAACGTGGGGCCAATGAGAATATCAATGGTCTTATCCGTCAATATTTACCGAAAGGAACGGACCTTTCAGCACATAGCCAGGAAGAGCTGGACGCCATTGCCTTTGAGCTGAATATGCGACCTCGAAAACGCTTTGGATTTAAATGTCCGATAGAAGTGATGAGCGAGCTGATGGCCAAGTACCATGAAAGCCCATCAACCATCCAATGAGTGTGTTGCACTCAGAGTCTGCATCCGCCAAGAATTGATGCCTTTATTTGCCTAGTTCTCATTTTTGACATAGCGCCTCCCCTTATATATAAAAAAGCCCCTAGCAAAGCTAGGGGCCGTTGCGACAATCTAGAGCTTATTTAAGTAAGCCCCGATCTTCTTCTTGATAAATTTTATGCATCATTTTCCCCTTCCTCGTTGGCAATATTTATTACTAACAAGCAGAAGACCTCAGCATCTGCTAGAGGTATTAAAGCGTACCCTATCTGAGATTGCAAGGCTGGACCCGAAGAGAGAACGTATACACACACATAGAAAATTACTTATTTAAGTAATTGAAATTTAACAAAAAAATAGAAAAAGCCAAGCTATCACGCTGCTAAGTCAAGCAAATGAGCAACCTGCGAAAGCGACTGCCCTTCCCAAAGGTCTAGGGTATCTAATAACCGCTCCCAAACGCCACACCAGCAGGCTCGACCTGGCCGTGACCAACGACCTACGTCGACTACTACCCCATGCTCGTCCTTGATCCAAGCAGCAATGCGCCGAGGATTGTGCAGCCCTGGCCTGTTATATGGGTAGGTCGTCTCTGCATGATGGTGAATCGCCGCCGACACGATCCAGCGCAGTTGACGGGCTGCCTCTGCCGGTGGCCGTTCACTCTGGCCCTGTCCTGGCAACCGCATCTGCATGCCGACGTGCATCAATGCGGTGTATATCCACTCCCGATCCTCGGCAAGCTCATCGCGGGTGAACGGGCCAAAACAGTAACGTGCCAGCGAAGCTAAATGAGCGGGCTGATTCTCCACGGCACTGATCACCGCCCCCGCCTCAAGCCCATTCACAATGCGCCAATCATTGTTGTTACGCTGAGTTGTCTGAACCTGAGCGCCCATACGCGCTATCTCCTGCGCATACGCCATGACACTGCCGCGCTGCTCGTGATACGCGTCAAAGATCATCTGTCGTGCTGAGATATATCGCATCACTTCCCCCTACCGTTGCGTTTTCGTTGCGATATTGCGCAACTGTTGCGTTTTGTTGCCTGCTGCGTTGCGTTTATCTCTGCAACCACTTCATCCCAAACGCTTTTCAGGCGTTGCGTTGTTGCGTGTGGGAATTTCTTTAACCACTTGTCATGCACAGCTTTACGACTCTCTTTGGGCACGCTTAGCATTTGCCTCAAGACGAACTTCAGCTCGCACTCTCTGGCCCACTCATGCCATTCGGGCGGGTAGCCATTCTCCCCACCCAGCTTGCGGCCATCGGGCCATTGCTTAGGGCGATCAATCACGCAGCCACCTCGCTGACAGGGATGATCTCTACCCACGTCCCGCTTTCGGCTTTTCGGTCTACCTCGGGCGGGTCCAATATCACGCGGCGCACGTACTGCCCTCTGTCGTCCGGCAGCAGTCCGGCAGCCACCAGCCCATCCTCAATGTGCTTCATGCTGATTGAGTAGTTGCTGGTGTCGCGCATCCGGTCGCCCTTGCCCAACCGTGGGCGAAACACCAGGTCTACCCTGCAGGTGACAGGTGCGACACCTTGGCAGACGGCCTTGCACGCCCACGCGGCCGCTTTCACCTCACGGTTCCCCTCTTACCCTTCGCCGTTACTGGTTCAGTTCTGAGGTGCTTTATGAATCGCAACAAACAAATCCATCTACGCGCCGAATCTCTAAGCGAGTCGATCCATGACGGTGACGCAGAAGGCGTTGCGCGTTTTGGCACATATCTGGATGAGGTTGGCGACCTAGCCAGCGCCGTCGAAGAGCTCACCGCCACCACCAGCGTTGCGGATATGGTCGATGTCTATATCCAGTCACACTCTGGCGAAGCGGTGCTATTTGCTTAGGCTAAGGATGTAGCCGAAGACGAGTTGCAAGGCGAGGAAGAGATCAGGCCGAAATGGCAGCCAACTGGAGAGCGGCATGAGCGAATGGCGACTCACAGGCAAAGCAGGCTGGGATGAAGAGACTGGCGTGGTGGTTGACAGCACCAGCTTGAAGGTCAATGACCACGTTGAGCTAGGCAAACTGCTTGCAGAAGCACAAAACCAAGAGCCAAGCCGCGAAAACTAAAAAGCCCCTTTCGTGCGGCAACACGTCAGGGGCCAGGATCAACGGTAAGAAGATCAATGGGGAGTATAACCCATGAATTCAACGAGCGAAAAAACACGGCTGCGCGTGCCCGCCGTGGGGCGCTATCGCGTTGTCGATAGCACCGACCACTTGGAGCTATGGCGCTAAGTCGATAAGACGCCGACCACAGCAGTTCGCGAAGCCAGCGTGGACGGCCAGCAGATCACCACGCTGGATGCGATGCACGTCATCGAGCTGGCCACTAAGGTTTTTGGCCCTATGGGCATTGGCTGGGGTTACCGCATTGAAAATGAACGCTTTGACTTGGGCGCTCCAGTGCTAGGTAACAAGGTGAACTGATCGCCCATGAGCAAACCCACACGATCCGCTTGGTGCTCTGGTACCGCTGGCAAGGCGACCGCGGCGAAGTCACGCAGTTCGGCCACACCCGCGCCGTTTATCGCACCAGCGGCGGTAAGTGGAAAACCGATGGCGAGGCGCCCAAGAAGTCGATCACTGACGCTATCAAGAAGTGCTTGAGCCTCTTGGGCTTCGCCGCTGACGTGTACTACGGCAAGTTCGACAACAAGGACTACACCCAGGCGCAGCAAGCGGCTACCCGAATCGCAGTCGCTGAGAACCAGGATGCCGAGATAGAGAAGCTCAGGCAGGAATATACGGACTGGCTCAAGCGGGAATGCGAAAGCCTACGAAGCAAAATCCCCCACCCTAAAAGCATCGCATTGGCAGCTGATTCGATTCTGAAACGCGTGCCCGATAAAGCAAGCATGGCCCGAGTTGATCCTGCAAAGGGCCAACAAATGATTGGCGAAGCTCGTGATGCGGGTCTTCACCGTCTTTATGCAGAGCAAGAAGCAAAAAAACAGCTAGCTAACCAGGAGGTAAAGATCAATGACTAACGCAGCCCCCAAAACAGACTACAAAGGCGAACTGGTCAAGCTGGATGCCGTTGAGCAGGCCCTGGCAGGGCTGCGTGAAAAATACGGCACCGTGCCCGACATGCAAACCAAAGAGGGCTACGACCTTTGCAAGAAAGGCATTAAAGAGCTCACCACCTACCGGACCAGCACCGATAAGCTCCGGAAGGAAATCACGAAGCAGCACCGCGACTTCATCGACCGTGTGAATCAATACGGCAAGGACCTGATTGAAAAGCTAGAAGCCATTGAGAAGCCGCTTAAAGACGCTAAGCAGCACGAAGACGAGCGCGCTGAGCGGGAAAAGCAGCAACGCATCGCCAAGCTGCGTGAGCGCATTCAAGTTGAAATACTCAGCTACAAGGATACTGCCGTTGGGCTCGACTCAAATGCTCTGGCTGAGCTGCATGATGACGCCGTGAACATCAACACGGACGGCTTTTTTGACGTGGCAAAAGAGGCCGAAGACGCCAAAGCGGACGTACTGCAGCACATCAGCGACATGCACGCCCACGCTCTTGAGAAAGAGCGCCTAGCTACCGAGCAAGCCGAAGTGGAAGCCGAGCGCCGCCGCTTGCGTGAAGAAAATGAGAAGCGCGAAGCCGAGCAAAAGGAGCTGGAAGAACTGCGCCGCTTCAAGGCAGAACAGGAAGCGAAGGTAAGCGTTCATTCCACGACGTTCTGCCACCCTGCTGAAAATCGCCCTACAGTAACCTCACACTTTCCAACACGAGGTTACCCCCATGAGAAAGCACCGCACACCCGAACAGTGGCAGGCTCTGGTCAATCAGCAGCGTGACAGTGGTCTGTCAGCTTCGAAGTTCTGCAAACAAGAGAACATCGGCTACGCCAGTTTCTGTAACTGGCGCAAGCGCCTGTCCGATCAGGCGGCCGGTGACTCAGCGGATTCCGGCGAAGCCGGTTTTCTGGACCTGTCCTCTCTGATGGGTGCGGCGCAGTCCGGCCCAGGCTGGAACATTGTGCTGAGCCTGGGCAACGGCGTCGAACTGCGGCTGAGCCAGAACGGATGATCGGGCTCGATAGCCAGGCGCGCATCTGGCTGTGCACCGAGCCCACCGACATGCGCAAATCGTTCCGGGGCCTGAGCGCCCTGGTTCGGAATCAATTGAAGCACGACCCCCTCAGCGGTCAGTATTTTGTCTTCGTCAATCGCCGTAAGACCCAGATGAAGATGCTCTACTTTACCGCCACCGGTTACTGTCTGTGGGCCAAGCGCCTGGAGCAGGGCCAGTTCCGGGTGCCGTTATCCGCCTCCGGTCAGCGAACCCTGACCCTGACGGATTTGCAGCTGCTGATTGACGGCATTGAGGTGCAGAAATACCGCCAGTTCAAGCGTTTTCGAGGGGTATAGAAGACAGAGTTCCGGTATAATATCGGCCATGAATTCAACGGCTTCAGCTTCTTCTCCCGGTACACTTTCCTCCTCGGCTCTGGCCGAGGAGAATGCACTGTTGCGGGAGCAGTTGGAGGCCCAGGCGGAATCCATTCGGCAGTTGAAACACCAGTTAGACTGGTTCAAGAAGCAGCTGTTCGGCCCCAAATCCGAGAAGCAGGTGGTCGATCTGCCCGGGCAGGACAGCTTGTTCCAGCCAGAGGAGGCACCGCGACCGGAACAGCCTGCCGATGAAGAAAAACGCACTATTAAGGCTTACCAGCGCGGCACCGGCAAGAAGCAGCGGGACGACGATTGTCTGAACGACACTGGCCTGCGCTTTACTGCCGGGGTGCCGGTGGAAGTCATTGAACACCTGCCACCGGAGCTGACCGGTCCGGACGCCGACCAGTACGACATCATTGGCACTAAAACGACTTATCGCCTGGCCCAGCGCGCCTCCAGCTATGTGGTGCTCAAATGCGAACGCCCGGTGTTCCGTCGTAAGGGCACTGACTCAAAACCTGTGACGACGCCAGCCCCGTTCAACGTGCTGGACAACAGCCTGGCCGATGTCAGCCTGCTGGCCGGGTTGCTGGTGGACAAGTTCCAGTTCCACCTGCCGCTGTATCGCCAGCACCAGCGCATTCAACAAGCGGGTATTACCCTCAGCCGCAGCACCCTGACGAACCTGGTGAAGCGGGCCATCGACCTGCTTCGGCCCATTGTGGACGCCCAGACCGACAACGTGCTGCGCAGCCGGGTGCTGGCCATGGACGAAACACCCATCAAAGCGGGCCACCAGGGCCGGGCAGGCCCGCAGAAAGGCAAGATGAAAACAGGCTGGTTCTGGCCCCTATACGGTGATGACGACGAAGTGGTGTTTACCTACTCGAACAGTCGGGGCCGACTGCACATCGAGCAGGTTCTGAACGACCAATTCAGTGGCACTCTGATCAGCGATGGTTATGCCGCATATGCCCGCTATGCCGCGGCCCAGAAAGGTATTACTCATGCTCAATGCTGGGTGCATAGTCGCCGTTGCTTCGTTGAGGCCCAAAAGGATCATCCTGAGAAGGCCACCGAAGCCCTGCAACAGATCGCGAAGCTGTACCAGATTGAAGATACCATTAAGGAAAAGGAGCTCACCGGCGAGAAGAAGCGCCAATACCGGCTGGACCATGCGAAGCCGGTCGTCAGCGGCTTCTTCCAGTGGTGCCGGGATCAGTTGGCACAAGGCGGCCTCGTGCCCAGCGACCCGCTGACCAAGGCCCTGAACTACGTGCTCGGTCGCGAAGCGAGCCTGACCGTGTTCCTGGAAAACCCGGACGTGCAGCCAGACACCAACCACCTGGAACGGGCGCTACGCCCCATTCCAATGGGCAAGAAAAACTGGATGTTCTGCTGGACCGAACTGGGCGCGGAACACCTGGGCATCATCCAGAGCCTGATCAGCACCTGCAAGCTGCACGATATTAACCCCTACACTTACCTGGTGGACGTGCTGCAACGCGTCAGTCAGCATCCCGCCAGTGAAGTGGCGAACCTGACTCCGCGGCGCTGGAAAATCCGGTTCGCCGAGAATCCGCTACGGGCTCTGATCGATCCCCGTCATCCGGACCGACAAGCCACGCAACTCACACCGGTGGAGGTCGTCCATGCGCATTGAGGACATGAGCATCGACGAGTTGCTGGAACTGAACCAGTACATCTGCCAGCGCATTGATGAACTGCAAGAACAGGAAACCCTGCAAGCCTTGAGTCGGTTGCGGGTTGGTCTGAAAGTGACCTTCGAAGGCCGAGAAGGACCGGTGTTGGGGATCGTCACCAAGATCAACCGCAAGAGTGTGATCGTGCTGGGCGAGGAAGGCAGGAAACAGTACAAGGTCTCGCCGGAGTTACTTAGGCCTCTGCGTGACGTGAAGTAGGTCAACTACGTCGTAGGATGAACGCTTACGCACAGCGACCGGAGAACGACTGAGGTCTATCTACGTGCTAAGCGAGTGTTGACGGTAAGCACGTTGGGGGCGGGAGAGTTCCTAGAAGATTAGACATTAGTCTATTATGCACTGGTCTGGCTGGAGCAGTATAACGGCAGGTGTTCCCCTCGTTATACTTTCACCTTTTTTCGTGCCTAGTAACGAGAAAAGGGAACCAGCTAAGTAGCTGATTCCCTTCTAATAGTGGCGGAGGGACAGGGATTCGAACCCTGGATAGGCTATTAACCTATGCCGGTTTTCAAGACCGGTGCATTCAACCGCTCTGCCATCCCTCCGGCTTATGGGTGCGTATAATAACAGCTTCTCCTTGTAAGTCAACGCCTTTTGAATAAATTAGTAGAGCCTTAAGCCAACACGGGTAATCACGCCCCCCTCCATTTCACTCACGACCCAATGAATGCCGTGCCAGTCCACGTCGTCACCGACGACGGGGTGCCCTCCCACTCTGAGCGAGACGAACTCCGCCAACGTCATCTCCTGCTCGCCGGGGCTCAGGGTCAAGCCGTAGGCTTGGGCGATGTCCTGCATTTGCGCATTGCCATCCAAGGTAAAGGTACCGAAGAAGGCGCGCTCCTGTTTAAGCTTGGCATCACCGTTGAACAGCCGGTTGAGCGCAACGAGGTCTTCCGTGCGACCGATCACGCAGATCACATCGCCCAGCTTCAGCCGGGTGCTGCCTTTGGGATGTAGCATGACGTGATTGCGGAATAGCGCAGAAATCAGTGCGCCCGAGGGGAACCGCAGCAGGCGAATGGGAACGTCTTCCAGGTCTTCGTTTTCGACCACGTACACGAACATCTCGAAGTCGTTATCCGGCAAAATACCCAGCGGGCCTCGACGGTTAGGCGTAGTGCCCGCTGGCACTTCGACTTTCAACCAGCGGGCCATCAGAGTGAGCGAGCCGCCTTGAATCAGTAACGACATCAATACAACCGCGAAGGCCACGTTGAAATAGAGCGAGGCGTTTTCGACACCGCCAATCACCGGGAAGATCGCCAACACGATAGGCACGGCGCCGCGTAGGCCAACCCAAGCAATGAAGAAGGTTTCGCGCCAACGGAATTTAAAGAAGGGTTTGATGGTGATCAGTACGGCCAGCGGGCGGGCAATGAAGATCAACGCCAACGCGACGAACCCCGCAGGTAGCGCAACTTCCCAAAGCTGGCTAGGGGTTACCAGCAGGCCCAACACCAAGAACAGGCCGATTTGGCTCAGCCATGCCAAGCCGTCGTGCACGGGGAGAATAAAGTTGAGGTGCCGCCCGGGCTGGTTACCAATCATCAAGCCCGCCAGGTAAATCGCCAAGAAGCCGCTCCCCCCCAGCACGCTGGTTAGCCCGAATACGCTAAAGCCAAGCGCCAGCGCCAGCATGGCATAAAGGCCCGGCGCCAAATCCAGCCAGCGGAGCAGCTTGGCGCTCAGCCAGCCGCCACCAATCCCCACCGCCAACCCGATACCAAACTGAGAAACGAAGAACAGCAGCGTTTCGGTCACACCGCCAATGTCACCGACCAACAGCTCCACCAGCATGAGAGTCAAGAAAATCGCCATCGGGTCGTTGGTACCCGATTCGATTTCCAGCGTGGCCCCTACCCGTTCGTTCAGGTTCACCCCACGGCCACTCAGCATGGAAAAGACCGCTGCGGCATCGGTGGACCCGACAATGGCCCCCACGAGCAATCCCTGCACCAGGGAGAGATCGAACACCCACATGGCAATGACGCCGACGATAGCGCTCGTAATGAAAACACCCAGGGTGGCGAGAGACAGCGCAGGACGGAAGCCCACCCGGAACGTTTTGAGGCGGGTGCGCAGGCCGCCGTCAAGCAGGATCATGGCGAGCGCTAGGTGACCAATGGTGAAGGCCATGGAGTAATCGTCGAACTCGACTCCTAGCAGGCCCTCTTCACCGGCCAACATGCCCAGGCCCAAGAAAATCAGCAGCAGCGGTACGCCCACCATGGATGAGAGGCGGCTCGCCAAGATACTGAGCGTCATCAGGGAACCACCTACAAGGAAGAACGTATAAATTGCGTCCATGTCTCTCCGTCTCTACATCAATGCCGTTCTATTATTGCATGCCACTGCTTAATTTACTGAGCGTGTTCTCTGGGTTTATGCAAGGGGCTAGCCAGGTGCTTTGCCTGACAGCTAAACTCCGCCGTCCTACCATCGGGAGTTGAGGTTATGTTGAACGCTTTTTTGCGTGGACGTTCATTGATAGCACTGTCATTGGCCTTAATTTTATTATTTTCAGTTTCAGCGACTTACGCAAACGAAGAGCGTGAAGCCGATACTCCAGAAGCGCCGCTCAGTCTGGATAGCGACGTGATGCTGCCCGAGGGGCTATGGCCGAGCGATGACGGCCGTGAGGCGGTTGTTCCCGAAGAGGCCCCGAGCATGGCGGTGATGCCACCACCGCCACTCGACCCGCCACCGCTCAAACAGCTCACACTGATGCTGGATTGGTATTTAAGCCCCCAGCATGCGGCACTCATTGTGGCGAAAGAGCGTGGGCTTTTTGCTGCTCAGGGCTTGGATATCGAGCTTTCGACGCCTGCCGACCCGTCCATTGCCATCAAGCTTTTGTCAGCGGGAGAAGTTGATTTAGCGCTGACGCGCCAGCCGCTGCTGCACTTGCATGCCCACGAGGGCGCGCCCATCGTGCGCATCGCCACGCTGATCGAGACTCCGCTTAACGCCATCATCGTTGCCGGTGAAGCGCCGCCTCCTGCAGAAACCGAGGACGCCCTCGCCGATCTGCATTACGGTTTTTCTACCCGTGAAGGGCGCGATGTGCTGGTGGAGCGGCTGGTGCCCCGTTCAGTCCGTCAAGTGGACGATTTCGTTGCGCCTGAGAGCGTGCATTTCGATGCCGCCGATGCCCTGCGTTCGAGCAGAGTCGACGCCGTAGCGGATGGTTTTTTCCATACGCTGCCCCAACAGTTAGCGTCCGATGGCATCGTCACGCACACCGTGCGCTATAGCGAGCTCGACATCCCCCGCCATGACGGGCTGATTCTACTGGCCAACAGCGATGCCGTATCTCGCCGAGCCACCACATGGTCGCGAGTACTATTGGCATTGGAAGAAGCCAGCAACTGGATGATCGAGCATCCCAACGAAGCCTGGTCGCTGCTGGTCACGACGCACCCCGTGCTGGACAATCCCATCCATCAAGCAGCCTGGGAAGATTTGCTTCGCCGCGTCACGTTGAGCCCGGCCGCACTCGATGAACGGCGCTATGCGGCGTTTGAGCGCTATTTGCGCAGCGTCGGCGTGACGACCACCGAGCTTCCCGTCTCACGGTTGGCGGTGAATCCGCATCTGCTGATGGAACGGTGATCTGCCACGGCAAGACTAGCCTCATCTTCAACACGCTGGAGCAGCATGCACGATACCCCACTAGTGTTTATCGATGTAGAAACCACCGGCACCCGCGCCACCCGTGATCGCATCACTGAAATTGCTGCGCTTAAAGTTGTGGATGGCAATGTCGTCGAGCGGTTCGTTAGCTTGATTCATCCCGGCACCAGCGTGCCGGCTCATATCAGCCAGCTCACTGGGATTGACGACGACATGCTGGCGGATGCGCCAGCTTTTTCCACCATCGCCGCATCGCTGTTGGAGTGGCTCGGCAGCGCCACGCTGGTCGCTCACAACGCCCGCTTTGATGCCAGCTTTTTACGCAATGAGTTCAAACGCGCGGGCTACACCTACCGGCCAACGCTGATATGCACGCTGCGTCTTTCCCGACGCTTGCACCCCACGCTGTCAGCGCACAACTTGGAGGCGCTGCTGGCGCAGTTTGACATTACCCGGGCACGCCAACACCGCGCCGAAGATGACGCCACCGCGCTCTGGGCGCTATGGCAAACTTGGCAGCGCCAGTGTGAGCCTGAACGTTGGCAGGGCGCCCTTGCCGATGAGCAGCGTCACCGTAGCTTGCCTGCCCATCTCGCCAGCGAGCAGCTCGCCGATTTACCCAGCGCTCCCGGCGTGTATCTGTTTTATGGCCATAACCGACTGCCGCTTTACGTGGGCAAAAGCGTCAACCTGCGTAGCCGCGTTTTGGGGCATTTTCAGCGCGACCACCAAGACGATAAAGAGATGCGCCTTGCTCAACAAATCCAGCATATCGAATGGGAGGAGACCGCGGGGGATTTGAGTGCGCAACTGAGGGAGGCCAAGCTCGTCAAAACGTTGATGCCGATCATGAATCGGCAGCTACGCCGCCAAGGGCAGCTGAAAACCTGGTACTGGCCGAGCGATGCCCCCTGCCCCACGCTGGTCAGCGGCAAAGCCCTCAGCCAACCCCAGCCCGGCAAGCTGTTCGGATTATTCAGAAGCGCCAAAGAAGCCAAAGAGGCGCTGCGTAGCGTCGCCGAAGAGCATCAGCTTTGCCCACGGGTGCTGGGCTTGGAAAAAGGCAACGGCCGCTGCTTTGCGCAACAGCTCAGTAAATGCCGGGGCGCATGCTGCGGGCAAGAGTCGTTGGACGCGCACACCCAGCGCGCGCAGCAGGCCCTGGCCAAACTGCAGGTGAGCGCATGGCCGTGGCCTGGCCGGATCGTGATTCGCGAGCAGAGTCGTCGCGGCGGCCCCATTGCGCATCATGTGGTCGACCATTGGTGCTACTTGGGTAGCGCCACGACCCGCAGACGCGCCCAGGCGCTAACGGGGGAAGCGCCACAGTTCGATGTGGATACCTATCGTATCCTGACGCGTTTTTTGAACGCGCCAGAACAGCACAAGCTCAGGATTTCGCCGCTATGATTGCGCCGCTATGAAAGCGTCGATGGCTTGCTGAAACGCCTCTGGCTGGTCGGCGTGCAGCCAGTGACCGGCGTTTTTCAGAGTCACCAACCGCGCTCGCGGTAGCACTTCACGCAGGGCGGGCAGCATATCGTCGCTCACGTACTGAGACTCTGCCCCGCGCAGCACCAGCGTTGCCCCCTCGAACGGGCCATCGCCATCGGGCTCGCCGATGATGGCCTCGTAGCCGCGCTGAATTTCGTCCAAACCAACCCGCACTCCCATCACTCCTTGCTCATCCCGCACGAGGTTGGTCGCCAGGAACAGCCTGGTTGGCCGCGAGTCCACGTGTTGGGCCAACAAGGCATCTGCGTCACGGCGGTTGGTCGGCTTGCCTTCCCGTACCTGCGCGAGCGCAGCAAAGACATCGTCATGGCCGTGCTGGTACGCCACCGGGGCAATATCGGCCACCATCAGCGACAGGCAGCGCTGCGGCGCTTGGCGGGCCAGCGTCATGGCAACCTTGCCCCCCATGGAGTGGCCCAAAATATGGGCCTGGTCGATGCCCAGCTTATCCAGTGCCGACAACACGTCCTGGCTCATGGCGTGATAGCTCATGCCTTCGGCGTGTGGAGAGCGGCCGTGGTTGCGCAGGTCGACCGCGATGACTCGGCGCTTTCGTTGCCACACTTTCAGATGCGAGCGCCAGTTGTCGGCACTGCCGAGCAAGCCATGAATCACTACCAGCGGCTGGCTTTCTGCGTCGCCGTCAGCGGGCAGGTCCATCACATAAAGATCCACGGGGGCATGGTCGGTCATGCTACTTCCTTATCGGTTAAGCGGTTCGCGGGGCGGCGTCGGCCTGCCCAGTCCAGACCACCAAGCGGCGAGTCAGCCAAGCTAGCAGTAGACCGTACAGCGGCAGGAAGAACAGTAGGCTAATACCCAGCTTGATGGCGTAATCGACGGCCGCAATTTCTACCCAGTGTTGAGCCATGAACGGGTCAGGACTGTTATAGAAGGCGGTGGCAAAGAAGGCAAACGTATCCGCAAGATTGCCGAGAATCGTCGAGCACACTGGAGCAACCCACCAGGCCCACTGGCGCAGCCGGTCGAACACCTGCACGTCCAACAGCTGGCCAAGCACGTACGCCAGAAAACTGGCAACGGCAATGCGAGCAACGAAGAGATTCCACTCGCCTAGCGCTTCGATACCGGCGAAGCTGCCACGTGGGAATATCACCGAGACCACGTAAGACACTAGCAACGCGGGAAACATTACACGCAAGATAATGCTACGGGCTGGCCCCTTACCGAACAGTCGCACCGTCAAGTCGGTGGCGAGAAAGATAAACGGGAAGCTGAATGCGCCCCAAGTGGTGTGGAAACCAAACAGCGTAAAGGGTAGCTGCACCAAGTAGTTACTGGCAGCGATGATGGCAATATGGAAAGCGACCATCACCATGAGACAGCGGCGATGTTGGGCGTCGGTTAAAGCGAACATGTGGATTGGCCTTTTTTTACTAGAGAGAGGGGTTAGGGAACCCTCGGACAAGCGCGGTTAGCGCTACTGGGGCGCGCATTATACGCGTTCCTCACGCTAATGAAAGACGGCGCAGCTTGGGTGCTGCTCCCCGTCACCCAGGCATTGAGTGACGGGGTGGGCATCACGACATCAGCTATCGGTGGGGGTTGCTCGGTCGGCCGCCCCAACGTTGCGCTCGCGCATCGCCGCATGCACATCGTCTAGGCTGGTGGGATCATCGATGGTGGAGGGAATGCCAAAGGACTTGCCATCGGCGATATTACGTAGCAGCTTGCGCAGTATCTTGCCCGACCGAGTTTTAGGCAGCCGGTTCACGATCAGCACCTGCTTGAAGCAGGCAATAGGGCCGATGTGTTCACGTACGCGCTCGATGAGTTCGGACTCCAGCGTTGCTTCATCGCCGTCGAAGCCATCTTTGGGAATCACCAGCCCTACTGGCAGCTGCCCTTTCAGCTCGTCGTGAATGCCGATCACCGCGCACTCCGCCACGGCAGGATGGGCGCCTACGACTTCCTCCATTTCTCCCGTGGAGAGGCGGTGCCCCGCCACGTTGATCACATCGTCGGTGCGCCCCATGATGAATAGGTAGCCCTCTTCATCGAAGTAGCCGCCGTCGCCGGTCAAGTAATAGCCAGGGTAAGCAGCCATATAAGCACTGTGAAAGCGCTGCGGATCTCGCCAGATGCCGACCAAACACCCTGGCGGCAGCGGCTGCTGAATCACGACGCTGCCCTGCTGCATAGCGGGCGACCGTTCGCCGTCGCGATCCATTATTTGCACGTTGAACCCGGGCACCGGGTATGTGGCAGACCCTGCCTTAGTGGGCGCCGCTTCGATACCCGGCAGATTGGCGGCAATCGGCCAGCCGGTTTCAGTTTGCCACCAGTGGTCGATGACCGGCACATCGAGCAGATCGTCCAGCCAGTGAAAGGTGGGTGGGTCCAGACGCTCCCCCGCCACGTAAAGATGCCGCAGACTGCTAATGTCGTATTTCTCTAACTGTTTGGCGTCCGGATCCTCTTTTTTGATGGCCCGAAACGCCGTGGGCGCCGTGAAGAAACTCTTCACTTTGTACTCCTCGATCAAACGCCAAAACGCGCCAGCATCCGGCGTTTTCACTGGCTTTCCTTCATACACCACGGTGGTGCAGCCACGCAGTAGCGGTGCATAGACGATGTAGGAGTGCCCTACCACCCACCCCACATCCGAGGCGGTGAACATCACATCACCTGGGGCCAAGTCGTAGACGGCTTCCATGGAGTACGCCAGGGCGACCGCATAGCCGCCGGTATCACGCACGACGCCTTTCGGCTTACCGGTCGTGCCTGAGGTATACAGCACGTAAAGTGGATCGGTCGCTTTGACGGGGACACACTCCACGTAAGGGGCATTCGCCACTAGGGTTTGCCAGTCCACATCGCCGGGCTGAAGCTCTGCACGATGCGCCTCGCGTTGATACACCACGCAGGCGTCTGGCTTGAAGCTGCTCAGCGCGATGGCTTTATCGACGATCGGTTTGTAAGGCAACACCTTATCGACCTCAACCCCACAAGATGCGGCGATGACCACCTTGGGCTCGGCATCTTCGATGCGCACCGCCAGCTCATGGGGTGCAAACCCGCCAAACACCACGGAATGCACCGCGCCTAGCCGGGCACAGGCGTACATGGCAATCAGCGCCTCGGGCACCATGGGCATGTAAATGATCACGCGGTCGCCTTTGCTCACCCCCAGCTTGGCAAGCCCACCTGCAAAATGCGCCACCCGATCACGCAGCTCTCGGTAACTGAGTGTTTGCTTGGCATCTGTGACGGGAGAGTCCCAATAGAGCGCAGGCTGATCACCGCGGCCCTGCTCCACATGATAATCGAGGGCGGCGTAGCAGATATTGAGTTCGCCATCGTCAAACCATCGAGCGTGGCGCTGCTCATCGTAAGTAAGAATGGTGCTGGGCGGCGTGTACCAAGGGAGCCGCTTGGCCTGGTCGGCCCAGAACGTGTCGGGATGTTCGATAGAGTGCTGGTACGTACGCTGATAGAGGCTCATGGTGACCTTGTGATTATTGTGTCAGTGATGAAGCATCTTCAAAGCAAAGATGGATTGTTGACACTTTATAAAGTAACCATCCATCTCACCCTCATACTATGGGCGTAAACTCGACCAAAGCCGTATCTAAGCGCCAGCATTGTCAACAACGCCAGCAGCATTACCATTGATAGAGCGTTAAACCGGTATTTGGACAAAAACCCCTAAATTACTGATCATTAAACAACCCAATCCTCGCGACGCGACGATGGCTACATAATCTATAACAACGCTGTCATAACAGTGTAGGCAAGGAGAACTTCATGTCTGCTTCTACTAGCGCCGCTGCACGTCTTCTGGAACATAACGGTCACGCCATCGAGGCAGGCACGCATTTGCTCAAAGCGCTGGCCAACGAAAAACGGTTACAAATTCTATGCTTGTTGGCGGAAAAAGAGTTGTCGGTGACGCAGATCAACCAGCAACTTTCATTGAGCCAATCAGCACTGTCGCAACATCTCGCGATTTTACGTCGCGACCAGCTGGTCAATACCCGGCGGGAGTCACAAACCATTTATTACTCCCTAAGTAGCGACAGCGCCAAGGCGATCATTGCCACCCTGGCGCAACACTACGCGGCATAACGCATCATCATCGTTCGCTTATCGCACTGTTAACGACGCTGCCACCCCGCCGCATCGATCACACCCAGGGCTTTTACCATGGCATGCTCTACGCCCGCCGAGATCGCCAACCCTACCTTACGGCTGATGGTTTTCGGCGGCTCTAACCGCACACGATACACCTGCGCCTCGGCAATGCGCTCTACCAGGTAAGCCTCACTGGTACCGACGCTATCCACCAGCTTCTGCGCCAAGGCTTCGCTGCCATACCAAATCTCGCCTGTGGCGAGCTTTTCGATGTCCATCTCTGGGCGGTGTTGGGAGACGTAGTTTTTGAACAAGCGGTGGGTGTTTTCCAAGTCATCGATGAATTTCTCCCGCCCCTCTTGGGTGTTTTCCCCCAACACCGTCAGCGTGCGCTTGTATTTACCCGCGGTCAGCAGTTCTACGTCGATGTCGTTTCGCTTGAGCAAGCGATGGATATTGGGGACTTGCGCCACGACACCAATCGAGCCGATGACCGCAAACGGCGCGGCTTTGATGTGGTTGGCGGTACAGGCCATCATATAACCGCCGCTGGCCGCGACTTTATCGATACATACGGTCGTGCTCAGACCTGCCTGACGCAACCGGTCGAGCTGAGCAGCAGCCAGACCATAGGCATGTACCAAGCCGCCTGCCGATTCGAGCCTGACGATGACTTCGTCGTCGGCGCTGGCGATCTCGATGACCGCAGAGACCTCCTGGGCAAACTGCTCCGCTTGCGAGGCTTTGATATCTCCATGGAAATCCAACACCCATACTTTTTGGCGCGTCTGGTCATCACTCTTGCCCTGCTTGGCCGCCTTTTGTCGCGCTTTCTCTTCCTGGCGAAACGCCTTCAACAGCTTTTTGCGTGCGCCCTGGGCGGTGGTCGTGACGCGAAGCCGGCGATGGCGAGTCCGACGCTGGTCGTTGAGCGACTCGACGTGTAGCTTCAGGCCTTGTTCGTTACTCTCTTTGCTGCGCAAAACGATGAGCAATATCAGCCCGGCGGCTGACATGATCAGCGTCGTTTGCAGTAGGAATGTGCCCATTTCTGCGAGCCATTCAGCCATCGTCACTCTCCTTTTGCTGTGTTTAAACGTTTAAAACGGTTACTTTTTTGCCACGTCGTCAGTCTAAGCCGCACACTTGGTATATCAGGCTTGATTAAAACAAATGTTTGAAATAGTCTCACGTCAGGCATGACCTTTTTGTGACCCACTTAACGCTTAGGAATTATCCCTATGTCATCCACTACGCTCGAAAAGTTGCAGGCCCGCTTTAATCCCGATGCGGCCAAAGGCATGAACGAAGTCTTCCAGTTTCACTTCTCGGATGCGGGCAGTCACTACCTAGACATTCAAGACGGTACGCTGGGCGTGCATGAAGGCGAGCACGACGACCCTTCGGTGAGCCTGAGCATGAGTACGGATACGCTGAAGGGCATCATGAATGGCGACATCAACGGCATGACAGCGTTCATGACCGGTAAACTGAAAGCCACCGGCAACGTCATGCTGGCCACCAAACTGACCAGCCTGTTCCCTAGCGAGTAAGCTATTGTTAATCGCGCCATTTCGCTAGGTGCGTTTCAATCAAGTCCCGAGAAATCGAGAAAGGCGGCGGCAGCGCCGGCAGCTGCCGCGGCGAGAACCATGCCGCATCGCTAATTTCCACGCCGTCGATCTTGATCCGCTTGGTGGTGGCTTCGGCAAAAAAGCCAAACATCAATGAATGCGGGAAGGGCCACGCCTGGCTATGGTGGTACCGCAGCTGGTCCACATGGACTCCCACCTCTTCGAAAATTTCCCGATGCACGGCCTCCTCGGCCGACTCTCCAGGCTCGATGAAGCCCGCCAGCGTAGAGTAGCGCCCTGGCGGGAAGCGCGGGCTACGCGCCAGCAGCATCGCTTCTCCACTAGTGACTAGCGTAATGATGCACGGGGAAATACGCGGATAGTTGCGATGTCCGCAGGCATGGCAATGCATCGCAAATTCGGCCTCGAGCTTGGTGGCTTTCTCGCCACAGCGGCCGCAAAAGCGATGATTTTCCAGCCATGCCCCCACTTGCAGAGCCGTCGATAGCAAACTAAACCACGACGCGGGCAGCTCCCCCAGCCACTGTCGCCCATCGATCCAGTCATCCCCAGGCTGACTTTCCACTGACAGTGCGACGGGTTCATCGTGCCAGTAGCACAAAGGCTGCATCTGCTCGGTCCACGGCTGAAACGGCTGCAGCGGTGTCAGCTCGCCCGTCAAAGGAGCAGGCGCAATGTGGCTACGAGACACGCGTATCACGCGTCCTTCTTTGGCATGGTGCGGAATCAGGCGCTTAAGCATCGGCAGCGGTACCGTCTAACGACTCTTGAAACCAGCGCAACTGATGCGCTTCACATTTGGCTTGGTGGGCCGCACGCTCTTCTGAGGTTGGACGAACCACTCTCAACTGCCCAGGCGACAGCGACAGGCGGCTTACCGAGAGGCCCTCGTTCGCCTCGTTTTGCTGGCGCTTGTCACTACCGCTATCGGCATCCAGCGTCAGCGCGGTTTGACCGCCAGTCATCGCCAGATACACGTCGGCCAGTATCTCGGCATCGAGCAGTGCGCCGTGAAGCACCCGATGTCCGTTATCGATATCGTAGCGCTTACACAGCGCATCCAGGTTGTTACGTTGGCCGGGATGCATCTCGCGAGCCATGACCAGCGTATCGAGAATGCGGCAGTGATCGCGCACCGGGCCTAAAGCGGGGGCCTGGCGGCGTTTGTTGAGCATGCCTAGCTCATGGTCGATGAATCCGACATCGAAGGGCGCGTTGTGAATGACCAGTTCGGCGCCTTCGATGAACGCCCAAAACGCATCAGCGATCTCCGCAAAGACCGGCTCGTTGGCGACTTTGGCGTCATCGATACCGTGGACTGCCACCACTTCTGCATCGATATGGCGCTCAGGGTTGATGTACTGATGATAGGTACGCCCTGTGAACCGGCGGTTGATCATCTCGACGGCACCAATCTCGACCAAACGGTGGCCGTCTTTGGGGTCAATGCCGGTGGTTTCCGTATCTAAGATGACTTGGCGCATGCCGCACTCCTCTCATGTTCGTCGATGGCTTCGTTGGCCAATTCATCGGCACGCTCGTTGCCTGGGTGGCCGCTATGCCCTTTCACCCAATGCCAATCTACCTGGTGTCGCTGGGTCTCTTCGTGGAGGGTCTTCCACAGCTCGGCATTCTTGACGGGCTGCTTGGCTGCCGTTTTCCAGCCGCGCTTGATCCAGTTATGAATCCACTGGGTAATGCCCTGGCGCACGTACAGCGAGTCGGTCCACAGTGCAACGCTGCATGGCTTGTTCAAGGTGCGCAGGGCCATGATGGCTGCCATCAACTCCATACGATTGTTCGTCGTCTCGGCTTCATAGCCTTTCAAGGTCTTTTGGTGGGGGCCGCTTTCCAGCACCACCCCCCAGCCACCCGGGCCCGGATTTCCTCGACAGGCCCCGTCGGTATACACCGTTACCTGGGGCAGCCCCTCGGCTGCTTGCTTACTCACGTTCACTTTCCTTTTGTAGACGACGTTGGCTCTGCGGGTAACGCCAGGGGGCGTCCGTGCGGGTGACACCCAGTGATGAGGGCGCCACAGGTGCACGCAGGCCAAATTTGACACGCTGAATCGGGGCATGGCGCTGGCGTCGCTTGGCTTGAATCATATAGCTTTCGCCCAAGGGTACGTTATGCCGCCTGCCCAGCGCCTCCCAACGTTCACCACAGGCGGCGCTCATTGGGCCACGAAAACAGCAGTAGTCTACGCGCTCCACCTCAAAATCGACAAACGCCAGCCAATCCTTGAGACGGTTCGCCGAGCGCCATTGACCGCTCCAAGGAAAGTTCGCCTGCTGCTTGCGCCAGCGCTGTGTAAGCCCGTTCAAGCCAAGGGGGTTGAAGCCAAACAGGACCAGCACCCCATTATCGGCCGTGACACGGGCGGCTTCTTGCAGCGTGTAATGGGCCTCTGGAAGATGTTCCAGCCAATGATGAAGGACCACGGTATCCAAGCAGCGGTCGGGCAGCGCCAATTGATCCGGCGGACAGACCAAGGTGGCACTGCTTTCCACCAAGGATAGGCTGGGCGCCCAACGGATCGGGTGGGCGATGGCCGACATATCCATCATCGCTGGCCCCATGCCCATTTCTAAACTGTGACCGCCTTTACGGCCTTCGACCACGGGGCCTAAACAGGCGCGTTGTGTTTCCCAAAGCGCGCGCCCGGCGTCGGTTTGCCAGTAAGCCTGCGCGTTGGTCATGCGCTGGGCCAGGCTGATGGCCTTTGGCGAATTTGACATAAACGGCGCTTCCCTCCACAGTAACGGCTTTTTAACGTCTTTATGCGTCCGTTTTGGCGCACGACCGTGCATCATAGAACGTTACGCATTTTTAGCATTTAAAGGATCTCGCCCATGATGAGCGTGACACCGATACCCGCCCTAAGCGACAACTATATTTGGCTAATAAGACAGGATACCAGTCAAAGCGTTTGCGTGGTGGACCCCGGTGAGGCAGCGCCTGTCATCGAGTTTCTAGAGCGTGAGTCGCTCACCCTCGACACCATCCTGATCACCCATCATCATCAAGATCACACTGGTGGCTTGGCCACGCTGATCCAACGCTACTCTCCCCGCGTGATCGGACCCGACAACCCCACGATCCAGGGGATCGATGAGCGTGTCGGCGACGGCGATCAGGTACGTATCATGGGTCGCCTGTTCGAGGTCATGGCCACACCGGGCCACACGCTGGATCACATCAGCTATTTTACAGCGGGTATACCCGCCCTACTGTTCTGCGGCGACACGCTCTTTTGCGCTGGCTGCGGACGCCTTTTTGAAGGCACGCCCGAGCAAATGTTCAGCTCATTGAATCGCTTGGCGGAACTCCCTGAGGATACGCTGGTCTTTGCAGCGCATGAATATACGCAGGCGAATCTCGCGTTTGCACGTGCTGCCGACCCGGAGAATGACGCTGTAACGCACGCGCTGCCGGAGTGTGAGAAAGCGCGGGCACTGGACAGGCCAACGTTACCCAGCACGATAGGACGCGAGCTGACCATCAACCCCTACCTGCGTGTGGGCACCGATAGCGTGCGCCAAGCAGCAGGCACCCAGGGGGATAACCATGATGAACTCGCTACGTTCACCACTCTTCGGGAGTGGAAGAACCGTTTTTAAGAACGCTATCGATTAGACACGAACCCAATTATGACCTATCGAACGATTCGCCAGCGCTTATTGCTAAGCGCTGGGAGCACCGTAGTAATGGGCCTTTTTTTGGCCGCGGCAGCAAGCTCGCAAGCCTCTGCTACCGATCCAAACTTGACGTACACCACCGTCAACGACGCCACCACGGATGGCGGCCAACGCAGCGCAACGCGTTTTCAGCCTACGGCGCTGCATCACCACTTCTGGGAATCGCTGGTACTGGAGCCCCAGGATGCTTGGAGCTCGCTGCGCGCCAGCTTCCAATGGCAAGAGAAAGACCTGCCTGCCGATGCACAGGCAAGAGTCGATGAGTGGATCGAGTATTATCGCTCCAGCCCAGAGAACATCGCGGCCATCACCGAACGGGCCACACCTTGGCTTGCCTGGATTGCCCAACAGGTAAGCGGCCGAGGTCTACCGGGTGAGATCGCCTTGATTCCCTTCGTCGAAAGCTCCTTCGACCCCAGCGCGCGCAGCCATCTCGGCGCGGCGGGTCTGTGGCAGTTCATGCCCGGCACCGGCGATGCATTGGGTCTGGTGCGCAACGGTCATTACGATGGCCGCCTCGATGTCGTGACCTCGACGGAAGCAGCGCTGGACTATCTCGAAATGCAGGCCGACGAGTGGTACGAGGGAGATCTCATGCTCTCGCTAGCCGCTTACAATGCGGGCGCAGGGACGGTCAATCGCGCTCAGCGCCTGGCGCAGAGCCAAGGGCTGGCAGGCAAGTATTGGGATCTATCCCTGCCGCATGAAACGATGCAGTACGTGCCCAAGCTCAAAGCGATTGCCACCATCATCAACGAGCCTGAGAAGTACGGCGTCAAACTGCCGGATATCCATCCTGACCCCGCCTTCGCCAAAGTGCAGTTGGAGCAGCCGGTCAGCTTGGCACAAGCATCACAACTGTTGGATGTCAGCCGATCCGCGCTGGCCGAGCTAAACCCTGGACTGCTCAATGGCAGCCTCGACCCACGCAGCGCACAAACGCTTCTGGTGCCTGAGGAAGTGGATACACAGGTGTTAGCTCAGCTTTCGCAATCCAATGACACGGCGCTGGCCTCGACCAGCACCCCGGACGTGCACCGTGTCGAGCGGGGCGATAACCTGTCAACGATTGCCGCACAGTATAATCTCGATCAGCAAGACCTCATCCGTTGGAATGCCATCGAGCGCCCGGAAGCACTTCAGCCGGGACAGCTGCTGTCTCTGTCGGGCCAATAGCAGAAACGGCAACAATCCGTATTAGGGTGGTATCACGACGAGTCAGGGTTACAACAGGAAGTTTACCGATGGCACGCAGCGTCATGCTTAAGAATACGGTGTTACTGATCAGCGCTCTGCTGCTGAGCTGCTCGCTATGGGCCTCGGACGAGAGGGCCGCTCCCGCCACCGAGGCGCCGGTCGAGACCGTGCATGGGCTATCGCTCTACGATAGCCCGGCGCTGCCTGACGATTTCGCTTACTTCCCCCACGTCAACCCGCAGGCGCCCAAAGGCGGTTCCATCACGCATACTGCCGTGGGCGGCAGCTTCGATTCGACCAACCCCTTCATTATCCGTGGCACACCGGCCACTGGCATTTCGCAAATCTACGACACGCTGATGGCCAGCAACCCCAACGAGCCGTTCAGCCTTTACGGGCTGGTCGCGGAAGGCGTGCGCCTGGACCCCGAGCGTCGCTGGATGGAGTTCGACCTGCGCGAACAGGCACGCTTTCAGGATGGAGAGCCCCTCACAGCGTACGATGTGGTGTTTACGTTCGATCTCCTTCGCGAACAGGGCAATCCGTTCTACGCCAGTTACTATGCAGGCGTCGAAAAAGCCATCGCGCTAAACGAGCATCAGGTGCGCTTCGAGTTTAACGACACCGAGTCTCGCGAACTGCCACTAATCGTCGCACAGCTACCCATCCTGCCCCGCCATTATTGGGAACCGCGTGATTTTAGCACCCCGACGCTGGCCGCCCATCCCGGCTCTGGCCCTTACCGTATTAGCGAGGTCGACCCGGGACGCCGGATCGTCTATCAGCGTGACGACGACTACTGGGGCAAAGACCTGCCCGTTAACGTCGGGCGCTACAACATCGACCGCGTGGTATATGAATACTACCGGGATCGAGATATCGCCTGGGAGGCCTTCAAAGCGGGGTTAACCGACTTCCGTATCGATGCGCGTGCCGCGACGTGGGCGATTGGTTACGACTTTCCTGCTTACCGAGACGGGCTGATAAAACGCATCACCGTGCCAGACGTCAACCCGTCGATGATGCAAGCGTTCGTGTTCAACCTGCGTAAAGAAAAATTCCAGGATCCCCGCGTGCGGGAAGCCCTAAGCCTGACCTTCGACTTTCCCTGGCTCAATACCAACATTTTCTATGATACCTACGCTCGCACCGAGAGCTTCTTTCAAAACTCCGAAATGGAGGCGGTCGGCAAGCCCTCCGAGGAGGAGCTGGCACTGCTGGAACCCTACCGTGACGAGCTATTGGCGTCGCACCAATCGGATCGACTGTTTACCGCCCCCCTGCCTATCGAACACCCTACCGAGTTGCGTGAGCGCCTTCGACTGGCGTTGGAGCTGCTGCGCGAAGCGGGCTATCGGGTCGAGGATGGCGTGCTGGTGAGCGATGCGGGGCGTCCACTCTCGCTCGAGGTGCTGCTGTATGACGCCGGGCTGGAGCGCGTGGTCCAGCCGATGTTACGCAACATGGCGCGCCTGGGCATTCAGACCTCCATGCGGATCGTCGATATCAACCAGTACCTCAACCGGGTGCGGGATTACGACTACGACATGGTCATCAGCCATTTCCCGCAATCCAACAACCCTGGTAACGAGCAGCGTGATTATTGGACCAGCGCCGCTGCCGAAGCGCCCCAGAGCCGTAACCGTATGGCTCTTTCCCACCCTGCCGTGGATGCGCTGGTGGAAGACCTTATCCGCGCGGATGACCGGGAGTCGCTGGATACTGCAACGCGCGCCCTTGACCGCGTGCTGCGCTGGGGCTTTTATGTCATTCCACACTACCACTCTGGCGAGACACGTATCGCCGTGTGGGATAAATTTGGCTATCCCGAGCCTTTTCCTGACTACGCCATGGACCTCGATGCGTGGTGGGTAGATACCGAACGCGAAGCAGCACTGCAGCAACGTCTCCGCCGTCGTTAGGGAATCGCGCGGTTGGACGCTTGGCATGAACGCTGATATCGATCGCTGACAACCATTACTGACAACCACTGCTCGTTGTCATCCTTTCGTGGAGTGCGCTGTGGCACGTTACACCTTACGCCGACTGCTACTGATGATTCCGACGCTGCTCGGCATCATGCTGCTCAACTTCATGATTGTCCAAGCCGCCCCAGGCGGGCCGATCGATCAAATGCTGGCGCGCTTCGAAGGTGCCAACGCCATGGCCAGCACGCGGCTGGACATGGGCGGTGCGGATGTCCAGGTCAATGATGACTCGCGAGGCGCACGGGGCATCGATCCACGCTTCATCGAGCAGCTAGAGCAGCAGTTTGGTTTCGATAAACCCGCCCACGAACGCTTCATCGGTATGATGGCTGACTACCTAACCTTCGATTTTGGCACCAGCTTCTTTCGTGATAGACCGGTGATCGAGCTCATGATCGAGCGTCTGCCCGTCTCGGTTTCTCTCGGCCTGTGGACCACCTTACTGGTCTATCTGATTTCCATTCCTTTGGGCATCCGCAAAGCCCTGCGCCACGGCTCACGGTTCGACGTCTGGACATCTGGACTGGTGATCGTGGGCTACGCCATCCCCGGCTTCCTATTCGCCATTCTACTGATCGTCCTATTTGCCGGAGGCACCTACTTGGACTGGTTCCCGCTGCGCGGGCTGACCTCGCCCGACTTTGCCGAGCTCTCTACCTGGGGAAAGGTAAAGGACTACTTTTGGCATATCACCCTTCCCGTCATCGCGGCCTCGATTGGCAGCTTTGCCACGCTGACGATGCTAACCAAAAACAGCTTTCTTGACGAAATACACAAACAGTATGTGCTGACCGCCCGCGCCAAGGGCGCCGATGAGCAGCGCGTGTTATACGGCCACGTGTTCCGCAACGCCATGCTGATCATCATCGCGGGGCTGCCTTCTGCCATGATTGGTATTTTCTTCACCGGCGCGCTGCTGATCGAGGTGATTTTCTCACTGGATGGCCTGGGCCTGCTGGGCTTTGAAGCAGTCATGCAACGCGACTATCCGGTCATTTTCGGCACGCTCTTCCTCTACACCGTGATCGGCCTTTTGCTCAAGCTGGTATCGGATTTGACCTACGTCTGGGTCGACCCACGTATCGATTTTGCGTCGAGGGAGTCTTGATATGCACGCGATCACTTCACGCCTTTCGCCCATCACGCGGCGCCGCCTCGCCGCGTTTCGAGACAATCGCCGCGCTCGCGTCTCTTTGTGGCTGTTCGGCGTTTTGTTTCTCGTTAGCCTCTTTGCCGAGCTGATCGCCAACGATAAACCTATCGTCATGCAGTATGACGGCCAGTGGTATGTGCCGCTGTTGGTGGAGTATCCAGAAACGGAGTTTGGCGGCTTTCTACCGACCCGCACCGATTACCTGGACCCCTTCATTCAGCAGCAAATTAGCGAACACGGCTGGGCACTGTGGCCCATCATTCCGTTCTCTTATCAAACCTTGGACATGCAGATGACGCGGCCTTCACCAGCGCCGCCTGACCATCGCCACTGGCTGGGTACCGATGATCAAGGCCGCGACGTGCTAGCCCGAGTGATCTATGGTTTCAGACTTTCCGTCGCGTTTGCATTGGTATTGACGGCAGGATCGTTGGTGATTGGTGTCTTCGCGGGCGGTGTGCAGGGCTATTTTGGCGGCAAAGTTGACTTGATCGGCCAGCGGATCACCGAAGTATGGTCTGGCCTGCCGGTACTGTTTTTGTTGATTATTCTGGCGAGCTTCGTGCAGCCGGGCTTTTGGTGGCTGTTAGGCATCATGCTGCTCTTTTCCTGGCTGGGGCTCGTGGATATCGTGCGCGCCGAATTTCTGCGCGCCCGTAACTTGGAGTACGTTCGCGCCGCCAAAGCCATGGGCCTGCCCTCTCGATTGATCATGTGGCGACACGTGTTACCCAACGCCATGGTGGCCACATTGACGTTCATTCCGTTCATTTTTACCGGCGCGATTGGCACCCTGACGGCGCTGGACTTTCTAGGCTTCGGCCTGCCACCTGGGTCACCGTCGCTAGGCGAGCTAGCGGCTCAAGGCAAGAATAACCTACATGCTCCTTGGTTGGGGATTACCGCTTTCATGACCTTGGCCATCATGCTGTCTCTGCTGGTATTCATCGGCGAAGGATTACGCGACGCCTTTGACCCGCGCCACGTCAAGCAGCGCTCTACCACTGCCCAGGAAGCCACCCATGTCTGACTCCACTGCCAAACCGCTCCTCCAGCTCGATGAGCTAACGGTGGCCTTCGACGGCAAAACCGTCGTAGACCGCCTATCGCTCTCAGTGAGGGCGGGTGAAACGCTGGCCATCGTAGGAGAATCTGGCTCGGGCAAATCGGTTTCTGCGCTGGGGGCCATCGATCTATTGCCCAGCAATGCACAGGTGCGCGGCCAACGCTGGCTGGAAGGTCGCGACCTCTCCACGCTGAGCAAACGTGATTGGAACGGCATTCGCGGCAACCGGGTGGGCTTCATTTTTCAAGAGCCCATGACATCGCTCAACCCGCTGCATCGCATCGGCAAACAAATTGGCGAAACTCTTCGATTGCATCAAGGCTTGACCGGGCAAGCGGCGCGGCAGAGAGCCAAAACGCTTTTGGAACAAGTCAAACTCCCTCGCTCCGAGGAGTTGCTGGATGCATGGCCCCATCAACTGTCTGGCGGTCAGCGCCAGCGAGTGATGATCGCCATGGCCATTGCCAACAACCCCGCCCTATTGATTGCCGATGAGCCTACCACGGCACTCGATGTCACCGTGCAGCAAGACATTCTTGCGCTCTTGAAAGAGCTGCGCGACCACCATGGCATGGGGGTACTGCTGATCAGCCACGACCTGAACCTCGTCCGCCGCCATGCCGACCGTGTCTGCGTGATGTACCAAGGCAAGGTGCAAGAAACCGGCAGCGTTGCTCAGGTCTTCAGCCAACCACAAAGTGACTACACGAAAGCGCTGATTGCCGCCGAGCCCGAAGGCCGACCCGCAGAACCTGCGAATACGATGCCCTTGTTGACCACACGGCAGCTTCGCGTGAGCTTCCCACGGCCCAAAACGCGACTGTTTCAACGTCAACCGCCTGCCTTTGACGCGTTGAAGGCCACTGATCTGACCATTGCACCGGGTGAAACGCTAGGCATCGTCGGAGAGTCCGGGTCCGGCAAAACGACCCTCGCTTCCGCCATCATGCGTTTGGTGGCAAGCCAGGGCGACGCGCAGCTGGGCGATACGCCATTGAGTCAGCTCTCTGGCGATGCGCTTCGACGTCAGCGCCACCGTTTTCAAATGGTGTTTCAGGACCCTTATGGCGCTCTCTCGCCGCGTATGCCGGTGTTCGATATCGTCAGTGAGGGGCTACGCTTTCACTTCCCCGCTTTAGACGAGACAAACATCGCTGAACGCGTACATCGCACCCTGCGTGAAGTCGGTTTACCGGAGAGCTGCGCGGCTCGTTACCCTCACGAGTTTTCTGGCGGACAGCGCCAGCGCATTGCCGTGGCGCGGGCAATTATTTTGGAGCCAGAGCTTCTGGTACTTGATGAGCCCACCTCTGCCCTTGACCGCACCGTGCAAAAGCAGTTGGTGATCTTGCTGCGAGAGCTACAGGCACGCCGCCAGCTTAGCTATCTGTTTATCAGCCACGATCTTGCCGTTGTGCGCGCCATGGCTCACCGCATCATGGTGCTCAAAGATGGCGACGTGGTGGAGCAAGGCAACTGTCTAGAAGTGCTCGCCGCTCCTCAGCATGCCTACACCAAAGCGCTGATCGAAGCCGCACATCTGCACTAGGTTTCTGCCTCACTTATTTTCGGTTGGGTCAATATGACTCGGGTGGGCAAATCGAAAGTGATGGATACAAGATAACGGTATAAATATGAGGACCTACTTCGCTACAAAAACGCCGCTATGGATATAGCGTCCAAGGCGGCGTATTGAGGATCATCAGCGCTTAAAAGCTGGCAATCTCTTCTGCCGTCAGCTCCCGCCACTCACCTGGGGCCAAATCATCAGGCAGTACCACATCGCCAATCGAGCGGCGGTGCAACGCATTCACGTGGTTGCCTAAAGCAGCGAACATGCGTTTCACCTGATGGTAACGCCCTTCCGTAATGGTCAGCTCTGCCTGCTGTGGGGTCACAAATCGCAGCGTGGCAGGCTGTGTCGGCGTTTCTTCACCGTCCAAGAGTATGCCTTGCGCGACTTGATCTACCGCCCACTGTGCGGCCTCACCTTCCATCGGCTCGGCCAACTCCGCTATGTAGACTTTGGCACAGCGGTGGCGTGGCGAGGTCACTCGGTGAGACCACTGGCCGTCATCGGTCAGTAGTAACAGGCCGGTAGTATCCACATCTAAACGCCCTACGGGCTGCAGCCGCTCCACTTTCGGTAAGTCGATAATGTCGATGACTCGTGGGTAGAGCCCCCGACGAGCAGTACACTCCACGTCTACCGGTTTATGCATCATCACGTAGCGAAGTCCCACTAAGGCGAGCCGTTCGCCATTGAGTTTCACTTCGTCATTCCCGGTATCTACCTGGGTGGCCGCCTGTTTGATAGGCTCACCGTTGAGCGTCACTTCTCCGTTTTTAAGCGCACGTTTTGCTAGGCTGCGGGTTAACAGCGTGGTTTCACTTAGAAAACGATCAAGGCGCATTATTGCCCCACTCCTGGCAGCAACGAAAAGCGGTCGGCATCTTGCCAGGCAGGAAATTTGTCACGAAAGGCATCGAGTTCCGTTTTATCTAACGTCCCCGTTTCAATAAACGGAGTATGGGCGGGATGGTCGATCAGCGGTTCCCCTTTGAAATCGACCAGCATGGAGTCGCCGCTATAGGCCAGCCCCTTGGCATCTTCACCCACGCGGTTAACGCCCACCACGTAAGCGAGGTTTTCCACCGCGCGCGCCTGTAGCAACGTACGCCACGGATGCCGCCGAGGAGCGGGCCAATTAGCCACGCACAAGATGGCATCATACTCGAAATGCTCTCCTTCTGCTGGCTGCTGGCGCATCCAAACGGGAAAACGCAGGTCATAACACACACTTAACTGAAGCTTGAATCCGTTGAGTTCGACGATGTGACGCTGCTTGCCCATGCCATAGCGTTCGTGCTCACCAGCCATGCGGAACAGATGGCGCTTGTCGTAGTAGCTTACATTCCCAGTGGGAGTTGCCCACACCATACGGTTGAAATATTGGCCATCATCCACAACGGCGACGCTGCCAGTCATGACGCATCCTCTTGCCTTCGCTTGAGCCTGCAGCCAAGCCACGCTCTGGCTGTCCGCCATGGGCTGCGCCATTTCTCTGGAGTTCATCGTAAAGCCAGTGGCGAACATCTCGGGCAGCACGATCACGTCCGTATCACGGCTATCCAGTTCACCGAGCAGCGCCTCTAAATGTGTGTGGTTGGCTTGCGGATCCTCCCAGCGTAAATCGCACTGCACTAGGCTGGTTTTCAATTGGCTCATGCCGCGTCTCCTTTGCATCGGTGTGTTTGTAAATTGTGTGCTAGATTAGCATTTTTACTTAATGAGGCTGCTATGCTTCCATCCGCTCCACGAGACCCTGAAGCGGTCAAAGGCGTTATGTTCGGCTTGACGGCCTACACCATGTGGGGGTGTTTTCCGCTCTTTTTTGCTCTCTTCGATGGGATTCCTGCGCTCGAAATCTTGATTCATCGGATTTTATGGTCATGCCTATTTCTGGTCGGATTGATCAGTGTTCTGCGCCGCTGGCCGCCGGTGGTAGCGGCATTGATCGAACCCAAGCGCCTGGGACGGGTGCTGGCCTGTGCGTTGTTGATCGCCTTCAACTGGGGTATCTATATTTACGCAGTGGAGAGTAAGCAGGTACTGCAAGCCAGTTTAGGCTACTTTCTCACGCCGTTGGTGAATGTCGCACTCGGCATGTTAGTACTGCGAGAGGTGATGGCTAAATTGCAGTTGGTGGCCCTGGGCCTTGCCAGCCTAGCGATTGCCATTCAGTTCGTCATGCTGGGGGAATTACCATGGATAAGTCTGCTGCTCGCGTTGAGCTTTGGTAGCTACGGCTTGTTTCGCAAGCAGGTTCCGTTGGATGGCTTATCCGGCCTCTTTGTGGAAACGCTGCTGCTTTTTCCTCTGGCCTTGGTCGCGTTAACGTGGATGAGTTGGCAGGGAACATCGCACTTCTTGCACGATGTCCCTATGTCTGCGCTTCTCGTCGTGAGTGGCGTTTTGACCGCCCTGCCCCTCATGGCCTTTGCAGGCGCGGCCCGCCGTCTACGTTTAGCAACGCTGGGATTCTTGATGTACATCAACCCCAGCATTCAATTTTTGATTGCACTGACGATCTTTGGTGAGCCGCTGGGCCTGATTCAACTCGCCACTTTTGTAATGATTTGGACAGGACTGGCACTCTACTCTTGGTCATCCTGGCAGTCACGCCCTCGCCAAGCGGCCGTTTGACGCTGGCAGTGCTGGCTCCTCGCTCACCGGCTTGGCGGTCTCTTTGTCGGGCTGATACCCCACTCGAAAGCCGCCCCAGTGTTTGCCGTTGACATAGATGGGCACAGAGAGGTCATGCATGATCTCTCCGGTATCGCGTTTGTACGTTTGTAGTAACAGCGGCTTCTCATGCGCACCGCAGCGACTGCCAGTCGGGTCGTCGAAAATTCGTTTGCTACGACAATACTTAAGGTCGTGGTCGTAGTCGCCGGTGGGTTCGCGGCTCACTGCAGCGTTGTGAGTCGGCACGTATCCGTTGCGGTCGCAGGCAATCGCATAGCTCAAACCATGCTCGCTAAGCAGCGGCTCTTGTAGCGTGGGCAGCTGTTGGTCGGTGAAACGGTCGAAGCCGGTATGGTACAGCGGCGGACGGGTGCCACTGATGGCAGCGTAGTCGGGTTGAAACAGCGCCGCTTCTGATAATGTGCCTTGCGCAATGGCCGTTTCGAACAGCTTGCCAATGCGGTCGGCCGTACGGCGGGCGGCCATGAATACCGTTTGGTGCCGCCCCAGCAATCGCTGCTGTGCCAATTCGCCATCGACGCCTTCGGCAGCATCCATCAGCGCCCGCGCTTGCAGGGCCAGCTCGTGCATATTGCGATTACCTTCGTCCACGTCCTCTTCCAACTGCCGTAGGCTGTCGGCGACGGTCTGGCTGTGCGCCTTCGTGCTGCTCATGGCCTCCGCCACGCTGGTAATCTCTTGCTCGACTTGATCGAACTCTTCCGTGATCGTCGCTAGGCTGCTGCCGACACGCTGCATACCTTGAGAGCGCTCTCGCACGCGGGTCATCAGATCGTTCATCGTGACCACCACGCTTTGCCCGCTTTGATGCATGTCTTTCACTAGATCATCGACGCTCTGAGTAGCGGTAGAGGTTTTCATCGCTAAGTTACGAACCTCCCCCGCCACCACGGCAAACCCACGCCCGTGTTCGCCAGCGCGCGCCGCTTCAATGGAGGCGTTCAAGGAGAGCAGGTGGGTTTGCTCTGCGATGTCTTCGATCATCGAGGTGACACTCCGCACCCGCTCGATTTTATCGTTGAGCGCCGTCAGCATCTCCAATGCTTGGCTGGAGCGTTCGGCCACGTCGGTCATGTCCTGAATGATATCCGTCAGCTCGTCATGATTGTGGTGGCTAGCTTGACGAGCGCTTTCAGCCAGTGCAGCCACTTGAGAGGCGCTGGCGCTGACCTGCACGATGGCGGTGTTGATCGCGCTCATACTTGAGGACGCCTCGCTCGCCATGCTCTCCTGCTTGCCCAATCGCTGAGCCATCAGGTCGGCGTAGTGAGACACTTCTGCCGAGGCAATGGCGGTACTGCTGGCACGCTTCATCAGTCGGTACGCCATGGCCCGAAGGGATCCATAATCACGCAGGGGTTTGAATAGCGCAGTGCGTTCCAACTGTTGCTGACCCGCGTTATAAATGCCATAGAGGGCACTTACGACAGCCGTCATTCCTGCCAACAAAGCGCATACCATCGCCGCATAAGGCCATGGTCCAGGAAGCGATACCAGCCAAGTCGCCGTAATGATCAAGAGCAGTGGCACTAGCCAACGAAGTAGTCGCATGTGGTGCACTCTTTTGTAATTGACGTTGTTGAGTCGTAAGACGATGCGATAGGGGAGATTCCCACTTTCTCAGTCAGCTTAACGGTTTATGCTAATGAAATAAGTAGCACTTTGGGGGAAGAGCGCAGTACGGGGAAATAACCCAACCATGCCGTTATTGAGGACATAACGCGCTAAACTATCTGCCTTCGTTTTTGCTGTTGCTTTCATACTGACGTGGCGAACGCCTAGGAGCTTATGTTCAAACGCTATTTGCCCATCTTCAATTGGCTACCTCATTACCACAAGCGTTTGCTGGGAGCCGATCTTCTGGCGGGGCTGATCGTGACCGTCATGGTCATACCGCAGTCATTGGCTTACGCCCTACTGGCAGGCCTTCCAGCGGTAGTGGGGCTGTATGCCAGCATTTTGCCGCAATTGCTCTACACCTTGATGGGCACCAGCAGAACCTTGGCCGTGGGGCCCGTCGCCATCATCGCACTGATGACTGGGGCAGCCCTCTCTTCGGTGGCCACTCCGGGCTCGCCCGAATATCTCCAGGCGGCCCTTGTGCTTTCATTGCTCTCCGGTGCCCTGTTGGTTGCCATGGGCGCGATGAAGATGGGCTTTTTTAGCAACTTTTTGAGTCATCCGGTCATATCCGGTTTTTTGACCGCGTCAGGCATATTGATTGCCGTCAGCCAGCTGGGCAGCCTGTTAGGCGTCGCCAGCAGCGGTTTTACGTTGGTCGAACGCTTGATGACGCTGCTACCCAACCTATCTACCTACAATCCTTACACCATGACCATCGGTGGAGGAACGTTGCTCTTTCTGGTGCTGATGCGCCGCTTCGGCAAGAAGAGCCTCATCAAACTTGGCCTGCCTGCCACACTCGCTGATTTAATCACCAAAGCAGGCCCGGTGTTTGCCGTGATCATCACCACCCTGGCCACGTGGTATTGGCAGCTCGCCTACAACGAGGGTGTAGCCGTCGTTGGCACCATTCCCAGTGGCCTGCCCGCCTTGAGCTTTCCTTGGAGCGACGTATCACTTTGGCGGGCACTCCTTATCCCCGCCATGCTGATCAGTTTGGTAGGCTTCGTGGAATCGGTCTCTATGGGGCAGATGCTGGCGGCAAAACGGCGCCAGCGTATCTCTCCCAACCAGGAGCTAATTGGCTTAGGAGCCGCCAACTTAGCGGCAGGATTGACCAGCGGCATGCCTGTTACAGGCGGCTTATCCCGCACCGTCATCAACTACGATGCGGGCGCTCAAACGCCTGCTGCTGGGGCCTTTGCCGCGCTCGGCATTGCGCTGGTGACGATGGCGTTTACCGGATGGCTTTACTATCTGCCCATCGCAACGCTTGCCGCCACCATCACGGTGTCTATTTTAACGCTGGTGGATATCCCCATGCTGCGCCAGACCTGGCGCTACTCCCGCAGCGACTTTGCCGCCATGGCGGTCACCATTTTGTTGACGCTAGTGGAAGGGATCGAAGCAGGCATTATCGGCGGGGTGACGCTCTCCATCGCGCTCTTTTTGTACCGCACCAGCCGCCCCCACAGCGCGTTAGTTGGCCGGGTGCCGGATACCGAGCACTTTCGCAACATAGAGCGGCACGATGTGGAGACGGTAAGCAACGCAGCCCTGCTGCGCATCGATGAAAGCCTTTACTTCGCCAATGCCCGTTATCTTGAAGACACCGTCTACAACTTGGTGGCCAGCCGCCCGGAGCTTGAGCATGTCGTGCTGATCTGTTCAGCGGTCAACCTGATTGATGCCTCTGCTTTAGAGAGCCTGGATGCCATCAATGCTCGCTTGAAGGATTCCGATGTCAAACTACACCTGTCAGAGGTGAAAGGACCGGTGATGGATCAGTTGAAAAAAAGTGACTTTTTGGATGCTTTAACCGGGCGAGTATTTTTAAGCACCTACGCGGCATGGCGCGAATTTTCTTAGCTTTAAGAATCATAACTTATTGAAAAGCCAGGCAACCGCCTGGCTTTTTACGTTGTGCTAAGGACTATTTGTAGCCGCCTATGAGAACAGCGTTGACAGCCTCTCTGGCCTTACCTACTATCACTCGACCACTTAGCAAAACCAAATACCGCATAGCAAAACATAAAGTAACTGAACGTAACGAGTCCAAAAGCAACAATCACAATAGAAGCAACCACAATAAAGGAGCATTTCAATGCGTCCGTTTGCTCACCGCCTGTTAATCGCTGCCCTCCCGCTCTCGCTGTTAGGAGTGGCGGTCAGCCACGCCAACGAAGTAGAACTCCCCAGCACCATGGCCTGGACCGCCTACGGCACCAACTCCAGCGGCTACGCCCAGGCCGTTGCCATTGGCAATATGCTGCAGAATAAGTACGACTCTTCTGTGCGCATTCTGCCTGGCGATAACGATGTCTCCCGTATGACGCCCCTCAAACAGGGTCGCGTTGACCTGTGCGCTTGCGGTATCGCCAGCTACTACGGCGCCGAAGGGGTCATGATGTTTGCCGACCGCGACTGGGGCCCGCAGCCGCTGCGCGTGATTACCACCTCAACCGCGTCGTTTGGTCTGTCACTGGCCGTGGCGGGTGATTTGGACGTTGAAACCCCCGCCGATTTAGCAGGCAAACGCATTGCTTATATTCGCGGTGATGATGCCCTGAACAAAGGCACTGAGGCGTACCTTGCCTTCGGCGGCCTAACCTGGGATGACGTTGAACGGGTTGACTACCCCGGCTATGCCCGCTCTTTCGACGGCATTATTGCTGGCGATGTGGACGCCTCTTTCACTACCACCGTTACACCGCCCGCTCAGCAGCTCGCGAGCAGCCCACGGGGCGTTAGCTGGCCGGTGCTTGACCCTAACGATGAAGCTGGCTGGGAACGCATGGCGGCGGTGGCACCCTACTTCCGCCCCCATGAAGTCACCGCCGGTGCAGGCGGCATTAGCGCCGACAACCCGGTACCCAGCGCCAGCTATCCCTACCCCATTGTGGTGGCGAATCAAGACCTTGATGACAATGTCGCTTACGGTTTAATCAAAGCGATGCAGGAAAACTACGACGACTACAAAGATAACGCGCCGGGTGCAGTGGGCTACGCGCTGGAGTACCAGGATCTACAGTGGGTAATCCCATTCCACGACGCAGTGGTGGAGTACTACAAAGAGATCGACGTGTGGACCGATGAGATGCAGGCCCACCAAGACCAACTCGTTGAGCGTCAAAACGTATTAATGCAGGCCTGGGAGCAGTTTATGCAAGACGCATCCAGCGATGCCGATACGTTTACTACTGACTGGATGGCCGCCCGCGCCACGGCGCTCACCGATGCTGGGTTCGAGCCGATCTTCGAGTAACTCGCCACGGGGCGGCGCTCGCCGCCCCTGCTGATTGATGGAACGCCCTATGACCACCGATACCGCACCTGCCAGCACGCCGCAGGTTAAAGAAAAAATCAGCCAAATCCGCGAGCTGCCACTGGCACTTCGTTGGGTGCCTGCCACCGTCACCGTATTACTGATGATGATGACGCTGGATTACCTGTTTAACTGGGGCTTGCTCACGTTCGTGACCGGGCTGGAAACTCAGTTTTACTATGCAGTGGTGGCACTGCTTCTGCCGCTCGTGTTTCTGCTATGGCCCATGCGAAGCAGCCAGCAGGAGCAATCGATTCCCTGGTATGACTACCTGCTTAGCGCTGTCACGCTGATCGTGGGTGGCTACTTTGTGTATAACGCTGTTCCCATTCTGGAGCGCGGCTGGGCGTTTGCAGCTCCGGATATCGCCATTTATTTCAGCTATGCCTACTGGTTATTGATTATCGAAGCCGCACGCCGAGCCGGCGGTTTGCCGATTGCCATCATTGCCGGGGTGTTCTCGCTTTACCCCTTGGTAGCCGACATCGTTCCTGGCCCCATCCAAGCATTCCCTTCTAGCCTGCCTGAAACGGCGATGTACCACACCATGAGCACCGAAAGCATCATGGGGGTTCCGCTACAGGCTTTTGCGGGCTTGGTGATTGGCTTTCTGGTGTTTGGCGTGGTGCTTCAAAAAAGTGGCGGCGGCAAATTCTTCATTAATTTAGCCTTTGCACTTTTAGGCCATGTACGCGGCGGCCCGGCTAAGGTGTCGATTTTTTCCAGCGGCCTGATGGGATCCATGAGCGGCAGCGTGATTAGTAACGTGCTGACCACTGGGGTGCTCTCGATTCCGGCCATGCGCCGCATTGGCATGAGCCGCTCGTTTGCAGGCGGTGTGGAAGCCTGCGCCTCAACCGGTGGCGTATTGATGCCCCCAGTGATGGGTGCTACCGCCTTCGTGATGGCCATGTTCTTGGATATTCCCTACTCAGCGGTGGCGCTGGCAGCGGTCATCCCCTCAATTCTCTATTTCCTTGGCCTGTTCATTCAAATTGATGCCTATGCCGCGCGCAATGACATCAAAGGCCTGCCCGCCATAGAGCTACCGTCGATTAAGCAAACGCTGAAAGAGGGCTGGTACTTTATCTTCGTCTTTGGCCTGCTGGTATGGATGCTGCTGATCATGCAGCGCGAAGCGGTTGCCCCATTCTATGCAACCGCACTGCTGTTAGTGCTCAACCAGCTCTCTAAGCAGAACCGCTGGGGCTGGAAGGATGTCACCGAAACGCTCTCGTCAGCGGCCAAGCTATTTGCTGAGCTTATCGCCATTCTGGCGGGCGTGGGTATGTTGGTAGGCGCACTCTCCATGACCGGCCTATCGGGCACCATTGCCAACGACTTTATCAATATCGCCGGCGGCAGCGTACCGCTACTGCTGATTATGGGCGCGGTCACTAGCTTTGTATTGGGCATTGGTATGACGGTCACTGCGGCCTATATCTTCCTGGCGGTGGCGCTCGCCCCTGCGCTGATTCAAGGCGGCGGTCTAGACCCCATGGCGGTGCACATGTTCATCCTCTACTGGGGCATGCTCAGCTTTATCACGCCACCCGTGGCATTGGGTGCCTTTGCCGCTGCCACCGTGGCCGGTGCCCGCCCGATGGAAACTGGCCTGCAGGCCATGCGCCTAGGCAGCGTGATTTACTTTATCCCCTTTCTATTCGTGCTGAACCCCGCGCTGATCATGCAGGGCGAACCATTGATGATCATTGCCGTGTTTATCCAAGCAGTCATCGGCATCATTCTGTTTGCCTCTGCCATGCAAGGGTATCTGATGGGCGTTGGGCGATTGGGCTACGGCGCACTGCAGGAAATCGTCATTCGCGCGCTAGTGCTCATCGCGGGCCTGCTGTTGGCGTTGCCCGGTGGCGGCATGGTGCCTTTCAGCCAGTGGGAATTAATTGGCTTGGCCGCAGCGGCGCTGCTACCAGGCGTTGCGCTTGCGCGGCTTAGCCAGCGCCATCACCAGCGTTCGCTCACTGCCAACGCTTAATACCACCTTCGAGGATATTTATGAGCACAAAAACAAACCTCACCCTCGTACTCGGTAGTTTAACGGCAGGCCTGCTGGCGGCTGGAAGCGCCAGCGCCATGCCTAGCACGCTGAATTGGACCGCGTATGGCACCGGCACCAGTGGCCATGCGCAGATTATGGCCATCAGCCAGCTGCTACAGGAGGAGCACGGCACTCAGTCCCGCGTTATTCCGGGTGAAAACGACACCATGCGCATGACGCCGCTGAAAACGGGACGCGTGGATCTGTGCGCCTGCGGCATTGCCAGCTACTACGGCTCTGAAGGCGTCATGATGTTCGCCGGGCCGGACTGGGGCCCGCAGCCTATTCGGGTGATTTCCACCTCCATGGCGAGTTTTGGCATAGGCATGGCGGTGGCAGGCGACGTAGAGATGGGTTCCATCGCTGATCTGGAAGGTAAACGGCTAGCCTACCTGCGCGGCGACGATGCGCTGAATAAAGCTGCTGAAGCCTACCTAGCATTCGCAGGTTTGACCTGGGATGACGTTGAACGCGTCGACTTTCCCGGCTACAACGCCGCCTTCGACGGCATTATCAGCGGCCGTGCCGATGCCGCTATTACCACCACCGTCACACCCGCCGCCCAACGCTTAGCGGCGAGCCCCCGTGGCTTGCAGTGGCCAGAACTGCCCACTGACGATGGAGCAGGCTGGGCACAGATGCTGGAACTGGCGCCCTACTTCCAGCCCCACGATGTGACGTCAGGCGCGGGTATTAACGCTGAACAGCCGCTGGCCAGCGCCAGCTACCCTTACCCCATTCTAGTGAGCAACGCCGATTTAGCCCCTGAAACAGTCACCGGCTTGATCACCACGCTAGTGGAGTCGTTTGACGACTATAAAGATAACGCCCCAGGGGCTAGCGGCTATGCCCTTGAGAATCAAAACATGACCTGGGTAGTACCTTTCCACGATGCTGTGGTGGCGTACTACCAAGAAAGCGGTGTATGGACCAATGAAATGGACGCCCACCAAAACGCCCTGGTGGAGCGGCAACAGCTGCTAATGGACACCTGGGAAGCCTATCAAGCCGATGCCCCCGAAGACGAAGCGGCGTTTATCGACGGCTGGATGGAAACTCGGCGCGTCGCCTTACAAGAAGCTGGGTTAAACCCCGTTTTCTGATGTTGCTTCAATCACGACGGAAATCATTACCTAAGGCCGCCTCTGTGCGGCCTTTTGTTTAGCCATCTATATTCCGCAATGCAAAACGTTGTTTTGCATTATTGACTCCAACGGTGTCTTTCGCCATGATCACTTCATTCCGAATAACAACTTTAAATTTCATATAGCGAAATATGGGAGCCACTATGAGTGTTCACTACCAGCGACATGGCGAGGTCGGCGTCATTAGTATCGCTAACCCGCCCGTCAACGCATTGAGCCAAGCAGTGCGTAGCGGTTTGCTCAGCGCCCTTGAAGAGGGGTTGGCCGACCAGCAGGCTAAAGCACTGGTGGTGATGGCAGAGGGGCGCACCTTTATTGCGGGTGCCGATATACGTGAATTTGGCAAGCCACCCCAAGCGCCACTGCTACCGGATGTCATTACCCAGCTAGAAGCCTGCCCTAAACCGCTCATCGCATCGCTACACGGCACCGCGCTAGGTGGCGGCTTGGAAGTTGCGCTGGGTTGCCACTATCGAATTGCGCTGGCAGGCACCCGCGTTGGTTTACCGGAAGTGAAGCTTGGCTTACTGCCCGGCGCAGGCGGTACTCAGCGGCTGCCCCGTTTGGTAGGTGTGGAAAGATCCCTAGACATCATCACCAGCGGGCGCTTTGTAGACGCCGCTGAAGCGCAGGATATCGGCATTATCGATGCCATCAGCGATGCCCAAACACCGCTGGAAGCGGGTTTGGCAGCGGCAAAAGAGGTATTAGCGGGACAACAGCAGGCGCGCATCACCGGTCAGCTACCCGCTCCAGAGGCCAACCCCAAGGCCCTTGCTGCCATGCGAGAGCAGCTTGAATCCAGCGCACCGGCACTGTTTTCTCCGTTTCGCATTGTGGACGCCGTTGACGCGTGCACCAAAGCCGCATCTCTGGAAGAGGGCTTGCGTCGCGAGCGTGAGCTATTTCTTGACTGTATGGACTCCCCGCAGCGCGCAGGGCTGATTCACCTCTTTTTTGCCGCTAGAAATCCCCATGTCGTCCCTGGCGTAGACAATGCTGAGCCCTTTGCGCAGATCGCCCTCATCGGTGAGCACCCGCTGTTTGAGACGCTTCACACCGCCGCCCAGCGCGCCAACATAACGCTTACCGATACCCCAAACGATTGTACTGAGCTATGCCTGCTCGCCCCTGGCGAAGATGCCAGCGCCTGCTCTTCTCAAGCGGTCACCGTAGCGCTGCAGTTACTTACCGGGAATGCCTCAACATCGCCTCTCAGCCTAGTGCTTGCCGAGCGCGGCCCGTTCTATGAATTGGTCAATCACAGTGCCAGCGGGACCGACCAGCAGCGGGTGGCTTTAACACTCAAAGCGCTGCGGGCCAACGTGGTGGTGAGCAAGTCGCCTAGCGTACTGAGCACGCTTTATAACGCCGCAAAGCAAGCGCCCGACCACGACGCTCAGTCAGTCATGGAGCAGGCGAGCCTGACGCTAGCGCAGCAAGGTACCTGCTACCGCGAGAGCGATATTGATCTGCTAGCGGTGGAAGCGCTGAGCTACCCACGCCATTTGGGCGGGCCGCACCGCCAAGCCTCTCTGCCATCCCATTTATCGATTCACAAAAAGACGCCTTCCGAGGATGCACACTCATGAACCTGACGTTTAGCCCCGAAGAGCAGGCATTCCGCGAGGAAGTCCGCCGATTTTTAGCCGATGCACTGCCGAGCGACATCCGTGAGCGCGTGCGCCTTGGGCGTCATCTGCGCGCCGATGACCACATTCGCTGGCAGAATATTCTCAGCGATCAAGGGTGGCTTGCCGCCAACTGGCCTGTTGAGCACGGCGGTCCAGGCTGGGGTCCGGTGCAGCGGCATATCTTCGATGAAGAGTGTGCCGCCGCCTACGCCCCAACGGTGGTGCCCTTTGGCGTCAATATGGTCGCGCCAGTGATCATGAAATTCGGCAGTGTGGAGCAGCAACAGCACTACCTGCCGCGGATTCTTAATAACCAGGACTGGTGGTGCCAAGGTTATTCTGAGCCGGGTGCTGGCTCGGATTTGGCGGGCTTATCCACCCGCGCCGTGCTCGATGGCGACCACTACATCGTCAACGGGCAGAAAACCTGGACCACCCTAGGCCAGCACGCCAACATGATGTTCTGCTTGGTGCGCACCGACCCCCATGCAAAAAAGCAGGCGGGCATCAGCTTTTTACTGATTGATATGCAGACCCCTGGCATTACCGTACGGCCGATTATCACCCTCGACGGCGCTCATGAAGTCAACGAAGTGTTTCTCGATAATGTGCGCGTGCCGGTAGAAAACCGTGTGGGTGAAGAGGGCCAAGGCTGGACCTGCGCCAAATTCTTGCTTACCCACGAGCGTACCGGTATTGCTGGGCTTGGCCACGCCAAACAGGCGCTGCGCCATTTGAAGTCCCTCGCCTCCCGTATGCAGCATCGCGGCAAGCCGCTTTTATCGCTCCCCAGCTTTCGCCAGCGGGTAGTTAAAGCCGAGCTTGAACTGATGGCGCTGGAAGTGACCAACCTACGCGTGATTGCCGCAGCGCGGGATGGCGGCGTGCCGGGTGCAGAGAGCTCGCTGCTAAAAGTGCGTGGCTCTGAGCTGCGCCAAGAGATTAGTGAGCTTACCCGCCGTGCGCTTGGGCCTGCTGCCCTGCCGTTTTTCCCCGAATTTCTCCATGGTGATGAATCGCTGGCTGATGAATACGCCCAAGGCGCTGCCGCCAGCGCCCAGTATTTTAATCGTCGCAAGCTGTCGATTTATGGCGGTGCCAACGAGATTCAAAAAAGCATCGTCGCTAAAACCATTTTAGGAATGTAAGGGGGTCACCATGGATTTTGCACTCACCGACGAGCAGCGCATGCTCGAAGAGACACTGACACGCTTAGTGGCCGACCAGGTAACACCCGAGCAGCGCCGCGCTATGCTTGAAGCGCCAGCCCAAGGGGCCAGCCCGCTATGGCGCACGTTCGCAGAATTAGGCCTGCTGCATATGCCGTTTAGCGAAGACGTCGGCGGGCTAGGCGGCGACGGCACCGATGTAATGATTATTATGCAAGCGTTGGGGCGCGGCTTAGCGCCAGAAGCGTACCTGTTTGGGTTAGTCATGCCCGGGCAGCTGCTTGCGCTATGCGCCAACTCAGCACAGCAGGAGCGCTGGCTGACCCCGTTGTTGGAAGGTGAACACCAGCTCGCCTTGGCTTGGCATGAACACACCGCCCGCTATGACGCTTTCGATATTTCTACCCAAGCGAGCCAACACGATGGCCAGTGGCAGCTTAACGGCCGCAAAGATGTCGTAATGAACCTCGGCAATGCCGCCGCCACGCTGGTGACCGCCCAACTGCCTAACGGCAAGCTAGGCGTGTTTATCGTCCCTGCCAATACGCAAGGCGTCACCTTGCAGACCTATCGCACAATGGATGACCAGCCCGCCGGTGACCTAACGTTGAACAGCGTGGCACTGCCGCTAGAGAACTGTCTAAGCGAAGACGCAGGTGACGCATTGGCAGAGGTGCTGGCCCTGGGCCGCGCCGCACTTTGCGCCGAAGCCATTGGTGCGATGGAAACTGCCTGCGACCAAACCCTCGCCTATTTAAAAGAGCGCAAGCAGTTTGGCCTGCCGCTGGCCACGTTCCAGTCACTGCAGCACCGCATGGTGGATATGCACCTCCACCTGGAGCAGTCGCGCTCCATGGCGATTCTCGCTGCCACCAGCCTCTCGCTGCCTGCTGACGAGCGGGACTATAAAATCGCCGCGGCCAAGGCCTACTGCGGCGAGTCTGCGCGCTTTATTGCGGAACAGGCCATTCAGCTTCATGGCGGCATGGGTATGACCGAAGAGTGCTACGTGGCCCACTACGCCAAACATTTGGTGATGTTTGACCACTACCTGGGCGACAGCGACTATCACCTTGAGACGGTGAGCGAACAGCTCGACGCCGCCTAAGGAGAAGCTTATGCACAGTGAAGAAACGTCACTTGTACGCCTTGAGACTACCGAGGGCGGTATCGCCGAAGTGACCATTGCGCGCCCTGCGGTGCGCAATGCCCTCAACGAGCCCACGGCCCTGGCGCTCAATGACGCATTAGCCACCGTGGCAGCTGACCCGCAGGTGCGCTGCGTGATCCTCAGCGGTGAAGGTAGCGCCTTTTGTGCCGGTGCCGATTTAGCAGAATTCGAAAAGGCCTCCACCCAGCCTGCCAGCGAGCGGCTGGCAACGCTTTTTTTGCCTGCGCTACGCAGCATGATGACGATGGAAAAGCCCGTAATCGCCGCGGTGAGCGGCGCTGCTGCGGGGATTGGTGTGTCCTACGTGCTAGCCAGCGATATGGTGGTGATGGGCCGCTCGGCTTACCTAAAACTGGCCTTTATCAATATTGGCTTGATTCCCGACGGCGGCGCTTGCTGGCATTTGGTACGCAAGCTTGGCCACGCCCAGGCCTTTGAGATGGCGGCACTGGCTACACCCATCGACGCCGAGCGCTGCGTAGCGCTGGGCCTAGCCAACCGAGCAGTGGAAGATGATCAGGTGTTAGCGGAAGCACGAGCGCTGGCACAGGCCCTGGTGGCTCAGTCACCCCAAGCGCTGGGAGCAACAAAACGGGCCATGCGACAGGCGGCGAACTTGTCGCTTGACGACACGCTAACGCTTGAAGGCGCACTGCAAGATGAGTGTAAAGCCACCGAGGATTTTCATGCTCGCGTGGCTGCTTTTCGTCAACGCCGTCGTAACTGATCCAGTGCTTGCTGATAATCCGCACGCAGCGTGGCTACTTCATCGGCCACGCTGTTCAGTGTGGTAATACCGCCCACTCCCTGCCCGGCACCCCAAATATCCCGCCACGCTTTTGCCTTACTGCTGCCGCCTGACCCATAACGCATGGCATTTTTGTCGCCCTCTGGCAGTGCCTCTGGGTCCAGCCCAGCCAGCTCGATGCTTTGGCGCAGGTAGTTACCGTGCACACCCGTGAACAGGTTGGTATAGACGATATCCCCCGCAGCGGCTTCCAGTACCATCTGCTTGTATGCGGGCTGAGCATTGGCTTCCTGGGTGGCAATAAAGCGCGTGCCCATATACACCATGTCCACGCCCAGCGCCTGAGCGGCAGCGATCTGCTCGCCTTTGGTTATCGCCCCTGCCAGCACCAGCGGGCCATCGTAAAACTGCCTGACCTCCGCCACAAAAGCGAAGGGGTTAAGCCGCCCCGCATGGCCGCCTGCCCCATGGCAGACCAAAATCAGCCCATCCACCCCGGCATCGATAGCTTTTTTAGCGTGCCTCAGCGTGGTCACAACGTGAAATACCATGCCGCCATAGGCGTGTACCTGCTCGACCACCCGATTGGGCGCATGCAGGCTGGTAATGATCAGCGGCACCTTAAACTCAGCGCATAGCGCCACATCATGCTCCAGGCGGTCATTGGTGGGGTGCACGATCTGATTCACCGCAAACGGTGCGGCGGGCTGCTGCGGATTCTGAGCGTTATAGTCGTCTAAGGTATCGGTAATCTGCTGCAGCCACTCCCGAAGCACTTCCGCAGGCCTGGCGTTCAGCGCCGGAAACGCGCCAATAATCCCCGCCTTACACTGGGCAATCACCAGCTCAGGGCCAGAAACGATAAACATGGGAGAGCCGATAACCGGCAGCGTCATGGAGGCAGTCAGTTGGGTTAGCATACGTGGCTCATTATCATTGTTTGTAAGCCCATCAGCGTAAAAACCCCAAAAAAGGGGTTTTAAGGCATGGCCAAAATAGTTAGCATGGCCGGAACAGCCCGTAGCGGGGGTCTTTCGCCATGGCAGGTAACACGTTCCTGACGTTACCAGCATTCCCGCCATCCATGGCGGTCAGAAGCGAAAGTAGCGCCCAAGGACGGGTTTACAGCGCCTCCACCTAGGGCTATTCCGGACAGCCTCCTAAACTTACAGCTTGCTTTCCAGCTCCGGCAGGATTTCGAAAAGATCCCCGACCAGGCCGTAGTCGGCCACCTGGAAGATCGGTGCTTCGTCGTCTTTGTTAATCGCGACGATCACCTTGGAGTCTTTCATGCCTGCCAAGTGCTGGATCGCACCTGAAATACCCACCGCAATGTAGAGTTCGGGCGCGACGATCTTACCGGTCTGGCCCACCTGCATGTCGTTGGGTACGAAGCCAGCGTCTACCGCCGCGCGAGAAGCGCCAATGGCCGCGCCCAGCTTGTCAGCAATGCCGTCCAGCAGCTTGAAGTTCTCGCCGTTGCCCATGCCACGGCCGCCGGAGATGACGACCTTAGCGCCACCGAGTTCCGGGCGGTCGCTCTGCGCCAGCTCTTGTTTGACGAAGCTGGACTGGGCGTTGTCGGCGACGAAATCCACCGCTTCCGTTGTGGCGCTGCCACTGGTGCCGACTCCATCAAAGCCGGTGGTACGGATGGTGATGACTTTTAGCGCGTCGTCGCTTTTGACCGTGGCGATGGCGTTACCGGCATAGATCGGGCGCAGGAAGGTATCGGCGCTTTCGACGCCAATCACATCCGACAGCTGGCTGACATCTTTCAGGGCCGCCAGGCGCGGCAGCACGTTTTTGCCAGTGGTGGAGGCGCTGGCCAGCACGTGGGTGTAATCGCCAGCGAGTTCGACCAGCAGCGCGCCCATGGGCTCGGCAAGCTGATGGGCGTAGGCGGCGTTATCTGCTACGCGTACTTTGCTCACGCCGTCGAGTTTAGCGGCCGCCTCGGCAGCCGCTTGGACGCCTTCACCGGCGACCAGCACATCAATATCGCCACCGATGGCCTGGGCCGCCGCCACGACGTGAGCGGTCGCGCCCGCTAACTGACCTTCATGCAGGTCGGCAAGTACCAGAATGCTCATGAGATCAGCTCCTTTTAAAGCACTTTGGCTTCGTTTTTCAGTTTGTCGATCAGCTCGTCCACCGAGGCGATTTTGATACCGCCTTTGCGCTCGGCGGGGGATTCCACTTTGAGCAGCGTAACCTTGGAGGCCACTTCCACGCCGTAGTCAGCGGGGGTTTTGACATCCAGCGGCTTCTTCTTGGCCTTCATGATGTCCGGCAGCTTGGCGTAGCGCGGTTCATTCAGGCGCAGGTCGGTGGTGACGATGGCTGGGAGTGTCAGCGCGACGGTTTGCAGGCCGCCGTCGATTTCACGGGTGACGTTGACCTTGTCGCCGTCTACCGCCACTTCCGAAGCGAACGTGCCTTGCGGCAGGTTAGTCAGCGCGGCGAGCATCTGGCCGGTCTGGTTGTTGTCGGTGTCGATGGCCTGCTTGCCGAGGATGACGAGGCCGGGCTGCTCTTCGTCCACCACTTTGGCTAGCAGTTTGGCCACCGCCAGCGATTCGGCGCGCTCGTCGGTTTCAATGTGGATAGCGCGGTCGGCACCCAGCGCCAGCGCGGTGCGCAGCTGCTCTTGGGCGGCCTTGGGGCCCACGGTCACGGCCACGACTTCGGTGGCCACGCCCTTCTCTTTCAGGCGCACTGCTTCTTCCACGGCAATTTCGCAGAAGGGGTTCATGGCCATTTTGACGTTGGTAAGGTCCACATCAGAATGGTCCGCTTTGACGCGGATTTTGACGTTGTAGTCGATGACGCGTTTCACCGCGACGAGGATTTTCATAAGGCATGCTCCAGCGATTGAACCATCGGCTTTTTATTCCGCATAGCAAAATAATATTTCACTTTATAAAAATAACAATAAAAAAACGCCTGCCAAAGGTCAAGCGTTTCCTTGTACAGCCCACCTCAGAAAGGCGACCAACCAAACCATAACGCCAGCAGCGGTATCGCCGCGATCAGAAAGCGCCCGTTCCAGCGGTAACCGATGCGGGTGGCGGGTACGCCGGTAAAGCGCGAGAGAATCAGCATGGAAGCGGTCATGGGTGATGACATCAGCGCCAGCGCCCAGCCTACCATTAACGATGCCCCAATCAGCTCAGGCGTTAACCCCTCAATGCCCAGCGTGGGGAGCAAGCCCACCAACAGCGTCACCGTAACAATCGGGTTGACGCCTATTTGCGCTAGCCCCACCACCATCAGCATGGCCAACACCGCATTCAAAGTGCCCAGCGGGTCTAGCACCGCCAATAGCGGTGCTAGCTGCTGAGTATCCACTAAGCCCACGCATACATGCCCCAAATAGCCTGCCGCCCCCAGCACCACGATTTCATTAGCGCTGGGAGACAGCAACCAAGGTAGCTGACGATGCACCGCCGTTATGGCAGCAGGCAATCCACCATAGCCTAGCCTACGACGCTGCCAAGCCAGCCATAACAGCGCCCCGGTAGGCGCGCCCAGCAGCGCGGCAATGGGTAGTCGTAAATTCAGCAGCCACGCAATGGAAAACACCAGCGCCACAATGCCGATTAGCAAAACGCTAAACTGAGCCAATGGTCGTAGTGAAGGGGTGACATAGGTTTTATTGGCGGGTGGGTGCGGGCCGGTGAAATAGTCCACCGCCCAGCCCGCCATAAAAATCAGCGCGGCGGCCCCTAGAATATAGGGTGCCAGCTGTGACCAGGTGACTTGAGGAAGGCTTGAAAGCACCACGGCCACCCCAATACCCATGGGCGAAATCAGCGGTGCCAGCGAAAATCCGCGCAGCAGCGCCAGCATCATGCGCCGCTGACGGGCCTCGCGCACCCAGGCGCGCCCTTGGGCGGCACTCAGGGTATTGCTCTTTTCGATCATCGCGGCGAACAGATTCAGCACGCCAATGTTCAGAATGATGCCAAACAGCGCCGAGCCCAGGGATAAGATCGGGTAGCGGCGGCTAGGGGGTTGAAGCAGCATACTTTGCCCGCAGCGGCGCACTAAACGGGATCGATAGGCAGGTAGGCGCAGCATACTCAGCGCCACCACAAAGGTGGCAAAAAACGCAAAACGCCCACTCGCCTCAAACAGCAGCTGCCCAGGCGTTGGCGAGTGCCACAGTGCGAGCAGCGTGAGTACGCCAGCGGCACACAGCAGCCCCTTGGCCATGCGGGTGAGTTGACCTTTCAGGGTCATCAAATAGAGCAGCAGCGCAACAATGCCTGCGGCTTGCCACGCCACGCTGCCACCCACCAAATGAATCAGCGTGGCAAGCGTCACCAGTAGCAAACAGGAAACCCGCAGGCGGGCTAGGCTCACTCGCTAGGCTCCCTCAACTGCGGGTCGGGAGTACCTTGTGACGATTCGCTGCCGCTGCGGCGACGAAATGAGCCTTCGCCCATAGCCACCAGATTGCCCTGCTCATCGACAATTTCCCCGCTGGTCATGAAGGTTTTTTGCCCGCCGCCACGCAGCGTGCCCGTGGCCCGCAGCACGCCTTGCCGAGCAGGCCCCACAAAGGTGGTGGTAAGTGACAACGTCATCCCGCGACGAATATTCCCCGGCACATCGCAGTGCAGGCCCGCTAGGCTTAAGGCACTGTCCAGCATGGAAGCCAGTACGCCGCCATGCACATTGCCGCTGCGGTTAAGGTGCTTGGGTTCAATGGTGAGTTCCACCACCGCGCGCCCCGCTTCCCACTCCACCACGTGCATGCCCAGCAATTCGTGATAGCCCATCAGCGCCTGGGGCGTGGTGGAAGCGATCGCGCTGTCTGTGTCGCTCATAAAGCGCTCTCCTGCTGGGCCAAGTCGCGTAGCCGCCCTTTTAAAATCTTACCGCTGGCGGTAGAAGGCAGCGCATCCATCAGCACGATTTGGGTCGGCCGCTTATAGGGCGCAAGCCGCTCGGCAATAAAGGCTTTGAGTTCTGCCATATCAACCTCAACGCCCGGCTCGCACTGCACAAATGCCACGACCTCTTCATTGCCTGCCACCTGCCGCCCAACCACTGCGGTTAAGGTCACCGCAGGATGCTCATTAATCACTGCTTCTACATCCGGCGGGTAGATGTTGAAGCCCGAGCGAATAATCAGCTCTTTACTGCGGCCCACGATATAGAGCTGATCGTCGTGATCCAGTTTGGCGATATCACCGGTATTGAGCCAGCCATCTTCCGTTAAGGTGGCGCGGGTGGCGTCCGGCTGGCGGAAGTAACCTTTCATGATATTAGGGCCACGCACCCACAGCTCGCCGATCTCATCGCCTGCCTTTTCTGACGTGCCGCTGCTGCCTAGGGGCTCTAACCGATACTCCAACAGCGGCAGCACGCGGCCCACGGTGCTGCTCTGGTGGCGGTCTTCAATGCGGGTTTGACTAATCGTCGGGCTAGCTTCGGTGAGACCGTAGCCATTGTGCAGCGTTAGGCCAAACGCAGCTTCCACGCGTTTTTTGGTATCGCTATCCAGCGGCGAGCCGCCTGCGGAGATATAGATAAGCGCAGGCGCTTCTAACGCGCGCTGCTCACGCTTCAAGTACTCCAGGGCGCGAGCATACATGGCAGGCACACCTTGGAGCACCGTAATACGCTCCTCTTTCAACGTTGCCAACAGTTGAGCAGCCTCGAAACGCGGCACGGTGTACAGGCACGCGCCGTTATACAGCGAACCCATACACACTGATGAGAGGCCAAACACATGAGACATCGGCAGCACGCCATACACCCGCTGCCCTTCACTCAGATGACGCATGCCGCCGGAAATAGAGGCGATATACAGAATACCGCGATGGGTCAGCATGACGCCTTTCGGCGTACCGGTGGTGCCTGAGGTGTAGATCATCGCGGCTACCTGCTCGGCACCGCTGGCGTGAACAGGCTCTGGCTCGCTATCAAATAGCGGTGAAATCGCTAGGCCGCCGAGCTGCGGATGCTGATAGCGGTCAGCCGCGTGGCGCTCGGCGTGCTGGCTCGCCTCTGGGGAGGCTTCGCAGGTGTAAAACACTCGGCGCGGCAGGCAATTGCCTTGGATTAAATCCACTTCCTGAGCGGAGAGGCGCGAATTGACAATCGCGACCCAAACATCCATTTCACTGGCGGCCAACAGCAGTACCACCAGGGCACGGCAGTTTTCACTGACCGTCATAATACGGTCGCCGGGCCGTATGCCTAAATTAGCTAACCACTCGCAGGCGGCATGAATCTCTTGCCCCAGCTCGGCGTAGCTCCAGCGAACGTTGCCATCCACAAGAGCGGGGTGATCCGCTAGGCGTTTCGCATTTTCCAGCACGCGGGTACTCAAGCGCTCGGGGAGTTCTGCTAACAGCTCGCTTGCCAGACGGCCAAAGATCTTCTCATCTGGCGCTTGGTAAGGGACCGACAGAGCCATTAGGACGCCTCCCGCACCATGTTCCGGGCAATCACAAGCTGCTGAATTTGCGTCGTCCCTTCGTAAATGCGGAACAAGCGCACATCGCGGTAGAAGCGCTCAACGGCGTATTCCGACATATAGCCCGCACCGCCGTGCACCTGCACGGCGCGATCCGCGACGCGACCCACCATCTCGGCACAGAACAGCTTGCAGCAGGAGGCTAGGGTTGAGACGTTTTCGCCATCATCCTTGCGGCGTGCGGCGTCCATGACCATGGTTTTACCTGCGTAGGCTTCGGTTTTGCTATCTGCCAGCATAGCCTGCACCAGTTGATGCTCCGCCAGCGGCGCACCAAACTGCTTACGCTCCATGGTATAGCGCAGCGACTCTTCGACCAAACGCTCGGCCACGCCCACACACACCGCAGAAATATGCAGTCGCCCACGGTCGAGCACTTTCATGGCGGTTTTAAAGCCTTGCCCCTCTTTGCCGCCAATGATGTTTTCAGCCGGTACGCGGCAGTTATCAAAAATGATGTCGCAGGTATGCGCGCCCTTCTGGCCCATCTTGTTATCTGCCGGACCGCGAATCAGACCGGGCGTATTGCCTTCAACAATAAAGGCAGAGATACCGCCAGCGCCTTTGTTGTCTGGGTCGGTACGCGCCATCACGGTGAACAGGTCCGCTTCCGGGCCGTTGGTGATATAGCGCTTGGTACCGTTTAACACGTAGTGGTCGCCATCGCGCACGGCGGTGGTGCGCAGGCTGGCGGCATCGGAGCCAGAGTCCGGCTCGGTCAGGCAGAACGAACTAAGAATTTCCCCGGTGGCCAAGCGCGGCACGTATTTGGCTTTCTGCTCTTCAGTGCCGTCAATCAGAATGCCTTGGGCACCGATACCATTATTCGTACCGAATACCGAGCGGAACGCGGGAGACGTTTTGCCGATTTCCATGGCTACCAGAGCTTCTTCTTCCATGGTGAGCCCTAAGCCGCCGTACTCTTCAGGAATGGATAGCCCGAACAGCCCCATCTCCTTCATTTCCGCCAGGATCTCGGCGGGCACTGCATCCTCTTCGGCAAGCCGTGCCTCATTGGGAATCAAACGCTCCCGGACAAAGCGGGCAATGGTATCAACCAACTGATTCAGCAGTTCGGGATCACGGATCATAACGGCTCCTGGTAGCAACGATATTTTTATGGTTGGCGTTCGCGCGGGCAGTGAGGCCTGCAATAATTCTGCATGGCGAAACTAGCGTTCACTCTCTTGTCAGGCACTTTTGCATAGCCTAGGATGGCAGTCAATAAACGAAATGCTATTTTGCAATGCAGAACAACAAACATTTGCAGCGAGGATTTTGACCTATGTCCAACGACGCAGTCGCCCATTCGTTCAACACTCTTGGCATTGTCGGCACGGGGGCCATGGGTAGAGGGATTGCTCAGCTCGCCGCGCAGGCAGGCCTGAACGTCATGCTATTTGATGTTAAAGAAGGCGCGGTGGCGGAAGCGACTGCCTTTATTAATGGGTTATGGCAGCGCAGCGCCGACAAGCAGCGGATTACCCAAGCCCAAGCCGAGCAGTACGGCGAGCGATTGATTGAGGCCCGCGACCTCGCCGCCCTCGCCCCCTGCGATATCGTCGTTGAAGCGATTATCGAGAAGCTGGAAGCCAAGCAGGGGCTGTTTAGCGATTTAGAGGGCATTGTTCGCCAGGATGCCGTGCTCGCCACCAACACCTCTTCGCTGTCTGTTACCGCAATTGCTGCCGCCTGCCAGCACCCAGAGCGCGTGATTGGCTTTCACTTTTTCAATCCCGTCCCGCTGATGAAAATTGTGGAAGTGATTCCGGGGTTACGTACCGCTAGCGACGTCACCCAACGGGTCAATGCCTTGGGCACCGCCATGGGCCACTTTACGGCCCAGGCCACCGACACCCCTGGCTTTCTGGTCAATCACGCCGGGCGCGCCTTTGGTACCGAAGCGCTGCGCGTTCTGAGTGAGAGTGTGACCGACCCCGCCACCATTGACCGGATCATGGTGGATCAAGGTGGTTTTCGGATGGGGCCGTTTACCCTGCTGGACCTGACGGGTCTGGATGTTTCCCATGCGGTGATGGAGTCGGTGTACCACCAGTACTATGAAGAGCCGCGCTTTCGCCCTTCACCGCTCACCCGCCAGCGGCTCTCAGCAGGCTTGCTAGGGCGCAAAACCGGTGAGGGCTTTTATCGCTACGTGGATGGCCAGCAGCAGATGCCGGAAGAGCCCGCCATTGCGTCAGCCTCGCCTTGCCCCGTGTGGATCAGCCAAGACGACCCTGGCAGCGCCGCCCAGCTTGCCGAACTGGTCGCCACGGCGGGCTGGCCACTAGAAAGTGCGGATCAGCCCTCCTCAGCAGCGCTGTGCCTGCTGACACCGCTGGGCGAAGACACCACGCAGTGCGCTCTGCGCCAAGGCTTGAATGCCGAGCAGTGCGTCGCGGTGGATATGCTGGCGGGGCTGGATAAGCGCCGCAGCCTGATGGTCTCCCCCATTACCCGCCCCGAACTAGTCAATGCTGCCGCCAGCCTGTTGAATGCTGACGGCACGCCGGTCAGCACCCTACAAGACAGCACCGGCTTTGTACTGCAGCGCGTGGTGGCCTGCATCGTCAACGTTGGGGCAGATATCGCACAGCAAGGCGTCGCTGCACCCGCCACTATTGATCGTGCGGTGGAACTTGGCCTGGGCTACCCATTTGGCCCGCTGCGCATGGGCGACCATTACGGCGCTTCGCGTATCCTAACCATTTTGAACAACCTATTAGCCGCCACCGGTGACCCCCGCTATCGCCCTAGCCCGTGGCTGCGCCGCCGCGCCGCGCTGGGCATGCCCCTCACTGACGGGCCAACGGGCTGACACACCTCAGTTTCAACTACGGCTCAAGTAAGGCTTACACAAACAAGGAAAATAACCATGCAAGACGCCTATATTTACGACGGATTACGCACCCCTTTCGGTCGCCATGGCGGCAGCCTAGCGGCCATTCGCCCGGATGAGCTGCTGGGCTTAACGCTCAAAGCACTGGTGGCGCGTAATCCGTTTGCCCCGGAAAGCTACGAAGAAGTGTTGGCGGGCTGTACTAACCAAGCGGGGGAAGATTCCCGTAACGTGGCCCGCCACGGTGCGCTGCTGGCGGGCCTGCCGATTGAGGTGGCAGGCCAAACCGTTAATCGCCTGTGCGGCAGTGGCTTAGCCGCCATGATGGATGCCGCCCGTGCCGCTCGCTTAGGCGAGGGTGAGCTATTTTTGGCTGGCGGCGTGGAGTCTATGTCCCGCGCGCCTTACGTGCTGGGCAAAGCCGACTCCCCCTACGCTCGCAATCAGCCGATGTTTGATACCGTGATTGGCTCTCGCTTCCCCAACCCGTGGATTGCCAACGAGTACGGCAGCCACAGCATGCCGGAAACTGCCGATAACATTGCCCACGACCTGAACATTGGCCGCGAGGCCAGCGACGCCTTTGCCGCCCGCTCGCAAGCGCGCTATGCCAAGGCGCTGGCAAACGGCTTTTACGAAGGAGAAATGTTTGGGGTAGAAGTGCCTCAAGGGCGCAAACAGCCGCCGCTGTTGGTAGATAAAGATGAGCATCCCCGGGCTGAAAGCACCGAGGAGAAACTGGCCAAACTCGGCGCGCTGTTTGAAGGCGGTGTCGTGACCGCCGGCAACGCGTCTGGATTAAACGACGGGGCTGCCGCGCTGATTGTCGGCACGCGGACATCAGGCGAGCGAGCTGGGCTTGCTCCGCGAGCGCGTATCGTTGCAAGCGCCGTGGCGGGCGTTGCCCCCCGCGTCATGGGCCTTGGGCCGGTACCCGCCTCGCAAAAAGCGCTGGCTCGGGCTGGCCTTTCGCTGGAGCAGATGGACGTCATTGAAATCAACGAAGCCTTTGCGGTGCAGGTGTTAGGCTGCGTTCAACAGTTAGGGCTTTCCGCCGACGACCCGCGCCTTAATGCCAACGGTGGCGCCATTGCCATTGGCCACCCGCTGGGTGCCTCGGGCGCGCGTTTGGCGCTCACTGCGCTGCGCCAGCTAGAAGCCACCGGCGGGCGCTATGCGCTGGTCACCATGTGTATTGGCGTTGGCCAGGGCATTGCGACCATCATTGAACGCCTAGACAGCTAACCGCCCACCTACGGCGCTAGCACAGTATCTAAGGCAGGCGCCGCAGGCCAAGCGTTGACTAAGCTCTCTTATCGCGCTTTGCAACGCCCCAGCGCAGGTATGCGATACTTGCCACTCAATGATTGATTAGCCGAGACGCTTGATGGAACCAACCGACGCCGCTGCTGATGAGCCGCAATCACCCGAAAAAGATCGCAACTTTGTCACCGCGCTTGCGCGGGGGTTAGAACTGCTCCGCGCTTTTGGAACAGGGGAAGAGTACCTGGGCAATGCAGAGCTCTCGAATCGCACCCATATCCCGCGCCCCACGGTGTCCCGGTTAACCTATACGCTGACCCAGTTAGGCTACCTGCAGCACAACCGCCACTTAGAGAAGTACCGCCTCGGGCCGGGTGTGCTGGCGCTGGGTTACCGCTTTCTGGCCAATATGGGCATTCGCGAAATTGCTCGCCCCCATTTACAGCACTTTGCCGACGCCACCGACTGCAACGTGAGCCTGGGCGGTGCCGACCGCAGCGACATGGTGTATCTGGAAACCTGCCACGGCCACGGGCCGCTGATTATTCGCTTAGATGTTGGCTCTCGTCTACCGATTGCCACCTCGGCGATTGGTCGTGCCTGGCTGTGCGGATTATCTGACGAGCGCCGCCAACAGGTAATGCAAGAGCTAGCCGCGTTTCACGGCAGCGATTGGCCGCGCCTTCATGCCGGTATTGAGCAGAGCCTGCGCGACTATGCCGAGTACGGCTTTTGCCTCTCTGAGCAGGATTGGCAGCGGGATATCAGCGCCGTGGCCATGCCGCTCATTTTAGAAGATGGTGCCGAAGTGATGGCGATTAACTGCGGTGGCTCTAGCCTGCGCTTGGATCATGATCGATTGGTCAACAACCTTGGCCCCAGACTCAAGGAAGTAGCAGCGAAAATTAAGCAGGAGCTGGCCCCCAAGTATCGCGCGTCACGTTAAGAAACGACGGCTTACCTTTCACTAACGCTCGTTTGATTGTATCATAGGCCTTCACTGCATGTGAAGGCACTGAGGAGCAGGGATGCCAAACGAGTGGATCACTCAACAGGGCGAGCGTGTCTCGCTGCACGGCGAATGGACACTACGCCACTACGCTGAGCTGAAGCGCGCCCTACAACAGCAGGGTCAGCTAAGCTCGGCATCGCTGTCGCTACCCGGTTTTGAGGGGCTGGATACCGCCGGTGCGGCGCTGATCGTTGAGCTGATTGGTGTTGAAAAAATCAAGCAGATTGGCGACTGGGCCAGCGATCTTCCCCAGGTGCAGCAGGCTTTGCTGATACGCATTGCCGAGGCTATGGACGCTCCGCTTGAGAGCCCCCCACCCCGACCCAACCGGATTAGCGAAGCCTTAGCAACAGTGGGCCAGCAAATGGTGGCGCTGGGGTCTCAGCAGCGCCAGCTACTGGCTTTCATTGGCTTGGTGCTGGCCACGTTTACCTCACTTCTGTTTCGACCCCGCCACTGGCGTATTACCGCCACCGTCGCGCATATTCAGCAAAGTGGCTTGAATGCGGTGCCTATCGTTGCGCTCTTAACCTTTATGGTGGGCGCAGTGGTGGCGTTTTTGGGGGCCACGGTGCTCCAAGATTTCGGTGCAACGGTTTACACCATTGATCTCGTAGCTTTTTCATTTTTACGGGAATTTGGCGTGCTCTTGGCCGCGATACTTTTGGCGGGCCGCACTGCCAGCGCCTTTACCGCCCAGCTTGGCGCGATGAAATCCAACGAAGAGATTGATGCCCTCAAAACATTGGGACTCGACCCGATTGAGCTGCTAGTGCTTCCCCGGGTGATGGCGATGTTGATCAGCCTACCGCTGCTGGCGTTTGTGGGCATGCTGAGCGGCCTCGTCGGCGGCGCGGTGGTAGCCACCCTATCGTTGGATATTTCTGTGAGTCAGTTCATCACCACACTGCAAAAAGACGTGTCGGTCACTCATTTTCTGGTCGGCTTGAGCAAAGCGCCGGTATTTGCCTTTGTGATTGCCGTCATTGGCTGCCTAGAAGGGTTTAAAGTTAGCGGCAGTGCCCAATCGGTGGGTGCCCACACGACATCCAGTGTGGTGCAAGCCATCTTCATGGTGATTCTCATCGATGCATTAGCGGCGTTATTTTTCATGGAGATGGGCTGGTGACCGAGCGATATTCAGAGATGCCTCAACAGCCCGAGCGCGAGGAAGCGGTTATTCGCGTGCAGGGGCTGGTGAATCGATTTGGCGACAACGTCGTTCACGAAGGGCTGGACTTGACCCTCTACCGAGGCGAAATTCTCGGCGTTGTCGGCGGCTCAGGTACCGGTAAATCAGTTCTACTGCGCAGTATTGTGGGCTTAAAGCGGCCAAATGACGGCACAGTAGAAGTGCTGAACCAGCGGTTAAATGAGTTAAGTGAGTCCCAACGCAGCCAAGTCGAGCGGCGCTTTGGGGTGCTCTTTCAGCGTGGGGCGCTATTTAGTTCGCTCAACCTGCAAGAAAACGTTGCGCTGCCGCTTATCGAGCACGCCAAACTCTCTCGGCAAGAGGCCGAGTATCTGGCGCGTATCAAGCTCTCGCTGGTAGGCCTGCCCCCTCATGCCGCCCGACAATTTCCAGAATCGCTCTCTGGGGGCATGGTGAAACGTGCCGCGCTTGCCAGGGCACTGGCCCTGGACCCGGATATTTTGTTTCTCGATGAGCCTACCGCAGGACTCGACCCCATTGGGGCCGCCGCGTTTGACCAACTGCTGGTCACGCTGCGCGATGCAATGGGCTTTAGCGTTTTTTTGGTCACCCACGACCTCGATACCCTCTATGCGGCCTGTGACCGGGTCGCGGTGCTGTCGCAAAAGCGCGTTCTGGTGGTGGATACCCTGGAAAACGTCGCAAAAACGGACGACGAGTGGGTACAGGATTACTTTAATGGACCGCGTGGACGCGCTGCACAGCGCTCTGCTGGCCCAACCTCTTCTCAGGAGTGACGCACATGGAAACCCGAGCGCACCATATTTTGATTGGCCTGTTTACCGTGCTGACGGCCGCTGCCGCCTTGCTGTTTGCGCTCTGGATGAGCTATGCGGCTGGCCAACGCGACTATCAACCCTACCGCATTTTGTTCGAGCGCAGCGTCAGCGGCCTCTCAGTGGGCAGCAAGGTGCAGTACAACGGCATTGAAGTGGGCGATGTTACCGAGCTTTCCCTCAATCCTGACGACCCACGCCAAGTGATCACACTTATTCGCGTGTATGAAGACACTCCGATTAAAGTGGATACCCGCGCAAAGCTAGCCTTTGCCAGCATTACCGGCAGTATGTCCGTGCAGCTCTATGGCGGCACCCCAGAAAGCCAACGCTTGCTAGCGCAGAGCAGCGACGATACGCCTTTTATTAAAGCCGACCCGTCGCCTATTGCTACGCTGTTTGACGAAGGCGAAGAGATGGTCGAAAACCTCAACGCGATTTTGCAGAGTGTGAACGAACTCTTCAATGACAATAATCGTGAGCAAGCAGGCAATATCCTGACCAATATTGCCCAAATCACCGAGATGATTGCCTCTCAGCAGTCTGCCCTGGATGAAAACATGGCGCTCTTTGGCGATGTGTCACGCCAAGCCTCCACCACGCTTGAAAGTATCGAATCGCTTAGCCTAGAGGCGAACCGCTTGCTGAGCCAGGAGGGTCAGCAGGTGATGCGCAGCGCAGAGAGCGCCAGCCGCAATGTTGCCAGCGCTGCCCAGCGGATAGAACAGTTGGTGAACGATAACGCGGGTGCTGTCGAAAGCACTCTACAAAGCACTCGCGACATTGCCCCGGCCCTAGCGGCGTTACGCTCGACACTCGCCACCCTCGACCGCATTACACGGGAGCTTGAGGAGAGCCCCACGGACTTTTTCCTAGGCCGCGACCAAGTAGAGGAGTTCCGCCCATGAACATGCATGCTTTACGTAACGGCTTTTTTCTAAGTGCCTTACTTACCCTTTCGGGCTGCTCTATTTTACCGGAGAAAGCGCCATCGACGCTGTATCGCTTGCCTGCTACCACGATGCAGAGCGACCCTGCCACCATCACGCAGCCAGAGCGACTGGGTATCGCTACACCAGAAGCGGGCCACCTGCTCAGCAGCAATCGTATCGTGGTGTTTCCTGAAGGCAATGTGGTCAATGTGTATGAGGGTGCTCGCTGGCATGAAGATGCGCCGGACATGCTGCAGGCCCAGCTGATTGCAGGCCTTCAGCAGCAAGAGCTTTTCGCCAATGTGAGCAGCGACCGGCTACCTCACGACTTGCTGCTATTAAGCGAGCTGCGCCACTTCCAGAGCGAGTATGACACCTCTCCGCCAAGCGTTAACCTGCAGTTGGACGTCCAATTACTCGGCGCGGACCAACAGCCCGTGGCCTCCACCAGCTTCGCGATTCGGGAGCGTGCGGCAAGCACGGAGATACCCGATGTGGTGAACGCCTTTGGTAGCGCCACCGACCGATTGACCGAACAGTTGGCGAGCTGGCTAATCACAAACGCGCCGGATTAACAGTGCCGCTTAGCGCGGCGGCGCGGGCAAGGCGCTTTTTCTAACATACTCTTTTGGATCTTTGGGGTAGAAGTGCTCTGGCTGTCGTTCTAAGTGGGTAAAAAAGCGCGTGTCTTTGTAGGGCATCTTCATAAACCCCGACACGCCCAGCCCCTCGATTTGACTGACAGCGGCCAACATTCGGCTCAGTAGGCTCCGAAACTCCTGCTCGCGTTGAGGGTCGAGCAGCCGATAGTAGCTATGGATTTTGAGATGTTTGGGCAGCGCTTCAAAGATGATCATGCCAGTATGGTGGATCTCATTGAGCCGCTGCAGCAGCTGCATAATGGTATCCGGCAGCACCAATAGCTCTTCTGGGTCCGGGCCATCTTCAAAGTAGCTATGCTGCCGGGTGCGATCCTCCATTTCCGGCACCGCGCTTACTTCGTAATTAATCGCCATCTCTGGCTGGCATTGAAACGCCTCCTCAGGGCTAGCACGCTCTAAGTGCAGCGTTTGGCGGGCATTGAACAGGCAGCTTTTAAATACCCCCTGGCGATGAATGGCCCGTGCTAAGTGCACCATGTTATTCACCGCTTCGATAAACGCGGGCTTTAGCGCTGGGTCATGCAGGTTGAGCGACGAATCGATATAAACACCCTCCCGCTCCCAGCGCACCGCTAAACCGCCGACGACCGGGTATTTGCCCAACCGGCTCACCGAGGCCAAAAAGGCTTTTTCGGTTTCTCCCATGCCCTGCATAAACTGTTTGTAGTAGCGATCAAGCTGCACATCGTTAACGTCGTTTAACGTCTCTTCAGCGCTTGCCTCGCGTAAAAACGCCTTTCGTGAGCTGTACACCACGGTATCAATCTCTTGGCTAGCCGGGCGACGCAGACCTTTTCCCCATACGGGCACTAGCGGCGTTTGGAGGGCGCTTGGAAGGTCAACCATGACCAGCTTCGCCATGCGCGGCATTTCACGAATAAAGTAATCCCCCGCTTTACGCCGCACCTGTGGGTCGGGGTCGAGCATGCCATCCAGCGTGCGCGCGAACTCGATGGGCAACCCCAATGAGCTGGCCGGAATTGCTCGATGGCCAAAACGGCAGGACTGCGCCGAGGCCAGCGCATAGAGCGTACCTGCCGCCCCCTGCTCATCGAACCGTGGCGACGAGAGCGCCCCATTAAGCTGCTCTTCGCCAATAAAGTAGACATCGCCCAGCCGAGCATTGGTTTGCTGAAGATTGTCGGACATCAGCTCCATCACGTTGGCGCCAACAAACTGCAGCGTTTCATCCAACTGGGCAAACACCGACGAGCCCCAGTCAATCAGCGCAATGGCCTCGCAGGTGGCGTCAAAGACCAGATTAGAGGGTTTAATGTCGCCATGTACCACCGGCCGCGCGTTCGGGCCTGTTTCACGACGCAGTGCTTGTAGGATGTCTGCCAACTGTGCAGCAATGCGCACGATCAATCGTGGTGGGAGCTTTCCCTGCTTGAGCGACACTTGCTCCAGGTTCCAGCCAGGCGCACGCTCCATGACCAAAATCGACTGGCCGCGGGCGCGCTGGTAGGTAATGAGCTTGGGAATTCGGGGGTGCGATACCTGATCGAGCATGAACGCCTCCTCTTCGAGGCGTTCTTGTAAATGGGTGGGCAGCGTAATGCGTGAAAACTTGAACACGTAGTGCGTTTTGACGCCTTGTTGCCAAGCGCTACCCGCAAACACAAACCCGTAAGCTCCCTTACCAATCAGCTCGATATTCGAATAGCCCAACTGGGCAAGCTGTGCCTGACACAGCGCTACCCAGTCTTTTAGCTTTCGCGCATCGTGATGGCTTAGCAGGTAGATCGACTGCTCTTCGGGTATGTAAAACTGCTGCAGCGGTGCCTGGCTCATTACAAGTGCCTACACGGTTACGCCAAGTGCAGAAGCATGCTTTCCGGCGCTTCCAGAAAGCCTTTCCAGGCGTTGCAGAACCGGGCGATAGTGCCACCATCAATAAAGCGATGATCGCCTGTCCAGGTGACCGTCAATATCGCCCGGCGCTGCACCCCCCCGTGCTCATCAAAGCGCGGCAGCCACTGGGTTTTGCCAATGGCCACTATGGCCGCTTCCGGCGCATTAATAATCGGCGCGGCGTAGGTTCCCCCGAGTGCACCAATGTTGGAGATGCTGATGGTGCCGCCCTTTAAATCCGCCTGCTCCACACGCCCTTCCCGTGCTGCATGGGTTAACCTGCCGACTTCTTTGGCAATCTCGAATAGGGACAACCGCTCGACACCTTTTACGTTCGGGACGAGCAGCCCCGCTTTGCTATCCACCGCCATGCCGATATTGCACTGGTCGTAGTAGCTCAGCTCGTTGGCTTCGCTGTTTAACTGTGCATTGATGATCGGCGTCTCCGCCACGGCCAGCGCCATCGCTTTCATAAAGAACGGCATCAGAGTGAGCCGTTCGCCCTTCGCCTCTACCTGCGGCTTGAGCCGCTCGCGCAGCGCCAACAGCTCAGTGACATCAATCTCTTCACCGTAGTGAAAATGAGGAATGGTACTAGCGGCCTCTACCATGCGCTTGGCCATCACCGCCCGAACGCCGCGCAGCGGCTCTACTTTTGAGGGTGCTAAGCCTGTGCTTGAAGGCATCGAAACACTGGCCGTTTGGTTAGATACCGCTGGCGAGTTGAGGTGCGCTAGCACGTCTTCTTTCAGTACTCGGCCATCTTTGCCACTGCCTGAGATATCCGACAGGGCTAGGCTATGCTCGCGTACTAAGCGGCGCACCGCAGGGCTAGCGGGCACTTTGCTTGAGGGCGCCGGGACAACGGCTTGGTTGTTAGGCGGCTGGCTAACATTATCTTCATCCGCGGCCATCGCGTCGCTGCTGGGCGGCACTGAAGGCGCCTGTTCGATAGTAGCAGTATCGTTGTTCGTCTGACCGGTGGTTTGGTAGGCATAAAGCGGCGCGTGAACCTTGGCAATCTTCCCCTGGGCCACATACAGCTTGGTGACCGTCCCGGCTTCGGGCGCGGTGATTTCCACCAGTGCCTTGTCGGTCATCACTTCGACAATCGGCTGATCCTCTTCGATGGTGTCGCCCTCGGCCACACGCCACTCCACCACTTCACACTCAACGATGCCTTCACCGATATCTGGCAGTAAAAAATCACTCATGGCTGTTCTCCCTGGCGCTAAAAGTTCACGCTTTCGCGGATCGCTTCAAAAATTTTCAGGTGGTCGGGCAAGTACTCTTTCTCCAGCACGAGCGGGAAAGGCGTATCCAGCCCGGTGACCCGGGTAATCGGCGATTCCAAATAGAGAAAACAGCGCTCCTGTATCGTTGCGGCAATTTCACCGGCAAAACCGCCGGTGAGCGGCGCTTCATGGCTAACAATCATACGGCCGGTTTTGAATACCGACTCTGCCACGGTATCCACATCCCAGGGCAGCAGCGAGCGCAGGTCGATGACCTCGCAGGCAATGCCCTGCTCTTCGGCAAGCTCGGCGGCTTTACTGATCACTTCCATCTGCGCGCCCCAGCCCACCAGGGTAATATCGGTGCCCTCTTTGATCACTTCTGCTTCACCAATTGGCAGTTGGTAATCTTCATCGGGCACTTCACCTACGGCGGCACGATAGAGCCGTTTTGGCTCTAAAAAAAGCACGGGGTCGGGGTCACGAATCGCCGCCAGCAGCAGCCCTTTGGCTTGATAGGGGTTGCGCGGTACCACCACTTTTAAGCCCGGCGTGTGGGTAAAGTAGGCTTCCGGCGATTGAGAGTGGTATAAGCCGCCGGAAATGCCACCGCCGTAAGGCGTACGGATGGTGAGCCCACCGACGTTGAAGAGATCCCCCGAGCGATAGCGAAACTTGGCGGTCTCGTTCACGATTTGGTCAAAGGCAGGGAAAATGTAGTCCGCAAATTGAATCTCGGCGACAGGCACCGCCCCCTGTGCAGCCAGCCCGTTGGCAAAGCCAATGATGCCTTGCTCCACTAGTGGCGTGTTGAAGCAGCGCGCTTTTCCGTACTTCTCCTGCAGATGGCTGGTGGCACGAAAAACACCACCGAAGACACCCACGTCCTCGCCAAAGCAGATCACTTTTTCGTCTTCTGCCATGGCGATATCTAGCGCATTGTTGATCGCCTGAAGCATGTTCATGGTCGTCATCTTACGCCTCCCCCTGACGATCGTCGGCTGACGAAAGGGTCAGATCTAGGGATTGTGCACCGCGCGGATAAGCATCGGGATAGCGACGAATGTGGCGCTTGAGCTGATCCAACTGCCGCTGCAGCGCTGGCGTCACATCGGCATACACGTCGCTGATCAGCGACTCCAGTGGCGGCGGCGGGCGCTTTTCGGCACGCTTCATGGTTTCCAGCACCTCACGACGCAAGGTCTCTTGTTGGCTGGCTTCTTCCTCATCGCTCCACCACCCTTTCTTCGCCATCCAGCGCTGCATCCGAAGCAGAGGGTCTTTGACGCGCCACGCTTCCTCCTCGCTTTTAGCACGATAGCCCGAGGGATCATCCGAGGAAGAGTGAGCGGCCAAGCGATAGGACATCGCCTCGATCAGCACCGGTTGGTTCTGCTTGATCGCAATTTGCCGGGCTTGCCGTGTCGCTTCGAAGACGGCCAACGCGTCGTTTCCATCCACGCGTATCACGTGCATATGGTAACCAAACGCACGGGGAGCAATACCATCGGCGGCAAACTGTTCAGTGGCAGGCGTCGAGATGGCATAGCCGTTATTGCGACAGAAAAAAATCACCGGCACCTGATGCACCGAGGCCATATTAAGCGCGGCGTGAAAGTCCCCTTCTGAGGCTGCACCTTCGCCAAAAAAGGTCAACGTGCAGTGGCCTTCACCGGCCAGCTTTTGGCCATAGGCGTAACCGGTGGCTTGGGGAATCTGAGTCGCTAGCGGGGAAGAGATAGTCATGTAGTGCAGCTTACGGGAGCCGTAGTGAATCGGCATTTGGCGACCTTTACCGTAGTCGAGCTCGTTGCCAAACAGCTGATTCATAAACTCGTCGATCGAGAAGCCGCGATACATTAGAGCACCTTGCTCACGGTACTGGGCCATGATCATATCGGCATCATCCAGCGCAGCGGTCGCGCCGACCACGGCGGCCTCCTCGCCGGTGCACTGCATGTAAAAGCTGAGGCGCCCCTGGCGCTGAGCGGCCATCATGCGTTCATCGAGAATGCGAGTGGCCAACATGGCCTGATAGAGCTTACGCGCGTGTTCTCGCGTTAGCGGGGGCTCTTTTGCGCCTTCGTAGAGTTCTCCATCCGGGTTCAGCAGACAAAAGGTCTCGATGGAGAATTCATCGCCGGTCATGAAAGACGGCTGGTGTACGTACTGAGTCATCATTATTGTCCTTGTTTTTACCCCTTTTGAGGGCAGTGTTGTCGGTGATGACCGTTTGTGCCAGTGGATTTATCTGACACGGGTCAACGCAACACTTGGACAGTAACTCAGTGCAAGCGGTTTAGGGATTCAACTTAAGACGCAGAGAGACGCTGACGCAAGTGCTGCTGATACACGTTAAAAGCGCTGTCTACACACAGCGCCAGCAGCGCAATCAGCAGCGCTCCTTGCAGTACGTAGGCCACGTTGCCGTTGACGATCCCGGCAATGATCGGATCGCCTAGGTTACTCGCGCCTACGGTAGCGCCCAGAGCAGCCGTGGCAATATTGATCGTGACCGACGTCCGAACGCCTGCGAGGATGACGGGGGCCGCCAACGGAAGTTCGACTTGGCGCAGAACTTGCCAAGGCGTCATGCCCATGGCTTGTGCCGCTTGTTTGATAGTCGGGTCGACATCATTGATACCGGCCAGCGTATTACGCACGATCGGCAGCAGCCCGTAGAGCATGAGGGCAACGATGATAGGGAGCGTACCAAAGCCGAGCACCGGAACGGCTAAGGCCAACACGGCCACCGGTGGAAACGTTTGTCCCAACGATGCCAACTGCCCTACCAGCGGCAAAAAATCACGCCCTTGCTCGCGAGTGACGGCAATGCCCGCCGCTACCCCCACCACGATGGTCACTGCCGCCGCCACCCCGACCACCAAGACATGGCGTCCCAACAGTTCATACAGCGCCGCGCGCTCGTAGATGACCTGCCTGGCATCCGTCTCCACCCAGCGAAACATACTCTCGAGGCCCGGCATGCCAACGATGCACACGGCCAGCAACACGGCCCAGATGAGCGGAAGAAACCACTGCACGCTAACCGCGTTGAGCTGACTGACGGAAGCTAACTTACGCGTCACGTTGGCTCACCTTATCCAGCTGCGCTTCTTTGACGATGCGGCGCAGAGAGAGCTCGCCGATCGGCACGTCGTTTTGGTCTACGACCGTCAAGCGGTCACAGTGATCACGTAGCATCATGGAAAGCGCTTGTCGCAGCGTGAAATCGGCAGGAATCCGCGATTGCGCGGGCAGCGTCGGACCAAGCGAGGTCATGTGATCTTTCACTCTGGTCAACGCTGCCTGCTTCAAGCCCCGCTCAAGGCCACCCAGCAGCGACTCGACAAAGGGATCAGCAGGATGCTGCAACAGCGCCAGCGGCGTGCCTTGCTGAACGATGCGGCCATCGCGCATGACGACCAGCTGGTCGGCTAACCGCAGCGCTTCGTCCATATCATGAGTCACGAAGACGATGGTTTTGTGCAGCCGAGCCTGCAACTTGGCCAGCTCATCCTGAAGTTTTTCCCGGGTGATGGGGTCCAGAGCGCCAAAGGGTTCATCCATAAGCAGAATGTCGGGATCAGCGGCAAGCGCACGGGCGACACCCACTCGCTGAGCTTGTCCTCCCGAGAGTTGATGCGGATATTTATGAGCGAACTCGTCTACCGGCAGCCCCAAAAGCCCCATCAGCTCTTCAACTCGAGCGGAAATCTCGGCGGCGGGCCACTTCAGCAGCCGAGGCACCAATCCAATATTGCGTGCAACGCTCCAATGAGGAAACAGCCCAGTACTCTGGATCACATAGCCAATTCGACGACGCAATTTCACCGGATCGTACTGCTCGATCGCTTGGCCATCCAAAATGATGTCGCCGCTGCTGTGATCGATCAGCCGGTTGATCATACGCAGCGTGGTGGATTTACCGCAGCCAGAGGTCCCCACCAGCGCACAGAACTTTCCTTTTGCGACCCGTAGCGTGATGTCATCCACGGCGGTGTCGTCGCCAAACTGTTTTAAAACGTGGGAAAGCTCGATCATTCCTGTCCTCCGGGACGCAGCGCGTCTGCCAACGCGCCTAACCCTGCATCCACCATTAGTGCCAAGATTAGAATGGGCAGCGCGCCCAGTAGCACCATATCCATGGCGGCTTGACCCAGCCCTTGAAAAATGAACGTACCCAAACCACCGGCCCCGATCAGCGCGGCCACAGCGGTTAACCCGACGGCCTGAACGGAAGTAATACGCACGCCTTCTAACAGTACGGGAAGCGCCAGCGGAAAACGCACTTGCCAAAAACGCTGGCTCGTACGCATGCCCATGGCTTTAGCGGCTTGCAATGTGTCCTCGCTCACCTCTTCGAGGGCGATGTAGGTATTACGTACCATCGGAAGCAGGCTGTAGGCTATGAGCGCGATCAACGCGGGCGCGTTACCAATACCGCTCACCCCTAATGCCGCCAGAGTCGGTACGTTCGCTGCCAACCAAGCCAGGGGCGCTAGCAACAGTCCAAAGAGCGCCAAGCTGGGGATGGTTTGTAAAAAGTTCAGCAGCGTAAAGGCGACTTTTTGCAGGCGCTGATAGCGACGCATCAGCATCGCTAACGACATCCCCAACACCACGCTGACGCCTACGGCGGTGCTCACCAGCGCAATGTGTTGTCCCACCGCCTGATAAAACTGCTGCTCGCGCGCCTGAAACTCCTGCACGAGCGCAAGGTGATCCAGCCAGAGTGCCGCACACCCCCACCAAGCCACGCCTACCCCTCCCAGCAGTAGCGTGGGCCACCAGCGCGACAATCCCAAGCGCAGTCGCAGTTCTACCAAACAGAGCAGTAATACGAAAAGCACGGACCAATAGGCCGGACCTATGCCAAGCCGGGCCTGGGGTAGTGAAGGGTCGACCAGCCAATGCCCAGCTACCATCAAGCCAAATGGCATGAGTAGCAAGGTGAGTGTGATAAGACCCAGTATCGCCCGGTAGTGTCGGGGGCTGGGGACGCAGGCCAGAGCCGTCATGGCAACAAAGAGCAGCGACACGAGTATCGCCCCTGGCCAACGAATAGCGTCGACGATGCCAAAGGTGGTACCGGAAACGATGCGATTAGGGGCAACACTCACGAAGCTCAACAGCCAAGCGGCAGCCACCATGGCAACGCTTAGGCACAACAGCACAACATTCGGGTACCAAGGGCGTCGTTTAAACGATGGCGATGGCAAAGCGTCGATTAACGACATCCATTAGTCATCCAGGCCGTCAAGGTAGTCACTGGCGACCTGATCCGGCGAGAAGCCATTCACCGCGACATCTGCGTTGAGCTCTTGAAGCGTGACGAGGTCGAGCGTGGCGAATACTTCATTCAGCACCGCTTCCATTTCAGGGTAAGCGTTCAGTACTTCCTCACGCACCACGGGGGCGGGTTGATACACCGGCTGGACGCCTTTGGAGTCTTCGAGGACGACAAGCCCTAACGCGCTCAAACCACCGTCGGTCCCGTAGGTCATGGCACCGTTGACACCGCTGGTTTGCTGAGCCGCTGCACGCATCGTCGCCGCGGTATTGCCACCAGAAAGCACCAGCAGTTGGTCATCGCTCAACTCGAAGCCGTAGGCGTCTTGGAAAGCAGGTAGCGCCTGGGCAGATTCGACAAATTCGGCGCTGGCAGCAAATTTGAACTCCCCGCCGTCGGCAAGATACGCGGCCAGATCATCCAGCGTCACCAAATCATTGGCCTCGGCCACGTCCTGACGAATGCTCATGGCCCACGTATTGTTGGCACTGGCAGGCTGGAGCCAGATCAAGCCCTGTTCAGCATCACGTTCGCTAACGGTTTGATACGCCTCTTCTGCGCTGTTCCACACCGGGCTATCGGTCATGTCGAAGAAAAACGCGCCATTCCCCGTGTACTCGGGGTAAAGGTCGATCTCGCCTGCTTGCAGGGCGCTGCGTACCACGCTGGTGCCCCCCAGTTGCAGGCGATCTTCGGTGGGAATCCCGTTACGCTCCAGCGTCTGGATGATCAACTCGCCCAGGACGGACCCTTCGGTATCGATCTTGGAAGAGACCACCACAGGGTCGTTAGCACTGGCGGTGGAGAGTGTGGCGACAGAAAAGGCTACCGTCGATAGACAGGCAGCCAACGAAGGTGTGTACAGTGAGCGCATGGGGTCATCCTTTTCAATGAGCGTCTAGGGCGTATCGTTTCAGTATAAGAGCCTGCTGCGTTGAAGTCAGACGCCGCGTTAACGACGTCTGACCCAGGCGCGCGATTAAGGCGCTTCGATCACCCAGGTGGTTCCTTCCCGGGAGTCCTTAAGAATGATGCCAAGCGCTGCCAACTCGTCACGAATAGCATCAGCGCGGGCAAAATCCTTGCTGGCTTTCGCTGCATACCGCTCGGCGATTTTCGCTTCGATCTCCTCCTCACTTAGCGCTACCTGCTGCTGGGCACCTTTCAGGAACGTTTGTGGCGTTTGCTGCAGTAGTCCCAGCACCCCGGCCAAGCGCTTTAACTCACCAGCCAAACGCGGTGCCTCTGCCGGCTGATCGCTTTTCGCTCGGTTGAGATCGCGGGCCAAGTCGAATAGCGCGGCCAAGGCGACAGGCGTGTTGAAGTCGTCGTCCATTGCCGCGGTAAAGCGCTCCGCGGCATCGCTGGCGGCTGCCTGCTCGTCAGCGTTCACGCCATCTAATGCCGTATAAAGCCGCGTCAGCGACTTACGCGCTTCGACCAGGGAGTCCACCGAGTAATTGATGGCGCTGCGATAGTGGCTTGCCACCAACAGGTAGCGCACCACTTCTGGATCATGCTCGTCAAGCACGTCGCGGATGGTGAAGAAGTTACCCAATGATTTGGACATCTTCTCTTGGTTGACGCGAACGGCTCCGGCATGCATCCAGGTATTGACGTAGGTTTTCCCTGTCGCCGCTTCCGATTGGGCAATCTCGTTTTCATGATGGGGGAAGGTCAAATCCGGCCCGCCACCATGGATATCGAAGGTATCGCCCAAACAGCAGGTCGACATCGCGGAACACTCGATGTGCCAACCCGGTCGCCCGTCTCCCCAGGGAGAGTGCCAGTGGGCTTCACCCGGCTTGGCCGCTTTCCAAAGCACGAAATCCAGCGGGTCTTCTTTGTGCACATCCACATCGACCCGTGCACCAGAGCGCATGTCATCCAACTGACGGTTATTCAATTTGCCGTAGTCGGCGAATTTACGCACTCGGTAATAAACGTCACCATTGTCCGCTGCGTAGGCAAACCCTTTTTCGATGAGCGTTTCGATCATGGCAACGATATCGCCAATGTGGCCCGTCGCCCGTGGCTCCTGGCTAGGCGGCAACACGTTCAGTCGCGCCTCGTCCTCGTGCATTGCGGCAATCATGCGCTCGGTGAGCGCGCTGATGGTTTCGCCGTTCTCCTCGGCCCGTTTGAGGATTTTATCGTCGATGTCCGTGATATTGCGCACGTAGGTCACGTCGTAACCGCGGTGGCGCAAGTAGCGGGTAATCACGTCAAAGGCCACCATCACCCTGGCGTGGCCGAGGTGACAGTAGTCATACACCGTCATACCGCAAACGTACATGCTGACCTTACCAGCCACTAACGGGCTAAAAGGCTCTTTGCGGCGTGTCAGCGTATTGTAAATATGCATATGACGTTTCCTTAACCCTTCTGTTTGATTTTCGCCCAGCTATCTTTCAGACCGACGGTGCGGTTGAACACGAGGTGCTCAGCCGTCGAGGCGTGACGATCGGCGCAGAAGTAACCTACTCGCTCGAATTGGAAGCGATCTTCTGGAGCTGCACTGGCTAAACTTGGTTCGCCGATGGCTTCACATACCACCAGCGACTCGGGGTTCAGGTGCTCCAGGAAGTCGACATCCTTATCGCGGTCGGGTTGCTCGACCATAAACAGGTTGTCGTACAGGCGGACTTCCATCGGTACACCATGGGCAGCGCTGACCCAGTGAATCACGCCCTTCACCTTGCGGCCTTCCGGGTTTTTACCCAGGGTGTCGAAGTCCACGGAGCAGTGCAGCTCAACAATCTCACCTGCATCGTCTTTGATCACTTCATCACAGCGAATGACGTAGCTGTTGCGCAGACGCACTTCTTTGCCCGGTGCTAGGCGGAAGAATTTCTTCGGTGCGTCTTCCATGAAATCGTCTTGGTCGATGTAGAGTTCACGCCCAAACGGCACCTTCCGCATGGGCATGTCGTCACGCGCCGGGTGGCCTGGCACCTCGTAGACCTCTTCGTGGTCTTCCGCCACGTTGGTCAGTACCACTTTCAACGGCTTGAGCACGCACATGGCGCGGGGTGCGTTATCTTCCAAATCTGAGCGGATGGCGTGGGTCAGCATGGCGATATCCACCAAACCACCGTCGGAGCGGGTCACGCCGATCATTTCACAGAATTTACGAATCGAAGCGGGCGTATAGCCACGGCGACGCATACCGGAAATGGTCGGCATCCGTGGGTCATCCCAACCATCGACGATCTGCTCATCCACCAACAGCTTCAGCTTACGCTTGGAGGTCAGCGTGTAGTCGAGATTGAGACGGGCAAATTCGATCTGACGCGGTTTTGCAGGCACCGGCAGGTTATTCAAGAACCACTCATACAGCGGGCGATGGTCTTCAAATTCCAGCGTACAGATGGAGTGGGTAATGCCCTCGATGGCATCCGACTGGCCGTGGGTAAAATCGTACGAGGGGTAGATTTTCCACTTATCACCAGTTTGGTGGTGATGAGCATGACGAATCCGGTACAAAATCGGATCGCGCAAATTGATGTTGGGCGACGCCATATCGATTTTGGCGCGCAGTACTTTTTCGCCTTCACCAAACTCACCGTTGCGCATCCGCTCAAGAAGGTCCAGGTTCTCGTCGGCGCTGCGTTCACGGTAAGGGCTCGGCTTGCCGGGCTCGGTCAGAGTGCCTCGATATTCACGAATCTCATCCGGGGAGAGATCATCCACATAGGCTTTCCCTTCGCGAATCAGGTGTTGGGCCCAGGCGTAGAGCTGATCGAAGTAGTCGGAAGCGAAGCGCACCGGACCGGCCCATTCAAAGCCCAACCAGCTAACGTCTTCTTTGATGGCGTCGATGTACGCCTGCTCTTCTTTCGCCGGGTTGGTGTCGTCAAAGCGCAGATGACACTCACCACCCAACTGCTCTGCCAACCCGAAATTCAAACAGATCGACTTGGCGTGGCCGATATGCAAAAAGCCGTTGGGCTCCGGGGGAAAGCGCGTCACGATTTTGGTGACCTGGCCGCCCGCTATCTCGTCGCGTACTTGGTTGCGAATGAAGTTCGGCGCTGGGGTGGTCTCGTTGGTCATGGTGGTGTTGATAACCTCATGGTGGATGGCGTGCTGGGCACACGATACGAAGGCAATCGGGGTTTGCGCTTCGCGGTGCCGAGCAAAACCGCTATTATAACGTGACGCCGATGCACAGCGCCAAGGCGAACGCCTTTATTGAACAGGAATTTATCCATGATCGTATTACAGACGAACCACGGTGACATCACCATTGCGCTTAATCATGAAAAAGCCCCGGCCACTGCGGCGAATTTCGAACAGTACGTGCGCGACGGTTTTTACGACGGCACGCTGTTTCACCGGGTCATCGATGGCTTCATGATTCAAGGCGGCGGTTTCGACCAAGAGTTCAACCAAAAGCCGACACGCGATCCGATCGAAAACGAGGCTGACAACGGTTTGCAAAACACTATCGGCACGCTGGCCATGGCCCGTACGCAAGACCCCCACTCCGCCACGGCGCAGTTCTTTATCAATGTCGGTAATAACAGCTTCCTCAACCATAGCGGCAAAAGCCTGCAAGGTTGGGGCTACGCGGTGTTTGGAGAGGTCGTCGATGGTATGGACGTGGTCAACGCCATTAAAGGTGTGAGCACCACACGTCGCGGCATGCATGCTGACGTTCCCGCAGAAGACGTCATCATCGAACGCGCCTACGTGAAGGAAGCGGAATAACCGTTGGGAGCTTTATGCGTACTCTGCTCATCGCTGATATGCATCTAAGTCACGATACCCCTGAGATCAATCAGGGGTTTTACCGTTACTTGGAACAAACCGCTCAAGGTGCAGACGCGCTCTACATTCTGGGCGATCTTTTCGATGCCTGGATTGGCGACGACCTGCTGGACACGCCGCATCCGTTGAGCGCCGTGGCCCATAACGTCATTCAACGGCTACGTGTACTCAGTGACGCGGGCACTAGCATCTATTTCATTCATGGCAACCGCGATTTTTTGCTGGGTGAGCGCTTCATCAACGGCTGCGGTGCCACTCTGCTGCCAGACAGTGAAGAAGTCGAACTGCAAGGTGTCCCCGCCGTTATTCTTCACGGCGACAGCCTGTGTACCAAAGACGAAGCTTACATGGCGTTTCGCGCTCAGTCGCGAAGCGAGCAGTGGCAGCATCAGATTCTCTCGCTGCCATTGGAGCAGCGATTGGAGCTTGCCAAAAGCTTGCGCATGCAGTCAGGTGATGCCAATGCGGGCAAAGCCGACGACATCATGGACGTCACCCAAGACGAAGTCGTGGCACTTATGGAACGTTGCGGCGTATCGACCATGATTCATGGTCATACTCACCGGCCCAACGTACACGACCTCACTGTGGAAGACGTGCCTGCCAAACGCTTCGTACTAGGTGACTGGGACAGCGAACACGGCTGGGATGTGGTAGTGGAGCGCTCTGACGAGCGTCACGCCGAACCCGTATTGCGGCAGTTTCCACTCAACGCTCCGCCCTAACCTGCACTCATCGCGACATAAAAAAGCCGATCGAATCGATCGGCTTTTTTCTATGGCGTTCCTCCAACGCGGGGCTATGCCCTAGCGCTCGATCTCCGCCTCGCTACGCAAGTCGTCAATCAAACCCTGGATGACCGATTGAGCACGAAGCTGCTCGGCCATTTGGGCCACGAACGCCGTCATTTGCTCATCCACCTCGCCAGCGGAAACGTCGTCAAGCGCAACGACAGCCACCCCTTGCGGCATGTTGACGGCACGGTAAACGCTTTCGCCCTCGTCTGGACGAGGCATACGGAAGACTTCACCCACCAGCGATTGAGGCAGCGTGGTGTCCGACTGACGCGACACGTCATTGGCTTCCAGCCACTCCAGCTCGACACTCTCACCTTCCCGCAGGGAAGCAATTAGCTCTGCGGCCTGGGCCTGAAGTGCTTCTTGGCGCTGCTGAGCCGCAACAGCCTGCTCGACTTCCTCGCGAACGGCTTCCAAGGGCAGAACCGTCGCGTCCCGATGCTCGGCCACCCGCAGCACGAGACGTCGATCATTATCGAGTTCGATTACTTCGCTGTTGTAGCCCTCTTCCAGCACGTCTGCACTGAAAGCTTCATCCAGAACGCCGGGCTCAGACAGTACACCTTCTCCTTCACCACGGGCGATCCATTCCGTTCGCTCGAGCGTCAGGCCGAGATCATCAGCGACACTTTGCAGGTCGTCGGCAGCAAAGCTCTCGTCGATCAGGCGCTGCACTTGCTCGTTGAATTCGTCGTTGACACTGCTGAGTGCTACGTCCTGTGCCAGCGCATCGCGCTGCTCTTCAAACGATGGGCCTGCCAGTTCGGTTACCCGAAGAATGTGGAAAGCACCGTCCATTTCTACTAACTGAGAGGTCTCGCCTACGCCCAGAGAAAACGCCGCTTCATCGAAGGCATCACCAAAAAAACCACGGCTAATGACGCCAAGATCGCCACCGTCCTCGGCACTGGCCGTATCGTCCGAGTAGCGCGCCGCGGTATCCGCAAAACTTTCGCCCTCTTCCAATGACGCAAGCGCTTCGCTCGCCAGCGCTTCAGCTTCTTCGCGAATCCGCTCATCGCCGAAGGTCACCATGATGTGTGATACACGACGGTCAGCGCTTTGGTTCTGCTCGCGCCACGCTTCCCGAAGCGCCTGCTCGTCCACCTCGACGTCGTCCGCCATAGCTTGGCGATCGATCAACACGTACTCGACGCGCACCTGTTCAGGACGCTCGAAACGTGACTGGTTGGCATCGTAGTACGCCTGCATCTGTTCGTCGGTGACGTTGACGTCGATCTCGACATCTTCTGCATTCAGCATAACGTAGCGAAAATCGCGCTGCTGACGCTGCAGATCGGCCAAGCGCTGCTCTTCACTGGGTAGACTGAAATCGCTAAACGCAAGCCCCTGCTGTAAATGCTGACGTTTGATATCGACTCTCAGTTCTTCTCGAAATGAGAGTGGCGTGTAACCGGCGCCAGCGAGACGGTTACGGAACAGCTCGGCCGAAAAACGCCCGTCTTGGTCATGAAACTCCGGCAGGCTGACGATCATTTGATCCAACTGTGCATCGGAGACGTGAAAACCGCCGTCTTCGGCGTATTGGGTCAGCAAGGTTTGGGTAATGAGCTGGTCGAGCATGTCATTGCGCAGCGCTCGCTCTTGCTCGGGCGGCACCTGGCCAGAACGCAGTGCACGCTGAACGCCCAGCTCGACGTCTTGGCGCATAATGGGTTCACCATTCACGCTGGCGACTTCGTTGGGGTCGCTACCAAACACGCTAAACAGCGATTCCACGCCAAACAGTGCCATGGCCGCCACCATGAGACCGATAATTATCTTGGCACCCCAGCTTCTGGAGCCATCTCGTATACTTTGCAGCATGCTAGCCTCAGATCATCAAAGCCATCTATTGCCCAAATCATCGGGCCAGAAAAGAACATGGGCGCATCGCGGATGCGATGCGCCCATTAGGTTACAGCAAACGCGTGCCAATTAGTTGACGGCGTCTTTCAGCGCTTTACCGGCTTTAAAGCTGGGTACTTTGGCGGCGCTGATTTCGATGGGCTGGCCCGTTTGCGGGTTACGGCCGGTACGTGCAGCACGCTCTTTGATTGCGAAAGTACCAAAACCGACCAGAGAAACACTCTCGCCTTTTTTGAGGCTATCGGTGACAGACTCCACCATGGCATCCAATGCGCGGGTTGCCGCTGCTTTCGGAATATCTGCAGACGCGGCAATAGCTTCAATCAGCTCGGACTTATTCACACTTCACCCCTTAACTGTTTCAAAAAATGGCTCTGAACGGCACGGTCACCGAGTGCATCAACCTCAAAGCATAGCTGCGTTTTATAGCAATGCCTTGAAACACCTGTCAAGCGACCGGGCCGTGAAATGCCCGCTGCTCAAGGCATTGGGCAAATTTATTAAGTAAAATTAAAGCGGAAGGTGCTTTAATGCTTAATGGGTGCTTGCAACAGCATTTGTACTGAACGACTTATCGGCGCCTTTTAGCGTGGCCCCTTCGGTCACGTTCTCCGCCAGCGCAACCGCCAGCACGTCATCTATCCACCGTACGGGACGAATATCAAGTGCTCCTTTGATATTCTCCGGTACTTCCTTGAGATCTCGACGATTTTCCTCAGGGATTAGGACGGTCTTTATACCACCCCGCCGGGCCGCCAGCAATTTCTCCTTTAGACCACCAATCGGCAGCACTTCGCCCCGGAGGTTGACCTCACCTGTCATGGCCACATCGCAGCGTACCGGGCGTTGCGTGTAGGCCGAGACAATGGCTGTCACCATGGCGATACCCGCGCTAGGCCCATCTTTGGGCGTTGCACCTTCAGGCACGTGGATATGCAGGTCCTCGTTCTCGAAACGCTGAGGGTCGATACCATAGGCATCGGCTCGCGCCTTGACCACCGTCTGAGCAGCACTCACCGACTCTTTCATGACATCGCCCAAAGAGCCGGTTTTATTGATGCGACCTTTTCCTGGCGTGACGACCGATTCGATATTGAGCAGCTCGCCGCCCACGGACGTCCATGCCAAGCCGGTGACTCGGCCTACCTGATCTTCTTGCTCTGCCAAACCGTAGCTGTAGCGACGGACACCCGCATAGGTTTCGATCTGATCGGCAGACAAGAGTTGCGGAGCCTGCAGCTTGCTACCGGCTTTGTCTTTCGAGGTGCGCTCGGCTTCAAGGCGCTCGCGCAGTACCTTGCGACACACTTTGGCGATTTGACGTTCGAGCTCCCGCACACCCGCTTCACGAGTGTAGTAGCGCACGAGCTCCAGTAGCGCATCGTCATCGAGTGCCAACTCTTGCTCTTCCAAACCGTTGGCTTCCAGCTGTTTTGGCAGCAGGTAGCGCTTGGCGATGGCCAGCTTCTCATCTTCGGTGTAGCCGGGCAGGCGGATGATCTCCATACGATCCAGCAGCGGGCCTGGAATGTTCATCGAGTTCGCCGTGCAGATAAACAGCGTCTCGGAGAGATCGTAGTCCAGCTCGAGGTAATGGTCGCTAAAGCTACTGTTCTGCTCGGGATCCAACACCTCCAGCAGCGCGGAGGCGGGATCTCCCCGATGGTCCATTCCCAGCTTGTCCACTTCATCCAACAGGAACAGCGGATTTTTCACACCGGCACGACTCATGCGCTGCATCAGCTTACCGGGGAGCGAACCAATGTAGGTACGACGATGGCCACGAATCTCCGACTCATCGCGCACGCCACCCAGCGCCAGGCGAACATACTTACGATTGGTCGCACGGGCAATGGACTGCCCCAAAGAGGTTTTCCCCACACCAGGCGGCCCCACCAAACAAAGCACCGGCCCCTTCAGTTTTCGCACGCGCTTTTGGACTGCCAGGTACTCAAGAATGCGCGCCTTGACCTCTTCCAAACCGTAATGATCCGCGTCGAGCACTTCTTGTGCTTTGACCAAGTCATGCTTGACCCGCGTGCGTTTTTTCCACGGCACGGCGATGAGCCAGTCCAGATACGAACGCACCACGGTCGCCTCAGCAGAGTTCGACGCCATCATCTTGAGCTTGTTGAGCTCTTGCGTCGCTTTTTCAGATGCCTCTTTGGGCATGCCAGACTCTTTGATCGCCTGTTCGTACTTTTCTGCCTCATTGGGCACGTTATCCAGCTCACCCATCTCTTTCTGGATGGCCTTCATTTGCTCGTTAAGGTAATACTCGCGCTGCGTTTTCTCCATCTGCTCTTTGACACGCGAGCGGATGCGCTTTTCTACCTGGAGCAGATCGATTTCAGACTCGATCAGCGCCATCAAGTGCTCGATACGGTCACGTACGCGATCCATCTCGAGCAGCTCCTGCTTGTCACCAATTTTCAGCGACAGGTGGGCGCAGATGGTATCCACCAGCCGACTCGGATCTTCGATGCCGGAGAGCGAGTTCAGCACTTCGTTGGGGACTTTCTTGGAGAGTTTGACGTACTGCTCGAACTGATTCAGCAGCACTCTCACCAGCGCCTCCTGCTCACGGCTGGTGAGCGGCTCGCTTGCACGCGGCGTTAAATGCGCTTGGGTGTAGCCCGCCTCGTTTTCTTCGATATCGATGACATCAGCGCGGAAGCTGCCCTCGATCAAAACCTTGACGGTACCATCTGGCAGTTTCAGCAGCTGCATGATGTCAGCAACGGTCCCCATCGCGTAGAGGTCCGCATTGTCAGGATCATCCTGTGAGGCTTCTCGCTGAGCCACCAGCAGTACACGCTTGTCGGCTTCCATTGCGGCTTCCAGGGCCTGAATGGACTTTTCACGACCAACAAAAAGCGGAATAACCATTTGCGGGTACACTACGACATCCCGCAATGGCAACAGGGGTAGACATTGTGTCTGATCGGCGTTCTGCTGCATCGCAGACGTTCCTCAAATTCGGATGAGTACTTGAACGGTACTTAGCCAAGTACCTCACAGTGTGAAAGGGCATGGCAGGACACGCTCACTGCGTGCTGATCAGCCATTTCAAGTCGTGTGTTAACAACAAGGGGCCGCCTAGGCGACCCCTTGGTTTGGCACCAGCGGTGGAGAGCTAGGCCGTGGCACGCACGTCGGGGTTAGCCGTCGGTGCCGTCGACCCGGGCTTCTTCCTGCTGCGAGTAGATCAACAGTGGCTCGCTTTCGCCAGCGATAACCGAGCCATCGATGACGACTTTGCTCACCCCTTCCAAGGATGGAATTTCATACATCGTGTCGAGCAGAACCGACTCTAGTATGGAGCGAAGGCCACGCGCGCCGGTTTTACGCTCCATGGCTTTCGCCGCCACGGCTTTCAGCGCATCGTCTCTAAACTCCAGCGTGACGTCTTCCATCTCGAAGAGCTTGGCGTATTGCTTGATCAGCGAGTTTTTAGGCTCGGTCAAGATTTGCACCAGTGCATCTTCGGTGAGTTCGGTCAACGTGGCGATAACGGGCAGACGACCCACGAACTCTGGGATCAAACCGAACTTGACCAGATCTTCAGGTTCGACATCTGCCAACAGCTCTCCCACACCGCGAGAGGACTCTTTGCTCTTGACGCTGGCGTTGAAGCCAATCCCGCCTTTCTCGGCACGATCACGAATCACTTTATCGAGACCCGCAAACGCACCACCGACGATGAACAAGATATTCGCCGTATTTACCTGGACAAACTCCTGCTGAGGATGCTTGCGCCCCCCTTGCGGAGGAACAGAGGCCGTCGTGCCTTCAATCAGCTTCAACAGCGCCTGTTGCACGCCTTCGCCAGAGACATCACGGGTAATCGACGGATTGTCCGATTTGCGCGAGATCTTGTCGATTTCATCGATGTAAACAATGCCGCGCTCGGCCTTCTCGACATCGTAGTCACACTTCTGAAGCAGCTTTTGGATGATGTTTTCAACATCTTCACCCACGTAACCTGCTTCGGTCAGCGTCGTTGCATCAGCAATGGTAAAAGGTACATTCAGTAGCCGCGCCATGGTTTCGGCGAGGAGCGTTTTACCGCTGCCCGTCGGACCAATCAGCAGGATGTTGGATTTACCTAGCTCCACATCGCCTTCATGCACTTCTGACTTCAGACGCTTGTAGTGGTTATACACCGCTACGGACAGCACCATTTTGGCGCGGTCTTGTCCGATGACGTAGTCGTCCAATGTATGACGTATTTCGCGGGGCGTAGGTAAACGCTCCTCATCGCTCTCGGCATCGGCTTCGAGAACTTCTTCGCGAATGATGTCATTACATAAGTCGACACACTCATCGCAGATATACACGGACGGGCCGGCAATCAGCTTACGTACTTCGTTTTGGTTTTTGCCACAAAACGAGCAGTAGAGCAGTTTGCCACCTTCGTCCTTGCCTTTGCCGTCGGCCATTCGCGTACCTCTGTCACTGCGGCGGCTGACGCCGCCTTAAAAGCTCGTTAGAAAAGCAGAATCCTATCACGCTATCAGGATGTAGGCCGCTTATCCAGCACTGCGTCAATCAAGCCGTACTCTTTGGCCTTATTGGCGCTCATGAAATTGTCGCGGTCGGTATCTTGGGCCACTTTCTCAATCTCTTGACCGGTGTGATGGGCCAGGATTTGATTCAGTTTTTCACGAATACCGAGAATTTCACGGGTGTGAATCTCGATATCCGATGCTTGGCCTTGGTAACCACCGAGCGGCTGGTGAATCATTACACGGGAATTAGGCAGGCAGTAACGCTTGCCTGCTGCACCCGCGGTGAGCAGGAGTGCGCCCATGCTAGCCGCTTGACCGATACACACGGTGGAGACATCCGGCTTGATGAACTGCATGGTGTCGTAGATGGACATCCCTGCCGTCACCGAGCCACCGGGCGAGTTAATGTAAAGATGAATATCCTTATCAGGATTCTCAGACTCAAGAAACAGCAGCTGCGCCACGATAAGGTTGGCCATGTAATCTTCTACCGGGCCTACCAGGAAAATCACGCGCTCTTTGAGAAGACGCGAGTAAATGTCGTAGGCTCTTTCCCCTTTGGCGCTCTGCTCAACCACCATGGGCACTAAACCGCCGGCGTTTTGAATATCAAACTCACTCATTCGGGTGATTCCTTGCGTCCGGTAAGGGAAAAGCGCACCCTAGCAGGGTGCGCCACGCGATGAGATCAGGCGCTTACCTGTTCGCCCTCTTCGTTCTCATCTTGCTCAGCCTGTTGCTGAGCGGCAGCCAGCGCTTGCTGGTAAGACATTTCCACGTCTTTTACATTCGTTTGCTCAAGCAGCTTATCGACGGCTTTCTCTTCGAGAATGGCAGATTTTACCTGGGTCTTCAGCTGCTCGTTACCCATGTAGTACTCCACCACTTCGGAGGGGTCTTGATACTGTTCGGCCAGCTCTTCGACCTTCGCTTTGATCTCAGCGTCGTCAGCGTCAAGCTCGTGGGCTTTGATCACTTCAGCCAACAGCAAACCGACTTGAACACGACCTTTGGCCTGCTCTTCGAACAGCTCGTTCGGCAGTTGGCTGACGTCAAAGTCTTCACCCAAACCGAACTGCTGAGCTGCCTGACGCTTCATGCCGTCAGTCTCTTGCTGAACCAGCGCGCTGGGAACAGGAATGTCGTTCGCCTTTTTGAGGGCGTCCAATACCTGCTGCTTCACACGATTATCGACCGCCTGTGACGCCTCACGTGTCATGTTCTTTTTAATCTCAGCGCGGAATTTGGTCTCGTCACCACCTTCTACGCCAAAACGCTCGATGAACGCTGCATCCACTTCCGGCAACTTCTGAGTGCTGACTTTGTGGACGGTAACTTTGAAAGTCGCATCCTGACCGGCGAGGTGCTCGGCTTGGTAATCTTCCGGGAACGTTACAGAGATGGTTTTCTCTTCGCCCGCTTTGGCACCGATCAGCTGCTCTTCGAAGCCCGGAATGAAGCTGTTGGAACCGATGACCAGCGCGTGGCCTTCAGCGCTACCACCCTCGAACGGCTCGTCACCCAAGAAACCTTGGAAGTCGATGGTGACTTGGTCGCCATCCGCTGCGGCCGCGTCAACCTCTTCCCACGCGGCGTTTTGCTTACGCAGCGTGTCGATCATTTCATCGACATCGGCGTCGCTAACGGAAACCACCGGACGCTCAACCTCAGTGCCTTCGATAGACGCCAGTTCGACCTGCGGATAGATTTCCATGATGGCAACGAACTCGAGATCTTTGCCTTCTTGATTTACTTTTGGCTCGATCTGCGGGAAACCAGCAGGATTGAGGCCTTCTTCAGTGATCGCACGCACGTAGCGTTCGCGCATCACTTCGCCTACCACTTCATTGCGCACGCTGTCGCCATAGCGCTGACGCACGACGGCCATTGGCACCCGGCCTTGGCGGAAACCGTTCAAGCGAACGTTTTTCGCGGTGTCTTTCAAGCGAGCGCTGACGGCCTCGTCGATATCTGCTGCCGGCACCTGAATAGTGATACGGCGTTCGATCTGGGAGGTCGTCTCGACGGAAACTTGCATGAATTGTCCTCTAGCGGCTGGGCGTTGTGTTAGTTGCGTAAAATATATTCAAGGGGTCAATTTTAAGAACCCTGACGCATGGTGGCAAGCGCCATGCTCGCAAGATGGGGGCACGAGCATCAAATACAAGGGGTTAGCAGGACAAAAACTCACGCGTCACGCGCTGGCCACCATAACGATACCGCATGCAGCAGGAGGCCACAGGTCGTCGCGTGGGAGATGAAGACCTGCCAACTGATCCATTCGGTAAACACGGCATGCCAGGCTCCCATTACCAAAGCCCCCAACACCAGCATCATGGCCAAGCGCTTAAGCAATGGCGGCACTGCTTGCCGGGCTTCAAGTGACAACATCTTCCACTGAAAGATGGCAGCACCTGCTACGAACACCAAAGCTATCAGCAGTAGCGTCTGGCGAGTTTCGTGCCCGCCCGCCATGTAACGTGGCAATGCGGACAGCATCACGACGCACAACCCCAGTGCCACGCTGACCCGCTCAGGGGAGTAAAGCGCTCGCTGCATGTTAAACGACCTTCAGCTGCTGAGTTTCGATCCACTCCTCGACCCAAGGTAGCGCAGCATCATCGGCCATGAAGGTTTCCATGGCATCGATTTCAAGACGCTCACCTAACCGTTGAGCACCGTGGTCTTGAAGGAGGTCATCCAGCGCCCGGCCCGCGCCGCAAAACGTGTCCCCATAGGAGCTGTCACCTAGCGCAATGAGGCCATAACGCAATCCTGTAAGTGAAGGGCTTTGGTCTTTCAGGCTGCGTACAAAGGGAACGAAATTACCGGGAAAATCCCCACTGCCGGTGGTCGAAACACAGAACAGGGTCAGGTCATTTCTCTGGGTAATATCCTCAACCGTTGGCTGCTCAGAGATGTCGACAGCATAACCAGCCTGTTCAAACAGAGGCTTGACCTGTTCCGCCACATCCAATGCACCGCCATACATGGTGCCCACCAGAATGGTTAACGTCGGCATTGTTCTACTCCTAGGCAATGGTGTCGCACCTTACGTTGTGATCTCCACAAAGTTCAGTCGACAAATACCTGATGAATTTGCTCAAATATTAACACGACTGGCAAAAACGACGCACGCCCCACGTGGGGCTTCGACAATTGCGTAACAGGAGCGCTTATGCAGCAGGCCTTCGAGACATGGATCACGCCCATCATGGTGGGTGGCTTGATCATCTTTATGTGTTTCATCATTTGGGATTTGGCCAAAAAATCGAACGCTGGCAAGTTTGGCACGATCATGCTGTTTGTCGTGCTAGGCGCTGGCATGCTGGGCTACGTCATTAAAGTCGTGATCACTTGGCTGATTGAAGGACGCGGTATTTAACTTCGCACTCATTACGACACATCCAGAAGCCCATATGAGTGATGCAAAAAAGGAGTGCCTGACGGCACTCCTTTTCGTTGGGCAGCCATGGCAGGGTGATACTACTGGCTACTCGCGTAGCGCTCCACCTGCTGCTTGAGCTTCTGACCGGGGCGAAACGTGACGACACGCCGAGCAGAAATGGGAATCTCCTCACCGGTCTTGGGGTTTCGTCCTGGCCGCTCACGCTTATCACGTAGGTCAAAGTTGCCAAAGCCCGACAGTTTCACCTGTTCGTTCTCACGCAAACAGGCGCGAATTTCTTCAAAGAACGCCTCTACCATCGCTTTTGCTTCTCGCTTCGACAGCGCCAGCTCTGTGTGTAAATGCTCAGCTAGCTCTGCTTTGGTCAACGCACCCATAGGGCTCCTCCATGTAGCATACGCATTGCCAAGAACGTGATAAGCGTCGTGTCATGGCATAGCTTAGTTAGCCGCGAAGTTCGGCATCTAATTCGGCTCGCACGTTAGTAATGATCGAGTCGACCAACTGATTGATTTCTTCATCATTTAGCGTGCGCGAAGCGTGTTGCCAGGTCAAGCCCAATGCAATGCTCTTATAACCTTCGGCCACGCCTTTACCAGCATAGACATCAAATAGCTTTATGTCTTTCAGGTAATCCCCTGCCTTGGCTTTAGCGCAATCCAACAGCGCTTGCACTGGCGTGGCATCTTTGAGGATGAACGCCAAGTCACGACGCACCTCTGGATAGCGGGACAGCGGTTCGAACGCCGGAATCGCCCCTTGGCTCAGCGCATCCAAACGGACCTCGAACAGCACGGCATCGACCTTGAGGCCCAATGTCGCTCGCACTTGCGGATGTAGCGTACCAATCCAGCCTGCTGGTTTACCCTGGTGGAAGAGCTGCGCTGTTTGCCCTGGGTGCAGCGAAGGGTGCTCTCCGGGTTCGAAGCGCCACTCGTCCTGAGCGCCGCCCATGGCCAGTAGACTCTCTAGATCGCCCTTCAGGTCATAGAAGTCCACCTGCGCCTTGGCACCATTCCACCCTTCCGCCTCGCGACCACCACAAACCAGTGCGCCCATCATCGGCACCTGAGTCAAGTGATCCAACGGCCCATTGAACACCAAGCCCGTTTCAAAAATACGCACACGCGTCTGCTGACGATTCAGGTTGTGCTCGAGCGCTCGCACCAAACCGGGAAAGAGACTGGCACGCATCACCGACAGATCCGATGAGATCGGGTTAGCGAGCACGGGAGAAACCGCGTCGGGTAGCATTGCAGCCTGCAGATCAGGTGCAACGAAGCTGTACGTCACTGCTTCTTGGAAGCCGCGGGCGACCATTTGGTTACGCAACTGCGACTGGGTCAAGCTGGCTTCGTTCGCGGATCGCAGCGCCAATCGGGCGGCAGGACGACGCACTGGTAGGTTGTTGTAGCCATGAATACGCGCCACTTCTTCGATGAGGTCTTCCTCGATGGCGACGTCAAACCGCCAACTAGGCGCGACCACCGACCAACCTTCCGCCTGCTTATCCACGGCCAGCCCAAGACGCTGGAGAATATCGGTCACATCGTCCGCCGATAGCTGCTTGGAAAGCGCGCTTTCAAGACGAGCTTCACGCAGCGTAATCGCACGCGGTGCGGGCAAGTGTTCCTCGCTAACGGTCTCTACCACCGGCCCCGCCTGACCACCACAGATCTCCAACAGAAGCTGTGTGGCACGCTCGACTGCCATGACGGGGAGCTCAGGATCGACGCCACGTTCGAAACGGTGCGATGCATCGGTGTGCAGCCCGTAAGAGCGCGCCTGCCCAGCAATCGCAAGCGGCGCAAAGAACGCCGACTCTAGGAAAATAGTCTGTGTATTTGCGCTAACCCCAGAGTTCTCGCCCCCCATGATACCAGCCATCGCCAGAGGACCTCGCTCATCGGCAATGACGAGCGTTTCGGGGCGCAAAGCGACCTCTTGGCCATCCAACAACGTCAAGCGTTCGGCGTCTTTGGCCAGACGCACGGTAACACCGCCCTGCAAATGATCGCGATCGAATGCGTGTAACGGCTGGCCAAGCTCTAGCATGACGTAGTTGGTGACATCCACCACCGGATCGATGGAGCGCACGCCGCTGCGACGCAGGCGCTCGACCATCCAGAGCGGTGTTTCGGCATCCACTTTCACGCCTTCGATCACCCGCCCCACGTAGCGAGGGCACTGCTCTGGCGCATCGACCACAACGGGGAAAGTCGTATCGATGGTGGCTTCGACCTCGGTCATGTCCGGACCGTGCACCGGCAGACGGTTAAGGACGCCGACTTCTCTGGCCAGCCCTTTGATGCTGAGGCAGTCGCCGCGGTTCGGCGTCAAATCCACCTCGATGGTCATATCATCGAGCTGCATGTAGTCACGGAAAGGCGTACCAACCGGCGCCGACTCGGGCAGTACCAGAATGCCTGGAGAGGTTTCCTCCTCCAACCCCAACTCTGAAGCCGAGCAGATCATGCCGCGGGATTCAACGCCACGCAGCTTGGCTTTCTTGATTTTGAAATCCCCTGGCAAAACACCCCCCACCTGGGCAAAGGGAATTTTCTGCCCTACGTCGACGTTGGGCGCACCACACACCACTTGCACAGGCTCACTCGTCCCGTCATTGACGGTACAGACATTGAGCTTATCGGCATCGGGATGCTTCTCTTTGGTCAGCACTTCAGCCACGACCACACCGCTAAAAGCAGCGGCGACCGGCTCAACGGCATCTACTTCAAGGCCCGCCATGGTGATCTGGTCGGCCATGGCCTGCGTTTCCAGCTGCGGAGCTACCCATTCACGCAGCCACTGTTCTGAAAATTTCATGTTGATTCCCGTCGCTGGCAGCGGTCTTAGGTGAATTGACGAAGAAAGCGCAGATCGTTTTCAAAGAACAAGCGCAGATCATTAACGCCGTATCGAAGCATCGCCAAACGTTCAGCGCCCATCCCAAAGGCAAAACCCGTATAGCGCTCGGTATCGATACCGGAGTGCCGAAATACCTCAGGGTGAACCATGCCGCAACCCATGACTTCCAACCAGCCGCTATGGGAGCAGACACGACAGCCATGACCGCTACACATCACGCACTGAATATCGACCTCAGCAGAGGGCTCCGTGAAGGGGAAGTACGAGGGGCGAAAGCGAACCGACAAATCGTCACGCTCGAAGAACGCCTGCAGGAAATCTTCGATCGTTCCCTTCAAGTCGGCAAAACTGACGCCTTCATCCACCAGCAAACCTTCGACCTGATGGAACATGGGCGTATGGGTCAAGTCCGAATCGCTACGGTAGACGCGCCCAGGGCAGACGATACGAATGGGCGGCTCACTGCTCTTCATGGTGCGCACTTGCACCGGAGACGTATGAGTGCGTAACAGGCGAGTCGCATCGAAATAAAAGGTATCCGCCATTCCGCGCGCCGGATGGTGAGCAGGAATATTGAGCGCTTCGAAATTGTGATAGTCGTCTTCGATCTCGGGACCCACGGCCACATCGTAACCAATACGCGTAAACAACGCTTCGATACGCTCCAGCGTACGGGTAACGGGGTGAAGCCCGCCGCTCTCTTGGCCTCGACCAGGTAACGTGACGTCAATTCGCTCAGCCGCTAATCGGGCATTGAGCGCTTCGCTCTCCAGTTGCTGACGCTTGGCATCGATCTCACTCGACAGCGTCTGCTTGGCCTGATTGATTTGCTCGCCAGCCGCAGGGCGCTCTTCTGCCGACAGCTTGCCCAGCCCTTTCAACAAGGCCGTCACTTCGCCTTTCTTACCTAAGTAACGTACGCGCAACTCATCTAGCGCTGAGACGCTCTGCGCAGCTTGAATAGCATCGCGGGCCTCTGACACCAGAGTAGGAAGGTGATCCATCCGATTTACTCCGAATTAAGCGATTCCATCTCTGAGGATGGCTGGCATGTTGAAGGTGACAAAAAAACAGGGGAAGAGCGGCTGCTCTTCCCCTGCATGGGTCACACTGAAATGACCTCTGTCATTTCACACTGGCATCAGCTCAGTGCAAATGACCTTATTGGGCAGCCTTGGCTTTTTCCACGATAGCAGCAAATGCTGCTTTTTCGTGTACTGCCAGGTCGGCCAATACTTTACGGTCGATTTCAATACCGGCTTTCTTCAGACCGCCAACGAAGCGGCTGTAAGACATGCCGTTGATGCGCGCACCAGCGTTGATACGCTGAATCCACAGCGCACGGAATTGGCGCTTGCGGTTGCGGCGGTCACGGTACGCATACTGACCGGCTTTGATAACAGCCTGTTTGGCTACACGGAAAACACGCGAACGTGCACCATAGTAACCTTTGGCCTGCTTCAGAACTTTTTTATGGCGACGACGGGCAACTACGCCACGCTTAACACGGGTCATAACACACTCCTGACTTTATGACTGAGGCTAGAGGCACTCAGATAAGAAAATTCGACCTTACAGGTTCGGCAGCATGCGCTGGATCAGCGCTTTGTCGGAAGCATGGATCTGCTTCATGCCACGCAGCTGACGCTTACGCTTGGTCGACTTCTTGGTCAAGATGTGGCTACGGAAAGACTGTTTATGCTTGAAGCCATTCGCAGTCTTTTTGAAGCGCTTGGCAGCGCCGCTGTTGCTTTTGATTTTCGGCATGAGAAAACTCCGCTCGATATTTTTTAGAAAACCCAGGGCCGACTAGCGCCTAAGCGCTAGCCCGTTGACTTCGCCGTTGGATCACTTCTTTTTCGGGGCAAGAATCATGATCATCTGGCGGCCTTCCATTTTCGGGAAAGACTCCACCGCTCCGATCTCTTCCAGGTCTGACGCAATCCGTTCCATCAGCTTACGGCCGATGTCTTGGTGCGCCATTTCACGACCGCGGAAGCGCAATGTGACCTTACCCTTGTCACCACCTTCCAAGAAGCGGGTCAGGTTTTTGAGTTTCACCTGATAATCGCCTTCGTCGGTGCCAGGACGGAATTTGACTTCCTTGACCTGGATTTGCTTTTGCTTCTTCTTTTGAGCCGCTTTTTGCTTTTTGGTCTCAAAAACGAATTTGCCGTAATCCATGATCTTACAAACGATCGGATCGGCATTCGAAATTTGCACGAGATCTAAACCGGCTGCTTCCGCACGTTCAAGAGCCTCAGTGGTGGGCACTACGCCCAACTGCTCACCGTCGGCATCGATTAAACGCACTTCTTCTTCGGTAATACGCTCGTTCATTGGTGGGCGCTTGTCTTGTGGACGCCCGCGCTGATTGCTTCGCTTGATCGCTCCGTCTCCTTAGGCAATTGACGATGTCGCCAGGGCTGCTCGCTCTGCACTAAAACGTTCGATGAATTCATCGACGGTCATGGTACCGAGGTTTTCGCCGCTGCGAGTTCGCACGGCCACTGAGTCAGCTTCGACTTCCTTATCTCCTACCACAAGGAGATAGGGAACTTTCTGTAACGTATGCTCACGGATTTTAAAGCCGATCTTCTCGTTCCTCAAGTCCGCCTTGATCCGTAAGCCACTTTTTTGCAGGCGCTGCTCTAAATCGAGCGCATAATCACGCTGCGCATCGGTAATGGTCATGAGAACCGCTTGCTGCGGTGCCAACCATAACGGCATTGCGCCTGCATAATGCTCGATCAGTATACCCAGGAATCGCTCAAAGGATCCCAGAATAGCACGATGCAGCATCACAGGGGTTTTACGCGTACCGTCTTCGTCGACGTATTGCGCCCCTAAACGCCCTGGCAAGTTAAAATCTAGCTGAAGAGTACCACACTGCCAAACACGATTCAGACAATCTCTTAACGCAAATTCAATTTTAGGACCATAGAAAGCCCCTTCGCCCGGCTGCAGCTCCCACGCCAAACCAGTCGCATTGAGCGCTGCCTCAAGCCCCTGCTCGGCCCGATCCCACATCTCGGCTTCACCCAGAAAGTCTTCGGGACGCGTAGATAGCTTGAGCTCGACGTCTTCAAAACCCAGCGTTTTATAAACTTGCAGCGTTAGCGCAATGAAGGCCTCGGCCTCGGCCTGAATCTGACTTTCCGTGCAGAAAATATGGGCATCGTCTTGAGTAAAGCCGCGCACTCGCATCAGACCATGCAGGGAACCCGAAGGTTCATTGCGGTGACAGCTACCAAATTCTGCCAAGCGCAGCGGAAGGTCACGGTAGCTTTTGAGGCCTTGATTGAACACCTGAACGTGACACGGGCAGTTCATCGGCTTGACCGCGTATTCACGCTTTTCAGACTCAGTGGTGAACATTAGCTCACTGTAATGCCCCCAGTGACCCGATTTCTTCCACAGCGACAGATCCACCACCTGGGGCGTTTTGATCTCTTGATAGCCGTGCTCACGCTGAATGTTGCGCATGTACTCTTCTAACGCTTGGTACATGGTCCAGCCATTAGGGTGCCAAAAGACCATACCCGGCGCTTCTTCTTGAAGGTGGAACAAGTCCATCTTCCGCGCCAACTTGCGGTGATCGCGTTTTTCCGCTTCTTCCAGGCGCTTCAAGTAGGCCTTTAACTGCTTTTTATCGCCCCACGCCGTTCCATAGATACGGGTCAGCATTGGGTTGGAAGCATCGCCACGCCAGTAAGCACCGGCCAACTTCGTCAATTTGAAGGCCTTCAAATGACGCGTATTGGGAACGTGAGGGCCACGGCACATATCCGTGTACTCCTCATGATGGTACAAACGGATCGTTGCGCCTTCCGGAATGCCGCGGATGATTTCCTGCTTGTAGGTTTCACCCCGCTTTTCGAAGGTAGCCATCGCCTGATCGCGATCAACGTACTCTCGAATGACATCGTACTCATGATCGATCAGCGCTTGCATGCGCTTTTCGATGGCGTCCATGTCTTCAGGCGTTACCGATTTACCAAAATCGATGTCGTAATAGAAGCCATCATCGATCACAGGCCCAATGGCCATTTTGGCCTCTGGGTAAAGCTGCTTCACTGCGTGACCAATCAAATGGGCACACGAGTGACGAATAATCTCTAAACCCTCTTCATCACGGGCAGTAATGATGGAAACGTCGGCATCCTGCTCGATGATGTCAGCGGCATCCACCAGCACACCGTCTATTTTGCCCGCCACGCAGGCCTTGGCCAAACCAGGGCCAATGGACTCTGCTAGCTGCATAATAGAGAGGGGTGCTTCGAACGTTCTTTGGCTGCCATCCGGCAGTGTCACTATGGGCATTCAAGTATTCCTTGAGCGCAGTGGTGATCCATACCAAGGATCACATTTCGCTATCAATGGTCGGGGGTGTTCAGCACGTATTAAAGGCTGCCAAGCCTATCAGACTTTATGACATCGTAAAATAAAACGGGAGGCATGAGCCTCCCGTTCTGTATCAAAGGGTGTCGTCGACGCTGACGCCGACGACACTACCCATTGAGGGTACAGTCGAGTGAATTAGTTCCACTCATCCAGTTCTACGCGACGGTTCTGGAAACGACCTTCTTCAGTGTCGTTAGTCGCTACCGGACGCTCTTCACCGTAACCAATCGCACGCATGCGGTCAGCTTCTACGCCGCGCTGATTCAGGTAAGCAGCCACAGACTCTGCACGACGCTGTGACAGATCCTTGTTGTACTGGTCAGAGCCACGAGCATCGGTGTGGCCTTCAATGCTGACACGTACGTCAGGGTTGTTCACCAGACGCTCAGCAACGCCGTTCAGAACGTTTTGCGCGTTGGCAGTCAGCTGAGCAGAATCAAACTCGAAGTTGACTTCACGCAGCACAACGCTCGCCGGGCAACCCAGGGCGTTAACTTCTACACCAGCGGGAGTGTCCGGGCACTGGTCGCGATAGTCCGGAACGCCGTCGTTATCGGAATCCAGCGGGCAACCGTTGGCATTGACTTCGACGCCAGCCGGGGTACCCGGGCACTGGTCGCGGTAGTCCGGCACGCCGTCACCGTCGGAGTCCAGCGGGCAGCCTTCGGCATCAACAGCAACACCAGCAGGCACTTCGCCATAGCTCGGGCACTGAGGTGCTACCGGCTCAGGCGTACGGTCTGCACACAGCAGGCCGCCGATCGCAGCACCCGCAGCGGCACCCGTCGCAGCGCCCGCGTCTTCATCAGAGCTGCTGCTGGTGGCGTAACCGATGCTGCCGCCAATGATGCTGCCCGCCAGGCCACAGACGGCCGGGTGCTGATACCAGCTTTGACCGCTGTTGGCGCCGTCTTGGCTGGAAGACTGAGAGGCCGAGCTAGCGCAGCCTGATAGGCCGACGACTAATGCAGAACCGATGAGCAAGCCAGTCGTTGATTTTTTCATGCAAGACTCCTTCTTGATCCAATGCTGACATGGTCTAAAAGACCAAATCTATCCAATGCTTCTTATGGCGAGAGCATCCATTTTTCGCTGTTCTGTTTCAGGTCTAGGAACCCTACCCCATGAAACGAACAAGGTGCCTATCATTAACGTTTCAGCGCTAGAAGGCAACAATGCCGAGATATCAACTTCTTGCCAATACCGACCCTACCAGCATAGCAAAGCTGACATCGTTGGCATTAAAAAAATTTCAATGCAGAGCGGAGGGGCCTTTAGCGCGCCATTTAATCACTGCCGCCGCAGCCGCAAGCACCGCAGGGCGCATCTCGTCTTCGACGGCGAGCCGCTCCTTGTCTTCTTGCATTCTTTCCCTAGGGGTCAACTGCTTACGTGCTGAGTGAGTCTTCAAGTGACGCGTACGATGATAGACGTCCGCAAACGCTTGGAATTCAGGACGCTCAGCAAGGCTTGGGTCGATGATCTCGAGTAACACTTTACAGCGCCAAGAACCCTCGGTGATATCGACCTGCTCTTGGACGAGGGCACTGACGACGTAATCGAGATTTTCCAGGCTATTCTGTTGGGCACGACGCTCTTCGTCCAAACGAAATGCCTCGCGGCGCTTCACCTCATTACGAAGCTTGTAGGCATAGCCTCCCAAACCGATAATGATCAAAACGGCGACGACGAGCAGTAAAAGTGCAACCGTTGAACTCATAAAGCCCCTACTGACTGGGAAATAAATAGCTTAACGAGAATTGTACACCTAATTAGCGGAGTTAGACCAACACCATTCACTGTCACTCCCCTCTAAAACCTCTAAACCCACGCTTAGCTGTAACGAGAAGCCAACTCGTCTCTCTGTGGCATAGAGTACGCCATCTCCCGCACACTGACACGATAGCACCAACACCACCAAGCCCATCCAAGACTCAACACGAGTGCTACAGCGCCAGCGGTATGGAGTAACGCTAGCCAAAGCGGCAGCCACAACAGCACGTTAGCGACACCTAGCCCCACTTGGAGCGTATAGGCACACAGCACACCCACCAGTGCATTCGCAACTTGTTTGATGTGCCGGTAACGCCACCAGAGCAGCAGTAGCGTCATACCCAACAAAAGCGCCCCCAGCCGATGTACCATGTGAATCGCCGTGCGGGCATCGGCATGCAATTGACCATGAAGATAATTGGGACCAACGGTTTGTGTTAGGTGGAACCCTTCACTGAGATCCATACTGGGCCACCATTGCGTGTTACAAGTTGGAAATCCTTGGCAAGCAATACCGGCGTAGTTACTGGTCACCCAGCCGCCTAGCGCGAGTTGAAGCACTAGTACCCCGCCAGCAGCGTACCAGAGCACGTTGCCTGCAGCGCCCGAGGAAACGCTTCCTTGCCGAATACTGCGCAACCGAAGATGCAACCAGAAAAACACCATTAAAACGCTGAGTCCACCCAGCAGGTGAAGCGTGACCACCTGCGGCCACAGCTTGAGGGTAACGGTAAAGGCACCAAACGCGCCTTGCACGAGAATGACGAGCAATAGTGACAGGCTGAGACGCCACGGATACCCCTTACGCGTTCGCAGTGGCCAACCCAATGCCACCACGCTGAGCACGATGACGCCTAGAAAGCTCGCCACGTAGCGGTGCGCCATTTCTACCCACGCTTTGAAAGGTTCTAACGGGGCATCAGGATGCTGGAGCGCCGCATGTTCACTATCGGGGACGATGAGCTTTCCATAGCAACCTGGCCAGTCCGGACAGCCTAACCCGGCATCTACCAATCTCGTCCACGCACCTACCAATATCACGCAGGCAGTGAGTAACGTACCTGACAACGTCAACCATACAAGCCAGCGAAGACGGCGCTGTGGGTCGCTATGCATCATAGTTCCTTACGGCTAAGAGTAGCCGGGCACGGGCTATAGTGGATTGACTTTAAACAAATGACGTATGTCATCGAGGATGTCGGCGGCAGCCGTTGCGTCGTCAAAAGCAAGGGCGGGCCTACCCATCGGGTCGAACAACCACACGCTGCTGGCGTCACCCCACGCAGGGGAACGTTGCCAACTGGTCACCGTTTCGCCCGGCAATGCAGTGGCTTCCCCACCGATTCTCAATCGCTGCAGGCGTGGTGCCTCCCGCCCCAAGGCGCGGTGTAAACGCCAAAGCTCGTCCTGCTTTTGTTCACAGTGCGCGCCGCAATCGAATACCAGCGTCCACCGCTCAGAGGCAGGCGCCGGCCACGTCAATGGCCATTCATATAAAGAAGGAACGTCCAGCGTGACTTGGCCATGGGCGGTGTGCGCTTGAGGAATGCCCACATGCCAAGTCACCATCCCCCAAGCGGTGACAATGGGAGCAGCAAAAATCACGAACAGTAGCAGCAGCTTGGTTCTTGGATAGCGTACGGGACGATGGGGTGGCATATTAGCGTCCTCCTAGATAGCGTTCGCGATTGTCGGCGACCAAACGGTGTCCACCCAACAGCATGATCATGAAAGCCGTTAAGGCCAACGCCCACCACTGCACGGCATAGCCAAGATGACGGCTGGGCGGCATCACACTTGGCTCCCACCAAGGTGTCAGCGTACCGGCTCCCTCCTCTGCATGCAGCCACCCTTGATGACTGAATGCGCCTAGCGTCGACTCCCATGGCATAAGGCTAAGCTGTTGAAGCCTGACGCCCTCTCGATTAGCGCCATAAAGGGGGCCTTGTACTTGTGCATTCTGCCACTCCCCAGAGACGTCGATCATGCCTACAGGCGTCGATGTAGAGGGTGCCTCTCGGCTGGGCCCCGTTTCTAAAAACCCTCGCTGAACCAACCATAGCTGCCCGTACCTATCTCTGAGCGGTGTAAGCACCGCAACGCCCAACCGACCTCCCGTCATTCGATTGTCTAAATAGAGCGTATGCTCCGACAGATATCTGCCACGTAAATGTACCTGTGCGCCTTCGACGGGTGTATCGGTGGGCTCGATCATCACAGGAGCAGCCGCTCTGCTGGCCAATAATTCGCGCTTGTCATCCGCCCGCTCCCACTGCCATAGTCCTAAGACGAGACCGAGCGTGACCACCACACCCCAGAACAAATACCAAACATAAAGTCTGACTGGATAACGAGAGGGCTTGATCATGTGGTTAAAACTACTCATCGCCGTGGTATTTATCGGAATGGTGGCCAGCCTTGCCGCAGGCGCAGGCTTTTTGCTTCGTGATGACAGCACTTCCAGGCGCCTGCTCATATCACTGAAATGGCGTATTGCTCTCGCTTGCCTGCTGGTGGCACTGCTTCTCATTGGCTTTTTATCAGGCGAGCTTGGATAGCCTCCTAGAACACATAGACGAAAATAAAGAGCCCCACCCAGACCACGTCCACGAAGTGCCAGTACCAACAGGCCGCTTCAAAGCCAAAATGGTGATCGTTAGCAAAGTGGCCTTTGACGATCCTCACGAGCATGCTTGCCAAGATCAGAGTGCCAATGATCACATGAAGGCCATGGAAACCCGTGAGTATGAAAAAGGTAGCGCCGAAAATCCCCGCCTCCAAGGTGATGCCATAGTGGTGATAAGCCTCGTAATACTCGACACCTTGAATGACGATAAAGCAGATACCCAACAGCACCGTACCCGCCAGCCAGTTGCGACAGGTTTGCCGGTAGCCCAGTTTAAGAGCCTCATGTGCGACGGTCAGCGTGATACTGGACGTCACGAGTATGAGCGTATTGACCAGAGGCAGTTGCCAAGGGCTAAGCACGCTGGTCGGCCCTGATACCGACGCATCGGGCGGATTGAGCAGCGGCCACTGCGGCACGAAATCTGGCCAAAGCAGCGCTGATACACCTTTGGCCCCCTCACCACCGAGCCATGGCAACGTGAAGGTTCTGATATAGAACAAGGCACCAAAAAAGGCGGCGAAAAACATCACCTCGGAAAAAATGAACCAGCCCATCCCCCAGCGAAATGACCGGTCCATCTGAGCATCATAGAGGCCTCCCATGGATTCATGAATGACATCGCGAAACCACAGACCCATCACACTCACTACCCCCAGGACACCGATGACCATCAGTGGCGCTCCGGTATCGTGCACCAACTGAATACCGATACCCACCATCATGGCGCCAAGCGCCAGTGAACCTAAAATGGGCCACCGACTGGTAGCAGGAACGTAGTAGCTGCCGCTGCTCATATGTTATCCCCCGCCGAGTTATTGTTTTGGACCGTCTGGAGCGCTATGCGCTGTACTGGGTATAGGGTGTATACCAAGGTGATGGTGTTGATCTCTTCAGGCAGGTCTCTGGCCAACTGAAAAACGAGCGGAATGGTGAGCCGTTCGCCTCCCTGCAGTTGCTGCTCTTGAAAACAAAAACAGCTGACCTTGCGTAAATGTGTCGTGGCACTGGAGGGAGACACGCTAGGCACGGCTCGCCCCCAACTCTCGACGGCACTGTTGTTGGTGAACGTAAAATCCACCTCTGCCGTTTGCCCTGGATGAACGCGCATTTGCCGCGTTTCGACGCTCATTTGCCAGGGTAAACCGGCACTGCCACGAGTAATGAACTGCACCGTGACGAAGCGCGACTGATCGACCTCCTCATGTACGATGGCCTGGGCAGTAGTATCGACTTTGCCGTTCAATCCGGTCACCTTGCAAAACACGTCATAGAGGGGCACCAAGGCGAATGCAAAGGCAAACATCCCTACCAGGGCCGCCACGCTTCGCACGACCGTTTTTCTCACTCCCGCTTCTTGATACCCCTCGATCGCCATGCTCATACCTCCACCTAAGCCGACACTCACTGCTTAGTCATGAGTTTGGGCACGATGAAAGACGGGAGGCGTGTCAAACGTATGCAACGGCGCCGGGCTGGGCACGCTCCACTCTAAATCTACGGCGCCTTCCCAAGCTTTCGCAGGGGCTTTCTGCCCGCCTCGCACGCAGAGCACGACCACAAGTACAAAGAGGAGCTGTGAGGCACCAAAGAAAAACGCCCCAATGCTGGATAGCAGATTGAAGTCGGCAAACTGCAGCGCATAATCGGGAATACGCCTTGGCATACCTGCCAACCCGGCGAAGTGCATCGGGAAAAAAGTCAGGTTGACGCCAATGATGGAGCACCAGAAATGGCACTGCGCCAGACGTTCGTTGGGGTAGTGCCCCGTCCACTTAGGTAACCAGTAGTACACGCCTGCCATGATGGCGAAAATAGCGCCAGGCACGAGTACGTAGTGGAAATGTGCCACTACGAAATAGGTGTCGTGGTACTGGAAATCGGCAGGGGCAATCGCCAGCATCAGCCCTGAAAAGCCGCCTATGGTGAATAGCACGACGAACGCCAGCGCAAACAGCATGGGTGGTTCAAAACTGATCGAACCCCGAAACAGCGTGGTCACCCAGTTGAACACCTTGACCCCCGTGGGCACGGCGATCAGCATGGTGGAGTACATGAAGAACAGCTCGGCGGTCAGCGGTAGACCGACGATGAACATATGGTGGGCCCAAACCAAAAACGAAAGCAGTGCGATGGCCGCAGTGGCATATACCATCGAGGCGTAGCCAAACAGCGGTTTACGCGCAAACGTAGGAATGATGGCTGACACGATCCCAAACGCTGGCAGTATCATGATGTAAACTTCCGGGTGCCCAAAGAACCAGAACAGATGCTGGAACAGCACGGGATCTCCCCCACCCGCAGCATCGAAGAAGCTGGTACCGAAGTTGATATCCATCAACATCATGGTGATGACCCCCGCCAATACCGGCATGACGGCGATCAACAGAAAGGCCGTGATGAGCCATGTCCAGACGAACAGCGGCATGTCCATCATCCGCATACCAGGGGCTCGCATGTTGAGAATGGTCGCGATGATGTTGATGGCACCTAAAATCGAACTAATCCCCGCGATATGCAGCGCCAGGATAAAAAACGTCGTGGAAGCCGGCGCATAGGTCGTCGATAAAGGCGCGTAGAAGGTCCAGCCGAAATTAGGGCCGCCGCCCGGCATCAGTAAGGTAGAAAGCAGTAGAGCAAAGGCAACGGGTAAAAGCCAAAAACTGAAGTTGTTGAGTCGCGGTAACGCCATGTCTGGCGCGCCAATTTGCAGGGGAATCATCCAGTTGGCGAGCCCCGTAAAAGCGGGCATCACGGCCGCAAAGACCATAATCAAGCCGTGCATCGTGGTCATTTGATTAAAGAACTCAGGCTCGACCAGCTGTAAACCGGGTTGGAATAGCTCCGCTCTCACCACCAGCGCAAAGATCCCACCGACAAAAAACATCGTCAGTGAGAAAATTAAATACAGGGACCCAATCTCTTTATGATTGGTGGTCAGCAACCATCGCAAGATGCCTTTGGGTGGGGCGTGGTGAGCGTGCCCCTCCTGAGACTGGCTGCCCGCAACGGCCGTCGAACTGTGCTGCAGCGGGTGTTGTGGAGGTAGTTTGGGCGCCATAAGTCTCTCCGCACTTTATCGTATTATTAGAAGACGTTGTTTAACGCTTATTGCGCGATACGTTCGGCCACTGCCGCTGGCTGAACGATATCCCCCGTATCATTGCCCCAGGCATTTCTCGTGTATGTCACCACCGCAGCTATCTCTACCGGATTCAGCGTACTACGGAAGGCTGGCATGGCCGCGCCCGACACGCCGTTGATGACACGGCCTAAATGCCAATCCAAGTCATTGATCAACTGTTCGTTGCCTGCAAGCGCGGGGAACGCGGGGGGAGCCCCCTGCCCTTCACTTTGATGGCAAGAGGAGCAGATGGATTGATAGACGGTTTCGCCACGAGCCATGAGCTCTTCCATCGCCCACTCACGATCGACCCCCATCGCTTCCTGCTCGGCAGCAGCTTTACGCTCTTCAAGCCACGTCTCGAACTCCGCTTCCTCCATGGCATGCACCACGATGGGCATGAAGCCATGATTGACTCCGCATAGTTCGGCACACTGCCCGCGATATATGCCGGGCTCGTTGATCTGAACCCAGTTTTCGTTAATGAACCCAGGAATCGTGTCTTGTTTGACGGCCAGCTCGGGCACCCACCAAGAGTGGATGACGTCATCGGACGTCATCAAAAAGCGCACTTTGCGATTGATAGGCAGCACGAGAGGCTCATCCACATCGAGTAGATAATGCTCGCTTCTCTCTTCTTCGCCACGGATCTGTTCGCGGCTGGTGCTTAGGTTGGAAGTGAACGCAACATCCTCACCCAGGTATTCGTAGCGCCAGCGCCACTGCTGACCGGTAATCATGATATCCAGGTCAGCTTCAGAAGCGTCATACATGTTTTTGAGCGTGGCCGTCGCGGGCACCGCCATGCCGACCAGTATCAGGATCGGAATGGCCGTCCAGAGCACCTCCACGGAGGTGTGTTCATGAAAGCGGGCCGCCTTGGCTCCCTTGGAGTGACGATAGCGGAACAAGGAGTAAAACATGACACCGAAGACGACGACGCCAATCACCACACATACCCAGAAAATGGTCATGTGAAGGCCAAAGATATCGCGGCTGATATCCGTTACGCCGACCGGCATATTCCAGCTACTGGCTTGCACTTGGGAGATACTTGCGACACTGGACATGGTGAGAAGCCATCGCCACGGTAGGTGCATAGCCGCCTCCTTGTTATTGTTGTTCTCGCCAACCCTTTTATTAGGTCAGGATTAAGTGATGTCATTTGAGTATAGAAAACATATGGCATTCGTCACGCTCGACAAGCGTGATGTTTCTCAACGGTTCAACCTGCTGCAAAGATCGCCACACCAAGCAGCATTAGCACGAACACAATCGTGACGGCGACCGCCGTTATGATGAAGATTGCAGGCTTGCCACTAGAAAAATCCTGCTGCCGCTGACGATCATTCTGGACGCCTATGAGCGCTGCCAGTACTGACTTGATCACTGACCACATAGCGCTTTCCTCACGGTTGAGTGGGTTAATGCTCGATTGGGCAACCGTCGTAGAGCACCTGGCTCTCATTGAGGATAGGCAATTTCATGAATCATGCTGTGAGAAAAGCAGTGCCGAGGGAGACATAGGCATATAAGGCCATTGACGCAGGCAACCCGCCTGAGTGCGCAAGCGAAAAATGCTGTAGAGGATCACGATGTAGGAACACCACTGTAGACTGCTTTTTATTAACACCCTACGCCATCTTTTATCAGTACGCCCGCAGCGTAATTAAGCTTGCGGCCTATCGTCGGCCAATTCACACTAAGCCGACATTTGCTAATTCTGCAATGGGTTGTCAATGGAGTCTTTTATGCCCAAGCATCGTGGAATCGCGTTGCCCCTATGTGTTGCCCTATTTCCTCTTCTATCGCTCGCTGGCTGCACTACCTATACGTGGCCGGATGGTTCTCAAGAAACCGTCTTGGGTGTTGTGGCCGAGGATGAGAACCGCCAGTACGAAGAGCCTCGTGCTGACGGCGTTCGCTATCGTAAACCGGGTGAGCTCCCTGACACACCGCGAAGCGATGAAGATAACGACTGATGCTAGTAACGGCTTATCCTTTGCGTCGCTTGGTAAGTGCCGTGGCTTGAGCGGATAAGGGATCTTCGGGCCATGGGTGCTTTGGATACCGCCCTCGCATCTCTTTGCGTACTTCGGGGTAGCCATTGACCCAAAAGCTCTGCAAATCTTGGGTCACTTGGAGCGGGCGCCTCGCCGGGGACAACAAGTGAAGCGTGATCGGCACACGCCCATCGACGACGGTGGGCGTGTGCTGCCAACCAAAAGCCTCCTGAAGCTTCAACGCGAGTATCGGCGACTGCTCCTCTATACGACACGGCGCGTAATCGAGGTCGACGGTATTGCCGCTTGGCGCGGTTAGCGCCGTCGGCACCAAGCGCTCCATCTGCTGCTGTTGCTCCCACGCCAGCGTGTTCAATAAACAGGTATGAAATGGCAACTTTTCGACCTGAGCCAGGCGCGTCAGCCCAACGACATAGGGCGCTAGCCAGATGTCTAATGTGCCCAGCAAGACAGTCTCGGACCAATCGGGCCACTGCTCGGGCCATATCCGTGAGAGCAGTGCCATACGCCCCTGACATTGGCGAACGTTGTCGGTCATCACTAGGTGAGGACGCTGTCTCAGCGCGGTCAAAAGCGCCTGCTCCATCGCCTCAGCTGACAACTGCTGTAACGGCCGGGAGGCCAAGATGAGTTCGCCATGCCGCTGAACGGCATCTCCCACCAGCCTGCCCTGCTCTTCCGACCAGCGTATTCGCTCTTCCCACTGCTGCGTATCAGGGTAAAGGCTCTCTAGCGTGGCAAGCGTAATGGGCTCTGCCAAATACATTCGGGCGTCACTGGTCGCACTCTCTAGCGCCACCGCCACGAGCCAAGCCTGCTGTGCAAGTGAATGATTTTCGGACAGCGTGGCCGTTTTGCCGTTCGCCAGCTTGAAACGACCAGGCGACATACGTTGCGCGATGCGATCAGGGTATGCCAGACAAAGTAACGCGCCAAGCGGCTCAAGATCGATCTCCAATGGAAGTTTAGTTTCCATGAGCCGAGACAAACGGGTCGCCTCCCGATGCCACTGCGGAAAGGCCGAGGGCTGACGAAGCCGCTGAACCAGCGCATCACGCAGTGAACCTTGAATCCGCTCCCTCCCCTCTAATAACGCGGCCAACGCGCACGCCAAGGGCGTTGCCTGCAGCGTTCGCGCCCCCAGCAGCATGGCGGCTAAACGCGGTGTCAGGGCAAGTGCAGCACTCTGTTTACCAAGCGGCGTCAATCCACCGTTGGGCACTCGTAAGCAGAGCCGTTTTAAGAGATCTTGAGCCGTTCGCCATGCGCCTTCAGGAGGTGACGTGACCCAGGATAGCTCGTCTGGCTCACGTACGCCCCACAGCGCCAGCTCTAACGCCAATTTGGATAGGTCGGCTTGCAGTATTTCAGGCTCAGCGTACCCCACCAGAGGCTGCTCAGCCGCCCAGAGCCTGTAACACGTCCCCGGCTGTTGCCGACCGGCGCGTCCACGACGTTGATCGGCGCTCGCTTTGTTCACACGCCGTGTCGTCAGCTTGGTCAATCCCGTCCGGGAATTGAAAAGCGGCACGCGTTCTAACCCTGCATCGATGACACAGTTCACGCCATCGATGGTGACACTGGACTCGGCAATGGCCGTCGAAACGATCACTCGCTGGCGCGCACCATGAGGTCTCATAGCAGCCTGCTGCGCATCCAAGGGCAACCTGCCATGCAGCGGTAGAGCCTCAACATCCAAAGCGCTCCCGTCCACGGCAGCAACGAGCTGAGAGATCTCCGCCACGCCAGGCAATATGACCAGTATGTCTTGACTAACGGGACGTGACAGAGCTTCGTGAATCACTCTCAACGCGGCGGCAGTGAGCGACTCGCTCGTTGCCAGTGGGCGGTAGTGAGTCTCGACGGAAAATGCCCGCCCCTGACTTTCAATGACGGGCGTTTCACTTCCCAACACCCGCGTCAGCGCTGTCACGTCCAATGTGGCAGACATCACCAGCAGTCGAAGATCATCGCGCACGCTCTCTTGCACATCGAGTGCCAATGCCAATCCTAGATCTGCCTCGATGCTGCGCTCATGGAATTCGTCAAAAATGATGCCTGCCACGCCTTCTAACAGCGGATCCTCTTGCAGCATGCGTGTCAGCACCCCCTGCGTGACCACTTCCAGCCGCGTATGGGGTCCGATCTGACTATCGCCCCGCATTCGATACCCAACGGTTTCGCCCACGCGCTCATTGAGCTGGTCGGCCATGAAAGTGGCAGCAAGCTTGGCGGCGACTCGCCGCGGCTCGAGTAACAGCAGCCTCTGTCCCTTGGCCCAGTCACTCTCAAGAAGCCTTAGCGGTACGCGGGTGGTTTTACCAGCCCCTGGCTGCGCCACGAGAATCAAGCGCGTCTGATCCGCCAATGCGCACTCGAGTGCCGTTAAATGCTGATCGATAGGAAGCGATGTACTCATAAATCAGCGCGTGAGATGGCCGGAGGTTGCAATACCGCAGCCTTTGAGAATGACGTGTTCCAGAAACTGGCAAACGGACGCCAAATCCGCTTCGCTTAGCGACGCTTTCCCGAGGATGCCGGACACCTGGGCGCTATATTCCGTGTAGTGCTGGGTGGCTGACCAGATCAGAAATATCAACCACCGTGGGTCCACATCGTCCATTTTTCCCTGTCGCGACCACTCACGTATGATCGCCGCACGAGACGCCACCCATGCTTTGAGCTCTCCTGATAGATACTCTTTTAGAAAGGGAGCGCCCGCTAAAATTTCCGCAGCAAAGAGCTTGGACCCTTCCGGATAGCGCTGCCCAAGCTCCATTTTGGTGCGAATGAAATCGCTCAGTACTTGAGCGGGATCACTCTCTTCATGGATATCTTCGAGTACCGCGTTCCAGCGCCTCATCATTCGGTTCAGTAGACGGACGTAAAGCGCCTGCTTGCTACCCATGTAGTAGAGAATGTTGGCCTTAGGCAACTGGGCTTGATCGGCAATGGCTTGAAGACTGGCCCCCCGATAACCGTGCTGTGAAAACACCTGCTCTGCAGCGCTCAATATGGTCTGTTCGATGCGTTCTCTGCTGGCGTTTTCTGGGTTCGCGGTATCCACCGTCATTCAGTAAGCTCCTTTTGATCGCTCTCAGGCGAACTTGTCATCGTTGTCTCGTTAACGTGCCGCATCACAGTGCGTTTTGTAGCGAAATGCACACTAAAAGTGCATGACACATTCATTTAACAAACTCTTGCAAGAGGCGCCGTTTTGTCCCAAGCTCAACATTATTGACCGATCGGTCAGAACAATCATAACGGAGTTTGGCATGGCAACAATTGAGTTTCTGCTCAATGGCACCCCGACCCAGTGTCAGGTGCCCCCGGATACCAGTATTCTAACGCTGTTACGCGATCATTTGGGTATGACCGGCACGAAAGAGGGCTGTGCTTCGGGGGATTGCGGCGCGTGCACCGTCGCGATTAAAAGCCCGGCCGACTCGGATTTTCTGAGCCTTAACGCCTGCATTACCCCTGCCCACCAATTGCATGGCCAGCATCTACTCACCGTAGAGGGTCTATCAGCGAACGGAGAGCTTCATCCTGCGCAGCGGGCAATGGTCGAGTGCCACGGAAGCCAATGCGGTTTCTGTACACCGGGTATCGTCATGTCGCTATTTACACTACATACCCAACAGCAGAAACGCCCGGCGCCCTTGACGCCGGAACGGCTGGAGGCAGCGCTGGGTGGCAACCTCTGCCGCTGTACCGGATACCGCCCCATTCGGGATGCCGCCCTGAGCATGTCGTCTCATCCATGGCAAACGCCGCAGTGGTTCGACGCCAGCCAACCAGCGACCGTGGCGCTGAGTCCGTCTAATACACCAGACGACGACGTCGCGCTTTTTGCCCAACCCGCCACGTTGGAAGAACTCACGGCGCTTCGCCGCCGCTACCCATCGGCCCGCTTGGTGGCTGGCGCTACCGACCTGTGGCTTGAAAACACTCAGCGGCTGGCCACATTGAATCAATTGATCGACGTCACCCACGTCGAATCGCTGCGCCATATCGAAGAGGCCGCTCTGAATGGTAAGTCCGGCTGGTGGATCGGTGCAGGCGTCACTTACTCCCAGCTAGAGCCGCTGTTTGAAGCGCACTATCCAGCGTTTGCCCACCTGCTTCACCGGCTGGGCTCGCAGCAAGTGCGCAATCGAGGCACCTTAGGCGGTAACATCGCCAACGCTTCGCCCATTGGAGATACTCCGCCAGTGCTGTTGGCCCTGGACGCGTCGTTGGAGCTGACGCATCGAGATGGCTGCCGCGTGCTGCCTCTTAGTGAGTTCTTCTTAGCGTATAAAAAGACAGCGCTCGCCGCCGATGAGGTCATCAGCCGTATTTTCATCCCGCGGCTAGCAGAGGATGCCGAGTTAAAAGTGTGGAAACTCTCCAAACGACGTGAGGACGATATTTCCGGCGTGCTAGGTGCTTTCCATTATCGCTTACAGGGTGGCGTTTTGAGCGACGTGCGGATCGCCTTTGGTGGCATGGCCGCGGTTCCTCAACGTGCCCTGCATGCAGAAGCGGCGTTGACGAACAGAGCGCTATCGCAGGAAAGTTTTCAAGCTGCGCAGCAGGCGTTGGGGAGCGACTTCCAACCAATGAGCGATGTCCGTGGCAGCCAGCGTTATCGCCAGCAGGCCGCTGCCAACCTCATGGAACGTCTCTACCTTTCGCTTTCAGCACCGACACAGGAGGTCATGCTCCATGCGTACGCTCACTAAGCTTGATGGCGATAGCCGCCGCGCTCGCCGCGAATTGAACGATCACATTCAAGGGGCCGGGCCACTGGCTCGCCATACGGTTGACAGCCACGGGCATCGCCAAGCCGGCACTTCCAGCTTCCACGAAAGCGCCGAGAAACACGTCACCGGTAAAGCGACCTACATTGATGATCTCAAAACGCCCCAGGATGCACTGCACGTAGCGCTAGGGCTATCGCCCGTTGCCCATGGGACGCTAACGTCGATGGGGTTGGACGCGGTGCGCAGCGCGCCAGGTGTGGTCGATGTCATTACCTTCCATGATGTGCCTGGCCATACTGACATCGGCCCCGTGTTTCCCGGTGATCCGATTTTCGTTGACCATGAGATCAGCTACGCCGGACAGTGCCTCTTTGCCGTGGCAGCCACGTCCCTTCAGGCCGCTCGTCAAGCGGTCAAGTTGGCCTCTTTGCAAATTGATGAGCAGCCTGCCAGCTTGGATCCCGTGGCCTCCGCCGAGCGTCAAGACGTAGTCCGCCCTACCCATGTGCAAGCCCGTGGAGACTGGGCAGCCACCCTGCAAAATGCCGAGCAATTGATTGAAGGCGAACTGTTCATCGGAGGACAGGAGCACTTCTATCTCGAGGGCCAGGCGTGCGTCGTGGTGCCCACGGAAGATGACGGCGTCATGGTCTACACCTCCAATCAGCACCCAAGCGAGACGCAAAAACTGGTCGCGGAAGTGCTTGGTGTTCCGTTTCATGCTATAACAGTGGAAGTGCGCCGTATGGGCGGCGGTTTTGGGGGAAAAGAGACCCAAGCCTCGCCCTGGGCATGTATCGCTGCCATCATTGCGCGCCGCACTGGTAGGGCGACACGGCTTCGTCTACCGCGAAGTGACGACATGCGCATCACGGGCAAACGCCACCCATTTCATAATCGTTATCAGCTGGCGATCGATGCACGTGGCGTCATTCAGGGAGGCGATATTACGGTGATTGGCGACTGTGGCTACTCACCCGACCTCTCGGATGCCATCGTGGATCGCGCCATGTTCCACGCCGACAACGCCTACTCGCTGGGCGATGCCCGGGTTACCGGCCACCGTGCCAAAACCCACACGGCGTCCAATACCGCCTTCCGTGGCTTTGGCGGCCCTCAGGGTATGATGATCATTGAGGCGGCGATGGATGACATTGCCCGCCAAGTAGGCGAAGACCCACTAACCATTCGTAAACGCAATTTCTATCGCGACGGTCGTGATACGACGCATTACGGGCAGCAAGTCGATCAAAAACAGCTGCTGCATACCCTCGTGAACACACTGGAAACCAGCAGCGACTACTGGACTCGGCGCGAACAGTTACGCGACTTCAATGCATCGAGCCCCATCATCAAAAAAGGGCTTGCGCTCACCCCCGTAAAATTTGGCATTTCATTCACCGCTCAGCATCTCAACCAAGCTGGGGCGCTGCTGCACGTTTACACCGACGGCAGCATCATGATCAATCATGGCGGCACTGAAATGGGCCAGGGGCTGCATACCAAAATTTGCCAAGTGGTGGCCCGAGAATTGGGCCTCGACTTGGATAGCGTGCGAATCAGCGCAACACGTACCGATAAAGTCCCCAACACCTCTCCTACGGCGGCCTCCAGCGGCGCGGACCTCAACGGTATGGCTGCCCGAGATGCTGCCAGCAAGCTGCGAGAGCGGCTGTTCGACTTTGCTGCCCAACATTTCGAAGGTGGAATGGATCGTGAAGGCATGCGACTGGAAAACGGCATGCTGGTCGCAGGCATCGGAGAGAGCGAGCGTCGCATCCCGTGGGGCGAACTCATCCAAACGGCATACTTAAACCGCGTATCACTTTCGGAAAAAGGGTTCTATGCGACGCCGTTGATTCACTATAACCGAGCGACGGGCCAAGGCCGCCCCTTCTACTATTATGCATTCGGCGCCGCGGTGGCCGAAGTCAGCGTGGACACGCTCAGTGGAGAGTACTTGGTCGACCGAGTCGATGTCTTGCATGACGTAGGCAATTCGCTCAATCCAGCGATCGATATCGGTCAAGTCGAGGGGGGCTTCATTCAGGGGATGGGCTGGTTGACCAGTGAAGAGCTCAAATGGAACGATAAAGGCGTGCTGATTAGCGATGGGCCAGCCACCTATAAAATCCCCACCTACGGTGACTTACCTCGTGTATTCAACGTTTCCCTCTTAGAGGGACACCCCAATTCCATGGCAAGCCTATACCGTTCGAAAGCCGTGGGCGAACCCCCCTTCATGCTAGGTATTTGTGTGTGGTCGGCGTTAAGAGACGCGCTGTCGAGCCTGACGGATTATCGCCTTTCCCCCCACTTGGATACGCCCGCCACACCAGAAAGAGTCATGATGGCAGCCAATGCCATCAGGAAAAAAACACTATGACGCCAACGCATGAAACGTGGCACGCTGCTCTGCACCGTTTACAGCAAAGCGGTACGCCACATGTCCTTGCAACACAAGTGACCAGCGCAGGTTCGACGCCACGCGAGCCGGGGGCTCGCATGGTCATTACCGATGACGCCATTATCGACACGCTGGGAGGCGGTACGTTCGAGTGGCAAACCATTAGCGCCGCTCGGACCTTATTACAGCAAGGGGAAGCCGGCTTTCATCTTGAGGCATTTTCACTAGGCGGACGCAGCGGTCAGTGCTGCGGTGGCTTTGTCAATGTGCTGCTTGAGGTCTTTCCAGGCGCCCCCCAGCGGATTGCGCTATTTGGTGCGGGCCATGTAGGTCGAGAAATCGTCAAATTGAGCGCGCCACTTCCCTGGCAAATCGATTGGTATGACAGTCGCCCCGACCGTTTTACCAAGCAAGATGCCCAACAGCCACGTCTTAACTGTCACACGTTGGCGAGTGTGACCTCCGTCATGGACGCCCTCCCTACCGGTGGCCATACCCTCGTCATGACTCACAGCCATGACGAAGACTACGCGCTCATTTCAGCACTGCTGAAACGCCCGGACCTCGCCACGATTGGACTGATCGGTTCGGACAGTAAATGGGCGAGCTTTCAAGGTCGCTTGATGCGTGATGGCTTTCCACCGGATGAGATTCAGCGTGTCCGCTGCCCCATTGGCGCCGTTCACGGCACCAAACTCAGCAATAAAACGCCCTATGCGATTGCCATGACCGTCGTGGCCGAACTGTTATGGTTAACCGATCAACCCATCGATCGGCAAACCCGCGGACTCGACCCCGTAGCTTTACGCTCTCTATTCAACGATACAGCGACACATTCGAGCTAATATGACTTCTACTGATACGTTTATCCGCGCGGAGCTGGTGAGCTTTGCCCGTGATCCAGGGGACGACGATTTTCCGACACCTGGCAGCCTCGAGCATTACGGCGATGGTCTTCTGTGGCTAAAAGAGGGTCATATCCACGCAGTTGGCCACTACGTGGATATCATCGATCAGTTACCCTCCAACAGTCAGGTGCTCAATTATCGTGGCAAACTCATCATGCCTGGCTTTATCGACACCCACGTGCACTATGTCCAGCTCGATATCATGGCCTCCTATGGTCGCCAGCTGCTCGACTGGCTCAACGACTATACGTTTCCTGAAGAGTGTCGCTTTGCCAATCATGCCCATGCAGAAGCTCTCTCCAACGCCTTTTTAGACGAAATGCTGAGAGCTGGCACCACGACCGCGCAAGTGTTCGGCTCTAGCCACCCAGGGTCGGTCGATGCATTCTTTACCGCTTGCCAGAAACGCCAATTACGCATGCTTGTCGGCAAAGTACTGATGGATCGTAATGCCCCCGACGCATTGATGGATGGTGCAACGGGTATTACCGATACCGAGCGTTTGATCGAAGACTGGCACGGCAGACAACGCTTAGGCTACAGCGTAACACCTCGATTTGCGCCGACATCGACAAAGACCCAAATGGATGCGGCAGGCGCGCTTCTGCGTAATGACGCTTCTCTATGGCTACAAACGCATCTTGCTGAGAATAGCGGAGAACTCGACTGGGTAGCCGAGCTTTTCCCGGGCAGCCGAGACTACCTCTCCGTGTATGAAGACGCTGGACTCGTCGGACCTCGCAGCACCTTTGCCCATGGAATTCACCTGGATAACGGTATGCGCCAACGGCTGGCCGAGCGAGGCGCCAATATTGCATTCTGCCCAAGCTCCAACCTCTTCCTAGGCAGCGGACTCTTTGATCGAGAAGCAGCGAAAGAGACAGGAATGTCCTTCACCTACGCCAGTGATATTGGCGCCGGTACCGATCTTTCGGGATTCGCGACGCTGAAGTTGGCCAATTGCGGGGGCAGCCGCTGACGGCTTGGCAGGGGTTTTACGGCTTGACTCACGGTAACGCTAAAGCGCTCTCGCTGGATCATCACATTGGGCAGCTCGCCCCGTCTTACGAAGCCGATTTTGTCGTGATCGATCCCCATGCCACATCGCTGCTTGAGCGCCGTATCCAACACTGCACCACGTTGGGCGAGCGCCTCTTCGCCCTCATGATGCTGGCCGATGACCGCGCCATCTATGAAACCTGGGCAGGCGGTATTCGCCAACATCAGCGGGATTGATCCCGATCTAAAAGCCGCGTTTGATAAGCGGCTTTTTCGTTTCCCTCCCGCGTTTTCCAGAGACCACACAACCCAAAAGCCCCGAGCACAGGGTGCCCGGGGCTGGTCATGGCGCGCTTTCAAGCGCGCAACAAAAAACCCAGCCGTTTGGCTGGGTTCTTTGCGGTATAAGTGCCTGACGATGACCTACTCTCGCATGGGGAGACCCCACACTACCATCGGCGCTAAGCGGTTTCACTTCTGAGTTCGGCAAGGGATCAGGTGGTTCACGCGTGCTATGGTCGTCAGGCGTAACGGGTAATGCATATCATGCTGAGTGTTGTGTGATCGTCTCTTGTCCGTCAGCGCCTTGGCTGGCGGATGCGTATCCGGTTCTCTGAGTGGCAATCCACTCGATCGTTATCATCGCGACCAGACCCCTTGGGTGTTATAGGGTCAAGCCTCACGGGCCATTAGTACACGTTAGCTCAACGCCTTGCAGCGCTTCCACACCGTGCCTATCAACCAGCTGGTCTCGCTGGGCCCTTTAGGAGGCTCTAGGCCTCAGGGATGTCTCATCTTGAAGGGGGCTTCCCGCTTAGATGCTTTCAGCGGTTATCCCGTCCGACCATAGCTACCCGGCAATGCCACTGGCGTGACAACCGGAACACCAGAGGGTCGTCCACTCCGGTCCTCTCGTACTAGGAGCAGCTCTTCTCAAACATCCAACGCCCACGGCAGATAGGGACCGAACTGTCTCACGACGTTCTAAACCCAGCTCGCGTACCACTTTAAATGGCGAACAGCCATACCCTTGGGACCGACTTCAGCCCCAGGATGTGATGAGCCGACATCGAGGTGCCAAACACCGCCGTCGATGTGAACTCTTGGGCGGTATCAGCCTGTTATCCCCGGAGTACCTTTTATCCGTTGAGCGATGGCCCTTCCATACAGAACCACCGGATCACTAGAACCTGCTTTCGCACCTGCTCGACGTGTCTGTCTCGCAGTCAAGCACCCTTATGCTCTTGCACTCATTGCACGATGTCCGACCGTGCTGAGGGTACCTTCGTGCTCCTCCGTTACGCTTTGGGAGGAGACCGCCCCAGTCAAACTACCCACCACACACTGTCCTCGATCCGGATAACGGACCTGAGTGAGAACGCCAATGATGCCAGGCTGGTATTTCAAGGTTGGCTCCACCCGAACTGGCGTCCGGGTTTCAAAGCCTCCCAGCTATCCTACACAGGCAACATCAGCGTCCAGTGTGAAGCTATAGTAAAGGTTCACGGGGTCTTTCCGTCTAGCCGCGGGTACACCGCATCTTCACGGCGATTTCAATTTCACTGAGTCTCGGGTGGAGACAGCGTGGCCATCATTACGCCATTCGTGCAGGTCGGAACTTACCCGACAAGGAATTTCGCTACCTTAGGACCGTTATAGTTACGGCCGCCGTTTACCGGGGCTTCGATCAAGAGCTTCGGCCGAGGCCTAACACCATCACTTAACCTTCCGGCACCGGGCAGGCGTCACACCCTATACGTCCGCTTGCGCGTTAGCAGAGTGCTGTGTTTTTACTAAACAGTTGCAGCCACCTGGTATCTTCGACCGGTTCGGGCTCGGGGAGCAAGTCCCATTACCCTACGCCGGCGTGCCTTCTCCCGAAGTTACGGCACCATTTTGCCTAGTTCCTTCACCCGAGTTCTCTCAAGCGCCTTGGGATTCTCACCCTGACCACCTGTGTCGGTTTGGGGTACGGTCGCACATGATCTGAAGCTTAGAGGCTTTTCCTGGAAGCGTGGCATCAATGACTTCCGGACCGTGGTCCGTTCGTTTCGTGTCTCGGCCTTAGCGTCCCGGATTTACCTAAGACACCAGCCTACTCACTTTCACCAGGACAACCAACGCCTGGCTCACCTAGCCTTCTCCGTCCCCCCATCGCAATCATGTCCGGTACGGGAATATTGACCCGTTTCCCATCGACTACGCCTTTCGGCCTCGCCTTAGGGGCCGACTCACTCTGCTCCGATTAGCGTCGAACAGAAACCCTTGGTCTTCCGGCGAGGGAGTTTTTCACTCCCTTTATCGTTACTCATGTCAGCATTCGCACTCGTGATACCTCCAGCATGCTTCTCAACACACCTTCATTGGCTTACACGACGCTCCTCTACCGCTCATCCAGAGGATGAACCCGTAGCTTCGGTACCTGGTTTAGCCCCGTTACATCTTCCGCGCAGGCCGACTCGACTAGTGAGCTATTACGCTTTCTTTAAAGGATGGCTGCTTCTAAGCCAACCTCCTAGCTGTCTGAGCCTTCCCACATCGTTTCCCACTTAACCAGGATTTGGGGACCTTAGCTGACGGTCTGGGTTGTTTCCCTTTTCACGACGGACGTTAGCACCCGCCGTGTGTCTCCCACGCTCGCACTCACCGGTATTCGGAGTTTGCCTCGGGTTGGTAAGTCGGGATGACCCCCTAGCCGAAACAGTGCTCTACCCCCGGCGGTGATACGTGAGGCGCTACCTAAATAGCTTTCGAGGAGAACCAGCTATCTCCGAGCTTGATTAGCCTTTCACTCCGATCCACAAGTCATCCAAATCTTTTTCAACAGATCCTGGTTCGGGCCTCCAATTGATGTTACTCAATCTTCACCCTGCTCATGGATAGATCGCTCGGTTTCGGGTCTATATCCAGCGACTGTGTCGCCCAGTTAAGACTCGGTTTCCCTACGGCTCCCCTATACGGTTAACCTCGCCACTGAATATAAGTCGCTGACCCATTATACAAAAGGTACGCAGTCACGGAACGAGTCCGCTCCTACTGCTTGTACGCACACGGTTTCAGGATCTATTTCACTCCCCTCTCCGGGGTTCTTTTCGCCTTTCCCTCACGGTACTGGTTCACTATCGGTCAGCCAGGAGTATTTAGCCTTGGAGGATGGTCCCCCCGTCTTCAGTCAAGGTTTCTCGTGCCCCGACCTACTCGATTTCACATGATCAGATTTTCGGCTACGGGGCTATCACCCACTATGGCCACGCTTCCCAGCGTATTCGCCTAATCAGTCACATGCTTAAGGGCTGGTCCCCGTTCGCTCGCCGCTACTAGGGGAATCTCGGTTGATTTCTTTTCCTCAGGGTACTTAGATGTTTCAGTTCCCCTGGTTCGCCTCCTACGCCTATGTATTCAGCGTAGGATACTCAGCTGATGCTGAGTGGGTTTCCCCATTCAGAGATGTCCGGGTCACAGGTCGTTTGCCACCTCACCGAACCTTATCGCAGGCTACCACGTCTTTCATCGCCTCTGGCTGCCTAGGCATCCACCGTGTGCGCTTCATTGCTTGACCCTATAACCCGAAGGGGTCTGGTATCTCGCAATGACAACGATTGCCGGATACGCTTGAGACGTATCACTTAACAATTACGTATGAACGTTTCAATAAACGTTCATGTCAGCATGATATACATTGTTAAAGAGCGACTGTTCAGTGAACAGTGATAAGGCAACGCTGATGCGCCTGACTTATCAATGGTCACGAAACAACAAACGGTGTCGAGAATGGTGGAGCCAAGCGGGATCGAACCGCTGACCTCCTGCGTGCAAGGCAGGCGCTCTCCCAGCTGAGCTATGGCCCCATCTGACCACACTGACCTCTCGGTAATTTTATGTCTCACAAGGCATGCCATGGCACCGCATAGTCTGACTATACAAAGCACAAGAGCATGATATGTTCGATAAAATTTGGTGGGTCTGGGCAGACTTGAACTGCCGACCTCACCCTTATCAGGGGTGCGCTCTAACCAACTGAGCTACAGACCCAAGAGGGGATCGTGCGTAAACCGTTTGCTCTACTATCTGATCAGGTAATTCATTGTGAGCGCTTACCGCGAGGGGAAGACATCGTTTAAGGAGGTGATCCAGCCGCAGGTTCCCCTACGGCTACCTTGTTACGACTTCACCCCAGTCATGAACCACACCGTGGTGATCGCCCTCTTGCGTTAGGCTAACCACTTCTGGTGCAGTCCACTCCCATGGTGTGACGGGCGGTGTGTACAAGGCCCGGGAACGTATTCACCGTAGCATTCTGATCTACGATTACTAGCGATTCCGACTTCACGGAGTCGAGTTGCAGACTCCGATCCGGACTGAGATCGGCTTTTCGGGATTGGCTGACTCTCGCGAGCTCGCAACCCTTTGTACCGACCATTGTAGCACGTGTGTAGCCCTACTCGTAAGGGCCATGATGACTTGACGTCGTCCCCACCTTCCTCCGGTTTGTCACCGGCAGTCTCCTTAGAGTTCCCGCCATTACGCGCTGGCAAATAAGGACAAGGGTTGCGCTCGTTACGGGACTTAACCCAACATTTCACAACACGAGCTGACGACAGCCATGCAGCACCTGTCTCTGCGTTCCCGAAGGCACTAAGGTATCTCTACCGAATTCGCAGGATGTCAAGAGTAGGTAAGGTTCTTCGCGTTGCATCGAATTAAACCACATGCTCCACCGCTTGTGCGGGCCCCCGTCAATTCATTTGAGTTTTAACCTTGCGGCCGTACTCCCCAGGCGGTCGACTTATCGCGTTAACTTCGCCACAAAGTGCGCTAGGCACCCAACGGCTGGTCGACATCGTTTACGGCGTGGACTACCAGGGTATCTAATCCTGTTTGCTACCCACGCTTTCGCACCTCAGTGTCAGTGTCAGTCCAGAAGGCCGCCTTCGCCACTGGTATTCCTCCCGATCTCTACGCATTTCACCGCTACACCGGGAATTCTACCTTCCTCTCCTGCACTCTAGCTTGACAGTTCCGGATGCCGTTCCCAGGTTGAGCCCGGGGCTTTCACAACCGGCTTATCAAGCCACCTACGCGCGCTTTACGCCCAGTAATTCCGATTAACGCTTGCACCCTCCGTATTACCGCGGCTGCTGGCACGGAGTTAGCCGGTGCTTCTTCTGCGAGTGATGTCTTTCCTAGCGGGTATTAACCGCTAGGCGTTCTTCCTCGCTGAAAGTGCTTTACAACCCGAGGGCCTTCTTCACACACGCGGCATGGCTGGATCAGGGTTGCCCCCATTGTCCAATATTCCCCACTGCTGCCTCCCGTAGGAGTTCGGGCCGTGTCTCAGTCCCGATGTGGCTGATCATCCTCTCAGACCAGCTACGGATCGTTGCCTTGGTGAGCCTTTACCTCACCAACTAGCTAATCCGACATAGGCTCATCCGATAGCGGGAGCCGAAGCCCCCTTTCTCCCGTAGGACGTATGCGGTATTAGCCTGGGTTTCCCCAGGTTATCCCCCACTATCGGGCAGATTCCTATGCATTACTCACCCGTCCGCCGCTCGTCAGCATCCAGCAAGCTGGATCTGTTACCGCTCGACTTGCATGTGTTAGGCCTGCCGCCAGCGTTCAATCTGAGCCATGATCAAACTCTTCAGTTTAAGATCAATGCGGTTCTTGCCTGTGACCGAGGCCACAGAAGCGAACCAAACTTGGCTCAAGGGTCAAACGAATTCATTCATTAGGCCGAAGCCTGTTTGACGAGTCGCTTGCCTTGATAATAGGTGATGATTCACCCTCATCGGCAAGCGCCCACATGAATTACCTGATCAAATTGTTAAAGAGCTTTCGAATGGCATTGCCGTTCGATGTGGTGCGTATTTTACGCATATAACGTCGCGCGTCAACACCTTTTTTTCAAAGCGTCCGTTACGCAGCCGCTAATCGCTTGAGAAGCTCTTCACGACGCTGTTCGCTGACAAAAGCTTCTTCAATCGCGTTACGATTGAGCATACGAAACGTGTCTTCTTTCCAACCAAATGCCTGAGCACACGCCATGTGGTTTTCCAACAGACCACCGCCAAAGTAAGCAGGATCGTCGGAGCTAATGGTGACTTTCAGCCCTTCTGCCAATAGCTGGGGTAATGGATGATCACTTAATTGATCAACGACTTTCAAGCTGACGTTGGACAACGGGCACACCGTCAAGACCGTTTGCTGATCACGCAGGCGCTTGACTACATCGTTACTTTCCAAGCAGCGAACGCCGTGATCGATACGCTGCACGTCCAGCAGGTCGAGAGCGTCTGCGATGTATTCGGCGGGGCCCTCTTCACCGGCATGAGCAACGCGCACTAGCCCCAATTCCTTGGCACGGGCGAACAGGGCCTGGAATTTAGCAGGAGGATGATCGCGCTCCGCGCTATCCAGCCCAATGGCGTCAAGGAACTTCCAGTAAGGAGAGGCCTGCTCGAGTACATGCAACGCTTCTTCGGCGGGACGGTCACGCAAAAATGCCATGATCATTCCAACCGTCAAGTCCAGCGTAGCTTCGGCATCCTCTTTCGCACGAAGCAGGCCAGCCATGACGACTTCTAGCGGGACGCCACGCTGGAGGTGCGCCTGTGGGTCAAAATGCATGTCGATATGCATGACACCTTCGCTACGGGCGCGCTTGAAATAATCCATAGCAAGGTCATAAAAGTCCTGTTCGTTACGCAGCACGTTCATGCCTTGATAGTACAGATCTAAAAACCCCTGAAGATCTTGAAAGTCGTAAGCAGCTTTTGCTTCCTCGACAGAGGCATAAGGAAGCTCGATACCGTTACGAGCCGCCAAGGTAAACATGAGCTCAGGCTCAAGTGAACCTTCAATATGCAAGTGGAGCTCTACTTTGGGAAGTTGGCGTAAAAACTCATTCATACTGGGCTCCTGCTTGCGGATAGGTTGACGAGGTAGTATCGATAAATAGCCGCCCTCCATCAAGGTGCCAGCACGCTTCTACCCCTGGTAAAAGCGCGGCGTCATCTACTTGATGGACAAAGAAAATCACCGTTCGACCTACGAGCCAGTGATCTAACGCCGTCGCCAAATGCCTGGCGGTGCGCGCATCCACGCCCGCAAACGGTTCATCCAATAGCACAACCGACGGGTCACGTAGCAGTAACCTGGCTAACGCCACTCTTCGCGCTTGACCGCCAGAAAGCTGCTGACCTTTCTCTCCTACGTGGGTCAACAATTCTTTGGGCTGCTGCCTCACCCAGTCCTCCAGGGCCACCATAGCCAGCACATGCCACAACTCATCATCGGTTGCGCTGGGTTTCGCCATACGCAAATTCGCTTCTAACGTGCCATCGAATAGATCCGTTTGCTGGGTTAAAAGAACGAAATGCTCTGCCCTGCTCTCTACTGAAACACGATGAGGGGAGATACCGGCCATACTGACCGCACCTTGCGTCGGGGCTATACGCCCCATCAACATGCTGGCTAACGTCGACTTACCGGACCCCGACACGCCGGTAATCACCACACGCGATTGTGGGCGAAGTGTGGCATGGACGCCCGACAGCGCGGGATAGGCCGCGCCAGGGTAAACGTAATGCACAGAGTCGAGCTGAATGGCGTACTCGCCAGCATTTGATGGCAAACGCTGCACGCCCTGCCCAGGCGCCTCCTTTTTGAGCGCATTTAAACGCTGAACAGCGGCATAACTCGCGCCGAGCTTCAAGAACGCAGAAGGGAGCAGTGCAAACACTTCGTTAATGCCTAGTACGGCAATGACTGCCATCACGACAATAGGCCCAACGACCGCTTCTGCTGAGAGTGCTAGGCTGCCCAGCCACAGCGTCGCTATGAGTAAAAGACCAGTGACCGCGGAAACAAACGCATTACCCAGAGCTGATTTCAAGACGAGATGGCGCTGATTCGTCATGGCCTCCATTTCATGCGAGTGCACTTTCTGACGGTGCCAAGCGACCGTCTGATAACTCAGCAGCTCCGCAGATGCTTGTATCTGGTCCAGTACCAGCCGGCGCAGCTTTTCCTGATCATTGACTTGCTGGTAACTATTGGCGAAGCCGAGCCAACCAAAGCCAAAAGTCACCCCCCCCCAAAGAAGCGTCAATACGAACGCTATCGCGATGCCGGCAGCGGGCAGCCATATCGCAATGAATCCCGAGACCATCAAGATCGTGAGCAGCGCGGCTACCGGTGGAATCAAGCACCGTAGGTAGAGATTGTCGAGCTGATCGATATCAGCCGTGAGGCGACTCAACCACTCGCTTACTCGGCGACGCTTGAGGGTTGCATCATCCAACCCCGTCAAGTCGCCAAACACGCGATAGCGCAAATCAGCCAGCAGCGTAAGCACGGTGTTATGGTTATGAAGCCGCTCGATGTAGCGCGCCACGGTTCTCAGCAACGCAAAAAAACGAATACCCCCACCAGGGACGTAGACATCCAACGACGAGGGCAGGCCCGCTGCCAAAGCGATGCCCGCGAGGGCACAGGAGACGATGAACCACCCGGAAAGCCCTAGCAGCGACAACCCCGCGAGCAAGGTCATCCATACCAGCAGCGCCCCAAGCCAAAACGCCTGACGACGGCGAAGCAGCAGGCTGAGCCAGGGCGCAACGTCACGATACAGCTGCTTCATGGCGTCACCTCCACTAGCTGACCAGAGCGGCACACAAAATGACGATTGGCCACTGACACCACTGCGGGATGATGCGTCGCCATGACCAGCGTACGCCCCTCTTTTCCCCACTCCAGCAGCGCCCGAATGACCGCACCTTCCGTTTCTGCATCCAAACTCGCTGTCGGCTCATCGAGCAAGATGAGCTGGGCATGGCTAAGATAAACACGCGCCAGCGCAAGCCGTTGCGCTTGACCACCGGAAAGACCAACGCCGCGCTCACCCACCGTGGTAGCCAGGCCATGGGGCAAGCTAGCCAAGAGATCACCAAGCCCGGCCCGCTCTAGCGCCTCGATGAGTCGAGCATCGTCTGCATCAGGCGAGGCAATGCGTAGATTATCCGCCAGGGAACCTTGCAAAATACAGGGTGATTGATCCAGCCAAGCAATGGGTATCGAAGTGTCGATACGGCACTCCCCACGATCTGGTGCCATAAACCCCGCCATGAGCGCCAGCAACGAGGACTTACCGCTCCCCGACTCACCGGTCAATACCGCCACGTCGCCAGCCCGCAGCGTCATGTTGACACGGCTTAAAACCGTCGAACGTTCTACATAACGAATATCGACACCCTCGAGCGCCACAATCACCCCCACCTCTGTAGGCGGCTTCGACGGTGATGCGACTCGACTAGGTTCGTTTAGGATGGCCACCACACTTTCGGCTGAACCGAGGGCAGCAGCACGATCGTGATAATGCTGTGAAAGCGTTCTCAAGGGCTGAAAAAACTCTGGCGCTAGAAGAAGCACCGCCAACCCGCTGAAGAGTGTCAACTGGGGCGACGGCCCGTAATCGATATACCCCAGCAGACCGAAGCCGACGTACATGGCCACGACGGCAATGGCCACGGAAGCAAAAAACTCCAGCACGGCCGATGACAAGAACGCCAAACGCAGCGTCCGCATACTGAGCCTTCGGTAGTGATCGGTGGCGTACCATACGTCTTGCTGGGCCGCCTTGGTATGCCCGAACAGCTGAAGCGTCGTCATTCCACGCACACGGTCGATGAAGTGCGCCGATAGACGAGAAACGGCCATGAATTGATCGCGATTCATACGCTCGGCCCCCATACCGACCAACGCCATGAACAGCGGGATCAGCGGTGCAGATAGCAATAAGAAAACGGCAACCAAGTAATCCAGCCCAACGACGACCCCTAGGATAATCAGTGGCAAAACCACCACGATTCTTAGCTGCGGGTAGAAACGGGCGAAGTAGCCATCCAAGGCCTCGATATGCTCAACCGACTGAGTAGCCAACGCACCGCTTTGCTGACGCGTCAGCCACACCGGACCAAGCGCCGAGATTTTATCGAGAAGGGTTTGCCTGGCGTACTGGCGAATGCGAAGGCTTGCTTTGGCGCTGCACATTTCCTGCAACGCCTGGAACAAAGAGCGAAGTAAGACAACGGCCACGAGGCCTGCCAATGGGGTGATCAGTGACCAAGGGGAGCGGCCTGCGATGACCAATTGATCGATAAGCCAAGCAAGCCCCACCACCAGCAGGACCGTTTGTACGCCTGCCAACACTCCCCACATTGCCGCCCACGTCAGTTGATTCCGCTCGCGCTTGGCAAGCTGATTGAGCCAATGGCGCGGCGTCATGACCTCCACCGTTTCTACTTCGGGAGGATGGTCTGTCATAGCGTTAGTGGTACCCCTCGCCAACACGCACCTTGCCGCGGAACACCCAATAGGTCCATGCGGTGTAGGCCAGGATGATCGGAATGACGAACAGCACGCCAATTAGCAAAAATAGCTGTGATTCTGGCGCTGACGCAGCATCCCAAAGCGTGTAATTGGGCGGCACGATGACCGGCCACTTACTGACGATCAGCCCCAAGTAGGTAAACACGTAGATACCGATCGTCGCGACGAAAGGAATGCCCTCATCACGGCGTTTGACGGACCGATACACCATAAAGGCCGAAAAGAGCGCAAGCGCCGGGAAAATCCAGATCAGTTGAAGGTTGCCAAACCAACGCTCCCACACCACCGGATTCACAAACGGCGTCCAAATGCTAATGATCGCGAACACACCCAGCACCAGCGCCAGCAGCATAGGAGTGATCTTATAGGCCCAATCCTGAATGTGCCCTTCCGACTTGAGGATCAACCAGGTCGCACCAAGCAGCGCATAGCCCGCCATCAAACCCAGTCCCGTGAGCACTGAGAACGGCGTCAACCAGTCGAAAGCACCACCCACGAAGGCAAAGTTTTCGACGCGGAAGCCTTGAATGTACGCCCCTACGACGGCCCCTTGGGCAAACGCCGCCACGCCAGACCCCCAGCTGAAGGCACGGTTCCACCAGCGGCGGTTACGACGCGACTTGAAGCGAAACTCAAATGCGACGCCGCGGAAAATCAGCCCGGCCAGCATCAAGAAAACACCGATATAGAGCGCTGGCAAAAAGACCGAATACACCAGCGGGAAGGCGCCGAGCAGGCCAGCGCCCCCCAGTACTAGCCACGTTTCGTTGCCGTCCCATACGGGGGCCACCGAGTTCATCATGACATCACGAGAATCTTCATCCGGGGCGAAGGGGAACAGTATCCCCAAGCCCAGATCGAAACCATCCATCAACACGTACATCATGATGCCGAAGCCAATGATGCCCGCCCAAATTAGCGTTAAATCAAACATTTCCATGTTTAGCTCCTTACCGGATCGACATCATCGTCAAAAGGCGTATGCGCAGCAGAGAACGGACGCATGGGACGCTTGAAGTTCTCGCTGGTAGTGTCTTGTTCCTCTTCGGGCAGCATGCCGTTGCGCACCACACGCGTGAGGTAGTAGATACCGGCGTAGAACACGACCGCGTATACCGCCACGTAACCAATCAGAGTGAACAGTGCCATCGGCCCGGTTAGCGAAGGCGTCAGGCCTTCGGCATGGGTCATCATGCCGTAAACCAACCACGGCGCACGGCCAGATTCAGTGACGATCCAACCTGCCAACACGGCGGCAAACGGCATCGGAATCATGCACACCAGCGCTTTCAAGTAACCATTATGTTCATACACCTTGCCTTTGCGCCGCATCAATAAACCGACGAAGGCCGTGGCAATCATCAATAAGCCGATCCCCACCATCACACGGAAAGCCCAGAAAACGATGATCACCGGCGGCTGCTCGTCGGGCGCTGCTTCGCTGACACCTGGAATCACACCATCGGGGGAGTGAGTCAGGATCATGCTCGCCAGATTCGGGATACCAATCTCAAAATGGTTGGTTTGTGCCTCTTGGTCGGGAATGGCAAACAGCAGCAACGGGACGTTACCAGACGTTTCCCAATGCCCTTCCATTGCTGCCACCTTAGTGGGCTGATGCTCCAGCGTGTTGAGGCCATGGAAGTCCCCCACCACGGCTTGAGCAGGCGCCAGGAACAGCAACAGCCACAAACACATGGAGAGCGCGCGACGGTTGGCTTCCGGGTCGCGTCCACGCAGCAGGAACCAAGCGCTGACCCCGGCCACCACGAAACCACCGGTCAAGAACGACGCCATGGCCATGTGAGCAAAGCGGTACGGGAAAGAAGGGTTGAAGATGGCCTCAGACCAAGAGAGCACGTGGAAGCGGTTATCGATCAGCTCAACGCCTGCCGGGGTATGCATCCAGCTGTTAGCGGACAAAATCCAGAAGGAAGAGATAAACGTGCCAACAGCCACCATGATAGCCGCAAACAAGTGCACTCCTTGCGGGACCTTACCGCGACCGAAGAGAAGCACACCAAGGAAGGCCGCTTCCAAGAAGAACGCGGTCACGACTTCATAGCTCAGCACTGGCCCCAAGAAGTTGGAGGCGGCCTGAGAGAAATTGCTCCAATTGGTGCCGAACTGGAAGGACATCACGATGCCCGAGACGACGCCCATACCGAAGACCACGGCAAACACCTTGGTCCAGAACAGCGATAGGCGGTCCCACGCAGGATTGCCGGTCTTGAAGTACAGCCCGTGGAGCAGCGCAATGTAAGACGCTAGGCCAATGGTAAAGACTGGAAAGATCGCATGAAACGATACAACGAAGGCGAACTGTATTCGCGATAGTACTAAGGGGTCGAGTTCCATCACACTCTCCTAAGACCTGAGTTGGTATCCCGTCAATGGGTGTCACAAGCTTAGTTGAGCCTTAATGGCGCTGCATTTTAGTTATAAGCACTAAGCTTATTCTTTACATGAGTTGTAGTTTACCGCTTCGACCATCGTTATACAGCGATAGTTTGCCTGAAAAGCTGTGTCGCATTGACGCACACTCTCCAGGCAACTTCCGTTATTCGACACTTAAGACATGACTACGACGCTGACCATATAGGCGGTGTAGGCAATGAACATGGAAAACAGCACACCTCCCTCAACACGATTGATGCGCCGCGGGCGACCACGCCAAGAGAACGCAAACAGCACCATGATGAGCGTCATGAACGTCATCACGCCCCAATCACGCACCAGCACTTCCCGCCCCGCTTCGATCGGTACGATGACACCTGCCAAGCCGACCACAGCCATACTGTTGAACAGGTTCGAGCCCACTACGTTACCCAACACCATATCGTGTTCGTTACGGCGCAGCGCACTGATTGACGAGGCCAGCTCCGGTAGCGATGTACCCACCGCGACGACGGTCAAACCGATGATCAAATCACTGACCCCAAACCCTACCGCAATTTCGACGGCGCCCCACACCAGCAGGCGAGAGCTGGCAATCAACAGCACCAAACCAATCACCGTCCACATGATGGATTTACCACGGGACATCGGTTTGCTATCCAGGCTTTCGGTCACTTCTGCCATCAGCGGGTCATCCTGCTGACCGCGCGAGCTGATGATGCTGGCCGTGATGAAGACGCCCAACCCCACCAGCAGCAAGGCCGCTTCGATGCGCGATATCCAGCCATCCAGCAGCATGTAACCCGTTACCAGCATGACGATGACGAGTAGCGGCATCTCTTTGCGAATAACGCTCGAATGAACGGCCAAAGGTGCCATCAGCGCGACGAAACCGAGTACCAGCCCCATATTGGCAATGTTGGAACCGTAAGCATTACCCACCGCCAAGCCCGGGTTGCCTTGCATGGCCGCCAACACCGACACCATCATTTCCGGTGCCGACGTACCAAAGCCGATCACTAGCATGCCTATCAGCAGAGGCGATAACCCCAACCAGCGAGACGTCGCCGCAGCGCCATCGATGAATTTCTCTGCACTCCATATCAGCAGGACCAAGCCCGCGACCACAGCAAGAAAGGCGAGTAACATTTCAGTTCCTTAATGTCATAATGTTAGGCACTATCGCGGCTGCATCCTTGTCTAACTAGCCTCTTCGGTCAAGCGCTGTTTGCATGCGCCCTTCCCGTTTCCTAGGTTGACATAAGCAACGCCCCATCGTATTGGTTCTAACCGCATTATGCACAGAGAGTTTGCTGTTGCCCCATTACTCCTTTATGAAACGGCCATCGCTGCCGGTTAAGACGCCCGAGGTAGATTGTTTCCCGCCTGAGACCCGCACTCAGCGACGACGTCTGCGCGCTTGTCATGAGTGTGACTGGGTGTCTGCCCTGCCGCCGCTCAATTCGGGTGAGAAAGCCACTTGCCCGCGCTGCTCGCATGTATTGGTCAAGCGTCACCGCTATCCCGCCCAGCGCAGCATGGCGCTGGCGCTGGCCTCATTGATCGCACTGATGGTGGCGATCTCGTTTCCATTCGTCAGCTTCAGTGTCAGCGGAGTAGGCAATCGAATCGAACTGTCGCAAACCGCCACGACGCTCATCGAATTTCACCAACCCATCGTCGCCATCGCGGTGATGATGACGATCATCGTCCTGCCCGCCGTCTATCTGGTGGGGGTGGTATGGTTACAGTTTGGCCTTTTGCGGGCACGCCCCATGCCGTTTAGCCGCGACATCGCCCGCTCATTGGCTCACCTGAACCCGTGGATGATGGCGGATGTTTTCATCATTGGCGCATTGGTCAGTCTGATCAAAGTAGCGGGCATGGCGCAAATCGAGCTGGGCATTTCGTTTTGGGCGTTCTGTCTGTTTGGAATTTTGCTGTTGATGACGGTGCAGTCCATCGATGGCGATTGGATGTGGTTCTCCCTCGAAGGTGAGCCACTCGCCCCCGAGGGAACGCTAACTGGTACGACCGCTGCCAGCCAAGGCGTCACTGGCTGCCCCACCTGTGGTTTGATCAATCGCACCGAACACGGCAAGAAGCGCTGTTTGCGCTGCCATGAAAAACTGCATACGCGGTTGCCTCACAGCTTGCAGCGCACGTGGGCACTGCTGTTCGCTGCCACGGTCATGTATCTGCCGGCTAACCTGTACCCCATCATGACCACCACGAGCTTGGGTAACGCCACGCCGTCCACGATCATCGGCGGGGTGGTACAACTCATCCAAATGGGGTCATGGCCGGTGGCCGCTGTCATATTCGTGGCCAGCGTCATCGTTCCAGTGGGCAAATTGGTGGCCCTGGCTTGGCTCTGCCTGATGCTGAAACGCAGCAATGACCTCAATGCCCAGAGCCGCACCCGTCTTTACCGATTGACGGAATTCATTGGACGCTGGTCTATGGTTGACGTATTTGTCGTAGCCATTTTGGTTGCTCTCATTCGTGCCGGGTCGTTGATGTCGATTACGCCAGGGCCTGCTGCCCTTGCGTTTGGTGCAGTCGTCGTGCTCACGATGCTGGCGGCCATGACGTTCGACCCCCGCTTGATATGGGATACTCATACTCCACGCCCTCTTCGCCGTAAAACGGCCACCAAGGAACCTGTTGATGGCTAACGATTCAACGCCTCAGAACACACCTGACACCGACAATGGCGAATTACACAAAGCGAAATCCTCGCCACAAACGCGCCTATCCCCCATTTGGATCGTGCCGCTGGTCGCCGTCATCATCGGCCTATGGCTGGTGTACGATAATTACTCGAGTCGCGGCACGCTGGTCACACTTACCATGGAAAGTGCCGAAGGAATCGAAGCGGGCAGCACCCTCATCCGCAGTCGAAACGTGGAAATCGGTCGCGTGCAAAGCGTCCGTCTCTCCGACGACCTTTCGCATGCGGTCATGGTGGCGCGCATTCAACCCGAAGCGGAAGCCATGTTGAGGGAAGATAGTCGCTTTTGGGTCGTCAAACCGCGTATTGGCCGTGAAGGCATCAGCGGCTTGGGCACGGTACTGTCGGGGGCGTACATTCAACTGGAACCCGGCCAATCCGACGAACCGAAACGCGAATTTGAAGTCAGCGATGTCCCTCCCGTTGCGCCCGCCGGTCAAGCAGGCCTGCAAATCAACCTGGTAAGCCAGCTGGGTAATTCGCTGCGCATTGGCGATCCGGTCTCTTATCAGGGCTACACGGTAGGTCGCGTCGAAGACACGCGCTTCGAGCCAGAAACCCGCACCATGCACCATCAAGTCTTCATCGAAGAGCCCTACGCCCAGCTCGTCACCGACAGCACCCGGTTTTGGACGGCCAGCGGCATCGACTTCCGCCTGGATGCCGATGGCGTGCGTGTGAACGTAGAGTCTCTCGAAGCGCTGCTTGGCGGCGGCGTCACCTTTGGCGTACCGGAAGACCTCCCCATGGGCAAGCCGGTTGAAGCCAATACGCGCTTTAACCTCTATGCCGACGAAGACACCGCCCGAGAAGGCACCTTCAATCGCTACCTGGAGTATGTCCTGCTGGTGGATGACACGGTGCGTGGCTTGTCTCGGGGCGCACCGGTGGAGTTTCGCGGCGTAAGAATCGGCACCGTGGCCGCCGTCCCCTGGAACTTCACGGCGCCGCAGCCGGATTCACGCGCGCGTTTCGCGATTCCAGTCCTCATTCGCATCGAGCCTCAGCGCCTGGGCATCGAAAATACCGACATCGATTTAGAGGAGTGGGATAACCGCTTCAAGCGCATGTTCGGCCTGGGCCTGCGCGCGTCGCTCAAAAACGGTAGCCTGCTGACAGGGGCACTGTTCGTCGATCTTAACTTCCAGCGCGATTTGGCCGACGAATACGTGGCAGAGAGGTTTGCCGATCGAACCGTTTTCCCAACGGTGGCCGGTGGGTTTGCACAGATACAGGCGCAGGTAACGAGCCTATTGGAAAAGCTCAACGACCTCGAAGTGGAGCCACTGCTGGCGGGATTGGATCGTAACCTGCAAGCCTCTGAAAGCGTGCTCAACGAAGTGCGCGAGGTCAGCGCATCCATCAATCAGCTGCTGAACGATCCCGACACCCAAGCGATCGGCGGCAACCTGAACGGCACATTGGAAGAGCTGCGCAGCACGCTGGAAGGCGTATCGCCCTCTTCGCCGGCGTATCAGGAACTGACCGGCGCTATCGAGCGCTTGGACAGGCTGATGCGTGACCTTCAGCCGCTCACCCGAACGCTCAACGAGAACCCTCGGGCGCTGCTGTTCGACAATTTGGATACCCAGGACCCGATTCCTCGCGCTCCTCGCTAATTAAGGATGACCGTTATGCTACGTCGATTACCCTTGTTATGGCTGGCAGCTGCCATGAGCCTGCTCTTGTCCGCCTGTGCCAGCAGCGTCTCTCCGCCCACGCGCTACATGTTGCCTGCAAGCCCGGCAGTCAGCGCATCCAGCAGCGCCGAGGCGACGCTTCAAGTCAGCGCGCCCCGCCTCGCCCACTATTTAGACGTGGATGGCATCGTGATGCAGTTAGACGACATCACCTTGAATGAAGCCCGCGAACATCAATGGGCAGAGAGCATCGGCCGCCAGCTAGAGCGTGCATTACGTGCTGAATTAGCTGACCAGCTCCCCAGCGTGCAAGTCGTGCGGGCAGAGGGCAGCCGTCCCGGTACCCTGACGCTCTCCATGGAAGTGGATCAATTCCAGGGTCGCTACGATGGCGTCGCCGTGGCCAGCGGCCAGTGGCAACTGCGCGATAGCGACGGCGAGATGCTCGCCCTCAAGAGCTTTACCGCTGAAACGACCCTCGACCAGGATGGCTACCCTGCCCTGGTGCGCTCGTTGGGAGAGAGCTGGCAGGCAGTGGCCGAGCAAATTGCCGACCAGCTGCGCCAAGGCGGCCACTTGTAATCCTCTAAGCATGATCGCTACGGGTAGCGCGTTGACGTGAGACTTTCGTGTTACACTCACGGCCACTAACGACGTCACTGTCAGCGCCACCCTGTCTCCCTCTTGTGACACCCTGAGGTATCACAAGACGTTTTAACGCCCGTCGCGGCACAGCGTGCTATCTGTCAAACTTCGCTGCCGCGACGGTGTACTATCCTCGCTTTTTGAACATGACGCCTAGCAGCGCCGCCCAGTTGGTGGCGCCGACTGCTATGCGACTGCGGAGAACGCATGAGCTTTTCTGATCTTGGTCTGCACGACGATTTACTGCGCGCGGTGAATGCGCAGGGCTACACACAGCCGACGCCTATTCAACAAAAGGCCATTCCCGTCGTTCTAGAAGGACGCGATCTTCTTGCCAGCGCGCAAACCGGTACGGGCAAAACGGCAGGCTTCACGCTGCCGATGCTACAGCGCTTGGCAAACGGCAAACGCCCGGGCAAACGTCAGGTGCGTGCACTCGTTCTTACCCCCACCCGTGAGCTGGCGGCTCAAGTGGGTGAGAGCGTTGCCGCTTACGGACAACATCTATCGCTGCGCTCTCACATTATTTTTGGCGGCGTCGGCCAACAGCCCCAAGTCGATGCCCTGCGGCATGGCCTGGATGTCCTGGTAGCGACCCCTGGGCGGCTGCTCGACCTGCACCAGCAAGGGCATGTCGACCTGGCCGCCGTTGAGATTCTGGTTCTGGATGAAGCCGACCGCATGCTCGACATGGGGTTCATTCACGATATCAAGCGACTGCTGCGTCTAGTACCCAAGCAGCGGCAGAACCTGCTGTTTTCGGCCACGTTCTCCAACGAGATCCAGACCCTGGCCAAACAACTGCTCAACGACCCTGCGCTGATTGAAGTCGCCCCGCGTAACACCACAGCAGAAAAGATCGAACAGGCTATCTACCGTGTGGACCGTGATAAGAAACGCGACTTGTTGGCGCATCTGATTCTGCGGCACAACTGGTTCCAAGTACTGGTATTCACACGCACCAAGCATGGCGCTAACCGGCTAGCCGAGCAGCTCTCGAAACAAGACATACCGGCCATGGCGATCCATGGCAACAAAAGCCAAGGCGCACGCACCCGAGCGCTGGGCGCGTTCAAGAGCGGCGACCTGCAGGTGCTTGTGGCCACCGATATTGCCGCGCGTGGCCTGGACATCAACGAACTGCCCCACGTGGTGAATTTCGACCTACCCAATGTGGCTGAAGATTACGTTCACCGCATTGGCCGTACGGGTCGCGCGGGCAGCAATGGTGAAGCCGTCTCGTTGGTATGCGTCGATGAGCATGGCTTGCTCAAAAACATCGAGCGACTGATCAATCAGACGCTGCCCAAGCACATCGAACCTGGCTTCGAACCTGACCCGAATGCCAAACCAGAGCCCATCGAAAATGGCCGCCGCGGCCAGCGTTCACCGCGCCAGCGCAAGCCGGAAGGACAAGCAGCCAACGCCGGTGGCGAGCGCCGTCGTCGTAGCCGCCGCTAGCCCGAATGCCCGGAATATGCGAAGGTAGCGCCTCGCCTATTCCGGCGTTTTTGCTGAATTAATTCATGGAGTGACTATGGCGTCTTCACAACTCATGGCCGATTACCGCCAATGGCTGACCTTTCAGGGTCAGGAGCAACTCAGCCGCGAGCATCAGGGCATTGCGCAACGCCTAGAGGACGCCCGCGCCTCGGCCAATCAAGTCGTTCAGGCATATCGCAGCATGGCCGAAAAAGCGTCCACCGAAGGGGCCTGCTACCGTACGCTCTTTCTTCGTGAGCGCGACAATGCGTCTTTGCCCTGTGAAGGCTGGCTATTCGTGCGCCGCGTCTTGAGCGAAGGCAACAGCACCCGTGTACGCGTCACTCTGCTGGAAACCTTTACCCTGGAAGAGGGCATCATTGCCCCAGGGGATAAGCCCGCTAGCAAATTGACGCTCGAGATTTACGACAAGCTCGATATCAACAAGGGCATGCGAACTCAAGTACGTGTCGACTGCCTGGACACCCCTCAAGACTTCCACTTCATTACCTTGCTCGACGCGGTCCGCGGCGACCTTCGCCCTCACCTGAAATAAGCTCGCGTCATGGTCTCACGCCACGCTTGTCGCTTCATTGTGCTGATGTTCATGGTAGGGCTCAATTTACGCCCTGCCATGTCATCGGTAGCCCCGCTACTCAATCGGCTGCAAGAGAACGCGGGGCTGTCTGCTTCTGCGGCTGGAGTATTGACCACCCTTCCCGTGCTGTTTTTGGGCTTGACGGCCCCACTAGCTCCCATGATCGGGCGCCGCATTGGAAGCGAACGTGCGCTAAGCGCTGCCCTGCTGCTGCTGGCCACCGGCTTATGGCTGCGAGTGTTACCGTTTCCAGGATTGCTCTACGTCGGTACCGCCATGGCTGGCAGTGCCATCGGGCTGGCTGGCACGCTGTTGCCCGCCCTGGTCAAGCGCGAGCTTCCCGCCAGTGCCGACCTGCTGACGGGCCTATATACCATGGCGCTCTGCTTGGGTGGTGCTCTAGGTGCTGGACTCAGCGTCCCTTTCATGCAGTGGCTGGGGGACTGGCAAGCCAGTCTCGTGAGCTGGGCACTCTTGGCGCTCACCACGCTCATCGTGTGGATGCGCTATGCGCCTGCCCCAAACAACGCAAGCGTTCTTCAACGGCCCGCTGTGCAGCCTCTTAGTGCATTACTTAAGCAGCCACTAACGTGGCAGGTGATGCTCTTCATGGGCATCCAATCTTCCATGGCCTATATCGTTTTTGGCTGGCTACCGACGCTGCTCATCGCGCGGGGTTACACCGAGGCCACCGCAGGCTGGACGATGGCCGTTTCCATCATGTGCCAACTGATCTCCGCGTTGAGCGCCCCCTGGTTCGCACGCTTATACCGAGATCAGCGACCGGCGCTCTTACTGGTCTTGCTATGCACTGCACTGGGGCTCGTCTTCCTGCTGGCGGCCCCCTTGGGCTGGCGTTGGCCTGGCGCTGTCCTGCTTGGGCTCGGGCAAGGCGGAAGCTTTAGCCTTGCGTTAAGCTTGTTGGTGCTGCGTACCGCCAACGAGCGTTTGGCAGGCCAACTCTCCGGTCTGGTGCAAGGAGGTGGTTATACGCTGGCCGCCCTGGGCCCCTTCGGCGTCGGTCTGCTGCTGCAAGCTGGCGCCAGCACGCAGCATATCGCTTGGCTGCTGCTCGGCCTGATTGGCATTTGCTGTGGCTTTGCGCTCTTGGCAGGACGCCAGCGGCAACTCGACGACCACAGTGGCCAACTGCAGGTCCACCACCGATAACCCTTTTAGCTCTCACAGGATACAGCGATGAGCCAAGCTCCTCTCCTTGCCGACACGCCCCATAGCCATGAGCGGCTGCTGATCATTTACACCGGCGGCACGATAGGAATGCAGCCCCAAGCCAACGGCTTAGCACCGGCCGGGGATTTTGCTGAACGCTTGGCCAAGGCGTTAAGCCAGCTTCCGTTGCGGGATCAGCCGCTGCTCCCAGCGTACGACATCATCAGCTATGCACCGCTGATCGACTCCAGCGCAGCAACGCCCCTAACATGGCAGCAGCTGGCCACCGACATCGCCGAGCGCTTCGATCAATATCGCGGTTTCGTCGTGATCCATGGGACCGACACGTTGAGCTGGACTGCCGCCAGCCTGGCATATCAGCTACAGGGCTTGGATCGTCCCGTCGTCTTGACGGGTGCGATGGCGCCGCTCGAAGCACCCAACAGCGACGCCTTAGACAACCTCTATGGCGCGTTGCGGTTTGCCGCCCATCCAGCGCTGCAGGAAGTGGCCATTTATTTTGCCAACCGGTTATTGCGGGGCACGCGTGCCATCAAGCAGCACAGTGAAGCCGCAGATGCCTTCACGTCACCGAACTATCCCTACTTGGGAGAGCGCATTGGAGACGATTTCATTCTGTTTCCAAGCCGTGGCTTAGCGTATCAGCAGCGCGGTGCGCCGCGTTTCGAACGAGTGGATTATCGGCCCGTGGCCCAGGGCGAGGTGGTCCGAATTACTCTTTGGCCAGGAATGGCCGCTTGGCAGTTGGACGCATGGCTTAGCCACCCAAACATCAAAGGAGCCCTGTTACAGCTCTGGGGAGCGGGCAATCTGCCTGACGACCCCGCCCTGCTTGCCGTCATTGCCAAAGCGAGCGGTGAAGGCAAGCTGATCGCTGCCATCAGCCAATGCCCACAGGGGCGGGTGCACATGGGTGCTTACGCGGCGGGAGACGGCCTAACCGACGCAGGAGTGCTCTCAGGCGATGACATGACGCCCGAGGCCGCCTACACCAAGCTGGTCCACCTCATCGCTCAACCCATTTCTCTCGAGGACCGGCGGCGGCGCTTTTTGATGCCACTTGTGGGCGAGCGATAACGGAGCACCCGCTCCTGGACTGGCGTACTGGCTGATAACCGCTATGGTTAAACAACGCATTTAACATGTATTGACCACCGACGGGATAGGACGCCATCTATGGATCAGCCGGTACATCACTTTAGTGAACTGTTCGAGCAGCTTGGCTTACGTTCGGATGCGGATTCCATCGAGCGCTTCATCCAGCGCCATTCTCCGCTCCCCAAAGAGATGCCGCTGGCAGACGCTCCCTGCTGGAACGAGGGTCAAGCGGATTTTCTCAGAGAGGCCGTACAGGAAGACGCCGATTGGGCGGAAGTGGTCGACCACCTCGATGCCTCCATGCACAAAACGACTTGACCGAAGAAGCGCCGCTCTGAAGAGCGGCGCTTAGCCATTCAGGCGCGCCTCGACCCGTTCGAGAATTTGTCGGCTTACTTTGCCCACCAAGGGTTTTGCGGCTTTATTGACGGCTTTTTCCATCAGACGATTACGAATGTCGTACTGCAACGTCAAGGCCACCTCCGTGCCTTCGGGCACCGCGCGAAGCTGGTAACGCCCTTGATTTTTGACGCCTTCCAACGACTCCCAAGCCAGCACGTGGGGCGGCTGAATCTCGGTGACCGCAACATCGAATGCCCAATCCATTCCCACCGCGCGAACGTGCCAGCGGTAGCGATTCTCCCCCAAACTATCGATGGAACGGATAAGATCCGAGTAATCGGCAAAATCTTCGACTCGGCGCAGAAGATCGAACACTCGCTCCGGGGAGGCTTTAACGATTTCACTATGTTCTATCGTGGCCATACGTGTCTTCCTAACGGCTTGGACGATTAGCTTAACATGGCAAACCGCTCCCACACACCGAATGAAACGTCAGCCGGTGCTGGTCAGATTCCTTGCTATTGCGTAAACTGCCGCCCTTCCGGACCGGACCCCGGAACACTGTCTTGCCAACCTGGCAAGGACGCATAAATTCTCCGACGATGAGCATTTCGTATGTCCCCAACCGCTTCATCTGACGCTAACGCGTCAGCCACCGTCGTGATTTACTCCGGCGGTATGGACTCCTTCACGGTCTTGCACCGCGCCATTCGTGAAGGGCTGACGGTCCACGCACTCTCCTTCGATTATGGTCAGCGCCACCGCCGAGAACTCGACACCGCTCGCCAAGTATGCGGCTCTCTATGTATCCCTCACCAAGTCGTCGATATTCGCGCAATCCATGGGTTGATCGATAATTCGGCGCTGACCAACAGTGCCATCGACATGCCCACCGGTGACTATGACGCGAACAATCTGAGCGCGACGGTGGTGCCTAATCGCAATATGATTTTGCTGTCATTGGCCATCGCCAAAGCGGTCAACATTGGCGCCGAACGCGTGGATTACGGCGCGCACGGTGGCGACCACATCCTTTACCCAGACTGTCGCCCCGAGTTCGTCGATGCCATGAACCACGTCGCAGGCATTGCCAACTTCGAGCCGGTGGCACTGCATGCCCCATACTTGCACGCTCGGAAAGAGGACATCCTGCGTGATGGTTTAGCCATGGGCTTGGACTATCGCCAGACATGGACCTGCTATGAAGGCCGCGAGCTTGCCTGCGGCCAGTGCGGCAGCTGCCGTGAGCGATTAGCCGCCTTCGCAGCCAACCAGAGTGTCGACCCTCTCGACTATGCCATCGACACGGCACAAGGTGGCCTCTGATGTACCACGTCAAAGAGGCTTTCTACACTCTGCAAGGGGAAGGCGCCCAGGCAGGACGCGCCAGCGTCTTCTGTCGCTTTGCGGGCTGCAACCTGTGGTCAGGACGAGAGGCGGATCGCGAAAAAGCCAAATGCACCTTTTGCGATACCGACTTCATCGGCACGAACGGCATCAACGGCGGTCGGTTCGATACCGCTCAAGCGCTGGCCGACCACATCACAGCGCTGTGGCCCCAAGGAGCCAGCCATGCTGTGCCGTATGTGGTATTTACCGGTGGCGAACCGCTGTTACAGCTCGATAGCGATCTGATTGCCGCGCTACACAGCAAAGGCTTTGAAGTGGCAGTCGAAACCAATGGCACGGTGCCCGCCCCTGAAGGTATCGATTGGCTCTGCGTGAGCCCTAAGGGCAACAACCCGCTTGCGATCACCCAGGGCGATGAGCTGAAACTGGTCTACCCCCAACCCGATGCACCACCGGAACGGTTCGCTCACCTCGCCTTTCGCCACTTTTTCTTACAGCCGATGGATCTCAGTGCCGTGGCGATAAAGCACATTGCCACCGATGGCGCAGAGACGGTGAACGCCACGACGGCCTATTGCATGGCCCACCCTCAGTGGCGATTGTCACTACAAACGCACAAAATCGCAGGATTCGAGTAATGGCACTATTCGTTAACCATCTGACCCACATCGACGTTTCCCTCTGGTGCCCCACGAAGGGTCTGGTTGGCTGTAGCTGGCAGGTAGATGCCCAACTCGATGGGGAATTGGGTGAAGATGGTATGCTATTTGATTTCGGTGAAGTGAAGCCGTGGATCAAACGTACTTTGGACAGCGGCCTGGATCACACGCTGCTGGTGCCCACTCAGGCGCCAGGGGTGGAGGTCAGTGAGTGCGAAGAGGGCCTCTGCCTTCGTACCACCACGCCTTATGCCATGGAGGTTCGCGGGCCAAAAGAAGCCTTTACGCTCCTCCCCTGGGAATCGATCACACTACAGCGCGTGACCCGTCATCTCAGCGATCAACTCACCGAGCAGCGGCCAGTCAATGTGGAGCGCGTCACGCTACTACTCAGCGATGAACACATTGATGGTGCGGCCTACGGCTACAGCCATGGGCTGAAGCGCCATGCTGGGAACTGCCAGCGAATTGCCCATGGGCACCGCTCCCGCTTACATATTTTCCAGGAGCAGCAGAGACAGCCGCAGCTTGAGCAGACATGGAGCGCGTGGCTGGACAATCGGTATCTGCTGGAAGAGGCGGATATTGCCGAGCTGAGTGACACGCGGCTGACCTGCCGATATGAGGCGGCCCAAGGACGCTTCTCGATCACCCTGCCAGCCGAGCGCTGCAGCGTGCTCCCCAAACCGACCACGGTCGAAAACATCGCCCAGTGGCTAGCTGACCAAATTGCCCAGCAAACGGCCACCGCAACCACCGTCCACGCGTTCGAAGGCATCGACAAAGGTGCCACGGCACACGCATGAGCGACTTGATCACCAGCGACACGTCAGGCGGCTGCCGAGCAGGCTGCGGCGCTTGCTGCATCGCGCCGTCCATCAGCTCTCCTATTCCAGGTATGCCTAACGGCAAACCTGCAGGCGTGCGCTGTGTCCAGCTCGATGCCAACAACTTGTGCAAACTGTTTGGCAGCCCGCAGCGCCCCCGGGTGTGCGGGCAGTTCGATTACGACCCGTTGGTGTGTGGCGAGCACCGCGATGAGGCGCTCGCCACGCTGACGTGGCTAGAAGAGAGCACGCGCTAACGCTCAAACCTCGCTTTCGACACTCAATGAGTGAGGTAAACGGCGGTCCAGCAGGCTCACCCAGCGGACCAAGACCGGCGCATCACTGTGGCTCACCTCGCTCAACAGCCGACGGAAGGCCTCTTTGGCCGCCTGATCGTTGGGCGCAATACGGGTTAGCCAAAGCTCCAGGGCCGCCAGCTCCTGATGGCGATTACCATGTTCCCGTGACTGGACGATCGCCATCTCGGCCAATGCCCTCACTTCACTGGCGGGGTGCCCCAGCAAATCACGCACTCTCGCCAATTGAGTCGCCAGCTCGGGTAAAAAGAGCGTGGTGCGCTCGCGGGCTATGACCAGACACTGATCCAGATACTCCTCGGCAGCCTTTAGTTCGCCCAGTTCGATACAGGCGTCCGAGTACCATAGGACAGGGCGCTGGAAGCGGTCTCGCCCGTTTAACTCGGCCATTTGATCCAGGCTGTCTCTCAACTGCACCAGCCCTGCGTGATCCCCTGCCATGGCCTTCTGCCAACCCAGCACGCCCTGGGCAGAAATTTGCCAAAGCTGTAGATCCGGGGTGCCGGTCATGGCGGCAGCACGCTCGGCGTGACGTGCCGCGAGATGCACGTGTCCCAACTGACGATACAGGGCAGCGGCAAACATCAGCGCCATGGCCAGCGTGCCCGGATGACCGATTTTCTCGGCCAGCCGAATGGCCGACGACACGTGGCGCTCGGCGCGCTGGTAGTCGCCACGCAAACAGAGCGCCCAGCCCTGGAAACAGGCCGCCGTGACCTGCGGATGATCCGAGAACGGCAGCCATTCGATCATCATTTGTGCATTGAGCGGATCGATCTCATCCAGATGATCGTGAGCCTGCTGAATGCGCCCGGCCCAGTACTCACAGTGCGCTCGCGCGTAGTCAGCCAAGCGACGATAGCGAGGATCCTCCAGGCGCTCGGCAATGTCCGCCAGCGTCGACGCGAGGGCAAAAGCATCCGCGTGGGCGTACCGCTGGCTGCGGCCGACCCATAGCCCCCACTTCACGAGGAAAATTTGCTCCAAATCTTCCGGGTCGTCCAGGGTGTCACCTCCGGACTGACGCAAAAGCTCCCGCGCGCGCACGAAGCTCTCGTGAGCGGTGGGCGAACCGTGACCTTCCAGCGCAAAAGCCGCTTGGCCTCGCACAGTCAGCAAGCTGACTTCGCGCTCTACCTCATGTTCGACATGGCGCAGGCTCGCCAAACCGAAGTCGGCCATTCGCAGCGCTGTACGGTTGGCACTCACTTTCAGAGCCTCACGGGCAGACAGCTCGAAATAGCGCGCCCCCCGGGCGTAATGACCGCTGCGGCGTAGGTGCGTCGCGAAATCGCCAGGATGGCGGCTGATCCACACCGGGAAACGCTCTTCGATCAAGGTGACGACCTGCTGGTGCAACTTCACCCGCACGTCTCGTGGACAGGAGAGGTACGCCGCTTCTTGCAGAAGCTGATGGCTGAACTGGTATTCATGCTCACCACTCTCTTTGTCCACTGGCTCGATGATCTCCAAAAGGCGCATATGCTCCACCGCCTGGGAGAGCCGCGTCTTGTCCCATCCGCTACACTCGGCCAAGAAATCCAGACGGAAGCGCTTGCCCAGCACGGCAGCGATATGGGCGATCTCGCGATCCCCTTCCAACTGATCGATACGGCTGGCCAGTAGACCCAGCAACCCTTTCGGCAACTCATCGAACTGAACGCTGCGCCCTTCGCGGCGATCCATGTCTAGACGGCGACAAATCTCCTGCATATAGAGCGGCACACCGTCGCATCGCTCGATGATTTGGTTGCGCAAACGGGGGCTCAAATGCATTCGATACCGACGGGAGAGTTGCGACAGCAGTCGCGACGACTGCAGCGCATCGAGTTTACCCAAGGTAATTTGCTGATCCCAATGCAGCTTCACCGGCAGCGATTCACGACCATGATGGCTCGCGACCAGCATGAATGCAGTATTGATGGGCAGACGCGCTTGTAACCCGGCAAGGACTTTGAAGGAGGGCTCGTCCAGCCACTGCAAATCATCGACCATCAAGACGAGGGTTTGGGTGCCTGCGCGCTGGTCGATCAGACGGTGCAGCAGTTTCACGACCAGCTCTACCGCTTCTCCGTTTTGTGTGAGCTGGGTGATTTCCTGAACGTCTCTCACGCCCAGCGCCTCTTCTAACAGCTGCTGTCGCGCATCGTCCAATGGCGTTTCGCCCAGCGATGACTGCAACTGATGCAGCGCTGCCAGCGTCGGCGTCGTATCGAGATGCCAAGCCAAGAGCGTGCGCGCAACGCCATACGGCTCTAACACCGACAGACGTGTGGTGGGCTGCCAGCAGATGGCGGCATCGCGACTCAGTTCGAGCTGACGAAACCCCACCATCAACGCCGATTTCCCCATCCCAGACGCCCCGCGTACCAAAACGCTTTGGCGTAAACCAATGCCGGCCCTTGCCAGGGCATCCCGCAGGGTACGCAGCGACGTTTCGCGGCCGACCAGACTCGGCGGCAGCGCGTCACGGCCACCCTCGTTCTGACCCAACACCAGTGCGCGCAAGCGAACGCGACCGTCGCTGGCCACTAGCCGCGAGACCAAGCGCGGCTGCAGATCCAGAGCGGGGGGCATGTGCTGGCTGGCTTCTTGCGAAATCACCAGTTCACTGCCTTCGGCAGCGCTCATTAATTCAAGCGATACCTGGGTGACTTGGCCCAGCGGGTCTGCCAACTGGCGCTCGGGCAGATAAACCACGCGGCCACTGTTGAGACCCGCCGCCAGTTCAAAGGAGGGAGCCTCGCCGTCGCCGCTCCAGTGGCGCAGGGTTTCCTGGGGGAGCGCTTGGCGACAATGTTCGTAAAGCGCGACCAGCTCGGCGAGCTGGTGTGCTGGGCCATGCGTACCAAAGCATGCCAAGCCCAAGCCGCCGGTCGCCCCTGGAAGCCAGAAACCGCCCAAATGGTGGCATTGCTGTTCCAGCCAGCGCATCAGCTCTAGTTGAAGCGCAAGACAGTTGCGGGTAGCGGCGCGATCTTGCCAATCCCCCTTCAAACGCAAACGAATCGCCATGACCGATAGCTGGCGCAGCTCGATTTCATCTTCACGCAGCGGCTTGCTATCGGCGGCCAACGCGCGAGAAAAGGCCCCTTGAGGTGACATGGCGCGCGGGTCGTGGTGGCCGTCTGACCAGTAGCTCGCCAGCTGCAAAAAGCTGGGTTCCGGCTGCTGACCCGACAGCGCCAACAGCTGTAAATAGCTGTTGTACTGTTCGTGAGCGGCGGCCATTTGGTTCTTTTCTGCCAGTTGACGCACCAGCCGCTCATGGAAAGGCCCGTACCCTGAAAAGCGACTGACCAGCCCTTCCAGCATGCCGTCCGGCGTTTCGTCATGGGTCTCCAGCACCTGCTCGGCAAAGCGGATCACCCGTTGGCGCCACTCGTTGCGCACCTGAACGAGCCAGCGTTGGAATTCACTGCAGCTGGCGAGTTGAAGCTCTTCGATGAGATCGCCTTGGTAGCAGGCCATGACGTCTTCGAGAGTGTCTAGATCCTTAGGGCCTTCCAGTAGCTGCTGCAGATCGTGTAGATCGACCTGCCAGTGGGCCGGCAAGTGAAACGCAATCGTCTGACGAGAGACATTCAGCACTTGGTCGGCGTTGTCACCCAAGGACTGGCGCAGGCAGTGCAAGGCGTGGCGCAAGTTGGTGCGCCCCGACGATAGCCCCTGATCTGGCCAAAGCAACTCCGCCAGCGCTGCCCGATTGACCGGCTGGCGATGCAACAGCAGATACACCAACAGGGCTTTCACTTTGTCGTAACTGAAATGAGTGAGTACGTCCTCCCCCTGCGTTAAGGAGAAGTGACCAAACAAGGTCAGTTGATCTGTCTGTTGAGCATCGCGCATGGAATACATCCTGCCTGGCTAGCGGCGGCTTAGGCGGGCACGCCGCTATGAAAACGAAACGCCGTATCGGGAGTCGTGATCAACTCCGCTTCACGTGCAACGAAGAAGGCAATGCGATCGTCGATCGGCTCATCGGTCTGTTGGCGGGCCAACAGCAGATAATCTTCGAAATGGCGTCCCTCTGACTTCACCAGCGTGCGGTAAAACTTTGCCAACTCTTCGTCTAGGTAAGGAATGAGCCGAGCAAAGCGCTCACAACTTCGCGCTTCGATCAAAGCACCGATGATCAGCACATCGATCAAACGCTCGGGGTCGTTGCTGCGTAAGTGTTGGCGCAGCCCTTCGGCATAGCGCGATGCCGTCAGGTGATGGTACGCCACTCCGCGCTTCTCCATGAGGCCGACGACCTGCTCAAAGTGGAGCAGCTCTTCACGAGCAAGCTGTGACATTTTACTGAGCAACAGCGGCTGATCTACGTAGCGATATAACAAGCTCATGGCCGTGGACGCCGCTTTTTTCTCGCACTGGGCATGATCGATCAGCAGTGTTTCAGGATTGGCAAGCGCCCATTGAAGCCAGGTATCCGGCGTGGGGCAGGCAAGAAATTGATGAAGACTTTCAGGCAGCAGATCGTCCGCTTGAAGGGAGTGCTCTGCCGTTTTGAGTTCGACTAATTGTATAGACATAATACCGCTACCGAGCGTTTATCACACTATTGTACAATATATAAACGCCGTTGGCGTTTGTTCCCTAATAACCGAAGGCCGCTTATTAAATGACGGCTCAATTCTCATATAGCATATCGCTAATATATAAGCCCGATTTATTTGGTGCTCCACACACCCCATAAACCGCGTAATGACGCGCGATCCATCGTTATAAATCAGTGGCTATGGTAACGCGGCATCACAATAATCACACCCGCCCTTACCGTAAAACACCCCGATTGGTAAAAAACTTTCAGATATAAAGCACATTAACGAAAAAAACGGCTTGGAAGGAGCCGAATATCAGCGCCTCAACATAAAGTACAAGCAAGCACTTAGCTTGGCTTCTTAACATTGTCGACAGTTTCCCGTAGAATCTCGCTCATCCACCAGACGCTGTTTGTCAAGCGTATGTCACGTGTCCGAACGCCTCACCCACCGTGCTAGCAGTCGTTCGGCACCACTGAGTCATCACTACCAAGAAGATGAGAGGGCCCCAACGTGCTTGAAGCTTACCGCCAACATGTCGAGGAACGCGCCGCAGAGGGCGTCCCACCCAAGCCCCTGACTGCCGAGCAAGTCGCGGCCTTGATCGAATTGCTCAAAGCGCCCCCGGCCGGTGAAGAGGAGTTCATCCTCGACTTGATCACCAACCGCGTGCCCCCCGGTGTCGACGAAGCGGCTTACGTCAAAGCCGGCTTTTTGACCGCGATTGCCAAAGGGGAAGCAACCTCTCCTCTGATCGACAAAATTCACGCCGTCAAGCTGCTCGGCACCATGCAGGGCGGTTACAACATCGTCTCTATGGTGGAGCTGTTGGATAACGAAGAACTGGCCCGCGAAGCCGGTGAACAGCTCAAGCACACTCTGCTGATGTTCGATGCTTTCCACGATGTGGAAGAGCGCGCCAAACAAGGCAATGCCGTCGCCAAAGACGTGATCCAATCCTGGGCCGATGCCGAGTGGTTCCTCTCCAAGCCGGCGCTGGAAGAGAAAATCACCCTCACCGTATTCAAGGTACCCGGTGAAACCAACACCGACGATCTCTCCCCCGCCCCGGACGCTTGGTCACGCCCCGATATCCCGCTGCATGCCAACGCCATGCTCAAAAACGAGCGCGAAGGCATCGAGCCTGAAGTACCGGGTACCACGGGCCCGCTCAAGCAGATCGAAGACGTCAAAGCCAAAGGCTTTCCAGTGGCCTATGTCGGCGACGTCGTCGGCACCGGCTCTTCGCGTAAATCCGCCACCAACTCCGTACTGTGGTTCTTCGGTGACGACATTCCTTATGTCCCGAACAAGCGTGCTGGCGGTTTCTGCTTTGGCGGCAAAATCGCACCGATCTTTTTCAACACCATGGAAGACTCCGGTGCACTGCCCGTAGAAATGGACGTTTCCAAACTGGAAATGGGCGACGTCATCGACGTTTACCCCTATGAAGGCAAAGTGTGCAAACACGGCACCGATGACGTGCTGACCACCTTCGAACTGAAAACTCAGCTCATTCTTGATGAGGTGCGTGCTGGTGGCCGCATTCCGTTGATCATTGGCCGAGGCCTGACCGGCAAAGCGCGTGAGTCGTTGGGCTTAGCGCCCTCTGATGTCTTCCGCCTGCCAGATCAGCCGGCCGATACCGGCAAAGGCTTTACGCTAGCGCAGAAGATGGTGGGTAAGGCTTGCGGCATGGACGGCGTTCGTCCCGGCATGTACTGCGAACCGAAGATGACCACCGTAGGCTCTCAGGATACCACGGGGCCGATGACCCGTGACGAGCTGAAAGACCTGGCATGTCTTGGTTTCCAAGCCGATCTGGTCATGCAGTCGTTCTGCCACACGGCGGCATATCCGAAGCCGGTGGACGTGGACACTCACCACACCCTGCCGGACTTCATCATGAACCGTGGTGGCGTCTCGCTGCGCCCCGGCGACGGCATCATCCACAGCTGGCTGAACCGCATGCTGCTGCCGGACACCGTGGGCACCGGCGGTGACTCCCACACCCGGTTCCCCCTGGGCATTTCGTTCCCCGCCGGTTCTGGCCTGGTGGCCTTCGCCGCTGCTACGGGCGTCATGCCGCTGGACATGCCAGAGTCCGTGCTGGTGCGCTTCAAAGGCAAGCGCCAGCCGGGCGTCACGCTGCGCGACTTGGTTCATGCCATTCCGCTGTACGCCATCAAGCAGGGCCTGCTGACCGTCGAGAAATCCGGCAAGAAAAACGCCTTCTCCGGTCGCGTGCTGGAGATCGAAGGCCTGGAAGATCTCACCGTCGAGCAGGCATTCGAGCTTTCCGACGCCTCCGCTGAGCGCAGCGCCGCTGGCTGTACCATCACGCTGTCCGAAGAGAGCGTGACCGAGTACCTGAAATCCAACATCACACTGCTGAAGTGGATGATTGCCAACGGTTACGGCGATGAGCGTACTATCAGCCGCCGTATCGAAGGCATGGAAGCATGGCTGGCGAACCCGAGCCTGATGCGTGCCGACAAAGACGCCGAATACGCCGAAGTCATCGAGATCGATCTCTCTGACATCAAAGAGCCGGTTCTTTGCGCCCCGAACGACCCGGACGACGCCCGCTTACTGTCTGACGTTGCCGGTGAAAAAATCGACGAGGTGTTTATCGGTTCGTGCATGACCAACATCGGTCACTTCCGCGCGGCAGGTAAATTGCTCGAGAAACAGCCTGCGGGCAGTCTGAAAACCCGTCTGTGGCTCGCGCCGCCGACCAAAATGGATCAGCACCAGCTGACCGAAGAGGGTTACTACGGCATCTACGGCCGTGCAGGCGCTCGCATGGAAATGCCGGGATGTTCACTGTGTATGGGTAACCAGGCACGCGTTGCCGCGAAGAGCACCGTGGTGTCCACGTCTACACGTAACTTCCCGAACCGCCTGGGCGATGGTGCCAATGTCTACCTCGCCTCAGCAGAGCTGGCAGCGGTTGCCGCTGTAGAAGGTCGCCTGCCCACCGTTGATGAGTATCAGCGTTACATGGGCGAGTTTGACGCCATGGCAGGCGAGATCTATCGTTACATGAACTTCCACGAAATCGAGGAGTATCAAAAAATCGCCTCGAACGTGATTCCGGTTGCTCAAGAAGCGTAAATGCTTCGTGGCACCGACCCATCGCCGATGCTCGCAACATCGCAGCCAGGGTAATGCCTCGCTGAGCCGATGACAGAACGCCCCTTCCTTTCAAGGACGGGGCGTTTTTTATGCCGCTATGAACATAGTGCCGTCAACACAGGAGTCAACGATGACAACGACAACTCAAGTGGTTACGCCCGATCTGTGCGACGCTTACCCCGATGTCGAGGTGCTCGAGCCTCTCTTTGCAAACTTCGGCGGTGTCGACAGCTTTTATGGTCCCATTCGTACGGTAAAGTGCTTCGAAGACAACTCCCTAGTGAAGCAGGCCGTGGCGGAGCCCGGTGAAGGCGCCGTGCTGGTAGTGGATGCTGGTGGGTCGCATCGCTGCGCCATGCTCGGCGACATGCTAGCGGAGCAGGCCGCACAAAACGGCTGGGCCGGGGTCGTCATGTATGGCTGTGTCCGAGATGTCGATATCCTGGCCACCCTTCCACTAGGTGTCCAGGCACTGGGCAGCCACCCACGTAAAAGTGATAAACGCGGCGAGGGCCAGCGAGACGTTGCGGTCACGTTCGCGGGTGTCACGCTGCGCGTTGGTCAATGGCTCTATGCCGACAACAACGGCATTCTCATAGCCGAGCAGCCGTTAAAGCTCTCTTGAACCCACTTGCCAGGGGTGGCAGAGAGTGCCACCCTGAGGCTTCACTCTGACACTTTTGTGACCATGCAGCCGCTCACCTCATTAGGCCATGCCCTCCTTCGCACCCTGCGAGACCATCTCCGTCCACTGATTGCTTATCACCTGCTATTTACCCTGCTGGCCTCTGCCTTATTGGTTCCAGCCGTTGCTTGGCTGTCCCAGCGCTTGCTGGCGCAGCTCAATCGCACGGTGGTTACGACGGACGCGCTCTTGGCGCTGCTTTTCAGCCCTACAGGGTTACTGGTCATGCTGGTCGGCCTTGGCCTGACGTTTTTACTGATCTACTGGCAGCAGGCGGGCATGCTGCACGTTGCGGTGAGGCCGAAAGACCACCACTACCGACTGGCATTCGAGGCGTTGTGGCTAAGCACTCGACGACTTCCAGCGCTGGCGCTGCTGGTCATCCTGCAAGTGGGCAGCCACCTGCTGCTCATGGCCCCCTTTATGTTGGCGCTGACGTGGCTGTATGAGCTGTGGCTGAGCGGCATCGATCCTTACTATCTTCAGCGCGTCCGCCCACCGGTGCTGTGGTATTTTCTGGCGTGCGCGCTTCCGCTCGTCACGCTGTGGATGCTGCTAGCCGCATGGCTGTACTTACGCTGGCTGTTGGCACTGCCGCTCGTGGCCTTGGAAACCTGCTCGCCTTTACAAGCGCTAAAACGAAGCGTTCGCTTGACCCGCGGCTGGCATCGTTCGATTGGCGGCGCGGTACTTACTCTGTTAGTGATCATCATCAGCCTACCCATCGTCATTACATGGCTGTTCGACAGCCTAGTCACGCCGCTACTGTGGTGGCTCCCCGAGCATAACGCCTTGTTGATACCGGCGATGCTGGCCTACTTGACTGGCTACGTATTAATCACCCTGACCCTAACCTTTCTGGGTATTGCCACTAACGCTCTGCTGTCGGCTTGTCTATACGTACAACTGGCCCATCAAGAACCCCGCCCAGCGCCACCGTCGGCCGATGCACACTCTGGACGCATGGCATGGGCACTGGAGCTCAGTGTCCTGCTTTTGGCAGGTCTGCAAGCATGGTGGATTCTCAACAGCTTCGAGATCCGCGACAGCGTAACCATCATTGCCCATCGCGGCAGCTCCATGGTGGCACCGGAGAATACGCTGGCGGCCGTCTCGCAGGCACTGGAGGATGGAGCCCACGCCGTTGAGCTGGATGTTCGTTTGAGCGCCGATCAACAGGTCATGCTGTATCACGACCGCACGCTTGCTCGGCTCACCGGCGATCCACGGGAATTTGGTGACCTGACGCGTCGAGAGTTGAACGACATCGATGTAGGCAGTTGGTTTGGCGACGCGTTCCAGAACGAGCGCATCGCTGGGCTGGATGACGCCTTGCGCACCGTTCGCGGTCGGGCGTCACTGATGATCGATATGAAAGCGCTACCGGGCCAAGAGCAAGCGCTCGCACACGCAGTCATCGAGACGCTGAATCAGGAGAGTGACATTCGCTATCGCTGCTGGGCGACGCAGCAGAGCGCACTGACCGGCATGGCCGCTTGCGGTTTTCCCAATGCGCTGATGGAGATGCGCATGGCGACCATGTCACCTGACTTGGTACGCTTCATCAAAGCGCAGGCGCCCGAACTACGGGTGACACTGCTGGCGCAGCTAATACTGCCGGGCACGCTGGATCGTCGACAGTTTGACGCGCTGGGGCTGCGTCATAACCGTATTAGCGGACAGGAAGTTCGTTTGGCGGCTCGTTTTGGGTACGAAATTCATGCCTGGACGGTCAATGACCGAGCACGCATGTCGGCGCTGATCGACTTAGGGGTCGATGCCATCATCACCGACTACCCAGATCGGCTGCGTGCTCTCATCGAAGACCGCCGTGCTCTCAGCGACGGCGGCCTCATGTTGGTCAAGCTACGTAACTGGCTACGCCAGTGACAGCGAGTCTTACTCGCCCATGACGACGCCTTCGCGACGAGGGTCGGCACCGCCGTACAGGGTGCCATCTTCCAAACGCTGGATGGCTTGCAAGCCGCTCGTCAACTCACGCTCACTGACGGTATGGCCACGCTCACGCAGTGATTCGATCGTCGATTCGGGAAAACGCCCCTCTTCCAGGTAAACATCCCCCCCTAGGGTAATCGCGTGGGGGAGATTCAACGCCTCTTGGGCGTTCAACCCCCAATCGCGCATGGCCGCCAGCGTGCGCGCCGTGTAGTGAATGATGGCCGCTCCCCCCGGGGAGCCTAGGCTCGCCACTAGGTCACCGCTTTCCTGGTCGAACACCAGAGTCGGGCTCATGCTAGAGCGGGGTCGCTTACCCGGCTCGACGCGGTTGGCCACTGGCTGGCCATCGATCTCTGGGGTAAACGAGAAATCCGTTAGCTCATTGTTGAGCAAGTAACCGCCGGGCAGGTCGGTCCCGCCATCCGCCAGTAGTCGCGATCCAAAGGCCTGTTCGATCGTCGTGGTCATCGCGATGGCATTGCCGTCGGCATCGACGATGCTGATGTGGCTCGTGCCATACTCGGGCTGCTCCGGCTGGCTGGCAAAGCTAACGGTGAGTTCGCCTGGGTTACCAGGCTCGGCGCTTTCTCCCATGCTCTCGTCGCCGATGAGCTGGCTACGTTTGTCCAGGTAATCGGGCGCCAGCATCAGTGACCAGTCGCCGCCGGGTGCATCGACGAAGTCAGGATCGGCGATGTAGCGACCACGGTCAGCAAAGGCCAGTCGAGAGGCTTCCAAGAACTGATGCAACCAACCGCTGCTGGTCACGCCATCCTCCAGCGGCGCTTCGAGCAGCGGCTGCTGGTCCATCATGCCTAGAATCTGCATGACGGTAAGATGACCCGACGAGGGGGGAGGAAAACCACACACCTCCCACTGCTGCCAGGGAGTACACAGCGGCTCACGCTCTAACGACTGATAACCGCTGATATCCTCCAGTGTGATGGTACCTGGCCGGACGGGGTGTGATTGCACTTGCTCGACCAAATCCTCCGCGACCGCTCCTTCATAAAATGCGGCGCTGCCTTCCTCCGCGATAAGGCGCAAAATGGCAGCCAACGCAGGATTTTTTAGGGAGGAACCCACCTCAAGCGGTTCGCCATCGGCTGTGTAGTAAAATGCCCGGGCACGCTCGTTCTGACGCAAGGCCTCGTCGTTGGCAAGGCTGGTATGCAGTCGCTGACTGACGGCAAACCCCTCCTCTGCCAACGTGATCGCAGGCTCGAAGAGCGCTTCCCAAGGGAGCTGTCCGTGCTCGGCGTGGGCTTGCTCCAACATGCGTACCGTACCGGGCACACCCACTGAGAGACCGCTGGCCACGGCATCCATAAAGGGCAGCGGCTCACCGTTTTCCATGAATAGCTCCCCAGTGGCTGCGGCAGGCGCCGTTTCGCGGCCATCGTAGGCTTGCACCTTCGCTCCGTCGAAGTGCATTAAAAAAGCGCCACCGCCGATACCGCTGGACTGCGGTTCGACCAGCGTCAATACCATTTGTACGGCTACTGCCGCATCGATGGCATTGCCACCCGCTTTGAGCACTTGGTAGCCTGCATCGGTGGCTAGCGGGTTCGCTGCCGCCACGGCAAAGGTGTCAGCCGCCCAACCGGGCTTCTCTTCGAAACCTGATCCCACTTCCGGTGTAATGGAGGGTGTCTCGTAAGTAAACCCCCAGCTCACCATTGGCACCAGCAGTAAACCAGTCAGTGAGAGTGCCCTTGTTGGCCGCATCGCTTTTCTCCTTGAAACCTTCGCGCTGACGTTAACATCCTAGGCGGAATCGCCCGGTCGTCGTTCAAACAACAGCGTAGCCTATAAAACGACTGCGCCCGACACAATGGTCGGGCGCAAAATAGCAAGCACGCTAACCGTATGAACAATGCGTTAGGCGATGGTTTCACCTGCCAGCATGAACCAAGTTTCCAGGACCGCATCAGGGTTGAGCGACACCGAATCGATACCCTGCTCCATCAACCACTTAGCAAGATCCGGGTGGTCGGACGGCCCCTGGCCGCAAATGCCCACGTACTTACCCTTCTCTTTACAGGCTTTGATCGCCATGGCGAGCAGCTTTTTCACTGCGGGATTACGTTCATCGAACAGATGCGCCACGATGCCGGAATCCCGATCTAAGCCCAGGGTTAGCTGGGTAAGATCGTTCGACCCGATCGAGAAACCGTCGAAGTACTCGAGGAACTCATCCGCCAGCAGCGCATTGGCTGGCAGCTCGCACATCATGATGACTTTCAAACCGTCTGGATGTTCGTCCCCGCCACGCGGTAAGCCGTTAGCGGCCAGCAGGTCCACTACTTCGCGTGCCTCGTCGGTGGTGCGAACGAATGGCACCATGATTTCGACGTTCGTGAAGCCCATCTCGTCACGCACGCGCTTCAACGCGCGACACTCGAGCTCGAAGCAAGGGCGAAATGCGTCCGAAATATAGCGGGAAGCACCACGGAAGCCCAGCATCGGGTTCTCTTCGCCCGGCTCATAGAGTTTGCCGCCAATCAGGTTTTCATACTCGTTGGATTTGAAATCCGACAGGCGGACGATCACTCGTTGCGGGTAGAACGCTGCTGCCAGCGTGGAGATCCCTTCGACCAGCTTATCGACGTAGAAGCTCACCGGGTCGGCATAGCCAGCGGTACGCAGGTCGATCACCTGTTGAAGATCGGCAGGCAGCGTATCGTATTCCAGCAGCGCTTTCGGGTGCACACCGATCATGCGGTTGATGATAAACTCCAGTCGCGCGAGGCCAACCCCAGCATGGGGTAAGCTTGCAAAGCCGAACGCACGATCTGGGTTACCCACGTTCATCATGATTTTAAAGGGGATTTCCGGCATCGAATCGACGCTGGACACGTTGCAGTCAAAGGCCAATAGCCCTTCATACACGTGACCAGTGTCGCCTTCTGCACAGGACACCGTTACGTCGGTACCTTCCTGAAGCTGCGTTGTGGCATCGCCACAGCCCACCACCGCCGGAATACCCAGCTCACGGGCAATGATGGCCGCGTGGCAGGTGCGGCCACCACGGTTCGTCACGATGGCCGAAGCGCGCTTCATGATCGGCTCCCAGTCGGGGTCCGTCATATCGGTGACCAGGATGTCGCCTTCCTGAATGTTGTCCATCTCATCGGGACTCAAGACGATCTTGACCGCCCCGCGTCCAATACGCTGACCGATGGCGCGACCGGTAATCAGGGTGCGGCCCTTTTCGCGTAGCTGGAAGCGTTCGAGCTTCCCGCCCTCCTGCTGAGACACCACGGTTTCCGGACGCGCCTGTACGATGTAGAGCTTGCCATCGTCGCCATCCAGCGCCCACTCGATGTCCATCGGGCGCTGGTAGTGTTGCTCGATGGTCACCGCCTGACGGGCGAGGTCCATCACCTGCTCATCGTTGATACAGAAGCGACCGCGATCTTTGAAAGGTACATCGACGGTGTCGACGGACTTACCGGCGCTAGCATCTTGCCCATAAACCATCTTGATCAGCTTGGACCCCAGCGTGCGGCGCAGCACCGCCGGGCGACCTGCGGCCAAAGTGGGCTTGTGCACATAGAACTCGTCGGGATTGACAGCCCCCTGTACCACGGTTTCACCCAACCCCCATGAGGCCGTGACGAAGACGGCATCGCGGTAGCCTGACTCCGTATCGAGGGTAAACATTACGCCGGAAGCACCGGTTTCAGAGCGCACCATCTTCTGGACGCCTGCTGATAGCGCCACGTTTTCGTGAGCGTAGCCACGGTGAACGCGGTAGGAAATGGCGCGATCGTTGAACAGCGAAGCAAACACTTCATGCACGGCGTGTTTGATATTGGCAAACCCTTCGATGTTCAAGAAGGTCTCTTGCTGCCCTGCAAAAGAGGCGTCCGGCAGATCTTCTGCAGTGGCAGAGCTGCGAACGGCGACTTTCAGACTGGGGTGCTGAGCCTGGAGCTTTTCGTAAGCATCGCGCAGCGCGGCCTCGAAAGCGGGAGGCAGTGGCGTATCGATGATCCACTGACGAATCGTCTTACCGGCTTCGGCCAGGGCTTTGACATCGTCAACGTCCAAGCGAGCGAGCGTGTCATTAATGCGGTCGTTCAGCCCCTCATGGGAGAGAAACTCGCGATACGCGTGGGCAGTGGTCGCGAAGCCGCCGGGCACTGTCACGCCAACCCCCGACAGATTGGAAATCATCTCGCCCAGCGAGGCGTTTTTACCACCCACGCGTTCGACGTCTGCCATACCTAGCTGATCGAACCACAGAATGTACTCTTCCACGCAACCCCCTCGCTTTCAGACTTTGTTGCAACCCCATAGGGCGACACTGTTAGACGCTGTCACCCTAGCACCACGCGTTCCTATTCGCCATTGGTCTAACAGCGAAGGGAGTGGAGGATTTTTACAACAACTCACTGATATAGCCGTTTTATGTAGTGACGGTGAAGCGTTGTGCTGACGGCAGACGCAGCCCACAATAGACGCATCATGCACCCTTAGCTGGCGGAACAGTCTATGAAGCGAACGGCCTTTTTCATTTCCGATGGTACCGGCATCACTGCAGAGAGTTTGGGACGCAGCCTGCTGGCCCAATTCAGCGATGTCGAGATCAACATGCTGACCAAACCCTATATCGATACGGTGGAGAAAGCCCAAGCGCTGGCCGAGATCATCGAGTCCACCGCTATCCGCGACGGTCACCGCCCCATCATCATCGATACCATAGTGGATCAAAACATCCGGAACGTCATTCGTCAGGCATCAGGATTCAAAGTGGATATTTTTTCGACGTTCCTGGAGCCGCTCGAACAGGAGCTGGAAACCCACTCCTCCTACAGCGTCGGTCGCACTCACTCCATCGGGAGTGACGATGTCTACATGGATCGCATCCATTCGGTCCACTTTGCACTGGATAACGACGATGGTGCACGCACGCACCAATACGACAAAGCCGACATCATTCTGGTAGGCGTTTCTCGCTGCGGAAAAACCCCCACGTCGTTGTATCTCGCGCTGCAATTCGGTATTCGTGCAGCCAACTACCCGCTGACCGAGGACGATCTGGACGAAGACGGCCACCTTAAGCTGCCCAAGGCATTGGCAGCCCATCGACACAAGCTGTTTGGTTTGACCATCGATGCCCGTCGGCTATCGGCCATTCGCAATGAGCGCAGACCCAACAGCCGCTATAGCTCGATGGATCAATGCTTGCAGGAGGTAGAGCAGGCGGAATCGCTGTATCGAACGATGCACATTCCTTACATCGATACGACGCGGTTTTCCGTGGAGGAGATTTCGACCCGCATGATCGCGGAGACGGGCCTAGCGAGGCGCTTCTCTCCCCGCTAGGCAACGCTTTGTATTACATGCCCTTAGGCGCAAAAATCCCTGGGGCGTTACGCCAATAGCCTTTGTAATCCATACCAAAACCGAAAACGTAACGGTCGGCCACTTCCAGACTGCAGTAGTCGGCCTTCAGACCCGGCACTGCTTTACGGTCGTGCTGCTTGTCGACCAGTAAGGCGGTCGTGACACTGGCGGCCTGCGCTTCTTTGCAGTATTCGAGGATGGCGGCCAGCGTCGCCCCTTCGTCCAGAATGTCATCGACGATGACCACATGACGTCCCGCCATGGGCACTTCAGGCGAGACGCGCCAGAAAAGCTCACCACCGCGCAGTTCGTTCCGATACCGCGTGGCGTGCAGGTAATCCACCTCTAGCGGGAACCCCAGACGTGTCAACAAGTGCCCCGTCGTGATGAGCCCACCGTTCATAACGCAATAAAACACCGGCAGCTTGTCGCCCAAGTCACGCGTGATCTCCTCTGCCATGCGATCCAGCGCCCGCTCTACCTGTTCTTGCGAAATCAGGCAGTCGGCGTTATCCATCAACTCACGCATGGAATCCAGCGATTCAAGCGCTTCTGTATCCAACTTGGACATGCTACTTCTCCACAAAGCCTTCAAAAAGATAACGGTATAAAAATCAGTGTGCCAACGCGTCGAGTTTGGCATGGGTGCGCCGCCAGCGACCAAGCGCAGCCAAAGCATCGAGCTCTGGCCTTGCGCGGCCGTAACGTAATTTGGCAGGACGTTTGTTCAACACCCCGTCACAGGCGTGAACGACTTCAAGAGCCGCCGCACGATCATTACATATCAGCAGCATGTCACAGCCAGCCGCCAGGGCTGCCTTGGCGCGCTCCGCGGGGCCACCGGCTTCGTGCGCACCGGCCATGCTCAAATCATCCGAAAAAATACACCCTTTGAACCCGAGCGATTCACGCAGCATGCCCAGCCATGTTGGCGAAAATCCGGCGGGACGTTTGTCAAAAGCCGAATAGATCACATGGGCCGGCATGACGCCATTCAAGACACTCGCCAACTCGCGAAACGGCACGAGGTCGCGGGCTTTCAATTCCGCCAGCGTTCGGTCATCGACGGGTAGCGCCACGTGGGAGTCTGCCGCCACGCCCCCATGGCCGGGAAAGTGCTTACCCACGGCGGCCATGCCGGCATCATGCAAGCCCTCGACAAATGCATGACCAAGTTTGGCCACGTGAAGCGGGTCACTGCTGAAGCTGCGCTCACCAATCACGCTTGACACGCCACTTTCCACGTCCAATACGGGAGCGAAGCTAATATCCAGACCGCAGGCGGCCATTTCCATGCCTAACAGCCAGCCGGTATCTTTGGCGAGGTTCAAACCTGCTACTGGGTCGCTGGCGAACAGCTCCCCAAGACGCGCCATGGCGGGCAACCGGGTAACGCCCTGCTTGATTCGCTGGACACGTCCCCCCTCTTGATCGATCCCCAGTAGCAAATCGCCTCTCACACGCCGAATGCTCTCGCACAGCTTGCGAACTTGATAAGCGTCTTCGACGTTACGGGCAAACAGAATCACACCGCCCACGGCGGGATCTTTTAGCAGGCGCTTTTCCGCGTTGGATAACTGTGGCCCTTCTAGGTCAAGCATGACCGGGCCGATGGGTTGCGTCATGGTGGTGAGTCCAACAAAAAAGGGCGCCATTCTAGACTAACCGCTTAGCGTGTCAAAATTCTGGCAGGACGCCGCATCAATGGGCTTAATGAAGCCAAACCGGCGTACCGGGCTGGGCATGGTCGAATAAGAAGTGTAAATCGTCATTGCGCAGGCGTATGCAACCGTGAGAAGCGGCCTCGCCCATGGGCTGGTCCTCGGGGGTACCGTGCAGATAAATATAGCGCCGCTGGGAATCCACGCTCCCTCCGCGGTTCACACCCCGCTCCAACCCGCACAGCCATAGAATGCGCGTCAAAATCCAGTCGCGCGAGGGGTGCGCGGTCGCAAGCTCTGGCGAAAAGACTTCGCCTGTCCAGCGGCGACCACGAAACACGGCGTTATCCGGACAACCGCGGCCAATCGACGCTCGCACATAGTGCCAGCCAAGCGGTGTTTGACCGCTACCCTCTTCCTGCCCCACGCCTGCCAGCCCCGTCGAAATCGCACACTCATGCTGAATGTCGTTCCCTTGCCACCAGCACAGCCTCTGGCGCTGGGTATCGATCTCTATCCAACCCCCGCGTGTTGGCGGCAGCTCAGCTAGCTTGGGCGTTACCATGGTGACCCTCTTCAACCACAGCGGGTAACGGTGCATTCATGGCTGCCACTACGACAGGACGCAGCCGTCGCACCAAATCACGCACCGTGACCTGCTCTTGATAATCCTTGGCAGCAATATCGCGCAGTGCATCCAGCCCTGACAGCGTGAATATTACCGTTCCTAACATAAAGTGTAGCCGCCAGAAGCGCTCGGCGTCCGGCAGATCCGGCGTCGCTTTGCGCACTAGCTCCGTAAAACGGGTGAACACATCACCATACTGCTGCTGGATGTAACGCCTCAAATGTCCCTGCGCTTGGCTGTAGGCCAACCCTAGCAGTCGCATGAACACTTTTAAGCTATTGCGCTCGGCTGGAACGGCGAGCACCGTAGTCGCCATGGTTTCCAGCAACACTTCTAGGGGAATCGGCTGGCCCTGGTAGTGCGCCTCTAGTTCATCCAGTGCGGTATGAAAGCGCGCCGAGAACGGATCAAGATAGCGGGCGAACACCGCTTGAATCAGCGCCTTTTTGGACCCAAAGTGGTAATTCACGGCGGCCAAATTGACCCGCGCCTTGCTAGTGATATTGCGCAGCGACGTCTCGGCAAAGCCTCGCTCTGCAAATAGCACCTCTGCCGTATCCAAAATACGCGTTACCGTATCCGACCGGGCCATAACGCCCTCCAAAAAACAGGTGTTTTAAACAACGCTGAATACTATGCCATTCGCTTTGCTGGCTCAATCTCTTATCCAATTCGTGCCTAGTCATTGACGGGTTTCATGTTTGTCTAGCTTTCGTGGTCCTCGCCATGTACTGGACAGAGCAACATACTGTATACTTAACCACATACTGATTAAGCCGACATGTAGCTACTGTCTTTTCACTGTTTTGGAGTTTGGTATGTCGCGTCCACTCACAGCACGTCAGCAGCACGTATTTGATTTCATCGTTAAGACCATGGGTGAGCTGGGTTATCCGCCAACGCGCGCCGAAATCGCCAAAGCGCTTGGCTTCCGCTCTCCCAATGCAGCGGAAGAGCACCTGCGCGCGTTAGAGCGCAAGGGGGCCATTCGCATTATTCGTAATACGTCCCGTGGGATCCGCCTGCCTAATCAAGAGCCGCTGGAACCTGCCGATACGCCAGCCCCTGCCACAGCATCGGTCGCCGCTGACCCTCTCCCCAACGGATTGCCCGTGATTGGTGAAGTGGCCGCTGGCAGCCCGATTCTGGCCGCCGAGCACATTGACCGTTACTGCCCGTTGCCTGCCGAGTACTTCACGCCCAAGGCCGATTATTTATTGCGGGTACGCGGCCTCTCCATGAAAGATGTCGGCATTTTGGAAGGCGACTTACTGGCCGTTCACCGTACCGACCGCGTGCGGGATGGTCAGATCGTGGTAGCACGACTAGAAGACGAAGTCACGGTCAAGCGTTTTAAACGCCAGGGGCATCAAGTGACGTTGATTGCCGAGAACGCCGACTTTGCCCCCATCGAGATCGATCTGCGCACGCAGCAACTGGATATCGAAGGCGTCGGCGTTGGGGTAATTCGTGGAGGCAACGGTCAGGCACTGGGCTGATCCTCACCGACGCTCTGCATACACTCGCCTGCGTTACTGGGAGTCGATATAACGGTGGTCATTGAACGTGGCCACCCAGTTCGGATGGTAGACCAGCAGGATGCTGAGCAGCATCCCCGTAATGAAGGCCTCGGAAGGCATCAGCAGCGGTAAAAAGCGGGCATACTCTTGAGCCAGATACACGGCTTCAGGGTCAGTGCCCGCCATGAGGATGAGCGCCACCGCCGACAGTCCACCCCCCAATGTCGACAGCGCCGCACCAAAAAAGCCGCAGGCAAACAGAAAGACCATCAAATTATCCGGCAGCCGGCGATCAACCAGCCGCCACACTACGCCTGTCACCATGGCAGGTACGATGCCGGTGACCAGCACGTTTGCCCCCAGCAGGGCCCAGTCGTTTCGTCCAATCGCCACCATGGCAACGTTGATCATCAGGTTGCTGATAAGCGCTAACGGCATTTTGAATACCAGCGTCATCAGCACCGTAAAGACCAAATGCAGCGTCAGCCAATCCACCGCTTGCGCGCGTAGCTGCCAAAACAGCATGACGATCAGGGTTGCGGCCAGCCAGCGGTGCTGAAGCGCCGGATCATCCAGAAGAGGTTGCCAGGGGCGCAGCCAAACGCACCAGCCCATCACACCCAGTGACAACAACCCACTCATCACGAGCGCCCACGGTGCCAATACGCTTTGTGCAAAGGACATAGCGCCCCCAGAATCGATTAACTAAAGACGACCGTCTTATTGCCGTGGATGAGTACGCGATCTTCCAAGTGCCAACGCAAGCCGCGAGCCAGCACCGCTTTCTCCACGTCGCGACCAAACCGAACGAGGTCGGTAGGCGTATGACAGTGGCTGACCCGATGAATGTCTTGCTCGATGATCGGCCCGGCGTCCAGCTCTTCGGTCACGTAGTGGCATGTCGCACCGATCAGCTTCACGCCCCGCTCATAGGCTTGATGGTAGGGCTTGGCACCGGCAAACGACGGCAGGAAGCTGTGGTGGATGTTGATGACTCGACCTGCATAGCGCTCGCACAGCGAGGGCGGCAGTATTTGCATATAGCGGGCCAGCACGACACAGTCTGCACGGGCCGCGTCGATCCGCTCTTGCACCTGATCGAACGCCAGCTGTTTGTTGGCAGGATCGACCGGCACATGATGGTAGGGAATACCGTACCACTCGGTGAGCGAACGCATATCGTCATGGTTGGAAATCACGCCGACGATATCGCAATCCAACTCCCCTGCCTGCCAGCGGTAGAGCAAGTCGACCAAACAGTGAGACTCTCGGGATACCATCAACACCACGCGGCGGCGTTTCTCGGTATCGACCAGCGACCACTGCATATCGAACTCCGCAGCGACGGGTTCGAACGCGGTACGCAGCGCCTCTGCCGACATGCCGAGTGAGTCCGCCAGAATTTCATAACGCATGAAAAAGCGGCCAGTCTCTAAATCCGAGTGCTGGCTTGCCTCGGTAATGGAACCACCCTGCTGAGCAATAAAGCTTGAGACACGCGCCACAATGCCCACTTGGTCTGGGCAGGAAACAACTAACCGGTAATAATGAGACATCACAAACACTCTTAACGTATTTAACGGCACGCTCGCCAAGCACCTGCCGGGCGGCAGGTAAACTCTGTAGCGACCTTAGTGTAACGTAAGCCGGATGATGAAGCACCGTGGTCAGGTGCCGCGATGATTGTTACCCGCCCCCCGCATCCCGTATAGTTAAGGGATTACTTTCTAGGCTTTTCATAACTGATGCATCCATCACGCGTTCAACTTCGTCCCCGTCGCCGCCCGCCTCTGCGCCTACTGCCGCTAGGTGGCTGTGGCGAAATTGGAATGAACCTTACGCTGTATGGATACGACGATCAGTGGATCGCCGTCGATTGCGGCATGATGATTCGCCAAGACCTGCCGAACTCCCCGCTTCAAGTGCCCAACACGGATACCTTGGAAGCGCTCAAGATCGTACCTAAGGCGCTGTTCATTACGCACGGCCATGAAGACCATATCGGTGCCGTAGCGTGGCTGTGGCCTAAATGGGGCTGCCCGATCTTTGCTACGCCACTGGCGGCGGGACTACTTCGCTACAAGTTTGCCGAACACCAGCTCAGTAGCGCAGCGATTCAGATCATCGAACCAGGGGACGCGGTGGAGAGCGGTCCATTCACACTTCGCTATCTCAGCGTTACCCACTCCATCCCCGAAAGCTGCGCCATCATGATGCAAGCGGGAGATTACCGCATCCTGCACACGGGAGACTGGAAACTCGATCCAACGCCGCTCATCGGTGCGCCGGTCAGTGCGGCACAGTTTCGGGCCTTGGCGCCGGTAGATCTGGTGGTGGGTGACTCTACCAATGCCCCCATGCCGGGACAGTCGGCGAGCGAAGGAGACGTCGCCAAGGCACTGGCCACCACGCTGAAAGCCTGCAAAGGCCGCGTAGTGGTGTCCTGCTTTGCCAGTAATTTGGCGCGGGTGTTGGCCATCGGCTTAGCGGCCCAGGCATGTGGCCGCCGGGTTAGCCTGATGGGCCGCTCGATGGAGCGCATGGTCAGTGTGGCCCGAGGCCTTGGCTACTTGGACGACTTTCCGCCCCTAGTGCCCGCCCACGACCTTGGTTACCTCCCCCCCGAAGAGGTCGTGATCATTGCCACCGGCAGCCAGGGCGAACCTCGCGCCGCTTTACAGCGTTTGGCCCAGCGGCGCCATCCGTTCGTCGACTTGGAGCGAGGCGATAGCGTCATTTTTTCTGCTAAAGCTATTCCGGGCAATGAGCGCCCCATTGAGCAGCTTAAAAAACGTTTGTTGCAACTCGATGTCACGCTCTTCGATGAAACGAATCATCCCGAGCTTCACGCCACCGGCCACCCCGCTCAGGAAGAGCTCAAAAAGCTCTATCAGTGGGTCAGACCCAAAATGCTACTGCCGGTGCACGGCGAGGCTCGCCACCAAGCGGCGCATCAGGCGCTGGCCGAAGAGCTAGGTATTCAAGCACCGCTGGCACCGGTAAATGGTGACATGCTCGTGCTCGACCACCAGGGATTGCGCTGCGAGACGCGCTATCCGCAGCCCCCTTGCATCGTCAACCAAAATAGCGTGGTGCCCCACCCCGGCTTGGATATTGGCCAGCCCTCTTCCCGCCGGGGCAGCCTCTTTCTGGCTCTGCCGGTCGCTGCCACAGAGACCGGCTGGTGCCGGATCGGGCGCTTGATGCTAGATGCCAGCGGCGCCAGCCCCATGGACGAAGATAGCTTTAGCGAGTGGCTGGATGACCAGCTCGACGAGATCCCGGCAGATACGTTGGCCAATTTGCGTCATGCGCTTCAGCCAAGGCTGGTGCACTGGCTAGCGAACCACTTACAGCATATGCCGGACGTGCACCTGCAGATCATGGCCGCCGAAATGCCGACCATCGAAGAGCTGAACGACGAGCCTTGAGTACTACCACCGAGCAGCATCCTGCTGGTCGGTGTCGCGCTCTTTCACCCAGTAAGCTCCCTGTTTAGAGTGCTCTTTCTTCCAAAAGGGTGCCTGCGTTTTCAAATAATCCATGATGAAATCACACGCCTCGAACGCATCACGGCGGTGCGCGCTGGCGACCAGTACCCGCACGATGGGATCCCCAGGGGACAAATCACCCACCCGGTGAATGACCCGCACCGCTTGCAGTGACCAGCGCTGCCAAGCTTGCTCGGCAATCTGTGTCAAGGTGCGCTCGGTCATGCCTGGGTAGTGTTCCAGGGTCAAGCCGGTGACGTCAGGCGTTTCGTTGAAATCTCGCACTAACCCGGTAAAGGTAACGATCGCGCCAATATCAGTACGCTGGCGCAACGCACTTTCATAGCCATAATCCATGGAAAATGGCGCGGGCTGTACCGCTACCGCAATGTCTGGCGCTGTCGGTTCGTGAACGGACACGGCTTAGCCTCCGGTGACCGGCGGAAAAAAGGCCACTTCGTCTTCATCGGTAATGCGTGCGCTGTCATTAGCCATTACCTGGTTGATGGCACATAGCGTCCGCTGATCGGCAAGTACGGCAAAACGCGTGTCTTGAGCGCTGAGCGCCGCTTTCAAGCCAGCGACATCGCGACTTGGCAGCTTGTCCAAGCCAATGGCCAGATCGCTCTCACCAATACGCTCACGCAGTTCGGCCAGAAACTTGACCCGCACACAGGGAGAGGCGCAGCGCTCGCCGAGACTCACCTCGCCCGCAGCCCCTTCACCGGTGACGATGGGCGCGTTCATTTCCCGGCGGTAATCGCCGCGCTGACCGCCCTGCTTGCTATCCAGCTGTATTGCCTCGATACGCATCTCTTTGTCGACCGCTTTACACATGTCATATAACGTCAAACATGCGACCGACACCGCGGTCAGCGCTTCCATTTCGACGCCAGTGCGGCCGCTCAAGCGGCACATGGCCGACACGTTCACACACCCTTGGTCATGGTCGATATCGAACGCTACCGCCACTTTGGATAGCGCCAGTGAGTGGCAAAGCGGAATAAGCTCATGGGTTCGCTTGGCAGCTTGGATACCGGCGATGCGCGCCGTGGCCAGCACATCACCTTTGGGCAGCGCCCCATCACTCAGCAACTTCAAGGTGGCGGGCTGCATAACGATACGCCCGGAGGCGACCGCCTCTCGACGGGTTTCTTGCTTATCGCCGACGTCAACCATATTTGCTTCGCCGTGCGCATTCAGGTGGGTTAACTGCATGGTGTCACCTTTTCATCATCAAGCCAAAGAGCGGCGTTGTTGGTCGACCCACTCGCTTACCCAGCGAGCAATCTCTTCATGTTGATTCAAATTCAAGCGCGTAACGGAGGGCGCCAGCGCCACGGGCGGCTCACCGCTCAGCGCGACGGCCTGGGCCCACGGATCGGACAAAATCGCCGGATCACCGATACCGTCGCGGTAGAGCACCAGTTTGGGAATGGGCCAAGCCTTGAACCCTTCCACTATCACCAAATCAGGCGCGTGGGGGGCCATCAACGTCAACAGGTAGGCAAGATCGGGCTCCTCTTGCCCGGGCGTTTCCTGCATGAGCGCAAAACGCTGGCGCGATGCAATCAGCATGGGCGCTGCGCCAGCACTGCGCAATTTGTAGCTATCTTTCCCGGGCTGATCCACATCGAACTGGTGATGGGCGTGTTTGATTACCGCCACCGAAAGGCCCTGTTCACGCAGCTTAGGCAAAAGCTTCTCTAGCAGCGTGGTTTTACCGGTTCCGCTCCAGGCAGCCACCCCCAATACGGGAAACGGGCAGTGTAGGGTATTACTCATAATTCACCATTAGCGCCACGGGTCACTCACCCTCTTTTTCAGCAGGCAACAGCCAGTTTAACGCAATGCCCACCATCGCCGCCAAGCTGACACCCTGGAGCGTGAACTGCCCACCGCCAAACTGCATGCCGCCAATCCCGAACACCAAGATCAGCGACACCACCACCAAGTTACGCGCCGCCGTCAACGACTGCCCCGCGCGCACCAGGGTGTTCATTCCCACCACGGCAATCGAGCCAAACAGCAGCGTCATGATGCCCCCCATGACCGGGCCAGGAATGGTTTGCAGCAGCGCCCCTAGCTTACCCACGAACGCCAGCACGATCGCGATGACCGCCGCTACCATCATGTAGGCGGGATTGAACGCTTTGGTCAGCGTCACGGCGCCGGTCACTTCCGAGTAAGTCGTGTTGGGCGGCCCGCCAAATAGCGCCGCAGCCGTGGTGGCCAAACCGTCGCCCAGTAGCGTTCGGTGCAAGCCGGGCTTTTCCAGGTAGTTGGTGCGCGTGACCGAACCAATGGCCACCATGTCCCCAATGTGCTCGACGGCGGGTGCAATCGCCACAGGAATCATGAAGAGAATGGCCGCCCAATGAAAACTAGGGGCCGTAAAATTGGGTAACGAGAGCCAGGCAGCCTCCCGCACCGGCGTAAAGTCGATCACTCCCATGATGAGTGCCAAGGCATAGCCTGTCGCGATGCCCCCCATGATAGGCACCAAGCGCAGAATGCCGCGCCCAAACACTGCTAGCACTAGAGTGACCAGCAGGCTCGCCATGGAAAGAAAAATCGCCTGACCGTAGCCAATCTGGTCACTGGTTTCCCCGGTGGCCATGCTGACGGCGACCGGCGCGAGGGCTAAGCCGATCACCATGATAACGGGGCCAACCACCACGGCAGGCAGCAAGCGATGCAGCCAAGCGGTGCCTTTCAACCGCACCGCCTGGGAAATCGCCACATACACCAGGCCTGCTGCCATCAATCCACCCAAGGTGGCTGACACGCCAAAGCTGGCAATGGAACCCTGTATCGGGGCAATGAAGGCAAACGATGAGGCCAAAAAGACCGGCACGCTCTGCTTGGTCACACCATGGAACACCAGTGTACCTAGCCCGGCGGTAAAGAGCGCCACGCTGGGATCTAGCCCGGTCAATAGAGGCACCAGCACCAGCGCACCGAAGGCGACAAATAGCATCTGCGCGCCGGTCAGCAGCATTTTTGGCCAAGACTCTTGTCTCGCACTCGTTGTCATCACACCACTCCTGGGGTCTGTTATTCATCACGGAGGCAAAAAAATGCCCCCAACGCGAAGCGTAAGGGGCCTTTAGAGGCGGAGCGCTTAACGCGTTCCGAAAATCTTATCGCCGGCATCTCCCAAGCCGGGGACGATGTAGCCGTTCTCATCGAGTCGGTCATCCACCGACGCGGTGTAGATTTCTACATCAGGATAAGCATCTTGCACCCGTTTAATCCCTTCAGGGGCAGCCACCAAAACGATGACTTTCATATGCTCACAGCCGCGCTCACGCAGCATGTCCAACGTGGCCACCATGGAACCGCCGGTCGCCAGCATCGGGTCGATCACGATCGCCATCCGCTCTTCGATGTCGTTGGCGAACTTCGCAAAATACGGCACCGGCTGCAGTGTCTCTTCATCGCGGTACAAGCCGACGACGCTCACGCGTGCGCTGGGAATCAAATCCGTCACGCCTTCGAGCATGCCCAAGCCTGCACGCAGAATCGGGACGATGGTGACCTTCTTACCTTTCAGACGACGCGTCGCAATGGGCTCGCCGTTCCAGCCTTGAATCTCATGATCCTCAAGCTCCAGACCTTTGGTGGCTTCGTAGGTCAGAAGCTTAGCCACTTCACCTGCCAGTTCACGAAAGCTCTTGGTGCTCAAATCAGCTTCGCGCATCAGTCCCAGCTTATGTTGAACAAGCGGATGGTTAATGGCGTAGACACTCATGGGACTTCCTCACTGCAGGGGATTCAGGATGGCGACATAGGCCGCCATCGACATGCTTACAAAATTGCGCGCCATTCTACCCGCAACTGACCATCAGGTTAAGGGGTTTCCGGTAATTGCCACGCAATTGGTGCACGCCCCTGTGCTTCCAAGAACTGGTTCGCCTTGGAAAAGTGACGATTGCCAAAAAAACCGCGGTGAGCCGATAGCGGCGAGGGGTGTGGCGACTCCAACACCAAATGGCGAGAAGTATCGATCAGCGACTTCTTTTGACGCGCATGGCTACCCCACAGAAGAAACACACTAGGTTCGGCGTGTCGGCTTACGGTCTCAATGGCCCGATCGGTGAAATGCTCCCACCCTTTACCACGATGCGACGCGGCATTGCCCTGCTCTACCGTCAGCGCCGTGTTCAATAGCAGCACCCCTTGCTTGGCCCACGACTCCAAAAAACCGTGACGCACCGGCGTAAAACCCACGTCGCTCGCCAACTCTTTATAAATGTTGACGAGCGACGGGGGCACTGGCACCCCCGGCTGTACCGAAAAGCAGAGCCCGTGCGCTTGGTTAGGCCCGTGATAGGGATCTTGCCCCAGAATCACGACTTTCACCGAAGCGAGAGGCGTAAGCTCGAAAGCACGAAACCAGTTCGACGAGTGCGGGTAGATAACTTTCTTGGCCGCTTTTTCATCGGCCAAAAACGCCTTCAGGGCGGACATGTACTCCGCCTGAAACTCTTGCCCTAGCCACTGGCTCCAATCATCGGGTAGCGGGTTAGCCATATTACTTCTTCATTTGATCGGCGAGTGGCTCGACGTAAGCTATGCCCATATCCCAAGGGAACTGGATCCAGCACTGCTGAGCCACTTCGGTCAGGTATTGATCCACCAAAGGACGCCCCTCTGGTTTGGCGTAGATCGTGACAAAATGTGCTTTAGGCAGCATTTCACGCACGGCACGGGCCGTTTTGCCGGTATCGACGAGATCGTCGACCAACAGCCAGCCATCACCATCGTGGTCGACGCCTTTCATGATGTCCAAGCCGCCCTGCTCCATGTGGTCATAGCTTTTGATGCACACGGTGTCGATCAGGCGAATGTTCAGCTCGCGGGCAATCAGGGCCGCCGGAATCAGGCCGCCACGGGTAATCGCCACGATGCCTTTGAAATCCCGCTCGATGAGCAGGTGGCACAGCTGGCGCACGTCGCGATGAATTTGGTCCCAAGAAACGGTGAAGTGTTGATGATAGCGTTCGCTGCTCATGGGACGTTACTCGTCTTCGTTGAAGGAACAGACCGCGAATACGCTGTAACCCGCATCGCGAATTTTCTGAGAACCACCCAGTTCAGGCAGATCGATGATCGTTGCTGTCTCGACGACGTGACCACCGCAACGCTGAATCAGGTTGGCCGCTGCCAGCATCGTGCCGCCCGTGGCGATCAGATCATCCATGAGCAAAATCCGATCGCCTTCCTGGAACGCATCGGCATGAAGCTCGACTTCCGAATGACCGTACTCCAGCGTGTAGGTTTCGCTGATGGTTTTGAACGGCAGCTTGCCCTTCTTACGCACGGGAACGAAGCTGCAGCCCAGCTCGTACGCCAACGGTGCGCCGATGATAAAGCCACGGGCATCGATGGCCGCGATGGCATCCAGATTCATTTCCTGGTAGCGGTGCACGAAACTGTCGATCAGCTTACGAAAGGCAGCGCTGTTTTGCAGCAAGGGAGTAATGTCACGGAAATTCACCCCCTGCTCTGGCCAGTCAGGAACCGTGCGAATAACGGACTTAATGTAATCGCCGTAGATGCTCATCGCGTCTCTCATTGATTAGTCGAAGATTGGGTGGTTAACCCATGAATAGAAACTTTGCTGCAAATAGCAGCGCTAACACCACTACCGCCGGGTTGAGGTCCGCAAAGCGGCCCGACAGCGTTTTGATCGCAACGTAGCTGATGAAGCCCAGGGCGATACCTTCCGCAATGGAGAAAGTCAGCGGCATGGCGATCGCCGCAATGAGGACCGGGGCAGCGTCGGTGGGATCTTCCCAATTCGCATGCGCCAAACTTCCCGCCATCAATACGGCGACATAGAGAAGTGCACCGGCGGTCGCATAGGCAGGGATAGAGCCTGCCAGCGGCGCGAAAAACAGGCTGATCAAGAACAGCACGCCAACCACGACTGCCGTCAGCCCCGTGCGCCCACCGGAAACGATGCCCGCCGTGGATTCAATATAGCTGGTGGTGGTGGAGGTACCCAGCGCGGCACCGGCCATCGACGCCGTACTATCGGCCATCATGGCGCGACCGATGCGCGGCAGCTTGCCATCTTCGTCCAGCAGCTTGCCTCGGTGGGCCACCCCTACCAGCGTGCCGGACGTATCGAACAGGTCGACGAACAGGAAGGCGAAGATGACGCTGAGCATGGCCACGTCCAGCGCGCCCATCAGATCCATGGCCATAAAAGTTGGCGCAATGGAGGGCGGCATGGACATGATGCCACCGTACTGGTTATGCCCCAGCACCATGGCCAAGACGGTCACCCCGATAATGCCGATCATGACTGCGCCAGTCACACGCAGGTAGGCCAAGGCCGTGATCACGAAGAAGCCCAGCAGTGCATAAAGAGGAGCTGGCTCGGACAAGTCTCCAAGAGAAACGAACGTTGCCGGGTTAGCGACCACGATGCCTGCGTTTTTCAAAGCAATCATCGCCAGAAACAGGCCGATCCCTGCAGCAATACCCAAACGCAGCGAAAGCGGAATGGAGTTGATGATCCATTCGCGGATTTTGAAAATACTCAGCAAGAAGAACGTCAAACCGGAGAAGAAGACGGCCCCTAGCGCCGCTTCCCAGGTATAGCCCATGCCCAGCACGACGCCATAGGTAAAGAAGGCGTTCAGCCCCATGCCGGGTGCTTGTGCAATAGGATAGTTCGCCCATAGCCCCATGACGAAACAGCCAATGGCCGCAGCCACGCAGGTGGCAACAAAGACAGCGCCGTAATCCATTCCCGCTTCCGAGAGGATGCTCGGATTGACGAAGATGATGTAGGCCATGGTTAAGAACGTCGTGACCCCAGCGATCACTTCCGTCTTGACGTTGGTCTTCTGCTCTGTGAGCTTGAAGTAGTTGTCCAGAAATTTCATGTAGTTTTTATCCTTCGCGCTTACGCCGAATGCGTCCCTTGGTGCGAGAAAAGCCGCACATACTACCGAAAGGCACCGCGTGATGCGAGTGCCTCACGTGCAGCCGTTGATCGAGGGCACGTCCCCTCACCTACTGTTTAGCAAACTTTAGGCCATCAGCTAACCGATCGGTCAACAAAAACCCAAAACGATATCGTCACATGGCTACATGGACCGGCTCGCCAACACCCGCTCTACCGTCTCCACGATGACCTGTGTTTGCGGATCGATCTCGATATTGACCCAGTCGCCCATTAAGCGACTACCCAACACCGTACGGGACAGCGTCTCGGGAATCAGGTTAACACTGAACTCGGCCCCTGCCCCATCCGCCGAAGGACGCACGTCACCCACGGTGAGACTAATCCCATCAACGCCAATGTAGCCTTTTTCAAATACGAACTTGGCGGCTTTTTCGGGTAGCGCGAACCAGAGACGGCGATTATTGGGCGCCTCCTCGATGGCGACTACCTGCGCCATACAAATGATGTGACCGGACATGGAGTGCCCACCGATCTCGTCCCCGAAGCGGGCCGCACGCTCTATGTTGACGCATTGCCCTGGCGTAATTGCACCAAGATTGGTCAACCGGAGCGTTTCTCGCATCAGGTCGAAACTAACACGCTCGCCCTCGATGGCCGTCACCGTCAAGCACACACCGTTATGCGCGACGGACGCGCCTATCTCCAGTCCGCTACGCAGACTCTCTGGCAAGGCCACCACATGCGTGCGGAACTCCTCTAGCTCGCGCACTTCGACAACCTCAGCAGTACCTTGAACGATACCCGTAAACATGATCCCTTCCTTTCAAAACAGGTGAACAGGGTGGCGTAGGCCATAAAAACTTGCGCAAGCTTACTACTAATGACCCAACCTTGTGCAGCCAGTCGGCAACCCCGCGTGATCGATCATGGTTTTTTGCTGCCAACACCCAGCCAAACCCGCCGCCAACAGCAATAACCACCAAATAAAAACACCTGAAAAGTAAATCACCCTGTTTAACAACTTAAAAACATGAAATAGAACGGTTTTCATTGACAACACCCCGGCCGCTCTTTAGACTTTCGCCGCAAATGTAATGACGCCGATTTGTACCCAGATTGCGGGCGTCCACCTGGCCTTTGGCGGGGTGAAGTGCAGCTAAAAGGGTGTGTCCAGCGTTGATGGCCACCCGCAAGGGTGGCCTTTTTTTGTTCCCCGCCCTACGCTTGCCCCCTCGCACTCCGTCTTCGGCCTACCATTAAGGCAGACGCTATGATTGAACTTAGCAACGTTAGTAAAACCTATGGCAACGGCGACAGTGCCGTTCACGCCCTTCAAAATGTCAATTTAACAATCCCCAAAGGCACCATCCACGGGGTCATCGGCCTCTCAGGCGCGGGCAAATCCACGCTCATCCGTTGCGTCAATCTGCTCGAGCGCCCTACGAGCGGCAGCGTCGTTGTGGACGGGCAGGAAATGACCGAGCTTGGCCGCAACGAGCTCAACCAAGCTCGTCACCGTATCGGCATGATTTTTCAACACTTCAACCTACTCACCACGCGGACCGTTTTTGACAATGTCGCCCTCCCTCTGGAACTCATGGGTGAAAAGCGCAGCGCAATCAAAAACCGCGTACTGCCACTGCTAGAGATGGTCGGCCTCGCCGATAAAGCGAAGCAGTATCCCGCTCAGCTCTCCGGCGGCCAGAAACAGCGTGTCGCCATTGCCCGCGCCCTTGCCAGCAAACCCAACGTGCTGCTATGCGACGAAGCGACCTCGGCACTGGACCCACAGACGACCAGCTCAATCCTTGAGCTGCTGCGGGACATCAACCACCAATTGGGCATTACCATTTTGCTCATTACCCACGAAATGGAAGTGGTGAAATCGATCTGCCATCGGGTCAGCTTGATTTCTGACGGTAAGCTGGTGGAAGACGCGGAAGTGGGCGACTTCTTTACCGCGCCCGCAACGCAGCTTGGCCGCGACTTTTTGAACGACTTCTTACAGCTCAGCCCCCCGAAAGAGCTACTGGAGCGTCTGCAAGAGAGCCCCAGTGAACATACGCACCCGGTGGTGCGACTGACGTTTTCGGGCGACGCCGTCTCCACGCCGCTCATCTCTCGTCTTGCGCGGGAGTGCAGCGTGGATGTCAGCATCTTGCAAGCCAAAGTCGAGTCCATTCAAGACCGCACGTTGGGCCTGATGATTGCCGAGCTGCTGGGCAGCCACGAGCAAACCCAGCAAGCCATGTCCTATCTAGAAGCGCATCAACTACAGGTGGAGGTACTTGGTCATGTCCAGCGCAATGTTTGATCTCATTTTACAGGCCACGCTGGATACCCTTTATATGGTGGCCGTGTCGGGCGTGATCGCCACCCTACTGGGACTCCCCCTGGGCGTGATGCTTTACGTGACCCGCCCGCGGCAAATCATGGCGATGCCCATCCTCAACCAGGCACTGGGCATCATCACCAATATCGGACGTTCGATTCCGTTCATCATTTTGATGGTCGCCATTATCCCCTTCACCCGCATGCTGGTCGGGACCTCCATCGGCATCAACGCTGCGTCGGTCCCGCTGACGATTGCTGCGATTCCATTCGTGGCACGCCTTATCGAGGGCGCGCTGAACGAGATCTCGCCAGGGCTGATCGAATCTGCACAATCCATGGGGGCGACACCCTGGCAAATCATTACCAAGGTGCTGATTCCTGAAGCGCGCGGCGGCATCATTACGGGCCTCACCATTACGCTCGTCACCCTAGTGAGCTATTCGGCCATGGCGGGCGCCGTAGGCGGTGGCGGACTGGGCGACCTGGGTATTCGCTACGGCTACAACCGTTTCAACCCCACGATCATGCTGATCACCGTGGTGATCCTGGTCGTACTGGTACAGGGGTTTCAAAGCCTGGGCGACTACTTGGTGCGCAAAAGCGACCGCAAATAGTCATAGCCAGCCTTTGTCATGGGCATAGCTAAATATAACAAAAACGCATTAGACTTGCGTTTCTTATTCCCGCATTATTGCAACACGATGCACAACGACACTGGAGTAACGCCATGCAAAAAGTCATTATCGGCAGCCTGACCGCACTGGCTCTGGCCATCAACGTGGCCAATGCGGAAACCCGTACCATCAAAATGGGCACCGTCGCCGGCCCCGAAACCGAAGTCATGGAAGTGGCCGCGCGCATTGCCAAAGAAGAGTACGACCTGAACGTCGAAATCATTGAGTTCACCGACTACGTCACACCGAACGCAGCGCTGGCCGATGGCAGCTTGGATGCCAACGCCTACCAGCACGAGCCCTATATGCAGGCGATGGTCAATGACCGTGGCTACGACTTCGCCATTGCTGGCTACACCTTCGTTTACCCCATCGGCGCGTATTCTGAGAAGTACGATAGCATCGATGAGCTGCCGGACGGCGCACAAATCGCCCTGCCCAACGACCCCTCCAACGAAGGGCGTGCGCTGATTCTGATGCACAACGAAGGCCTGATCACGCTCAACGATCCGACGTTCCTGGAAGCCACGCCGATCGATATCGCAGAAAACCCGCGCGGCTTCCGCTTCCGTGAAATCGAAGCGGCGCAGCTGCCCCGTGTACTGCCTGACGTAGACATGGCCTTCATCAACAACACTTTCGCCCAACCGGCTGGCCTGAGCCTGGACGATGCACTGATCAAGGAAGGCCCTGAGTCTCCCTACGTCAACCTGATCGCAGTTCGCGGCGGCGATGAAGATCGCGAAGAGATTCGCCAGTTGGTCGACGCTTATCAGCGTGACGAAGTGATCGAGAAAGCCGACGAGCTGTTCAAAGGCGCGGCGGTACCGGGCTGGACCGACGAGTAACTCTCATCCGCTCGTCAATCATTATCAGGCCAGCCGAAAGGCTGGCCTGATGCGTTTCACCAAGGAGATGGTATGTCGACCACCGATTACACCCTGCTCAACCGCCAGCTAGAGGCCTTGCTAGACACACGCGACTGGCTGACCAACAGCGCCCAAACCTGCGCCTTCATTCAGCAAGCGCTAGAGGCGCTGAACTGGGTTGGCTTTTATTTGCAGCGCGAACCGCAGCTACTGTGCCTCGGGCCTTTCCAGGGCAAACCCGCCTGCCACCCCATCCCTTTTAGCAAAGGCGTTTGTGGGGCTGCGGCCCGTGAACAGGCAACGCAACGGGTCGATGACGTTCACGCGGTGGCTGACCACATCGCTTGCGACGCCGATTCACGTTCCGAGCTGGTCGTCCCCATCGTACACGACGGTTTCGTATGGGGCGTTCTGGATATCGACAGCCCCCAGCACGCGCGCTTTAGCCAAGAAGACCAGGCTGGCATCGAGGCGTTGGTGGCCACTTTCGTGCGGCAAACAGACCTTCCCCGCTTCGTTTGATGGCGCATTAAACAACAAAAAGCCCCGCTCAATGAGCGGGGCTTTTTAGAATCTGGTAGGACCAGGCGGATTTGAACCGCCGACCTCCACGATGTCAACGTGGCGCTCTAACCAACTGAGCTATGGTCCTAAACATGTGCTCCAACAAACTTGGTAGGACCAGGCGGATTTGAACCGCCGACCTCCACGATGTCAACGTGGCGCTCTAACCAACTGAGCTATGGTCCTGCTGTGCAACGGATGCGTATTCTACGGCTTCATGGCTGAATTGCAAGTCATTTTTGCGTCTTCCGCTACATTAGCGCCTTCCTCTGCCCGCTACCGCAAATTACATCGACACTTATCAAAGCTAACGGCTAAGCTGCACATAGATTAATCATAATCGCTTGCGGATAAGGAGGTAAGTTTTGCTAGGGCCTTTGCTGGGATGCGTCGCCGGTTTGTTATTACTATCAACGCTCATCGCGCGGGTAAGACTCCGCTGGTGGTGGGTACGCAGTTTTGAGTTTCCCCGCCTGCAAATTGCGGTACTTGCGGGGCTCTGCGCCGCCGTTGGCATACTGCTTTTGGAACCCAGCGGATGGCAAACAGCGACGATAGGGCTTGCGCTACTCACCTGCATACTTCAGCTGCGCTACGTTCTTCCCTGGACACGGCTGTGGCCCGTACAAGTGCAATCGTCTCACGACGCGCCAGGCGACCAAAAAATCACGCTGCTGATTGCCAACGTACTTACCCCCAATCGCAAGGCAGACACGCTGCTGGCCATGATAGAGCAGCACCAGCCCGACATCGTGATCACGTTAGAGTCCGACCAGTGGTGGCAAGATCAGCTCGATCAGGCTCTTGCGGACCGCTGGCCGCACAGCGTGAAAATCCCGCTCGATAACCTCTACGGCATGCATCTGTACTCTCGACTCACGCTCAGTGAGACGGAAGTAAAATGGTTGATCCAGGATGACATTCCCTCCATCCACACCTATGTCACTCTGGCAAGCGGCGACAATATTCGCCTACACGCGCTGCACCCTCGCCCCCCGGCTCCCAGTGAAAGCGAAAAATCGCTATGGCGAGACGCCGAACTGCTCTTGGTGGGTAAAGAGATACATCAAAACCCATCGGCCACGCTCGTCGCAGGTGACCTCAACGATGTCGCCTGGTCACGCACCACGCGTCGATTTTGCCGTATCAGCGGCATGCTCGACCCTCGCCGCGGGCGCGGTATGTTTAGTACGTTTCATGCAAATTATCCGTTTCTGCGCTGGCCACTGGATCACGTATTCGTGAGCGAACACTTTACGCTGGACAGCATGCAACGCCTGGACGCCTTCGGCTCCGACCACTTCCCGATCCTCGCGACGCTCTGCTATCGCCCCTCCCGTCAAGATGAGCACGACAACCCAGAGGCGAGCCAAGAGGAGCGCCAAGAAGCCAGCGAAACCATTCAAAAAGGCAAAACGGAACGTCAAGAAACGTAGCCATTTTGCCCGTGCATCGAGGCGCCCCGTTACTCTGGGACGCCGCCCTTCGTCAATACCGTGGGATCGAGCAGCCGCTCCAAGGTCGCTCGGTCCAGCTCGGTCTCTTCTTCCGCCACATCGATGATTGGTCGGCCTGCTTGGTAGGCCTTTTTGGCAATCGCGGCGGCGGCGTTGTAGCCAATCACGCTATTGAGTGCGGTGACGAGAATAGGATTGCGCGCTAGCGGGCCTTGCAGATTGTCTTCACGGACTTTGAAGGTGGCGATGGCACGCTCGCCCAGCAACTTGGCGGTACTGCTCATCAAAGTGATTGAGGTGAGCAGGTTCGAGGCCACGAGGGGCAACATGACATTGAGCTGGAAATTGCCGCTTTGCCCGGCCACCGTGATGGCAGCATCCAAGCCAATCACTTGAGCGGCCGCTTGCGCCGCCGACTCGGGGATGACGGGATTGACCTTACCCGGCATGATCGAGCTGCCCGGCTGCAGCGCCTCCAGTTCGATTTCCCCCAACCCCGCCAGCGGGCCCGAGTTCATCCAGCGCAGGTCGTTGGCAATCTTCATGACGACACATGCCAACCCCTTCAACTGACCAGATAGTTCTACCGCGGCATCCTGCGACGCCAAGCTAGCAAAGAAGCTGTCGTTAGGCGCAAAGGAGAGGCCCGTTTGCTGGCTTAGATCGTTGGCCATCAAGTCGGCAAACTCTGGCGGCGCATTGATGCCTGTGCCCACGGCGGTACCGCCTTGGGCGAGGCGGCATAGCCGCGTCATGGCACTGTCGAATCGTTCGATGGCTTGCCCCACCTGACTGGACCACGCGCCTAGCTCTTGGTCCATACGGAGCGGCATGGCGTCCATCAAGTGGGTACGGCCGGTTTTGACGATATGGCTAAGCTCACTGGCACGGCGATCAATCGTTGCCTTGAGCTCGATTAGCGCCGGGCGTAGCGACTCATGCACGGCAATGGCGGCGGAGAGGTGGATCGCCGTGGGGATTACATCGTTACTGGATTGCCCCATATTGACGTGATCGTTGGGTGTGACGTCAACGCCCTCACGGCTGGCCAGCGTCGCCAACACCTCGTTCACGTTCATATTGGTGGACGTGCCCGACCCCGTCTGAAAAACATCGATAGGAAAGTGCTCGTCGTGCTGGCCCTCGATCACCGCTTGTGCGGCTTTTTCGATCGCCTGGGCACGCTCGGCATCCAATAACCCTAACTGATGATTACTGCGCGCCGCTGCCAGCTTGATACGAGCAACCGCATGAACGAACGCCACCGGCATAGGCGTGCCCGATACGGGAAAGTTGTTGATGGCACGCTGGGTCTGTGCGCCGTAGAGCGCCGTGGCAGGCACCTCCAACTCCCCCATGCTATCCCGCTCAATACGCGTTTCCATACTACCCTCCTGGTGAGTCATCGGCGGGAGGGCACTCCCTCTCCGCTGCTTGATAACGATTCTCTCTATAATTCAGCCTAGCGGCCCCACTCTCTTTGGTAAACCCGTGCTTTGCCAACCCCGTGCGTTGCACCATTGACACAAACGCTAGACCAGGTTTATTGGCCAGCAATGTTGCACTGCACAAAAGCGCTTGCTATGCTGCGATGCAAGATATCTCATCAGTGACGGTGCATTCCTTGACTCGCCGACGCTGATTAACGAACCGTCTTGGGCACAGCTTAGCAGCCCACGACCTTAGCAAATGGCACAGGAGTGTTGATGATGCGTACGTTTAACACCAACGAAATGACCCAGCAGTTCGATAATCTGTTCATGGCACCGGCCCGCGCCTACATGAGCTTGAGCATCGATTACTCCGAAAAACTGATGAACGCTCAGTTAGACGCTAACAAAGCCTATGTCGATACTGGCATTGCGCAAATGCGCCAGCTGATGAGCGTCAAAGATGCCGACGGCCTCCGTAGCTACATGGAAGGCCAGCAAAAAGTGGCGAAAAAGTTGGCAGAGCGTGTCAAAGGCGATGCAGACAAAGTCGTGTCGTTACAGCAGGACTTCCTGCAGAAGAGTCAAAAGCTGACCGAAGAGAACGTGAAGCAGGCACAAGCCGCTGCCACCAAGATGAGCAAGACCGCCTAACGCACCTGATAGATCGCGCAATAGAGCCGTCTTCCAACGCCCTTGCCAGTTGACTGGCAGGGGCGTTTTACCAATTGAGCGCCGACTTGACGAAGGGAATCGTTAGTTTTCGCTTTGCTGATAGCGACGCTTGATCCAACGTTTCCAAGGCGCGGCAAAGTTCACCCAGCTCCCGCGGCCCGCGGTGCATGATATAGCGCCCCACGTCATCCGGCAGCTGCATGCCACGCACATTGGCACGCAGCTTCAGTGCAGCCAATCGGTCATTATCGTCCATCGGGTGAAGATGGAACGTCACGCCCCAGGCCAACCGTGACGCCAAGTCCGGCAGTACCACCTCCAAATGGCGCGGCGGTTTGTTGGCCGCAATCAGCAGCGCTTTGCCCTCATCTCGCAAACGGTTGAAGGCATGAAATAGCGCCTCTTCCCAGCGCTTGCGTCCAATGACGTACTCCAGGTCATCGATGGCCACCAGATCGAGCCGCTCGATATCTTCCAACATGAGTGGCGGAAAGTGACCAAGGTCTGCAAGCGGCAAATAGAGGGCCCGCTTGTCTTGGTCGGAAGCCGCATGGCAGGCCGCTTGCAATAAATGGCTGCGCCCACTACCCGGGGCGCCCCATACGTAAAGAAACGGCTCTGAGCCAGGCGTAAGCTGATGACTGAGGTGATCGACCAACGACGCATTCGCACGGGACGCATAGTAGTTATCGAACGTGGCATCGTCGCGCAGCCCCACCCCAAGCGGCAGCTGTGCCGGTAATCGGCTCATGATGACTCCCTTTTGTCGTCGCGACCCCGTGCATCATCCGGAGTATGCGCTTCTGGGGTTTCTAAGTGTGCGTCGTAGAGCGCACTATTTTTATATCGGTCTTTCACTTCACGTAGCAGCACCATGATCACCGCTGCGGCCGGTAGCGCCAATAGCACGCCCGTGAGGCCAAAAAGATGCCCGCCCGCGAGCACCGCAAAGATGACCGCCACCGGATGCAAGCCAATCTTATCGCCTAATAGCTTGGGTTGCAGTACGACGCTCTCCGCCACCTGTCCCAAACCAAAAACAGCCACAACGCCTAACAGCGCCCACCACGTATCGAACTGGAACAGTGCCACCACCAACGCGATCACTAGCCCGACAATGAAGCCTAAAAACGGCACGATGCTGACCAGCCCCGAGAGCGCGCCGATCAGCAGGCCAAAATTGAGGCCTAGCAGTGTCAACCCTGCGGCATAAATGATGCCCAAGCACAGCATGACGAGCAGCTGGCCGCGTAAAAACGACGCCAACACTTCATCGCAGCGGCGCGCTAGGCGAAACGTATCGTCTGCCCACTGGCGCGGCACCAAGTTTCCCAGGTTGTCGAGCATACGATCCCAGTCCAGCAGCAAATAGAACGTCACTACGGGAATGAGCGCGACATACGTCACCCAAGAGACGAACGCCATGCCCGAGCGACCAATCTGGCCCAGAGCCTGCGCTACGTAACTACCCGCGTCCCGCCAGTTTTCGATCAAGGTTTCGCGAACGTTGCCAAGCTCTGTGGCAAGGTCATAACCGGTCCACTCCTGAACCTGGGGAGCCAGTACACTTTCTACCCAGTTGAGCACGCCCGGCAGGGCCTCTCCCAGTTGCTTGATCTGCTGTACCACGAGGGGAATGAGAATCAGCAGGCTCAGCGCCAGCACGAACATCAACACCAAGAACACGCTGCTGACCGCCCAGGTGCGCCGCATGCCCAGACGCTGAAAATAGTCGGTTAGCGGGTCCGCGAGGTAGGCCAAAATCAACCCTGCAATGAAGGGCATTAGCATGGCATCAAGAAAATACACCGTTCCCACCAGCGCAACGACCAGCGCGATTCCCCACCATGAATGTCTCATTCCCTGCTCCTTCCTGGATATACGGTCAGCGGTAGTGCTTGAATAGTAACAAAAGTTGGCCGCCACGCACCTGATAACGCGTCACATCGATGCGACTTACGTCGCTGGGTGATACAATCTCACCCCGTTATTGCTCCGGCACTGGCTACTTGCCAGCACAATCGCATTGCAGCATTGCATAGGCTTCACAGGACCTGTCATGACCGAGACTTCTCCCTCCCAGGCTACGCCCTCTCTCAGCTATAAAGACGCAGGTGTCGATATCGATGCCGGCAACGCTCTTGTTGATCGTATCAAGCACGTTGCCAAGCGCACGTCACGCCCTGAAGTGATGGGTGGCCTTGGCGGTTTCGGCGCGCTGTGCGAGCTGCCCGCAGGCTATAAACAGCCGGTTCTCGTCTCAGGTACCGACGGTGTCGGCACCAAGTTGCGTCTGGCCATGGACCTTGGCAAGCATGACACTATCGGCATCGACCTGGTAGCCATGTGCGTGAATGACCTGATCGTGGCCGGTGCCGAGCCGCTGCTCTTTCTCGATTACTACGCCACGGGCAAGCTGGATGTCGACATTGCCGCCGACGTCGTGACCGGCATCGGCACAGGCTGCGAGCTGGCGGGCTGTGCGCTGGTCGGTGGCGAAACCGCTGAAATGCCCGGCATGTACGAAGGCAGCGACTATGATTTGGCAGGCTTCTGCGTGGGCGTTGTGGAGAAGTCCGAGATTCTCGACGGTAGCAAGGTCGCCGAAGGCGACGTGCTGTTAGGCCTGGCGTCTTCTGGTCCGCACTCCAACGGCTATTCACTGATCCGCAAAATTCTGGAAGTCAGCAATGCGTCCTTGGAAGAGAGCGTCGATGGCCAGCCGCTGGGTGACGCACTGATGGCTCCCACGCGTATTTACGTGAAGTCACTGCTATCGATGATGCGCGGCACCGATATCCCGGTTCATGCGCTTTCCCACATTACTGGCGGCGGCTTGCTGGAAAACATTCCCCGCGTACTGCCAGACACGCTGGCAGCCCGTATCGACTTGACCAGTTGGCAGCGCCCGGAAGTGTTCAACTGGCTGCAGGCGAAAGGTAACGTCAACGAGACCGAGATGCATCGCGTGCTGAACTGCGGCATTGGTATGGTCGTGGTCGTGCCCGCCACTCAGGCCGCGAACGCCAAAGCACACCTAGAAGCCCAAGGCGAGACCGTTTACCAGATCGGCCAGATCGTTCAACGCCAGGAAGAGGCCGTCGTCCTCGACCACGGCGAAGCGAGCTCACAAGCATGAGCAATACCGACTACAGCAGCGATACCCTCAACGGCATGACGCCTGAACCCATGGGCGCCCGCCGCGTGGTGGTACTGATCTCTGGCAGTGGCAGCAACCTCCAAGCGCTCATCGACGCCCAGCAGCATGATCGTCTAGGCGGCGAGATTGTCGCGGTCATCTCCAACGAGCCCGACGCCTATGGTTTGAAGCGGGCTCATGAAGCCGGCATCGAAGCGGTGGTTCTCCCTCACCGCGAGTACGATAGCCGCGACGCCTACGACGGCGCGCTGATCAAAGTCATCGAGCGACACGAGCCGGATGTGATCGTACTCGCAGGCTTCATGCGAATTCTCACCCCGCGCTTCGTGCAGCGCTTCCTGGGGCGGATGCTCAACATCCACCCTTCGCTACTGCCCGCGTACCAAGGCTTGAATACTCATGCCCGTGCGCTGGCCGACGGTGCTTCGCATCACGGCTGCAGCGTGCACTTCGTCACCGAAGAGCTGGATGGTGGCCCCGTGGTGCTGCAAGCGGAGCTTCAGGTGAGTGCAGAGGACACGGTGGAGACACTAAAAGAGAAGGTTCACGCCCGTGAGCATCTGATCTTCCCGATTGCAGTACAGTGGTTTCTAGAAGGACGCCTGCAGTACGCGGCCGAGGGCGCCACGATGGACGGCCACCCGCTTCCACCATACGGCATGCGCCTTTCTCACGCGGATGCCGCCGAAGAGCTTGATGAAGAGATCGACGACGCCTAACTTGCTAATACCGGCGTTAAAAAGCCTTGCCGCAGTGATGCGGCAAGGCTTTTTTGTAGCACGAGCGAAGCAACGTCTCAGGTGCGCGGCAGCGTTACGCCACGTTGCCCCATGTACTTGCCCCCACGATCTTTATAGGAGATCTCGCACACCTCGTCGGATTCCAGGAAAAGCATCTGGGCGACGCCTTCATGGGCATAGATTTTCGCAGGCAAGTTGGTGGTGTTGGAGAACTCCAGCGTCACGTGCCCTTCCCACTCAGGCTCCAACGGCGTCACGTTGACGATGATACCGCAGCGTGCATAGGTGGATTTACCCAGACAAATGGTCAGTACGTTACGCGGGATGCGGAAATACTCCACCGTCCGCGCCAGCGCAAACGAGTTCGGCGGGATGATACAAACATCGCCTTTCACATCCACGAAACTTTTATCGTCGAACGCTTTAGGGTCCACGATGGCCGAGTGGATATTGGTAAATACCTTGAACTCGTCGGCACAGCGCACGTCGTAGCCGTAGCTGGACGTGCCGTAGGAGATGACCCGCTGATCGTTCACATAGCGCACCTGCTCTGCCTCGAAAGGCTCGATCATGGCATCGCTCTGCGCCATCCGGCGAATCCATTTGTCTGATTTAATGCTCATCGGTTACTTCATCACTCGCTAAAAGAAATCGTAGGGCCGCCACTGTGGCTAGCGCTGACGGACTGCGCGACCTGGCTGGCAATCTCGGCGAAGGTGCGGCTGACCGCGCTCTCTGGCTCGGACACGACACTGGGGCGTCCAGAATCGGCCAGCTCGCGAATCGACAGCGTCAGCGGCAGACGGCCCAGCACCTGGGTGTCATACTCTTGTGCAATACGATCACCGCCGCCCGTCCCGAAAATCGCGGCTTCATGGCCGCACTTCTCACAGTGGTAGAGGCTCATGTTCTCTACCACGCCCAGCACCGGCACGTTGACTTTGCGGAACATCTCGATGCCTTTGCGGGCATCCAGTAGCGCGATGTCCTGCGGCGTCGTGACGATCACAGCACCAGATACCGGCACCTTCTGCGCCAATGTCAGCTGGATGTCCCCCGTGCCCGGCGGCATATCGATCAGCAGAAAGTCCAGGTCATCCCACTGGGTTTGAGTCAGCATCTGCTGGAACGCTCCCACTACCATCGGTCCACGCCACACCATCGCGTCGCGGGTGTTGACCATGAACGCCATCGACATGGCTTGAATGCCGTGGGCCTCCAGCGGCAGAAACTTATTGTCTGCCGCCGCCTGAGGACGGACACCCTCTTCTACGCCCAGCATTTGTGCCTGGCTGGGGCCATAAATATCGGCATCCAACACGCCAACGCGGTAGCCCTGTGAAGATAGCGCCAGCGCTAAATTGACGGTCACGGTGGATTTACCAACGCCACCCTTGCCGGATGCCACTGCCACAATATGCTTTACACCATCCATCAATGGCACTCCCGTGGGTTATCGATTGTGAACATGGCGTGAATGATACTCCTCAGCGTTCTATTTCTAAACCAGCAAAGAAAAAGCGGATGTGGGAACACCACATCCGCTCGAGCTCAGCACGCAAAGACGGCTGGTCTCCGATTAGTTGCTGCTCTGCTGGCTCGTCTCGTCCGCTTGGGCGTCTTCACCTTCTCCGACACTGTCAGCATCCGCATTTTCTTGCTGATTCTGCTGCTCCCCCGTGAGGTCAGGCACGTCACCCGAAGCAGGATTCTCGACATGCAGGCGCTCATCGAGCGTCGACAGCTCGTCGCGCCACTCGCTTAGCTGCGTTTCCAACCGGGCGAGCTGCTCTTGCCGTGCTTCAATGTCGTTTTCGACACTCGCCACTTCATCGCGGCCAATGTCCAGCGCCACCATCAGGTCGTCCATTTCGGTGCGCACCTGCTCTAGGCTCTGCTGCTCCTCTTCACGTAGCTGCGTCAGCGAATCCACCTCGGACTGCAGCGAATCACGCTCGCTCATCACGCTGTCGCGCTCTTCCTGGAGGGATTGCAGCTCGCTCTCCTGAGCAGAGATCTCCTCCTCGAGTGAGGCCAATCGCTCGTTGGCCTCGCTGACCTGGCGCTCGATCTCACCGAGCTCGGTCTCTGCGGTACCTAGCGCTTCCACGGCTTGTTGGCGCTGCTCTTCTGCTTCCTGACGCGCGGACTCGGCCTGCTGGCGTGCCTCTTCTGCGCTTTGACGCGCTTCTTCTACTTGCTGCAGAGAAGCTTGGGCCTCGTCACGCTCACTGACGACCTGATCACGCTCTTCGCGTAGCGTCTGCAGGTCACTCTCGGCGCTTGCCAGCTGCTCTTCTAGCGCCGTGATGTCTTGCTGCAAACTGTCACGCTGGCTCGTTAGCTCTTCCAGCTGCGCTTCGACACTGCTGACATCTTCCTGCGCCGACTCGAGGCTAGCCGTGGCGTCCGCTTGCTGCTGCTCTAAAGAGGCCATTTCATCGCGCATCGCGGTCAGGTCAGCTTCCGCCTGCTCAACTTCCGAAAGCCGCTGGCTCAATTCAGCGTTCTCTTGCTCGACACTGGACAACTGGCCTTCCAAGGTCTCGACGCGTTCTTGATGCGTGCCTGAGTTGGATTGCGCCATGATGGCCCATATCACGGCAATCGCCGCGATCCCGGCGATACCCTTCACGCGGTTATCCTGAAAGAGCGTTTTCATGTCCGGCTTGTGGGCAGGCGTGTTCGAATCCGAGTGGTTAGCTTCTGACATGCTGCGTCCCTCTTTTCGCTGGGCTGCTGACATCAGCAGCGTTAGTGACAAGTAGCACGATGGTGATCAGGTCGTCGCTTTATGAATCTGTTCGTTACTAGCATACACAGCGCAGGTCATAACGCCACCCGACAAAGCGCTCCCCTCGCCTAGTCCCGCGTCAACCAAGCATGTTTTCCCGGTGAGAACCCTGCCGATGTGCCACGGTCGCACTCGAACCACGATAGCGTCTGGTGAAGAGAGACCACGCTACCGATGATCAACAGCGCAGGCGGCTTGATATCGCCGCGATGAGCGCTATCGGGCAGTGAGTGCAGGGTTCCTACGTGGGTTTGCTGCTGCTGTGTCGTGCCTTGCTCGATTAGCGCCAGCGGCGTCGAGGGCGTCATGCCATGGGCCATCAAAGCATCGCAAATGGAGGCCAAATTGCTCAACCCCATGTAAAACACCAGCGTTTGCCCCGGCTGCGCCAGCGTCGCCCAATCGAGCGAAAATTCTCCGTCTTGTAAATGCCCCGTCACGAAGCGTACCGACTGCGCATGATCTCGGTGGGTCAGCGGAATGCCCGCATAAGCAGCACAGCCAGACGCCGCCGTAATGCCGGGAATCACTTCGACAGGCACACCCGCCGCCACCAGTGTTTCGAGCTCCTCCCCCCCACGTCCGAAGATGAACGGGTCACCTCCTTTGAGGCGAATGACCTGCTTGCCCTGCTGAGCCCAAGTCACCAGCGATTGGTTGATCTCCTCCTGCGGTACGCTATGGGAAGAGCGTGCCTTGCCCACGTAATAGCGCTCAGTCTTGGCCGGTAACAGTGCCAAAATTTCATCGCTCACCAGGCGGTCGTACAGCACCACTTCGGCGTTGATGAGTCGCTTGTAAGCCTTCAGCGTCAACAGATCGGGGTCGCCAGGGCCTGCGCCAATCAAGCTGACACGCCCAAGCGGCTCTTGAGGCTCCTCTGGCACGCCCGCGTCGGCATGAACCGTGTGTGATCGTTGCGTATCCAAAGCCACCACCCATGGGAAATTCAAGTCTAATGATAGTTCAGAAAAGAATGAAAACGGCCACTCTTTACACAATCGACCATTTTCGCGGTACATCTGAGAAAATGGAATATACAACAGATTTTTAATGACCAAAAAGTATTAAAAACCGCAAAATTGTCAGCAAAAGCTTACATATTGTTTACGCTTTTACCGCTAATCTTCACGGCTAACTTACAACAGGCATAAAAACCGGAGATTCACGCATGCCCGTGAATGACCTACCCGCACCTTCTATCGGCATACCCGCCAGTGCCGATAGTCTCGTACCCCGTATTCCTGGGGTCATTTTTCAGTTCTACCGCTCCCATAGCGGCCATATGAACTTTCCCTATCTTGAGGGTGGCGGCATGGCGTTAGCGTACGTCGATAGGCAGCAGCTCGCCGAAGATGCCAGCCTACTGCTGGAACAACTCACCGGTCACGACCACCCTAAGGTGATGTCGGCCATCGAGCGCTCCGCGCGCTGGATGCTGCCGCTCAACACGCGCTTTCGGCTGCCCTTTCCTAAAGAGAAGCCACACTGGATTGCGGTGAGCGCCAACCCGGAACCCATCGAATCCGGGGTACGTTGGAATGGGCTGATGATGGACATTACCGATCAGGTCATCGAGGAACAGCGGCTTCGCAAACTGTGCGACACCGACCCGCTCACCAACCTACCGAACCGGCGCAAGCTGATGGGTCAGCTCAACCATCTGAGTTCGATGAGCACTCGCCACGGCACACCCCTGTCGATCATGATGATCGATATCGACCATTTCAAACAGCTCAACGACCGCTGGGGACATTTACAAGGGGATAGCGTGCTCAAGCAGCTGGCCACCCTGGCGCAGTCGCTGCTGCGCTGCGAAGACATGATTGCCCGGCTAGGAGGCGAAGAGTTTATGGTAGTGCTGCCGCTCACTTCGCTACAGCAATGCCATAAGCTTGCCGACCGCTTACGTCAGACCATCGCCGAGCACGATTTCGGTATCGGCCAGGGCAGGGTCACGCTGAGTATCGGAGTGGCGGAGTACCGCTTGGGGGAACCGCTGGTGAGTCTCATCGAGCGGGCCGATCGCGCGCTCTACAGCGCCAAAGAGGTTGGTCGCGACTGCGTATGCCTTCTACCCTGAAAAGAGGACTTCAACGCGGAGGTACTCCCATGACATCGCTAGCGCAATCACAGTGTGAACCTTGCAGCGGCAACGCCATGCCGCTCACTCATGACGCATGCCAAGCGCACCTCAAGGCACTTCCAGAGTGGCAGATTATCGAACACGATGGCATCATGAAGCTGTCGAGACAATTCACGTTTCGTAACTTCGCCGACGCGCTAGCGTTTAGCCAGCGGGTGGGCGATGTCGCAGAGCAGGCGGGTCATCATCCTGTATTGGTCACCGAATGGGGCAAAACCACCGTCACTTGGTGGTCCCATGAAATCAACGGCCTGCATCTTAACGACTTCATTCTTGCCGCCAGAACCGACGAGGTAGCCGAATAAATGTTTGAGCAAATTGAGCGAGTCCCTGGAGACGCCATTCTCGGGCTGATCGAAGCTTTCAAAAAAGATACCAACCCGCAGAAAGTCGACCTGGGTGTCGGTGTTTATCGAGACGCTGCTGGCAACACGCCGGTCATGCGTGCGGTCAAGGAAGCAGAAGCTCGCCTGCTCAAGAATGAAACCACCAAGACTTACATCGGCTCCCACGGCGCTCCCGCCTATGGCGACGCCGTGCTGCCCATGGTACTGGGGGCAAACTCTCCGGTGCTCGACGCCAAGCGAGCCAGCGCCACTCAATCGCCGGGCGGCACCGGCGCCCTGCGCCTGGCGGCTGACTTCGTGGCCAGCCAGCTGCCGGGCAAAGGCATCTGGGTGAGCGACCCCACTTGGCCGAACCACCACGGCATTTTCACGTCAGCGGGTATCGAGCTGCATAAGTATCCCTACGTCGATGCGGACAACCGTCTGGACTTCGAAGGCATGCTGGCCGCGCTGAAAAAGATCCCTGAAGGCGATGTCGTGGTGCTGCACGCCTGCTGCCACAACCCCACCGGCTTCGATCTTTCTCAGTCGCAGTGGCAAGAGGTCATGGCCGTGCTGAAAGAGCGTCAGCTGCTGCCGTTGATCGACTTTGCTTACCAAGGTTTCGGAGAAGGTCTGGACGAAGACGCATACGGCGTTCGCCTACTGGCCGAGAATCTGGATGAGGTGATCATCACCAGTTCTTGCTCCAAAAACTTCGGTATTTACTGCGAGCGCACAGGCTGCTTGATCCTGGTCGCCAAAAACACCGAGCAGATGGAAAACGTGCGCTCTCAGGTGGCTATCGTAGCGCGTGAAAACTACTCCAACCCGCCCGCTCACGGCGGTGCGATCGTCAGCGAGATTCTGCACGATGCCGAGCTTTCCGCCCTGTGGCGTGAAGAGCTGACCGAAATGCGCGACCGCATCAACACGCTGCGCCGCGACTTCGTCGAAGCCTTGAAGCCCTACGGCTTGGATGAAAAGTACGCTTGCGTGGCCGAACAGCGCGGCATGTTCTCCTACACCGGCTTGACGCCGGAACAGGTCGACCGTCTGCGTGACGAGTTCGGCATCTACATGGTTCGCTCTGGTCGTGCCAACGTGGCAGGCTTCTCCCACGAGAACCTTCCCTACCTCGCCAAAGCGATTGCGGCAGTTAACGACTAATACATCGCATGCCGTCACAGCGCCCAGGCCATCGCCTGGGCGTTTTTTTTGGTCACCCACAAGAAAAGCCATAAGGTTATCAACCCTTTGACCAAGGTTGTGTACAATTGCGCCTTCGCCGCCAGAGCCTGGGGCGCCCGTGCGGCGTCCGATACAACGCAGCGCTTGACCGATCAGTCAAACTTTCGGCACACTCAGCGTAGCCTTGTATACAACACACCATAACCAAGAGGCATATCATGGCGGCTGCCGGCACTCACTACCCGTGGTACAAAAAGGAAGATACCGACGCATTCTTTGCGCTCTTTCAAAACAATATCGCTAACTTCGTCATCATCGCGATTACGATGTTAGGGATGGGTTTTCCCACGTCGATCGTCTATGGCCAGGTGCTGCCCGGCGCCGCCGTCGCGGTCATGGTCGGTAACTTCTACTACGCCTGGAGCGCCGCCAGGCTCGCACGCAAAGAGAACCGCAGCGACGTCACCGCCCTCTCCTACGGCATTTCGACCCCCGTCATGTTTGTGTTTCTGTTTGGCGTTCTCCTGCCTGCCAAACAGCTCACCGGCGATGCGGAACTCGCATGGAAAGTCGCCGTAGCGGCCTGCTTCATCAGCGGCGCCATCGAAGCGGTGATTAGCGTCATCGGCCGCTGGGTACAGTATCACCTACCCCGTGCCGCCATGCTGGGCGCCGTCGCAGGCGTAGCCTTGACCTTCATTGCCGGTGAAATGCTGTTCAAAACGTTGGAAATGCCGGTCATTGGCCTGCTGGTGCTAGGGATCATCATCGTTGGCTTGGTGGCCCGCGTCAGCATGCCCTTCAAACTACCGACATCGCTGTTCGCCATCGTGGTGGGAACGGCCATGGCCTATCTGATCGGCGACGCTGGCAGTGAACGCTTCAGCGATGCGTTCACGCATCTCGGCTTTTATCCGCTACTCCCCAACCTTGCTTGGTTCGAAGGGCTAGGCCTGCTGTTCACCGGCATGCTGGCCGTGTTGACCGTGGTACTGCCCATCACGCTCTATAACGCCATCGAGACGATGAACAACGTCGAGGCCATGGAGGCCGCGGGCGACAAGTACGACGTGCGCGAGTGCCAGGCAGTGGATGGTGCAGGCACCATGATCGGCGCGTTGTTTGGCGGCGTGTTTCCGACGACGGTATATATCGCCACGGTGGGCGCGAAATGGATGGGCGCAGGGCGCGGCTACAGCCTGCTCAACGGGGCGGTTTACGCACTAGCGACCATGTTCGGGCTCATTGCTGCGCTGGCCGCCATCATCCCCGTCTCCGTCGTCGCTCCGATTTTGGTATTCGTCGGCATGTCGATGATTGCAACGGCGTTCCAAGCCAACGACACACGCTACTACCCAGCCATTGCGCTGGCCATGCTGCCCTACTTCGCCAACTACGTCATGACCCGTTTCAACCGAGGAGCGGGCGAAGTGGTGAGCGACATTTCCAGTGCCATCGTCGTAATGGGCCAAGGCGCCATGTTCATGGCCATCTTCCTGGGTGCCATGACCGTTTCGGTGATCGACCATCAATTTCGCCGAGCAGCGGCCTTCGCCGTAATTGCCGCAGGCTTCTCGTTCGTCGGTTTGATGCATGCCCCCAAACTGGCTTTCAACGCCGCGCCGGAGTTCGTCATGGGCTATTTGGCGATGGCGTTACTGTTCGTCTACTTCTCGTTTCAAGAAGCCCCTCATAAGCGCTGATTCAATGCGAAACTCCCGCCTGCCGATGCGGGCGGGAGAGAATGCGCTTCAACACGAACCACGCCGTCAGCCCAGCCAGCAAATTACCTATGGCAGCGCCTGCGGCTAGGCCTGTCCAGCCAAATAGCTGCGCGCCCAACCATAGGCAGGGCAAGTAGCAGATGAACAGCCGTGCGCTCGACAGCAGCATGGCCCGCAGCGGCCAACCCAGCGCATTACCTGCCGACACCACCAGCATGCACACTCCCAGTGCTGCGTAGCTGGGCAGCAGGAAACGGATCAGCAGCGCTAGCTCACTCTGCACCTCGGGATTACCCGCCAGCGCCATCGCCACCCAAGGCGATGCCAATGCAAGCAGGGCTCCCAGGCTCAACTGCCAAATCACGGCCACTTTCAGCGCCAAACGAAGCAGCCGTTGAATTTGCCCCCAGTCGCCCGCGCCGTAGCAGCGCCCCAACCAGGGTGGCAGCGACATGGTCATGGCAAGAATCACCATCAGTGACAGCGTCTCAAGACGACTCGCCAACCCCCATGCCGCTACTTGGGTATCCCCTAAGCCCGCTACGGCGGCAATCGCCAGCATGGCGGCCAAAGGTGGCATCAATTGGCTGACCATGGCCGGCGCCGCAATACCCATGAACGGTCGCCACGAGCGTTTCGCTTCCAGGCCAATGCCGTCGGTGGTGGCCCACTGACGTCGATGCAGCTTTCGCCCCGTCAGCAGCAACCCCACAGAAAATGCCACTGCAGTCGCCCAAGCCGCGCCTGGCAGGCCCCAGCCGTCCCAACTACCTACACCAAAAATGAACAGCGGATCCAGTGCCAGGTTGACGAGGCTACTGACGACCATCATCTTCCCCGGCATACGGGTATCCCCATGAGCACGGAAGACGCTGTACATGAAATAGAGCACGGCACCTAGCCACGCAGCCAAAAGCTGTGGCCCCCAGTAAGCGCGAATGTAGGCCAACGCCGTGTCGTCCGCGCCTAGCAATTGAAACAGCGGCACCTGTAACCACCATAACACGAGACCCAAACACGCAATGACCGCCCCACCGGCCATGAGCACGAGGCAGGAGAGCCGTTTGGCTCTGGCGTGCTCCTCTGCGCCCAGCGCTCTAGAGATCAGCGCGGCAATGGCGATTCCCATTCCCACCTGGATGCCGATAATCAAAAACGATAGCGGAAACGTAAACGACTGAGCCGCCAGCGGCGCAGTGCCCAAACGTGCGATAAACGCACTGTCCACAAGCTGAAAACCCAATAGCGCCAGCACACCAATGGCCATTGGCCACGTTTGCCGCCATAGGGTTATCGCCAACTCGCGTTGTTGCATGACAGCTGCCAAAAACGGACTCCTTAGCGTCACAAAACTAGAAAGACTAAACGCAAAAAACGCCACCACCCGTGAAGGTGGCGGCGTTCTGGACCGGTATCGCTTACTGGCGAATACCTTCGAACGTCACGTAAAGCTCGACTTCATGCATGGCTTCCGGAAAATCGCTCATGTCGATACCGAAATCGCCCAAGGTCAGCATCGTGCTGCCCTCGAAGCCTGCGCGGTAATTGCCCCAGGGGTCTTCACCTTCGCCCATTAGCGTGACCGGCATCTCGATCTCTTGCGTTTGGCCATGCAGCGTCAACTCACCCGTGACGACGCCTTCGTTGTCGCCCGTTGGTTCGAAACCGGTCGACGTGAAGGTCGCCGTGGGATATTCGCTGGCGTTCAGGAAATCACCGCTCAGGATGTGACGATCACGCTCTGCATGGTTGCTGTTCAGGCTATCTACCTGTACTTCCATCTCAACGGAAGATGCGGCTAGGTCGTCAGCGTCGTAGGAGAACTGGCCGTCGAACTCTTCGAAGCTACCTAGAATGTAGGAAAAGCCTAGGTGGTTAATTTTGAATTGAACGAAGGCGTGCTGGCCTTCCGTATCAATTTGATAATCAGCGGCCTGTGCTTGGCTCAGGGGAACCAGCGCAGCTGCCGCGACCGCTGCTGCCATTACGCTTTTCTTCATCATAACGTCCATCTCCTTTCTTTCCTTATGGGCACTGCCAGCAAAGTCACTTCATGCCGTAGCAGCGTTCAAAAAGTGTCGAATATCTCAATGACCTGTCTTGCTATAACGCGGATTCATCATCCTGCGTAACGTGGCATGGCGATAACGGTAGTGATGCACCAATGCGATCACCGCATGACCACCCGCCAGCACCATGAGCGCAAGCGCGCTGTACCAATGAACCTCACCGGCCAAACTGGCTTGGTTGGGCAAGTCGTATAGGAATGCAGGTACTTCAAACCAGTCGAATACGCTGATGCCGCGCCCGTTCGCGGTGGAAATCAAATAGCCGCTGGTCAAAACCAGCAGTAATAAAACGTAGAGCGCTATATGCCCCAGATGGGCGGCCAGCCGTTCAAAACGACGACCCTCTGCCGCAGGCGTGGGTTGCGAGAAACGCCACGCCAATCGGCCTATGGTCGCCAGTAGTAACAAAATACCGATCGAGCGGTGAACCCATGGCCCTTGGTTGTACCACGGGTCGTAGTAACCCAACCCGGTCATCCACCAGCCCAGTATGAACAATCCAATGATCGTCAAGGCGCTGAGCCAGTGAAAAAGAATACTAATGACACCCCAACCGCTGCGCGTGTTCCGCAACATCCTTGATTCCCCGTGTAAAACTGCTCGCAAGTGGCTGCCCGCTCGTTTCGTTAAGAGCATACCGTCTCACCGGCCAAAACTCTGCTGAAAAAAGCAGAATACATCGTTCGTAAAAACCATTGGTTACGTCGCTAACGGCTTGCCCCCTTCCTCACGAAAGCGCATCGATACGCCAACATTTTGCACCTTAGACGAAAGTTTAAAAAATCGAACAAAAGCAGCAATTTTAATCAATTTTACAATTTGTTTAGCGCGCTTATTATTAGCGCACGTTCTGACACGACACGTCACCACGTCAAAGAACACCTTCCATTATCTATAGAGAGTATGACACATGAAAAAATTGACCCTTATTTCTGCCATTGCCATGACGTTGACCTCCACTGCCGCGCTCGCTGAGCAAGGCTCTGCGGAACTCAATGAGATCGTTCATGCTAGCTCCTCGGTCCATCACAGCGCTGACAGCCTGAAGATGACGCCTGCAGACCTGACACTGGTAAACGGCGACGCTGCCAAAAACCGTGTCTCCGAGCCTCACTCCGAAGCGACGTCTGCCAATCGTGGCGACAGTCAGATCGCACAGTCTGACCTGCCGCATCGCAATGCTTCCTAAGCATCGCTTAGGTAATTAGGTAAAAAAACCCACCGGCAGGTGGGTTTTTTTATTGAGACGCGCCTTGCAAGCTCAGCGCGCCGCTAGCGCATCCAAGCCACGAGCCAAGTCCTGCTGGATATCCTCTTGGCTCTCTAGTCCTACCGCTACGCGAATGAGACCCGGCGCAATGCCTGCTGCCTCTTTCTGTGCGTCTGAAAGACGGCCATGGGTGGTCGTCGCCGGATGGGTGATGGTGGTTTTGACATCACCCAGGTTACCCGTGATGGAAAGCATACGGGTGGCATCAATGACCTGCCACGCACCCTCTTGCCCTCCTGTGACTTCGAACCCCAACACCGCGCCAAAGCCCTGCTGCTGCTGTTTCGCCAGCGCATGCTGAGGATGGGCTTCCAACCCACTGTAATAGACGCGGTTCACCGCCGGATGTTGATCGAGCCAGCGCGCAAGCGTCAGTGCATTGTCACAGTGCGCTTTCATACGCAGCGACAACGTTTCCAACCCTTTGGTGAAAATCCACGCGTTGAACGGACTCATGCAGGGCCCGCAGGTACGCACCACCCCGAAGACTTCCTCTAACACATCGTGCTTACCGACGACCGCGCCACCCACGGCGCGCCCCTGTCCGTCCAGGTACTTAGTCGCAGAGTGAATGACCAAATCGGCACCCAGCGCGATTGGCTGCTGCAGAGCGGGGGTCAAAAAGCAGTTATCAATGGCAAGCAGCGCACCACTGCGTTTGGCAAGCGCTGCTAGGGCCGGGATATCTGCCACTTCAGAAAGCGGGTTAGAGGGGGTTTCGGCAAACATCAGCTTGGTCTTGGGGCTGATTGCCTCCTCCCAAGCAGCCAGATTGGACAGTTCCACATAGCGTGTGGTGATTCCGAACTTACCCAAATACTTATCGAACAGGCTGACCGTAGAGCCAAAGAGAGAGCGGGAAGCTACGATTTCATCTCCCGCCGATAGCAACGCCAGCGCCGTCGAAAGAATCGCCGACATACCGGAGCTGGTGGCCACACAGCGCTCGCCGCCTTCCAGTGCTGCTAAACGACGCTCAAAGGTGTGGACGGTCGGGTTGGTGAAGCGTGAATACACGTTGCCTGGCTCTTTTCCGCCAAACTTGCGCGCCGCCTCGGCAGCACTTTCGTACACAAAGCTCGACGTGGGGAAAATCGGCTCCGCGTGTTCTTGCTCGAACGTGCGGTGATGCCCCGCCCGAATGGCGAGCGTTTCCAGCGACCACTCATCCTGATGGCTATCGTCGTGCATGGCAGAGCCCCTTATTCCAACCGCGATATCAAAAAGCTGCACATTCAATGTGCAAAAAACTTAGGCATAACGCCTGCGGGCGAACCGCACCGCAGGCGTCGACGCTCAATCGTCCAGATCATCGTCTTGATTATGCATATCGACCAAGGCGTGGTCACCCGCGCTCTGATCTTTTGCCGCATCGTTACGGCTCGCCTCTAGAACGGCGAGATACGCGTCGTCGATGTCGCCCGTCACGTAGTTACCATCGAACACCGAGCAGTCGAAGGCCTCCATGTCTGGGTTGACTTCCCGACAGGCGTCTTTCAAGTCTTCTAGATCTTGATAGAAAATGCGGTCTGCACCAATCAACTGCCCCACTTCGTCCTCGGTACGACCATGGGCAATCAGCTCGGAAGCTGCTGGCATGTCGATCCCATACACGTTGGGATAGCGCACGGGCGGCGCAGCGGAGGCAAAGTAGACTTTACGCGCACCGGCATCCCGCGCCATCTGAATGATCTGCTTGCAGGTGGTGCCGCGCACGATGGAGTCGTCCACTAGCAGAACGTTCTTCCCCTTGAACTCTACATCGATGGCGTTCAGCTTTTGGCGCACCGATTTTTTACGCTGGGTCTGGCCCGGCATGATGAAGGTACGGCCAATGTAGCGGTTCTTCATAAAGCCTTCGCGGTAGGTCACGCCGAGATGTTGCGCCATCTCCAGTGCCGAGGTTCGCGAGGTATCGGGGATGGGAATGACCACATCGATATCGTGGTCCGGCCACTCGTTCAAAATACGGTCACCCAGCTTGCGCCCCATCTGCATGCGGGTGCCGTACACGTAGGCACCGTCCAGAATGGAGTCGGGACGGGCGAGATACACGTGCTCGAAAATGCACGAGCGCAGCTGCGGGCGATCCGCACACACCTGGGTGTGCACTTGCCCCTGCATATCGACGAAAATCGCCTCGCCGGGAGCCAGATCGCGTTCGAGTTCGAAGCCACCGACATCCAACGCCACGGATTCAGAAGCAATCATGACCTCTTGGCCATCGGCGTCTTGACGGGTACCGAAGACCACCGGACGGATACCGTGGGGATCACGGAACGCTACCATGCCAAAGCCATTGATGATCGCGACCGCCGCGTAGCCGCCTTTGCAGCGCCGGTGCACTCTACGAACCGCATCGAAGATATCTTCTGCTTCCAGGTGCAGCCCCTGCTTGCCCAGTTCGTGGGCGAACACGTTCAGCAGCACCTCGGAATCAGAGCTGGTATTGATATGGCGAAGGTCGGTGGAGAACAGCTCCTGCTTCAACTGCTCGGAGTTGGTCAGATTGCCGTTGTGAGCCAGCGCGATGCCGTAAGGCGAGTTGACGTAGAAAGGCTGCGACTCCGCCTCACTGGAGGAACCAGCCGTGGGATAACGAACGTGCCCAATCCCTAAATTGCCCTTGAGGCGTGCCATGTGGCGAGTGTGGAAGACGTCACGGACCAAGCCGTTACTCTTGCGCAGTAGGAAGCGTCCCTCGCTCCAAGTCATCATGCCGGCAGCGTCCTGGCCCCGATGCTGAAGTACGGTCAGGGCATCGTAGATTCCCTGATTTACCGCCTGCTTGGCCAGAAGGCCTACTATACCGCACATTCCAGTTACCTCGCTTTGATACCATGGCTTACGGACGCAAGCCCGTACGTTCATCTAACTGACAAACACTGGCGCCGTGACCCGGCGCCAGCGAAGAATTTTCGAGCAACGCCCTACTGCGCGTCCGTCTCCACCTCCGGAGCGCCACTGGTGGGTAGCGTTGGCTGCGCACGGCGCAGCTCGGGCAGCGAAATATCGCGCAGTGACTCTGGGGGCGTTGGTAATTCACGCTCCCACTGGTCGAGCTGACTAACCGCCCAGTCGCGTAGCTCGACGAAGGTAGGCCTCAGCGAGGCCTGTTGCCACGCCTGGAGTTCCGCCAGGGGCGTCAAGGTAATCAGGACCGTCGCTACCAGAAGAATGACCGCCCCTCGTGCGATACCAAACGCAGCGCCCGCAAACCGGTTCAACAACCCCATGCCGACCCACTCGACGGCCGCATGCACCACGCGAATGACGATGCCACATAACAAGATGACGGCAAAAATCACCAGGACGAACGCCAACACCAAGCGGGCATCGAAGCTATCGATAAAGCCACTCATTAGCTCGGCGACGGGCTCAGCCAGCACGCGAGCTACCATGAGCGCCACCACCCAAGCGGCCAGCCCCAACGATTCGCGTACGAAACCACGCACGAACCCGGCCAGCATGGACAGCCCCAGAACCGCTAGAAACAGTGCATCAATCCAGGTCAAGGCCATGGTCAATCTCTAACTCGCACAAGCAGGCCCTGGACATTGATCCGCTGCTTGATCAGGGCCATGGCTGCCTCGCCATCTTCGGAGGTGGCATAAGGGCCAACGAGTACGGTAGTCAGGTTGTTGTCTCTGGCCCGCTGAAAGACACTGAATCCTTCGCCACTGAGCTGGTCGCTGATGCGTTGGGCATTGGCGGTATCGCCAAAGCTGCCTACCTGAACGGCCCACTCCCCTTGCTGCTGAGCGGCCGGACCGGAAGAAGCACTACTGCTGCTATTGCCGCTGCTGCTATTACGACTCTCATTGGCGGCCACCAGCGCAGCGATGGGGTCGTCTTGCGGTGGAGAGGCAGGTTCAGGCGCTGGTGACGAGGACATCGATTCGGAAGGAGCCTCTTGAGTCGACGACGCTTCGGCGCGCACGACCTGATCGGTTTGCGGTGCACGAGGCATCTCGTCAATCGGCTCTTCGAGCGCTTCGTCTGTCTCGACGGGGTCGGAGGGAGCGGGCGTCGAGATGGATTCGGGCATTTCCGGTGCGGGCACGTCCTGACGGACGACATCCACGGGCTGCTCGATGACAAAGGTCGGCTGAGGGCGCTCTTCACGCGGCGCAGGATCACTCATTAGCCATGGAACAACAATGGCCAGCAGCGCCAGCAGTATCACGATGCCACTAATGCGTTCCGTTTTACCGTATTTCATATCCCTCTCCATCAAGCTTAGCGCGCTCGCAACGTGGCTTGCGGCAGCGGCATCGCCAGCAACTCAGCGACCGTAAAGAACGAGCCAGTGGCCAGCACGCGGTCCTCGGGGGTGAGCTGCTTGGCCAGCTTGGCAGCTCCCGCCGCGGGGGAGTCGGCGCAATCATACACGTGTCCGCCGAGCGACGTAATACGTTCGGCTAACTCCGCTGCGGTGCGGCCACGCTCCCCGTCAAGGCTCACGCACACCCAGTCGGTCACTCTGGGCAATAGGGCTTGAATGACACCGTCGGCATCCTTGTCATTCAACATGCCGATGAGCGCCCACTGCCGACCGCCCTTGGGCGGTGCCGGTAAGCGCCTAGCGACGTACTGCGCGGCATGAGGGTTATGGCCCACGTCCAGACACCACTGGCCCACCCACTGCATGCGCCCGGATAGCGTGACCGTCCGAAGCGACTTGCGCACGGTATCGACCTTGAGAACGATACCGGCCAGCGACAGCGCTTGCAGCGCCGTGGCAGCATTATCGATCGGCAAACCTGGGTCTGGCAGGCCATCCAACGAGAGCGTAGCGCCATCTGCCGCCAAGCCATGCCAACACCAGGTCGCGCCTGCCACGTCGCCAGCGCTGTGGCTAAACGCGGCTCCCAGTGCATAGGTTTTAGCTGCGATACCAATCGCGGAATCCAACACGCTGGCAGGTAGTGCCTGACTTCCGAGCACTGCCGGTTTGAGCGGGCGAAAAATCCCCGCTTTCTCACGGCCAATCTGCTCGATATCAGTACCGAGAAAGTTGGCATGATCCAAGGCAATGGTCGTGACGATCGCCACGTCTGCATCGATGATATTCACCGCGTCCAGACGACCGCCCAACCCCACTTCCAGCACGGCCAGGTCCAACTCGGCCTGAGCCAAGCACCACAACGCACAGAGCGTGCCGGCTTCGAAGTAAGTCAAGCTGACGACAGGCGCTTGCAGGCGGGCGTTTTCTACCTGCTGAAAGCCCTCTACCAAGCGTTTATCGCTGGCTTCACGACCTTCGAGCGTGACGCGCTCGTTGTAGCGCAACAGATGAGGAGAGGTGTAGGTGCCCGTACGCCAGCCGTGTGCACGCGCCAGCGAATCGATCATGGCAAGGGTCGAACCCTTGCCATTGGTACCCGCCACCGTGATGACCCGTTTGGCAATGGGGCGATCCAGCAGCCCCATGTGTTTGGCCACTAAAGAGACGCGCTCCAACCCCATATCGATCCCTACGGGATGCAGGGTTTCCAGGTGATGAAGCCATTCCGCTAACGTGTTAGGCATTGCGAGACGCGTCATCGCTCGGTGCAGCGCGTACGTCCGCTTTGGCCCCACCACTAACCGGTGACTCGAACGCGTCTGCCAACGGTTCTTCGTTGACGACCGGCTCGATAACCTCGGCGTCCGGCTGCTCGCCTTTCGAGGGGTTAGCGCTGTGGTGCGTCAATTTACGCAGCACACCGCCTACTCGCTCACGCATGTCATGACGATGAACGATCATGTCGACCGTGCCATGCTCCAGCAAGAACTCGCTGCGCTGGAAACCTTCTGGCAGGGTTTCACGGACGGTCTGCTCGATGACTCGGGGGCCCGCGAAACCAATCAGCGCATTGGGCTCGGCAATGTTCAAGTCGCCCAGCATCGCCAAAGAGGCCGATACGCCGCCAAATACAGGATCGGTCAAGACTGAAATATAAGGAACGCCTGCCTGCTTGAGCTTCTCGAGCGCCGCCGACGTTTTTGCCATCTGCATCAGCGAGAACAGCGCTTCTTGCATGCGCGCGCCCCCTGACGCTGCAAAGCAGACCAGCGGAATGCCCTCTTCCAGTGCGATGGTCGCCGCGCGAACGAATTTCTCGCCCACGACGGCGCCCATGGAGCCGCCCATGAAGGTGAACTCGAACGCCACGGCAACGACCGGCAACCCATCCAGCTCGCCACGCATCGCTACCAGCGCGTCTTTTTCGCCGGTCTCTTTTTGCGCCGCCGTCAGACGATCCTTGTACTTCTTGGAGTCGCGGAACTTGAGGCGATCGTTCGGCTCGATTTCTGCCGCGATCTCTTCGCGCCCCTGTTTATCCAGGAACCAGTCCAAACGTTTGCGCGCCGTCAAGCGTAAGTGGTGCTCACATTTGGGGCATACGCTGTGATGCTTCTCTAATTCAGGCAGGTAGAGAACGGCTTCACACTTGGGACATTTACGCCAGAGACCGTCAGGCACGCTGGCACGACGGTCTTTACGCTGGATACGCCCCATGGAGGGCACGATCTTGTCTAACCAGCTCATATCAAAAAGGCTTCCGTGTACGTCAAGGCTTGGCCACGCCAAGCCTAATGAGTGTCGTCAATCAAATCAGTGTAGACGATGAGAAAACGCGCTTAGGCGTCCATCGCGGTGCGCATTTCTGCCAGCACGCTTTTTAACTGCCCGGCAATCGTTTCAGGGGCGTCGACGCTATTGGCAATACGGTTCACCAATGCGCTGCCTACGATCACGCCGTCGGCGACTTTCGCCACTTCAGCAGCCGTCACACCGTCGCGAATACCAAACCCAACGCAAAGCGGTAAATCGGTCATATCCCGCAGCGGCGCAAGGTGCTCGGCCACGTCTTCAGCGTTCAACGTGGCCGCACCGGTGACACCTTTCAGCGAAACATAGTAAAGGTAGCCCTCACCGTGGGCGCATATTGTAGCGGCACGGGCGTGGGAAGTGGTAGGCGCAACCAGGAAAATCGCAGCCAAGTCCCGGGCTTTCAACAGCGGACCGAACTCTTCGGCCTCTTCAGGCGGCATATCCACCACCAGCACGCCATCCACCCCAACGCTTGCGGCCTTGTCGGCAAACACTTTGTAACCGATGCGCTCGATGGGGTTGAGATAGCCCATCAAGACGATGGGCGTCGTGGTGTCGGTCTGGCGGAATTCGGCCACCATGTCCAGCAGATCGACTAATCGGATGCCCTGTTTCAGCGCCCGCTCGCAGGCTTTCTGAATCACCGGGCCATCGGCCATGGGGTCGGAGAACGGCACGCCTAGCTCGATCACGTCGGCACCCGCCTCGACCAGGGCATGCATGAAGCCCACTGTGTACTGCGGTGCTGGATCGCCTGCGGTGATGTAAGGAATCAGGGCTTTGCGGCCCTGCTGCTTCAATTCTGAAAAACGCTGGTCAATACGATTCATGCTCGCCCTTAAAACTCGATGCCGTCGATTTTCGCAACGGTCATGATGTCTTTATCACCACGACCCGAGAGGTTCACCACGATATGCTGATCCGGACGCATGGTGGGGGCCAGCACCTTGGCATGGGCCAACGCATGGGCCGACTCCAGCGCGGGCATGATGCCCTCCATGTGGGTCAATTCCCGGAACGCTTCCAGCACTTCTTTATCGTTGGCGGCAACGTAGTGCACCCGGCCCACGTCTTTCCACAGCGAGTGCTCGGGGCCAACGCCGGGATAATCCAGGCCCGCCGAAATGGAGTGAGTGTCCGAGACCTGCCCGGCTTCGTCGGACATCAAATACGTCCGATTGCCGTGCAGCACGCCGCGCGGCGCGTTCGATGACAGCGGCGCGGCATGACGGCCCGTCTCGACCCCATCGCCACCGGCTTCCACGCCGTACATCGCCACGGCGTCATCCTCGACAAACGGATAGAACAGCCCCAGTGCATTGGAACCACCGCCAACACAGGCGATCAGCGCATCGGGTAAGCGGCCGATTTGTTCCAGCGACTGACGGCGCGCTTCGCGGCCCACCACGGCGTTGAAATCGCGCACCAGCTGCGGATACGGGTGCGGCCCCGCCACGGTACCAATGATATAAAAGGTGTTGTCGACGTTCGTCACCCAGTCACGCAGGGCTTCGTTCATCGCATCTTTGAGCGTCCGCGTCCCCGACTCCACCGGAATGACCCGTGCACCTAGCAGGCGCATACGGTAAACGTTGAGCTTCTGACGCTGCACGTCTTCCGCCCCCATGTACACGTCACACTCCAGGCCGAGGCGCGCGGCGACGGTGGCGGTAGCCACGCCGTGCTGACCTGCACCAGTCTCTGCGATGACGCGAGGTTTACCGGTTTTTTTTGCCAACAGCGCCTGACCAATGGTGTTGTTTACCTTGTGAGCGCCGGTGTGGTTGAGGTCTTCGCGCTTCAGCCAAATTTGCGCGCCACCCAGCGACGCTGACCAGCGTTTGGCGTGATACAGCGGCGACGGTCGACCCACGTAGTAAGCCAGGTCACGGTCGAACTCGGCTTGGAAATCCGGATCGTCGCGCAAGCTGAGGTAAATCTGCTCCAGCTCTTCCAGGGCAAAGCTAAGGGTTTCTGACACGAACCGGCCGCCGTAGGGCCCAAAATGACCACGGGCATCCGGCATTCGGGTCAGGTCGCTGAACTTGGTTTCAGTTGCTGAGACGGTCACAGGCATACCTCACAAGATCGCCAGAAAAGGCAAATGAATGAATAAGTGTCGGGCCCGCCCACGCCAAGGTGGGCGGCGCATCGAACAGGGCGTGCACGCAGGCGCGTCTAACGGATGGAGGCCTGCGTCACGTTGCGAACAAAAGCGGCCATCGACTCGGTCGCTTTCACACCGGGGGATGCCTCGATACCACCTGACACATCAACCGCATACGGTGCAACTTGGGTCACTGCAGCCGCGATGTTGTCGGCGGTCAGCCCACCCGCGAGAATAACAGGTTTTGCCAGGGTTGCGGGGATTCTAGACCAATCAAAGGTCTCGCCAGTTCCGCCCGGCACGCCAGGTCGATAGGCATCCAATAGCAGCGCTTGCGCACCGTCATAGATCGTGGCGGCGTCGTGTAAATCAAGCCCGTCGCGCATTCGCAGCGCTTTGATCCAGGGCCGTCCAAACTGCTCGCAGAATGCCGGCGACTCATCGCCATGAAACTGGATCAGATCCAAGTGCGGCAGGCACTGCTCGATGAACTCGACGGGTTGGTCGACGAAGAGCCCGACTCGCGTCACGAAGGCAGGCACCTGGGCGGCCAGCGCTGCCAGGATGTCCGGCGTGACGCTGCGGCGGCTGTTGGGCCACATGACGAAGCCCAGCGCATCGACCCCCAGCGCGACGGCTTGAGCTACATCCGCTTGTCGCGTTAGCCCGCAAAACTTGATGCGTGTGCGCGTCACGTTAGGCGTCATGAAGACGTCTCCTGCTGCTGGGGATTGGCTTGTTTAGAGAAGGTGAGCTGCCGACGTGCGGTCACTCGCGGGCTGTCGGGCAGCACGCGCTCGCCGGTCCACTCGCCGGTAAAGGCCAGCAAGTTCGGGCCTAGCGGCTCTTTGGGCAGCTCGAAACGCTCGTCGTAAAGAGAGTCGACGAAATGCAGACCGCAAGCGGGCGCGGTGACATCCCCTTTACGGCGGTTTTTCAGCGCCAGCAGGCGCGCGATGTGGCCTTCATCCTGTGCACCACGGCCCACACTTGCCAGAGCACCAGCGATGTTGCGAATCATATGGTGCAAAAAGGCGTTGCCTTGAATATCGATGACCACCAGCGGGCCGTAACGTTTCACTTCCACGAAGTGCATCTGCCGCCATGGGGTCTTCGATTGACACCCGGCCGCCCGAAAGCTGCTGAAGTCATGCTCGCCCACCAACGCTTGCGCTGCGCGGTGCATGGCGTCGGCGTCCAGCGGGTCACGGCACCAAGTCACATTGGCGCGTTCCAAGACCGGACGACTGATTTGGTTCAAGAAAATATAGCGATAGCGACGCGCCAGCGCGCCCAGGCGCGAGTGAAAGTCGTCGGATACCGGCTTTACCCAGCGTACCGCCACGTCTCTGGGCAGATTGGTGTTGGCACCAAAAATCCACGCTTTCTCAGTGCGCTGCACCGGCGGGTCGAAGTGAATCACCTGGCGGGTGGCGTGGACACCGGAGTCGGTGCGTCCGCTGGCGTGAATACGCACCGGTGCGCCGGCCACTTTGGCCAGGGCATCCTCGATGGCCTGCTGAACCGAGGCCGCATGCTTTAATCGCTGGAAGCCGCAGAAGCGAGAGCCATCGTACTCCACGCCCATCGCCAAACGGCCCGCCAGCGGTTGTGTCTCATCAAAGTGGTAGAACAGCGTCATCGAGCCACGTCATTTGGAGAGTTTTGAAGGTTCGCTATTATCCCGACGTCGCGGCTCGAATGCCACCTCTTCAATCTCCCACTCCTCTTCGGGTACGCGACCTGAGCGCGCCATACTGCCCTCCTGTGTCCGGCTCGCTCCCGCGTGGCTCTCCGCTACCTCCTCGTCGGCTGACGCCTCACTAGTCAGCGACGGCGGATGATAGTCGATGTAGTGCGCACGATCGTCATCCTGTGGCGGCACCTGGGGAGACGCGGGTAACGGTGCCTCATCGCGCTCCTGCATCGGCGTGCTAGGCGACGCTTCCTCTACCGGCTCGGGCGTTTCTAGAAACGCGGCTTCCAGTGCGGCTTCGTTCTCTTCCGAGACGGCGGAGTCGTCACCCTCGTCATGCTTGACGGCATAGTAGAAGTCGTCATTCTCATCGGCGTACCCTAGTTCCCGGTCGCCCGTCTCGTGATCACCCGCCTCATACTCATCGCTGGCGTCTTCACGCTGCGCTTCTCGTTGCGAGTCATCACGCACGGCGCTGGCGAGTTTCTCACTGTCGACGTCGTCACTCGTGTCGTCGGCTGCGGGGGGCTCGCGGCGCTCAGGCGCGCTTGTGTCTTCAGAGGGAGACGTTTCCTCGTGACTCGGCGGCACAGCACTCTCGGTGAGCGGCGGCGTATACAGCGACGCCTCGGGCGCCACCGGCTGCGCCGGGGAGGCGGCAGACGAAGACGCGCTCGGCTCGGTGCGCTTGGGGGGCGTCATCTCGGCGGCGCCCATGCCTGCGGGCGTGGGCGCATCCTCCCACTGGCGCTCACGGCGCTTACGCGACCACACCAAGGCACCAAGCAGCAGGGCCAGGGCCACGCTGGCAAGCGGCCACTGATACTGCTCCAAACGTTCGATCACGCTAGTGCTGGCGGCGTTAGAGGGCGTCTCCAAGGTGGCAGGCGCCGAGGCCGTTTGGGTGTCGATGTCGGTCGAGCTGGGGTCTATCGCACGGGCTTCTGCCGCCGCCAGCGCTCGTCGGGTCTCCTGCTGAGACGCATTGAGCGCCTCGGTCAACGAGGCGACTTCCTGGCGTAGCGCTGCCATCTCGGCACGCATCGCCTCGCGCTCGTCGAGCACGGTTTGCAGCATGGCCTGGCTTTCCAACAGCTGCTCGGCTAGATCGTTGAGGGTCAACCCAGCAAGCTCGCCCTCTTGCACGGTCGCCACAGGCCTGCCGTCAGCAGAGGCAGCGTCGGGCGGCGTAGATGTAGAAGCCGACACGTCGCTGGCCGTCTCTGTTGCCGGCTCAGGTGCCGAGGCATTGGTCGAGGGCTCTGCTGCAGAGGGCGCGCTAGATGACGAGCGCATCGACTGAATCGCTTGGGCGGCTTGGGCTGGCGAGCGCGCCATCAACTGCTCTCGGCTGGGCACGGCGAGTGTCTGGCCTGCACGCATGTCGTCGACGTTGCCGGTGGGGAACGCCGACGGATTCGCCTCGACCAGCGCCACCATCATCTGCTGAACGCTGACGTCCGCAGGTTTGATACGGGCTGCCACGCCCCAAAGCGTGTCACCGCTGGCCACATAGGCGATGTCACGGGCGGCGCTGGCGGGCCGGGCCGCCGCCGCTGACGGCGTAGACGAAGAGGCCGAGGAAACCGACGATGAGGACACCGCCGCAGGCGACGGGCTGGCGGCATAGTTGGGAGGGTCGAATAGAAGCGTCAGCGCTTCCGTGCGCCGCCCGTCTGGCGTCGTGATGGTGATCAGCAGGTCCAACCACGGCTCGTTGACGGCTTGATCGGAACGGAGTACCAATCGCGCGCCTGAGGGCAGGCGTTGAAGCTCGGTGCGCACGCTCGCGGCGAGAGGGGTCCACTCCAATCCCAACGCGCTGAAGGCGGAGGGGTCAGCAATGGTTACACGTACGTCGTCCAGCGACACATCGGCAGCCTCTACGAGCGGCACACTGGCATCTAACGGCGCTTGCAGCGGTGAGTTCACGGTGGCCTGCCCCAGCCCTACGGCCAGCGCCAACGGACTCACGGCGCTCAGCGGCAGCCACAACAACCATGCCAGCTTTTTATTCATGTCGGCCCCTACTGCCTGCGATTCCCTTGCCCCATGGCAAGATCACTCTTTTCTGCCATGAGATATGTTAGTTCGTTCTTATCATAACGTATTTACCATGACGCCATCTTCAACGCATCCCTTTGAATGAGTACGCGGCTTAGCCACTTGCATCAGCGCAAAAAAAGGGGAAGCTTCGAACAGCTTCCCCTTCTTGTCTAGCGCTGTGTCTAGCGCTCGGTCATCCGCGTCATGAGCGGCACCGATGGCGCGACGACTTACTGCTCGCGCAGAATTTTCAGCATGCGCTTGAGCGGCTCAGCGGCACCCCACAGCAGCTGGTCACCCACGCTGAACGCTGAAAGGTATTCACCGCCCATTTTCAGCTTGCGGAGGCGGCCTACCGGCACTTGCAGCGTGCCCGTGGCGGCTGCAGGCGTTAGACCCGCAATGGTGGCGTCTTTCTCGTTGGGGATGAGTTTGACCCACTCGTTATGCTTGGCGATGCGCTCTTCGATCTCATCCAGCGGCACGTCTTGCTTCAGCTTGATGGTGAACGCCTGGCTGTGCGAGCGCATGGCACCGATACGCACGCAAAGGCCATCGATGGGGATCGGGTTGTTTTCGAGACCCAGAATCTTGTTGGTTTCGACGCTACCTTTCCACTCTTCGCGGCTTTGGCCGTTATCCAGTTTGGTGTCGATCCACGGAAGCAGGCTGCCAGCCAGTGGCGCGGCGAAGTTATCGGTGGGGAAGTCGCCACCGCGCATGGCCGCCGTCACTTTGCGGTCGATGTCCAGAATCGCGCTCGCCGGGTCGGCCAGTTCGCTGGACACGCTGTCACGCAGTTGGCCCATCTGGTTGAGCAGCTCGCGCATGTGCTTGGCACCGGAGCCCGACGCTGCCTGATACGTCATGGAGGTCATCCACTCGACCATATCGGCTTCGAACAGGCCGCCCAACCCCATCAACATCAGGCTAACGGTGCAGTTGCCGCCCACAAATGTTTTCGCGCCTTTGGCAAGCTGCGCGTCGATCACCTTACGGTTCACCGGATCGAGGACGATGGTGGCCTCATCTTCCATGCGCAGGGTGCTGGCGGCATCGATCCAGTAGCCTTTCCAGCCGTCGTTACGCAGGTCGCCGTAGACTTTCTTGGTGTAGTCGCCGCCTTGGCAGGTCACGATGACGTCCAGGGCTTTCAAGTCGTCTAGCGCAAACGCATCTTTCAGCGGAGGCACGTCCACGCCGATGTCGGGGCCCGGCTGGCCGACTTGAGAAGTGGTGAAAAAGATCGGCTCGATGCCGTTGAAATCACCCTCTTCCTGCATGCGCTGCATCAGCACCGAGCCAACCATGCCACGCCATCCCACGAAACCGACTTTCAACATGTGAAGTCCTCCAACTAAGAATGAGACCTATATTATACACACATATCAGACACGACGTCGGCCACCCCTGAGGGCAGCCGACATGTGCTGTTCAAACAAGCATTGAGGCGAATCAATTAGTTAGCAAGCTTTCTTTGTTACTCACCGCGTACAAAGGCGGCGAGTACCGCATCGCCCATCTCCACCGTGGACACACGGCGCGTGCCTTCAGAGGCGATATCGGCGGTGCGCAGGCCGTCGTCCAGCACACTGCCTACGGCGGCTTCGATACGCTCGGCCATCGCCGTTTCGTTGAGGGAGTAGCGCAGCATCATCGCCACGGAGAGCATCATCGCCAGCGGGTTCGCGATGTTCTGGCCCGCAATATCCGGCGCGCTGCCGTGGCAGGGTTCGTACATGCCCTGCCCGCTCTCGTTGAGCGAGGCAGACGGCAGCATCCCGATGGAGCCGGTGAGCATGGCGGCAGCGTCAGAGAGAATGTCGCCAAACATATTGCCGGTCACCACCACATCGAACTGCTTCGGTGCGCGCACCAGCTGCATGGCGGCGTTGTCCACGTACATGTGGGAAAGCTCGACGTCCGGGTACTCCGGCGCTAAGCGCTCCATCACTTCACGCCACAGAATGGTGACTTCCAGTACGTTGGCTTTATCCACCGAGCAGAGCTTTTTGCCACGCTTCTGAGCCATCTCGAACGCGACTCGGCCAATGCGCTCGATTTCGCTTTCGGAGTAGACATAGGTGTTGAAGCCAACACGCTCCCCGTTACGCTCTTCGATACCGCGCGGCTGACCGAAATAGATACCGCCGGTCAGTTCCCGTACGATCATGATATCCAGGCCCGCCACCAGTTCCGGCTTTAGGCTGGAAGCGCTGGCTAGCTGCGGGTAGAGCATGGCCGGGCGAAGGTTGCCGAACAGGCCAAGGTTCTTACGCAGCCCCAGCAGGCCTTTTTCCGGGCGCTTGGAAAGATCTTCGAGTTTATCCCACTTGGGGCCACCCACTGCGCCGAGCAGAATGGCACTGGCGGCTTTGGCTTTTTCCAGGGTTTCAGCGGGCAGCGGCTCCCCGTGAACATCGTAGGCGGAGCCGCCCACCAAGCCCTCTTCGACTTCAATATCCAAGCCCGCTTCTTGGCAGGCTTTCAACAAACGCGCTGCCTGGGCCGCGATTTCGGGGCCGATACCATCACCGGGCAGCAGTAACACTTTATGAGTCATGCTTAATCCTTAGCACTTATAATTTAGGCACTTATGGCCCACTACTCAGTGAGCCAACGCTACGCAGGCTGGCGGAACAGCCACGGGCGCTGCTGGCGATGCTGCTCTTCGAAGCTGCGAATGGCGTCTTCGTCTTGCAGAGTGATGCCAATATCGTCCAAGCCGTTGAGCAGACAGTGCTTGCGGAATGCGTCCACGTCGAACTCAAGAATCTCGCCACTGGGCGTAATCACCCGCTGGTGCTCAAGATCCACGTCGAGCTGGTAGCCTTCGTTAGCTTCTACTTCAGCAAACAGGCGATCTACTTCTTCTTCCGCCAGAGTGATCAGCAAAATGCCGTTCTTGAACGCGTTGTTGTAGAAGATATCGGCAAAGCTGGGGGCAATCACTACTTTGAAGCCGAAATCTTCCAACGCCCAAGGGGCGTGCTCGCGGGAACTACCACAACCGAAGTTACGGCGCGCCAGCAGTACCTCAGCGCCCTGGTAGCGCGGCTGGTTCAAGACGAAATCCGGATTCAGCGGGCGCTTCGAGCAGTCTTGCCCCGGCTGGCCTTCATCCAGGTAGCGCAGCTCGTCAAACAGGTTGACGCCAAAGCCCGTGCGCTTGATGGACTTCAAAAACTGCTTGGGAATGATCAAGTCGGTATCGACATTAGCGCGATCCAGCGGCGCGACCACGCCTTCAAAACGTTCGAACTTTTTCATGGCTTAGGCCTCCTGCGCGTGGGTGGCGTCGTTAGCGGGTAAGGTGCGTACGTCGACGAAGTGACCGGCAATGGCGGCGGCCGCTGCCATGGCAGGACTCACCAAGTGAGTGCGACCGCCATAGCCCTGGCGCCCTTCGAAGTTACGGTTGGAGGTGGACGCACAGTGCTCGCCCGCGCCCAACTTATCGGCGTTCATGGCCAAGCACATGGAGCAGCCCGGCTCGCGCCACTCAAAGCCCGCTTCAATGAAGATTTTGTCCAGGCCTTCCGCTTCCGCTTGGCGCTTCACCAAGCCAGAGCCCGGTACGACCATGGCCAGCTTGATGGAGTCGGCCACTTTGTTGCCCTTCGCCACTTTGGCAGCTTCGCGCAGGTCTTCGATGCGCGAGTTGGTGCAGGAGCCGATAAAGACTTTATCCAGTTTGATATCGGTGATCTTCTGGTTCGCCTGCAGGCCCATGTACTCCAACGCGCGGGCATGGCTGCGCTGCACGGTTTCATCCAGGGCGGCTTTGGGGTCGGGCACTTGGCCTGAAATACCGGTGACCATTTCCGGGCTGGTGCCCCAGCTCACCTGCGGTTCGATCTCTTCGGCTTTCAGCGTCACCACTTTATCGAAGTGGGCGTCCGCATCCGATACCAGGTTGCGCCAATCGGCCACGGCGGCTTCCCACTGCTCTGCGGTGGGCGCGAAGGGGCGTTTGGCGAGGTAGTCGATAGTGGTGTCATCCACGGCAATCAGGCCCACGCGAGCACCCGCTTCAATCGCCATGTTGCACACGGTCATACGGCCTTCCATGGAGAGCGACTCGATGGCGCTGCCCGCAAACTCGATAGCGTAGCCTGTGCCACCAGCGGTGCCGATCTTACCGATGATCGCCAACACGACGTCTTTTGCGGTGACGCCCAGGCCCAGCTCGCCTTCGACGCGCACCTGCATGTTCTTCATTTTCTGCGCCAGCAGGCACTGAGTTGCCAAGACGTGCTCGACTTCCGACGTGCCGATACCGTGGGCCAGCGCGCCAAAGGCGCCGTGGGTAGCGGTGTGGGAGTCACCGCATACCACGGTCATGCCCGGCAGTGTGGCGCCCTGCTCAGGACCCACCACGTGCACGATGCCCTGGCGCGGGTCGTTGATCTTGAACTCTTCGATGCCGTACTCGACGCAGTTATCGTCCAGGGTTTGCACCTGAATGAGCGAGACCGGATCTTTGATACCGCTGTTGCCTTCAGCGCGCTCTTTCACCGTGGTGGGCACGTTGTGGTCCGGCGTGGCCAGGTTGGCATCCAAGCGCCAGGGCTTTCGGTTGGCCAAACGTAGGCCTTCGAACGCTTGCGGCGAAGTGACTTCGTGGAGCAGTTGGCGGTCGATGTAGATCAGCGCGGTACCGTCGTCGCGCTGCTTCACCAAATGCTGGTTCCAGAGTTTGTCGTAAAGCGTTTGGCCTGACATGTGGCTCTCCTGGGCGGTGCCCTGCTAGTTCGTATTGGCAGCCTCTGCGTGCTGCTTCTATGGCATGTCAGGAGTGTTACGCGACTCGCGCATAAAAGCAATTCATGTTATTCATAGTTTAGATTCCAAACAGGAATAGATGACCAGGAGCCGCCGTGGATACCCAAAGCCTGCAAGCCTTTCTCGCCGTGGCGGAGACCCAGAGCTTCTCCCGCGCCGCCGAACAGCTCCACCTCACTCAGCCTGCGGTCAGCAAGCGCATTGCCACGCTGGAAGACCTGCTCGGCACTCGGCTTTTCGACCGCATTGGACGGCGCATCGCGCTCACCGAAGCGGGCAACGTGCTGCTGCCCAAGGCCCAGCGCATCCTGTTTACCGTAGAAGATAGCCGCCGGGCGCTGGCGAATCTCTCTGGCCAAGTGGGCGGCAAACTGACGCTCGCCACCAGCCACCACATTGGCCTGCACCGCCTGCCGCCGCTACTGAAGCAGTACACCCAGCGCCATCCCGAAGTGGCGCTGGATCTGCATTTCCTGGATTCCGAACTGGCTTACCAGGGCGTGATGGATGGCACGCTGGAAATGGCCATCGTCACCCTGGCTCCCCACCCCGTTGAACAGCTTCAGGTCGTGGAGCTATGGCGTGACCGACTATGCTTCGTCTGCGCCAGCGACCATCCACTCGCCGACCGCAGTCGCAACAACGGCAGGCCTCTCAGCTTGGCAGAACTGTGTGAGGTAAACTGCATATTGCCGGGGGCCAAAACCTTCACTCGCACGCTGATTGGCCAACGCTTTGAGGAAGCAGGCCTCACCTTGCCCGTGAGCATGTCGACCAACTACTTAGAAACACTCAAGATGATGTGCGGCGTAGGGCTCGGCTGGAGCCTGCTGCCGGAAAGGATGATCGACAGCGAGCTGGTAGAGCTACCCGTGGATACCGCGCCCATTCATCGCCCGCTCGGCTATCTGGTGCACACCAACCGAACGCTCTCCAACGCCGCGCGCAAGATGATCGAAGAGCTGGAGCACAGCCGCCAACCCGCCCACACGCATTAACGCTGGGGGCTTTCACTCTGGTGCATGGCCGCATTCGAGAGCACGAACGACGCGCGGCCATCGGCTGGGCCCAACGCCGCGTCGACCATTTCCGCCGCCACGACGCGCACCTCGATCGGCCGTACCGAGCGCGGCAACCAACGTGACGCCGGGGCCAGCAATACACTCGCCCACTTCTCCGCCAACCGCCCATCCTCTGGCCGCCCCAATAACAGCGAAGGCCGAGCAAAAAACACGCAGGGCAACCCCAGCGACTGAACATTCCGCTCCACCTCGCCTTTCACACGGTTATAAAACACCGAAGAGCGCGCATTCGCCCCGTGCGCCGTCACCACACCTAACCTGCTAACGCCCGCCGTTTTACACGCCCGCGCAAACGCCAGCACTAAGCCATGATCCACACGGCGAAACGCCGCTTTACTCCCCGCCTGCTTTTTCGTGGTGCCCAGCGCCACGAAGGCTACGGCACCTGCGGGCATACACTCGGCGGCTTGGGCTTCTAACTGGTCGAAATCAAGCAGCGCTGGCTGTATTTTGGAAACGATAGCGTTGGGAAATTCACGGGTAAGATCCAGCTCACGGCGAGTAATCACGATAACGCTTTCCATCTCACCCCTCTGGGTAAGCTGAGTAACGAGCTGCTGGCCGATAGCGCCAGTGGCACCAAGAACAATGGCGGTGAGCATGGATTAACGTTTCCTTATGGTGTTAGTGCCATAGACAAAGAACCCTACTGACGCGAGTAGGCAAAGAATGAAATTGTAGCGCGTGGTAACGAGCGATCAGCGAGGCACCCGCGAGGCCGCGCCACCTCAATAAATAACATGCACGCGCTTACCCCCCCACCAACCTCTGGTTGAAACAAATACCCGCATAAAGGCTAAGTGTCGATACCCACAAACCGCGACTTCACCTCTACTGTCGGCACCATACAAGCCTCTTTCTTACCAAAAAGCCTATAGCGATTCCGAGCGAATAATTTATAAGCCGCGTCTCTAATCGGCCTGGGCACAACCTTGAATGCATAACAGAGCCGCCACGGCCCTTTTAGCTCTTTGGCGATCTCAAGGGCCGCCTCTGAAAGCACGTAACACTTACCAGCCTTGATAAGCACCAAGGTGTCCATGCCCACATCGGGCATGTTGAAGCGCTGCGTGAGTTCCTGCGCCAACTCGCTCTGCATCGGGGTGAATGCAAAGATTCCCTCTGGGTCTCTATTGATGATGAAATTCACTGCTCCATTACAGAAGTTGCAGACACCATCGAATATGACGATATATCGATTATCCATAGGCTCCTGAAAGAAAGATGATGGTTCGCTTGAAGAGCATAACCAAACTTACACTACGTCCACTTACCGTTCGAGCGACGTTGAACCGTGCAGATTCATCGAAAAACCTTGTGCCTTCATGAATGGGCGGTGCGTGATACGACCTGATCAGCATCGTGTTGAGCTGGCTTGGTCGTGGATGAGAACCACAGCACCGTCACCATGCCCACTATTACCATCACCACGCCCAACACACGCCCCACGCTGACCTCTCTAACAGGTAAGTTCATCCAACCGTGGTAATCCAACAGCAGCGATGCGATCAACTGCCCTGCAATCACACACACCATAAAGCTCGTGGCCCCCACCCGCGGCACCAATATTAGCGCCGACGATACGTAGATAGCGCCTGCGACGCCGCCCAGCCATGCCCAGGCGGGCAAGTGCCTAGCAGCGCCGAAAACGGGAGGCGCTGCCTGCATCGCCAGTGCGATGGGGATGACGACAAGAATACTGACCACCAGAGAGACCAGCGTTGCCCAAAGAGGATGGCCTAGCGCTCGGCCTAATTCCGCGTTACTACCGGCTTGAAATGGCACCAAAGCGCCTACGACGACTGCCACTGCCGCCAACCCTACCACGGTGAGAGATGAATTCATGACAAGCTCCTGATGCGTCTGAAAGGGTCTTTTATCTTGTACAATTCATTTCATTAATTGAAATTCCATTTTTTATTTTTCATTATTCAAATTATGAATAATTTAAGACGCATCGATCTCAATCTGCTGGTCACTCTGCACGCACTACTGACCGAAAAGCACGTCTCGCGAGCGGCACGGCGCTTACATAAAAGCCAGCCCGCCGTCAGCCATGCACTCGCTCATTTGCGCACTATTTTTGACGACCCGTTGCTGGTGCGACGAGCAGGCAAACTGGAACTCACTTCCCGCGCCAGCGAGCTACTACCGGCATTGACGGAAGCACTGCATCAGGTAGGCACGCTGCTTGACCAGCCCGCCTTCGATCCCGCTCGGACGAAGCGGCTATTTAGGCTCGCCATGTCGGACTATGGCTCTCGGGTCATCCTGCCGGGGCTGGTAAAGCGCCTGCGTACCTGCGCTCCGGGGATCGATCTTCAAGTCACGCAAGGCAGCCGCGCCTCGATGCTGGCAGGCGTGCAGGATGGGGAGATCGACCTAGCCTTTGGGGTGTTCCCATCGCCGATTACCGGTGAATTACGCACCCATACGCTTTTCATCGAGCACTTCGTGAGTGCGGCGGATAAACACACCCTGCCCAATACTGGCAGCCTGGATAAAGACGCTTGGCTCTCGCGGCCACATGTCCTGGTCGCCCTGCACAGCAACGAAGCCGGTGAGATAGAACACGCCCTGCAGCGCGAAGGCGTTAGCCGCCGGATAGCGATGACCCTGCCCCACTGGGGCATCGCTAGCAGTCTAGTGGCCAACACTGATTTGATAGTGACGGCAGCACGGCGCAGCTTCGATATATTGCCGAAGGACTCACCGCTGCAGCTTTTCGCCCCGCCCTTTGCCATTGACCCGTTTGCCTACGAGATGGTTTGGCACTCACGGCGGGAAAGCGATGCCGGGCACAACTGGCTGAGACAAACGATCGTTGAGATGTTGGGAGAAAGCGCGTGATTGGGCGGCATCAGATCGCGACGGTGATACCCACCACCCAGGTCAATACCCTTGTAGCGCGTGGTAACGAGCGATTAGCGAGGCACCCGCGAGGCCGCGCCACCAAGACATTATCCATGGTAAAGATGGTTCAGTACGACGTGGTCAAGAGCACTAGTAACTACTGTTGAACGCTTAGCAACCCCGCGGACCACAAAGCTAGTGGGCGCTCAGCGCTGGAAAGGCGGACGCCAAAAGTCGTTAGCTAGAAGAAATTGGTCGATTGATATAGCTGACCATATTTACGTCGCCTACCGATACATGACTCAGCCCACAATTATCGTGCGGAAACCGTGTTTTATGGGGCAAAGCCAGCATGCAGTTTAATAATTCGCGAAGCATGTGCCCGTGCGTTACCACCAATATCCTGGAATGAGGCTGGGTGTAGATTAGCTTTTTTGCCTGTACCACACGCTCCATGAATGCCCCTGGTGACTCATTTTCATGGGGGTAGTCATGACCCGATACGTGACGGAAATACTTAGGCTCCTCTCGGGCGGGAGTCTCAGTCAACACTAACTGCCCCTCAGCTAAACAAGAGTGAATCTCAATCTCTATTTTGGCAACCTCAGCAAAAGGTTGAATGGTTTGCAGGGCTCTCGGATACGGAGAGCACAGAATGTACTCGATCTCCAATTCCAAGAGACATCCTATGATGCTTTGTGCCTGATAGTGGCCATGCTGTGTGAGCGCGTCACCGCTTCCTGTTGCCAACGCACCATCGCGGTTCGTTTCTGTTTCTGCGTGTCTCAAGAGGAATATATCCATTCTTGATTCCTTTTAACTTTGCCAACACGCGTAGCTTTGTAGTGAAGGCGAAGCCGCAACGAAAAAGTTGTCGCTGTGCTTGGCCTGGTTATATTCATTTGGCTGATTTATGAGCAACTGAAACCATTACTGAGTACTCAGATGAATTGCGTATATCTCTACCAACTACAAAAAGAGGTCCATCGGCATGCATTTCAAAGTTTCTTAATATTTCTGGCGATTTCTGCTTATCAACTTTTATATAGACCACATATCCGTATAGGTAAAGGCGATAGTAATTGACACCATGCCATCTTTCTCTGTGTGGGTCGAGGATTGTTCTTCCAATCGTAGTATCCGTGAACTTCGAAACAACGAAAGAATACTGATTTTTGCCCCCACATTCATCACGCCAAATAAGTTCTTTGAGGTCACTTTCATATGGCCCCAGACTTACCTTAGAATAAAACTCTTGGCTGGAAACTGATGCCCGCCAAAGAACACTAAGGAAGAATCGCTTAAGAAGTCGATAGTCAACATCATCAACGCGATACCCAACAACCCTCCCATACCATTTTAGCTCAACATGACCGCATTCTTTTCTAAGGAAAATGCTTTGTGCATAATCATCGACCACCTGAAACTTATCCTCACACTCTCTGCAAAGAATTGTCTTATCATAAACGCCAATAGGTGCTTTCTTGGGAAATTTTCCCGCTGCATCAGTTAGTAAGCGCGGAGGATCTTTACCATCACGCAATCCCCTGAAAAATGCTTCTGGTATCGCATGAGCTTTAATTAAACTCTTGTTTTCACCACATCCTTTGCAGATCATCCCATCCTCTTTGAATATAACGCTTGCAGCATGCGCGCCCGTGGAATGGAGCCAAAGGCGCAATGTAATGGGCGTCGCCGTGCCTGCACTGGTTATGTGCTTTCGTTGATCTCAGCTAGAACTCAATACTAGCGATCTCATTCAACTCACTGAAATCACTGTTGGTTAGGACTTCCACATATACTGTAATTCTTCCGTCAAAATTGCGAGGAATGACGTCCCAATCGTAATCATCGTATCCAACACGCACCATATCTGTGACTTCAGCGTTTACGCGATAATCCAGGCCAACATCGAAGACTGCCCGGTCGAGCCCAATTTCCACTAAGTTCATCTCATACACATCTACAAATATGCCTTGAACACTTATTCGGTCATCCCGGTACTCTAATGCATACAAGCTAGGGTTCGTATGAAGTTCATCGACGATAACTTCGGTAATCCAGTCAACATTCTCCTCCATAAGCGCGTGCGCAGCGGGAGAGAGTGCTTCAGTGTGTCTATTGTACTCATCAAGTACTTCAGAAAGTTCCTTATGACATCTGAATCGAGAGTCGTTGCGGAATGCTTCCAACATCCCTTCGTCTCTGGAAACCACGTAGATAGGGCGGCCGGGGTTGTCATTCGCAAAACTAACCATGGACGAGACAGCAAATGCATCAGGGAATTCATTTCGCTTTCGCCCTTTCCCAAACGGCGGTTTAGCATCGAAGTACGATGCCACCACCCCAGGGAGGTCTATGCTGGCAAGAGGGACAGACTCAGAATTGCATCGCACGCGGAATTTCTCCCAGGTTTCCACGATGCTTTCAACCAACTTTTCTTGATCTATCTGAAAGTCAATCCCAGCCAACTTCTTAGCTTTATCGCCAATCAAGCCTATGATGTTGCTGTCCAATGCAGACTCGATCTTTGCTGCGTGCTCTTCCGCAGTCTCTCGAAGCTTATATGTAACTTCGTGCTGTATGATTTCAGGAACTATTAGCCTTAACTCGTCGTCACTGCTCATGCCGACCAGCTTCCCTAGCGATGTGCCGCTGAAGCGATATGATTCTTGCACGTAAACACTTGTGTCTAGAAAGATAAAACTACGTTCAAACGGCATTGCTCACATCCTTTTGCAACGGGCGCAGAGGGAAAAAATCATTACTTTTACTGAATAGTCTGGGAGGCAACGCCCACACCACATAACAGTGGTTATATAGCTCGCTACATAACCCCAATAACTGAGCGATCACAGTCATTGATGTTATACAGCCCCAAGAACCACCTAACCCATTGATTTTAAATAAAACTCCCTTGGCTCAGGCTACATATCCTCTATTATCGTGCCCGCTCGTTTTAACTGTTGAATCATACTCTATTCATAAAATCTGCTTAGGTCACCTATCTGGCGAAAATTTTTGCGTGCCTTGGGTGGCACAATCGGCACCGCGTTGCGGTGCTTCGCGGGTGCCTCACTTCGTTCGTTACGCCGCGCTACGGGGTAGGTGGCTTTTTCGATGTTTGGGAGGCTTTATCATCGCGCGTTGAAGCGCTCTACCACTCCTGTCATCTTCCACACCTTCAATCCTTCACATCTGTCATCTCTCACATCTGTTGTCGCTCATGCTTGTCATCTAACTTCTCTCTTCACTTCTTACTACTAGCCTTCTCTCGCAAACCCGATTAGCCTGCTAACTCAGCCATTAAGGGATTGAGATGCAAGAGACAACGACGCGGCAGCGCTTGGCGGGGGTATTGGTGCTGCTGGGGCTTTTGGCGCAGATAGTGGGCTTTACCGGGGCGGTGCCGACCGCGCAGGCGGTGAGCTATTTGCTGTGGGCGGCGGTGGCGCTTCTGTGGCGGGATATTCCCAAGCGTTCGCGCATTCAGGCAGGAGTGTTGATTGCCCTGGGCGTGGTGATGCTGGTGGTGGCGCAAACGGTGTATGGCGCGGCGGTGAACTGGCCTGCCATGCTGCAAGGCAACGTGTTTGTGGCCACCATGCTGGTGGGCGTGAGCTTTATTTCGCTGATTGGCACCCAGGGCAATAAGCGCCCGCCGGGTAAACGGGTAACGGGGGCAGATGGCGTGCTGCGTACCTGGCTGGGGGTGCATTTCCTCGGCACGATTTTGAATCTTTCCACGGTGTTTATGGTGGGCGACCGGTTGGCTCGCCGTGCGCCGTTAACCACACCGCAGCTATTGGCGCTGAACCGTGGGCTGAGCAGCGCCGCCCTCTGGTCGCCCTTCTTTGCTTCTATGGCGGTGGTAATTGCCCTGGTGCCTTCGGTGCAGTACGCCCAGATTGCCGTGGTGGGTTTTCCTATCGCCATGCTCTCGGGGCTATTAACCACGCTAGAGCTGCGGCGGCGGTTTGATTTAACCGAGGTGGATGGCTTTTCGCTTTCGCCCCGTAGCCTGCTGATGCCTGCGGGCATGGCGGCGTTGGTGATGCTGTTTCACTTCTGGATCACGCCGTCGCTCACTATCGTCAGTATCATTACCTTTTTACTGCCGGGGGTGGCGCTGTTAAGCAACCTGCGGGAAGGCCCGCGTTTTACTCAGCGGCGCATTCGCCAGCACACCGTTACCCGCCTACCCGCCATGCGCGGGGAAATCTCGCTGTTTTTAGCGGCGGGGTTATTAACATTAGGGCTTTCGACGCTGGTGGCTGCCGCTGCGGGCGATGAGTGGACGCTATTTGCCCGCTTTGGCACGTGGCAGGCCATGGCCAGCTTTGCTGCCATTACGCTGAGCGCGCTGGTGGGGCTGCACCCAATTATTGGTGTTTCCGTGCTGGCGTCTGTTTTGGATTTAAGCGGTGGCGAGCAAACGCTGTTTGCCTTTGTGGCGCTAAGCGCCTGGGCGGTGGGCACCAGCGTGGGGCCGCTTTCCGGTATTAACCTTTCCTTACAGGGGCGTTATGGGGTGAGCGGTTATCGCATGATGAAAGATAACCTTCCCTATGCGGCGATGATGAGCCTGCTCTCGCTGGGGGCGATTGCAGGCTTGAGCGCTTGGCTAGGTTAACAATCAGGTTTCGATGATTTTATTCGGGAAGCGGTAGAAGTAGCGGTGGCCGCACTGGTGGCAAGGTTCCAGCCGAGCGACTTCGTTGAGCATCACTTGGGCATCGCAGTGGGTGCAGGCCATTAACCCGGGGGCGGCGATTTCGCCTTCGCAGTAGTCGGCGCGGGCGGCTTCTAGGTCATCTTCGAAGCGTTCGCGGTCTACTACGCTGCGGTCGGCAATGGAAAGCAGCGATTCCGCCACGCGGCGGGAGAGCTGATCAATATCGATGCCTAGCCAACTGGCGACCTGCTTGCCGGTATCCGCCATGTAGTAACGCATATCTTTTAGGTCGCGCTCTACCCAGGCGCGCAGTAGTGCCAGCTCGTCTTTGGTGTACTCTTCAAGCTCGGCCTCGAAGGCAACGGCGTCGTCCAAATCCTTTTGCAGGTTATCCCAGGTGAGCTCGTTGGCGCCGTCTTGCATGCGTTCCAACAGGCGCTCGTAGCCTTCGCGAAGGCGGTGATCGTTATGTTTTTCCATGGGTCCTCTCCTTTTGTCGCCACAGGTGCTGCCTATCATCGGCTAGCCGTTCAAGGATACACCTGCATAGGATACAATCGACGCTACTTATCTGACAGTCGTCATCTACTATTCACTTTGCGCCCTTTTTGGGCGAATGACCCCAAGGCATTGAAAACACCGATGGACGCACATTACAGCCCCCGTGATATCGAACGTGATGCTCAGCAGTACTGGGACAAACACCAGTGCTTTAAAGCCGTAGAAGACGCCAACCGCGAAAAATTCTACTGCCTATCCATGTTCCCCTACCCCAGCGGCAAGCTGCACATGGGCCACGTGCGTAATTACACTATCGGCGACGTTGTCTCACGTTTCCAGCGCATGCAGGGTAAAAATGTCATGCAGCCAATGGGCTGGGATGCGTTCGGGATGCCGGCGGAGAATGCCGCGATTCAAAACCAGGTGCCACCCGCCAAGTGGACCTATCAAAACATTGATTACATGCGTAACCAGTTGAAGGCACTAGGCTTTGCCTACGACTGGAGCCGCGAATTCGCCACCTGCGATACCAGCTACTACCGCTGGGAGCAGTGGTTCTTCACCAAGCTGGTTGAAAAGGGCTTGGTGTATAAGAAGATGTCCACGGTGAACTGGGACCCGGTCGACCAAACCGTCCTCGCCAACGAACAGGTCATCGACGGCTGCGGCTGGCGTTCCGGCGCGCCGGTGGAACGTAAAGAGATCCCGCTATGGTTCTTGAAGATTACCGACTACGCCGATGAGCTGCTGGCGGACTTAGATAACGTCGAGTGGCCCGAGCAGGTCAAGACAATGCAGCGCAACTGGATTGGTAAATCCCGTGGCGTCGAGCTGAGCTTTGACATTAAAGCCGCCGATGGCAGCGCCTGCGAGCCGCTGGCGGTGTACACCACCCGCCCGGATACGCTGATGGGCGTGACCTACGTGGCCGTGGCTGCCGGCCACCCGCTAGCGAAACAGGCCGCCGAGCAGAGCAGCGAGATGGCGGCGTTCTGTGAAGAGTGCGCCAAAGGCGGCACCTCTGAAGCGGAAATGGCCACCAAAGAGAAGCTGGGCATGGCCACGGGCCATAAGGCCATTCACCCGTTAAGCGGTGAAGAAGTGCCGGTATTCGTGGCTAACTTCGTGCTGATGGAGTTCGGCACCGGCGCGGTCATGGCCGTACCCGCCCACGACCAGCGTGACTGGGAATTTGCCACCAAGTACGGCGTTGAGCTGAAGCCGGTAGTGGCCGATGAGCACGGCAACACGCCGGATATCTCGGAAGGCGCTTACACCGAGCACGGTACGCTGATTAATTCCGGCGAGTTCGATGGCCTGGAATTCCAAGCCGCGTTTGATGCCATTGCCGCCAAACTGGCCGAGCTTGGCCGTGGCGAAGTGAAAACCAACTATCGCCTGCGCGACTGGGGTATTGCCCGCCAGCGTTACTGGGGCGCGCCGATTCCGGTGAAGTACGGCCCGGAAGGCCAAACCGTACCGCTCTCCGATGACGAGCTGCCCGTCGCGCTGCCCATGGAAGTCACCGTGGATGCTTCCGGCTCGCCGCTGAAGAAGATGCCGGAGTTCTCCGAGCTGGGCGATGGCTGGGTGCGTGAAACCGACACCTTCGATACCTTTATGGAGTCCTCCTGGTACTTCGCCCGCTTCTGCTGTGCGGATAACCACGAAGCCATGCTGGACGAGCGCGCCAACTACTGGCTGCCGGTGGATCTCTACATTGGCGGTATCGAGCACGCAATTCTGCACCTGCTCTACGCCCGCTTCTTCCACAAGCTGCTGCGCGATTTCGGCATGGTCGATTCCGACGAGCCGTTCCAGCAGCTGCTCACCCAAGGCATGGTGATCGCGGAAACCTTCTACCGCATTAAAGATAACGGCGGTAAAGAGTGGTTCAACCCCGCCGATGTGGAAGTGAAGCGCGATGAGAAAGGCCGCCCGCTGAGCGCCATTTTGATGAGCGACGGCCAGCCCGTTGAAATGGGCGGCATCGAGAAGATGTCCAAGTCGAAGAACAACGGCGTGGACCCGCAGTCGATGATCGACAAGTTCGGTGCCGACACCGTGCGCCTGTTCATGATGTTTGCCGCCCCGCCTGAGCAGTCGCTGGAGTGGTCGGATTCCGGCGTCGAAGGCGCACACCGCTTCCTGAAGCGCATCTGGCGTCAGGTGAGCGAGCACCTGGAAGCGGGCACGCCGGGCACGCTGAACGTCGATGCACTCAACGACGATCAAAAAGCGTTGCGTCGCAAAACTCACGAAACCATCAAGAAAGCCAGCGACGACATTGGTCGCCGCACCACCTTCAACACCGCCATTGCGGCTGTGATGGAGCTTTCTAACGCGGTCGCTAAGTTCGACGATACCTCTGAACTGGGCCTCGCGGTTAGCCGTGAAGCGCTGGAAGCCTGTGTGCTGCTGCTGGCTCCGATTACCCCGCACCTGTGCCACACCCTGTGGCAGCAGTTGGGCCATGAGCAGCCCGCCATTGAGGCCCAGTGGCCGAAAGTAGACGAAGCCGCCCTGACCCGCGACAGCATCGAGTTGGTGGTACAGGTGAACGGTAAACTGCGCGCCCGCCTGGAAGCCCCGGCCAGCGCCGACAAAGCCGCCATCGAGCAACTGGCGATGGAAAACGAAAACGTCCAGCGCCATTTGGAAGGCAAAACGGTTCGTAAGGTGATCGTGGTGCCCGGCAAGCTGGTTAACATCGTGGTGAGTGGATGAATCGCCGTCGCTTTTTGACCCTCAGCATCGCCGCGTCAGCGGCAGTGCTGCTCAGTGGCTGTGGGTTCCGCCTGCGCGGCTCGGAATCCATGCCACGCCTGCCCGCGCTCTCGCTAGAGGGCGATGACAACAGCGCTCTCGCTCAGCAGCTTCGCACGCGCTTACAGCAGTTAGGCACGGACGTTGAGAGCAGCGCGCCGTGGCGCGTAACGCTGGGCACACCGTCACTGCAGGAGCGGCGCATTGGCACCGATGGCCGCGCAAGCCGTGAGCATGAACTAACGCTAAGCACGTCGCTGTCGGTGCAGCAGCGGGACACCAGCGCTTACGCATTGAACAATGCCACGGTGGCGACCAGCACGCGCATTCGCGTCAGCGATGACGATCTGCTGAATCGGGAAACCCTTTTCCAGGAAGCGGAGCAGACACTGACCCGCCAGCTCGCCCAGCGCGTCGTAGAGCGGTTGGCCAATCTCGAGGCGTTGCGGTGAAGGTATTTGCCGATCAACTGCCTGCCGCCCTGGCCAAGAAGCTGCCGAAAGCGGTGATCGTGGCGGGTGACGAGCCGCTACAGCATCGCGATGCCTGCGATGCAGTACGCGCCGCCGCCCGACAAGCGGGTATCGAAGAGCGGGAAGTACTGGATGTAGAGCCCAACTTTGCCTGGGGGCGGCTCTTGGAAACCGCCAGCAACCTCTCGCTGTTTGCCTCCAACAAGCTGTTAGAACTGCGTTTGGGTAACCAGAAGCTGGGGCAGGAAGGCACTAAAGCGCTCGCGCAGTACGCAGACATGATGGACGGTAGCGATGACCTGCTGCTGGTCAGCATGGGTAAGGTGGATGCCAAACAGCAGAAGAGCGCCTGGTTCAAAGCCCTGGATAAACACGGCCTGTTCGTACCCGTGTGGCCGGTCGATGCCTCACGCCTTGGTTACTGGCTGCGGGATAGAGCCTCGCATCACGGCCTGCAGATCGATCTCGAAGCGGCCCGGCTGCTGGGTGAGCGTACCGAAGGCAACCTGTTGGCGGCGGATCAAGAGCTACAGAAGCTAGCGCTGATCTACCCGGCCAACACTCGACTCAACGTCGAACACATTGCCCAAGGCGTGGAGGACAGCACCCGCTTTGACGTCTTCAATCTGGCGGATGCGTGCTTGAAGGGCGAGCCCAGCCGTGCCTCTAGGATCGTCAACGGCCTGAAAAGCGAAGGCGTGGAAGCGCCGATCGTCCTATGGGCGCTGACGCGTGAGCTGCGCACCCTGCTATCGCTACATCAGCATCTGGATCAGGGTCAAAGCTTTGAACACGCCTGTAAAACCCAAAAGCCGATGATTTTCGATAAGCGCCGTCCGGCATATCAAAAAGCCATTGGCCGCCTTTCCATGAAGCGGCTGCACAAACTATTGCTGATGGCCCAGCGCTTGGATTTAGCGGTAAAAGGCGCCTCTGCCGTGCCGCTGTGGCCGGGGCTTCACGATCTGGCCATGACTATGGCGGGTGCAAAAGGCATTCTGGCCGAAACCCCTTGGACCTATCGCATTAGTGCAAATAATTAGCACTTTGCATTTTTGCCTTAAAACCGCATCTGTTTGTTTCTATACTACTTGCTAGGTCATTCATGGCCTGCTCCCTGATAAGTCTAAGGATGAAGACGATGAAAACAGTGCGTGCTTACCTCTCGACCCTTTTGATGATTGCGTTAGTGTTCGCCAGTCTGCCCGTCGTGGCAGCCCCGACCGCCCCGCAAGGCATGGACTTGGTATCGACGCAGTCTGTTTTAGCAGGCGACCGTGCCGGCGCTGATCGCGAGCGTATCAATGAAATCCTCGCCCGTGCCGATGTGCAGGATCAGCTGCTAAAGCAGGGTGTCAATCCTGCCGACGTCGAAGCCCGTGTGGCGGCCCTTAGCGATGCCGAAGCTCAGCAAATGGCACAACAGCTCGAACAACTGCCTGCCGGTGCCGGTGTGGTAGGAGCGCTGTTCGCGGTGTTCGTGATTCTGCTGGTAACGGATATTCTTGGTCTAACCGATGTTTACCCGTTCACTCGCTAAGTCGTCTGCAATGATGAATCGCTCCGTCAACGCCCGCTCTGCGGGCGTTTTACTGTTAAGCCTGCTGATCGTACTACTCACCGGCTGCGCCCGCAGCCCGGTACTGTTAGAGAGCACTAGATCGAGCCTGGCCCCGCAAACCGAGCTTACCGAGGTGCCGTTTTTCGCCCAAACGGAGTACCAGTGCGGCCCGGCGACCCTGGCCATGGTACTCAATCACGAAGGCGTAGAGGCTAGCTTAGACGAGCTAATTCCTCAGGTATTCTTGCCTGGGCGTGATGGCAGCGTGCAGCCGGAAATGTTGGCCACGGTGCGCCGCTACGAACGGCTGGCAATTCCCATCCGAGGTACCATGGATGCTCTGCTCACGCATCTGGAAGCAGGCAACCCGGTGGTCGTGATGCAGAACCTCGCCCTGCCCGCCTTTCCCATGTGGCACTACGCGGTGGCCATTGGCTTTGATTTGCCCAACGAGACGCTGATACTGCGCAGCGGTGAGATCGAGCGGCATACTCTGTCGTTTAGCCGTTTTGATGCTACCTGGGCGCGCACTGAGCGCTGGGGCTTTGTGGTCAGCGAGCCGGGCAGCCTGCCGGAGGGCGTGACCGCGCGCAATGCCTTGGAAGCGATTAGCGCCTTTGAAGAGCAGCACGGCCCCGACATAACGCTGAGTAGCTGGCAGGCATTCGCCGAGCGCTTCCCGCAGAACCCGATGGGCCAGTTCGCTCTGGGCAACGCGCTTTACGCAACGCAGGAACCCGAGGCAGCGTTAGCTGCGTTTGAAAACGCCACACAGATTGACCCGAACATGGGTGCCGCGTGGTTGAACCTCGCCATCTTGCAGCTTCAGCAAGAGGACACCCCCGCCGCCAGGGAATCACTCAGCCAGGCCGCTTCATTAGAAGGCGAATGGCAGCCTCGCGCCCAGCAGCTGCTGGAATCGCTATAGAGGCTATGGTTTCGGAAGGCGATGCTTGAAAAAACACGAAGGGGGCATAGCGCCCCCTTCGTGTGGCCGATCAAAAGACGCGGTTTAAGCCATTTTGCGCCGCCACCCGGTAGGCTTCGGCCATGGTTGGGTAGTTGAAGGTAGTATTCACGAAATACTTGAGCGTATTCGCTTCGCCCTCTTGCTGCATGATCGCTTGGCCGATATGCAGAATCTCTGAGGCTTGGTCACCAAAGCAGTGGATACCCAAAATCTCTAGCGTGTCTTGGTGGAACAAGATCTTGAGCATGCCCACGGTATCGCCGGTAATCTGCGCGCGGGCGGTATCTTTGAAGAACGCCTTGCCCACTTCGTAGGGCACTTTGGCTTCGGTCAACTCGCGCTCGTTGGGGCCAAAGGAGCTAATCTCGGGAATGGTATAGATACCGGTCGGCACATCACTGACGAAGCGGTACTCTTTTTCCAGCAGCTCGTTACACGAGTTCAAACCCTGGTCGTAGGCGGCGCTGGCAAGGCTTGGCCAACCAATCACATCCCCTGCCGCATAAATATGCGGAATCGACGTCCGGTAGTGTTCATCGACGCTGAGCTGGCCTCGGCCGTTGGCTTCTAGTCCGATGTTCTCAAGCCCTAAACTGTCAGTGTTACCAGTCCGGCCATTGGCCCAGAGGAACGCATCGGCGCGGATTTTCTTGCCGGATTTGAGGCGTACCACGACCCCGGCCTCGTCGCCCTCGACGCTCTCGTACTCTTCGTTGTGACGAATCAATACACCGTGCTTGCGTAGATGGTACGAGAGCGCATCGCTGATCTCGTCGTCCAAGAACGACAGCAGGCTATCGCGGTTGTTGATCAGATCGACTTTGACCCCCAGGCCCGAGAAAATGGAGGCGTACTCACAGCCGATGACACCAGCGCCAAAGATCACCAGCGTACGCGGTGTATGGGAAAGGCTTAGGATGGTATCGGAGCAATAGATACGCGGGTGACGGAAGTTGATATCCGCCGGGCGATAAGGGCGTGAGCCGGTGGCAATGACGATTTTTTTGGCCACCAGCTCTTCCATGCCCTCTTGGCGGTCGCGAACCACGACGGTGTGCTCGTCTTTGAAGCGCGCCACACCGTGAAAGAGATCGATGCGGTTGCGCGCATAAAAGGTGGTACGCATTTCGACCTGTTTGTCGATCGTGCCACGCGAGCGCTCCATGACTTTAGGGAAAGAGAACCAGCGCGGCTCACCGATATCGCGGAACATGCGGTTGGTGTTGAACGCCATGATCTGTTTGACCTGATGGCGCAGCGCTTTGGATGGGATAGTGCCCCAGTGAGTGCAGTTACCGCCTACTTGGGCCTGTTTCTCAATGATCGCCACCCGCATACCGTGTTTGGCAGCATTGATGGCAGCGCTTTCTCCGGCGGGGCCGGTACCGATAACCACGACATCGTAATTGTGAACCGCCATACGGTTTGGATCTCCTTGTTCCCTTACATTTTCGTCAGCACATACGTAAACGCCCGCGGTTAAGCGAGCGTTCGACGTATGTGTTCGCGTACATCATGAGTGAATAACGGCACGATGGGGCTTAACGTCGCGTGACATCGTAGCCCAGATCTGCCCCGCGACTTTCGTCGCTACGACGGCGCAGACTACCGCGTTTGCGGTTCTCTTCTTCGCAAACATCGTCTTTGCCTCCGCAGATATCGCAACCATCCTTCATACCAATTTGGTTCAACCCACCGCAGGAACCTGCGATGGGTTTACGCCCCATCAGCACACCGACGGCCATGGCCCCCATGATCAGCGCCATAAAACCAAATACCAGTAGCCAAATTGCCATGTGGTCCTCCCAGCATTGCGTTAAGTGCCTTACCTGCCGACAGTCATTGCGCCGATAAGTGCCTTAAAAGTTACCGCCTATTGTACCCTAGCCGATGAAAAATGATCAGGCATTCGAGGCAATTTCCACACGATGTGCGTTCCCATCACCTCAAAAACAAACGGGGCTAGCCCTAAGGCTAGCCCCGTTTCTAACGTACGCTGACGCGACATTAGCCGCCGAAGTCATCCAACAGGATGTTTTCCGGCTCGACCCCCATATCCAGCAGCAGCTTGATAACGGAAGCGTTCATCATGGGCGGCCCACACATGTAGTACTCACAATCTTCAGGCGCCGGGTGGTCCTTCAGATAGTTTTCGTACAGAACGTTGTGGATGAAGCCCGTCGGGCCTTCCCAGTTGTCTTCCGGCTGCGGATCGGACAGCGCCAGATGCCACTCGAAGTTCGGGAACTCTTCTGCCAGCTGATCGTACTCTTCGTTGTAGAAGGTTTCACGCCAGGAGCGCGCACCGTACCAGAACGAGATCTTACGATCCGACTTCAAACGCTTGAGCTGGTCGAAGATGTGGCTACGCATCGGCGCCATGCCCGCACCACCCCCGATGAAGACCATCTCGGCATCGGTGTCTTTGGCAAAGAACTCACCAAACGGCCCCATGACGGTCACTTTGTCACCCGGCTTCAGGCTGAAGACGTAGGTCGACATCAGGCCCGGCGGATGGCTGGTGCCAGGAGGCGGCGTCGCGATACGAATGTTGAACTTGAGGAGACCTTTCTCTTCCGGGTAGTTCGCCATGGAGTAGGCGCGGATGATTTCCTCGTTGTTCTTATGGGAAATGTCGAACAGGCCAAACTTTTCCCAGTCGCCACGGTACTCTTCTTCGATATCGAAGTCAGAGAACTTGATGTCGTAGGGCGGTGCAACGAGCTGAACGTAACCACCGGCGCGGAAAGCTACTTCTTCGCCTTCAGGCAGCTTTAGGTTGAGCTCCTTGATGAAGGTTGCGACGTTCGGGTTGGCCGTTACTTCGGTTTCCCACTTCTTCACGCCGAAGACTTCTTCCGGCACTTCTACTTTCATGTCCTGCTTTACAGGAACCTGACAAGAGAGGCGCCAGCCTTCTTTCTTCTCACGCATGGTGAAGTGCGACTCTTCGGTCGGCAGGATAGAACCGCCGCCCTCTTCGACTCGGCACTTACACTGGGCGCAGGAACCGCCGCCGCCACAGGCAGAAGAGAGGAAGATACCGTTGGCCGCCAGGGTGTTCAGTAGCTTGCCGCCGGCTTGGGTCTTCAGGGTGTGCTCGGGGTCGCCGTTGACTTCGATCGTCACGTCCCCGCTACTCACTAGCTTGCTGCGCGCTGCCAGAATGATCGCCGTCAAACTGATGACGATGACCGTGAACATGACAACACCGAGCAAGATGACAGATGTATCAACCATGTCGGTTTCCTATTGCTGAAGGTTTTCTGTACCTCGGCAGCCTGGGCTGCCGAGAAAACCGGCTCCGATTAAAGCTGAATGCCAGAGAAGGACATGAAGCCCAGTGACATCAAGCCAACGGTGATAAACGTAATGCCAAGGCCCTGCAGACCGCCCGGCACGTCGCTGTACTTCAGCTTTTCACGAATACCCGCCAGGGCCGCAATCGCTAGCGCCCAACCGGTACCCGCACCGAAGCCATAAACCACGGCTTCGCCAAAGTTGTAGCTACGCTCCACCATGAACAGTACGCCACCGAGGATGGCGCAGTTAACGGTAATCAGCGGCAGGAAGACACCCAGTGCGTTGTAGAGCGACGGCACGTACTTATCAAGGAACATTTCCATGATCTGTACCAGCGCCGCGATGACACCGATGTACGAGAGCAGACCCAGGAATGACAGGTCGATGTTTTCAGCACCGCTAATGCCGGTCCAGGTCAGCGCGCCTTCTTGCAACAGGTACGTGAATACCAGGTTATTGACCGGTACCGTGATCGTCAGTACGACGATAACGGCGATGCCGAGGCCAATGGCAGAAGACACCTTCTTGGATACCGCTAGGAACGTACACATGCCCAGGAAGAAGGCAAGTGCCATGTTCTCGACGAATACCGAAGCAACGAAAAGGCTAAGATAGTGTTCCATGTTACACGGCCTCCTTCGGCTTGGTGTTGTGCTTCATCTTGAACTCGTTCTCTTCTACCTGCTCGGGGTTGACGGAGCGCAGTACCCAGATCAACAGACCGATGATGAAGAAGGCAGAAGGCGGCAGCAGCAGCAGACCGTTCGGCACGTACCAGCCACCGTTCTGGATGGTCGGCAGGACCGTGAAGCCGAAGATGCTACCCGCACCCAGCAGCTCACGAACGAAACCAACGACCATCAGAACGAAACCGTAACCCAAACCGTTACCGATACCGTCCAGGAACGACATGCCCGGCGTATTGGACATCGCGAAACCTTCCGCGCGGCCCATTACGATGCAGTTTGTGATGATCAGACCGACGAACACCGACAGCTGCTTAGACATTTCGTAAGCATAGGCTTTGAGGATCTGGTCGACCACGATAACGAGCGAGGCAATGATAGTCATCTGAACAATGATACGGATCGAGGACGGAATGTGGTTCCGAATCAGCGATACGAACAAGTTCGAGAAAGATGTTACGAAGATAACCGCCAGTGCCATGACCAGCGACACGCTCATGCTGGTGGTGACCGCCAGAGCAGAACAGATCCCCAGAATCTGAAGCGCAATGGGGTTGTTCTTGAAAATCGGCGCCGTCAAAACGCCTTTTGCATTTACATCCGCCATGATCAGGCCCCCTCAACGTCGTCGAAGTCAGTCTCGGTGTCTTCGGCGTCTGATGGCTCGGTTCCGCTGCGGAATTTAGCCAGGTAAGGCGCAAAGCCCTCTTCACTCAGCCAGAACTGCAGCATGTTGGTCACGCCGTTACTGGTCAGCGTGGCCCCGGAGAGCGCATCGACTTCGTGCTCGTTACTCGCACCGCCTTTGGTCAGGTGGATTTCAGGAGAGAGGTCGCCCTCTTCGCTGTAAATCTCTTTACCTTCCCATTGGGCTTGCCAGCGCGGGTTGTTCACTTCGGCACCCAGACCCGGCGTTTCCGCGTGGTCGTAGTACGTGATACTGACGATGGTGTTACCGTCACCTTCAACGGAGAGGAAGCCCATCATACGACCCCAGAGGCCCTGACCACGAATGGGCAGAACGATCTGATCGGGGTTTTCAGCATCGCCGACCAGATACACGGTCGCGAAGTTTTCCACCTGCGTCAGGCCCGCGATGTCACGGTCGCCAGACAGCGTGCGGCCAGTAGCCGGGTCACGCGCAGCTTCGAAACCATCGAAGGTCTCGGGATCGAACTGATCGGTGTAGTCACCGGTCTCGAGTTCGACGACGCGCGCAGTGATCTGGTTGCTGAACGCTTCTTCAACATCCATACCCGGCTCGTAAAGACGCGCCACGTTGAGGATGTTGGTTTTACGGTCCAGCTCCTGATTGAGCTGCTGCGCTGGGCGCAGTGCTACGGCCGCCGTCGAAACGATGACCGAGCACACGATGCACAGCGAGAACGCTACGATCAGGACTTTCTTGATGGAGTTGTTACCTTGTGCCATTAGGCAGTCTCCTCGGCCGGTACGCCAGTACGCTTGAGACGGCGCTTCACATTGGCCTGGACGAAGAAGTGGTCAATCAGCGGCGCAAACAGGTTGGCGAACAGGATGGCCAGCATGATGCCTTCCGGGAACGCCGGGTTCACCACGCGGATCAGCACGGTCATGACACCGATCAGTGCACCGAACACCAGGCGACCTTGGTTGGTCATCGCAGCCGACACGGGGTCGGTCGCCATGAACACCATACCGAAGGCAAAGCCACCGATGACGAGGTGCCAGTACCAGGGCATCGCGAACATCGGGTTGGTATCAGAACCGATCAGGTTGAACAGCGTGCTGGTGATCACCATGCCTAGGAAAACGCCCAGCATGATGCGCCAGTTGGCAATCTTGGTCCACAGCAGGACTGCAGCACCGATCAGGATCGCCAGCGTCGAGACTTCACCCACGGAACCGGGAATGAAGCCCAGGAAGGCATCCCACCAGCTGTAGGTATCGGTCAGTGCGGACATGCCATCTTGGAACGCCATGGAGAGCGCTGTCGCACCCGTGTAACCGTCGGCTGCTACCCATACCGCGTCACCGGAGATTTGCGCCGGATACGCGAAGTAGAGGAAGGCACGGCCGGTCAGCGCAGGGTTCAAGAAGTTCTTACCCGTGCCGCCGAAGATCTCTTTACCGATCACGACACCAAAGGTAATGCCCAAGGCAACCTGCCAAAGCGGAATCGTGGCCGGCAGAATCAGCGCAAACAGTACGGAGGTCACGAAGAAGCCTTCGTTGACTTCGTGGCCGCGCTTGATGGCGAACATCACTTCCCAGAAACCACCCACGGCGAAGGTCACCAAGTAGATGGGCAGGAAGTAAGTCGCGCCGAGAACGAAGTTCGCCCACAGGCTGCTCGGATCATGACCGCCCGCGAGGGTCATCATGATGGCTTCGCGCCAGCCGTTCATGGAGGCATAGCCCGCTTCGATAGCGGTGTTCGCCTGCCAGCCTGCGTTCCACATACCGAAGAACATGGCCGGGAAGGTACACATCCACACGGTGATCATGATGCGTTTCAAGTCGACGCCATCACGCACGTGCGCGGTCGTTTTAGCAACGCTGGGCGGCGAGTAGAAAATGGTGTCTACCGCTTCGTACAGCGGATAGAACTTTTCGTACTTACCACCTTTATGGAAGTGCGGCTCGAGATTATCGAGTGTTTGTCGAATACCCATCATCAGGCCTCTTTCTCGATCATGGTGAGATTGTCACGCAGGATTGGGCCGTACTCGTATTTGCCGGGGCAAACATAGGTACACAGCGCCAGATCCTCTTCGTCCAGCTCAAGACACCCAAGCTGCATGGCAACCTCAATGTCGCCCACAATCAGCGAACGCAGCAGTTGCGTTGGCATGACATCCAACGGCATGACGCGTTCGTAGTTACCCACCGGCACCATGGCACGCTCGGAACCATTTGTAGAGGTGGTGGGCGCGTAGTTGCTCAGGCCTTTAATTTTGGAGAGATAGATGCCCATCACCGAATGGCGGTTGGCACCGGGAGAGAGCCATCCCATAAAGGTGCGCTTGTTACCCTCTTCCAGCAAGCTGACTTGGTTGTGGAAACGCCCCAAATAAGTCACCTTGCCTTCTGCGGCAGCGCCAGAGAAGACCGAGCCAGAAATCACGCGAGTGTCTTCCGGTTGGATGATTTCACCTGCCAAGAGTTCCTCGGTGCTCGCCCCGATACGGGTACGCAGCAGGCGAGGTTTCTGGGCACGCGGGCCACCCACCGCAATGATGCGGCTCATGTCCAGCTTACCTTCGGCAAACAGCTTACCGAATGCAATGACGTCCTGATAACCGATGTGCCACACTTTTTTATGTAGCGCGACGGGCGAGAGGTAGTGAATGTGCGTGCCTACCAAGCCTGCCGGGTGCGGCCCAGCGAAACTTTCCGTCTTGACGCCGCTGATATCACTGCCCGGTACGGAAGCGTTAGCCCCCGTGCACAGAAAAACGTTGCCCTCGGTCAGGCGGGTTAGCACCTTGAGGCCGTCTTCGAATGCTTGAGCATTTTCATTGATGATAAAGGCAGGGTCAGCGCTCAGCGGATGGGTATCCACGGCGGTGACGAAAATATCGGCAGGAACGCTATCGATGGCTGGCGTACGTGAGAAAGGACGGGTGCGCAGCGCAGTCCACAATCCTGACTCAACGAGCTGGTCGACAACGGTTTGACGATCAAGCTGTGCTAAAGCGCCACGATCATGAGAAGCAAATGTCATCGCTTCTTCATTTTCATCGACTTTAATGACCACAGACAATAAACGTCGTTTTTCGCCACGGTTAATAGCGACTACTTCACCACCGGCAGGCGCCGTAAAACGTACGCCGTCGATTTTCTTGTCGGTGAAGAGAAGCTGGCCTAATTTGACCTTATCCCCTTCCTGAACTTCCATGGTTGGCTTCATGCCAACATAGTCAGTGCCCAGGATTGCCACGTGACGCACAGGCTGCGCATCTTCAATACGCTGCTCGGGCGCTCCCGTGATGGGGAGATCCAGGCCTTTTTTGACTTCGATCATAGTCTCGCCCAGTTGATGGATCGGATATACGAAGGTAAGGGGTTCGAATGCTTATTTTCTGTTCAGTGAATTCTTGTTTTGCTGTTCAGATCGTTACCAGTCAGGCTCAAGCACGCTTGAACCACCCCGAAAAATCTATCGCATTATAAAGATAAGCGCGGCCAATGACCACATCCCTGATGGCCTCCAAAAGTGCTATATGCCGTTCTAGGTCATTTGTTTCTGATACAAAAAACGCCACCCGAAGGTGGCGTTTGTCAAGCCAATGACGCAACTGCCCTACATGAGTGCGTCCAGGGCATATGCCCGCAAAGACTTAGTGCGGCAGTTTCAAGAATTGCACGTTGGACATGTGCTGCAGGATACGAATGACCTGGCAGCTATAGCCAAACTCGTTGTCGTACCAGACATACACCACGGCGTGATTGCCGTTGGCGATGGTCGCTTTAGCATCGACGATGCCCGCATGACGGTTCCCGACGAAATCAGACGAGACCACTTCGGCCGAGTCGACGAAATCGATCTGCTTTTGGTAAGCGGAGTCGATGGACATACGACGCAGGTAGTCGTTGAGGGCTTCGGCGTCGGTGCCTTTGTCCAACGTCAAATTCAAAATCGCCATGGAGACGTTCGGCGTTGGCACGCGAATCGCGTTACCGGTCAGCTTGCCCTCGAGCTCCGGCAGCGCCTTGGCAACGGCTTTGGCGGCACCGGTTTCGGTCAGTACCATGTTCAGTGCCGCACTGCGGCCACGGCGGTCGCCTTTGTGGTAGTTGTCGATGAGGTTTTGGTCGTTGGTATAAGCATGGACGGTCTCCACATGGCCCGTCACCACGCCATACTCATCGTTCAACACCTTGAGCACCGGCACGATGGCGTTGGTGGTGCACGAGGCCGCCGAGACGATTCGGTCACTGTCACCAATCGTCTCGTGGTTGATTCCGAACACGATGTTCTTGATGTCGCCCTTGCCCGGCGCGGTCAGTAGCGCTTTCGCAGCGCCTTTGCCCTCCAAGTGCTGTCCCAAGCCCGCTTCATCGCGCCAGATACCGGTATTGTCCACGATGACCGCATTGTGGATATCGTAGGCGGTGTAATCAATCTCACTGGGGGAGTCCGCGTAGATCACCTGCACCACGTTGCCGTTGATGGTCAACGTCCGTGCATCGGCATCGACGGAAATAGTGCCGTCGAACGGGCCGTGTACGGAATCGCGGCGTAGCAGGCTCGCCCGTTTTTCCAGATCTTTCGACACGTCGCCGCGGCCACGCACTACGATGGCACGCAAGCGCAGCAGGTTACCACCTCCGGCCTTCTCAACCATGACCCGCGCCAGCAGGCGGCCAATGCGGCCAAAACCGTACAGCACGACGTCTTGCGGCTCGCCTTTACTGCCTTCCGGCTGATAGCCGTCGATGATTTCGCTCAGCTCTTTACGCAAAAAGGCGTTCAGATCGCCGCCGCCCTGACGCTTGAAGCTGACCGCCAGCTTGCCTACGTCCACGTGCGCCGGGCCTAAGTTCATCTCACTCATCGCTTTGACGATGGGGAAGGTATCTTCCACCGACAGCTCGGTGCCCTCGATTTTGCGCACAAAACGATGATCTTTGAGAATACGAATGACCGACCGCTTGATCAGAGAGCGTCCGAACATCGTGGCCACAACATTGTTCTGGCGATAAAGCTGACCCACCAGCGGGATCATCTGCTCGGCCAGAGCTTCATTGTTTTGCCATTCCTGAAAAACGTTTTCGAGCGCTTGCTGACTCACGTGCGGCCTCATTGAGTTATGAACGGGGATGTCCGGGGCATTATCCGGGGCTTATTAGAGGGCCGCAATGAATGGATAGTCGCACAACATGTAGGGGTATTACAGAAAATGGGCATTGACTACAAACGGTAATAATGCAGTGCCTCATGGCGCTTAACCTCCGCCTTCCCCGAAGGTCTCTGCCTGACAGGGCTGATCGTGTATGATTCAGGTTCCGTTTCTGCGCAAAACGATACCTTGACTATGCCTTCTTTCTCTCTGCTCGAACCGCCCCAGCCGCAAGGGATTCGCGACACGCTCTATATGCAAGCGCCGCCGGGCAGTGCGACGGCCCTAGCGCTGGCTCAGGTAGCGTCCAGCGCCCCGCTGCTCGTGATCACCCCCAATACTGCGAGCGCACAGCGCTTGGAGCAGGATCTGGCGTTTTATAGCAGCGTGCCCGTTCTCCCCTTCCCCGATTGGGAAACACTGCCCTACGACAGTTTCTCGCCGCACCAGGACATCATTTCCGCCCGGCTGAGAACGCTGCGCTTACTGCAGGATGGCGTCCGAGGGATCGTGCTCGTACCGATCAACACGCTAATGCAGCGCCTGCCCCCGGTTTCTTACATCGCGGGCCGCGTGATGACACTAAAAGCAGGGGCCACACCCAACCGCGAAACGTTCCGCGAATCGCTCTCCCGAGCAGGCTATCGTGCGGTCGAGACCGTTTACGAGCCGGGTGAGTACGCCATGCGCGGGGCCATCATCGATCTGTTTGCCATGGGCATGGACGAACCCATCCGCATCGACCTCTTCGATGACGAGATCGATACGTTGCGCCACTTCGATCCGGGCAGCCAGCGCTCCACGGACAAAGTGGATACCATCGAGCTGCTGCCCGCCCACGAATATTCGCTGAGTCGCGGTGCCATTGCCTGCTTCCGCGAGCAGTTCGAAACGCTCTTCGACGTCGACCCGCGCCAGTGTCCGCTCTATAACGATGCGCTGAAAGCGATCCCCTCGCCCGGGCTAGAGCAGTACCTACCGCTGTTCTTCGATGAGACGGCCTCTCTGTTCGAACACGTGACCGATGACACCCGCATTGCCCTGCTACCCGGGGTATTTCACGCGGCCGAACAGCATTGGCAGGCCATCGAGTCGCGCTACGTCAACCTCGGTGTTGATCCAACACGCCCCCTTCTGCCGCCCCATCGTGCCTTTTTCCCGGTCAACGAGGTGTTCTCGGCCATCAAAGCGCGACCGCGCCTGGAGCTCACCGAGGACGAGGCCCAGCGCCACGCGCTGACCCCACTGGCGCAAGCGCTGCCTACTCTCTCGATCAATGCACGGGCCAAGCAGCCGTTGAGCGAGCTGGCGAACTTCCTGGAGCAACATCCCCGCACTCGGGTACTGTTCGTGGCGGAGTCTCGCGGGCGTCGAGAAGCACTGGAAGACGTGCTCTCCCCGCTAAGACTCTCGCTGCCCCACAGCGAAAGTTTCCAGGCATTTCTGGCGGGCACCGAGCGCATGGCAATCACCGAAAGTCTGGTTGGCAGCGGCCTGTGGCTCACCGATCCTGATGTCGCGGTGATCAGTGAAACCGAACTGTTTGGCGACGTGGTGCGACAAAGCCGCCGGCGCGAAAAAGCAACCGACGACAACGAACTGGCGGTTCGTCACTTATCCGAGCTGCGCGAAGGCGCCCCGGTGGTTCACCAAGCCCACGGCGTGGGCCGCTATCTGGGGCTGGAAACCCTGGAGGCAGGCGGCCAAGCGAATGAGTTTCTCGCGCTCTCCTACGCCGATGGCGCCAAGCTGTACGTCCCGGTGGACAGCCTGCACCTCATCTCACGCTACAGCGGCGCCGACGACGAACTCGCTCCGCTGCACAAACTGGGCTCCGATCAGTGGGAGAAAGCCCGTCGCAAGGCCGCCGAAAAGATTCGCGATACCGCCGCCGAGCTGCTCGACATCTATGCGCGCCGCGAAGCCCAACAGGGCGTGGTCTACGAAACGCCCGGGGAAGAGTACGTGCGCTTTGCCGCCAGCTTCCCTTTCGAGGAAACCCCCGACCAGCAAGCCGCCATCGAAGCGGTGATCGGCGACATGGTGTCGCCACAGCCGATGGATCGCGTCGTGTGCGGCGACGTGGGATTTGGCAAAACCGAAGTGGCCATGCGCGCGGCCTTCCTCGCCGTTCAATCGGGTCGGCAGGTCGTGGTGCTCGTACCGACGACCCTGTTGGCGCGGCAACACTTCGAGAATTTCCGTGACCGCTTCGCCGATACCGCCGTCAATATTAGCCTGATCTCGCGCTTCACCGGCGGCAAGGAGATGACGCAGACTCTAGACGGCATCAAAAGCGGCCAGACCGACATCGTCATCGGCACCCACAAGCTGCTGTCGAAGAGCGTCGAGCTGCCCAAAATGGGCCTGCTGATTATCGACGAAGAGCACCGTTTCGGCGTTGCCCAGAAAGAGAAGCTCAAAACCCTGCGCGCGGAAATCGACATTCTCACGCTGACGGCCACGCCGATTCCGCGCACGCTCAACATGGCCATGAGCGGCATCCGCGATCTTTCAATCATCGCCACCCCACCGGCTCGGCGCCTATCGGTCAAAACCTTCGTACAGCAGCGGGACAACAGCGTCATCAAAGAGGCGCTGCTGCGGGAAATTCTGCGTGGCGGCCAGGTGTACTTCTTGCACAACGAAGTCAAAACCATCGAAAACGCCGCCGAACAGATTCGCGAGCTGGTGCCGGAAGCCCGTGTCGCCGTCGCCCACGGCCAGCTACCGGAGCGGAGCCTGGAGCGCGTGATGTCCGATTTTTACCACCGCCGCTTCAACGTGCTGGTGTGCTCGACCATCATCGAAACGGGCATCGACGTTCCCAGCGCCAATACCATTTTGATTGAACGGGCCGACAAATTTGGTTTGGCGCAGCTACACCAGCTGCGCGGCCGTGTGGGGCGCAGCCACCATCAGGCTTACGCTTACTTGCTGACTCCGCCGCCTAAAGCCATGACCCGGGACGCGGTCAAACGCCTGGAAGCCATCAGCGCCTCCGACGATCTCGGCGCAGGCTTCACCCTGGCGAGCCACGACATGGAGATTCGAGGCGCAGGGGAGCTGTTGGGCGATGAGCAGAGTGGCCAGATGGAAACCATCGGCTACACCCTTTATATGGAGATGCTGGACCGCGCGGTGAAAGCGATACGCGCAGGCAAAACGCCCAACATCGACGCTCCCTTCAATACCGGCGTCGAAATTAGCCTGAATTTGCCCGCCCTAATCCCCGATGATTACTTGCACGACGTGCAGCAGCGCCTGGTCATGTACAAGCGCATTGCCAACACCCAGTCCGATGCCGAATTGAAAGAGCTTCAGGTGGAGCTGATCGACCGCTTCGGCTTGCTGCCTCAGCCGTTGAAGAACTTGATACGTCAAACCAAGCTACGCCACCGGGCCGAACAGCTCGGCGTCGCCCGTATCGAGGCGGGCGAGCAGCGTGGCCGAGTGATCTTCAATAGCAGTACCCAAGTAGACCCGCTGACGCTGGTTACTCTGATCCAGAAATCCCCCCAGCACTACCGCTTGGATGGTTCCGACACCTTACGATTTGAATTTCCAATGGAATCGGTCGAACAGCGTTTCGAAAAGATCGAAGCGCTGTTGACGACCCTCAATCAAAAAGTAGCGGCGGCGTGAACCTTGGGGCAAACTTATACCTAAGCAGCACACATCGGCAACGCATCGCTGCCCATTACCATGCGTACCAGCAGTGCATACATTGATTAGGATCGACCATGAACATTCGTAACAACATTACCCGTTGGGGCCCCACTAGCCTGGCAGTATTGCTAGCAGCGAGCCTTGTGGGACCCGTCTATGCACAGCCATCGGCCGAACAGGCCGAGACTGCGGTGGCGATCACCGATGATGCCGCCGCTAGTGCCGAGCAGGTTGCCAATGCCCAGGAACAGCTGCCCCGCGGCCACTTCCGTCTACCCGAACAGGGCGATATTATCGGCGAGTACTACACTGTCACTGTCGAGAATCCAGAAGACACGCTGATCGACATTGCCCGTCGCCATAACATCGGCTACGAAGAGATTCGCATGGCGAATCCAGACGTCAGCCTGTGGGTACCGGGTGAAGGCACCGAGGTGGTAATTCCTGCGCGCTACATTCTGCCCCCCGCCCCCCGCGAGGGCGTGGTGGTCAATCTCTCCGAGCTGCGTCTTTACTACTACCCGGCCGACAAACCCGGCATCGTCGAAACCTATCCGGTGAGCGTTGGACGGGAAGAGTTCGCCACGCCCGTGGGCATCACGCGGACCACGGTCAAGGTCAAAGATCCCGCCTGGGCACCGCCCGCCTCGATGCGTCGTGAAGCTGCCGAGCGCGGCGAGCCCGCCCCCTCTATCGTTCCACCGGGGCCCGACAACCCGCTTGGCCGCCATGCCATCCTGCTGGCCATGCCGAGCTACTTGATTCACGGCACCAACCGTCCTGATGGCGTGGGTATGCGCGTCAGCCGCGGCTGCATTCGTATGTATCCTGAAGATATCGAATCACTCTACGAGCGCCTGCCTAGCGGCACTCAGGTCAACCTGATGGATGCGCCGTTCAAAGCGGGCTGGGCGGCTGACGGCACACTGTTCGTGCAGTCGTATCCGCAACTCGAAGAGAACGTCGGTGATTTCGAGCCATTGCTCAATGCCATCGAGCGCGTTAGCGAGCTTGCCGACGAACAAGCAGAGATCGACTACGAGCAGGTCAAGCGTGTGGTAGAAGCGCCGGATGGTCGTTTCGTGGCGCTGTACGGCCCCCAGGCGCCTGCTCCCGAGCCGGAACCCGAACCGCAACCCACGCAACAGCTGGAAGGCATTTTGAAGGGCGTTGAGCTTTCCACTACCGTCCGCGTGGAAGGCGATGCCTGACAAGGCAAATGCTAGCCAACAAAAAACCCCGCCGAGGCGGGGTTTTTCACATCTACAGCAACCACCGAACATACATCATGTCCGGTGGTCCAAGCAGAATTACTTCTGCATGGAACGCTGGAACATGCGGTTCATTTCTTCACGGTTCTGCTCAGACATCTGCAGAGCAGCTTGCGCGTCGCGCTGAGCTTGGTTTGCAGTGTTCAGAGCCTGTGAAGCCATGCTGCGAGCTTCTGCAGCGTCAGCTTGTGCAGATTCAGCAGTCATGCGAACTTCTTCCAGAGCGCTGGTAGAAGCACAGCCAGCCAGGATTGCCAGAGAAGCGGCAGCGGCAGTCATCTTCAGAGCAGTCTTCAGAGTCATAGTGTTCTCCTTGAGTCTTCCTTGGGTACTACGTTAAGGGTATGACAAAAAATAAGGCTAAAAGGTTAGCTTAAATTTGTCTACCTGCGGTGCAGGTTCGTTACAGCGACTTGTACCAGGGTTACGTACCAGGGCACGCAAGTCAAACGCTGTTTTATAATAGACCACAGCGGTTGTCTATAGCCACGTGTTCAAAACCTAGAACTTCCTTCAACAACACAAGCCTAGCGGATCACCACGCGAGTGCCAACATCAACTAGCTCGGCCACTCGCTCGATCTCTTCATTGGTCACTGCCACGCACCCTTGGGTCCAGTGGAAGTTGCCATGAATCTCCGGATCACCGCCGCCGATCCCGTGAATGCCAATGGCCCCGCCCAGCGCCGTATTTTGCGGGGGCGAGCCATAACGCCGATAGTGATCGAAGTAGGCCTCATAGTCCGCTTGGGAGTAGATACCGGCTTCAAGCGCCATACGCGCGTGAGGTGGCGTAGGATAATCGATACCGATGAAGATATGCCACTGGCTTTCGTAATTAAATCGGTTAATCCTGAATTCTCCCAGCGGCGTGACGTTATCTCCCCGTACGCGCTGGGTTTTGGCACCGCCACGCCCGAGTGAAATGGGGGCAAATCGCTCGACGAGAGCATTGCCTCGGAAGATGCTCAGCGTTGCCTCTTTGTCGTCGATCAGCACCCACAGCTCGTTGCTGTGGCGTGGCACCGGCGCCCGTGCGAGCAACGTGGCCACCAAGTCGGGTGGCGCGTAATCGTTCACAGCGCTGGTGGTCGCGGCGCTGGCCGCAACAGGCCAGCCCAGGGCCATCGCTAAAAATCGGCGGCGGTTCACAGGCATCATTATGGCTCTCAAAAAAACGGGCCAGCGGTGCTGACCGACAATGCGTTAATGACGGCTGTTATACCCCATAGACGCCGCCATTGTCAGCGTCTTAGTGAGCAATCTGCGTTGAGAACCGCCGCTATCTCTTCACGAAAGTCTAACGAAGAGACTGGCTCGCACGCCTCTATGCCGCCTAAAGATCGTCGAACTCTTGCATACTGGCGACGAGCTTGCGGGCTTCGGCGTTATGGCCCTGCGCTAGCGCGTTGAAAAACGTCTCCTCGGGCTCGATTTTGGCCCGCGACGCTCGATGTTCATAAAGGCTCTGCAGCTTACGGTGAGCCTCCACTGCCGTTTCGGTCAGCTCATCGATGGAACCCGCCACGCTCTGCTCGGCAAGCGCATCCAGTTCGGGGGGCTGGGGAAAGTCGCCGGAATCATCGAACCAGGTATCCAACACTTCCCGGTGGTCGGTGCCGTCATGAAACAGCGCTTCTAGCCCCGTTTTCATTTTCAGCTCGCTATCCGCAAGATAGTTCAGCGCCATCGCTAGCCGCTCGTGTTCCGCTTGACTGGCGGCATCGCTGTACTGACGGGCCATGCGGGCGTGATAGCCTGCGGCCCACTCGATGAGATCCTTCACTTGGTTGTAGCGCATCCGTGTCTCCTCTGTCGTTGTCTTAACAACGTGGTGGCGAATCGGCACATTTCAACGTCTGGCATGACTATCCACAACGCGGCGCACGTCCACCCGCGACGGCTACCGTCTGACTACCACTCCTCGCTCGTCTCACGCAGAGAGGCGATCTCTCGCTTGGCGGCGGCCAGGTTATCCATCAGCTGCTCCGCCAACAAACGCTGGCTGCCTACGGCAATCATGGCGGGGTTTTGCACGCTACGGCGTGCAGCACCTTCGTTGCTGTGCAGCTTGTCTAGCTGCCCCACCAGCCAATGAAGCCAGCTTTCGGGCTGGTGCATCGCATCCCGAAGACGCTGAAGCTCGGCCACGTCAGGGCCGTCACTGGCGAGCAACGCTCGCCAGTCATGGTTCGTCAACCGGGCGTGCTCGGTCACCTCTTTGAGCAGTGAACCCAGGGCCAGTTCGAACAGAGACAGCGCGCTCTCCTCGATGGCCATCTGCCGAGCGGGACTATGCTCGTCATCGCCCACCGGCAGGCCGACCAGCAGTTCGGCCTGATACAGTAATTGATTAGTACGGGAACGAGGGGTCACTTACGCTTATCCTCCACGTGCCATTTGCCACCTTCGAAGGTCGCTTTCCAGCCGGTTGCTTTACCCTCTTCATCGGTCATCACGTACTGCTCTTTGTTTTTACGCGAATAGCGAATTTGCGCTGGACGACCATCCGGATCTTCGCTCGGCGCTTTAAGAATAAAGTGATACTTCTCTGGTAGCTCATCGGCATGTGCCTTGAGCTCCTTGACCAACGGCGGACGCGTCTCACGATTTTTGGGGAACTTGCTCGCCGCTAGAAACAGACCGCTTGCCCCATCGCGCAGCACGTAGTGATCTTCCACCTTTTGGCAGGCCAGTTCAGGCATCGGGATCGGGTCCATCTTCGGCGGCGCGACCTCACCACTTCGCAACAGTTTGCGGGTATTTTTACACTCGCTGTTGGTACAGCCAAAGTACTTGCCGAAGCGACCCGATTTAAGCTGCATGTCGGCGCCGCACTTATCACACTCGATGAGCGGACCGTCGTAGCCTTTGATCTTGAACTTACCGCTTTCGATCTCATAGCCATCGCAATCTGGGCTGTTACCACAGATGTGCAGCTTACGGGTTTCATCGATCAGGTAGTTATCCATGGCCGTGCCGCATTTCGGGCAGCGACGCTTGGCGCGTAGCGCATCGGTTTCGGCCTCTTCGCCCGCGTCTTCCGCGACGGCTTCCTCACCAGGAATCAGGTCGATAGTGGTCTTGCAGCGCTCTTTGGGCGGCAAATTGTAGCCGCTGCACCCTAGGAAGACGCCGGTCGAGGCGGTACGGATCTGCATTTTTCGACCACAGCTCGGGCAGTCGATATCCGTAGGCACCGGCTGGTTGGGGCGCATGCCCTCCTCGCTCTCGGCCTTCATCAACTCCATGCGGAACTCGTCGTAGAACGCATCGAGCAGCGCCTGCCAGTTGCGTTCGCCTTCGGCCACTTCATCGAGGCTGTCTTCCATCCGCGCGGTAAAGGAGTAATCCATCAGGTCAGGGAAAGACTCTTTCAGCCGCTCGGTAACGATGTCACCGAGTTTCTCGGCGTAGAAGCGGCGGCTCTCCAGCTTTACATAGCCACGGTCTTGAATGGTCGAGATGATCGACGCGTACGTGGAAGGACGCCCAATGCCCTGCTTCTCTAGCTCTTTGACCAGGCTGGCTTCGGTATACCGCGCCGGCGGCTTGGTGAAGTGCTGCTGTGGGTCGAGGGCTTCAAGACGCATGCTCGTGCCGGTTGGCAGATCGGGCAGGCTCTGATCTTCGTTTTTGCCGGTGGGCTTCATCACCCGTGTATAACCGTCGAATTTCAGCACGCGGCCTTTGGCGCGCAGCTCGTAGCCATCCACTTCCACGCTGAGCGTGCTGGACAGGTATTCGGCAGGCGTCATCTGACACGCAACGAATTGTCGCCAAATAAGCTCGTAAAGGCGTTCTGCGTCGCGCTCCATCCCAGAGAGGTCAGACGCTTTGCGTTCGACGCTTGAGGGGCGGATGGCCTCGTGGGCCTCCTGGGCACTCTCTTTGCTGCTGTAACGGTTAGGCGACTCGGGCAGATAGCGCGCCCCATACTCATCACCAATAAACGAACGAACGCTCTCCACCGCATCTTTCGAGAGGTTGGTGGAGTCGGTACGCATATAGGTGATGTAGCCCGCTTCGTAGAGACGCTGGGCCATGGTCATGGTTTTCTTCACCGAAAACCCTAACCGACCACTGGCCGCCTGCTGAAGCGTCGAGGTGATGAACGGCGCGGTGGGCTTGGAACTGGTCGGCTTGTCCTCTCGCGAGGTGATCGACAGCTTGGCTTTACGCAGCTGCGCGATGCGCTCCATGGTCTCTTTTTCGGAGGTCGGGCGGAACGGCTTGCCATCCTGCCTTGCTAGAGCAAACCGCACTAGCTCACCGTCAGGAGAGACGAGATCCGCGTGGACATCCCAGAACTCCTCGGGAATGAACGCACGAATCTCGCGCTCGCGCTCGACGATCAGGCGAACTGCCACCGACTGTACGCGCCCGGCGGACAGCCCACGAGCGATTTTTGCCCACAATAAGGGGGAGAGCATGAAGCCCACGACGCGGTCGAGAAAGCGGCGTGCCTGCTGGGCCTCTACGCGGGGCAGGTTCAGCGCACCTGGGGCTTTGAAGGCGTCCTGAATGGCATTTTTGGTGATCTCATTGAACACCACGCGCTTGTAGCGGCTGTCGTCGCCCCCAATGGTCTCGCGAAGGTGCCACGCAATGGCTTCCCCTTCGCGGTCCAAATCCGTCGCAAGGTAGACGGCATCGGCTTTTTCGGCGAGCTTTTTGAGCTCGGCGACGACTTTCTCTTTACCGGGCAGCACCTCGTAGTGGGCTTCCCAGCCATTATCGGGGTCGATACCCATGCGCCGAATCAACTGGTCGTGGGCCTTGCGCTTTTTATACTCTGCCTTCTCTTCCGCCGACATCTTACGCGTTGCCGCGGCTTGGCGAGCGCGCTCCTTAGGGTCGGAGGCTGCCTTACCTGAGCCGCTGGTCGGCAGGTCACGGATGTGACCTACGCTCGACTTGACGATGAAATCGTTGCCGAGATACTTATTGATCGTCTTCGCTTTCGCAGGCGATTCGACGATGACCAGTGACTTGCCCATAGTGCTCCACTTTCCTATTGCCCAGGCGCTATCGCCCATGCTTTGAATACGTTACTGCCACCACGGTGACGTGGCGACCATGAGAAAAATGCGCCTACCCTACCCCAGCCCTTGATGAAGCGCCAGTAGCAACCTGATCAAGAGAAGCATGGCTTATGCTGCGCAACGTCAGTGAATGACACTCGCCAGGTGAAGTGCTGTTTTTACCAAGGGGTAGCTAGACACTAGACTGCCGCTTGCCACTCGGCAACCCAAATAGCCGCCTCCTATAAAAAAACGCCCCCACTCGGTGGTGGGGGCGTGGTGCCTTCAGGCAAACCCATTATCGCTTGCGCGGGGTGCCTCGGCGCTGGCCTGCCGCGCGACGGGCGGGCGTTTTAGCGGCCGTGTCGCTGGCCTGGTTCGGCGCAGCGGCTGCGGGCGTCGCATCGCTGATGTCGGCGCTGCCCGCCGAAGCGTTCTCCGCCTTAGCGGGTGCCCTGGCTGCGGGGGCAGCCACGGCTTTGGGGCGCGCCTTGTCGAATAACGACGTTACCTGTGCGAACCGCTCGGCGGCATGCTCCGATAGCTCGCCACTGGCAGCAAACACGTGCTCGAGGTGCTTCAGATAGCCGTCGATACGCTCACTGCTTTGGCCTTTCAGCAGCGTCGGCAGCGAGGCCAGCGCCTGTTCACGGTCCAGTTTCAAAATGAAGAACTGCTCGCGCACAAGACGCTTGAATTCACTGAGAGACGTGCTCGGTTCAAGCTCCGCACGAGACGCGCGTAGCCGCTTGAAGTTACGCTCGTCAGTGGCCGGAGCGCCACCTAAGACATATATGACGGAGCGCATAACCGCTTCAGCCGGGCCACCTTGAGCAATCTTGTGACGCAGCTCGTTTTGTCGATTTTCGATAAAACGGCGATGCTCTGGCTCTGCGCCCGGGCGGCGGCGATGCACATGGGCATCGCCATACAAGCCGACAGCGGCTTGCAACAGCGGCTGGCCGTAAATATCCATGAACAGGCGTTCTGTCGTACTGTCGCGTAGGTCCCGCCACGCGTCCAGGCTCGCGACGATCTGATCCGACGCCATGGTCTCCAGCGCCTTGAACATATTGTGCTGTTCGACCGGCTGACGGTGGCGGCGAACGTAATCTGCCATGACGGGCAGCGGCACCGTGAGCGGGTTGCGATCGGACAGCAGCTTGTAGCCCAGGCGGATGGGGTGCATACGCCGAATCCAGCGGGCGGCCTCAGGGGTCATCACGGCTTGCAACCAGGGCTGCAGATACAGACGGTAGAGGCCCAGGTTGATTTCAGAGATCCGAGCCACCGTGGCAAAGCGGCGATCGTCCTCCGGCTTGTGCATAACCTCCTGGTCCAACTCTGCGAAATTGCGCGGTGAGAACTCCAACAGGTAGTCCCGCTCAATCAGCTCGGCATCCGTGCGCTCGCTGGCATGGGAGATGGTCGTTTCGTACAGCCCCGGTGGCATCACGTCGATGTAATCCATATTCGCCGTGAACTCGGAGTGCTCTTTGCGCGATACGCTGCCAGAGACGAAAATACCCAGGTGGCCGGTGGTATCGTGCAGGCAGTAGATGATTGTCTGCTCGTTGGCGACGATATCCTCCTCGCCTTCGTAGAGATCACGGATCCAGCCCAGGGCCTGAGGCGGCGGGGTAATGTCGTCACCACGGGAGCAGAACACCACTACTGGCGAGCGCACGTTGCGCAGATCGATGCGACGGCCATCCCGGGTGACCAGCTGCGCCGTCGAGAGGCGGTTGCCGACAAACAGGTTATCGACAATGTACTGAATCTCTTCGCCGCCCAATACCACATGGCCGCCCCACCAGCGCTCGAACTCCAGGTAGCGCTTGGTTTCGGTATCCACGTTGGCATACAGATGGTACTGCTTTTTCCAATAGGTATTGGCGGGGTTAAGACGCTCGAAGTTCTGTACCAGCCAGGCACCATCGAACAGGCCGTTGCCGATATCACTGGTCAGCGCCGTGACCCAGCTACCGCCTGTCATACCACCGGTGTAGCGCATAGGCGCTTTACCATGCTCGCCAGCCCAGTAAGAGAGCGGCGCACCGGCAATCAGAATCGGACCGAACACATCCGGTTCTAGCGCGGCGGCCATCATGATCTGCCAACCCGCCTGACAGTTACCAACCACCATGGGCTTCTCGGTGGTTTCTGGATGCAGTTCGATCACATGGCGTAAAAACGCCACTTCCGCCTCGACCACGTCCTCGACGGTTTGGCCGGGCTCGGGAAACGGCAAAAAGCCGATGAAGTAGCAGGGGTGCCCCGCTCTGAGAGCGACACCCAGCTCGCTATCGGGCTTGAACCCACCGATGCCCGGCCCATGGCCAGCGCGAGGATCGACGACGACGAAAGGCCGTTTACCCGGTTCGATGTGGGTATCATTGGGCGGCAGAACGCGTAGCAGCTCATAGTTCGTCGGGTTGGGCAGCGTACGCCCATCCATCAACACTTCTGTCTCAAACCCCAGCACATTGGGCTTGGTTTGCTCCATGTGCGCTAGGTATTGATTACCGCGTTCACGCATGACATCCCAGTAAAGGATGTTACGCTCGACACTGTCGCGCCAGTAATTCATGGCGGCACGCCCGAACCCGAAGGGGTCCATCATGCTTGCAAGGGCGTCACCGCTCGATGTCGACGTCAGTAGAGGGTTTGCGAGAAAGTTCATAGAGTCTCCCGTTGGGTTGGTGCCTGGCACCAAGCCCGAAGCCATGATGCTGCAATGCAATATAGTTTAGGCCACTCCTTGCCTAACGTCGATGATTACCAGCCGCTTTTACGATGGGCCTCTCATGAATGCCGCCACTGCCGTATTTATATACCGCCAAGCTTTCAAGGCGGTAGCGTTGAATCAGTGATAGCATTTCGCCAATGAAGCCACGCTTGCAGCCGCATCGGCACTGCCAGCGATCGCGCATCGCATGATCGAGAAAGTTTACCCGAGGTGGTTATGTCATCCCCTACGCTGCTCAACCGCTTAACGTTCCGCCAGCTACAGGTGTTCCAAGCGGTTTATCGTCAGCGCTCTTACTCCCGAGCAGCCGAGCAGTTAGGGTTGACCCAACCCGCCGTGAGTGCGCAGATCCGCCAGCTCGAGCAAGCCCTGGGCCAGCCGCTGTTCAAGTACGCAGGCAAAACGCTTCACGCGCTCCCTGCCGCGGATACGCTCGCTCTCTCGACGCGGGAAATCTTTGGCCAGCTCTCTCGACTGCAGATGAGTCTGTCGGATATTAACGGCAAAATCAGCGGCAAGTTGAACATCGCAGCGGTCTCCTCCGCGCAATACGTCGTGCCCTACCTGCTGGCAAAATTTCGTGCCCGCTACCCGGACGTGCAGCTGCGTCTTAAGGTCTGCAATCGTAGCCAAGCCCTCGAGCGGCTGGCCGAGCAGCAGGACGATGTCGTCATCATGGCCATGGTGCCGGAAGACGACAATCTGGTGGTCATGCCGATTCTCGAAAACGAATTGGTAGCGGTAGTATGGCCCGAGCACCCGCTGCTGCGCATGACACAGCCAACGCTGGCGGATTTCGCGCGCCACTTCGTACTAATGCGAGAGCCGGGGTCGGGGGTGCGCAGTGCCTTTGAGCAGCTAGCCGTGGATCAAGAAGTGGGGCTGGCACACCGTATCGAGCTGGGCACTAACGAGGCGATCAAACAAGGCGTCATGGCGCACTTGGGCGTCGCTGTGCTACCCCGTTTGGCCGTGCAGCGCGAACTGGAGCAAGGCTTGCTGGCGACGCTGTCACTGCCGCACTTTCCAATCCGTCGCGCCTGGTGCACGGTCTATCGCCGGGATTACTTTCCCACCCCGGTGGCCGAGCTTTTTCTGCGCTTCGTCCGTGAGCATTTGAGCGAGTTCCAGCGCCACTTTCAGGCCCCCGGCAGTCCGCTCCCCAGCCATGGCGTTTCTTGTCTGCCCGCCCTCTCGCTGGCGCATGATGAGTAGTGGTTGGCGGTGTCTTGTTGATTGCCAGATATGTTACATTATCTACAACCTACGTATCAGTTAGCGTTACTCAGGGCATGGCAAGCAGTTGCCGAGCGACCCCGTTAGACAAACCTCGTTTGCAGCGTACGTCGCGTGATGGTTCCCTTTGCCAGCCGCACAGTAGAGAGGCTCTCTCCTATGAGCAACACCCCTTCCCAGCGCGTGCCCAGCGGCGAAAAATTCCGTAACGAACACGGCATGACGGTGATTAAAGATGGCATGAAGCAGCGCAAAGCGCAGGCCGAAGCCCCCTCACTCGAGCGCAAGCCCAAGTGGCTGCGCGCGCAAATCCCCGGCGGCGAGCGTTTCGAAGCCGTTAAGAAGAACGTGGCCACCCACCGATTGAGCACCGTGTGCGCCGAGTCCCACTGCCCCAACATGGGCGAGTGCTGGAGCAATGGCACCGCCACCATCATGCTGATGGGGTCCGTGTGTACGCGAGCCTGCCGCTTCTGCGCGGTGGACACCGGCAACCCAAAAGGCTGGCTGGACCGCGAAGAGCCGGAAAACACCGCAAAATCCGTGGAACTGATGGGCCTGCGTTACATCGTGCTGACGTCCGTCGACCGTGATGATCTCGATGACGGCGGTGCCACTCACTACGCCAACTGCATCCGCGCCATCAAGGCACGTACGCCCGAGGTAGTCGTGGAAGCCCTCACGCCGGATTTCGACGGCGACAAAGCCGCCATCGAGCGCGTGGTGGATTCTGGCCTCGAAGTATTTGCGCAAAACGTCGAGACTGTAGAGCGGCTGACCAGCAAAGTGCGCGACCCGCGCGCGGGCTACCGCAAAACGCTGGACGTATTGGCCCACGCCAAACAGTACCGCCCCGACATCATCACCAAAACCAGCTTGATGCTGGGGCTGGGTGAAACGGACGAAGAGATCCTGCAGACCTTTGATGATTTGCGCGACATTGGCGTGGACATCGTGACATTAGGCCAATACCTTCGCCCCACCAAAAACCACTTAGCGGTCGAGCGCTGGGTCAGCCCGGAAGAGTTTGAACGCTACCGGGTACTGGGCCTGGAAAAAGGCTTTATGGAAGTGCCGTCTGGTCCGCTGGTACGCTCTAGCTACCGAGCAGACCGCGTGTTCGAAAAGAACAACCTTGGCCTTGCCGCGCCAGCAGCCGTACCGGGCCAAGAGCCCGACAGCAATCGCATTCCTGCCTTCAACGTCGGCTAGCCTGCTAAAACGCCTGCATGGGCCTCCATGCAGGCGTCTCTCTTTCGCAAGACACTCCTACCGAAAAACACCGCCCCTGCGTACTACGACGGGCTCACCAAGGTGCGCTTCAGTCGCGCTGCCAGGGCGTAGGCTAACTGCTCGCCAACGTCTTTGTCGGACGAAAGCTCGGCTACATCGGCAAGGCGGGTCACCTGCATCCCCGCATAACCACAGGGATTGATACGCGCAAACGGCGACAGATCGCCGTCGACGTTCAGCGCGACGCCGTGATAGCTGGCCCCACGACGAATACGCAGGCCGAGCGAGGCAATTTTGGCCTCCCCCAGCGCCGTGTCCACATAGACCCCCGGTGCATCGGGCTTGGCCCAACCGCGTACACCGTGCGCTTCTAGTACATCGATCACGGCATTCTCGAGCGCCGTGACCAAATCGCGCACGCCGATCTTGCCCCGCCGCACATCCAGCAGCGGATAGAGCACTACTTGGCCCGGGCCGTGATAGGTCACTTGCCCGCCACGGTCGGTCTTCACCACCGGGATATCGCCCGGCATCAACAGGTGTTCCGGCTTGCCAGCTTGCCCCTGGGTAAACACGGGATCATGCTCGACCAGCCAAAATTGATCCACCGTGTGTTCGTCGCGGGTATCGGTGAGTTTCCGCATGGCTTCCCATACCGGCAGATACGAGCGATGGCCGAGGCGATGCAGCGCGATCGGGGCGTCGTGGTTCATGATTACACCACCATGTGCACGCGGCCAGTGGCTTTCAGGTCGTCGAACAGTTGACTTAACTGCTGCTCACCCGTCGCCACGATCGTCACCCGCACGGACTGGAAACGTCCATTACGACTGTCCACGACTTCCAGCGTGGTTTCATCGAAGTCCGGGGCGTGACGCACGATGACCTGACAAACGGCGGCTGGGAAATCGTCGGCGGCATCGCCGACGACCTTTAACGGGTAATCACAGGGAAACGTGATTTTCGGTGGCTCTGTGGCCGCGGGCTGGCGTAAATCACGGAGCCCTTGCTTGGCACCTTTTTTCATAACTGGCCTTTTGGAAATAAGTGAATCGTTGAGCTAATCCCAATAAATAAGGCCCAGCCCCTCACAATACAAGGTGTATTGCGTCGAGGCTGGGCCCGCCACCGGCAATTTAGCTGGTGAAATTGCTGATCAAGTTACTGAAGAAGCGCTGCACTTGATCGAACAGACGCTTGAACAACCCGCCCTCTTCGATATTTTCCAGCGCGACCAGCTGGCGCTCACCCACCATCTCTTCGCCCAGGTAAACTTCCAGGGTGCCGACGTCATCACCCACGGCCACGGGTGCGTGAATGTCCGCATCCAGGTTCAGGCGAGCGCGCAGCTCCTCGTTACGATTCCGGGGCAGCGTCATGAAGACTTCTTCATCCACGCCCACACGCAGTTCGTTGATGTCACCGCCCCATACGCGTGGCGTTGCCAGCACGGCACCACGCTCATACAGTTTCATGGTTTCGTAGAAGCGAAAGCCGTAGCTCAGCAGCTTTTGCGACTCCTGGGCTCGCGCTTCATCGGAATTGGTGCCCATCACGACAGAGATCAGGCGCATGCCATCCCGCTGTGCCGAAGAGACCAGACAGTAGCCTGCCTCGGTGGTCCAGCCGGTTTTCAAGCCGTCCACGGACGGGTCGCGCCACAGCAGGCGGTTGCGGTTCGGCTGATCGATTCCCCCGAACGAGAAATTGCGCTGAGAGTAAATCGCGTAATGTTCGGGATAGTCGTTGATGATATGGCGAGACAGGCGTGCCATGTCATGGGCAGTCGAGTAGTGGTTCTCATGGGGCAAGCCGGTGGCATTCATGAAATTAGTGTCATTCATGCCAAGCCGGGTGGCGTGCTGATTCATCAGGTCGGCAAACGGCGCTTCACCGCCCGCCAGGTGCTCTGCCATGGCCACGCTGGCATCGTTACCCGAGACGATGATGATGCCGTGTAGCAGGTTATCCACCGATATGCGGTCACCCACTTCGATGAACATCTTGGAGCCGCCGGTGCGCCAGGCATTTTCACTGATGTTGACCATGTCGGTCAGATTGATGGTGCCACGGTCCAGCTCGCGCTCAACCAGATAGGCCGTCATCAGTTTGGTCAAGCTCGCCGGCGGTAGACGCTCATCAGAGTTATGCTCTGCCAAAATACGCCCGCTGTTGGCATCCATCAAAATCCACGAACTCGCGGCAAGCTGCGGCGGCGCGGGAATGATCGTTTGCGGCTGAGGAATCACCTGCGCCATTGCAGGGGATATGACAGCCGTCATGGCCGCGAAGAGGCAGAGCTTGGCGGTACGGCGGATTGACATCAATACATTCATCACACACTTCTCACTGACAAAGAATATGGCGGCGCATAGCACGCCACTTGGGCACATGTTGAGAGCTATTATCTCACGACAAATACTTGAGGAAAGCCTGCACGACGGAGTTCTTCGCGGGCCTGTGTCTCTTGCTGGGGGCTCACTGGCCCCACCTGTACGCGGTGAACATCGGCATCGCTTTTCACGCGAACGCCATGGGGAAGCTCACCCGAGAGCCGCTGTTGAAGCTGTTGTGCCCCTTCGGCACTGCCTAACGCGGCAATCTGTAAATAGATGGCATCGCCACTGCCTGGCTCGGGTGCTGTCGCTGCAGCGGGACGAGCCGATGGCGCAGGCGTCCGCGCGGCAACGGCAGGCGCCGCCGGTGCCGTTTGAGAGGGCGTAGCGCTACCACCACGACCACGCTCCGCCAGCCACTGGGCGGGGTCGATCGCTTCGACGCGGACAGGCCCCGTCCCGTTATCGAGAATACCCAGACGAGCCGCCGCCGCATAGGAGAGATCGATTTCACGGTCGCTATGGAACGGACCACGATCATTGACGCGAACGATCACGGAACGACCGTTGTTCAAACTCGTTACTCTGGCAAAGGTCGGCAGCGGCAGCGAACGGTGCGCTGCCGACATTTTGTACATGTCGTAGATCTCACCGTTGGACGTGGCGTAGCCGTGGAATTTTTCACCGTACCAGGAGGCCGTTCCCTGGCGCGCGTAGCCGCGCGAATCGGGGAGCACGTGATAGGTTTCGCCCCACACTTCGTAGGTCGACCGGTTGCCCGCCCGAGAAGGGGCTTCGATACGCGGTTCGGCATCGGGCACGGTACTCACGTCTGGCGGGGCTACCGGGTAAGCGTCGCCGGTCATGGCGTAGCGCTCACCGCTGGCGGGAGCGGGAGTAGCGGGCGCCGGGCTTGCGCCCCCAGCTTCCCCCGCCACCCGCTGCGGAGAGGAAGAACTGGCGCAGCCGCTGACCAAGGCCGCCACCAGCAGCGAGCCGCTCAAAAGTCGCACATCGATTCGCAGTTTAATCATGCTCAGCCTCGGCTTGCTGCTTGATGGCCTCTGCCAACTCGGCTACCGCCATGGCGTAGAGGTGGCTGTGGTTATAGCGAGTAATGACGTAGAAGTTGGTCTCGCCTAGTCGATAGCGCTCCTGCCCATCGGCATACTCTAGCACCAATGGGATCACCGGCGTGTCGGGCGATAGGGACGCCTCCGTCACGACGCCTTGCTCGGCGGCTTCGGCAGCCGTGGTATCCGGGCGCACCGTTTGGTTAAAGCGGAGTGCGTCGGGGCGCGTCTCAGGCCCTTTGGCCTCATGATAAATCGCCCCTCCCCGTTGCCAACCGTGCTCAGCAAAGTAGTTGGCGACACTGCCAATCGCATCCACGGGGTTATTCCACAAATCGCGTTTGTCGTCACCGTCGAAATCGACGGCATACGCCTGATAGCTGGTAGGAATGAACTGGGGATAGCCCATGGCACCGGCGTAGGAGCCGTAGAGCGAGCTTGGCTCTACCTCTTGCTGGTAGGCAATCGTCAAGAATGCGGCGAGTTCGCCACGAAAGAAATCCCCCCTCGCCGGGTGATGGAAGGCCAGCGTGGCGAGGGAATCCAGCACCTTATGGCGCCCTTTATGGCGACCATAGTAGGTCTCCACGCCGATGATGGCGGTAATGACCTCCGGCGGCACGCCGTAGTCGGCCTCGGCACGCGCCAATGCGTCGGCATGCGTCTGCATGAACGCGGCCCCTTCGACGATACGCTGCTCGGTCAGAAAGATATCGCGATACTCGAACCAGCGCAGCCGACGCTCTGCCGCCCCCGCCATGGCGTCCAGCACCTCTTGGCGATAGCTTGCCTGAGTCAGCGCTTGCTCGAGCCACTCCTTTGGCACTCCCTGCTCGGTCAGTTCCTCGACCAACGGCTGGGTCTGCGGGTGTTGCCGAGGGTCGAAACTGACTGCTTCCTCTGCAAATGCCGCAGGGACCGAACACGCTACTAGCATGGCAATGGCATAGCCACCCGCTTGACTTCGCGCCCTGTTCATTGACTCACCACTCCTGTGAATTCGTACCGCCACGGTTGATGTCGTTAACGTGGCAGTAACCGCCGATGGGCGTGTATGGACATGAGAATACCGAACCCCGCTAACAAGGTCACGCTGGAGGTGCCGCCATAACTGACCAGCGGCAGCGGTACGCCCACCACGGGCAGAATACCGCTCACCATGCCCACATTGACAAAGACATAGATAAAAAACGTCAGAATAATACTACCTGCAAACAGACGCCCAAACGTGTCCTGAGACGATGCCGCAAGCCAAAGCCCGCGCCCCACGATCATCACGTAAAGTGCCAGCAGTACCAGCATGCCGACTAGACCAAACTCTTCGCCCAGCACGGCAATGATGAAATCGGTATGACGCTCCGGCAAAAACTCGAGCTGGGATTGGGTGCCTTCCAACCACCCCTTCCCCCACAACCCGCCACTGCCGATGGCCGTGGTGGACTGAATGATGTTCCACCCGGAACCGAGCGGGTCGCTATCGGGGTCCAAAAACGTGAGCACCCGCTGCCGCTGATAGTTGTGCATGTTCATCCACAGTACCGGCAGGCCCGCCGCGCCCAATGCAGCCACTAACCCAATCAATTTCCAGGACAGCCCGGCAAGCAGCACCACGATCAACGCCGCACTGGCCACCAACAGCGACGTGCCAAGGTCAGGCTGAATCGCCGTGAGCACGACCGGCACGCCGATGATCACCGCACACACGACGATATCGCGAAGCCGAGGAGGCAACTGGCAGCGGTTCAAGTAGGCCGCCACCATCAGCGGCACGCCCAACTTCATCATTTCAGAGGGCTGAAAACGGATGACGCCTGGAATTTCCAGCCAGCGCTTGGCCCCCATGCCAACATCACCGGCAATTTCCACGGCCAATAGCATGGCGAGCCCCACGCCGTACGCCAGCGGTGCCCAGCGTAAAAACGTCGACGGCGAGAACTGCGCAATGATGACCATACCCGCAAGGGCGACACCAAAGCGCATGGCCTGAGCGATGACGGTATCGAGTCGCTGCCCCGAAGCGCTGTAGAGCACCAGAAGGCCGCCCCCCATGAGCACCAGCAGCATGCCGAGCAACCATGGGTCGAGATGGATGCGTTCCCAGATACTTTTACGCCGAGCGATACCGCTATCGGGCGGACGCGTCGGGTAACGCCTCAGGGAACGGGTAATCAGTTGCCAAGGCATCGCTAGTTACCCTCCACGTTGGCAGTATCTTCTTCGAGCACCTCTTTGACGTCATCGACCTCGGGGGCATCCTCTTCGAGTAGCCACGCATCGGTCATCGCCCGCGCCAAATGCGCGGCATGGGTACTCCCGCCCCCTGCGTTCTCGACGATGACCGACACCGCAATCTGCGGATCGTCGATGGGAGCGAAGGCCATGAACAGGGCGTGATCGCGCAGTCGCTCTTCCAGCTCTTCGGCGTTATAGCGCTTGTCCTGCCCCAGGGAAAACACCTGGGCCGTCCCCGACTTGCCCCCCATACGGTACTCCAGACCCACGCCGGTTCGGCGTGCGGTGCCTTCGCTACCGCTGAGCACTTTCTCCATACCGCTATACACCCGATCCCACCAGTTATCGTTGGCAAGCTCGATATCGGGCAGCGTATCGGGAAGCTCCTCGGGCATGGGCTCATCGCCAATGCGCAGGGCCAGGCGCGGTTTCACCCAGTGCCCGCGGTTGGCCAGCGCCGCAGTGGCGCTGGCCAGTTGAAGCGGTGTGACCTGCCAATACCCCTGACCGATACCCACCGACAGCGTTTCGCCGGGGTACCACGGCTGGTTGAAGCGTGCTCTTTTCCAGTCCCGCGAGGGCATCAGTCCCGTGCTCTCCCCTTGCACGTCGTGAGCCACGCGCTGACCAAAACCAAAGTTGGTCATCTGCTCGTGAAGTTTATCGATGCCCAGGTCGTGCGCCAGCGTGTAGTAGTAGGTGTTGTTGGAGACCGCAATGGAGCGCTCCATATCCACCCGTCCGTGCCCCCAGCGTAGCCAGTTGCGGTAACGGCGCGAGTCGTTGGGCAGTTGATAGTAACCAGGGTCGTTGATGGTGCTGTCGGGGGTGATCACGCCCTCCACTAACCCCGCCAATGCCAAGAACGGCTTGATGGTCGACCCCGGCGGGTAGTGGCCGCGAATGGCCCGGTTGAACAGCGGCAGGTCGATGTCTTCCTGCAGCGCTCGATAAGAGGCCACATCGATGCCGGTAACGAACTGGTTGCTGTCGAACCCGGGGGTCGACACCATGGCCAAAATCTCACCGGTATCGGGCACGATGGCCACGATGGAACCACGCCGACCGTCCAACAGCTCGTAGGCGAGCATTTGTAAGGAGCGATCGAGGGTCAGGGTCAGGTTGGCGCCAGGCACTGGATCGGTACGACCAAGCTCGCGCAGCACGCGCCCACGCGCGTTGGTTTCGACCTTGCGCAGCCCCGCTTCGCCGTGTAGCTCGGTCTCGTAGAAACGCTCGACGCCGGTTTTACCAATGAAGTGGGTGCCGGCATAGCGGCCTGGATCAAGCTCTTGCAGCTCGTCAGCATTGATACGCCCAACGTATCCCAACGCATGGGCCATGACTTCTGAATCGGGGTAATAGCGCAGCAGCTGCGCTTCTACTTCGACACCGGGAAGACGGTGGCGATTGACGGCCAGCCGAGCGATCTGCTCTTCGCTCAGGTCGCTCATCAGTAGCGCAGGCTGGAAGGGTCGCTGGCGCTGGCGGGAACGCACCTGGAATGCCTCGATCTCTTCGTCGGGCAGTTCGAGAAGATCCACCAGCAGAGCGAGAGTGTCGTCTAGGTCGTCTACCCGCTCACGCACTAGGGTCAGATTGTAGGTGGGGCGATTTTCCGCCAGCAGCACGCCGTTACGGTCATAAATGAGCCCGCGATTGGGTGGCAAAGGCTCGACTCGCACGCGGTTCTTTTCAGAGCGGGTGCTGTAGAGGTCGTGCTGCACGATTTGCAGATAGCCTAGCCGACTGACCAACAGGCTGGTGAGCACTACCACCACCAACACGGCAAGCAGCGCCCGGACACGGAAAATACGCAGCTCTTGCTCGGGATTTTTTAGCGTGTCACGGCGCTGGGGCATGGCAACAGATGACTCTCACAAACAATAAAAGCGGCGGCCCCAGTGGGGAGTAAACGCAACCTAGGTTCCAGCGGCGCGTAGCGCCTATCGGTGATAGGGGTGTCCCACCAAGAGGGTCCAGGCACGATAAAGCTGCTCTGCCAGCATGATTCGAACGAGCGGATGAGGCAACGTCAGGGGCGAGAGGGACCACGCTTTGTCCGCCATGGCAGACAGCGAAGGTTCCAAACCGTCGGGTCCACCGACGAGCAGAACGACATCTCGCCCTTCCATGCGCCAAGCATCTGCTTCTTGAGCGAGCTGCTCGGTGGTCCAAGGCTTCCCTTTGACTTCCAGTGCAACGACGATTTCATCCCCCCGCAGCTTTTCGCGGATACGCTGCGCCTCTTGCGCACGCGCTTTGGCGATATCGGCATTTTTGCCGCGCTGACCCAGTGGGATCTCTTCGATCTCTAAGGTGAAATCCCGAGGAAGCCGCTTGCGGTAGGTCTCAACGCCCTGCTCTACCCACGCTGGCATTTTGGTACCCACCGCTAACAGCCGAATCCTCATGACATCGTGGCTCGCTCTTCGAACTGTTTGAGCGATTCGCCGATGGCGCCAGCATCGCTGGGCAAGTCGGCCCAAAGACGCTCGAGATCATACAGCGCACGGGCTTCAGGCAGCATGATATGTACGACGATGTCGTCCAAATCGACCAAGACCCAATCGGCATTGTCACCGCCTTCTACGCCGCGAGGATGAAGACCGGACGCTTTGGCTTTTTCGACCACGTTCTGCGCCAGGGCAGCCACGTGACGGGTAGAAGTGCCGCTGGCGATGAGCATCAGGTCGGTCACTTCGGTGAGTTTCGCAACGTCGAGTTGCGTGATATCGCGTGCTTTCAGCTCTTCTAGCGCGTCAATCGCTAGATTTTTCAGTGTATCGATGTGCATGACTCCTAAAGGCAACCCCTTGTGGTGATAGAGAGTATCGTGACTAACGTTGGACTTTTACGTGGCATCAGCCTGCAAGCGGGCCATTGTAACGGCTTCTTTCACGACTGCCAGCGCTATTCATCGGATTGATAAAGACGCTCGTGAAAAATCGCCTGCTCCACCGCCTCAGGCACCAGATAACGCACGCTTTTTCCCTCTTTCAACCGTTGGCGTATGTAAGTGGCCGAAATCGCCATCAGCGACGGCAGTTCTAACCGTAAAACGCCGCCACGCGTGCGCGCCATCAATTCGCTGACACTACTGACTTCACGATCGCCGACCAGTTCCGTCAGCGCCGACGGCCACGGCGATTGATAGCCTGGACGCGCAATGACCACCAAATGCGCCAATGAAAATACCTGCTCTGGGCGATCCCAGTGCGCCAGGCGTAAAAAGGCGTCGTAGCCAATCACCATGACCAGCGGCACCGCATCGCCATACTGTTGGCGAAGCTCGGCCAGGGTATCGACACTGTAGGAGGGGCCATCTCGGTGAAGCTCACGATCATCCGCCACGATCCCTGGGGCGTCGCCGATGCCCGCTTGCAAGAGCGCCAAACGTTGGGCTGGCGACACTTGAGGGGTATCGCGCAGGGGCGGTTGCGGCGCAGGCACCATGTGCAGCGTATCCAGGCCTAGCGCCTCTCGCACTTCCAGCGCGCTGCGCAAGTGGCCATGATGAACCGGGTCGAACGTTCCTCCCATCATGCCCACCCGCAGAGGCTGCGGGTGGTGTGGCGTCTCACTCATTGCCTAACCTGACCATCGCCGAACACGATGTATTTCTGTGTCGTCAGTCCTTCCAGCCCTACCGGCCCCCGAGCATGAAGCTTGTCGGTAGAAATACCGATTTCGGCCCCCAGACCGTATTCGAAGCCATCGGCAAAGCGAGTAGAGGCATTCACGATCACCGAGCTCGAATCCACTTCTGCCATGAAGCGTCTTGCCAGGGAGTAGTCCTGCGTCACGATAGCGTCGGTATGGTGCGAGCCGTAGCGCTCGATATGTTCGATGGCTTCCTCGATGCCGTCCACCACCTTGATCGCCAAGATGGGGGCCAGGTACTCTGCCTGCCAATCCGCGTCGGTGGCTTCGAGCGCCTGGGGCAGCAGCGCACGGGTGCGCTCACAGCCACGCAGTTCGACCTCGTGTTCGGCATACGCGCGGGCGAGTTCAGGTAGTAGGATATCCGCCACCGGCGCGTCCACCAACAGCGTCTCCATGGTGTTGCACGTGCCGTAGCGATGGGTTTTGGCATTGACCGCAATCGCCAGTGCCTTGGCGGGGTCGGCCGTCGTATCGATGTAGACATGGCACACGCCGTCCAAATGCTTGATGACCGGCACCTTGGCATCGCGGGAAATACGTTCGATCAGCGACTTGCCGCCACGGGGAATGATCACGTCGATATAGGCCGGCATGCTGATCATCTCGCCGACGGCCGCACGGTCCGTGGTCGCCACGACTTGCACGCTGCCTGCGGGTAGCCCTGCATCGGCCAACCCTGCTTGCAGGCAGCGGCTCAGCGCTGCGTTGGAAGCGCTTGCCTCGGAGCCGCCACGCAGCACACAGGCATTGCCCGATTTCAGGCAGAGGCTGGCCGCTTCGATGGTCACGTTAGGACGCGACTCGTAAATGATACCGATCACCCCCAACGGCACCCGCATTTTCCCCACCTGAATACCGCTGGGCCGATAGCTCATCCCATCTATCTCGCCGACCGGGTCTGGTAAGGCCGCCACTTGACGCAGACCCTCGATCATCGCGTCGATGCGCTGGTCATTGAGCGCCAAACGATCCAGCAGCGCGTTATCCAGTCCATTCTCCCGTCCACGCTGCATGTCTTGAGCATTGGCCTGTAAAATATCGCTGCGCGCCGCATCGACACGTTTGGCCATGGCGGCCAGTGCTTGATTCTTGACGTGCGTATCAGCGCGACGCAGGGCGCTGGCGGCGGCTCGGGCGCTTTGTCCTAGCTGTTGCATGTACGCGGGTACATCCCCGGCTGCCAGATGGTGTTGGGCGTCTTGTTGGAATGTATCTGAACCGCGCATGCGATCTCCCTATGTCGTGAGCGTTGCCAATGAAGTGAGGCGTGTCGTATTGCCAATGAACATTATACTGAGTGATTCCAAGGACGAGGCCAAGCAATGCGTTATGCTACGGGCCACTGGGCCATTCGCCATCAGGTAGATAGTAAGCCACCATGCAAAGCAAATACAAAATCAGCCTATTGAGGGCCAACTTGCTCGCCGCAGCCGTCGCCTTATCTCTCTGGACGCCCAGCGACGCGCCGGCGGCCGCCGTTATGATGTGGCTCTCTGTCGGCTGGCTATTGATGACTGCCCTCATTCTCGACTTTAGCCATCGCCGCTCCCGGGGCCTGCCCTGGCAAATGCTGGCCGGTACACTGCTGTTAGGCCTGATAGCGACCGCCCCCGAACGTCATGCGCTACTCATTTGGGCGTGGGGGGCCGTCTTCATGCTGCCGCAGCATCGGTGGGCTGCCGTGTTCAACGGCTGCGCGGCGTTTGCCAGCTGCCTTGTGCTGGCGCCGCTCATATCACTCCCCGCCTGGCTGCTGATGACACTCTCCCTGACCGTTTTGATGGTGTTAGCCATGTCGCGTACCCACCAACTGCTGGCGATCAACGGCGCCATTCGCCAACGGCTGCGCCTGATCCCGGGTTTGAATCTTTGGGCAGGCGAGCAGCTACTGCGCGATTTGATGCGCGAACAGACACGCTCTGAACGGGAAGCCATCTACGCCGAGGTGTTGCTCTTTCGGGTAAGACGGCATCAGCTCTGGCAGGTAGCGCAAAAGCTGTGCGAACTCACCTACGACTTCGAGAACGTCTACCGCCTCAACGGCACGACCCTAGCTACGCTGATGCTTTCCAAAACGCCCAGTGAAGCCGCTAGCCGCCGCACGCTGCTGCTGGCAGCGCTACCGGATAGCGTGCTCACGCAGCACAAGCCGCTCATGGACATCGAGCTGGCATCGTTGACCCTCGAAGAACTCAGCCGCTTTCCGACCTCCCCGTTACGCGAGGCTGCATGAACACGCTCATCTCGTCTAAGCGCCTAATGACGTCAACCTATGGTGCGAGCATCGTCATGATGGCGGCCTATACGCTATGGCTCTATGCCATGGGCAGCTATCGTGAATTGCTGGTGCCGCTATTCGTGTCGATATTGCTGTTGGTGTGTCTATTGATGCATTTGGCCCAGGGCACACAGCCCGCGCTCCCCCGCACGCTGTTACTGATCAGCACGTATGTCGTGGTATTGAGCGCCGTGCATGCCCACCCTGACACGGCCTCTCTTTGGCTGGGCCTGCCCCTTGCGGCAACGTTCTTACTGCTTCCTTTATGGAGTGCGCTAGCGGTCAACACGGTGTGCTTGGTAGCGTGGGGATGGCTGGCGCCTTTCGACGCGGCGCCGCTCTCGTTGGGCGTGGTGGTATTGGTGCTACTGCTTGCGCTGCCTCCTTGGGAACACGCCCGACGCCGAGCGCTACTGCGTGCTACGGACCCTAACGACAGCGACTGCAATGCTTACCACATCGATACGCTGAAAGAGCGCCTGAACAATGAGTTCCAACGCGCCGCCATGCTGAATAAGCGCTTGGCCGTTTTGGTGCTGCACCTTCCCCAGTTGGACATGGCAGAAGAGCAGTTTGGCCAGCGTGCCCAAACGGCGCTATTGGGGGCGCTGTGCCAAGAGGTCAATAGCCGCTGCCGCGACCACGACCTGCTAGGACGCGCGGGGAACGCCACCTTCTGGCTGGTGCTGCCCGACACCAGTGAGAGTGGCGCCCTGCTCGTGCGCGAGCGACTGCAGCGAGCCTTGTCCCGCTGCGTATTGGTCGAGACCGGTCAGTTGGAAGCGCGCATTGCTACCTGCCTGCCGCTGCGCAAAGAGAGTTTCGAGCGTTACGTACAGCGCCTGGAAGCGCGTGCCGACGCGATGGCTAACGGTTGACTTTCTACCCACGGATGCGTCTTTGCCGATGACCGAGTCGTTACTCTCCCTATCGCCCTCTCCAGAGATTTTAGTACTTCTGGTGCTAGGCATCGCGTTTATCGAGTCTCTCGCGCTGGTGGGGCTGCTGGTTCCCGGCGTTGTGCTGATGACAGCAGCCGCCTCCATGGCAGGGCATCAGATGATTGCCCTGCCATGGCTGCTCGGCGCGGCGTTCGTGGGCGCCGTGCTGGGCGATGGCGTGAGCTACTGGCTGGGCGCACGCCACCGCGATCACGTGGTATCACGCTGGCCTCTATCGCAACATCCCGAGTGGCTGGGTCGGGGCGCGCGCTTTTTCGAGCGCTACGGGGTCTACTCCGTGTTCATTGGCCGTTTCGTCGGTCCGGTACGACCGATCATTCCGCTCGTTGCGGGCATGATGCACATGCCCGCACGCACGTTCTTGCTGGCCAACGTCGCCTCGGCGCTACTCTGGGCGCCCGCCTACCTGCTGCCGGGCTATTTGCTGGGCCACACTTGGCAGCGGCGTCTCGACCTGCCTGCCAACGTGGAGATGGCCTTGCTCGTGATGGCAGCCAGCGTCGTGGGGTTGGCCGTCGTCTTCTCCTGGGGGCGCGCCCAGGTAGGACGGCACGGACGCGTGTATTATGCCGTAGCGCGTTTGGCTCGACGCGTGCCCGTCATGCGCCGCCCCTGGCTGGCCATGAGCCGTAGCGGCGAGGTGCCCTTGGCATCGCTGTTTTTATCGCTCCTCGCACTGACGCTGACCTGTGCCTGGACACTGCTGGTGGTACAGCATCCCGAACCGCTGATGATCGATCTTCAAGCGCAGCGGCTTTTTTCATGGCTAAGCGCCGACTGGCTAACCGAAACGAGCCTGCTTCTTGCTCAAATAGGCGATAAAGCGGGCATCGCCGCTCTGTCACTTCCCTGGGTCGTTTGGCTGACGTGGATCAAGCGGTGGGACGTGCTCGCGCACGGCGCGGTGGCCATGGGAGGCATCGGTGCGCTCAACACGCTGGGTAAGGCCGTTTTCGCCAGGCCCAGGCCCGAGACGCCGGAGTACCTCACGGGGTCGTTCTCCTACCCCAGCGCTCATACCTCGACGTGGGTCGTCATCGTTGGACTGCTCGCTGCCTTCGTGGCCTCGCGACTGCCTCGACAGCGACGTATGTGGGTGTATTGGTTGGCCATGGCCACGGCGCTACCCATGGCGCTCTCACGCTTGGCCATAGGGGTTCACTGGCTGAGTGACCTCATCGGCGGCGCGTTGCTGGGGTTGGTGGTCTGCGCGATGATTCAAATTAACTGGCAGCGCCGATACCGGGCACCGCTACCGCCACTCCCCTGGGCTGCGCTGCTGCTAGGGTCGCTGTTATGCGTGGGTACCCGCGTCGTGTTTTTCTCGCCCGTGTGATGGCGTGCCGCTTAGCCCAGCGCGAGCCACAGGCCGACACCTATCATCAACGTTCCGGCAATACGGTTTAGTAGCCTGACGTTCCCGCTTTTGCCCAGCAGCTTACGCAGCGTCTTACCGCCGGTCGCGTACACCAGCATACTGGCAAATTCGATGGTAAGAATGACTGCGATCAACATACTGAGCTGCGGCGCTAGCGGCTTGCTGCCGTCTAAAAACGGAGGCAGCAGCACCATGAAAAATGCCCACCCTTTCGGATTGGCGACCGCCGTGACCAACCCTTGCATCGCCAATTGAAGCCGACCGGCGGCCGGGCCGGCATCCAGCTCACTGGGAATGGCCATCCGCCCGCGGGAGCGCCACATCATGATACCCAAGTAAGCCAAATAGGCACCGCCCACCCATTTGAAGGCGACGAACAGCTCTGGCTGGCGCAACATCAGCGCGGCCACGCCCGCCCCTGCGGCGGCAGCCACGAACCCGACGCCAATCAGCTCTCCGATCATCATCCACAGCGTGCGTTTGACGCCTTGCGTCATCCCCAACACCATGGCCAGGGTCATACACATCCCTGGCGTTAACGAGACGAAAAGAAACGTAGGTACGAAGACCGAGAGCGTCGCCCATGACATCATGGCTCACCGTCCTTGTTTTGTGCATCGCGAGAGGTCCCGGTGGCGTGGGATTCTTCGCCCCAGCGCGGCATCAGGGTATGCGCAATCCCCAGCTGGTTGAGAATGCGGGCTACGATGAAGTCGATCAAATCTTCCAGGCGCTGCGGGCGGTGATAAAACCCCGGCGCGGCGGGGAGGATCACCACGCCCAGGCGGCTCAGCGCCAGCATGTGCTCTAAATGGATCGGTGAGAACGGACTTTCTCGGGGCACCATCACCAGCGTGCGGCGCTCTTTGATGGCGACGTCCGCCGCGCGCTCGATCAAATTATTGCTCGCGCCGGTGGCCACTGCCGAAAGCGTGCCCGTCGAGCAGGGGCAAACGACCATCGCCGACGGAGCCCCCGACCCAGACGCCACTGGCGCCATCCAGTCCTCACGGCCAAAGCAGCGAATCTGCCCAGGCTGCGCACCGCTTCTTTCGGTCAGCGCCTCGACCAAACGCTGCGGCTGCGCCGGAAGGGAGACGTCGGTTTCCGTCGCAATCACCATATGCGCCGCCTTGGAAATCATCACCCACACTTCGTGCCCGGCGTCCACCAGCACGTCGATCAATCTCAAGCCATACTGCGCGCCAGAGGCACCGGTGAGGGCTACGGTTACCGGTGGTTTAAACGTCGTCGTCACTTCGCCTGCTCCCGCTTGGTTAATGCGTCCAGTAATCGCTCATGCACGCCGTCGAAGCCACCGTTCGACATCACCACGATACGGTCGAGGGGTGACGCCTGTGTGACCACAGCATCGACCAGAGCATCGATGTCATCAAACAGCGCGGCCCGCTCCCCTTGGGCCTTTACGAGCGACTCCATCGACCAGGCCACGCCGCTGGGCTGAAACCAGAACACGGCATCCGCCTCGGCGACGCTCTCGCTCAAACGCTCCCGCAGAGCGCCCAAGCGCATGGTGTTGGAGCGGGGCTCGATCACTGCCAGCAAACGTCCTTTGGTGGTAGCGGCGCGCAGGCCTTGCAGCGTGGCGGCAATGGCCGTGGGATGATGGGCAAAATCATCGATGACCTGGATGCCGTTGACCTCTCCTCGAACCTCCTGGCGACGCCGTGGCGTTTGAAAGCGCGCCAGCGCCGCACAGGCACGCGCCAAATTCACCCCGCAAAGGCGTGCCGCGGCCAGGGCGGCCAGGGCGTTGCGGGCATTATGTTCGCCCGTAAGCGACCACTCCACGACGCTATCCTCTTCGCCCTGCTCACCTAAATGCAACACCTGAAAACGGCTGGCATCGGGACGCTCCAGTCGCAGCTGCCACTGGCTGCCGTGGTCGGTGCCAAAACGGATTACGGGAGACCAGGCCCCCATCGATAGCACCCGTTCCAAGGCGGGCTGCTGATCGGCCACCAGCAGATGCCCTTGGCTGGGCACGATACGTACCAGATGGTGAAACTGACGTTCGATGGCAGCGAGGTCAGGAAAGATATCGGCATGATCGAATTCAAGGTTGTTCATCACCGCAACGTTTGGCCGGTAGTGAACGAATTTTGAGCGCTTATCGAAGAAGGCCGTATCGTACTCATCGGCTTCTACTATGAAAGGCGCATCGGGAGCCCCCAACCGAGCGGACACGCCGAAGTTGCGCGGTACGCCGCCAATCAGGAAACCGGGCGATAGTCCGGCGCTTTCCAGCAGCCACGCCAAAAGGCTTGCGGTGGTGGTCTTGCCATGGGTACCGGCCACCGCAATCACGTGGCGCCCTGGCAGCACGTAATCCGCTAGCCACTGCGCCCCCGAGGTATAGCGCTGGCCACGATTAAGAAGTGCCTCTACCTCTGGATTTCCACGTGAGAGCGCATTGCCGACGATCACCACGTCGAAGGCCTCCGAGAGATTTTCCTGGCGATAGCCCTCCATCAACGTGATGCCCGCCTCGGCAAGCTGGGTGCTCATTGGCGGGTACACATTGGCATCGGAGCCGCTCACCTCATGACCCAACTCCCGTGCGAGAAGTGCAAGGCTCCCCATAAAGGTGCCACAGATACCAATTATGTGTAGACGCATGGGCCGAGCGCTCCCTTCCTAACCATTTCAAACGATTGAACTTACTAGACACATCAATCAACGAGCGCTGAGATTAGCACGCCAAGCGGTGTTGCTCACCTCGTTCGCGGGAAGAGAGGGCGTGCAGGGTAGAGAAAGTGACAATGGAGGCGATTTATTGCAGGATGCGCCCACCCTTTCTTCACCATTTCCATTACCAGACCCTGCGCGGTGATCCGCAACCCAGGAGAGGAGTCCATCATGCGTCTATTGATTCGTTACTTTTTTAGAGGTGTTCGCGTTCTGCTGGCCCCGGTCATGCTGATCTCCGAGAAGCTCTCGACGCCCGCCTCCGTTACACGCACGCCTGAAGAGCAGGCCGAGGTGGATGCCGCCTGCCAGAAACTCGCGCTCTACCAGTTTCGGACATGCCCCTTCTGCATCAAAGTGCGCAAAGAGATGGCACGATTGGGGCTCAATATCGAACGTCGAGATGCCCAGCTAGACCCCGACCACAAACAGGCCCTATTGGAGGGCGGCGGTAAGGTCAAAGTCCCCTGCCTGAAAATTGAGCATGATGACGGCCAAGCGACATGGCTCTATGAATCGGATGAGATCAACCGCTGGCTGCAGCAGCGCTTTGGCGCTCACTAACGGCCTTTAAAACTCCACCCTTTGCGCGACCAGCTCGAAGTGGACGTGAATATCGATGCCCTCCGACGTGTTGGGGGGCGTATTCGCGTCGCGTTGCAGTGCCAGCACGCCTTGAATCTCTCCTTTTAGATGTAGCTCGCGTCCCTGCTGCTCACCGTGGTTCAACGTCACGTCGACACTGCCCCCTTCCGAGGTATAGAGAGGTGGCATGGCCGTATGACCGATGAGCTGCATGACCTTGGCCGCGACGAGCTCGTCACCCTCCAACACGAAGCTCAGTACCAGCGCCTCTTGGGCATCCCACTCCAACGGGTCGATGAAGCCGGTAACCTCGACTTGGCGCTGATCGCCGACTTCCATAAACGTCGCATTGGAGTCGTCCCCCTGTCGTAATACGAACCAAGCATGCTCCTCACCGTCCAACGTTCCGACTATGTTCGCCGTTTCGTCAGCGCCTGCCAGCAACGAGCCGCAGGTTAATGCACTGGCGAGCAGCCAGCCAACTCCTTGTTTGAACATCGTCTACTACGCCTTATGTGATCGGTTCGAGGCTAGCCTAACCCACCGCTGACACGCATCGACTTTTGTCTAATCCTATTGCTTCCAACGTGCGCCGTTAGCCCCATCATTTAGCAGATGAATGATGCCAGTCATTATTTCGATTGTATGACGCTATCACCTCTCTCTATGTTGTCAGCATAGCTTACGAGCTGACCGTGTCTGTTTTGCTGGTCCGTGACGCGCCTGCGACTCGCCCAGCAAAGCGAACAATAAACAACATGCATGGGAACAAAGATGACGCTCAAGAAGACACTACTGGCCTCCGTGATTGGTGCGACCGTAGCAGCAACTGCCATGTTGCCGATGACGGCTAGCGCTGAAACCCTGCGCATCGGTTACTCTGCCGACCCTGAAACCCTGGACCTGCATGAGCAGCTCTCGGGCGGCGTGCTGCGCTTTTCGCATCTTGCTTTCGATCCGCTGGTACGCTGGACCAAAGACTTCCAGTTCGAGCCGCGCCTGGCAACCGAGTGGGAGCAGGTAGACGACACCACCATGCGCATGACCCTGCGCGAAGGCGTTACTTTCCATTCCGGTAACCCTTTCACAGCAAAAGACGTCGTATGGACCATTGAGCGTCTGAAAGAGAGCCCGGACTACCGCGCCATTTTTGACCCGGTGGCTAGCGCAGAAGCCATCGACGACTACACCGTCGAAATCACCACGTCTGAGCCCTATCCGCTGCTGCTGAACCTCGCCACCTACATTTTCCCGATGGATAGCGAGTTCTACACAGGCGAAACCGAAGAGGGTAACGACAAAGCCGAGATCGTCAAAGCCGGTAACTCGTTTGCTTCACGTAACGTATCAGGCACCGGCCCGTTCATCGTGACCGACCGCCGCCAGGGTGTCCGCGTCGACTTCAAACGTTTTGAAGACTATTGGGACACCGAAAGCGAAGGCAACGTTTCTGAAATCATCCTAACGCCGATTGCCGAAAACGCCTCACGCGTGGCGGCCCTGCTGTCTGGCGGCGTGGACTTCATCGATGCCGTTCCGCCCAACGACTTGGATCGTGTGCGTGACGCTGACGGTGTGGAATTGGTCGAAGTGCCCGGCACCCGTATCATCGGCTTCCAGCTCAACGAAGAGCGCGTTGAAGCCTTCCAAGATGCTCGCGTTCGTCAAGCCGTTGACCTGGCCATCAATCAGGAAGGCATCGCCGACCGCTTAATGCGCGGCTTCGCCACACCGGCTGGCCAGTTCTCTCCGGAAGGTTACTCTGGCCACAATCCGGATCTCGTTCCTCGCTACGACCTGGAGCGCGCCCAAGCACTCATGGCCGAAGCGGGCTACGAAGAGGGCTTCACCGTCGACATGATCGCGCCGAACAACCGCTACGTGAACGATGCGCAAATCGCCCAGGCGGTGGCCAACATGCTGGCACGCATCAACATCACGGTGAATCTGCGCACTATGCCGCTGGCCCAGTACTGGCCTGAGTACGACACCCGTCAGTCCGACATCGCCATGATCGGCTGGCACGCGGATACCGAAGATACCGCCAACTTCTTCCAGTACCTCTCGTTCTGTATCGATGAGGAGAGCGGTGCTGGCCAGTACAACTACGGCAGCTACTGCAACGAAAAGATCGACGCGCTGGTGACGGAAGCCGATGGCGAAACCGATCTCGAGAAACGTAACGAGATGCTGCGTGAAGCCGAAGCCATGCTGTATGAAGACGTCGGCTTCGTCATGCTGCACTGGCAAAACCTTGCCTACGCCGCAGCGGAAGGCGTTGACGTTGAACCAGTCGTTAGCGCACTGGACTTCCCCTACCTGGGTGACTTGGTGATCGAGCGCTAAGCCCCACGCAGAACCGATAACCCGCAAGGATGCTTCGCTCTCCAGTCATGCTGGAGGGCGAAGCGTTTTCTTTGGGCCGCCACGGCCCTGATGCGGCGCTTCTCTGATTAACCTACATAGGTGGCGTACGCCATGATTGCTTTTTTAATCAAGCGGCTGATGCACGCAATATTGGTGATGTTTGTCATCAGTGTACTGGCCTTCGCCATCCAGGATAACCTGGGTGACCCTGTACAGCAGATGGTCGGACAGTCGGTCCCCGAAAGTGAACGCGAAGCCATTCGTGAACGGCTGGGGCTCAACGACCCCTTCCTGGTTCAATACGTGCGCTTTGCCAAAAATGCCGTTCAAGGGGATTTTGGCGACTCCTATTTCTACCGCGAACCGGCGCTGGAAGTGATTGCTCGGCACCTGCCCGCTACCCTTGAGCTGGTTTTTGCCGCCACGCTGATAATCGTGCTGCTGTCGGTGCCCATTGGCGTTTATAGCGCGATCAAACCGCGCTCGCCCATCTCCCGATTTTTCATGGGCGCATCGATCATCGGCATTTCGATCCCGGTCTTCTTGACCGCCATCGTGTTGATTCAAATTTTTTCGATTGGCATCACCGTCTCGCTGTTCCCCGAAAGCACGGCTTGGGGCGCTTGGCTCAACGGCCTGCTCTCGACCGAGGGCAATATGCCGTCTTTTGGCCGTGGCTATGATTTGGTGCACGTCGTGGGCCACTGGGATACCAACCTAGTGACCTGGGACGGCTTGAAGCACTTGGTGCTGCCCGCCGTGTCGCTGGCGTCGATCATGCTGCCGCTGTTCATACGTTTGATTCGCGCAGAAATGATGGAAGTGCTGCAGTCCGAGTACGTGAAGTATGCCCGCGCCAAAGGGATCTCCATGCGTCGGGTCTATTTCGTGCACGCGCTGAAAAACACCATGCTGCCGGTGATTACCGTGGGCGGCGTGCAAATCGGTACTATGGTGGCCTACACCATTTTGACCGAAACCGTATTCCAATGGCCGGGCATGGGGCTGATGTTCCTTGACGCCATCAACCGTGCCGACATTCCGCTGATTGTTACCTACCTGATGATTGTCGGCGTCATTTTCGTGGTTACGAATACCATCGTGGATCTGATCTACGGCTTCGTGAACCCCACTGTAAAACTGACAGGTAAGCCCGCATGACCACGTCTACCACGTCCACTGCCCCAAGCCGCTGGGAGCGCATGCGCGACTCCTTCTTGTGGTACAGCTTCAAACGCGACCGCACGGCGCAACTCTGTTTGGCGGTCTTCATCTGCCTCGTCATTGCGGCTTTTTCAGCACCGCTTTTAGCGCCGACCGACCCTTATGACCTGGCGCAAATCGACATTCTCGCCTCCGAGCTGCCGCCCTTTTGGATCGATGGCGCCGACGAGATGTATACGCTGGGCACCGACGCACAGGGGCGCGACCTTTTGTCGATCATTCTCTACGGCACGCGGGTATCGCTGCTGATCGGTTTTGGCGCAGTGGCACTACAAGCCCTCTTGGGGGTGACCTTCGGCCTGATGGCCGGCTACCTGGGTGGCCGTGTCGATGCATTCCTGATGCGCCTGGCCGACATTCAGCTCTCGTTCTCGACGCTGATGGTAGCCATCGTCGTGGGTGCCGTGGTGAAAGCCACACTGGGCAGCGCGTTCTACAGCCAGTACGCCGTTCTGATGCTGATATTGATCATCGGCCTTGCTGAATGGCCCCAGTATGCTCGTACCGTGCGCGCCTCGGTACTGGCCGAGAAAAACAAAGAGTACGTGGATGCCGCCCGCGTCATGGGCCTGCGGAGTAAACGCATCATGTTCCGCCATGTGCTGCCGAACACGCTGTCACCGATCTTCGTTATCTCCACGGTGCAAATTGCCAACGCCATCATCTCCGAAGCGGCGCTGTCGTTTTTGGGGCTGGGTATGCCGGAAACGCACCCCTCGCTGGGTTCGCTGATCAAAGCAGGCTTTGACTATATTCAATCAGGCTCTTGGTGGATCACGCTGATCCCCGGTGCGGTGCTGGTAGTGCTGGTGCTGTCAATCAATCTTCTGGGCGACTGGCTGCGCGATGTCATGAACCCACGACTCTACAAAGGCTGAGGACACCATGGCACTTCTTGAAGTTTCTCAACTCGATGTCCGCTTTGCCCTGCGCCAGGGCGAAGTGCGCGCCCTGCGCGACGTGAATTTCACCCTAGAGCGCGGCGAGCGCTTGGGTATTGTAGGCGAGTCTGGCGCGGGTAAATCCGTCGCCGCTTTCTCACTGCTGAATTTGATCGCCAAGCCCGGCTTTATTGCCGGGGGTAGCATTACTTTCGAAGGGAAAGAGCTCAACAGCATGTCGGAGCGAGGCCTGCGCAAAGTGCGCGGCAACCGCATTTCGATGATCTTTCAAGATCCGATGATGACGCTGAACCCAGTGCTCTCCATCGGCGAACAGATGGTGGAGTGCTTAAAGGCACACCGTCGCATCTCTACCAAAGAAGCCCGTGCCATCGCCCTGGATAAGCTGCGCCAGGTGCAGATCCCTTCTCCGGAAAAGCGCTTAGACCAGTACCCCCACGAGCTTTCCGGCGGGATGCGCCAGCGTATTATTATCGCCATCGCCCTGCTGCTCGACCCGGACATCATCATTGCCGACGAGCCTACCACGGCGCTAGACGTGACGATCCAGGCCGAAATCATGGCGCTGCTGCTGGAGCTGTGTGAGCAGCACAACGTGGGCTTGATTTTGATTACCCACGACCTGGGCGTGGTGAGCCAAGTGACTCAGCGCATGCTGGTCATGTACGCAGGCCGTGTCATCGAGCAAGGCCCCACGCGGGAAATCATCAACGACCCGCAGCACCCTTACACGCAAGGTTTGATCAACGCACTGCCGCAGATGGCAACGCCAGGGGAAAAGCTCAATCAGATTCGTGGCAGCATGCCGTCGCTCTCTAACCTGCCCAGCGGCTGTGCGTTTCACCCCCGCTGCGACTTTATTAACCGTGCCGACGGTCAGCCTCGGCCTGCATGCACCCAGCAAGTCCCCGATTTCGTTGATTCTGGAAACTGTCGCGTGGCCTGTCACATGGTGGCGGAAATGCTGGAAGATCGCCGCTTGAAGGAGGAAAGCCTATGAACGCCCAGGCGGAAACGTTAGCGACCATGCCGACCCAAAATGAAGAGAGCAGCGAGTCACTGCTACAAATTCGCGGTCTCAAAAAGCGCTTCTCACTCTCCGGTGATTTTCTGGAACAGCTACGTTTTAAAGGCGGCAAGCTGGTTCGCCATCAGGAGTATGTCCACGCCATTAACGGCGTGAACCTGGACATCAAACGCGGCGAAGCGCTCTGCGTGGTGGGTGAATCTGGCTGCGGCAAATCCACCGTGGCGCGCACGGTCATGGGGCTAATTTCACCTTCAGAAGGTGAGATTCGTTACGACGGCCAGCGCATCGACAATCTTAGCTCAAAGCAGCTCTTGCCCTACCGCAAGCGCATGCAGATGATCTTCCAGAATCCTTACGCGTCGCTAAACCCGCGTATGACAATTCAGCAAACCCTGGAAGAGCCGCTGCGCTTGCACCACCCCGACTGGAACCGCCAGCAAATCCTCGACAAAGTCGAAGACGTGATGCGCTCAGTGGGCATCGACCCGGACTGGGGCAAGCGTTTTGGACACGAGTTCTCCGGCGGACAGCGCCAGCGTATTGCGATTGCTCGCGCACTCGCCGTCGACCCCGAATTTATCGTGGCCGACGAGCCCATTTCAGCGCTGGACGTATCGATCCAGGCGCAGGTGCTCAATCTTTTGATGGATGCTCAGCGAGATCGTCACCTGACCTATCTGTTCATTACCCACGATTTGGCGGTGGTCGAGCATTTCGGGACGCGGGTGGCGGTGATGTATTTGGGTACGGTATGTGAGGTGGCGACGACGGCAACGCTGTTTGCCAAGCCCCGCCACCCCTATACTCAGGCGCTGCTGTCAGCGATCCCCCGCCTGGAAGATGACCGCCCGCAGCATATTCGTCTTTCAGGGGAAGTGCCGACGCCGGTCAACCTACCTAGCGGCTGCGTTTTTCATGGCCGCTGCCCCCATGCCAACGCCCGCTGCAAACAGGAAGTTCCAGCCCTGAAAACCCAGGATGACGGCACCCGCGTGGCGTGTCACGCTGTTGAGGAAGGCCGCCTATGAGCGCGGCCCTTTCAACCGCTATACGCTTGGCCGCTTTGCGAGGTAAGGCATGGAAATTCGCTGGCTAGAAGACTTCATCGCCCTGGCCAGAACGCGACACTTTTCCCGCGCCGCCGACGAACAGCACGTCACACAGCCCACCTTCTCCCGGCGCATTAAGCTGCTGGAAGAGGAGATGGGCGTTACGCTGATCAATCGGCAAACGCTACCGCTATCGCTAACGCCTGCGGGAGAAGAGTTTTTGACGCTATGCGAACAGGTTACCGACCGGGTTCGCTTAACACGCGACCGCGTTCGTGAAATCAGCGCCGGGCAGCAGCGGCGCATCATGGTGGCCGCACCGCAAAGTCTGCTGGCGCACTTTCTGCCGGAATGGCTCGCCAGAACCGGCTGGCAGGCGCGTATTCAACCGTATTTGCGCGCCACGGGCTGGGTGGCCAGCGACTACTTTCAAGCGCTTGCCCGGGCAGAGTGCGACTTGGCGATTTGTTACTGGCCCGTTGGGCGCTGCGATTTGGACATCGATACCAGCGCCTGTACGTATCGGGTGATCGGCCATGAGCGGCTGATCCCCGTAACCGGGTTGACGCGGGATGGCACTGCCTGCGCTTTGCTACCCGGCTCACGCCAGCAGCCAGTGCCGTGGTTGGCGTATCCCAAGCGAGGGCTGTTAGGCTCGGCGGTCAAAGCGCACCTGGCGAGACTCCCCCAAAGTACGTACCTAACGGCGCAAAGTGAGAACCTCTATGCAGCGGGCATCAAAGAACTGGTGCTGCTGGGCTACGGCATGAGCTGGCTACCCGAGCGCAACGTCGCGGCAGAGCTCGCCAGCGGCGCTCTGGTGAGAGCGGGTGACAGCCGCTGGGACGTCCCCATGGAACTGCGGCTTTATCGTCACCAAAGCCAACACCACGCCGAACTCGATAGCCTGTGGAGCGAACTCACCCCGCCCCGACCTTGAAAGGATGCCTTTTATGTCAGCAACCCTACACCAACAGCAGCGCGAGCATATCGCGTCGCTACAGCGCGCTTACCAGCAGTGCATGGCGGCTCATCAGCTGGATAGCGTGGCGATTTATAGCGGCCACGCACGCAACCACTTTGCCGACGATCACGCCACCAGCTTTCAGTCTTACGGCCACTTCATCCACTGGGTCGGTCTAGCAGACGTTCAGCATAGCTGGCTGGTGATTCAACCGGATCAACGCCCTCAGCTCTATCTTTACGCGCCCGCCGACTTTTGGCACTTGCCGACACAGCTACCTGAAGAGCCGTGGGTCGCTGAATTCGATGTGCATCTATGTAGCGATAAAATCACCCCACCGCTCTCGGGCCGAGCGGCTATCCTTGGCGATGTGACGGAGCTTGAGAGCGCCGCGCTGCTTTCCAATGTGGCTACGCTGCACCCGGAAGCGCTTGTGCGGGAGCTTGATGAGCTACGCATGGTGAAATCCACCTATGAAATTGCCTGCCTGCGTGAGGCGAACCGGCTGGCGGTAGCAGGTCATCAGGCGGCCAACGCGGCTTTTATTGGTGCAGCTGCCGAGCTGGATGTGCAACTCGCCTATTTGGGGGCCAGCCGACAGCGAGAATCGGACGTGCCCTACCAAAACATTATCGGGCTGAATGAGCATGCCGGGGTCTTACACTATCAGCGCTATGACCTGTCAGCCCCCAAGCAGCGTTACAGCCTGCTGGTAGATGCGGGCAGACGTTTTCGAGGTTACTGCGCCGATATTACCCGCACCCATGCAGGCCCAGATGCTCCTAGCGAATTTGGCGATTTAATTACCGCCATGCACAGCCTCAGAGATGAGCTGATTGCACACATCGCCCCTGACGTCGATTTCGTTGCACTGCATGAAAAAATGCACCAAGGCTTGGCTGATATCTTGGTCGCACACGGGCTGTATACCGGCAGCGCAGAAAGCGCCGTGGAAGCAGGTATTACGCGTGCTTTCTGCCCCCACGGGCTAGGGCACTCGTTGGGTATTCAGGTACACGATGTGGCCGGGTTGATGCAGCCAGACGGCACGCCATCACCAGCACCTCAAGCTCACCCTGCCCTGCGCCTCACCCGGACACTGCAACCCGGCATGGTCGTCACCATCGAGCCAGGACTCTATTTCATCCCCATGCTGCTCGCGCCGCTGCGTAAGCAGCCCCACCCCATCGACTGGACGCTGGTCGACCATCTTGCCGTTTGCGGCGGCATTCGCATCGAGGACAATATTTTGGTGAAGGATAGCGGCTCAGATAACTTAACACTGTAACGATTGGCCAACAAAAAACGCCCGGCTCACGTCAGTGAGCCGGGCGTGTACCTAACAAGCCTTGATTAGAAGCGGTAAGTGATACCGCCGCCGATGGTCACAGGCTCGATATCGACTTCACCAATGGTGGCGCCAGCCGCGTTGATATCAGCGCTCACGTCAGCGTAGCTAACGTAGCCGTTCAGCATGACGTTATCCGTCACTGCCAGATCCACACCCGCTTGGCCAATCGCGCCATAGCTCTCATCGATGCTCAAGCTAGCTGGCTCGCTAGAGAAGCTGGTGTAGTTCAAGCCGAGGCCTACGTAAGGCTGAACTTTGGAATCCAACCCACCCATCGGGTAGTAGTTCACCAGCAGGTTCACCGGCAGACGATCTACGCTACCTGCGCTACCGCCGGGCGTGGTGTTCAGATCATGCTCGAATTTTTCCGAGCTGTTGAGCTCAACGCCAAATTTGTCACTAAACAGGTAGCCCGCACCGTAAGTGAAACCACGTGCGCTTTGTACGTTGAGGTCTGCGCCACCAACGTTGCCATTACCTGAGCCCGTGTCCGTTTGGGCAACACCGCCGCGAACAAAGACATCGCCCGCTTCATAAGCCATAGCGGCTTGGCTCGCCATGAAAGCGCTGGCTGAAACGATAGCGGCGGTGATCAATTTCATTTTGCTCATCAGGGTCATCCTCTTGCATCTTGCTTGGGGTTGGTGCTGGTCGACACTAGCTAACCTATACAATATATAGTATACGAACACTGTTTCCAAATTTCCTGTGAAATTTTATTATAGGTTTTCTGACTCTGATAGCTTTTATTAACCAACGGCCCCGACAAGCAGGCATAAAAAAAGTCCCCCGAAGGGGACCCAGGTGGAGCACGCCAGCTCACTCGGTGGGTTGCCAGGCATCGCCTTAGCAACGTCGCAAAGAAGGGAGAGCATCGAGTGTCGTCACGCAAGTGACCTAAATGACTCTGTTCATTTGCTGCTTACCGTTTGTATAGCGAGCCGCATGCCAATAAATATATTTCTATTTAAATACATAGCGTTATAAAAAATAAACCGTGTTCGAAAGACGTGCATCGCTTGCCAGTCGGCAAAAGCGCACCAGCAGTGCGCAATTGTTGCTGCGTTGCTCCATAACGAATCATGCCAGCGCCGTCGACGGATAGCGCTACTGGCACACCTGGTTGCGGCCCCCGCGTTTGGCGCGGTAAAGCGCCTCATCCGCCAATACCAGTAAACGATCCCGATCTTGATCTGACGCATCGAGGCTGCACACCATGCCCGAAGAGAGCGTACAGGCAAACTCTTGATCACCCTGGTTGAAGCGTAGCCGAGAGAAGTATTCACGGATGTCTTCTAAACGCTTGCGACCATCCTCTGCGCTGCAGTGAGGCAACACCACCAAAAACTCCTCGCCACCGTAGCGACCGATCATGTCCGTTTGCCGCAGGCGCTGACGGAGCAGCGTCGCCACCGAGGCAATGACGACATCCCCCGTGGCATGACCATAGGTATCGTTGACCGACTTGAAGTGGTCGATATCCACCATCGCCACGACCACCGAGTAGTTCTGGCGATAGCCACGGCTGATTTCATTGATGGCAGCGCTTTTGATACTGGCGTGCTTGAGTAGCCCCGTCAGACTATCTTTATTGAGCAGTGCCGAGAGCGTACGGGAACGCGCCACTCGCACGCGAATCGACGCCACCAGTTGCGCGGCGAGGATAGGTTTGGTGAGGAAGTCGTCGGCCCCGTGGCTAAGCGCATCCACCTGTTTGCCCAGATCCATTTCGGCCGATAAAAATACAATGGGCAGGCTGCTCCACTCGTCATACTGGCGAACCACTGAGGCCAAATCGGGGCCGTCGTAATCCGGCATGTGTACATCCATCAGCAACAGCTCGGGTCTAAACGATGTCAGTTGATCGATGATATGGCGTGGATTATCCAGAATCCGCACTTCCATCCCAGCGGCCTCCAGCACGAGCTGGTAATACGCAGCCAGCTGCTGGTCGTCGTCCACGACGAGAATACGTGCGGGGGGCGACTGGCGCTCTTGAAGCAGCTGTTCGAGGCGGTTCACCAATTGCGGAATGTTCAGCGGCTTCAAAAAATAGCCTTGTGCACTTAACTGAGCCGCCCGCATACGCGCATCGAAGCTGTCGCAGTCGCTGATGAATAGCAGCGGGCACGAGAGCGCTTGCAGCGGCGCCAAGTGTCCAACGCCGGCCATGGCATCCACGATCAAAATATCAGGAGACTCGTCGGCAATCTGCTGACACGCTTCCGGCACGGAGGTAAACAGACGCACCTCGTAACTGAAATTCGTCAACTGTTCGCGAATGTGTTTACCGAGTTTGTCGTCCTCTTCGATCAGCCAAATCTTGGCGGTCGTGCCGCTGACTTCTTGAGGGGCGTCGATGGCCGGTGCCTGCTGGAGGCTTGGTACCAGCTCTACTTGCATGGACTGAAGCTGGCCACTCACTACGTTGACCAGTTGAAGGTCAATCTCTTGATCGCTCTCTTCCAACCAGCGTTTCAGCCCGCCTTCCAATATGCGCGCCTGGCTGCCGATCGTATCGAAACCAAACGTACCCGCCGACCCTGCCAGTTTGTGCAGCCGTCGGTATACATCGGTCAGCGTTTCCCGAGGCGCTTGCGCTTCATCGTCGAGCGCCTCTCCAACGGGGGTCATGAGCTGGGCACGCAACGTCTGTTGAAGACGCGTGAGCACACTGCACAACGAGGCGAGTTCGGTCTGTAAGTTTTGCTGATACGTTTGCTTTAACAGTGCCAGCTTGTGTTCTAAGGATTGTTGATCACGGTTTACCACACGCCTGCTCCCAAAGAGTGCGAACTTGATTAGCCAGCGTCATGGGATCAAACGGTTTGGCAATCACACTTTCGGCACCCAGTGCAATGAGTTGGTCCACCTCGTGGGGCTGCACTTTAGCGGTCATAAACGCAACGGGCACTTTCTCAAGGCTCGGCAGTTTACGCAGCGCAGCTAAGGTAGATGGCCCGTCCATGCCGGGCATCATCACATCGAGAAGAATCATGTCCGGCGCATAGGCCACCGCTTCTTCCAACGCCTGCTCCCCCGAGGAGCATACCTTGACATTAAAACCACCGACGACTTCCAGCGCAAGCGCCGCTACCGTTTGGATATCCGGGTCATCTTCCACATACAAAATACGCTCTAAACTACTCATCCGTTATCCACCATCTGCGCCAGTTGGGTTCGTTGTTGAATGGCCTCGAGCAATTGTGCCGGGCTTATACGCGATTTTAAAAAAACCGTCTCAACTCGATGTTGATCTGTCTCACTAATTGGCTGTCCCGAGAGAATGATGATGCGTGCGCGGGGCTGGGCTTCTCGAATCTGCTCCAATAAATCCCAGCCCTGGCCGTCGGGCAGCCCTATATCCAAAATGATGGCATCGTAACGACGATAGGTTAACAACCGGCGCGCCATAGCCACGCTCACCGCGTGGTCGCACTCTGCATGTTCGTTCAGCATGGTACGAATCACCGCATGCAGGTCGGGATCATCTTCGATGTGCAGTAGCGTTGGGCGCTCTTGATGGGCCTGGATTTGCTCGCCCAGTAGTGCTAACAAATGCTGAGCTTGAATGGGCTTCGCTAACCAAGCGATGTCTTCGAGGTGCCCTTCTAAAGCCACTCTGCCCCGCTCTACGCTGCCCGTCACGACCAGCACTGGCGTATGCTTCGAGGCATGCTGCTCGCGTAGGGCATGAATCACATCGAACCCGCTCATGTCTGGCAAGCCGATATCGACGGTGATGGCGTCGTAGCGCTGCTCGGCCAGTTTTTCTAACGCCATGGCACCATTCAGCGCGGAGTCTACCTCGAAGCCCGCCTGAGACAACGTTTCAAACAGCACCCGGACGACGGAGGGATCGTCCTCGATCACCAACACCCGACCAACCTCAGCGCCACTGCCCAATGGGCCGCTGACCGTATCGGACGGATGGAGCGGGAGCGAGAACCAGAAGCAACTTCCCTTGCCTTCTTCGCTGGTGAAGCCCATCGAGCCTTCCATGTGCTCCACCAGTTCACGGGTGATCGCCAATCCTAGCCCCGTACCGCCTTTCGCTCGGGAGTCGGAAGCGTCTACCTGGGCAAACTTACTGAAAATGTGCGCTTTGAAATGCTCGGGGATGCCCGGCCCAGCGTCTTTGACGCTCACCGTGATGACATGGGCCTGCTTCTCGACACTGATCTGGACATCCCCGCCCTCCGGTGAAAATTTCACCGCATTGGAGAGTAAATTTGCCATGACCTGCTGAAGGCGCTGGCCATCTACGCGCACCTGAGCCTCTGGATAGGGGTTATCCAGCTTTAACGTGACTTGACGCTCGTGTCGGTAGTGGCGATTTTCTTCGATGGCGCTCTCCAACAGCCGCTGTAACGGCTGCCACTGCATGTCGAAGGCCAGTTTACCGGCAGCGATTTTTTCGATATCCAGCAGGTCGTTGATCAAGTGCGTCAGCCGCTGGCTGTTTTTGTGTGCAATGTTGACCATACGCATGACGGTATCCGGCACACTGCCCAGCGCGCCTGCAGACACCATCCCTAGCGCGCCCGAAATGGAAGTGAGCGGCGTACGAAGTTCGTGGCTCACGGTCGCCACGAACTCGTTTTTCATCTGCTCTACCCGCTTCGATTCAGAGATGTCTTCGGCAATACCCAGGTAGCCAGTGATATGGCCTTGTTGGTCTTTGATCGCCGTGACCACCAGCTTGATGGGCACTCGCTCCCCTGAACGGGTCACATAGAACCACTCTTTGGCATCACGCTTGTCCAGGGCGGCGCGGTGCGTGAACACTTCGAAGGGCGTCAACGTGTAGCCGACGCTCTGGTTGAGATCGATGAGCCGCTGTTCGACTTCGTCGGCATCGTGGAACAACATGGGCGTTTGACTACCCACGACCTCGCTCGCCTGATACCCCAACAGGTCTTCAGCGCCTTTGTTGAAGAGCTTGATCACTCCTTGGGTATCGGTGGCGATAATGGCGAAGTCCACCGCAGAATCGAGCACTGAGCTCAACAAGTCATTGCTGCTGGCCAGCGCTTTAGTGCGTTGATCGACCTCACGCTCTAAATTGCTTTGCGTATGACGCAGCCGTTTGAACGCATCGCTGAGTTCGGCGCTCATCGCGCCCAATAGATCGGATAACTGCTGGAACTCTACGATACGGCTGCTAGGCAGCGTGGGCGTCTTGCCGTTTGCGATACTGTCACTTAGCGTACGACCTTTTTTGCCAAGACGGGTCAGCGGCTGGGTGATCGTTCGACTCAACAGCTCGGCCGCTAAAATACCGAAGATCAATACCCCTGCTAACATCGCAAACAGGACGATGCGGTAGGCTTCCATGGCGCTGACGGTAGGGAGTGCCGGTGTTTCAAGTACGACCTGGTCGACGCCTGCCACGCCGAGCGCAGGCAGCTTGATCGTGTAAAGGCCTTGTGAAAAACGCACCGCTGGATTGTCTAAATTGCCGGGCAACCACATTGTGATGCGCTCGCCCACATCAATGAGCTCATCGCCAGGCGCCAGCGTCAAGGAGTTGAGGTTTCCCACCTGCGCCAGTAGCTCACCGTCTGCGTCTAGAAGACCGATATTGACGTCATTGCCCGCACGTACCCGGCCAATATGGTACATGTAGCGCTGATCGGCTTCGGGTTCGGACAGGCGCCCCACCAACTCGTTACCCAAATTATTGAGGTTTTGTTTGACGAAGTTCTCTTGGCCTTGGCGCATGGCGTGGCCTTCATAAAGAATCAGCGGAATACCCGCCATCAGCGTGACCGACAGGAGAGAACAAAATAGTAGGTGTTTGAGCGTTAACAGTGCGCCTGCCGTCGGTAGCCACGTTTTTTTGGACAACCCACAAAAGATGATGATGGCGCTGGCGATAACCGCATTAAAGACACCGTTAATGGCTTGTTTCAAATACACCAGCAGGGTCAGCTCTTGTCCCCATCCCAGCCAATAAGGGAATAACAAGAAGTCGATCGGTGCGGCCACTGCAATCCAGTAAATCAGAGCGGCAATGATCAGGTTTTTGACTTTATGGTGATAGAGCCACGAGACCACTAATGCCTCTAACACGAACACCATGACGGTGACCGGATTTTCCCAAAAGACGTAGGTATAAAGCCCCGCTGCCACGCCTATCAATACAGCAGGCCACATGCCTAACCAAGCAATGGCCAACATGACGGCCACCGAGCCGAAGACGAAATAGACGTTAAACAGTACCGATAACTGCAGCATGTTGCCCGCCACGCCCGCCACGAACAACAGCGCGAACAGCAGGCCTGCATACCAGGGAGAACCCGCGGGTAAGATGTTTCGTTCAGTGCGCATCATGAGGGCGCTCCTCCGCGTAAGGGAACGTCACATAAAACGTGCTGCCCTCTCCTTCGGTAGACTGAAACCCAATGGTGCCACCCATTTGTTCGGTAATCGCTTTACTGATAGAAAGTCCCAACCCCGTTCCTCCTTTAACGCGTCGATCACTGGCATCTGCTTGCGAAAATTTTTGGAATATCCTGGCTCTAAACTCTTCGGGTATACCGCAGCCGCTATCTTTTATATTGATACGTACATCTTTATCACACTCGTCGCAGAAAATAACGACGTCACCGTTCAAACGAGAAAATTTAGCGGCATTTGAGAGCAAGTTGGCCATAACCTGCTGGAAGCGTAGTGCATCGACGTTGATAAAGCGCTCTTTAGATAGCGCCTCTAAACGCAAAGTAACGCCGTACTGTTCCGCATAAGGCTGGTTTTCTTGAAGCGCCGCGTTAAGTAACACGCCTAACTCTCTGGGATGACAAATGAAATTTAACTGCCCCGCCAAAAGTTTTTCAACGTCCAGCAAATCATTGATCAATAACGCCAGTCGCTCGCCATTTTTCAGCGCCATGGAGAGCATTTTATGAGTGCTCTCTGGCAGCTCTCCCGTCGCCCCGCCCAGTACCAACTTCAACCCGCCGGTAATGGCCGTCAGCGGCGTACGGAGTTCATGACTCACCGTCGAGACGAACTCGCTTTTTAGCGCATCGACACGCTGACGCTCTAGCGCCGAGCCAATCCACCGGCTCAGTAGCTTGATGAAGAGGATGTCGGTTTCCGCAAAGGGCTGCTGACGAGGGACGGCAGAGGAGAAGCTTACCGTGCCGAACAGCTGGTCACCTAATTGGATAGCGCTTCCAATATACGCTTCGAGCCCAAAGGTCTCGTAACATGGATGATGTCTGAGATCGCTCAATGCCGCATTATGGACGGCAAGAAAACCATTGTTCTTTAGCGTCATATCGCAGTAGGTGTTAGCCAAAGGCAGGCATTGCCCAACTCCCATCGTGACATCCTGCGGGGCCGTCACGGAGACGACCTCAAAAATTCCTTTGTGGATGCGGCTGATGATGCCAATGTCCAGCTGTAAGTAGCGACAGCCCAAGGCCAACGCTTCCTGAAACTGTTGCTCAAGGCTCAAATGATTGGACGTGCTGATTTCGTTGAGCGCAGCCAACGCTTCAGCCAGTAAGCGCTGACGGGCTTCATCGTGAGCCAGTTGGCGCTTCACCTCGTTCACGCTAACAAGCTCATTCTCAAGCCCAGCTCGGTTGATCTCGTCTTCTGCGCACGCTGCCAAATCGCAAAGCGCTTGGCGCTCTTGCGGGCTCAACCGGCGCGGCTCGGAGTGGATGATGCACAGGGTACCCACGGGAAAACCGTCGGCGGTGGCCAGTGGAACACCCGCGTAGAAACGAATACCGCGTCGGGCAGTCACCAACACGTTGGTGTCAAAGCGAGGATCCAGACTGGCATCTTCGATTTCAAAAATGCCTTTCCCTTGAATGGCGTGAGCGCAAAACGACTCTTCCCGGCAGGTTTGCGTCAGCGAAAATCCTTGCCGTGACTTGAACCACTGACGCTCCTCATCGACTAACGACACCAGGGCAATGTCCACGTTGAAAAGGCGTGTGGCCAGCCGGGTAATCCGGTCGAAGCGCTCTTCAGGTGGGGTATCCAAAATAGCTAAGCTATGTAACGCCATTAGCCGCGCTTGCTCACTCTCCACCATGGCAAAAACCTCAAGGGTATCTAACCGCCAATTTTATCCATCGGGCATAGCGCCGCTAAGCTCGTTTAGTTAATGTCAATGTATGCATTATTGTGGCGGCTGTCGTTAGCTGTATCGTTATTTCACATTTGCCTTGGCGGCACGGCTGTAAACACCCTTTTCACACTGGAACAAAACGCATGACAAAACCCCATACCTACTACGTAACGGGTGGCGCGCAAGGCATCGGACTGGGCATCGCCCATCTGCTGCTGGCCGAAGGCCATCGCGTCGCCATTACCGACATCGATGAAGAAGCCCTAGACGCCGCTGCGAAAAGGCTGCCTAACCCGTCGCAAATGCTCACGCTCACGGCAGACGTTAGCGATGAAGCCCAGGTGGCGGCCAGCCTCGAAAAAACCGTCAGCCACTTTGGTCAGCTCAACGGCATCGTGCATAACGCAGGCATTGCGGACCCCTTCCATGGCCCGGTAGAGCAGCTCTCGCTAGCGACATGGCAGGCCTACTTAAACACTAACCTCACCGGCGCCTTTTTGTGCGCCAAACATGGGGCTGCTTACTTACGCCCGCACGGCGGCAGTATGGTGCTGATGGCCTCGTCACGCGCCATCCAATCTGAGCCGGATACTGAAGCCTACGCCGCTAGTAAAGGTGGCATTGTCGCGTTGACCCACGCGCTAGCGGTCAGCCTAGGGCCGGATATTCGCGTCAATGCCGTTAGCCCGGGCTGGATTGAAGTCGGTGACTGGCAAAAACCCAGCCGCCAGCAGCCGGTGGAGCACCGTGATATCGACCGCGAACAGCACCCGGCGGGGCGCGTGGGCACTCCCGAAGATATTGCCGCGCTCACCCGCTTTCTGCTCTCCAAAGAATCCGGCTTTATCACCGGGCAGAACTTTGTCGCCGACGGCGGGATGACGCGCAAAATGATCTATGCCGAGTAGCGGCACCGCCCATCAAAAAGATCCCATTAAAAAAGGCCATACGGAGATGGCCTTTCGCTTTTCAAAAACGTACCGCTATGGCGTGACGATAATTTTCACCTGCGCCTTATCGCTCAGCAGCACCTCAAAGCCCTCCTCCACGATATCCGCCAGCGGAATGCGTTGAGTGACCATATCCTCGGCGCGGAAGTAGCCCCGCTGCATCAGCGCCATCACCGCCGGGTACACATGACGATAGGCAATAATGCCTTTCATGGTGCGCTCTTTAATCACCAAGTCGTTGGGGTGAAAGCTGGCCTCTCCCTCCCAAATACTCACCACCACCACTTCGCCGCCCTCGTGAGTGCTGTGCAGCGCTTGGTTGAGCACGGCGGGAATGCCGGTCACTTCGAAGGCCACGTCCACCCCGCCGCCGCTCAAGGCGTGCAGTTTCTCCACCGCGTCCTCTTGCTGTGGATCGATGACCATGGCTCCCAGCGCTTCGGCTTTAGCCTTACGGGATGGCGCGACTTCCACCGCATAAATATGTGCAGCCCCGGCGGCTTTAAGCGCTTCGATGGTCATTAAGCCAATAGGCCCAGCACCAAACACCACGGCGCTATCCCCGGCTTTGATGCTGCTCTGGCGCACCGCATGCAGCGCGACCGCTGCAGGCTCGACCAGCGCCCCCTGCTCGTAGCTGAGGTCATCCGGCAGTTTGTGCACCATATGCTCACCCATCACGGTGAACTCCGAAAATCCTCCGCCACCGCCGGAGAGGCCATGAAAGCCGAGCAGCGGCGTCAGGTTGTAGCGCTCCATCTGGTAAGCGCCATCCTTGTTAGGTGAAAGGATCGGCTCAATAGCCACACGGTCGCCTACTTTCACCCGCGTCACTTTCTCACCAACCTCCACCACTTCGCCCGCAAACTCATGGCCCATAATGATCGGTGCCTGCTCGCCGCTAATGGGGTGCGGTTTGCCTACCGGAATAAAAATTGGCCCGGCGGCATATTCGTGTAAATCGCTGCCGCAAATACCACAGGCGGCGACTTTTACTTTCACCGCATGGGGGTCGTTGATCATCGGCACCGGCACGTGTTCAACGCGCAGATCTTTAGCGGCATACCACACTGCGGCCTGCATCTGTGGCTGATTCGTCGACTGACTCATAAGTATCCCTTCCTGTTAAGACGCATAGCTTTTAAGACACATGGTGAACCGGCTGCAGGCCATAGACAGGCGTTTCCAGCCCTTCCATACGAGCCTTTAACTGCAGCGCCAAATAGTGCGAGTAGTGCCGAGACTGATGCAGGTTGCCGCCATGGAACCACAGCGCTTCCTGCTGGGTGGGCTTCCACATATTGCGCAGCTCGCCCTCCCAAGGGCCGGGGTCTTTAGTGGTATCGGAGCCCAAACCCCAACACTTGCCTACTTTATCCGCCACTTCTTGAGAGATAAGCCGTGCCGCCCAGCCGTTCATGGAGCCATAGCCAGTGGCGTAGACGATTAAATCAGCGTCCAGCTCGCTGCCGTCAGTGAGCGTGATGGAGTGCGGATTAATACGCTCGATGCCAACACCGCTGCGCAGCTTGATATCGCCATTGGCGACCAAATCGCAGGCCCCCACATCGATGTAGTAACCTGAGCCACGGCGCAGGTACTTCAAAAACAGGCCAGACTCATCGTCACCGAAATCGAGCATAAATCCCGCGTCTTCGAGTTTTTGGTAAAACTCAGCGTCGCGCTTTTTAATCGCCTCAAACGCCGGGCGCTGGAAATCGGGCAACACCTTGTAAGGAATCGAGGCAAACAGCAGGTCGGCTTTTTCGTGGGTCAACCCGCCAGCTACCGCCTCTTCCGAGTAGAGCGGCCCCAGCACTTCTTCCATCAATGAGTCCGACTTGACGATATGGGTCGAGGAGCGCTGGAGCATGGTGACATCGGCATCGTGCTCCCAGAGCGCGGCGGCAATATCGTGAGCCGAGTTATTCGAGCCCACGATCACGCACTTTTTGCCCGCGTAAGCATCCGGCCCTGGGTGCTGGCTGGAGTGCTGCTGCTCGCCCTCGAAGCTCTCCGCGCCTGCAAACTTGGGCACGTTGGGCATACCGGACATCCCGGTAGCCATCACCAGCTGCTTCGGGCGCAGCGTGATATCTTCGCCGTTGCGCTTCACGTTCACGATCCACTCGCCTACGGCTTCATCGAAGCGTGCATTGTCGCAGGTCGTGGAACTCCAATAATTGAGCTCCATCACCTTTGTGTACATTTCCAGCCAGTCGCCCACTTTGTCTTTCGGGGCAAACACCGGCCAGTTTTCCGGGAAAGGAATGTAGGGCAGGTGGTCGTACCATACCGGGTCGTGCAGGCAGAGGGATTTATAGCGCTTGCGCCAGGAGTCCCCCGCACGCTCGTTGCGCTCAATGATGATGGTGGGCACGCCCATCTGCTTTAGCCGCGCCCCCAGGCCAATACCGCCCTGGCCACCGCCAATGATCACACAGTAAGGCTGGCGCGTGTAACCAAGCTCCGCTTCTTCCCGCTCGCGGGCTTCCAACCAAGTTTCACGCTGTTTATTGGCACCATGCTCGGCCCCTTTAGGGCGGTGTTGGTTGCGCGGTTCGGGAAAATCGTCCAGCGCCTGCATGGTGGTCAGCAGCGTCCAGCACTTGCCGTTCTTCAGGCGCACATAGCCTTTTCCGCTGGCAATGGCTGTTTTGAAGGTGAACCACGCTTCAACGGTATCGCCATTTTCGCTGGCCTCCCCGTCAAGCTGCCACTGGGTAGGCTGGGTATTGGCCAGCGTGGCATCAAGCATTGCCTGGATTTCCTCCTTGCCTTCGCAGGTTTTTAGATTCCAGGTAAACGCCAGAAAATCGCGCCAGTAGCATTCGTCGTTGAATAGCGTCAGCACGCGTTGGATATCGCGCGCCTGGAGCGTCTCATCAAACTCCTGTAGCCATGCGCTGACGGTGCTGTTGGCGTGGGATGGGGTTCTTACCTCTGTGTGAGTCATCGCGGGTACTCCAAGGTCGTTGTTATTGTTGAACTGTCGATAAGACACTCAACCCTAAGCACCCGCCGTGCCAAATGCGCCAAATAGTCAATAAGCGATTGAAAAATATAAGCAATCAAACATCCACACACCGTTATAAAACAGCGCAAACCGCGTACACCTGTCACGCCTTGTGTACGGCTAACGTTACAGGTGTAACGCACGACTAACGGCGTAATACAGCCTCGTTGACACCCACTACAAAGCGCATAGGCTGGAAGTACAACAATAATCGTGTGTGGATTCGCCATGCCAACGCCATCACTACCACCGACACGCTTGGCCTCCGTGCAGCGCCAGCATATCGAGCACATCTTCCAGCTCGGTGAAGGGCTCGATGCGCCACAGCTACCGGCACAGGCCACCATCCGCCGCTCCTGGCTGCGCTGCCTCAACGAGTACCAACTCGACCCCACGCAGCCACGCCCTGCCCGGGTGGTGCCCCAGCAAACCTTGATCGAGCACCGGGAGTCCGTTGATGAGCTGCTGCACGTTGCCCGCGCCGGGGTCGATCAACTGTATGGGCAAATCGCCCAGCTCGGCTACGTGCTGCTACTCACCGACCATCGCGGCATTACCGTCGAGTTTCGCGGCAACCCCAACCAAGACCAGCAGCTACGCAAAGCGGGCCTCTATTTAGGTGCCGACTGGGACGAGCGCTTCGCGGGCACCTGTGCGGTCGGCACCTGCCTGCACGACCGCCAAGCGATCATTTGCCACCGCCAGGAGCACTTCGACGCCACGCATATTTCGCTCACCTGCACCGCCGCCCCCATCGCCGACCCGCAAGGCAACGTGATGGCCGTGCTGGATATCTCTGCGCTGCAGTCGCCCACTCAGCATGAGAGCCAGAACTTCAGCCTCTCGCTGGTGACGCTCTACGCCCGCATGATCGAAGACGCCTACTTCCTGCAGCGCTACCGCGACTGCCTGATGGTGCGCTTAGATACCTCGCGAGAGTTTGTGCATGTGAACGGGCGTGGGCTTATCGCCATTGAAGAGAACGGCCAGGTGATTGCCGCCAATGCCGTCGGCCGCGAACTGATCAGTGCGCACCAACAGCGCTGGCTGCCGTGGTCTGCCCAACACGCGCCGATGCTCAGTGAACTATTTGAGTGCGAGATTGCCGATGTGCTGAGCATCAACAGCGCGACCAACGACCAGCTCAGGGCGTTTCGCGCCCGCGCCAGCAACGCCATCTACTTTATTAGCCTGCTGGAGCCGCGCAGGCCGCGCATCGCGCCACTCGGAAAGCCCGCCTCCTCGCTGCCAACAGCGCTAGAACGGCTGGGGGGCGACGACCCTGCTATACGTAAAGTGCAAAAGCTGGCCGAACGGCTGCGTAACGAAGCCAGTGTCAACGTGCTGATCAGCGGTGAAACCGGTACCGGCAAAGAAGTGGTTGCCCGTGCGCTGCACGATAGCGGCAACCGCGCCAAAGGCCCCTTTATTGCGGTGAACTGTGCGGCGATTCCCGAAGCGCTGATCGAAAGCGAGCTGTTCGGCTATGAACCCGGCGCGTTTACCGGCGGGCGGGCAAAAGGCATGCGCGGGCTGATCCCCCAGGCCCACGGCGGCACGCTGTTTTTAGATGAGATCGGCGATATGCCGCTGGCCCTGCAAACCCGCCTGCTGCGGGTGCTGGCCGAGCGGGAAGTGATGCCGTTGGGGGCGAACAAACCCGAAAAAGTCGACATTCGGGTAATCACCGCTACCCACCGCCACATCGATACCATGATTGCGCAGGGCGAGTTTCGTGAAGACCTCTACTACCGCCTGAACGGTGCCCAGCTGCGCTTACCATCGCTGCGCGAACGCGCCGACAAGCTCTACGTGATTCGCCAAGTATTCAGCGATGTGGTGAGCGAACGCGGCGCAAGCTCCGCCCCTCGGCTGCGGGCCGACGCCATCAGTGCGCTGCTCGCCTACGCCTGGCCCGGCAATATTCGTCAGCTAAAAAACGCCCTGGCGTTTGCACTCGCCACCGCCGAGAGCGATGAAATCACCGTGCACGACCTACCCGAACAGTGCCTCAGCCAGCGCATTACTCGCACGCCTACGCCAACCGCGCCTGAAAGCGAGGCCACTGATCGCCACCTCATGACACGGCTGCAGCAACACCACTGGAACATTAGCGCCGTGGCACGCGAGCTGGGGGTTTCACGGCCAACGGTGTATCGGCAAATGCAGCGCCAAGGCATCGTACCGCCGAATAAGGCCTAGTGATTAAAAACTCTAAAGCCTGCTAACTGTCGCTTAAAGCGCAACATCTCGTTCCTGCCGCTTCAATTGAAATAAGAATTACTAGCAAATAAAGTAAACCTCTATTCATTTTTCAATTGACTGCTCGAGAATCCGCTGGTGACCCGTCATTACATTTCTACTCCGTCTGCCCTGGCTGTGTCTGCCTTATTGCCCATCAGTGCGTTGATATCATTAGACGCTGCTGCCCAAGAGAATGTGTCCCTATCTGAGGTTGTCGTTTCTGCTTCTGGCTACGAGCAGTCTGTTGCGGATGCGCCTGCTTCAATTAGCGTTATCACCCGCGAATCGCTAGAGCAACGCGCTTATCGAGACATCACGGATGCACTGAGCGATGTACCAGGTGTCGTGGTGACGGGTGGTGGCGACGGAGAAGATGTCAGCCTAAGAGGTATGCCAGTGCAGTACACGCTGTGGTTGGTAGATGGACGGCGCCAATCTACACGCGAAACCCAGCCCAATGGTGGCGGCGGTTTTCAGAAGGACTGGCTTCCTCCCCTCTCTGCCATTGAGCGGATCGAGGTCATTCGCGGGCCAATGTCGACTTTATACGGCTCAGAAGCATTAGGCGGTGTCATTAATATCATCACGCGCCGCGTATCCGATGAGTGGAGCGGCAACCTACGCCTTGAAACTACCTATCAAGAAGACCGAGCATCAGGGGATGAACACCAGCAGCAGCTGTACCTCAGTGGACCGCTGATTCAAGATACCTTAGGGCTCCGCTTGCAAGGCCAGTTCCAAAAGCGCGAAGAAGACCGCATTGTGCGCGGCTATGCAGGACGAGAGTTTCATAACTTATCCGCGCGATTCTCTTGGACGCCCCATCAAGACCACGATATCGACGTTGAAGTAGGCCGCCAAGCGCAAGAACGAACATTCCGCCCAGGCTTCACACAGGCAGGATCCAGCGCGTCGTCCACCGACAATGAGCGTGAATATATCTCTGCATCCCATCTAGGCCGTTGGAGCCACTTCACCTCAGACTCTTATCTCCAGCAGGAAACCGGCTACAACCGAGGCCGGGACATCGAAATTAACAATACCGTTTTCGATTCGCGCGTCGTGGTGCCGTTAGGCGCTCATTTCGTGACGGCTGGCGTCAACTATGAGCATGAACAGCTCAATGACACGACGTCCAATGCCAACGCATCGCTTACCGAAATCACTCAATCTCAGTGGGCCATCTTTGTAGAAGATGAATGGATGCTGGCTGACACAGTGTCAGTCACCGGTGGCCTGCGGCTGGATGACAACGAGAGCTTTGGTAATCACTTGAGTCCGAGGCTGTACGGCGTTTGGCACTTCCAACCAGAATGGACCCTAAAAGGTGGCGTTTCCACAGGTTACCGTGCTCCTAATCTACGCGACTTGACACCGGGCTGGGTGCAAGCCAGCCGTGGAGGAGATATCTATGGCAACCCAAACCTTCAGCCTGAAACCTCGGTGAACCATGAAGTTGGTTTGCTTTACCAAGGTGATGGCGGTATCAGTGCGAACGTGACAGCGTTCTATAACGACTTCAACGACAAAATCAGCCGGGCTGCCTGTCCAAGTGACATTTGTCTCAATGGCCACAATCAAACAGGAGCTGATCCTACTTACAACATCAATATCGATAAAGCGGTCACCCAAGGGGTCGAGGCAGGTGTAACCCATGCGCTGACTCCCTCGCTTAATTTGCAGGCTAGCTACACCTATACCGATTCAGAGCAGCGTAGCGGCGAGAATGCCGGACAACCGCTCACTCAATTGCCAACACACTTACTGAACGCAGGTGTCGATTGGCAAGCAAACGCAGACTTGGGCATTTGGACACGCTACAGCTTCCGTGGCAAAGAAAGTCAGCCCACTACGCTAGACACCAGTCGTGCAGTCAGAGCTCCCTCTTACGCCACCTGGGATACCGGTGCACGCTGGTCTTTTGCGCCAAACATGCAAGTAATGCTGGGCGTTTATAACTTGTTTGATAAAGAAATCGGTCAGGATAGCTTCGGTTATGTCGAAGACGGGCGTCGCTACTGGGCTGGTCTCAATATTGATTTCTAAAGACGGGTCTATCACGATGAAAGCATCATTACTATCAGCCTTACTTACCGTCGGCATAAGCCAAGCGGCCATAGCTGAGCCAGCGATGCCTCTAGCCGAGGCCATTGCACAACGCGGCCTGTCATCAGGTGAAGGGCATACAGGCCTTCACAGCCTATGCGATCTTACAATGACCATGCGTGTTGCCGGACAGCGCCCCGCGGGTGCTGATAATCATCGCCATGAGCACCGGGAAGAGCGTACGCCTCCAGAAGCAATGCCGACCCGAGTCTTTGATAATCTCTACTTTTTGGGACATCGAGGCGTCACAAGTTGGGCAATCACCTCGGATGAAGGCATCGTGTTGATCGATACAATGAATAATGATGAAGAAGCCAAGGCTTTTATTGAACAAGGGCTTATCGCGTTGGGCCTGGACCCCAATGATATTACGCACCTCATCATTACTCATGCCCACGGGGATCATTACGGCGGACAACAGTATTTAGTGGACAACTTCACTCCTCGCGTGCTTATGGCAGACGCAGACTGGGCGGCTTTGGAACAAGAAGAACTCAGCGTTAGCAACCCACGCTGGGGAGAACCGCCCCTAAGGGATATCACCGTGGCCGATGGTGACGTGCTGAGTCTAGGAGATACAGACATTTCCATGTACGTCACGCCAGGCCATACAGCCGGGACACTGTCGCTGATTTTCCCTGTTCATGATGGCAACGACACGCATTACGTCGGGCTATGGGGCGGCACAGGATTTAACTTTGGCCCTGATGAGGCAAGGCTTCGCGAATACTCCGCGTCAGGGGCCCGCTTTCGTCATTTAGCGGCAGCGGCCAACGTCGATGTTTTCCTGTCAAACCATGCGCGACGCGATAACAGCATTGAACGTATTGAGCTGCTAACCCAACGCGCCTCAGATGAGCCACACCCCTTTGTCAATGACGATGCACTGGGTGCGTTTGACTTGTTCAGCGACTGCGCTCTTGCTCAAGCCGAACGTCTGAGAGCCGAACGCTAAGCTCAGCACGCATCTGCCCAGGCCTGCTTGGCCTGGGCACCTTGCCTCACGTACACTTGTTTGAATCCGATATTCACCACGCTTTCAACAAGCCGAGGCCCACTATGGCGTTTGATTCCACTTCTTCGTATATCGCAACCAATGCGCTTAAACAGGCGGTGAATGCTGCCGTGGTGCTTGAGCGCCCGCTGCTGATCAAAGGCGAGCCAGGCACCGGCAAGACGCTACTGGCGGAAGAGCTGGCAGAATCCCTCGGCACCAAGCTGATCACTTGGCACATTAAATCCAGCACTAAAGCCGCTCAAGGGCTGTATGAGTACGATGCGGTGAGCCGCCTGCGGGACTCCCAATTGGGCGTAGAAGGTGTTGAAAACGTCGCTAACTACATCAAGCCCGGCAAACTGTGGGAAGCCTTTACCGCCGATGAACGAGTGGTACTGCTGATCGATGAAATCGACAAGGCGGATATCGAATTCCCCAACGACCTGCTCCAAGAGCTGGACCGTATGGAGTTTCACGTCTACGAAACCGGTGAAACCATCCGCGCCGAGAAGCGCCCCATCATCGTCATCACCTCCAACAACGAAAAAGAGCTGCCGGATGCCTTTCTGCGCCGCTGCTTTTTCCACTACATCGAATTCCCCGACCGTGAAACCATGCAGGCGATTGTGGCTGTTCACTTCCCGAACATTGCCCCAAAACTGGTCCGCGAAGCATTGGAGGTTTTCTTCGACCTGCGCAGCGCTCCAGGGCTGAAGAAAAAGCCCTCTACCTCAGAGCTGGTCGACTGGCTTAAGCTGCTGATGGCCGATGAGCTGGCGCAAGAAGCGCTCTACCATCGCGACCCCGCCAAAGCGCTGCCGCCCATGGCCGGTGCGCTGGTCAAAAACGAGCAGGATACCCACCTGCTTGAACGCCTGGCCTTTATGATGCGTCGCCAGAAGAACAGCGGGCGCTAAGCCATGTTTATCGGCTTATTTGGAACCCTCAAGCGCGCGGGCGTACCTGTTTCACTGCGGGAGCTGCTAGATCTTCATGCCGTGGTCGAGCGGGGCGTGGTGTTTGCCGATATAGAGGCGTTTTATCAGGTGGCGCGTACGGTGATGGTCAAAGATGAGCGCCACTTTGACCGCTTCGATCGCGCCTTTGCCGCTTGGTTTAAGGGCCTTGAGGACATGGATGCCGCCATCGAAGCGCTGATTCCCGATGAGTGGCTGCGCCGCGAGTTCGAAAAACAGCTCACCGACGAAGAGAAGGCCAAGATTGAGTCTCTAGGTGGCTTAGAGGAACTCATCGAGACCTTTAAGAAACGCCTGGAGGAGCAGAAAGAGCGCCACGCGGGCGGCAATAAGTGGATTGGTACCGGCGGCACCAGTCCGTTTGGGGCTTACGGCTACAACCCAGAAGGCATTCGCATCGGGCAGGATGGCTCACGCCACCGCCGCGCTACCAAGGTGTGGGACGAGCGGCGCTTTCGGGATTACGATGACTCGCTGGAGCTGGGCACCCGCAATATCAAAATGGCCCTGCGGCGACTGCGCAAATTCGCCCGCCAAGGGGCGTTAGAAGAGTTCGACGTGGATAGCACCATCCGTGAAACCGCCAAGGATGCCGGGCTACTCAACGTGCAGATGCGCCCAGAGCGCCACAACGCGGTGAAGGTGCTGCTGTTTCTGGACGTAGGTGGTTCGATGGATGACCACATTCGCGTCTGTGAAGAGCTATTCTCGGCGGCCCGCTCTGAGTTTAAGCACCTAGAGCATTTCTACTTTCATAACTGCCTGTATGAAGGCGTGTGGAAAAACAACCAACGCCGTGGCAACGAACGCATTCCCACCATGGATGTGCTGCACACCTACGGCGCCGATTACCAGGTGGTAATTGTAGGTGACGCCGCCATGTCCCCTTACGAGGTCACGCACCGCGGCGGCAGCGTCGAGCACTTTAACGACGAAGCCGGCGGCGTGTGGCTCAAACGCTTGGCCGACAAATTCCCCCGTTTGGCTTGGCTAAACCCGATGCCTCCCAGGGCATGGGAATATACTTACTCAACCACGCTCATCCGTGAACTCATCGATGACCGTATGTACCCGATGACGCTGGAAGGGCTGGAAACCGCTATGCGCGAATTGGCGAAGTAGCGTTGGCCTAGACAGCAACAGTAGCAACAACAGCAACAAAACGGCGCACCCAGTGGGTGCGCCGTTGCGCATGTTGCAACGCCCAAATGGCTATGCCATGCGCGTCATAATGCTGTGGTTAGTCAGCCTGCGGTGCAATACCGCCATCGCGATATGGCCTACTACCAGTGCTAACAGCGCCCAACCCAGCTCGCCATGTAACAAGCCGCCCAAGTTAGTCATCCACTCGATGCGCTCGCCACCGCCCGACATCAGATGAATGCCCAATACATCCAGCGAGCGGCCCGAGCCATACTGGCGAATCAGTGCAATCGCAGGCACGGCAATCATCAACCCGTACAGCGCTAAGTGGCCAAGCTTCGCCATCACGCTCACCGCTGGCGGACGCCGTGACGCATTTATCAGCGCCCAAACAGCGCGAATCACAACGAGTGCCATTAGCACAACGCCCACTTGGCTATGGGTACCCCAAAGAAAGCCTTCAATCGCCGTATCTTCTAAAAACACTCTGGCGGCTGCGCTACAAAATTGCCACACAAACAGCAGCGCCATTCCCCAATGCAATGACCGACTCACCAATCCATAACGCATAGAGCTGTCCATCACTGTTAGCGCCATCTACTGTTCCTCTTAACCAACGTTGAACGATGGCACTATTTTACCCAGCACCGCTCACCGGATCATGACAACAGCATGGAAGTTGGTTGCAAAAAATGGAACGTCGCGTTGCCTTAAAGCGTCGCAGGCACGTTATTGATCCCGGTTAAAAATGCCTCTTTAGCCTGAGCAAACGCAGCCGCATCGTGTTTAAAACGACGCAAAATCAGCGCTTCATCCAGTGCTAACGTGGGCGATAGCGCCTCAAGGCTTTTGGCAGGATGGCGCGCCGACAGCCCAATATGCTGGCCATTATCCGCTGCGAACCAGCGTTTAAAGCCGCACTGCTGATAGAACGTTTTCTCTTTTTCATTCTGAACATCAATGCGCAGCGGTGCTTTGAGGCTTAGCTCACTGAGTAAACGCGCTTTAGCGCCCTCTGCAAACTCACAGGCATGGGTCACGGTCATGCCCTGGCCCGCTTCATCAAGCACCAGCAGGGCGAGCGCCAGCGGCTTGCCCGCACCGTCTACGCCCGCCAAAAGGCGTGCGCCTTCTTGGGCAAACAGCACATTTTTAGTACCGGTAAACACCACCAGCGGCGTTAGGCCTGCCTGCTGGCCATACACCTCAGCACATAGCTTGGCCAAACACGCATCACGCGGCTCACTCTGACTTACATGGACTACCTTCATAACGCTCTCTCGTTGCGTTCGTTCACCCCGCCACTTCCCTACCTGACAACAAGCGCTGGCGAGCTATAAAAGCCCGCCAGCGTAGAGCAAAGCGCGTGATGACACCAGTTTAACTGGGAGATTTTGCCATTGAACGAGAGGCGACAAGCTGCGTTGTCAGTACGATACTTCCTAACCCAATACCCAATAAATCCGTCATCCAGCCACCGGCGATCATCGCCAGCGCTGCTAATAGAAGAATCAGGCGCTGCAAAACATTCGCGCGTCCACTCATAAAGTAGCCTTGTACCGCCGCCGCCAGCAGGTAAATCCCAATGCTCGCTGTGATCACTACCCGGAGGATTTCCCACCAGTGACCATCCATCAACAGCGCAGGGCTGTAGAAGAACATAAATGGAACAATGAACGCAGATAGCCCGAACTTAAACGATGTCATGGCCGTTTTAAGAGGATCCGTATTGGCAATGGCAGAGGCTGCATAGCCTGCCAAGGCCACTGGCGGGGTAATCGCAGAGAGCACGGCATAATAAAAAACAAAGAAATGGGCCACCAGCGGTGGAATACCAATTTGCTGCAATCCGGGTGCTACCACGGAAGCAGCGACGGCATAGGCGGCTGTCGTAGGCATGCCCATTCCCAGCAAAATGGAAATACACATAGCGAAAAAGAGCGCTAGAAAATGGCTAGCATCAGCAATGCCTAGCAGCATTGAAGCAAACCGCGCGCCAACGCCCGTTAATGAGATAACCCCTACAATAATGCCCGCACAGGCACATACGGCAATCAATGGAACCGCCATACGGGCACCCAAGGAAAGCGCATTAAGCAAGGCTTTAGGTCCCATCCAGTGAGGAGTGAACCAGGAAACCACCGCTGCACTGATCATGGCCAGCGTGCCCGCACGAATGACGGAGTAGCCCATAAATAGCGTGCCAACCAGAATGATGATGGGTAAAAATAGGTAGACCTGCTTCACCATATCTTTAAAAACAGGCAGCTGGTCTTTTGCCAAGCCCTGCATGCCATCTCGACGGGCCTCCAGATCCACCATCAAATAAATAGATAGAAAATAGAGCCCGGCAGGGATTAAAGCGGCAATGGCGATATCGGTATAAGGAATACCGGTAATTTCAGCCATAATAAAGGCACCAGCGCCCATAATGGGCGGTACGATTTGTCCGCCCGTAGACGCGGCCGCCTCAATCCCCCCTGCGCTGCGCGGGTGATACCCCACACGCTTCATGAGCGGAATAGTCAGCGAACCAGTGGCTACCACGTTGCCCGCAGACGTTCCGTTGATCATCCCCATTAAACCAGATGCAAAGACGGCTACTTTGGCAGGCCCACCACGGGAGCGCCCCGCTGCAGCAAAGGCAAAATTGACAAAGTAGTCACCCACCTTGGACGCTTGTAAAAACGCAGCAAAGGTAATGAATAGAATGATATACGTCGACGACACCGCCGTTGTCGGGCCAAGAATCCCATTGTCGGTATAGAGATAGGAAAAGAAGCGCGGTGCGCCATAGCCCTGATGCTCAAGAATGCCAGGCAGTAACGGTCCCGCAAACGCATACACCAAAAACACCCCGGTGATGACAATCAATGCTAGCCCCGCTACACGACGCGTTAACTCCATAATCAACGCAACACCCACAACGGATACCAACAGTTCCGTTTGGCCAACTAGGGGCATTCCGGCCACCATACGCCAGCGGTTAATGACGAAAATCAAGTATGCTGCGACCAAAATGGAAGCCACCATTAGCATCCAGTCCGCCCAATGGATGCGGTTATCGTTACTACGCCACACCCAACTGCTGAGAAGTGCGATTGCTGTCGCTAATGCTAAAGCCATGCTTAAGTGTTGCAAGGGGCCTGCGACTAATGCTGTTCCTTGTATGTCTCGAAGCCACCAAGCATAAATCATACACAGCACTGCGTAACCCAGAGTCATACCACTAGAGACTAACGCTAACCACTCAAGGGCTGAACGTTGGTGAGCTTGGGTCTCTCGTTCAAGCGTCGCAGCGGCGGTTAAAGCAAACCCCACTACTAACCCACCAGCAACGTGAAGGATCCGAAATGTCCACGTCTCGATGGGCGATACATTCAAGGCATATAAGTGCATTGAGGTGAATAAAACACACGCAAGGAAAATAACGCTGCCAGTCATCCCGGACAGCAGTCTTTCGTTATGGGCAACGGGCACATCCGACACACTATCGGTACGGATGATGGGCTGCGCTTCTAGAATATCGTTACTCATGCTGTCCTACCTTCAAGGTCTAGCAAGCCTGGGATGAAGGCGTGCGGGTTTAAACCGCACGCACTATGCCGAGATGATTAACCTTTCAAATCGTCGTCAATCTCTACACCATTCTCTTCAAACCAGCGGACAGCTCCCGGATGCCAGGGAATGAAAGCGTTGTGCTTAGCGTTCTCAGGTAGTGTTTCAATAGCAGCGCCATGTACCTGCATCATCCGGTCGTTATTTTCCATAACCGCCTTTGTCACTTCGTATACCAACGATTCAGGCATGTCTTTATGCGTAATAGCAACGTTCCATAACGACACCGCGGAGGTATCCTCTCCCAAGCTGCTATACACAGAGGCAGGTATCACAGAAGCTGATAACTCTGGGAACTGATCTGCGAACACTGTGATTTCATCGGGAGAAAACGAGAAAATATTGACATCAGCCTGGGCTTCTAACTGACTAAATGCAGACACCGGCATGCCAGAAGCAAAGGCAAACGCATCTAGCAATCCATCCTGTACCTGCCCCGCCTGATCGGCTGCTCCAGCATTACGTGTCTCGACGTCCAAACCTAGGGCCTCGAACAGCTGGGGATAGTACAGATCCCCGGGTAATCCCCCCATTTTTAGCGGGGTTCAAAAGTAGACCTCAGGCCATCATAGCCAACTTCTGTTGAGGGGTAATCCCTCCGAGTCCCATATTGGGTCGTTCGTGATTGTAGTGCCAGAGCCAACGAGTGGCATAATCCTGGACTTCTTCGGTGCTGTCGAATAGATATTGTGCCAGCCAATCGTAACGCACCGTTCGGTTGTAGCGTTCGATATAGGCATTTTGCTGGGGTTTGCCGGGCTGGATAAACGCCAAAGCAATGCCTTGGTTCTCCGCCCAGGTCGCCAGCTTGCCACTGATGTACTCTGGGCCGTTGTCACAGCGAATAGAACGAGGCTTGCCCCGCCATTCGATGATCTGCTCCAGTGATCGGATAACACGCTCTGCCGGAAGCGAGAAGTCCACTTCAATGCCAAGGCCTTCGCGGTTAAAGTCATCGATCACATTCAGCAGCCGGTAACTGCGTCCGTCGTTGAGCTGGTCGTGCATGAAGTCCATCGACCAGCTGTCGTTGATCGTGTCCGGCACAGCCAAAGGCTCCGGCTTTTCACGAACCAGGCGCTTCTTGGGCTTGATGCGCAGATTCAGTTCCAGCTCCCGGTAAATCCGGTACACCCGCTTGTGATTCCAGGCAAAGCCTTTCACATTGCGCAAATGCAGGAAACACAGACCAAAGCCCCAGTTCCGCTGATTATGGGTCAATCGAATCAGCCAGTCGGCAATCTCGGCATTCTCGCTGCTGAGCTTGGCCTGGTAGCGATAGCAGGTCTCGCTGATGCTGAACATCCAACACGCCAGGCGAATGCTGACACGCTTCTCAGTGACGGCCTTCTGCGCCATCTCACGGCGACGAGACGGCTTCACCACTTTTTTTCGATGGCTTCCTTGAGGATGTCAGCCTTCAGCCGTTCTTCGGCATACATCTTCTTGAGCCGGCGGTTTTCATCCTCCAGCTCTTTCAAACGGGCCATCATCGATGCGTCCATTCCGCCGAACTTCGCGCGCCATTTGTAAAAGCTGGCGCTGCTCATGCCGTGCTCACGGCACAGCTCCGGAACCGGGGCGCCGTTCTCGGCTTGCTTCAGGATCGACAGAATCTGGCTGTCGGAAAAACGTGACTTCTTCATGCAGAATCTCCCTGCGTGTAGCTTACGGAAAATTCTACTTTCGATCACCGCTGTTTTTCGGGGGGATTACCCCCGGTTCCACCAGCAGGGCCAATCCCCACCGTTTTGCCATCTAAATCAGCGATGGACTCAATCCCGGAGCTTTCTAGAGCAATCACCTGAAGGGCTGTCTGGTACATCGGAAATACTGCGCGAATGTCAGTATGCTCGACACCTGGAGCCAGGGCACTTTCACCTATCCAAGCTTGGTAAGCAGGCCCCATGGTCACCATTCCGAACTCGTGCTCACCCATTTGCACTAGTGTGACGTTTTGGACTGGCCCACCGGTGACCTCTGCTCCGAAATTGGCGCCAGTCGCTTCACTGGCTATATTTCCCCAACCCGAGCCATAGATATAATAGGTCGCACCTTGGCTACCGGTACCAATCGTTAGACTGTTCGGCCAGTCGCTACGATCATCGGCGAGGGTGCTGCCCGCAACGGCGGTGAATAACGCGCTTGTTAAAAGTGTTGTGAACGTTTGCATAGGAATACTCCATCAATATTGTTGTTGTCACTGTTGCTATGAATGCTGCGTTCGTTAAGTAGATAAGAATCAAGCCATCATGAGTTAGCGTGAGAAAACACCTCCTTGGGTAGGTTGCTTAAGTAATTCACCTTCATTAAGCGCGCCAACGATTCACAGCGATCTTCAATCAGCTTGGCGCTCTGGGCGATGGCATCGGCAAGTAAGACAGGGCCGTCTACCAGTGAAAACGCAGCAGTAACACCCGCTTGATAGGCGTTCTGCCAACCATTCCCTAAACTGCCTGCAATCACCACGACGGGAACACCTTGTACCGCCGCTGCTTTAGAGACGCCAATAGGCGTTTTCCCGGCAAGACTTTGCCCATCTAGCCGACCTTCTCCCGTCACCACCCAGTCGCACTCGTTTAAAAGGAGAGCAAATTGACTGTGCTTCATGACAAGCTCGATACCGGGCGTTAGCTCGGCACCCAACGCAACCTGGGCAGCAAACCCCATTCCCCCGGCCGCGCCCGCACCAGGAAAATCGACCAATGGCTTATCCAGCGCCAGACAAAGACATCGTGCAAAGTTCGCTAATGCGCGATCCAACCTTGTTACCGAGCCAGCTGCGACTCCTTTTTGTGGACCAAAAATCGCGGTGGCCCCGTTTTGACCGAGCAAAGGGTTACTAACATCCACCGCAGCAGTAAATGACACGCTGGCAAGCCTAGGATCTAGCGCATCCAGCGCCACGCGCTGAACCCTTTCCAGTGCGGCGGCTCCTAAAGGCAGGCAGTGGCCCTCTGCATCCAGAAGCTGTGCGCCTAGGGCCGTTAACATGCCTGCACCGGCGTCGTTGGTAGCGCTTCCTCCTAACGTCAGCACAATATGCTGTACCTGTTTATCCAGCGCTGCGCGAATAAGCTGCCCAATACCAAAAGTACTCGCGCACTCAACAGCACCTGGCCTGCTCGCCATATCAGCGCATAGCCCACTTGCCTGCGCCAGCTCAATAAATGCCGTCGCATTCTGCTCATCCCACCCCCACCCCGCCTGATGCTCACGACCATATGCGTCAATGACAGAACGCGTTTGCCGCGTGGCATGACCGCTGACTAACAGAACATCCAATGTTCCTTCTCCACCATCAGCAAGCGGGCATTGAGTAATCTGAGCATCGGGGCAGCCGCGCTTAAAACCACGCGCCATGGCTGCAGCAACTTCAGTCGCGCTAAGCGATCCTTTATAGCTATCTGGCGCTATCAAAATGTTCATGACGATTGCTTACGCCTGGCTTTCAATATCAGAACAAATAGCGAGAGTGACATCGCGGGTAGTAGCCGTACCTCCAAGATCCTTGGTCTGTAATCCTGAAGCCGTTAGACGCTCAATGGCTGCCATAAGACGCTCAGCGGCTAACTGTTCGCCCAGATGCTCCAGCATCATGACCGCGGTCCAGAAAGAACCTACAGGGTTAGCTATGCCCTGCCCCGCAATATCAAAGGCAGAGCCGTGGATGGGCTCAAACATCGAGGGGAACTGACGTTCTGGATTGAGGTTTGCCGTAGGAGCAATCCCTAAGCTGCCTGAAAGCGCAGCGGCTAAATCGGAGAGAATATCGGCATGCAAATTAGTCGCTACCACCACGTCAAGCGTGTCAGGTTTCAACACCATGCGCGTAGTCACCGCATCCACCAACTCACGGTCAATGGAAACATCGGAATACTCTTTGGCCACTTCAAAAAAGATTTCATCCCACAGCACCATACCGTGGCGTTGAGCATTGGATTTAGTAACCAGAGTAAGCTGCTTACGGGGCCGACTTTGGGCCATCTCGAAGGCAAAGCGGTGGATACGCTCGATACCTTTGCGAGAAAAAATCGACACTTCTGTCGCTACTTCGTCCGGTAAACCACGATGAACGCGCCCACCGTTGCCTGAATACTCCCCTTCGCTATTCTCACGAATGATGACCCAATCAATCTTATCGGCATGCTGCAACCGGCTGTTAACGCCTGGTAAAACGCGAGCAGGACGCACATTGGCGTATTGGTCAAACCCCTGACAAATGGCTAACCGCAGTTCCCAAAGTGAAATATGGTCGGGTACTTGCTGGCTGCCTACCGCGCCAAAATAAATGGCATCAAACGTCGCTAATTTTTCAAGGCCATCTTCAGGAATGTACTGGCCTTGATCCAGGTACCGCTGGGAGCTCCAATCAAACTCCTCAAAATTAAAGGTAAAATCACCGCTCTTCTTCGCCAGCGCTTCAAGCACTTTTTTGCCAGCGCCAATTACTTCTGTACCAATACCATCACCAGGAATGACTGCCACGTTATGTGTTCGCATGAGATGCTCCTACTTGTTAAGGGCTTATTGTGTGAACCTGAACGCATCCTAGGTGACATCACCAGACATCAGCAATAAACTCAGAGTTAATTTAGTTTTAACCTGAGAGTTAACAATGAGTAGCGTATCCGAACTCGATTTTTTTATTTTGCTATGCGCTGAAGGCAGTATTTCAAACGCTGCGAAAGCGCTGGATATTTCTTCGGCGGCAGCTAGTAAACGACTAGCTCAAATTGAAAAAAACATGGGTTGTCAGCTAGTTATTCGCTCCACAAGAGCAATGAGTCTCACCAGTAGTGGTCAGCTATATCTTGAATATGCACAGAAAATTAGCCGCGAAATGGACACAATGCGGCGTGCGATTCGCCAGCAGAGCACTGGCGCAGAAGGGACCATACGGATTAACGCTCCGTTTGGTTTTGGACGAAAGTATATAGCAGACGCAATATCTCAGTTTGTCCGAGAATATCCTCAAATTGACTGCCAACTTTACCTAACCGATCACCCAGTCAATCTTATTGAGCGCTCGTTTGATGTGTGTATTCGTTTTGGCAACTTGCCTGACTCCACGCTACATGCCCGCAAGCTAGTGACTCATCAACGCTGGCTATGCGCAGCACCACGCTATTTAAAAAAAGCAGGAACACCCGCGCATCCTCGTGAACTATCTCACCATAACTGTTTGTTTCTGCGCCAAAACGATGATACCTACGGTAATTGGACATTTATCAAAGAGAATGAGCATCAACACGTTAAAGTAGCTGGCTCGCTAAGCGCCAATGATGGTGAAACCGTTTTACACTGGACGCTACAAGGCCTTGGTGTCACGGTACGTGCAGAGTGGGACGTGGTGAAACATGTCAAAACCGGCAAGTTGATTCGCTTATTGCCTGATTACGCTTTACCAAATGCCGATATTTATGCGGTGTATCCATATAGCCAGTACACACCTATCAGGGTGCGGCTGCTCATCGATTTTTTGGCAGAGTATTTGCGTCAGCCACTGATTTTTTGATCATTCAGGCAAATTGAACGACACTGCAAGCCGCAAGTCATAACGTTCAAGGCTGCTTTATTTGAGTCTCATTGCCAAGGAGCGCACATGACACAGTTCATCAACGACCCTACCCTGCCGAAACCCAGCTTTCCGGGTAGCCATATGGTAGTTGACGACCACTATATGTTCATTTCTGGCCTGACGGTGGCCGATCTTTCCAACGGGGAAGCGGCGCGAGGCGATGTTAAAGAGGAGACCCGCCTCGTGATGCGCGAACTCGCGCGCATGCTAGAGCAAGAAGGTGGCAGCCTGGCGGACGTGGTTCGCGTGGATGTTCACCTCACTGACCTAAAACAGATCAATGCGCTAGACAGCATCTACGCCGAATTTTTTGAGCCAGGGCGCTACCCAGCGCGTACTTGTACTGAATCACCCCACATTTGCGGTGGCAGTACCGTGGAGATCACGCTGATGGCGCAGCGCGCCAAGCAATAACGCTTCCTGTTTTGTTGCTATCACTTGAACACAAAAAGCCACTTAAGTGGCTTTTTGTGAGTTCGTCTTTAGCTCGCGCCGTTTTACAGCCCCGCCAACATTCCTGTCGGATAGGTCAGCGTTAGCAGGTTGGCCATCCCCATCAGAAATAGCGTGACGCCCGCCGCCAGCCCCACGGCAGCTACTGGTTTCATCCGTGCCACCACCAGTAAGAACCCTAGGCAAAATACCGCAGCGGCAAATAGGAAGCCCAGCACCATCACACTGCCTATTAATGCGAAGAAACCGGCGACCCAAATCAACTGCTGACTCAATGTCTGCGTTTGCCACTTCATCGGCTTGATGACCGTTCTGATAATTTCCATCACGCACGCCGCGACAATAATGGCAATCGCCAGCCTAGGCATAATGCCACCCAGCATGGAAAGATCCGCAAAGGCCCACCACGTGTACCCCGCCACTGCTAATAGGCTAACCAGCAACACGACATCGATCACGCCCAGTGCCAGCGGAGCCACTTCCTCCTGAAGCTCATGGGTCATGGGTTCATTTGCTTGGCGGCGCTTTTTCAAGTAGCTGCGTAGAGGCGGGAGTAGCAGTGATGCCGCAATCAGAGCACCAATGATCAGCACGCCAGGCCGCATAAAGGCCTCAGTCCCCTGAAACTGGGCAGCTTGATAGAAGTACGCTTCGGCACCGGGCGCGAGCACAAAACCAATCAAGAAGGCAGGACGAGACCAATTCGCCTGCTTGAACAGCACACCAATCGCGCCAATGATACCGAGTGCAAAGAGATCCCCCAGCGAGCGCGTTGCTTGGTAGGCCGCAAAGAGAATCAAGATGGTAATCAGCGGCGCTAAAATCACGAACGGCACTCGCGTTAAGCTAGCCACCGGGCGCGCTAAACCTAAACAGAGCGCAGCGCCTAAGATATTCGCCAGGGCTAACGACCAAATAATGGTGTACGTCAGGTCAAGGTTCGTCTCCAGCATACTCACCCCAGGCTGAAGGCCCAGCAGTAGTAAACCACCTAAAAACACTGCCGCTGTACCAGACCCAGGAATACCAAACAGTAGCGTGGGCACCATCGCGCCGCAGGCACAGGCGTTGTTAGCCGACTCCGGCGCAATCACACCGCGAATATCGCCTTTACCGAATTGTGATTTATCCTTAGCGCTCTGCACCGCATGGCCGTAGGTGAGCCAATCCACCACGGAGCCCGCCAAGCCAGGAACCGTGCCCATCAAGCTGCCAATCCCCGCGCAGCGAGCTACCAGTCCAGGCCGCTTGGCCACATCCTTAACGCCCTCTTTCCAGCCTTTGCCCAATTGGCAGGGCTGCTCGGCAATCGCGCCGCGTTTCACTAATAAATCAATGATTTCAGGCAGTGCAAAAATACCTAACCCCACCACCACTAACGGCAATCCATCGTAGAGGTAGTCAATTTCAAACGGCAGCCGGAACTCCCCGGTGGCGGGTGCCATACCAATGGTACCCACCAGTAAGCCAACGCCGCAGGCAGCAATGCCTTTAAAAACATCCTTACCAGACAGCACCGCCACCATGGAGAGCCCCAGAAGCGTCAACATAAACAGCTCTGAGGAAGAGAACGAGAGTACAACCGGCCGTGCAATCAGGATAAAGGCGGTCAGCACAAGCGCACCGATAAGACCACCGATCATTGACGACAAAAACGCGCTAGACAGCGCTCGTGCCGCCTGCCCTTTTTTCGCCAGCGCAAAGCCGTCCACAACGGTGGCCTGGGAAGCGCTAGAGCCCGGGATGCCAAGCAGTACCGAGGCAAACGTATCGCCCGTGGGGATCACCGCCACTAGACCCATGAGCATGCCCAGAGCCACAGACGGCTCCATGCCATAGAGAAAGGGCAACAGCAGCGACATACCCGCAATGCCACCAAGCCCAGGAATGATCCCCACAATTAGACCGATGAGGACACCAATCACCATGTACAGCATATGGGGAACAGTAAACAACTGCCCCAAACTGGAAAATAAGACATCTGTCATTGTCTTGGCTCTTATGTTGTTTAATGTAAGGGAGCCCAAAGGCACTGCCTCAGCCGTGCCTTTTTAGTGTTAACTGGCGTGTTAAATACGGGCGCCGTGCTGCTCTAGCAGCCACTCCACCAGCCACTGGCGTGTGGCATCATCCAGCGACATGGCATCCTGCAGATGCTGCTCGACGACCTCACCGACCACCGGCGTGTAGGGGCCAAGCTGGGCCATGGCGGCTTCTTTGAACGCTTCCGTATCCACAAAACGGCGCGCCGCGTCGCGATACTCCTGAATCAGCGCTTCTGGCGCATCGTTTGGCAGTAAGATCAATTTTTGCAGCGTAAACCCTGAGGCAAAGAACTTACGATACGCCTCGGCACCTGGGCCGCTGGGTGCTTCACCATGCAGGTTTTCATACACTTCGTTGAAGGTCGGCAAGTCTGGGAAAGCAGGATCACGCACGATCTCGCCGCTATCGTTCAGCACGCCTAGCGAAAACAGCGGCACCGCTCGTCCGCTCTCAACCAGTGGTTCTACGCTGCTGAAATAGGCAGAAGTGGTTTGGAAGTCGATATCAGCCTCGCCACGCTCAAAGGCTAACCGCCCTTCTCCACGGCTACGCATGCCCGACACGGCCTGCACATCGGCCCCCAGCAAATCAAGCGCAATTAGTACTGGTAGCTCTAGCCCGGTATGGCTCTGCGCGGCAAACTTAACGCGCTGGTTAGTTACTGCGTTCAGCACCTCCTCTGCGCTATCGCCTAGGCCAGGCTGGGCATAAACCACGCCGCCGGTGGGCGTGGCTAGAATCGGCGTCCAATCATCGTAGCTATAGCGCACACGGCGGTCTTGCAGCATGGCAGGGTATTGAGTGGAGGCAGAGGTGCCGATCCACTGGCTGCCATCCGAGTCCGCTCGCATAGCAAACAAATTGCTGCCATTGATAGAGCCGCCGCCGGGTACGTTATCGATGACCAGCGTCGGGTTGCCTTCAATATGGTCACTCATCCAGGTGGTGAAGAAGCGTGCCCATACGTCGGTTCCTCCGCCTACACCAAAGGGAATGGTCCAGCGAATGGTGTCAGGCACGTTCACATCGTCAGCTTGAGCATTCACACTGATAGCGCCTAGCGTGGAACAAGCAACGACCAGTAGCGCTTTCTTGAACGTTTTAAACGGAGTGTTCTTCAGGGTGGTCATGGCGATACTCCTGTTATTGATTATTGTCGGTTAGTTATTTTGGTAGCGTTATTTAATCAACGGTTTCGATGGCGTGATGCCCCACTTCCTTTGGCGGGGTCGCGTAAAAAATTTGCCCGCTCATAATTTTGCGAGCCGTTCGAATGAGCGACACGCGCGCTAGATCAAAAGCATTCTGCTGGCGATATTCCGCCGTTAGCTCAATAGAACCAGAAGGATGCTCTAATGTAATCTGTGATAACAGCTGCCCGGCAGAAAGCTTCTGAGTGCTTATGGCCATGTGATTGGCTACCGAGCCGGGCAAGTTAGTCGCCGCCGCCACGGCCATCGCCCCTGTCACGGCAATCGCTTTATGGCAGCGATGGGGCACAAAATAGCGCACATTCAGCGTGTGAGATGCCGCTTCAGCCTCTGAAATCAGCACCACCTTGGGCAGCACGCTCTGGCTCACATCGCCCATTCCCATCCGCCGCCCTGCTTCACGGCGCAGGGTTTCTAAGCGGGTTAACAAGGCCGCGTTATTATCCAACTCCGCAGGCGCTTCATGGCCAGTTAGCCCCACCGACTCCGCGCGCAGCAGCATAATCGGGGTGGCGGCATCAATACAGCTCACTTCGACACCTTCGATCTCATCGCAGGCATTTCCCGTGGGTAACAGCTGGCCCGTTTTACTGCCCATGATGTCTAAAAAGCTAAGCTGGATGCCCGCCGCACTGCCAGGAACGCCGCTAATGGTGACGCTGCCTTCGTACTGCACCTGCTTACCTGGCGTGGGTACATGGCACTCAATCAGCCGCTGGGTGTTCAGGTTATGCACCTTCACCACGGTCGTACCGTCTTGCGGTTCCACCAACCCTGTTTCAATAGCGTAGGGCCCAACGGCAGAGAGCATGTTGCCGCAGTTCGGGTTAAAGTCGACGCGCTTGTTCACTACGTCCACCTGAGCAAACAGGTAGTCAACGTCGGCATCCGGGTGTGACGAGCGCTCCACAATGGCCACTTTGCTGGTGAGCGGGTCGCCCCCTCCAATACCATCAATCTGTAGCGCATGCCCGGAGCCCATCAGGCTAAGCAGAATATCAGCCTGCTGAGCCTGATCACTGGGCAGGTCTTTCATGCGAATAAAGGGGCCTCGAGAGGTGCCGCCCCGCATAATGACACAAGGAATGCTGTTCATATCGCTCCGCCATAGTTCGCGATGACTGTATGAACGGAGAATGTCAGCCAATGTTTAATGTCTCAAATGCAAATATGGATTGCTATAAATCCGTTTTGTGCATTAATGTGTTTTGGTTATGAATCCAACTTTTTAGCGCAACAATCCTATGCTGCATAGACTCGAATTTCTTGACCTCCAGGCCTTCATTTTGGTCGCTGAATTGGGCACCTTTCATGAGGCTGCCCAGCGCCTGCATTTGTCGCAGCCAGCACTCACTCGGCGTATCCAAAAACTCGAAGAACTCCTTGAAGTTGAACTACTTGAGCGAACCACACGGCGTACTCGGCTAACGCCGATTGGGGCCGATTTTCTGCCCCGCGCCAGACGCATGCTAGAGGAGTACGAGTCCTCCATCTTAGGCATTCGCGAGCTCGTCACCCACCAAAAAGGCACGGTGACGATTGCCTGCCTGCCCACGGCGGCCTTCTACTTTTTGCCTAGTGTCATTCGCGTGTTTAGCGAGGCGTGGCCGGGCATTCGCATCCGGATTTTGGATGTCAGCGCTAACGAGGGGCTGGAAAAAGTCATTAATGGCGAGGCGGATTTCGGCATCAACATGATCAGCGCGCAAAGCTCGGAGGTGCGCTTTACCCCGCTGCTGCGAGATCCGTTTGTCCTGGCACTGCGCTCGGACCACCCGCTGGCCAGCAAAAAGCAGATCGAGTGGAGCGATTTAGAGGATGTGCGGCTCATCACCGTGAGCCGCGATAGTGGCAACCGCACGCTGCTAGATAACGCGCTTTCAGCAGAGGGTATCCACCTCAACAGCTTTTACGAGGTGCAGCACCTTTCGACTTCGTTGGGGCTGGTGGAGTCGGGCCTTGGCGTGGCTATTTTGCCGCGCATGACCATGCCCGGCCCGGACCACGACACGCTCTGCTCTCGCGACTTACCCGAGCCACGCATTCAGCGCTCGATTGGCTTGGTACGCAGCAACTCGCACAGCTTATCCAGCACGGCGCAGCTGTTTATCGATCTTCTGTTAGAGCACTGGGGCAAAGAGGCTGTTTAGCAGCGCTTGAAGACGCAATGAGCGCCAGGATCGCGTCAATATCCAGGTGCGCTTCTAGCGTATCGGCCAAGCGCTCCAAGGCTTGTTCGCGGTGGGCGTTGTAATCGACGCTGCCTGCCTTGGCTAGGCCAAGCTTGGTGAGTAGCGCTTGGCAGGCTTCTGGATGATCAAACAGGCCGTGTAGGTAAGTGCCCATCACTTGGCCGTCCTCGCTGATGGCCCCATCCAAGTGGGTGCCTACATCGAAAAGTGGCCTGCTCAGAGCTGGGCCTTCGCTAACGCCGTTGTGGATCTCGTATCCCTCTACCTTTGCTTCTTCGCCCATCAACACGCCGCTCACGTTGCGCAGCTGCTTGCCGGGCACCATGCGCGTGGTCAGCGGTAATAGCCCCAACCCGGCGATTTTTCCGGGGGCACCTTCCAGCCCGTCGGGGTCATCCACCCACTCCCCCAACATTTGAAAGCCGCCGCAAATGCCCAGCACTTTGCCGCCGTAGCGCAGGTGACGGGTAATCGCCGCGTCCCAGCCCTGGCGCTTTAACCAGGCTAAGTCGCTGGCGGTGCTTTTACTGCCGGGAAGTACGATCACATCAGCAGGGGGAATGGGCTGGCCGATAAAACTAAGCGATACCTGCGGGTGCAGGCGCAGCGGATCGAAATCGGTGTGGTTACTGATGCGCGGCAGTGCGGGCACGATGACCTTGAGCGTTTGGCTCTCTTTCTCCGCCTGCACGGTGCCGATGCTATCTTCGGCATCCAGCAGCAGACCTTGAAGATACGGCAGCGTGCCCAGCACCGGCTTTTGGGTGCGAGCTTCCAACCACTCTAGCCCTGGTTCTAGCAGCGCAATATCGCCCCGAAAACGGTTGATGATAAAGCCTTTGGTGCGGGCCTGTTCGCTGTCACTCAGTAGCGCCAGCGTCCCGACCAATTGAGCAAACACGCCGCCGCGGTCAATATCGCCCACCAGCAGTACCGGACAGTCAGCGGCTTCGGCAAAGCCCATGTTGGCAATATCCCCTTTGCGCAGGTTGATTTCCGCCGGGCTGCCTGCGCCTTCGGCAATAATCACATCATAGCGCTGCTCTAACGCTTGCCACGCTGCCATCACGCTCTCTTGGGCGGTGCGTTTGAAGGCGTGGTAGTCCAGCGCGTCCATATGGCCGTACACCTTGCCACGCAGAATCACCTGGGCACCCCGGTCGGTTTCTGGCTTTAGCAGTACCGGGTTCATATCGCTATGGGGAGTAACGCCCGCCGCCTGGGCCTGAAGCGCGGTGGAGCGGCCAATCTCGCCGCCATCGCTGGTCACCGCGCTGTTTAGCGCCATGTTTTGCGGCTTAAACGGGGCCACCGAGATACCCCGGCGCTTGAGAACGCGGCAAAGCCCGGCCACCATGGTGCTTTTGCCCGCATCCGAGGTGGTGCCTTGAATCATTAGTGTGGTCATGCACGCCTCTTACCAAGCGTAGGTGTAGTTCACCATGGCCGCTGAGTCGCTCGGTGCGTCAGCATCGTGGCCCGGCTCTCGGGTATGCAGCAGATTGAACTGCCACTGGCTACGCTCACTGGCCGCAAACCCATAGCCCAGTTCGATATCGAGCTGACGACCCGACGGCTCTAGAGACGCGCTGCGCGTTTCACGCACCACGCTGCCATCCAAGCGGCGCCCTACGGGCACATCGAAGCTCGCCGTGGCGCTGTCTATACGCAGCGGCTGGCGCAGGGTGAGCGCCCAGCGCTCGGCGCGCTCGCCTTCTCCTTGCCACTGCAACCCCAGGGCCATTTGCTGGGCGCGCATGCCGTTCACGCTGGTCAGCAGGCCGCTGCCCGACGCGCTGCCCTGTCCCTGCTCAAATTCGGCAAAACCGCGAAAGCCATCCATCTGGGCCTGCAAGCTAACGCCCGTAAAACGCATCAGGTTATCGTCGCCCAAACCTAGCGCGCCGTTGCCGTTAGCGCCCAATAGGCCCTGCTGCTCGGTAAGCTGGCCGACATAGCTATCGATACTCAGCCCTGGAGCAATTTGCCATGCCAAACCTACGTCTGAGCGCTGCGCTTGATAGTCGCTGGCCGCATCGTCAGCCACATCACCGGCCCAATGGGAGGCCGTCATGCTGAGTCGTTCACCCAGCGCATAGCGGGTTTCTACGCCATCAACACGCTCGAAGGCATGGGTGAGCGCTGACCCTGCTTGAAACGAGATCATCGGCATCACGCCTAGCTCGGCGTAGCTGCCCATGGGGCTGGGCTGGTCGCCCGAAAAACGAAAGGCGCTGAGCTGGGCGTTGCCAAAGGTGCCGTCAAAGCGGCTGGCCAGCAGCTCACCGTAGGCCGTGCTGCTGGTGGAGAAACGATAGTTGCCTTCATTCGCCGTCTGAGTAGTGGCGTACAATGGGGAGGCGCTTGCCATCTGCTGCATCTGATCGCGAAGCTGCGTGGCCCGCGCGGTGCGGGGCTGCGTATTGCGCCCTAAATCAATGGCGTAATCTCGGCCCAGCGCGTCAAAGGCCACCACGTTCTCTAACACGCCGGACGCTGCGACCGCATCGCCATAGGCATCAGAAAGCTGCAGGTAAGAGACATCCGCCAGCGCGCCACCGTCGTCCACTCGCTGGCTTTGACTAACGACCAGATCGCCTTCCGGGGCCAGAGCAGCGTCAATATCGGCAGTGCCTTGGCCCAAGTAGAACGCGCCACAGTTCAACGTGCCGCTCGCGCCGCAGTTACTTTGCTGGAACAGAGCGCTCTCCTGGCTTGCCGTATCTAACAGCCGCTGGCTCGCCTGCTGTGCCGTGAGGTGCGGCCACTGCCCTACAATGCCTGCGGCATACTCTGAAATGCGTGCGGCGGAAATCGACGTGCCCTGTGCGCCCACGTCGCGGTTCGCGAAGTCGGTGCCAATCGAGCGCGCCTGCAGCTGCGCATCGTCACCGGGATAGCTGCTCGATGGATGAATATCACCATTGGTCGTCGTGCCAACGGCGATTAGCATCATTTCGTACAGCCCAGGCTGGCTGGCATAGATCGGCTTGCCTTGCGTATCGATAGCGCTGCCCGTATTGCCAGCACTCACCACGTAGATTGCGCCTTTGCCGCCGTTGGCATCCACTACGCGCTGATACGACGTCGCCGAGGTCACCCCATTGAACGTGAGCCGAGGGTCGCTGGCTTCCAAACGGCGGGAAAAACTGGCGTTGATAACCCGTGCCCCGCGGTTAGCGGCTTCACCAATGGCGTAGTCCAGAGCGTTATTTAACGTCGCCCCCTGGCTATCTTCTATTTTCAAGAGATCCAGGCGAGCATTGCCCAATGTGCCGCCCGTGATGGTAGAAGTGACGGCGTTGCCGTGCCACTCATCCACCCCACTAACGTCGGCGGAGCCGGTGTACACGTCCAAGCGGTCAATCACCCGCTCACTATTGGTGATAGTGGCAACATCGAACGCGCTATCCGCCACCGCCACTCTCACCAAACCCGGCTCAAGCGGTGTGGGGGTTTGGCTGGCCCCGACACCCGGGGAAGCGCCGCTAGGGGTATGCACGCCCTGGCTGCTATCTCTCCCGCCGCCGCCACTGGAACCACATCCTGATATTGTCAGAGTGCCCAGCGCTATCCCTACCGCCAGGAAGAGAGGGCGCCGTTCAAACATGGCGGCAGCCCTGCGTATGGGTATGGCGTTGCATAGAGTGACTCGCTTGCACTAATGGCGTTGGAAAACTGATGTAGAAATTCAGTTAGAAAGCTCAGTTAAAAACCCAGTTAAAAAACTAGGAAAGGCAACGGCATTAAATACTGAGGAAAGCCCCCTCGCAAGTCGTATAAAGCTCATGTCATAGGCCGTGGGTCTCTGCCCAGAGGGCGATACGCTGAGCAGCGGTAGTACTCACCACGATATCCAGATGCGACACGCCAGCGATGAATGCAAACTCTGACTGAGACGCATGAGGGTGAATGGTAGGCTCGAACTGCTTGGCGTAAAACGCCTCGTCTCTATCCCCCACCAGCACCAGAATGGGCGCGCGAATGTTGGCAAGGTCCGCTTTGTAGTCTGCCGTCCCAAAGCTCTCCATCATGCGGTAGGTGTAGCTGCGGGTTTCAGAGCCAGTGCGATACGCCAGCGGCAGGTTGAACCGCAGCACCGGCCAGTGATTGAAGCGAGTAACGCGCAGCTGATTCAGCAGCGCCAGCGGTACGATGCGCCATAGGTTCGGCTTGGCCCACCCCGCTTTTTTACGCACCGTGGCGGCGTTGTAAGCTAAAAACGGCGCCAACAGCACCACACCCGCTAAGTTGCCCGCCTGCTTGCCCGCCGCAAAGCGCAGCGCCAACCCGCCGCCGGAAGAGTGCCCGCCAATCACCACACGTTCATGGGGCGCGTGTTCATGCTTCGCGTGCTCGATCAGATCGGCCAGGTCGTCCTCTAACTGGCCGATGTAATCTACGTCACCCCGCCGCATAGGATTTGGCCCGTGGCCGCGTAAATCGGGGGTAAGGACATCGAAGCCAGCCGATGTCGCTAGGTACTCTGCCATGGGAGCCAAATAGTGGCTGCTGGCCGATGAGCCGTGTAGCAGCACCAACAATGAAGGCGGCGCGGCCTGCTCGTTGACAGAGGCGCGGCGGGCGGGATAGTACCGATAATTCAACGTACCGCCATCTCGTGCCGTATAGCATCGCAGCGGCGGAATATCGGCCTCCGCCGGCAGAATATTCACCAGCACATCGAAACGTAAACCGGTCGTAGGCTGAGCGTGTGGCATCGCGTGGTCTCCTTCTTACGCCGTGGCATCACTTTCAACGGAATGACGCTCCAGCCGAAAGCGCACATGGAACGGGCTAAGTAACCCCGGCATCGGCGCTTCGCCGGACAGCTTGTCGGGGGGATGCAGCGCCCAGCGCGCACGCCGAAGAAGCGCAGCGAGCAATCGGCTAGTGACGAGCAGCACGATGTGCCTGCCGGGGCACACCCCTGGCCCGGCGCTGAACGGCACCAAAGGCCAACGCCCTGCACCGTCCGGGCGCAACCACATCTCTGGCAGGAACCGATGGGCAGCGTGCAGGTAGCGCTCGTCGCGATGAAAATAGGGCGTGTGAATCAACAGCGACGTGTTGGCCGGCATTTCTCCCTGCTTCCACTGAGTCGCCTGGGTGGTCTGCCTTAAAATCAGCGGCGTGGTGGGCCATAACCGCAGCGCCTCTAGCACGCTCGCCTTGAGCCGATCCATGGAAGGCGGCGAAGCATCATTTACCTCGTCGAGCGCGCTGGCCGCATACTCAGGATGCGCGCACAAGAGCGCCAGCGCTCGAAACGTCGCCATACCGGCGGGATCAAACGCAAACAGCCATTGCGGCACTTGCTGCAGCGGCGCCGAGTCGCTATTCGCCTCTTGGTTCGTATGATGAGCGAGCATAGCCATCAGACTATGTGGCTCGGCCTGCTGGTAGTAAAACGCCAAGTGTCGCTCGAACCGCTGCTGCAAGCGCTTGCGCTTGGGGCGCATGAAACCCCAGTTGGCGGCCTTGCGCAGCCGTACTAATTCGCGGGTGACCGTCTGGTCATCCCGTGCGCTATCGCCCAGCACCACACGCCGCACGATACGCTCCCAAGCGTGTTGAAAGGTCGGCCAATCCAGCTCATCGAACCGTGTCTGGGTGCGGGCCACGAGCGCCTCGGCTTCCTCTTCGACCACCTGGGCGAACGCATCGGCAAACAGGTGATGCGGGCAGTCGCTCTGCAACACTCGCTCGTTTAAGTGGCGACGCGTTTGGCGTACTTCACCGTGGGACACGAGCGACATCTTGGGCTCGAAATGACCGAGCGCGCTGCGCTTAAGCGCTTCATTCGTCGCGAACGGTTCCGGCGTGTGCGCCAACACATGGTTGGCATCGGCAGGGTCGAGGACCACCGCCATCCTCTTTGTAGGCACGTTCAGCATGAGCGGGCCACGGCCATACTTTTTACTGAGCGCTTGAAGCTGCCGAATGCCTTTGGCATCCAGCCCGAAGCGCTCCACCACCCCGACGACGTTCGGTCGGCGGCGAATGACCCCTTTTGCCACGTTAGGGGCCATGACTTGGCTGATAATGGCAATGGTCTCCCTGAGCGTTGCAGTCGGCAACGCCTCAGGGGTGGATGTCCTATCCATTCCTGCTCCTTGAGTGATACGGCTATCGTGACAGTCTAGAGCCCACCCCAGCAGACGCAAGGAAATCACCGAGACCTTTTGCAACAAACACTTAAATCAAGCTAGGCGTTAATTTAGTTAGCGTTATGGGCCATGCCGTAAAGGGTATGCCAGCAGACAGCTTGGGTATTTTCCGCTAGGGTAGCGGCTCCCGCCACCAACCGATTACGCCCGATATGCAAGAGATACTGAACGAGATAGTCGCCGAGCTTGCGCAAGAGACCGAGCGCGGCAACGTGGCCGACTACATTCCGCAGCTAGCCCACGTAGACCCCAGCCAATTCGCCATTAGCTTGGCCACGGTCGAGGGCGAGCGCTTTTCAGCGGGCTGCGCGACCACGCCCTTCTCGATTCAGAGTATTTCCAAGGTATTTACTTTGACCATTGCGCTAGGCAAATGGGGCGATGGGCTGTGGTCGAAAGTAGGTCGCGAGCCTTCCGGCGACCCGTTCAACTCCATCGTTCAGCTAGAGCACGAGAGCGGCAAACCGCGTAACCCGTTCATCAATGCCGGGGCCATTGCGGTGGTGGATGCCATCATGATGGGCCACGAACCCAAAGAGACCCTGGCGGAAATTTTGAGCTTCGTGCGCTACATCGCCGACGACAACAGCATCTGTTTTGATCATCAAGTTGCCGCGTCGGAAATGGAGCACAAAGACCGCAATGCCTCGCTGGCCCACTTTATGAAAGCCTTTGGGCGGCTGCGACACGATGTCGATAAAGTGCTGGGCACCTACTTTCACCAGTGCGCCATCGCCATGAGCAGCGACCAGCTTGCCCACGCGGGGCTATTCCTGGCTTCCGATGGGGTCAACCGCCCTAGCAACCTACGGGTGGTATCACCCCAGCGGGCGCGGCGGATCAACTCGCTCATGATGATGTGCGGTCACTACGATGCCTCGGGGGAGTTCGCCTTCCGCGTGGGCCTGCCGGGCAAAAGCGGCGTGGGTGGCGGTATTTTAGCCATCGCGCCGGGGCGTGGTTCGCTCGCTGCGTGGTCGCCTGGGTTAGATCACTATGGCAACAGCCTGCTAGGGGCGCGGGCGCTGGAGATGTTCGTGCAGCGCACCGGCTGGTCTGTGTTTGGTCACTAGGCTTGGGCACTAGCTCCGAGCGCTCTCTTGCGATTCAAGGTGCTGGGCGGCTTCCCAGGCCTGCACTTGGCGTTTCACCTCAAGCCCCCAGCGGTAGCCGCCGAGCGCGCCGCTTTGTTGAATCACCCGGTGGCAAGGAATCCACAGCGCCACCGGGTTCGCACCTACCGCGTTCCCCACCGCCCGCGACGATTTCGGTGCCCCCAGTAGCTGGGCAATATGCGAGTAGCTAGCTAGCTGGCCATCAGGAATCATCAGCAGCGCTCGCCACACGTTCAGCTGAAAATTGGTGCCACGCACATGCAACGAGAGCGCCCCAGGCGCAGCGTTGTTCCTTGGCTCGAACAGTGCTTCAACCGCATAACGGGTGGCATCTGGCTGGTGGCGTAGCGTGCTGCGCGGCCACTCGGCGGCTATCAGAGCGAGAATATCCGCCTCGGGTGTAGCGGCCAGAAAGCCCATCCGGCAAATGCCCCTAGGCGTGGTGGCCACCAGCACCTCGCCAAACGGCGTGGGGTGAATGCCGTAAGCAATCTCCACGCCCTCCCCTTGGCGCTTGAACTCCCCAGGTGTCACCGCTTCCAGCGTGACAAAATGGTCATAAAGCCGCGAGCCGCCGCTCAACCCCAGCGCCTGGGCGGTATCGGTAAGGCTCTGGGCAGAGGCAATCAACTGCTTACCCCGCGCCAGCGTCAACGCCTGTAAAAAGCGCTTTGGGCTAACGCCTGCGTAGCGACAAAACAGCCGCTGAAAATGGAACGCACTTAAGTGCACCTGCGCCGCGACCGTGTCTAAACTTGGCTGCTGGGCAGCATTCGCCACCATAAAGGCCATGGCTTTTTCGATGCGGGCGTAGTCGTTCATTGCTTCTATCTCACGGGGAAAGTGACGGGATCGCGTGCATGATCATGCAAGCTTACTCAGCTAAAGCGCCAAACCCCACCCGAATCTTGCGCAAATCACACATCAATTTTGTGCAATACGCCGAATGTGACTCATCGCACACTGCGCACTCCCTTCAGGAGGATCATCATGAGCACATCGTTACTGTTACCTATGTCTGCCTTTGCCCTTGCTGCGTCTATTTCACCTGGGCCGGTGAATATCGTTTGTCTGAGCAACGGCACGCACTACCCCGTGCACAAAGGGCTCACGTTTGTTACAGGGGCAACCTTAGGCTTTATCGTACTGTTTCTCGGCATTGGCGCGGGCCTCTACTCGCTGCTCCATGTGATGCCATGGCTGGAGGAGGCACTGAAGTGGGCAGGCATCGTGTTCTTACTCTATCTCAGCGTTCGCCTGATACAACACGATGGCCGCCTGGGGGAATATAACCCACATAGAGCCCCTGGCTTTTTTACAGGGGCTGCGATGCAGTGGCTAAACCCAAAAGCGTGGCTGGCCTCGGCGGCGGGCATTGGCGCGTACACCAACGGCAACGATCCTTATCTCATCGGTCTGTTTGCGGCTCTTTATCTGCCTATTTGCTGGTTCTCGCTGGCAAGCTGGGTCTACGCAGGAGCGTTTCTCAAGCGCTACATGCAACGCCCCATTGTGCTCCTGACGATCAACCGTAGTTTGGCAGTAGGCTTGGTAGGCAGTGCGATATTTCTACTTTTTGAGTAACGGTACGCGATATTGATTCGGCGTGGCCGCGACCAGCCGTTTGAAGGTGCGCTGAAAATGAGGCTGATCGTTAAACCCCGCCGTTAGCGCCGCCTCGACAATCGGCTGGCCCTGCCTTAACGCCGCCTGCCCTAATTGAATACGCTGATTAATCAAATAGGCATGGGGCGTTAAGCCGTAATGCTGCTTGAACGCTCGAATCAAGTGCCCTGCGCTGTACCCCGTTTGCTGGGATAACGCCTCCAGCGAAATAGCGTGGGCACAATGCGTGCGCAAATACTCGGCCACTCGGGCCAGCAGCTCAGGCGTCGGCGATGGGGCCAGGGGTGGCTCCTTCGCCAGCTCGGTCATCAGCGTGGTCAGATACGCGGTGAGCACCTGCCGCTTCTGATCGATCGCGACGCGTTCATCCAACAAACAGTCGGCCATTTCACAAAACGGGTGGTAGAGACTCGGCTGGCGGATGACCGCCGTCGCGATATCTTGCCAGTGTGGGGAGGGCAACAAGCCAAGCCGATAACGCAGCGCGCTCATCCAGCGGGTATCCACGTAGAGCATTCGATACGCCCAAGGTTGGTTGGCCACGGGATTACAGGCATGCACCCAGTGTGGGTTCATCATGACCACGTCACCGGCGCTGATCGGATGCGATGCATCGCGATACATAAAGGTACTGACACCGGCGGTCACCGCCCCCACGGACCAGTGCGCATGACTGTGCGGGGCGTAGCACACCTGTCGCGCATCCTTTATCTCGCGCAGCTCGACATGGGGCATACGCGCATCGCGCCAGAAAATAGGCCGTGCATCCTTCATCGAATTATCGAGTTCCCTAGTCGGCTCAAGATAGTAGGCGCAAGACAAGCGCCATCGCCTTTGGCGCTGGTGGGAGTGAACATACCCTGCGAGCGGCCGCATAGTCTACGCTGGACAATACCCCGTCACACGCACAGTATGGGCCGCCGGAAGGATCGGCAGCGCCATTTACGTCAGGAGGACACCATGGCCAATCATACCCCGACACATCGGGACGCGGTGAAACTGTTCGCCCGCATGGGCTACGCTTCGCGGGGCGTGGTTTATTTACTGGTGGGCGGGCTGGCCGCGCTGGCCGCGCTAGGCCAAGGCGGCCAAACCGAAGGCAGTCGCGGCGCCCTTGAAAGCGTATTGACCGCCCCCTTCGGCAAAATAATGCTCGGCATCATTGCCCTTGGATTAGTCGGCTATGCCGTGTGGCGCACCTTACAAGCACTTCAAGACACCGACCGCCATGGCAATGGCCCCAAAGGCCTCACGATTCGCGGCGGGTTGCTGGTCAGTGCCGTCACTCACACGCTCCTGGCATATTTTGCGGCCAAGTTGATCGTTCGTTTGGGCGCGTCCGGTGGCTCTGGCAGCGGCTCTCAGGATGCCGTAAGCTGGCTGATGCAGCAGCCGCTGGGGCGCTGGTTGGTCGCGGCCGTGGGGGCTGCTCTGATTGGGGCGGGGGTTGCCCACGCCATCAAAGGTTGGAAGGCCAAATTCGATCGCCACTTCTCCATGCCCGCCCATGTACAGCGCTGGGCTTACCCCGTCTGTCGTTTTGGATTGGCGGTGCGTGGCTTGGTCTTTGCGATCGTGGGCAGCCTGTTTATCATAGCGGCCTATCAGTTCAACCCTAGCCAAGCAGGCGGCACGGCGGAAGCATTGAGCACGCTGAGACACCAAGCCTTCGGCCAGTGGCTGCTTGCGTTCGTCGCCATTGGATTATTCGCATTTGGTGTGTACAGCCTACTCACCGCCTTCTACCGCCGCATCAACCCTTCCCTATAGCGACGTCGATCCATGGCCTTCACCTCCACGCGAACCAAACAGTGGTTCGAGCGTATCAACGGCTCGAAAAACATGCTGTGGCTACTCGCCACGCTCTCCTTTCTGGAAACCATCATCCTACCGATTCCCATCGAGCTAGTGCTGATCCCACTCATGGCGGTGAACCGGCAGCGTATTTGGGCGATTGCCACCGCCACCACGCTGGGCTGTTTGGCGGCCTCCATCGTGGGCTATGGCGTGGGCATGGTGCTGTATCAGTCGGTGGGCACCTGGTTCATCGACTTCATGGGAATGGAGCAAAGCTATCAGGCGTTTCAAAGCTTCTTCGACCAGTACGGCTTCGCCGCCATTTTAGCGATTGGCATTCTACCCATCCCGTTTCAGGTGGCGATGATCACCGCTGGGCTTTCCGGCTACCCGATCGTGCTGTTCGCCTTGGCCGCCCTGATTGCCCGCGGGCTGCGCTACTATGGCCTAGCGTGGCTGGTGCACCGCTTTGGTCACCGAGTGGAAAGCATGTGGAGACACCACGCGCTGACAACCAGCTTGGTACTGGGTAGCGTGGTGCTGCTGTTAGTGCTGGGGATGCAGGCGCTGGCGGGATTGATCATGTAGAAAAAACACAATAGCCGCCAGCGTTGGCGGCTATTGATGGGCGCTCAAAGCACGTTACTGCACGTAATACCCACTCACCCGCCACGTGCCCTCTTCCAGATGTGGCGTAACGACTTCAACCACGCGCTGGTTGTTCGTGAACTGGGTTTGAAAAGCGAACTCTTTGTAGTCGTTGCGGGGGGCACCCGGCATCGAGGTGTACTGCGACATGCGGATGCGCCGCCGAGACTCCACGCTGCCTAGCTCGCTACGCGCCAGCGTTACTACCCGTTGCAGCATGGTAGGCGACAGCGGGGTTTTCAGCAGCGGCGACGACTTCTCCCACGCCTGTTCGTACTCACCTTGATCGATCGCTTCCAACCACGCCAGCGCGGCCGCTTCCGCCGCCTCGACGCTGGACGCCTGCGCATGAGTAGTCAACGCCAGCAGCAGAGCGGAGAGAAATAGAGCAAGGGGTTTTGGCATAGCAGCCTCTTATGGCAATCCAACAATTCGTGCGACTTAAGTAGTTATCGGAGCATCGCACCATTTCTTTAATCACATTACCCCTAAAGCGATAACCAAACTGTGAAAGAGTGCAAAATCACTCACTCAGCCGCAGCGTCATAAAACAGCTATTCGGATCTTGCTGATAATCGCCAAACGGCCCGCAGTACTCGAACCCGAACTTGGCGTATAACCGCCGGGCAGGCTCGAAAAAGGCCATCGACCCGGTTTCCAAGCTCAGCGTGTGATACCCCCGGGAGCGCGCTTGCTCCAATAAATGCGCCAAGAGCTGAGCGGCGACGCCCTGCTGGCGGGAGGCTGGCGCGGTGCGCATGGATTTCAGCTCCGCTTGGCCGTTGCCCAGCGACTTCAGCGCCGCACACCCTAACAGCACGCCGTCCCGGCGAGCGCAGTAGAAGGTAATCTCTGGCGCTTTGAGCGCCGTCACATCAAGGGCATGAATACTTTCAGGTGGCGATGTGGCGTGCATATCGGCCATATGCTCTTCAAGCAGCGTTATTACGTCTTGCTCTTCCAATGTCTCAACGCGTATTTGCATACGTGGCTCCCCTGCCTTCGCTTCTCAAACCCCAATCGCTCGTTTACTATGCGCCACCCAATGTATTTCAGCCCTCACCATTAGGCCACTATGTCCGTCAACGCACTCTACACCGACCTTTCTGGCTACTACGATTTGATGTGCGTCGACATCGACTACCAGGCCCAGAGCAACGCCATTCGCCGCCTGAATCAGATTTTTGGCAACGAAGGCAAACGCCATCTGGATGTCGCCTGCGGCACCGGCCCCCACGTACGTCATTTTCTGGATGCTGGCTTCACCAGCAGCGGCTTGGACATCAACCAGCCGATGCTGGATATCGCCGCCCAACGCTGCCCAGAGGCAAGCTTCTCACTACAAGACATGAGCCGCTTCGAGGTCGACGAACCGCTGGATCTCATCACCTGCTTTCTTTACTCCATCCACTACAACGATGGCCTGGAAAAGCTCGGCGACTGCATCGCCAGCGCTCACCGCGCCTTGAACGAGGGCGGCGTGTTCTGCTTCAACGTGGTGGATAAACAGCGGATCGATAACGAGCTGTTCGTAAAGCACACGGCCCAGCAGGCGGAGGAGTCTTTCACTTTCCGCTCGGGATGGCACTACAGCGGTCAAGGGGAGCGGCAGTCGCTGCGGCTAAGCATCGAAAAGACCACGGCGGAGACAACGCAGGTGTGGCACGACGAGCACCCCATGGTGGCCGTCAGTTTTAGCGAGCTTATCGCCCTGCTGGAGCCTACCTTCGAGGTGCACGTGTTCGAGCATGATTACCAGACCATCACGCCCTGGGATAACGTCTCGGGCAATGCGATCTTCGTGTGTGTGAAACGCGAGCGCCTCGCTTAACCGTTATCGTTGGGGCGAAGCTGCCGCTGTACGCCCATCAAGAAATTACGCAGCATTTGGTCTTTGCACTCGCGATAATTCTTGTGACTCGGCTTGCGGAAAAACGCACTGAGTTCGTGAGGGCTGAGCGGCAGGCCCACCTGATCGAACACTTCTAAAATATCCTCTGCCTTGATGTTCAGCGCGATGCGCAGTTTCTGAAACACCATATTGTTGTTCAACTGCGCTTCCGGGGCAGGCTGCGGGCCTTCACGCTTTCCCCGTTTGAAGCTGATGAAACCGTTCAAAAACGACGCCAGCTCTTTGTTCTTCATGGTCACGAAGGCGTCGTCTTCATCTTTTTTCAGCCACGCCGTCACCTGCTCCTGGGTCACACTCACGTCCGCCAGGGCGAAGATCTTGACGATGGTGTTGTCTTTCAAATCGAAGGTGTAGCGAATACGGCGAAAAATATCGTTATTGGTCAAAATGGGGTCCTAGGCGTGGGTTAGCGTGGCCAGCAGTTCATCGATTTCTGCTTTCAGCTCGTTATCTTCGATCGTTTGGGCGCTGGCCTGGGCCTGCTGCAAGAGTTCAATGGCCGCCTGGGTGTCGCCCAGCTCCACGTGCAGCGACGCCATGGCAAACCCAATCGAAGCAATGTGGTCATTCGACTGCTTCGCCACCGCTTTATCCAGCGCTTTTTGGTAGATGGGCAGCGCGTCTTCTAGCTCTTCGGTGAAGTCAGCCAGGGTTTCCCACTGCTCCGGGTGGTCTTTCTCGGTGTTCTCGTGCTCGGTGCAGATCGCCTGCAGCTCGGCATAAAGCGCTTCAAAAGTGGCGCGGTCATCTTTGGCAGCGGCCTTCATCAGCTTTTCGGCGAGTTCGTACACCGCCTTGTAAATTTTGGTGTTAATCATGGACCACTACCCCTATTGCTCAGAAACAGATGACGCAAAACAGACTCATAACAAACCCGGCAAGCGTGAGCTTCTGGGTGAATGGAGGGATTATACCTTGTGGGGATAGGGGTACGGTGGAAAGGTTGGATGGAAATAAACGCGTATTCGAGCAACGAACGGTTGATTTTACGCTATGCTGCACCACTTTTTATTTTCGACACCCCTTACGACACTCTGTCAGAGCTTCTCATGCCCTTTGCAAAACTAGGCTTATCCAGCCCGCTCGTTCAAGCGATTACCGAACTCGGTTACAAAACGCCAACGCCCATCCAAGAACAAGCGATTCCTGCCATTCTGTCGGGCAAAGACTTAATCGCCACCGCACAAACCGGCACGGGCAAAACCGCGGCCTTTGTGCTGCCGCTGCTGGAACAGTTCAGCAAAGCCGCAGAGCCGCTGCGCGGTAAACGCATCCGTGCGCTGATCCTTGTGCCCACTCGCGAGCTGGCGGTTCAGGTGGAAGCCAGCGTGGCGCAATACGCCAAGCATACCCAGCTCACCTCGATGGCCGCGTATGGCGGCGTGGATACCGCGCCGCAAAAAGAGCGCTTGATCGAAGGGGTGGATATTCTGGTCGCCACACCGGGCAGGCTGCTGGATTTGGCGCATCAGCGCGCGCTGCACTTTGATGAACTACAAGTCATGGTGCTGGACGAAGCGGACAGAATGGTCGATATGGGCTTTGTCGATGATATCCACAAAATCATCGTGCGCCTGCCGGAGAACCGACAGAACCTGCTGTTCACGGCCACCATGACCAACGACGTGCGCGCCATCGCCCACGCGTTTTCAGACAGCAAAATGACCGACATGGCGGCGAACATCTCCATTACGCCTAACGTGCGCGCCGCCGCCACCATCAAACAGTGGCTGATCACGGTCGACAAAGACACCAAGTCCGCCCTGTTGAGCCACTTGATCAACGAGCAAACGTGGGATCAGGCACTGATTTTTGTCGAGAAAAAGCACAGCGCGGCCAAGCTAGTGGCTCAGCTGGAAAAGCGCGGTATTCAAGCGGATTCCATCCATGGCGGCAGAAGCCAAGCCATGCGTGAAAAAGTGTTGGATCAGTTCAAATCGGGCGAACTGAAGTACCTAGTAGCTACGGGCGTCGCCGCGCGGGGGTTGGATATTGGGGAACTGAGCCGTGTGGTGAATTACGATTTACCCTTCCAGCCAGAAGAGTACATCCACCGCATTGGCCGCACCGGCCGAGCAGGTGCCTCCGGTGAAGCTATCTCGCTGGTCGATATCAGCGACTTTAAAAACCTGTGTGCGATTGAAAGGCGCTTGAAAAACACGATTGAGCGCAAAGAAGTGGAAGACTTCCCGGTCAAAAAAGCCGTGCCCGCGTCTAACTTGAACCACGTTAAAAAAAGCAGCCGTTAAGCGTTCACCAAGAAGCTCATCTTTAAAAATACAAGGGTGAGCTTCACCTCTACTCAGCGGAGGAAAAAGCCTCCAACAGCTCGGCATTCGTGGGGTATTTCTCCAACAGCGCAAGCAGCTTCTGCGCGCCTTCTGTGGGCTTAAGCGGTGTTAACGCTCTGCGCAGTGTCCTTACTTTTTCAATATCTTTCCCATCAATTAACAGCTCTTCTCGGCGGGTACTGCTTTTGGCAATATCAATCGCCGGGAAAATCCGTTGATTCGCCAGGTCCCGTGATAGCACCAGCTCCATATTGCCCGTGCCCTTAAACTCCTCAAAAATCACCTGATCCATACGGCTTCCCGTATCCACCAGCACGGTGGCCAGAATGGTGAGCGAACCGCCGTTTTCGATTTTTCGCGCCGCGCCAAACAGTTTGCGCGGTATTTCCATCGCCCGGGCATCCAACCCACCCGACATCGTGCGCCCACTGCCCCGCTGCTCGGCGTTATGAACCCGCGAAAGCCTGGTGAGTGAATCGATCACGATCATCACATCGTGCCCCTCGCCTGCCTGCTGTCGCGCTTTATCTAGCAATTGATCGGCCATCCGCACATGGTTCGCGTAGCTTTCATCGGACGATGAGGCATGCACTTCAGCCGACACGCTGCGCTTAAAGTCGGTCACTTCTTCCGGGCGCTCATCAATCAGCAAGGCGTACAGCTTTATATCCGGGTAAGCCTCTGCCACCGCTTGGCAGATATGCTTTAACAGCGTCGTTTTGCCAGAACCGGGCGGTGCCACAAACAACCCCCGCTGCCCCATTCCGATGGGCGTGATCAAATCCATCGCCCGCACGGTGTGGGGCTGATCACTCGGTGCTAAATAGAGGCGTGGGGAGGGATGAATGGCGGTGCCGTTGAGGAAGCGTGTTATGGGGTCGTTGGTGGTTGGTTCTTCGACTTCGTTGGTGGGTTTGGGCTGTGGTGGTCTTTTCGTTTTGAGGCTTAGAGTTTTGCGGGTCATAGGTTGGGGCCGTCTTGTCAAAGTTGGGATTCGTGGTTGGCCGTGTTCGCGGTTACCTGACGGCGGATGTAAAACTAGGCATGGTATTCATCGACCTCTATGACAGTACGTAGCGTCTTTTCGGGCTGCTGAATATCTACCGATGCTAGGGCGATACGAATGGCATGGGCGCGCCTGAACTGCCGGCTAAAAGGGCACAGCGGTAGACACACTGATGCACTGTTGTTGGTTATGCATTATTCGTAGTGGCTCCAGAGCCGCAGAACTTTCACAACCCGTTCCTCTTCCAGTACTTGGTAAACCAGACGATGCTGAATATTGATGCGGCGTGGATAGGCCCCCGTGAGATCCCAATGAGTTTCTCGAACGGAGGCGGCTTGCGGTAAGGGTCCTCTGTGATCAGCGCCAACAATTCCTGGGCTTTTGGTTTGAGGCCACTGGAGGCCAGTTTCTTTGCATCTTTCTGGGCTTGCTTGGTATAAACCAACTTTCATGTCACCAGTCCAGCTCCTCATCGCACTCATCCACGGGGGTATCCATCCCCTCACGAATAGACTCCCGCATACCCGGCACGGAGAGCAGGTAAAGTGTTTCCTGAATGGCAGACCAGTCTTCCTCGGAAACCAGAACGGCTTTGTTCCGCTTACCCATGATGACGATGGGTTGGTGGGACTCGGCGGTCTCGTCGATCAACCGATATAAGTTGCTGCGCGCCTCAGTGGCTGTGATTCCGGTCACGACGCACCTTTTGTGTATACAGCTTTTCACCGAGTGTATGTCTTTGAGTACGTACGTCAAGGCGTACTCCTTGTACAGCGCTGCAAGCAGCGGCGCGGCTTTATCGCGCCGACCTGCCTTGCCTTGTTATGGGGCCTTGCCATGATATACCAATATCTGGTAGAGGGTCTTCCATGGCTAGAAATACCAGCATTACACTCGGCCCCCACTTTGACGAGTTTATAGCCACTCGGGTTGAAAAGGGCCGCTATGGCTCGGTGAGCGAGGTGGTATGTGCCGGACTGCGTCTGCTTGAAGAAACGGAAAGTAAGCTTGAACGGCTCCAACGCCTCCTGGATGTAGGCGAGCAGAGTGGAATAGCAGAGTATTCCCTTGAAAGCGTTATTACAGAACTTGACAACGAAGCTCACTGATGCATCCATAACTGCTCACGGCCTCTGCCCGAAAAGACGTTGTCGATATAGGCCGCTTCACCACCAAAAAGTGGGGAAAGCGCCAACGCGATACATACCTCAGGCAGCTTGACGATGCTTTCAAGCTACTTGCTCGCCAACCTGATATTGGCCGCGATGCGGATGACATAAAGCCAGGATACAAAAAGTTCAGTCAGGCTAGTCATGTTATCTTTTACAGAGCCGGTACGGAATCCAGGATCGTTGCCATCCGAATTCTCCACAACAGTATGGATGTTGAGCAGCACCTTTAACGCTTCAATAAGGGTCGCCTTAGGCGTCACTCTTGATTTATTTGTTAAACATCAGTTGCACCTAAGTGCAAAATCTCACCTATGAGCAGATAGGTGTTCAAGAAAAGAGCCTTTGCTTCCTCAGCTGTAACATCGTTATGAACTCCACTTGAAACACGATCATATAGGTTGGCAAGATTCTGTCTGAATCTCTTTCTTCTCGTATTACTTTCTATTTTTTGATGGATATATACGTTTATTCGATTTTGGTGTCTATTTGCAGCTAAAGAAAGCTGATTGCCACCGATTTCATATGTCTCGTCAGAAGGCGGAAGAATAGCATCTGAAAATGAATCAATAACTCTTCTGCATGTTGTCAGCGCTTGACTTATAGCCTCTTCATCACCTTCGGCTAAACGGCTCATGACAGATGGAATTTGCTCAAGAACATCACCGCACTTTTCCGAGATTAAGGTATCAACGTCACGTTTGTATCTCTCAAATATAGATTCTGAAAGGCTATCAAATTGTTTCTCGTAATAAATTTCGCTAACAAATGTATGCAGGTGAGCAAGGACTCTGCTTTTTATACCACTTAAACGAGAAATATAGTTGGTCGATGAAGTCATCTGATCAGTAACATTTTTTGTTGATACAAAAGCCATATCACCAGCAATATCAGGTACTCGAAGAGTTGACAACTTGATACGTTCAGCTTCTAGAGCTGCTTCTTGTTGGGCTAGTGGCCCCCAGTATCCACGTTGTTTCTCCCTATCGATCCATCTACCAGTTATCCCCATATAACGAAGAGAGACTTCATTTGAGGAGTTATAACCCTTCATTTCAAGCATTAACCAATAGCGGATCTCTTCTGAGCCAACCCACCGCGCGAGCCTTGATGCTTTTAATATTAAACTTTCAGCACTTGTCCTGCTTAACTCGACATCATCAAGAAGCTCTTTAGCAAGTTCAAGGATATGTTCTGATCTACTTTGTTCTTCCACGGAACTTCCTTCTGATGTTTAACGCCGCATACAACGGCTTGTCCGCTGCTTTGTTAGCCATGATGAGTGCTCGTGCGCATTAATATTCCACCCTAGCTTCAGCCAGACGGCGGAAAGAACGCTGATTCTCACGCAAAACATCATTTGCTAGCTGCTCGAGTTCACGCGTCAATTGGTTTAGACCCGACAAAGTCGCATGACCTTCACAAAATACTTTCCTGTGGCCATCCGGCACCTCAATAGATTGGCGAAGCCCGTGGTCCGACTGTAGCTTTTTGCAGAAATCAAGAGAGGATGACAAGATTATTAGCTCACTTCCTTTAGGATAAGAAAGGCTTGCATCAGGCATATTAAAGGCAATAGAAACTATATCGTAGCTTGAAAGATCAATATTTTCTGAGTCGTACTTCAGTGACTTCATAAGACGACTAGCCTTGCGCATTCCACCTTGTGTATTTTTATCTTTATGTTCGATCCAGGCATTGTGCAAGAAAGGCGTGTTTGCCAAACTATTGGGGACAGATTTATCTAGTATTTGAACCCCTCGATAGATCTCATTACCGGATTCCGCGTATTTGTTAGTGTGGTACCAATTTGATGGGACAACATCGACTTTCCTAGTGAGTGATCCGCCCTCGATTGATATTGATTTACTTCCGGACTTATCAACCCTAGCCTGGGGGAAAGCTGCTTCCAAGGCCAGTTCAGCCTCATTTCGGAGGTCAAGCAAATCTTTTAGCGGGTCCCCCTTATAAGGATTTTTTGGAGTTTGTGGATTCTGTACGGTATAAAACTTTTCGATAATCACCAAAAGGTCTATGTCACTCTTGGCCTTGATGTGTGTGTCGTTCGTCACAGATCCTTGGTATTTATACTCGCAACTATCGGTTAATCTATTCTCTAGTTGACTTCTGACTCTCTCGGCCTGTTTATAAGTGTTGTTTGTATACTCTGGATCTATGGGTTGCATTGATCCGACAACATACTTTACAGACTCAGACTGGGAGATATTTCGATATGCCTCGTTAAATAACTTAGCTTCGGTTATACTGTCGTCAGTCCGACGAAGATTAAGTTTATCTAACCTCGACATGTTTCCTGCTCCCTTTCTAGCTTCATAGTCCCAACAGTAGTTCGATGCCGATCGGTATAATAGGAACCAGAAGCAGACTCTGCACCCTCTGAAAACAGCAGTTCCGCTGATCCAGAATGATTGCTCAGATCCAATTCGTCTGCGTTCGGCTTATTGTTGTATTGATAGAGCAACCTATATCCAACACCAGCTTCATGATAGATGCTTGCTGATATGCTCTTTGACTCAGACTGGCTGGTCTTAAGATGGATTAGAATTTTTGACCAAGACTGCGTGATCGACACCGTTGCATTCCAGTCGAAATTTACTGGCTCACCGTTTTTTAGGTTAGTGCGCCCTGTGCAAGCCCATTTTCCGTTCAAGTCAGGAACTAGCAAAAGCTTTCGCAGCCAAGTGATTTTCCATAAGAACTTGTCAAATAGAAAGTAAAGCCCTGCAAACAATCCGAATACCGGCACTCCGACTACTGGGGCCGAACTCCAACCAGTGCTAACTTCCAGCAATGAAACTAGATACTCAGCCAATCCCTTAACTATAGGCGCAGTCACGATTGCAATGAGTGCTAACAGGAAAAGGACTTTTTCCTTAGGGTGTCTATCAATCGAGTAGTCGTGCATTCGTTCTCCTTCTGGCTAACGCCCGGCTCACGCGACGATTTGGAGCCGCGAAGCGGCGGAAAATCGGTCGCTGTGCAGCCGATTGTTAGGACTTTCCTTTCTTACGATTAAACAACGCATTTAATTTCATCAAGTCGTATGTGTTTTTTATCAGGCTGTAAACGTTGATCAACCCCAATACGGACAGCCACAGAGACAAAATTGCTATTGACTTACTAGAAGTATTCATCACCAATATCAACGACACGACCAGAAGGACGTAAACACCGATAGAAAACAAGAATGAGCGCGCATAAACTGCAAATGCCTCTTTTTCATGTAACCACTGCACGAAAGGAGAGTCAGATTTAGAATAAAAAGTCCAAAAAAGTCCCAGGGAAGCCGCCAACAAAACTACCGCAAAGTTACTCGCGATATCCTTGGATGATGAATGGACAAATCTTATTACTTCAGAAAAGTCAAAGACAGAGAGCGTCAAAATAACTATAACCGTTGACGCAATAATCTCAACGATATAAGCCCAGAAGACGAGTAACTTTTTACTCATCCATTTCGCCTTTCGGGTGAAGCTTATCAATTTCATTTATGATTGCGGATAAAGCCGCTTGAGCTTCTTTTGTCTTAGCAGTAGTGTGCATTCCTCGCACAAAATCCCGCACTTGCTTTATTGAGCCCCTGGCCGAGACCGAACCCGAGCGGACCGTCTCTTCTACGTCGTTCCGAATGCCAGTGAAATGAACATCTCCCTTCTTATAGCCCTGTTCTGCAAGGTAAGCAGACGCATATGGTCGTGCGTCTTCAGATTTAGACAGCCCATTCGGACTCTTCATATCTTGCGTATATTCACGAACACCGCTGTTTGCTAAGTCGTCATACAACGACTTGGTGTAACGTGTCAGTTCAGGATTTGGTATCCGTAAAGTGACCCTCATTCGCGTAAGCTTATCAAATGACTTGAAGAGGCCGATGATTCCATGCTTTTCGGGTACAGGCTCTAGCTCGAAAGAAGAAGTAAAACCAATAGATAACGCCGTTTCCGATATTATCCGCTCAAAAAAATCTTTCCAAGCTGTCTGGCTCAACTCACCCGTATGTTCAACCGCCACCAAATGTCTGGATAAATCAAAGAAAACCGTCGCCGCAGAGGCCAAGGGAGGGGTCGCGGCTGATTTTCCTGCCGACAGGCCTTCTTCAGTCACAATGAGACCATCCTTGCTAATGGTGCTCCGAGCCAAAATCAGTGAGCACAAAGCACGTCCATGAATTAATGGATAACAATGAAACTCTCTGGCGCTCCAAAGAAACTCAGCTGTCCGTGTCTCCTGAGTTTGGTCACGCTTCGAATCGCACGATTCTTCGAGAACTTGTTTTATCTCGTCGTCGGATCTTATTCTCGAGCTGTCAGCGTCCTCCAGAAACAAATCCTCGAAATCGACGACATTCAATCTATAGAGGTCAAAATTAAACCTTCGTGACAAAACCGTTCTCCGTTATCTAAATGCGTTCAGCCCTAATAGTGATTATACGCCCTTCCACATAATACTATTGAACACGCTAGCATGATTATTGGTATTATATCGTCACTCAAACAGGCATAAGCCACTGTTTCTCATAGACTATGTCTGACACATGGCAGCATATCCAAAATTCGCGTGCCTGCTGCTTTTTACGGTTCAATCATACTCTATTGATAAATTTGGCTTAGGTCACGCAGATTTTTGGGGAAATTGCGCTACAGCATAAGAGGTGGGTGATTTGGTAATTGCTGAACTTGAGATGGGCGGTTAGTCGTGGCTTGGGGGATGGGCGGCTGAACGCCGCCTTCGCGGGTGCCTTCTTCGCTCGTTGCTCTCGCTCAGTCGTTACGCCGCGCTACGAGATTGGGCTATGTGGCTTGATCGTCGCGAGCTGAAGCTCCTTCCCACAAATTCAGGCCACCACCAGTCATAAACATAGGCATAGCGCAGGGTAACGGGGCCGTACCAACCATTCACTATTCACGACTTACGCTGCTCTCTCCCTCTTAAAGCTCAATCCCCTTCTGGGCTTTAATGCCTTGATCTTTGAAGGCGTGTTTGACCACTTTCATTTCGGTGACGGTGTCGGAGAGGTCGATGAGTTGTTGGGGGGCGTAGCGGCCGGTGACGATGGTGTGTTGCATTTCGGGGCGGGCTTGTAGGTCGTCGAGGACTTGGTCTAGGTCGAGGTACTCGTAGCGTAGGGCGATGTTGAGTTCGTCGAGCAGTACCATGTGGTAGCTGTCGTCTTGGAGCATGCGCTTGGCTTGTTCCCAGGCGGCGTTGGCGGCGGCGACGTCGCGTTCGCGGTCTTGGGTGTCCCAGGTGTAGCCTTCGCCCATTACGTGGTAGTCCACGTTGGGCAGGTTGCGGAAGAAGGCTTCTTCGCCGGTGCTGAACGCGCCCTTGATGAACTGCACCACGCCAACCTTCATGCCGTGGCCAAGGGCGCGGGCGAGCATGCCAAAACCGGAGCTGCTTTTGCCTTTGCCGGGGCCGGTGAGTACCAGCAAGATGCCCTGCTCTTTATCGGCGCGGGCAATGCGCTCGTTCATGATTTTTTGCTTGGCCGCCATGCGCTGGGCATGGCGTTCTAGGGTTTTGGCATTTTCGCGCATGGGGTCTCCTAGGGGTTTCTTACGCTTTCAGCAAGTAGCGCAGGGTTTCCACGACCTGATCGGTGGTGGTGCACCAAGCTTGTGCTTGGGCGTCGACTTCTTTCAGCGGGTGAACGATCTCTTCGCTGTGCAGCGTGATGTAGGGCTTGGCCAGTGCCGCGCAGTAGCCTGCGTCAAAGGCGGCGTTCCACTGTTTGTACTTGTCGCCAAAGCGCACCACCACTAAATCCGCCTGTTCGATCATCGTGCGGGTGCGGATGGCGTTCACTTTGGAAGACTGGTGGTCGCGCCAGAAGCCGTTCTCCGGTTTGCCCAGGTGGTCGCCTGCGGCATCAGAGGCGTCGTGGTCGGTCACCGGGGCGGTGAAGACGATATCCAGGCCTGCCGCTTCTGCGCCGCGCTGGATCTCTTCACGCCAGTCAGTGTGAATCTCGCCGGAAAGGTAGACGTAAAAGCTCATGGTAGCTCCTTTAGGGTTGGGGAGTGTCTCGCCGCTCTATGATAGCCCACTGCTGCTTTATGGAAAAACCTTCCATATTTTTCGGCTAATAGCTGCGCGCTCCCCTGCCCGTTACTCCGCTAGGTGAATTGGTTGGCCGGTGAAGATATCCGCCACCAATTTAGGCGCTGAAGGGAAATAGCCATGGAAGTAGCTGGCCACCAACGCGCCATCACAATAAATCGGTTCAGCTTCGCTACCGGCTAGTTTGCGTGTGCGGGCCAGCGGCTGCATGGAGGTTTCCAGCAGCGAGTGGTGGTAGGTGTGGCCGCGCAGTTCGCCGCGTTGGGTGTGCAGGCTTTGTAGGCCTAGCGCTGTCAGCTTACCGGCCATTTTGGCGGTGCCGGGCAGCAGCCCTAACATGGCGTGACCGCTACCTTCGCCATCGACTAATTGCTCGACACAGCTCATTAACCCGCCGCACTCGGCCAGTATCGGTTTGCCTGCCCGGTGGTGAGCGCTGATCGCCTCGCGCATGGGCTGGTTGGCGCTGAAGCGGGCGGCGTGAAGTTCTGGGTAGCCGCCGGGCAGCCAGAGCGCGTCGCATTCGGGCAGTGCTGCGTCGTTGAGCGGTGAGAAGAAGTGCAGCGTCGCGCCCATATCTTCTAATACATCGAGATTCGCGCGGTAGATAAATGCAAAGGCGTCGTCTTTGGCGATGGCGATACGCACGCCGCGCAAATAGTCCGGTGCAGGCGTGGGGGCGTCAGCGCTTAGCGTTACCTCTTTGGGCAAGCGGCCTAGCCCTGCCTCTTCTAACACCTTGGCGGCGGCGTCTAGCTGGGCATCCAGGCCGCTCAGCTCGCTGGCTTGCACTAGGCCCAAGTGGCGGTCGGGGATTTTCATGGCGTCATGACGGGGAATCGCGCCCAACAGCGCAATGCCTTCCGGCATGCTCTCATTCAACAGCTTGCCGTGGCCGGGGCTGCCGATGCGGTTGGCGATCACTTCGTGAATGGCGAGATCGGGGTGGTAGTTGGCCAAGCCCTGCGCTACCGCGCCAAAGGTTTGCGCCATGCCCCAAGCATCGATCACCGGCAGCGCGGGGATGCCCGCCAGAATGGCTAAGTCCGCGCTGGAGGGCGAGCCATCAAATAGCCCCATAGAGCCTTCCACCAAAATCACGTCGGCTTCTTGGGCGGCTTTGGCTAAGCGCCAGCGGCACTCGTGCTCGCCGGTCATCCAGGGGTGCAGTTGATACACCGGCTGGCCGGAAGCGACCTCTTGCACCATGGGATCTAGGTAGTCGGGGCCGTGTTTGAATACCCGCACGGTGCGCCCGGCGTTGCGGTGCAGCCGCGCCAGCGCCGCCGTCACCATAGATTTTCCCTGGCCCGAACCGGGGGCGCTGATGAGCGCTGCGTGTGCTTTTCCCTGGAACATAACGATCCTGTTTATCGGTTAATGGTGATTCCATGTCCATGCATTAACGGCTGAGTGTCGGCGGGTCGAACCTTTCTTTGCTAAGGTGAAGGTCTTCGTTTGATTCTATGTTCCGCTCTGTTTCACTCACCGGAGTTTTCCGCATGCGTATTCTGTTTACTGGCGGCAGCGGCAAGGCTGGCCGCCATGCCACTGCTTTTCTTCGCGATCAAGGTCATCGCGTCACCAATCTGGATTGGGCAGTATCCGACGTGCCCGGCATCACGACCCTAAAAACCGACCTGACCGATGCAGGCCAAGTGTTCAATGCGTGCCAGGCCTACGCAGGGTTCGACGAGCTTGAACCGGGCACCGGCGTGCCGCGTTACGATGCCATTGTTCATTTCGCTGCCATTCCGGCCATCCTGCATCGGCCGGATAATGAGACCTACCGCATCAATACGCTGAGCACCTACAACGTGCTGGATGCCGCCACCAAGCTGGGCATTCCTAAGGTAATCTTCGCTTCCAGCGAGACGACCTATGGCATTTGTTTTGCCGATGGCGAGAAGAAACCGGACTACCTCCCCATCGATGAAGAGCACCCCACCGTGCCTCAAGATAGTTACGCGATGAGCAAGGTGGTCAACGAGGTGACCGCACGCTCCTTCCAGGCGCGTTCGGGCATCGACATCTACGGCCTGCGCATCAACAACGTTATCGAGCCCCACGAGTACCGTCAGAATTTTCCGGCCTACATGGATGACCCTGCCCTACGTCGCCGCAATATTTTCGCCTACATAGATGCCCGCGACCTGGGCCAGATGGTCGATTGCTGCCTGAAAACGGACGGCCTGGGCTACCAAGTGTTCAACGTCGCTAACGACGATCTCTCGGTTGGCCTAACCAACGCCGAGGTGATTGAGCGCTTCTACGCTGGCGTGCCCATCAAGCGCGACATGGGCGAATTCGAGACGTTCTACAGCAACGAAAAGGCCCGCCGACTGGTCGGTTTCGCCCCCCGCCATACGTGGCGGGAAGAGCTAGATCACTAAGCGTTACCCTTTTAGCGGCACAAACACCGGCGCGCCCTCCACCTCGACCACCGCGAGCTTTTGGCGGTAGAGGCTTTCTAAAGCACGGGGCACCAGCATGGTGTCCCGTGGGCCCCAGCAGGCTTCGCCGCTGGGGTAGAGCAACAGAATGTGGTCGCACCAGCGGGCGGCTAAATTCAAATCGTGCAGGCACATCATCACCGCGCTGCCCTGGGCGGCCTGCTCGGCCATTAGCGCCATTACTGCGCTTTGGTGGTGTAAATCCAGGTGGTTGGTGGGTTCGTCCGCCAGCCAAATATTGGGCGCTTGGGTAAGCACCGTCGCCATGGCTACCCGCTGGCGTTCACCGCCGGAAAGCGTGCTGACCAAGCGGTGGCGAAGATGCGCCACATCCAGCGCTTCCAGGGCGGCCTCGGCGCGGGAGTAGTCGTCGGCACCTTCCATCTGCCACAGGGAAAGGTACGGATGGCGGCCAATCAGCGCGGTCTCCAGCACCGTGGCGGGAAAGCCGTCTAGCCGCTCTTGAAACACCAGCCCTAGCTGCTGCGCCACTTGCCGCCTGCGCAGCTGGCTAAGCGGCGTGTTGCCTATCAGCACCTGACCAGAACGGGGGGCATTCAGCCCCGCCAGCGTATGCAGCAGCGTGGTTTTGCCCGCCCCGTTGGGGCCAAGCACGCCCCACACCTGCCCTGGCTCGATGGTGAGGTTCAACGCCGTGCCTGCGCTGCGCCCCGGCACGTTGATGATCAGGTCTTGAGTCGCCAAGCGGGTCATCAGCGGCTCCGGTAGAGCAAAAAGAGGAAGGTGGGCACGCCCAGCAGCGCGGTAATCACGCCCACGGGGAGCTGTTCAGGGGCAATCATCGTTCGCGCTAAGGTGTCGGCCAGTACCAGCAGCGTGCCGCCTGCCAGGGCGCAGGCGGGTAAAATCAGCCGCTGGTCGTTGCCTAACAGCAGGCGCAGCATGTGGGGCACTACCAGCCCCACAAACCCAATGCTGCCTGCGGTGGTCACGGCGGCGGCGGTTAAGAGGCTGGCGGCAATGTAGATGCCCCACTCCAGCGGGCGAACATCTACGCCCAGGGCGGCCGCTTGCTGCGGGCCTCGGGCCAATACGTTGAGGCTGCGCCCCAGGGGTATCAGCAGTACGCAGGTGGCCATCAACAGCAGCAAAGGCGGCCACGGCGCGCGAGCGTAAGATAAATCCCCCATCAGCCAGTAGAGCATTCCCGGCAGCCGCTCAGCGGGGCTTAGCGCGAGCATCAGGGTAATCACCGCGCCCCACCCTGCGGCCACGACCACGCCCGTCAGCAACAGCCGGGAAGGCGTCCAGCCGCCGCTGCCGTGGGCTAAGCCAAAGACTAAAAACGTGGAGAGCAGCGCGCCTATAAATGCCGAGCCGGACATCAGCACGCCGCCCACGCCTGCCAGCATGGCCGCCAGCGCACCGATGGATGCCCCGCCGGAAAGCCCCAGCACGTAGGGGTCCGCCAGCGGGTTGCGCAGAAGTACCTGCATTAAAGCTCCGGCCACCGCCAGCAGCCCGCCCACCGCAAAGGCGGAAAGCGCCCGTGGCAGGCGAAGCTCTATCACCATGGTGCGCGCCAGCGCATCGCCCTGGCCCTGCACCACCGCCCAGAGCTGCGCTGCCGAAAGCTGCGCGCTGCCCACTGCCAGAGAAAACAGCATGGCGGCCAAGGCAATCAGCGCCAGCAGGCCAAGGGGTTGCCACAGGCGCGCCACCATCAAGAGGCCCCGCGCTTTTGGCGGGTTTGTTCAAGCTTTTCACACAGAATCTGCGCGCCTTCCAACAGGCGCGGAGTGGGCCGCTGAATTAAAGAAGGCGGCACGAAATAGAGGTTATCGCCCGTTACGGCGGCAAGATTGGGGTACTGCTCCCAGTGGGTGAGCCAGTCGCGGTTCTCCTCCCCCATACCACCGGCAATGATGGCCTCGGGGTTGGCCGCCAGTACGGCTTCATCGTCTAAACGCGGTACTAAGCGGTGCTGCTCGCCAAACACGTTTTCGCCGCCGCACAGCTGCACCACTTGGCCAATCAGGTGTTTATCACTGACGCCCATCAGCGGCTCATCCCACACCTGATAAAACGTAGGTACCGGGTCGCGGTCGCTATAGCGGGCGGTGAGTGCCGCCATGCCTTCCCTGAAAGCATTCGCCGCCTGCCGCCCGACCGGTTCGGTACCGGCCAAGCGAGCTAAGCGTTCGATGGTGTGGGCGACGTCTTCCACGCTGCGCGGCTCGATGTAGAACACCGGCATGCCCAGCGCTTCGAGGGTTTCCATCTGCTCGGCGGGGTTACCGGTGACCCAGCCGATGACTAAATCCGGGGCAAGCCCGACCAGGGCCTCTAAATCAACCCGCGTATGGCTGCCTACTGAAGCCACTGCCTTGGCTTCCGGCGGGTAGTCGCTGTAACTCACCACGGCCACCACCTGATCCCCAGCGCCCGCAGCGTAGGTGAGTTCCGTCGCACCGGGTGAAAGCGTGGCAATGCGGTTGGCCGAGGCGTGCAGGCACACTTCCCGGCCCTGGTCGTCTACCGCGCAGCGGCTGGGGTTGTCTGCCTGAAGAGGGTTGGCAATCCCGCTGCCTAGCCATAGTAAAGCGGCGCCCAAGGCGCCGCCGATTTGCTGCTGTTTATTGGCCAAAGTGAACACTCAAGAATCCTGCCCGGCCTGCGTTGATGTAGTCAGCGCCGTCAAACGAGCGCGTGGTGACGTAGTCTTGGTCTAGCACGTTCTCTAACGTTACCCGAGCGCTCCACAGCGGCGCAAACTGCCAACCTGCACGCAGGTTCACCAAACCATACCCGCTCAGACGATCTTCGTTGGCGGCATCGCGGTAGCGATGGTTTTGCGCGACCCAAGAGCCACCCACGGACCACTCCCCCAGCTCGCGGTCTACGTCTAGGCGCAGGCTTTGCGAGGCGCGGTTTTGCAGGCGTTTGCCGGTCAGACGGTTTTCAGGGTCGGTGTAGGTCAGCGCGGCAGCCAGCGTCCACTCATTCACTTCGACGCCGGTACTCAGCTCCGCACCGCGAATACGGGTTTCCGGTACGTTGAACTGCAGCCCCTGGCCCGCAATCAGATTGTCGATATCGGTTTGGTAAAGCGCCGCATCCCAGAACCAGCGGGCATACTGGCCGCGCACACCGACTTCAACCGACTCGGAGGTTTCAGACGCCAAGTCCGGGTTACCAAAGCCTGGGTAGTAAAGCTGGTTGTAAGTCGGCGCGTTGAACGCAGTGCCATAGTTAGCGCGCAGGGTATGGTGGCCATCCACGTCGTAGCCTACGCCAACGCTGCCCGTCACTTCTTCGCCGTAGGACTCGTTGTCGTCAAAACGAAGGCTGCCTTGTAGCGTGAAGGGAGAGAAGTCCAACAGGGCTTGAGTGAAAACGGCAGCGTTGCTGCGACTGGTTTCATCGTAGGCGGTGGTGCTGTCTACGCGGTCTTCACTGTACTCGGCCCCGGCGACGACTTCGTGGGCACCCACGGTCACGGTATTTTCCCAACGCGCCGTGCGTATCTTGGTATTGAACACGGAATCGCCGTAATCTGCGAAATTATCGCTTTCATCCCGAGCTTCGCTGAGCGTTAACCGACTGCGCCAGTTGTCGGCCAGCGGCAGCTCGCCGTACACGCCTGCGACCTGCTGGACAAAATCGTTTTCGCCACCGTCGTACTCGTTATGCCCACGGGCACGCAGCGCCAACACGCCTGCTTCGGCACCGTTATCGAACGTGTGCGACACGCGCGCCAGCGCGGAGGTGTTGTCGTAGCCTTTGTCGTCGCCATCACGGCGCACTGGCTGACCGTCGGTATTGAAATGGCTGCCAGAAAAACTATAGCGGGTGCCGCCCTCTTTCCCACTGATGCCGGCACTCAGCCGCTGGGTATTGAACGAGCCGCCCCCCGCCGAGATGCTCGGCTGCGGGCCTTCCTCTTCGCCCTGCGGGGTGAACAACTGAATCACGCCGCCTATGGCATCGGCCCCGTACAGGCTGCCCCGAGGGCCACGAACGATTTCCGCGCGTTCAAACATGCGCGGTTCGAGGGATTGCCAAGCGGCACCGCCGCTGGTGGCTGAATTCAGGCGAATGCCGTCGATCAGCAATACGTTCTGAGCGCTGCCCGTACCGCGAATGAAGACGCTGCTGTTCTTACCAAAGCTGCCGTTACTGGAAACGTCCACGCCCGGCTGGCCGCGCAGCAGGTCGGTGATACTCACGGGGTCTTGGCGGCGCAGCGTGGCCTCGTCGATCACCGTGACCGAAGAGAGGCTATCGTTGGCGGTGCGCGGGGCTAGCGCGGCCGTCACCACGACAGGATTCAACGTGTCGGAGGCGTTCGTCGCGGTATGAGACGCGGTTTGCGCCTGAACGGCCATGGGCAATGCTGCCAAGGCGAAGGCCGCCAGAGAGGCGGAGGAGTGAAAACGATTGAACATGATGGGTCCCTTGCTCGCTGTGCTCACCCGCACAGCGTGTTTTTAGTGACCGGGCAGGGGCACACAAGGGAAACCCGTGGCTGAGCGCCACGTAACTTCTCCCTGCACATGCCCTCCGCATGCCGGTAATCCGTGGCTTTTCTAAGCCATCACTCTTAGGCCGGTCTCCGGGCTGACGAGCGAAAGGGGCCGCTTCACGTAAGCGTCGTACCTTTCCGAACGACCACCTTCCCATGCATAAGCACAGTGGCGTCTCTAGCCGTTCTTATCTCGATCACCGTTGCGGGGGCAGCGTTGGATTCACGAAAAACGTTCACCAACTTCCCGTTTAACTGATGGCGTTAGTGCCACCAGCACCTGAGAGTGCGCGTAAACTAGCAACTTGTTAGGGGTTGGTCAATTTGCCGCCTCGCCTTTCAGCGCCCGCACCAGGCCGTGGCGCACGTACCACACGTGCTCGGCGTGGGCGGCAGCGTCTTGGGTGAACCAGCCGCTCAAATCACGCAGGCGGCGCTGTTCGCGGGCTACGGGCACCAGACCGCGCCCCAATTCGTTGGCGATGATCACCAGCGTCACATGATCCGCGGCCGCGGCTAACGACAGCCGCTGTAAATCTTCTCTCCACTGGGCGCGCCATTCGTCGCTGCTAAAGTCGGAATCCAGCGCGGCGGTGAGCCACTCGAAGAGGCCATGAAGCACCAGCGGCGTGTTGGGCAACATGACGTGAGAGACTTCGTGAAGGCGCTGACCGGGGGCTAACCGCCACCACACCGCGCCGGGAAAGCGTTGTTTTACAGCGTCGCGCTTACCTGCGCTGGCACCGCCGATGAACAGTTGCATTGCCATTCTCCTTTTCCATCCTCACCTGCTTGAAACGCGAGCTGCCAGCGCCGTCCTTGGGCTTGATGAACGATCCCCTCCCAAAAATCGAGAGTTTCAAAGCGGCGGCGTAGCTCACGAATGACGCCGCCGTGAGTGACCACCAACACTTTTTGATAACCGTGTTGTTGGGTGTGTGTCGCTACATCGTCGAGCCACGCATTCAGCCGTTCACGCAGTTGACCAGAGGACTCCCCGCCCGGAATTTGCAGCTCTCCGGCGCTATCTATCCAGGCGCGATAGTGCGGCAATTCTTTTAATTCATCGTAAACCTTGCCTTCGTACTCGCCAAAGTCGAGCTCCCGCAGGCGTGGCTCCACATACACGGGAATGCCCGGTTTAGCCGCCTGCGACCAAGCCAGGGTTTCCTGGCAGCGGCCTAGGTCGCTGGCATAAATGGCGTCGAAACGTTCGTCGGCCAGGGCCGCGCGCAGCGCTAGAAGCCCCTCCTCCGCGTCGGGAAACAGTAGCGGAATGTCCCGCTGTCCCTGGTAACGGCGCTCTAGATTCCAGGCGGTGATACCGTGACGAACTGCCACCAGCTCCACATTAAGATCAGTAGCCAAAGCTCTCCTCCTTCGATGGTGGCACCGACCATATCCCCGTTGATGCCGTTAAATAGTAAGCGTTCATTCCACGACGTTCTGCCACCCTGCTGAAAATCGCCCTACAGTAACCTCACACTTTCCAACACGAGGTTACCCCCATGAGAAAGCACCGCACACCCGAACAGTGGCAGGCTCTGGTCAATCAGCAGCGTGACAGTGGTCTGTCAGCTTCGAAGTTCTGCAAACAAGAGAACATCGGCTACGCCAGTTTCTGTAACTGGCGCAAGCGCCTGTCCGATCAGGCGGCCGGTGACTCAGCGGATTCCGGCGAAGCCGGTTTTCTGGACCTGTCCTCTCTGATGGGTGCGGCGCAGTCCGGCCCAGGCTGGAACATTGTGCTGAGCCTGGGCAACGGCGTCGAACTGCGGCTGAGCCAGAACGGATGATCGGGCTCGATAGCCAGGCGCGCATCTGGCTGTGCACCGAGCCCACCGACATGCGCAAATCGTTCCGGGGCCTGAGCGCCCTGGTTCGGAATCAATTGAAGCACGACCCCCTCAGCGGTCAGTATTTTGTCTTCGTCAATCGCCGTAAGACCCAGATGAAGATGCTCTACTTTACCGCCACCGGTTACTGTCTGTGGGCCAAGCGCCTGGAGCAGGGCCAGTTCCGGGTGCCGTTATCCGCCTCCGGTCAGCGAACCCTGACCCTGACGGATTTGCAGCTGCTGATTGACGGCATTGAGGTGCAGAAATACCGCCAGTTCAAGCGTTTTCGAGGGGTATAGAAGACAGAGTTCCGGTATAATATCGGCCATGAATTCAACGGCTTCAGCTTCTTCTCCCGGTACACTTTCCTCCTCGGCTCTGGCCGAGGAGAATGCACTGTTGCGGGAGCAGTTGGAGGCCCAGGCGGAATCCATTCGGCAGTTGAAACACCAGTTAGACTGGTTCAAGAAGCAGCTGTTCGGCCCCAAATCCGAGAAGCAGGTGGTCGATCTGCCCGGGCAGGACAGCTTGTTCCAGCCAGAGGAGGCACCGCGACCGGAACAGCCTGCCGATGAAGAAAAACGCACTATTAAGGCTTACCAGCGCGGCACCGGCAAGAAGCAGCGGGACGACGATTGTCTGAACGACACTGGCCTGCGCTTTACTGCCGGGGTGCCGGTGGAAGTCATTGAACACCTGCCACCGGAGCTGACCGGTCCGGACGCCGACCAGTACGACATCATTGGCACTAAAACGACTTATCGCCTGGCCCAGCGCGCCTCCAGCTATGTGGTGCTCAAATGCGAACGCCCGGTGTTCCGTCGTAAGGGCACTGACTCAAAACCTGTGACGACGCCAGCCCCGTTCAACGTGCTGGACAACAGCCTGGCCGATGTCAGCCTGCTGGCCGGGTTGCTGGTGGACAAGTTCCAGTTCCACCTGCCGCTGTATCGCCAGCACCAGCGCATTCAACAAGCGGGTATTACCCTCAGCCGCAGCACCCTGACGAACCTGGTGAAGCGGGCCATCGACCTGCTTCGGCCCATTGTGGACGCCCAGACCGACAACGTGCTGCGCAGCCGGGTGCTGGCCATGGACGAAACACCCATCAAAGCGGGCCACCAGGGCCGGGCAGGCCCGCAGAAAGGCAAGATGAAAACAGGCTGGTTCTGGCCCCTATACGGTGATGACGACGAAGTGGTGTTTACCTACTCGAACAGTCGGGGCCGACTGCACATCGAGCAGGTTCTGAACGACCAATTCAGTGGCACTCTGATCAGCGATGGTTATGCCGCATATGCCCGCTATGCCGCGGCCCAGAAAGGTATTACTCATGCTCAATGCTGGGTGCATAGTCGCCGTTGCTTCGTTGAGGCCCAAAAGGATCATCCTGAGAAGGCCACCGAAGCCCTGCAACAGATCGCGAAGCTGTACCAGATTGAAGATACCATTAAGGAAAAGGAGCTCACCGGCGAGAAGAAGCGCCAATACCGGCTGGACCATGCGAAGCCGGTCGTCAGCGGCTTCTTCCAGTGGTGCCGGGATCAGTTGGCACAAGGCGGCCTCGTGCCCAGCGACCCGCTGACCAAGGCCCTGAACTACGTGCTCGGTCGCGAAGCGAGCCTGACCGTGTTCCTGGAAAACCCGGACGTGCAGCCAGACACCAACCACCTGGAACGGGCGCTACGCCCCATTCCAATGGGCAAGAAAAACTGGATGTTCTGCTGGACCGAACTGGGCGCGGAACACCTGGGCATCATCCAGAGCCTGATCAGCACCTGCAAGCTGCACGATATTAACCCCTACACTTACCTGGTGGACGTGCTGCAACGCGTCAGTCAGCATCCCGCCAGTGAAGTGGCGAACCTGACTCCGCGGCGCTGGAAAATCCGGTTCGCCGAGAATCCGCTACGGGCTCTGATCGATCCCCGTCATCCGGACCGACAAGCCACGCAACTCACACCGGTGGAGGTCGTCCATGCGCATTGAGGACATGAGCATCGACGAGTTGCTGGAACTGAACCAGTACATCTGCCAGCGCATTGATGAACTGCAAGAACAGGAAACCCTGCAAGCCTTGAGTCGGTTGCGGGTTGGTCTGAAAGTGACCTTCGAAGGCCGAGAAGGACCGGTGTTGGGGATCGTCACCAAGATCAACCGCAAGAGTGTGATCGTGCTGGGCGAGGAAGGCAGGAAACAGTACAAGGTCTCGCCGGAGTTACTTAGGCCTCTGCGTGACGTGAAGTAGGTCAACTACGTCGTAGGATGAACGCTTACGTTAAATAAGCGCAGCAGCGCTAAGCGCGCCAGCGTGACCCAACACACCACCCCTAGCAGCCACAGTGGTGCTGACGGCCATGGCATGGCGAGCGGTAGCAGCGGCAAAAGCGCCAAACCAACGTCGCGGCGACCCAACGACTGCTGCCAGCTCCACGCCAGGCCCCGTGAGTGGGCGCATGGGGTCAATATAAGTAGCGCGACTCCCGCCCAGCGCCCCAGCGCGGGCACGATCATCAGCCACCACAGCGGCGCGTGATACTGCAGCAGCGCCCAGAGCAACACGCCCTTCCAGGCCAGCAAAAACAGCAGCGCGAGCATACCGAAGCTGCCGATTTGCGGGTCTTTCATGATCTCCCAGCGCCGTTTAAGAGGCTGGTTGCTGCCCAGCGCATCGGCCAGATCCATCACGCCATCCAGATGCAACCCACCCGTGACGCCGACCCACACGCTGAGCAGTATCAGCGCGCTTATGGGCGTGGGAGTGTGTGCGTATTCCAGCAGTAACGAGGCTAGCGCGAGCAAGCCGCCGATGAGCAGGCCGACGAGCGGATAGGCGCGAATGGCCCAGCGGCGGGTGTCAGGCGTCCAGGGGCAGGCCACCGGAATGGGCAATCGTGTCAAGAACTGCAGGGCCAGCAGCCCACCGTAAAGGACGTTGTTCACGTATTCGCGACCGCCTTCCACTCGACGCCCTGGCCGGCCACCACTTCGACCACCCGCTCCGCCTCGGCGGCCAGCCAGCGATGCAGCATTTGCAGAAATTCGACATAGCGCAGTGTATAGGGGTCGTTGGGTAGCGGCGCTTCGTTCAGATCGTTGGAAACGATGACGAGGGTAATGTCTCGCGCCCGGGCATCCTGAAGGCAGCGTACCAGCAGCGCGAACCCCTCGGTCGTGGAGAGCGGATCGCTCTCATCGGCGTCGGCATTGAACATGACTTGGCTCGCCCAGAGGGTAAGGCAATCCAGTAGGGCGGCATGGCCGTTAGGTACTTGCGCGATGGCTTGGTCGATGGCCAGCGGTGCCTCCAGCGTCACCCATGCAGACGGCGCACCGTCTGCCTCTCGCTCGGCTTGGTGACGTGAGACCCGCTCGGCCATCTCGTCGTCGTATATGTCAGCGGTGGCCACGTAAAAACACGGTTTGCCGTTGGCGGCTTGCAGGACGCACTGTTCAGCGACGTGACTCTTACCGGAGCGTGCGCCCCCACTAACGAACACAATCATGTAACACCTTTAACAATCGATCATTTGCTGAGCCATCGCGCACGGCCAGCCGCAGCCAATCACCGTCGAGCGCTGCAAAGCTGTAGGTATGCCGCGCCAGCATACCGTGATGCAGCAAGCGTTCAAGCAGCAGCACGCTGGAAAGCCCGCGCTGGCACAACGCTGGACCTGGCTGCACCAAATAAAAGCAGCTATGGCTGGGCACCACGGTAAGCCCTGCCTCTGCCAGCGCTTGCCCCATGCGCGGCTGTTCGCGCGCCAGCCACTGCCGCGTGCGCTGGGCAAAGGCCGTATCCGCCAACAGCGGTGCCACCAGCTCGGCAGCGAGGTGATTGACGCTCCAGGGCGGCTGATGGCGTGCCAGGGCGGCAACGTGCTCGGCACTCGCCAGCACGTAACCCAGGCGTAGCCCGGGCAGCGTGTAAAACTTGGTCATGGAGCGCAGCAGCACAAGCTGCGGATAGCGGGCTAGCAGCGGCGTGAGCGGCTCGGCATCGAGGGCGAGATCGATAAACGCTTCATCCACCACTAGCGTTGCCGTGGTGGGCATGCACGAGAGCAAACGCTCAATTTCCGTAGCGGAGATCAGCGTACCGGTGGGATTATTGGGGCGGCATAGAAAGATCACGTCTGCTTGGAGGACACCCGCGTCGAGCGCTGCCACTTGCAGACCGAAACAAGGTGCCTCAAGGGCAGTTTCCGTTACCACTAGCCGATGCGCTGCGCAGGCCCTGGCATACTCACCAAAGGTGGGTGTTACGATCAGCCCGCGCTGGCCTGCATGAAGGGCAGCGGCTAAAAAAATGGCGTCTGCCCCGCCGTTGGTGAGCAGCACTTGCTGCGGCGCTACGCCCTCATGTTCGGCAATGGCTTGCCGCGCGGCTCGGTAGCTGGGCTCCGGGTAGCGGCTTAACCCGCTAAAACGTTCAACCAACCAATCCGCCACCCAGGGCGGCGGCCCCAGCGGGTTGAGGTTCGCGCTCACGTCCTCGACCGGGTGATCGGCAGGCAGCCCAAAGCGCGCCAGCAGCGCCGCTGCGTCGCCGCCGTGGTCTGGCCAGGGAGCCGTTGTCATCGCAGCCCCCAGAGAAGCGCCAAGAGCGCGATCACCGTGAAGAACAGTAACCACCCGCCGTGCATCAGCCGCAGCGTTATGGAAATATGCGCCACGTTGAGCGGCATTTGCCCGCTCCCCAAGGTCGCCCGATGGGAGGCCACACCATGATAAAAATTAGTGCCGCCTAACTGTACGCCCAGCAAATTCGCCACCATCGCTTCCGGCCATCCGGCGTTGGGGCTGGGGTGGCGCGGCGCTTCCCGGCAGGTGGCGGCCAGCGCGCCTCGCCAGCGTGATACGGTGACGCCTCGCCCTATCAAGCCGCTGCCCGCTAGCCATAAACAGAGCGCCGTCAGCCGAGCGGGCAGCCAGTTGGCGATATCGTCGAGCTTGGCGGACGCGTAGCCGAAATCCGCGTAGCGCTCGTTGCGATAGCCCACCATGGAATCGAGCGTGTTGATCGCTTTGTACGCCAGCGCCAGGGGCGCGCCGCCGATAACGGCAAACAGCAGCGGCGAGGTAATGCCATCCACGGTGTTCTCGGCAACGGTCTCTACCGCACCTCGTGTGATCTCGGGTTCATCCAGTGAGTCGGTATCGCGACCTACGACCATCGACAGCGCATGACGAGCGGCGGCCAGATCCCCTTGGGCTAGGGGTTGGGCGATGGCTTTCCCGGCCTCGGCAAGTCCTTTGATCGCCAGCGTGGTGGCCAGTAGCCAAAGCTCGGCGGCGAGGCCTAGCCAAGGGTGAAGCTGGGTCAGCAGGGCCACCACCAGCCACGCGGCGGTGAACGTGCCCAGTACGATCACCGCCGTCAGTAAAAAGCCCCTCGCGCGGCGGCGCTGGGCGCTGCCGTGGTTCCAGCGCCGCTCTAGGGCGCTGATGCCCCGACCGATGATCACCACTGGATGCGGCAGCGCGCGGGGGTCGCCCACGATGAGATCGAGCACGATGGCCAGTGCGACAAGCGTCACCGAGGCGGGCAGCAGGCTCATACTCCGCCGCTGCTCACGCCCGCCTTCGTAAAGGTAGCCATGTCGCTGAGCATTGAGGCGGCGGCCTGTACCAGCGGGAACGCCAGTACGGCGCCGCTGCCCTCCCCCAGACGCATACCCAGTGCCAGAAGCGGCTCGGCTTCTAGTGCCGCAAGCGCGGTGGCATGGCCAGATTCTTCGGAGCGATGACCAAAGATGAGATAATCGCGCACCGCCGGAGATATGCGACACGCCGTCAGCGCGGCAACGGTGGCGATGAAGCCATCGACGATGGCGGGTAGTCGATGGGCGGCAGCGGCCAAATAGGCCCCCGTCATGGCGGCAATCTCCAGCCCGCCGAGTTTGCTGAGTACGTCTAAAGGATCGTCGGCGTTGGCTTGGCGGGCGTGTAGCGCCTGCTCGATCACCGCCGCCTTGTGCGCTTGCTGGGCGCTGCTTATCCCGGTCCCCGCGCCGACCACCGACGCCACCGGCACCTGGATGAGCGCCGCCAGCATGGCGCTGCTGGCGGTGGTGTTGGCAATGCCCATTTCACCGACGATGATGCTCCTCGCGCCCTGACCCGCCAAACGCTCTACCGTGTCGGCACCCACACCAATGGCGCACAGCGCCTCCTCTCGGCTCATGGCGTCTTCCCGCACCATGTTCGCCGTACCGGCGCGCACCTTGGCACCGACCACGCTCGGCAGTGACAGCGGTGACGCCACCCCTACATCGACCACGTCGACCTGAGCGCCCATCTGACGAGCGAAGACATTGATGGCCGCTCCCCCCTGGGCGAAATTCGCCACCATCTGAGCGGTCACTTCCTGGGGAAACGCCGACACCCCCTCGTCGGCCACGCCGTGGTCGGCAGCAAACACGGCCACGCCCGGCGGAGAGACGCGCGGTTTGCGCTGGCCGGTGATGGCGCTCAACTGAATGGCGAGCGTTTCGAGCCGGCCTAGACTGCCGGGGGGTTTGGTCAGCGTATCGAGATATGCCCGGGTGCGCTCACCCTCGGCGCTATCTACCGCGCGAATGCGCGCCAGGAGTGACTGAAGTCGCTGTTCGGCGGTCGGCTCGTTGTCCATCACAATTCTCCACAGGCTGGTGGCGCAGGATAGTAGCAAAACCAGGGCTGCTATACTTGCGCATTAACCATGAAACAGGCGCTTGCACGCCGTTTTTTTCTATCATTCATCAAAGCATCATGCGCGACGGCGATAGTTGTTAACCATTAGGGTAATAAAACTACAACTTAAGCTATAAATAGCGATTTTATTGCCGTAAAGTCTCTTATATCGACGCCATAAGATGTAAAATAACTACAAACTTGACTCACCGTCTCGACACATGCAGAGGTCCCTATGCCTGGTTCAACACCCGCTACACTCAATCCTACGGTTGCCGAGGTTACCCAACGCATTCGTGAGCGCTCTGCCGAGCGACGCGCCCTGTATGAGCGCCGCATGGCAGACCAGCACAAACGCGGCGTGCATCGCGCCGAACTCTCTTGCGGCAACCTCGCCCACGGTTTTGCTGCCTGTAGCGCGCAGGAAAAAGACTCCCTGAAGCTGATGAACAGTGCCAACCTGGGGATCATTTCTGCCTACAACGATATGCTCTCGGCCCACCAGCCGTTCGAAACCTTCCCGGAAACCATCAAAGCGGCCGCCCGCGCCATGGGCTCTACCGCCCAGTTTGCCGGTGGCGTGCCCGCCATGTGCGATGGCGTGACCCAAGGCCAGCCGGGCATGGAACTCTCGCTGTTTTCCCGCGACGTGATTGCCATGGCCACCGCCGTGGGTCTTTCACATAACATGTTCGATGCCGCGCTTTACCTTGGCGTGTGCGATAAAATCGTCCCTGGCCTGTTCATCGGCGCGGCGCGCTTTGGTCACCTGCCCGCCATGTTTGTGCCCGCAGGCCCGATGCCCAGCGGCCTGCCGAACAAAGAGAAAGCGCGCATTCGCCAGCTCTACGCCGAAGGCAAAGTGGGCCGCGAGGAGCTTCTGCAGGCGGAGTCCGACTCTTACCACAGCCCCGGCACCTGCACCTTCTACGGCACCGCTAACTCCAACCAGCTAATGATGGAAGTGATGGGCCTGCACCTGCCGGGCACCTCGTTCGTCAATCCTGGCACCGAGATGCGCGAAGCGCTGACCCGCTACGCCACTGAACAGGCCATTCGTAACACCGAACCCGGCGGCGAGTACCGTCCGTTCTATAAGCAGATCGACGAGCGCGCCATCGTCAACGCCGTGGTCGGTCTGCTGGCCTCCGGCGGTTCCACCAACCACACCATGCACCTGATTGCCATGGCGGCAGCGGCGGGCATTACGCTGAACTGGGATGACTTCACCGACCTGTCAGCGGTCACCCCCAGCCTGATGAAGGTGTACCCCAACGGCCAGGCAGACATCAACCACTTCCAGGCAGCGGGCGGCATGAGCTACCTGTTCCGCGAACTGCTAGGCGCAGGCCTGCTCCATGGCGATATTCCCACCGTGTTTGGCACCGACCTGACCGCTTACACCCAAGAGCCCTTCCTGGAAGATGGCAAAGTGGTATGGCGCGAAGGCCCGGAAAAGAGCCTGGACGAAGAAGTGCTGCGCCCGGTCGCTACACCTTTTGCCCCCACCGGCGGCCTGACCGTGATGAAAGGCAACCTGGGCCGCGGCGTGATCAAGGTCTCGGCGGTAGCCGAAGAGCACCGCATCGTCGAAGCGCCGGTGAAGATCTTCGAAGACCAAAACGAGATGAAAGCGGCATTCGAGTCGGGTGAGCTGGACCGCGACGTGATCGTCGTCGTGCGCTTCCAAGGCCCCAAAGCCAACGGCATGCCCGAGCTGCACAAACTGACGCCGTTCCTTGGCGTACTTCAGGACCGTGGCTTCAAGGTTGCCCTCGTCACCGATGGCCGCATGTCTGGCGCATCGGGCAAAGTGCCCGCCTCTATCCACATGAGCCCGGAAGCGCTGGACGGTGGCCCGCTGGCAAAACTGCGTGATGGTGACGTGGTACGCCTGGATGCCAACGCCGGTACGCTGGAAGCCAAAGTAGACGCCGCCACCTGGGCCGAGCGTGAACTCGTCGTTGCCAATCTAGACCACTACCATGTGGGCCTGGGCCGCGAGCTGTTCTCTGGCTTCCGCCACCTCGCCATGCGCGGCGAAGAGGGTGCAGGTTCCCTGGGCGGCTTCGAAGCCGACGATCTCGCTCGTCAAGAAGGTCAGATTTTTCAAGAGGACGCCTGATGCGACCGGCATTAATCGGGGACATTGGCGGCACGAATGCTCGCCTGGCGTTGGTCACGCCGGGCGAGGTAACGCCCCACGACATTCTTAACCTACCCTGCGCCGATTACCCCGGCGTGATCGAAGCGATTCAGGACTATCTCGCACGGGTGGGCGCAACCGGCGACAACGCGCCCAAAGAAGCTTGCTTGGCGTTCGCCTGCCCGGTGCACGCCGAGCGGGTAAAGATGACCAACAACCATTGGGACTTTATGAAAAGCGACGTTCAGCAGGCGCTGAATCTGTCGCTGTTTAAAGTTATCAATGACTTCACCGCCCAAGCACTGGGCGTTCCTCATGTGGGGGAAGATAATCTGGTGGAAGTGCAGCCTGGGGAAGCCCAGTCGCACTCGACCCGCTTGGTCATCGGCCCCGGTACGGGGCTAGGCGTGGCTGGGGTGTTCCCCGGCCAGCATGCCTGGATTCCGCTGCCGACTGAGGGCGGCCACGTTACCTTTGCGCCCACCGACACCACCGAACGCGCGCTGCTGGACGTGTTCTTACAGCGCCACCAGCGGGTCAGTGTGGAGCGCATCCTTTGCGGCCAGGGGCTGTTAGAGCTGTACCAAGCCCACTGCACCCTGGAAGGCCAAGCGCCGCGCTGCGAGACCCCCGCTGACGTGACCCAAGCGGCTAACCAGGGCGATGCCATCGCCACCGCCACCCTGCTGCGCTTTTTGAAAATTCTCGGCGACGTGTGCGGCGATGCCACCCTGACCATGGGCGCCCGCGGCGGCGTGTATCTCTGCGGCGGCATTCTGCCCCGCCTGTTGGACTGGCTGCCCAAGTGCGAGCTTCGCGCAAGCTTTGTTAATAAAGGGCGCATGGGCGCGTACAACGCCGACATCCCGGTGTGGATTGTGACTCACCCATGGACCGGCCTGCTGGGTGCCGCCGAAGCGCTGCATAACGAAGAAGTCTTTTAATTGATGGGAAACGCCATGGCTGCTGTTACGTTCGACGTGCCGTTTGTACTCGGCATGATGCGCCTGCATGAAGCGCAAGAGATGCACCAAGCGAGCCGCTTGGCCGACTGGATCGAAGCTCGCTTAGAACAGGGTTTGCACTGGTTCGACCATGCCGACATTTATGGCAACGGAGCGTGCGAAACGCTGTTTGGCCAAGCGCTGCGCGCCCGCCCGGCACTGGCTAAGCGGCTGAATGTGGTGACCAAAGCCAGCATCGCCAACGACAACCCGGCACCGGATTCCGGCAAGATCAAGCACTACAATGCCAGCCCAGACTACCTAAGCCGCGCCATTGACGATGCGCTGGGCCGTTTGGGCGTCGAGCGCCTGGACCACTTTCTGATTCACCGCCCGGACCTGCTGATGGATGCCGATGCCACGGGTCGCGCGCTGGATGATGCCATCGAGGCGGGCAAAATTGGTGCGGCGGGTATTTCCAACCATCTGCCCAACCAGTGGCGCAGGCTGCAACGCCATATGCACCACCCGCTTCAGGCCAACCAGATCGAACTCTCCATTGCCCATAGCGCGCCGCTGTTTGATGGCAGCTTTGACGACCTGGGTGCCGATGGCCATGCGCCCATGGCGTGGTCTCCGCTGGCGGGCGGCCAACTGATGCAGGGTGAAGTGAGCCGCGTATTGAACCGTTTAGCAGGCGAGCTGAACAGCACGCCCGGCGCGTTGGCGCTGGCATGGCTGCGCACCCTGCCCGGTCGCCCAGCACCGGTGGTGGGCAGCGTGAAACCGGAGCGTATTGCCGACATGCTGAACGGCCCGGAGACGCTGCCCAGAGAAGCTTGGTATGAACTGCTGGAGGCCGCCCGCGGCCACTGCGTCGCTTAGGCTCGCCACCCACTCAACATGAATGCTAATAATGACAAGGAACGACCTATGACGCCGGTGATTGCTTTCGGTGAAGCCTTGATTGATATGCTCTCGAGCCGCTTGGGCGATAACACAGGGCCGGAAACCTTTACCCCCTACGCTGGCGGCGCGCCCGCCAACGTGGCGGTGGCCTGCGCGCGGCTCAACGTGCCCAGCAAGTTTTTGGGGATGGTGGGTAATGATACCTTTGGGCACTTTCTAATTCGTGAGCTGAAAAGCCACGGTGTAGATACCCAGGGCGTGGTGCTCACCAAAGAGGCCCGCACGGCGCTGGCGTTTGTCTCCCGCGACAGCAGCGGCGAGCGCACCTTCGATTTCTACCGCCCACCGGCGGCGGACCTGCTCTACCGCCTGGAGCATCTGCCCCACGGCGTGTTCGAGCAGCCCGCCATTGTGCACCTGTGTAGCAATAGCCTGACCGACCCCGACATTGCCGAGACCACCCTCGCGATTGCCGCCATGGCCAAGCGTGCGGGCTGCCTTGTGAGCGTGGACGCCAACCTGCGCCACAACCTATGGACAGAGGGCGCTGCGGATACTTGGCTTGTCACCGAGCTGATCGACAGCGCCGAGCTGGTGAAAGTATCTCTCGAAGAGCTGGACTACCTACGTGGCGACCACCCAAAAGACGCGTGGCTCGCCGAGCGCATGGCCGCAGGGGTTAAAGTGGTGGTCGTCACCGATGGCCCCAATAACGTGGTGCTCAAAGGCATCGGCATTGACCAAACCGTGACCCCGCCCAGCGTCACGGCGGTGGACACCACCGCCGGTGGCGATGCCTTTATTGGCGGCCTGCTCGCGGAGCTTTCAAGCTACGGCATCAGCGAGAGCTGGCACCAGGACAGCGCGTTTCTCACCCGCGCGGTGGACATTGCCTGCCGCTGCGGCGCCCACGCGGTCACCCGCCCCGGCGCGTATGCCGCACTGCCCACCCACGCCGATATCGAAGCCCTGCGCAGTTCGGCAGGCTAACGCTCAGCGTCGTCGAGTTCGCTACTCGGCGACGCTTTGGGTAACCCCTTCCGCCACATCCACCCGCCCGCTGACGACTTCCAACGTAACCGGTTGACGGCGATGATCGACAAAGCTCACCTGGGTGATGCAGCGCTGCTCAGCGGCTCCTTCGATCAACATTTCCAGCGTACCGTGATCGCACCACCACCTCACCGTCACCGTTAACCCATCGACGCTGCCCGCCGCGTGATCACAGGAAAAGTGCTCATCGAACGCGGCCTGACCGTTACTCCCTTGACGCTCATAGTGTAGCGACGTTGTTGATTCACCTGCGGTCAGCCACAGTCGCTGCTGATAGCCCTGCTGTAGTGATAGCGCCAGCTTCGTACCTGCCGTGAGCACCAGCGTCAGTTGACCATGAATGGCCTCCCCATCGGACAACGCAATGCAGTGCTCCCCTGCCGTTTGCAGCGAGCGAGGCGATAGGCGGCGAGGGGCGCTGAGCACTTGAGCTGCTTCGCGAGCAAAATGCTGATGTAACCGCACCCCACGAGAAGTCGCACGCAGCGTCAGCTCTCGCGGCAGGCTCATGGTGCCTCGCCAGCCCGTTTCGGGGGCATGGTTGGCGTACTGCCAGTTGTTCAACCACGCCAGCGCAAGCTGCCGCCCGGGGGTATTCGACCAGCTCTGCACCGCGTAAAAATCCCGCCCTTCGTCCATCATCAGCACGGTGTCGGCAGCGTTATCATTGGTGAAACGCTGGCCGTCAAACTCGCCGATAAAGTACTGGGTAAACGAGCCAAACGGGTTCTCCGGCGTGGCGCCAATGCCTACCACCAGCACCCAGCGCGTGGCGGACTCATCCGGCCCAGCGCCTTCCACCGGCAGCTCAAACAGATCCGGACATTCCCAGGGGTGCTGGGTATGCGCGCCCTCGCCTTCGCCAAAGGCGCTAGCAAACTGCCACTCCAGCAGGTTATGGGAGGTATAGAAGTGAATCTCCTGCCCACAGGCCAGCGCCATTACCCAGCGCTGGCTAGGGCCATGCCAAACCACTTTAGGGTCGCGGAAATCTTTAAACCCAGGCGGCGGCAGAACCGGATTCCCTTCGTACCGCTGCCAGGTACGGCCCTTGTCGCGGCTATACGCCAAGCACTGGGACTGCTGGTAATCCTCCGGGTCATCAGAGAGCACCCGGTGGCAGGTGTAAAACGCCAGGAGCCCCGGCTGGCCGTCAAACAGCCCCGTGACATCGTGCTCATCCACCACGGCGCTACCCGAAAAGCAGGCACCCTCTTCGTTGGGTGCCAACGCGATGGGCAAGTGCCGCCAATGGCAAAGGTCACGGCTAACCGCATGCCCCCAATGCATTGGCCCCCAAACGGTGCTGAACGGGTGGAACTGATAAAACAGATGGTACTCGCCCTCGAAAAACACCAACCCATTGGGGTCGTTCATCCACCCCATCGGCGGGGCAAAATGCACTGCCGGGCGCTGGGGTTCAAAATCCGCTAACGTCATGCTTAAACCCTAACTTAATCGTTTAAGTTAGCGTATCACGACTGCTTATGTTCTGAACCATCCCCTTTAGGTGTAGACACAAAAAAGCCCGAGCATGGCGACATGCTCGGGCAAACGTCTTGCTCACACGACCCGACATCAGTGAGGCAAGTAACGAGAGTGCTCGGTAAGGTGTTACCTATTAGTGATGAAAACGCTCCGCCGCTTGGCGGGCGAGTTCGCGGATGCCGTCCCAATCTTCGGCATCGACCATTGCTTTCGGCGTCAGCCAAGAGCCGCCTACACACATCACGTTGGGTAGTGACAGGTAAGATTCGGCGTTATCAACGGTGATACCACCCGTGGGGCAGAAACGCGCTTCGGGGATCGGTGCGCCGAACGCTTTGATCGCTTTGGCACCGCCGCTGGATTCCGCGGGGAAGAACTTGAAACGGCGGTAGCCGTACTGCCAGCCGGTCATCAGCTCAGAAATGGTAGACACGCCCGGCAGCATCGGTACGGGGCTCTCTACGCCATAGCGGTAAAGCGCTTCGGTGGCACCCGGCGTAACGACGAAATCAGCGCCAACTTGCTCAGCTTGACGGTACTGGGCAGGCGTGAGTACGGTGCCGACCCCAATGCTGGCGCCCGGTAGCGCCTCTTTCATGCGCTTGATGGCTTCCAGGGCACAGTCGGTACGCAGGGTAATTTCCAGCACGGTGAGGCCACCCTCAACCAAGGCGCGACCCAGCGGTACGGCGTCTTCCAGGCGCTCGATGGTGATCACCGGGATCACTTCGGCTTTCAGGCAAATGCTGTCCAGCTCGGCGGTGCGCGTTGAGGGTAGCTGTTTATCGATGGTCATGAGTGAGTCTCCAAGCAAATTGTTATTGGCGAAAGTGTAGCGTTAGGGCGCCCAGTAGATCGCCAGCGGGCAAGATAAGAACGCGCGGATGGGCAGTGTACGAACATCGTCACCATTTATGGCATTCGCCAATACGGCACGCTTATCGTCGCCGGTAATATGTAGAATGTGGCGCTTAGCCTGATGCAGGCGGTCCGCCGAGAAGGTAATGCGCGGCTGCGGCTGGCTGGGGGTACGCACGGCCACTAGCGGCTCATCAGTAGAAAGCGCTAGGTCCAGCTCTTGGCTATCGGGGAACAGCGAGGCCGTATGGCCATCGCCGCCCATGCCTAAAATCACCACGCTCGCGGGCCAAGCAAGCCCGGCGGTCGCTTCTGCCACCGCTGCCACGCCCTCTTCCGGGGTGCCAGCGTCCGAGGTGAGCGGCACGAAGTTAGCCGCCGCCGCTGGGCCTTGCAGCAGGTTGTCGCGCACCAGCTTGGCATTGCTGTCACTGCTTTGCTCGTCGACCCAGCGCTCGTCGGCCAGGGTGATATCGACCCGCGCCCACTCTAGCGGCTTTTGCGCCAGCGCTTTGAAAAACGGCACGGGCGTTGAGCCACCGGAGACTACCAGCAGCGCACGCTTCTGGTGGGAAAGATCGTCGGCTAGCGCCTGATAGACGGCTTCCGCTAGCTGCTCGGCTAGCGCTTGACGTGCTTCACTCATGTTAATAATCCTCGTACCAGCTGCGGCCATCCTGGGTAATCATGGCAATGGAGGCGACCGGCCCCCAAGAGCCAGCTGGGTAGCGGCGCGGCGGCGTTTCGCGTGACTTCCAGCCATTGATGAGCTGGTCGCACCAGCGCCACGCGTGCTCTACTTCATCACGGCGAACGAACAGGTACTGCTGGCCTTTCATGACTTCCAGCAGCAGGCGCTCGTAGGCATCGGGAATACGCGATTTCGGGAAGGCGCTGTTGAAATCCAGGTGCAGCGGGCCAGGCCGTAGGCGCATGCCTTTATCCAGGCCGCTATCCTTGGTGAGCACCTGAAGGGCAATGCCCTCTTCCGGCTGCAGGCGGATAATCAGCTTGTTGGAGGCAATGCCACGCTGGTCCGGGTCGAAGATGTAGTGCGGCTGCTGGCGGAAGTGAATGACGATCTGCGAGAGTTTCTCCGGCATCCGTTTACCGGTGCGCAGGTAGAACGGCACGCCCGCCCAGCGCCAGTTGGCCACTTCGGTTTTCATGGCCACGAAGGTTTCGGTCTGGCTCTGGGTATTGGCACCCTCTTCTTCCAGGTAGCCCGGCACGGATTGGCCGTCGCTGGTGCCCGCAATGTACTGGCCGCGCACAACGTCGCGTCCCAGCGATTCGCCGGTAAACGGTTTCAATGCCTTGAGCACCTTCACCTTCTCATCGCGGATAGCATCGGCATCCAGGTTCGAGGGCGGGTCCATGGCGATCAGGCACAGCAGCTGTAGAAGGTGGTTCTGCACCATATCCCGCAGCTGCCCCGCATCGTCAAAGTAGCCCCAGCGCCCTTCGATACCGACTTTTTCGGCAACGGTGATTTCAACGTGGGAGATATGGTTCTGGTTCCACTGGGTACCGAACAGCGGGTTGGCAAAGCGCAGGGCGATCAGGTTTTGAACCGTCTCTTTGCCCAGGTAGTGGTCGATGCGGTAGATACGCGACTCGGGGAACACGGCACCAATGGCGTCGTTGATCTCCTCGGAAGAGGCTAGGTCATAGCCAATCGGCTTTTCTACTACGACGCGGGTATCGTCATCGAGACTGTTGCTGGCCTGCAGATTGCGGCAAATGTCGCCGTAGATGCGTGCCGCCACGGAGAGATAGACCACCATCGGGCGCTTGCTGCCCTCGCGCCACTGGCGAATGGCGTCATAGCCCTCAGCGTTGGCGAAGTCGAGCTTGAGATACTCTAAGCGGTTCAGGAACCGCTCCAGGCTCTCTTTATCCTGCTCGTCTTTTTTCAGGCGCTTTTGCAGCGCGCCGCTGACTAGCTGACGGAACGCGGAAGTGTCGTACTCCTGACGCGCCAGCCCCATGATCCGCGTGCTTTCGGGCATCAAGCCTTCGCGGTCAAGATGATACAGCGCAGGAAACAGCTTGCGCATGGCAAGGTCGCCAAGCGCCCCAAAAAGCGCTAAATCAATAGCGTGATTCGGATCGCCCAGCGGGGCATGTGACTGGCTCATCTCAGCTCCTATTTATAATTAGGTCATCTAATGTAGTTAGATTACCTAAAATCTATCTGATGTGAGGCATTATACGCAATAATTCGTGTAATTTTACTACAAAATATTGTCGCCTGCTGCCCTTTCCGGTGCGTTTTACAGCGACGATGTCGCGCCCTGACCGCCTAAGCTTCTACCTTTACTCTACGCCCCTCGGATACGCCACCCCTCCTCCCCCCAAGGAGGAGGTGGCCTTGTGCGTAATTAGCGACGCTGACCGTGAACAAAGCGCGTCATATGAGAACGCGCACGACAACAACAACGTCACAATGAGGTATGCACATCATGGCAATGGTTCGTCCATTTTTCACGCCGCTGCTCGCCGCGACGCTAGCGGCCACCGCCACACTCCCCGCCTTCGCCTTTGAGGATGACCGCTTGACCATCTGGATGGGCGATAACAAAGGCCAGGAGGGCATCCGCGCTGTCGCTGACCAGTTCCTGGAAGATACCGGCATCGAAGTGGAAGTCGTGTTTCCCGACAACCTGACCGACCGTTTCCAGCAGGCGGCAGGCAGCGGCCAAGGGCCGGATATCGTCATCTGGGCCCATGACCGCATGGGTGAGTGGGCACAAAGCGGCCTACTCAAACCGATCGCTCCCAGCGACAGCTTCCGCGACGCGTTTTACGACTTCACCTGGGAGGCGGCGCTGTGGAATGGCGAGACCTACGGTTACCCCATCTCGGTGGAATCGCTGGGGCTGATTTACAACAAAGCGCTGGTGGAAACGCCGCCCGAGAGCTTTGCCGAGCTCATGGAGCTGGACGCCACGCTCTCCCAAGAAGGCAAGAAAGCCATCCTGTTCGATTACAGCGAACCCTACTACGGCTGGACGCTGCTGGCAGCCAACGGCGGCTACCCGTTCAAACAGACCGACAGCGGTTATGACGTCAGCGACATCGGCGTCAATAACGAGGGTGCCTTGCAAGGGGCTGAGCTACTGGTCGAACTGATCGAAAGCGATGTACTCCCCCGTGGCACGGACTACAACCTGATGGATACGCGCTTTAACCAAGGCGAAGTAGCCACCATGATCAGCGGCCCTTGGGCATGGCCTAACCTGGAGCGCAGCGGTATCGATTATGGTGTCGCCCTGCTGCCCAAAGTGGGTGACGAGCGAGCCAAGCCGATGTTCGGCGTAATGACCGCGATGATCAACTCTGCCACACCCAACGACTTCCTAGCGGTGGAGTTCCTGGAGAACTACCTGCTCAGCGAAGAGGGAATGCGGACGTTCAACAACGACGGTTCGCTGGGGGCCGTTGCCCATATCGACTATCAAGCCGAGCTGGCGGGCAACCCTAACATTGCCGCCACACTTGAGAACGCCGAAGTGGGCATGCCGATGCCCAACATTCCTGAAATGGGCGCCTTCTGGGCCGCCATGGAGCCTGCGCTGCAGAATATTGGCAGCGGTCGCCAATCGCCCCAAGAAGCGCTGGATGCCGCTGCGCGCCGTATGCGCCAGTAGCCTCCGTTTTAGCCTCTACTGCCCGGTAGCACCTGCTGCCGGGCAGCTTTCAGGACTCCATCATGTACACCACCAACGCGTCTCGTGGCCTGCCCCGCCACCGCTCTCGCCATCTTACCGAACGCTATACCCGCTGGGCCATGCGCGGCGTCATTGCCGTGCTGGTCGTCGCGCTACTGTGGCTGGTGCTGGCGTTTCATCTCAACGGCCAGTGGATGTTTGCCCTGCTGTTCTTGGTACTTGGCGGCTCGCTGGGCGTGGTCTTCACAAAACGCACGCTGATGAGCCATCGCTATATCTTTCCTGCGATTGCCGGACTTGGCGTGTTCGTCATTTTCCCGCTGTTGTACACCATAGGGATCAGTTTTAGTAACTACAGCTCTACCAACCTGCTCTCAGAAGAGCGGGTACGCGACCAGCTCATGAGCCAAACCTATCAAGCGGAAGGCAACGCCTTTGATCTGGCGCTTTATCCCGAAGGTGATTTGGTACGGCTCTATTTGGAAAGCCCTCAGGGCCAGCGGTTCGTGTCGTCACCGCTCAATTTTGCGAATCAGGAAAACCGCCAAATTGGTGTGCAGGCCACCGATGCCCCGCCTGCACAGGCAGCGCTGGGCATGCGGGCCATCATTCAAGCGCGTGATGCTCTGCAAGGTTTGCGGCTAGTCACGCCCGATGGCAGCGAACTGCGTATGGCGGGCTTGCGCCAGTTTGCGCCGATGGTAAACCGCTACGAGGCCCGCGAGGATGGCGCGCTGTATGATCGCCGCGATGAGCGACTGCTTACCCCCGACCCCAGCATTGGCTTTTTCGTGGCTGACGACGGCGAGCAAATTACCCCCGGCTGGCCGGTCAACGTCGGCATGGCCAACTACACTCAGATTTTCACGGACCCGGACATTCGCGGCCCGTTCATGCAGATCTTCGTATGGACCTTCGTGTTTGCCGCCCTCACCGTGGTGTTTACCCTGGCCGTCGGGTTCGTACTGGCCTCGCTGCTGCAGTGGGACCAGCTCAAGGGCAAGGCCGTTTATCGCACGCTGCTGATTTTGCCCTATGCGGTGCCAGCGTTTATTTCGATTCTGATTTTCAAAGGCATGTTCAACCAGCATTTCGGTGAGATCAACATGATCCTGGATACCCTGTTTGGGGTACGTCCGGAGTGGTTCACCGACCCGTGGATGGCACGTAGCATGCTGCTGATCGTCAACACCTGGCTTGGCTACCCCTATATGCTGCTGCTCTGCATGGGTTTGATTCAGGCCATTCCCCAGGATTTATACGAAGCCTCGGCGGTAGACGGCGGAGGACCGCTCACCAACCTGTTCAAAATCACCCTGCCGCTGATCATCAAACCGCTCACACCGCTGCTGATTGCCGCCTTTGCGTTCAACTTCAATAACTTCGTGCTGATCGCGCTGCTCACCGGCGGCAGCCCGGATATTTTGGGGGCCAGCACTCCGGCGGGCACCACTGACCTGCTAGTGAGCTACACCTACCGCATCGCCTTCCAGGATGCGGGACAGAACTTTGGCCTCGCGGCGGCCATTGCCACGCTGATTTTCCTGCTGGTGGCAGGCATGTCGCTGCTCAATTTGCGCCTTTCCAAAGTGAAGGTTTAGGAGGTTACTGATGCCCATGGTTCAACCCCGCTCCGTTGGCGCTCGCCGTTTAGGTGCCCACTTGGCGCTGATCTGCTTCGTATCGCTGATCGTCTTTCCGCTGCTACTGGTGATCTCGATCTCGTTTCGGGAAGGCAACTTTGCCACCGGCAGCCTGATTCCTGAAAACTTCTCGCTGGAACACTGGTCGCTGGCGCTGGGGATTCCCTGGGAGCGCGCCGACGGTACCGTAGTCCAGCCCCCCTTCCCCGTGCTGCTGTGGCTGTGGAACTCCATCAAGGTGGCCGTGGTGTCGTCGGTGTTGATTCTGATGCTCGCCACCACCAGCGCCTACGCGTTTGCCCGCATGCGCTTCAAAGGCAAGGAGCCGCTGTTAAAAGGCATGCTGATTTTTCAGATGTTCCCCGCAGTGCTGTCGCTGGTGGCGCTCTATGCGCTCTTTGACCGGCTGGGGCAGTTCGTCGGCTGGCTAGGCATCAATACCCACGGCGCACTGATCGTGGCTTCGCTGGGCGCGGTAGCGCTACATATCTGGACGATCAAAGGCTATTTCGAATCCATCGACGGTTCGCTGGAAGAGGCCGCCATGGTCGATGGCGCCAGCACTTGGCAGGCGTTTCGCTACATTTTGCTGCCACTTTCCGTGCCGATCTTGATGGTGGTATTCATCCTGGCGTTTGTGATGAGCATTATGGAGTACCCCATGGCCTCGGTACTGTTGGTGGACGAGCACAAGCTGACACTCGCCGTGGGTGCTCAGCAATACCTCGCCGATCACAACCAACGCTGGGGTAACTTCGCCGCTGCCGCCGTGCTCTCAGGCCTACCCATCACCGTCGCGTTTCTGATCTGCCAACGTTGGATCATCGGTGGTTTGACCGCCGGGGGCGTGAAGGGATAAGCAGGCACTTACTAGGCTGTTTCCTCGCTTGAGCATGTTGCTCGTGACCGGCGCCCAACAGCGCCGGTCTTTTATTGCTTGGGTAATTTTTAGGGAAATTTTACGGACATTTTTTTATCGGCATGATGAGATAGCCTTATTAGCCTTAGGGCATTCTAGAGCGGACCCACACAGAGCGGACTTATGGCCACGTTCCCTAGCGCGCGTTACTACCAAACGACTTACCGAAACTGGGCGCCCATTTTCAAAATCATGTCGGTACTATGGCTCGTGCTGGCCATGTTCATGACGCTGCCCCTGATCGTACTGGTCATCGAAAACGATCCCGACGCCCCGGCGTTTGCCGTCTCGCTGATGATCATTCTCAGCGCGACCTTCCTTACCTGGGCGCTTACCCGTGGCGTGCCGCTAGAGCTCAAACCCTGGCAGATGTTCATTTTGACCGCCGGTAGTTGGACCAGCATTAGCTGCTTTGCCAGCCTGCCGCTGATTCTAGGCGCTCCCCAGCTCAGCTTTACCAACGCCGTGTTCGAATCGGTATCGGCGATCACCACCACCGGATCTACCGTCTTGGTGGGCATCGAAAACCTCTCGGACGGCTTGAAACTGTGGCGCGGCTTGATGCAGTGGATGGGCGGGATCGGCATCATCGTCATGGGCATCGCCATTTTGCCGTTTCTGAAAGTGGGTGGGATGCGGCTGTTCCACACCGAGTCGTCCGACTGGTCCGATAAGGTCATGCCACGCACGGGCGGCATTGCCAAAGCCACCCTCGCCGTTTACGTAATTTTGACGCTCGCGGCCATGCTGAGCTATTGGCTGGGAGGCATGCTCCCGCTGGATGCCATCGTTCACGGCATGACGTCCCTGGCAACAGGCGGCTTTGCCAACTCCGACGCGTCGTTTGGAGCGTATGCCGAGCAGCCCTGGCTACTCTGGATGGCGAGCTTTTTTATGCTCAGCGGCGCGCTCCCCTTCGTGCTGTACATTCGCTTCATTCGCTCTTCGAAGAGCGCGCTTTGGAAAGATCAGCAGGTGCGCGGGCTTCTCAAACTGCTGCTGGCTGCCATCGTAATACTGAGCGCGTGGCGAGTCGTACAAGGCGACGACTGGTTCGTCTCGCTGACCCATGTGACCTTCAACGTCATTTCCGTGGTCACCACCACCGGGTACGCCTCCGATGATTACACCCTGTGGGGCTCACTGCCCATTGCCGCCTTCTTTTACCTGACGTTCGTGGGCGGCTGTAGCGGCTCCACCAGTGGCGGCATGAAGATCTTTCGCTTCCAGATTGCCATGCTGATGCTGCGTAACCAGCTGCGCTATTTGATTCACGCCAACGGCGTGTTCACCAACCGCTTCAATCAACAACCGGTGACCAGCGACATTTCGCGCAGCGTGGTCGCATTCTCCTTCTTCTTTTTCATCACCATTGCGGTGCTGGCGTTAGGGCTCGCCGCGTTGGGTCTAGATCTTGTCACGGCGCTCACAGGTGCCGCCACGGCAGTGGCCAACGTGGGCCCGGGGCTCGGCGACATCATTGGCCCCGCCGGCAACTTCGCCCCGCTGCCGGATGCCGCCAAGTGGCTGCTGTGCATCGGCATGTTGATGGGCCGCTTGGAGATTTTGACCGTGGTCGTATTGATGACGCCGATGTTCTGGCGGCGTTGAGGAGCTCGATCATGACGGCATCACGACGCCTGCCTACCCGACAAGAGTGGGCGCTGGTGGTGGGCACCAGCCTCGCGGCACTGCTGGCCGCTTGGTGGCTATTCGCCTGGCTCGCGCTAGCCAACCTATCGCTGATTTTCTTGACGGCAGTGCTGGCCTGCGCCGTCTTGGCCGGCAGCTATGCCGCTTTTATCAGCGCGCTGTTGAACTTCGTCATTTTCAACGTGGGCTTTACCGAGCCCTACTTCTCCTTAGCGGTTGCCGAGCGCGAACAGCTAGTCACGCTGCTGTTCTTTTTGATCGTGGCGCTGGTGGTCGGCAACATTACTGGGGTAAGCCGCGAACGTATGCTGGCTCTCAACGCATCGCGGCTGGCAGAGGAGCAGGAGCGCCTGCGCTCTGCGCTGCTCGCGTCCGTTTCTCATGATCTACGCACGCCGCTGGCGTCGATCATAGGCTCCGCCAGCTCCCTGCGCGCGCTCGACCCTCAACTGACCTCACAGGATCGTTTCGAACTGCTAGACGGTATCTTGAACGAGAGCGAGCGCTTGAATCGCTACATTCAAAACCTGTTGGACATGACGCGGCTGGGGCACGGTGAGCTTGCCATCCAACGAGACTGGATCAGCGTCGACGACTTGGTGGCCTCAGCCCGTAAACGCTTAGCAGGGTCGTTGACTCCGTTCAACGTGCAGCAGGTATGGGACAGCGAGCTGCCACTGCTACATGTTCACCCCGCGTTGGTGGAGCAGGCGCTCGTCAATGTCTTGGAAAATGCCGCCCGCTTCTCTCCGGCTGGCGGCCAGATCACCATTTCGGCCGCCACCGATAAGACGGCCTCCAGGATGACGCTCACCGTGAGCGATGGGGGCCCGGGCATCCCACGCGACTTACGTGAGCAGGTGTTTGAGATGTTCTTCACCGGCAACGACGGCGACCGCAGCTTGCACGGCACTGGCCTCGGTCTCGCCATTTGCCGCGGAATGCTGGGCGCTCACGGCGGAACAGTAACGGCCACCGATGGCCCTGATGGCCACGGCACGAGCATCATCATGACGCTGCCCTTGCCGACGACGTCGCAGGAGCCTCACCATGAGGACTAAGCCTGCTCGCATTCTCATCGTCGACGATGAGCCCGCTATCCGTCAGTTCTTGCGCATTAGCCTCGTCTCACAAGGATTTCTGATTAGCGAAGCCAGCACCGGGCAACAGGCGATTCGGACGGTGGACGAAGCGGTAGGCGCCGAAGCGATCGATGTCGTTCTACTGGACCTTGGCTTGCCCGACATGGATGGTCAGCAAGTGCTTCGTGCTCTGCGCCAGCAAAGCGCGCTACCGATCATTATCGTGTCGGTGCGTGGCCAGGAGTCCGAGAAAGTCACCGCGCTGGATAGCGGCGCCAATGACTATGTCACCAAGCCCTTTGGCATTCAGGAGCTACTGGCCCGTATTCGGGCAGTTCTGCGCCACTATCCCACTGCAACTGAGCCATCTCGCTACCAGTATGGTGCCCTGACGCTGGACATCGACGCCCACTTGGTGACCTTGAGCGGCGAGACAATACATTTGACGCCCAAAGAGTTTGCCGTGCTGGCACTACTGATCAGTCGGGCAGGCCGCATCGTGACGCAAACCCACCTGCTGAAAGCCATTTGGGGCCCTACGCATCAGGAAGACACCCACTATTTACGCATCGTAGTCAGCAAACTACGCCAAAAGCTAGGGGATGATCCGCAGGCCCCTAGCTTGTTACAGACGGAGCCTGGTATCGGTTACCGCTTCTGTGTCGAGTTCGACCGTGAGGAGTCCAACCAATGAAGATCATCATTCTAGGCGCAGGCCAAGTGGGCGCGACCCTTGCGGAGCACCTCGCCCGCGAGGAGAACGACATCACCGTCGTCGATACCGACGGCGCAAAACTGCGCGAACTGCACACCAAACTGGATATCCGCACGGTGACCGGCGCGGGCTCCTACCCCATCGTGCTGCGCCAAGCGGGCTGCGAAGACGCCGACATGCTGATCGCGGTGACCAACACCGACGAAATCAACATGATCGCCTGTCAGGTGGCCCACACGCTGTTTCGCACCCCCACCAAAATTGCCCGGGTGCGCTCCACCGCTTACCTCACCCGTAAAGGGCTATTCGCCCACGAAGCGATCCCCATCGACGTGCTGATCAGCCCCGAGCAGGTAGTCACCGACCACGTGCGCCGCTTGATCGAACACCCCGGCGCGCTGCAGGTGCTGGAGTTTGCCGGTGGCTTAGTGCAGCTGGTGGCGGTGAAGGCCTTCTACGGCGGCCCGCTGGTGGGTCAGGACCTGGCCTTTTTGGGCAAGCACATGCCTAACGTGGAAACCCGCGTGGCGGCCATTTACCGCCGCAACCGGCCAATCATTCCCCGAGGCGACACGGTGATTGAAGCCGACGACGAGGTGTTCTTTTTGGCCGCCCGCCGGGATATTCGCGCGGTAATGAGCGAGCTGCGTAAGGTGGAGCGGGACTTCCGCCGGGTGGTGATTGCCGGGGGCGGCAATATCGGCGAACGGCTAGCAGAGCACTTGGAGCACAGCCATCAGGTCAAGATCATTGAGCATAGCCTGGAGCGCTGCACCACGCTTTCCGAGCGGCTGGATCGCACCGTGGTGCTCCACGGCAGCGCCACCAGTAAGCGGCTGCTGGAAGAGGAGAACATCGAAGACTGCGATATCTTCTGCGCGCTGACCAACGACGACGAAGTGAACATCATGTCGTCGCTGCTCGCCAAGCGGCTGGGGGCAAAGAAGGTGCTCACGCTGATCAACAACGCTGCCTACGTGGATTTGGTGCAGGGCGGCGATATCGACATCGCCATTTCCCCCCAGCAGGCCACCATTGGCAGCTTGCTGACCCACGTGCGCCGGGGAGATATCGTCAATGTTCACTCCCTGCGCCGGGGCGCGGCGGAGGCCATCGAGGCCATCGCCCACGGTGATAAACAGTCGTCGAAAGTGGTGGGCCGCACGATCCGCGAGATTGATCTACCCGACGGCACCACCATAGGTGCCATCGTACGCGGTAAAGAGGTACTGATTGCCCACGGCGACGTGAGGGTGGAGAGCGGCGACCACGTGATTCTGTTCGTGATCGACAAACGACGCATTCGCGACGTGGAGCGCCTGTTCCAGGTCGGGTTGAGCTTCTTTTAACAGAAGCTTTCAATAAACATCGCCACCAGGGGTGGCGATGTTAGATTTCGACCGCGCGGCCAATAAACTCAATCGGGCCGGTGGGCAGCCCAGAGGGCGAGCCAGAATCATCTTCCAGCGTCAGCTCGAATAGCTGGTTATCCTCAAGCGGCGGTAACTGATCCAAACGCAGGCGCAGCGGTTGCCCTGGCTCGACGAGCCCCAGCGAGACAGGCGCTTGCCAATCATCGGCTTTGGTCCAGAACTCAAGCGCTTTGCCCTCGGGCACCTCAAACGTGCCCAAAGGAATCAACTGAATCTCCTGGCGATTCGCGGCCTGCACCACCCACCCCGCCGACTGAGTTTGCGGCGCGAGCAGCACCACCATGTACTCTGGCGTTGCGGGAGCGGTCGTGACGTTGGTCAGCAACACCCCCATGGCCAGCGCAGCCGCTAATCCCGCCCCAGCGATTCCGCGCCAAACCGGCAGGCTGTGCCACCAACGGCTACCCGGCACATGAGCGTGCGGCGCACGACGGGAGACCGTTTGTGGTGCTCGGGTGGCCGATGCGTTTAGGCTGCGCTCAATACGCGGCCAGAGATAATCGGAGGGCGTAACCGGCTCCACCATCGCGGTATAGGGAAAGAAACGCTCTTCCCAAGCCGTCACTGCTTTTTGCAATTCAGGGTCGTTGGCTAAACGCGCCTCAAAGGCTTCACGCTCGGCCATGGGCAGCGTGCCTAGCACGTACTCCCCGGCCAGGGCATGAAGGTCATCGGGTTCGTTCGAAGGGCTCATGCCATACACTCCCGTAAGCGAAGCAGGCTGCGCTTGATCCAGGCTTTGACCGTACCTAGCGGCGCGCCCGTGTGCGCCGCAATCTCTGCATGGGACAAACCATCCACATAGGCATGCAGCACGCAGTTACGGCGTTCGGTTTCCAACTGCTGCAGGCACTCGTCCATCCGTTGGCCGGTTTGCCAATCGAAGGCGTCCGTCACCCGCGACGCCTGTTGGAAGGTGTCGTCGTCATCGAGTTCGTGGGGGTCATCCAGGTCGACACTCACTTCGCGGTCACGGCCACGGATGGCATTCAGCGCCAAGTGGCGGGCAATGCTGAAGATCCAGGTACGGGCCGCGCCTTTTTGCGGGTCGAAGCTGTCCGCGCGCTGCCAAATGTTCAGGCAGGCATCGTGAACGATATCTTCCGCCATGCCTCGGTCTTTCACTATGCGCAAAACAACGCCCAGCAGCTTGGCACCTTCCTGTTGATAAAGCTGTTGGAGCGCTGCGTGCTCTCCCCGGGCACAGCGGGCGAGCGCATCAGCGTAATCGAATTCTTGAGCGGGCCTTACGTGGCCGTTCTCGGTACTAATGGTGTTAGCCTTACCTGTTTCAGACATATCACGTTCAGACACATATTCGCTCCCTGGTAACGCGCCGGCATCGGTCGTCGCACTGCCAGAAGCATAGCGGCTAGGGAGCCTGGATACGAGTCCCTAGCCTTACTGAACTTAATAAAGTTTAGTCAGTATTGGAACGCTTAGTTAGCGGTCCAGAAGATGTAGTCGGCTTGATACGTCACGACGGCAGTGGCGCCCTCGTGGCCCTCATCACAGGCAACGTCAGGGGCAACGCCGCCTTGAGTGTTCAGGCGCTGGATGTAGCTCACGCCGCTCATGGCGCCTTCGCCTTCAGCTGGGTTGGCTTCAACAAGCTGCAGCGGAATGTTGCCATCGCCATTCGGCGCCACGGCTAGCTGGGTGCCGGTAATTTTAGAACCATCCAGGGCTTCCCAAGTGGCGGGCGGGCCGTAGTAGCTGCCTACCTGGGTGCCTTCGCTATCGTTCAGCGCAGCGTGCGGGCCTTTAAATACCCAGCCCATGGTGCCGTCTTCTTTGGCTTCACACATGTAGGTAATAGCGCCAACGCCCACGGTTTCGAGAGCGACGGTGTTGCCGTCCGGTACTTGGACTTCGGCGGGCGTCATGTCAGCCAGCGCGACGTGACTGAAGGATGCAATCAAGGTAGCGGCGAGAGTAGCACGCGTCATATGTTGGATGGTCATTTCAGTCTCCTTGGGTTTTGTATCAACCGCTTTAAATAGCGGCTGTATAGGGGATACACACAAGGAGACCGATTGGATGCACTCTTTTTTAAAAAAAGTTTAATTCTTTAAAAAATTATCGGCTCACCCCATCCACCGTGACTTGGCGCGGGCAGGCATTGCCGTTGGCATCAAACAGGTGGCAGCGCTGACCAGCGATTCCCAAGCGCGAGACCTGCCCCTCTTCCAGCCGTGTCAGGCCATCCAGGCGCTGGGTCAAAGGGGTATCGATACCCGCCACCTGCCAGTGAGCGAGGGTTTCATAGCCCAGCTTTTCGGCCACCATCAGGGTCGCGCTCAGCGTTGCATCCGCTTGCTCCGCCGGCACAAGGTCTTCGGCCCGCAGCCCTAACGTGGCGTGCTCACCGGCCTGAAGCTGCTGACCGTTTACCGCCACCGCCAGCGTTTCACCGCTATGCAGGCGCACCACCGTTTGGCGCTCGCCGGGGTCAACCACCGTCACCGGCAACGTATTGATACGCGGCGAGCCGATAAACTCAGCGACTTCCAACGTGGTGGGAAAGTGATACAGCGACAGCGGCGCGCCTACCTGGGCAATACGCCCTTTCGAGAGCAGCACGATGCGGTCGGCCAGGGTCATCGCCTCCACCTGATCGTGGGTGACGTAGATCATGGTGGCGTTTAAGCGCTTGTGCAACGCGGCGATCTGTACCCGCATATCGACTCGCAGCGCGGCATCCAGATTGGAGAGCGGCTCGTCGAACAGAAACACTGCGGGCTCTTTGACCAGGGTGCGGCCAATAGCGACTCGCTGGCGCTGGCCGCCGGAGAGGTCTTTGGGCTTGCGCTCCAAAAGCTCGGTGAGGTGCAGCATCTCGGCGGCGTGCTCCACGCGGCGGCGAATTTCCGCTTTGTCGGTGCGCGCCAGCTTCAAGCCAAACGCCATGTTCTCGGCCACGCTCATGTGCGGATAGAGCGCGTAGGATTGGAACACCATGCCGATGTCCCGCTCCTGGGGCGGAATCTCGTTGATACGCTGACCATCGAGCTGCATATCCCCAGTGGTGATGTCCTCCAAGCCCGCGATCATGCGTAGCAGCGTGGATTTACCGCACCCGGAGGGGCCCACGAAAACGACGAACTCGCCGTCTTCGATGGTGAGGTCGATATCTCGTGAGATTTCGACACCATCGAAGGATTTACCGATGCCGCTGAGGGTTAAACGTCCCATGGCGCATCCTCCTCCTGTGCTTGCGGGCAGCGGGCAATCGCCACCCCAAACGGCGGCAGCGTCAGCGTACCTGCTTGCCACTCGCCGTTTAGCCACTTAGGCGCATCCTTCAATGCTTCAGCACCCTCGGGAGCCGGGCGGGTCACGGTTTGATCGCTAAAGTTCAGGGCCACCAGCAGGCGTGTTTGCTGATAGATGCGCTCCAAGCAAAGCACCTCGTCGCGTACCGGGTGATAGCGCACGTCGCCTTTAACCAACGCAGGCTGCGTGCGGCGGAAGGCTAAAAATGCTCGGTAGGCATTGAGCAGCGAATCGGCATCCTGCTCTTGCTGGTCCACCGCCAAACTTGCGTGGGAATCGGGCACCGGCAGCCAGGGAGTAGCGCTGCTAAAGCCCGCATGGCGGGCGTCCGCCTGCCAGGGGTGCGGGGTGCGGCAGCCATCGCGACCTTTATAAGCAGGCCAGAAGGTGATGCCCGCCGGATCGACGAGCTGCTCGAAGGTCAGCTCCGCCTCGGGCAGGCCCAGCTCTTCGCCCTGATAGAGGCATACGCTGCCCCGCTGGCTGAACAGGAACACCAAATAGAGGCGCAGCTTATCGAGCTGCCCTTCCGCCTGCCAGCGGGTTGCCAGCCGCGTTACGTCGTGGTTTCCCAGCGCCCAGCAGGGCCAGCCATCGCCAATGCGCGCTTCCATTTCGGTAAGCGTTTCGTGCAAGTAGCCAGGGTCGGCTTTATCGGTCAGCAGGTTGAACGAGTAGCACATGTGCAGGCGCTTGCCACCCTGGGAGTACTCCGCCATCACGCCGAGCGCATCGTCGTCGCCCACTTCACCTACACTCGTGGTGCCGGGGTACTCATCCAGCAGCGCCCGCAGCCGCTCTAGAAACACCAGATTTTCCGGCTGGGTTTTGTCGTATTGGTGGAGCTGATAGCCGTAGGGGTTGTCGGGGCGAACGCCCAGGAAGCTCTCGGTAACTTCCTGGCGCGGCGGGTTGTCTTTTAACTCGCCGTGGGTGCAGAAGTTCACCGCATCCAGCCGGAAGCCATCCACGCCACGCTCCAACCAGAAGCGCACCTCTTCCAGCATGGCGTCGACCACCGCAGGGGTGCGGAAGTTAAGATCCGGCTGGCTGGCCAAGAAGTTATGCAGGTAGTACTGGCAGCGGCGGGTATCCCACTGCCAGGCGCTGCCGCCGAATACCGACTGCCAGTTGGTGGGCGGCGCGCCGTCGGGTTTGGGATCGGCCCATACGTACCAGTCGGCTTTGGGGTTGTCGCGGCTTTGGCGGCTCTCTTCGAACCACACGTGCTGGTCGGAGGTGTGGGACATCACCTGATCGATCGTCACTTTCAGCCCCCGCGCGTGGGCCGCTTCAACCAGTCGGTCGAAGTCTTCCAGCGTGCCGAACATGGGGTCGACATCGCGGTAGTTGCTGATGTCGTAGCCGAAATCTTTCATCGGCGAGGTAAAAAACGGCGACAGCCAAATCGCATCGACGTTTAATGAAGCGATGTAGTCGAGCTTGTCGATCACCCCTTTCAAATCGCCAATGCCGTCGCCGTGACTGTCCATAAAGCTGCGCGGGTAGATTTGGTAAATCACCGCGCCGCGCCACCAGTCGGCTCCTTGGCTGCCAACGTAGTGAGAAGTAGAAGGTGTCTGCATCATGGTCCTTATCCTTGTTATTGCCGACGGTGTCTCAAATCGTTGAGTCATCACCCATGGTCGGCATGATGCAGGCTACGCCGCTTGATAGAATCCTCCCCCACTGGGCGCATCAGGCGTAGGCGTGGGGAGGAGTGGTCACACGGCGCCTCACTCCCCCTGAATATGCGCCAAGAGCTGCCCTGCCAGCGCAATGGCTTCGTCTCGGCGGCGTATGTTCTGCTTTTGGTAGAGGCTGCGGATATGGGTCTTGATGGTAGTCGGTGCCACCGAGAGCTGTTCGGCAATCTGTTCATTGGAGAGCCCGGCGTGGATCAACCCCAGGATTTGCCATTCGCGGCGGGTCAACGGCGACGTGCGAATCAGCTCCGGCACGTCAGGTCTTGCGACGATATCCGCGATCACCGTTTCGTCCAACATCAAGCGCCTAGCGCTTCCAAAGTCTTTCTGCTGACCCGCCAGCGCCAGCAGCCGCTCTGCCCTCGCTTGCTCCAGCGCTGATAGCGTGCCGTCCGTCAATAAGCCCGACAGCAGATCTCCCAGCGGTTTGCCCATGCGCAAAAAGCTGCCTATCAACGCCGTGCGAGACGCCAAACTGAGCGCTTGATGCATGTGGCGGCGGGCTTGCTCCTCCTGGCCAGCCGCCCACGCAGCGGCCGCGAGGCAGAGCTGGTTGCGGTTGGCATCGGTGACCAGCCCAAGTCTTTGAGTATGGACTTCGAGTGCTTCCAACAGCGCGCGGGCCTCATCAAAGCGGCCCAGCAGCGTAAGCGCCCGAGCGTGATTGCGTACGTTGCATTGGGCAAAGTGGTTGGTGGCCCCTTCGGTGATGGGCGCGGGCGCTTCCTGACGCCAGCGCTCCACTGCGTCGAGATCTTGCGTGGAGTGCCACCAGGCCAGCAGCGTGGCGTGGGCATTGGCCACCCAGTCGATATGGTAATCGCCTTCGGCCAGGATTTTACGCAGCCGCCGAATATGGTCAGCGCACTGAGCCTGATCGCCACGGCTCTGGGCAATTTTGGCCAGTTGAATGTGGCACTGCAGCGTCCAGCGCTCGCCCTGGTTATCCAGCACGGCAATGCCTTTCAGTGCGGCCTGCTCGGCTTCATCCAGGCGATGCCACTCCCAGAGCACTTGGCTGCGAATCCGGTAGAGAAACTCCGCCACGGGCAGGTGCTCGAGCTCTGCCCGCTCCAGATGGGCAAAAGCGCGCTCTTGAATATCGTAAGCGGCCTGCAAGCGCCCCTGGGCCACCAGCGTTTCCGACTGATGGCAGAATGACCACAGCAGTAGCTGGTGATCCTCTCGCTGGCGTGCCAGACGCTCCACCTCGCGCACCCGTTGCAGCGACTCGTCCAGATAGCCCAGCACGAAACGCGCCTCGCTCAAGATGGCGGTCGCGGTCAGCGGGGTGGAGGCTAAATAGCGGGCGGGCACGGCCAGCGCCTGTTCAGCGAGCGGCGCAGCGCGCTCGGCGTTGCCCTGATTGATCGCTAATTGGGCGCGCAGGGTGGCAAACTCGGCAGTCAGCCGCTGCCACTCTGGGGCCTCCAGCTGCGCTTCGATCCATTGGATGACTCGTGCGGTGATATCGAACTGGAACTGCGCATGGGAGACCCAGCCGTAGAGCAGCGCCAGCTCTGGGCGTGTCGAGATTTGCGGCTCCCCCAGCAGCCCAAGCCCTTGAGCCAGCAGCGCGTAGGCCCCGCTGGCCAACAGCGCTGGCCCTTGCGCGACCAGTAGACTAGCCACCTCCTCGGGCGATTCCGCCAAAATGGCTTGGCGCAGTGCCATGATCGGGTCGTTGAGTGCCAACCAGGCTTGGCTGGCCCGCTGATGCAGGGTGCGCTGGGTGGCCAAGCTAAGCTCGTGGCGACGGTGGCGCAGGTACTCCCCGAACAGCCGTTGAAAGCGGTACCACTGGGCGTGGGGGTCGGGCCGCTCGATGAACAGACCCGCTTGCTCGAAGGCATCGAGCCGCTGGGTAAGCCGCTCGCCCTCTAGCAGGCGCGCCATCAATTCGGGGGAGAAGCGCTCCAGCACTCCAAGCTGCAGCAGGAGTTCACGCTCTTCAGGGGGCAGCGCCTCGGCCAGCCGTTCATCGAACCAGGCCACAAAATCGGGATGACCGCCGTTTAGCCGCTCGACCAGCGCATCGAATCCGGCGCGGGTCGTCGTACGCTCCACCAGCCAGTTCAGGGCCATCACCCAGCCGCCGCTTCGGCGCAGCGCCCGCTCCAGGCTCACCCGAGTAGGCGGAAAACTGAGCTGCTCGGCGCAGAGGGTTTGCGCCTCTTCGCTATCGAAGGCCAAGGCGCCTAGATCGATCTCTTCGAGTTCGCCGCGCAGCCGCAGACTGGCAAGGCCCAGCGCAGGCCGAGAGCGACTTGCCAGGGTCAGAGTCAGCCAGGGCGGTTGATGGCGCAGCCAGTGGGCCAGTCCGGCCAAAATGTCAGGATGCGTCAGGTGTTCGAACTCATCCAATACCAGCCGACAAGCGGCTCGCTGCTTTGGCAGCTCGCCCAGCCAGCGCTCTAGCTGCTCCACGCAGTCCGCCGCCTCGGACAAAGGCGACAGCAGCGCATCCTCCCGTAACAGCGTATCGATGGCGGCTTGCCAGTAGCGCAAAAAGCGTTCGGGCTGATTATCGCGCTGGTCCAGGCGCAGCCAGGCGGCGTCTTGCTCTAGGGCGGGTAGGCGTTCTGCCAGTAGCGTGGTCTTTCCATAGCCCGACGGGGCTTGAACGAGAAGCAGGCGCACGCGCTCGTTCAATGCAAAGGCATCATTGAGGCGTGGCCTTGCCACGACGCCCAGTGGCAACGTCGGTGCGGTAAGCTTTTCTTGTAGCAGCGGCATGGCCCTCTCCTGTGTGTCTACCAACGTCCTCGTCTCATGACTTAGGCTACTCATTTGGACAATAAAAAGCCCGCGACGAGTCGCGGGCAATCAGCATTGGCAAACGTCGCTCATGTCTCCATGAGCTCAAAACAGTCTTGCTAGCGAGCGGTTCGCCCTTAGAACCATACTTCGGTCTGGACACCGAAGGTAAACTCACCACCTGTGAAACCGTCGCTGCCCAGAGAGCTGGCACCGTAGCTGTTCAGGCTCTCATCCCAGTCGCTGTAAGTGGTGAACAGACGAATTTCAGGACGCTTCCAGAACCCGCCAACTTCCGGCTTGAAGGTCGGGGCGATGGTGAACTTCATGTAGTCGCCGTCCACCGCATTGCGACCGCTGTAGCCCTGCGGCTCGAAGTCCATCCACTGGTAGCTGGCTTCGTACTGCATTTCGAAGTTCTGGTTAATCTCATTCGCCAGGCGAACGTTCAGAGTGGCCCAGTCGTAGCTGTCGCCGCTAGCAAAACGGTCGTCGCTGGTTTCTGCCAGAATGGCCGGCGCAATACGCCACTGCGGAGCGAGGTAGGTCGTACCGTAGAGTGCCAGACGCGTTGCGCTAGCATCATCGGTCAAGTCGCCGTTGCTACCCAAGCCTTTCACCTCGGCACCCAGGCCTTGGCCGTGCAGTACGGCGGCCTTGAAGTTACCGTCGCCCATACCGAAGAAGCTATCACCGTGGTAGGCCACCATGGTGTGCCAACCGGTATCGGCAGCGGTTTGACCCACGCCAATATCGCGCTCGTCGTTATCGGCAGCGGACATGCCGTTGACCATCACCTGCCAGTTACCGAAGTAGTTATTGGAGGTCAGGACCAGGTTGTCGGTATCGCTGTTTTCGCCATCCAAACCGGGGTTTTCACGGTTGATGACCGGGTAGTCGCTGAAGCTGCGACCATAGAGCGAGAAGTTGGTTTTCCAGTTCTCCGCCAGCTGCACGTCGTACACACCGCCACCGGTACCGGCGAGGAAGACTACATCGCTGTCGAGCCAGTGAATGTCGAAGTTATTACGATCAAACCGTTTACCGGCCCAAATCGAGGCGTTCTCGAAGGCACCGGTGAAGCTCGGCAGGTCGCTGAATTCTGCGTACACCTGACGCACGTTTAGGTTGGTGTCATCACCCACCCAGTCGTTGCTGGAATTGGTGCCATGGGCCAGCATGGTGGTGTAACGGGCTTTGGCGCCGTTATCGAACTGCATGCGGTAGTTCAGGATGGCTTCAGAGTAGGTGTCCGGCTCGTTACCCAAACGCCCCACCGCGCCGCCATTACCACCGGCGGGCGTTAGGTACGGGCCGCCCGGTGCGCTTTTGCCATCTTCACCGATCAACAGGCCAGAACGAGCATACACGTTGAACGAGAAGCCCTCTTCGCCGCTGGCCTGGCGTTCGACGCGGGCCAGGCGCTCTTCGATATCGGCATTGGTAGTCGCCGCAGCCGGGGCGCTGGATGCAGGCGCGGTTCCACGACCTTGCTCGGCTAGCTCGGCGCGGCGCTCGGCCGCTTCAGCCCGCTGCTCAGCGGCTGCAATGCGTGCTTCCAGCTCGGCAAAGCGCTCTTCCAAGGTCATGTCAGCATTGGCGGCACCGCAAAGACCGAAGCTGGCAGCGGCGACGGCAATGGCTAAAGGTGTTTTGAACGTCATTTTATGCATTGTTTTTCAACCCTAGTGTTAAATCCTATTGTTTTTTATCCCGAACGCCCGAACCCGTTTGGCTCCCTACTTTTTGATCACCGGCCCCAAAACCGGTGTAAAAAAGCCAGCGTTTCAGTGCTGCCACCCGTGTCGTTACTTCGACTCGCCGAAGCCTGTGCCCAACAACGCGACAAGGTGATTGACCCAACGTGTTGCAAAGCAACTTTCGTGTTGTGTGAAGATAGAGTGACAGTTGAAACTTAATCGATTAAGAGCACGTAAACCAACAAGCTTTTACTAATTATCGACCAATGTCTAAAAGGTTATTTATCTTAGAGAAATTGAATTGACATAGATTAGACAAAAGTCGCTATTGAACTTCACGACGACAGACGGCTAACTGGCAGCGTACTTAATCGTTTAAGTAGGCGCTATGAGCGCATTGATACCCCATCACCCACAACAATAAACGCCGAGGAACGCCGTAATGAAAAAGACACTACTCACTTCAGCTATTGCTTTGGCCAGTCTTGCCAGTGCCACCGGGTCTGCCCAGGCGGCCGAACTGACGATTTCCTGTGGTGCGGTTGGCGCAGAGTTGACCCTTTGCCAAGAAGGCGTACGCGCTTGGGAAGAGAAAACCGGCCACAGCGTCGATGTGGTTTCAACGCCCAACTCGTCTACTGAGCGCCTGTCTCTCTATCAACAAATTCTCTCCGCTAACTCTAGCGATATCGATGTGATGCAGATCGACGTGGTATGGCCCGGTCTGCTAGCCAACCACCTGCTCGACCTGCGCGAAGTACTGGGTGAAGACGCCGCAGCCGGTCACTTCGACACCATCGTGACCAATAACACCATCGATGACCGCCTGGTCGCCATGCCCTGGTTTACCGATGCGGGTGTTCTTTACTACCGCGAAGACCTGCTGGAAAAGCATGGCCACGAGGTGCCCACCACGTGGCAAGAGCTGACGGAGATCGCGCGCGATATTCAAAACGCCGAGCGTGAAGCGGGCAACGACCGTATGCAAGGCTTCGTGTTCCAAGGCCGCGCCTACGAAGGCCTGACCGTCAACGCCCTCGAGTGGGTTGCCAGCTTTGGCGGCGGCACCGTGGTCGATAACGAAGGCGAAGTGACCATCAACAACGAGCGCGCTGCTCAAGCGCTGGATCTGGCCGCCTCTTGGATTGGCGACATCTCCCCTGAAGGCGTGCTGAACTACACCGAAGAGGAAGCACGGGGTGTTTTCCAGGGCGGCAATGCCGTCTTCATGCGCAACTGGCCCTACGCGTGGTCATTGGCCCAGAGTGACGATAGCGACGTGCGCGGCAAAGTAGGCGTCGTGCAGCTGCCTGCCGGCGGTGAAGAGGGCCAGAGCGCCGCGGGCCTGGGCGGCTGGAACCTGGCCGTGTCGCGCTACAGCGAGCATCCTGACATCGCGGCGGACCTGGTTGCTTACCTGACCGGTGAAGAAGAGCAGAAGCGCCGCGCCATTCAGGCTTCTTACAACCCGACGATCGATTCGCTCTACCAAGACCAGGAAGTGCTGGATGCCGTGCCCTTCTTCGGCACGCTTTACGATACGTTCACCAACGCGGTGGCCCGCCCCTCTGCCCCCACGGGCGATGCCTATGGCCGTGTCAGCAACGCGTTCTTCAGCACCTCTCATGACGTGCTGTCCGGCACCAAAGATGGCGCTCAAGCCGTCGCCGACCTTGAAGGCGAATTGCTGCGCCTGAAGCGTCGCAACTGGTAAACGCGGAGACACCTATGTCGAGCTCTTCTCACCACTCTCACCAAAACGCGCCCCTCGGGGCGCGTTCCGCCACGCCAGCGCGGCGGCAACGGGGTACCAAGGTCCGCCGCCAGCGCGTAAAGGCGGCGTGGCTATTCTTAGCCCCCATGCTGATTGCCCTCACGCTGGTGGCGGGCTGGCCGTTACTACGTACGTTTTTCCTGAGTTTTACCGATGCGTCGCTCTCCGATTTGGGCTCGGCGAATCTGATCGGTTTCGAAAACTACCTGGTCTACGACAACGGCCGCTGGTTTGGCGTGCTGGCGGACCCGGTGTGGTGGCAGTCCGTGTGGAACACGGTTTACTTCTCGGTGGTGTCGGTATCGCTGGAAGTCGTTTTCGGCGTCATCGTCGCACTGATTTTGAACGCAGAATTCAAAGGCCGCGTGATCGTTCGGGCGGCCGTGCTGATTCCCTGGGCCATTCCTACCATCGTGTCGGCTCAGATGTGGGCGTGGATGCTCAACGACCAGTTCGGCATCATCAACCACCTGCTGATGATGATCGGCATCATCGATGATCCGATCGCCTGGACGGCCAGCGCCACCTACTCCATGTGGGCGGTGATCATGGTCGACGTTTGGAAAACGATTCCCTTCGTAGCTCTGTTGGGCCTGGCCGCGCTGCAGATGCTGCCCAAAGATTGTTACGAAGCCGCCGAGGTGGATGGTATTCACCCCGTACGCGTGTTCTTCAAGGTCACGCTACCGCTGATCACTCCGGCGCTGATGGTGGCGGTCATCTTCCGCCTGCTGGATGCCCTGCGGGTCTTCGACGTGATCTATGTATTGACCTCCAACTCCACCAGCACGATGTCGATGTCGGTCTACGCGCGCCAGCAGCTCGTTGAGTTTCAGGATGTCGGCTACGGCAGCGCCGCATCAACGCTGCTGTTCTTGATCATCGCGCTGGCCACCGTGGCTTATCTCTACCTGGGCCGCAAACAGATTCAATTGGGAGGTGACTGATGAACAGCCGTCAGTTAGCCAAAGTAGCGAAACGCGTCGGGTTCTGGGCACTGATTGCCGTCATCATGGTGTATGCGGTGTTCCCGTTTTATTACGCGGTGATCACCTCGGTGAAACCCTCCAGCGACCTGTTCCGCGTGGAGCTATGGCCATCGACCTGGAACCTGGATAACTACGCACAAATCTTTAGCCAATCGAGCTTCGTGCGGGCGATTTTCAACTCGATCATCGTCGCCTTTAGCGTAGTGTTTATCGCCCTGCTGCTGGGTATCACCGCTTCTTACGCGCTGGGTCGGGTACGCTTTCGCGGCCGTTCGACGGTGCTGCTGGTCATTCTGGGCGTTTCGATGTTCCCTCAAGTGGCCGTTCTCTCTGGGCTGTTCGAGGTGATTCGCGCGCTGAATCTCTACAACAACCCGGCAGGCCTCATCCTCAGCTACACCATCTTTACCCTGCCCTTCACGGTGTGGGTGCTCACCACCTTTATGAAGCAGCTCCCCATGGAGCTGGAAGAGGCGGCCATCATGGATGGGGCGACGCCCTGGGTGACCATCACCAAGGTGTTTTTGCCGCTGATGTGGCCGGCCATGGCGACCACGGGCCTGCTGGCATTCATCGCCGCCTGGAACGAATTTCTGTTCGCACTGACCTTCACACTGACCGATGCGCAGCGCACGGTGCCGGTTGCGATTGCCCTTCTGTCAGGCGGTAGTGCCTACGAACTGCCCTGGGGGCCGATCATGGCGGCCTCCGTCGTGGTCACCGTACCGCTAGTGATTTTGGTCATTATTTTCCAGCGCCGCATCGTGTCGGGCCTGACCGCGGGTGCCGTCAAAGGCTAACCCACGCAACGAATATATTGATGGGCTGATGTTTATCCGTCAGCCACTTTTTTTAAGGAACACAGTAATGCAAGACAACATGATGTGGTGGCGCGGCGGCGTTATTTATCAAATCTATCCGCGTAGCTTCTTAGACAGCCGCGGCGACGGCGTAGGCGATCTGAACGGCATCACCGAAAAGCTGGATTACGTGGCCTCCCTCAACGTGGACGGCATCTGGCTATCGCCCTTCTTTACTTCTCCGATGCTCGACTTCGGCTATGACGTGAGCGACTACCGCGACGTGGATCCGATGTTCGGCACGCTGGAAGACTTCAAGGCGCTGCTGGAAAAAGCTCACTCGCTGGGCTTGAAAGTGATGATCGACCAGGTGATCAGCCATACCTCCGATCAGCACCCCTGGTTCCAGGAGAGCCGCCAGGATCGCACCAATCCTAAAGCCGACTGGTTTGTGTGGGCCGACCCGAAACCCGACGGCACACCACCCAACAACTGGCTGTCGATTTTTGGCGGCTCGGCGTGGACCTTCGATTCCCGCCGCCAGCAGTACTATCTGCACAACTTCCTGACCAGCCAGCCGGACGTGAACTTCCACAACCCGGAAGCGCGTCAGGCACAGCTCGACAACATGCGTTTCTGGCTGGATTTGGGTGTCGACGGTTTCCGCTTGGATACGGTCAACTTCTACTTCCACGATGCCGAGCTGCGGGACAACCCGCCGGTACCGAAAGGCGAAGCCAAAACCCTGGGTGCACCGGAAGCGAACCCCTATACCTGGCAGCGCCACGTCTACGACCTCAGCCGCCCGGAAAACCTGGACTTCCTCAAAGACCTGCGCGCGCTGATGGATGAGTACCCCGGCACCACCACCGTGGGTGAGATTGGCGACGACAACCCGCTGGAGCGCATGGCTGAGTACACCGCCGGTGGCGATAAGCTGCACATGGCGTACACCTTCGACCTGCTCAACATGCCCCACTCCGCCAGCTACCTGCGCGAAGTGATCGAGCGTTTCCAACGCTTGGCAGGTGACGCCTGGCCCTGCTGGGCAACCTCCAACCACGATGTGGTGCGCAGCGCGACTCGCTGGGGCGCTGACGAAGATCCCCACGCCTACCCGAAAGTGATGCTGGCGATGCTGTTCTCACTGCGCGGCAGCGTATGCCTGTATCAAGGTGAAGAGCTGGGCCTGCCGGAAGCCGACGTACCTTTCGAGCGCATTCAAGACCCCTACGGCAAAGTGCTGTGGCCTGAGTTTAAAGGCCGCGACGGCTGCCGCACGCCCATGCCGTGGACCGACGGCGAACAGGGCGGCTTCTCTCCGGTGGAACCGTGGCTGCCCATGGAAGCTCGTCACTTGGATTTGGCGGTGAGCCGCCAGCAAGATGACCCCAACGCCACACTCAATAGCGTGCGCGCCCTGCTAGCGTTCCGCCGCAGCCACCCGGCGCTGTTTGATGGCGATTTGTCCTTGGTCGATGTCGGTGACGACCTGCTCGGCTTTACCCGTCAAAAAGGCGACGAGACCCTGCTGTGCGTGTTCAACCTGACCGGGCAAGAGCAGCAAACTACCCTGCCTGTGGAGGTCGCAAGCGACTTGCCGGTCGCCCACTTTACCGCCACGCGAGACGGCAGCACGCTCACGCTGCCCGCGTACCAAGCCGCCTTTATGCAGGTTGCCTAAACGCCGCCCATAACAGTTAATAACGATAGCCGACCCGCTCCGGTCGAGGTCGGCAAGGAGTTACCATGGCAAGTGTTACGCTTGAAAAGGTCAATAAGGTATTTGGCCGCGATCACATCATCAAAGACGTTGATCTTTCCATTGGCGACGGTGAGTTTGTCGTGTTCGTGGGCCCCTCCGGCTGCGGTAAATCCACCCTTCTGCGCCTGATTGCCGGGCTTGAATCGATCACCGATGGCGACCTAAACATTGGCGGCACCGTGGTGAACGACCTGCCCCCCCGCGAGCGCGGCGTGGGCATGGTGTTTCAGTCTTACGCGCTCTACCCGCACATGACCGTCTACGACAACATGGCTTTTGGCCTGAAACTGGCCAACACCGCCAAAGAGACCGTTCACGAACGAGTGATGAGCACGGCCAAAATCCTGCAGCTGGAAGAGCTTCTGCACCGCAAACCCAAAGCCCTCTCTGGCGGCCAGCGCCAGCGCGTGGCGATGGGACGCGCCATGGCGCGGGAGCCGCGCATCCTGCTATTCGATGAGCCACTCTCCAACCTGGATGCCTCGCTGCGGGTGCAGATGCGTAACGAAATCGCCCGCCTTCATAACCGTCTTGGCTCTACCATGATCTACGTGACCCACGATCAGGTCGAAGCCATGACCTTGGCGGATAAAATCGTAGTGCTCAACCGGGGCCATGTGGAACAAGTGGGCAGTCCCCATGAACTGTACCAGCGTCCGGCCACCAAATTCGTCGCCGGCTTCATTGGCTCGCCCACCATGAACTTCATGCCCGCCGAGCTGATCAGCGGTACCGCCGACGGCTGCCGCGTCAAAGCAGCCGGCATCGGCGACGTATCGCTTCCCCAAGCGGGCGACGCTTACTCACAAGGCACCTCGCTCACGCTCGGAGTGCGCCCCGAGCACCTTCGTTTGGAAGCGCCCCAAGGCGATAACTGCTTCGATATCGTCAACGTCGAGTACCTGGGTAACGAGGTCTACGTGTATCTGGAGCCGAAAGCGGGGTCGACCCTGCTGATCCATCGCAGCGAAGCACCCAGCCAGTGGCAAGAGGGCCAGCAGGTGTCGCTGGTACCAGATACCGAACACGTACACCTATTCGATGAAAGCGGCGCCGCGTTGACACTTGGCAACGCGCGCTCGGCAGCTTAAACACTGATTGACAGACCCATCACGGCCTTGGCTGGGTGAGACACCTTTCGAAGAGGGTAGTCGACACACCATCAAGGCCGTTATTCTTGTGCGCGACAATTAAATAATTAGCCTGCGCTGTAAATGCGTCCGGCACGCACTCTCTCCACCAACGTTCTTCACCTGTTTAGGAAGCACCGTGACCGCCCCTCGCCGAATGACCCTAAAGGACCTTGCGCTCGAACTCGGCGTCTCTACCGCGACGATTTCCAACGCCTTCAACCGCCCCGATCAGCTCTCTCCGCTGCTGCGCGATCGTATTCTCAAAGAAGCCAAGCGCTTAGGGTATAGCGGCCCCGATGCCAAAGCGCGCAGCCTTCGCACCGGACGCTCCAGCATCGTGGCGGTGATTCTAGCCGAAAGCCTGACCTACAGCTTGAACGATGCCGTCGCCAGTGAGTTTCTCTCTGGTGTGGCTGAAGTGCTGGATGCCCACGGCCATACCATGCTGCTATTACCGGGCCGAGGCCACGCATCGCAGCCGCCCGGCTCGGCTAATATCGCCGATGGCTTCATCGTGTACGGTTTGATGCCCAACAATAAACTGCTGAATGAACTGCCCTCCCAGCGCCCCCTGGTATCGGTCGACTTCGATATCGACGGCTGTCCCACCGTGCACATCGATGACCGCGATGCCAGCTACGCCATGGCCATGCATGCCCTCAAAGAGCGCCCTGCCCGTCCTGCCATCATCAACCTGCGCTTGACCAAAGAGCACTGCAATGGCCGAGTGACGAAGGCGCATACGATGCTGCCCGACAGCAGTACGATCAGCCGGGCACGTCTAGCCGGGTTTCACGCCGCGCTCAGCGAGCATGGTTTTGATACCGAACAGATTCCGCTATGGAACATCGAGGAGAACGTGTTCGACGTGTGCTCACCGGTGATTACCGAGATTATTGATTTGCCCGACGAGCAGCGCCCCGACCTGCTGCTGTGCATGTCAGACCGCATTGCGCTCACCGCGCTGACGCTGGCCGAGCAGCGGGGCATTCACGTACCGGAGGCGTTACGCATTACGGGGTTCGATGGCATTGCCGAAGGCCAGTACCGTGCCCCTCGTTTGACGACCGTGCGCCAGGACAGCGCAGGCAAAGGACGAGTCGCCGCCAAAATGATTTTGGGGCGGATACCAAAAACCCAGCAGCTGCTCAAAACTGAGCTGCTGCTGGGCGATACTTGTCCTTAGCGGACTCCCCCTAAAACGGCGGGATTATTGCGCGGTTTTCTGCATCGCGATGGCGGTATCCAACATACGGTTGGAGAAGCCCCACTCGTTGTCGTACCACGCCATGATCTTCACCAGACGACCATTAACGCGAGTATGGTTAGCGTCAAAGGTAGACGAGTGCGCATCGTGGTTGAAGTCGATGGAAACCAGCGGCTGGGCGTTGACCGCCAAGACCGGCGAGTTCGCAGCGGCTTTTTCGACGATTTCGTTGATCTCTTCCTTGGTGGTCTCACGGCCCGCCGTGAAAGTCAGGTCCACCAGAGAGACGTTGATCACCGGTACACGCACCGCCAAGCCATCGAACTTGCCCGCCAGCTCCGGCAGTACCAAACCCACGGCTGCCGCAGCGCCGGTTTTGGTCGGAATCATGGAGTGGGTGGCGCTACGGGCACGGTACGGGTCGGAGTGATACACATCCGACAGATTCTGGTCGTTGGTGTAGGCGTGAACGGTGGTCATTAGGCCGTTTTCGATACCCACGGCGTCATTCAGCGCTTTAGCGACTGGTGCCAAGCAGTTGGTGGTGCAAGACGCATTCGATACCACCGTGTGCTCAGCGGTCAGAATGTCGTCATTCACACCGTAAACGATGGTGGCATCCGCATCCGGGCTAGGCGCAGAAATAAGAACGCGCTTGGCACCGGCAGCGATGTGCTTAGCGGCCGCCTCGCGTTTGGTGAACAGGCCAGTACACTCCATGACGAGGTCGATATCCATGGACGCCCATGGCAGGTTGGCCGGGTCGCGCTCGGAGGAGATCGCGATGCGATCACCATCCACGCTGATGCTCTCGGCATCATGCTCGACGCTGAACGGGAAGTGACCGTGCACCGTGTCATGGCGCAGGAGATGGGAGTTTAGGGAAGGGTCACCCAGATCGTTGATCGCAACTACCTGAACGCGATCACGGTAGCCATTTTCATACAGCGCACGCAGTACGTTACGGCCAATCCGTCCAAATCCGTTAATGGCAACTCTTATTGTCATGGTAGCACCTCAATCAAGCAGTGGTCGTAGATGGCGTATCCAGTAAAAAAATTACTAAAAATACGTATTTAATCACCTATAGGCCGATTAAAACCTGCCATAACCGCCCCTAAAGGCTAATAACTATCCAATATGTAGTAAAATTACTATATAAAGGCTATCGTAGTCCAATACTTAATCAACGATTCACCCGCCCTTTTTTCGGGCCTCGTTCAGCCAACGCTGCTCATCAGGAGTACCATATGACACGTGCAACGTCCCCGACTCCCCTACGCCGTACCAAAATCGTCGCCACGCTTGGCCCAGCCAGTGACCGCCCTGGGGTGTTGGAAGCCATGCTAAAAGCGGGCGTTGACGTGGTGCGACTGAATTTCTCCCATGGGTCTGCCGAAGATCATCGCCGTCGGCTAAGCGCTGTCCGCGAGATCGCCCAGCGCCTGGGCCGCAGCGTGGCTGCACTAGGCGACTTACAAGGCCCCAAAATTCGCATTTCGCGCTTTGCCGACGGTGCCGTTCACCTCGAGGTTGGCCAGCCTTTCGTGCTGGACATGGCGCTGGATGCCAATGGCGGCAGTAACGAGCGCGTCGGCTGTGACTACAAAGCGCTGATCGATGACGTCGCCCCCGGTGACCGCCTGCTGCTGGACGATGGCCGCGTCGTACTGGACGTCACTTCTATCGTTGGGCAAGAAGTTCACACCCGAGTTCACGTGGGCGGCAAACTGTCCAACAATAAAGGCATCAACAAACAAGGCGGCGGTCTTTCTGCCCCGGCGCTGACCGATAAGGATAAAGAAGATCTCAAAACCGCCATCGAGATTGGCGTAGACTATCTCGCCGTCTCGTTCCCACGCAGCGCCGCCGACATGCAGGAAGCGCGCGCTCTGCTGGGTGACGAGGGTAAAGAGATCGGGCTGGTCGCTAAGCTGGAGCGTGCCGAGGCCGTTGCCAACGACGAAACCCTAGACGCCATCATCGAAGCGTCAGAAGCGGTGATGGTCGCCCGTGGCGACCTGGGCGTAGAGATTGGCGATGAAGCGCTGATCGGCACGCAAAAGCGCATCATCAAGCATGCCCGCTCACTGAATCGCGCGGTGATCACGGCCACCCAAATGATGGAGTCAATGATCGAATCGCCGCTCCCCACCCGTGCGGAAGTCTTCGACGTGGCCAACGCCGTGCTCGACGCCACCGATGCGGTCATGCTTTCGGCGGAAACGGCGGCAGGCGACTACCCGGTGGAAACCATCGAAGCCATGGATCGCGTCTGCCTAGGTGCCGAGCGCGAGCGCATTGCCCAAGCCTCCGGCCACCGTATTCATGAAGGCTTCGAGCGGATCGATGAAACCATCGCGCTTTCTGCTATGTACGCTGCCAACCACCTAACCGGTGTACGCGCCATTGCCTGCATGACCTCCACCGGCTACACGCCGTTGATTGCCTCGCGCATCCGCTCTGGCTTACCGATTGTCGGCTTGGCCCACAGCCCCATCGCCCAACGGCGCATGGCGCTCTACCGTGGCGTAGTCTCGATTCCATTCGATACGACGCACATGGAGGCCACCGAGGTGAACCATGAAGCCATCAAACTGCTGAAGGCCCATGGATTGGCACGCCCAGGTGAGCATGTCATTCTTACTCGCGGCGATCATATGAATGCCCACGGTGGCACCAACACCATGAAAGTACTGGCCGTTGATACCGAGTAACTAACCGCTTCGCCGCTCTATGAATAACAAACGAATGATCAGGAGAGCCATGCCATGAACGATGCCCGCCCACCCCGCCAAGCCGTGCGCACGCTGCAACCGCGCAAGCGTATTGCGCTGATTGCCCACGATGGCAAAAAAACCGAGATGCTGGAGTGGGCGACGCGCTGGCAAGACACACTGAGCCAGCATACGCTGATTGGCACAGGCACTACCGCAGGGCGGCTGAAAACCGCCCTGGGGCTAGAAGTGGAAGGCTTAATGAGCGGGCCGCTAGGCGGCGACCAGCAGATTGGGGCGCGCATCGCCGAGCAGCAGCTCGACGTGCTGATCTTCTTCTGGGACCCCTTTGCACCGCAGCCCCACGACCCGGACGTGAAAGCACTGCTGCGCCTTGCCGCGCTGTGGAACGTGCCGGTGGCGTGTAATGCGGCTAGCGCCGACTTTCTGCTCTCCTCACCCTACTTGGCCGAGCGTTATGACATGTCGATTCCAGACGCCAACGCCTGGGCACAGGCTCGCAAGGTATAAACCGAGCGCGCCTTATACTTAGCGGGTACGCAGGTGGCGCGCGACCACCTGCTGCCCGCATTGGTAGCTTCCATTCATCGCGCCCAGCGCGCACTGAAGCGTCAGCTCGGCGATGCGGTCATAATCCTGCAACGCCGAATTAACCGGCTGAGGCAGAAAATCTAACAGGCGGTGGTCACCAAAAGTGGCTAACCGCAGCGTCTCCGGCAGCCCGCCCTGGGCAAGCAACTCATCAAACACACCTTCCATCAGCGCGTAGGAGGCCGTGACCAGCGCATCTACCTCGCCTGCAGCAAAAAGCTGTTGCGCCAGTTCAACGCCCACATCCCGCTCGTAGCGCCCACCGCTAAAGGTAACGGCTTCAACGCCCTTCCCTTCCAGTGCGGCAAAAAATCCTGCACGGCGCTCCCGGCTTACCGAGAGTTCAGGCATCGCATCCAACCACGCGATTCGCCGAGTTGCACTGCCCATCACCGAGCGCGTCAGCGCATAAGCGGCTTCTTGGTCATTGCTCACCACGCTGGCAAAGCGCTCGGGCGTCAGGCCCCGGTCCATCCCAACAACGCTCCATCCTTCGTCGGCCAAATCCGTATAAAAAGTGTCGTTTTCCGGCAGGCAGCTGGCGGTAATCAGCACCTCACAGCGCTGGGCGCGCAGGGCCAAAGCCAGCGTGCGCTCACTGTCCGCGCAGTCATCGGAACTCACCACCAACAGTTGGTAGCCGCGCTCGCGAGCACCTCGCTCGAGGCGTTTGGCAAGGCGTGCGTAGCTGATGTTTTCCAAATCCGGCACGATCAAACCGATCAACCGGCTAGCGCCACGGCGCAGCGCGGCGGCCTGAGGATCAATGTGATAGCGGTGCTGACGCACAACGGCCATCACTTTATCGATAGTGGCCGGGCTAATGCGCCGCTGCTCGGCCTGGCCGTTGATTACATAGCTTGCCGTGGTGCGCGAAACCCCGGCGAGCCGGGCAATATCGGCAAGTGTCATGCTGGTTTCCCCTTAAATGAAGACGGCAGTTTAGCAGCCGTTTTACCCTCTTCAGACCAAAGTCTAAAAAGACAACCCTTGTGTCCAAAAGTGAATCGATTCAGCATAGCCAACTATACACAGGTGACACGATTCATCCAGCTAACCACAACGATCTACGACTAACGTTTTATGCGCGCATTTTCGCCGCCAATCGCAGACGTTGCCGTTGCCTGACCGCGTTTACAGGAGACCCCTATGTTGACACTCGGCCCCGATGACATCTTGCTCGACCGCCACGCGGACAACTGGCAAGCTGCGCTCGACAGCGCCGCCAACGCCCTGGCAGAGGCTGGCTTGGTTGCGGCCGAGTACCGCGATGGCCTCCACGCCCGCGAAGCGCAGTCCTCAACGTACCTAGGCAACGCAATTGCCATTCCCCACGGCACTCCGGAAAGCCGCCATCACGTCAAGCGTACCGGCGTGCGGGTACTGCAGTTCCCTAAAGGGGTGCAGTGGCACGACGGCAACACCGTACATGTGCTGGTCACCATTGCGGCACAAAACGACGAGCACCTGGATATTCTGCGCCAGCTTACCCACGTACTCGACCGTGACGGCGTAGCAACCGAGTTGGCCCGCGCCAGCTCCACCGCCGATGTTGCGCGCCTGCTCTCGAAGCCGTCATTAGCACCGCGCCTGGATGCCGATACGCTGTGCATCAACTTCCCCGCCCGCGCCCCCCAGGAACTAGCCCTAGCGGCGGCAGCGCGGCTGCGCCAAAGCGGCTGCGTGGATAACGGCTTTATTAGTGCCGTGGCGAGCGCCCAGCCCCAGTGGTTGGGTAAAGGCTTATGGCTTTCAAGCCACGCGCAAGGTGTGAACCAGCCCGCACTAGGCGTGGCGACGCCCGCCGATGGCACTATCGAGCACGGCGGTCATCCGGTTCATGCGCTGTTCTGCCTGGCCGCCAGCGGCGATGCCCACCGGCCGCTGCTCGAGCAGCTGATGGCGGTACTAGAGAACGGCGAAAGCGACAGCTTTGTGGGCAAAAATAGCGCCCAGCTGCTGGCAGCGCTGGCCGGTGAAACCGCCAGCACCCAAACCCGCCGCGTGCGGGTTCTGAATCCCCACGGCTTGCACGCTCGCCCGGCTAAACAGCTGGTACAGATCGCCCGCGCCCAGCCCATGCCCATCAACGTGCGCCTGGAAGAAGGCAGCGCCACCACGGTATCTGCTGCCAGCTTGACCAAAGTGATTGGCCTGGGTGCGCGCCGTGGCCAATGGCTGATCTTCTCTGCCGAGGGCGAACAGGCAAGCGCCGCGCTAGATGCCATTGCCGCCGCTGTCGAAGAGGGCTTGGGTGAAAAAGTCACGCCGTTCGACGGGGGCCGCGATGCCACGCCCGCCGCCAACGCCAGCAAGCCTGCCGTGGAGCCGCTGGCCGCCGACAAGCCGCACACCGGCGTGGCAGCCTCCCCAGGATTAGCGATTGCCCCGGTGTTCGTCATTCGCCCGATGCAGTTTGATTACCCGGCGCATGCCAGCGACCCCACCCAAGAGATCGCACGCTTAGAGGCCGCTCTCAAAGAGGGCGCCACCCAGCTGCAGGCGCTGGTACATAAAGCGCCCGGCGGCGAAGTGGCCGATATTCTCTCTATGCATGAAGAGATGCTTGACGACCCCGAATTGCACCAGGCGGCGATTGACGCCATCCGCGAAGGCCGCTCGGCGGAAGCGGGCTGGTGGGAAGCTATCGACACCGCCGCCCACGCCCAAGAGATGCTGGCAGACCGGCTGCTGGCCGAACGCGCCGCTGACCTGCGCGATGTAGGCCGCCGCGTGCTCGGCGTGCTTTGCGACGTTACCCTGCCCGAGCCACCCGATCATCCCTATATTTTGGTGATGGACGATATCGGCCCCTCCGATGTAGCCCGTTTGGATACATCCCGCGTGCGTGGCCTGCTGACCGTTCGCGGCGGTGCCACGGCGCACAGCGCTATTCTGGCTCGCGCGCTGGGCATTCCTGCCGTAGTAGGTGCCGGTGAAGCAGTGATGGCGCTACACAACGGCGGCATGATGATTCTGGATGGCGAGCGCGGCCGCGTGACCTCGCAGCCTTCCGAGGAGCGCCTGCGCCGCGCCGAGCAGCAGTTGCTCGACCAGCAGCAGCGTGAAGCGGACGCCTGGGAGCTGCGCTTCGAGCAAGCGCAAACCCGCGACGGTCATAAGGTGGAAGTGGCTGCCAACCTGGGCAACACCGCCCACGCCGCCGATGCGGTAGAGCGCGGCGCGGAAGGGGTCGGCCTGCTGCGCACCGAGTTCCTGTTCATGGCCTACTCCAGCGCGCCGGATCTCGCTACGCAAATCGCCGAATACCGTGAAGCCACCGATGCCCTCAATGGCCGCCCGCTCGTCGCCCGCACCCTGGACGTCGGCGGCGACAAGCCGCTGCCCTACTGGCCGGTGCCCCAGGAAGACAACCCCTTCCTCGGCCTGCGCGGTATTCGTCTAGCGCTGACCCAACCAGAAGTTCTGGAAACTCAGATTCGCGCGCTGCTCATGGCCGCCGTCGGCAAACCGCTACGCATCATGCTGCCGATGGTTAAAGACGTGGCCGAGTTCCGCGCGGCGAAGGCGATTTATGACCGACTGCTCAAAGAGATCGCCCCCCAGCAGCGCGCTACCGACGTACAGCTTGGCGTGATGATTGAGGTGCCCTCCAGCGCCTTGTTAGCGCCCACGTTGGCCGCCGAAGTCGACTTCTTCTCAGTGGGTACCAACGACCTAACGCAGTACACTCTCGCGATTGATCGCGGCCACCCAGAGCTTTCCGCTCAAGCCGATGGCCTGCACCCGGCGGTACTGCGGTTGATCCAAATGACCGTTGAGGCCGCCCACGCTCACGGCAAATGGGTCGGCGTGTGTGGCGAACTGGCTTCTGATGCCATGGCCGTGCCGGTTCTGGTGGGCTTAGGTGTCGATGAACTCTCGGTGAGCGCACGCCAAATCCCGCTGGTCAAAGCCCGCCTGCGCGAGTTTGATCTTGCCCAAGCCCAGGCCAGCGCCCAGTTAGCGCTGAGCAAAGCCACCAGCGACGACGTCCGCGACGCCTTGGAGGCCAGCTAATGGCAAGAGTTGTCTGTATTACGCTCAACCCAGCGCTGGATCTCGCCTTCAATCTGGATGCGCTGACGCTGGGGCACGTCAACCGCCCCACCGGCGCGCAGCTGGAAGCCGCAGGTAAAGGGGTGAACGTCGCGCGGGTATTGGCAAGCCTGGGCCACGAGGTGATCGTCAGCGGCTTCTTGGGCGAAGAGAACGACGCTCCTTTCAGCCTCGCCTTCCCCCGTTACGGCGTCGAAGATGCCTTTGTGCGAGTGCCGGGCAACACGCGCATCAACGCCAAACTCGCTGAGCAGAGCGGCCGTGTAACCGACATCAACGGCCCCGGCATGCCCATCGAAGCCGCCCATCTGGAGGCTTTACGCACCAAACTAAACGGCCTGTTTGAAAGTAGCGCGCCGCCTGAAGCCGTGGTGGTCGCAGGCAGCCTGCCTCCCGGCATCGACCAGCCCGCGTTTGGCGAGCTGCTTGCCTTCCTGAAAGGTTTCGGGGTGCCGCTGTGGGTGGATACCAGCGGACCGGCGCTGCTCACGGCGATTGCCGCGCGGCCTGCCGCAGTCAAGCCCAACGAAACCGAGCTGGCCGACTGGGCCGGTAGCGCCCTTGATAGCGACCAACAGCGCCAAGCCGCCGCCGAGCGGCTGCACGCCAGTGGAATCGAGCACGCGCTGATTTCAGCGGGTGCAGAAGGCGTTTTATGGGTGAGCCAGCACGGCACTTGGCAATCCACGCCGCCGACCGTTACCGCCACCAATACCGTTTGCGCGGGCGACACCTTTGTGGCCGGCATGCTCCACGGGCTGCTGAGCCAGCACTCGCCCGACGATACGCTTCGTTTCGCCACGGCGCTTTCTGCCGAAGCGGTACGCCATGTCGGTGTGGGTACTTCCCACGCCGATGATTTTGACTCACTCCAACAACAGACCCGGGTACGGCGTCTTGACGACACCCACACCGAGGGAGCCACGCGATGAACCTAATCCTGATTACCGCCTGCCCCAGCGGCATGGCGACTACTTTCCTGGCCGCCAAGCGCCTAGAGCAAGCCGCCACGCGGCTGGGCTGGAACGTTCATGTAGAGATGCACGGCGAGATTGCGCCACTGCAAGCCGCCAGCGCCGAGCAGATTGCTAACGCCGATTTGATCGTCGTGGCCGCCGACCACGTACCCGCCCCGGAGCGGTTCGAAGGCAAGCGGCTATTCCAGGCCCCCATTGCCCGCGCCCTGCCCGACCCCAGCGCCTTTTTAAGCCAGGCCAAGCGGGAAGCACCGATTTACAGCGCCCCGGCAGCCACTGCTGCCGCCCCGGCCAGCAGCGGGAATGGCAAAAAAATCGTTGCCGTCACCGCCTGCCCCACCGGTGTTGCCCACACCTTTATGGCCGCCGAAGCGCTGGCCGAAGCGGGTAAGGCCATGGGCCACCAGATTCGTGTGGAAACCCAAGGCTCGGTGGGCGCGCAAAACAAACTCACGGAAGCGGAAATCGCCGACGCTGACGTGGTCGTGTTGGCCTGCGATATCGAAGTGGATCCTTCACGCTTTGCAGGCAAACGGGTTTATCGCACCTCTACCGGCAATGCGCTGAAAAAGCCGCGCCCGACCCTGGAGGCTGCCTTCACCGACGCCGCTGTTGAAGATGGTGCCAGCGCCGCTAACAGCAGCGCATCGGCCAAGAAAGGCATGAAAGAAAAAGGCGTCTATAAACACCTGCTAACCGGTGTGTCCTTTATGCTGCCCATGGTGGTGGCGGGTGGCTTGTTAATAGCCCTCTCGTTCGTGTTCGGTATCGAAGCGTTCCAGGAAGAAGGCACCCTGGCCGCTGCACTGATGCAGATTGGTGGCGGCACGGCCTTCGCGCTGATGATTCCCGTTCTGGCGGGTTACATCGCCTACTCCATCGCCGACCGCCCCGGTATTGCCCCCGGCATGATTGGCGGTATGTTGGCCGCCGAGATTGGCTCTGGGTTTATCGGCGGTATTTTGGCCGGTTTCCTGGCGGGCTACGTGGCCCTTGCCGTCACGCGCTACGTAAAACTGCCCTCCAGCGTTGAGTCGCTCAAACCGATTCTGATCATCCCGCTGATTGCCAGCTTGGTCACCGGCCTGACGATGATCTACGTGATTGGCGAGCCGGTGGCTGCCGTGCTGAGCGCGCTCACCGGCTTCCTGGAGTCCATGGGCTCGACCAATGCCGTGCTACTGGGCATTCTGCTCGGGGCCATGATGTGCTTCGACCTGGGTGGCCCGGTCAACAAAGCGGCCTACACCTTTGGCGTCGGCCTGTTGGCCTCTGAAACCTACGGTCCAATGGCCGCGATCATGGCCGCCGGCATGGTGCCCGCGATTGGTATGGGTATTGCCAGCTTCGTGGCGCGTAACAAGTTCTCTGCCCCCGAGCGAGAAGCGGGTAAAGCCTCGTTCGTGCTGGGCCTGTGCTTTATCAGTGAAGGCGCGATTCCCTTTGCGGCGAAAGACCCGCTGCGCGTGATTCCCGCCTGTATCGCCGGTGGTGCGGTCACGGGTGCGCTCTCCATGCTGGTGGGTGCCAAACTGATGGCCCCCCATGGCGGTATCTTCGTGCTGCTGATTCCTAACGCCATTACTCCCGCTCTGCTTTACCTGGGCGCGATTGTGGTGGGCTCATTGATCACCGGCCTGGGCTACGCGTTTATCAAACGTGGCGCTGCCCAAGTAGCCGTTGCCAGCTAAAAGCGGCACACTAAGGGCGAGGCAATCTCGCCCTTTTGTTTTTCAGTCAGACATTCAAGACGACCACCACCCCGCTGTTTTATTAACCATTTTTCTTACCATTGATCGCTAACTGTTGTTCTCAAGCGCGCAACATGTAGTATTTTTACATAAATAACAGCGACGCCAAGGGTCGGACACGCCCCGTTAGCGATAACGATGTAAAACAGATGTAAAAACAACAGGACCGCCCGTTATGTTTCAACTCACTCGCAGCGTTACTTGGCAGGCCCTAGAGCGCCTGCGCGATAAAACCGCCAATGACCGCATTCGTGACTACTTTACGAATGACCCGCAGCGCTTCGAAAAAATGAGCCTCCGCGTCGGCGGCCTTTTTCTAGATTACTCCAAGCATCAGGTATCGGATGAAGTGCTGGCTAAACTAATCGAGCTAGCCGACCATTCCGCCCTGGTACAGCGCCGCGCCCAAATGTTTTCTGGCGACATTATCAACGTGACCGAGAACCGCCCGGTACTCCACACCGCCCTACGCCATCTTGGTGATGAACCGGTGTATGTGGACGGCGAAGACGTGATGCCAGAAATCACCCGCACCCGCGAGCAGATCAAGCTGTTCTCGGAAGCGGTGCGTAGCGGCGAGTGGAAAGGCTATAACGGCCAGCGTATTAAAGATGTGGTCAATATCGGCATCGGCGGCTCGGACCTTGGCCCCAACATGGCAGTGCGTGCGCTGTTGAAGTATCGCCACCCAGAGCTGCACTTCCACTTCGTTTCCAACGTGGACGGCACCCATATACAGAAAGTGCTGTCGCGGCTAGACCCCGCCACCACTCTGTTTATCGTCTCTACCAAAACCTTCTCCACCCAGGAAACCCTGCTCAACGCCAAGACGGCGCGGCGCTGGTTCCTGGAGAACGCTGGCGAAGACGCGGACGTGGGCGCGCACTTCATTGCCGCTTCCACCAACCGCAAAGCGGCGATGGAGTTCGGTATTCGCGAAGAGAACGTGTTTGAGTTTTGGGCCTGGGTGGGCGGCCGCTACTCCATGTGGTCTTCCATCGGCTTACCGATTGCGCTCTCGATTGGCTTTGAAGGCTTTATCGAGCTGCTGGAAGGCGCCCATGAGATGGACCGGCACTTTATCGAAGCGCCTTTCGCTCAAAACATGCCGGTCCTTATGGCGCTAATCGGCATCTGGTACATCAACTTTATCGGCGCGGAAACCCAAGCCATCGTACCCTACGACCAAGCGCTCAACCAGCTGCCCTCCTTCCTGCAGCAGTTGGATATGGAGTCTAACGGCAAGTCGGTGGATATTTTCGGCCACCCGGTGAACTACAAAACCGGCCCAATTGTGTGGGGCCAAACCGGCTCCAACGGCCAGCACGCCTTCTTCCAGCTGCTGCACCAGGGCACGCGCTATGTGCCCATCGATTTTATCGCCTCGCTCAAGCCGGAACCGGGCGTGGAAGACCACCACTTCGCGCTACTGACCAACATGCTGGCCCAAGCCAACGCCTTTATGGAAGGCAGCCAAGGCGACAGCAAAGAGCTTAGCCAGCTCGACCCCTACAGCTGCCCCGGCAACCGCCCCTCCAGCACTCTGCTGCTCGACGAGCTAACGCCGAAAAACCTGGGCGCGCTGATTGCGCTCTACGAGCACAAGGTGTTCGTGCAGGGCGTGATCTGGAACATCAACTCGTTCGACCAGTGGGGCGTACAGCTAGGCAAGCGCATCGCCGGTGAAATCAGCGAGCGCATCGACGCCAACGCCGCCGACTTCGACGCTTCTACGCAGGGGCTGCTTGAGCTGGTGCGTGCCCACTTCCCCACCAGCGCACGCAAAGCCGATAGCGCCGAGCCAGCAAGCAGCGATAAAAAACCGGTGCGGAAGAAGCGTTAGGATAAAAAGTAAGTAAGCACAGCGCCTTGGCAGACTGCCAGGGCGCTTTTGGGTCAATGCCTAATGAGTGGCTCTCAACCGTCGACAATCGGCGCGTAGCCGTGGCTTATTTAATATTGTGAAAAGGTGAACCCATGCAGCATCTTCACCAAGCCATCCAGCACTGCCCACGAGTCGCGGTATACGGCACGTTAAAGTACGGCCATCGCAATCATCACTGGCTAAACGGCGCTAACATGCTGGGCCAAGACCGTTTAACGGGAATCACACTTTACGACCTTGGCCCCTACCCAGGCGCTAAGCTCACGCCATCCACAGGCGTTAAGGTGGAAGTGTATGCCATTAACGCCGAACAGCTAGCACGACTGGATGAGCTAGAAGATTACTTGCATCACTCTCCCGCAGAAGGGATGTACGACCGGATGGTGCTGGCAACACAGTATGGCGATGCCTGGTGCTATATCTACAATCCACCGGTTGAGGCAACGTCGCAGATCAAGAGCGGAGAGTGGTAAAACGATTTACAGTAAGGCAAATGCCTCTTCCGTACTCACAACCTCCGCATACTCCCCTGCTAAATTCGCCAGCGACATCGCATGCACCTCTTCGGCAGTGCGATAGGTGCCGGCGTAATCTTGCTTTGCGAACGTGAAGGTGGCATCGCTCACCACATAAGCATCGAAGCCTAAATTCCCCGCCGAACGTACCGTGGCTTCGACTGAATTACTGGTACTGACGCCTACAATGACCAGCTTATGGATGCCGCGTACGCGTAGCCAGCGCTCTAACCCAGAGTGCGTGAACGCATCGGGCACGTTTTTATCGACGATATGTTCGGTAGCGAGTGGCTCAAACGCAGGCTGGAACAGCACGCCGCTCTGCCCGGGCCAAAAAGGCGATTCGGGTGAGCGAGAGAGATGACGCACATGAACCACTGACTGCTGGCTTTGCCGCCAAGTGGCTAGCAGTCGCTGAATGTTGGCTTCGGCTTGCGGGTTATTGCGCTCTCCCGCTTTTTCAGTCGCCATGCCTTGCTGCATGTCGATAATGATCAGCGCCATACGCTGATTCGTCGTCGCGTACATGCTTTCCCTCCTGCAATCATCCAAGTAAGTCGCCCCTCTTTTCCCAAAATACCATTAGCGCTGTCGTGGCTGTACTGCCCGCTTGGTTGCGGTGCTGAGCAAACCCCATATACTGTATTTATAAACATATATATTGATACTACGTATGAGGTGGCAGATGACATCACTGGATCCCTCTCGCGCTACCGTGCATAAAGGGCGCGGTGCAACCTACGACCCACATAACCGCTTTGCCCCTACCCGCAGCGTGGCAGAGGATGACGGCTGGTGGCAGGAAGAAGCCTCTATCTCGCTGGCAACAGAAGTGCGCGAGGAAGCCAGTAAAAGCGCACTCTCTTGGAACAAATCGCCAGATTTACCTTTTGATCGTTCGCTTAACCCGTATCGCGGCTGTGAGCATGGCTGTGTCTACTGCTATGCGCGTCCCTCCCACGCCTATTGGGATTTATCACCGGGGCTGGATTTTGAAACCAAATTGATCGCCCGCCACGGGCTGGTGGAGCATTTAAAAGAGGAGCTTTGCCACCCCTACTATGTTTGCCGCCCCATTAACCTCTCCGGCAATACCGCCTGTTACCAGCCGCTAGAGGCCACCTACCAAACCACTCGCCGCTTGCTGGAATTGCTGTTGGCTTGCCGCCACCCGGTGACGCTAGTGACGAAAAGCACGCTGATCTTGCGGGATATCGATCTACTAGCAGAAATGGCGGAGCATCGCTTGGTGCGGGTGTTCGTGAGCTTGACCAGCCTAGACGCTAACCTAAAGCGCACGCTGGAACCCCGTGCGGCATCGCCGCAGGCGCGCTTGAAAGTGATTCGTGAGCTAAACACGGCGGGAATACCGGTGGGCACGCTAGTATCACCGATTATTCCCGGCCTGACCGACCACGAAATTGAGCGCATTCTGGAAGCCGCCAGCCGTGCCGGGGCGCGCACCGCGACCTGGATGCTGCTAAGGCTGCCCCACGAGGTCGCGCCGCTGTTTGAAGCGTGGCTAGAAGCCCACTACCCCGAGCGCGCCGCTAAGGTAATGAGTTTGATGCGCCAGTGTCGGGGCGGTAAAACCTACGATGCTGCCTTTGGTAAGCGCTTTCGCGGCGAGGGGGTATTCGCTGACTTAATCGCCCAGCGGTTTCAGCGTGCTAGCCGCCAATGGAACATGCAGCCACGCACCGAGCAGGGGCTGAATACCCGTGATTTTCGCCCGCCCCGGGCACAGGGAGATTTATTTGATTAGACTGCAGGAATACCCATCACTAAGAAGACGCCCTCTCCATGTCGCTCAGCAAAACAAAATCCAGCTTTTACCGCCGCCTTTACGTGGCCCACTTGATTGAGCAAGGCGTGGCCAGCGTACCCGCGCTGATGGAAGCCACCGGCATGCCGAGGCGAACCGCCCAGGACACCATTACGTCCTTGGGGGAATTGGATATTGAGTGCGTATTTGAAAAAGGCCACGGCGAGCGCCACAACATTGGCCACTACACCATTAAGCAGTGGGGAGCGATTGACCCGCAGTGGGTGGCATCGAACGCTGAGCGGATGGGGCAGGCATTGGGCTATCGCTAGCCTCGTCAGGCTCTGCCCACGCAAGGCGCGCTGTGTTTAACGTCACGCTGAGCGAGCTTGCGACCATCGCCAGTACGGCGGCCAAGGGCGGTACCGCCATCATGATCACCAGCCCAAGCGCCAGCGTGTTATAGAGTGCCGAAAACACTAGGTTTTGTACCATGACTCGGCGGGTGCGCTTAGCCAGTGCCAATAGCCTTACGATACCGCTCACCCCAGGCCAAAGCAGCTGCGCGGCGGCTCCTTCGCGGGCGGCTTCGCTGGCTTGCATGGGGGCGACGCCTACCCCGGCTTCGGCAAGGCTCAAGGTATCGTTCACCCCGTCGCCCACATAGAGCGTGGGCGATGGCAGCGCTTTGAGCAGCGCAGCTTTGGCTTCCGGCGAACGCTGGGCGTAGCACGCGTTTTTTGCTAGCCCCACCTGCAGGCCAAGCCAGCCCACCGGCCCCTGGCGGTCGCCGCTGATCAGCGCCACGATGTACCCTGAGCGCTGTAGTTCGGCAAGGCTCGCTGTCGCATCGCTTACCGGCTGGTCGGCACAGTAGAGCGTGGCAAGCCAACCGCGGCTGTTGGCTACTACCACCTGTGAAGCAAAGGCGTAGTCAGGGTGTTGGGCGTTATCTGGCAACGATGTGCCCAGCTGCTGCTCTATCCATGCGGCGCTACCTGACCACCATCGCTCTCCGTTTTGAAACGTTGTTTGCTGGCCTTTGCCGGGATGCTCCTCAAGATGAAGTACTTTATGAAGTGCCTTGGGCGGCGTTGCTGTTTCAGCCTTGTTCGCCCAGTCCAGCAAACCGCTGGCTAGCGGGTGTTCGCTTTGGCTGACGGCGCTGTGCAGCATCGTCTGAAAAATCGTGAGATCTTCGCCCTGGCGCAGTGCGGCGTGCACTACCTGATGCTGACCCCGGGTGAGCGTACCGGTTTTATCGAAGGCAATGCCGCGTACGTTCGCCAGGGTTTCAAAAGCAGCAGGGTCGCGAAGCGCAATGCCCTGCTGTAACGCTTGGCTGCTACCGGCAAGGCTTGCCAGCGGAACCGCCAGCCCCACCGCGCAGGGGCAAGCCACCACCAAAACAGACAGCGCACGCACAGCAGCGTCTTCTAGACCAAGGCCCAATAGCAGCCCGAGTGGGAGTGTCAGCACAGCCAGCAGCAGCGCTACGGGGCTTAGCCATGAGGCAAAGCGGTCGGCCAGCTTGTGCAATTCGCCCTTTTTTGCCTGGGCGCGGCGCATTTGCTCGCACAGTTTATCCACCCGCCGCTGGCCGACGGTGGCCGTCACAGTCACCTTCAAAGGCGCTGCGTTTAGCCCCGCCGCATAGCGGCAGCCCGCATAGACGCGCTGCCCAGCATGCAGATAACAGGGCACGCTTTCCCCAGTGAGCGTGGCGGTATCCAGCCAGCCGGGCGTTTCCAGCAGTCCATCCAGAGGCACCTGCTCACCAGGGGGCACTTCAATCACGGCTTCTATGGAGACTTCCCCAACGGGCTGCGTGTCGCGCTGCCCGCCTTGGCAAACCACCACATCAGCTTCCGGCAGCCTTAGTGCATCAAAGGCTTTAAGCCCCCGTTGCCTGCACAGGGTTTCGACCAGCCGGCCCACCAGAAGCAGCACAATCAGCATCACCGCAGTATCGAAATAGACCTCTGAAGAGCCGCGCAGCAGCAGCCCTACCGATACCGCCATGGCGCCAAACACACCCAGGCTTATCAATACATCCATGCCGGGACGTCGGGCCAATAGCGTGCGCCACCCCGCTCGGTAAAACGGAAGGCCGGAATAGAGCACGACGGGCAGAGAAAAGGCACCGGCCACCCAAGCAACGACCAGCTCTATGGTGGCATTGGGCAGCGCGCCCACGTAGATCAGCAGCGATGCCAACATGGTCCACATACCCAACACCGCACCTACAATCAGGCGCAGCGTGAGGTAGCGGCTCTCTTGGGCTAAGCGCTGCTGGGCATCTTGCACTGGCTCTAACTCGCTCAGCTGATAGCCCAGCCGTTTCACCACGGGGGCTAACGCCGCCAACTGGGTTGCTGCGGGAGTGCCTTTCACCCATACCGTTGCAGTAGGGTAATGAACGCTGGCCTCAGCGACTCCCGGCACGCGGGCTAGCGCGCCCTCTACCGCCAGCGCACAGCTGGTGCACCACATGCCATGAAGCGTATAGAGCGGTGCGTCGTCATTAGCAGGCGAGTCACTGTTCACGGTTACAGACAAGGCGGCACGCCAATGATGGGTAGCCCCGCAAACGCCACGCCAAAGGCAGAAAACAAGTAGAGCCAACCGGATACCACGGCATGAAAGCGCTGACGCCCCTGATGCTGCTTGGCTGTGCGGCAGCACCCCCAGGCCAACAGCACAAGCCCAGCAGCACAGAGAAGGGTAAAACCGCCCAGACCTGCGTTGAGCAGCGTGAGTGATCTTGCCTCCGGCGACGGTGGATTTACCGCACAGGCCACCGATAGGCCGCTATAAACGGCCACAAACCAAACGCTCCAGAGCGTTAGCCCCACTATCAAATGGATAGGGTGGGTAAAGTTCAATCGTTCCATCGCCCTACCCTCCTAACACGCGGGGCAGCACCGCCAGCGCCCCTATGAGCAGCCCAAAGGTGACCACGTTATAGCGCCAAAGCAGGGCTACTACGCCCGGCTCGAAGGGAGCATGAGCGCCCACATAGCCATAACCCACACGCAGGCCTTGAAGCACGGTCAAGACGACCGCTAAACCGCCGTGGAACAGGGCGTAGACAAGGCCGACCAGCATCACCGCATCGTGGGAGGTTTGTGTGGGAGCAAGTTCGGCTTGCCACAACGCCCAGCCCATTAGCCCCACTTGCAGTGCACCTAACGCAGCGGCTAAATAGAAGCCTGCGCCTAGCCCGGCATCACGTTGCTGGCGCAGCCCGCGCACCAGCCGCTCCATCACCACACATCCGGCCAACACCGCCACGCCCGCTGCCAACATAAGCATGAGCGATAGCGGCGGCGTCTCCGGCATCTGCCATTCCGGTGAAACGGTCCAGAGGTAGAACCAGCCAAACAGATAAGAGAGATAAAACGATCCGTTGGCGATCAGAAAAACACCCATCGCCCAAAGGCCTGGACCGTCCATCGTGCGCGAGTGGAGCGGTGGGTCGCCCGGTTTTACGCCCGCATCCGGTGCCGCTTTAGGATGCGCGCCGTTCTCCCAGGACCAGCGCAGCAGAAAGATACCGGCAATCATCACGAACACGCCTGCCAACGCGTACACCTTGGTCAGCAGGCTCAGGCACACCACCGCCAGCGCGGCAGCGGCAAACAGCGGCCACCAGGAGTTACCGGGCAGATGAATAATCTCGCGCACCTTGCCGGTAATTGGGTCGGTACCCCACATCTCCCGCCTGCCGTGGGAGGCCACCGCCAGCGAGTGCTTACCCTCGGCCATGGTATGCGGCAGATTTGGGTCATCCCATAGCGGGTGGCGGGTTTCGACATTGGGGAGGCTGACAAAGTTATAGGCGCTGGGCGGCATGGTGTTGGCCCACTCCAGCGTATCGGCATTCCAAGGGTTATGCTTGGCGGGCTTGCCAAACCGGAAGTGCAGCGCGATATCCAACAGCACCATGGCAATCCCTGCCGAGAGCACAAAGCTACTGATGGATGAGAGCAGGTTGAAAATCTCCCAACCTGAGCCCGCTTCATAGGTGTAAATCCGCCGGGGCATACCGAGCAGCCCAGTCCAGTGCATGATCAAGAAGGTGCCGTTAAAGCCCAGGAAGGTAAGCCAGAAGCCCCAGCGCCCCAGGTTTTCGGAGGGCATTCGCCCAGAAAAGAGCGGCAGCCAGTAGTAAAGCCCGGCGATTAGCGGGAAGAACATGCCCCCCACCAGCACGTAGTGCATGTGCGCCACCACAAAGTGGGTGTCGTGCACCTGCCAGTTAAACGGCACCAGCGCCAGCATGACGCCGGTTAACCCACCACACACAAAGATAATTAAAAAGCCCATCACCCACAGCATGGGCAGCTTCATTTTGGGTTTGCCAAGCCAGAGCGTGGCTATCCAGACAAACACCTGGATCGCCGTGGGCACGGCCACTAGCATACTGGCCGCCGAGAAAAACGCCTGGGCCAGCTGCGGAATGCCAATTGTGAACATGTGGTGAACCCATAGCCCAAAGCTGATAAAGCCCATGATGGTGATCGCTGCCACTACCCAGCCGTACCCCACAATGGGCCGCCCGGCAAACACCGGAATCAAAGTGGAGACAATACCAGCGGCAGGCAGAAAGATGATGTACACCTCCGGATGGCCAAACAGCCAGAACAGGTGCTGCCAGAGTACCGGGTCGCCGCCGCCCGCAATTTGGAAAAACGGCATGCCGACTGCTCGCTCAAGCTCCAGCAGCACGCTGCCAAGTATCAGCGGTGGGAAGCCCACCACGATCATCAGCGCCATGGCGAGGATATACCACGCAAACAGCGGCATTTTGTGCAGCGCCATGCCCTGGGTGCGGGTGCGTAAGATAGACACCACCAGCTCCACCCCCGCCGAGAGCGCTGATATCTCCACAAAGGTGATGCCCAGCAGCCAAAAATCAGAGCCCAAATCTGGGGCAAACTCTTTACTGCTTAGCGGCGTGTACATAAACCAGCCGCTTGAAGGCGCCATCTCAATAATTAGGCTGGAAGTGAGGATAATCCCGCCAAACAGATAGCAGAAATAGCCCAGCGACGTTAGCCGTGGGCACACCAAGTCACGGGCACCAATCATTTTAGGGATCAGGTAAATCGCCAGGCCCTCCAGCATAGGAATGGCGAACAGAAACATCATCACCGTGCCGTGCATGGTGGTGACCTGGTTATAGATCTCCGGCGACATAAAGTCCTGGTCGGGCATCGCTAGCTGGGTACGCACCAGCATGGCGAGAATGCCGCCAATCAGGAAAAACACCATCCCGGTGATCATAAAACGCAGACCTAGCGTTGTATGGTTCACGATGGTGAGGGCCTTTAGCCCTTTCGGGTTACCCCAAATGTCATGTAGGTCTTCGTGTAGTTGCTGCGGGTCCTGCTCTGCCGCCTCTTGATTCACGCTCTTCATGGGGTCAAGGTCTCCAGCCAAGCACCCAGGGCATCCAAGGTGTCCGTATCAATATCGTCGTGAGCGGGCATTTTATTGCCTGGCTTCAGCGTTTGGTGCTGCTGCAGCCACTGGCTCACCGCGCCCTCTTCCATGGCCATCACACCGGCACCCAGCATCGTGCGGCTACCGACATCCGAGAGATTCGGCCCTACACCGCCCTGGCTGACGCCAGCCACTCGATGGCAGCTCGCGCAGTGGGTCGCAAAGGCCTCTCTTGCGCTATCGTGGGCTGAATCTTGGGTCGCTAATTCGTTTAGTTCTGCGTCTTGGCGAGCCGCTAGCCATGCATCAAATGCTTCACGAGGCACGGCTTCGACATACAAATGCATATGGGCATGGCCCACCCCGCACAGCTCGGCACACTGGGCGCCAAACACGGCGGGCTCATCGGCTTCCAGGCGGATTTTATTCACCCTTCCTGGCAGCATGTCGATTTTTCCGCCCAGGCGCGGCACCCAAAACGCGTGAATGACATCCGCGCCGCTCACGTGAAAATCCACCGGCTCCCCAGCGGGCATAACGAGCTGGTTAGCGGTGACGACTTCGCCGCCTTCGGCGCCTGGGTAGCGCACCTCCCACCACCATTGGTGGCCGATCACTTCAATCACTTCAGGCGGCTCGCCTAGCGGGAGCGGTAGCATGCGCTGCCCGGCGGGCACCCCAAACATTAGCAGCGCCGTAATACTGGCAATGGGCAAAATGAGGCCACCGCCAATGATCCAACGCCGGGCAATACGTCGTTCTTGGGCAGGCGTGCGCTCCACGTTGCGCGGTTTGAAGGCGTACAGCCAAACCACGGTGACACCAATCAGCACGATGGTGGCAAACCCCAGCATCACCCACCAAATTAACCGCACGTCTCTTGCGGCGGGCCCAGCAGGGTCTAAGATAGAGCTGTCGCCGCTGCAACCCGCGACACCTAACAGCAAGCCACCCCCTAGCCAATAGGCCAGTCGACGGGCTCGGCGCGCTGTTCGATACGACAGGATGCATGTGGCGCTATGGCGTTCCCTCATTAGCGTTTTCCCTGACATACAGTTGATCTATCTAACTGTTTTGATTTGTCTAACCACAGGAAGTGACCATGACACAGACTCCCCAACGCTCGATCAAAAGCCGCGCATCGCTGGCAGGGCACCCGCTTCACCCAGTGATGATTCACTTCCCGGTGGCGGCCCTGATGGCGTTGGTCGCCTGCGACTTGGCCTACTGGTATACCCAGGATATGTTCTGGCTGCGCGGCGGGCTCTGGCTGGCGGGGGTTGGCGCGTTTGGCGGCTGGATTGCGTCGGTGGCCGGGATTATCGACCTGGTATCGGTGGCCCGCATCCGCCGTTTGATCACGGGCTGGAGTCACGCGATAGTCGCTGTCGTCATGCTCTCTCTGGCGTCGCTGAACTGGCTGCTGCGTTTCACTGAGCCCGATGCGGTGCTGCCGTGGGGGTTGGCCATCTCGCTGGTAACGGCCGGTTTGATTGCGCTGGCCGGGTGGCTCGGTGGCCAGCTGGTGTACGAGCACGCGGTGGGCGTTGAAGTAGAATAGTAACCCGAGCGGCTCAATGGCAGCCCGTAATAGGACATTGGCCATTGAGCTAGCTCCACTCCAGCGGCTTGGAAAGCACAAACCCAAGCACGCCAACAATACCGACCAGCGCCAGCAGCAGTGCACACAGGCTGGCCGTCTTCACCCCGTTGAAAATGCCCATCTCCAGACGCAATATGAGCCAGCCAAAGCAGCCGTGGGCCGCCACCATCAGCACCACGGCGCCTAATTTGAGGATCAACCAACCGCCCAACAGGCCATGCAGAAGAAACAGCAGCGTGCCCGAAGCAATCGCAGCGAGAGCGGCCGGTGTGGCGATAGAGTTGTAAAAAAAACGCGGCATTGGAGGTGTGCCTTGGGCAAATCCCGCGTCTTTACGTAGCTGCAGCGATTGCAGTAACAGTGCTGGAAGATAAAGAAGTGCGCCGCACCAAATGACCAGCGCGGCGATGTGCAGCAGTTTTAGCCATGGCATCGAGGCTTCCTTGCGTAACTAGGCAGTGTCTGTGATGACCCTAATAACCCTAGTCAACCGATGCCACTCTGGCTAGGCAAAATGCCTATTTTTCACGCTACCGAAATTTCGTAACCCGTGAATTTACGTAGATTAATCACCCCCGTATCGAACATGAGGTATTGCCCTTTAACACCCTGAAGGGTGCCTTCAACCAGCGGCTGCTTATCAAAATTATGAGAGACCACTTTGCGCGGAAACGCTGCAACCGGATAGTCGAACTGCAGAGGCGCTTCGTCCAGCGTGCGAATGGCGTCTTCGCCGTGAACACTTCGTAGCTGGCTTAAGCCGTCTGCCAGAGTGTTCAACAATCGGTCACGTTCAGCGCGCAAATCGAGTAGTTCTACCTCACCTTTGAGCATGGCACGCCAATTGGTGCGATCGGCTACCTGCTCTTTGAAGAGCATCTCGACGAACCCGGACTGCTGGCGGGTATTCACTTCGAGAATCGGCAGTGCCTGAATAGCGCCTTGATCCAACCAGCGGGTGGGCATTTGGGTTTTGCGGGTAATGCCCACCTTCAAGCCGGAAGAGTTAGCCAGATAGACGATGTGGGGCTGAAAGCAGTGCGCCTCACCCCACTCCGGCTCGCGGCAGGTGCCTTGGTAGTAGTGGCAGGTCTCCGGCTTCATGATGCAGGTGTCGCACTGTGCCAACCGTTTGAAACACGGGTAGCAGTAGCCTTGTGCAAAACTTTTTTTGGTTGCCCGACCGCAGTGGGTACAGGCAATGGCCCCGCTCCATGAAAGGCGCATGGGGGAACCAATACGCTCATTCAATGCCACCCGATGCTCACCTGCGCGCAGGTGGTAAACCACCTGTTCGTCTTGGCGACGAGGCAGCGCCGCCGCCATTTTTTGCAAACACCCTTTAACGGGAGAGACCTCTGGGATTAACAAATCAGTCACGCGTGGCATCCCGGCCCAGGCCCGCCATTTCGGGACTCACACCGGCGCCCGTTGCACCTGCCCCACAGGTGCGACGTTCTAGGTATCCTACGCGGTTCTCTTCCGGTACGTTATTTTCGGCTTCATAGCGCATGACCGCTTCCAAGCACAGCTCGGTTTGCTCAGGCGTCAACCGGCGGCCATCGGGCCATTTACGTAGCGAGACCGCCTGCTTCAGGCTTTCATAAATCGCAGGTGTCATTTGGTTAATCATTTTATCGAAGGTCATATCGCTCACGGTCAGCACCTCACGTGTTGGCTGCGTTCAAATTGGCGGCGTTAGGCTTTTCTACGTTGGGAGGAATAATACCAGCCCGAGGCGAGCCCCACGAGCAGCCCGCCCAAGTGAGCTTCATTGGCCACGTTGCCAAAGCCGACGGTACTGGCGATGTCGGTCATGGTGAACACCATCCAGCCGAGCATAAAGACCACCAGCATTTGCGGCACGAAGAAACCGCTTTGCGGGGCACGGCGGGACATAAGCCACACATGGGCCAGCAACGCATACACCACGCCAGACATGCCACCAAACAGCACCGTCCCAGTCACGTATTGCGCCAAGTTGGCACCAATACCGGCGACGAGAAGCAGTAATAGCATCATTTTACTGCCCTGGCGCTGTTCGATCTGTCGGCCGAAATACCATACCCACATCAGGTTGAAAATCAGGTGCATCCAACCGAAGTGCAAAAACGCGGGGGATAGCAAACGCCACACCTGCCCTCCCATCACGGTGTCCGCTAACGAGCCGTACACCAGCTGACCGCCGGAAATACCCACCGGCACGATGGTCAGGGCCACGACCAGCAAATCGCCAAACACGACGCTCAAGGCGAATACCAGCAGGCTGACACCGATCATGAGAGCCGTCACCGGGACATGGCGCAGCGTCGTGGTGAGATGCTGGACGTTGGCGGCTCGCCGCGGTTGAGCCCCGTCGAGAATCAGCGGTTCACCCCGCTCCCACCGCCCGACGACGGCCTGGAGCTCGTCACGTTGACGAGGGTCGGCCACCCAAAGCAGCTGGCCCTCGGCTTCGTCCGTAATGCGATGGCCAATACGGTAGTGCCATAACGCTTTGCGCAGTGCCTGTGTGTCTGCGCCCGTGGGTAAGAGCATGACGGGATGCATGGCATCTCCCTACTATCCAAGTGGTCGTGCGCCTGAGCGCCAGAGGGCCAACGGATAAACAAAAAAATCCGGCGGAGGGGGCCGCCGGATAAAAGCAAGGGATCATTCAAGGGAACACTTACTCTGATATCCGGCAACGGGGTTAGTTCAGCTGTTTTGCAAAAATTATGTAACCATATGTAACGCTTTAGTCGCCCGCTTAATCAAAATCGATTTCCCACGGTTTAGGTAACGCACGCTCTTCTCTAGGCACTTGAATCCAAACGAAATGATCGGCATTAAGCTGTGTTTCGCCGCTCCAACGATATGCCACTAAACGGCCAAATTTGACGGCGCTATAATCCAGGCAAGCGATATTGGGAGCTGGCAACGCAGGAATCCCTTCACACCAATAATGCCCAATGAAGAGCGGCGGCTGGTCGGGCCCATAATAACTTAGCCGCTGTCGTTCGCTCTGGCTCAACGGCTGCGTCTCTAGGTCGCCGGGCAAGTTGTCGGGTTGAAACACGACATCGCCCCACTGCTGCGGGTTGGCCGACCAAAAATGCGCACGAAAACTTTGCCGGGTGAAACCATCCCCTGAGTGAATCGCTACCCCGGTCGGTAACGGTATATGGGGGCCACGAGTGAGTCGATCAAGGATGCGATACGCCTGGGACGTCGGGTCGGTGGATTCCACCAAAAACTGGCTATCCATCCGTGCAGAGGGCGCACGCTGCTTGAGTTCATGGATCAGCGTCGCGTCCCAGCAGGCGTGCACGACGCGAATGCCGTCCACCTCTAAAAAGAGTGGGATGGTTTTAAACCATGCCAGCGTATCTTCCCATTCGTTGGTGTGGTCGCGGTATTGATCGAGCGTGTCTTGAATGATGCGATTGTGGCGCGGCGTGTGCTCACGCAGCCAGCGCTTGCCGCTGCCTCGTGGCGCAGGGTGGGTATAGGCCAGCGCATTGTATTCGTGGTTCCCCATGACGATATGCGCCTCGCCCGCCTCCACCATGCGCCGGGCAATGGTAACGGCAAGTCGAATGCGTGGCCCGCGATCGATGAGGTCGCCCAAAAAGATCACTTTGCGTCGGGGGTGACGGTAGACACCACGCCGCTGGTGATACCCCAGCTTCTCGAGCAGCGCTGCCAACGTCGCGCCGCAGCCATGGACATCGCCGATGAGGTCGTAACCCTCCATATCAATCCCCCAGCCGATGGCTCCAGCCGAGCTTACTGCGCAGCACGTCGTAGAAATTGTGCCCAATAGGATGCACCAACTGAACGCGCTCCGGCTTACGGGTGATGACCAGCACATCGTCAGGTTTGGCCACCGCGCGCGTTTGGCCATCGCAACTGATATGAGGGTACGTTTGGTTGGTTTCGCCGATATGAATGCGTATTTCACTGGCCGCATCGATCACGATGGGCCGACTCGAGAGCGTGTGTGGGAACATGGGCACTAGCGTCACCACATCCAGCTTGGGATGCATGATTGGCCCACCACCGGACAGCGCATAGGCAGTGGAGCCCGTTGGTGTGGCCACGATCAGTCCATCACTGCGCTGGCTGTAAACGAACTGTCCATCGATGAACAGCTCGAACTCGATCATGCGCACCGCTTTCCCAGGGTGCACGACGACTTCGTTCAGCGCGTCGCCGCTGCCCACCGCCACCCCATTGCGATAGAGCACCGCATCCAGCAGAAAACGCTCCTCCACCTCGAACTCGCCCGCCAAGACTTCGCCAACGCGATGCTCTAGCTCATCCGGTGAAATATCGGTAAGAAACCCCAGCCGCCCACGATTAACGCCCAAAATCAGCGTGCCGCTGCGACACAGAGTACGGGCGGCCCCTAGCAAACTGCCGTCACCGCCCACCACGATCACGAGATCGCATAGCTCGCCCAGCATACGGCGGCTCGCCTCGGGCAAACCGTGCTGCGGTAGCGCCGTGGCGGTTCGGTCTTCGATGAGCACCTTGTAGTCATGCTCGGTCAAATAGCGGACCAAGCGTTGCAGCGAGTCGACGACTTTGTCACTGCCAAGGCGGCCAATCAAGCCGATCGTCTTGAAGGGCTTCGCTGGGTGACGCGGGCTACCGGTATGGGAGCTTGACGATGGGGTGTTAGACATGGGTGACTCTCGCTAGCATCAACCCACATTATGGAGAGGAAGGCGGTATCGAGCAAATCACCCGGCGCGGCAGAAGTGCTCCTAGCGCCGGGCAAATCAGCGGTTTAGCTTGCGGCAGCCGCTACCTTTCGGCGCTGCAGCCACCAGTGGTTCAGCCATAGCGAAGCACCCATGATGGCCGCCCCCAGCAGCAGCTTGTCCAGCTCGGCATCGCGATTCCAGATGACGAGGTTGACGACCAAGCCTGCGGGGACCAACGCATTGTTCATGATGGCGAGCGTGCCCGCATCGACCTTCGTGGCGCCCTGGTTCCAGGCGAAATACCCAACGCCCGACGCCACGAGCCCCAGCCAGGCCAGCACGCCCCACTGCAGCGACGTGGCGGGCAGCGCCGAGTTATTGCCGAACAGCAAGAAAGCAGGCAGCGCCACCAGCATAGCCCCGATGAAGAACCAGCCAAACACGTTGTGCCATGCCAGCGTGGGCGGCAGGCCGGATGCCAAACGGCGATAGCCGACTTGCCCAATGGCAAAACAGAGGTTAGCGCCCTGCACGACCAGAAAACCTAACCAAAAGCCGCTATCTACTCCATCGTAGCGAATGACGCCCGCACCGATCACCGCCAAGACAGCGGTGACCAAATAGATCGGCGTAAAACGCTTGAACATCAGGTCGTCCAACAGCGCGATATACACCGGTGTGAAAATGGTGAATAACAGCACTTCCGGCACAGCGAGCAGCAAAAAGGAGTGATAAAAGAAGGTGTACATCACGCCGAGTTGAATGGCGCCCAGCGCCATCAACGCCAACCGCTGTTTACCGCGCAGCAGGCTGGGACGTAAAAAAGGGAGAAACACCAGCATCGCCAGAGTGACCCGTACCAGCACGGCAAAGTAACTGTCCACCTGACCAGCGAGGTACACCCCAATCAACGAGAACGAAAACGCCCATAGCGCCGTTACGCCTACCAGATAGCCCATTCGTAAACCTCAAACAAAGAGTTAGTTGACGGGAATTATACGTCATTCGCCTCTCCTGCCAATGGGCTAGCGGCAAAAGAGAAAGCTAGCGCTTGTTCAACCACACGAACGCATAGATAACGCCGGGGAGCCAGCCCGCCAGCGTCAGCAGTGCGCTGATGACGACGCGTCGGGCACCGCCATCGGTCAACCCCAGGGCGAGGGGCGGTAGTAACACGGCCAGCGCGCGGTACGCCCACTGCAGTGAGGCCGGCTCGTCGGGGGTGGCGCTGTCCGTCACGACGGAAGAGGGCTCCGAGCGGGTCGTGGCCTCTTTCACCACCGGCGCAGGCGTAAAGTGCTCGACGGGCGCATTGGCTCGTTCGGAGGCCGCCTTTTCCTGGGCGAGCGCTCGACGGTGCGCTTCTTTGTCGATTTTTTGTTCCAGGGAATCCGCACCGTCGGCCAGGTCGTCATGGTAACGCTCCCAATCTTCCCAATCGTGGGGCGTGCCTGCCTTGGGACGACGCTGACCCGAGCCACGAGCACGCTCCCAGGCTTTCTCTTCCAGCGTATTGGGCTTGTCAGGATCTCGATCCAGGCCGACGCCTTTACGGTTTAGGTATTCACGAGCGTCCATCGCGACTCCTCACAGCGGTTGAGGCTTATTTAAAAAAGCAAAGCGTTGAATAGAGACAGTATGGGGGCAGCGCAGGGTGAGTTAAATCACCTACAGTAAGAGAATCGGCGGCAGCCTGCCGATGATGATAAGGAGTGCCCTCATGAACAAAAACATTCCAGACACCGTTCGAGACATCATGTCCCGCGACTGCTACCGCGTCTCAGGAGAGACATCCATCACGACACTCGCCCAAGGGCTGGCACTGCATCGGCTGCCGGGGGCGCCGGTCGTGGATATGTCGGACCGTTTGATCGGATTCATTTCCGAGCAGGATGTCTTGGGGCACGTGCTCGATAGCATTTATCATGACCACGAGGCTCCCTTGGTGCGGGAACTCATGCGTCAAGACGTGCTGACCACCTCGCCCAACAAAAGCGTGACCGATCTCGCGCAGGAAATGCTCGGTGCCAAGCCGAAAATTTACCCGGTCGTCGAGCAGCAACGCTTGGTGGGCATCGTCACGCGTCGGGATATTCTCATGGCTTTACTCACGATTCGTCGTCATTAAGCACGTGAATACCTAATCCCTCGGGCTTTGCCCCATATATCTATAAAAAAACCTATAAAAAAATACCTACAAAAAAAACCGCTGCTTGAATAAGCAGCGGAAGCAAGGGATCGAAAACAATAGCCAGAACAACACTATTAGCGACTGCCATCGCGATGTTGCCTGTACACTCTCAGACACTGCTCAGGGAAAAAGTTCGCAAAAGGTTAAAATTTTCGTCTCGCCGGACGCAGGCGTATACTGGGCATCGACTCTGATACGGGCGCTGAACTTGGCGTCCATCTTGATGCGGGCGGGAGCATAAGATGGCACTTTATCTACTGGTGTTAGGCGTGTGTGTACTCGTGATGGGCGCCGTACTGCTAGTGCTGATGAACGCAGGAACACCCCGCTATCGTACCGAACCCAAGGATTTGATCGCCCTTTTTGACAAAGCCCTGGAGAGCAGCGTGAGCGAGACGGAATGGAACGCCTTGATTGGCTACCCCATTCGCCACGACGAGTATCTCGACAATATTCGCCGCCGAGCGTCCCACCTGATGGATACCCATGGCAGGCGCTGGCAAATTGCCCAAGGCAAACCGCTGCTCAATCAAGAGGGTTACGCAGAGCTAAAAGCACTGCGCGATCATTTAGCGGCACATACAGCGCTTCGTCAGCGCTAACCACGCTGCAGCGACGAGGAGAACCGTATGCCGAGCACCATTCGTCAAATTCCCTTGGAAACGGCGACGAAGCATCACTCCCACAATTTTCACCAGATCGTGATTACGCTTTGCGGCTCCTCAGAGTTCGAAATCGAAGGGCTGGGTGGACGAGTGAATGCGTTTTCCGGCTGCATCGTGCCCGCTAATCATGAGCACTACTATTCCGGCAACGGCCACAACCGCCAACTCATTTTGGACCTTCCCGAGGATGCGCCCGCCCTGACAGGCGAGCATCGTGAATTGGTGGCGCTCTTCGATGCGCCACGCTTTTTCGCTCTGGACAGCCCACTACGCCACTACCTCACCTTCGTTGAGAGTGAGCTCGCCCGAGGATTTGACAACTCTGCGACCTCTTTTCAGCAGGACCGACTGGCCGCCACGCTTCTCGGCTCGCTAAAGGCGCGCCTGGGGGCGTCGAGTACGGCAACCCAGCGTCGCATCGATCTCGATCAAATTGACCGCTTCATACGCCGCCATTTGGCAGACGAGCTGCGCGTGGCAGATCTGGCCAAACTTGCCTGTCTGAGCGAGGCGCACTTCTCCGAACGGTTTCGCGCCCAAACCGGCCTTTCGCCCTGGCAGTACGTTCGTCGGCAGCGCCTTCATGCGGCGCGCCAGCTCATCATGCAGAGCCGCCTGCCGCTCACCGATATTGCCATTCAAACCGGGTTCGCCAATCAAAGCGCCCTATCCCACGCGTTTCGACGCAGCTACGGTGCCTCTCCGCGCCAGTTACGCCAAGGATTGACGGGGCCATCTCTCGATACCGGTCACCGTTCGGCGAGCCCTTCAACGGTGTTATCTACCGCCAGCCCCCCAACGGGGTCAGGCGTTCTCTCGTCTCGTCGATAGCTAACGAGACGCTACACTATAAACGTCGTTGGATGGGCCCCTCGCAAGCGTCAGCCAACTCTACTAAAGTCGTAAATGGGCACCGCTTGCCGAGAAATTGACACGTTTTGCCACGAAAACGACATACACCTAACGGCGGCTAGCTCTACATTCGAACGTCAGCCTGGGCACCTGCCCTGCCACCACTTTTAAACGTTAGCTGACACAGCTATCCGTTCATGCTGTTCGTTTCAGACCTGTCTTACGGGGGCCTCAATGCTCAATGCTAAAAAAATGCGTGACCCTGCCACCTGGCAAACCGACCTTGATACGCTGATGCAGCGTGTCAGCGAACACTATATCGTCGATGAAGATGCCTATGTAGGCGAGCTGATCAAGCTGCTCAACGCCGACCAAGACGATTTCGCGCGCATTGAGGCCAACACGGCAGCGCTGGTGCGCGACGTTCGCAACATGGACACCGCCGTCGACACCATCGACGAGCTGCTTCAGCAGTACAGCCTGGATACCCACGAAGGGCTGATGCTGATGTGTCTTGCCGAGGCGATGCTGCGTATTCCGGACAAAGCCACCGCCGATGCGCTGATCGAAGACAAACTGGGGCCAGCCGATTGGCAGTCCCACGTGGGCAAGAGCGAGTCCTGGATGGTCAACGCCTCGACCTGGGGCCTGCTGATGACCGGACGGGTATTGAAGCTCGATCACCCAAAAGAGGGCCAGCCCGCCCACTTCATCAATCGCATGGTGAACCGCATGGGCGAGCCGGTCATTCGCCGGGCGATGACCGAAGCCATGAAAATCATGGGCAAGCAGTTCGTCCTGGGTCGCGACATCAATGAAGCGCTAAAGCGTTCCAAGCCGCTGTTCAATAAAGGCTACACCTACTCCTACGATATGCTAGGCGAAGCCGCACGCACCCGTGCCGATGCCAAGCGCTACTTTGACGATTACGCACGCGCCATCGAGCAGGTCGGTAAAGCGTGTAAGTCCCTTGGCGACAAAACGCCCGCCCCGTCGGTCTCCATCAAACTCTCTGCCCTGCACCCGCGCTATGAGTTTGGCCGCCGCGAGCAGGTGTTGGCCGAGCTGGTAGATACCGTCATCCAACTGGTCAGCAAAGCGCGCGAGCTGGATGTCGCGGTCACCATCGACGCCGAGGAAGTCGATCGTCTGGAGCTTTCACTGGAAGTGTTCCGGGCGATTTATCAAAGCGACGCCGTCAAAGGTTGGGGCCACTTTGGTCTGGTCGTTCAGGCGTACTCCAAGCGTGCGCTGCCGGTGCTGCACTACATCAACCGCTTGGCCGACGAGCAAGGCGATGAAATTCCGCTGCGGTTGGTCAAAGGCGCGTACTGGGACAGCGAGATCAAAGAGTCACAGCAGCTGGGCATCGACGGGTACCCGGTTTACACCCGCAAGGCGTGTACCGATGTGGCCTACCTAGCCTGCGCACAGTTCCTGCTGTCGGACGATACCCGTGGCCGCATCTTCCCTCAGTTTGCGACCCACAACGCCCACACCGTCACGACCATTCTGGAGCTGGCGAACCACGACAGCCGCCCGTTCGAATTCCAGCGCCTGCACGGTATGGGCGAAGCGCTTTACGATGCGGCCCTCGAGCGTGCTCCCAAAGGCACCTACTGCCGTATTTACGCACCGGTTGGCGCCCATAAAGACCTGCTGCCCTACTTGGTACGTCGCCTGCTGGAAAACGGCGCTAACTCGTCTTTCGTTCACCAGATCGTCGACCCGGACGTGCCGGTGGAGTCGCTCTGCCAGCACCCCATCGACACCCTGCGCCAGCAGAAGACGTTCTACAACAAGCGTATTCCGCTGCCGAAAGACATTTATGGGCCGAAGCGTCGCAACTCCCGTGGGGTCAACCTCAACATCCGTAGCCATTACTACCCGCTGATGGAAAAAATGAGCGGGTTCATGGACAAGCAGTACCCCACCAAGCCGCTACTGGCCTTTGATGTGGCAGACGACAGCGCTAACACGCATAGCGTGACCTCGCCTTTTGATCGCCGCCAAACCGTTGGCAGCGTGCAGTGGACCAGCAAAGAGCAGGCGGCCAAAGCCCTCGATGCGGCTTGGGAAGCCTTCCCACGCTGGGACGCAACGCCCGTTGCCGAACGCGCTGCGATTGTGCGTCGGCTGGGCGACCTGATGGAAGAGCACATGGCGGAGCTGATGACACTCTGCTCCCGGGAGGGCGGCAAGCTGCTCACCGATGGCGTCGATGAAATCAAGGAAGCGGTCGATTTCTGCCGCTACTACGCCATGCGTGCCGAGGAGTCGTTTGGCGAGCCCATCGAGCTACCTGGTCCCACCGGCGAATCCAACCGGTTGACCATGGGCGGTAAAGGCGTTTTTGCTGCCATCAGCCCCTGGAACTTCCCGGTGGCGATTTTCTGCGGGCAAATCGTTGCCGCGGCCGTGGCGGGCAACACCGTGCTAGCGAAACCCGCTGAGCAGACGTCTATTGTCGCTCACCGCGTCATCGAACTGCTTTACGAAGCGGGTATGCCCCGTGACGTGGTGCAGCTGTTGCCGGGGGATGGCCCGACCGTAGGCAGCGTATTGACCTCTGACCCACGCATTACCGGCGTGGTCTTCACCGGCGGTACCGACACGGCGCAAATCATCAACCGCGCGCTGGCCGCCCGCGAAAACGCGCCGCTCCCCACGCTGATCGCTGAAACCGGCGGCATGAACGCGATGATCGTTGACTCCACCGCCCTGCCCGAGCAGGTCGTCGTGGATGTCATTCAATCAGCGTTCCAGAGTGCTGGCCAGCGCTGCTCGGCCCTTCGGGTGCTCTACCTTCAGGAAGACGTTGCTGACCGCGTCATTGAAATACTAAAGGGTGCAATGAGCGAACTGCGCATTGGCGACCCCCGCGACCTGGGTACCGATGTCGGCCCCGTCATCGATGAAGACGCGCGCAACGGCTTGATGGCGCACATCGAAAAGCTCAAAAGCGAAAACCGCTTGGTCGCTGAAACGCCGATGACCGCGGAGCATACCCAACACGGCACTTTCGTACCGCCAGTGGCCTTTACCATCGACAGCATCGACGCCCTGACGCGCGAGCAGTTTGGCCCGGTGCTGCATATCGTGCGCTTCAAAGCACGCGAGCTTGATAAGGTCATCAATGACATCAACGGCCGGGGGTATGGCCTGACGTTTGGGGTGCATAGCCGTAACGAATCCTTTGCCGCTGAAATAGCGCAGAAAATTCGAGTAGGCAATGTGTATATCAACCGTAATATCATCGGGGCTGTTGTTGGCGTTCAGCCGTTCGGTGGCCAAGGGCTGTCCGGCACCGGCCCGAAAGCGGGCGGTCCGCACTACCTGCAGCGCTTCGTGACCGAGAAAACGATTACTAACAACACCGCCGCCCTAGGTGGCAACGCGTCGCTTCTGGCGCTGGGGGATGAGTGAACGGCTCATCAATATAACTAACCTGAACTCCTGAAAAGGAACCGTCTCATGGTTGACAATAATAGAGCAATGGCCCTGGCACGGGCGGCCTGTCTAAGCCGCCCACCGGGCACGGGGAACTTTGCACACACGCGTACCCATCAACTCTCTCATGCTTCGTCGCGCAAAGGCGCGACGGCTGGTAGTGACATCACGACTCAGGGTTAACAACAACAAGGCTGTGTCATGGCCGTGACGATTCGGCCAACGCAGCCCCTGTCGATGCTCGCCGTGTACAAAAGGGTCAGCACCCGCCGATGCTTTTGTACGTAGCGTAGCGTCGTCCTCACACATTGGAGAAGTTTCATGGCTACAGGTGTATGGATTAGCTTATTCGGTTACTTCGCGCTGATGATCGCCATTGGCGTTTATGCAATGCGCAAGGCCACGTCTTCCTCTGAAGACTACATGCTGGGGGGGCGTACCCTCAGTCCACAGGTAGCGGCCCTCTCAGCGGGCGCGTCGGACATGAGCGGCTGGCTGCTGCTGGGGCTACCCGGTGCCATGTTCGTTTCTGGCCTGGGCTCTGCCTGGATCGGCATCGGCCTTCTGGTGGGTGCGTTCTTCAACTGGCTGCTGGTAGCGCCGCGCCTGCGTGAACAAACCATTCACTACGGCAATGCCATTACCATCCCGGCCTTTTTGGCCAACCGCTTCCCGACCCGCGCGCTGTCGCTACGCACGGTATCGGCCGTCGTCATCGTGATCTTCTTTGCCGTCTACACCGCGTCAGGCCTCGTCGCGGGTGGCAAACTGTTCGAAAGCGCTTTCACCGGCGTTTACAACTTCGGTGACATGAGCAACTACGCCATGGGCGTGATCATCACCCTGGGCGTGGTACTGATCTACACCGTCGTAGGCGGCTTCCTCGCCGTGAGCATGACGGACTTCGTTCAGGGCTGCATCATGATGCTGGCGCTGATCATCATGCCTGCCGTCGTACTGTTCGGTGAAGGCGGCGGCGGCTTCTCGCAGGCGTCTCAGACGCTCAATGAAGTCGATCCCACGCTGCTGTCATGGTCAGAAGGTCTCACGTTCATTGGTTGGCTCTCAGCGGTCACCTGGGGCTTAGGCTACTTTGGTCAGCCGCACATCATCGTGCGCTTCATGGCGATCCGTTCGCAGAAAGACGTACCGACGGCCCGTAACATCGGTATGGCGTGGATGCTCATCTCGCTGATTGGTGCCGTGTCTCTGGGTATCTTTGGTCGCGCTTATGCCATTCGCAACGGCTTGGACGTTCAGGATCCGGAAACCATCTTCATCGTGCTGGCCAACCTGCTGTTCCACCCGCTGATCACTGGCTTCCTCTATGCCGCGCTGCTGGCGGCCATCATGAGCACCATTTCCAGTCAGCTGCTGGTGTCCTCTTCCTCGTTGACCGAAGACTTCTACCGCCTGTTCCTGCATAAGAAAGCCTCGGAGCAGCAGTGCGTCGCCGTGGGCCGTATCTGCGTCGTGCTGGTGGGTATCGTCGCCGCGATCATTGCTTCGGACGAAAACTCTCAGGTACTGGGTTTGGTGAGTAACGCCTGGGCAGGCTTCGGTGCGGCTTTCGGCCCGCTGATCATCCTGTCGCTGATGTGGTCACGCACCAACGGTGCGGGCGCCGTTGCCGGTATGATCGTAGGTGCGGTCACCGTCATGCTGTGGATTGCCCTGGGCTGGAACGGCTCCTTCATGGGAGGACCGGGCATCTATGAAATCATTCCTGGCTTCATCGCCTCGTTCATCGCCATTCTGGTGGTGAGCAGCGTGACGGCGGATGCTGGCGAATACAAGCACATCGACCGTCAAGACGCGTAATACGTCGGTTTGATGCAGCAGGCTCAGCGGGGAAACCCGCTGAGCTTTTTTATGGGCAGCGTTCTCACGCCAGCACTCCCTACGAACTCCCCAACTCCCTCCCCCTTTGCCCCAGGTCAATAACGCCCTCGAACTGGCTCGATACACTGGCTCCAGGGTTAACGCAACCCACCATCCTCACACGATCGTCCAGGAGCCACGCTATGCGCCTTTTATCACTGCCTACTCTATTCACCGCCGGACTTGCCGCCGCTACCTTAGCCGCCAGTTCCCAGGCGTTCGCCTATGGGGCGGGCGATATTTTCACCCGCGTGGGGGTCGCCAAGGTGGCGCCCAAGAGCGACAACGGCTCGCTGGCCGGTGGGGCTTTCGCGGTCGATGTTCAAGACAAAACCGGCCCTGCGTTTACACTAGGCTACCGCTTCCACGATAAAGTAGGTGTCGAGTTACTGGCCGCGCTTCCCTTCGAGCACGACATTGCCCTCAACGGCCACCATCTCGCCTCCACCAAACACCTGCCGCCCACCTTGACCCTACAATATTATCCGTTAGGCGGTAGCGAGTCGCCGGTGCAACCCTACGTCGGCGCGGGCATCAACTACACGCGTTTTTCCGATGAGCGCCTAGCCATTGGCGAACTCGAGCTCGACGACGCCTGGGGCGCCGCCGCTCAAGTGGGGGTCGACCTACTGATCGACGAACACTGGGCACTGAACGCTGCGGCGTGGTACCTGGACATCGACACCGACGCCAAAATCAATGGGGCTGCTGCAGGCACCGTGGCCATCGATCCCATGGTCGTCATGGCGGGATTGAGCTACCGCTTCTGAGTCCACGCAGTCGCGGCAAAAAAATGCCCAGGGCGTTCGCCCTGGGCATTGTCGTTGACGGCACGTCGCTCTTAGTTCTCGGTGACGATTTGGTCGACCCGCTCCACCGCCTTGACGACCAGCACCTGATCGCTGGCACGCGCTTTCTCCTGCATCATGTAAGCCGCCACCGCCGGAGCGACATCGCACTTGGCAGGCATGGCAGCTTTGGCATCGATTAACGCGTTCAAACGCGCAATGAACACATAGCGCACCCACTGAGGCAGCGACATGGTATCGATACAGAAAGGCTGCTGGCTGGCAAATGCCGACGCATCGGGCGTGGGGGTGCGCCACAAATTCGCGGCCTTCATGGCGGCTTCAAGCTCAAGAAGCGCGGTTTGAAGCTGTTGATGGACGCTCATAAACACCTTGGGGTTGGTCAATGTTGACGCCCATTATCCCAACTCTGTGGGTAAGTTGCCACTCGCGAGCCTCTCTCTAAGGCGTTATTCACAGATTCACAGAAAACCTGCAAGAGGCTGTGGATAAACTATGGAAAGGTGTCGCCACCGCTACTCTCACGCGGCTTACGCAAAGTTGTTCAATTTTTAACCACTTAGACAATAAAGCACGGATTAATCAACGGTTGCGGCTGACAGTGGCAAACCAGCAAGGTAGAGTGCAGGCTTGAAAAGCGGAAGGATGTCATGCAGCCAATTCACACCCTTGATGAGTTTTTTACGCGCAGCGGTGCGGAGGTATCGCTTTACCATATGGGGCGCCGGGTCACGGCGTGTCCACGAGACGTATTGCGCGCTTTCGAGAACGCCGAATACGCATGGCCCGAGCCTTGGCAGGGTCAGGCACGGCTCGCCATTGTCTTCCGTTTGGGGGCCATGGAAGAGCCTGCCATTTGGTTCTTGGCACTGCCGCTGGATGAGCAAGGCATGCTCTCGCCTGCCCAGCGTGACGGGTTTATCAATCGTCTGTTGGAAACCCTAGGACGCAACGCCGCCGCGACCGACCTGGACGCAGCCGACACCGCCGATGTCGATCACCTGATGAAAGATAATCCACTGGCGTTTACGCCGGACATTACCTTTCAGGCCATGCTCAATGCCCGGGCCACCCATGCGAGCGGCTTACCGGCCAGCCAGCACCTTGAGCCAGTAGAGGCGTATTTGAGCGGTCAACAGTCGATCGATTGGCAAGCCTTGGGGCTACAAGGCATTGCCGATTACGTCGTTCGCTTGGATACCGCGACGGCAGACGCGCTCGCCGGTCGCATTCCCGATCTGCCGACAAGCGTCATCCACTCCCTCTGCTACTGCTTAGAGCACCACGCCCTACCGGACGCCCTGGTCGATGCCCTACGTTTGCGAGGTGAACACGCCGCCAGTGACGGTGACCTAGAGACGCTGTGCGCCTGCGTGCGCGCAGTAGGCAGCTCGTCTGCGTCAACGGCAGGCACGTGGTACACCCAGCTGCTAAACGACTCGGCCGCGTGCGGCCCCGACTTGATGGCCGCCATGGCCGGGCGCGGGTGGCCGCTGCTGGAAGACGCCGAACGCCTCCCTCTCTTCCTGCAACGTCTGGCGGAAGACGAGCGCAGCCACTTTGCGGCTGCGGTACGGGACATTGCGTTGATTCCTCGGCTACGCTTACCCGTTATGCTAACCCTGCGTGACGCGCCCACGGGGTCCGCCATTCAAACGCGTTTATCGGCCATGCAGCCTTCCCCAAAAGGCTAGCAGGAAGCGTCATCACTATGTCTTGTTTCTCTTATATCGTCAGGAGTGCGCTGTGAAGGAATTACCCTATCAGGCCAAAGCTGTCATCGGCCGCCGCGAAATGGTGACGTTACCTGAATTAGGGCTTCACCTTTGCTGCAAAGCCGATACCGGCGCGCGAACATCGGCGCTGCACGCCGAAGAGATCGAAACCCATGAAGATGCCGACGGGCAGCTATGGGTAAGTTTTCTGACCCACAGCGGTGGGCCCGAGACGCCTGCCCACCGCTACCGGTTACATTTGCACGACCGTCGCCGCGTTACCAGCTCGAACGGCCATAGCGAGTGGCGTTATGTCATTCGAACTCCCATGCAACTGGGCGAACTGAATTTTCCGGTTGAACTAACACTGACCGACCGTAGCAATATGCGCCACGCGATGCTGCTAGGCAGACGGGCCATGCGCCGCCTCCTAGTTGCCCCCGGCGCGGCTTTTTTGCACGGCGAGCCTTAAACACATTTCAACAATCCCTTTTTTGGCCCGGAGCCCTGCATGCACATTGCCCTACTTTCCCGTAACCGCAACCTTTACTCTACCCGCCGACTGGTAGAAGCCGCCGAGCAGCGCGGCCATACCGCTCGCGTGGTCGATACCTTGCGTTGTTACATGAGCATCGCCTCACACCACCCCTCCATTCATTACAAAGGCGCAGAAATCGAGCCGTTCGATGCGGTCATCCCCCGCATTGGCGCATCGGTGACCTTTTACGGCTGCGCGGTGCTGCGCCAGTTCGAAATGATGGGCACCTACGTCATCAACGACTCGGTGGCGATTACTCGCTCACGCGACAAGCTGCGTTCGCTCCAACTGCTCTCTCGCAAGGGGCTGGGTCTGCCAATCACCGGCTTCGCCCACTCCCCGGACGACATTCCCGACCTGATCACCATGGTGAAAGGCGCCCCGCTGGTCATCAAACTCCTAGAGGGCACTCAGGGAATCGGCGTGGTCCTGGCAGAAACCAACCAAGCGGCAGAGTCCGTGATTCAGGCCTTCATGGGCATGAAAGCCAACATCATGGTGCAGGAGTACATCAAAGAAGCTCGCGGTGCGGACATTCGCTGCTTTGTGATTGGCGATAAGGTCGTGGCCTCGATGAAGCGTCAGGCAGCGGACGGCGAATTCCGCTCCAACCTGCACCGCGGTGGCACCGCCAGCGTGATTCGCATTACGCCGGAAGAGCGCTCTACCGCCATTCGTGCGGCCAAGGCCATGGGGCTTCGCGTGGCGGGGGTAGACTTGCTGCGCTCGAACCACGGCCCGGTGATCATGGAGGTCAACTCATCGCCGGGACTGCAGGGCATCGAGAGTGCAACCGGTAAGGACATTGCGGGCATGATTATCGAGCACATCGAAAAGAACGCCGTTCCTGCGCGCAAGGCGCCGCCCAAGCCTAAAGGCTAACGGGCAAATGCAAAAATAATCCCTATTAGGGGTGGCAAATCAACGCTGCCACCCCCACAATCTGCGTCACCGAAGGAGGTAGACGCTCATGTTTCTCGACAATCGCCAAGTGGCGATGGACAGCGTTCTGGAAGCGCTGGCCGATAGCATTGATTATTTCCAGGACAATATCGAACGCCTGCGCCCCTCCCTGCGCGATGCACTGAAGCCGCACTATACCGAGCGACTCAAGCAGATGCGCAAGCTGCAGGAACTCGCCCGTGCGCACTTGAAAATGCTGCCTCGGGATGCCGATGTCGAGCGGGATGACTTTCTATGGCTGTGGAGCCGTTTGAAGAGTTTCGTGGGCAACGATAGTCAAGTACTGATCAATGAGCTGTTGGAACAAGAGCGTGTGCTCATGCAGGCCCTCTCGACACTATTCACGCACCCTCTGCCCGACCCCATCGAGCCCGTCGTGGATGAGTGCATGCAAGGGTGTCGCAAACTCATCCGTGAGCTCTACAGCCTGCAAAAACGCAAGACCCGCCGTTGATCGGCGGCTCTTTGAGGGTGTCGACCTTGGCATACTCAAAACCTGTGATGCCCTACTGCGTCTCCCTACCGGATTCTAAGCGGTCTTGTAACAGCCATACGCCGTCTAGTTCTAACACTTCCGACGCCTCTCGGGCATCTTTGCTACGGCGAAGCTCGATGGGTTCGGCGGGACCAAGAAAGTACGGCTCTCTTCCCCAGAGATAGAGATCACCCACGGTCGCAATACGCGCCACCCACTCCCGCGCCCTCAATCGCCACTCATCGGCGGCTGGTTGCTCTTCCGCTATGCAGCCCGTCACGTCCATTCCCAGTGCTCGACCAATGAACAGCGCGCGCGGCAAGTGCCAACTTTGAGTGACCAGCAGTGCCTCTTGTAGCTGAAACACATCCCGCGCGCGCACCAGGGTGTCGTAGGTACTGAAGCCCGCGAAATCCATCGTCAGCTGGTCGGCGGCCACGCCACGGCGGTATAAGTCTCGCCACATGGCGCGCGGCTCGTTGTACGCTTGAGTGCGGTTATCTCCCGATAGCAACAAGTGCTGCACGCGCTGATCGGCCACCAGCCGGGCAGAGGTGCGCATTCGGGCATGGAAGTGCGGATTTCTGAGCCCGCTGCGGGTCCAGTGGGACGTGCCAAAGACGATGGCCACATCGGTAGGTCGGCACTGCTCCAAATGGCCATCAATGTAGCGGGAAGTGCTAGCCAGCACCCATAAATTACCCGCTATAAACAGCAATGTCGCCAGCAGCAACAAGGCTCCTAGCGACATTAGCAAACGCTTCATCCAACGTAATAACAGGCTGTGCATCCAGCTCCCCAACAGGGGTTAGAACATGCCGAGCTCTAGCTTGGCTTCGTCGCTCATCATGTCACGGCTCCAGGGCGGACTGAAGACGATTTCGGTATGCACCTTGTTGATTTGCGGTGCCCCCAAAATTTTATTGCGCGCATCGGCGGCAATCACGTCTCCCATCCCACAACCTGGCGCGGTCAGCGTCATACGGATAGTGACCATCCGTTCACCGCTAATCAAGCGTTCGATACGGCAGCCGTACACCAACCCCAAATCAACGATGTTGACCGGAATCTCCGGATCGAAGCAGGTGCGCAGTTGGTCCCATACGAACTGCTCGATCTCTTCATCGCTGGCACTCTCAGGAAGCGTCGGCCGGGGGAGCGGTTCTAGACCCAGCGCGTCCAAGTGCCGCCCCTCGATCAAGTACAAACGCCCTTGAAATCCGACACTCACCGAGCTGCCCTTGGCTTGCATCACACTGACGACGCTATCTTCCGCCAGCGTTTCCGTTTTTCCAAACGGAATGGCAATGGCGTCCACATCACGCTGCAGCGGTAGTTGTTGGCCTCGTTCGAGGCTAGCCACTTGCTCGATATCCATAGCAGTCCTTAACGTACCATCCCAATTACGCGGTTAAGCGCCGCCACGAAGGTATCCACTTCATCGAGCGTATTATACGCAGCAAACGATGCGCGACAGGTGGCCTCGACACCAAAATGGTGAAGCAGCGGCTGAGCGCAGTGGTGCCCGGTGCGAATCGCGACGCCCAACTGATCGATGAGCAGACCAATGTCTTGGGCATGTGCCCCCTCGACCACAAAGGAGAGCACGCCCGCTTTGTGTGGCGCGGTTCCCAGAATACGCAGCCCGTCGATTTGACTGACGGCCTGAGTGGCATGATTCAGCAACACGGCCTCCCAGGCGCCAATCGCATCGACACCGATGCCTTCCATCCACTCCAAAGCGCGGCCCAGGGCCACGACCTCGGCAATGGCGGGGGTGCCCGCTTCGAACTTGTGGGGAATGCCCGCAAAGGTAGTGCCAACGTCGAAGGAGACGGTTTTAATCATCTCACCACCGCCCTGCCATGGCGGCATGGCCTCCAACAGCGCCTGCTTGCCGTAGAGCACGCCAACACCCGTAGGACCGTATACTTTATGGCCCGAGAAGGCGTAGAAATCGGCATCGATCTCCTGCACATCGACCTGCTGATGCGGTGTGGCCTGCGCGCCATCGACCAGGATCAGTGCGCCCTGCTGATGCGCCAATGCCGCCATCTCTTTCACGGGGTTGATCGTGCCCAGCGCGTTGGAGACGTGGTTGACGGCCACCAGCTTGGTACGCTCATTCAACAGTTCACGGTATGCCTGCATATCGAGCGCACCGTGGTCATCGACCGGAATCACCTTGATGGTGAACCCACGCTCGGCTGCCAGCAGCTGCCAAGGCACGATGTTGGAGTGGTGCTCCAGCATCGAAATCAACACCTCGTCGCCCGCCTTGAGCTCACTGCGCCCCCAGCTTTGAACGACGAGGTTGATCGCCTCGGTAGTACCCCGCGTGAAGATGATTTGACGGGCATCTTCGGCATTGAGAAACGCTTTGACACGATGGCGCGTGGCTTCGAAAGCCGCTGTCGCTTCATCGGCCAGCGTGTGCAGCCCACGGTGAATATTGGCGTTATAGCGCGAGTAGTAGTCGCTAAATACCTCGATCACCTGCTGGGGCGTTTGGCTGGTGGCCGCATTATCCAAATAGACCAGCGGCTTACCGTGCACTTGACGATTTAAAATCGGAAAGTCGCCACGCAGCGCCTCAACGTCGTACGCCGCAGTGCTGCCCGCCATGGGCTTCTCAATCACGCTATGGGGCATCGATGACTCCTTGATTAATCGTTGAGCGCAGCCGCCGCTTCGACCAGTCCGGCCAAGTTGAAACGCTCCGGCAACTTGCCCGCCACCGCTAGCTCGACGCGCTCGGCAATGGCATCCAACGTCACTTGCTCTAGCACTTCCCCAGCGAACGCCAGCGTCAGCAGGCCACGGGCGGTGGCTTCGTCGATACCGCGGGTACGCAGTGCGTAGATCGCGTCCTCGTCCAACTGACCGGTGGTGGTGCCGTGCGAACACTTCACATCGTCGGCGTAGATTTCGAGCTCGGGTTTTGCGTCGATTTGCGCGCGATCCGATAACAGCAGGTTCTGGTTGCTCTGGAATCCTTCGATCTTCTGGCTGTCACGCTTCACGTAGACCTTACCATTGAAGACACCGTGAGCGCGGTCATCCAGAATGCCTTTGTAGTTCTCGTTCGAGAACGTCAGCGGGGCGTTGTGGTTGACCTTGGTGTGGTTATCCACGTGCTGACGCCCCTGGCCAAAGAACAGCCCATAGAAGTTCGTTTCAGCGCCCTGCCCGTTCAAATCGCTAATCAGGTCGTTACGTACCAGCGCGCCGCCCAGATTCAGGTTGTACGAGGTGTAACGGCTATCACGATTTTGCTCTACATGGATGCTCGCCACGTGCAGATCGCCAAGCGGCGCTTCCTGCAGCTTGTAGTGGTTCAAAATCGCCCCACGATCCAGCATCAACTCAGCCACCACGTTGGTGAAGTTGGCTGCGTCCGCCTCGCCTACGTAGTGCTCGATCAACGTGGCTTCGCTACGCCCAGCCGCTTCCACCAGAATGCGCGGGTGGCTCATCACCGGCGTGCCCGCGCGGGAAAGAAACTGCAGCAGAATGGGCTTTTCGACGACGGTACCCGGCGCGATGCGAACCACGGCACCCTCTTCCATGAACGCCGTGTTCAGCGCGGCAAAGGGCGAGAAGTCGACGCCGGTTAAACGGCCCAACGGACCACCAACGGCTTCATGGTTATCCGTCAGCGCCTTGGAGAGCGGCATGACCTGAACGCTGTCGGGAAGCGCATCGAGGTCCGACAGCGCTGCCGAGAACACACCGTCCACGAACGTCAACCGGTAAGCATCCAGGGGCAGCGTGATGGCAGCCGCCTGGGCCTGGGAGAACTCGGCGCTCTCTGCCAACGCAAAGTTGCCCTGGGCGATGGCACGGACATCGGTGTATTTCCACTCTTCATCACGGCGGGTCGGAAAGCCCATCGCTTCGAAGCGGGCCGCGCCCGCCTGACGGCGAGCGGCGATCCAGGTGGGCTCGCCAGCGCGCTGCTGACTGCGCGCCGCTAGCGTGTCCAGAAAGGTTTGGGTATCGCTCATGCCACGGACTCCTCAATGCCTTCGTAACCGTTGGCCTCTAGCTCTTTGGCAAGCTCGGCATCGCCGGTTTTGACGATGCGGCCGTCGACCAGTACGTGGACTTTGTCCGGTACGATGTAGTCCAGCAGGCGCTGATAGTGGGTGACCAGCAGAATGGCGCGCTCTTCGGCACGCAGGCTGTTCACGCCATCGGCGACGACTTTCATGGCGTCGATGTCGAGGCCAGAGTCGATTTCGTCCAGCATGGCCAGCTTCGGCTGCAGTACCAGCATCTGCAGAATTTCGTTGCGCTTTTTCTCACCGCCGGAGAAACCTTCGTTCACCGCACGCTGCAGGAAGCTGGCGTCCATTTTCATGAAGCCAAGCTTCTCTTTCACCAGCTTCATGAATTCGGGGGCAGGCATTTCACCTTCACCACGGGCAGCGCGCTGAGCGTTCAGCGCGGACTTCAGCAGGTATATGTTTTTCACGCCCGGAATTTCGACCGGGTATTGGAAACCCAGCAGCAGACCCGCTTGGGCGCGCTCTTCGATTTCCATTTCCAGCACGTCCTGACCTTCGAACGTGATGCTGCCTTGGGTTACTTCGTAGCCATCTTTACCAGCAATAACCGCTGACAACGTGGATTTACCCGCGCCGTTGGGGCCCATGATGGCATGCACTTCACCGGCGTTGATGGTGAGTGTCAGGCCTTTCAGAATCTCTTTGCCTTCGACGGTGACGTGTAAATCATTAACTTGCAACATAGTGATCGCCTTTTGAATACATGCGGGTCGCGAGCGCGACGCCCTAAAAATGGTGTTGGGTGCCGGAGCGGTTAGCCCACCGCGCCTTCCAGGGTAACGTTCAGCAGCGCTTCCGCTTCTACCGCGAACTCCATCGGTAGCTCTTGGAAAACGTCTTTACAGAAGCCGTTCACGATCATGCTGACCGCGTCCTCTTCGGAGATACCGCGGCTCTGGCAGTAGAAGAGCTGATCTTCACCGATCTTGGAAGTCGTTGCTTCGTGCTCGATGGTCGCCGTGCTGTTACCGATCTCTTGGTACGGGAAGGTGTGCGCCCCGCACTTGTCACCGATCAGCAGCGAATCGCACTGGGTAAAGTTACGCGCCCCCTTGGCACGAGGCCCGATCTTGACGAGGCCACGGTAGGACTGGTCGCTCTTACCCGCCGAAATCCCCTTGGCCACGATGTAGGAACGCGTGCCCTCACCAATGTGAATCATCTTGGTGCCGGTATCCGCCTGCTGGCGGCCGTTCGTTACTGCAACAGAATAGAATTCACCGATGCTGTCTTTACCGCGCAGCACGCAAGAGGGGTATTTCCAAGTAATCGCAGAGCCGGTTTCTACCTGTGTCCAGCTGATGCGTGAACGCTCACCGCGGCAGTCGCCGCGTTTGGTCACGAAGTTGTAGATGCCGCCTTTACCCTCTTCGTCACCGGGATACCAGTTCTGAACGGTGGAGTATTTGATGTAGGCGTCATCCAGGGCGACCAGTTCGACCACGGCAGCGTGCAGCTGATTCTCGTCGCGCATTGGCGCGGTGCAGCCTTCCAGGTAGGAGACCTGGGCGCGGTCTTCACAGATGATCAACGTCCGCTCGAACTGGCCCGTGTTGGCCGCGTTGATACGGAAGTAGGTGGAGAGTTCCATCGGGCACTTCACGCCTTCCGGTACGAAGACGAACGAGCCATCGGTGAACACCGCAGAGTTCAGGGCAGCGAAGTAGTTATCCGCTACGGGCACGACGGTGCCGAGGTACTGCTTGATCAGATCCGGGTAGTCGCGAATCGCTTCGGAAATGGAGCAAAAAATCACGCCTGCTTCGGCCAGCTCTTTCTTGAAGGTCGTCGCGACAGAGACGGAGTCGAAAACCGCATCGACGGCCACACCTGCCAAGGCTGCACGTTCATGCAGCGGAATACCCAGCTTTTCGTAGGTTTCCAACAGTTTGGGGTCGACTTCGTCGAGACTCTGGGGACGATCCTCAGGGCGCTTGGGCGCACTGAAATAGGAGATCTCTTGGTAATCGATGGGCGGATAGTTCAGGTGTGCCCAGGACGGCTCTTCCATCTTCAACCACTGACGGTAAGCGTCCAGGCGCCACTCCAGCATCCACTCCGGCTCGCCTTTCTTCTTGGAGATGAAGGCGATGGTGTTTTCATCCAGGCCAGGTGGCAGTGTGTCGCTTTCAATATCGGTTACAAAACCATCTTTGTACTCGCGACGAACCAACTGTTCCATTTCTTCGCTTGCCATGGTGATACCCTCCGGGCAGTTGGGTGGCGAGGTTAGCTCGCCGTGAATAGGGTTAAATTGCCTAACGGTTTAAGCCGATGCCGCCGATAGGCTGATACTTTGAATCGGTAACTGTACGGGTAGCTTGATGGGCGCGGTGTCCGCTAAGTGAGCCAGCGTGACGCTCTCTAACAGCGTGCGAATAGCCAACGATACCCGCTGCCAGTTATCTGCTACGCCACAGGTGGCGACCAGTTCACAGCCGCCTTCCGCTTGGCTGCACTCGGTCATCGCGACAGGCCCCTCGATGGCGCTAATGATGTCGGCCGCCGTGATGTGCGACGCGGGGCGTGCCAGGCGGTACCCCCCTTGAACACCGCGCTGAGACTCTAACAGTCCAGCCTTCACCAGCATTTTTAAGGTTTTACTCACGGTGGGATGGGGCAGCTGTACCGCTTCTGCTAAGTCAGCCGCCGCATGCGACGCCTGGGGATGACGGGCAATTTGCGCCATCACCACAGCGGCATAGTCTGTCAGCCGAGAAAGCTTGAGCATAGTCACTCCGTTTGCCATCGCGTGGGGCCGAGCCGTTGGCCTACCCGTTAATTGGGTACCATTTTAGTCCTGTATAAATTTGATGTGAAGCCCTTCTGCAAAATCCTTATCAAATAGCGCGACTTCTTAGCACGTTCGCGGCTGATAACATCAAAAAAGCCAATCATTATCATTTAGGAAAGCTATGGCACACGACAAAAGAAAGCCTGCTCGCAAGCGGCAGGCTTTAAAAGAAGGAGTGACGTTTAAGCTTTCTTGACGAACACCGACTTCAGTTTCATTGGGCCGATACCCTCGACTTTGCAGTCGATGTCGTGATCGCCGTCCACCAATCGAATGTTCTTCACTTTGGTGCCTACTTTGACGACCAAGGAGCTGCCTTTGACTTTGAGGTCTTTGATCACGGTCACCGAGTCACCATCGGCGAGCAGGTTGCCGTTTGCATCACGAATGCCGCCATCCGAGACCACCTCGCTGTCGTTCGCCTCTTCCGACCATTCATGGCCACACTCGGGGCAGACATATTGCAGGCCATCATCGTAGGTAAACTCGGAGGCACAGGCAGGGCAGTTAGGCAGGTTACTCATCAAAGGCTCCATCGCAGCAGACAGTCAGGCAAACAATAGCAAGCGACGGAGCCTACACGGCTTGAGCGCAATGCTCCAGCCTGGTGCCGTATTAGCCGCGCTGGTAGGTACCAACCAGACGATTCATTCCCAGTAGATGGGGCTCCACGGCGGTGAGTAACTCAGGCAATGTCAGCCCCTCGGGCAGTGACGTCTGTTCGTCCAGCGCCAGCACCCAGAAATAGTAAAGGTGGCTGCCATGCCCCTCGGGAGGCATGGGCCCACCGTATCCTGGCTTGCCGAAATCGGTCATGCCAGACGTTCCCAACGCGGTATTTTCTTCCAGCGAGGTGGTCTCAGCAGGCAAGTTGTAAAGCACCCAGTGAACGAAACCGTAACCGCCCTCCTTCACCAATGGCGCATCCGGATCATGACAGATCACCGCATAGCCCTTGGTACCTTCCGGGGCGCCCTCCCACGACAGCGCTGGGGACACGTCTTCGGCCTCGCCGGTGTGCTTGGCAGGAATCGCTTGGTGATGTGCAAACGCCGAGCTGGTGACGCTCATTGAAGATAGTGCAAAAGCCATAATGCTCTCCTATGCGACGGGTGTGATAGCAAAACGTAATGTAGCGAAGAATTTAGCGTAACTCTAACTGCGTGGCGTAACTCTCCCACCACTGCCGTGCAATGCGCCGATTCTCCTCATTGGCACTAGGGTCGAGTACCGTCGGCAGTCGAACGGACTCCCCCCCTGTCTGAAAAGTCACGAGTGGGTCCTGGGTGGCTAACTGCAGCGCATACAGCACCAACATCAGTTCATAAGCGTCATCGGTATGAAGCCTAGCAAACAGCAGGGGCACGGCCGGCATGCCAATCTCACCCAAACGTTCCGCAGCAATGTACCAAGGCCTTGGGTTATCGGACCCGCCATACTGGCTGACGAATCGACGGTCCGCTAATCGGCTGACGTAATAGGCGGCGGCTTCTTCTGGGCTCACCTGTAGCGGCGGCGCCCAATCGTCGGCATGCGCCACGGAGGAAGGTGGCCCTTCTTGCGCGCTGGGCGCTGACGCCGTTTGATGGAGAGCGGTAGCCGTCGGGCGGTCGTCAACGGCAGTCGGGCGTGATTGCCCTGCACAGCCCGCCAGTAAGAGTGTCAATGTACAAAGAGTGGCGATCCCTATCGCTTTGGCCTGCTGACGCATGACGCAATTCCCTGGTTGATCGTTCAACGCTTGATACCTTATCCAAGATGCCGTGTAAGAGCGTTTGATGGGTGTACCCAAAGGCGACTAGGCTATGCCATGGAGTGCTTACAGTGTGGCACCTCTTGAACTCACCGCCAATTGCCTGAAGAACGTCGAATGAAACGCTTATTAATCGTCGCCCACTCCCCTTCCGTCAATACCCGTGCCTTGCGCGATGCCGTGCAGCGAGGGGCAGAACATGACGATATCGAATCCGTGACGTGCATCGTCAAAACGCCTTTCGAAGCAGGGCCAACGGACATCCTCCATTGCGATGGCATCGTCCTGGGAACGACCGAAAACCTAGGCACCATGAGTGGCGCGCTGAAAGATTTTTTCGACCGCAGCTACTACGGGGTACTGGACGAGAAGCAGGGCCTGCCCTGCGCGCTTTATATCCGTGCGGGACATGACGGCACGGGTACTCGTCGGGCGGTGGAGGGCATCGTCACAGGGCTACGTTGGCGCTGGGTTCAGGACCCGCTGATTTTTCGTGGCGAGTGGCAGGAGGCGTTTATCCGCCAAGCCGAGGAGTTGGGCATGACTCTCGCTGCCGGGTTGGATAACGGATTGTTTTAACGCCTTGAAACGAAAAACGGCACCGCTCAGGGTGCCGTTTTCATCACGGGGAAGAGCGCGTATTACTTCAAACGCTCGAACACCGTGGCAACCCCTTGCCCCATGCCAATACACATGGTGGCTAGGCCCAAGGTGGTATCGCGCTGCTGCATGACGTTCAGCAGCGTCGTACAAATGCGCGACCCGGAGCAGCCCAACGGGTGACCCAAGGCAATGGCACCGCCGTGCAGGTTCACTTTTTCGTCCATGGCGTCCAGGAAGCCTAGGTCCTTCAACACTGGCAGCCCCTGTGCGGCAAACGCCTCGTTCAGCTCGACGGTTTCAATGTCCGCCGCGGACAAACCAGCCGCTTTCAAGGCTTTCTTGGACGCGGGCACCGGGCCATAGCCCATGATGGAGGCATCGCAGCCCGCCACACCGGTCGAGAGCACTTTGGCAATCGGCTCCAGCCCCAGCGCCTGGGCGCGCTCGTAGCTCATGACGGCCATGGCAGACGCCCCCACGGAGAGCGCTGACGAGGTGCCCGCCGTTACGGTACCGTTGCGAGGATCAAAAACCGGTTTCAGGTTCGCCATGGATTCCAGGCTGGCATCGGCGCGAATCACTTCGTCGTTTTTTACCAGTACTTTGAAGCCGCGCTGGTCGTGGCCTTCAACGCCGATAATTTCGTTATCGAAGTAGCCTTTCTCCATCGCCGCTTGAGCGCGCTGATGGGAACGGACACCGAACTTGTCCTGGTCTTCGCGGGAAATGCCGTGCATTTTACCCAGCAGTTCCGCCGTGAGGCCCATCATCATGGCGGCTTTGGCTGCGTACTTGCTCGCCGCCGGGTTGACATCGACCCCGTGGGCCATGGGCACGTGCTCCATGTGCTCCACACCGCCAATCACGTAGAAGTCGCCCATGCCGGCTTTAATGTTCGCAGCGGCAATATGCAGCGCGGTCATCGAAGAACCGCATAGGCGGTTGACCGTTTGCGCGGGTACCGAGCGCGGAATGCCGGTCATGATCGCCGCGTTGCGGGCGATGTTCATGGACTGTTCCAGCGTCTGGTTAACGCAGCCCCAGATCACATCATCCACTTCCGACGGATCCAGGTTCGGATTTCGGGTAAACAGCGCCTGCATGACGGCAGCGGAGAGGTTTTCGGCACGCACGTTGCGGAAGGCGCCGTTTTTCGCTTTCGCCATGGCGGTACGAACACCGTCAACCACCACGATATCTCTCGGATTCAAACTCATCTTATTTCTCCTGTGGGTGGTGACTTAGGCCTGAGCGTTTGCCGTGGTGCCAGCGTAGAACTGCTCGTTGTTCTTGGCCATGGCGCGCAGCTTCTCGGTGGGCGCGTACAGCGGCCCCAGCTCTTCGGCCAAACGGTCGGCCAGCGCAACAAACTCGGCTACGCCCAGCGCGTCGATGTAGCGCAGCGCACCGCCACGGAAGGGAGGGAAGCCAATGCCGTAAATCAGCGCCATATCGGCTTCTGCTGGCGTATCGACAATGCCATCTTCCAGGCAGCGTACGGTCTCCAGGCACAGCGGCACCATCATGCGAGCGATGATGTCTTCATCCGAAAACTCTTTCTGCTCTTTCACCACTTCTTTTACTAACGCGTAAGCCTGCTCGTCGCTGACCTTCTTCGGCTTCCCCTTCTTATCTTCTTCGTAAGCGTAGAAGCCTTTGTCGTTCTTCTGGCCCAGGCGCTGGTTGTCGTACATCACTTGAATCGCCGTTTTGCCTTCACGTGCCATACGATCCGGGAAGCCTTCGGCCATCACGTCGTTGGCGTGCACGGCGGTATCCATGCCGACGACATCCAGCAGATAGGCCGGGCCCATGGGCCAGCCAAACTTCTCCATGACTTTATCCACGCGCTGGAAGTCGGCGCCCTGCTCGACCAGGAAGCTAAAGCCACCGAAGTAAGGGAACAGTACGCGGTTGACCAGAAACCCTGGGCAGTCATTCACCACGATGGGGGTTTTACCCATGGCGCGGGCGTAGGCGACGGTCGCTGCCACGGCGGCGTCCGAGGTTTTCTCACCACGGATGACCTCGACCAGCGGCATGCGATGAACCGGGTTGAAGAAGTGCATGCCGCAGAAATTTTCCGGGCGCTTCAGGTTTTTGGCCAGGCGGTTGATCGAAATGGTCGACGTATTGGAGGTCAGAATCGTGTTCTCACCTACCACGCCTTCCACTTCGGTCAACACGGCATCTTTGACGTTGGGGTTCTCGACCACGGCTTCCACGACCAAATCGACGTTACCGAAATCGCCGTAGGAGAGCGTCGGGCGGATGTTGGAAAGTTTCTCGGCCATCTGCTCGGTGGTCAGCTTTTTACGCTCTACCTGCTTGGCAAACAGCTTGCGTGCCTCTTTGAGGCCGAGCTCGATGGCGTCATCCTTGATGTCTTTCATTAGGATGGGCGTGCCTTTGCTGGCACTTTGGTAGGCGATACCGCCCCCCATGATGCCGGCACCCAACACGGCGGTCTGTTTGACCGGCTGGGCCTGCTTTTCGTACTTGCTGCCCTTCTTCTTAACGACCTGGTCGTTCAGGAACAGGCCGACCAGGTTAAAGGCAACGCTGCTTAGCGCCAGCTTGGCGAACGATTTGGCTTCGATCGCCTGAGCGCGGGCGCGGGTTTCACCGGCGCCTTTTTGGATCACTTTGATCGCTTCCACCGGGGCGGGATAGTGCGGGCCTGCTTTGCCAGCCACGTACCCTTTAGCGGTTTCAAACGCCATCATCTGCTCGATGGCATTGAGCTTGAGCGGTGATGTTTTCTCGTCGCGACGGGCGTGATAGTCCAACTCGCCTGCATTGGCGCGGTCGAGAATGTCCAGCGCCGCTTCTTCGAGCAGCTCATGAGCAACGGCCGCGTCTACTGCGCCTACTTTTAGCGCGGCGTCAGCGCGATTTTCGGTACCACCGGCAATCCACTCGACGGCATTATCGGCACCGATCAGACGCGGCAGGCGTACGCAACCACCCCAGCCCGGCAGGATACCCAGCTTGGTTTCCGGTAAGCCAATTTTGGCTTTCTCACTCATCACGCGGAAATCGGTGGTCAGCAGAACTTCGCAGCCACCGCCAAGCGCTAGGCCATTGATCGCCGTCACGGTGGGGAAAGGCAGGTCTTCGATGGCGTTGAAAATATCGTGAACCTTGAGGTTCATCTCTACCAAGTACTCTTCACCCTTATCGAACAGGCTATGGAATTCGGTAATGTCAGCACCGACGATGAAGGCGTCTTTGGCACTGCGAATCATCAACCCTTTCAAACCGTTTTCGGCTTGGAGGGCTTGGACGGCGTCGCCGAGTTCAGCCACGACGGCGCTGGATAGCTTGTTGACGGACTCATCTTTCAAATCGAAAGTGAGCATTGCGATGTCATTGCCACCCTGGGTGTCACGACGCTCCACCGTGATGGCGTTGCCTTGATAGATCATCCGCGCTCTCTCCACAAGTTCGGGCTGGCACGCCGTGGACGTGCCTGCCACGCATTTCATACGGTCGTTTGATTGCCTTAGCTTGGTTGAGTTACACCGGAACGTCAAGCCCTGACTTTTGGCTAATCCGCTCGCAGGAGCCGCTCGTTGACTCATGCACACATTTCTTGCGCTTTTTTCCCTCACACTGACGCATCGCATCGACTTTACCTGCGATCCCAACGATCATATACGTTTCATTGATGAGTTTTTAACGCTATGGGGACACTCTTAACGCCCGCCCGCATGGAAGCCTTGCAAGGGCGCGTCGAACGGATCGTCGAGCGGCTGAAACCTTGGAGCTGGCTCTGGCCGCCGTTGGCATTTGCGGCTGGGCTGGGCAGCTTTTTCCTCGTAGACCGTCAGCAGTGGCTGGGCGCGGCCCTGGCACTTGGGCTGCTGTTGGCTTGGTTGCTGCTGCTCTCTGAAAGCTTGATTGGCCGCTGGCTTTCCCATCGCGGCCACCCCACGTTGCCAAAAGGCGTGACGGCCTTCATTGCGCAAATGATTCACCAGGAGACGCTGTTTTTTACCCTGCCTTTCATTCTGGTGACCACCGTGTGGAACAGCGGCCAAGCGCTATTCGCGCTGTTGGTGATGGGTATGGCCGTGTGGTCGATCATCGACCCGCTCTACTACAAGCTCGCTGGGCGCTGGCGCAGTCTCTATTTCATGTTTCATGCCCAGTGCGTCTTCCTGGTGCTTCTGGTCATCTTGCCTATCATGGTGCATCTCACCACCGGCCAGAGCCTGCTGCTCGCCTTGGTGCTGACCGTCCTGGTGGCCCTTCCCAGTTTCTGGCATCTACTCAAAAAACGCTCGCCAGCTCGCTGGTTGGGATTTTTCGCGCTCACCGTGGCGCTGGCCTATGGGGCGTGGCTTGGCCGTGTGTGGGTGCCGCCCGCCAGTCTATGGATGACCAGCACGGCGCTCTCCCCCGCTTTTGATACGCAGCAGCGCACTCCCCAAGGCTCGCTGACACTGACGCCCGAAGCCATTCGCAACAATGGCCTGTATGTCTATACGGCCATTCGCGCCCCGCGAGGGCTGAGCGAAACGATTTACCATGCGTGGCATCATAATGGCGAAGCGATGGACACCGTGGCATTAGCGATCAACGGCGGTCGGGAACAGGGTTATCGTGCCTGGAGCCATAAGCAGAACTTTCCCGAAGACCCCTCGGGCGAGTGGCGCGTCGATATCATGACCGACGGCGGGCAGCGTTTGGGGCTGATTCGGTTTACCGTCTCGGAAGATGCCAACGCCGCCACCGTGGCCGATGGCACGATTCGACCAAGCGGTCTGAGCGCGTTGAATCTGCGTCGTTTCGTTCCGGGTAACGGCGCTTCCCCAGACGATGCCCAAGCGACCGAGTAACGGAACGCCTTGCATTCAGCGGCGCAGCTTATGACAATTCGCCCACTTACACTTTTTGGCAGTTAGTTACCTATGGCATCAACAATTGGTTTTCGTATTGCTCGCTTGCCCCACCTGTGGCGCTCGATTCTCGATCGCAGGCTTGCGCCACTGGGGCTGACCCAGACCCGCTGGGTGACGCTGTATCATCTTTGGAAGTTGGGCGAAGGCAACCCACAGTGCGATTTGGCTCGCGCGATTGGGGTGGAAGCCCCGTCCCTGGTGCGGACGTTGGGGCAGTTGGAGGAGCAAGGTTTAGTTGAGCGTCGCGCCTGCGATAACGACCGCCGCAGCAAACGCATCTACCTCACCCCGGCAGCGATGCCGCTGTTGGAGCAGATCGACAGTGTCGTGCTCGCCGCCCGCCAGGAGATGCTGGCAGGCTTGAGCGAAGACGACTTGGAACAGTTGGAAAAGTGGCTCGCGCTGATCGAATCCAACGGCCTCGCCATTCAGGCCAGAGACCAAGACGGGCCCTCCGCTTAACGCTCTACCCCTTCTCGCTTCCTTCTTCTTCCGTGCCACCTGTCTCCAGCGGCTTGACAGGTGGGCGGTCTGACAGGCCGCTCAATGCCTCTTTGAGCGGTTCGATATCCGACAAATAGCGGGTGAACCGTTCGGCGGTTTGTGATTCCCACCACCATAGCGTCAGCGAATGGGCGTTAGACTCTAGGACCAACGCGTCCTGAGGCAGGTGTTCGAGTAAGGTTTGCAAATGTTGACTGGCCACATCGGGCAACGGACGCAGCGGCGCGATGCGCCAGCGCCAGCCGGCGTGGTAAGGTTCTAATGCGTCGCTGGCGTTGGAATCCCTCACCAGCAAAAAATCTGGCCCGGGTGCTGACTGCGGGTAGTGCCAGCGATAGGCGGGCATGGTGCCTCGAAAGTGATGCAACGGCGGTTTGGCCATTTTTACCGTCACGCCCTGTTTTCCGGCACTTGAGCGCAGCGCCATTTGACGCTGCTGGCGCGGGCTGGGTTTTAGCCACATGACCGGCGCAATCACAAACATCAGAATAAAAACGATGATCAACCATTCCATTGCAACACCTACCCTCTTTTCGTCAAACTCATTTGGCAATGTATCGAAACCCTGATCTAGGTCGTTGTTAAGAGTCACCTCTACGCCTAAAGTGAAGGTATCGAACACAGCCTTTACGTGTGGCACATCACCAAGGAGATACGCCATGAGCTATCGCCATATCCTGGTCGCCGTTGACTTAACCAAGGACTCTCACAAAATTCTTGAGCGTGCGGTGGCGATTGCCGAGCGCAATAACGGCGCTAAAATCTCGATCATGCACACCCTGGAGCCTTTAGGTTTTGCCTACGGCGGCGACATTCCGATGGACCTTACCAGCATCCAGGACCAGCTCGATGACCACGCCAAGAAGCGTCTAGCCGAGATCGCCGCTCCCCACGTCGAAGCCGCAGATCAACACGTGGTCGTGGGTATGCCCGACACGGAGATCCACCGTTTCGCCGATGAGCACAACGTCGACTTGATCGTGGTCGGCTCCCATGGACGCCACGGCTTCGCCCTGCTGTTAGGCTCTACGTCGACAGGCGTTCTTCACGGAGCCCAGTGCGACGTGCTTGCCGTTCGGGTTGGCAAGAAAGGCGAAAAAAGCGACGAGTGAGACGCCCAACGCCAAAGGCCCCTTGCGGGGCCTTTGGAACATCGATAGACACGTTACTCACCGTTTGCCATGGCTTCCAGCTCCATCCACCGCTCCATGGCAGCGTCCAACGCCTGCTGTACCTTTTCGAGCGCCTGCAGTTTGGCGGTCACCACCGTGGCTTCCTGCTGATAAAAGGCCGGGTCTCCTACCTCTTGCTCCAGCGCTTCGATGTCACTCTCTAGCCGCTCGATCTCCGCAGGCAGCGCATCCAATTCACGCTGCAGCTTATAAGAGAGTTTGACGGTTTTCTTTGCAGGCTCCCCGGCGGGTGCCGGTGGCGCCTTTTCCTCTGCGGTGCGGGTGGGTTCGGTGTGCTGACGTGCCGTACCCTCCCAGGGCGCTGGCGGCAATTGGCCACCCTGGCGAATCCAGTCCGTGTAGCCGCCGACGTACTCGCGCACGCGCCCTTCCCCTTCGAACGCCAGCATGCTGGTGACGACGTTATCCATGAAGGTTCGGTCGTGGGAGACCAGCAGCAGCGTGCCGTCAAAATCGAGCAGTAGCTCTTCGAGCAGCTCCAGGGTTTCCATGTCTAGGTCGTTGGTCGGCTCATCCAGCACCAGTACGTTGGCGGGCTGGGTGAACAGCTTGGCCAACAGCAGACGGTTGGATTCGCCTCCTGACAGCGCTTTTACCGGCTGGCGAACCCGGTCTGGAGTGAAGAGAAAATCTTGCAGATAGCTCATGACATGGCGGTCTTTACCGCCCACGTTCACCCGGTCACTGCCTTGCGCTACGTTGTCATACACCGTTTTTTCCAGCTCGAGACCGGCCCGCAGCTGGTCGAAGTAGGCCACTTTGAGGTTGGTGCCTAACTGAACGCTGCCCTCGGTGGGTGCCAGTTCGCCGAGCAAAATCTTCAGCAGCGTGGTTTTACCGGCACCGTTGCGCCCCAAGAAGCCAATGCGGTCACCCCGCATGACTTCCAGGTTCACGTTGCGCAAGATTACGTCGTCACCAAAGCGCTGGGTGACCCCTTTTAGCTCGACCACGCGCTTACCGGTCCGCTCGCCGCTATCCACGGTAAGATTCGCCGTCCCCTGCCGCTCGCGGCGCTGGCTACGCTCCACGCGCATTTTTTCAAGCTCGCGCACACGGCCTTCATTACGCGTACGCCGCGCCTTGACGCCCTGACGAATCCATACCTCTTCTTGGGCCAATTTTTTATCGAACAGCGCATTCTCGCGCGACTCGACCTCCAGCTCGTGCTGCTTGCGCTCTTGGTATTCGGCGTAGACACCGGGATAACGCCCGAGCTTCCCACGGTCGAGCTCCAGGATGTTCGTCGCGAGTTTCGACAAAAATGCCCTATCGTGGGTGATCAGCAGTACCGCACCGTTGAAGGCCAATAGCTGCTCTTCCAGCCACGCAATGGTGTCGAGATCCAGGTGGTTGGTCGGCTCGTCGAGCAGCAGTAGGTCAGGCTCGGAAACCAGCGCACGGGCCAGCGCTACTCGCCGCCGCCAACCGCCGGATAGTGCGCTCATCTCGGCGTCTGGGGGCAAACCGAGCCGGGTCAGTACCACATCGATTCGCTGATGGAAGGACCAGCCATCGATGGCTTCAAGGCGCGTCTGTAGCGTCGCCATGCGGTTCATGTCCGGGTCCGGGTCATTGATCAGGTGCTGATACTCCGACAGCAGCTCGCCCGCTTCCGGCAGGCCTTGCGCCACCATATCGAAAATGGTCATACCCGAGGATTCAGGCAGCTCTTGAGCCAGCACGCCAATTTTCAAACCGGGCGCACGCCAAATGGTGCCATCATCCGCTTGAATGTCGCCCGCCACGAGCTTGAGCAGGGTGGATTTACCGGTGCCGTTGCGCCCGACCAGCGCCAGCCGCTCGCCTCTTTCAACCGTTAGGTCGGCGCGGTTAAGCAGTACTTGGGTGCCGTAAGCGAGTTGCAGCTGTTCGAGTCGTAACAAGGTCACGCAGTGTCCTCCTTCGTCGTGAGGCGCACAGTGTAACGCATGGACCGGGCTTACGGGGTAACCGAATGACGTCTCGATGGCAGGAGCGCCTGCGGTGGGCATCGCAGGCGCGTGTTGGCGGGTTACATCTCGGTGCGGATACGCTTTTTATCCAACTTGCCAACGCTGGTTTTGGGTATCTCATCGACGATACGAATCAGGGATGGAACCCCCCAGCGGTTGAGTTTTCCCTGCGCCACGAACTGCTCCATGAAACCTTGAATCGCCTCGACGGTAGGCGGCGTTTTATGATCGCTGGGCACTACGAGCGCGGCGGGCCTTTCGCCCCATTTATCGTCCGCTACGCCAATCACCGCGACCTCTGCCACGCCGGGGCACTGGCTGATATAGCTTTCGAGGGCCAGCGATGAGAGCCATTCGCCCCCGGTTTTAATCACATCTTTCATGCGGTCACTGATCGACAAAAAACCGTGCTCATCGAGCGATCCCACATCCCCGGTGTGTAGCCAGCCATCGCGCCATAACTCCTCACTGCGCGCGTCCTCTTTATAATACGCCTGGGTCAGCCAGGGTGCTTGCACGCGCACCTCGCCAATGCTGTGGCCATCATGGGGAAGTGGCTCACCATCGGTATCGACGACTTGAAGTTTGACGAATGGCACGGGTAACCCTGCTTTGCAGCGCCAGGGCAGCTGATGCTCGAAATCGGCATCGGCGACGTCTTTGGGTAATATATCGGCGGTCAATAGCGGGCAGGTCTCCGACATACCGTAAGCGCTGCGCGTATCGATGCCCAGCGCCCAAGCACGACTGGCCAACGCTTGGGTCAACGCACTTCCTCCCACCAACACTTTCCAACCCGAAATATCGATCTTCTTCGTCGCGATGGCATCAGCACTCACCACCATGTTGAGTAGCGTCGGTACGCAGTGTGAAAAATCGACTTTTTCGCTCACCAACAGTTTGACCAACATGTCGGGTTCGTACTTGCCGGGGTAGACCTGCGTGGCCCCCAACAGGGTCGCGGTATAAGGCACGCCCCACGCATGCACATGGAACATGGGCGTAATGGGCATGTACACCTTATCCCGATTGAGCAGCTCGAACCCTGGCGCCTGGAAGGTGCTGGCTTCGCTCAGGGTATGCAACACGAGCTGACGATGGGTAAAGAAAACCCCTTTGGGGTTGCCTGTCGTGCCCGTGGTGTAGAACAGAGTGGCTACCGCGTTTTCGTCAAAGATGGGAAAGTCATAATGGGGCGGCTGTCGAGCGAGTAAGGCTTCAAACTCGCCCACCAGTGGCAGCGAAGTCTCTACAGACTGCTCGCTCTCTTGGCAGAGCACGTACCCTCGAATGTTCGGTAGCCGAGCGGCAAGCGGCTCTAGCAAGGGAACGAAGTCTTCGTGCACCAGTACGAACACGTCTTCCGCGTGCTCCATGGTATAGAGAATCTGCTCTGGCGCTAACCTGACATTCACGGTGTGAAGTACTGCGCCTATCATGGGAATGGCAAAAAAACACTCCAGATAACGATGGCTATCCCAGTCGAGCACGGCGACCACATCCCCTGCCTGCACTCCTTGGGCGGTGAGCGCGTGAGCCAATTGATGCACCCGCTCTTGAAAGCGACGATAGTCATGACGACATTGATCGCGGTAAACGATGTGATTGTTACCCGCCATGCGAACACCCGATTCCAGCAGCTCTTTGATCAATAGAGGCGGCTGTGTGGCGGAAGCGGTCGCCGGCAATATCTTGGGGGTTATCGTTGCCATGGTCACTCCTTGATGTCGTTATTGTTCATAGAGACTCACCGTTGCAGTGTTCACCACCGCGTAGGGCGACGCAATGCGAACGGGCACACCTTTGGTATTAGCCGAGGCGCGTACCGACCTTTACAATACGCTTTTCACCATCTGGACAAGGGGACACGCTTGACGACCACGACAGCCGATACGTTTTTGCCCGAGGCGCTACGGTTTCGCCCGGAAACTCCTTTGGTGGACATTGGCGCGAACTTGACCCATGAGAGCTTTCAGCGCGACCTAGACGACGTGATCGCCAGAGCCAGAGTCGCACAGGTGCGGACGTTGATCGTGACCGGCACCGACGTGGCCCATGCCAAGCAGGCAGTGGCGATGGCCCAGCGGTTCGAGGGCGTTTACGCCACGGCGGGCGTGCACCCCCATGACGCCAGTAGCTGGAACGACACGGTGGCACAAGACATGCGGGCGCTCTACCGCCTTCCTGAGGTGGTGGCCGTGGGCGAGTGCGGGCTGGATTTCAATCGCAACTTCTCCACACCGCAAGCGCAAGAGCTCGCCTTCGAAGCCCAGCTGGCGCTGGCCGCCGACAGTGGCCTGCCACTGTTTCTACATGAGCGGGATGCCGGCGAGCGCATGCGCGATATCCTGCGCAGCTGGCGAGATGACATTAGCGATGCAGTGATACACTGCTTCACGGCGGATCGAGCGACCCTACATGGGTATCTCGATCTCGACCTTCACATCGGCCTCACCGGCTGGATTTGCGACGAGCGCCGAGGGCACCATCTACGTGACTTGGTGCGGGACATTCCTCTGGAGCGACTCATGGTCGAAACCGACTGCCCTTATTTGCTGCCCCGCAATTTGCCGGCCAAGTTGAAGGGCCGTCGCCATGAACCGGCCCTGCTGCCGTGGATCGTGCAAGAGATCGCCCGTTGGCATGATGTGAGTGACACCGAGCTGGGGGCTGCCACGACGCGCACCGCCCAGCGTTTTTTCCGCATCGATACGGACGCTTAAAAGGAGCAACTGCGTGGCTGACTATCCTGGCTTCATTGCCATCGAAACAGGCGAAGATAATGGCCTGCCGCTCTCCATCGCCTGGTCGTTACCCGATGGGCGTATCAAGCAAACGTTGATTCAGCCGGACGATAGCTGGATCAATGAAGATAGCAACGTCATGGGCGCTTACAGCATCGAAGAGCTGGAGAGCTTGGGGGTCAGCCCGCTGGACGTGATCCGCGAGCTGGAGAACGACCACTTCTCGGCGACGCTCTATACCAGCGATAACGGCGATGACGACGCCGCACTAGCACGGTTATTCGATACCTACGGCTTGGACCCGTTCGTCGAACTGGCCCCCGCCAAGGTACTGTACGATCATCTCGGCCCCGGAGAGTGGCACCGCCTGCGCAGCGATGCCTTCAACGATCTTGGCTTGGAGCCAATGCGTCCAGAGCACGAAATCGAAGTGATGCTGACGCTACACCGCCAGCTAAACGAGCAGGATTAAGCAACCCGACACGCGGCTAGACACGCTTTCCCCTTGGCGATGGCGTCATTGCGCGAGCCTTGCTGCTGATAATAGTGCGTCAGTGCTGTATGAAAGGCGTTGGCACGCGCTGGCAGCCCTTCGTCCATATAACGCTGGGCTCTCGCAGCGACCTTCTGGGCGAAGGCATCGCGATCCACGTCGACGTCACCGCCCAGGTTATCGACACTGACATGGAAGGTACGCCCACACGCGTGGGTGAACAGCTGCTCGAGTGCCTGGGGCGCAATTTCTGCCCGCTCGAAAGCCCGCTGCTGCTCGGCATTACGCCCGTCCGGCAGGTACCAATACCCATAATCTTCAAGCTGCCGCCGCTTGTCTCCTGCGATACACCAGTGGCTGATCTCGTGCAGCGCGCTCGCGAAATAGCCACGAGCAAAAATCACCTGATGATAGGGACACTCGACATTCGCGGGGCGATAAAGAGGCTCATCACCGCCCTTGATGAGTCGCGTGTGAAAGTGTTCCATAAATACGCCATCGAACAGCGCCATGATATCGTCCAGGGTCCAACGCTCTTTCTCGTGTGTCACCATGTTGCCACTTTCGTCATTCATTTCGCGCAGTATACCCGTGCCCCTCCACTAGGCTAAAGAGGAGACGGCAAACCACAGCGACTCCTGCTACTCTATCGGCTTTTCTTAGGTCTCTTTGCTAAAGAGGAGCCATACCTTGGGCGGCTTTACTAGCGATATAAAAACAATCTACTGGCCTGAAACCCGCACCCTGGTCGCGTTGGCACTGCCCATTTGTGGTGCTCAGCTCGCCCAGGCGGGCATGAGCGTGGTGGATGTCATGATGACGGGCAGGCACAACGCCACCGACCTGGCGGCGGTGTCGGTCGGGTCGAGTTTATGGATGCCGTTGATGCTCTTCATGACCGGCACCCTCATGGGCTTGACCCCGATCGTGGCACACTTGCTGGGTGGACAACGCCATGGCGCCATTCGCCCCGCCGTACATCAAGCGCTGTGGGTGGCGTTGGCCTTAGGGTGCGTCTCGGCGGTGTTATTGTGGGTCGCCGTAGCGCCGATTTTCGAACGTATGGACGTGCCGCCTAGCGTTGCCCGGGAGTCCGCCGCCTATCTTAGTGCGGTGGCGTTTGGTATGCCGGGCATTGCTCTCTTTCAAGCGCTTCGGGCCTTTTCTGACGGCATGAACCATACTCGCCCGGCCCTGTGGATCAGCTTGGTCGGCTTGAGCGTTAATATTCCCTGTAACTATTTACTCATTTACGGCGGCGAGGGTTTAGTGAGCCTATTCGGCTCCGGCCTTCCAAGCAGTTGGCAGCAGCTTCCCGCCCTCGGCGCATTGGGTTGCGGCATTGCCACCGCCATCTCCATGTGGACCATGGCTATCGCCATGGCGCTCTATACTCGCCGCGGCACGACGTACCGCAGTGTCGCGCTGTGGCAGCAGTTGACGCCGCCCAATTTGGCGGGCATTCGCGAACTCGTCGTTGTAGGCGTACCGATTGGTGTGGCCATCTTTGTCGAAGTAACGCTGTTCACGCTGATCGCACTTTTCATTGCCAGCTTCGGTGAAGTCACCGTTGGTGCTCACCAAATCGCCCTCAGCTACACCACCATCCTGTTCATGTTACCGATGTCGTTAAGCATGGCGCTAACCGTACGGGTGGGAAACACGCTGGGGCAAAAGCGTTTGGCCATGGCGCGCAAAGTGGCTTGGAATGGCATCGTCATCAGTGTCATCGTCGCGGCCATCAATAGCACACTTTTGTGGTTTTCAGCCGCCCCGGTCATATCGCTCTATACCTCGAATGCGGACATTCAGGCATTAGCGCTCACCATCATTGCATTGGCGGTGGTTTTCCAGCTCTCCGACTCCTTACAGGTCAACTTAGCCGGTGCGCTCAGAGGCTACAAAGACACGCGTATCGTCATGGTGATTACCGTACTCTCGTATTGGATCGTGGGCTTGGGCGGAGGACACTGGCTAGGAACCTACGGCCTAGGGAGCATGTCTGAACCTATGGGTGTACACGGCTACTGGATTGGGCTGATTGCAGGTCTCAGCACGGCTGCATGTTTACTGGCTTGGCGATTTAAAAGAATCAGTCAACAGGAGTGATCTATGCCCCTACCTTCCCGTCTCTTGTGGCTCATCGCTGCCACTGGAGTGCTGCTGTCTGGCTGTGGCGACCATAGCGCTGAACATGCCTGGGAACAGTATCATCAGCAATTGGCCGCTGCGCTGGATACGTCGCCGCCAGCGCCATCCGAACCGCGCAACATTGACGCCTTCCCTGAACGCCAGCAGCGCTTGATCGAGGTAGCAGAAATTCGCGATGGAATGCTCAACATCTATGCGTTGCGCGAGTGCCAAATCACCTCCTTGGTTGCTGCCCGTAACAATCAGCTGGGCCGCGTAGCACCTCCTAGCCAACACTGGCTGTACGAACGCGCCCTTTGGCAGCGTCTGGACGCCTGTTGGAATAGCGACATCCCCGATACCCTGAGCGACGACGACAAAGCGCGCTTGGCGCAGTTGACCGAGCTTAAAACCGAGCAGCTACCCGCCGTCAGTTGGAACGCGATTTTTGATTCTGAAGAGTGGGAAAAGAGTTTTTCAAGGGCCAGCAGCCCCTTGCCTCCACAGGCAAGCCTCGATATCAGCGAGCAGCAAGCGGCCCTCAGCTACCTGCAACGAATGGTCGATCAGCAGTTCAGTCAGACATGGGAGCAGGACTCTTCAACGCTAGAAAATCACTTGAAAGCCCTTCAAGAGAGACCGTTGAGCGCCGAGATGCTGCGCTCGCTACTGCTCGCCGAACAGCGACTGAGCGAAGCCAACCACATGCTCGCGGCAGCGGCTGACGACGAGGCCTGCCTGTCGGTGGAAACGCCTGTTTGGATCGAGACGTTGGCAGAAAACGCCCAACAGTGGCTCGTCAGCGTGAACCAGTTGATTGAGGCTCATCCCGTCACCCCTCCTGATTCGGTTGCCGCGTATCAACAGAATTGGCTCTCTTTACACCGCCCGGAAGCTCCGTGGCAGCAGTTTCAAACCGCGTGGGACAAGCATACCGCGTTAAAAAGCGCCTTTTCCCCCTGCGTGTCGGATTAAAAATGACGTTTACGCTTAACCTCGTGGTCAAGCTGTGCTATTGGTGAAGTGTGCGGCAGGCGGTTACCGCTGTCTGCCAACGTCGTGACCACGCAGTACAAGGAGGGACACCATGGGCGCACCCCTGTCAACTCGCTCTGCCCAGGTCATCGACCTGGAAACCGTGCGTCAGCGTCAGCAGGCGCGCAAGTGTTTAGTTCGTTTAGCTCCAGAGCTAGATGGATTGGAGATGGTCTACCAGCTCGCTGCGAGTCCCGACACCTACTACGGCCTGCCGATTCTTGCTTGGGGGCTGAGGGAAGATGGCAACGTGGTAGGACTCGTCCCATGGATGGAGTCGCTCGTCGCGTGCCATGAGCTGGATAGCCATGAGAGCGGCGTTTTTATCGGTTATCGTGACCCTGAAACAGACGAAATCTTCGACCTCCCTCCCGATCACAAATACGACGAGCTGACTGCGGCAGCTAGCTACTTCGAGTATGAGTCGTCGGGCGATATCACGCTCATTCAGCAGCTTCCCGATACTCTAGGGACTCACGCCCTCTGCATGAACCACCCCAATGCACCTTGGCACATGAAACCCGTGTACGGATGGCGTTTATATAGCGACGGTAACATCGAAGCGGTGCTGGCAGACGAGCAAAAAGCCACCATGACGCCGATTTTACTCGGCGATGCATGCCTTTACGATGCGCACTCACAACACCAAACCGTCTACTTCTTCCAGCGCCATATCGCTAACCGTATTCTGGAAGAGGACCCCGCCACGTTAGAGGCACTTGCCATGATGGTCGTGCCCAGTAGTGACAGTCCATAACCCTTCTCCGCAAGGCGTTCACCCTTTAGTCGGTAAACGCCTTGTCTCGCTCTACAGGGTCATGCCAAGCGGATAAAGTAGACGTACTGATCGTCCCCACTTTCTTGATGCAACAGGTCGTGGCCGAGAAATTGGCAAAACTTTGGCACATCGCGAGTCGTGGCAGGATCGGTCGCCACGACTTTCAAAATTTGGCCCGATGCCATATCACGCACTTTGTTATGCATCAGCATGATCGGTTCCGGGCAGTAAAGTCCGGTAGTGTCCAATGCAGTATCGAACGCGGCGGGATCATTCGTAGTATCAGTCATCGACTCTCTCGGTTAGGAAACAGACCTATGATAAAAATCATCATTGAACGACGCATCATGCCCGGTTTGGAAGAGGAATATGAACACGCAGCACGCGAGGCGATGCGTGTCTCCTTGGGCGTCCGGGGCTTCGTTGGTGGTGAAACCTTGGTGGAGCTTGGCCACACCGACCGCCGTTTGATGATTACCAAATGGCGCGACCTGCGTGCCTGGAAAGAGTGGCACGCCAGCGAAGAGCGCGCCATGGCGATGCAGCGTATTTTACCGCTACTCACTGAAGATGAAACCATCCGACTCTATGAGCCGGGCTACTAACCCGTCGTCCCCCACGTCAGTGAGCTAGCCTGACGTGTACCGTCACCTCTTCGCGGTCGTGGTAGAGGTGGCGGCATCGAATCGTGGCGCTGACACCCGAGGCTGCTAACGCCTCTTCCAGCGTTGCCAGGCAGCGGGTCACCTCGTCCCAACGCTTCTTCATCGGCAGCTTGAGGTTGAAGATCGCCTCGCGGCACCACTTGCGCGTTAACCAACGCTCTACCATGGCCAAAACGCGCACCGGCTTATCGACGATGTCACACACCAGCCAATCCAACCGCTGCGGCGGTTCCCAGGTAAAGCCGTCCTCGCGTAGATGATCGATCTGGCCGGTGGCCATGAGCTGCTTGTCCATTGGGCCATTATCGATGGCATAGACATACATACCGCGCTGTACCAGTTGCCATGTCCAGCCACCCGGAGCTGCCCCCAAATCTGCCGCCTGCATGTGTGCGGCTAAACGCTCTTCCCACTCGTCGCGAGGGATGAACTCGTGCCAAGCCTCTTCTAGCTTCAATGTCGAACGACTGGGCGCACGAGAAGGAAAGCGCAGCCGACGAATGCCATTGATTAACTCGCTGCGGTTATCGGGAAAACTCATCCCTAACTGAACCCGGTCACCATCCGTCCAAAACACGTGCAAGCGACGCCCACCCGCCTTGCCACGCAGTGCGCCTCTTTTCTTCAGCATGCTCTGTAGGGGCTTGGTTAACGCCTTGATCAAGCCCGCTAAGGCTTTCCCCTCGTTCGTATCCGGCGTTTCATGCCAGATCTCTTCGAAACTCCAACGGCTTGCTTTGATCTGTTCGAGAATGGCCGTGAGGCGGTCATCCCGAGATAGCGTCAACGCAGGCAGTGCCGCTAAACTTTGTCTGGCGAATATGAGTCGCTTGAAGGCAGCCTGACGATGTAAATCATTAATGGCTTCTCCGTCTTGGCGCGTGACACTTACCCAGCCTTCACCCCGCACCGGATCACAGGGCACGCCCAGCTGCTGCGCATGGTGCTGCATTTCAGCCAACGCATCGTTTTCAAACCCGGGCCGGCAGTAAACAAGCCATGACATGGGTACCGTATCACTCACCTTTCACCTCAACATAATCTGCAACCCATAAACGCGATATCACATACTTGCTCACGCGGCGGCCTGCATCATAGCACTTTGCGCGCGTCACTCTAAGCGCGTCGTCTTTTCATTAGAAGTGTCGTACACTATTCGGACGGTATCTCGAGTCCTTCCTTCATGGAGGGGCTTTTTTTATGCCGGACAGCACCATTTGACTAACAGCGCGCGCCGTCTCGTCCGGCCGCGTTTGCCAAGGAGAGCATCATGGGGCAGCGTCCTCCCCTTTTGATCAATCGGCTCGACGCAGATCGTCTGCAGCGCTTGATCGATAACGCCACCGACAAGGATCAAATGGTGGCTGAGCTTTTACAAGAGGAGCTCAGTCGCGGAGAAGTGGTCGATCCTGAAGAAATTCCCGATAACGTCGTCAGTATGAACAGTCAAATTCAGTTCACTGACCTCACTCGCAACCAACAGATGGTGCGTACGCTGGTGTATCCGCACTCGCTCGGCACGACGAAAGACGCCATTTCGATCATGGCGCCCATTGGTGCCAGCCTGCTAGGGCTTAAAGTAGGCGACACCATCGACTGGCCTCTACCCAACCAGCAAAACGCACATTTACGAGTAGACGCGATTCTCTGGCAACCTGAACGCGAAAAGCAGTACCACCGCTAATTCGTACCGCGCTTCCTAAGCCGCTTCTGTTCTGATAAGCGGCTTTTTTTTGTTTCCCTCCCGCGTTTTCCTGAGACCACACAACCCAAAAGCCCCGAGCACAGGGTGCCCGGGGCTGGTCATGGCGCGCTTTCAAGCGCGCAACAAAAAACCCAGCCGACTGGCTGGGTTCTTTGCGGTATAAGTGCCTGACGATGACCTACTCTCGCATGGGGAGACCCCACACTACCATCGGCGCTAAGCGGTTTCACTTCTGAGTTCGGCAAGGGATCAGGTGGTTCACGCGTGCTATGGTCGTCAGGCGTAACAGGTAATGCATATCATGCTGAGTATTGTGTGATCGTCTCTTGTCCGTCAGCGCTTTGGCTGGCGGATGCGTATCCGGTTCTCTGAGTGCATTCACACTCGTTCGTTATCACTGCGACCAGACCCCTTGGGTGTTATAGGGTCAAGCCTCACGGGCCATTAGTACACGTTAGCTCAACGCCTTGCAGCGCTTCCACACCGTGCCTATCAACCAGCTGGTCTCGCTGGGCCCTTTAGGAGACTCTAGGTCTCAGGGATGTCTCATCTTGAAGGGGGCTTCCCGCTTAGATGCTTTCAGCGGTTATCCCGTCCGACCATAGCTACCCGGCAATGCCACTGGCGTGACAACCGGAACACCAGAGGGTCGTCCACTCCGGTCCTCTCGTACTAGGAGCAGCTCTTCTCAAACATCCAACGCCCACGGCAGATAGGGACCGAACTGTCTCACGACGTTCTAAACCCAGCTCGCGTACCACTTTAAATGGCGAACAGCCATACCCTTGGGACCGACTTCAGCCCCAGGATGTGATGAGCCGACATCGAGGTGCCAAACACCGCCGTCGATGTGAACTCTTGGGCGGTATCAGCCTGTTATCCCCGGAGTACCTTTTATCCGTTGAGCGATGGCCCTTCCATACAGAACCACCGGATCACTAGAACCTGCTTTCGCACCTGCTCGACGTGTCTGTCTCGCAGTCAAGCACCCTTATGCTCTTGCACTCATTGCACGATGTCCGACCGTGCTGAGGGTACCTTCGTGCTCCTCCGTTACGCTTTGGGAGGAGACCGCCCCAGTCAAACTACCCACCACACACTGTCCTCGATCCGGATAACGGACCTGAGTGAGAACGCCAATGATGCCAGGCTGGTATTTCAAGGTTGGCTCCACCCGAACTGGCGTCCGGGTTTCAAAGCCTCCCAGCTATCCTACACAGGCAACATCAGCGTCCAGTGTGAAGCTATAGTAAAGGTTCACGGGGTCTTTCCGTCTAGCCGCGGGTACACCGCATCTTCACGGCGATTTCAATTTCACTGAGTCTCGGGTGGAGACAGCGTGGCCATCATTACGCCATTCGTGCAGGTCGGAACTTACCCGACAAGGAATTTCGCTACCTTAGGACCGTTATAGTTACGGCCGCCGTTTACCGGGGCTTCGATCAAGAGCTTCGGCCGAGGCCTAACACCATCACTTAACCTTCCGGCACCGGGCAGGCGTCACACCCTATACGTCCGCTTGCGCGTTAGCAGAGTGCTGTGTTTTTACTAAACAGTTGCAGCCACCTGGTATCTTCGACCGGTTCGGGCTCGGGGAGCAAGTCCCATTACCCTACGCCGGCGTGCCTTCTCCCGAAGTTACGGCACCATTTTGCCTAGTTCCTTCACCCGAGTTCTCTCAAGCGCCTTGGGATTCTCACCCTGACCACCTGTGTCGGTTTGGGGTACGGTCGCACATGATCTGAAGCTTAGAGGCTTTTCCTGGAAGCGTGGCATCAATGACTTCCGGACCGTGGTCCGTTCGTTTCGTGTCTCGGCCTTAGCGTCCCGGATTTACCTAAGACACCAGCCTACTCACTTTCACCAGGACAACCAACGCCTGGCTCACCTAGCCTTCTCCGTCCCCCCATCGCAATCATGTCCGGTACGGGAATATTGACCCGTTTCCCATCGACTACGCCTTTCGGCCTCGCCTTAGGGGCCGACTCACTCTGCTCCGATTAGCGTCGAACAGAAACCCTTGGTCTTCCGGCGAGGGAGTTTTTCACTCCCTTTATCGTTACTCATGTCAGCATTCGCACTCGTGATACCTCCAGCATGCTTCTCAACACACCTTCATTGGCTTACACGACGCTCCTCTACCGCTCATCCAGAGGATGAACCCGTAGCTTCGGTACCTGGTTTAGCCCCGTTACATCTTCCGCGCAGGCCGACTCGACTAGTGAGCTATTACGCTTTCTTTAAAGGATGGCTGCTTCTAAGCCAACCTCCTAGCTGTCTGAGCCTTCCCACATCGTTTCCCACTTAACCAGGATTTGGGGACCTTAGCTGACGGTCTGGGTTGTTTCCCTTTTCACGACGGACGTTAGCACCCGCCGTGTGTCTCCCACGCTCGCACTCACCGGTATTCGGAGTTTGCCTCGGGTTGGTAAGTCGGGATGACCCCCTAGCCGAAACAGTGCTCTACCCCCGGCGGTGATACGTGAGGCGCTACCTAAATAGCTTTCGAGGAGAACCAGCTATCTCCGAGCTTGATTAGCCTTTCACTCCGATCCACAAGTCATCCAAATCTTTTTCAACAGATCCTGGTTCGGGCCTCCAATTGATGTTACTCAATCTTCACCCTGCTCATGGATAGATCGCTCGGTTTCGGGTCTATATCCAGCGACTGTGTCGCCCAGTTAAGACTCGGTTTCCCTACGGCTCCCCTATACGGTTAACCTCGCCACTGAATATAAGTCGCTGACCCATTATACAAAAGGTACGCAGTCACGGAACGAGTCCGCTCCTACTGCTTGTACGCACACGGTTTCAGGATCTATTTCACTCCCCTCTCCGGGGTTCTTTTCGCCTTTCCCTCACGGTACTGGTTCACTATCGGTCAGCCAGGAGTATTTAGCCTTGGAGGATGGTCCCCCCGTCTTCAGTCAAGGTTTCTCGTGCCCCGACCTACTCGATTTCACATGATCAGATTTTCGGCTACGGGGCTATCACCCACTATGGCCACGCTTCCCAGCGTATTCGCCTAATCAGTCACATGCTTAAGGGCTGGTCCCCGTTCGCTCGCCGCTACTAGGGGAATCTCGGTTGATTTCTTTTCCTCAGGGTACTTAGATGTTTCAGTTCCCCTGGTTCGCCTCCTACACCTATGTATTCAGCGTAGGATACTCAGCTGATGCTGAGTGGGTTTCCCCATTCAGAGATGTCCGGGTCACAGGTCGTTTGCCACCTCACCGAACCTTATCGCAGGCTACCACGTCTTTCATCGCCTCTGGCTGCCTAGGCATCCACCGTGTGCGCTTCATTGCTTGACCCTATAACCCGAAGGGGTCTGGACTCTCGCAATGACAACGATTGCCGGATACGCTTGAGACGTATCACTTAACAATTACGTATGAACATTTCAATAAACGTTCATGTCAGCATGATATACATTGTTAAAGAGCGACTGCTATGCGCAGTGATAAGCGGATGCTTTTTTCACTTTAAAAGGAAAAGAAAGACCTTTTCTTTTTTTAACGTGAAAACAGCGCTTATCACTGCGTAACAACAGCATTCTGATCAGGTAATTCATTGTGAGCGCTTACCGCGAGGGGAAGACATCGTTTAAGGAGGTGATCCAGCCGCAGGTTCCCCTACGGCTACCTTGTTACGACTTCACCCCAGTCATGAACCACACCGTGGTGATCGCCCTCTTGCGTTAGGCTAACCACTTCTGGTGCAGTCCACTCCCATGGTGTGACGGGCGGTGTGTACAAGGCCCGGGAACGTATTCACCGTAGCATTCTGATCTACGATTACTAGCGATTCCGACTTCACGGAGTCGAGTTGCAGACTCCGATCCGGACTGAGATCGGCTTTTCGGGATTGGCTCACTCTCGCGAGTTGGCAACCCTTTGTACCGACCATTGTAGCACGTGTGTAGCCCTACTCGTAAGGGCCATGATGACTTGACGTCGTCCCCACCTTCCTCCGGTTTGTCACCGGCAGTCTCCTTAGAGTTCCCGCCATTACGCGCTGGCAAATAAGGACAAGGGTTGCGCTCGTTACGGGACTTAACCCAACATTTCACAACACGAGCTGACGACAGCCATGCAGCACCTGTCTCTGCGCTCCCGAAGGCACTAAGGTATCTCCACCAAATTCGCAGGATGTCAAGAGTAGGTAAGGTTCTTCGCGTTGCATCGAATTAAACCACATGCTCCACCGCTTGTGCGGGCCCCCGTCAATTCATTTGAGTTTTAACCTTGCGGCCGTACTCCCCAGGCGGTCGACTTATCGCGTTAACTTCGCCACAAAGTGCGCTAGGCACCCAACGGCTGGTCGACATCGTTTACGGCGTGGACTACCAGGGTATCTAATCCTGTTTGCTACCCACGCTTTCGCACCTCAGTGTCAGTGTCAGTCCAGAAGGCCGCCTTCGCCACTGGTATTCCTCCCGATCTCTACGCATTTCACCGCTACACCGGGAATTCTACCTTCCTCTCCTGCACTCTAGCTTGACAGTTCCGGATGCCGTTCCCAGGTTGAGCCCGGGGCTTTCACAACCGGCTTATCAAGCCACCTACGCGCGCTTTACGCCCAGTAATTCCGATTAACGCTTGCACCCTCCGTATTACCGCGGCTGCTGGCACGGAGTTAGCCGGTGCTTCTTCTGCGAGTGATGTCTTTCCTAGCGGGTATTAACCGCTAGGCGTTCTTCCTCGCTGAAAGTGCTTTACAACCCGAGGGCCTTCTTCACACACGCGGCATGGCTGGATCAGGGTTGCCCCCATTGTCCAATATTCCCCACTGCTGCCTCCCGTAGGAGTTCGGGCCGTGTCTCAGTCCCGATGTGGCTGATCATCCTCTCAGACCAGCTACGGATCGTTGCCTTGGTGAGCCGTTACCTCACCAACTAGCTAATCCGACATAGGCTCATCCGATAGCGGGAGCCGAAGCCCCCTTTCTCCCGTAGGACGTATGCGGTATTAACCTGGGTTTCCCCAGGTTATCCCCCACTATCGGGCAGATTCCTATGCATTACTCACCCGTCCGCCGCTCGTCAGCATCCAGCAAGCTGGATCTGTTACCGCTCGACTTGCATGTGTTAGGCCTGCCGCCAGCGTTCAATCTGAGCCATGATCAAACTCTTCAGTTTAAGATCAATGCGGTTCTTGCCTGTGACCAAAGCCACAGAAGCGAACCAAACTTGGCTCAAGGGTCAAACGAATTCATTCATCAGGCCGAAGCCTGTTTGACGAGTCGCTTGCCTTGATAATAGGTGATGATTCACCCTCATCGGCAAGCGCCCACATGAATTACCTGATCAAATTGTTAAAGAGCTGTTTCGCTGTGCCGGCTCGATGACCTGAACCGTGTTGCCTCAGCGAGGAAGGCGTATTCTACGCATTCCGTGGTGTTTGTCAACCGCTGTTTTCAGCGAGCGAAGCGAGCGATCCAATCAATAACGAGACGGCGCTAACTTCCTGACAAACCAGAGGTTTTTAGCCTCTTTCACCGCTGGTAACGCTTGGCGTCCCCGGCAGCGGATGCGTACTTTACGGATTCGAAGCCGGGTTGGCAAGAGGGTTTTGTAAAAAAAGCGGCAGACGATGCCAAAAGCAAGTCTGCCGCAAACCACCGATCAGTACCCTGACCAGAGAGTGCCTGGTAAATACTTGGGCTTAAATCTCGAAGCCCAGGCCAAAATCGTCGCTTGAAATGGCCATCAAACTGCCCGCCCCCGCTTGGATCATGGCAGCGTGCGCTTTAGTGCGCGGTAACAAGCGCTGGTAATAGAACCGCGCTGTATTCAACTTTGCCTTATAGAAAGCAGCATCATCGCCGTCTTGGGAGGCGGCGGCCTGCTTGGCCGCACGTGCGAACAGGTAAGCAACCGTCACGTAGCCTGAGTACATCAAGTAATCGACGCTGGCAGCTCCTACCTCTTCACGGTCCTGCATCGCTTTCATACCGATACCCATGGTGAGCTCGCCCCACTCGGCGTTCAGCTTAGCCAGCGGCTCAATAAACTCTTTCAATGCGGAGTTATCCGCTTCTGCTTTGCAGAACTTGTGAATCTCTTTGGTGAATACTTTCAGCGACTCACCTTGACTCATCAGCACTTTGCGCCCCAGCAGATCAAGCGCTTGAATACCGGTCGTACCTTCATAGAGGCGTGTGATGCGCGCATCGCGCACCAGTTGCTCCATGCCCCACTCTTTAATAAAGCCGTGGCCACCAAAAACCTGCACGCCCTCATTGGTACACTCGAAGCCCACTTCCGTCAGGAAAGCTTTAACGATGGGTGTTAATAGACCGAGCAGCGTCTCCGCTCGCTCTTTCTCTGCCCCCGACGCACCGTGCTCAACAATATCCAGCATTTGAGCGGTGTACAGCACCAGCATGCGGCCGCCTTCGGCAAAGGCTTTTTGAGTGAGCAACATACGGCGTACATCAGGATGCACGATGATGGGATCAGCAACTTTGTCGGGCGCTTGGACACCCGACAGCCCGCGCATCTGTAAGCGGTCACGGGCATAACTTAGCGAGTTTTGGAAGCTAGCCTCCATCAACCCTAAGCCTTGGATACCCACGCCTAGGCGAGCAGCGTTCATCATGGTGAACATGCAGGCCAGGCCTTTGTTGGGCGCGCCCACTAGGTAACCCGTTGCGCCGTCAAAGTTCATAACGCAGGTGGCATTACCATGGATACCCATTTTGTGCTCAAGCGAACCACAGCTGACGCCATTGCGCTCGCCTGGATTACCCGCAGCGTCCGGCAGAAACTTGGGCACCACGAATAGCGAAATACCTTTAGAGCCTTCAGGGGCATCCGGCAGCTTGGCCAGCACGAGATGCACAATGTTCTCAGCAAGATTGTGCTCACCGGCCGAGATGAAAATCTTGGTGCCCGAAATGTGGTAAGCATCACCTTCAGCGGGCACCGCACGAGTCTTAATTAAACCAAGGTCAGTACCGCAGTGTGGCTCCGTCAAGCACATCGTGCCCGTCCAAACACCCTCTACCAGCTTGGTGAGGTATGTCGCCTTCTGCTCGTCGGTACCGTGATGACGCAGCGCATCCGCCGCGCCGTGTGAAAGGCCCGGGTACATTCCCCACGCTAGGTTAGTGGCGCAGATCATTTCGGAAAGCATCATCGCCAGCGAATGAGGAAGGCCCTGACCACCCTGCTCAGGATCTGCCGCCAAACTCGGCCAGCCGCCCTCGACATACTGCTGATAGGCCTCTTTGAAGCCTTTGGGCGCTTTGACCTCTCCGCCCTCCAGCAAACACCCCTCTTCATCCCCACTCTGATTGAGTGGCAGCAACACTTCGCGAGCAAAGCGCGCGCCCTCTTCCAAAATCGCCCCTACGACATCAGGAGACGCTTCATCACCATGGGGAAACGCCGCGTAGTGGCTTGGGTAATCAAACATTTCGTCCATCACGAAACGCATGTCGCGCAGAGGGGCTTGATAGCTGGGCATGTCACTTCTCCTAAACAGGGGGCTGAAAGGGCTGGGCTTCATCAACGCCTTTCAAACACATGTTTGAAAATTAGCGCGCACGCTCGACACAGTCAAGCAGTCGTTTGAATTAAACCTCCAAAGGCGCTACTACTTTGGTATCCACTTACATAAACCCTTGTTCTTAAATACAAAAAATCCTGCTCGAAACCTCGAGCAGGCTAACCAGAAAGGCTTACTTGGAAGCTGTTATTGCATTCGGATACCGCCGTCCAAACGAATTACCTCTCCATTAAGCATGGGGTTGGTAATGATCTGCTCTGCTAGCCGTGCAAACTCCTCAGGCTTACCCAAACGCTTGGGGAAAGGCACGGCAGCAGCTAACGCCTGTGCAGCCTCGTCAGGGATTTCACTCATCATCGGCGTTTCAAATACCCCAGGCGCAATGGCCATGACGCGAATGGCATGTCGGGACAGTTCTCTCGCCGCTGGCAGGCTCATTCCCACGACCCCCGCCTTAGAGGCGCTGTAGGCACACTGCCCCACCTGCCCATCGAACGCCGCAATAGACGCTGTGTTGATAATCACACCACGCTCACCGCTATCACCCGGCGGGTTTTTAGCCATCGCAGCGGCCGCGAGCCGCATCACATTGAAAGTGCCGACCAAATTGATATGGACCGTGCGCGCATAGCTATCAAGATCGGCAGGGTTGCCTTCTCGATCCACTAGCTTGGCGACGCTCACCACACCCGCACAGTGAACCACGCCAGAAAGCCCGCTTTCGCCACCCAACGCCACCGCCCTATCTATAGCCTGCTGCATATCGGTGGCAGAGGTAATATCAGCGACACAGGCTTTGGCCTGAGCACCCAGCTGTTCTGCTAGATTCGACACGCGATCACTCATATCGCACAGCAGCACATTGGCGCCAGCGCTTACCAGCCGTTCTGCCGTGGCCGCACCAAGACCTGAGGCAGCCCCGGTGATCAAAAACGTACGATCCTTTACCTGCATGGCACATGTCCTATGAATTATGAGTGATGACGTACTTGCTCTGCCGCTTGAGCACGTAACTTGAAGCGCTGAATCTTGCCGCTGGGTGTTTTAGGTAGCTCATCGACAAACTCAATCACCCTAGGGAAAGCGTGAGTAGAGAGCCGTTCGCGCACCTGCTGGCGAATTTCTTCGGCCAGGGCATCACTCGGCTCGTAACCATCGCGCAGTACGATATAGGATTTGATCACTTCGCCACGAATCTCGTCTGGCTGCCCCACCGCCGCAGATTCCGCCACCGCTGGATGTGTCATCACGCTATTTTCAACGTCTGTCGGGCCTACCCGATACCCTGCAGTCGTGATGATGTCATCGTCACGGCCTGCAAACTGGAACGAACCATCCTCATTGCGAATCACCACATCGCCGGTCAGGTAGTAGCCATTAACGAAGGGGTCTTTCTCCTGCCAGGTATAGCCTTGGAAAAAGTGAGCGGGTGAGTTCTTGATATCCACCGCCAGCACACCGGGTTCACCGGGTGGCAGCTCATTGTATTCCGCATCGAGAATGGCCAGACGGTAGCCCGGCATAGGAACGCCCATGGCCCCCACATGCTTAGGGTGCTCGAGAGAGTGGTGGTTATTACAGGTCATTCCGGTTTCCGTTTGGCCATAATGATCCATGACCGGGCAACCCAAGGATTTTTCGACCCAGGTGACGACCTCGGTGTTGAGCGGCTCCCCTGCAGAGCTGGCTGCTCGCAGCGTCAACGTTTGATGAGCGTCGTCAAACAGGCCTGACGCTTTCATCAATCGGTAAGCCGTAGGTGCCGCCGCGAAGTTGGTAATGCGATGACGTGTCATAAAGGCCAACGCGCCCTCAGCACTAAAACCAGCCTCGCAAAAGTGCGTGGTAACGCCCAACAGCAGCGGCCCTGCAATCGCATAATAAAGTCCATAGGCCCAGCCAGGGTCCGCCATATTCCAGAAGCGGTCATCTTCACGAAGGTCAACCGCCAGCTCCATATAGAGCGCAAATGCGGTCATACCCGATAACGGCACGGCGACCCCTTTGGGCTTACCCACCGTGCCGGAAGTAAACATCTGAAGAAACGGCTTATCCGGCGAAAGCCGGGGCGGTGCTTCACTCGTTGACGTATACGTCAATGCGGTCTGCCAATCGAGGTCGTTGGCATGTTCACTGGTTGCACCGCCCACGGCTAAAACGGGCGGACACTGGCTCAACCCATCAAACTTGTAGCGATTGGCATGATCGGTAATAACCAACTTGGTATCGGCACGACCAAGACGGTAATCCACGGCGTCCGGCCCAAAGGCAGTAAATAGCGGCTGGTAGACGGCTCCGATGCGCCACGTTGCCAGCACGGTGATCAGCAAATTAACAGAACGGGGCAGCATGCAGGCAATCCGGTCGCCCTCACAGAGCCCTTGGCTTTTGAACCAGCCCGCTAATTGGCAGCTCTGCTGATCAAGTTCGGAATAGGTCAGCGTATGGGTTTGGCCCTGGGTATCTTCATGTACTAGCGCCAATACATCACCACGCCCTTGGCGCACGTGCCGTCCACAACAGGCGTCAAAGGCGTTTAAATATCCATCCTGATGGTCGTCAAGTTTGGCGATAACGCTATCAACTGAAAAGCTTTCAAGAAAAGTCGAATACGGGGGAAGTGACGTGGATGTTGCTGTCATGACGGCTCTCTTATGTTGTTGGTCGTGAGCACTCGGACAGGCAGGCTTCTTCATCGCATTGCTGTTATTGTGCGTTTACGTTAACGGAAACCTGCCGATAGACCAACGCTAAAAGCATTTACCCAAGAGCGCAAGCCACAAGCGACGCAATAAGGTTAGACGTTGGTCGATTGAGAAGAGGAGCCATCCCGCCTTAGCGGGAGAGGATCATGGCCACTAACTCATCGGCGAGTTCATCGGGCGTACGCGGGCCGTTAGGGTCATACCAGCGGACGGTCCAGTTCAACGCGCCCAGAATGAAGCGAGAGACGAGAAAGCTGTCACCATGAATTAGCCCTGCCGCTAGGGCATCATCGATCACTTCGACCCATAGCCCCTCGTATGCATCACGCAAATGGCTCAGATGCGCGCTGGCAGCGGGGTCTAACCGTCGCCACTCGAACAGCGCCACCACGTGGGCGTTGCGATCGGTAAAGAGCGTTTCCAGGTGGGCTCTTGCCATGGCATGAAGCCGTGCCTCCGCATTGTTAGGGCAAGACTGCAGCGCGGCTTTTGCAATGCCAAGCGCATTTTGGGTGCCCTCCTCGATCACGGCCGCCAAAATTTCCTGCTTGTCTTTGAAGTGATGAAACAGGCTGCCGGATTTGATGCCCATTTCCTGGGCCAGCATGCGCACCGTGGTGCGATCAAAGCCCTCTTGGACGAATAGCTGAGCTGCTAAGCGCGTCAATTCCTTGCGGCGAGGAGATGCATTCATTACATTCATGTCATTTACACTAGCGCTTGCTTGGTTACGTAGGAGAAGACCACAGCCCCGCGAACGGGTCAACGCATCGCTAAACACTCAGCCCGATAATCACAAAAAATCTATCAGGAGATAGACAATGAGTAGCGCTACCGACGTCGTCTTTTTATCCGCCGCTCGCACCCCGATGGGCGGCATGATGGGCAGCCTTTCCAGTATGAGCGCCCCTGAACTTGCCGCCGTGGCGATCCGCGCTGCCATCGAGCGCGCAGGTATCGATGCCGCCTCCATCGAAGAGGGTATCATGGGCTGCGTGCTGCCTGCTGGTGTCAAACAAGGCCCTGCCCGCCAGGCGATGCGCCAGGCAGGCATTCCAGATGCCAACGGTGCCACGACCATCAATAAGCTCTGTGGCTCGGGGATGAAAGCAGCCATGCTTGCGCATGATTTGATCAAAGCAGGCACCGGCGACATTCTGCTGGCAGGCGGCATGGAGTCGATGTCCAACGCTCCCCACGTGCTGACCAAAGCGCGCAGCGGCTACCGCCTGGGCCACGGCGAGCTGAAAGACCACATGTTCTTGGACGGTTTGGAAGACGCCGAAACGGGCAAGCTAATGGGCGTTTTTGCCCAAGAAGTAGCCACAGAAAGGGGCTATACGCGCGAGCGGCTGGATGATTTCGCCATTGCGTCCTTAGAGCGGGCGATGGCCGCCACCAACAACGGCGACTTGGACGCCGAAATGGCGCCAGTCACGGTGACGACGCGCCAGGGTGAGACGATCGTTTCCCACGATGAGCAACCCTTTCAAGCCAAGCTAGACAAGATACGGCAGCTGCGCCCAGCGTTTGCCAAAGATGGCACCATCACCGCAGCCAACGCTAGCTCCATCTCCGATGGCGCGTCGGCACTCATTTTGGCAAGCCATGCAGCCGCGCAGCGCCATGGCGTTAAACCATTGGCAAAAATGCTGGGGCATGCGACACACTCGCGTCACCCAAGCGAATTCACCATTGCGCCGGTGGGTGCCATCGATAAACTGATGAAAAAGCTGGGCTGGGGCGTCAACGATGTCGACTTGTTCGAAATCAATGAAGCCTTTGCCGTCGTGACGCTCATGGCCATGGACGACCTAGGCTTGCCCCATGACAAAGTGAACGTCTTTGGCGGTGCTTGCGCTCAAGGCCACCCGGTGGGCTCCACGGGATCGCGGATCATCGCTACGCTGATCCATGCACTACGCGCCAAGGGAGGAAAACGCGGTATTGCCAGCCTCTGCATTGGCGGTGGAGAAGCCACCGCCGTTGCCGTTGAGCTGATGGATTAAACGCCCAACAGCTCGCCCATCGCGTGCCTTGGCTTTGCTTTATGCCAGGGCGCGCATATCGTCCTTATAGTCACGATCCTCCGATTCAGCGCTAGCCATGGCCTGCCAATCCAATTGCTCTAGAGGCTGCGACTCTTCCACCGACTCTTCGCTGGCCTCAGCACTGTCGATACCTTCGGCTATTTGGAACTGCCCTGCATATTCACGCATCTGCAGAGCTTCCTGTGTCAGACCTTCCGCACTCTGCGCCGTTTGATTCACCAACCGCATCGTGTCTTGCGTCGTCGCATCGATCTGCGTGACCGCCACGTTGACCTCTTCGATACCGCGCCGCTGCTCCTCGGACGCTTTGGCCATTTGTGCCATCAAGTGCTCGACTTCGGTCGCCGCCTGCATGATGGCCCGCGTGTGCTCACCCGCCTGCTGAGACAGTTCACTCCCCTCTTCGACGCTCTTGCGGGATGCCTCGATGCGCGCACGAATATCGTGGGCGGCATCGGCACTGCGCGTGGCGAGCGCTCGCACTTCGCTGGCGACGACCGCAAAGCCGCGACCATGCTCACCGGCACGAGCGGCTTCGACCGACGCGTTCAATGCCAAAATATTGGTTTGGAAAGCAATGCTTTCGATCACGGTAATGATGGTTTGGATTTCTTCGGAGTGCTGGTTGATCGACCGCATGGTGGCGATGAACTGGGAAATGACCTCATCTCCCTGCTGCGCCTTGTGAGACACGTCAGTGGTCGAGCGATTGACGTGGGCAGCACTTTCCGCATTCTGATTGACCGTGGCGGTGAGCTGTTCGAGGCTGGCGGCCATTTGTTGCAGTGCCGACACCTGAGAGTCGGTTTGGCCAGCCAGCTGCTGGCTTTGTGTCGCCATGGCTTGGCTATCGGTATAGACCTGCTGGCTACTGTTATTGAGCTGATTCACAGTCGTGGTCAGCGAGCGCTGCATATTCGCCAGCTCGGTAAAGAGCAGGCCAATTTCATTATTGGCGTGCGCTTCCACCGGCGAGGATAAATCACCTTTAGCAATACGTTTGAAGTGCTGAGTAATGACGCGCAGTGGACGCAGTACGTTACGACGCACGCCCCATACCACGAGCCCCACCACCAGCAGTGCCAGGACGACGACTCCGATCACACCCATGAACAGCAACGATGAGACGTTTTCGAAGCGTTCGGACAGACCAGCACCACGCGCTACCGAGTAGCCGTAGAAGGCTTCCGCCGTATTGACGAACTGTTGGCTGCTGTCATCGACCCGCGACTCGCCAGATAAAAAGCCGCGCACGTCGCGCTCTTCCAGCATCATCATCTGCAGGCTGAGGTTGTTATTCACCAGGGATTGGAAATCGTTAGACAATTGCCCGACTAGATCCGGCAACTCCCCCTCTGGGAAGCTCGCCTCGAAAGCATCAAAGTGCGTGGACGCCGAAGCCAGCAGTCGTTCCGCTTCTTCCAGCAGCGGCTCGGGACGATCGAACGACGGCGTGCGAATCAACTCCGCCGCCCGATTCATCTGTACCCGGGCACGCAGTAGCTGCGTGTAAGCACTGTTCAGCTCACGCACCTGGGCCATGTCACGCTGCTGCATCGATGTAAACGCATCGCGCCCAAATTGGTTGGCAAACAGACCCAAGCCGCCGATGGCTAGCACCAAGCAGGTAAAGGTCACGAGTACCAGCGTCCAGCTTGCTTTGACGCTTAAGTTATTGATGAATTTCATGGTGCACTCCGTCGAGATAGGAATGATCAGCTTTTTTGTAGCGGTAGCCACAGCTGTAAACGGTGGCGGATCTCGAACAGCGCCTGCTCGTAAGCATCCAACTTACTCATCAGACGAGGGTCACGGATGTCCCAGAATAAAATCTCGTCAGCCTTTCCTTGCCACTCCCGGCACGCCTGCTGGGCTTTGTCACACAGTACGATCACCACGTCGAACGTGTCATTCTCGAATTGATCCAGCGACTTACTGTGCAGCCCCTCTGTCGAAAGACCCTGTTTTTTCAAGGCTTCAAGGGTTAACGCATGGGGCTCATCAGGTTCCGAGCCCGCACTGAAGGATTCGAAGCGATCACCGGCCATATGGCGAAGTAGCACCTCCCCCATGAGAGAGCGCGCAGAGTTGGCATTGCAGAGAAAGAGCACGCGACGCTTCGACATAATTCAACAACCTCTTATTTAATTTTACATCGTCACCATACGCCCCGATGATGACGGAGATATTGCAACCCAGACAGGCGGCTAGAAATATACGAAAAAACATATATCATGAAAACCACCTATCGATTGTCGACCAAGGAGCCCCAATGGCCCTGTTTGAGGAGTTACCCAATCTCGCACCTGAGTGCTTTCAAACCCCTAGCCTCGAATTATTGGGGTTACCGCCCTCCTCGCTTCCCGCCCCCAAGGTGCTACTGCTATACGGCTCTCTTCGTGAGCGCTCATTTAGCCGCTTGGCGGTTGAAGAGGCCGCCCGCCTGCTGAACGCGATGGGCGCTGAAACACACATTTTTAACCCGCGTGGCCTGCCGCTCCCTGATGCCGAAGATGCCAGCCACCCTAAGGTGGAAGAGCTGCGCTCCCTAGCACAGTGGGCAGATGGGATGGTGTGGTGCTCGCCAGAGCGTCACGGGGCGATGACAGGCATTATGAAAGCACAAATTGATTGGATACCCCTGGCGTTGGGCGGCGTACGCCCTACCCAAGGCAAAACCCTGGCCGTGATGCAGGTCTGCGGTGGTTCACAATCTTTTAACACGGTGAACCAGCTGCGCATTTTGGGCCGCTGGATGCGCATGGTGACGATCCCTAACCAATCGTCCGTGCCCAAAGCCTTTATGGAGTTCGATGACAACGACCGCATGAAGCCCTCGCCGTTTTATGATCGCATCGTGGATGTCATGGAAGAACTCGTAAAATTCACTCTACTGGTACGAGAGCGCAGCGACTTGCTCACCGACCGATACTCAGAGCGTAAAGAGAGTGCCGAAGAGCTCTCCAAGCGCGTTAACCAGCGGGCTATCTAATCAAGGAGCGAGCATGTCACATCAGGAGCAAGCAGCCCCCAGCAGTGCTGACATGGGGCTTTTCGAACGTTATCTGTCGCTTTGGGTCGCCGCTGCGATTGTGGCCGGTATTGCGTTAGGCCAATGGGCTCCCGCCATTCCCGAGGCTCTTTCACACTTTGAATACGCGCAGGTGTCGATCCCGATCGCCGTACTGATATGGGCGATGATTTTTCCGATGATGGCGCAAATTGACTTTAGCGCCATTGCTGGCGTTCGCCGTCAGCCGAAGGGGCTGGCCATCACCACCACGGTAAACTGGCTCATCAAACCCTTCACCATGTTTGCCCTGGCATGGCTGTTTTTCATGGTGATATTTAAACCTTGGATATCGGATGACCTAGCCAGCCAATACCTCGCGGGAGCCATCTTGCTGGGTGCGGCGCCCTGCACCGCGATGGTCTTCGTCTGGAGCTATCTGACCCGTGGCGACGCAGCCTACACGCTAGTGCAAGTGGCGCTCAATGACCTGATTATGCTGTTTGCCTTTGCGCCGATCGTGGTCTTGCTGCTGGGCATCTCTAATATTCAGGTGCCCTGGGATACGGTCCTGCTGTCGGTAGTGCTCTACATCGTCATTCCCCTGGCAGCAGGCTACCTCACGCGGAAAACCCTTATCGCCAAGCGCGGTGCCCAGTGGTACGACAACGTTTTTATGAAGCGCATTGGACCTATCACGCCGATGGGTCTGATCATTACGCTGGTTCTGCTGTTCGCGTTTCAGGGCGATGTCATTCTCGACAATCCGCTGCATATCGTACTGATCGCCGTTCCACTAATTCTGCAGACGTTTTTGATCTTCTTCATTGCCTATGGCTGGGCAAAAGCGTGGCGCGTACCGCACCCTATTGCTGCACCTGGGGCGATGATTGGTGCCAGCAACTTTTTCGAGCTTGCCGTGGCCGCCGCCATCGCGCTGTTCGGCCTTCAGTCGGGCGCTGCGCTAGCTACGGTGGTGGGTGTACTGGTAGAAGTCCCGCTGATGCTGGCCCTAGTGCGCATTGCCAATAACACGCGCCAGCACTTCCCTACTCATGCTTAAGGAGCCTGCTTGATGGCGCACTATTTGATTTTTCTCGGCTCGACCAGAACGTCAACGCCTCCCGCGCCCGCCCGCCTGGGCGAGCGGGTAGCCAAAGCGTGCTTGCGCTTACTCAGCGCCCAGCGCGATACGACGGCGGAGATTATTGACCCGCTCTCATTCGATTTGAGCGGTCCGTTTAAACCGCATTTTGCCTACTCTGCCTCCACCGTACCGGATGACTTGGATGCCCTGGCAACGAAAATCGACCGGGCAGACGGCTACGTGATGGTCAGCCCAGAGTACAATCACGCGATGAGCCCGGCGCTGAGTCATTTATTGAATCACTTTGGCGCGTCGCTATTTGCTTTCAAACCCAGCGCCATCGTGACCTACTCCATGGGCCAGTGGGGCGGCGCCCGCGCGGCGGTGAATATGCGCTCGTTTCTATCCGAGCTGGGCTGCTTGCCCGTTTCAGCGATGATACATATCCCGAAGGCCCACGAAGCCATCGATTGCGATGGACAATTTCAGGCGGAGCAGGAGCGCTGGGAAAGCTATTTTGGTCGGACGCTCGCGCAGCTCATGTGGTGGGCCGACGCCGCCAACGCACATAAAGCCGAGCAAGACCCCACTCGCCTATCGCCCGCGTTTCATCATACCCCTAGCCAACGTGACGCCCCCTCATGTCAGTAACCATTTACCACAACCCTAACTGTGGAACGTCCCGCAATACGTTAGCCATGATCAAGGCGTCAGGGGAGTCGCCTGACGTGATCCACTACCTGGACACACCGCCAAGCCGAGAGCGCTTGGTAGAATTGCTGGCGATGATGACGCTATCGCCGAGAGCGCTGCTGCGCCGCAAAGGCACGCCTTACGATGAACTGTCCTTGGATGACCCAACGCTAGACGATGAGCAGCTTATCGATGCCATGATGGCCCACCCTATTCTCATCAATCGCCCAATCGTCATCACCCCCAAAGGGGCAAAACTCTGCCGACCTTCCGAACAGGTGCTAGCGCTAATGGATCGGCCGGTGGCGCACTTTGTGAAAGAGGATGGTGAGCGTGTTGACTATCCACCCCAATAAGAGGCACTCACGCAGCAATGAACCCGATCATTGATATAGAAGAAACAGCGGCTGCGTTTATCAAGCAACAAGGGGGCGTGGTCACCGTGAGATGCTCCCCCCGTCACGGCTGCTGCGGAGGCACGTCGCGTATCGCCATCGCAGAGACTCACGCACCTGACGACACTTCGGCATTTGAAAGCCACTTTCTCGAAGGGGTCTGGCTCTGGATAGCCCCAGAGCTTGCTCGGCAGGGCTTGCGACTTCGGGTGGAAGGCTGGTGGAAACTGCAGCGACTCTTCGTCGATGGCGCCCCGCTACGCGCAGGGCACCAGGACACGCCCACGCCGTGAATCGGCGTGGTGCGCTTTGCTCACGCCACCTGCTTGGGCAACGCAAGGGCCATGACGGCGCTTGCCGCCACCAAGGCAGCCGCTACCCAGAGGCAGGCGCTCAGGCCGTACGCCATATAGAGCCACCCGGAGAGCAGCGTGCCGACCAAGCGCCCCATGGCATTGGCCATATAGTAAAAGCCGACGTCCATCGAGACGCCGTCGGCCCGGGCATAGTGAACAATCAAGTAGCTATGCCAACTGGAGTTCACGGCAAACAGCACGCCAAACGCCAACAGGCCCACCACTAGCCAGCCTACCTGCGCCAAGGGAAGTAGCGCTAGCAGGATGGCCAAAACGGCCAGGGCAGCGGCCCACCCAGCGGTGATGGTTCTCGCATCGCCTTTTAGCAGGGCTGTGAGTTTTGGTGCTTGGGTTTGTACGCCACCATAGCCGATGATCCAGGCCGCCAATAGGCCACCTACGGTCCAGTGGCTCCAGCCGTGCTGATCATAAAGAAAGACCGGCAGCGCCACGACGAACCACACGTCGCGCGAGGCAAACAGACAAAACCGCGCGGCCGAGAGCACGTTGATGGCGCGGGATTTAGAAAAGATCTCGGTGAACTTGGGTTTGACTTTTTGCTTGCCCAAATCCGCTTTGAGACGCCAGAGCGATAGCAACAGCACGACAGCCAGCATCACCGCCATGGCGATAACGGCTCCGCGAAAGCCAATCAGCGTGAGCAGCACACCGCCAACGAAAAAGCCTAGACCTTTCAGGGCATTTTTAGAGCCGGTCAACATAGCGACCCAGCGATATAAGGCGCTGTTGGCATTGGCACTCGTGGCCGGCACCAGCACCTTCACAGCGCTTTTTGCGCTCATTTTATTGAGGTCTTTGGCAATGCCTGACAGCGCCTGAGCGGCCATGACCCACACCACGGTCAGCATGCTCGCCGGTACCATGAGCATGGCGAGCGCCACGATTTGCAGACCCAACCCCACGTTCATGGTGCGGTTCAAGCCCAATCTCGCCCCTAACCAGCCCCCCACCAAGTTCGTCACCACGCCAAACGCTTCGTAGAAGAGGAACAGCATGGCGATTTCCAACGGCGAGTAGCCGAGCTGGTGGAAATACATCACCACCAGCATCCGCAGCGCGCCGTCGGTCACGGTGAACGCCCAATAGTTGCCTGTAATCAGCATGTACTGGCGCACCTCGAACGGTAGCGCCTTGACTTTATCCAGCAGCGATTCAGCCACGACCCACTGGCTCCTTGCCCACCTTACGTGCCAGCTCGGCGGTACGATTGGCATAGCCCCACTCGTTGTCGTACCAGGCGTAGAGCTTTAACTGAGTGCCGTTCACCACCATGGTAGAGAGGGCATCAATGATCGAGCTGCGCGGGTCGGTGCGGTAGTCGATCGATACCAGCGGGCGCTCTTCATAACCGAGGATGCCTTTCAACGGCCCTTCGGCGGCCGCCTTGAGCGCTTGATTTACCTCCTCGACGGTTACTTCCCGCTCAAGCTCGAACACCATATCGGTGAGCGACGCGTTGGCCAGCGGCACACGGATCGCGTGGCCGTTGAGCTTGCCTTCTAGCTCAGGAAAAATCGCCGTAATGGCTTTCGCCGAGCCCGTGGTAGTAGGGATGAGACTCATGCCGCATGCGCGGGCGCGACGCAGGTCTTTATGAGGAGCATCGAGAATGGTTTGGGTGTTGGTGATGTCGTGTACAGTGGTCATCGAGCCATGACGGATACCGAAATGCTCGAGAATCACTTTAACGACCGGCGCTAGGCAGTTAGTGGTACAGCTAGCGGCCGTGACGATGCGGTGCTTGGCTGGCTCGAACAGGTGATCGTTGACGCCCACCACCACGTTGAGCACGCCCTCCTCTTTCACCGGCGCACTCACTACCACGCGCCCAACGCCTTGATTCAGGTAAGCCTGCAGCTTGTCGGTACTCTTCATTTTACCGGAGCATTCGATGACCACGTCGCAGCTGGACCAATCGCTTTCCGCGATGGTTGTATGGGCGCTAAAGGCCACCTCATGTCCATCAATGACGATGGCATCCTGACGCGACGTCATGCCCTTTCCTGGCGTCCATTGGCCGTGGACGGAATCAAACTCCAATAAATGGGCAAAGGTGGCCGCATCACCACCAGGGTCGTTGATACGCACCAAGGTCACCTCGCCTGTCGCCACCTGCGACCAAAGGCTGCGCAGCGCTAGGCGTCCAATACGGCCAAATCCATTAATACCGATGCGAAGTGACATAAGGGAAGTCTCCAAATATGCAATAAAGGCCCAGCCTACCGCTTATATACGAAAAAACATATGTTGGTAGTCAAAAAAACGCTGCTTGAAAGCCCGCCATGACAGCGGGCCAACAAACAGCAGTCTATTTAGCCGTAACGGCCTGAGATGTAGTCTTCGGTCTTCTTCTGTGCGGGGGTCGAGAACATCACTTTCGTGTCGTTGTACTCGATGATTTCCCCCAGGTGGAAGAACGCCGTGTAGTCCGCCACGCGCGCCGCCTGCTGCATGTTGTGCGTCACGGTCACGATGGTGAACTGCTCTTTCAGCTTGTCCATCAGGTCTTCGATGGTGGCCGTGGAGATGGGGTCCAGAGCGGACGTCGGCTCGTCCATCAAAATCACATCCGGCTGAACGGCAATGGCTCGTGCAATGCACAAGCGCTGCTGCTGACCACCAGAGAGCGAAGTGCCCGGCTCTTGCAGCTTGTCCTTCACTTCGTTCCACAAGCCAGCATCGCGCAGAGCCTTCTCGACCAGCTCGTCCTGGTCGGCTTTACGGCTCACCAGGTCGTGCATACGCGGCGCGTAAGCGATGTTTTCGTAGATCGATTTCGGGAACGGGTTAGGCTTCTGAAACACCATCCCTACCCGGCGGCGCAGCGCCACTTCATCCATCTTGCCAGCATTCACATCCTGGCCGTCCATCTCCACCAGGCCTTCAATATGTACGCTGGGAATCAAGTCGTTCATACGGTTCAAGCAGCGCAAAAAGGTCGATTTACCGCACCCCGAAGGGCCAATCAGCGCGGTCACGTTCTTCTGGAACAGGTCGATGTTCAGCCCTTTCAGCGCTTGGCTCTTGCCGTACCACAGGTTGAGGTCGCGAACACGAATGCTGAGATCGTGACATGCTTGCTCGTTACGCGTGTAGGGCTGGCCAACGTCTGGTGCATGCTGCTGATTCATAACGGGTGCTTGGCTATTCATAAGGTGTCCTCTTGGGCGCCGGCTTACCAGCGGCGCTCGAATTTCTTGCGTAGCACAACGGCAAAGGCGTTGAGCGAAATCAGCACAGACAGTAGCACTAGGATGCCACCAGCGGTTTTTTCAACGAAGGCCTGCTCCGGCTCGCCTGACCAAGTAAAGATCTGCGCGGGCATGACCGTGGCTGCCTGGGTAAAGGAAGCGCTGACATCCGGAATGAAGGCCACCATCCCTACAATGATCAGCGGTGCAGTTTCACCCATCGCCTGCGCCAGGCCAATGATCGAACCGGTCATGATACCGGGCATCGCCAGCGGAAGAACGTGATCACGAACCACTTGCCAGCGCGAGCAACCTACACCAAATGCCGCATGGCGAATGGAGTCCGGCACACTACGCAGTGCCGTACGGGTGGCAATGATGATGACGGGAAGGGTCATCAGCGCCAGCGTCATACCGCCTGCCAGCGGAGATGAGCGCGGCACGCCAAAGAAGTTGATGAAGATCGCCAAACCTAGCAGACCAAACAGAATCGACGGAATCGCTGCCAAGTTGTTGATGTTGATCTCGATGATCTGGGTAAAACGATTATCCGGTGCGAACTCTTCCAGATAGATGGCCGTCATCACGCCAATGGGGAAAGAGATCAGCAGCGTCACGATCATGGTCATGACCGTCCCCACCACCGCCGACAAGATACCGGCGTTCTCGGCGATTTTCGAATCCCCTGAGCCGAAGAACGTTTTATTGAAACGCAAATCCACCTGACCTGAAGCAACCCGCTCGTCGATTTCGGCTTTTTCTTCGTCGCTCAAGCTGTTGCGGTGTCCTTTCAGATACTGGTCCACTTCGCTGTTGGCCAGCATCCAGCGCTGCTCGGAGGTACCGATCATGTCGGGGTTATTGCGCAGCTGCAGCGGAATGACGCGAACCTCGGTGCGGCTAATCAGCGGCACCAACTCCTCGTCAAACGCTTGACGACCATCGCGGCTCGCCTCTTCGGTGTAGTTGATCTCGGTATTGATATAGGCCTGCTGGAACGCAGGCAACCCTTTGCTCAGCATGTCGGCAAAGAACAGCACCAAGAACAGGCCTGCTAAACCCAGCGCGCCCATGGAGACCCACTTCAGGCGGGCCGACTTACGGTGACGCCGCTTAAGCTGCTGGCTGATCTCGTCAAAAGAGTGGCTCATCGAATCAGTTCCTCGGCGTTACAGGTTGTTCACGCGGTATTTTTCGCGGAAGCGACGAATCATTAATACAGAGACCAGGTTGAGCGTCAGAGTGACGACGAACAGCACCAGGCCCAGTGCAAAGGCTGACAGCGTCTCCGCACTCTCGAACTCTTGGTCGCCGGTCAGCGATGCCACGATACGGACGGTCACTGTCGTCATGTCTTCCAAGGGATTGGCCGTCAGGTTCGGGCGCATACCGGCCGCCATGACCACGATCATGGTTTCACCCAGCGCTCGGGACATCCCCAGCAGCGCCGCAGAGATGATACCGGGCAGTGCCGCAGGCACGACCACGTCGCGAATGGTTTCGCCTTTGGTCATTCCCAGTGCCAGCGAGCCCTGGCGCATGCTATCGGGCACCGAGTTGATCACGTCGTCAGAGAGCGAGGAGATAAACGGAATGATCATGATGCCCATGACCACACCCGGCGCAACGGCGTTGTTGTAAGACGCATCCAGCCCAAAGAAGCCGGCAATATTGACGATGATCGGTGCCACGGTAATGGCGGCGAAGAAGCCGTAAACCACGGTGGGAATACCTGCCAGCACTTCGAGCACCGGTTTAGCGATCGTGCGCACCCGTTGAGGCGCGTACTCCGACATGTAAATCGCTGACAACAGACCGATAGGCACCGCGACCAACAGCGCAATGGCCGTGATCATGAAGGTGCCCGCGAACAGTGGCACCGAACCGAACTCAGCGCTGCTGCCGTCACCGCGCCCTGCGGCCGCTAGAAAGCTCGCACCGGGGTTCCAGGTTGTGCCGGTGATGAAGTCCCAGAAACTGTGCATTTGGAAGAAACGCAGCGCTTCCGAGATGATCGAAAACAGAATACCGAACGTGGTAAAGATCGAGATCATCGCCGCGCCGGTCAGCACCCAGCGAATCACCCGCTCGATGGCTTGGCGAGCGTGAAAGTGGGGCTTCACTTGCGCCACCCCAACCGCCAACCCGGCTGCGGCGACCACCAAGCTCGCAGCCAGCAAATACATGGGCGGTATCTCCGCACCTAACAACAGCAGTAGCAACGACCCTAGCGCGCCCACCAGTACCGCAGGCCCTGCCGTTGAGAGAACAGCAAACCAGGCATACTGATCAGGCTGTGCGAACATCGCCGTGCCAGAAGCACGTACCCGCGCAGCCTTCGCTCGGCCTACAAAAAAGGCCACTAGCCCAAGCAGCAAGAGCACTGTGCAAAAGAGTAAAAGTAGCTGGTTTGTTTGCATCGAATTTCTCTCGCATCACCTAATGAAATCGTGTTGGCTGCTACTTTGGATTAAAAACATGACAGCAATATGACAAAGACAGCGCACCCCAAAACAAATGGCCGGTAGCATCCGCTACCGGCCATGTCATCACTATTGAATAGCGATTATTTCAGGTCAGCCGCCACCAGCTTGGTGCGGTCAGCCACTTTCTGACGAGCTTGCTCACGCTCGGCTTCCGGCAGCGGAATCAGACCAAGATCAACCAGGTAACCGTCATCGCCAATCATCTGATCTTCCATGAACATGTTGGCGTATTCGTACATCGGCGGCACTTCGTCAGCGTGCTGGTTCTTCAGGTAGAACCACAGTGAACGAGCTACCGGGTACTCGCCAGAGCTGATGGCTTCGACTTCCGGCTCAACACCGTTGATGGACGCACCCATGATGGTGTCCGGGTTCTCAACCAGGAAGGAGTAGCCGAAGATACCGAAGGCACCGGTGTCTTCTGCCAGGCGCTGAACGATCAGGTTGTCGTTCTCACCGGCGTCGATGTAAACACCGTCGGTACGGATGTCGGTGTAACCTTCTTCACCGTAGATGTCCATCTCGGCAGAAGCGGCTTCCATGACCAGTTCTTCGAACGCGTCACGGGTACCAGACGTGCTGGGCGGGCCATAGATAGAGATGGCGCGGTCCGGCAGAGAAGCGTCAATGTCGCTCCAGTTGGTGTAGGGGTTATCAACCAGTTCGCCGTCTACCGGCACCTGGGCGGCAACCGCCAAGAAGATTTGCTCAAGCGTCAGGTCGATCGGCTCGTTGGTGGCCGCCAGACCCAGAACGATACCGTCAGAACCGATTTTCGCTTCGGTGATGTCAGTAACGCCGTTCTCTTCGCAACGCTCGAGTTCAGAAGACTTCATGCGACGAGACGCATTGGTGATGTCCGGCGTGCCTTCGCCAACACCGTTACAGAACAGACGAATACCACCGCCAGAACCTGTGGACTCGATGACCGGCGTCGGGTAGTTGGTCAGCGCGCCGAACTCTTCAGTCACGTAGCTGGCGAACGGATAAACAGTGCTGGAGCCGACGATGCGAATCTGGTCACGTGCTTGTGCCACACCGGCAACGCTCATTACAGCCGCCGCGATGACGGTAGTTTTTAGAATACGGTTCATGCGAAATACTCCTGTCGATGTAGGGTTCTGGCCTTCGCATGACGTACTTTGCACCCCTTCGATGACATCTTTATGACATCACCCAAAACGTCTCCACTTTTTTAAGAAAATCTCGCGCTACAGCAATAAGCCCAATGCCGCGAGCGTGCATAGCCCCAGCGAAAGACGCTGCAACAGCGGTTTATCCAGTCGGTGTGCGATTGCATCCGCCAGCGCATTACCCAACAAGACGGCAGGTAGAAAAGTGAGCGCCAGCTTGAAATGCCAAACGCTGATCTGCCCTGCCAATGCCAGTGTCAGCAGGGTTAACAGCGAGGTGAGAACAAAAAAGGCGGCTAGGTTGCCGCGCATGCGGTCCGGCGCGAAACCGTGCATGAGCAGCACGATGGGCGGCCCGCCAATGGCCGCTACCGTGCCAAAAACACCGGAAAGAACACCCGCGATAAAGAGAGTGATGCGGTTCACCGGCAGCTCGAAACGGCATAACGTGACCAGTACCGCAAACAGTACGATGGCGGCTATCAGCTTTTCCAGCACTACCATTGGCGCGGCCAGCAACAGCCAAAGCCCCAGACCGTTCCCCGGTAAGCGCCCCACCAAGGCAACGCTCATCTCTTTTAGTCTCACTTCATGCCAATAACGGCGAACCATCATCAACGAGACCGTGAAACCAAACAGCACCAGAATGACCGGCACCAGCCGGGGTTCGATCATCAGTAGCAGCGGTGCGCCCACCACTGCCAAGCCAAACCCCGTCGCCCGCTGCACGAAAGCACCGAGTAGCAGTACGGCGGCGCTGCCAAGCCAATGGGTCAATGGCATGTCTAACCACTGCAGCAGGCTATCCATTACAATGCATCGTCTGCCTTAGGGGCCTGGGTCAGGACTCTCACGCCGATGTTGCCCAGTAAGGCCGCACCTAACATGGTTAGCACCATGGGCCACACATGCTCTACTTGGAACAGGCCCACCAGGACGCCCGCCAGCGCCCCACAGCTAAACTGGATACCGCCGAGCAGCGCGGTCGCTGTGGCACTGATATGGCCAAAATGATCCAGTAGCGATGAGATGGCGTTGGGAGTGATCAAGCCAATCATAGCGGTGAACATCATGACCAACGGCACCACCACATAGAGCGACGCCACATTCAGCGCTGCGGCCAGCACCAACCCCAGAGCAGCCGCTAACTGAACGGCCAATCCCAAGCGCAAATTTTGCTGCGGCGTGCGTTTTCGCAGCAGATAGATATTGACGCGGTTGGAGAGCGCAATCACCACGACGTTCACCCCAAACACCAGAGGGTAGACGCTGGGCGAGAGGGAGAAGTAATCCAAATATAGAAAGGGCGATGCGGTGACGAACGCAAACAGCCCCGCAAACGATGCGGCGACCGCACAGATGTATCCCATGCCCTCTTTATGACGCAGCACGCTGGCATAGTTGCGAATCACTTGACGAGGTGAGGCCGCTGGCAAATTGGTATCGCGGGTTTCGGGCAAGCGGGTTCCTAGCAGCCAGAGTAAGAAACCGGCATAAACGGCCAGAAAAACGAAGATCAGCCACCACCCCGCGATATGCAGCAGCAAGCTGCCCACCGCTGGCGCCACCAGCGGGGCCAGCATCATGATCATAGCCATGGTGGACATGACCTTGGCCGCCTCCCGCCCGCTAAAACAGTCGCGTACGATGGCCGCCGAATTCACGACGCAAGCACCACCGCCCAATGCTTGAATAAAGCGCCAAATCAGCAGTGACGTCAGGCTGTCGGCAGTGGTGATCATCAGGCTTGCCAGCATGAACACGACCAAACCGCTGAGCAGCACTGGCTTGCGCCCTACTCGATCGGAGAGTGGGCCAAAACAGAGCTGCCCGAGCGCGAACCCAAACAAAAACATACTGATCGAGAGTTCGGTATGGTGAATGCTGGCATCGATGCTCTCGGCCAGAACGCCGATGGCAGGCAGATAGGCGTCGATCGCAAACGGCGCCAACGCGGTGTTGGCCGCCACCAGCAGCGCCACTCGACGAGGATTAAGTTCCATAAGCCTCCTTACTATGGGCGTGAGAGAGCGGAGGAGACCGCCAAAAAGATAGGCCGCTAATCATAATCGATTTCAATTCATTTGTCGGTGTCTGTTCGTTGCGCGCGCCCCTTGCTAAAGTACCCCAAAGACAACCAAGGAGCACTGCATGGCCACGAGCTTACTAAGCCAATTAAAAGAGATGACCACCGTGGTGGCTGATACGGGCGACCTTGAAGCGATTCGCCGTTTTCAGCCTCAAGATGCCACGACCAACCCCTCACTGATTCTACAGGCCGCTCAGCAAGAAGAGCGTCGCGCGCGGCTGGCGAGCATTGCCAAAGAGAGCACCGACATCGACGAGGCTGTTGACCGTGTGGCAGTGGATATTGGCAGCGAAATCAGCGAGCTGGTACCCGGCTACGTATCGACCGAAGTCAGCGCCCGCCTCTCGTTTGACCGTGACGCCACGATTGCCAAGGCGCACTCGCTCATCGAACGCTATGCCCAACACGGCGTGGACCCGGAGCGGGTTCTGATCAAGATGGCCTCTACCTGGGAAGGCATTCAGGCCGCCCGCCAGTTGGAGCGCGACGGTATTCGCACCAACCTGACCTTGCTATTCGGCTTTGCTCAGGCGCAGGCATGTGCCGACGCCGGTGCCACACTCATTTCACCGTTCGTTGGCCGTATCCTCGATTGGCACAAAGCCCGTTCGCCGGAAGCCGACTTTAGCGGAGCCAATGACCCGGGCGTGCAGTCAGTGAAGCGCATTTACGACTACTACAAAGGCCACGGTTACCCCACGATCGTCATGGGCGCCAGTTTCCGGAACGTAGGTGAAATTCAGGCGTTGGCAGGCTGTGACCGTTTGACCATTTCCCCCGCGTTACTCAATGAACTTGACGAACAGCAGGGCGAGCTGCCGCGCCAATTGACGCCCATGGGAGCCAGCAGCTCTGTCGACCAAGCGCTGTCCCAGGCTGACTTTCGATGGGAAATGAACGAAGACGAGATGGCGACCGACAAGCTGGCCGAAGGTATTCGGAAGTTCATGGCCGACCAGCGTAAGCTCGAGGAGCTGCTTAGCCAACTACGCCAAGACTAAGACGACGCGACCGTCCGCGCTCGACGCCCTCTTGTCTGCCAGGCAAGGGGGCGCGTTATTTATGCGCCACCGCAGATTGCGCTTCGAGCATTTCGACCAGCGGCTGGAACTGCTCGCGATTATGCTCGTTCATGTGCATCAAAATGCGATGCGCTTCTAGTATACGCGTACGCAGGCCCTCTTCATCGGCAGGCTCGGCGGGCAAGTCCTGCATCGATGAGTTCAGCGTTGAACTCGGCTGCAAAGGAGCTTCCATGAGCGTGAAAAAGCGCGCAAAGCCCATGACGTCGAGCATCTGCCTGACATCCGGGTTATCAGCAATGATGGTCGGGGGTTGCTCCAAACGCCCTTTGACAGCCATGGCGACCTTCGCCAAGAAGCCAAGCGCCGTGGAGTCCACGTTACTGGCTTCCCGCAGGTCGATCATCACCGCCTGAAGGCCAGGGGTTTCCGCGAGACGTTGTGCTTGGGTATCGAGCGTGGCGCATAGCGTCAACCGCACGTCGCCACAGAGCTTTAAGACAAAAACACCAGAGTTGAACGCCGCTTTGATGCGGCCCTCTTCAATCAGCATGACCAAATCCGCTCACCATCATGATTGTCAGGTCATCGGGCAAAGCATCGCGGTCTTGGTTCGCCTCGTCATCCTCATCGCCCTCTTTGAGAAGCGAATTGGTGCTGGCTAGCCGGTCGCGCAACTGCTCAAGCGTGACACTTTCGCTAACGAGTTGCTCAAGTTCCGTGAGCCGCGTGTCGAGCGTTTTACCCGGCAAGCATTCCAATACACCGTCTGAACACAGCCATAACCGAAAGTTGGCCGGTAAAGCACAGCTAAGCGAAGGATACTCCACATCAGGGAAAAGGCCTACCGGCATTCCTTCCCCTGCTAAGCGCTCCAGCTTACCGTCGGCCGCTAGTAGCGGCATGGGTAACTGCGCACCGAGCGAATAGTGAAGAGTCTGTTGCTCGTGGTCAATAACACCGACAAATAAAGTGGCATGTTTTCCGATGTCGGTATCCTGAAGCTCTCGATTCATGGCAGCGAGCCAGTTCGGCGGCAGCTGCTCAGGCGCTTGGCCGTCCCACTCGTTAAGCCATCGGTTGCACAAATATTTGAGCAACACCGTGACGAAGGCAGACGATGCGCCGTGCCCCGACACATCGGCGAAGTAGAACGCGCTGAAACGGTCGTTGTAGCGCTGATAGTCGAGAAAGTCGCCCGACAAATAGAGCGATGGCGCGAACCAGTAGTCGTAGTATACACCGCTGATCACCTTGGGGTGCGCGGGCAGCAGGCGTCGCTGGATGTGCCCGCCGCTTTGCTGATCCATCCGCAGCAGGGCCAGATGCGTTTCGAGGCTCTCATTGAGCTCTGCCAGCCGCGCTCGATCCCGATCACGCTCCTGGGCCAAGGTATGCAGCTCAATCGCTTTACGGATCATTCTGCGCAGCAGTTCGGTGTGGCGCAGCGGATGAACGATGTAGTCCACCAGGCCTACATCGATGGCCTTGATCAAGTCAGCGTCCTGACGGGAGTCGCTGACGACCAACGTAGGCAGCCGATGCGTCAACTGTGACCACTGCTGACGCGGCACGGCTCGGGCGTGAGCCACGATCAGCGCGGTGCCGCTAGGAAGATGGTCAATGTTATCGGCGGCAAACACCCACATGCCGTCGCAGGTAATCGCCTCGGCCAGCGCATCGCGCTCAGGGCCGGGCTCGTCGATTACCGCGATCAACTGCTTAGCGTGATCCATGTCAGGCCTCAATCGGCGAAGTCGTCGTCACCTACATCGGTATCGTCGAAATCAAAATCGTCCATGGCAAACGGGTCATCGCCTAACTCCCCGTCATTGACTTGAAACTGTCGCCGCTGCAAATAAGCATCACGAACGAAGCGGTAGCGGTCTCCGGAAATCAACGACTCTTGATCCAGCAAGTCGGCGCGAAGATGAATGATATCGAGCGCCGTCAAACCTGCACGCAGTTGGTGATCATCGATATATGTGATCGGATGCGCGGCAAAGTCCACCGGTAGGCCCGACGCATCCCGCAAGGTGCGCGGGCCCAGAAGCGGTAACACTAAATAGCGCGAATCATCCCAGCCCCATACGGCCAGCGTTTGACCAAAATCCTCTTTATCGGCGGTAATCTCCATCAGCGTTGCGTAATCGAGCAAGCCACCGATACCCACCGTGGAGTTGATCAAAAATCGTGACGTTGCCAGTCCCGCGTTGGCAGGTTTGCCCTGCAGCAAGCTGTTCAGGGCCGTGCGTATTTCCCCTAAATTAGAGAAAAAGTTACCGACCCCGGTTTGCACCGGCTCGGGGGTAACGGCGTTATACCCCTGCGCCACGGGTTTGAGCGCGTAGCGATCCAGCACGTCATTGAACTCAAATACGCGCCGATTGAATCCTTCCCAGGGGTCCTGAGGGTCAGCCGCCATCGGTGGCTCAGACGCGTTGCCCTCTTGCGGCGACCCCGTACTGGCACACCCGCCCATGCTCAACGTCGCGAGCAGCAGTAACGGCAGCAGTTTTTGCCATGCACTTCGCGCCTGTGTTTGCATTGCCCACCCCTTCAACATGCACTGTCCTTCTTCAACATTGACCGCTTTTCTAGACATCCACTCACCCACTACCCACCCGATTACTGGCGACGAACGACCACGCTTCCCGCGCTGTAGCCCGCGCCAAACGAGCAAATCACGCCGATATCGCCTTCCGATAACGCCTCGCGGTGAAGATGAAAGGCGATGATCGAGCCTGCCGAGCTGGTATTGGCGTAGCGATCTAGGATGATCGGCGCCTGAGCCTCGCTGGGCTCTTCTCCCAGCACTTTACGGGCAATCAAATCATTCATGTGACGATTGGCTTGATGCAGCCACATCCGCGTCAGGTCGCCACCCGACAGTTCTAGAGATGCCAAATGGTCGGTGATGAGCTTGGCCACCATGGGGCACACCTCTTTGAATACGCGGCGCCCCTCCTGCACAAATAGCTTATCCAGTGCCTGCGGGTCGCTGTCGGTGACTCGATTCAAAAAACCCGCATTATTACGAATCGCATTGGAAAACTTGGTGACGAGCCGTGTACCTAAAATGTCATAACGCTCTTTAGCCACGGCCACATCGCTATTTTCCAATACCATAGCCGTACAAGCATCGCCGAAAATAAAGTGGCTGTCACGGTCTCTAAAGTTCAAATGCGCCGAACAGATCTCCGGGTTGACGATCAGCGCCCGCTTGACGCTGCCTGACGCAATCGCATTGGCCGCGGTTTCCAGCGCAAACGTGGCAGAACTACAGGCCACATTCATATCGAAACCGTAGCCAGACGTTCCCAGCGCTTGCTGCACTTCTACCGCCACCGCCGGATAGGCGCGCTCCAGATTCGAACACGCCACGATCACCAGCTCGATATCGGCTGCCTCGACCTGCGCCGCCTTTAGCGCCTGGCGCGCGGCCTGCGTGGCCATGTCGCACTGAATAGAGGGTTCGTCATTGTGCCGCTGTGGCAGTTTAGGTCGCATACGCTCAGGGTCAAGGATGCCCTCGGCATCGAGCACGTAGCGGCTCTTGATCCCCGACGCTTTCTCGATGAACTCACTGCTGGAGTACGCCAGTGCCTCTTGCTCTCCACGCGCGATGGCGTCTGCATGCCGGGCGTTGTGCTGATCGACCCAGGCATTGAAAGCAGCGACCAACGCCGCGTTATCGATGGCGTTTTCCGGCGTATAAAGTCCTGTACCGGTGATCACTACATTGGTCATGCTGTCTCCTTAGGCGGCCTCAAGGCGTCACGCCGAAACCATCCATCAACGAATGTCTTGCAGGCGTGTCCGTCCTGCTCTAAGGGGCATCGCGCTGTGCGATGCACCCAGCGTGTCAAAGACGAGTGATCTCGTCCCAACGTTTTTCCAGGCGCTTCACGGATACCGGCATCTTCGTACCGAGCTGCTGAGCAAACAGCGAAACGCGCAACTCTTGTATCCACCAGCCGAAGGCCACCAGCGCCGGGTCTTCGGCATCGCCGCGTCGCTCGCTGTTACGCCGCGCATCGAAACGTGCTTCGAGCGCTTGGATATCCTGCATCATCATTTGGTCACGGCCGCGTTCGCGTGCCGCCTTTTCAAGCCGGATCAGCGCTGCCTCGGTATAGCGCGGATACTCATCGAGCCACTCCCCGGCATCGCGAATGAAGCCAGGATAGACCAAGCGCTGCATCTGCGCGCTCACATCGCTATAAACGAGCGCTAGCGCAAAGTTGAGCTTCCCTTTGAGCACTTTGGTCACGGCCAAGTGCCCTTTGAGCGCAGCCTCGACACGCTCTAACAGTAACGTCGCGTGTGGCACCAGCGCCTCGTCGGTTACCTTGAGGCGCTCGGCCAGCTCTCCGGCAGAGCGCGGCAGCGGATCCGTGGCAACCACTTGCGTAAAGACCGCCAGCAGCAAATCATCCACGAGCGCCTGTTTACTACCCACCTTAGCAAAGAGTAACGCGCACTTTTCCACGCCCGGTAAGCGCTTGATCGCTTTGACCTGCTCGGGCCGCTTGGCGATGGCTAACCGGGCAACACCTTGTTGGTGGGCCGCCGTTGCTTTTGCCGGATGGTCGAATAGCGCCACCTTGAAATGATGAGAGTCGGCCACCAGCGCTGGGTAGGCCTCCACGCGGATACCGGCCTGAGTCGTCACCCGCGACTCTGGCAGCGGTGATTCTGGCAACTCGTCCAGCGCGGGCGCTTGGCTTGCCTGATCGGCCAGCGCCTGGGCGCCTGCACTCGCCGCCTCTTCGAAACGCCGCTCCAGCGCACGCACGTCGCGCCCTTGGCCCAGCGTTTTGCCCGCATGATCGACGACCCGCACGTTCATAAGGAGGTGCGGCGGCAGTAGATCGAGACGCCAATCATCCGGGTGAACGCGGGTGGCGGTGCGGCGACGAATGAACTCGCCCAGCGCTTCGGTGAGCGGCCGCTCATCGGGCACCAGCGTCTCAAGCGCGGCATCGACCCAGTCGGGAATGGGTACCACTTGGCGGCGAATACTTTTCGGCAACGATTTCAGCAGCGCAATGCACTTTTCACGCAGCAGCCCCGGCACCAGCCACTCCAACGCGTGCACAGGTAGCTGCGGCAGCATGGCCGCAGGGACGGTGAGGGTCACGCCATCATCGTCGGCGTCCGGGTCGAAGTGGTAGCTGACCGGATACGCGACGCCAGACAGCGTTAAATGATCCGGATACTGCGCCTGAGTGACGTCATGGGCGTCCCTGGCTTTGAGAGCGTCGATATCGAACTTGAGCAGCTCAGGCTCTTGGCGCTCGGCCTGCTTACGCCAGTGTTCGAAACCCTTGCCATTGACGACATCGACGGGGATTCGCTCATCGTAGAAGGCAAACAGCGTCTCTTCATCCACCAGAATATCTCGCCGACGGGCGCGATCTTCCAGCGCTTCTACCTCTTCGATCAGCGCACGGTTATGGGCGAAGAATTCTCCTTTGGTTTGGAACTCGCCTTCCACCAGCGCTCGACGAATAAACAACTCCCGCGACTCTTGAGGCGCAATGGGCCCGTAATGAACGCGACGACGCGCCACGATCGGCAAGCCAAACAGGGTGACTTGCTCGAAGGCGACCACCTGAGCACGCTTCATTTCCCAATGAGGCTCGCTGTAGCTGCTTTTCACTAGGTGTTGCGCTTGTGGCTCAATCCACTGCGGGTCGATCTTGGCAACGGTGCGCGCAAACAGCTTGGTGGTTTCAATCAGCTCGAAGGCCATGACCCACTTGGGCGTTTTCTTCGCCAGACCAGAGCCGGGGTGAATCATGAACTTGCGGTTACGCGCGCCGAGGTACTCTCGGTTCTCAAGCAGCGTACCCAAATTGGAGAGCAGGCCAGACAGCAGCGCCTGATGCAGCTTGCCCGACGTTTTGCGTCTGGCCTGTTTGGCCTGCTCTTCGCTCTCGTTCTCATCACGAGGCAACGGCGCGGGTACTTCGATGTCCATATCCCGCAGCAGTTGGCGCAACTGGCGGAAGGTATCGTGCCACTCGCGCATGCGCAGATAGTTAATGTAGTGCTCACGACACCAGCGGCGCAGCTGGTTGCCCGACAATGCCTCGCGGGCGTTTTCGATGCCGTGCCACAGGTTCAGCAGTGCCACGAAGTCGGAGTCCGGGTCGTGCCAGCGCTGGTGCGCTTGATCGGCGGCCTGACGCTTATCGGCGGGCCGGTCACGGGGGTCTTGAATCGCCAGCGCCGACACCACGATCAGCACATCCCGCAGGCTGCCTCGCTCTGCACCGGCCAACACCATACGGGCCAAACGCGGATCAATGGGCAGCTTCGCTAGTTTACGACCCAAACCGCTGAGCTGCTGCTTCTCGTTGACGGCGCCGAGCTCGAACAAAAGCCGGAAACCATCTTTGACGAAACGACCGTCGGGCGGGTCGACGAAGGGGAAGTCTTCGATGCTGCCGAGCTTTAGCGCCAGCATCGACAGGATGACCGACGCAAGGTTGGTGCGCTGAATCTCCGGGTCGGTGAACGCAGGGCGTGACAGAAAATCCTCTTCGTCGTAAAGGCGGATACACACGCCTTCCGCAATTCGCCCACAGCGACCCTTGCGCTGGTTGGCACTGGCCTGACTGACCGGCTCGATGGGCAGCCGCTGGATTTTCGCTCGGTAGCTGTAGCGGCTAATGCGTACAAGGCCAGGGTCGATGACATAGCGAATTCCCGGCACGGTGAGTGAGGTTTCAGCCACGTTAGTCGCCAGCACGATACGCCGTCCCCGGTGGGGAGCAAACACCCGGTTCTGCTCCTCGTTAGAGAGGCGCGCGTACAGCGGCAGAATCTCGGTGCCCTTGAAATCCGCGCGGCGCAGCGTATCGGCGGTTTCGCGGATCTCCCGCTCGCCGGGTAGAAACACCAGCACATCGCGGGGGCCATGCAGCCAGCCTTTTTCACGCTCGATTGTTTCGATCTCACGCACGGCATGCAAAATCCCCTCCTGCAGCGTGCGGTCATCCTCGTCCTCTTCGCTGCGCACCAGCGGGCGGTAGTGGACATCTACCGGGAACGTGCGGCCAGATACCTCGACCACCGGCGCAGGCGTGTTAGTCGAGCCGAAATGGGCCGCAAAGCGCTCTACGTCGATCGTGGCGGAGGTGATGATGACTTTCAGATCTGGGCGCTTGGGCAGCAGCCGCTTGAGGTAACCCAGCAAGAAATCGATGTTGAGGCTGCGTTCGTGGGCTTCGTCGATGATCAGCGTATCGTAGCGCAGCAGCAGCGGGTCGTGCTGCGTCTCAGCCAGCAGTATGCCGTCGGTCATCAGCTTAACGAGGGTGCTCGGCGAGCTTTGGTCGTTAAAGCGCACCTGATAGCCCACCTGCTCGCCAAGCGGCACGCTTAGCTCTTCCGCCAGCCGCCCCGCGACGCTGCGCGCCGCCAGACGCCGTGGCTGCGTATGGCCAATCAGCCCTTTTCGGCCACGGCCCAGCTCCAGGCACATTTTGGGCAGCTGCGTGGTTTTACCCGAGCCGGTTTCCCCCGCCACCACCACCACCTGGTGGTCACGAATCGCAGTGAGAATATCCTCACGTCGCTCTACCACCGGCAGCTCTGCCGGGTAATCCAGCGTCACGCGGAGGCTTTCCCGCTGGGCCAGCAGTTGCTTGGCTTTGTCGACCTCCCGTTCCACCTCGTTCAAGCCGCGGTCGATCGGTTTGTTCTCTCGCTGCCGACGCCGCAGGCCCGCCACCCGACGCGAGAGCCGCTCCTGATCACGCAGCATCACGTGACCCAGCGACTCCTGGAGCGCTGTGAGTGAAGGGGCGTTGTCTTGTGGGGTATCGATACGGGATGAGTGCGTGTCGGTGGTCACGTTAGGCTCGGTTCCATCTCAGAATAAACGTCGGCCCACTCGTAAGTGGGCCGACCATTGTAACGCTTTCGCGAACGAGACGCCTAACGCCCGCTTGACCGAGTGTTCAACCCTTAGGGCGCAGGGGTCGCTTCCTGGTCGCGCAGTTGGCGACGCAGCACCTTACCGACATTGGTTTTCGGCAGCTCGTCGCGGAACTCGATGTATTTCGGCACTTTATAGGCCGTGAGTTCTTTCTTGCACCAAGCGCGCAGCGTGTCAGCGTCAAGCTGGCTGTTTTTGGAGACCACAAACAGCTTGATGGCTTCGCCCGCGTTTTCATCGGCCACGCCGACGGCCGCCGCTTCCAAGACGTCAGGGTGGGCAGCGACGACATCTTCCACTTCATTGGGATAGACGTTGAAGCCCGACACCAGAATCATGTCTTTTTTACGATCAACGATTTTGATGTAGCCGTCACTCTGGAGCACGGCGATATCACCAGTATGGAACCAGCCGTTTTCATCAATGGCGTTGCGCGTCTCTTCCTCACGCTGCCAGTACCCTTTCATGACCTGCGGGCCTTGCACGCAAAGTTCGCCCGGCTCGCCAAACGGTACATCGTTACCATCAGCATCGACGACTTTCACCGACGTGCCCGCGACCGGCTTGCCAATGGTGCCCAGTTGAATGGCATCGTTAGGGTTGAAGCTGACGATGGGGGACGTTTCGGTCAGGCCGTAGCCCTCGGCGATCGGGCAGCCGGTCGTCTCTTCCCAGCGCTGGGCAGCCGCTTTGGTCAGCGCCATACCCCCTGAAATGGTCAGCTTCAATTTGGAGAAGTCGAGCTGCTTGAAGTCGTCCCGATTACACAGCGCGTTAAACAGCGTGTTGAGACCGATAAACCCCGTGAACGGCAGCCCTTTGAGTTCTTTGACGAAATTGGGCAGATCGCGAGGATTGGTGATCAGCAGCGAGTGGTTGCCGGTTTCCATCAGGAACAGGCAGTTCACGGTAAAGGTGTAGATGTGATACACGGGCAGCGGTGCAATCACTAGCTCTTCGCCGTCGGTCAGGTGCTCGCCAATGGCCGAGCGCGCTTGAAGCATGTTGGCCACCAGGTTGCGGTGGGTCAGCATCGCCCCTTTGGGCATACCCGTAGTTCCGCCGGTGTACTGCAGCGCCGCGAGATCGTCCATGTTGCGCTCGACCGGCGTGTGTTTCAGCGACGCGCCCTTCTTCAGCGCATCTCGGAAACCGACGGCACTCGGCAGCGAGTACGCAGGCACCATTTTCTTGACGTGCTTCACTACCGCATTGATCAGCCAGCGCTTGGGGGCGTCGTGCAAGTCGGCAAGCTGTGTCACCAACACATGCTTGATGTCCGTTTTATCAAGCACTTTTTCCAGTTTGTCGGCCATATTGGCCAGAATCACGATGGCTTTGGCGTTGGAGTCTTTGAACTGGTGCGCCATCTCCCTCTCGGTATACAGCGGATTGGTGTTGACCACCACCAGTCCTGCCCGTAAGGCACCGAACACCGCCACGGGAAACTGCAAAACGTTCGGCAGCTGAATGGCGATTCTGTCGCCCGGCACCAAGTCGGTTTCATGTTGCAGCCAAGCCGCAAAGTGGGCCGAGAGACGATCAAGGTCGGAAAAGCTCAGCGTTTTGCCCATGCAGGTAAACGCGGGCTTGCTGTTAAAGCGCGAGACGGCCGAGTGAAAAACGTCCGTAATAGAGTGGTAGTGTTCCAACCCCTCAAGCGCTGGCCCGCTCAAAATAGGGGTGTTGGCGTGTTCGCTCATGGGCTATCTCCGCTATCCGTGTCGATGTGAGACCGACCTTGTTATTGTGGTGTGGTTGTATAAAGAGATTAAACGCCAACGATATACGACGTTTATGATACTGTAAAACGATCGATTGAAACTTGCGTTTCAACTTTAGCTTATGCCCTGTCATGCGGGTTTAGGGGTTGGACAGTATCGCGCGTTGATTTCTCCTTCTCGCCATACCAATAGTTCCCCCGGCTCCATACGCTGCCACGCCTCGTTTTGGGTCAGCGGCTCGGTAGCAATCACCGACACGATATCGTTGGGCGTCGTATGCTCGATGAAGTTGACCGTCATCTCTGCATCGGATAGCTCCGCCTCACCAAAGGGGGCGCGCCGAGTGATATGCGCCAACTTGGTGGAGCAGTAGCTATAAAGATAGACGCCGTCGGAGAGGAGTAAATTAAACACTCCCAGGCCTCTCAGCTGTTCACACAGTGCGTGAAGCATTTCCCATAGCGCCTCCGGTGCAGCCGGTGGGGTAGGAAACGCACTGCGCAGTTCGCCCATGATCCAACAAAACGCGTGCTCACTATCGGTGTTGCCAACGGGGGTATAGACCCCTAAAGGTAGCGTCTGCCAGTCACTGAGTTGACCATTGTGAGCATAACACCAGGGCCGCCCCCACATTTCACGGGTAAACGGGTGTGTGTTGGCCAGTCGCACGCCGCCCACGTTGGCTTGGCGAATGTGGCTGATGACGACGTTGGATTTGATCGGATACTCACAAATCAAGCGGGCAATCGGTGAATCCACGGAGGGGTGAGGGTCTCTAAATTCACGATAGCCGCCCTCTTCATAAAAGGCGATGCCCCAGCCATCGCGGTGAGGACCAGTGCCCCCACCGCGATGCAAGAAGCCAGAGAAACTGAAGCAGATATCGGTTGGCACATTGGCGCTCATGCCCAACAGTTCACACATGGGCCCACTCCTTGGCAGTCCCTCGCATTAGCGGATGACCGGTTCGCGGCGACGCGTGGGCTGAGGCTCCTCCTCCGCTTGGCGACGCGGCGCGGGCTCGACGGCAGACGGACGGCGTCGCCACCACAGCGCAATGCCGATGCCGGCGCCGAGCGCCACGCCGAATACGGCCCACAGCAGGCCGTTACGCATGGCGCTGGCGCTGTGCTCGAAGAAGCCAACGGCGGCGACCATCGCCGAAGGTGCCCAGCCGGTGTAGAACTCACCCTCGTCGACCAGCGGTAACCGGTAGTTGGCCGGCATCCACATGGCCCCCGCCACGCACCACGTCATCACTAATCTTGGTAGGCGCGGCAAAAAGGACAGCGCAAAATAGACCGCCAGCAGAACCAGCAGTGAAAGACCGTAATAACTGAACCACAGCAGTGACATTGAGTCTGCAAACAGCATAATACCCCTCATGTGGGTGGAAGCACCCGACGTTGATTTCCCGTTATGGTACCTATCAATTTATGAAAGCACAGCCTGGTATGCACGAAGGCTCGCCCGTAGCGCGCTATTATCGCGCCGATGACCCTGAATGGCACTGGTTAGAAAATCGCGATAGCGCTGAGGTCAGCGATTTCATCGCGGCGGCCAACCAGCAGCATGCCGACTGGTTTGCTCCTTTCTCGCCCCTGGCGGACACGCTCTACCGCTCGCATTTGGCACGCAGAGAGTTAGCGGTCAAGAGTTTAGAGACAGCGCTTGACCACTTTACGTTCTGGAGCGAGACCGGCGCGGAAGATGATTACCCCTGCTGGTGGCGTCACCCCAACGGCAAGCCTGAGCAAAAAACCTGTTTTCTCGACGTCCGCGAGCGCGCCGCTGACCAGCCCTTCTTTGACATGGGGGACATGGCGCTCTCCCCCGACGAGCAGTGGTTGGCCTGGACGGAGGATACTCAGGGCGACGAGCGCTTTACGCTATGGTTGAAAGCCTTGCCCAGCGGAACGCCCCGCCAGCTACTCAGTGATATCGGCCCCAGCGTTTGTTGGGCGGAAGATCAGCGCGCAGAGGGGGCCACGCTACTGTTCACTCGCTTCGATGACACTCAGCGCCCGGATAGCTTATGGCGGCTATGGGTAGCGTTTGGCGAGGAAGAGAAACAGCCAGTCCCTGAAGTGATCTATCGCGAAGCCGATGCCGAATTCTGGGTCGGCGTGGGCAAAACGCGCTCAAAAGCGTGGTTAATGATCGAGACGGGCTCGAAAGAGACCACGGAAGTGCTCGCCCTCCCTGCCGATCAGCCCAGCGCCCAGCCCATGTGCTTGCATGCTCGCCAACCGGGCGTCGAGGTGAGCATCGACCATCGGCCAGGCACGTTTTATCGGCTGCATAACCAGGCGGGCCCCCACTTTCAACTGGATATGCGTGCCGAAGGCGATAACGCTAGTTGGCTGCCGCTGATTGCGCATCGCGATGACGCAACGCTGGAGGGGGTCGATGCGTTTGAGTGGGGCTTGATACTCGCTGAGCGAAGTCATCAGGATGCGCAGGTACTGCTGCGACATTTGGAGCTGGATAGTCATCACCAAACGCTGCTTGATAGCTACATTGACCTGCCCGAAACGCCCTGTTCACAGCTACTGGAAGACTCGCCACACTTTAACGCGCGCACGCTGCACCTGCGCGAAGAGTCGTTTACCCGCCCTCCGAGCTGGTATGCCTTAAACCTAGATAACGGTGTACGTACGCTCTTAAAACAGGTGCCCGTTCATGGCAGCCTCGCCCCAGAGCAGCTAGTCAGCCGCCGAGTCTGGGCCACCAGCCATGATGGCGAGCAGGTCCCAGTCTCGGTCGTCATGCGAGCAGATTTGGCAGGCCAGCCACTGCCCACCCTGTTATACGGCTACGGCGCCTACGGAGAAGCGCTGGACCCCTGGTTTTCGTTTGCCCGACTGGAGCTTCTGGAGCGCGGCGTCGCGTTTGCCGTGGCCCATGTGCGGGGCGGCGGCGAGCGCGGCGAACCGTGGTACTTGAAAGGCAAAATGGCCCACAAAGAGAACAGCTTTCACGACTTTTTAGCCGCCCGTGACGCCCTCGTCACCGCCAATATCAGTCAGCCTGAGCGAATGGTCGCCTATGGTGCCAGCGCCGGTGGGCTACTGGTGGGCACGTGCCTCAACCGCGCCCCCGAGGCGTTCTGTGCCGCCGTGCTGGATGTCCCTTTTCTGGATGTGCTGCGCACCATGCAAAACCCAGAGCTGCCGCTCACCACCGCCGAGTACACGGAGTGGGGAAACCCGGAAGCGCCAGAGGTCGCCCAGCGTATCGCGGGCTACTCGCCTATCGACAACATCCAACCGCGCCACTACCCAGCGCTGTGGATCGAAGGCAGCTGGTTCGATACCCGGGTGAGCTACTGGGAGCCTGCCAAGTTCTACGCCCGTGTCACGCAAGCACAGCAAGGAGACGCGCCCATTCTGCTGCATACCGACATGAGCAGTGGTCATGGCGGCGCTTCGGGAAGGTTCAAAGCCTGGCGAGATGCCGCGCGCCAGGATGCGTTCATTCTATGGGCGCTGGGGTTGGTGTAACGGGGTCGGCGGGCAGCGCCGCTGTGAGTGCTTGGATGAACTCGCCGAAGGCCTGCCGAGCGCCTCTCACGGCGTCAGGCCATGCGTGCTCAGGACACGCAGCCTCTGCATAGTGCCAAAAGGCAGCCCAGGCGTGGGGAGTCAGCGGCATGTCGGTAAAAAAACGGCATGGCACCTGCTCCCCCAGCATGCGCTGAGCATGGCGCCCTATAAAGTGGCCGCCCAGCCGCGAGCCTTCCAGCACGTAGAGCATGCCTACCCGCTCATACGTATTGACAGGCGCGGTGAACGCCCACGCTGAAGGCACTATTTGGCCCAGCCGCCTGATGTCATGGCGCAGCAGCGGCTCACGCAGGATCAATGCGTAGTGGCCTGGGTCACCACCCACCGTATGAGTCAGCGCCCGCTCTAGCCCGGCAATGGCGGGATAGAGCGCGGCAAGCCCGGCGCCGTAGCGTGCCATGTCCAGCTGGGGGCTCAGCAGCGACGCCAGCGCCGGGTGATGATCGACGCGGTGATGGTCGGCTTTCGTTGCCTGCCGGAGCCGCCGGGCCAGTGTCATAGGCGCTGCCTCACTCGCCATCGTGACGCCAGGGCATGCTTTTGGCCTGCTGAAGAAGCGCACGCAGCTTCAATAGATAAAGGCGGGTACTGGCCGTCCAAGGGCGGCTGTGGCCCAAGCGCTGCTCGACCCATGCTTCGAAGGAGCGACGCGGCGAGACCACGCTCCCCCCATCACGGTAGTCCACTGGCTTATCGGGATTGCCCCCCCACGTGACGTCGTAAATATGCTCCACACGACACAAGTAGAGATTGACAGTGTGGTGCTGATCAAGAGGGAGATCGCTGATCAAAGCGACGCCAGCCACCTCACTGAGCGGCATGCCAGGACAGTCACGCTGCAGAGAGTCGCTGAGCCAAACATGGGTAGCCTCGGCCGCTGCCTGCTGCGCCACCATGCTCATGACGTGAGGCGTCAAGCCCACACCGTGCTGGTAGTACTCCTCGCCCATCTGCAACATCACCCCATCCGCAGCGAAGGTCTCCATGAGCCAGTCACTCAACTCTTCCCAAGCGCTTTCCAGCTCGCCGTGCCGCATCAATACCGTTTTGGCGTGGTCAAAATGGCGCTGAAGACCGTCGATCACCTGCTGGCGCCGCCGCGCCTTGAAGTCACGCAGGCGAAGGTTAAAGCCCTCGCTCAGAGCACGCATGGAATCCAACTGGCTGACCGTGAGCTGCTTGGGCGCTGCGGCGTGGCAGGAGATCAACGCATCCAGCTCCCCCCCTTGAATAATGGGTAGCGAAATAGCACCGCCCACGCCCATGTTGGCCATGTACTCCAAATGCACCGGCGAAGCGCTGCGCAAATCGACGAAGCTTAAATCGGGTGTGGCATCGGCCTGCGCCGCGTAAATCGGCACAGGGGCGGCGGTGGCATCAGGAATCGTGCGCCAAGGGTTTTTCAAATAGAGCTGACGCGCAATGTAGGGAATATCGCTGGCTGGAAAACGCAGTCCTTAATAGCTGCCCGTCACGCCTTCGCGACGCGCCTCGGCCAGCACCTCCCCATCGCCCTCCGGCATGAAGCGGTAGTACAGCACCCGATCAAAGCCACTGAGCGCCAGCAAGTTCTCTATCAACGTCTGACACTGGGTCGCCAGCTCCTCCCCACTCTCGGGCACGGCAGCCACATGGCTGCTGGCCGCCATCGGCGCGGCATGGGCATCGACAGGGTACAGCTCGTAGATCCAACCGTTGCCGTGATGGCTGCTGACCACCACATCGAACTCCTGTTTAGGCGTATCGCACTGGCCAATATAGCGCTCGCCTGGGCCGAGTTCAGGCAGCGCAGCGGTCACATCGTGCAGACAATCCGGCAGCGGCTGACCGAGTCCGATAGGAGGCTCGACGTCGCTCAACAGGGTCTCGGCGTTGGCCGAGCAGTGAGATACCACGCCTTGGGCATCGGTGATCAGCAGTACGCCATGCGGCTGAATGGCGCCTGAGAGGTGCAGCTCCTCCTGCTCACACTGATGGATAAAGCCACGGGGTTGGGTCATGACAAGGCATCCTGGGAGGGGTCGTCGTTAGAAGAGGCGCTGGCGCCGATCAATGTCGTAAATTCGGCCAGCGGTAGCGGCATCGAAAGCAGGTAACCTTGAACAAAGTCACAGCCATTTTCAATCAACCACGTTAATTGTGCAGACGTTTCCACCCCTTCTCCTACGGTGCGAATCCCCAAGGCCTTGGCCATCCCCAAAATAGCCAGCGCAATGGCTTGATCCCCCTCATCGTTGCCACCCAAACCGTCCACGAAGCTCTTATCGATTTTTAGCTCGGCCAGCGGCAGCCGCTTCAAATAGGCCAGCGACGAGTAGCCGGTACCGAAATCATCCACCGCCAGCTTGATGCCCGCTTCGCGCAGTTTTTCAATATTACCCAGCGCCGAGCTAGACCGGTCCACCAGCGTGCTTTCGGTAATTTCTACCTGAACCAGTGAGTAAGGCACTCGGTACTGCTTCAAGCAGCTGAACAGGTGCGTGATGAAGCGCTCTTCCTGAAAGCTGCGCGCCGACACGTTCATGGCGATCGGCGGCGGCGTCAGCCCCTCGTCACGCCACTTGGCCAGTTGGCGGATCAACTGCAAAGCTACGTAGCGGTCCAACTCCAGAATCAGTCCGGTCGCCTCGGCCACCGGGATGAAGTCGGCGGGACTGACCTGCCCCAAATGGGGATCCGTCCAGCGAAGCAGCGCTTCCGCCCCGCATAGCGGGCCCTGGTCGACGCAGACGAACTTCGGCTGATATACCAGCTGCAAACGGCCGCGCTCCATGCCCTCACGCAGCGCATGCTCGATAGCGACATCGCGCATCAAGCGTGCCTGCAACTCGGGCTTGAACAGCTCGAAGCGGTCACGGCCGTTCTCTTTGGCTCGGTACATTGCCGTATCGGCGGCTTTGGTGAGCCCTGCCACGTCGTCACCGTCGTCCGGACAGAACGCCAGCCCAATACTGGACGTCACGAACAGCGCATGGCGGCGTACTTCGAAGGGCTTGGAAAGCGCATCGACAATACGCTTGGCGACCTGCTCGGCACCTTCGATAGAGGTATCCACGAGGATGATCGTGAACTCGTCGCCTCCCAGTCGGGCAACGGTGTCCATATCGCGTACCAACTCTTTGAGCCGGTTGGCCACTTGGATGAGAAGCTCATCCCCCACGTCATGCCCCAAGGTATCGTTAATACTCTTGAAGTTATCCAAATCCAAAAACATCAGTGCGCTGAGCTGCTCGCTGCGTTTGGCATGGGCAATCGCCACTTGCAGCCGGTCCTGAAACAGCGTGCGATTGGGCAAACCGGTCAGCGCATCGTGAGTGGCCAGATACTCAGCCTGGCGCTGAGACTCCTTGATATGCGTAATATCCGAAAAGACCGCCACACACAGCCCATCGTCTTGGCTGTCCGGGGCGATCATGTTGAGCGTTAGCCACTGGGAAAACAGCGTGCCGTCTCGGCGCTTGTTGAACACCTCGCCCTGCCAGTAACCGTGCTGTTTGACGATCTCCCATAGCACGTAGCAGGTGTCTGGCGTCTGCCCCCCGCCCTGGTTTTCGTCTTCGCAATACAGCAAAGGCAGCGCTGGCTGCCCCTCGACGGCGCTGGCGGGGTACCCGGTAATACGGCTAAAGGCGTTGTTGACCGATTGAATGTCACCGAGCGCATTGATCACGACGATGGCCTCGCCCGCTTGTTCGAACACTTTGGAGGCGACCAGCATGTCTCGCTCGGCGTGTTTGCGCGCGGTGATGTCTTCGGACTCGGTCAAAATGAGGTAGGGGTGCCCCTGCTCGTCGCGCAGCACCTGATGCACACAGGAAAGGATCCGCGTAGTGCCGTGCTCGCTGGGCAGCGTGTGCTCGGCCTCCACGATCCGCTGAAAACGCACCGCGTCCATGTCCCTCGCCCATACCGAGCCCGCGTAAATGTCGGGAAACACCTCGAACACGTTGCGGCCGATCAGTTGCTCTTGGGTGAGACCAAAGGCAGTGAGAAACTGCGGGTTGGCAAAGGTATAGCGCCCGTTGAGGTCTTTCAGCGCAATCATTACCGTGCTGTTTTCCATCAGCGCCTGCATTTGCGCCTGGGACTGCCGGAGCTTCGCTTGCACCTGACTGAGGTCGGTCACGTCCATCAGCGTCACCACGAGCAGCTCCACCTCCCCTTGCTGGTTCACGCCGGGGGTGATCAGTCGCTGTAGTAACCGCCCCTCTAGCTCGACGACGTTCTCCACCGGCGAGGCCTGTCGAGAGACGTTTGTCAGCGCCTCTTCCAGGTCGTTGAAGACGGAGGGTAGACGTAGCCCCGACACATGGCGCAATAGCGCCGTTGGGCGGACGCTGAACGAGCGCGCGGCGGGGGCGTTATAGCGTTTGAGACACAGCTCGCTATCGAACACCATGAGCGGAAAATCGAGCGCGTCGTAGAGGTAGGTATACTCATCGTTGAGCTTGGTCAATTCGCCCGTTTTGACGTTGAGCTCTTCGTTTAGGCTGATCAGCTCTTCGTTGGTCGCTTGGAGCTCCTCGTTAGAGGCCTCTAATTCCTCGTTCGTAGCCTGAAGCTCCTCGTTGGAGGCCTGAGCTTCTTCGTTGAGCGACTGCATCTCCTCATTGGCGGTCGCCAACTCTTCGATGAGTGATTGAAGATGTTCCCGGGTGGCTTCTAATTCATCTTCCAAACTATCGGCACCACCGAGCAGAGGTGGCTCCATCAACTGATCGAGCGGCAGGCTGGCAGGCTTTTCGATCTCAGCCAGTGGTGCCAACACGATCAGGATACGCCGGTCGTCCTCCTGTTCGGTGAGCCCGCGCACGCTGAGCCGCATCCACTCGTCGTCAAATCGTCGACGCCGCCCCACCTGGGGCTCCCGCTGCTTGTTGAACTGGTGCAGTAGCGACATCAGCTCGCCGCGAAAAGGATCGATCATGACATCCTGAATGCCCACTTGGGTGCGCCCGGCGGGAAAACGCAAGAACCGCTTCACGTCGCCCGCCGTGTGCTGCACGTTGCCTTGCGCATCACACAAGGCCACGGTAGCACCCATGTGCGCTACCAGTGCATCCAGCAGCTGCTGCATATCACGGTCTCTGCGCTTTAGGGGAGAGTTCGTCCGCCTAGAGGTCGGTGCGTTATCCAGCACGTCGCGACTTTCGCCCTGCTTGGCAAACAGTCGTTCACGTCGATCGATAGGCGTGAACAGCGCCTCGGAGTGGCCAATGCTCTCAGAGCGCCCCAGAAACAGCGCGCCCTTGACTTTGAGACCGAAATGAAACCGCTGCAGAACTTTAGACTGGAGCTCATTATCGAAATAGATCAAAACGTTACGACAAGTAATCAGGTTCAAGCGCAAAAACGGCGGGTCATCGACCAAATTGTGCTTGGCAAACACGATCATGTCGCGCAGCGTTTTATTCACTTCATAGAAGTGTTCATGGGCCGTAAAGTAGCGCGCCAACAGCGGTTGGGGTAACGCCTCCAACGCGGCCCCTAGGTAGCGCCCACGCCGGGCGATTTCCAACGCTTCCTCGTCGATATCCGTGGCAAAGACTTGCACCACCGCCTCGCTATCGAGCACACGTTTCGACTCGGCCACCAACAGTGCGATGGAGTAAGCCTCCTCGCCAGTGGCACAGCCCGCCACCCAGATGCGCAGCGGCCCCTTATCGACTTGCTCCACCATGGGATGGATGACTTTCTTGAGCGCGTCAAAGGCACTGGCATCGCGAAAAAAGGCGGTGACGGAGATGAGAATATCGCGCCCAAGCTGCTCCAACTCAGCGGGGTCCTGCTCCACCAGCGCGACGTACTGCTGCATGTCGGCGACCTGGGTCGCCACCATACGGCGGCGAAGCCGACGGCTGATAGTGCCCGGTTTATAGCCTGAAAAATCGAGCTGGCGACGCTCTTTCAATAGCGTCAGTAAGCGCTGCGGCACCGCGACTTGGTTGCCTTCGAGACTCGCGCACTCCAACCTCGCCAGCTCTGCCAATCGTGGGGCCATCTCTTCGACGTCGAGGATATAATCGATGACCCCAGCATCGATCGCCGATTGGGGCATTCCCTCATACTTGGCGCTGCCGGGCGTTTGCACCATGGTAATGCCACCTGCGGCCAAGATCGCCCGCAGCCCGGCGGTACCGTCAGACCCCGTGCCTGACAGCACGATGCCGACAGAGGCTTCGTGGGCATCACTGGCCAACGAGGAGAAGAAATCGTTCACCGACGGCTTGGGCACCACATGGGGCAATGCAGCCGTGGTGTAAAACACGCCGTCTTTAATCGTGGCATTGGTATTGGCGGGCACGACATAGATCACCCCCGGTTCGGGGCGCTGCAGGTTTTCGAGCCGCGTCACCCTTAGGCGCGTTTCGCGGCTGAGAATATCCACCAGCATGCTCTTGTGGGTAGGGGAGACATGCTGCAGCACGACAAACGCCATGGGCAAGGCAGGATCAAGCGAGCGGATCAATTTCGAAATGGCTTCGAGCCCGCCCGCCGAGGCACCAATACCCACCACAATAGGCGAGAGAGGAGCAGAGGTTGCAGCCGTCATGAGGTTCCCTTACGAATCGATAGGTCTTTTCCCCAGTCTACACAGCTCGATAGCAAAGCTATATGTTCTCGCTCGATAAACTGCCCGCCTGACCGCTGTTTATCATTTATGAGCCAGGTCTTTTCGCCGACCTAGGCGACAAGGTCGTTACACCCCTTAACATGGCCTGCCTCTTTTTAACGCTGTCGTTAAAATATGGCGGGTTACGACCTAATGCGCCTTGCCAGCCCCTTACTTCGCTGAGATTATTCGAACGCCACCCGGCTTGGCGACAGCCAGTCTGATTCTCTCCCTGCTTTAGATGATTCCTGCCTAATGGATGTAAACAACCGTGAGCTAGCGTTACAAACGGGCCTACTCATGCTGCTAACCACCACCGTTATCATCGGTGGCGCTAGCCTAGTATTCGGCGTCGTTCCCAGCTTGCCTCAGCCTCAGGCGCTGGCCGTCCTGCCCGACAGCTCGCTGGTCATTCTGCTCTCAGGCCTTGGCTTGAGTGCCGTCATGGCCAACGCTCCGCGCTGGCGGCGCATCGCAGGCCTTGCCCTATTGATATTGGCGTTTTACACGGCAGTGCATAACGTCATCGCAGGCAACACCGGCGTCTCCTGGCTCACCGGCCAGCCCAGACTTCCCACTCAAGCCGCGCCGACCTTACTGCTGGCGGCCTTCTGTTTGTGGGTAGGCCCCCAGGGCACTTGGCAGCGTCGCGTATGGCAAGTGGGTGGCATCGTGCTGTGGGGCATTGGCAGCTTGACGCTGCTCTATCAGGCGGGCCTTCCACTGCCTAGATGGTTCCCCCGTGCCAGTGCGCTGTTACCGGGGCTACTGTGCTTCTCGTTTGGTTTGGCCATGATCATGGTCAGCCGACACGTGCCGCATTTGGCGACCTCCCTGAGCAAAGCCGCTGTCGCCGCAGGCATCGTGGGGGTGGCGCTGAGTATGAGCGCGTGGTTTTTGATCAGTTGGAATCAACACGAAACGACCCGAGCCGAAGCACACAATACGCTCGCCAGCGTAACGACCAGTATCGAACGAACGTTCAACTCTCGCACCATCGTACTCGAGCGGCTCGCCGAACGCTGGCAAGACGTTTTCGAAGACGAGGCGTCCCGCCAACGGGAAGTCGCTCGCTACTGGAACGACTACCCCAGCATCCTGGCGCTGGCCTATTTCAACCCCTTGGCCCGGGATGTATGGCGCCGCGCTCAGCAGGGCCGCGATCTTTTATGGCTGGATGATCAGCTCGTTAGCTTGCCGGTATTACGCTGGCTCAATCAACAGCAGCAATCCGTCCAGTGGTTCTTTCCTGATCCCGAGCGTCCCGACATCGCCCTGCTGGCGTTGAAGCCTTCCGTCGAGCAGCGCTACCAACTCGTGGCAGTTATCGATATCGCTTATCTGTTGGCCAAAGAGACCCAGATTGCAGATCAAGCCTTCACGCTTTCGATCAGCCATCCCGATGGGCATATCCTCGCTCCAGGCATCGCGCCTGGAGTGCCAGCAGCGTTACAGGAGAGCACACCGCTCAGTGAGCAGCACCTGGGGTTACCCGGCGGAGCTGCGCTGCATTTGAGCCTTTGGCCGCCCCCTTCCTCCGTGTTCGAGCTGGCCAATTTCATTGCCGCCGGTATTGGCGTGGCGGGCCTGCTGCTCACCTACCAGCTAGTCCTGAGCCTGGCGTTGATTGCCGCACGGGCACAGCGCACGCTGGAACTTGCCAAAGCCAAAGAGGCACTGGAGGACCAGCACCGCATTCAGGCCATGATTGCCCGCGACGAGCCGTGCAGAGCCACGCTATTACAGATTTGCCGACTGTTGGAGCAACAAAGCCCCCATTGCCACACCGCGATATGGCGACTGGACAACGCTGCGGCCTACCGAGTGGAGCTGCTCTCCTGCAGCCTTCCCTTTGCCTTGCAGGAATCCATGCCCTTCAACGAGAGCCTCATCACCTTGGCGACCGAGCTGCATCAGCAAGGAGAGATGGCGGCGAACTTGCCGATAACCCCCAGCGCGTCGACGGCGTTTAGCCAGATGGCCGCCCAGTACGGCTACGTTAGCGCCACCGTCCATATACTAAGCAGCGGAGAGGCGCTGCCGTTAGGGGCGGTAGTCTTGCTGTCGAAACAGGACCAGCCCTTATCAGGCCACCGCGCACTCGAGGTAGAGTCATCGCTGCTACCTAGCGCGCTGCGGCTAATGCGTCTGGCCATCGAGCGCTATAACCATCAGCAAACGCTACAAGACAGCGAGCAGCGCTTTCGTTCACTGTTTACCCAAAACCCGGACGGCGTGTTTTCGCTGGATGTCGACGGCTACTTCCTCAGCGTGAACCAGTCGCTGCTGACCCTACTGTCCATGAGCGAAGCCGATATTATCGGCCAACACCTGTACAGTCTGCTGCCGACTGAACAGCGCGAGCCGATCAATGAGGTTTTTAGCCAAGCCCTCACCGGCGTATCACAGCGCTTCGAGATCGAGCTGCCCAGCCAAACGGGCGAGCTACATTTCGTCGATATCTCGTTTCTGCCGACCGTGGTCATGGAAACGGTGGTCGGCGTGTATGGGGTGGTGAAAGAGATGACCGCACTGCGCTTCAATGAAGCGCAGCTGCGCATTTTTCAACGCAGCCTAGAGGCGAGCAGTAACGGCGTCTTGATTTGTGAGGCGCAAAACGACGATTTCCCGATCATTTACGTCAACCCAGCGTTCGTAGAGATCACCGGCTACGACTTTGATGACGTGCGGCACCGAAACTGCCGCTTTTTACAGGGGCCGGATACCGACCCCAAACAAGTGCAGGAGATCTGTGACGCGCTTCTTCAGCAGCGGGACATCAGCTTGACGATTCGCAACTACCGCAAGGATGGTCGCGCCTTCTGGAACAACGTCTTTATTTCTCCGGTACGGGCGCAAGACGGGCAGGCCACGCATTTCGTCGGCATCATCAACGACATCTCCGAGCGCAAAGATCACGAAAACGAACTGGCCTTTCATGCAACGCACGACGCCCTCACCGGGCTTGGCAACCGAGCGCTATTCGAAGACCGTTTGCGCCATGACGTCGATCTCGCCAAACGCCACCGTCAGCAGCTAGCGGTGCTGTTCATCGATTTGGACGAGTTCAAGCCGATCAATGACACGCTGGGCCATGCGGTGGGCGACCAAGTATTGATCAGCGTCGCACGGCGCTTGGAAGAGGTGATTCGCCCCTCGGACACGCTCTGCCGCTTCGGCGGCGATGAGTTCGTACTGCTGCTGCCCGACTTGGACGCGCCGCATCAGGCCCAAGAGGTGGCCGAGCGCTTGCTCCTGGAGCTGGCCCAGCCCTATCGTATTGATCGCCATGAACTCTACCTCTCCGCCAGCATTGGTATCGCATTGAGCGATGAGGGCCTGGAAAACCCTGCAGCGCTCCTGCAACAAGCGGACATGGCGATGTACAAAGCCAAACAGCAAGGGCGCAACACGCTACAAACTTTCACCCACGACATTAATCAAAAGCTGACGCAGCGCGTCACGCTGAGAAACGACCTGCAAGAGGCCATCACACAGGAGCAGTTCGAACTCCACTATCAGCCGCTGCTGGGTCGAGCGGGCGATATCCGAGGGTTCGAAGCGCTCGTGCGCTGGAACCACCCCGTCAAAGGGCCGATATCGCCTGCGCTGTTCATTCCCATTGCCGAAGAGACGGGACAGATCATTGGCTTGAGCCAGTGGGTCATGGAGCGCGCCGCCAAGGATTTCTTACAGCTGCAGCCGCTGTTATCGAGCGACTGTCGCATGGCGGTCAACCTCTCTCCCATGCAGTTTCATCGTCCTAGCTTTTTAAGCTCGCTACGCAAAACGCTAGAGGTCACGGGATTACCGCCGACCGCCCTTGAGCTAGAGCTGACCGAGGGCATTTTGATGAACGACACCGACGCCGCCATCGATACGCTGCACGCCCTGCGCGGCATGGGCATCAGTATTGCGATCGACGATTTTGGCACGGGGTTCTCGAGCCTTAGCTATCTGCGCCATCTCCCCATCGACAAAATCAAAATCGATCGCAGCTTTATCCTCAATATCGAAGACAACAGCAAAGATGCCGCCGTCGTGCAAGGCATCATCGCCCTGGCGCACCATCTGGAACTCAACGTGGTTGCCGAGGGGGTAGAAACCCGCCAACAGGAGCAGCAGCTCCTCTCGCTGGAGTGCGACGTGCTACAAGGGTATTTGTTCGCCAAGCCCATGCCGTTCGACGCCCTCACCCATTGGCTAACCGAGCGTGGCACCCGCCAACATTAAGCGATGACATCGGTGAACGAGCAGCGCCTAGGCGCTGCTTTTTTGTTGGCGAGCACGGCCCCACCATATTTTATGAAAACATTTTCCATAAAAACTTCACAGCGTGCCTTTTTTACGCCATACTAGCCATAAGTTGTATATACCAACGTCTAACCATTTTGACGAGGCACATCATGAGCTATGAAGAGAAGTTTCTGACCATCTGGGACGCACCGGCCACCAACGCGGCGCAAAAAAAGGCCAAGCAAAACGTTCAGCAACGTTCCAACACACCGCAGCCCTCGACGCTGAAAGAAGCGTTCTTGACGATTTGGGACAGCACCAAAAGTAAAGCCGCCAGCTAACCCAGAGGGCAGCGAGCGGCTTCATGGCCAAGGATGGCAATGCCACACGGGCGTCCCATCACGTCATCGGAATCACGGCAATGATGTGCTCTTCGAGGTATTTTTCTGGCACCTCATCTTGCGACACGGCAAATCCACGTACGCTGACCCCTTTACGGTGCACCCGCTCGGCATCGTTACTCAACAAGGGGTGCCAACCTGCCAGCTTACGCCCTTCCGCTACGCGTCGATAACCGCAGGTGTGGGGCAGCCAAGTAAACTCCTTGACCAGCGCGGGGGTTAGCTGCGTACAATCCGGCACACTGTCAAAGCGGTTCTCATAATCACTGCACTGACAGCTATGAGTATCCAACAGTCTGCAAGCCACGTTCAGAATGGCCAGCTCTTGCGTCTCGTCATCGTGCAGCTTGAGCAAGCAGCACTGGCCGCAGCCGTCACACAGCGCCTCCCATTCGGGCTGGGTGAGTTCTTCCAGGGGATAGCGTTCCCAGAAGCGCTCGCGTAGCGCGGTTTCCATCTCTCGTCACCTCGGTTAACCATAGCATCGTTGAAGGTGTCAGCGTACGTCACCATGACTGGTGAGCTCGGCACGACATTCGCTCCATAGTCGACTGAAATCTTGTTCCAACGCGGCGTAATCTTCGCGCAACCAAGGGACGAGCTCGGCCAAGCGATTAGCGCCTGATAGCCGCTGCCCAATCCCCGATACCGCGCGGCACGTAAAGTCGAAATCCGCATAGCGGCGTAGCCAGTCCTGCTCGATCAGGATCGGCATCATCGTCGACAGGCGCTGTGGTGCGGGCCAAGCAGTCAGTAGACGATAGCAGCGCTCGACCAAGGCGTGTTGCTCTGTGCCTGCATGCTGGCGGGCAATAAAGTGGTCCCAAACGATATCCAGGGCAATACCCGCGTAACGCCGTTGCATCTTCGGGGCGCGCCGCTTGGCCAACAGGACACTAGGGTGCTGATCTACCCAGGCATCGACCCGTCGATGATGGCGAATACCGCTTGCGACGCTGGGCGACCACGCCGAGAGATCACTGCCCTTCACCCCATCGGCGATCAAGTTACCGTACAAAAAACCATCGTTTCCTGGCTGTGCCAGCCATGCGTGGGCCAGAAAATTCATGGTAAAGCCCCCCGACGGCGCCTTCGTCCGTTCACGAGCGGTCTGCGGACTGCGCCCGATGAATGTCGAGTAAATAGGGCTCTTTGGCAGGCGGCATTTGCAGGTAAAAGCCCTGCTCGTCAATGGCCGCCATGACATCCGCCGCCTTGACGCGGGCAAGCGTCTTGTCCTCGGTCAGGATCATGGTCAGCACAGGCACCGGCTTACCAAAGGTGTCCATCAGCGCATCCGGCACGCTCTCTATGCCCTTACGCTTGTCCACGTACAGGTACATTTCGTCTTTGCGTGAGCTTTTGAAAATCTCACAAAGTAACTTGTCGCTCATAAAGAGGCCTCCTCGAGCGCTTGGTGAATCGCCTGGGTGAGGCAGTGGCCACGCCAGCCGCCGAGCTCCGTCAGCGGCTGCTCGGCGAGCCGCTGCATCACGAGCACTTCGATATCCCGGCGTCGCAGCAACATTTCCGGGGCAATATTCAACGCGGACGCCTGTTCGGTCACGACCCCTTTGATGGCCTTGAAGCGGCGCTTGAACGCAGGCTGCATGGGGTCCGGCCAGCGCGCAGGCAAGTCACTCTCAGGGCAGAGTTGCGCCTGCTTAACGAGGGCCAGCAAGGCGTCGCCCTCTTTCTTGACCAGCGGCGGTTTGACACCCTCGACCTCGGCCAACTCATAGCGGTTTTTCGGCATCTTTTCCGCCACGGCAAACAGCAGCTTATCGCTCACTAACCAGTTACGCGGCAGGTCGCGGCGGCGCGTTTCGCCTTCGCGCCAGATGGTCATCAACCGGTACGCTTCGAGCTGGCGGGGCGACAGCCGCCACAGCTGACGCTGGCGAGTATACCACTGACCATCGCTTTCGACGCTGCGACCAGCCTGTTCGATCAGGCTTGCGCATTCACTCTCCAGCCAGTCACGACGCCCCAATGCGTCAAGCTGTTCCGCTTGACGCTGCCACACTTTGAGCAAGTAAATCACATCGAGGGCGGCGTATTCACATTGAGAGGGCGTCAACGGACGTTCCAACCAATTGGAGCGCGTCTCTTCCTTGGGAAGCGTTTCTCCCATCCAATGTTCGACCAGCTTTTGGTAGCCCATCCCCGGGTTTTCACCCAAAAAGGCCTGCGCTACTTGGGTGTCTACCAGCGGCGTGGGCAGCACGCCTGCCCAGTGCTGGAACACCTCCAAATCTTCACTGCAGGCATGCAGTAGTTTCACCGCGCTATTTTGCAACAGCGCTTTGAACGATGCCGTACAGGGGGTGGCGAGCGGATCGACCAAATAGGCGACGTCATCGCTGGCGAACTGGATCAGCGCAGGTACCGGGAAGAAGGTATTCTCGCGGAAAAACTCGGTATCGAGGGCAATGACGCGGGCACCGGCCACCTTTTCGCAGGCGGCGTCCAATGCCTCGGCATTATCAATCCATTGATATAAAGAAGAGCTTGAAGAGGACAAAGCAGTTTTCCGGGTTGGCACAACCGCATCAGCGCTTGCGTTTCTTATCAGTGTTAGTCGCCAGCAAAGGGTTGGCGACCGTTAAAGGCGCGGCTAAGCGTGCCGCCATCGACATACTCCAGCTCGCCGCCCATGGGGACACCGTAGGCGAGGCGCGAGAAAGAGACACCGTAATGCGCGAGCTGTGAAGCGATGTAGTGGGCCGTGGCCTCGCCCTCTACAGTGGGGTTGGTGGCCAATACCACTTCACGGACGGTGCCCTCTGCGACGATGCCTTCGAGCACATCGAGGCCGATGGCCTCGGGTCCGATACCGTCGAGCGGCGAAAGATGGCCATGCAGCACGAAATAGCGACCTTGGAAACCGCCGGCCTCTTCGACCGCTAGCTGGTCTGCGGGGGATTCGACGACGCAGAGCAAAGCGTCGTCTCGGCGCGGACTCTCACACAGCGCACAGATCTCTGCCTCGGTCAGCGTTCGACAGCGTTGGCAGTAACCGACCTCTTCAATCGCCTGCTGGATCACCGCTGCCAGACGCTGGCCGCCTGGGCGCTCGCGCTCTAACAAATGCATGGCCATGCGTTGGGCCGTTTTCGGCCCAACGCCTGGCAGCACGCGAAACGCGTCCATCAATTGCTCGACAAGCGGGGAAAATCGCATGATTTAGAAGGGCATCTTATAGCCGGGTGGCAGGTTCAGGCCAGCCGTTGCTTCTTCCATCTTCGCCTTGGAATTGGCCTCCACCTTGCGAACGGCGTCGTTGACGGCGGCCGCTAACAGGTCTTCCAGTAGCTCTTTATCTTCTTCCAGTACGCTCGGATCGATGGTGACATCGCTGACGTCATGGCGACCGTTCATGGTGATCTTGACCATGCCAGCGCCCGCTTCGCCATGCACTTCCGCTTTGGCGACTTCTTCCTGCACGCGCTGCATCTTTTCCTGCATCTCTTGGGCTTGCTTCATGATGTTGCCCATTCCGCCTTTGAACATGCGGTGTTCTCCTCAAATATTGAAACGAATATTGGGTCGCCGTTGGCCGTTACGAACGCGACGCTGGCGTGGGTTTGACACTGGACTCAATTAGCGTAGCCCCAAACGCCTGCTGTAACTTCTGAATATTGGGGTCGTGATGCAATAGATCAACCGCCTGTGCGTGACGCTCCTGCTGCTGACGCTCTTCCTGCTGACGGGGCGTCTCGAGCGCTGTATCTAGCTCGGCCACACTGAACTGAACGTTTCTCGCCATGCCCAGGGCCTTGAGCGCTCGCTCGATTCGACCGTTATGCACATCGGCTTGCATGGCCGATTGGCTGGGATCGAGTCGCAGTATCACGGTCTGCCCATCATCGCTCTGCAGTTGACAGTGCGCGGCCAAATTCCGCGTTAGGCCACCCAAACCCAGCGCGTCAAAATGGGCTAACCATGCCGCATGGTCCCAACGGCCATGCTCGGACACGGAGTCGGCACTGGGCGTCATCGCTGTCGAAGGGGGAGCTGGAGGCTCTGGCTCTGGCTCTGGCTCTGGCTCTGGCTCTGGCTCTGGCTCTGGCTCTGGCTCTGGCTCTGGCTCTGGCTCTGGCTCTGGCGAGAGGGTAGCGGCACTTTCTACGTCTTCAAGCGACCAGGGCGGCGGCGCTTCACTGCTGAGCTCTGGCCGATGCTGCTCAGCCACCTCGACGTGCGAATCGTTGGGTGACGTGGCGGCCTGCACCTCAGCGGGCGCTGGAGGCTCGTCCTCGGCGGCTACGGGTACAGGCTCAGGCTTTTTTGCGCTTGACTCATCCACCGAGTCAACGGTGTCGGTCGCGGCGTCGGCTGGCACGCTTGCCTCGGCGGCGGGTTCGCGGCGCAGAGGTAGCGGCGTTGCCGGCGGTTTCGGCACACCCTGGGGGCGGAACGCCAGCATACGCAACAGCGTCATTTCCAAGGCACTGCGCAAATCCGGGGCATGCACCATATCGCCACGCCCTTGAATACCAATCTGGTAATAGAGTTGGATGTCCTCGGCGGTAAACCGGCTGGCCAACTGCTGAATCTGCGCCCGATCTCCATGGCTGTTGTCCACTGCATCGGGCACCATCTGCGCGACGGCCAAGCGGTGGAGGATGGCCGTCAACTCATCCAGCACGGCAGCAAAATCCGGCCCCTGCTCGGCCAGCTGAGCCACTTCCGCCAACAGCTTCTGCACATCCACGTCCGCCAGCGCATCGACGAGCGCGAGCACATGGCGATGGTCTAGCGTGCCGAGCATGGCAGCCACATCGGCATGGCGAACGGCGCCTTGGCCAAACGCAATGGCTTGGTCGGTCAGACTCATGGCATCGCGCATGGAGCCCTCGGCGGCTTTGCCCAGTAGCCACAGCGCGCTCTCGTCGTAATCGACGCCCTCCTGCCCCAGCACGTAGGTCAAATGCTCGACGACACGCTCAGGCGGCATATGCTTGAGCGTAAACTGCAGACAGCGGGATAGAACGGTTGCAGGGAGTTTCTGCGGGTCGGTCGTCGCCAGCAAGAACTTGACGTGGGGCGGGGGTTCTTCCAGCGTTTTCAGCAGCGCGTTGAAGCTGCTGGTGGACAGCATGTGTACCTCGTCGATGAGATACACTTTATAGCGCCCTTGTGTAGGCGCGTACTGGACATTATCGAGCAGCTCGCGGGTGTCTTCCACTTTGGTACGCGAGGCAGCATCGACTTCGATCAGGTCGACGAAGCGCCCCTCGTCGATGGCTTGGCAGCTATCACACTGACCACAGGGGGTCGAGGTGATGCCTTCGTCGCCGCGCCCATTCGCCGTGCAGTTGAGGCACTTCGCCAAAATCCGCGCCAAGGTGGTTTTGCCGACTCCTCGCGTGCCGGTAAAGAGATAGGCATGGTGCAAACGGCCCTGATCAAGGGCATTGACCAGGGCGCGTTGAACATGGGCCTGGCCCACGAGCTCGTGGAATGTACGTGGCCGCCACTTGCGGGCCAGAACCTGATAGCTCATTGAGCAAAACTTCCTTTGGCGGGCTGACTATCGATGCGACGCGGCCCATCGTGAGCCGCGTTTGCTAAGAGTAAGCGCTTAGTGATTGCGCACCATTCTAGCGGCTGCACCGCAGCCCGCCAACCGCCCGGCGATGCTCAGGCGACTTGTGGCGTCACGCTTACGCGTTTTCGCCACCTTCAGCGGCCGCAGCACGCTGAGCGGCTTCTTTCACCAGCTTTTCCAGCTCGCCGTTTTGGTGCATCTCCATCACGATATCGCAGCCGCCCACCAACTCGCCTTCGACCCACAGCTGAGGGAAGGTCGGCCAGTTGGCAATTTTCGGCAGTTCTGCGCGGATATCCGGGTTGTCCAGAACGTTGACGAAGGCGAAGCGCTCGCCACAGCTCATCAATGCCTGGACGGTTTGAGCAGAGAAACCACACTGGGGCAGCTGAGGCGTGCCTTTCATGTAGATCAGAATGGGGTTTTCGCTGATTTGACGCTGAATATTTTCGGCAGTGGTGCTCATGATGTGCTCCTAACAAGTGATGTGATCCAAGCCAGTCTACGCAATTCGTCCACTGGCTTTAACCCCATGGCTAGCATTGCAAGGTATGGCGGCCAACGCCAATACCTGAGCAAACTACTCGGCCTTAACGCGTGGCCGCCATTCTACGCATGCTGCTCGCGTTGCGCATCCCCCGCCGCATCGCTAGGATGGTGTTTTTGCGCGGAGAGCAGTCATCATGGCGACACGCCATTTCCTTACCCTGCTGGATTTATCCCCAGATGAGCTGGCTTACCTGATCCAGCGTGCCATCAAGATCAAAACGGACTTGAAAGCCAACGGCCCCGTTTATACGCCCCTGCCTAATCGCACGCTGGCGATGATCTTTGAAAAATCCTCCACGCGCACCCGTGTCTCTTTCGAGACAGGGATGGCGCAGTTTGGCGGCCATGCACTGTTTCTCTCTCCTCGCGATACGCAGCTGGGTCGCGGCGAGCCGATCGAAGATACCGCTCGTGTGCTGTCTGAAATGGTCGACGCCGTGATGATTCGTACGTTCTCCCATGAAGGTTTGGAAACGTACGCCAGCGCCAGCAGCGTGCCAGTGATCAACGCGCTCAGCGACGACTATCACCCCTGCCAACTGCTGGCAGACGTGATGACCTGGACCGAGCTTCGTGGCAGCGTGAAAGGACGTACGGCCGTATGGGTGGGCGATGGCAACAACATGTGCCACTCCTGGATCAACGCCGCTCGCCAGTTCGGCTTCCATTTGCGGGTATGTTGCCCGAAAGGATACGAGCCACGCGCTGACATCATGGAAGCGGCTGGCGACTGCGTCACGCTACTCCACGACCCCAAAGACGCTGCCAAAGACGCTGACCTCATCACCACCGACGTGTGGGCATCGATGGGCCAAGAGGCAGAACAAGCCAAGCGCGAAGCGGACTTCGCTGGATTCCAAGTCACCGAAGCCATGCTCGATACTGCCAAACCCGACGCTCTCTTCCTGCACTGTCTGCCAGCCCACCGCGGCGAAGAGATCAGCCACACGCTGCTGGACGACCCGAGGGCGGTGGTTTGGCAGGAAGCCGGGAACCGCTTACACGCCCAAAAGGCATTAATCGAGTTTTTGCTGCTCGGCAAAGTCGACGCGTAGCACTCCCCCACCCTGCCATGCAGGGTGGGGGCTTCGCATAAAAAACGAACACAAAAAAAACGCCGCGTCGTGTATAACGCGGCGTTTTAGAATTTGGTGGAGCCTAGCGGGATCGAACCGCTGACCTCAACACTGCCAGTGTTGCGCTCTCCCAGCTGAGCTAAGGCCCCACGAACTGCAGTAGCCTGCAGCGGGGCGAATAGTAAGTGACAATCTTTACGAGGTCAAGGTTTAAAGTAAACAAGCATCAACTAATTCTCCTTTGCCAAGAGCTGTGGCACTCTATGGATTCGCAGCGTGCGTATCGCCCGAGCCAACGATGATTACCTGCAGGAGCCAGACCCTTGATCAACGTTTTAATTGCCGATGATCACCACCTGGTGAGAACTAGTATTGCTCACCTGCTCAATGAAGAGTGCGATATCAAAATCGTCGGTGAGGTCGATGACGGTGAAAGCGCCGTCACCCAGTGCCGCCAGTTAAAGCCCGACATCGTACTCATGGACATTCGCATGCCAGGAATCGGTGGACTCGAAGCCACACGGCGCATTCACCGCACCTTGGCCGATGTCAAAGTCATCATTCTCACTGCGCATTTGGAAGATAGCGTACTACGACGGATGCTCGAGGCCGGCGCCTCAGGTTTTCTCAGCAAAGGGGCCGATGCCGTCGAGATGACCGAAGCCATCCGTCAAGTCTTTCATGGCCGCCGCTATGTCAGCCAAGAGATTGCCCAGCGCCTCGCCTTGGCGCACTTCACCGACGAAGACAACCCTTTCAGCCACCTTTCACATCGCGAGTTACAAATCGCGCTGATGATCGTCAACTGCCAACGCGTTCAAGACATTTCCGACCGCTTGCACTTGAGCCCGAAGACCGTAAACACATACCGCTATCGCCTGTTTGACAAGCTACAGGTCGCGACGGACGTCGAGCTCACTCACTTGGCATTACGCCATGGACTGGTCGAGGGCTTTGACGCCATCTTGGGATAGACCTACCATCGCCTCTTCTGATGTTTGAGAGCGCCGATGCCCAGCCATGACTTTTGATGCCAAGCAGTTTTTAAGCTCCGTCAGCTCTTCGCCGGGCGTTTATCGTATGATGGACGAGGAGCAAAACACGCTTTACGTGGGCAAGGCGAAGCGCCTGAAAGCGCGGCTGGCAAGCTACTTCCGTGGCCAGCTCAACGCTAAAACTCAGGCCATGGTGGCGCGTATTGCCGACATCCAAATCACCGTTACCCGCAGCGAAACCGAAGCCCTATTGCTCGAACAGACGCTGATCAAAGAGCTTCGCCCGCCGTACAACATTCTGCTGCGTGACGACAAGTCCTACCCCTTCGTGTTCGTCACTGACCGCCACCCCTACCCTGCCCTTGAGTACAAGCGCGCACGTCAGCGGCGTGACGATGGCCGCTATCTAGGCCCCTACCCAAGCAGCGGCGCGGTCAAAGAGAGCCTCACACTGATGCAGAAAATCTTCCGCATCCGTAACTGCGAGGACAGCGTTTTCCCCCACCGCTCTCGCCCCTGTTTGCAGTACCAAATCCAGCGCTGCAGCGCTCCTTGTGTCGACTATATCTCCGAGGAGGAGTACCGGCGGGATGTAGAGCATGCCGTGATGTGCCTTGAGGGTAAGAGCGAGCACGTTACGCAGTTACTGACCCAAGAGATGGAGACCGCCAGCCAAGCGCTCGACTTCGAAGAAGCCGCCCGCCTACGCGACCAAATCCAGCAGTTGCGCCAGCTTCAGCAGCGCCAGTTCGTCGATAATGAAAGCGGCGACGCCGATGTGTTTGCCTTGGCCCAGCGACCTGGCGCGCTCGGCATCTCCATTCTGAGCGTGCGCGATGGCCGCCTTCTAGGCGCCCGGCACCATACGCCGAAAAACGATCTCGACCTACCGCCAGACATGCTACTGACCGAAGTGGTCAGCCAGTACTATTTCGGGCAACCCCATAACGTCCCTGGCGAAGTCATTACCAGCCATCCGCTGGAGGATAGCGCGCTGATTGCAGAGGCTCTATCTCAACAGGCGGGCAAAAAAGTCAGAGTCGCCAGCCAAGTCCGCGGGCACCGCGCCCAGTGGCAGCATTTGGCCATGACCAACGCCGAGCAGCAGCTCGCGTCGCAGTTAGCCAACAAGACTCAGTTGACGCAACGCTTCGAAGCGTTGCAAAACGCCCTCGGCCTCGAACACGTGCCAGAACGCCTGGAGTGCTTCGATATCAGCCACAGTCAAGGCGAGGCGACGGTGGCTTCGTGCGTCGTCTTCGACCATCAAGGCCCACGCAAAAGCGACTATCGCCATTTTCGCATTGAGGGCGTTGCCGCCGGTGATGACTACGCGGCCATGCAGCAAGCACTCACCCGGCGGTTGAAACGGGTCAAAAGTGGCGAAGCCGTGGCGCCCGATATCCTCATCGTGGACGGCGGCAAAGGGCAGCTCAACATGGCACGCGGCGTGCTGAACGATTTGGCGGTCACCAATATCGTGCTTCTGGGCGTTGCCAAAGGCACTACCCGCAAAGCAGGGCTGGAAACGCTTTTTCTCGAGAGTAGCGACAACCCGCTGCCAATGGATCCAGCGTCGCCAGCGCTGCATTTGATTCAGCACATTCGCGACGAGTCGCATCGCTTTGCCATTGCAGGGCACCGAGCCGCACGAGACAAAGCGAGACGCACCTCTACCTTGCAAGACATTCCAGGCATCGGCCCCAAACGACGGCGTGAACTTTTGCGCTTCTTCGGCGGCCTACAGGGCGTACAAAAGGCGAGCCGCGATGAACTGGCCAGGGTACCCGGCATCAACGCCTCGCTCGCAGAAGCCATTTATACGGCATTGAACGGATAAACTTGTTCTTAACATGGATGCAATGCGCTAAGGGGGATAGAATAACCCGCACATTACACTCCGACTTTCATGATTCTCCGGCAAGGATCGCGCCCTGCGATGAATATACCCAACATACTAACACTGGCAAGAATCGTCTTTATTCCACTACTGGTCGTGCTTTTCTATCTACCGTTTAGTTGGAGCATGCCAGTGGCTGCGGGCTTGTTTGCCCTTGCCTCCGTGACGGACTGGCTGGACGGCTACCTCGCCCGTCGCTGGAATCAATCTACGCCCTTCGGCGCCTTCTTGGATCCCGTGGCGGATAAACTGATGGTCGCCGTGGCCCTTGCCCTGCTTATCGAGCGCTTCGATACGTTAGTCCTTACGCTTCCCGCTCTGGTCATCATCGGGCGTGAAATCGTCATTTCGGCGCTGCGCGAGTGGATGGCCGAAATGGGCAAACGTGGCATGGTTGCTGTCTCCTGGATCGGTAAACTGAAAACCACGCTACAGATGATCGCCATTTTGGTGCTTTTGGCTTTCCCACCGGGGCACCAGATTGCCCTCTTAGGCGTTGTCGTTCTGTACGTCGCCGCCGCGCTGACGCTGTGGTCCATGGCCCAGTACCTAAAGGCCGCTTGGCCACACCTGAGCCGCTCCATGTGAGCGGCTTGATTCAGAGTCGCAAAGTAGCTCTTTGAACCCATTGATAAATTGATTGTTTGACAAGCGCGTGGCGATGCGTATAATTCGCCCTCGAGTCGAGCGGGAATAGCTCAGTGGTAGAGCATCGCCTTGCCAAGGCGAGGGTCGAGAGTTCGAATCTCTTTTCCCGCTCCAATTTGGTTGATACCAATGACTTGTTAGGCTGGATGGCAGAGTGGTTATGCAGCGGACTGCAACTCCGTGTACGCCGGTTCGATTCCGACTCCAGCCTCCATTTTCAGTGTAGCGATGGCTTTCATGGCACCGATACACTGCCCGGATGGCGAAATTGGTAGACGCAAGAGACTTAAAATCTCTCGGAGGTAACTCCGTGCCGGTTCAAGTCCGGCTCCGGGCACCATTGATGACTCACTCGAAATAATGAATAGATGACGCTGCGAGATGTTTACATCGACGCGGCTTTTTTTGTGTCTATTCTCCCCTCACTGCCTACCAACCCGCTGATTTTTTTGCGCAAACGCATCGCTTGGGCTATGTCGTCACGCTATGATGCCTCTTCTTACTCTATTCGTGATTGGAAGGAGCGGGCCGAATGAGCACGCTAACATCTGACATCGTGATTATTGGTGGCGGCGTCGCTGGACTGACCTTAGCGTTAGAAGTTGCTGATCATTTGTCAGTTACCCTGGTTCGCCCTGCCCAGGATGACCAAGGCGCCAGTCGCTGGGCACAAGGGGGCATCGCTGCCGTACTATCACCAGATGACCGCTTGGACGATCACATAAAGGACACGCTGATTGCCGGTGACGGCCTGTGTGACGAAGACGCCGTTCGCTTCACCGTGACGCACGGGCCGAATGCGATTCAGTGGCTCATCGACAACGGCGTGCCGTTTACTCCCGACCCCGATCCGAATGCCCGCTACCCCTATCACCTCACCCGTGAAGGCGGACACAATGCCCGTCGTATCATTCACGCCGACGATGCGACGGGCCGCGCCGTCGTCGACACCCTGGTGAGCAAGGTCGCGGCGCACCCTCGCATCACTCAGCGTAGTGACATCACCATTGTGAACTTGCTTCAGGATGCTGACGGCCGCTGCATTGGCGCCCAAGGCGTGGACAGCGCCCAACGGGTACAACGGCTTTTCGCCCACCGGACGATACTAGCGACCGGCGGAGCCAGCGGGCTCTATCGTCATACGACAACGCCCTCGCCCAGTAGCGGCGAAGGAATGATGATGGCCGCAGAGCTTGGTGCAACGCTATGCAATCTGGAGTTCCAGCAGTTCCACCCAACCTGCCTCTTCGACCCCGATGGCCCCGCCTTTCTCATCAGCGAAGCCGTGCGCGGCGAAGGGGGACACCTGCTCAATGAAGCAGGCCACCGCTTCATGCCCGACCTGGATGCCCGCGCCGAGTTAGCACCAAGAGACGTGGTGGCCCGAGCCATCGATGCGCAAATTCAACGGGGCACACTCGGGCACGTTTGGCTAGATATTCGCCACTTGGGTGAAGCCGCCATACGCCATCACTTCCCAACGATTTTGGCCCACTGCGCCACTCGAGGGATCGACATCATTCGTCAACCGATCCCCGTCGTGCCAGCCGCCCACTATAGCTGCGGCGGCGTTGCCACGAACCATGTGGGGGCCACGCAGGTCGCCAATCTCTATGCGATTGGCGAAACCGCCTACACCGGCTTACACGGCGCCAACCGAATGGCTAGCAATTCGCTACTCGAATGCTTGGTATACGCACGCAGCTGTGCGCAGCACTTATGCGCTTCTTTATCACACCCGCCCAAGACACTGCCGACAGACGTCGGAAAGGCGACTCTTCTACGCCCTGACGCTCCTCTAAACACTCACCAACTACTGGAGTGGCGGCGCGCGATGCGTGGCATCATGAGCCAATACGTCTCCATCGTCAGAAGCGATCATGGGCTGGCGGCCGCCAATGAAGCACTGGCCGCACTAACGAAGGAGTGGGAAACGAGCGACTCAACGAAGAACCACCCGGAGAGCGTGCGTTTCAAGCAGGCACTGACGCTGGCCAAAATGACGGTCATGGCTGCCGCACAGCGCCACGAATCGCGAGGATTGCACTACTCGACCGACTGGCCCAACCGTGCCGTGGATACACGCCCCTCGCAATTAACACTGGATCAGTTGGACTGACGCCTCAGCGACCCGGCCGATGAAAACAGCGGCGCAGCGCGCGTTGATTGGCAGTCGCCGAAGAGTCGGGCCACACCCACAGGCGCTGGGAACCGATGCGCAGACCCACCAGCCAGGGTCCTAAATAGTCGCAGCTGACACCCAGCACCACCCCTGCCTCTCCTGTGCTCTGCAGCCAACTACCTTCCCACTGACCGCCACGCTGAACCAAACGAAGCTCACCGCTCGGCTGGGCTCGATACGCCTTGATGGTCAGCCAGACACCGGCGGCGAGCACCATTGCACCTAGCCAAACGCCTAACGTCCACGCGGCGAGTAACACCAAGCCCGTCACCAGGGCGCTTTGTACGCCCATAGCCATTTTAGAGCGTGCGATATGCAGCGTTGTCGGTGGTTTCAGCATGTTCAACGATCATCTGCACGAGGTGGCGCAGCGCCGGATCTTCAGGCCACTCACGGTGCATCAACCACACGAACAAATCTTGATCCTCCTCGTCGATCAACCGCTGGTAAGTCTGTTGCTCCTGCTCGCTCAGCGTATCGAAGCGTTGCTCCAAAAAAGGGATCAACAGCAGATCCAGCTCCCACATACCGCGCCGGGAGTGCCAATAAAGCCGCTTTCGCAGAACGGCAGCAGGGGAAGTATCGTCGCTCAACGTTAGCCTCTCCGAGTAAATGAAATGAAAAGCCAGTATACCGAAGCTGTTGGGTCGCGCCAGCGCCGAGCATCGCCTATGCTGTTATTCAGCTTCGTACTTACTTACCTAGTACCTTGTTTTATCTGAATTGTTTTATGCGGTTATGCGCAGTATGCTGATTTCGAAGTTATCGAGGTCGCATGCGCGTTACGGCCTTTAAAGTTCGCAGGGAGCCAACCGATGACCAAATCTGAACTAATCGAACAAATTGCGATGCGTCAACCGGAGCTATCCGCCAAAGAAGTCGAAACGGCGGTGCGTATTATTTTAGATGATATGACCGATGCGCTCGCCAACGGAGGGCGAGTGGAGATCCGTGGTTTTGGTAGTTTCTCACTCCACTATCGCGAGCCACGCACGGGGCGTAACCCCAAAACCGGTGATCCGGTCGACCTGGACGGCAAGTACGTGCCGCACTTCAAACCGGGTAAGGAGCTGCGTGAGCAAGTCGATGCCAGCCGTGCGCTAGGCTATTAAGCGTCCGAATAGCGCTATCCGACCTTCTGCGGGATGACGCCACGCCCAGACTCAGACACAATAGCAGCATCGTGAACGTCACTGACTAGGAAACTCTCATGCGTTGGATCAAAGGGCTGATTCTGGCCGTTATTTTATTGGTAGTGCTGCTGGTCGGCATTCTGTTTGCCGTCAATAACCAGCAGGCGATTCCCTTGAACCTGATCTGGGCCGAGCTGCCCGCCGTATCGCTGTCCGTGTGGTTGCTGGCCACGTTAGCGGTCGGCGTCATCGTGGGCATGTTGGCCATGCTGGGCGTTTACGTGCGCCTGAAGGCGCAGCTTGCTCGCAGCGAGCGTCACAACAAGCAGCAGCGTAAAGAGCTCGATCGTTTACGTACCCAGGGGTTTAAGGAACTGGCGTAAATGCAGGATGCGGTGCTGCTAGGCGTTCTCTTGGCAGCCATAGCCATCGGCTTTGGCCTGGGGATACGCTATGCCCACCGCCGCCCTCAGCGCCCCGCTCGCCCTCCGGGTCTCTCTCGAGAGTATTTCGTCGGGCTCAACTACTTATTGAACGAGCAGCCCGACGAAGCCATCAAGACCTTCATCCATGCATTGGATGTCAACAGCGATACCGTCGATACCCACATTGCCTTGGGTAAACTGTTTCGTTCACGGGGTGAAGCGGACAAAGCCGTGAGCATCCATCAGAACCTGCTCGCCCGCCCCGCCCTCTCGACCACGACCAACGAAACCATTCAGCTCGAACTCGCACGTGATTTTATCGCCCTAGGCGTGCATGACAGAGCGCAACGATTACTGCGCACTCTGCTGGAACACACCCATCATGAAGGGCTGCGCCTAGAGGCCAAACGGCTGTTGATCGACCTCCTCGAACGGGAAAAAGAGTGGCAGGACGCGTTAGAGGTCGTCCAGCCACTGATGAAACAGCAACCGGCCATGCGTCGCCCCGCTTCTCACTGGCTGTGCGAACTTGCGCAGCAAGAGATCGACCAGTCCAGCCGCGCACTTGCGCGTAAACACCTCAAGAAAGCACTACAGTTGGATGAACGCTGTGTGCGTGCCACCCTGATGCTGGCCGAGCTGGAGATGGATAATGGCCACTACGCCAAAGCCATCGAGCGGCTCGACCACATTCCACAGCAGGACATTGCCCACATTCCGACCATGCTGCCCGCGCTGCAGCGTGCTTACACTCGCAACGATGACCTGCCCGGCCTGGAAACCCATCTGTACAAACTGCTAGGGGAAGCCCCCTATACCAGCGTCATCGTGGCGTTGGGAGCCCTAGTGCATCAACGAGAAGGAGTGGACAGTGCCATCGAACGCACCGGTGAATGGCTGGGCGAGGCACCGAGTTTGGGCGGGCTAGATTACCTGGTGGACCTTTACCTCGAGAGTGAACGACTCGCGGGTAAAGACACACCGGATACGCGACTGTTGCTACTGAAGCACCACACTCACGCCCTGCTGACCGGCAGGCCTCGCCACCGATGCCGACGCTGCGGTTTCAGCAGCGACAGCCTGGCATGGCAATGCCCGAGCTGTCGCCGCTGGGGAACGATCAAACCGATCACTGGCGTCGAGGGCGAATAATCACACGCCGGCAAGCTCTGCCTCGATGGCTGCCAGCGCGGCCATGGGGTCTTCGGCCTGCGTCACCGGACGCCCTACTACCAAGTGAGTGCTGCCCGCCTGCATCGCGTCAGCGGGTGTCATGATGCGCTGCTGGTCGTTCGCCGCGGCAAAGCGTGGCCGAATGCCAGGGGTGACTTTCAAAAAAGCGTTGCCACACTGCGCCTGAATGTGCGCCGCCTCTTGTGCCGAACAGACCACTCCGTCCAAGCCACTCTGCTGCGTCAGGGTGGCCAGTCGCATGACCTGCTCGGCGAGGCTTGCCGTAACGCCGGCCTCTGCCAAGTCCTCCGACTGCATACTGGTCAACACCGTGACCGCAATCAGATGCGTGGTGAGCCGATGGTCGGCAAGCCGCTTGGCGGCCGCTTCCATCATTTTGCGCCCACCCGAAGCGTGTACGTTCACCATCCACACGCCCTGCTCCGCCGCCGCTTGTACGGCACTGGCTACCGTGTTTGGAATGTCATGAAATTTCAGGTCCAGAAACACCTCAAAGCCGCGACCATGAAGCGCTTCCAGCACGGCTGGGCCACTCCGGGTAAATAGCTCTTTACCGACTTTGACGCGGCAACGGGCCGGGTCGAGTTGGTCGGCCATGCAGAGCGCCGCATCGAGTGAAGGGTAATCCAAGGCAATAATCAGGGGGGAATCGGTGGGCACGCGCTTACTCCGTGTTCGTGAACGCTGGTGGACAACGACGTCTTTGACGGGTGATACGCGCTAAGTGTACCAGTCTCACTAAGGGAGCTGTGTAAGCGATTCGCCATCTTCCCGTAGCAAAAGACTTACAAATGCTATCGTTGATCGCTTACAGCGCTTACGTTTTGAAAAGATTAAGTTCATTAAGGCGGCGACCATGAAGGTGACCGCGTTTACTCGCCATCACGTTGAGCACGTGGCTGGCTCCGAAGCACCAAAAAAGGGACATGAATCATGCCAACAACCGTCAAACGCTTTGTTATCGCACTGCTCATCAGCCTAAGCCTGGGCTTGTCCAGTGCCACGTTAGCGCAAACCGTTGCCCTCATTAACGTCAATAGCGCCGATGAAGAGCTGTTGACCGAACTACCGGGTATCGGCCCCAGCCGCGCCGCCGCCATCATTGAAGAGCGCGAAACCAACGGTGCTTTCACCGACGCCGATGATCTGACTCGCGTCAATGGCATTGGGCCTGCCACGGTGGATCGCATGCGCGATCAGGTCACGTTCGACGAGTAACGCGAGCCATCGCCGTGCTCTGCCGCCGCTTGGCACTAGCCAGCGGCGGCAGAATGCCTCCACCGATCAGAGGGTATCGCTGGGGATACGGACCTCACCCTCCATCAATACCCGGGCACTGCGGCTCATCAGCGCCTGATCGATCTGCCAACGCCCATCGACCAAACTGGCTTTCGCCCCAACCCGCAGTGATCCAGACGGATGCCCAAACGTCACCGCGTCATGCTCGACGCTTCCTGCGGCCATATTCACCAACGTGCCTTGAATCGCCGCTGCTGCGCCAATCGCCACTGCCGCCGTGCCCATCATGGCATGGTGTAGCTTGCCCATGGAGAGCGCCCGCACGACAAGGTCAATATCGTCCGCATGGACGGCTTTACCACTCGACGCCGTATAACTGGCCGGGGGGCCTACAAACGCCACTTTAGGGGTGTGCTGACGGCTGGCGGCCTCTTCCACATGGTTAATCAGCCCCATGCGGACGGCCCCATGGGCGCGAATCGTCTCAAACATTGCCAGCGCCTTGGCATCTCCATTGATCGCTTCTTGAAGCTCACATCCGGTATAACCCAACGCCTCGGCATTGACGAACACCGTTGGGATTCCGGCGTTAATCAACGTTGCTTTCAGGACACCAACGCCCGGCACCTCTAGGTCATCGACCACGTTGCCAGTGGGGAAAATCGCGCCCTCGCCGTCGGCAGGGTCCATAAACGCGACGGGGATTTCTGCCGCCGGAAAGGTGACGCCATCCAACTCAAAATCGCCGGTCTCTTGTACCTCACCATCGGTCATAGGCACTTGGGCAACAATGGTTTTCTGAATATTGACCTGCCAAATACGCACTTCCGCGATGCCGTTGTGCGGCACCTTGGCAGGGTCAACTAAGCCGTTGGCGATAGCATAAGGCCCTACCGCCGCGGATAGATTGCCGCAGTTACCGCTCCAGTCCACAAAGGGCTTATCGATAGAGACTTGACCGAACAGGTAATCCACATCGTGATCGGGCGAGTCACTCTTCGAGAGAATCACCGTTTTGCTGGTGCTGGACGTAGCGCCCCCCATGCCATCAATTTGTTTTTCATAAGGGTCGGGGCTGCCTATCACCCGCAGCAGCAGCTTATCCCGCGCCTCACCCGGCACCTGAGCGGCGGAGGGTAGGTCGCTCAGGGTAAAAAAAACGCCCTTACTGGTACCGCCCCGCATATAGGTGGCGGGAATACGGATTTGTGCTTTATGAGCCATGACGCACCTCTTAAACAATAGCCTGGCAACTGCCAGGCTATTCGCTATCCATCACACCCTTACCATCGCGCGGTAGCCACTAGGCAACGGAGGATTCCAAAAAGTCTTGAGCAAACCGCTGCAGCACGCCACCGGCTGAATAGATGGTCACTTCTTCAGCCGTATCCAATCGGCAAACCACCGGCACGCGCTCGGTGCTGCCGCTAGTGCGGTGGATGACCAGCGTGAGCATGGCGCGGGGTTCAGGCGTGCCTTCCACATCGAAGACCTCCGTGCCGTCCAGCTCAAGGGTTTTCCGCGTGGTGCCCTCCTCGAACTGCAGGGGCATGACGCCCATACCGATCAGGTTCGTGCGGTGGATGCGCTCAAAGCCTTCGGCGACAATGGCTTCCACTCCTGCGAGCGCGACGCCTTTGGCGGCCCAGTCACGGGACGAGCCTTGGCCATAATCCGCTCCGGCAATAATGATCAGCGGCTGCTTACGGGCCATGTAGGTCTCGATGGCTTCCCACATGCGGGTCACCTTGCCCTCCGGCTCGATCCGCGCCAGCGACCCCTGCAGCACCTTGCCCTGCTCGTCGTGGACCATTTCGTTGAACAGTTTCGGATTCGCCAGGGTGGCCCGCTGGGCGGTCAGGTGATCCCCGCGGTGGGTGGCGTAGGAGTTAAAGTCCTCCTCCGGCAGGCCCATCTTGTGCAGGTACTCCCCCGCCGCGCTATCGAGCATGATGGCATTGGAAGGCGAAAGGTGGTCGGTGGTGATGTTGTCCGGCAGAATCGCCAGCGGGCGCATGCCCTTCAGCCCGCGCTCTTTCGCCATATTGCCTTCCCAATAGGGCGGGCGGCGAATGTAGGTACTCTGGGGTCGCCATTCATACAGCGGGCTTACCTGCGTACGCGCACTTTTATCCAGATCGAACATCGGGATGTAGGTTTGGCGGAACTGCTCGGGCTTCACCGCCGACTTCACGATAGCATCGATTTCACTATCGTCGGGCCAGATGTCCTTAAGCGTGACCGGATTGCCCTGCGTGTCATACCCCAGCACGTCTTTTTCGATATCAAAGCGGATGGTACCCGCAATGGCATACGCCACGACCAGCGGCGGTGAGGCCAAAAACGCCTGCTTGGCGTAGGGGTGAATACGCCCATCGAAGTTACGGTTACCGGAAAGTACCGCCGTGGCGTACAGGTCGCGGTCAATGATTTCTTGCTGAATGTGCGGCTCCAGCGCACCAGACATCCCGTTACAGGTGGTACAGGCGTAGGCCACCACCCCAAAGCCAAGATTCTCTAACTCGTCCATCAAGTGCGCTTCTTCTAAATACATCTTGACGGTTTTCGAGCCAGGGGCCAGCGACGACTTCACCCACGGTTTACGGGTCAACCCTAATCGGTTGGCGTTGCGAGCAATCAGCCCCGCCGCCACCATATTGCGCGGGTTGGACGTATTGGTGCAGCTGGTGATGGCGGCAATAATCACCGCGCCATCCGGCATTTTGCCTGCCTGCTCATCGGCCCGGGCTTTATCCAAGTCGATGGCGATACCCCGCTTGGCCAGCTCGGACGTAGGCAGGTGGGCATGAGGGTTAGAAGGGCCAGCCAACGTACGCGCCACGCTTGAGAGATCAAACGTTAGCACTCGCTCGTAGTAGGCACTCTTGAGATCATCTGCCCACAGCCCAGTATGCTTAGCGTAGGCTTCCACCAGCGCGACTTGCTCATCTTCACGACCAGTGAGCTTGAGATACTCAATGGTTTGGTTATCGATGTAGAACATCGCTGCCGTGGCACCATACTCCGGCGTCATGTTGGAAATCGTGGCGCGGTCGCCCACGGTCAGCGCGTCCGCCCCTTCGCCGTAGAACTCTAAGTAAGCGCCCACTACCCGCTCTTTACGCAGAAACTCGGTAATCGCCAGCACCATATCCGTGCCGGTAATCCCCGGCTGCAGTTTGCCGGTAAGTTCAACTCCGACAATATCCGGCAGGCGCATCATGGAGGCGCGGCCCAGCATGACGCTCTCCGCTTCCAAGCCGCCGACCCCCACGGAGATTACCCCTAATGCATCCACCATCGGCGTATGGCTATCGGTGCCCACGCAGGTGTCCGGGTAGGCGATACGCATACCCTGCTCATCGGGGCGGCACTGCACCACGGGGGACATCTTTTCCAGGTTGATCTGGTGCATGATGCCGTTGCCGGGGGGAATCACATCGACGTTTTCAAACGCCAGCTTGGTCCAGTTAATAAAGTGGAATCTGTCATCGTTACGACGATCCTCCACTTGGCGGTTTTTCTCGAAGGCATCCTTCTCAAAACCCGCATGTTCGACGGCCAACGAGTGGTCGACGATCAGCTGAGTGGGCACTACCGGGTTGACCTTGGCCGGGTCACCGCCTTTATTAGCAATGGCATCACGCAGGCCAGCTAAATCTACCAGTGCGGTCTGACCAAGAATGTCGTGACATACCACTCGCGCCGGGTACCAGGGAAAATCTAAATCCTGCTTGCGCTCAATGAGCTGTTTTAGCGCATCAGTGAGCAGCTCAGGGTCACAGCGACGTACCAGCTGTTCGGCCAATACGCGCGAGGTGTAGGGCAGTTTGGCATAGGCGCCGTGCTGGATATCCTCGACCGCTTGGCGTGCATCGAAGAACTCTACCGGCTCGCCCTCTACCAGAACGCCCGGTAGCGGCTTGCGATAATTCGTGTTCATAACGCCTCTCACTTAGTCACCACGCAACCGATTAGTCACGCGCTTCGATGGGTACCCATTCGCTCTTCTCTGGACCGATGTAATCGGCGCTGGGGCGAATAATGCGGTTATTGGCACGCTGCTCGAACACGTGCGCAGCCCAGCCGGTCAGCCGTGACATCACAAAAATCGGCGTAAACAGCTTGGTGGGAATATCCATGAAGTGGTAGGCGCTGGCATGGAAGAAATCGGCGTTGCAGAACAGCTTCTTCTCCCGCCACATTACCTCTTCACAGCGAACAGAGACGGGATAGAGTACGGTGTCACCAACGTCATCCGCTAGTTTCTTCGACCACTCCTTGATGATGGCGTTGCGCGGGTCCGACTCCCGATAGATCGCGTGGCCAAAGCCCATGATCTTCTCTTTACGCTCCAGCATGCCCAGCATTTCCCTCTCTGCCTCCTCTGGCGATGCCCAGTTCTCGATCATCGCCATGGCCGCTTCGTTGGCACCGCCGTGTAGCGGGCCGCGCAGCGAACCGATCGCACCGGTGACGCAGGAGTGCATATCCGACAGCGTCGACGCGCACACCCGTGCAGTAAAGGTAGAGGCGTTGAACTCATGCTCGGCATAGAGAATCAGCGAAACGTTCATCACGCGGGCATGCAGTTCGGAGGCGGGTTCGCCGCGCAGCATATGCAGGAAGTGACCGCCTACCGAGGCGTCATCGGTTTTGGTGTCGATACGCACGCCGTCATGGCTGAAACGGTACCAATAACAAATAATCGAGGGGAGCACGGCCAGCAGGCGGTCCGCCACATCCTGCTGCTCGTCAAAGCTCTCTTCAGTTTCCAGGTTGCCCAGCATGGAGGCCCCGGTGCGCATCACGTCCATCGGGTGAGCGTCTTTAGGAATCTGCTCCAGCACGGTTTTCAGCGCATCAGGCAGGCCACGCAGGCCTTTGAGCTTGGCAATGTAGTGGTCCAGCTCGGCTTGGTTAGGCAGCTTTCCTTTCAACAGCAGGTAAGCGACTTCTTCAAATTTGGCCTTTTCAGCCAGCTCTTTGATATCGAAACCACGATAGGTCAGGCCAGAACCGGTTTTACCCACTGTACATAGCGCGGTGGCGCCAGCACTCTGCCCTCGTAATCCTGCACCTGCTAACGGTTTATCAGCCATGTGATGTCTCCTGACGTGCTTATTTATAAGAGTTGTTGGTCAATGTGGTGGGTCAAACTAGTGACAACCGAACGCGCGGCTTACGCGTCTTTCTGCTCGGCGAACAGCGCGTCGAGCTTCTGTTCGAAGTCGTGGTAGTTCAAAAAGTCGTATAGCTCATCGCGGGTTTGCATGGTGTCGACCACCTCACGCTGATGGCCATTCTCTAAAATGCTCTGGTACACCTTCAGCGCGGCCGCGTTCATGGCGCGGAACGCCGACAGCGGGTAGAGCACCATGCGGCAGCCCACTTCACCCAGCTCTTGCTGAGTAAACAGCGGCGTCGCGCCGAACTCGGTAATGTTGGCCAGAATGGGGGCATTCACTCGCTGGCAGAACGCCTGATAGTCATCCAGCGTATGCACCGCTTCAGCGAAGATAGCGTCAGCACCCGCTTCCACGCAGGCGTTCGCCCGCTCGATGGCCGCATCCAGCCCCTCTTTTTGGAACGCATCGGTGCGGGCAATCAGGTAGAAATCCGGGTCCAGCTTGGCATCGGCAGCGGCTTTGATGCGGTCTACCATCTCTTGCTGCGAGACGATAGCCTTGTTCGGCCGGTGGCCGCAGCGCTTTTGCGCGACCTGATCTTCCAGGTGAACGGCGGCCACACCCGCCCGCTGCATCTCTTTCACGGTGCGGGCAATGTTGAATGCACCGCCCCAGCCAGTATCAATATCTACCAGCAGCGGCAGGTCCGTCGCGCCGCAAATACGGTGTGCATCTTCCACTACGTCGTTCATGGTGGTCATGCCCAGATCCGGCAGGCCAAACGACGCGTTCGCCACCCCGCCACCGGAAAGGTAAATGGCTTGATGCCCTACTCGCTCGGCCATCATGGCCGTATAGGCGTTGATGGTGCCTAAAATCGGCAGCGGGCGATTGGCTTCCAGCGCGGCGCGAAAGCGTGCCCCGGGGGTCAGCGTGGAGGAGGTGATCGACATGAGTGTGGACTCCTAATCGGACGTTGTTGTGGATTGTTGTTCGAGGATAGCGGCGTAGCGGTCAGCCACATTGGCACGGGAAGCGCTGACATGGCGACGCATCAATAGCTCGGCCAGTTCGGCGTCACCTGCTTCGATGGCATCGACGATGCGGTGGTGCTCGACAAACGCCCGCTGGGGCCGCGTACCGCTGGCGCTAAACTGAGTACGGTAGAGGCGCACCAAGTAGTAAAGGTCGTCGCACAGCAAATTCATGAGCATTTTGTTGTGGCTGCCCTGAACGATGCGATAATGGAAGTCCAGGTCGCCTTCCCGCTGGTAGTAGGCTTCACCGCGTTTTAAATCGCCTTGGCTTTCATGCAGTGCCAGCACGTCGCGTAGCCCCTGTATTTCCTCTGGTGACATATGCTCGGCGGCCAAGCGGGCCGCCATGCTCTCCAAGGCTTCGCGCACGTCAAACAGCTCCAATAGCTCTTTCATGGAAAGTTTGACCACCCGAGCCCCCACATGGGGTACACGTTCGATCAGACGGTGGGCTTCTAATCGACGCATGGCTTCTCGTAACGGCCCACGGGAGATACCGTAGGTTTTGGAGAGCCCAGGCTCGGTAATTTTACTGCCTGGCGCTAGCTCGCCGCGCACGATGGCGCTCTGTAGCTGATGAAACACGCGCTCCGCGAGCGTGCGTACCTCTGGCGATACCGGCTCGGCAGCGGTTTCATCAGAAGTCGAGGAAGTAGTAGCAAGTAACGTCATGGCAAATTGTCGACAATTAGGGAATAAAAGAACTTTAGCCCGCTGCTTTTCCCCCGTCAACCATACGAAATAGGCGTTTTTATTCACCTTTCGTTGCAAGCATCCGCCTTCTCTCCCAAACAGTGTCAACAATCAGCGTTTTATAAGCCTTTTCTGCCTGACTGCGTGAGAAAGGCGTCGACGACGGCACTGGTGTCATCAAGTCGCGACCTCTAAAATACGTCGCCCCCACTGGCTTGGCGTTTGCTTCATGACAACGGCGTTGACGATTTCAGCCCTGCCCTACTCTACCGATCCTTTGGCGATCTTCGCCAAATTGCGACACCGCCCCGGCGCTGTGCTGCTCGATAGCGGCCGCCCAAAAGCGACGACCGGCCGTTTCGACATCGTCAGCAGCGATCCGCTGGCAACGCTAGCGATCACCTCAGAGGGCGACACGCTCTTCTCATCTGACACGCTGACGCTACCCGTTTCACTTGCAAACGACGTCACGGCGCAGCAGCAGTGGCTGCTAGAGCAGCTACCTGACGCTAACGAGGAGAGCGAACTGCCTTTTCTGGGCGGGCTGATGGGGTATTGGAGCTACGATCTGGGCCGCGATCTCGCCGATATTGCTAGCCAACACCCGGCAGCCACTCACCTACCCTCATTACGCGTAGGGCTATTTGATTGGTGCATTACACTTGACCATGTGAACGAGCAAGCGTGGTTCGTAGGCAGTCCGGCGCGTCGTGAACAGGTGATGGCGTGGCTGGCGGCGCCCGATGCGCCGGTAGCGCCGTTTAAACTTACTCGGCGATTTTCGCCAGAGCTCAGCCAAGCGACCTACACCGAGCGATTCGATGCCGTGCAGCGCTATATTCGCGCCGGGGATTGCTATCAAATCAACCTCGCGCAGCGCTTCTCGGCGCGTTACGAAGGCGACGAGTGGCAGGCCTATCTCCAGCTCAGGGAAGCCACGCCCACGCCTTTTTCCGGCTTCATGGCCTGGGGCGATCACGCCGTTCTGTCGCTTTCTCCCGAGCGTTTCATCCAAAGTCGTGATGGCTTGGTGGAAACGCGCCCCATCAAAGGCACTCGGCCACGGGGCAAAACGTCCGAAGAAGACCGCGTGCTGGCTGAAGACCTGCTCAAGAGCACCAAAGACCGTGCCGAAAACGTCATGATCGTGGATCTTCTGCGTAACGATTTGGGCCGTGTGTGCGTACCTGGCTCCATTCGCGTGCCGCAGCTATGTCAGTTAGAGAGCTACCCCAACGTTCACCACTTGGTCAGCGTGGTGCAAGGTCGTCTGGCACCTCAACACTCACCGCTTTCATTGCTGACGGCCGCCTTCCCCGGCGGCTCGATTACCGGCGCCCCCAAAATACGGGCGATGCAGATCATCGATGAGCTGGAACCCTGCCAACGCAGCGTGTATTGCGGCAGCTTGGGCTATATCGACGTGCGCGGCAGCATGGATACGTCGATTGCCATACGCACGATGGTGGCTGACAGGGGTGACCTACATGTGTGGGGCGGCGGCGGATTGGTGGCCGATTCGCAGGCAGGCGAAGAGTACACCGAGACGCTGGACAAGATTCGCCACTTGATCAGCGCTTTGGAATAAGCGCACTGCCTTCTTACATCGAAAAGAAATATAAAAGCCTAACCAAACGGTATTGGGGAGAAGCCCCTCGCCTTTGGTAGCCTAGAGACATTGCACGCTATTTCACAAAGGAGGCCGCATGTCCTCAACGCTTGAACAGATCAATCGCGATTTTGCCAACGACCCACAAGGACTCATCGAGTGGGCGTTCAGTCAGGGCGAGCGCCCGATCTGCACCACCAACTTCCGCCCGTTCGAAGCCGTCATCCTGCACATGGTGACGCAAGTGCGTCCGGACATTCCCATCGTCTGGATGGATAGCGGCTATAACACCGAAGCGACTTACCAGTTCGCCGATGCGCTGATTCAGCGCTTGAATTTGAATATCGTCAGCTTTTTGCCAACGCGTACTCGCGCTCATCGTGAAGCGCTGGACGGCCCCATGCCCGGCATCGATGACCCGCGCCACGCTGCCTTCACTCAAGAAGTAAAGCTGGAACCTTTTGAACGCGCGCTGCGTGAGATGCAGCCTGACGTATGGTTTACCGCACTGCGCGCCGAAGATACGCCAGAACGGGCAAAGATGCAGGTCGTCAGCCGCAACAGCGACGGCTTACTGAAAGTGGCCCCACTGCTGCAGTGGACCGCCAAAGACATGTACTACTACTTAGAAGCCCACGACCTGCCCAACAACTTCGACTACTTCGATCCCACCAAAGTGGAAGAGAAGCGCGAGTGTGGCTTGCACCTTCAGCACTGAGCGGCCAACCATGGACACATCACCTGCTCCGACGTAGCGTCGGAGCAGGTTTTTTTTGCTCAATACTCGGGCAGCTCGACCCCTTCGAACAGCGCCTGTTCGAAGCGTGGCCCGGCCATGAGCGCCTCGTCCACCCGGTCACGGGTCAAGTGCGGCGCAAAACGCGCCAAGAAGTCGTACATGTAGCCACGCATGAAGGTTCCACGCCGAATGCCGATTTTCGTCGTCGAGCTGGCAAATAGATGGCTAGCATCCAGAGCGACCAAATCGCTATCCAGGGAGGAATCAACGGCCATGTGCGCAACGATGCCCACGCCCATTCCCAAACGTACGTAGGTCTTGATCACGTCCGCGTCGGCAGCGGTGAGGACAACGTTGGGCGTCAGACCTTTTGCTTTGAAGGCATCGTCGAGCTGTGAACGTCCGGTAAAGCCAAAGACGTACGTCACCAACGGGTGCTCGGCCAACGCCTCCAGGGTCAACGGGCCTGATAAGGTGGCCAAGGGGTGCTCTTTCGGCACCAGCACGCAGCGATTCCAGCGATAGCAGGGCAGCAGCACCAAGTCGGTAAACAGTTCCAACGACTCCGTGGCAATGGCAAAGTCCGCCTGCCCCTCGCTCACCATCTGCGCAATTTGCTTAGGCGTGCCCTGCTGCATGTGCAGCGCCACTTCCGGGTATTTCAGGGTGAATTCACTGATGATCGGCGGCAGGGCATAGCGCGCCTGGGTATGGGTGGTCGCAATGGACAGGCTGCCGCGACGTTCGTCGCTGTGCTCTTGAGCCACTTGCTTGATATTCTCAGTAAGCTTGAGCACCTGCCCAGCCAGTTCGATGATCGACTGCCCGGCAGGCGTGACACGGGTCAGGTGCTTGCCGCTGCGGGCAAAAATTTCGACCCCCAACTCATCCTCAAGCAAGCGAATCTGTTTGGAAATGCCCGGCTGGGACGTGAACAGGCTCTGGGCCGTCGCCGAAACGTTGAGATTGTGTCGATTGACTTCCCAGATATAGCGAAGTTGCTGTAGCTTCATATCCTCACCTTATTATCTATGCAGGAAGCACGTAAAAGCGCATCCTCGCGCTGCAACTCTGTGCTTGGTCAAGCGCCCGGTTACCATGGCTCAATGAGCACATTTTTGAATAAAAAAACGGCTTATAATTCCCTTATAGTATAAAAAATAGAGACTATGGATATCTATTAATTTTTTCTATTTAAGGACAAATCGCATCAGGAATTTGCCAGCACCCTTCTCGCCCGCTAACATCTGGCAACTTGGCGCGGTGAAAGTGCGCTAATATATCGCGTAATGACCGTTGCTCCATTTGAGGCAACGAAACAGCAAGAGCAACGCAAACGGGAGAAGCAAATGGCTACCAATGTTGATGTCACCAACGCCAATTTTGAGCAAGAAGTCCTCAACGCCGAACAGCCTGTCCTGCTGAAATTCTGGGCCCCCTGGTGCGGCCCGTGTAAAGTCATGGCACCTGTTGTCGATGAAGTGGCCGCCGAGCGTGGCGACAATCTGAAAGTCGTCAGCGTGAACGTTGATGATGCCCCGGAAATCGCCGCCGAACAGGGCGTCCGCGGTGTACCGACCGTGATGCTGTTCAAGTCGGGCACCAAGGTTGCCTCTCTGGTCGGTGCGCAATCCAAGTCTCAGCTGACGCAGTTCATCGACCAGAACGCCTAAGCCGTTTACGTTACCGCTGGCACTGCCAGCGGTAACGCCGCCCCCCTTTCTTCACGTCTCTCTTTCACCAGCCGCCGCGCCTAGTCATCAAACGTCGCTCTCTTCACGCTTAGACCACACGCCACGCCGCCATGGCGGTCGGCGCGCATCGCCAGGTCGTCTTACCTGCACGTTTCGTTGCCTGCCAGGCCCCAGCAAGTGGGCAATCCAGCGCGTTTGTGGATGACTATCCAGCGCGATTTTCAACGTCATGGTGAGCACTACCGATAGCAACATACCCGCTGCACCAAAGATCCACCCCCATACCACTAGCGAAAGAAACGCCACGAAAGTGGATAACCCCAGCGCTTGGCCCATCACTCGCGGCTCGATCAAGTTACCCAAAATGAAATTGATGACGAGATACGCAGAGGCCAACAAAAATGCCTGTAGCAAACCGCCATCCTGGGAGACCAAGAGCAGCAGCACCGGAGGAATCGCCGCCAGTGCTGAACCGATGTTGGGGATGAAATTGAGCGCAAAGGCCAGCACCCCCCAGAGCAGCGGGAATTCCACCCCCACCATCAGGCATGAGAGCCATACCAGCACGCCGGTCGCCAGACTAATCACGGTTTTCACCGCCAAATAGCGTTTCAACGTCAAACTGAACTCGCTGAACCGCTTGAGGCTTGGCGCGGGATTCTCGAGTGCGCGCGACACCTTATCGCGGAAGTGCAGCGTCTCGAACAGCATGAAGATCACCAGCAGTGCGACGATACTGCCCTGCATGAACAGCGAACCAAGTTCCCCCAACAGCGTGGCAACCCAGGAGCCGTCTTCCTCCATGGCGAACATAGAGCTGAGCTGATCGGGATCGATGGCCAATCCATGGGAAGCCAACGTATTGAGCAGATCCCAATAGTGCTCATAGAGCCTGGACTCGATGTCCGGCAGCGCCTCGACGAAGGTACTAAAGCTATTGACCACCAGTAAGCCAATCAGCGATAGAAACCCCACCAAGACCAACAGCGTAATCAACGCCGACATTCGTCGGCTGAGGCCGCAGTGATGCAGCCACTGAACGGGAGAGGTACATACCACGGCAATGAACACCGCTAGCAACAGCGGCACCAATAAATCAGCCCCTACTTTCATGCCCGCAATGATCACCACCAGCGCAGCGAGCGCCAGCGTGGCATTGAGCGGAATACTTCGATAATCCTCATCCGACAACTTCGACATAGCCCTTTCCTTAGCATGTTATCTATACATGATGGTGGTTTGGCTGGTATTGCACAAACCATGCAAACATTCAGCAACTGTTTTTCGTCTAAGCTTAGCCTGTGAACTTTATGGCCACGCCCCCTTCAAAGCAGCGACATCACACGCTATTCAGCGCACACAACGTACTGGCTCTCTCAGCAAGGAAGTGACCAATGAAAACAGCAACGCACCCTTTGAAACGACTCCGCCATGGCGTGATAGGTGGCGCACTATTAGCCCTCTTGGCCGCCCCGGGCGCTCATGCCGCTCCCCCTGCCCCCCCTAGCCTGAGCGTTCAAGCGCAGTCGTGGGTAGAAGTCGAACCCGATAAAGCCACGCTCTCAGCACGCCTATGGGAGAATACGCCCGCCGTCTCTACCCTAGAAGATACGGACAGTGCCGCGCTTGGCAGCGCTCGCGAACGTCTCGAGCAGCGGGCCAGCGAACTCATCGCCGCCATGGAAGAGATGGGCATCGAGCAACGCGCGATCAATGCCGGTTCACTGAACGTTTATCCTGAGCATGTTGCGGGACCGCGCAATGAAGGGGGCGAGCAAGATACTCTGATGCGCACCCGCTTGGAGCGCCCCTTCAGCGTAGAGCTAACTAATATAGACCAATTAGGCGATGTGCTGGACGCGCTGATTGGCGCTGGCGTCAATGCGCTGGATGGCGTGCAGTTCGACCTGCAGGACCGGGACGCAGCGACCGACGAAGCACTGACCAAGGCGCTGGAAAAAGCCCGCCATAAAGCCGATCTCATGGCGAGCACCCTCGATGTCACGCTTGGCCCGGTTCAGCGCATCGAAGAGACCCAGGCGCCCATCTTTCAACCCCGCATGATGGCCATGCGCGCCGAAAGTGACGCCATGGGCAGCGGTTCAGCCAGCGACTACCGCCCCGGCACCATTCGCATCGATGCCGGGGTGAACGTCGAGTGGGCGCTTAGAGGGCAAGACGCTCGAGGCCGCCCAGGTAGGGTTGCAGGGGAGCCGGAACAGTAATCGACCCATCCGCCTGCTGGTGGTTTTCGAGCACCGCCAGCAGGCAGCGGCCAACAGCAAGGCCAGAACCATTGAGCGTATGCAGGAGCTGCGGCTTTTTGGCTTCCGGATGACGGTAACGCGCTTGCATCCGACGCGCCTGAAAATCTTCGCAGTTGGAGACTGACGAGATTTCCCGATACGTGTTCTGGCTCGGCAGCCACACTTCCAAGTCGTAGGTTTTTGCCGCGCCAAACCCCATGTCGCCCGTACATAGCGTCACTACGCGATACGGAAGTTCAAGCGCCTGCAGAATGGCTTCTGCATGGCCACGCATCTCTTCCAGCGCGTCGTAGCTCTTCTCCGGCTCTACAATTTGCACCATTTCGACTTTATCGAACTGGTGTTGACGAATCATGCCACGGGTATCGCGCCCATGGGAGCCGGCTTCCGAACGGAAACATGGAGTATGCGCCGTGAGCTTCATCGGCAGCGCAGCCAGCTCGACGATCTCATCACGCACGAAGTTGGTCAGCGGTACTTCCGATGTGGGAATCAGGTGGTACTCCCGCTCATCGTTCAGCTTGAACAGATCCTCGCCAAACTTGGGCAGCTGGCCCGTACCCATCAGCGAATCGCGATTCACCATGTAAGGCACGTAGCACTCCTCATAGCCGTGCTGCTGGGTCTGTGTATCCAGCATGAACTGCGCCAGCGCGCGATGCAGGCGCGCAACGGCCCCGCGCATCACTGCAAAGCGCGCGCCGGTCAGCTTGGCCGCCAGCTCAAAATCGAGATAACCAGACTTCTTGCCCAAGTCCACGTGATCCAGCACGTCGAAATCGAACTCTCGCGGCGTCCCCCAGCGGTGCAGCTCGACGTTATCGTCTTCGCTCTTGCCTTCCGGCACGCTCTCATGGGGCAGGTTGGGAATACCGCTAATCGCGTCATCCCACTCGGCCTGCACCTCGGCCAGCTCGCGCTTGGCCGCGTCCAAACGATCGCCTAGATCACTCACCTCGTCCAACAGCGGTTGAATGTCCTCACCGTTGGCCTTGGCCTTACCAATCGCTTTGGAGCGCATATTACGCTCGTTCTGCAGTTGCTCGGTCTGAGTTTGCAGCTCACGACGGCGCGACTCTAGCGCCTGCAGCGCTGCTGTATCGAGTTCGAAGCCCCGGCGGGCCAGTTGTTGCGCAGTCGCATCAAGATCACCGCGCAGCAGTTTCGGATCGAGCATGGATTATCCCTTGGCCTGAATACTGTGGAACACGGCACATCGACGCCGTGGCAAAGAGAGCTATTGTAGGCAAAAGCGAGACAGGGGGCTATGGGGCATGGCCTTAGCAACGCGCAGAGGAAGCGCAGGCATGCGCCATGAGCACATCACATACCCATCCCCAATCATTAGCCAAAAGTGATAGAGTGCCCGCCGCTTCATAGCAAGAACCACTAACAACGGGTTTTAGAAAAGGAGAATGTTGTGCAGGAAACCGCAACGAAAGGAACATTCGGCTGGTGGCGGCGTATCGCGCTGTGGAAAAAAATCCTGGCGGGTTTAGCCCTTGGGGTCTTGGCCGGTGCGCTGCTGGGTGAAACAGCGAGTGTATTTAAGCCACTGGGCGATATTTTCATCAATGCCATCATGATGCTGATCGTACCGCTGGTATTTTCCACCCTGGTGGTGGGCATCACCTCCATGCGGGATCCACAAAAGATGGGACGTATCGGTGCACGCACCATCACGCTTTACCTAGTGACCACTGCCTTTGCCATCACCATTGGCCTCGTCCTTTCCACTCTGCTACAGCCTGGGGTGGGAGTGGGGCTGAGCTTCGATGCCGAGGTCTCGGCCAATGAAGCGCCCTCTCTGGTCTCTATTTTGGTCAACCTCGTGCCGCGAAACCCGCTGGATGCTCTAGCGAACGGCAATATCATGCAGATCATCGTCTTTGCCATTGGTTTGGGAATCTCGCTTACCCTGATCGGCGAGAAGGGCGAGCCGGTCATGAAGGTTTTCGATAGCTTCGCAGAGGCCATGTACAAACTCACCGGCCTCGTGATGGCGTTCGCCCCGTTCGGGGTGTTTGGTTTGATTGCACACGTCTCCGGCCAATACGGATTGGAAATCCTGCTACCGCTCGCCAAACTCATCGGCGTGGTCTACGTGGCCAGCATTCTGCATGTTCTGGTGATTTACTCGGGCTTTATCTCCCTGCTGGGTCGTTTGAATCCCGTGCGTTACCTGAAAGGCAGCCTGGACGCCATTGTCGTCGCTTTCTCTTCTGCGTCCTCGGCAGGCACCCTGCCCGTCTCGATTCGCTGCGCACAGAAAAACCTGGGCGTCTCCGAAGGGGTGTCCGGCTTTGTACTGCCCGTAGGCGCCACCATCAATATGGATGGCACGGCACTGTATCAAGGCGTGGTAGTGCTGTTCATTGCACAGATGACCGGCACCGATCTCAGCATGATGGACTATGGCATGATCGTTGCCACCGGTACGCTGGCTTCGATTGGCACAGCGGGCGTTCCCGGTGCAGGGCTGATTATGCTCTCCATCGTGATGGCGCAAATTGGCTTGCCCTTGGAAGCCATCGCCGTGGTAGCGGGTATCGACCGCATTCTAGACATGGCACGCACCAGCGTGAACGTAGCCGGTGATTTGATGGTCACCACGCTGGTAGGTAAAAGCGAGGGCGAGCTCAACGAGGAGATTTACAACACCAGCCGTTCTTGATGCCAGGTTCTGCCACCTCACACGCCCGCTGCCCTTGGCAGCGGGCGTTTTTTATAGTGGCTGGCAAGCTGCTAGGATACGACTCTTCCACTCTCCCCAAGCGAGCCGCCATGACGTCCACCTTTGAAAAGACCCTTGTCGCTATCGATGCGCTGCACGCCCAAGACCCTCAGACGACCACCCTGCCAAATGGTGACGCCCGGCCCAAAGAGCTGGCTTATGCCCAGCGCATGAGCCGGTGGCTAGAGCGACTGCAGGAGACGCCAAGCGAGCTGTTGCGCATTGCCGTGCGCGCCCAGCATCTGCAGCGCTGGCAGCTGCCGCGAAGCGATTACCCAGAAGGCCGTATTGGCTACTTAACTTGGCGGCGAGACCAAAGTGCCCAGGCAGGCGATACCACGGCGGCAATCATGGAAGAAGCGGGCTATTCCCAAGAGGAGGCCAAGCGCGTGGCCAGCATGATTCGCAAGCAAGGCCTGGGGCGCGATAGCGATGTGCAAGCCCTAGAAGACTGCGCCTGCTTAGTGTTCTTGGAAAACTACTTCGCCGATTTCTCCCGAAAGGTAGAGCACGACCATATGGTGCGCATTGTGCAAAAGACCTGGGGCAAGATGTCGCCGCAGGCGCACACACTGGCTCTGGCGCTACCCATGAACGACGCCTGTTCAGCGCTCGTCAAAGAGGCGTTAGGCAGCCACTGAGACGCCACCTCAAGATGCACCGGCGCAGCAGCTGCGGTAAAGTAGCGCTATCCCCTATCCGCTTCCAGCAGTGACGGCTCAACTCTCTATGATTGCATCCCTGGATTCTCGCACGGCCCCTTTCGAACGAATTGGCAGCCACTATGTGCGTTTTCTCGAAGCCCTCCGCGCGCGTGGGTTCGAAGGTGAAATAGCGCCGGATTACGCCAACCGCACCGTGCTGGCAACGGATAACTCGATTTACCAGCGCCTGCCCCAGGCGGCGGTGTTTCCCAAACACGCCGAAGACTTAGAGCGCCTTGCCAAGCTCGCCTCCGAACTGCCCCATCGGGATATCGTCCTGACCCCACGGGGTGGCGGCACCGGCACCAACGGCCAGTCGCTGACCGATGGCATTGTGGTGGATGTCTCCCGCCATATGAACCAAATCATAGAGATCGATGTGGAAGCCCGCCGGGTGCGGGTACAAGCAGGCGTGGTCAAAGACCAGCTCAACGCCGCGCTGAAACCCCATGGGCTGTTTTTCGCCCCTGAACTTTCAACATCGAATCGCGCCACCATTGGCGGCATGATCTCCACCGATGCCAGTGGCCAGGGTAGCTGCCAGTACGGCAAAACCCGCCACCACGTGTTAGAGCTGGATACGATTCTGCTCGGCGGGCAGCATTTACACAGCCGCCCACTCAACGCGGAAGAGGAGCAGCAGGCGCTGGCTCAAGAAGGCGTGCTGGGTAAAGTACACCAAACCGCCGCTGCGATTATCGATCAACAGCGTGAGTTGATTGATTCGACGTTCCCGCCGCTCAACCGCTGCCTGACCGGCTACGACCTAGCGCATCTGCGCGAAGAGGGCCAGCTTAACCTGAATAGCCTGCTGTGCGGTTCGGAAGGCTCCCTGGGCTTTTTAAACGAAGCCGTGCTCAACGTCTTGCCGATCCCCAAGCACTCCACGCTGGTCAACGTACGCTACCCAAGCTTTATGGATGCCTTGCGGGATGCCAAAGCGTTGATGGCCAGCAGCGCGAAGCCAACGTCCATTGAAACCGTGGACGACACCGTGCTGCAACTGGCGATGGAAGACTTCGTTTGGGACAGCGTGGCAGAATTTTTCCCGGAGGGCAGCACGCCTATTCAGGGCATCAACCTGATCGAGTTCAACGACGATGACCCCGAACAGCTCGCAGCGCGTGTAACAGCGTTTACCCAGCACCTGAGCCAGGATGCCACCGTAGAGCGATTGGGCTACACCCTGGCGGAAGGCCGCCCGCAGATCCAGAAAGTCTACGCCATGCGCAAACGCTCGGTGGGTCTGCTGGGTAACGTTCAGGGGGAGAAGCGTCCGCTGCCGTTCGTGGAGGACACCGCCGTGCCGCCCGAGCACCTGGCCGACTTCATTACCGAGTTCCGCGCCGCGCTGGATGCGCGCAAGCTCTCCTACGGCATGTTTGGTCATGTGGATGCGGGGGTGCTGCATGTGCGCCCGGCACTGGATATGAAAGCCCCCGCCCAGGAAGCTCTGATTCGCGAGATTTCTGATGAAGTCGCTGCGCTCACCCAGAAGTACGGCGGGCTGCTGTGGGGCGAACACGGTAAAGGCGTGCGCTCCGAGTACGGGCCTAAGTTCTTCGGTGAGCTTTACCCCTGCCTGCAGCAGATAAAAGCGGCCTTCGACCCGCACAATCAGCTCAACCCAGGCAAGATCGCGTCACCTTCTGAAAGTACCACGCTGATTGCGAAGGAGAGTGACCCGGAACTGCTCACCGTTGACGGCGTGCCCATGCGCGGCCAGCTCGACCGCACGATTGATGAGCGGGCCTGGCAGGCTTATGACGCAGCGGTGTACTGCAACGGCAACGGCGCTTGCTACAACTACGATGTGGACGACCCCATGTGCCCATCGTGGAAGGCCACCCGCGACCGCCGCCACTCCCCCAAAGGCCGCGCCAGCTTGATTCGTGAGTGGCTGCGCTTGCAGTCGCAAGCGGGCATCGACGTGGTGGAAGAGTCGCACAAAAAGAAAGCCGAGCGCACCTGGGGCTTTATCAAAAGCTTCCCCAAGCGGGTGATGAACACCGTTAGCCGCCAGCAGCACCACGACTACTCCCATGAAGTCTACGACGCCATGGCAGGCTGCTTGGCGTGTAAATCCTGCGCGGGCCAGTGTCCGATCAAAGTCAACGTGCCGCAGTTCCGCTCACAGTTTTTAGAGGTGTATCACGGCCGCTATCTGCGCCCGCTGCGGGATTACGTGATTGGCGGCACCGAATTTATGCTGCCTGCGTTAACCAAGATGGCTCCGCTGTATAACGCCGCCCTTGGCCAGCGCTGGGTAGAGCAACTCATGCAGAAAGGGCTCGGCATTAGCGACTCCCCCGCGCTATCTCGCGCTAGCGTGAAAAAGCAGCTGCGCGCCTGGGGCGTTGCGGAAGCCACGCCCACATCGCTTGCGCTACTCACCGAGCAGCAGCGGGCCAACAGCGTCGTGATTGTGCAAGACGCCTTCACCACCCACTTTGAAGCCAAGCTGGTGATGGATGTGGTAGAGCTGCTATCGCGGCTAAACTTGCGCGTGTTCGTCATGCCGTTTTCCGCCAACGGCAAGCCGCTGCACGTACAGGGCTTTTTAGGTGCTTTTGAGCGCACGGCAGAAAAGCAGGCCAAACGCCTTCGCGCGCTTAGTGAGTTCGAGGTGCCCATGGTGGGCATCGACCCCGCCATGACGCTGACCTACCGCCAGGAGTACGTCAAAGCGCTGGGCCCTGAGCAAGTGCCGAACGTACTGATGCTGCAGGAGTGGCTAGCCACCCGCGTCAACACCCTCGCCCCCGGCCAGCTAACGCTCAAAGACCCTGGCTTTAAGCTGCTTTCCCACTGCACCGAAAAAACCAATGCGCCGGGCAGCCCAAAAGCGTGGCAGCAGGTATTTGCAGCGTTTGGTTTGCAGCTAGAGCTGGCCACCACGGGCTGCTGCGGTATGTCCGGTACCTACGGCCATGAGACCCGTAACGTCGCTACCTCGAAAACGATCTACGCTCAGTCGTGGCAGCCCCAGGTCGAAGCAGAGGAGAACAGCGGTAAGCTACTGGCCACCGGCTACTCCTGCCGCAGCCAGGTGAAACGCTACTCGGCGCAAACCCTGCCCCACCCGCTGCAAGCTCTGCTGACCAGTATCAAACAGGCCAGCCGCTAACGCGGCTGGCCTGCTGGGGCTTGCTGATATCCGTGTGGGCGTTTAGAAAAACAGCCGCTTGAGGGCCAAACCAGGGTCCTCTTCGCGCATAAACGCTTCACCCACCAAAAAGCCATTGACCTCGTGGTCACGCATTAGCTCTACGTCATCACGCGTGTGGATGCCTGACTCGGTGATCACGGTCACGCCTTCAGGGATACGCGGCAGCAGATCCAGAGTGGTATTCAGGCTGGTATCAAAAGTGTGTAGGTTGCGGTTGTTAATACCTACCAGCTTTAGGTCCAGCGCCAGGGCGCGCTCTAGCTCCTCCGCATCGTGAACTTCCACCAGCACATCCATCCCCAATGCGTTGGCCTGCTGGTGCAGGTCGCGCAGCTGAGCGTCATTGAGCGCCGCCACAATTAATAGGATGCAGTCCGCACCGATGGCGCGCGCTTCAATGACCTGGTAGCCGTGGGTAATAAAGTCTTTACGGATCACCGGCAGGTCGCAGGCATCGCGAGCGGCAATGAGGTAATCCTCATGGCCCTGGAAGAAGTCGGCATCGGTGAGCACGGAAAGGCACGCTGCGCCGCCCTGGGCGTAGCTTTTGGCGATATCCGCTGGGTGAAACTCTTCACGCATCACGCCTTTAGAGGGCGAGGCTTTTTTCACCTCGGCGATGACTGCCGCGTCGCCTGCCGCAATACGCTGATTCAATGCAGCAATAAAGCCACGGGGCGCACTCTGCTTCTCCGCTAGCGATAGCAGATCCGCTTCAGATACGGCTTGCTGGCGCTCAGCGACTTCCTGGTCTTTACGGGCCAAAATGCGCGTTAAAATAGTCGGCGTTGCCTGGTCACTCATTGGAAGTTTTACCCTTTAAAGACGCTAGTGAAGTGCGAAAGCTCTCTGAGCTTCTCAAGCGGTAGTTTGGAGGCCTGGGCATCCTGGGCCACCATCACGCCCTCTTTCAAGCTATCGGCCACGCCCGCGCAGTAAAGCGCCGCCCCGGCGTTGAGTGCCACCATATCTGCCGCAGCCCCCTCGCCGCTAAGTGCGGCTTTCACCAAACGCAGGCTATCTTCCGCGCTGGACGCTTTGAGGGTGGCTAGGCTTTGGCGCTCGATACCCAGGGATTCCGGCGTAATGGTGTACTGGGTAATCTCGCCCTCTTTTAGCTCTGCCACCAGAGTGGGTGCTGCCAGGGAGATTTCATCCAGGCCATCTTCAGAATGCACCACCATGACATGGCGGCTACCCAGCTTGCGCAATACTTCGGCCATCAGCGGCACCAGCTCCGCTGAATACACGCCCAGCACTTGATTGGGCGCACTGGCGGGGTTGGTGAGCGGGCCAAGAATATTGAACAGCGTACGCACGCCCATTTCCCGCCGTGGCCCAATGGCATAGCGCATGGCTGGGTGGTGGTTAGGTGCGAACATAAAGCCCACGCCTACCTGTTCAATGCAGCGCGCCACTTGTTCAGGCTTGAGATCGAGATAGATGCCGGCAATATCGAATAAATCGGCGCTGCCAGAAGAAGAGGAGACGCTGCGATTGCCATGTTTAGCAACATGGGCACCGCCAGCGGCGGCCACAAAACTAGACGCCGTGGACACATTAAACAGGTTCGCGCCATCGCCGCCGGTGCCGACGATATCCACCACGTTCTCGGTGTGTAGCTCGACGCGTTTCATTAAATCGCGCATCACCTGGGCGGCGGCGCTGATCTCTTCAGCGCTTTCGCCTTTCATGGCCAGCCCCACCAGCAGGCCGCCAATTTGCGCGTCGGAGGCTTCGCCGGTCATGATCTGGCGCATCAGTGCGTGCATCGCATTGAAAGAGAGGTCATCGCGGCGCATCACCGCGTTAATTGCGTCTCGCATTTGCATGAGCAGGAAAGCCCCTAAAGCGTATGAATTTGGCGATCAGCCGCGTTGTAAAAAATTGGCCAATAACGCATGGCCCTGGCGCGTGAGTATCGACTCAGGGTGAAACTGTACCCCTTCCACATCAAGGGTACGATGGCGAAAGCCCATGATCAGCCCGGGCGTTACGTCATCCTCGGCGGTCCAGGCGGTCACTTCTAGGCAGTCGGGCAGGCTCTCCTGCTCAACGACTAATGAGTGATACCGCGTCACTTCCAGCGGGTTTTCCAGCCCGCTGAACACGCCCTGCCCACGGTGTACCACGGCTGAGGTTTTACCGTGCATCACCTGGGGTGCCCGCACCACTTTGCCGCCGTACACCTGACCGATGGCTTGATGCCCCAGGCAAACGCCCAAAATAGGCAGTTTGCCCGCAAAATGCTCGATGGCCGCTAGAGAAATGCCCGCCTCGTTGGGCGTACACGGGCCGGGCGAAATCACCAGATGGGTAGGCGCCAGGGCGCACATCTGCTCCAGGGTAATCTCATCGTTGCGATAGGTCATCACCTCGGCATCCAGCTCACCCAGGTACTGGACGATGTTAAACGTGAAGCTGTCGTAGTTATCCAGCATCAACACTCTACAGCGCTTAACAGATTGAAATGGTTCAATATCGCTTGAATCTAGCTTCATCGTTACCCAGCTTGTTACCCAGGTTGGCTATCGGTTGAACGTTACCGCTGCAATGATGGGATTGTATCGTCTGAGAGTGGATGCCGCTATGCCAATAGAGTGCAGCGGATTTTGAATCCGCTGCCACACTTAAGCAGGGCCGCGCTTGCACAAGGCTTTGCTGAACAATCAACCGCTTAGCGGTTTACACTTGTTACACACAGCGCATTGGTCGCATGCAGTCTGCGACCAAAACGCGACCAACCCATAACCCAATCCGGTAGACGGCTCGCCCATGCGCTGGATATACTCGCCTAAATTACTGTATATATAACCAGCGAAAGAGAGGCGATGATGTCAGAGAAAACCTACGCTGCTTTGGTCAAGCGCGTTAAGCGGAAGATCAATAGCCCGGCCGCTCAGTCGGAAAACTGCACGGAGATCCAGCGCCAGCCGGACGACGCGGCAGACGATTGGGCGCGACTACTGGCGGATCTAGGCACGGTCGAGAACGTCACCATGGTACCGCTTGACGAGACCGCTGAGCATATCCGCATTCGCTGGAATCCTGCCGAGGCGATGTGATGGATTCGCGGTACCGGGCCACGCTCTGGAGAAAGGCGCTTGAGCGAAAGGGCTGGCGGAGAATATCTTCCATGCGTCTGCCCAGGTGCGTCATCGAGTTTCACGTGATCCAAGACGGCTACCTGTACAGCGGTCGCTGTGGCACGTTTAGCTTTGACGATAACGACATTAGACAGCCTGGCACCATGGCCTTTGTACTGAAGCGGAGAGATAGAGTTATTGAGGGCGTATGGCGGCGCGCTCGGGATCAGAGCGCCGAATGGGGAATGGTTCGCCGTCCTTGGCGATAGGCACAAAAAAACCGCTTAGCGCGGCCCGTGTGCAGTTGCGTTGTGCTGCCCTACCACTCGATAGCATCTACCGCTGCCACCGTCTCAGCCGCCCGCACTTGTTTAACCAACCGTTGCCGTCGCCCGGTGAGCTGCTGAAACTGCGTAAACCGCTCCGCATTACCCACCACAGCTTCAGACAGCTCGGCTAGCGTCTCGGTGCCGTCCTCACCGTTGCGGCCGATCAGAATGTTATCGAGCACTGGCGTTGCCGGGGCGTCGCCTTGCGGTGACGCGTGCCACTCAAGGTAGGCGCGGGCTTCGCGGTTTTGCTCTGTCCAGGACTGCTGCTCAACCTCGGGGTAGTCGCGCACCAACGGTTCGGCTTGCTCGCTGTACGCGGCGTTAATCTGTTTAGTCTTTGCCGCTTGTGCCTCGGCCAGTAACTCAGCCGGGGTTTTAGGCATCGTCACTTCGGCATCTTGTAACCAGCTCATGGGGTGGACTCCTGATCTTCTTCGGGCACTACGTCATATAGCGGTAGCTCAATCGGCCCGTAGTGGTTTTCCAGCGCGATGGGCGCGGGGAACCGTGTTTCGTGCGGGGCGTTGGGGCCGTGACCTAAGCGAATCGTGCATTCGTACTCGCTGCCATTGCGCTTCACGGTGCCGAGTTCGGGGTGTTGAGCCGTCGCGCCGTCGGGTAGTTCGGAAAGATCGTAGTCGGTGCCGTTGACGGTTAACACGGTGCTCGTGAGCGAGGCGGTGGTTTCGGGCTGGGCGCTAACAGGGTCAAGGTTAAGAATTAGTTTCAAAATGCGTACCCCTCTGCCACTAACGTTAAATTACGTACTTGCGAACCTGCTGGAACTGAATAACCAGACATCATATATAACTCTATAGTGGCGTTAGATGTTTTCCCACCTGTCACCCCTAAAGTGGATATTCTCTCTCGGGTTGCAGTATCATCAAAGTCTCCACTACTAAAACCCATCACAACGTCTACGTGTGCAGTAGAAACAAAAGCGCGGGGGAATGTCCATGTGCCGTTATATCGAGATTGGGTTTGGCTGAGTGTAAAGTCTGTTCTAATACATCTCATAAAACCATCTGCAAATAAGGTGTAGCTTCCATTGGCGTTACTTCCACGCTCAATAATCGCCCCAGTTGGTACGCCACCTTCCTGAGATACCGTCCCCAGAATATCCTTATCGCTAAGATAACGAATATGAGGCCCCCAATTAGCTCCATCCCAACGAGTTGAGCGTAACTCATTAGCATTCCCAAAAAAGAAAGCAACTGGCCTAGCGCCTCGGTTGACGACCCAACCTCCTACGGAACTTTCGCTGTAACCTATTTCCGAAACATCTATATTGTTGGCGTTAAAAAACTGATTGAGAGTACCATTGCCCGAAAAAATCTCTGCCCAAGTGACGTTAGCGTGCGTCTGTGAGCCGTCACCGCCCAGCCCAAACGCCCCCTCAGCCATCAAATCGCCAGAGCCGCCCACCACCCCGCGCCCCAGCAGCGGCCCCAGTTGTGCAATGACGCTATTTAACTCAGCACGATCAGGAAACTCAGCAATCAGTTCCGCGCTACTTCCCTGCCGACGGTAAAGCCGCATATACGCCCCGCCGCCAGGCACAGAGAAATATTTCCCGTCAGCGGTGTTCTGGCGACCTTCGGTGATCGTTGGGTAGATAGCGTTCAGGCCCATGGCCGCGTCGCGGAAACGCTGAACCTCGTTAATCAGCTCCGAAATTTTTACGTTGGCGTTGGCTAAATCCTGCTCTGCGCTCATAGCGCCCCCTTAAATTCGTGGTAGATGCGGTGCATGGCGGCGGCGGTCGCCGCGTTGCGCACCGATGCTTTGGCGGTGATCCGGGCTAGCTCGACGTGGTTGGTGTGCTGCTGCCAGCGGTGGTGGTTGCGCAGTACGGCGTTGCGCACCGTTTCGGGATCGGCACCCAGCGCCTTGGCTTCGGCGGTGAGCCGTGGCCCGCCGCCAGCCTTCGCTTCCGCCAATTTTTCCCGATAAACATCGGCTTGGGCGGGGTCGATGTGCCGCGCCTTGGCCGCTGCGCTGTCGATCAACGCCAGGTAGTGCGCCTCGGCATCGTCGCGGCGGGCGAACGTGTGGGCGTTAAGCGTCGTCAACGGTCACCTCCTCGACGCGGTCCAGGTACTCGATGTGGCCGCTTAAACGGATCTCATACGTGCCGGGCAGGTCATAGCTAACCACCAGCGGCGTGCCATCGGTCACGGTATCCATGCCGTTGGTGGCCACCGTTAAGCCAGCGGGCAAGCCCGCTAGCGTGACGGTCAGGCCATCGATACTTTGCTCGGCATCAATCGGGCGCTTGGCGTGAATCTCGCCCGTGGGAGCGTCGACGTAGTGGGTGTCATCGCGCACGGTGTTATCGCACGGAATGTAGAGATATGGCCCTTTAGAGACCCACGCGATACGCCCGCTGGGCTCAGCGACGGCGTAGCGATGCTCTATGATGTCATCCATATATCACCTAAATGATGTATCGAGGCCGAGGGTACGACCTGCGATGGTTGCATTACCGCCTACGGCATAGACGTAGACGCTGTAAGTTGACTGGCCGGAGCTCTCGCTGCCGACGTGAGCCGTGATCGAGAGGGTTTTCGTGCCGCCGGGGCGGGCCACGACCACTTGCCCATTCCGGCGAATTTCTATTCCCCCCAGTTCACCCGATGTCACACCAAAGGACAGATCAACGATGACGTTGGCACCTCTGGCATTGATCGAATCAGCGAGAATCGGCGCCCAACCCTGCCCGGGTGTGATCGTCAGCAAACTGCTAGCAGCGGTGGAGGTACGCAGCGTGACCGCGTTGCCCGCCAACTGCAGTGTGTCGATCGAAGCAATGCCCATCTGGGCGTTAGTAATAGTGACGTTCTGAATCTGGGCCCAATTAACGCTAAGCTGATCCGCCGCGATGTACTCGGCCTGCAGCTTGCCGTTTTGGAACACCAGGCTGCCGTCGCTGCTACGCAGCTTGGTGAATAGCAGCTGCTTGATCAGCGCGTCGTTCATCACCACCGAGCCGCCGTCCAAAATCATGGGGTAAGCGGCGTCATTGCTATCGGGATGTGCGAAGTAGATTCGGTCAGCGCGGAACCCCAGCAGGCTCTCCTCACCATCGTCGCCCAGTCCAAACCCGGACACCCGCCCGCCGTTGTCGATGCGCAACGTCCACATCGCCTCTAACCGCTGGGTAGTCTGGTTGTACTGCGCTTGGGTGGACTGCTGAACGCTGGCCAGCTCGTCGTCAAACTCGGATTGCACCGTGTTGATCTGCTGCGCTAGTGATGAAACAGCGTTAGCGCGGGTCGTGGCCTCGCTCTGGATAGCCGCACTATTGCTGTCCGCTTTACTTTGCGCAGTGTTGATCTGTGAGGTCAGCGAGCTAACGGCGTTAGCGCGGGTGGTTGCTTCGCTCTGAATGGCTGAGGCGTTGTTACCCGCCGTCACCACCAGTTCGTCAATCCGCCGCGCCATCGCGTCGTCAATGCGATAGCCGCGAATGTTGGTCACGTAGAGGTCACCGTTGCCGCCGGTTTCCCGGCGAATCAACACCCGAGCCTGCGTCGCGCCTTGCGGTGCAACCACGGTAAACGGCTCGCTTTTGGCCCATGATGTGCTGGTGGTAGAGATCGTGATGTAGTCCCACTGCTCGCTCAGCCCCTCCCCGCTCCAGCCCACATAAAACCGGAACGTCGCACTGCTGGACGCCCCGGCCGTGGCGTAGTCGATCATCAGCGTGTACACGTCGCCCGCGACAACAGGCATGTACTCGCTGCGCAGACGCTGCAGGTCGGTGTGCCCAGTATTCGGGAAACGTGCTGAATAACGGGCGGGCATCGTTTTCACAGCGTTGGAACCACTGTTGAGATTCCGCTCGGTAATCTGCATTTCCGACCAGACCAGCTCCCAGCCAGCAAACGTGCCGGTGCTGAACAGCCCGTTTTTAACCACCGATTCCCCCGCAATCGCGGTTTCGATCAGCGTGTTCACGGCGGCGATGTCGCCGCCTAATGAGCTGTTAACGGACTGAATCAGGTTGCTCAGCGCGCTATCCGCGTTAGCGCGGGTGGTTGCCTCCTCTTGAATCGCGGCCGTGTTGCCGTTGGCGGTGGCCACCACGTTATCAACACGGTTAGACAAAGCGCTGTCGGCATTAGCGCGGGCGGTTTGCTCTGAGCTGATCGCCGCCGTGTTGCTGTTCGCCGTGGCGACTACCGCGTTAATCCGCTGGCTCAGCGAGCTATCCGCGCTGGCACGGGTCGTCGCTTCGCTTTGAATCGCGGCGGTGTTGTCGTCAGCTTTGCTAATCGCAGTGCTGACCTGCTGAGTCAGCGCCTGATCGGCGCTGGCACGGGTGCTGGCTTCGTTCTGAATCAGCGCGGCGTTGCTGTTGGCTTTGCTTTGCGCCGTGTTGATCTGCGACGTGAGCGCGTCCACCGCGTTAGCCCGGGCGATGGCCTCGCTTTGGATAGCCGAGGCATTGCTGTTACTGGTGGCAACGACGCTATCAATCCGTTGACCCAGCGCCTCATCGGCATCCGCCCGTGCCGTGGCTTCGCTTTGAAGTGCAGCGGTGTTATCCGTGAAACTCGCGGCCTGCTCTTCAATGAGCTGTGCTAATGCCTCGTTTTCATTCGCCCGCACCAGGGCTTCCCGCTCAATTGCAGCGTTGGCATCCCCGATCTGAGCCAGTAGCTGCTCATTCACCACCGTTTGCGCTTCCCACTGGGTCACGCGGGTTTGCACGGTGTACTGATACGACGCCGCGTTAACGCCCTCAGCGGCGATCATCACCCGCTGCAGCGATGCCAGGTACTCATCTTCACTGGCAGAGACCTGCTGCAGTTCTTCGAGTGTGGCTTCACCTCCTTCAATCCGTGCGGTTTGCTGTAGCAGATCTTGGGCGAGGGCCTCGGTTTCCGTTGTCCACGCCTCACGCTCGGCCACAATCGCCGCGGCGTTCTGCTGAGTGCTGGCCTGTAGGGTTTGCACATCCTCTGCCAGCGCATCGGTGGCCGTGGTACGGGCGGTAGTTTCCTGCTGAATGGCAGCGGCGTTACTGTTCAGCTGCGCCTCAAAGCCGCTGAGTTCCTGCGCCACGGCCTGCTGTTGATCGACCAGCGCTTGCTGAATCTGCTCGATAGCCGCCGTGACTTCGGGAATGTCTGTCTCCGCGAAGGTCACCAACAGGCGGTCGACCTCTACACCGTTACCTCCGCCAGCGGTGCTACCCCAAATCGCCACGGCGTGCTGAGCGCCGCCGGTGCCCTCGGGCACGTCGATCACTACATCGTAGAACGCCCACTCAGCGGACGGCGTAAACCGCTGCCACTGCACCGACTGCCCAGCGACCTGATACGCCAACGCAAACTCTGCCGCCGCGCCGGTGGCGGGCTGCTTGGCATAAATCGCTAGGCGGATCTCATGCCCGGAAAACTCTGCCGCCGTTTCCGGCGCGATGATGCGACGCACGCCACCGCTGTTGGGGTTAGCACTGCTGGTGGTCGACGTGACCAACGCGGATTGCAGCCCGCTGTACACGCCGCTGGTGACGGCGCTAATGCCGTTGCCGCTGGTCGCGCTCCAGGCATCAAAATCCGAACCCGGTTCAAACCCACTGTTCAGCGATGGGCGAGCATCGAGGCGGGCAGAGAGGATGCCTACTTGTGTGGCAAGCGAGCTGTACTGATCAATACGAATCTGCCGCTCGTCGAGAATCAGCGCCGCGTTGTCATCCACTTTGCCACTCAGTTGGCTGATCTGAGTGGCCACCACTTCTGCATCGTTAATGCGGATCTGCGTCATCGTGTAGATCGATGCCGCCGTGGCGTCGTACGCCGCCGCAATCGCGTTGAGCTCTAAACCCAGCAGGTCGAACTCGGCTTCTACCGTGTCGCTCAACTGGGTAATCGCAACGGTGCGGTTTTGCGTCTCAGCGGCGATAGCATCGGCACGGGCCTGGGCTTCGGCAGCGAACGAATCAATCCGCTCGCTGCGCTCCTGATCTAACGCATCAATCCGCGCCTGCTGCTCGGCAGTGATTGCCGCTGAACGGGCGGCGGCCTCGTCCGCAATCTCTTGCGTACGCGCCTGGGCTTCGGCAGCGATCGCGTCGGCACGGTCGGAGGCTTCGGCGCTGAGTGCATTAGCCCGCGCCTGGGCTTCAGCGGCTAACCCCTCGGCCCGCGCCTGGGCTTCGGCGTTGAGGGCTTGGGCGCGTGTGGCCGCTTCCTGCGCTACCTGCTGGGCAACGCTGCCCTCTAGCGATGCAGGGCCGTCGATTTTGTCGATACGCTGTTGGAGGGATTGATCGAGGGCGCTTTCGCGGATCTCGCCTGTAAGTGCCTCTAACAGCTTTTCGGGGGTGGTGTCGGTGGTCGCTTGCACCGGATACCACGCGCTCACGCCGTAAGCGTTGGCACCGCGCACGTAGTAGTAATACGTGGTGCCGGGGCTTAGCTCGGTGTCCGTCAGGTCGGTGGAAACCGTCAGGCGCACCGCGTTACTGGTGATCTGGTTTAACGCTAAGGCGACGTTAGACCGCCAGAACTCGAACATCTGCCCCGGGTACGCCCCGCGTGGGCGTAGCGTGATCGTGAAGGTGCCTACTTCAATATCGACGCTATCCGGCGGCACCGGCAGCAACAGGCCCGCGATGTTGGTGGTCAGCGCGGCCCATGGCGAGGCGGTGCCGATGCCGGTGATGCCGCGTACGCGGATCATCCACTGGCCCGGCTCTACGTCGCGCAAATCAACGCTAGTCCCGCTCTCGGTGTACACCGTGCGCCAACGCAGGTCAGTCGGGCCTTGCACTTCTACCAAGTAACGCAATACGCGGGGGTCGTCGCTGGGCGTCCAGCTAATCGTCATGCCCTGGTGTTCGGTGCCACCGGCAAGGTAGGTAAACGCCTGCGCGGTGAGACTGTACGGGGCCACGACCGGGCCGGTGGGCAGTAGCGAGTAGTCAGGCTCCGGCAGGTCTAGTCCTAGCTCGATGCGCCCGTACTTGGTCGGGTCATGCTCCAGCGCGGTGATGTGATACACCCGCGCCGCTTCTTCGATGTTGGCAAGCACGCGAAAGCGCCGGGGCTCTACGGCTTGGCTTGATAAAATCCACACCGCGCCCACGATGGGCGGCGCGGATAGCGGATTAGCCAACGCCACTTCATCACCGTTGAACGATGCCACGGCGCGGCGCTCCACTGCCCCGCTGGGCAGCATGACGTCGAGGAACCAGTTAGCGCCGCTGGCCTGTTCCGGCACGTTATCGAGTGTCAGCGCCTCAGTGCCGGCGACCACAACGCGACCGCCCAGCCGCGCCCCGGCGGTGGTCGGGTCGGAAACGCTGATAATATCGCCGGGCCGCACGTCGGCATGGTCCAGGCTCGCCCGGTAGCTCACGGTTTCGGTTTCGGCGCGCTCGCTGGCCAGCGTCCATTTGCCTAAGCGGTGCGCTTGCCCACGGGAAGTACACGCCACCGCGTTGATCTCCAGCGGCCGCCAGCCGTACAGCTCAATTGCCTCGGCATCTTCGACCACCTCTACCTGCTGACGGTAGTTATCGTTGGGGTCGTTGTAGCTCACCATCGCCACGCTGTGGCGCGCCTTTAGCCCGGTGCCTTCATAGACGAACTCGCCGTCGATGACGTTGGCAGGCGTCACCAATTTCACCGGGTCGGCGGGCATATCGGCCACCGGCATGACGGTGTTGGTGCCCCAATAGGTCATGCCACGAAACGCGCTGGCGAGCGTGTGCAGCGCGGTGATGGCATCTTCCGCGCTGGCTAGCACGGTGTTGAACGTGAAACGCGGCTCTTCGCCGCCGAAGCCGTCCGGCACCCGCTCATCACAGTATTGGGCGATCTGATACAGCGCCCATTTATCGACGTTGGCCAGCGCCGCCCCGTAGCGGGTTTTGGTGGCTAGGTCGTAGTAGCACCATGCCGGGTTATCGCTCCACGCCAGCTTGAAATTGCCGCCCCAAAAACCGCTATAGCTGCGGGTGGCCGGGTCGTAGTTATCCGGCACGCGGATGATGAGCCCTTTTACGTCATAGCTACGGGCGGGAATCTGGTTGCCGAACTGCTGGGCGTCGACTTCCAGGGCCACCAGGGCGGTGTCCGGGTAGCTCAGCTTGGCGTCGATGACTTCGGTGTACGTGGCCCAATAGGTGGCGTTGTTCAGCGTGGCCGCGTCGCTATCCGGGGTAATGCGGCGAACGCGCACGTCCCATGGGCCGCTGCCGGTTAGCTCAATGCGATAGGTGCGCTGGTACGGGCTGGTGGTTTTGCCCGCGATAGTGTCACGCTTACGCTCTGCCCACGTGCCGCCCATGGGGCGTACATCGATGGCCACCTCGACAGATGCGCCCAACAAATCACCGTTGCTGGTGTTCTGTTCGTTCAGCGCAGGCAGCTGCACCGTCACGCGCACGGCGTCTGCATCCAGGTTACCCACAGTGCGCACGATGGGCGCGCCTTGGGTCACCTCGGTAGAGACATCGTTGGCGGTTTCGACGGCGGGGAAACCGGGGATATGTGGCTGGTCAGGCTCGCCCGTGCGCGTATGCACGGTAACGCCCTGAAAGTTGAACGCGCCGCTTTCGTCCTGCAGCGGGGTATCGTCCAAGAACACCGACTGCAGGCCGTTGGCGAGGCCGACAATCTCCCCCTCCCCCAGCGCATCGATGATGCGGGCCTTGCTGGTCGAACGCAGCGTGTTGGGCGCTTCCTGCGGCGTGCGCTGGCTGCCGCCGCCGCCTTTACCGCCACCGCCCGCACCTTCAATCCATTCAGCTGCGCTCATGTGTCTAACTCCTCGGCGGTCATGCCCGCGCTAATCACGATGCTGCCGGTTTTCATGCGCCCGTAAATCACGGGCATGGGCAGCCCCTGCGTTGACGTATTCACCGGGCCGTTAAACAGGAACGAGGGGCGCTGGTCGGGGCGTTCGCGCTCTTCATAATTGCTCTGGGGGGACGGTGCCAGCATCATCGAAACGCCGCCCAACGCAAGGCTGACGCCCAGCCCGGCCACCGCGCCCTTGGTGATGATGCCCGCCCCAAACGCCCCCGCACCGGGCACAAGGAAGCTCGCCCCAATCAAGGCCGCGCCCGCCAGGGCTTTGCCTACGCCATCGCTGCCTGCCCCTTCTATGGCGGGCATTAGGTGCAGGGTGTCCGCATTGCCAAGCGCCAGCGCTAACCCCTGCGCATCCAGCGCGGTGCCGTTCTGTGCGCTACCGCGCACGACCTGCCACTCCCCTTGCTCTAACGCGTCACGAAAGCCCGCCAGCTGGGCGCATAGGGCGCGCACCGCTTCGGCGGTATCGCGCACCGCTAATGAAAAAGGCCCGCCGAAGCGAGCCTTTAGGGAACCGTGCAAGTGTAGGTTGATCATCCATCTAACTCGCTGTGTCTTAACCAATGGGTAATATGGGGCAGCCAGCGGCCTAGCGGCTCGCGTACCGATAGCCGCGAATCATCGACCGGCAGCCGCCCACACGGGTGATGCAGCGCCAGCCCATGCTCCAGCACAATGCCGCCGTGGCTGGGTACGGGGCTGCGTAGCTGGGCCAGCCACATATCGCCGGGGCGCGCTTCGTGCTGCTCGATCATCCGAAAGCCCGCCGCCGCGAACCCGTCGCGGTAGAGGTCTTGGCCGTTACGCCACCACTCCCAAGAGCGTGGAAACTCCGGCAGCGTGATGCCGTGGCTCTCGGCGTAGTAGTCACGAATTAGCCCGTAGCAATCCGCGATGCCATGCACGAACCCCCGCCCTACCAGCGGCGGGCGGCCATCGTGGCCCCACCAGCGGATGGGGGTGGTCTGCTCGCCGTCGGTGGCCACAATGCCCCACGGCACCCCGCTCGCCAGCTGGCCGCGCATATCGGCCTCACTGGGGCAGTCGGGGTAATCCGGGTGGCTATGCACCACCGCCAGCAGCCCCACCGCCTGCGCATGCACCATGTCCACCTTGGCCACCCGGAACGTCTCGGCGGGGCGGGCGGCGACGTTCTCGACCTGTTGGCAGCCCTGCGTGGTAATCAGCCACACCGCCTCATTGGGGTACGCCGCCAGCGCCCCGGCGCGGATCTGTTCAGCAAATTTTTTAAACATAAGCACCACTGTATGGAATACCATCGCACGTTAGAGGCATTGCAATAAGCATTGCTTAACCTGATTCTCCTAGCTTCCATTAATTTAGGAGTACGTAAGAATGTCGAACAACGATGTTTTGAGCGAAGTTAGAGCTGTTTCTTACGCAGTTAGATGCTTAGCGGCAACGCTGAAAGAATCAGGCCACTTGGATGCTGAACGCTACGTAGCGAGAATGCAGTCGCAGATAGATAATATTGACACCTATAACGGCGTCACCAATAAACCTATCTTCACAACTACTCTCAATAGATTTATTGATGATATTGATAGCGTTAAGAAGAGCGACTCGTAGCAATTTCTTCAGCGAGCGCGCTATCAAAACGCGCTCGCATTCGGGCCTCTTCAGCAATTGCGGTTAATTCTTCTGATGATAACCCGTTCTTTTTAAGCACTACCCGATCCTGCTTACCCTCTAGCGCAGCTCTTAATTCTGCTAGTTCAGCGTCTTGCGTGCTAAGCGCCTGAAATAGTGTTTGAACCTGATATTGCAATTCAGCAACGTCTTGCATGGTTTGCTTATCCATAAATCACCTCACACTCGGCCAACACCAGGAAAGGCGCGGGTTGGCAACACGCCGTTTTGCCCAAAGCGTAAGCGGCAATCACTCAGCCGCTTGCCGCACTTGTCGTTACCTGGGGCGGCGGGGGTGCCGCTGGGCTCCCATTCGCCGGTGCCCGCGTAGGGGCATGTCACGCCCTCATAGCGGTACTGCGTGCCGTCCCACCAGCGGTAGCGGTGGGTACAGCTATCGCGCAGCACCTGCCGGGCGGGGATCTTGCGGCCCTGCTGGTCCATTTCGACCGATAGCTCGAACGTGATAGCCGTGCGGTTCTGGGCCTGTTTGCGCTCGATGGTGTAGTGATCGACCGGGAATAGCGCCTCCGGGTCCGGGTCGGTGCCATCGTCTAGGTGCTTGCGGTAGGTGCGCAGCCGCTTGAACGGCACGCCTACCAGGTCGTCAGCGCTCAGCACCAGGCTTAAAAAGGCCAGCTGCATGGCGGTGATGTTAAGCGTGGGCCGGGGTAACGTGCCTTGCCCGCTCCACTCGAACCCTTCGGCCTGAATCGGCAACGGCTGGTACTGGTAGCCGTTGAACAGCGCCGGGCCACCGTTCACCGGCTCCGGGCAGAAACGCAGCACGCCCTCGCCAAAGCGGGTGGCGTCCAGCTCGAACAGCGTCACGATGGCGTCTTGGTGCAGCTGCTGGGATTCCCGCGCAATCAGCTGGCTCATGGCGTGAAATCCTCTTCAAAGGTGGCGGTGATGGAAGCAAACATCGTTCGGGTGGGTCGCTGCCCACTGAGCTGAGTGCACACATATTTGCGTGGGGCGTCTTCCCAGGGTGGCTGCCACAGAAACGGCTCTACCCCTTTTCGGCTGAGCAGGAAGGGGTAGAGCTGGTCGTATTCATCGCGATCGAGCAGCGACCAAGACACGCGCCAGTTTTCGCTGACGCTATTGATGCCGCTGGGGGCGCGCTGTGTGTAGCCATCCCCGAATTTCACAGTATCCACACGAAACTCTGGCTGTGGCTCCATGCCGTAGTCGGGCGCAATATCGGGCAGCGTTTCCATACTCACTTCCTATACAGCAGGCCACCGGGCCGCATTTGCTTTTGCAGTACGCGAACGACTGCCCCTTCTACCGCCTGCCCAATGGTTTGGCCTTGCTGTTGCGCTTGCTCTTGGTTCATCCCCGGGGCGGCGTGCACCGTGACCGGCACGCTCACGCTGAACGACACGTTCTGCTGAGAGGTGTGGTTATGCTGATTGAAGCGCTCAAGGCTAACGGGGCCGGGCGAGCTAACATAGCCGCCATCGGCATAGCCCTGACTCAAACCAAGGGTCGGAATGGCTGGCGGTGAATCGGGCACCACATAACCGCCGTTGGCAAACTGCGCCGCCACGCCTTGGTTAAGGGCTTCGAGCATGGGCCGCACGCCCGGGCGCTCAACGACACTCTTCTGCACCACGAACTCCCCCCGGTGCACAATGCCCGCGGGTTCAAGCCTGCCGCCAGCGCCGGTGTAGCCACCTTCGGAAAAGCCGCCAAACAAGCCACCCACTGCACCGCTTACCCAATTGCCGATAGGTGCCGTCACGGTTTGGCGTAACGTGATGCGGGCGATGTCTTGCGCGATGCCACCTAACACACTGCGCAACCCTTCCCCTTGAATGATGGCGTTCTCAAAGGCGCTTTCAAACGCGAAGCCAAGGTCTTGCGCGGCCTGGTTGTTTTGCTCCGTCACCTCTTTAACAACGTTGCCGGTTTCCCGTTGTGATGCCTGAAAAGACTCCTGCAACATGCCCATGGCCTGCATGTATTGCACGGTGGTCATGCGGCCCGTGGCCAGCGCCAAATTCAGCGTGCCCACGTCCTGCGCGTACTGCCGTGCGGCGCGGCGGTTGGGCTGGATGCGGTCCAGCAGGTTTTCGTAGCTGTTGGCGAGGGTGGTGGTTTTGTCGACTGCCTTTTCGGTGCTGTCTGTTAGGCCGTCGATGGTGATTTGTAATTCGCGCTTAATGTCCTCGCTATCCGCATCAGCGGCATTCATCTCCTCAATGCGTCGTGTGAGCTTAGTAATGGCCTCCTCGCGGGCATTGATTTGATTGTTGATGCTTTCTAGCTGAGCTCGCTGTCGATCAGCGCCTGCGGTAAGGTCGCCTTGCTGGCCTTGGCCGTAGCTGTAGGGCTCGCTAGCAGTGCGCTCAAGCCGTGCCAAGTTTTCCTCTGCTTGCTGCGCAGCGGTTTGAAGGCTGACTAGCTCAGCAGTAAATGCGGCCACCTCAAACTTCAGCATGGAGTCCGCAGCGCCATCCACGCGCAGTGCCAGCTCATCAACAGCACCAGCAGCGGTGATAGCGGGGCGCTCCACCAACCCTAGCTCTTCACGGAAATAGTAAATTGCGCCCGCCGCCACTACGGCTGCGCCGACCGGGCCGCCCACCAGCGCAAGGGCGCCAGAGGCTGCGCGGGTGGCACCGGCCAACGCGGTCTGTGCGGCAGCAGCGGTGGTGGAAACCCCAGCCATGCGCGCCAGCGCCATTTGATAGGCGATAGACTGCTGGGTAGCCGCCAGTTTTGCCGCCGTAGCAGTAGCGAACGCTCCCGCGTAGCGGCCAGCCATCAACGCAGCCAAGACCTTGCCGCCGTCGATCAAATGCCCCACCACCACTTCGGCGCCACCCACCTGCTGAATAAACGCGTTGGTCTCTTGTAGGCCCGCTGTCATGGCAGGAACTAGCTCAGCTAGCAAGGTTTGGCTTACTCCCTGAGCGGCAAACTTTAGGCGATCGACCTCATCGTTATAGCTTGCCATGGCATTGGCGGTGTCTTGGCTGATCGTCAGTCCCAGCGCGTCCGCCTCTGCGCGCATCGCGGCCATGGCACCAGTGCCCTGGTTAACGATCTGCACCAGTTTTACGCCCTCGCTATCCCATAGCTGCTGGGCAAGGCGCACCCGCTCACTGCTGTTTTCCACGCCTTGCATGGCTTCCGCAATGCGTTCGAACTGATCTTCTGGGGCCAGCTGGTTCAGCTCTTGAGCGCTAAGGTTGAGGCGATCCAGCGCCGCGACGGCTACCCCTGTGCCTGCAGCGGCTTCGGCAATACGCCGAGTTTGGCGCTGCCAAGCGGTGGTTAATTGACCAAATTCTACACCGCTTAACTTGGCCACGTAGCTGTACTGGCTCAGCGCCTCGGTGCTGGCCCCAATCCGTAGATTGGTTTTTTGCAGCTGGTCACCCCAGTCGATCTGACTTTGCAAGGTATTGGCCGCAAACATGCCTGCAATAACACCAGCAATAGGCGCGGCGGCGCGACGCAGCACGCCCAAACCTTGGCTAGTGGCGTTAACGTCTTGGTTAAACTGACGGCTACGGCGTGAGCCGCGGTCAAAGCCCTGGTTGAGCTTGCCTAGTTCGTCATCCGTGGCCTTGATGGCCCGAATGCCACCACTGGCATCCCCGGTGATGATTAAGCCAGTTTTATAAGTTTGAGCCATGAGGCCACCTCAAATTGCGGGCACAAAAAAGCCCGCACGTGGCGGGCTGGATGATTGTCTGCTTTAGATCATGGTCTGTACGTTTTACTGCACATATAACCCATAACCGTTACCACCTGGGAAAGACTTCCAGGAGCATATTGAAACGTGTACGCCTCAATGGCTTTATAAGCCGCGGCCTGAAGACCCGGGGCTTCAATGCCTCCAGCCCACATCAGCAAGCTGTCTTCTGATTCTCCACTGCTTACGCGATCTCTGACTTCCATAGCCATCTCGGTTAGCTTTTGTCGGTCTCTGCATTCGTTAATTGTTTGACCGAAAGCTAAAGAAGGAAATAACACGATTAAAAAAACCGCTCTCAAAATCATCTTCATTGCTACGCTCCGTGCCTACGCGCCAGCCATTATGATCTAACTCCACAAAGTCGCCGCAGCCTTCACATAGCTCGGTGTAGGTATCGCCCTTTCTACAAAGGACGCGAAAATGCTTGGCTGCTACGCTTTCGCCAAAGAGCTTTACCGCACAGTTCCGGCAATATTCAGCCACGACAAATTCCCCGTTGAGTCACCCCAACAGGGAACGTAGCGCACTTGGTTAAGTTTGGCTAGGCTTTACCGCGCCAGCGTGCTTTGCAGGCAGCCAGTGGTTTTGGCGAGCGAGCCGACGAAGTTCTGAATATGCGCCAGCTTTTCCTCTGCTTTGCGCTTCTGAATGCCGCGTGTTTGGCAGAGGTGTGTGAGCGCTTTTAGCTCTTCTTGGATGCCTGCCACGCTACCCACCTGCAGAGTGGCCCCGGTGCGGGCGGCTTCTAAGAGTTGCTTAATCAGGCGGCGAATATCGGAGTAGTACATGGCATCCATGCCTACCAAGTGGTGCTCTTGCCATTCGTTCCAGGGCCGCGTGATTGGGTAGTCGATGCTTTCTACCGTGGGGGCGGGTAGCGCTTGCTTGCCCAGGTACTCGCCTTCCAGCGTCATGCGGTGGATGTACTCCACGGCCTCGGGCAGTTGCTCGGGGGTTAGCTCGTCGATGTGTTCGACGTTGAACCGGTGGTGCACCAGCGAGTAAGCAGCGCTGTGCATTAAGCCGCGCTTGGTGGTCAACATGGTGACCGCTGCCCGAAGGCCCGCACGCTCGTCGGGTGTCACGGTGCGCGCAAGTTTTTCCGCCATCCAGTTGAAGGCGTTGATGTAGGCTTCTTTGATCTGCGCGGCCTTCTGGCCAGTAAAGCCCATCACCAAAAACATGAAGCCGTCTTTGTCCATTTCGACCACTTTGGAGCGGCGTTTAACTGCCCCTGCCTGAATCACCTCCTCGTGAGCGCAAAAATGCGCTGACGTGAATTTCTCGCTGCAATCAAGCTTGTCGATCTTGCGAAGCACGTCACGATGGTTCTTTCCGAAAGCAGCAGCAACCTTCAGGGATGTGGTACGTAAAGCACCCTGAACCGACTTGATGAAGTCTTCAGGGTTAGAGGTAATATGGGTGCTGGTAATAGCTGTCATGATGAGGCTCCGTTTATCTATACCTCACGTGAATCCATTTTTGGACTCACGGGAGAAAAGGGATCCGCCACCACTGTCGCCATTCAGATGGGGGCGGACTGCGCAGGGTTGGCGAACCGGGATAAACGGAAACCGGCATACCCGAAGGTATCCCCACGCAGCCCGCCATAACAGGCATAAAAAAAGCGCTGTCATAAGCGCCTTGTGCTGCGCCGTTTAATTCCAGGTCGCCAAACCCGAGCCACTGATTTTGCAGCGGCAAGGGAATGTTGGCCCAACTCGGCGCAGGCGTCAAGCTGCCTGTGCATTATGGCGGCGTTGCCCGCTGTTCCCAAGCCTCCCGATTGACCTGTTTGCATCATCAGTGGAGCGGCGGACGCCCACAAAAAACCCCGCCGGGGCGGGGTTTTCGTCGAGGCTTGCGCCTCTGTCTCGGTACTGTTGGTGCAGCGCCGATCTTCGAAAGGTCTGATGACACCTTCACTTTATGCGTTTTCTTGAACGGCTGCAAATTAAGCGATACTTCCCTTTCTGTGCTCACAACACCTGCAGGCCTTTCCGCTGCGCCGCCAATCGTGCCCTGCTTTGATCGAAGCCTTCTCCCGTTTCGCAAGACGCCATGAACACTTCCATCATGGAGTGGCCGTTCTGCTCTTCGTAGGCTTTGGAGCCCGCCAGCACCACTTCCATGCCGATAGCACTGAGCGCCTTCATCACTCTGCCTGTATTCTGATGATGCTCCTTCCAGTCGGGCTGGATGTCTACGCAAGGAACGCCCAGCAACCGGGTAATGGCAGCCTCCCAGTCGGCGTAACACAGGTAAACCATCGTCGGGAGAATACGCTGGTTGTGGGGGTCGCCTGCGCTGTTGCCCGTCGCTTGCTCGTAATCGTTGATGGGGTCAATAAAGATGGCGGATAGCGTGTCTTGATCGACGCGGCTGCCGTCCTTCCCCACTGCCTGGGTGACGAGCGCCAGCAGCTTACCCATATTGACCATACCCTGCATGACAGGCTGGCCGTCCATGAGCCATGCCACCACGCTTTCTTTGCTGTTGAGTTCCATGTGAGTCATTACTCCAAAGATAAAGGCAGTTGGACGCGCTCTCTCCAATACGCTCGCTCCGACTGCAGCACTGGCTTTTCCCAGCGTCGACGAGCTAGCCCGCGCGCATGATCGCTCGCCAAGGCGCTGCTTTGACTCTCTCGCTGTTCGGCTAGGTACAGCTGCTGAATATCGCTTGGAGCCGATCGCAGCAACGCATCAATTCTAAGGTCGCACCAAACTGCAAAGTCGTCATCAAGCCATCGAGCGAACGCTACGGCAAGCTTTGGGTGAAGCCATGTACCTTGAAATGAGCCGCCCTTTTTACTCACCACAAGACCGAAGTCCGATTTTCGGACATCGGTTTTCTTGAGCGCCCTGGCCAGTGCAGCCATGTAGCGCTTCGTTGATGACAACTCTAGCCATTTCGCAGGCCGCTTGCCAAAGCGCTTGGCTATATCAGTAGCGTTGATCCATGCATCGGTATTGAAATTGACAGTATGGCCATTGTATTGAAGCGGTATAACGCTCGCATTCATGAGAGTGTTCCTTCTGGTGATGAGCCATGTCCACCGGGCATCAGCAATCCACAGAGTCAGCACCAACTGCTGGCCCCATGACTCATCCCGGAAGGCTCTGTGTGTTAGCGGCGGTGGATGCCGCGCATAAAAAGCCCCGGCGGGTGCCAGGGCATTGTTGATTGCTGCTAGAGGTGCAGCGAATTGAAGTCGGTAAAGATCGTTACGCCACAAAAGCCCCAACCCCATCGGGCAGGTGCCGCACGTTCGTAAGCTCCATGGCCTTGAGACGCTGCTGATTTTCAAACTGGTAAACCAGCTCGACGCGGGCGTCGATAGCCTGGGCCATTTGCTGCTGTTGCTCGGCTTCCTGATCAGCCATGCGGTGCTGTTCGTTGAGCGTATCCAGCGCGCCCGTTTCGATGTGCTGGATCTGCGCCAGCAAGGCGTCTTGCTCCTCATGGTTCAACCGTGCAAATTTGGGGTGGCCGTACAGGGCGGTGTAATCGATGCCCTGGTGATGTACGCCGCCCATCCCAGCAATCACGCGCCACTGTGTGCGTAGTGCGTTGAACAGCTCTAGCGCTGGCCAGTGTTCTTCCCACACCCCAAACGTTTCGGGCGCGGCGGCGCGAGGCTTTTTGCGCTGGATGCCCCACGCCTTGGCGTCTTCTTCGGTGTGGTCTTTAATCGACCGGGCACCCGCCCACCACCGGCCAGCGCCGCTTAGTTTTTTGCGGCGGCCTGGCTACGGCCTTCTTGGGCAGCGAACCATGAGAGGATCAGCGGGCGGCGGATGTAGGTGGTTTGCATTAGCTGCTCCACCAGCTCTTTCCTGAACGGCATATCGCTGCCGGTTTCGTCCTTGATGCCGGTGACGTTCTCCAAGTCGTCCAGCAGCTCTTCGTCGTTTTTCTTGCCTGCCTGCTGCGCTTCTACCGTGGCGCGGTAGGTATCCCAGTCGTGCAGTTTCCAGGTGGCTTGGATAGTAGCGGTCTTCTCTTCGCCCGGTACGTGAACGGGTACATCAACGGTGGTGGTGGGGATCTTTTTCAGCACTAATGACATGGTGTGTTCCTTGATGGTGATAAGCGTTAACAAACACGCCGCCTCAGCGGGCGGCGTGGTGTGGTTGGTTGGTTGGTTGGTTTAGGTGAAGACGTACTTCACGTCGTCGTCGTTGCTGCCGGTGGGCAGGTAACGGATTTCCATGCCGTAGTGCATGATGCCTTGGTTGTCGCTGGGCGTGATGTTCGCCGCCTGCGCCTGCAGCCCTTCGGCGGTGATGATGTTGCCGGAGGAAGTGCCGTGAGTGAGCGCGACCGCGCCCAGCGTGACGCCCTGGTGGCTTTCGACCTTTTCAAAGGCGTTGAAGTCGGCCAGCGCGGGGGCTTCGATGGTGATGTTGCCCGTTACGCGGCGGTCAGTAATGTGCACGCCTTCATAGCCCACCAAGTTGCGGTATTCCACCTGGTTGCCTGCGTTTTGGCTGAACGCCTGCAGGCGGGCTGGGTAACCGAACAGGGTAAACGTGCTGTTCTGCTTGTTAATCGGCACTTCACCGGCCACCGTGCTTTCTGCGCCCTGCACGCTGGGGGCGTTTTCGGGGCGGCTGTACAAGCCAGTGAGGTTAAATTGCCAGTACGGCAGGCTCTGGGCATCGGCGCCGATTTCGTAGGTGCCGCGTGCCCCGCGAATCTCTTGCACCTGGCCGTCCTCATACCACCAGATCGTCACGCTATCCATGCCCTGCGACACAGGCTCATAGGTGACGCTTTCGCTATCGACGGTGTTGTCGATGGTTTCGGAGAGCCCACAGGCACGCAGCAGCGGGGAGTACGCGGGCGGCTCGCCAGCGGTACCGGAACCGGAAAACGGCACGCGAATTTGCCGTTCGACGTTGGGGCCGGTATTGATTTGCTCAAACCCACCGAACCCGTAGCGCATGCGTTCACGCTCCACGGTGTTACCCGCGTAGGGGTTGCCTGCATCCAGCATGACCACCTCTAGGATGGTGGCGGTGGCAGGGTCAGGGGCTACACCGTACTGGGTTTCTACGGCCACCACGGCTAGGCGGCGTCGCCATTGCTTACTCATCGGAATCTACCTCGGGCTTGGTCGCCGCCTTGGCGGGCTTGGGCGCTGCGCTGGTGGCGGGCACCGGGGCAGCTGCGGGGTTGGCTTGGGCCGTTTTCGCGGGCTTCGCGGGCGTGGGCTGGGTGTTGTGTACCAGCACGCGCTTGCCGCCACGGATCTCGTAGCGGCCTCCTGCATTGGGCATGGGGGATACCTCCGGGCATAAAAAACCCGCACGCGGCGGGGTTTGGGTGGTGGTGAATGGCGGGTTAGTTGCGCAGCCAGGTATCAGTGGTCCAGAACTCCCGCCACCAAATGAGCTCGCCGCGAATGTCAGTGGTTTGCCCTCCCCGGTACTGCATTGGGTTGTGCTGGGGGCTAAAGCCGTGGCCCATTAGCGCTTCGCGCAATGCTTGGCGTTGGGCTTTGAACTGGTCACGCTTGCACACCAACCACACGCCGTAGGTCAGCCGCACTTCCTGCACCGGGCGCGTGGTTTGGGCATCGCCTTTGGCGGCATCCTCAGCAAAGTAGGCCAGCGCGGCGGGGGTTTGGGCGTCAAAGTTATCAATCGGCTCGGCAAACCACGCTTCGTCTACTGTCGCCATACCTGGGCATTTGTCACGCAATAGCGCCAGTAGGTCGTCGATAATATCCGGGTCAGTCATACCAGCCCCGCCTTGCGGTTGAGGATGTAGTTCAGCCGGTCGTTAAACTGCTGGGGTAGGTCGTCACGCACTAGGTTTTGCGCGGCGTCCATGACCTGCTCATTACCTACCATTTCAGGGATTGAGGGGCCAAAGCGCATTTCTGGGGTGCTTTGGTTGTCGGTGCGGCTAGAACGCCGGAATATCTGACTCTTAGCCAGCCAACCACCCTGCACCAGCTGCCGACCGCGATCCTTACGCACCCGCACGGTGACGCCACGGCGGCGGGCCATGCTGCCCTTGCGCGGCCCGCTTTGCACCCGGCGTTTAGAACTCACCGACACCCAGCGCTCACGGGGCTTGAACTGCGCCAACGGTAAGCGCCGCCCGGCGTAGAGAATCGCCCGGCCATCGCCACGGTCTAACCGCTGAATACGCAACCGCTTACGAATATCGTCCGCGCTAATGTCGTAACGCTGGCGGGTTTCCCGGCTAATCAACGTCGACGCTTTGCGGGTGGTGGCATTGATCGACCACCGCAGCGCTTTTTCTACGTCCTTGGGGTCGAACTGCTGTTTCAGCTTTTGCAGCTCGCGCACGTCAAATTGCAGGTTGGGCATAGCGGCCTCCCCTCACGACACCCAGAGGCGTCTTACGTGTCCATCATCTTCAAGGGTCTGCTGAACTGTCCATGTTCGTGATGGCATCACAATCTGGTCACCTTGTTTGGAGCTGGGAACGTCGGCACACTGGACGCTGATCGTTGTCACGCGCATGGCAACTTGATCTTGGTCATACACCTCATGACTATCATCCTTAATCGCATGCACCCCATGCGCTGCAAACCCCGCACCTTGGTAGTCAACTGCAACACCAGCATCTGCAAAAATGTCGGGCATATCGCCCATCACTTCCTCATCAAACGCGCTCATTACTTTCTTGGCCGTTTGGTAGTCACAGGCTTGGCTGGCGAGGCATCGCCATCCGGCTGGGCGGGCGTTTGCTGCTGTTCATCATCGCCTCTTTGATCGTCGTCGCCGTCATCATCGAGCAACTCTTCCTCTGGGTCGATCACCGGCGCAATCACGCCAGAGGCCAGCAGGCGCTCTTGCTCTTCCTTATTGCGAGGCGTGAAGGGTGAGCCCTGTTTGGCGAGCACCTTTTTTCCTTCCTCAATTTGGCCTCGCACTACTAAAAATTGCTGAGACATTGCGAATACTCCCCTTTGCTGTGAGAACAAGCCCCGCGCCAAGGCGGGGCTTAGCGGTTAGCGCTGGCTTACACCACCTTGGCGTAAACGAAAGCGTCCGGCTCGTGGAAGCCGGGCAGCGGTGCGGCTTGCATCATCAGCCAGCGCACGCTGGGGTCTTCCTCAATCCAGCTTTTCGGATAGCGGGCTACATCGAACATGCCACCTTCGATGGCTCCCATGTCTTGAATTGCGCCGTACAGCATGCCGCAACGGCTGGTGGTGGGACCCATGACCAGCCCGCCTGCGGGAATCATCGGCTGCTCATTGCCTGCCGGGTCTAGGTACCACTCTTCATAGGAGTAGAGATCCAGGCCGGGGTCGTTGAGGTAACCCAGGTAGGTCACGCCATCGGGCAGCTCTTCTGGGCGAATCATGCCGAGATCAATGCGGCGCGTGTTCAGCTTCTTGATCACCGACTCGTTATCAAGGAAGGCGTCCGCCGCTTCGGCGCTCATCACTACGGCGTTCGCGGTGCGGCCACTGTCTTTTGCAATGCGGCGCTTGTACTTGCGAAGGTCGGCAATCGGATCGGCGGTGGCTTGATCCCACGTCACCGCTTCTGTGACCTGGTGAGCCGCGGCCATCTGGTAGTCGATGATGTCATCAACGCCATCACCCACAACGTGCACTTGTCCGCTAGTGAGCGCTTGGGCGGCCATCCACTCTTCACGGCGGTTGATCTGATCGTCCAGATCTTCCATATCGCGCGCCAACTGTTCGCCTGCCCGCTGCAGCGGCGTACGGCCAGAGTAGATGTGCTCCCCTGGCTGACGGTGATTCAGCAGCAGGCCTGCGCTCGTTTCCAGCTTTGGCTTGATGTAGGGCGGCGTATAGCTCCGCATCACGCTGCCGCTACGATCCACGACTTGGCCTGGGCGATTAGGGCGAACAAACGGCGCCATTTTGCGCTGCCCCTTGATGATGTCGATGTCGACATGCTTGGTGACGAAATTCACCGGGTTAGCGCCAAAGAAGGTGGTGCCGAGGAAGCGGCGGGCGCGCTTCATCTGCTCGACCGCCTCCAGCATCGTGCGTGGTTCAAATAGATCCATGGGCATGGGGGTTCTCCTGGGAATTAATGCCAGTGATGTGGGGCTAAGCCCCTGGCGGCGGTGTTAGCGAACGAAAATTGAGAGGGAGCGCAGCGCTTTGCGCACTGACGCCACGGTGTGGCCTGCGCCTAGCGTGAGTTTATCGCCGCGAACGTCGCCACAGATCAGCGCCTCGGCTTCCACATCGCCGTCAGTGGCGTCGACGGCTTCCCAGAGGATGACGCTGGGCGTTTGGCTGCCATCGGTCGCGGCGGAAGCCGAGAGAATGTATTTCTCATCAGCAGTGACTTCCCCCATCACCGCGCCAGCGGGCCGAACTTGGCCAGACGCAACGGTGATGGTCATAAAACGGCGCGGAAAATCGCCCGCCAGCAGCGCAGCGGCTTCGGGGTGTGGTGTAGTGGTCATTCCAGGCATGACGAAAACCTCGTAAAGAGTGGCGTATCAGGGGTGCGCAAAGCGGCGTGAGTGGTGCGAGTTAACCGTTCTTCCAGCGTGCAGTGATGGCATTCACGCCTTGGGCACGGTCTGACGCTTCGGTGTCTTCTTTAGGCGGCGTGGCGGTGGGTGCGCCAGCACCATCTGACTGGATCGCTTGCAGGCTAATGCCGCGGTCTTGAGCGGCTTTGAAGAGCGCTAGGCCTGTGGCCTCCACGCTTGCGCCTTCATCAATAGCGGTGGCGACTTCCTTCTCAAATCCTGCCGAGGCGAGATCCATAATGCCTTTGCAGCGCGCGCGCTCGCTTTGCGTCGCCTCAGTTCGGATTTTGTCCGTGTCGACCGCTTCCGGCTCGGCAATCTGGATGGTTTTAGGGTCGGTGCCCGCCTCGATGGCGGCCTGCAATTCCGCCGTAGTTTTAACGGTCGTCATCGTGACGCTCCTTTGTGTGCTGAAAGATGCAGTTGGTGAGCCTGCCAGTTCGGCAATCAGGCCCTCTAGTGAGCCGAGGCGGTCGGCCATACCGGCCTCCACGGCGAGTGCGCCCGTGGCGATTCCGCCCTGGCGGAAACGGTTGTTCACCTCTTCGCGTGGGATGCCGCGATTGCGGGCCACTTTGTCGAGGAATACGTTCGCCAATTCGTCGGTGCGGGCTTGAAGCTGCGCGCGGCCAGATTCGGTATCCAGATCTGGCCGCTTATTGGGCGCGTTGCTGGAGACGATCTCGTAGGTTTTCTCGCCTGCTTGGTCGTCGCGTTTGCGAATGTTCAACACCACGCCCACGCTGCCTAACTGGGCGGTGTCGTCTACCACCACCTCGTCGGCGGCGCTGGCAATCCAGTAGGCGGCACTGGCACCCATGCCGCCGACATAGGCCTTAACGGGCTTCTTGACACGGGCCTGAAAGATCATTTCCGACAGCTCGTTAATGCCTGTCGCTTCGCCGCCGGGGCTGTCGACGTCCAGCACCAGCGCTTTAACGCTGGGGTTATCGAGCGCTTCCTGAATATCAGTGGCAAGGCTGCCCGTAGACGTGGCGCCGCTGATCTCCGTCATCAGGTTGGCATGGCGGAAGATGGGGCCTGTCACCGGAATAACGGCCACGCCATCGCGCACGGCGACGTTGCGCGTGTTGTCTAGCGGGCGGCCTAGCTTGGCTTCCAGTGCCTGCACGTCGCCTTCACGCGCGGCCACCGCCATGACGGTATCCAGCGCTTCGGCGGTGATCAGCCAGGTGTGATTGGCCGCTAGCTCAAACGCGGTACGCGGCAGGGTCATGGTGTGTCTCCTGGTCTATTCGTCAGCAGTGCTGGCGGGTTCTTGTTCGTGCACTTTGCCGCCTACGTAGATGGGCACGCCCTCAGCACGTTTGCGCTGGATCTCTCGGGCGCGGTCGCGATGCACGTCTTCCCAGTCCTCGCCATGCAGCGCCATGGTTTCGATATGCTCATTACTGGTGCCATTGGCGATACGCTCGGTGGCGGCTCTGGCGTCTACTTGCTCATTCAGCGAGCCCAGCGGCTCCCCGATCCATAGCGCTCTGGTGTAAGCGCGGCGCTTGGCGGGGTCGCGGTACCCGGGCAGGTTGACGATGCCGCGCGCGACCAGCTCATCAATCACTAGCTCATAGGTGGGCTGGCAGAACTGAACCGTGAGGTGGTGGCGACGCTGCTTGATGAACTTCCAAAGCTGGTTGAAGGCAGCGCGGGCAGCTGTGTAACTGGTGCTGAAGTGCATCAGCAGTACCTCAGAGGGCATTTCTAGCGCCGCGCCCATCTCTTTCACGATGGCGACAAAGAACGGGTCAAACTGTGCGTTAGGTCGGTTTGGGTTAATGGTGACCGGCTCGGCGCCCTCTTCCAGATCCCACACGGCGCCCTCGCCTAACGTGAGGCTGTCGCCTTCACTGGGCTGCTCGCCTGAACTGGTGACCACGGGCCGGTCTGGCTTGTTGGGGTCGTCGCTGTCATCGCTCCACATAGGGCCACCGGCTGACATATCAGGATCGTCGGTGGCGGTGTGCTTGATGGCCACGGTAAACATGGCGCTGATCACGGCAGCGGTAAGCTCGGCCTGAGAGAAACGCTCCAGCTTTTGCAGGGCTTCTAAAATGGGCGCCAGATAAGGCACGCCACGCACTTGGCCAGGGCGGCCTTTCTCATTCATCAGATGCAGAATGCGGCGGCGGCCGGTTTGCGCCCCGAAAATGGGGTACCAGTCCCACTCCTGCGGCGTGGTGTAGTCGCTGGGGTAGCCGCTACACACGCGCACATGCGTGGGCTTGCCGAGCCGATCAACACGAACACCGTCACTTTCCGTGGGGGTATCTGTCAGCGGGTTGCCAACGCGCTCGGCTTCAATAAGCTGCAGTTTTGTGCCAAACAGGCAGCCTGGGCGCTGATCGTCTGGTGTCATGGCGAGCACGTCACCGCTGACGAGTGCGCTGATAAACGCCAGCCGTTGGAGCATGTAAAAATCTAGCCCGGCTTCTACGTCGCATTCATTAGGGTCTTCTGCCCACAACCGAAAGCCACGCGCCAGCTCATCGTTCAGCTTATCCGCGGCGTCGTCATCCAGCCCTAGCGCATCGCCGTCGACGTTGGGGCGAACGGTTAGGCCCATGCCCACCACGTTAGTGGCAGTGCGGGTGACAGCAGCACGCGCCAGCATATGGTTTCGGTAGGCATCACGCGTACGGCTAATCAGCATTTCCCGCTCACCTGTCGGCGTGTCTTGGCGGGGGCTGCCTAATCCAGGTAGCCAGCTGAGCATGGAGCGAATCATGCGGCTTGCGCCACGGTGGCGGGTTTCGCTGCCGCTATTGGCCCGCGTACGGCCTTGCGCGCTCGCTAAGCGCTCAAACTCTTGGCGCATCACCTCTTCACGCTTTTGCTCTGCGGCGTTGCCTTTTGAGCGGCCAAATAGCTTCATGATTAAAACCCAATGTAGCGAATGCGATGACGACCACCTGAGGCGGTAGTGGCTCTCTCTTTGGCGGCTAGCCGCTCGAAGCGCTCTTCCATCTTGTACAGCGTGGGCAGGTCTGCCCGGGTGTATTGCCGATCACCAAATCGCCATGACTGCGAGCCGCTCAGGATCTTGTCGATAGCCGTGCGCACCTTAGTGAGGCGCTCGGTATAGGTTTCCGTGGTCATAAGCTGCTCTTAGTGGCCACGCGGGAACGCTTGCGCTTAGGTCGCGGCGCCAGCGTGGCGGGATCGTTGAGGTCTAGGCCAAAGCGCTGCTGGCAAATGCGTAGCGCGGCAAGGGCGTACACGAAGCAGTCGAGCGCTTCGTTTCGGCGGCCGCCGGCATCCCAGCGGTAAACGCGCCGGCCCTTTTCGATTTTGGCCACTTTGATTTCAGCCGTTAGCTGCTTGATCTCGTCTTCATCACAGATGAGATCGTTAGACGGCAGGTGTACGCAGCCGGGCACAGCCATGCCGGGTTGGGGCTGCAGCTTCAGGCGGTTGTAGATGGTTTCTTTGGCGTTGTCGGTGCCCACTTCCGTGAGGAAGACGCCCTTTGCGGTTTTCTTGCGCGGCATGTTGGCAATCGGCTTGCCGTACTTATTGGCGCCCTTGATGGGAATCACCCAGTACGGCCCTTGCTGCTTGCTCATGGCGTACACCTCATCGGTGTAGTGGCCGCCTGAGTCCCAGCACCAGCGCATCACCGGCATCCAGTTGCCATCGGTGCGCTGGTAGCCCTGGTGCAGCTTGTGGGCGACTTTACGCTTTAGCTCGGGGCCTGCTGGGTCGCCATAGATGATCCAGCGGTCTATCAGCCAACACTCTTCGTCCTTACCCCAGCCCCATACGCGGCCTTCATAGCGGTCATCTTGGGTATCAATGCCACCGGTGAGCGCCACCACCCTGTCGGGCACCTGCGGGTAAACTTCCCGCCTGCCGTAGATAGCTTCCCATTCCAGCTTTTCGCCTAGCTCGTCTTCCCAGGTTTCGCCTAGCGTGGTGTTGACGAACGTTTTTAACTTGGAGGGCGACCCTTTGGCCTTGAGGAAGTCGCGCACAATGCGCTCCCAAGTAGTAAAGGGGCTTAGCACTGTCCAGAGGTAGAACGTGATGCTGTCCGGCGTTGGGATCGGCTCATGTAGTGCGCTAAACCAATCGATGCCGTCTCGGGTCCATATCCCTGTTTCAGAGCAGACCCAAACGCCATCTTTAATGCTGTGCTCTCGGCTTTCGTCCTGCAGCTCATGCTGCTTGATCATGCAGCCATTGTGCTCGCAGAGGTAAAACGCAGTTTCCGGCTTGCCTTCATCCCACTTGATGCCAAAGCCTGCATCCTGCCCGCCCCACTTGAGTATTTGTTCCTCTCCACAATGAGGGCACGGCACATGGAAGTTGAGCGTGTGCGGTGACTCTTCGGCAGCGGCTTCGATTTGGCACTGGCCGCGCACCTTGGGCGTTGAACCTCGAATCGACTTCGGGAAGGTGGAGCCTTCTAGGCGCTTATCCCCCAGCGTGGTGGGCGAACCTTCTTTCTCGATGTCTTCATCAAAGGCGGCTAGCTCGTCATAAATCACTACGTCTACCGACTTTTCACGGTAGTTACGCGCGGCTTTGCCCCCATGCACGAACACTTGCTTGCCGTTGGCAAAACGCTTGGCACTGAGGGTGTTGTCCCGGTGTTTCATGCCATGCCAGGGCGCTAGCTCTAACACCACTGGCACGTCACGCACCATGGTTTCTAGGTGCGTTTTCATGAACGATTCCGCGTCAGTGTCGGTAGGGCTGAACGTCAGGATGTTGCGCTTTTTGTGCTCCAACAGGTAACCGGCGGCGGCAAGCAGCATCTTGGTGTAGCCAAGGCGCGCCGACTTGACCACGTTGACGGTGCGGATCTCGTCGTTACCCATCGCATTGAGGATGGCAACCTGAAACGGCAGCGTGGTCCAGCGCCCTTCGTGATAGCTCGACTCAGACGATAGATAGAAGTTTTGGTCTGCCCACTCCACCGCTGTCAGTGGCTCTGGCCGATAAAGCGCCAACAGTCCCTGCCGTACCGAGCGCCGCCACTCTTTAAGCTGTTGTGTCGAAACTATCGCAGTAGTCATCCAGCAGCTCCGGCAACATATTATCGAGCCCGCTGGCTTGGTTACGGGCGCGTGCTAGCTCCCGCATCAGGGTGTCTAGGTGTCGAGTCTCTAGGTCTGGGTGCTTGCGCTTCATGGTTAGCGGTAGCGTGTCGAGAATGGCAGCGATCTCTGCCGCGACCTTTGAAAGCGTGAAGATGGCGAACTCGCTGGGCACTACTTTGCGCGCGGCCAATTCGTTCTTCTGCTGCTGGCCAATGCGGCGCTCTTTGGTCAGCAGGTACTCTTCCTGCTCGCGCTTGTGATCGAGCAGCGGATCAAAGTCAATCCCGTCATCAGGTTGCGATGATTGTTGTTTCGCTTCCACTTCCGCCAGCTTCGAATCCAGTACTGAGCGGCAATCGAAATAGACGCTTCTGCCTATCTTCGCTACGGGCTTAATGCCCCATTTATCAAAGGCTTGAACGCTAATCCCTAGGCTGGCCGCCATCTGGCTTTTGTTCAGCCAGTAGGGCTCGGGCGATGGCTGTCTGCTGGCTGACATCTAAACAACAACCTCGCCTTAGAAAATTCTCATAAATAGCCGAATTCTGCGGCTATGTTCCCCCGTACTTTGCATGCGCCTGCCCAGGAGGACCCGCCGTTTTTTTGCACCAAAAATGTGCATTTAGCCATCAGGGGTAGGCCATTGATCCGATTTGCCAAGATTGCAGGATCGGCACAGAAGCTGTGTATTCTCTTTTGAGTGTTGGCCACCCTTGCTGAGAGGCCGGATATGATCCAGCTCAGGCGCAGCGTTCGCTGTGGTCCCGCGTAACACCTCAGGGGTCGGAACGTTGCATAATGCGCATTCCCAACCATCACGCTCAAAAACTTCAAAGGGATCAAATGCACCAAATGCCTTACGCCCTGCTCGCTCACTCGCTCTGCGGGCAGCCTTCGCCTTACGCTTTAATGACTGACTGGCTGCAACGGCACACTGATCAGAGCATAGCCGCGACTTATTCCCGTACAGGCGTGAAAAAATACAACCACACTGCTGGCAATGGATCGGCTTTCGGCGTTGGCTCTTTTTAACTTCCAGCTTTTTTGACCTAGCTCGACCAACTTCTAAGCGGCAGGATATAGAGCACAGCTTGACGCCTCTGCGTGAGGCAAAACGCTTTCTACAATGTTCGCAATTATGAAAAGTAATTCGGGTATGCGGCCCTGCACGCAGAGGGCTATAAGCTCCAGAGCAAGATCGGCTGCAGAATGTCTCGCCTTCACCTTTAGGTCGCTTAGTGAAATAGCTTTTCTGGCAGTGCTTACATTTGTAGGGACCGCGTCCCTCAGAGCTTGGCCGCGTACCATTGGCACACCGCCTACTGCAATATAGCTTCGAGAGCGCTTCAAAAGGCCTGAGGCTAAATGTTTTCGCGCACGCGTGGCACGACCAGTCAACACGCTTCTTTTTTCGGCCTTTGATGCCAGATGTCTTTTGCTTGTCTCGTTGTTGCCGCTGAAGGTCTCGGCACTGCTTGGAACAATAGACACGCCTGCGGCCTCTCGACGGCTGAACAAGGGTAGCGCTGCAAGCAATGCAGCACCCTGCTGACTGTTCTTTGCTCATACGACTTATAGCCCCTAGCTATCGTCACCTTTGCCGCTCTGGATAATATCAGCAACCGCCGCCCGGTCCGCATTGAACCGACGGCGTAACGCCTCATACTCAGCGAGCAGCAACAGCAAGCCACGCTGGCTGGATAGCAGTCGCTCAGGCGCGGGTAGCTCACTGGTTAGGTGTGTGGGTACCGTCGGGCAGTCGCACAGAACCACGGGCGCTGGGCTGCTGGAGCTCGCGCAGCCAGTCAGTAATACCAGTAGGCAGGTCACCATCCAGCCATTCACGCGCCTCAGCATCAGTCTCTCCCAGTGATTGGAGCGCCGCCGTGCTGGCGCGTATATCGTCAGCAATGATGGTTAGCGCTCTATCTCGCTCGGCAAGCGCATCGTTCAGCGTTTGGATCTGCTGGCGCTGGAACTGCTGGTGGCGCTTGAGTATCTCTGCGCGGTCGTTCGCATGCTCGGCCTGCATCTCTGCACGGTCGCGCTCAGCTGCCACCCGCTGTGTGTACTGATACTGGAATGCAGACAGGCCTATCAGCACCGCTAACAGCCAGGGCGTGACACCACCTAGCAAGCGGCCAATCATTTTAGCCACCTGCCGATGATCTTCTCGTATAGCGCGTCGATGCGGTCACGCACCCACTCAACGCCTAAGAACGCGATAGCTGCGCCTATAGCGATTGCCATATCTTGCGGCATGCCCAGGTACGCTAGCAGCGGCATTAACGCCAACGTAAGAAACCCGCACAGCACCGCTTCCAGTAAACTCTTCATGGGTCGGCCTCCTGCGTGGATGGCGCGCACCAAAGCAATCAGCATTGCAAGACCCGCCGCGTAGATTTGAGGCCACAGGCTAAGCACTACGTTTAACAGCGCCTGCCAGTTGTTAGGGTCTCGGTTGGGCATTGCGTCAGGCTCTTTATTTGAGTGCATGTTGGCCACCTCAGCGGCCGATAGTGTTCAAACAGGGGTGGTGTCTACTTCATCAATCCAGTGACCGTGCCACTGCGCGGGCTTATCTGCCCAGTAGTCGTTATGCAATGCATCACGGTAGGCGCGCCAATCGAAGCACGGGCAGCCTCGGCTCTCATGCCCAGGGAAACCGTTGTGCCCCATGATGACCGCCTGCGGGTAGCGTTGGTGTAGCTCAGTCAGTAGCGCGCGCAGTGTGTCCCACTGGGGCTGTGTGAAATTGTTCTCCGGCGTCTTAGCGTCAGCCGCCACGCCGCCCACTAAACATATGCCAACGTTGCCGGTGTTATAGCCGCCCACATGAGCGCCTGTCTGGCTCTCGGGTCGACCGCGCTCTAGCGTGCCGTCACGACGAATAACGTAGTGGTAACCCACGTCGCGCCAGCCTCTGCCCTGCGGCTTAGGGTCTGTATGCCAGCGGCGTATCTCATCCACGCCAATGTCCATGCTGGCCGTGGTAGCGGCGGCATGCAGTGTGAGATAGCGCATGGATGCCTCGAAGAAAAGGGCCCGGCACGACGGGGCAAGGCGCACCAGGTGGCACGCAATGGGAACAGCGGAAAGCAAAAAGCCCCGCTGGGTGACCAGCAGGGCTTTTGGTGTGGGGTGGCTTAAGCGCGTAGCTTGCGCAGCCTAGAGATAAGAGTGCATCAAACCCGACACTTTGGCAACGGAACAATGAAAAAAACTTGAAACGGAAACTTAGTTTCCATATAATGAATTCATCAACCGGGGAGAACAGACATGAAACTACTTCACACCAGCCCACGCGAAATCACCGAAATCAACTCCTTCGGCCGTTTTGGCGAGTTCCTGTTCTTTGCCGATGAAGCCTACGTCATGACCGCTGGTGAGCACGTTACTTACAGCATCGAGATTGAAGAAGACGCCATCATTGAAGCTGGCCAGCTGTTCTATCACGACGATGCAGAGAAGCTGAACACCCTGGTTGCCGAGCTTGCTGAAAAGCTGAACATCGACGAAGACGACGCCGAAGCCCTGATCGATGAAAGCAAAAGCATCTGGGATATGGATTTAGACATCGAGCCCGAGGATATGGCCGACGCGAGCTGGGACGTTCAAGTTTTCACCGCTCGCGCTGCTCAGATCCTCGGCTACCGCGCCGTACAAGTCGAAGACGAGCAAGGTGCCTCCTACATGGTCAGCATGATGGGCCGCGAAGCGGATCTGGTGAAAGCATGATAGATGCTCGAGTAAACTACACTCCGGAAAAAGCAGGCGAGCTAATCAGACAAGCCGAGAAAGCGGCGGGCAGCAAAACAGTGCTTGCAGAAAGAGTCGGAATGACCAGGCAGTATCTAAACGCCATTCTCAGGGGTGATAAAAAGATGAGCTATGGCTTACAAGTAATGCTCGAATGCATCGGAAATGAACAGCCCCGCCAATAGCGGGGCTAGACCTCAAGCCGCCTGCACCTCTCCTTGCGCCAGCCATTCCCACAACCGCTGGCGGGCGCGCTTACCTGCTACCTGCAAAGCCTCCACGCTCTCAAAATGCCGCACCCCCTCATGCAGCCCCAGGCAACGCAGCAACTCTCCCTGGCGCTCCACCATTTGCCGTGCGGTCACCATCCACTGGCTGGCGCCCATTTTCTCCGGACGCACGCGGGCAGCCTGTAGCAGCATCGCAGCGGCTTGGCGCTTGGGTAACTGGTCCAGCATCAGCGCGCAGGCTTTGTGCCACTGGCTCTCAGGGTGATAACGTAATGCGGCCAGCATTGCTTGATCGCTACGCCCACCGCCGCCAGGCATTTCACCCATTCGCGCTGTAGGGCTAAACGGCTGATAACCGGCGTTCTGGTGCCGGTAGTCCAACTGCAGCTCTAGCATGGTATCGATGATCCGCACCACCGCCGCATCACGCGCTTTCTCGTCGCGCTGAGCCGCTTCAATCACACGCCAAGGGTTGGCTACCCGTTTCCACTCATCAAATTGCATCACTCTCCCCTTAAGCCGCGTCATTTTCCTTTTCTCCACTCGGTACCGCTTTTCAAATGTACTCGGGCCGTATAGTGGTGAGTGCTGCGCACCAGCGCCGCATACTCTCTCAACACCGCCTTAGCCTCATCGAGCCCCACCGCAAGCACTGCGCAGTAACCGCGGTCATAAGCGAGCGCCAGCCAATCATGCTGACTCTGCGCCAGCGCTGCCGTATGCGGCGGCGAGGCTTTGAATTCCATGTACAGCCCAAACCAACCCCCTCGGGCATCCATTACCACCAGATCGCTCACGCCAGCCTTGGCCCCCTGCCTCTTCATCGCCGCGCCAGCTTTATAGCTACGCACGCCGCCATTGGGTACGTGATAGGTCACGTCATGCAGTTGCCCAACAGCGGTACCGCGCTTCTGCTCACCCAGCAGCCAACGGATAAGCACGGCTTGCTCTTTGCCCTCCCAATCAACAGGCCGCTTACGCAGTGAGCCATCCGCATTAGTTGCGCGTGGGCGACGCTTGCAGGCAGGTAGTCCGCGAACGGTCATAGGTCGAGCTCCTGATTTTTATCCCACACAGCAAAGCGGCGGGCGATTTGATCAAGCGAGGCTGCCGCTACAGGGTCAGTGGCTAAGCGCCCCAGGCTTTCCACGTCGCACTGCTCCTCGATCCAGCGGCGGGCGGTGTAATGGCTGTGAGGCCACCCGCTATCCAGCGCATCGATAGTATCCAGCCATTCACAAAAGCGGTTATCGTCTGCCAGCGCCTTGGCGTGGTCTTCTATCGGGTGTACGTTCTCAGTCATGCTGGCCTCGCTGGCGCAAAACAGCATTGCACCAACCACCGCACGACTTACCCTCACTCCCGGGTTTATGGCATGTGAAACGCCCCCTATCCTTAACGGCCTGGCTAAAATCGCGCTGAGTGTGAAGCGCCTTGCTCGCATCAGTACCCTTCCGAGCTGCGCAGCCGTCACACATCGGCACCGAGTCTCTTAGCGCCTCATCTAGCTCACTAGCTGATAAAGAGCGAACGGAAAGAGGCTCGTAGCTCAAGCAGGTAATGCCCGCTCCCGGATCAGTCACCCAGCCACCCTCAGGCCATGCGCCACCCTCTTTCATTTCAATCATGCCCTCTACAACATCACAGCCCGGAAAATGGCGACACGACTCACATAACATCGCCACGGCCTCACGCCACATATAAGGGCTAGGCACGATAGGTTTACGCTCAGCACTCGCTTGCTTATCGGTCGCAATCATCACACCGCACCCCCTACCACCCGATCATTCAACCGCTGCTGCCGCTCCCAACGTTGGTAGTCGGCAATCACGCGCTCCAGCATCGCCCGCGCTTGGTCGTTATGGTCCATCTCTGCACGGCTCTGGATGCCACAGGCCTTCCGCAGCCACCGAGTAGCGCCAGCGGCTTTATATGTACCGTTCGGAAACTCTTGGTACTCGAGCGCGTTCTTAGCGCGCCAGCGATAATCCAGATACAGCCAAAAGCGCGGGTTTTGGCACAGCATCGCGGCTTTACGGGCGTTAAGTCCTCCTTTTTTCACCTTATCCATCATGCTGTTCCTTCTTCCAGCTGGAGAGCTCAGTTCTCGTCGCGGGAGGCGGCGGTGGTGTGCGAAACGGCGGCTTGTGAGGGTTGAGGTTGGCAGGCTCCCCTTGGTCATCCAGCCCCTTAGCGCTACTGCAAAAGGCCAGCACTGCGCAGCCCACCGTTAGGACGACGCCCGAAAGGACGCCGAGCAGGTACCACGTCATGCCATCCATCATGATTTACCCCCAAGCGCCACTAGCTGCTGTGCCGTTTCCATGAGCCAGTGGAGATCACGCCACGCGTCTGGCTCACCTGCGGCATAAGCCTGCTTTGCCTGCGCCATCAACGTGGCGTTCATGGCCGCGCAGCGGTTCAGAAGGTCATCGCTTATACGGTCAGTGCCGAAGATGCTGCGGGTGATCTCTTTAACTTGCTCATCAACAAAGCGCTGCTTTGCCTGGGCAATCTCTTCAGTGGTGAAATTGCGGCTTTCTACGTGCTGTAGCTGCTCGGGCGAGGCTTGGATGCGACTCTGAGCACTGGCCTCCTGCCGCTCTTCCGATGCAATCTCGACTGCCTGAGACGCTGACGACCACAACGCCCCTTCCCCCTCAACAGTCGGCAGCCATGCCTCATCACCAAACACAACCAGCCCTCGCTTCTTTAGGGCCAGTAGCACGTCAACGATCCGTGCCTTTTGCTGGCTGTTCGCGGCATTCATGCCCACATGCACGATGGTGGTCTTAGCCCCTCGGCGAGTCTGGCGGTGCTCGTCGCAGATCAGCGTTAACACCTGGCGCTCTACGTTACTCAGCGGCACGGCGGGCAGTTCACACTCCCCTTGCGTGGTGAGGCGGTAACCCTTGATCGTGCGGCTCACAAACTGCTGGTCGCACAGCTCGTCACAGGCAACGCGCACTTGATGCAGCGATACGGGCAACTTATGGGCATGGGCCAGCGCGGTGAGGTGTTGGGCATCACAGGACGCCGAACGCGCCAGCAGGCGTAGGACGATGTTCTGGTGATCGATGGGTTTTAGGATGCTCACGACGCCACCCCCTCAGCCGCCGCTAACGCCCGGCCCTTCTCCGTTAGCTGCAGCTTTTGCCGAGCGGGCTTGTCTGCCGTCATGCCGGCCACTTCGATATTGCCCAGATCGAGCAGCTCACGGCAGCGGCCGCAGACGCTCGACAGAGGCAGCCCGGTAGCAGTTGCCAGTTCGTTACGCGTCATCGCAATGCCACCGCTGACCAGTGCCGCGATAATCACGCCTTGCGAGCTCTTCATGCGGCCGGAACGGCGATGCTCTTGAAACGCGGCGTGTTTCACTTCATTGCCGCTCGGTTGAAATGCGGTATTCATGGTTAACGACCTCCCAGGGCAGCGCGTAGCGAGCGCATCCCTTGCTCTGAATTCATACGGGGCGGCATGCCCGCCGCTTCGGCTTGGCGCTGTGCGGCTTCGCGGCTGACGCGCTCTGCCAATTCGGCGCGGCTCAATTGGCTGTCGTGGCCGATCAGAGTGCGCGCTTGCAGCTGCTCGCCTGCCATCACCCGGTTAACCAGCGCCGCGTACTCGGTGCGGAACGTGCGCTCCAGCTTGCTGGTGTGGGTACCACTGCTGCCGTGGGTCAGATCCCACCAGCCCACGGCAGCGCCTGCCATGCGCACCGCCTCATGGCTCCAGCGGTGGAGGCTGGGCTGGTTAGCATTCGCCACCATCTCGCGCCACGCCTCCCCCTCACTGGGCAAGCCCATGTCTTCCGGCTTCGGCTGGCACATCGCGGCAAACGCCAGGGGCGTGGGTGGCCATGCTTCGGTACCGGCGCGCACGGCTTCTTGGATCTGCTGGCGCACACGGCGCAAACCGATACCCAACTGAGCTGGAGCGAGGAACTGCAGCTCTGCCAGCCATGCGCCGGTTTCATCGAACACGCCCCACTGGCTAGCGAATTTGGAGCCGTACAGCTCGCCCAAGGTGTTGAACAGTTCGTCCACGTCAGCCGCCGTAACCGTGGGCTGGCTGCCATTCGCCGTCGAATGTGTCTCCCGCGCCTGCTGGCGCTCGGCCTTCGGCGGCGGCTCGCGCCTCTTGAGCGGTGAGACGACGTTTTGGAGTGCTGCTGCGGCGGTTTGCATGGGCGTTGCCTCCGGTGGTGGTCAGGGCGGTTTGCTGACGCTTGGCGTTCTCGGCTACCCAGCGCACAAAGCGGCGGGTCCAATCGGCTTGGGTGTGGGTTCGGGTAGGCTGTGCGGCGAAGTGCTCGCGGAAATCCAGCAGTGCATCGTGAACGTTTGCATCCGGTGCCAGCCCACGCTGCCAGCACGCAGTGGCGTAGGTTTCCGGCTCCGGCTCCCATTCGAGATGCATGGCGGTTGTGCGGGGCTGGCTGAGATCGTCGGCAGCGGGCTCGCCGTCGTCGGCTTGCTGGGCGGCACGCTCAAACACGTTTTGCGGGAAATGCGAATCGCGCTCGCCAGAGTGAGTGGGGGTTAGAGTCATACTGGTAGAGTCAAGGGGTGACACGGGTGACACCCTCCCCCTGTCACCGGTGACACCCTCCCCTGTCAAATTGTCACCCTCAGAGGGTGTCAGGTTGTCACCCTCCCCCTCGCAGCCAGATATAGAAGGGGTGTCAGATTGACACCCTACAAACAGGCCATCGACGGCCAAGAAATACAGGTTGCTCATCTGCCTGCCGTTCTTCGCCTGACGGGTTTCGACTCTGACTAAGCCATGCTTTTCAAGCAGATCGATAGCGCGCTGAACACTGCGTACCGAGCAGCCCATTTCCAGCGCCATGGTGTTGATAGACGGCCAGCTAGCGTGCTGCTCGTCGGCATAGTCCGCTAGCAGCATAAGCGCCAGCCGTGCAGGGGCTTTTACTGAGTCAGGCAGTGTCTTGAGCGACTGACGCGCCCAGTGCATGGCGTGGAGACTCATACAACACCCCCAAACACTGTACGCACAAACAGACCAGCGCTAAGGGCTGTGCCGTTATGCGTGGCTGCATATACTGGAATCATTGAGACTCCACCTCGTCAGCGGCTGGCTGAACAAATACAGACGGGCACAGTTGAGCAGCAGTGAACTTGCCTTCCGTTAACTTTTCGGCTCGAAGAGCCACAGCAGGAGACATGCCATGCTTTCCACGCACCCAGTTGGAAACAGCCCCCTGGTTGACGTTGAGAGCCTCTGCGGTTTGGTTTTGCCCGCCAAAATGGCTAACAAGGCTTTTGAATACGGTGTCCATCGGTCGCCCTCTTATGCGAATGCTCATAGAATAGACCATGCGCAAACTCATTTGCAACGCTATGAGGGCGCGCATAATAATTCAGGCATGGAACTCAAAGACCGAATCAGGCTGGCACGCAAGCAGGCAAAGCTGAGTCAAGTACAAGCAGCCGAAAAAGCGGGCATCGACCAAGCCACCATTTCAAACCTGGAGCGCGGTAGGCACCACAGCTCCACGCATCTGCTGAAAATCGCGGACGCTTTAGGCGTGAGTTACCGCTGGCTCACCACAGGCCTAGGCGATATGCACGGCGTGGAAGACGAGCGAGCAAGCTATATAATAAATACAAGCCCTACGGCGCAGCCTATCAGGCACTACAAGTACCCGGTTGTATCAGGCGTGCAAGCAGGGAAGTTCGGAGAATGCGTTGTGCCCTATCCCTCAGGCATGGAAGAACGCCACGAGATAACCGACTATGCAGCCAAAGGCTCGGCGTTCTGGCTGGAGGTGACTGGCGACTCAATGACAGCACCCCCAGGGGTTTCACCCAGCATTCCAGAAGGATCTCTGGTGCTCGTAGACACGGGCATAGAGCCAACACCAGGACGCCTAGTGGTTGCCCAGCTCGATGAGAGCAACGAAGCCACATTTAAAAAGCTCATCATCGACGGTGGGCAGAAGTACCTAAAGGCGCTCAATCCCGCCTACCCCCTCATTCCTATCAACGGCAACTGTCGTATTATTGGCGTGGCCGTTAAGTCTCAAATGACGCTGTAATCACGCCTGTTAATTTTTTCTACCGCTAAGTAGCCCGCCACTTGGCGGTTTTTTTGTGCCCTCATAAAAAATATGAGCTTTCGCATTGACAGATATTATGAGCCTTCGCATACTTCAATTCATAACACATGAGTTGCAAGGGGAAAGCAATGCAAATCACACAAGGCAATTGGCAAGCCACCATCAACCCAGAGCGTGGCAGCTTAGGTCTTACCCGCACTCAAGCGGTAGATCTCATGCTGCTGGCGGCAGGCAACACCTACAAAGAGATTGCTAAAGCCACTGGTCGCTCTCCTGACACCGTTAACGGCAGCCTCAAGAAGGCCTACCACAAGCTGAGCGTTTACAAGGCCGCTGGCGCGGTTGCCGAAGCCATGCGCCGTGGCTGGATAGCGCCGCTACTCGTCGCGCTCATGATTAGCGTGGTCAACAGCGATGCGGACGCCCTACGCCATCGCCAGCCCACCCGCCACCGCCAGCCAGTGGCCGCTAGCAAGCTAGCGCGCCGCGATGCAGGGAGTGTGTACGCATGAAACCGCGCATCTTGAAAAAGCTCAGCAAAAAAGCTCACGCCATATTTGCCGCCAGTCCGCGCCGCGATTTTCAGAGCGATGCCAAGCGCGTATGGATTGATGACGAGTTTGCAACTGATTGGGCGCGTCAGGCCGGAAGCTCTGAAAGCGGAAAAAAAGAGCGACTACATCGCCAAGGAAAGGTGAGTGTCAATCACGTACCAAGTATTGGTGGTGAGTACGACTCCTATGCAGGTGAAGGAACAGATTTTTACCCCCTATATGAGTGGGCTGCCAACTACGTGCTTATGTCTTCAATGCAATGGGAAGATTTTGATGATATGGGCGAATGCGGTTGGCCAGAGAGCAACATCAAGGGCCGACTAACAGGTAAGAAGGTCATCGAGCGCCTGCGTGAAGCCGCTCAGGAGCTAGACGCATGACCCCCTCTATCGCTCAAACCGTGGTGGCTGTGTTTACAGCCAGCAATCTCAAAACCGCGTTCATGTTTCAGGTGCAGCAAGCCCAGGAGCTAGCGCTGGCCGTCAACCTGCAGCGCAAGTACGCGGTGCAATTTGAGATCTCCCAGCACGGCATCTTCTGCGATAGCTGGCTGGCCACGCGCAACGCCCAGCACGAAAGCCACCGCCAGTTCGCGTGCTTCTACACCCAACCCAGCGCACAGACGCAGATCAACGCCATCCTGCGGCACCTGGAGGCGTTGCTACAGGAAGGTGGCCAATGAAACACGTCGCCAGCATCCGCTTCATCGTCCAGCGCTGGCGCGAACTGGCCATGCGCGACGGCTACACCGACCACACCACCGTGGTTTACGCCGAGCCCGTGGTAGACGGCTGGCTGCCCGCGTTCACCGCGCCCAACGGCACCCAGATCGTCGCCCGAATGAGCGCCCCGTTTCCCAATGAGCGCGCCGCCCGGAACAGCCTGCGCGACCTGCTCCAGCAGGCCCACGACGCCGGACGCATCAATCTCAACGAACACCCTGCTGCACAGGAGCAAGCCGCATGAGCACTCAACGCACCAACACCAAGTGGGCCATCGGCCTCGCGGCCGTTATCGGCGCCATGGGCATGCTGGCCGAGGGCGAAGCCGAAGACGCGCAGCGCGACGTGCTGGCGTACTGCGAAGGCGTGGCCGTGTTTGCCGCCGAGCAGGCGCGCGGCGTGCCGCTCGAGAACCGCGTCGGACACCGCGATTGGGACGACACGATCAACGTTGAGGAGCAATGCCCAGGCATGAAGCCCGCCCTCCCCGCGCTGGACGACTACGCGCCCGCTCAGTACGCGATGCCGACCACTGTTCCCGTTAACCAGCTTGTTCAGTTTTAGGAGGCCACCATGCCAACCGTCAGCGTAGATGTAGACGTAGATCTGGACGACTTCGACACCGACGACCTTTTGGAAGAGCTGAAAAGCCGCGGGCTTAACCACAACGGGGTGGGGCTTGAGGAGGGGTATTGCCCCATTGAATGCAAAAGCACGGGTCAGCTTGCAGAAGCTCTTTTTGAAGCCCGGCGTAATGGCAACGATCAACGTGCCCTGGAGCTGGTAGACCGCCTCATTTACGCAGCCCTCGGCCGAATCATTTAGGTGCCCGCATGATCGATCAAGCCGCCTTCGACCGAATTTTCAAACAGCCAGCGCCCGCTAAGGGCGATGACCAGAAAGGTGACACCAAATGAGCGAAGCAATGCCCGAATGGCCCGACAACCTGACGCGACAGCAGGCCATCAGCTTGCTGGATTCAATCACCGATCAAGAGGATCCGTACTGGGAAAACATCGTAGAGGACTTCTACCACGAAGAAACCGACACGATGCCCAGCGTTTTTCACCTCTTTGCCGCGCTCGGAATCACTAAAGACGAGTACATCGCTGCTACTGGCGCTCAAAACGTCAACTGGCCGGGAGATAAATAACATGTGGTTCAAACACCTACACCTCTACCGCCTGCACGACGTGCAACTCCTCAGCCCCGAGCAAACCGCCACGGTGCTGGCAGAGCATGCCGCCAAGCCCCTGGGCAACGCCGACGCCCGCCGCATTGGCTGGACAGCGCCAGCGGGCCGCATGGGCGGCGGCCAACTGCTCCACACCTTGCAGAACGATGCTCACCGCCTGATCAGCGCCTTGCGCCAAGAGCGCCTGCTGCCCGCCTCGGTCATCAGAGAGGAAGTCGAAGAACGGGTGGCCGAGATCGAGGCCACCGAGGGCCGCAAGGTCACTCGCAAAGAGAAAACCGCGCTCAAGGAACAGATCACCGAAGATCTGCTGCCCCGCGCTTTCGTGCGCAGCCAGAAAATAGACCTCTGGTGGGACACTGAGCGCAACCTGATCGGTGTGAACGCTAGCAGCCGATCACGCGCTGAAGACGTGCTGGACCTGCTGCGCGAAACCTTGGGGAGCTTGAAGGTCACACCGCTGACCAGCCAAACCCTGCCCATCCGCGCCATGACCACGTGGCTAGGTGATGCGTCCTCGCGCCCTGCCGATCTCCAGCTAGGCGACAACGTCTCGCTGAAAGCCAAGGGCGACGATGGCGTTGTGCGGGCACGTCAGGTGGATCTCGACAGCGACGAAATGCAGCAACTGCTCGAAAGTGGCCGGCAAGCGTCACAGCTCGCGCTCAGCATCGAAGGCCAGCTCTCTTTCATCTTGCATGACGACCTAGCGCTAAAGTCGTTGCGCTTCGGTGATGCACTGATTGAAGAAGCCGATCACGCCGACGATGGCGACGATGCCCTAGCTCGCTTTGAAACAGACTTCGTCTTGATGGCAGGAAGCCTGCGCCAGAACGTCGAGCGCCTACTCGAATGGCTGGGCGGTGAGGTAGAGCGCCAGCCAGCAGCTGATAAATGCGGGGTGCTGTCATGAGCTACGAAGCATGGCGTATCAGCTTCCAGAACAGTGAGCAGGCCGCGCGCGCGGCCTATGACCAACTGCAAGCCGCTTTAAGCAGGGCTGGCGTATGGCTCCCTATTGAGCAGGCGAACAAAGACAGTCAGGCCATGCTGCTCTACTCAGAAGAATTTATTTGCCTCGATTTCAACCCTGAAGGCGTGATCGAGGGTTACTGGCAAGACGACGAGGGCTGGATTGGCGCGGTGTGGAATGGCTGCCATGACCAGTGGACCGCACAGCCAGTGCAACCCACTCATTTCATGCCAAAACCAACATTCAAGGTCACACCATGAGCGCGATCAATGTCAACGACCCAGCCAACGGCGAAAGCGTCAGCCTCAGCGAGCTAGGCCGTCGTTATGGAATCTCTCCCGCTTGTCTCTCGCGTCGGTACCACCGCGGCGATCGCGGCCAAAAGCTGATCGGTCAGGTCAGCCGCGAAGAACTGGCCAGAGCCAAAGCTGCGGAATACCGCGAAAGCCTTGTGCGCCAGCACCGGATTGTCGAATTCAACACCGCCGCGCTCTCGCTGCCGCTAAAGCATATTGCGCAGGCCAGCAAAATGGTGGGAGGTGCATCGTGAGCAACCTCAACCTCTTCGGCCATGAACTGGTCGTCGATAACTTCGCTGGTGGCGGTGGTGCGAGCGAAGGCATCGAGCAGGCGTTAGGTCGTTCAGTCGATCTGGCCATCAACCACGACGCCAGCGCCATCGCCGTGCACACCGCAAACCACCCTGGCAGTGAGCACGCCGTGGCCGACGTGTGGGACATTGACCCCGAGCAGGCCACCAACGGCATGCCCGTAGGGCTGGCGTGGTTCTCTCCTGACTGCCGACACCACAGCAAGGCCAAGGGCGGGCGCCCGGTCTCAAAGAGCGTGCGCGGCCTCGCCTGGGTCGCGGCGCGCTGGGCGGCAAAAGTGAAGCCCCGCGTTATCGTGCTGGAAAACGTCGAGGAGTTTCTCGACTGGGGTCCGCTGATCAAAGACTCGGACGGCAAAACGCGACCCTGCCCCAAGCGGAAGGGCCAGACGTTTAACGGGTTCGTGCGCGCACTGCGTCGCCACGGCTACCAGGTAGACTGGCGGATCCTGCGCGCCTGCGACTACGGCGCGCCCACCATCCGTAAGCGCCTATTTCTGATTGCCCGCCGTGACGGCCTGCCCATCGCGTGGCCGAAGCCGACGCACGCAGACCCAAAACTGCCCGCCATGCAGCGGCGCAACTTGAAGCCATGGCGCACCGCTGCCGAGTGTATCGACTGGTCGTTGCCCTGCCCTTCGATTTTCGGCCGAAAGAAACCGCTGGCCACCGCCACGCTAAACCGCATTGCCAAAGGCGTGATGCGCTTCGTTGTGGAGCACCAGCAGCCGTTTATAGTGAAGCTTAATCACACGGCGGCTTACTACACGCCGTTTCGTGGGCAGTCGCTACTGGAGCCGCTGCAAACCATAACCACCACACCGGGCTATGCGCTGGTATCTCCGCATATCACTAAGTTTCGGACAGGCGCGGTCGGTCATGAGCTTTCGATGCCGCTGCATACCATCACGGCAAATGGCAACGCTGAAGGCTCCAAGGCGCGCCCCGGTGGCTCCACGCCTCTTGGCATCGTGACCGCCTTCCTAGCCAAGCACTACACCGGCGTTGTCGGTGCGGATCTGCGCGACCCGTTACCCACGGTCACCACCACCGACCATAACGCCCTGGTCAGCGCCTTCATGATCAATATGAAAGGCAGCCAGCGCAGCGCCAAAGATGCCCGGGAACCGCTGACGACGATCTGCGCCAGCACCACGCACGCCTATCTAACGGCGGCATTCCTGGCGCCCTACTACGGCAGTGGATCTGGTGAGACAGGCCGCGACATTCGCCAGCCAGCGCCTACGGTCACGACGAAAGACCGCCTCCAGCTGGTAACGGTCATGATCGACGGTGAGCAGTACGCCATCGTGGATATTGGCATGCGCATGCTACAGCCGCATGAGCTGGCCAAAGCGCAGGGTTTCCCCTACCACTACCAGTTTGCCGAGATCGACGGCAAGCCGCTGGCCAAGCACAAGCAAGTACGCCTGATCGGCAACAGCGTCTGCCCGCCGCTTGCCCGGGCCATCGTAGAAGCCAACTTCACACACGAACAGCGGTTCATGCCGCTAAGCGAGGTCGCGTAATGGCTATGGATCAACAGTACACCGATGCGCTGAAAGAACTGGAAGAAGTGAAAGCGCAGCGTGACGAATACCGCAACCACCTAGCCGTCATCGCTGACATGACCGGCAACAAGGGCGATATTGGCGCAGCGCATGAAGGGGTGAATGCGGTGATCGAAGAGCTCGCCGCGCGCTTAAAGCTCATCGAGTTTCTGAATCAGCAGAACACCATGCTGCAAGAGCAGAACGATACTCTGGCAGCGCATATGAAGGAGCTTTCTTCAAACGCCTTAGCCTTGGCTGCTGCTTGCGAAAACAAAGCCGACCTACCCCTTCATAAATGGGCAGTGAAATGCGCAATGCTGGTAAGTCGAGTTCAGGCGTCAGTTAATGAATTGCCGTCCACCAGCCTTACCCGCCGCGACGCTCTAAAGCAGGAGGAAGCGCTGAGCAGGCTTGGCCACTTATTGCAGGAGACGCATTTCGATAAAGCGCCAAACGTTGCCCGCGTGGTAATGCAAGTTAATGACGCTATTAATCGGGTTAAGCAGGAAGTCAGACCGCTTCGATTGACAGCATCGGCTGATAACGACTCACACTCTGATTGTGAAATGGAATGCGGCGCCTATGGCACGTACTGCAAATGTAAAGCCGAGGGCCACCAATGACCCAACCCACCCACACCCACCGCGAGAGCGGTGGGAAGTTTGCCGAGCTGCAGCAGCACATGGGCACCGGGCCTCTGCTGGAAGGGCATTGGCTGATCGTTTACGAAGACCTCGACAAGGGTGTTCAGAGCGTCACGACGCAAGACGATTGGTTGAGTCACTGGCGCCCGCTCCTTGCCGACGACTGCCCCGTGTGTCTGGCCAGCGGTCACGACCACATCAAGGGCAACAAAGACCGCCCCTGTGGGCACTGTTACGGGCTGGGCAAGGTACGTGTCGACGGCGAAGCCGCTACCGATCTATGGGAACTCGCCACGGTGGCCACCGACATCATCCACAGCCAACGCGCTCATATCGCCCAACTGAGCGCCATTGCAGAGAACCCCGCCGTTCAAGCGCTGCTCGATCAGCAGCGCCAGCAAGCAATAGACGACAGCACGGCACGCCAAGAGCAGAAATGGCGAGACGGTAACGGCCACGGCCCCGGTGGCCAGCGGTATACAGGAGACTAACGACATGGCGAAACTACTACCAATGAAGGCCGTTAGCGAGCGAGTGGGCTATAGCGAAAGCAAGCTATACGCCATGATTCGTGAAGGAGAGTTCCCGCCAGGGCGCAAGCTGGCCACTGGCGGTGTGCGGTGGCTGGAATCGGACGTTGATGAATGGATCATGCACGCATTCTCGCAGGCACCAGAGGCGCGTCTGCGCCTTGCATGAGCGCCTCAATGTAGTCGCTGTACCACTGCAACATTTCCCGCCGTTCTTTTAGATAGTCCGCATGGTTGTAAGCAGCGCGCACTTTGTCTCCGGGCATGTGCGCCAGCTGCTTTTCAATCAGATCCCCGCGCCAACCATGCTCATTCAGCAGTGTCGACGCGGTTGAACGAAAGCCATGGCCGCTAAACCTGCCCGCCCAGCCCATCCGCTCTAACGCCTTGTTGATAGTGGTTGCGCTTAACGGCTTGCCGGGATGCCGATAGGAGGGAAACATCAGGGGCATGTGCCCGGTGTAACCGTGCAACTCCTGCAACAGTGTCACCACCTGCTTTGATAGCGGCACCACATGCGGGCGCCGCATCTTCATGCGCTCAGCGGGAACCCGCCACTCTGCCCGCATGAAATCAACCTCTTCCCAGCGGCCTTGCCGAAGCTCTCCCGTTCTTAACATAGTGCGCATCAGTACGTGCATGGCAATGGCATTGATACGCCAGCCCCCGCGCGTATCTATCTGGTTAGCTAGCTCGGTGAGATCTTCGGCACTGAGTGATCTACTGTGCTGAACCGGCGGGCGCTGAACAGCCCCCTCAATGGGAGCGGCTGGGTCGTGGTCAGCACGTAATGTGCTAGCGGCATAGCGGTAGATCTGCGCCACCCACTGACGCACCAGCATGGCCACCGAAGGCGCGCCACGCGCTTCGATTTTTTGCACCAGGCGCAAAACGTCAGCAGGCGTTATCTGGCGAACATTCTTTGAGCCAAACGCTGGTCGCATTTCACGCTCAATGCCTTTTCGCACTTGTGACGCATAGTGATCGGTCCAGCGGGGAGAGTGCTTTTCCCACCACTCAATAGCAATGGCATCGAAAGAGTCCTCCTGACTGCGCTTTGATCGGTCGCGCTCTTCCTGCTGCAGCGCCTTAGGATCGATACCCTGAGCAGCATTATGTTTAACCTCGTCGCGCTGCTTTCGCGCTTCTTTGAGGGTCACTTGCGGGTACTGCCCGGGCGTGTAGAGGTTCTCTTTGCCGTGCAGAAAATAGCGGACGCGCCAGTACTTCTTACCACTGGGGCGAACGTCGAGATAAAGGCCATCACTATCAGGGATGCGGTAGGGCTTATCGGCAGGCGCGGCCTTGCGTGCTTTAGTATCTGAGATCGGCACCTGGGTAACGCTCTCGGCAAATGAGTGTACTGATAGTGTTACCCAGGATATTACCCAGGTCTAGGCCTAATTGCGGTGGAGTGTTATGGAGCGATATGCAGAGTTGGCGGGGCGTTACGGGAGGGAGTGCGCAGGCTGTGGAGTTATATACAGTACTATACAGTGTGATAGTGATTATCCAGCATCAACACCCGTTGCACTGCCTGCGCTTGCGCCATCGCCCCGCTTACTCCATCACATAAATAAAACCGCATAACCAGGATGATACCCCAACCGAGAGGCTCATTGCAGGGCTTGCCAGCGCTTAGGAAACTAAGGCTGGCTCTGCCTTGCTCAAGCGGCAAGCGGCGTACTTGAACTCGGGTATTTTGCCGTAGGGGTCCAGGGCCGGGTTGGTGAGCAGATTGGCGGCGGCCTCGGCGTAGGCAAACGGCACAAACACCACCCCATCGGGGATTTTGTCGTCCACTCTGGCGGTCAGCGTGATCGTTCCGCGCCGCGTGGTTATGGTGAGCTTCTCGCCCGGCACTACCCCCAGACGGTTGAGCTCGCCCGGTGAGAGGCTGGCGACCGCCTCTGGCTCTAGGGCGTCGAGCACCTGGGCACGCCGCGTCATGGAGCCCGTATGCCAATGCTCCAACTGGCGGCCCGTGGTCAGTACCGTGGGGTACTCGTCATCCACCGGCTCATCCGGCGGCAGTGGGCGCGTGGGGGCGAATTTAGCCAGCCCGCCAGCGCGCGGAAAGGCGTCGCTAAAGACCACGTCCTGGCCGGGGGCATCCTCGGCTGGGCAGGGGTATGTGACGGAGTTCTCCCGCGCTAGCCGCTCCCAGCTAATGTGATTGAACGAGTGCATGCCCTGCTGCATTTCGGCAAACACGTCTTGCGGGTGCTGATAGCGCCAGCCCAGCCCAAAGCGGTTAGCGATCTCTTGGATGATCCACCAATCCGGCTTAGCGTCTCCTGGCAGCGGTAATGCCGCCCTGCCCAGCTGTACTTGGCGGTTAGTGTTGGTCACGGTGCCGTCTTTTTCGGGCCACGCAGAGGCAGGCAGAATCACGTCGGCGAACTGAGCGGTTTCGGTGATAAAGAGATCCTGCACCACCAAATGCTCAAGCTTACCCAGCGCGGCGCGGGCGTGGGTAAGGTCCGGGTCAGACATCGCTGGGTTTTCACCCAAAATGTACATACCGCGCACCTCGCCTGCGTGAATCGCATTCATCACTTCCACCACCGTCAGCCCAGGCTCATCGCTCAGCGGCGTATTCCATAGCTCTTCAAACGCGGCGCGCAGCTGGCTATCGCCTACTGGCTGGTAGTCCGGCAGCACCATGGGAATCAGCCCCGCATCCGAGGCACCCTGCACGTTATTTTGACCGCGCAGCGGGTGCAGGCCTGTGCCGGAGCGACCGGTGTGACCGCAGGCCAGTGCCAAAGAGATCAAACAGCGGGCATTGTCGGTGCCGTGGGTGTGCTGGGAGATGCCCATCCCCCAGAAAATCATCGCTTTCTCGGCGTTGGCGTAGCGGCGCGCCACCTCACGAATAGTGTCGGGGGCTACGCCGCACAGCGCACTCATGGCGTCGGGTGTGCTGTGAGCCACGCTCTGCTTGAGCGCTTCAAAGCCTTCGGTGTGGGCGTCGATGTAGGCTTGGTTATACAGGCCTTCCGCGATGATCACGTGGAGCAGCGCGTTGAACAGCGATACATCCGCCCCCGGTGTAAAGCGCACGCTCATGGTTGCGTAAGCATCCAACGCCTGCCCGCGAGGGTCGAGAATAATGATCTCGGTGCCCTGCTTGGCTGCCTGCTTGAAGAATGTTGCCGCTACGGGGTGATTCACCGCCGGGTTGCAGCCGGTGAGAATCACCACATCGGCCTCCAGCGCCTGCATAAACGAAGCGGTCACCGCGCCTGAACCCAGGCACTCCATCAGCGCTGCGACGGAACTGGCATGGCAAAGCCGCGTGCAGTGGTCCACGTTATTGCTGCCAAAGCCGGTACGCACCAGCTTCTGGAACAGCCACGCCTCTTCGTTAGAGCACTTGGCGCTGCCAAAGCCCGCCAACACTTTGGGCCCTTGCGCCTGCTTAATCGCCATTAGGCCGCCCGCCGCGATTTCCAGCGCTTCGTCCCAGCTGGCTTCGCGGAAGTGGCTAAATGGATTGGCAGGGTCAAAGGTAGAGTCAAGCGCCTTGGGAATACCCGGTAAGCGTATCAGCGGCTTGGTCAGGCGTGTCGGGTGGCTCACGTAATCAAACCCAAACCGGCCTTTCACGCACAGGCGGTTCTGGTTAGCGGGGCCGTTGCGCCCTTCCACATAGGCCAGGGCATCGTCGTTAATATGGTACGTCAGCTGGCAGCCCACCCCGCAGTAGGGGCACACGGAATCCACCTGCCGCTGGCTTTGAGAATCGCCCTGACCTGCGGCATTGACCACGGTGGCAGGCATTAACGCCCCGGTGGGGCACGCTTGCACGCACTCGCCGCAGCCCACGCAGGTGCTCTGGCCCATCGGGTCGGCAAAATCGAATATCACGGTGGCGGCGGCGCCCCGCTGCGCCATGCCGATAACATCGTTACTCTGCACCTCGCGGCAGGCGCGCACGCACAGGTTACAGGTAATGCAGGCGTCCAAGTTAACGTGCATCGCCGGGTGGCTGGTATCTGACTGGCTCACCTTTGGCGCAGCCGCTGCATGGTTGACGGCTGCTTTGCGGCGTGGCGGCAGCCACGACTTAACGGCCGCTTCGTCGACCGCCAACTGGTCGGCTACTTCCCAGAAGTGGCTGGAGCGGTTAGGGCTTTGGGCGCGGCTGGGCTGGTCGGCCATCAGCAATTCTAATACCGTTTCACGCGCTTGTATGGCACGGGGCGAGTGGGCGCTGCGTACCACCATGCCGGGTTTGGCCTCGCGGATACAGCTTGCCGCTAGCACTCGCTCGCCTTCCACTTCCACCATACAGGCCCGGCAGTTGCCATCGGCGCGGTAGCCGGGGGCATCTTTAAAGCAGAGGTGGGGAATAGTCTCTCCAGCGCGCTTGGCCACCTGCCAAAGGGATTCTCCGGGGTAGGCAGTGACTTCTTGATCATCCAAGACAATAGTGAACGAAGCGGTCATGGTGCACTCCCTTCAGCGGCATCGCTGACGATAATCTGCTGCTGGGCGAGCGCAGGGCGGAAATCCTTGAGTAGCCCTAACATAGGGTTCGGTGCCGCTTGCCCTAGCCCACAAATCGAGGCGTCCTGCATCACCTGCGCCAGTCGAGTGAGCGCCTGCACATCCCATGTGGGTTGCTCTAACAAGCTGAGCATTTTCTCGGTGCCTACCCGGCAAGGCGTGCACTGCCCACAGGATTCATCGGCAAAAAAAGCCAGCAGGTTGGTGGCCACCGCTTGAAGATTGTCTTGCTCAGAGAGCACGATAATCGCCGCTGACCCAATAAAACTGCCGTGCGCCTGCAGCGTGTCAAAATCCAGCGGCACATCGGCTTTGCTGGCGGGCAGAATGCCACCCGAGGCGCCGCCGGGCAGATAAGCGGCCAGCGTATGCCCGTCTGCCATGCCGCCGGCATACTCCTCTATCAACTCGCGCAGCGTGATGCCTGCTGGCGCCAAGTACACGCCGGGCTTGTTCACTCGCCCTGAGACAGAAAAACTGCGTAAACCGCGCCTACCGTTGCGCCCATGCCCGGCAAACCACTCCGCCCCTTTGTGCCAAATGGCGGGAATCCAATAAACGGTTTCAACGTTATTGACCAGCGTGGGGCGGCCAAACAGCCCCTGCTGGGCTACGTAAGGCGGGCGGTGGCGCGGCTTGCCGGGCTTGCCTTCCAAGGATTCGATCAGCGCCGACTCCTCACCGCATATATAAGCGCCCGCGCCCCGGCGCATGATGATGAATCCAGACGCGACGATGCCCGACTGCTCAAGCTCTGCAATCGCTTCATGGAGCACGCGGTGCAGGCCGGGGTATTCGTCGCGCAGATAGATATAGAGCGCCTCGGCCTCTATCGCCCAAGCGCTAATCAGCGCGCCCTCAAGAAACTGATGCGGCGCGCGCTCTAAATAGTAGCGATCTTTAAACGTCCCCGGCTCGCCCTCATCAGCGTTAATCACGCAGTAGCGCGGCCCGGCGGCTTGGCGCACGGCCTGCCACTTTTTAGACGTGGGGAAGCCTGCGCCCCCCAAGCCTCGCAGGCCCGAGACTTCAAGCGCCTGCAGCACATCATCAATGCTGACCTTACCGCTGCGCACATGGGCCAGTAACTGGTAACCGCCAGCCTGCTGATAGGCGTCAAGCCGCTGCCACAAAATCGCTTCAGGGTGAAAGTGGCCGGTATCCACTACGGCCTCGACGCCTTCTGCGGTGGCATACAGCACATGGTGATGGCCCACCTCGGCCACCGGCGCGGTATCGCAGCGGCCCATGCAGGGCGCACGGATCACCCGTACACAGTCAGGATCGACGCGGGCTTCCAACGCTTTGTGTAGCGCACTGGCCCCCGCTAATTGGCAGGAAAGAGAATCACAGACACGAATCGTCGTATCCGGCGGCGGCGCTTGGTGGTCGTGCATCACATCGAAATGGGCATAGAACGTCGCCGTCTCGTACACCGCTGCCATAGGCAGGTTCATGTAGGCTGCTAGGGCACGCAGTTCCACGAGTGACAAATAGCCGTGAGCATCCTGAATGGCGTGTAAATGCTCTATCAGCAGGTCGCGACGTTTCAAGCGGGGCGTTTGGCGCTCATCGCCTAACAAATCGCGAAGCGCCGCCAGCGCCACAGGGGCCACATCGCGCCCTTTTGGGTAGCCGCGACGGCGGCGAGAAGACGTAACAGGTTGAGAGGTCATGACGCGCCATCCAGAGCAAGGCCAAAGAACGTTACAAATACCGCCGTCAAAGCCGCTATGCTCAGTGAAGCGTCCAAACGTTACGAAAGCGACTTGATGGGGCAGCCCGCCACGAGCGACGCCTGCGTTGACGGCTTTTTCATAGCATAGAGGTTAAGCGTCAGCGGGGAAACCATCGCGCCCTTCAGTCTCTTGCCACTTGCCACAGCAGCTCACCCAGCAGAGCAAAACTGGCAACGGGGCGCGACTCTCTTTATTATTTGCCGTCATTTTAATGAGTTAGGAGCGTGGCATGGATAAGCGAACCCCTTGGATCATCACGCTCTTGTTAGCAGCACTCCTCGCCTCCTCCCCAGCGCTCGCCGCGTCGTCGCTCAAGATCATTGCCTCTTTTTCAGTGATCGAGGACTTGGTCAAACGCGTTGCCGGTGACGACATCGCCATTACGACCATCGTACCGATTGGTGAAGACGTACACCGCTGGGAGCTTACCCCGCCTAACGTACTCGCCGTGGAAGAGGCCGATATCGTGTTCTATAACGGCCATGGGCTAGAGCCGTGGATTCGCCATGTCGAAGCGATGGCCAGTGACACGCTCACACTGATGGCCCTGGCCGAAACCGCCGATTACCCCACTCTGGCATTACAACAGGGCCAGCATAAGGGGCGTCCTGATCCGCATATGTGGATGGACCCTAAAGGCGCGGCGGCCTATCTCGATGTCATTACTCAAACGCTCAGCGTGCACTCGCCAGAGAAGGCCGCGGCCTTCCAAACCCGCGCAGCCGAAGCCAAAGAGGCGCTGGTGCTGCTCGACCAGCAACTCACCGAGCGTTTGGAAGGGATTCCTCAAACCAACCGCCTGCTCACCACGAGCGAAGCGGCACTGAGCTATTTCGCCCACGCTTATGGGTTTGAATTCGCTGCCATTTGGGGCATGAATAGCGAAACGATGGGCAGTGCGGATGCCATGGCTGCCATGAGCAAACGGCTCGCCGACAAGCGACCGCCCGCTCTCTTCTATGAGAGCACGACGCCCTATATCCACATGGATGCTCTGGCCCGTGAGACCGGCCTGACACTGGCAGGCCCGCTTTACGTGGATACGTTGAGCGAACCCGACGGCCCCGCTTATAACTACCCTGCCATGCTGCGCTACAACGCAGAGCTGCTGCACGAGGCCCTAGGGGGTGCCAGGGCCGGGGAGTAGCCGCTAGCTTACCAGCTCACGAAGCGAGGCCACGAGCAGGTCCGGGTGGCTCTGCTCGATGGGGTCGCCGTGGTTATAGCCATACGGCAGAGCCACGGTGGTGAAGCCCGCCGCCTTGCCCGCTGCGATATCGTGACGGGAATCCCCCACCATCACGCTCGCCGAAGGGGTAATGTCCAGCGTCTGGGCAACGTGCAGAAGCGGCAGCGGGCTGGGCTTTTTCTCGGCCAGCGAGTCGCCACCCACCGTCGACGTGAACAGCGAAAGCACGCCAAAGTGGCTTAAAATAGGCGCGATGAACCGCTCGGGTTTGTTGGTAATCAAGGCCAGCACAAAACCCGCTTCATGCAGCGCATGAAGCGCTTCAAAGGCACCGGGATAGGGTTGGGTTAACGCATTGGGGGCGGCCCCGTAATGGCGCATGAACGCGTCATAGGCGCTCTGCTGCAGCGCTGCCTCGGGAGGAGCACTAAGCGCCCAGGTCAGCGCTCGCTCCACCAGCACCTGCGCCCCATTGCCCACCCAGTCGCGCACCTGCGCTTCACTCGGTTGAGCCAGCCCCACGTCGTGCAGCGCCCGCTGTACGCCAACGGCCAAATCCGGTACCGAGTCGATTAACGTACCGTCTAGGTCAAAGGCAATTAACCGCTTTCCTTGCAACATGGTATGCACGAGCTGGCCTCACTGATGCGTCTAAGCTACTGGTTCACGATAATGTCGATTAATTCAGTCATCTTACCCGCTTAGACCTTCGTCATACACTGCAGAAAGTTCTATGCTGTGGCTATATTTGCCAAGGAGAGAGTAATGGCCATTCCCCGAATTGTGATTGTGGGCGGCGGTGCAGGCGGGCTAGCCCTTGCCACGCGTCTTGGGCATACATTGGGTAAGAAAAAGCGTGCCGAGATCGTCCTGCTCGACCGCAACGCCACCCACGTATGGAAACCGCTGCTGCACGAACTGGCCACCGGGGTGCTCAACTCCAGCATGGATGAAGTGGATTATCGTGGGCACTCCTCGGCCCACTACTACCGTTACCAGCGCGGTTCTCTCAACGGTTTGGATCGGGAACAGAAGGTCATTCACCTGGCCCCCATCGAAGACGAGGATGGCGTGGAGGTCCTGCCCGCCCGCCAGCTCACTTATGACTATTTAGTGCTGTCACTTGGCAGTATCTCGAATGATTTTGGTACCAAGGGGGTCGCAGAGCACTGCCACTTCATCGACTCCCCCCAGCAGGCCAAAGCCTTCCAGCGGGATATGATCAATACCTTCCTGCGCTATACCGACCCCAACCTGCGTCAGCACACCCAGCTCACCATTGGCATTGTCGGCGGCGGTGCGACGGGGGTGGAGCTTTCGGCGGAATTGTTAGACGCCTCGCGCCTGCTCAATGCCTATGGCGTCACGGCGGTCGATCACCAAACGATCAGCGTACACTTGATCGAAGCGGCCCCACGACTGCTGCCCGGTTTATCCGAACGTATCAGCCAGACCGTTCAACAGGAGTTGGAGAGCATGGGCGTCACCGTGCATGTCGGCACGGCGATTCAAGAAGCCCAGGAGTATCAGCTGGTCACAGGCGACGGAGAGGTGATTGAAACCGATCTCAACGTATGGGCGGCAGGGATCAAAGCGCCGCCGTTTTTGGCCGAGCTAGGCTTGAGCACCAACAAACGCAATCAGATCAACGTCAAGCAGACGCTGCAAAGCGTGGACGACCCGCATATTTTTGCGATGGGTGACTGCGCTTGCTGCCCCCAAGGCGATGAGGCCACGGTACCGCCGCGCGCTCAGGCCGCGCATCAGCAGGCCAAGCTATTGGCGAAGAACCTTGAGCGATGCCTGACCAAAAAGCCGTTGCAAGACTTCATCTACCACGACCACGGCTCGCTGGTATCGCTGGCCCGCTACGATGCGGTCGGGAACTTGATGCGCAGCTCGGCATCGCGGGGGCTGTTTTTGGAGGGCTGGTTGGCGCGCCAAGCCTACGCATCGCTCTACCGTATGCATCAACTCTCTATTCACGGTGCGCCAAAAACCGGGCTTGCCTGGCTGGTGGATAAATTGAACCGCTACCTCAAACCACGCATGAAACTTCACTAAGGACATGCAAAGGGCGGGGATCAGCCCGCCCCTCTTATGTCTTAGCGCGCCTTCCGTCTCAGCGAACCTTAGCGAGCGCCGCGCGCATCTGCTGAATCACGCTGTCGTAGTCGTGCGGGTCGCTTGCCTGATGGGCGTTAAAGATCGCTGAACCCGCTACAAAGGTATCGGCACCGGCGGCGGCGATATCCGCGATATTATCGACTTTGACGCCCCCATCGATCTCCAAGCGAATGGGCAAGCCCGAAGCGTCGATACGTGCCCGTGCCTCACGCAGCTTGTCCAGCGTACCGGGAATGAACGACTGGCCGCCAAAGCCGGGGTTGACGCTCATCAGCAACACCATATCGACTTTGTCCATCACATAATCAAGATACGAAAGCGGCGTTGCCGGGTTAAACACCAACCCCGCCTTACAACCACCGTCACGGATCAGCTGCAACGAGCGGTCGATATGCTCGGAGGCTTCTGGGTGGAAGGTGATGTAGCTGGCACCCGCCTCAATGAAATCGCTGATCATGCGATCCACCGGTTTCACCATCAGGTGCACATCGATCGGCGCCGTCACGCCATGATCGCGCAGCGCCTTACATACCATCGGCCCAATGGTCAGATTCGGTACGTAGTGGTTATCCATCACATCGAAATGCACCACATCGGCACCGGCCGCCAGCACGTTGTCGACCTCCTCGCCCAGCCGCGCAAAATTAGCGGAAAGTATCGACGGGGCAATCAAAAAATCCTGTGCAGCGCTCATGAAAGGGTCCTCGAGTAGGCGGAACGGGGAGAAAGAAACGGAGATAATCACGAGCGGGCCATCTTACCAGAGCCAACTCAGAAGCCCTATGCCCAGGGCCTCCCCAAGAAGTCCCCATCGCTTGTCTCGATATGCCCAGACATATTTCCAAATAGAATATAAAACACAATTGTAATTCCCCAATCCTAGGTTTAACCTTATCGGCATCGCGATGACATCGCCCTCAGCCTTAAGGAGTCTGCAATGACATTATCCTCTGCATTCCGTACCGGCCTTCGCCGCAGTCTATTGGCCGCTGCCGTGGGCACCGCCGTCTCTGGCATGACCTTTTCCAGTGCCGCTGTCGCCCAAGAGCGCGAGCTGCTGAACTCCTCCTACGACATCGCCCGCGAGCTATTCGCCGCGATCAACCCTGAGTTTCAGGCGTGGTGGGAAGAAGAGCATGGCGAAGAGATCGCTATCAGCCAGTCCCACGGTGGCTCCTCTGCCCAAGCGCGCGCCATCATGCAGGGCCTGCGTGCGGACGTAGTGACGTTTAACCAGGTTACCGACGTGCAGGTACTCGCCGATGCTGGCTTGGTGGCGGAAGATTGGCAGGATGCGTTTGAGAACAACGCGTCGCCCTACTACTCCACCACCGCGTTCCTGGTGCGTAAAGGCAACCCGAAAGGCATCGAGAGTTGGGACGACCTCGTCAAAGAGGACGTGCAGATGGTTTTCCCTAACCCGAAAACCTCCGGTAACGGCCGCTATACCTATCTTGCCGCCTGGGGTTTCGCCGAGAACGAGTTCGACGGCGATGAAGAGCAGATTCAAGACTTCATGCGCACGTTCCTGAGCAACGTGGCGGTGTTCGACACCGGCGGTCGCGGCGCGACCACCAGCTTTATCGAGCGCGGCATTGGTGACGTGCTAATCAGTTTCGAATCCGAAGTGAACAACATCCGCAGCGAATACGGCAGCGATGACTACGAAGTGGTCGTCCCGCCGGTAAGCATTCTGGCCGAGTTCCCGGTGGCCGTAGTGGGTGAGAACGCCGAGCGCAACGGCAACAGCGATTTAGCCCAAAGCTACTTGGAGTACCTCTACACCGAAGAGGCCCAGCGCCAATTGGCAGGCTTTAACTACCGCGTCCATAACGAGACGGTGGTCGAAGAGTTTGCCGACCAGTTCCCCGACACCGAGCTGTTCGAAGTCGAAAACGTGTTCGGTAGCTGGGAAGAAGCGATGGAGACCCACTTCGAAGGCGGGGCTCTACTCGATCAACTGCAACGTCGTTAACGGTATCCCATGAGCCAGTTAGCATTTTGGCGATCCGGCAGCACGCGCGTGCTGCCGGGTTTTGGTCTGTCGATGGGCATCAGCGTGCTGTTCATCTCGCTAGTATTGCTACTACCAATGACGGGCCTGTTTGGTCAGCTTTCCGAACTGAGCTTGGCCGAGTACCTTGCGATCATTACCGAGGGCCGCGTGGTCGCCAGTTACATGGTCACCATCGGCGCAGCGGCGGTGGCCGCGCTGGTGAATGCGGTGTTTGGCCTGCTACTGGCCTGGGTACTCGTGCGCTATGAGTTTCCTGGCAAGCGCCTGCTTGATGCCTTGATGGACCTCCCCTTCGCCCTGCCCACTGCCGTGGCTGGCATCACCCTGGCCACGCTCTATGCGGGTAATGGCTGGGTAGGCAGTATCATCGAGCCAATGGGGCTTCAGATCGCCTATACCTGGGTAGGGATTGCGCTGGCGATGGCTTTCACCAGTATTCCCTTCGTGGTGCGCACGGTGCAGCCGGTGCTGGAAGATTTGCCTGCCGAGGTGGACGAAGCCGCGATGTCCCTGGGCGCCACCGATGGCGTGGCGTTTCGCCGAGTGATTATGCCGCATCTATGGCCCGCGCTCGTCACCGGCACCGGGCTTGCCTTCGTGCGCTCACTAGGTGAGTTCGGCGCGATTATTTTTATCGCTGGCAACATGCCCTACGAAACCGAAATTACCGCGCTGATGATCTTCGTCAAACTGCAGGAGTATGACTACGCGGGGGCGTCTGCCATTGCCTCGGTGGTGCTGTTTGTCTCTCTGGCGCTGCTGCTCGCCATCAATATCTGGCAGGGCCGCTTTGTGCGTCGTCTGCATGGAGGGAAAGGATAATGCGCCGGATTGGTGATGCGCCTTTAATGCGGCGCTTATTAATTGGCGCAGCCCTACTGCTGTCTGCGCTATTTCTGCTGCTGCCGCTGGTGGCTATTTTTGCTCAGGCGTTCTCCCAAGGTGTGGCGGTGTTTTGGGAGAACGTGAGCAATACCTTCACCCTGCACGCGATTGGTCTCACGCTGGTCATCGCGTTAATGACCATCCCCATCTGCTTGGTGTTTGGCGTCGCGCTGGCGTGGCTGGTGACGCGCTTTAGCTTCCCTGGGCGGCGCATTCTGCAAACGCTGATTGATATTCCGTTTGCCGTTTCTCCCGTCGTGGCGGGCTTGATCTATCTACTGCTGTATGGCCGCAACGGCTGGATTGGCAGTTGGCTCGACACTCACGATATTCAGCTAATGTTCGCGTGGCCGGGCATTCTGATGGTCACCATCTTCGTCACCTGCCCGTTTGTGGCGCGTGAATTAATCCCGCTTATGCAGGCCCAAGGCTCACGGGAAGAAGAGGCCGCCGTAACGCTGGGCGCTTCCGGCTGGACGACGTTTTGGCGGGTCACACTACCCAACATCCGCTGGGCACTGCTCTACGGCATCATCCTCACCAACGCCCGAGCGGTGGGTGAATTTGGCGCGGTCTCGGTTGTCTCAGGGGCCATTCGTGGGCAAACCAATACGCTACCGCTGCATCTAGAGCAGCTCTATCAGGATTACAACGCCGTGGGCGCGTTCGCGAGCGCCGCCCTGCTGGCCCTGATTGCCCTGTTAACGCTTGCGGCCAAGGCAGGCCTGGAATGGCGCGCATCGCGCCGGGAGGCATTCTCATGAGTATCCGCTTACAGAATATTGCCAAGCACTTTGCCAACACCCAGGCGCTCGAACCGATCAACCTGGATATTCACGAAGGTGAATTAGTAGGTCTACTAGGCCCTTCCGGTTCGGGCAAAACCACCCTGCTGCGGATCATTGCCGGTTTGGAGAACGCCGACCGCTCTCCTCAGCCCGGCAAAATCCTGTTTGGCGACCGTGACGTGACCAACGTGCACGTTCGCGATCGGCGTATTGGCTTCGTGTTTCAGCACTACGCCCTGTTTCGCCATATGAGCGTTTACGACAACGTGGCGTTTGGCCTTACGGTGATGCCGAAGAAGCGCCGCCCCTCCAACGGCGAGATTCGGGCACGGGTGTTTAGACTGCTGGAAATGGTCCAGCTTGAGCACTTGGCGAACCGCCTGCCTGCGCAGCTCTCTGGCGGCCAGCAGCAGCGCGTATCGCTGGCTCGCGCGCTCGCCGTGGAACCTGACGTACTGCTGCTCGATGAGCCGTTTGGCGCGTTGGATGCCAAGGTGCGCCAGGATCTGCGCCGCTGGCTGCGCCGTCTGCACGACGAGCTGAACTTTACCAGCGTCTTCGTCACCCACGACCAAGAAGAAGCGCTGGAGCTGTCTGATCGCGTGGTGGTGATGAGCAACGGTCGCATCGAGCAAATCGACACGCCGGATACCCTTTACCGCGCGCCGAAGAACCGCTTTGTATTTGAGTTCTTGGGTGATGTGAACCACCTAGAGGGGCGCGTTCGCGATGGCGTCCTGACCTGCGGTGACGCGCACCTGAACGTCGACTTGCCCGATGGCGACGAAGAGCTGTTACTGCGCCCCCATGAGGTGCGTCTAGCGGAAGAGCCCAGCGCCGAGAGCCACCTGCCGGTGACGATTACCGCTATCTCCCCGGTCGGGGCCGAAGTGCGCGTAGAGCTCGAGGCCGACTGGCTGGCAAAACCTTGGCAAGCCACCGTGCGCCACGCCGACTTCGAGCGTTTACACATGCGCCGCGGGCAGCGCTTGTTCGCCCATCCACGCCAGTGGCACCGCTTCAAAGAGGACGCTAAAACGCCCGAGCAACAGGCGCGCGTGGCCTAGGCGCTGCTGGCTTCTCGCGTAAACACAGCGCTATACTGGGGCTTTCACCCTCAATGCCTTGTTACGACAGACATTTATCTCGTACAACCACGATGATTGCGGAGAGTTTTATGCGTCGGCGTCACTTTTTACGCGCGTCTGCTGCGCTGTTGGCCACCGTATTGCTGGCGGGCTGTGCCAGCCCTCAATACCTTCAGCTCAACCCTACGCGTAGCGCAAACGTGCCGCAAACCGGCTCTGGCCAGCAGGTCACCGTGGTGGCCGTCGATGCACGGCCGAGTGAAGTGATTGGTACCCGAGCGGGCGGCAGCATGTCGACGGCGCAAATCACCGTCAACAGCCATGAATTGATCCCACAACTGCAGGCCGAAGCAGAACGCGCTGCCAGAGACATGGGCTTTACACCCACGCGGGAAGCCGCCCAGGACCGCCCTAGCCTGACGCTGGAGCTGGCCAGCTTGCACTATGGGCGTGGGGATAGCGGGCAGCCACTGATCGACGAAGCGCGTATCGAAGGAGTGTTCCGCGCCATTGCGCAAAACCAGGGGACGACCTACACCGGCACGTATACCTCTCGCCGTACGCAGGGCTATGCGATCAAACCCGGTGAGGATGCCAATACGCGCATGCTCAATGACCTACTCAGCGATGGCTTGAACCGAGCGTTCAGCGACCCAGAACTAGGCCAGCTGCTCGCTCGTTGAGTTGCTCGCCAAGCGAGCCCTCATACCCGTGGCCCGCGGCGTTCCAGAGCCCACAGGCTCTCGCTGCGGCCACGGTCATCGGCAGGCAGATGGGCAAGCCGCTCGATGCGGAAATTAGGCGCCATCAGCCGTTCGATCTCCTCATCCGGCACGCTGAAAGGCGGCCCCGCGTCGCCAGCGTCATGGGTGAGGCCCACCAATAGCCCCTTCGCTCCTGGCGGAATCAGCTGAGCCAAATGAAAGGCGTAGCGCTCACGGGTCGCTGGCGGCAGCGCAATCAGCGAGGCCCGGTCATAGAACGCGCCCACTTCTGCCGCCTGTTGAATATGCAGATGAAAGAAATCACCGCACCATAGCTCGATGCTGCCCTGACGAGACACCTCGAACCCCGCTTGGCGATAGCGCGAAACGCCGCCGCTGCGCTGGGCCAGGAACTGTTCGATGGCCTCCGGCGCCAGCTCGATTCCTAGCACCGGATGCCCACGATCAGCAAGCCAGCGCATATCCAGGCTCTTACCGCAGAGCGGCACCAGTACTTTGGTCCCCTCTGCCACGCCAAGTGTAGGCCAGTGTTCGACCAGAGCCGGGTGCGCCTCCTCAAGGTTAAAGCCGATCCGCCCCTCTTGCCAACGCTGTCGCCAGGGATTCTCCATGAGCTACCTCTCGATGACTGGGAACTCGCGCTTAGAACCAGCGGTCCCGCTTTTTACGACGGCGCGGCAAATGCGGCACGATCAACCCCACCAGCAGGCCAGCGCCCGCCACACCGCCACCGTACATGAAGTAGCGCATCAGCAAGTCTTCCTCTTGCGTATCCAGACGGGCTTGCAACGCGCGCACCTGTTGGCGCGACTGTTCGGCTTCATTGTCCAGCTCGAGGTTACGGGCTTCCAAATCAGCGATGCGCTGCTCGCGGATGTCTAGCGTTTCGGTCATCGAGGAGACCCGCTGTTCCCAGCTTTCGTTGATACCGTCCAACTCTTGGGTCAGCTCGTCTACCTGAGCTTGCAGCTCGGGGAGCTGCTGGCGCGCGCTGGGCGTTTGCTGCAGCTCGTTGCTGAGTACCCACACGGTATCGCCACTGTTACTGCGAACGCGTGTGTAGTCACCGCTGGTGTCGAGCACTTCGACCTGCTCGCCTGCATTGAGCGTACCCACAATGCGATAGCCATCTGTCGGCCCGCTACGTACATAGGTGCTCAGCTCATCGCTGACCCAGGCTTGGCTATCGGATTGAGCCAGCGCTGCTTGGCTGCTCACGCTTAACAGCACGCCTATCGCGGCGGCGTAACAATTACTGCGAAATTTTTCTACTTGCATGACGTCATGTCCTGATCAAAAAACGCGCGTGGCCGACGAAGCCGCCGCGCGTGTCGCTCAAAGCGTTGCGCATGTCTTAGGCGCTTACCCTTCCCCGCGGGGCGGTAACGGGAAGGGACGAGGAAACTCTGCGACGCGGGCATCACTTTTCACGGCCTTTAGCGGGCCTTCACGCTCCACCTCGTCAATCCGCACAATGGCGTTCAACGGCAGGTAGCTACGCTTGACCCCCTCGAAGGTACGCTGCAGTTTTTCCGCTCCTGGATCCACCACCACCCGCGACGCATCGTCAAAGACAAACTCCTCGACTTCAATAAAGCCCCAGAGTTCGCTCTGAAATATCTCTCTGACGTATAAATCCCAAATTTCACCCTGCTGGTGAACCACCACACGGTAGATCGGCTTGGCCGCCATCTTGGCCTATTCCTCTTGCCACTTGAACGTATCGTTAAGCCGCAAGCCTACCATATTCGCGTGTTGCCCTTTAGCAGACATCGCCAAAGTGAACGAATTCCCCCTATTTTCGCTTCAGAAGCTGCTAATTAGCCCAGAATGGTTTGGGTCGTGTATGGTGAAGAGAGTATTTGGCAAGACCATTCATCACCCCAGAGGAGTCAACACCATGCAAAAGGATCCCAATAAGGGCTATATCGCCCTCTTAGGCTGGAGCCTCAATGCGATCGAAGCGGCGGAAAATTTTGACCGTCGATATATCGTGGTGGCACCCGACTGGGCGGAAGAGTACTGCCAAAAGCACGACATCCCCTATGTCCCCTGGAACTTCGAGCGTCTCAACGACCGCTCCATGGAGATCGCCGAGACGCTGAAAGAGAAAGGCGTCGACGTCGCGATCCCCCTGTTCGAAGAGACCGTGGAGTGGGCGGGCGCCATCAACTCGGTACTGCTGGACAACCCGCGTCTTTACGGACAATCGTTGCTCCTACGTGACAAAGCGCTGATGAAACGTCGCGCCCAGCTTGGCGGGATTCGCGTGGGCATTTTCGAAGAAGCCCATGACAAAGAGGACGTGATTCGCTTCCTCAAGCGGGTCAACCAGACGCTGCTGAAACTCGATGGCGACCCCAACGACCCGATTCACCTCAAAGCGTTTGATAAAGCGGGCTGCCTGGGCCACCGGGTCATTCGAACCCCTGACGAAGTCGATACCATCCCGGATGAAGAGTTTCCGGTGTTGATGGAGTCGCACCTGGACGGTTGGGAATTCGCCGTAGAGGCGTGGATTCATGACGGCAAAATCGCCTTCCTGAACATTTCCGAGTACGTCACGCTAGGCTACTCCGTCTTCGTACCTGCCTCTCCAGAACTGGAAAAATACCGTGAGCAGATCACCGCGCAGATCGAAAAACTGATCAAGGCGTTTGATATTGAGTTTGGCCTGATTCACCCCGAATACTTCGTCACCAGCGACGGCGAGATGTACTTTGGCGAAGTGGCCTACCGTCCGCCGGGCTTCAAGGTGTTCGAACTGCTGGAGCGGGTTTACGGCTTTAACGCTTACCAGGCGTCTATGCTGGTCTTCGATCCGAAAAGCACTAAAGAAGAAGTGGCTGAATTCTTCCCGAAAGAAATCGTCGATGCCGACGGCTTCGCGGGCTGCTTTGGGGTTTACCCGCGCCGCCGGGTCGTCAGCCGTCTGGAAATCCCGGAAGAGACGGAAGATCACCCGTACTTCGAGTCTCACGAACTGACACCACCGGTGGAAGAGACCGTCACGAAACGCACCGCCTTTGGTACGCATTGGGGGTTGATCTACTTTAAAGGCGACGATGCGCATACGATTCGCGATCTGCTCAAACGCCAAGAAGATCTCGACTTCTATGTATAATCCCCGCCAAGGCTGGGATAAGGAGTCACCGTGACGACCAAGCAAGAAGCCACTTCCACCGAAGATGGCAAGCTCGATGGATTACTGAGCAAATTCGATGATGCGGTGCGCCTGCTTTCGCAGGCGCCTGCCTTTTCTAAACCCGCAAAGCTGCCCCGCGTATTGGATACGGCTAGGCGCGTGCTCATGCAGGCGGGCGGCTGTGCTGCTCTAGAGCAGCGCGCGGCGGATTTTGAATCCGCTGGCATCTTTGCCGGGTCGGATTGGGAGACGCCACAATACCTAATCCCCACATTGACGACCTACTCGCTTAAAAGCGCCGATGCCAATGTGGTCGTCATTGAAGCATTGAGCGAGCTGCGGTTACTGGCCGTAGCCAAAGGCGATTACTCCCACCCCCTTATTTCCCAAGAGCAGGCGCACCACTACCTGACTCAAGTCATGGCGATCAATCTATGGCTGCTCTTCAATGCGCCCAGTGAAGCCGAACGGGAAACCCAGGGGCGTTTGGCGAACATCTCTCGCCACCTGTTTCAACACTTGGCCGAGCGCATCGGCTATGAGTACGTCATCGACCAGTTGATCGATGAAATTTGGCGCATCCTCAAACAGCGACCCATTCAGGTCGATGCCATCAAACAGATGATCACTCAGATCGCACTGTGTCAGGCCAACCCCGAGATCGACCTGGGAGCCAGCGGCCACGGGGCCGATAGACTGGTTAGCTCGCTGTACGGTCCGACCCAGGCGTGCCGTGAAGACCCCGGCATCGATATTTACCGCACACGCCTAGAGCGCATGGATAACGCCACGTTACAAGCCGAATCCACCGGTTTTGCCCGCGCCATGCACGATACTGGCCTGGTCTCCCCTTACCATGCGGTGCTGCTGCGCTACCTGTTGGAAGAGGGCGACCATCTGCTATCCGAAGCGCTGGGGCTCTCCTCTACGGGCCGCGACTGTTTGCTGTGCTACCGCGAGCTGGTGCATGCACTGATTCGCAGCGGCGTCTATCCAGCGACGGCACAAGCGGTGTATGGATTAGCGCTTCTGCTAGAGCGCGGCATCCTCTACCAGCCGCCGGTGGCCCCGGCCATGTGGCGTCAGCTCAACCTTCAGCTCTCCGAGTGGGCCGAGGCTCGGCTGTCGCTGGCCTATGGCGAGGTTGCCTCCCCCCGCGCCCGACTCATCGAGGGCGTATTGTGCATGCTGGGCCTGCCGCTGGGCGTGGGCCAGGGCAATAACCCGACCTGCCAATCGGCCCGGGCGCTCTCGATGTGGGCGTATAACGACCCGGACTATCTGCTGCAAATGGTCACCTGGGCCGCGCGGGATGACGAAATCATCATGCACTTCGAAGGCCAGCCCATCTCCTCTAACGAGAGCGTATCGGGCGTGGCCGCCGAACTGCCGATGGACCTCGACCCGGTGTCCTTGATCGTGGTGCCTCACCTGGACCGCATTTACGCGGAAATGGGGCGACGCTGCATTGGCCGGGAAGGCGACCCCCACCGCTGGGTGAACCCCGAATTTCACGGCTGGTGGTCTGGCCGTGGGTTCAGTATCAACGTCGATGTCGCCACGGGAAAACTCAGCGGGGTCGATACGTTCATTCGCCACTTCTATGCCAGCTATCACCCTTACTACAACGGCAACCAGCCGCTGATTCATCCCCAGCCTGCCGGTATCGCCGTCACCGACAGCGCCGCGCGGTTCATCGGCTGGCATGCCATTACGATTTTGCGGGCCTCGCTGGATCCCAACGACGTCATGCGGATCTACTTCTACAACCCCAACAACGACAGCGGCCAGGATTGGGGGGATGGCGTCAAGGTCAGCACGTCCGGCAACGGCGAGCGTTTTGGCGAAGCCTCCCTGCCCTTCGAGCAATTCACCTCACGGCTCTATATTTATCACTACGACCCGCTGGAGCGTGGCGAACTGGCTACCGTCACCGATGAAGAGCTGGAGCGTGTGAAGGGGTTTTTGCACCGTAGTTGGGGAGCGACCCGCCTTCCATCCACTGACTTACAGGCCGACCCAGGGCCCCAGTAACACGGGGCGCCTCAACCACGATAGACACGACCACGATGATACGACTCGATCAACTGCTGGTCAGCCAAGGGCTGGCCAGTTCTCGTACCCGTGCCCAACGGCTGATCAAAAACGGGCGCGTTTTTTTGCGCGATGGTACGCGGCTCACCAAACCCTCGGAAAAGTGGCCCTTGGACACGCCACTGCATATCGACGAAGACCCAGAGGAGCGCTACGCCTCCCGTGCGGGGCTCAAGCTAGAGGGCGTGTTACACGCGCTGGACATGCGCCTCGACGAGCGAGGCGTACTGGACATCGGCCAATCGACGGGCGGCTTCACCGATTGCGCCCTACAGTTTGGCGCTCGACACGTGATTGGTGTGGAAGTGGGTCACGACCAGCTCGCCAGCCACCTGCGCAGCGACCCGCGCGTGACCTGCTTGGAGGGCCTCAACGCCCGCCACATGAGCAGGGCAGCGGCGCTGTTGAACGCGCTGGCCGAGCGCCCCATTGATCTTGCGGTGATGGATGTGTCGTTCATCTCCCAGACGCTGATTCTGCCGGAGATTGCCGCGCTGCTGCCCCCTGGCGGGCAACTTCTATCGCTGGTCAAACCGCAGTTCGAGCTGGACCCTGGGGCGCTGGACAAGCGCGGTATCGTACGCGACCCTCGCCGCTACGCCGACGTCGAGCAACACATTCGCGCCGCCTGCGCACAGTGCGGCCTTGCCATCAGCCACTGGCAAGAGAGCCCCATCACCGGCGGAGATGGCAACCGAGAATTTCTCCTGCTCGCCAGCAAACGCTAACGGCTAGCTCAATGTGGCAGGCGGGAGAGTCGGTTGAGACTGCACTCTCACCGACTCCCCCTGCTCACGATGCAGCCATACATCGAGCTGTTCGAAGGCGATCTTCACTCCCGCCTCCTTGAACAGCTCATCCACCCGACAATTCACCTCATCGGCGGCGAACAGGCGGTCCAACAAGTCGTTGACGAAAATTCGCAGCTCAAAATTAAGGCTATGAGGGCCGTAACTTAGGCAGAACACCTGAGGCTCCGGGTCATCCAGCACGCGGGCATTTTCATCGGCGGCTTGGCGCAATAGCCGATGCACCAACGGTAAGTCGGAGCCATGGGCCACCCCATAGGTCAGCACCACGCGGGTCACGTTATCAGACAGCGACCAGTTAATGAGCTGATCCGTGACGAAGGTCTTGTTAGGAATGATGATCTCTTTACGATCGAAGTCGGTCACCGTGGTGGCCCGAATGCGAATCCGGCTGACCGTGCCGTGAAGATTCCCTAACGTAATGGTGTCACCGATACGAATAGGGCGCTCGAACAGAATGATCAATCCCGAAATGAAGTTGGCGAAGATCTCCTGCAAACCAAATCCCAACCCCACGCTCAACGCCGCCACGAGCCACTGCAATTTGTCCCAAGAGACCCCCAACGTCGCCAGCGACATGACAATGCCCGTTCCCACGATGGTGTAAGAGAGCAGCGAGCTAATGGCATAGGCGCTCCCTTGCTTGAGCGCCAAGCGTGACAGCACCATCACTTCGAGCAGGCCAGGCAGGTTACGGGCCATGATGAAGGTGACGGCGACCACCAGCAGCGCCGTAAAAAAGTCAGAAATAGAGAGCGCGTTGTCGACCAAATCGCCCTCGCCCGCCTCCCAAAGCGACACCTGATCCAAGTAACCCAACACCGAGAGCAGGTCCGACCACACCAAATAGAGCAGCGCACTGAAGCCAATCAGCAGGATCAGCTTGGAAAGACGCAGCGACTGGGCATTGATCTTTTCCATATCCAGCGGCGGCTCCTCGACCACCTCCAGCCCACCTTCGGCCCCCTCTTGCACTTGGGCGCGGCGCCTCGCCAGTGCTCGGCGATACGCCAGCCGACGGGCGGCCACGGCCAAACTGCGTACGACCGTCGCTTCCACCACGACCCAAAGCCCCAGCAAGTAGAGCGTAATGGCAAAGCGCGCCACCAACCTGAGCGCCGTGTACTCGTAACCCCAAGCGACCAGCCCCATCAGCACCAGCGGCACGGCGGCCATCGCCAATCCCAGGATCAACCTGAAAAGCCGCACACCAAAAATCGGCACATGAGCAAGAATGAGCTGCGCCAGCCACCAAGCCATGGCCACCAGCCCGCTCATGAACAGCCCCATGGCCACTGGCCGCATGGCCAGCGGTGTTTCCATCTGTTCAGACATGGCCGCAATGGCCACGACCGGCACCAGGGCAACCCCCAGGCCGATCAACAGGCGGCGCAGCCGCGCGTTATACGCTGGCGCCCAGGTGAAGTGGCGCTCCGCCACACCATCGGGCACCAGCAAGCGCCGCCCCAGTGCGATCACGAACCAGCTCAAGCCAAGCTGAAGCAGCGCAGGCGACAGCCCCAGTGAAAGGCCACCCTCGGCAGTGCGCAGGGCAACGCCCGCTCCCGCAATCGCCAGCGGCCCCGGCGACGCCAACAGCGCATTGAGCAGGACGGCCTTGGGGGTATGCAGTTGGGTGTCGCTCTTCAAACGGCCAATTTGCGAATGAATCAGCGCCAAACGCTGTTTGATCCGACCACGTAAGGCGATCAATACCACGCTCAGCAGCAGCAACGGCGCGCCCACCAGCAAATCCCACGAGAGTCCCTGCCAGCGGGTCGGTAACACGGCACGCCACTCCCCTTCGTACCACTCCTGTTTGAGATGCTGGGGGAGTTGACGCAGCCAGTTCACATCCAGCGGGCGGCTGTTGGCCACCCAAAAGAGCTGCTCATCGATCGTGGCGCGCAGATCGCGAGTAGTGGTGAGCAGCTGCTGTTGATTGAGCTGCAGCTCGATGGCTGAGCTCAGCAAACTGCCATAAGCCTGCTCGAGCTGCTCGACCAATTCGCGACGAGACTGATACAAGCGGGTGAGAGAGTCTACCAAGCCCGGCGTGACATCGACCCCGGCTTCCTCCAGGCGCTGGGTGGCCAAGCGCTCCCCTTGGCGAAGCTGGTCACGCTGACGAATGAGGTCGAACTGTTTCAAACGCAGGTCGGCGATTTCGTCCTGTAAATCACGCCGCGGCACCACGTCCGGCAGCGACTGGCGCTGCTCGCGGAGAATACGCGACAGCAGCTGGCTGCCACGAATCGCTTCCATCTGCTCGTTGAGACTGCGCTGAAGCTGGCGAACATGCTCCAATTGGCGCTGCGCCTCGATGTTCTCCCGCACGATGCCATTGGCGCGGTCGGTTGCCCGCAGTAACTCTAGGCTCAGCGTTTGGTTAAGCTGCTGAGCGTTCAACACGACCGGATGCCCTTCCGCGATGAGTGGGTCATTCTTGGCCGCATCGGCAATGGCCTGCTCGGACTGAAGGCGTCGCTGGCGGTCGATGACGCCCTGCAGCAGGTTAAGCTGCTGCTCCTGCTGATCAATCTGCAAGGCCAGCAAGTCGCGGCGCTGCTGGGCCAGCTCGCGCAAGCGGCTATTGGCACTCAGCTCTCGCTGGTTCAGGCTCACCTCTTGCTCAGCCAGTGCTCGCTCCAAGCGCCACTGAATGAGCTGCGCATCCTCACGGGCCGAGAGCTGGCGGTCGGCGAGCAGCGCCGCTCGGGTATCGTGCTCACGGCGTAGCGTTTCGGCGCGCTGCAGCGCATCGGAAATGGCCTGCTGTGCCCGCTCCGGCAGCGTTTGTGCCGCAAGCAGTTGGGAGTTCACTTCCGCCATTTGGCTCTGTAGCTGCTGCAGCTCGACTACGGCGTCCGCCTGCTCGGCCTCTAACGCCTCTAAAGGCATATCGCTGAGGCGATCAACCGATAGCTGCTGGCTCTCCTCTTCGGCATCACTCAGCTCGCGCTCCAAGCGCAGCAGCTGGTCAGGGGCTTGGTTGACCCGCTGTTCCAGCGCCTGCTGACGCTCTTCGATGGCCTGCAGCCGCTCGTAGGCTTGCAAGGCAGCGGTCAGTGCCGCCTGATCGCGCTGCTGGTCTTCAGTGAGTTCGGTGTCGAGCGATTCCAGCGCCGCTAGGCGTTCGGTCAGCTCTGTTTGAGGAGGGACGCGCTCAACCGGAGTGCTTTGAGCAGTGGCGGTACCTGCTAACATCGCCACCATACATAGGCAGCCGATGGCCGCCTTCAGGGCATTTCTAACCACGTGACGGATGCCTCATTGACATGTCGACCCGCTAAGTCGGGCAAGGGGCTTATTGTCATAGGTAAGCCATCGTGACGCAATCTTGTCCGTGCCCCTTCGCATCGAGAGTTGACTTACACAGGCGGCCTGTATAGAAACAATGCTGGTATATCTCTACTCTTACTTTGCGAGCCACGTTGATGGTTACCCGAAAACTGCTGTTAACCGGTATGGCGGCCTTCGCGAGCGCGACCGTGCTCAGCCAAAGTGCCCTGGCCGATTCCCGAGAAGACATTGAGGCGCGTATTCAGGCACTCAATACCGAGCTTTACCAACTGCGCCAGCAACTGCAGCAAATCGAAGCGCCTGAAGAGGCGGCACGGGGTGTCGAACCGGAACCACTGCCGGTAGAAGCGGCGCTGGAAGACCTGAGCGAGCGACGTCAGTTGGAACAGGAGTCGTCGCGTAACCCGTTCTCGATCACCACGCACCGTACCAACTACCTGTTTCCCATCAGCTACAATTCGAACCAGAATGTCGAGAACTTTCGCAGCATTTCCGATGAAGTGCAGCCGGATAGCGGCGAAGTCAAGTTTCAGTTTAGTGCCAAGTTCAACTTGGCAGAGAATGTCTTTGGTGACATCGGCGACGTTTATTTCGCCTATACCCAGCGTAGCTGGTGGCAGGCCTACAATACCGACGCCTCCTCCCCTTTCCGGGAAACCAACTACGAGCCTGAAGTGTTCATCGACTTCGACAACGCCTGGAGTGGTCTGGGCTGGGTAAATACGCGCAATCGCGTGTCATTCATCCACCAGTCAAATGGCCGTTCCGACCCGCTCTCGCGGAGTTGGAACCGGGTATACCTGGAAAGCACCTTCCAAAGCGGTGATTGGGCGCTCACCCTTGCGCCTCATTGGCGCGTGCCAGAGTCGGAGAGCGACGATGACAACCCAGACATCGAGCGCTTCGTCGGCTATGGCGACATTCGTCTCGCCAAGCGTCTGCAGAACAATCATGAAGTTGCCGGTCAACTGCGCGGTAACCCCAGCGCTGGCAATTACGGCACGCAGGTCGATTACAGCTGGCCCGCATTCAATGGCGTTCGCGCCCATGTGCAGTACTATTACGGCTACGGGGAGAGCATGATCGACTACAACCATCGTGTGCATCGCTTGAGCCTTGGTTTCAGCCTCAACCCACTATTCAGCGCCACCGGGCTGAACCGTTAACCCGGTAGGGTTGTCTATCCGGTGACGACTGCTATGCTGGAGTCGTCACTCATTTACTCGTCAAAGGAAGACATCATGGCAAAACGTAATACAGACACCTCCGCCCGCGCTGACCAGTTGAAAGAGGATCTGCGTCACCTCAGCGAGACCGTCGAAGAGCTTATGAACGCCACCTCCAAAGACGCCAGCGGTGAAATGCGCGACCTGCGTGAGCGTGCCGAACGACGTTTGAAGGATACCCGAGCCCGCCTGGAAGCACGCGGCGAACGTTTCTACGAAGATACCCGCGAAACGCTCTCCGAGCAGGTCGACTGCTGTGACCGTTATGTTCGTGAAAACCCTTGGACTAGCATCGGCATCGGTGCCGCCGCTGGCCTTGTCGTCGGTATGCTGCTCGGACGTCGCTAATGGCTTTGGGTCCTACCCAACGCGTCTTTTCTGCCGCCAAACGCTTGCTAAAAACACTGGTTGCCAACAGTGAAACCCGCCTGCGTTTGGCGGTTTTGGAATTAGAGGAAGAGCGCGCACGTCTATTGGTATTGCTGCTGCTGGCAGGCGCCAGCCTTCTGCTACTGCTACTTGGCGTCGCCACGCTAACCGCTTTGGTGGTCGTGCTCTTTTGGGATACGTATCGCCTGACCGCGATCAGCGTTAGCGCTGGCGTGCTCATTGCACTCAGCATTTTGCTGGCCGTCATTGCCCTGCGCCAAGCCAAGCGTCACACGCTGCTCAAAGAAACACTAAAGCAGCTCGCCGCTGATCGCGCCCTGCTGGAGGTGAATGAGGATGAGCCGTCACGACAGCGTCGTTAAACCGCCTACCCGCGCAGAGCAAAAGGCGGCATTACTGGCTGAGCTCGAGCAGCAGCGCATCGACATGCTGATCGACAGCGACACGCTTTTACGCGCGTCGTCGCCGCTGGACAGTCAATGGAAAAGCCTCAAGCTTCCCCTGTATGCCATCGGCGGCATCGCGGCTTTGCGCATTGCGCGCCATCCTGGCGGTGCCATGGCGGCTGGCCGTAAGGTGCTCGCAGGCTACATGCTCTTTAGGAAATTGAAGTTGCTGACCAAAGTGGCGACGTGATCTCACATCGTGTTCGCTGAGCTGAGGCTTTAGAAAAGCCGCTGCGGAGCAACGCAGCGGCTTTTTCGTGCGCATCGATAGCGTCTAGCACGCTTGACCACAGGCGACGCCGCTGGCCCACGCCCACTGAAAGTTATAGCCACCCAGTTGCCCCGTCACATCCAGCACTTCGCCAATGAAACGCAGCTGTGGAAGGTCTTTGACTTCGAAGGTTTTCGATGAGATTGCGTCAGTACTCACGCCCCCCATGGTGACCTCCGCCGTGCGCCACCCTTCCGTGCCTGCCGGTTTTAGCTGCCATTGGTTGAGCCGCTGGGCCCAAACATCGAGCGCATCGTTGCTATACTGCGCCAACGGGCTGGCCAAGTGAGCATCGGGGTACCACTCTTGCAGCGCCTGGGCAATACGCTTAGGGAAACGCTCGCCTAGCCACGTCGACAGCAGCCTTTTTGGGGTTTCATGACGCGCATGACGCAAAGCGTCAGCCGCGTTTTCGCCCGGCAAGAGGTCGATGGAGATCACGTTACCCGGCTCCCATACGCTGGAAATCTGCAGCATGGACGGCCCAGAGAGCCCCCGGTGAGTGAACAGCATCGGTTCGACGAAGCGCGCCTCCTTGCAGCTTACCGCCGTGGGCAAGCTGACCCCGGAAAGCGCTGCGGCACGCTCTTTCCAGCTATCGCTCAGGGTAAACGGCACCAGGCCGGGGCGAGTGGGCAGCACCTCCAGGCCGAACTGGCGCGCAATTTCGTAGCCAAAGCCCGTCGCGCCCATAGTGGGAATGGAGAGCCCTCCTGTGGCGACCACGACCACGCCTGCATCGATGGTACCCATGGAAGTGGTCAAGCGCATGCCCTCGCCTTGGCGCTCCAGTCGCGAGATGGACGTCTTGAGCGCCATTTCCACTCCCGCCCAGTCACACTCGGTCAATAGAACCCGGACGATTTCTTTGGCAGAGTCGGCGCAAAAGAGTTGCCCAGGCGCTTTCTCCACGTAGTCGACGCCGTGGGTATCGACCAGCGATACAAAATGTTCCGGGCGATAACGTTTCAACGCAGAAATGCAAAAATAAGGATTTTCAGAGTAAAAGTGTCCAGGTGCTGTATCAAGATTGGTAAAGTTACAGCGGCCTCCCCCAGACATTAGGATTTTTTTACCCGCTTTGTTTGCATGGTCGAGCACTAAGACACGTCGCCCGGCATAGCCAGCCTGTGCCGCACACATCAATCCCGCAGCACCCGCGCCGATGACCACGACGTCGTAGACCATAACAGAGGCTCCCAAGATGAAAAGTCGGGCATTTTAGCAGGTAAGACACCCTAAATTACTGTACTTTTTAAAAACCAATGTACAAGAAAAGCATAAGAAAAAACCTAGTCGCAACAACACCGCTGGGCGTTATGGCTAACGATTGCTCTCAGCTGCGCCTCCTGTTCAATACGATAGAGACACCTATGTTCGCTTTTAAACGCTTTTTTTGCTGCCTCTTGCTCCTGCTCGGATGGGCCGCTGGTGCCTATGCGCAATCGCAGCCACCGGTCATTGGTTACCACGTCAAGACCGAAACATGGTCCGATCCGCTGGAAGCGTTGGGCACCTTGAACGCCGATGAGAGCGTTACCCTATCCGCTACCGTCACGGACACCATCGCTGAAATCAATTTCGACGATGGCGAGCAGGTCGAGCGTGGCCGTTTATTGATTCGCCTCGAAGACAGCGAGGAGCAGGCGCTGTTACGGGCTGCCCAAGCCATTACCGATGAACGGCGTAACGCCTCTGGCCGCGCCTCGCAGCTACAGCAGCGCAACCTCGCGGCCAGAGCCGACGTCGAAGATACTCAATCCCAGCTTCGCCAAGCGCAAGCTGATGCCCAAGCGCTGGAAGCCCGCCTGGAAAACTATCGCATCCACGCGCCGTTCAGCGGCCGGGTGGGCTTTCGCAATGTCAGTGTGGGCGCACTCGTTACGCCTGGCATGGCGCTGGTGACTCTCGACAAGCTCGACGTCATGAAACTCGACTTCTCCGTGCCCGAAGTATTTCTAGACCGACTCTCAGCTGGGCTGAGCCTGAGCGCCACCACCGCCGCGTACCCGGATGAAGTGTTTCGCGGCGAGATCTCGAGTATCGGCACCCGTATCGACCCCGTCTCCCGCAGCGTCAACGTGCGCGCCGAGTTGGCCAATCCTGACTTAAAGCTGCGCCCTGGCATGCTGATGGAAGTCATCGTGCAGCAGCGCGTGCGCGATGCGTTAGTGCTGCCCGAAGCCGCCCTTCAACCCAGCGGCAACCGCCATTTTGTCATGGTGATTCAACAGCAAGAGGCCCCGCGCTTAGAGCGTCGTGAAGTCGCTATTGGCGAGCGGCGCAGTGGAGAAGTCGAGGTGTTGGAAGGTATTCGTGAAGGCGACTTGGTCGTGATTCACGGCCTGCAGCTCGCCCGGGAAGGCCAGGAAGTACGCATATTGGGCATTGCTGATGACACGACGGACATTCGCTCGCTGCTGGAGGCTGATCGCTAATGCGTTTATCCGACATTTCCGTCCAGCGGCCCGTTCTGGCCATGGTGATTGCCGCCCTGATCATTGCCTTTGGCTTGCTGGCGCTCAACCGCTTGCCGCTGCAAGAATACCCTACGGTCGACCCGCCCATCGTCAGTATCGATACCCGCTACCCCGGTGCCTCTGCCAGCGTAGTAGAAACACGCATTACCCAAGTGTTAGAAGATCGCATTGCCGGGGTGGAGGGCATCGAACTCATCACCTCGCAAAGTGAAGATGGCCGCTCGCGCATCGAGATCGAGTTTGCCATCACCATGGATATCAACGCTGCCGCTAACGATATCCGCGACCGCATTTCAGGCGCACTACGCAACCTACCCGACGACGCCGACAACCCGGAAGTTACCAAAGCCGACAGCAGCGAAGAGATCGTCGTTTGGCTCAGCCTCTCGGGAGCGGACTACTCAATTGCCGAGCTCACCGACTACGCCAACCGCTTTCTTGTCGATAGCCTCTCGGTGCAGCCGGGCGTTGCCCGCGTTCGCGTGGGCGGCGGGCAGGATTATGCCATGCGCATCTGGCTCGACCGTAACGCCTTGGCGGCTCGCGGCCTCACCGTGGGCGACGTGGAAGATGCACTGCGGGCGGAAAACGTCGAACTTCCCGCAGGTTCGATCGAGTCCGACGACCGCCAGTTCATCGTCCGTCTGCCGCGCAGCTTCTCTACCGCCGATGATTTTCAGCGTTTGGCCCTGGCCCAAAGCAGCAACGGTTATTTGGTACGTCTTTCCGATGTCGCCCGCGTGGAAGTTGGGTCGGTGGAGGATCGCTCGGTGTTCCGAGCCAACGGCGTGCCCATGGTGGGCCTAGGGATGATCATGCAGTCCACCGCCAATGTGATCGAGCTGTCAGAAGCGGTGCAACAGGAGTTGACGCGGCTACAAGGCACTCTGCCCGAAGGCATGTCGCTGGCTCTGAATTACGACGCCTCGGTATTCGTCTCCGGTGCCATCGAGCAGGTGGTGATGACCCTCTTTATCGCCATGGGGCTCGTGGTGGTGGTGATCTTTCTGTTCCTGGGCAACCTGCGCACGACCCTCGTCCCCGCCGTCACGGTGCCGATTGCCGTGATTGGCGCTTTCACGGCGCTCGCGGCGATGAACTTCTCCATCAACCTGCTCACCCTGCTCGCCCTGGTGCTGGCCATCGGGCTGATCGTGGACGACGCCATTGTGGTGCTCGAAAACATCAACCGACGCATGCATGACTACGGCGAAACGCCGCTGGTGGCCGCCTTTCGCGGCACGCGTCAAATCGCCTTTGCGGTGATCGCCACGACGCTGGTGCTAGTCGCCGTCTTTGTGCCGCTCAGCATGCTGCAAGGCGACATTGGCCGGCTGTTCTCGGAATTCGCCCTCACCATGGCAGCGGCGGTGGTCGTCTCTACCCTGCTCGCGCTCACCCTAACGCCGATGATGGCCTCCAAAATTCTTAAGCCCGGCATGCACGATAGCCGCGTTGGCCAAGGCGTGCAGTGGCTGCTGGACGGCACCAAGCGCCGCTACCAGCGAGCGCTGGAAGTCGTGCTGGCGGCCAAGTGGCTGGTGGTCGCCCTGTTTGCGCTGCTGATTGCAGGCACAGCGTGGCTGGCATCGGAACTGCCCAATGAGTACACCCCGCAGGAAGACCGCGGCAACTTCATCGTGCTGGTCAACGGGCCTGAGGGAGCTACCTTCGACTACATGATGGATTACATGGATGAAATCGAAGCGCGGCTGACGCCGTTTGTTGAGAGCGGCGAGCTGGAGCGCGTGGTCGTGCGTGCCCCGCGCGGCTTCGGCAATATCGAGAACTTCAACAGCGGCTTCATCATCGTCAATATGGCCGACTGGGGCAGCCGCCGCAGCGCCTGGGAGATCATGGCCGACGTGCGCCAGCAGCTCCGCTCGCTGCCGGGCGTTCAAGCCTTTCCAGTGATGCGCCAGGGCTTTGGCCAGCGCACCCAAAAGCCGGTGCAGTTTGTGTTGGGCGGCGGCACTTACGAAGAGCTTGCCCGCTGGCGTGATCGATTGATCAATCACGTGCGGGAAAACAACCCGCGTTTGACGGCCATCGAGAGCAACTACGATGAAACCCAGCCGCAGCTGCGGGTCGATATCGATTACGAGCGTGCCGCCTCGCTAGGTGTGACCGTTACCGAGATTGGCCGCACGCTGGAAGTGCTGCTGGGGGGCCGTAACGTGACCCGTTACGTGGACGACGGCGAAGAGTACGACGTCATCGTGGAAGGCGACCGCAGCCGCCAAAACAGCCCCCGCGCGCTGGATAACATTCAGGTCCGCTCGGCGCGCACGGGCGAACTGATTCCACTGGCCAGTCTGGTCACGCTGTCCGACTTTGCCGGTGCCAGTACGCTCAACCGCTTCGACCGAGTACGCGCCATCACCATCGAAGCGAACCTCGCCGACGGCTACCCGCTGGGCGAAGCGCTGGCCTACCTGCAAGATACCGCCGACACCCTGCTGCCAGAAGAGGTACAAACCAACGTGGCGGGGCCATCCCGGGATTTCCAGCAGGCCAGCGGTGCGACGATGTTCCTCCTGGTGCTGGGTGCGGTGGTGGTGTTCCTGGTACTGGCCGCCCAGTTCGAAAGTCTCATCCACCCGTTTGTGATTATGCTCACGGTGCCGCTGGCCATGAGTGGCGCACTGCTCGCGCTGCTGCTCAGCGGCCAGTCACTGAATATCTACAGCCAAGTGGGCCTGGTGCTGCTGATTGGTTTGGCAGCCAAGAACGGTATCTTGATCGTCGAGTTCGCCAACCAATTGCGCGATGAGGGCCAAGGATTTCGCTCGGCGCTGATTGAAGCCTCGGTCACTCGCCTGCGGCCCATTTTGATGACCGCCGTGACCACCATGGCGGGGGCCATTCCACTGATCATCTCCAGCGGCCCGGGGGCAGAGTCGCGCTTGGTGATTGGCACGGTGATCATGGCCGGGGTTGGGGCGGCAACCGTCTTTACGCTGTTCGTCGTGCCAGTGGCCTACGATCTGCTGGCCCGCCACTCTGGCTCGCCTGGAGCAGTGAAGCGCCAGCTCGAAGAAGAAATCGCTAATGCGCCCACGGCTCAACACACGCCGCTTGATACGCCCGAGCGATAAAGCATAACCACCAGAAACACTAAGGGCGCCAACGCGGCGCCCTTAGTGTTTAATCGTCACAACGGCTGTGCTTATTCGCAGTCGCCGATGCGCTCGCCTTCAATCGCGGTGTTCATGGTCAGCTCACCCATGGGGGACTGCGTCAGAATATCCACGGTGCCTTCGATCTGCTCGCCCATGAAGCGCATTTCGCCGTCGATGGTGGCTTCGCCACCTTCAGCGCGGCATACCATGCTGTAGGAGAGGCCGTCGGCATTCATGTCTTGGTCAAGCAGCTCGCAGCCCTCTTCCTCTTCGATGAACCCAAACTCCGCGCCTTCCAGCTCTTCCTGCGTGATGCACTGACGCTCGGTTTCGGTTTGATCGGGAATCTGCATATCGCCGCTGACGCTGGTCACGCTGACGAACTCCCATTCGCCGGGCGTCACGTTGGGTGTTTCCGCCTGGGCGACCATCGGGAAGGCCGCTAGGGCCGCAACTGCCATGTATCGTTTCATCATCGCTTTCATCTCGCTAGGTGATTCGGGACAACCTGCCACTATCCTACCTGATTCGCGCCTCAGGTGCCTGCTTGCCAACAGCACTGCTACACTAAGAAACCATCATGCTGTTGTACCACGAGTGTAACGCTAAAAAGGGCAAATACCATGCAAGACGATGCGTTAGTCAATCACGATTTTCACTGCCCTTACTGTGACACGCCGCTCACCTTCGTGATCGACACCTCCCAGGGCAGCCACGACACCTGGGAGGATTGTCACCAGTGCTGTGCGCCCATTCAGCTACAGGTCATCGTCTCTCCCATGACCGGTGAGCTAGACGCCGTCATCACGGGGCGTGACGACGACGTCCTCTAGCGCTTTACCGCCCTGCCCTCAAGCCCCTTCGGCCTGCTGAATGGCTGCCAAACGCTTGGCCTCGCTGCGGCGCATGAAGTACCACGCCAGCAGCGTCGCCAACGACACCGTCAAAATGATCAGCGTCGCCAGCGCATTGATCTTCGGAGACACCCCCATACGCACGGAAGAGAACACCACCATCGGCAGCGTATTCGCACCGGGGCCCGACACGAAGCTGGCGATGACCAAGTCGTCCAGCGATAGGGTGAACGCCAGCAGCCAGCCCGCGGCCAGCGCGGGCGAGATCACTGGCAGCGTCACGAAGAAGAAGGTTTTGACCGGCGGTGAGCCTAAGTCCATGGCCGCCTCTTCGATAGAGCGGTCCACTTCCCTCAGACGAGCGGCCACCACGACCGCCACGTAGGCACTGCAGAACGTGGTGTGGGCAATCCAGATGGTCGCCATGCCACGGTCGGCGGGCCAGCCGATCAGCTGCGCCATTTGCACGAATAGCAGCAGCAGCGAAAGACCGGTGATCACCTCCGGCATGACCAGCGGCGCGGTCACCATACTCGAGAGCGCCGTTTTCCCCCGAAAATGGCCGTAGCGCGTCATGACGAAGGCAGCGACCGTGCCTAGGCACACCGCCATGCTGGCGGCAAAGAAGGCGATCTCCAGGCTGGTCCAAACCGCCGACAGAATCTGCTGGTCACGGAACAGCTCGCCGTACCACTGGGTGGAAAACCCGGCCCATACCGTCACTAAGCGGGATTCGTTGAACGAATAGACCACCAGCACGACCATGGGTAGATAGAGAAACAGCAGCCCTGCAACCAGCATCACGGTGGTAAAACTTGGGCGTCGACGCGATCTCATCATTCTTCAAGCTCCCGTGACTGGTAACGGTGAAACCACACGATGGGGACAAGCAACAGCAGTAGCATGACCATGGCGAGCGCCGAGGCCACGGGCCAATCCCGGTTGAGGAAGAACTCTTCCCACAGCACCTTACCAATCATCAGCGTATCTGGGCCGCCCAGCAGCTCAGGAATGACGAATTCCCCGACTGCCGGTATGAACACCAGCATCGAGCCTGCGATGATGCCCCCCATCGAGAGCGGCAGCGTGACTTTCAAGAAGGTGTTGAATTTACGTGACCCAAGATCCGACGCCGCTTCCAGCAGCGAGTTATCCAAACGCGTCAAGTGGGCATACAGCGGCAGCACCATGAACGGCAGGTAGGCGTAGACGATCCCTACAATCACCGAAAAATGGGTGTTCATCATCTGTAAGGGGGAGTCGATGATCCCCAAACCGATCAGCAGGTTATTGATCAAGCCGCTATTGCTGAGAATGCCCATCCAGGCGTAGACCCGAATCAGAAATGAGGTCCACGATGGCAGCATGACCAACAGCAGCAGAATGAGCTGCCAGCGGCCCGGCGCACGCGCCATGGCATACGCCATTGGATAACCAATCAGCAAACACACCGCCGTGGCGATGAAGGCGGTCTTGATCGACCCCCAGTACGCCGCCACATAAAGGGAATCGGACAACAAAAACAGATAGTTGCCCACATTCAAAAAGATGTTCAGCGTTTGGTCGGCATACTCCACCAGCGGCCCATAGGGCGGTATGGCAATCGCTGACTCTGACAGGCTGATTTTCAGCACCAGCGCAAACGGGAGCAGGAAAAACAGCGTGAGCCACACCAGCGGGAACGCAATCACGGCGCGACGGCCTAGCTGCATCCGCTTGATCACGCCTGCAATGCGAGATGGCATCATAATAGGCAATCTCCTCTCAGCCACCCGGGCATTAGCGGTTCAGCACGATAGCGCTATGGTCTTCCCAATAAACGTACACGCTATCCTCCCAGGTGGGACGGTCGCCGCGACGCTCGGTGTTGGCCATGCTCACCTTGATCATCTGCCCTGAGGCGGTGCGCACGTAGTAGAGCGAGTAGCCGCCCAAATAGGCGATATCGTCCACTTTGCCCGCTTCCCAGTTGTACTCACACGTCGGCTGTTCGCGAGTCAGCCAGATTTTCTCGGGGCGCAGCGCTGCCCACACCCGACGGTCCACCGCTTGCGTGGTGATGCCGTGGTCGATGTAGATCGGCCGAGACAGCGCCGGTGATTCGATGCGGCAATGATCGGCGGCGTCTTCGATGATCTCGCCTTCGAACAGGTTCACCGTGCCCACGAATTCGGCCACCATACGGCTAGCGGGACTTTCATAAATATCCACCGGCGAGCCGACTTGCTCGATCCAGCCATCGGCCATGATCGCCACCCGATCCGCCATGGTCATGGCTTCTTCCTGGTCGTGGGTCACCATGATGCAGGTCACGCCTACCTGCTCGATGATCTCGACCACTTCCAACTGCATTTCGGTACGCAGCTTTTTATCCAGTGCGCCCATGGGCTCATCGAGAAGCAGCAGCTTGGGTCGCTTGGCGAGCGAGCGGGCCAAAGCCACACGCTGACGCTGACCACCCGAGAGCTGGTGAGGCTTACGCTTGGCGAAGCGCTCCATGTGCACCAGTTTGAGCATCTGGGCAACCCGCGCATCGATTTCAGCTTTAGGTAGCTTGTCCTGCTTCAGGCCGAAGGCGATGTTTTGGGCCACGGTCATATGCGGAAACAGGGCATACGACTGAAACATCATGTTGATGGGACGCTTGTGTGGCGGCATCTCGGTGATGTTCTCGCCACTCAACAAAATGCGCCCTTCACTGGGCGTTTCGAACCCGGCCAGCATGCGCAGCAGCGTCGACTTACCCGACCCCGAGCCGCCCAGCAGGGCAAAAATTTCGCCGCGCTTTACCTGTAAATTCACGTCATCCACGGCAAGCGCATCATCGAATCGCTTGCTCAAACGCTTGACCTCTAAAACGATATCCTCGGCAAATCGAGGTGCCTTCCCCTGGGCGCGAGCCGGAGGAGGAACGGCAGACGAAGCAGAGGAGGCGTCGTTCGACAGGGGCGTAGTGACCATTCGCCACTCCCATCAAAAGGCCCGGTTAACCGGGCGATAAAAGACAAACAGCGAGCCGGGCAGCAGCCCGGCTCGCCGTCAGACGATGATTGGCATTAACGTCCAGATTTGACGCGGTTCCAGGTGCGCGTGCGAGCACGCAATAGTTCCTGGGGTTTCTCGACTTGAACGTAGAGGTTCTTCATCACGTCGGTCTCGGGGTAAATGGCCGGGTCGTTGATCAGTTCATCGGACAGGTACTCGTTAGCCGCCAGGTTGGGGTTGGCGTAACGCACGTACTCGCTTATCTCAGCGGCGATTTCCGGGTCGAGGATGAAGTTGATGAAGGCGTGAGCGTTCTCGGGGTTCGGCGCATCCGCCGGCACCGCCATCATGTCGAACCAGAGGGCAGCGCCCTCTTTCGGAATGCTGTAACCGATGGTGAAGTCGCGACCCGCTTCTTCGGCACGCGCAGCGGCTTGGAAGATATCGCCAGAGTAACCTGCGGCCACGCAAATATCGCCGTTGGCGAGGTCAGACACGTAACGCGAAGAGTGGAAGTACGTAATGTTGTCACGAACGTTGGCGATCAGCTCACCGGCGGCTTCGATGTCTTCGACGGTCTCGTTCAGCGGATCCAAACCAAGGTAAACCATGGCCGGCGACAGCATTTCATCGCCTGAATCCATCATGGCCAGGCCGCAGCCTGCTTCGCTCAGCTGGGTGGTGATTTCCGGGTCGAACAGCAGCGCCCAGCTATCCAACGGAGCATCGTCACCGAGAATTTCGGTGACACGCTCGACGTTATAGCCGATGCCATTCGTACCCCACATGTAAGGAACGGAGTATTCGCTACCTGGGTCGATGGACTCGAGGTTGGCCATCAGCTCAGGGTCGAGGTTGTCCAGGTTGGGCAGCAGCTCGTGGTCGAGCGGCTGAAACACGCCTGCTTTGAGTTGGCGCGTAAAGTAGTAGGTTGACGGCACCACCACGTCATAGCCTGAACGGCCGGACAGCAGCGCAGCGTCGAGAATTTCGTTACTGTCGTACACATCGTACGTTACTTCGATACCGGTACGCTCGGTGAACTTCTCCAGCGTTTCCGGGGCGATATAGTCAGACCAGTTGTATACCCGCACTTCGTCAGCGTGGGCAGCGGCAGCCGCTACGGCGAAAGAGATGGCCGTAACGGCCCCTGAAAGTTTTTGGATGTTCCCCATTGACCTACTCCTAAAATGTAAAGTCCACACCATCACAGCCCACGTTCGGCCACCGGCTGTTCGTTGGCAGGTGTCGTCATGTGCCCACCGAATCCAACTGAAAACAGCTTAGGCGATTATCGCAACCGTGCGAATTTTGCGGTGCAGTGCCGTCTATCGCAAGAGTAACTGAAAAATTCTTGTATTCAGGAGCTACCGCCCCCACCTCAAGGGTCGCTGACGGTAGCCACATCGTTCAATAGCCACTACCTATTGGAAAGATTCGCTTTTCCAATTTTAGCTATTAGTCGTAGTCCGCTACCATGAGCAACAACTTTTTCTACTGCCATTCACCTTTTGTGGAGACGTTCTGAATGTCTTTGATCAACACTGAAGTAAAACCGTTTAAAGCCACCGCTTACCTGAACGGCGAGTTTATCGACGTCACTGAAGCGGATTTGAAAGGTCAGTGGTCCATCTTCTTCTTCTACCCGGCCGACTTCACGTTCGTCTGCCCGACTGAGCTTGGCGACTTGGCCGACAACTACGAAGCCTTCAAGAAGCTGGGCGTCGAGATCTACAGTGTGTCTACCGACACTCACTTCACCCACAAAGCATGGCACGACAGCTCTGACACCATCGGTAAGCTCCAGTACCCGATGATCGCTGACCCGACCCTACAGATTTCTCGCAACTTCGAAGTTCTGATCGAAGAAGCAGGTCTGGCCGAGCGCGGCACCTTCGTCGTCGACCCGGATGGCAAAATTCAGATCGTCGAAATCAATGCTGGCAACATCGGTCGTAATGCCGAAGAGCTGCTGCGTAAAGTGAAGGCTGCTCAGTACGTTCGTGAAAACCCGAACGAAGTGTGCCCGGCCAAATGGAAAGAAGGCGAAGAGACCCTTGCCCCGTCTCTGGACCTCGTAGGCAAAATCTAAATCGCCTACCGCTGCCCCAAAGGCAGCACGACACCCGGGCACTCGGCCCGGGTGTTTTGTTTAAGTACCCGTATCACCGCATCCCTGTTTTCCCTAGCGCCATCGGCTGCCCGACTAATTCGGCAGCGTGCGTTTTAGGTCGAGAACGACTTACTGCTGACTGCGAGGAAGCCACTGTCATGCTGGACGCCAATTTAAAAAATCAGTTGAAAGCTTACCTGGAAAAAGTGACTCAACCGTTCGAGATCGTTGCGTCCCTCGATGACGGTGCCAAGTCACGTGAATTGCTGGGTTTGCTGGAAGATATCAGCAGCCTCACCGATAAGATTACTCTGCACACCGACGGGCAAGACAGCCGTACCCCGTCGTTTGCGATTAACCGCCCCGGCGAAGAGACCGGCGTGGTATTTGCTGGCATCCCCATGGGCCACGAGTTCACCTCGCTGGTACTGGCGCTGCTGCAAGTGGGTGGCCACCCACCCAAGACTTCTCAAGAACTGCTCGATCAGATCAAAGCCCTCGACGGCGAGATGCTGTTCGAGACCTACTACTCGCTCTCCTGCCAGAACTGCCCGGATGTCGTGCAAGCGCTGAACCTGATGGCGATCTTCAACCCGAAGGTGCGCCACGTCGCCATCGACGGTGCGCTGTTCCAGGATGAAGTCGAATCGCGCGAAATCATGTCCGTGCCCAGCATCTACTTGAACGGCAAGCCGTTCGACCAGGGCCGCATGACCCTCGAACAGATTCTGGCCAAAGTAGATACCGGCGCTGCCGAACGTGAAGCCAAGAAGCTGAGCGAAAAAGCCGCGTTTGACACCCTCGTTATCGGCGGCGGCCCGGCAGGTGCGTCGGCAGCGATCTACTCTGCCCGTAAGGGCATCAATACCGGCGTTGCTGCCGAACGTTTTGGCGGCCAAGTTGCCGACACCATGGGCATCGAGAACTTCATCTCCGTCACCCATACCGAAGGCCCCAAGCTGGTCAGCGCCCTTGAAGAACACGTCAAAGAGTACGACGTCGACGTGATGAACCTCCAGCGCGCCACGTCGTTCAAAGCGGCGGAAGCCGAAGGCGGCCTGCACGAAGTCACTTTCGAGTCCGGTGCCAAGCTGAAAAGCAAGACCCTGGTACTGGCGACCGGTGCCCGCTGGCGTGAAATGAACGTGCCCGGCGAGCAAGAGTACCGCAACAAAGGCGTTGCCTACTGCCCTCACTGCGATGGCCCGCTGTTCAAAGGCAAGCGTGTGGCGGTCATTGGTGGCGGTAACTCTGGCGTCGAAGCCGCGATCGACCTAGCCGGTATCGTCGGTCACGTGACGCTGGTGGAGTTCATGGGTGAAATGCGCGCCGACGCGGTACTGCAGAAGAAGCTGAAGAGCTTGCCGAACGTGGATATCGTGCTGAATGCCCAAACGACTGAAGTCACCGGTGACGGCAGCCGTGTCAACGGCCTGACCTACAAAGACCGCAACACCGATGAAGTGAAGAGCATCGAGCTGGAAGGCATCTTCGTACAAATCGGCCTGGTACCCAATACCGAGTGGCTGAAAGGCTCACCCATCGAAATGTCACCCCGTGGCGAGATCATCGTCGATGCCCACGGCATGACCTCGGTGCCCGGCGTGTTCGCCGCAGGCGATGTCACTACCGTGCCCTACAAGCAAATCATCATTGCCATGGGTGAAGGTGCCAAGGCGTCACTGGGTGCCTTCGATTACCTGATTCGTAACTAACCGAATGACTGGCTAAGAGGGCGGCAGCGCCGCCCTACTGAGTTCGTTCCCTTTGACGTGAAGACCGTGACGTCGCGCCCGCCTCCCTGCGGGCGTTTTTTTATGCGCGGGCGCTACACACCGAGCAGGCGGGGTCTCTCGGCACCTGGAAATGGCGCCACTGGCCGGTCAAACCATCGAAGGTAGATAAGCCTTGATGCGTCCTCCCCGCGCCGCTTAAAAGCTTAAACGCTTCCACCGCCTGGAAGCAGCCAATCAGCCCTACCAGCGGAGCCATGACACCGCTCTCTGCACAGCTCAGCGCTTCGTCGTCGCTGTCTGCTGGCGGGTAGAGGCAGGCGTAGCAAGGGCACGCCTCATCAAGCGGGTCGAACACCGCCAGCTGGCCCGAAAAGCGAATCGCCGCGCCGGAAATCAGCGGCACGCCTGCCTGCTGGGAGGCGGCATTGATGGCATAGCGGCTGGAGAAACGGTCGGTACAGTCCAGCACCACATCGGCCGAGGCCACCAGTGCAGTGAGCGCTTCGCCTTCTGCTTGCTGCTCTACCGCCACGACCTGGCACTCAGGATTGAGCGCCTGCATACGCTCCTTGGCTGAACGCGCTTTGTTCACCCCCAGGCTTGCCTGATGATGGGCAATTTGGCGCTGCAAATTGGTTAGCTCGACATGGTCAGCATCGGCGATGGTAATGGTGCCTACGCCCGCCGCCGCGAGATAGAGCGCCACCGGCGAGCCCAGCCCACCGGCACCGATGATCAGCGCATGGGCAGCGCGCAAGCGCTCCTGCCCTTCAATGTCCACCTCAGGCAGCATGATTTGGCGGCTATAGCGCAGCAGCGCCTGGTCGTCCATCATCGCGTTACTTATCCTCAAATTCCTCGAAGTCGGGGATGTGCAGGCTAAAGCTCTCCTTCACCTCCTCCATCACCACGTAGCTTTTCGACTCTTTCACGCCGGGCAGGGTCAGCACCACATCGCCCAATAGCTGACGATACGCGGCCATTTCGGGAATGCGGCACTTCAAAATGTAATCGAACTGCCCAGAGACCAAATGGCACTCCTGAATTTGCGGCAGCTTCTCCACCGCACGGCGAAACTCGTCGAACACGGCAGGTGACTGGGTTTCCAGGCTAATTTCCACGAAGACCAGCAGGTTCGCCTTGAGTGCCCGAGGGTCGAGAATGGCCTGATAGCCGCGAATGATCCCCGCACGCTCCAGGCGCTTGACGCGCTCTAGGCAAGGGGTTGTGGATAACCCAACCTCTGACGCGAGGTCTACATAAGAGATGCGCGCGTTTTCTTGCAGGCAACGCAAAATTTTCAGGTCGATACGGTCCAGCGTTCTATTTTTTGGTTTCATGGCAGGATCCAATACTGATGAATCAGGCAGTTAGTCGAGATGCCCCAGGGTAACCCGTTCATGGCCGCCGATGTCTTGCACGCTTTCAACGTTTTGATAACCCGCATGAATCAGCGCTTGGCGAACAAGGGGCGCCTGCTGGTAGCCGTGCTCCAGCGCCAGCCAGCCGCCCGACGAAAGAAACCTTTGCGCAGCGGTGATCAGATGCAGCAGGTCGGCCATGCCATCGGCCCCGGCCACCAGCGCTGAACGCGGCTCGAAGCGCACGTCACCCTCGGCTAAATGCGGGTCGTCGGCTGCGATGTAAGGCGGATTACTGACGATGATGTCAAAGGCCGCGCCCTCAGGCGGCGCCGTCAGCGCGGCAAACCAGTCGCTTACCAGAAAAGTTGTGTTGGGGATGCGCAGCGACTGAGTATTGTGAGTGGCTAGTGCCACTGCTTCCGGGCGAACATCGACCCCAACGACCTGCCATGCCGGTCGTTCACTGGCAAAGGCCAGCGCGATGGCCCCAGTGCCCGTGCCCAGGTCTAGCAGCCTGCCGACGGACGTTTTGGCACGCGCCAGCACGGCGTCCACTAGCGTTTCGGTATCGGGGCGGGGAATCAGCGTGGAGGGAGAGGTCGCCAGCGGCAACCCCCAAAACTCGCGCTCTCCGGTCAAATAAGCCACAGGCTGGCCCAGGGCGCGGGCGGCGACCAGTGCATCAAAGCGGGCATGTTCCCAAGTAGGGCATTCACCATCGCCCCAGGTGTATAGCCATGTGCGGCTGCGCCCCGTGGCAAAGGCCATCAGCACCTCGGCATCGATCCGTGGCGATGGCGAACCGGCGCGCTGCAGCCGCTGGGCCGCGCTGTTCAGCAAGGCATCGAACGTCATTACGCGTCCTGCAGGGCCGAAAGCTGTTCCGCTTGGTACTCGTGAATCAGCGGCTCGATCACGTCGTCCAACTGCTCACCGCTCACTACTTCGGTCAGCTTGTAGAGCGTCAGGTTGATACGGTGGTCGGTAATGCGCCCCTGAGGAAAGTTGTACGTCCGAATTCGCTCGCTGCGGTCACCAGAGCCTACCAGCGAGCGGCGGGCATCGGCTTGCTCCTGGCGCTGGGAATCCACCGCGTTGCGCTTGAGCTTGGCGGCCAGCAGCGACATCGCTTTGGCGCGGTTCTTGTGCTGGCTACGCTCTTCCTGGCACTCCACGACCACGCCGGTGGGCAGGTGGGTAATCCGGATCGCGGAGTCGGTGGTGTTGACGTGCTGACCACCGGCACCGCTGGAGCGGTAGGTATCGACCCGCAAATCGGCCGGATTGATATCGATATCGCCCACTTCGTCCACCTCGGGCATCACCGCGACGGTGCACGCTGACGTGTGGATACGCCCCTGGGATTCGGTCGCCGGTACGCGCTGCACCCGGTGAGCGCCCGATTCGAACTTGAGCCGTGCATAAACGCCATCGCCCTTCACCCGGGAGATCACTTCTTTATAACCGCCCTGCTCGCCGTGGCTAGCGCTAACAATTTCGACGCGCCAGCCGCGCTTTTCCGCATAGCGGGAGTACATACGAAACAGGTCGCCCGCAAAAATCGCCGCTTCATCGCCCCCGGTGCCCGCGCGCACTTCCAAGAAGACGCCGCGACCATCGTCCGGATCTTTCGGAATCAGCAGGCGCTTGAGTTCTGCATCGAGCGTTTCCAACTGCTCGCGGCCATCGAGAATCTCCATCTCGGCCAGCTCGCGCATCTCGGGGTCGCTATCGCGGCTGAGCTGCTCGGCCTCGGCAATGCCCTGTTCCACGTCGAGGTAGCGTTTCCACGCGGCGACCAGCTCTTCGAGTTCGGCGTACTCACGGGAGTAGTCGCGAAAGCGCTGCTGATGGTTGATCACCTCAGGATCCGACAGCAGCATGGCCAGCTCTTCGAACCGGTCGGAAAAGCTGTCTAAACGTTGGCGCAAAGTCTCTTTCATGCGGGCGTATCATCCTTCTGGCGTTTTGCCGAGGGCGCAGGCTGCTCGAAGGCGGGCTTCGGAGGCAGTAACAGGCGCGGCGCGGCGCTGAGCAAATCGTGGTTTTCCTGGGCGGCCGCTTCGCGAATGGTCAGCGTCGGCTGATGCATGAAGCGGTTAGCGAGCTGGTGCGCCAAACGCTCGACCACTTTGGCAGGGTCTTCGCCTTTGGCCAGGCGCTCCAACGCTTGGTCGCGGGCTTGGTCGCGCAGCGATTCACCGTGACGCCGAAAATCGCGAATCACCTCGCCCCCGTTGCGTACCCGCCGCTCCTGCTGCCAGCTCCCCACGCCGTGTTCGATCAGCGACTCGGCTTGGTCGGCCGCAACCTGGCGATGACGCCGATTTTCTTCGATCACCTCTTCCAGGTCATCGACGGTATAGAGGAACACGTCCGCCAGCTCCCCCACTTCCGGCTCGATATCCCGGGGCACGGCGATGTCTACCATGAAGACCGGGCGATGGCGGCGCTTTTTCAGCGCCCGCTCGACCATACCCTTGCCCAGAATCGGCAGCGGCGAGGCAGTGGAAGAGATGACGATGTCGGCGCGTTCCAGCGCATCGGGAATCTCCGGCAGCGTAATCGCCGTCCCCCCCAGCGAGGAAGAGACCTGCTCGGCGCGCTCTCGAGTACGGTTGGCAACGGTGAGCTGGCGCACCCCGGCTTCGTGCAGGTGACGGGCCACCAGCTCGATGGTCTCACCGGCCCCAATCAGTAACGCGTTGGCGCGGCTGAAATCATCGAATATGCGGCTAGCCATGCTCACGGCAGCATAGGCAACGGACACCGGATTTTTACCGATGCCAGTTTCGGTGCGCACCTGTTTGGCCACGGCAAACGTGTGCTGGAACAGGCGCTCCAGCTCACCGCCCAGGCCTTTGGCCTGACGCGCCTGCTGATAGGCCTCTTTCAACTGGCCGAGAATTTGCGGCTCGCCCAACACCATGGAGTCCAGACCAACGGCCACGCGCATCAAGTGCCGAGCGGCGTCGTTGTCGTGGTAGTGGTAAGCGCAGCGGGAGAGTTCTTCCACGCGTAAATTGTGAAAACGACCCAGCCAGTCCAGCACGGTCTGCTCACCGGCGGCATCCGTCACACAGTAGAGTTCCGTGCGATTACACGTCGATAGCACCGCCGCTTCGCTGATGTGCGGCAGGCTACGCAGCTCGGCCAACGCGCTTTCTAGCTGCGTCGGCGTAAAGGCTACCTGCTCACGCACCGCTACGGTGGCAGTACGATGATTGATTCCCAGGGCAAGAAGCGTCATGGGTTATGCGTCTTCGCTAGTGGATCGGTCGTCACGTCACTGTCGGTCATTGTTTCTTGGCTTGCTGATACAAGTCTAAGAGAGCAGCCTATTGAGTGAATTGCGCTGACTCGGCTCTTTTTCAAGGTGGATCATTCTATCACAGCCGAGCATCTTCTGGCGCACACCACTTTGCCGCAGGCAGCCAAGCCGCTATGCTGAACACTCGGCCACTTGATCGAGATACGCATGCCCCATCGCGCAACACTTCTGGGTATTCCCCTTTCGTTTTCGGGTTTTCCACTGTTTCCCCTGGCCGCCACGCTGCTACTGAGCGGCTGCCAGCTCTCGCCTGCGCTGTTGGGTGACGACGAGCACGCTCGCGTCGAAGACCCCATGGCCTCGGCGCCGCCCGTCACGCGCGGGTTAGATGCCGCTGGGTTGAGCACCCTGCTGGCAGCGGAGCTGGCCGGGCAGCGCGGCGACTATCGCTATGCGGGGCAAGGCTATCTCGACGCCGCGCAGCGCTATCCCTCACCGGGGCTTGCCGAACGCGCTACCTTCGCCGCTCGGTTTGGCAACGACGCTGCGCTAATGGAAGCCTCGGCGCTGCGCTGGCGGGAACTCGACCCCCGCGCAGAAACGCCCAATCGCCTGCTGGCATCGCTGTCGCTGCAGCGGGGCGACTGGCTCGACAGCCTCGAGCAGCGGCTCGCCATTGCTGAAGCAGATGGCAACGGCGAGATTGCCACCTTCGCTGAAATTGCGGTGGCCGAAGAGGCACCGCTGCGGCTACTGGCACAGCAGCTACGCAGCTATCTGGCCCAGCCCGAAATATCTGAACGCGAGTTTCATAGCGACGTCCTGCTCGGCACGGCACTGATCGAAGCCGCCTTAGGCGAAACGCAAACGGCCCAGCGTTATTTAGATGAAGTAGAGCAGCAGGAGCCCGAGTCCGCCGCCCTGTGGCTGGCGAAAGCCCGCTTAGCGCTGGAAACCGGCGACCATCGCGGCGCCCAGCAAGCTGCCCAACAGGGCTTGAGCCTAGCCCCTGACGACGTACGCTTCATCCTGATGCTGGCGCAGGCGGAAATTCGCCTCAACAACATCGCTGCCGCCGAAGTGCAAACCAACGCGCTGCTCGATAGCCACGGCGGCAACCAGGATTTGCGTATCGCGCTGGCGCAGCTCTACTTAGAAGAGGGCCACAGCGAGCCTGCCTACCGGTTACTGCAACCGCTGATCGGTCAAGAGAACATCCCCAACGTCGCCTACTTTCTGATGGGCGCGATTGCGCAGTCGCAGGGTGAAGTGGACAACGCCCTTCTCTACTACCGCCAGGTACACGAGGGCGAAGAGTTCCTGCCCGCCCGGGCCGCTGCCGCCAACATGCTGATTGAAGACGACCGCCTTCTGGACGCCCGTGCGTTCTTGCGCATCGAGCGTATGCGCCACGACGCCTATTTCGGCGACTTGGTCCGCTTAGAAGTGCAGCTATTGGACGAACTCTCACTGCAAGAGGACGCCACGGCGCTGTTGGATCGCGAAATCACCCGCACGCCGGATGACACTAGCCTGCTCTACCTACGCGCCATGCGCGCCTGGGAGATGGGTGACTTGGCAGGCATGGAGCGGGACTTACGGCAAATTCTGCGCACCGAGCCCAACAACGCCGATGCGCTGAACGCGCTGGGCTACACCCTCGCTGACCTCAACCTCCCCGGCAGGCTGGAAGAGGCCCGCGACCTCATTGAGCGTGCCTACGAAGCCGACCCGGATAACCCGGCGGTGCTCGACAGCATGGGGTGGGTGTACTTCCGCCTCGGTCAGCCCGACGACGCGCTGGCATGGTTGGAAAGCGCCTACGCTCAGATGCCCGACCAAGAAATTGCCGCCCACTTGGCTGAGGTGCTGCACTCGCTGGGCCGTAGCGACGAAGCGCGGCAACTCATCGAGCGCGTTCTTCAGCGCGCGACGTATCATCCGCAAATAGACGACCTGCTCGAGCGCTATCCTGAACTTACCCCCTCGCGCACGCCCTAAGGCATACGTTTTGTGGGCGCGCGTCACCGCCGCCCGCGTTTCCTCTCTATCGACAGCACGGACATGGAGCCAGTTATGTTGACTTCTTTTTTGCACAGCACGCCGACCTCGCCACGCTACCGCTCTGCACGCCTATGGGTAGCTGCGCTGGCCATGGCCGCACTGGCGGGGTGTGCCAGCCAAGCGCCCGTCGATGAGAGTGGCCGTCAAGCCGGACAGTGGGAGCGCCAGCAGGCCGAGGTGGAAGCGTTCGATAGCTGGACGCTGGTCGGTAAAGCAGGTCTGCGCACGCCCCAGGAGAACACCAGCGCCAACCTGGACTGGAACCAAACGCCCTACTACTTCCGCATGCTGATCAGCGGCCCCTTCGGTGGCGGCCGCAGCGTTCTGGAAGGCCGTGAAGGACGTTTCTCACTGACCACCAGCGAAGGCCGTTTCGAAGCCGAAACCCCCGAAGCCTTGATGGAAGAGCAGCTTGGCTGGTCGTTACCGGTGCGCGCCATGCCCGACTGGGTGCGCGGCCTGCCCGGCGACCACGCCAGCTACCAGCTCGAAACCGACGAGCTGGGTTTCCCCAGCTTCTTGCAGCAGGACGGCTGGGACATCGATTACCGCGACTGGGAGCAGGCCGAAGGCATGTGGCTGCCGCGCCGCTTGGTGATGAACTACGGCGACGTGCGCATTACGCTGGTCGTCAACCAGTGGCAGGCGACGGAATAGGCTCCTCGGGCTGGCCCAGCGCCAGCCCTTTTTCATACGTTTAGCAGTAGAGAGACGGCATGTCCGCAATACTCCACACCCTTACCCTACCTGCTCCCGCCAAGCTGAACCGTATGCTGCATATCGTAGGGCGTCGCCCAGACGGCTACCATGAACTGCAGACGCTGTTTCAACTCATCGACCTGTGCGACTACCTGAGCATGACACTACGCCACGATGGCGTCATCGAACTCATGACGCCAATGGCAGGCGTCGCCCACGATGACAACCTGATCGTTCGGGCAGCCGCGTTATTGCAGCAGGCCAGCGGCACCCACCTAGGTGCGTCGATCACCATCGAGAAGCACCTGCCCATGGGCGGCGGTCTGGGTGGGGGCAGCTCCAACGCGGCCACCGTGCTCAAAGGACTCAACCAGCTCTGGCAGCTGGGGCTTAGCGATGCCTCCCTGGCAGAGCTGGGGCTAGCCTTGGGTGCCGACGTGCCGGTTTTCGTCCATGGCCGCAGCGCCTGGGCGGAAGGCATCGGCGAAAAGCTGACGCCCGTGACCCTCGACACTCCGTGGTTCGCGGTCATTCACCCCGGCATTAGCGTTTCCACCCCGGCCATCTTCCATGACTCGGAATTGACACGCGACAGCCTCCCCATTACTATGGCGCGCGCACTGCAGGGGGGAGTGGCCGAGTGGCGTAATGACTGCGAAGCTACCGTCAAAAAACGCTACCCGCATATCGCGGAAGCGCTTGACTGGCTCGCGCAGCATGCACCTAGTCGGCTGACGGGCACAGGCGCCTGTTTGTTTGCAGCATTCGATTCCAAAGAAGCTGCGCAAACGGTGGTTGAACAGGCTAATCAGCGCTGGCAAGCATGGGTCGCGCGCGGACTTAACACCTCTCCCCTACAAGATGCTCTGGGCTGCTGAAAGCGCCCGGTCATCGCATTAGGTTATTGCTGGGGTATCGCCAAGTGGTAAGGCACCGGTTTTTGGTATCGGCATTCCCAGGTTCGAATCCTGGTACCCCAGCCAATTCTAATGTTGATCTGCGTTTTCTCCCCTGATCCCCAACACTGCAAAGGTGGCTGCGCGTGTCAAAATTGATGGTTTTCACCGGGAATGCCAATCCCGAACTCGCTCAAAAGATTGCCGAGAGCTTAGACAGCCGTATGGGTAACGCAACGGTTGGTCAATTTAGCGACGGCGAAATCGCGGTCGAGATCAATGAGAACGTGCGTGGTAAGGATGTCTTCATCCTGCAATCCACCTGTGCCCCGACGAACGACAACCTGATGGAACTGATCCTGATGGTCGACGCTCTGCGTCGCGCCTCAGCGACCCGTATTACGGCAGTGGTTCCCTATTTTGGTTATGCCCGCCAGGACCGTCGTGTACGCTCCGCCCGTGTTCCCATCTCTGCCAAAGTCGTGGCGGACATGATGGTGAAAGCAGGCGTTGACCGCGTCATGACCATGGACCTGCACGCTGACCAAATCCAAGGTTTCTTCGACGTACCGGTTGATAACGTGTACGGCTCACCGATCCTGCTGGACGACATCGAGCGTCAAAACTACGACGATCTCGTGGTTGTTTCCCCCGATGTTGGTGGCGTCGTGCGTGCCCGCGCCATCGCCAAGCAGCTCAACGCTGATCTGGCCATCATCGACAAGCGTCGCCCCCAGGCGAACCAAGCCCAGGTGATGCACATCATCGGTGAAATCGAAGGCCGCACCTGCGTGGTCGTCGATGACATGATCGACACCGCCGGCACGCTGTGTAAAGCCGGTGAAGCTCTGAAAGACCACGGCGCTGCGCGCGTTGTTGCGTACGCCACGCATCCGATTTTGTCCGGCCCCGCGGTCGACAACATCACCAACTCTGTACTGGACGAGGTTGTCGTGACCGACACCATTCCGCTCGCCGACCATGCGCGTCGCAGCGGAAAAATTCGCCAGTTGAGCGTTGCTGGCCTGATTGCGGAAGCCATTCGCCGCGTCAGCAACGAGGAATCCGTCAGCGCGATGTTTCACTAACGCCTGACGTTATGAGCCCCCACTTGGGGCCCTGGAAACGTCGTCGTCTGGTCGCGGGCGGCGGCGTTTCCTTACTTAAACCAAGAGGCAAATTCCATGTCTGATTTTATCCTGCAAGCCAGCGTTCGTAACGACCTGGGGAAAGGTGCGAGCCGCCGCCTGCGTCGTGCGAACCAACAAGTACCGGCCGTTGTATACGGCGGTGAGAAAGGCGCTCAGTCGATCTCCGTAGAAAAAACTGCGTTCTACAAGGCGATCGAAGACGAGTCCTTCTTCTCCTCTGTCATCAAGCTGGTGATCGACGGTAAAGAAGAGCAAGTGGTTGTTCGTGACCTGCAGCGTCACCCGTTCAAGCCGCTGCTGACCCACGCTGACTTCCTGCGTGTTGACGCCACTCACGAAATCACCATGAACGTGCCGCTGCACGTGGTGAACGAAGAGAAGTGTGTCGGCATCAAAGACCAGGGCGGCGAACTGCACGTGCTGGCGAACGAAGTCGCCATCAGCTGCTTGCCGAAAGACCTCCCGGACTTCCTAGAAGTGGACATCAGCAAGGTCGAGCTGGGCACTACCCTGCACCTGTCTGACCTGACCCTGCCGGCCGGCGTCACGTCTGTTGACCTGGCCCACGGTGAAGAGCACGACAACGCCATTCTGAGCATCACCAAAGTGAAAGTACGTGGCGATGACGAAGAAGAAGGCGAAGGTGAAGGCGACGCAGAAGGCAGCGCCGAGTAAGCCTTGCTAAAGGTGCTGACAGCCCACGCTGACCAGCGCTACCTGGGCCATGCTCGCATGGCCCAAGGATGTTAAAATCAAGCGCTTCGGCGCTTGATTTTTTTTTGCGGCACGGGGCTCGATAGCCTCAGTCAGCTGCCTGCGGAGGCAGCTCCGTCACACGTCGTCATATCTTCCAGAACCGTTGGAGGTGGGAAAATGAGCCAGGTAACGGCCATTATAGGACTGGGCAACCCAGGCGCTGAATACGACGCCACCCGACACAACGCGGGCTTTTGGCTAGTCGACGCCATTGCACGCAGCGCCCACACCGAACTGCGTCCTGAGAAAAAGTTTTTAGGGCTCTACGCCAAAGCCCGTGTGGGTGACCATGAGCTGCACTTGCTCAACCCCACCACGTTCATGAACCGTAGCGGTGCGGCGGTCGCAGCGCTTACCCAATTCTTCAAACTATCCCCGGAGAATCTGCTGGTCGCGCACGACGAGCTCGACCTTCCCCCGGGGCAGTCACGCTACAAAACCGGCGGCGGGCACGGCGGCCACAACGGGCTGCGCGATATTATCAGCGCCCTGGGCAACCAGAAGCAGTTTCACCGCGTGCGCATTGGCATTGGCCATCCCGGCGAGGCGAAGCAGGTGGTCAATTACGTGCTGGGCCGCCCCGGCAAGGCCGAGCAAGAAGCCATCGAGCGCTCGCTGGACGAGTGCCTGGCCACGCTGCCGCTCGCGCTTTCCGGTGACTGGGCTAAAGCCATGAACCGCCTACATAGCGTAAAATAGCAGCACGCTGTCGGACTCTATTACCACGCGTTACGAACGCACTCTTTTCACACCGGGCAGGTGCACGAACGGTTGCGCCGCCCTAGCGGTCAGGAAGTTATTTTATGGGCTTTAACTGCGGTATCGTCGGCCTACCCAACGTAGGCAAATCCACGCTCTTCAATGCGTTGACCAAATCTGGCATTGATGCGGAGAACTTTCCGTTCTGCACCATCGAACCCAACGTCGGTATCGTACCGATGCCCGACCCGCGACTGGACAAGCTGGCGGCCATCGTAAAGCCCGAAAAAGTGCTGCCCACCACCATGGAGTTCGTGGACATCGCGGGCCTCGTAGCGGGCGCCTCCAAGGGGGAAGGCCTGGGTAACAAGTTCCTGGCCAATATTCGTGAAACCCAAGCGATTGCCCACGTGGTGCGCTGTTTCGATAACGACAACGTCATCCACGTCGCCAACCAGGTCGACCCCCGCGCCGATATCGAGACCATCAACCTGGAACTTGCCCTGGCCGACTTGGACACCGTCGAGAAAGCCAGCCAGCGCCTGGTGCGCGTGGTGAAAGGTGGCGACAAAGACGCCATTGCCACCAAAGCCGTGCTGGACAAGATCCAACCGCATCTGGCCGAAGGCCAGCCGCTGCGCAGCTTTGGGCTAGACGAGGACGAGAAGCGCCAAGTGAAAAGCTTCGGCTTCTTGACCCTCAAGCCCACCATGTACATTGCCAACGTCAATGAAGATGGTTTCGAGAACAACCCCTACCTGGACATCGTCAAAGAGATCGCCGCCGAAGAAGGCGCGGTCGTCGTGCCGGTGTGCAACCAGCTAGAAGCCGAAATTGCCGAGCTCGAAGACGAAGAGCGCAGCATGTTCCTGGCCGAAATGGGTATGGAAGAGCCAGGACTCGACCGCGTGATTCGTGCGGGCTACGCCTTGCTGGGCCTGCAAACCTACTTCACCGCCGGTGTGAAAGAAGTCCGCGCCTGGACCGTGAAACAGGGCGCCAGCGCGCCGGAAGCCGCCGGTGTGATTCACACCGATTTCCAGAAGGGCTTCATTCGCGCCGAAGTCATCGCCTATGACGATTACGTCGCGCTGGGCGGTGAGCAAGGCGCCAAAGACAACGGCAAATGGCGCTTGGAAGGCAAAGAGTACATCGTCAAAGATGGCGACGTGATCCACTTCCGCTTTAACGTATAAGCTAGAAAAGAAATAAATGCTTGACGGGCGGCGTCTCCCTGAGTAATATTCGCCCCCGTTGAACGGCTACGTAGCTCAGCTGGTTAGAGCACATCACTCATAATGATGGGGTCCCCTGTTCAAATCAGGGCGTAGCCACCAACACCGAATTACGCTAGCAATAGCAAGGCCCGCTGACTCAGTCAGCGGGCCTTTTTCGTTTCTAACCGGGCGGTTGAATCAGGAGAGCGTTGGGCGATTCAGGAACACCGTCAGCGCCCGCGTCAGGTAATCCACATCTCGCGTGCCGGACGTTTCACGAATCGAGTGCATCGCCCACTGGGGCAATCCTACGTCGATGGTCGGCACGCCCACTTCCGTAGCGGTAATCGGCCCAATCGTGCTGCCGCAGCCCATATCTGCCCGGGTGACGAATGACTGCACCGGCACATCCGCTTCGCGGCACACATCCCGGAACAGCGCGCCGGTGACACTATTGGTGGCGTAGCGCTGGCTCGCGTTCACCTTGATCACCGGGCCACCGTTGATGGCCGGGCCGTGGCGCTCATCGTGCTTGTCGCGGAAGTTCGGGTGCAGCGCGTGGGCATTATCGCAGGAGATCATCAGCGACGACTGGATCAGCTGAATCAGCGACTCCTCACTGCCGCCACCGACCTGGGCGTTCAAGCGCTTTAGCACATCGCCCAGGAACGGCCCCTGTGCGCCGCAGGCGCTGGCACTGCCCACCTCTTCATGGTCGTTCGCCACCAGCAGCGCTCCTTGGCTGCCATCGCACTCCAGCAGCGCCTCTAGGGCAACGAAGCACGACAGCAGGTTATCCAGCCGTGCGCTGGCCAGCAGCTCTTTGCGCAGCCCAACCAGTGACGGCGGCTGAACGTCGTAAAAGCCCAGCTCGAAATCCACCACCTCGACCGCACGCAGGCCGTGCTGCTCTTCCAGCCACTGCCCCAATAGCTCGTGCAATTTGGCGGTATCGCTCTGCATCAGCACCGGTGCCATTTGCGTTTGCGGATTGATCGAGCGCCCCCCGTTCACGTCGCGGTCCATGTGGATCGCGAGGCTCGGAATCATCGCGATGGGGCGGTCTACGTTCAGCAGCACGCTTTCCAAACGGCCATCGGCATGGCGCACGTGTACACGCCCCGCCAAACCCAAATCGCGGTCGAACCAGGGGGCTAGCAGCACGCCGCCATATACCTGCACGCCCAACTGCAGCCAGCCGGCCGAGTACTGGGTCGCGTTGGGCTTCAGGCGCAGCCCTGGGCTATCGGTGTGAGCGCCCATCATACGCAGGTTAGTCAGTTTGCCAGCGGGTAACTGAAACGCGATCACCGACGAATCGTTACGCGTCACGTAGTAGCGCTTTCCTGGCGCGAGCTGCCAGTTCGCGGTCTCTTCCAGGCGCGTGAAGCCCGCCTGCTCCAAACGCTCAGTCATGCTCTGGGTGGCATGCCATGGCGTAGGCGACTGCTGCAAAAAATCGCACAGCCGCGTTAAACGTTCCGCGTTGAAAGCCTCGGACATGGAATTCCTCATAACAGTAATGATTGAGTCTCACAGGGGAAATGACCTGCTACAATGCTCCCTCGGCCTACGCAACTCATAGGCTAACTGCGGGTCTAGGGAAGAATGAGTGTACACAAATCCGGGAGAGCTTGACTGATGAGCTTGTTTGCAACGCTTTCGCGCTCGGTCGCCCTTGCCGTGATGCTGGTGATCACCAGCCCGGCAGCGCTGGCGCAACTCGCGCCGACCGACGAACAACGCCAAGCGGCAGTGGAAATTGCGGATTCACTCCGCTACGGCCACTATGCTGATATTACTTTCAACGAGCAGTGGTCGCAGGAAGCTTTCCAACGCTATCTGGATATTCTGGATGGTCAGCGCGCCTACCTACTGAACCGAGACATCGAACCCTATCGCCACCTTGAGAACGACATGGCCGACGTGCTGTTCGATGGCGACCTGGACGACGCTTTCGCCCTTTACAACCGCCTGAGCGAGCGTCACACCGCCCGCCTGGAGTGGCTGCTCGCCGAATTGGACGAAGGATTATCGCTGGAGTTCAACAGCGACGAGCGCCTGGAAGTGGATCGTGAAGACGCTCCCTGGGCCACCCGCGACAGCGAGCTGGACGAGCTATGGCGCAAACGGTTGAAAAACGACGCCCTGACCCTCGCTCTTACCGACCAGGACGCGGAGCAGATCGAAGACAACCTGCGCCAGCGCTACGAAGGTCAGCTCTCGCGATTACGCCAAGCGGAATCGGAAGATGTGTTTGGCCTGCTGATGGCCGCTATCTCCGGCACCATCGACCCACACACCGGCTACCTCTCCCCTCGTCAAGGCGAATCCTTCGATATTCAGATGAGCCTCTCGCTGGAAGGCATTGGCGCGCTGCTGCAAGCGGACGGTGAATACGTCAAAGTCTCCAGCCTCGTGCCCGGCGGCCCCGCTGAGCGCGCAGGCGTGCTGGAACCGGCCGACCGCATCATCGCCGTCGGCCAGGAAGAGGGCGAGATGGTCAACGTCGTCGGCATGCGCCTGGATAACGTCGTCGATCTGATTCGCGGCCCCAAAGGCTCCGTGGTACGCCTGGACGTAGTGCCTGCCCAAGCCGTGGACATGACCCGCTCGCAAATCGTCGAGATCACCCGCGACACGGTCAGCCTGGAAGATCAGGCGGCTGACAGCGAAGTGATCGAAGTGATGCGCGACGGCGAGCCACATCGCATCGGCGTCATCAACGTGCCCACCTTCTACGTCGATTTCGACGCCTGGCAAGCCGGTGAAGAAGAGTATCGCAGCACCACCCGCGACGTGGCCCGCGAAATCGAGAACCTCAAACAAGCGGGTGTGGAAGGTATCGTGCTCGATCTGCGCAATAACGGCGGCGGCGCACTGCAAGAGGCCAACTCGCTGATCGGCCTGTTTATCGATCGTGGCCCCACCGTGCAGGTACGCGACGCCCAGGGCCGCATTCAGCTCTACGGCGACACCGAAGCAGGCACCGTGTACGACGGCCCACTCACCGTGCTGGTAAACCGCCTCTCGGCCTCTGCCTCGGAAATCTTCGCCGGTGCCATTCAAGACTATGGCCGCGGCATCGTGGTGGGCGCCTCGACCTTTGGTAAGGGTACCGTTCAAACCCTGAACGAGCTGAGCCACGGCGAGATCAAACTGACCCGCGCCAAGTTCTACCGCATTTCAGGTGACAGCACCCAGAATCGCGGTGTCGAACCGGACATCACCTTCCCTAGCCTGATCGACCCCGAGCGCATTGGCGAAAGCAGCCTGGATAACGCCCTGGCGTGGGACAACGTGCAAAACGTACAGTACCGCCGTTACGGCGAGCCGGAACGCGTGTTGCCCGCGCTGATTGCTCGCCATGAAGAGCGCGCCAAAGAGAACCCCAACTTCCGCTACCTGGAGCGTCAGTCCACGCTGGCTCGCCAGCTGCGTGAACAGCACACCAGCGTCAGCCTGAACCGGGAACAGCGCCAACGCGAGCTAGAAGCCCAAGAAGCCGAACAGCTCTCACTGGAAAACCAGCGCCGCCGCGCCCTGGGGCTGCCTGAACTGGAAGAGTGGATGGACGCGCGTAGCGACGGCACCGCCGCCACGGAAGATGCCGAAGCTGAGAACGACAGCGACGACGAAGAGATGCCTGTGGACCGCGCCCACGTGCTCGAAGCCGCTGAAGTGCTGCTTGACTACGTTCACCTGCAAGAGAGCCAGCGCATGGCCAAGCGTTAACCCACGCTTACTCTGCGCTAGCAACAACAACGCCAGCCCGAGGGCTGGCGTTTTTTGTGGATGCTTGCTGGAACCGAAACGCTGCTAGCAGAGGGCAGCGCGCCGCGCCGGACGATCCCCCATACGCGCCAAGCGCTGCGTCAGCGCCTCAAGCTGCACCGCACTCCCCTGCGCACCTGAATCAATAATCGACTGCGCCCAGGCAGGCAGCTGCGGCGCTAAACGGTAGTAGACCCACTGCCCCTCCCGCTGATCCATCAGCAGGCCGCACTGGCGCAGCTGCGCCAAATGGCGCGACACTTTGGGCTGGGACTCCTTCAGCGCGTAGGTCATCTCACACACGCACAGCGACTGCTCCTGGGCAATCAACAGCACCAGCATCAGCCGCGTTTCATCGCTCAAACACTTAAAGACCTGCAGCGCCTGCAGGCTAGCCGCTTTCCCCACGACACCTTCCCACGCTATAAATTGAAGCAACTAGTTTACGCGAAGCGTGGACAAGCGTTAAGAAATGACTCGCCACAAACAGCCACGCACAAAAAATCACCCAAAATGCCAGTTGGCAGCGGGCGGGCACTCATTTAGATAGGAAAGATGGTAAGCTAGATGGCTCCCCGAGCAGGACTCGAACCTGCGACCCAATGATTAACAGTCATTTGCTCTACCAACTGAGCTATCGGGGAACAACAGAAAGATCTTTAGCAGAACAGCAGCTTGGCTCCTCGAGCAGGACTCGAACCTGCGACCCAATGATTAACAGTCATTTGCTCTACCAACTGAGCTATCGAGGAACATTGTTTGCTGTTGCGTTTGAAGCAGAGCCTATCACTTATCAGTATTCACTTAAAATGTTCTAAGCAATTGTGCTGACAAGTGTTTTGGCTCCTCGAGCAGGACTCGAACCTGCGACCCAATGATTAACAGTCATTTGCTCTACCAACTGAGCTATCGAGGAACTGCTCAAACACGGTGCGTAGTATACTGATTGAATCGCGCGGGTCAAGTATCGATTATGGGGGAATGCTAGCCCCTGGTTTGCTGTGTCCGTATAATGCAGCCATTCGACGGCAGCGCTGCCGCTGTCTCACCGTTATTTCATTCATCCCTCGTCCCCTTTGACGACCCATAGATGACAGGTACCGATGGCGAAGAAGCTCTTCATCAAAACGCACGGCTGCCAAATGAACGAGTACGACTCCTCGCGTATGGCGGACCTACTCGGCGAATCTCACCAGTTGGAGCTCACCGATAACGAGAAGGAGGCCGATGTCATCCTTCTCAACACCTGCTCCATTCGTGAAAAGGCGCAGGATAAGGTGTACCACCAGCTAGGCCGCTGGAAAAAGCTGAAAGACGCCAATCCCGATCTGGTAATTGGTGTGGGTGGCTGCGTGGCCAGCCAGGAGGGTGAGGCGCTGCGCAAACGCGCCCCTTACGTGGACATGATTTTTGGCCCGCAAACGCTGCACCGCGTGCCGAAAATGCTCGACGCCCGCAACAACAACCAAATTGCGGCGGTGGACGTCACCTTTCCGGAAATCGAGAAGTTCGACCACTTGCCCCAGCCCAAGTCCGATGGCGCGACGGCCTTCGTCTCGGTCATGGAAGGCTGCTCTAAGTATTGTACGTTCTGCGTGGTGCCCTACACCCGTGGCGAAGAGGTCTCGCGCCCCTTCGAGGCGGTGATGGATGAAGTCATCCACCTGGCCGACCAGGGCGTGCGAGAGATCAACCTGCTGGGCCAGAACGTGAACGCCTACCGTGGCGAGAACGACGACGGCGACGAGATCGACCTGGCCGAGCTGATTGCCTGCGTAGCCGCCGTCGATGGCATTGACCGTATTCGCTTCACCACCTCGCATCCGGTGGAGTTCACCGACAGCCTCGTGGACGCCTTTGCCGAGATACCGGAGCTGGTCAGCCACCTGCACCTGCCGGTGCAATCAGGTTCTGACCGCATCCTTAGCGCCATGAAGCGCGGGCACACGGCAGAAGAGTACATCGAGAAGATGGAGCGTATACGCGCGAACCGTCCGGATATCAGCTTCTCCTCCGACTTCATCATCGGCTTCCCCGGTGAAACGGAAGAAGATTTCGAAGCGACGATGGATCTGATTCATCGCATCGGCTTCGACCACTCGTTCAGCTTCGTTTACTCGGCGCGCCCCGGCACCCCGGCGTCTGGCTTGGCCGACGACACGCCGGAAAGCGTGAAGAAGCAGCGCCTCGCCATCCTGCAGGAGCGCATTCTGCAGCAGGCGGCGCAAATCAGTCGCCGTATGGTGGGTACCACGCAGCGCATTCTAGTGACCGGGTTTTCACCGAAAGACCCCGGTCAGCTCTCTGGGCGCACCGAAAACAACCGCGTAGTGAACTTCCGCGCGGCCAACCCGACCGAGCTGATCGGCTATTTCGTCGATGTCGAGATCACCGAAGCGCTGCCCAACTCGCTGCGTGGAGAGCTTGCCTCCGGCGAGCGTTATTAATCGCTCGCGTATCCTAGGTAATTGCCCCGGCCCCGCCGGGGCAGTAAGCTGAGACTCACACACATCAACTAACGGGTTTCTTACTCTTGAGCCAGCCATCACCTCAGGCCAATCGCATTATCACCCTAAGCCTTGAACCCAATGACCCGCAGCGTCTCGCAAGTCTCTGCGGCCAACAGGACGAGCATCTAAAGCTGATTGAGAGCCGCCTGGACGTGACGTTGCGCAACCGTGGCAACGTTTTTCAGCTGGCCGGTGCCGCGAACCGTATCAAAGCGGCCGCCAACGTGCTGGAACACCTCTACCGTGAAACCGCCGCCGATGAACTCTCGGCGGATACCGTGCACCTGTTCCTGCAAGAATCCGGCCTGGAAGCGCTGGAGGAGGAAGAGGATGGCGAAGGCGGTAGCGATGAAGTGATCATGCGCACACCGCGCACCATGATCAAACCGCGCGGCTTGAACCAGCAGCGCTACGTGCAGAGCATCCGCGAACACGACATCAACTTCGGCATCGGGCCAGCGGGTACCGGTAAAACGTACCTTGCCGTGGCGGCTGCCGTGGAAGCGCTCAACCAGCAAGAGGTGCGCCGCATTCTGCTGGTACGCCCAGCGGTGGAAGCCGGTGAGAAACTGGGCTTCCTGCCGGGCGACTTGGCGCAAAAAATCGACCCGTACCTGCGCCCGCTGTATGACGCGCTGTACGAAATGATCGGCTTCGAGCAGGTGGCGAAACTGATCGAGCGTCAGGTGATCGAGATTGCCCCGCTGGCCTACATGCGTGGCCGTACGCTGAACAACTCCTACATCATTCTGGATGAAAGCCAGAACACCACGCCGGAGCAGATGAAAATGTTCCTGACGCGAATTGGTTTTGGTTCCACCGCCGTGATCACCGGCGATATTACCCAGGTCGACCTGCCCCGCGGGCAGCGTTCGGGGCTGTCGCAGGTGCTGGACGTCCTCAAAGACACCCCCGGCATCGGCGTGACCCACTTTGCCGCTAAGGACGTGGTGCGTCATCCGCTGGTGCAGCGCATCATCGAAGCCTACGACGAGTTCGAGTCTCAGCAGGAAGTGGCCGAGCGCGCCCGGCGTGAAGCTCGCCAGCAGGAGCGCGAAGCGCGTATGCAGGCCATGGAACGCAACAGCTATAGCGACCGCTCGGGAGAGAACGACCGATGAGCGATATCGTGATCGACCGGCAGGCGGCCATCGACGAGCCGCGACTGCCGTCGCTCGAACAGCTCACCCATTGGGTGAGCTGTGTCTTTTCTCGCCATTCGGATGACGAACGCCAAGAGCTGACCATCCGTTTCGTGGACGAAGAGGAAAGCCAGGCGCTGAATCGCGACTATCGCGGTAAAGACAAGCCCACCAACGTGCTCTCGTTTCCGTTCGAGAACCCACCCGGCATCACCCTGCCGCTGCTGGGCGATCTGATCATTTGCCACGCCGTGGTCGCCCGCGAAGCCGACGAACAGCAGAAACCGCTGGCCCACCACTATGCGCATATGGTCGTACACGGCACGCTGCACTTAATGGGCTACGATCATATCGACGACCAGGAAGCCGAGGAGATGGAGCAGCTAGAGCGCGAGCTGTTGGCGACTCTCGATATTCCTGATCCTTATCACGCGTAAGCCGACCCTCTAAATCAAGCGAACGTTTAGAGTGGTGTCAACGGCCACTCAGTGATAAAACGATGGCGTGTACGTACGATCATCCTGGTAACACCTTTTTTCGTAACTGAGAGATTTGACGCAATGAGCGAAGACCGATCGAGCAACCCCAATCAAAAATCATGGCTCGAGAAACTCTTTGGCGCCCTTTCCGGAGACAACGACGAACCCAGCTCGCGGGATGAGCTGATGACGTTTTTACGCCACACCGCAGGGAAACTGAAGCTGGATCAAGACGCCATCATGATTATTGAGGGGGCGCTCGATATCAGCGATCAGCAGGTGCGTGAAATCTTGATCCCACGCTCTCAGGTGTCGGCCATTACCCTCGACCAAACGCGGGACGACTACCTGCCGTTGATCCAAGAGACCGGCCACTCCCGCTACCCGGTAGTGGGCGAGAACCTGGACGACGTAAAAGGCATTCTGCTGGTCAAAGACCTGCTGCCGCTGCTGTCGCAATCGCAAGAGAGCCGCGACGCGTTCAAACTGGAAGACGTGCTGCGTCCGGCGATGTTCATTCCCGAATCCAAGCGCCTCAATACCCTGCTCAAAGAGTTCCGCGAAACCCATAACCACATGGCGATCGTGGTGGACGAGTACGGCGGCACGGCGGGTATCATCACCATCGAAGATATTCTCGAACAGATCGTCGGGGATATCGAAGACGAGCACGACACCGATGAAGAGGACGACATCCGCACGCTGGAGAACGGCCACTTCGCCATTCGCGCCCTCACGCCCATCGAAGACTTCAACGAACGCTTCGGCACCGAATTCTCCGATGACGAATTCGATACGGTGGGTGGGCTGGTGATGCAGCAGTTTGGTCACCTACCCGGTCGCGGCGAACACACGACGCTGGGCGGCTGGCGGTTCGTCATTCTGAACGCCGATAACCGCCGCATTCGCCTGCTCGAAGCCTACCGCGACAGCAACGCCGCTGACGACGAACCACAGGACGACTAGGCGGTCGTTCTCCCACTGCCTCTACCACCCTAGATAGGATATCGCCATGGGGTTTACACCCACGTTGACGCTACAGCTGCTCGCCGCCCTGGTGGCGGGCGGCTTCACCACGCTGACTGCTTCCCCTTTCGAACTCTGGTGGCTAGGCCCGGTGGCCATGGGTCTGTTGTACGTGGGCCTACACACGCTTACCCCGCGCCAGGCAGCGCTAAAAGGCTGGCTGTATGGCGTGGCGCTGTTTGCCAGCGGCACCTCATGGGTTTACGTCTCGATTCACGACTACGGCTATACCGGTGTGCCGCTCGCGGTCTTTTTAACCGCGCTGTTTGTGGGCGTACTGGCGCTGTTCTTCGCGGGCACGTTCTGGCTCTACCGGCGCTTTATCGGCCCCCGCTGGGCGCTGCTCACTTTCGCAGGCGCGTGGGTGCTGGGCGAAGTGCTGCGCACTTACTTGTTTACCGGCTTCCCCTGGCTGCTGGTGGGCTCTAGCTACGTGGACTCCCCGCTGGCTAGCTGGGCACCCGTTGGGGGCGTGTACTTACTCTCGCTGCTGGTGGTGCTTACCGGCACGCTAGGGGTGGAAGTGCTGCGCCGCCAGTGGTGGGCCGCGCTTCCGCTGGCAGCCATTTGGCTAGCCCCGCTTGCGCTACCCCACCAGTGGACGACACCGGTCAGCGAACCGACTCGCGTGGCGCTGCTGCAGGGGAATTTGCCGCAGCTGCTCAAGTGGACCCCCGAAGGCCAGCGCACCGCCGCCAATACCTACAGCGAGTTGACTCGCGACGTCGCAGACGAGGCAGATCTGATCTTGTGGCCGGAAACCGCGCTGCCCATGATCGATAGCCAGGCGCGGCCCGTGCTGGAACGAGTGCAGGCCAACCTGCCCGTCGACACCGCGCTGCTGACGGGCATCGTGCAGTTGGATGAGGACGACCGCTACTTCAACAGCGTGATTGGCGTTGGCAACGTGGAAGGCAGCTACCAAAAAGAGCACTTGGTGCCGTTTGGTGAGTACCTGCCGCTGGAGAGCCTGCTGCGCGGCGCAATCAACTTCTTCGACTTGCCCATGTCCAGCTTTACCAAGGGCGCTGCGGATCAAACGCCCATGCAAGCGGCCGGTGTCGCTATCGGTAACGCCATTTGCTACGAGATCATCTACCCTGAGCTGGTCGCCCAACGGGCGGCAGACAGCGGCGTGATCGTGACCGTTTCAAACGATACGTGGTTCGGGGCCTCCATTGGCCCGCACCAGCACCTGCAAATGGCGCGCCTGCGCGCCTTGGAGAACGGCCGCTACGTGGTACGTGCCACCAGCAACGGTATTACCGCGATCATCGACCCGCGTGGCAACGTGGTGGACCGCGCGCCGCAGTTCGAGACCACCTACCTCACCGGCGAGTTTTACGCCATGGAGGGGCTCACGCCGTTCACCCGACTGGGCAGCCTGCCCGTTTGGTTGCTGGCGGGGTTACTGCTGCTGCCGGGGTTCGTGCGTCGGCGCTAATGCCCATAGCCCAGCGGCCATAAAAAAGCCCCCAGCCACGTTCGTGGCCGGGGGCTTCGTGTTAGGCGGCTTCGTTAAAACGCGCCGGCTAAGTACTGCTGGGGATTTCTCCTAACACTTCCGGAATGGTCATGCGCACGTAGCGGCCCGGTGCGGGTTCGATCACTTTTAACTCCCCCTCCCCCGGCTGGCGGGCGGGCACCATCTTTTTCGGGTCGGCATCCGCATAGCCGTTCTCCGTCACCCACGCTTGCCAGTGGGGCCACCAGGAGCCTTCGTGGAAGGTCGCGCCTTCCTGCCAGGCGTCGTGACTGTCGGGCAGCGTGTCGTTGGTCCAGTAGCCATACTTGTTCTTATGGGGCGGGTTCACGATACCGGCAATGTGTCCAGAACCGCCCAGCACGAAGGTCGTCGGGCCTTTGGGCAGCAGTGCACCGTAATACGTGCTGTTCCATTTGGCGATGTGGTCTTCTTTAGTGGAGACAAAGTAACTGGGGGCTGAGACTTTACGCAGGTCGATTTTAACCCCATCCAGCTCAATGCCACCGGGCTGTACCAAGCGGTTTTCAAGGTACATATGGCGCAGGTACCACGCATGGGTACCGGCCGTTAGGTTGGTGCCGTCGGTGTTCCAGTAGAGCAGATCGAAGGCCGCCGGAATCTCGCCCTTCAAGTAGTTATTGATATAAAACGACCAGAACAGGTCGTTTTCCCGCAGCAGGTTGAAGGTATAGGCCATGGAGCGGCCATCCAGATAGCCCTTCATCTGCATGGTTTGTTCGATACCCTGCACCACGCGCTCGTTCAGGAACACGCCGATATCGCCCGGATCGCGGAAATCCTGCAGCGTGGCCATGTACGTGACCGACTTCACCTTGCGGCCACGGCGGGTGCTGGTGAGGTAGGCCACGGTAGAGGCCGTCAGCGTGCCGCCCACGCAGTAGCTCAGCAGGTTGACCGACTTCTCACCACAGGCATGCTCGATGGCCTCCATGGCACTGATCGGGCCCATCTGCATATAGTCGGCCCAGGTAATGTCGCGCTGCTCGGGACCTGGGTTACGCCAGGAGATCAGAAAGACCGTGTGACCTTGATCGACCATCCACTTCACCAGCGAGTTATCTTCCCGCAGATCGAGGATGTAGTACTTGTTGATCCAGGGCGGCACGATCAACAGCGGCGTTTTGAACGTTTTTTCGGTGGTCGGCGTGTACTGAATGAGCTGAATCAGCTCGTTTTCATACACCACGGCGCCAGGCGTTACCGCGATATTCTCGCCCACGCCAAAGGCGCTGCGGTCGGTCATGCGCACGTTGATGCCCTCTGCCGAGTTGGCGAGGTCTTCCCGCAGCCGGGTCAGGCCATCGACGAGATTCTGGCCTTTGGTTTCTAGGGTGCGGCGCATCACTTCCGGGTTGGTGGAGACAAAGTTGGTGGGTGACATCGCATTCACCAACTGCCGGGCATAGAACGTCAGGTTGCGCTTATGTACGGGGTCTAACCCGTCGAGGTCGTTAATCAGCTCGTCGACCATCTGCGAAAACAGCAGGTATTGCTGCATGATCGCCATGTAGTAGGGGTCGGTGGTCCAGGCGTCGTCCTTGAAGCGGCGGTCATGTTTGGGCGGCGTCACCAGCGGAGCCACCTGTTCACCGGCCATGGCGCGCACGCCCTGCTGCCATAGCAGCCACTGGTCTTGCAGCAGCCGCGACTGGGTCTGCCACAGCAGATTCGGGTTGCTCATCAGCGAACGGGCGGCGGCTTCGAAGCTCTCGCGCATATCGCTGTAGACGGAGTCGGCGGCTTCGCTGGGCGCCATGCGCGTCAGCAAGTCTCCCAAGAGCGCTTTGTACTGCTCACCAATGTCGTCGAGCTGCTCTTTCCATGCCTCCATCTCTTCTTGCGAATAGTGTTGAGACGGCATTTTCCACCCTGACTGCATACCACTTCCCCCTCACCTGCTGGGCGGCGTCCGCCCTGGCAACGCACTAAAGAACACGACAAAAGAAGGCGGCGCCTTATGGGCGCCGCACGACTCTTTCAACGATTAGCTCTTGCGAGACGACTGACTGGACGCCTTGGCAGGCTGCTCGCCTTTGGCGGCCGCGCTGGCTTGTTCGCTCATTTTTTGTCCGGCTTCGCTAAACAGCTTTTCCATTTCGGATTTGAACTGCAGGCTCATTTCGCTCATCACCCGCGCGTCCTCCTGCATTTGCTGGGAAAGCTCGTTCATCATTTCCGCTTGTTTGGTACCAAAATCGCGCAGGCTTTCGGCGTCGCTGATCTCTGTGGCGCTGCGGATGCGCTCGGTGCCCATTTGGCTGTAGCGTTTCATCGCTTCCAGCTGGTATTGGGTCATTTTTTCCATGTTGTTGAGCATTAGCGAGTTCATCTTACGCATCGGCTCGAACATTTGGCGGGTTTGGGCGTTAAAGGCGTCCATCATTTTATCTTGCATTGTGGTTGCTCCTGTCTCTCGTTCCTTGGCATGAGCCTGGAGTGGCTCATCACATCGCAAATTGTTGCACCGCAAAAAAGAGTAATACGTGGCATGCTGCTTTGCAACATGCCACTAACTCCCACTGCAGGGCCCCTTTTGATAGCGCCTGACTCGCCTACCCTTTGGCTCGAGAGCGCGACGACGCCGTGGCTTTCGCCTTGGTGGTCTTCTCACTGGCCGCCGACGAGGGTTCGCTATCTGCTTGGCTGGCACCGCCACTATGGGCACTACCGGCCTGACGCAGCATATCCAGCATCATCTGCTGATAGGTGCCAAAGTTAGCAAGCCCCTGTGAAAGTCCTTGCTGCATCATGGGTTGCTGCAGGAAAGGACGCATCAAGCTCATGGGGTCGTAACCTTCTACCCCTGATTCCATCTGCCGTTGGATGTTGTCCAGCAGGCTCTGCTGGAACGCTTCCACATCGGGCAGCCCCAGCGACTGCCGAAATTCATCCGGCGTCAGGTCAAACTCAACGTTAATTTTCATAGGGCACTCCTTAACCGTCTTCTTTGAGTGTAGCAGCGAACCACTCAGCGTACCTTGGCGTTATTGCTGGCCTAAACGCGGTGTATCAACGCTGACATCAGCGTTTTGGCCCCGGTGGCGCAGCCAGTGGTCGAGCAGCGTAATCGCCATCATGGCCTCGGCAATCGGCGTTGCCCGAATGCCCACACAGGGGTCGTGACGCCCTTTGGTGATCACCTCGACCGGCTCGCCGTGCACATCGATGGAACGCCCTGGCGTGGTAATACTGGAGGTCGGCTTCAGCGCTAGGCGTGCGACGATGGGCTGGCCGCTGGAGATACCGCCCAGTACGCCGCCCGCATGGTTGGAAAGAAAGCCTTCCGGCGTCATCTCATCGCGGTGTTCGCTGCCGCGCTGGGCAATGCAGCCAAAGCCCGCGCCAATCTCGATCCCTTTTACCGCATTGATACTCATCAAACCGTGCGCTAGGTCAGCATCCAGACGGTCGAAGACCGGCTCGCCCAGGCCTACGGGCACGCCATCGGCAATCACGGTAATTTCCGCGCCCACGGAGTCTTGGTCCCGGCGCAGCTGGTCCATGTAGCTTTCTAGCTCGGCGACTTTATCGGGGTCGGGGCAGAAGAAGGCGTTCTGATCGACGGCTTCCCAGGTTTTGAAGTCGATCTTGATCGGGCCGAGCTGGCTCATGTAGCCGCGAATTTGAATGCCCTGTGCCGCCAGCACCTTTTTGGCAATGGCACCTGCCGCCACGCGCATGGCGGTCTCACGGGCGCTGGAGCGGCCGCCACCCCGGTAGTCCCGGTGACCATACTTGTGATGGTAGGTGTAGTCCGCGTGGGCGGGGCGGAACTGGTCTTTGATCTTGGAGTAATCTTTGGAGCGCTGGTCGGTGTTTTCGATTAGCAGGCCAATCGAGGTGCCGGTGGTCTTGCCTTCGAACACGCCGGACAGAATACGCACCTGATCCGGCTCTTTGCGCTGGGTGGTGTGGCGCGAGCTGCCGGGGCGGCGGCGATCCAAATCGCCCTGCAGATCCTCTTCGCTAATCGCAATGCCCGGAGGGCAGCCATCGACAATGGCCCCTAACGCGGGGCCGTGGCTTTCGCCAAAGGTGGTGACGGTAAACAGTTTGCCAAACGTATTGCCAGACATGGGCGTTAATTCCTCACGCAAAAGACGCCGCATGGGCGTCGAGTTCAGCGGCGCTCAGGGCAAACACGCCCTGGCCGCCACGCTCGAATTCAAGCCAGATAAAGGGCACCTCGGGGAAGGCGGCCTCCACATGGCGGTCAGAGTTGCCGACTTCGACGATCAGCCACCCCTCTTCCGTTAGGTGTGACCGGGCCTCGCGCAGAATACGCCGCACGATATCCAGGCCGTCGCTGCCCGCGCCCAGCGCCAACGAAGGCTCGTGGCGGAACTCGGCGGGCATGGTGGCCAGGTCGCGCTCATCGACATAGGGCGGATTGGAGACGATCAGGTCGAAGCGTTGGCCTTCCAGGCCGTCGAACACGTCAGACTCCACGGCGCGTACACGGTCGCCGACATCGTGGCGGGTAATATTCTGCCGCGCTACGGCCAAGGCATCCTGGCTGATATCCGCCAGCGCCACTTCGCAGGTGGGCAATACCAGCGCCGTGGCAATGCCAATGCAGCCGGAGCCGGTGCACAAATCCAGCACGCGGGCGGGCGGCTCTTCGGGGAACCACGCCGCAAAGCCATCTTCGATCAGCTCGGCAATCGGCGAGCGGGGAATCAGCACGCGCTCGTCTACGTTGAAGGGGTAGCCCGCGAAGAAGGCTTCCCCCAGCAGGTAAGGCAGCGGGCGGCGCGTGGTAACGCGCTCGCGGGCGAGGCGAATGATCCGCTCACGCTCGATGGGCAGCAGCCGCGCATCCAGCACGGCCGGGTCGACGTTCCAAGGAAGATGCAGCGCGCCCAGGCAGAGGGCGACCGCCTCGTCCCAGGGTGACTGCGTGCCGTGCCCATAGTGCAACCCCGCCAAGTAGAACTCGCTGGAGACCCAGCGCAAATAGTCCCGCAGTGTAAAAAGATCGCTGACCAGCGCCGAATCCGGCAGCGATAGCGTCGAAGGGGAGGACTCATCGGTGAGATGCGTGGTCACAAGGGCTCCTGGCGTCAAAAGGTCGTTGGGGGATTGTACCTTTGACGCCGCCCGGTTCACAGCAGCGCCAAGCTCGCTATACTGTCTCGCCTTAGCGTTTTTTATCCACCGCCCCTTTTTTCACCACTACTTAGTTGATTCGAGCCGACCATGACGCGACACCTGCCCAACGATGACGATATCAGTGCCTTTCGCCAAGCGCTGCAGGCGGCAGGGGTACGCCGTATTGCCACCAACCAAGCCGACCCCGGCAAGCCAAAGCGCCAGTCAGATGCCAGCGAAGCGCGTCGCCGAGCGGCGGTCGAGAGCAGTACGCTGCAAACCAGCGGGCGCACGTCCGATGGCCGGGTGGAGGCGGTTCGACCCTCCGAGTATTTAGAGTTCAGCGTGCCGGACCTGCCCTGGCGCACCTTCAGCCAGCTCAAGCGCGGGCAGACGGCGTGGCAGGCGGGGTTGGATCTGCACGGTTACACCTTGGAAGAGGCGCGGCTGGAGCTGGAGAGTTTTTTGCGCGATGCCGCTGCCCAGGGGCTGCGCTGTGTGCTGGTGGTGCATGGCAAAGCGTGGGGCACCACGTCCGATTTTCCGGTACTGAAAAGCCACACCAACGCGTGGCTACGGGAGTGGCCCGGCGTGCTGGCGTTCTGCTCCGCCACCGATATCGATGGCGGCACCGGGGCGGTGTATATCCTGCTGCGCAAGCGCGGCCAGTAGCGATACCTTTTCTGCCATTGCGTTGAATCACTGTTTTTTCGCCGCCACGCCCTCGTCACGACTACTCAGCTGCATCCGAAGCGATGCTCGGCATGCGTCGCTCCAACGCTTCGTCGGCTAGGTGGCGGCCTAACCGAATCAGCTCGTTGGCGCGGTGAAACTCGTAGGTACTGCACACCGTTTTGGGAATTTCGATCAGTACGTCAGGCGGGTAGCCCGCCACTTTGTACTTCGCCAGCGCCGCCTGGGTGATATCGAACGACTCCAGAATCATATCCAGCTTGCCCCACTCGCGCTTACCGCGCAGGTCCACCGTCTCATCGTCGTCGCTGTCGTCACCGCCGCCGCCCAGGCCGCCCCAAAGCCGCCGGGTCGTGGCGCGTACTTCATCCATCCAGCCGCCTATGTTGGCGTCGCGGTCCCGCTCCAAGGCGGTGCGGTCGTCATCGCCCCCCTCCTGGGGCAGCAGCTCGTCCAGCGTTACGGGCTGCGGGCTGTGGGCGGTAACGTTCACGGCAACCACGAAATCCGCCTCGTGGGCGGCGAGAATCGGCATCATGGGGAGCGGGTTGAGCAGCCCGCCATCTACCAGCACCTGCTCGCCGATGTGGACCGGCGTAATCACTCCAGGCACGGCAATCGAGGCGCGAATGGCGCGTAGCAGCGGGCCGTTTTGAAACCAGACTTCGCGTTGGCGCACCAAGTCCGTCGCCACGGTGGTCACTGGGATGGGCAGATCTTCGATCAGTCGGTCGCCCACCAACTCTTCCAATTTGCTCATCACTTTATTGGCGCGCATCGCCCCCATGGGGCTCCAGGTCACGTCGACCAGCTTGAGCACGTCCAAGTAGTCGAGGTTGCACACCCACTCGCGGTACTCCGGCAGCTTGCCCGAGGCATAAATGCCACCGATCAGCGCACCCATGGAGCACCCGGCAATCGAAATGATCTCGAAGCCTCGGGCCTCCAGCGCTTCAATCACACCGATATGGGCGTACCCTCTTGCACCGCCGCTCCCCAGCACCAGGGCCACTTTACGACCGCTCCCCAACGCTCTCCCCGTCAACTGGCTAACCACGTTCTGCCCCTCCTTTTTGGCATGGTGTCTCATACGCACACGTCGTTCTTGTGTTCCAACGTTAACTGGCCGTGTGGCCTTCCCGGCAAATCACCTCGGCCACGCGCTCGACGGCCTGCGGCTCCAAATGCAAATGGTGGCCGCCAGCCAGCACGTGCCGAGTGAGCTGCGGCACCGCCTGCCGCGCCTGGGCTGCCCAGGCACGCTCGCCCAAAATGCCCTGCTCTCCTTCTATCAATAGCACCGGTGCGCGAATCTCGCTCAGTACCGCTAGCACTTGCGGCGGTGTAAAGCGCACCAGAGAGGGCTTGAGCAGGCGGCTGTCGGTACGCATTTGCACTTTGCCATCGGCCGTGGCTTGAGTATTACGCTCGACCAGCGGCGTGGCGGTGATGCTATCCAACGGCGTGACGCCGCCCGCCACCCGGGCCGCAATGGCACTTTCCAGGTCGGGGTAGCGCGGTGTGCGAGACGAGGAGCGCCGGTGAGCGATGATGCCTTTACGCAGTTGGCTGGCCGTCTCTTCTGCCGACGTATTGAGCGCGCCCAACCCGTCCAGCAAAATCAGTCGCGCTACTTTTTCCGGCAGCGCGGCCGCGACCAAGCAAGAGACCGCCGCGCCCATGGAGTGCGCCAGCAGCGTGGTCTGCTCGAGGCCTAGGGCATCCATGGCATCCAGCACATCGTGGGTGTAGTCCCAAAGCGCGTAGTCGCTGCCAGTCGGGGCATGAGCGGAGTGCCCGTGGCCTCGAAAATCGATCGCCACGATGCGAATGCCCAGCGCGCTCACCAAGCGTGGGGCCAAGCGTGTAAAGCTGGCGGCATTATCCAGCCAACCATGCAGCGCCAGCCAGGTGGGTGCGTCGTACTGCCCCCAGCTCAATGCCGCCAACCGCCCACCGGCCAACGAAAGCGGCTGAGGCGCCGCGCCTACTCGGGAAGCGTCGTTCATAACAATGGGTCTCACTGCGAAAATCTGGCGCGTCTGATGATGCGCCTAAATGTGAACATTACGATGCAAACATTGCGGTGCAAACGTTGTGGCTCAAACGTTACCATGCTCGGCGCAGCGCTTGTGCTGCTTTTACGCGGCCATGGGCCACGACGCCGTTCATTTTTTGATGGAGATTGCCATGAAACCTCGCCGCGATACCCGCGTTCGCAACCTTGTGTTCTTTATTACAGTCATCAGTGCTTTGGTCGTGGGGCTGTGGCTGGCTCGCTAAGGGCAGTGCTTGCAATTTTTGCCTCGTGAATAAATACTGTTTATATATACTGTATATAAACACACTATTTATTCTTGAGGATACCGACGATGCCGTCTCAACTCGCCCCCGTTGCGACAGCTTTGCCGTTAACGTCTCAGCCGCTGCCGTTTCCTCCCCAAACGGGCCGCGCCGGCATTAGCGGCTTTCCCTCCCCCGCCCAAGATTACGAGCCGCGCACCCTCGATCTCAACGCGCGGCTGATCAAACACCCCACCCAAACGTTTTACCTCACCGCCACCGGCGACAGCATGGAGGGCTGGGGAATCTTCGAAGGCGATTTACTGGTCGTCGACCGCAGCGTGACGCCCCGCTTAGGGCATATCCTCGTGGCCATGTTCGACGAGGAAGTGCTGATCAAGCGCTACGCACTATATCGCGGCACGCCCCACCTATGCTCTGCCCACCCCCACTATCCGCCGCTGCCGCTAGAAGGCACCGACTGCCAGCTATGGGGCGTGGTGCGCGCCGTCATTCACGAGTACTTGCCATGATCGGGTTAGTGGATGCCAATAACTTCTATGTCTGCTGCGAGCGGGTGTTCAACCCCGCGCTAGAGGGCAAGCCGGTTGGCGTGATGTCGAATAACGACGGCTGTGTGATTGCCCGCTCGGAGGAGATGAAAGCCATGGAGATCGCCATGGGCACGCCCGCGTACCAGTTAGAGGGGCTACGCCGCCGTGGGGCGATTCATCTGCTCTCTTCCAACTACGAGCTGTATGGCGATATGTCGGCACGGCTGGCCCAACTGCTGCGCGATGCCTGCCCCGAGGTCGCCCCCTACTCCATCGACGAGATGTTCATTTACCTGGATGGCTTCGACGATGCCCAGTGCCAAGCCATCGGTGCAGCGCTGCGCCGCCGTATTCGTCGCCATTTAGGGCTGCCCGTGTGCGTGGGCCTTGCGCCGACACACACGCTAGCCAAGCTTGCCAACCACGTGGCCAAAAAGCAGCCGCATTATGAAGGCGTGTGTTTGCTACACGGCGAAAGCACTACCACACAAGTACTGCTGAAACAGCTGGCCGTTAGCGAGGTATGGGGCGTCGGTCGGCGCTTGGCGGAGCGGCTAGCGGTCAGCGGCATTCGCACTGCCTGGGATCTGCGCGAGTGCGACCCCAAGCAGCTGCGCAAACGCTTTTCCGTGGTACTGGCACGCACCGCGCTGGAGCTACGCGGTACGCCCTGCCTAGAGATGAACGCCGTGGAGCAGCCCCGCCAGCGCATCATGACCTCCCGCTCGTTCGGCCAATCCACCGGCGCAAAAGAGGAGCTGCACGCCGCCCTACGCCGTCACGCCCAGCGAAGTGCCGAAAAATTGCGCCAGCAAGGCAGTCTGGCCCGCGCGGTGATGCTGTTTTTAAACACCAATCGCCACCGCAAAGACCAGCCGCAGCTCTCGCCCAGCGCGATGATTCCCCTCGCTGCGCCCACTGACGATACCCGCCTCATTCTAGAAGCCGTGCGTGAAGGGCTCGATCAGATGTATCGCCCCGGCTACACATTCATGAAAGCCGGCGTGATGCTGCTGGACTTGGTGGATGCGCAGCAGTACCAGCTCTCTTTGCTGCAGCCCACGACCAAGGCGCACCCGCACCTGATGAAGACGGTCGACGCCATCAACCAAAAGATGGGGCAAGGCACGCTGCGCTTTGGTATGACCGATGCCGACGCGCCTTGGCAACTGCGCTGCGCGCATCGTTCCAGGCGTTACACCACGTGCTGGGAGGAGTTAATGGAGGCAGGCACTCACCCTGGCGCGATTGCCGACGCCAGGGCAAGGCGAGAAAAACAGCGCTTAGCGGGCGGAAAGCGCTTGGCGAAGACGCGGGCTAATGGCTTCACCGATCACGGCAATGAGTACCAGCAGCGCTAGCAGCACCGGCCAATGGGCGGCAAACGAGACCTGATACAGGCCCAAGGCATCGACAAAGATCACCAGAATGCCCAGCGGGCTGACGTAGCGCACCATGGCCAGCCACAGCGCATAGGGCAACGGCGCTAGCCCCAGCTCGTCGCGGAACGTCTCGCTTTTCAATACGAAGCCCGCCAACAGCACCATGCCCAGACCGCCCAGCGGCATCATCCAGCGGGAGGTGAGGTAATCCAGCCAGTCAAAGACGTTCTTGCCTGCCATCGTCCAATCGGCGCCCAGGTTGAACGACAGCATCGCCAGTGTGCTGATCAGCCACAGCACGATGCCGGTGGCCCAAGCAGCCGACTTACGGCTCATGCCTTTGTTATCGCACAGCCACGAGACCGTCGCTTCCACCATGGAGATCGACGACGTGAGCGCGGCCATGGAGAGCATCAAGAAGAACAGCACGCCGAAGAGCGTCCCCATGGGCATTGCTTGGAACGCCAGTGGCAAGCTCATGAAGATCAGCCCTGGGCCTTCGCCGGGATTCATACCGTTGGCAAAAATCACCGGGAAGATCGCCAGCCCGGCCATGAGTGCTACCACGGTATCCGCCACGGCGACGCTGAGCGTGGTGCGGCCAATGGAGGTGCCTTTGGGGAGGTAGCTGCCATAGGTCAGGATCGCTCCCGACGCTAGCGAGAGCGTAAAGAACGCATGACCCAGCGCCGCCAGCATCCCTTCGCTGGAGAGGCTGCCCGCCTTGAAAGAGAACAGGAAGCGCACCGCGTCACCAAACCCGCCGGAAAACACGCCAAATACGATCAACAGCAGCAGCATGAGTACGAGGCCAGGCATCATCCAACTGACGTTTTTTTCGATGCCCTCTTGAACGCCTTTGCCGACGATGACCATAGTCAGCAGCGTGACCAGCGTACTCCATCCCCCCAGCGTCAGCGGGTTGGCATTGTTGGCCCCAAACACGGCCGCCATGTCGTCGACGCTAGTGCCTGCCAAACCGCCAGAGAGCATTTTCCACAAGTAGGAGAACGACCAGCCCGCCACCACGACGTAGAACGACAAAATCATGAAGCCACACAGCATGGCCATCCAGCCCAGCAGCGACCAAGCGGACGAGCGGCCAGACTCGTTTACCACCCGGCGAATGGCGTCGATGGGGCTACCGCGCCCTCGGCGGCCAAAGGCAATTTCCGTCATCATGACCGGCACACCTACCGCCAAGATACAGGCCAAATAGACCAGCACGAAGGCCCCACCACCGTATTCACCGGTGATGTAAGGGAATTTCCAAATATTGCCGAGCCCTACCGCTGAGCCTGTGGCTGCCAGCATGAAGCCCCAGCGGCCCAGCCACTGAATGCGAGGTTGTCCCGAAGACGCCATGACCTTCCACCCTATCGGAAAAAAGCGCCTATCCTAGTGGATTTTGCCGCGAATGCCCACGTATCACGGCGTGGCATAGCTGGCTTTGGCTTCGGTATCTAGCCGCTGGGCGGTTTGGTCGACGCGACGCAGCCACGCCAACAGCACGGCACCCAACCCCACAAAGCCACCCGCTAACCACAAGCCGACATCGTAATGGCCGGAGGCTTCCGCGAGCATGCCGGTGAGCGCAGGTGCCACAATCTGCGCTGCGCCGTAAGCCAACGTCATTTGTCCCATCAAGCGGGCGGGGCTGGCGGGGTACAGCCTACCCGCCATGGTCAGCACTAAACTGACGCACCCCAGGAACGTGCCGCCGTAGAGCACTGCGCTAATCAAAATGCCCGGTAACGTTGGGCTGATCGCAGGCAGCACAATACCGACTACCTGCACCAGCATGGCCACAATTAGCGCGCCTAAGTAACCAATCCGCCGCGCGATTAAATCCCACAGCATCACGGCGGGGGCTGCGGCCAGCCCCACCAGCGCAAAGGCCCAGTTTCCGGCTCCGGCCAGCAGCGGTTCACGCTCCACAATCGCGACCAAAAACGTTGCGCTGATCACATAGCCATAGCCCGCACAAAAGTAGGCAGGCAGCATAAAACGCATAAAGGTGCGGCTAGGCGGCGTTGCAGGTGCTTGATGACTGGCAGCGCTGCCTACCACCGGTTTCACCGGACGCGGTAACCAGCACCAGGCAGGCACCAGCAGCACCGCCCCCAACGCGCTAAAGCCCCACCACTGCGCTTGCCAGCTCATTGGCAGCGCCAGCATTAGCTCTACTGCTAAGGCCGCGACCACAATGCCAATGCCGACGCCTGCAAAGTGGATGCCCAGCTCGCCCCGCTGATGGTGCTGAATCAGCCAGTGCAAAATCAGCCCTGATGCCAACAGCATCGAGCCGCTGCTAGAAAGCCCCGCCAAAAAGCGCAGCCCCGCCCATACCCAAAATTGCTCGGTTAGCGCCATACCGGCGGTGGTTAATACGGCCAGCACTAAGCCAATGCGAAACAGCGTGTCCTTCAAATAAATCGTGCGAATAGAGGCCGCCAGCACCGCTCCTAGCATATAGCCAGCGTAATTCAACGCTGCTAGCCAACCGCCATCGGCATCACTGATCCAGCTCTGCTGCTGCATCACCGGCAGTAGCGGCGTATAGGCAAACCGCGCAATGCCGATACATAAAATTTGGCTAAATACCCCCGCCAACAGCACTTTAAAGCGCTGGGCCTGAACACTTCTAGTAGGCATGGACACTCCCTCGTCGTGACTATTTTTGTTGTGGTAGTGTGGCTTAAATAGGTAGCCAGCTATCTTCCATCATACGCGGAAACCAGTGCCGTACTATCGGCTAAACGTGGCATGGAGAAGCAGCGCATTAGCGCTCGGAATCTGGCAGACTAACTCTCACGTTCACTACCCTCATAAGCGAGTAAGCACCATGAGCGATACTGCAAAACCCTGGACGCAACCGATGCCCGACGCGCAGTTCAAACTGATGCGCGATATTTTGGCCGCCCCCAGCCCGGTAGGCCTGGAAGGCGCGATGACCTACGGCGTGCTGAAGCCTTACTTCGAGCGCTTCGCCCCCAGCGACTGGCACTTGCACCAGTTCAAAGGCAACGCGGGCGTGGTACTGGATACGCACCCGGGCCGTGATGATATGTTCAAGCTGATGATCATCGGCCATGCGGACAAAATCCGCATGCAGGTTCGCTCGATTGGTGAAGACGGCAAAATCTGGATCAATACCGACTCTTTCCTGCCCGGCGTATTGATCGGTCATGAAGTGACGCTGTTCAGCGAAGACCCGGACGCCCCCGGCAGCTACCGCAGCATCGAGGGCGGCACGGTGGAAGCGCTGGGCGCGATCCACTTCTCCGACCCTGCCCAGCGCGATGGCAGCAAAGGCATCAAGAAAGAGCAGATCTACCTCGACCTGCAGATTCATGGCGAGAACAAGAAGCAGCAGGTGCTGAACCTGGGCGTGCGTCCGGGCGACTCGATCATCTTCAACCGCCCTATCCGCCAAGGCTTTAGCCCGAATACGTTCTACGGCGCATATTTGGACAACGGCCTGGGCTGCTTTGTGACGGCTGAAGTCGCGCGCCTGATCGCCGAAGCAGGCGGCACTGAAAACGTACGGGTCATGTTTGCCATTGCCAGCTACGAAGAGATTGGCCGCTTCGGCAGCCGCGTGCTGGCCGGTGAGCTAAAGCCCGATGCGCTGATTGGTGTGGACGTGAACCACGACTACGTAGCGGCACCCGGCATTGGCGACAAGCGCATGCAGCCGCTGGAAATGGGCAAAGGCTTTACGCTATCGGTGGGTTCGATTGCCAGCGAGCAGCTCAACCGCATCATCGCCAGCGCCGCTAAAGAGCAGGACATTCCCATGCAGCGGGACATCGTGGGTGTGGATACCGGCACTGATGGCATGGCAGGCGTCCTGGCCTCCATCGATAGTGCAGCGACCTCCATGGGGTTCCCGATCCGCAATATGCACACCATTTCGGAAACCGGTAACACCCAAGACGTGCTGGCAGCGATTCACGCGCTGCACCACACCATTCAAGCGCTGGATGCCCTGCCCAATCTCAAGCGGGCGTTCTTGGATAATCACCCGCGTCTCGATCAAGCCAGCCCGCTGGCTCACCAAGGCAGCGCCAAACCCGGTAGCGACGAAGAAGTCTCCGCTTAATCAGCATAAAAAAACCCCGGCCAAACATGGCCGGGGTAGCAGTGACTCCTCCGTAATCCTTCTTCACGAACGTCCTGTTCGTGCATCCCTGGTCTTACAAGCGCTCCGTGCTTGCTCTTACTCCTTGACACCCTCCCTGTGTTACTGCCCACCATGAACCTTATATGTGTCAACGACATTAACGTGAGATAGAAAACACCGCACTTTTATTAAATTTTTTGACGCTTCCCTCTGCCATTCGCCCAAAAACGCCTGCGCATGCTTTTTATAGCGCTTTGTGTCAGCGCTACCTATACTTTTTGAGCATCCTTCGTGATGCTTCTCTACACGGACGTTACCACGCCTGAACCCATTCACCCCCTAGCGGTAGGAGGTCAGCGTGCGACATATCATGATCAGTTCGAAAGTCCACGGTGTGGATATCATGTGCCGCCACTGCGGCAATGCAGAATCCGCCACAACACCGTACCTCAATCGGTTCCGGTTGGAAGGCACCGGTAAAGACAGCGTGCTGCTGCGCTGTTTAAGCTGCCAAACGGCAGTGTCAGCACCCATGAGCCAGCTCAGCACTCTGTTCTATCACTACGCCTGTTAATGGCCTTTGCAACGGCCGCGACCACAGCAACAGTCCGTACGTTGCTGGCTCATAAAAAACCCCGGCCATCGCTGGCCGGGGTTTCATCAGGTCCTCCTTAATCTTACGTCACGAACGTCCTGTTCATGCTTCCTTGTGCGCCGCAAGCACTCCCTGCTTGCACTTCCTTGTAACGCCATCCCTGCGTTATGTGCACACAGTGCGCCCTATCACGGCTCAGTTATCTAACCTGGGATATGAAACGCAAAAAGTTTTTCGTGTCATCGCCGGGCGCGCTCACTCGCGCTTGCGCAGGCGAGTGAGAAAAACATACCATCACGTACGTTTGTTACTCATAAGGACATACCCGTGACCATGAATCTCTCAACGTTTTCTGCCTCTGCTTCATCCACGCGCCTGGCCCCTTACCTCGCAGCAGCCTTCGGGGTCATGCTGGCGACCCCTGCCCTGGCTAATAGCTGGGAAGGTACCGTGGGCGCCGGTGCGGCCTACGCCCCCGACTATCTGGGTAGCGATGATTACGACGTGCAGCCGCTACCGGTACTGAACCTCACGTACGGTGACGATGTTTCCATCAACCTGCGCGACGGGATCGCTTGGCACGCTCTCCGCCAAGGTGACTGGACCGTGTCGCCATATATCGGTTACACCTTCGGCCGAGACAACGAAGGCGACATCAGCCGATTCGAGAAAGTGGATGGCGGCGCGACCCTTGGCCTGCGCGTCAGCTACCAGCAGGGCATGTGGCGCTACAGCATCGCGGGCAGCACGGCGGTGACGGGAGATGTCGAAGGCGCTAACTTCACGGGTGAGGCGGCCTTGCGACTGCCCATGAGCGAGCGCGCGCTCTTCACGCTGACGCCCAGCGTGAGCTACTCCAACGAAAAGTGGACCGAATCGTTCTTTGGGGTTTCTGCCCAAGATAGCGCACGCAGCGGTATCGCTCCTTACTCACCGGATGGCGGCTACTGGCGAGCAGGCGTCAATGCTTCTCTGAGTTACGCGCTCACCCGGGAATGGACCGCCACGGGCTTCGTAGGCACGACCATTCTCACCGGAAACGCGTCGGATAGCCCCATCGTGGATGAGCTGGGCAGTGACTGGCAGGGATTGGGTGGCGTATCGCTGACCTATCGGTTTTAGCATCTGACCGGCCACTCGCACAGGTATCAAAAAGGCGGGCTCAACGGCCCGCCTTTTTTCGCTGTCACGCCATGGCTTAGCGCGTGAACCACGCCATCAGCGCTTCTGCCGTGGGTGCAGAGGAAGGCGGGTTCTGGCCGGTGATCAGTTGGCCATCTTCACGTACGTAGGGAGTGAAGAGATCGGCTTTGCTATAGATACCGCCGCACTTCTGCAACGCATCTTCCACCAAGTGTGGGACCACGTTGGTGAGGCCAACCGCCTCTTCTTCACCGTTGGTGAATCCGGTGACTTGACGGCCTTTCACCACCGGTTCTCCGTTGCTGTCCTTGGCATTCACCAGCACGATAGGCGCGTGGCAGACGGACGCAACCGGCTTACCCTGAGCGATGAAGGTTTCGATCAGTTTGATGGAGTCTTTGTCATCCACCAAATCCCACAAGGGGCCGTGACCACCGGGATAGAACACGGCGTCGAAATCATCAGCGCTCATGTCGCTCAGGCGGTGAGTGTTCGCCAATTCGGCTTTCGCCACCTCATCTTGCTGGAAGCGACGGGTTTCGTCGGTTTGGCTATCTTCCGCATCGCTTTTGGGGTCCAGCGGCGGCTGTCCACCTTTGGGTGAGGCAAGCGTCACTTCTGCTCCCGCATCCTTGAATACGTAGTAAGGCGCTGCCAGCTCTTCCAGCCAAAAGCCGGTTTTTTCGCCTGTATCGCCGAGCTGATCGTGCGAGGTCAATACCACTAGAATACGCTTGCTCATCTCGATGCTCCTAATAGTGAAGAGTGGGATAGCGTGGTGCGTTGCTTCACCTACGTTGGGGCGATCATGGTGGGTTACAAGCCCCCTCCACGTCTCGTGTATAGAAAATCCATCAGTGCCAACGCTCGGATAACGCGATGTTTTCACGCCAATAGATAACACGTAGCATCATTTACGTACTATTTAAGTACAATAAAGATACAATTTAATCTTGTACATTATTTATCCCTAACCTATAGTTAAACACGTTCGCGGCAGGGATACCGCGTCACAAGGGAATGAACGCTAAGGAACAGCGAGATACTGCTCATGGAAAGAGCATGCTCAGGAAGAGCCATGTAACGCCAAGGAAGGAGCACGCTCAGGAAGAGCTAAGTGATGACCATGGAAGGCTAGGTACTGGAAGCATTGGTGCTTAAAAAAGCGTCCTCATTTATGAGGGCGCTTTTTCATGGGCGCCATGTAGCCAACGCGATGACTCCCACCGTCATAGGTGACACGTGAGCTTTCACGAACGCACATTTTTTCGTAACGGTCCGCGACATCGCGCAGACGCTGCCAGCAGCTTTGGCGCAATTCGTCGCCAATTCGATTTCCGCTCCATCGAGATTGGCCGCTGGGTGACGAACGAAGAGCGCGACCGAGCCGCAGCGCTGTTTCACGACGCGCTCTGTGACCTCATGCTGATCTTGCAGGGCACGGAAACGTTGATTTCGCTGAGAGGCACACTGGCACTACAGTACGGCACCGGAGGCCGCCCTGGGGTATCGGCACACTACGACCCCAGTCAGCGCAGCTTTGCACTCGCCAAGAACGCAGGACCGGGCAGCATTGCCCATGAGTGGTTTCACGCCTTTGACCACTACATTGCGCCTAAGTGCTTCCAGGCAGCCCCCCATAACGCCTTTGCATCCGCCGCTTGGTTAGCCGATGCCACGCCCATTCGCCACCCTCTCAACCAACGATTGATCGCCTGCTTTCGGGCCATCTTGCTTCAATCGGACGGCCAGCAGCCTAGCCCGCTATTTCGCCACTCTGCCGCGATGGACAAGGCCCTGGGACAGCTTTACTACAGCAAACCCGAAGAGCTGTGCGCCCGGGCTTTCGAAGCCTTCGTGCAGGACGCTGCCATCACAAATCACTTTTTGGTCAAAGGTACCAAAACTTCGCCTGAAGCCGAGCGCGGCCTGTACCCACAAGGCGAACAGCGTGCGCAGATCAACGGGGCGTTTAGCGACTACTTTTCAGCTCTTGGTGCAGCGCTAGGCTGTGGGCGGTAGCCCAATGTGCGAAATCGTCCGCTAGCGTCTAGGCTAATAGCTCACTCATTTCTCAGAGGACGAGAGCATGCCATCTACTACTACCATCGTGGTTGTCGTTGTCGTGGTTGCCGTGGCGGTTTTTGGCGTTAGCGGCGGCCTACCGTTTTAACATGGCGGATGACGAGCGTCCGCGCTGTCTCTTCATTCGATACATGTTGACGTCAGCATAGTGAAGCAACGCATCGGCACTTTTGCCGTCTTCAGGGTAGATGGCCACCCCTACACTGCAAGACGGCATGCCGATACTGGGTGTACCGCTCTTTTCGTTCGTGACTAACGCATCGAGCAGCTGGGCCGCTTTTTCCATCGCGGTCTCTTTAGAGTGAATATTGGTCAACAGCACCGTGAACTCATCGCCGCCCATACGGGCCACCGTATCGGTTTCCCGGACGCACTCTTTCAAACGACGCGCTATTTCACATAGCACGGCGTCGCCTGCCGCATGACCATGCACATCGTTGATGCGCTTGAAGTCGTTCACATCCAAAAAGAGCAACGCAAAACGCGTTCGATATCGCTTGGCAGCGCTTATCGCCGACGCCAGACGATCGTAAAACAGCGACCGGTTGGTCAGTTTGGTCAACGGGTCGTGGTGTGCAAGAAACCGCAGATCGTCTTCCGCTTGCACCAGGGCGGTCACATTGCGAGCCACCCCGATGCGTACTTGATCCTCCTCCGACCAGCGCGCCGACCACAGCACGTGCACCACGCTTCCACTTTTATGCAGGTAGCGATTGCGAAAATCGAGATGGGGCTGCCCGTTCATCACCCGCTTGATGGAGTCTTGGGTGACCGCCAAATCTTCTGGGTGCATATAGCGAGTAATCAGTGTGCCTACCAGTTCATCCGCGCGGTAGCCCAGCAGCGACTCGCAGGCATCGCTGACGAATAGAATGCGATGCCCTGCATCGACTACGAACACAGTATCGAGCATCAAGTGAATCAACTTGGGATAAAGCGCCTGCAAATCAACGGACATGGGCAGCCTGGTGGGGTGACTTTATCCCGAGTATAGACGGATCACGAACCGTCTGGACACCCATTGTCCAGGCATGTGCACCGCTTGCTCGTCATGCAACCGGGATGGACTCTTGATATTCTTTGATCGTAAATACGAATATATATCATTAAGATTTGCAAAAAGACTATTTTTGCGCTCAAATAAAAAGCTCACATAATCCCGCAACACTCCGACGAGGCTTTCAATGAAACGACTTTTCTTAGTGATGGTAGGTGGCTTGATGAGTAGCGGGCTGGTGCTGGCAGACAGCCAAGACCGCCTGGATCACTTTGAGGGCGCGCCCTCCGAGAACCTCCCCCAAGCCCTTGAGAATATTCAAGAAGGGAACCAACGTCTCAACCAACTCCTTAGCGCTGAGACGCTCTCGGACGAGCAAATGGGTGAGATCCACATGCTGACGTACACGCTTGAAAATGCACTGCAACGCATCGATCAAGAAGTCGATGCCATGGCAATCTCACTGGAAGAGGTGCACCTGGGCTCTGAAACGCTGGATCAAGAGCGCGTGAGCTCGAATGTGTGGGTTAGCAGGAGATATGGCACAGCGGCCTAATGTGGGACTATAAACAACATAGAGGGATAAGGTGGGACGAGCGGCGAAATTTAGCGCCATAGATTCAGAGAGTTACGTGCAGACAGCTAGTATAGGATGACAGCATGTTAGACGCCAGCAGTGCCAAAGATGCGCAAATTGAAAAAAATGCCGTTCATAAGCTGAGCGGCATTTTTTGTAAGATGTTTGGCACTGATGTCAGTTGGATAAAAGTAGCTTAGCGTTGTAATCAGAGCAGCCCGTCCCTTGGACAAACACATCTAGTTCTTCTTGCTTCGTAAGGTTGTAGAAATACTCCCCGCCGAGAGCCTCTAAATCGCCGCGAATTCTGTCACGCAAATCAACGTCGTAGTCACCCAGTAGCTCTGCAACCGTGATGTCTCCATCATCTAGTCTTATGGCTATGAAGCCTTTTCTAGGGTTGATGCCAACTACAGTACCTTCCATGTTGCCTCCTTAAACGACTCACAACCACCCTGCAGACCAAACAGCCCGCCCGATAATCTCCAGCTCTGCCAGACGGTCACGCGGCACGGTCACCTTATCGTACGCGCTGTTGGCGCTGATGATGGCGACCCCATCAAAGTTACGCTGCAGCCGCTTGGCGTAGAGATGTCCATCCAGACGCAGGATATAGATACCCTCGCCCTCAATCGTGGTGCGCGTGTGATCGATCAGCACCGTGTCACCGCTGTGCAGTACCGGCTCCATGCTATCGCCGTCGATACGGATCGCTGAGAGGTGATCCGGCGTCAGCCCCTGCTTGCGCAATGAGTAGCGCGTGAAGCTGATATGCGTAAGCACTCGACAGTTCTCATTCCAGGCACCCGCCCCAGCGCTGCACTGTGCGTCATACAGCGGCACAAAGGCGTAGTCCTCCATGCCAAGCACTTCTGCTTGATGTCCCTCAGTTATCGCTGACTCACCGCTTCCTGTTGCTAGCCACTCTAATGAAACGCCACCAGCAACCGCGATTGCGATAAGCGCTTTCCGACTAGGCTCACCTCCATTCAGATAGCGCTGCAAACCGCTTTGCGATACACCCGCCGCTTTCGCTAAAGCGTTAACACTCCCATGGGCTTCAGCAAGACTACGCAGGCGCTCGATAAACGCTTCATCTCTTTCAAGTTCTTTCTTTGAACTTGAAAGTGTTGGGCTATCTGAGCTTTCAACTTTCATCTTTAGCCAAGTCCTTGAAACATCAGCAAATTAACCATATTCGACTAACTGGATAGTCGAAAAGAACTTTAAAAACCTCTATCCGACTTGATCACCTAACCGAATAGCGTTATGTTTACTCACATGTGAGGGTTAGACAGCCAGAAAAAACGCCACGGAGTGACGCTATGAAACTGGACATACCTACCAACCCAACGGCGCGATGGGAGTGGATCAAATATCAGATCCGGTCTCGTGGCCTTACGTTGGCGGAGCTATCTCGCCGCCTTGGCGTAGAGCTAGGAACGCTGGCATCTGTAAAGCGCACGCCCTACCCACGTATGGAACGAGCTATCGCAGCAGCGTTAGATCTCAAGCCTGCAGTGATTTGGCCTGAGTGCTGGAACAACGATGGCACCCCCTGCCGTCAGCGCCCCAATCGAGCGGAAAAGAGCGCATCAACATTAAGTCTGCATGATAGCGGCTCTAACGCTATCGCGCATCGTCAATTGGCCCGGAGGGCATAACCATGCGCCGTGTCAAAGACGACTTAACGCTAGACATCTTCGAAGTGCCAGTGCCGGTCGTGCCTACGCCAGGCAGCGGTAACTATGCCGCCCAGGTCAGCGAGCTAGTAGGAGTAGTGCTGAAAGAGTGCCCGGTAGACCGCTACGAGATTGCCGCGCAAATGAGCCGCCTCTCAGGTGACGACGTTTCCAAGCACATGCTGGATGCGTGGTCGAGCCCAGGCCGCGCCGACCACAACATCCCGTTCTACCGCATTCCGCTTTTGGAAGAGGTGTGCCAAAGCCATGCCTTTACCGACTGGATCGTCCACCTGCGCGGCGGGCGCGTTGCCTATGGCCGTGAAGCGCTAGCTGCCGAATACGGGAAGCTGTCCCGCATTCAGGAGCGAGTCAATGCGGATCTGCGCAAGCTGAAAAAGATGATGGGAGAAGAGGAATGAACTGGTACTCCGCCAAAGAGTTGGCCGGGCTACCAGGCATGCCCGGCACCGTTCAGGGTGTTAAGGCCAAAGCCAATACTCAGCGCTGGGAAGCACAGAAGCGCATGGGGCGTGGTGGAGGCTATGAATACGCCTTCGCCGTGCTACCCAAAGAAACCCAGAACGCACTGCTGTTGGCACAAGCGGATAACGCCGCTCCTGCGCCTGCTAGCACCGTAGCGCCGCCGCAAGAAGAGCAGCGCCCAGGCCAGCAACAACTTACCGATGCACAGCGCCAAGTGATGGGTGCCCGCGTTGCGTTCGTCCGCGAGATCGAACGCATGAGCAAGATGGTCAGCCAGCAGCGCGCAATCGAAACGTTAGTCGCCCACGCCCAAGCCGACGATCTAACGCCTTACCTCAAACAGCGGGTAGTGCTGGCCAACGACCGTAAAACAGAAACTCGCACCCTTAGCGAACGCACCCTCAAGCGCTGGATCGCTGACTTCCGCAAGCATGGTGAACGCGGCCTCGCCCCCAAACGACGCAAGGCCGATATGAGCATGCCGCTTTGGGCCGGTGACTTTCTCAAGCGCTACCAGAAGCCGCAAAAGCCCAGCGTGGAAGCGGCCTACCAGCTGCTGGTCGAACAGACCGAGCCGCCACACCCTTCTATACATCAGGTGCGCCGCTGGCTAGCCAAGCTTTCACCGGAAGCGCGTGAGCGTGGCCGCATGGGTGCGCATGAGCTGAAAGCCCTACAGCCCTTCAAGCGCCGCACCAGCGACGCGCTACTGCCCAACGATGTATGGGTAGCGGATGGCCACACCTTCGATGCCGAAGTAATTAACCCGCTCACCGGCCAAGCCTTCCGGCCCGAGATCACGCTTATCATTGATTGGGGCACCCGCCGCATCGTCGGCTTTGCCCTCAACCTTGCCGAATCCACGGTGGCCACGCTGGATGCCCTGCGCGATGCCGTGAGCCGCGTGGGCATGTTCAACCTGTTCTATGTCGATAACGGTTCAGGCTTTGACAACGCCACTGTTTATGAAGTGGTCGACCGCCTGGGGGGCAGCATTACCCACTCACTGCCTTATAACTCCCAGGCACGCGGCGTCATTGAGCGAGCCCACAAAACCATCCTAGTGAAACTAGCAAAAGAAATGCCCAGCTTTATTGGCGCAGATATGGATAAAGAAGCCGCCACTAAAACGCACAAGTTAAGCCGCCGCGATATTAAACAAGGGGCGGATGCAGACTCTGAGTGCAACACACTCATTGGATGGTTGATGGGCTTTCATGGTACTTGGCCATCAGCTCGCTCATCACTTCTATCGGACATTTAAATCCAAAGCGTTTTCGAGGTCGCATATTCAGCTCAAAGGCAATGGCGTCCAGCTCTTCCTGGCTATGTGCTGAAAGGTCCGTTCCTTTCGGTAAATATTGACGGATAAGACCATTGATATTCTCATTGGCCCCACGTTGCCAGGGGCTGTGGGGATCGCAAAAATAAATCGCAACGCCCGTTTCTTGAGTGATTTTTGCATGCTGTGCCATTTCACGCCCCTGATCATAGGTCATGCTTTTTCGAGCGGTGGCCGGCATTCGGTTCAGGGCGGCACTAAACCCTGCTACGGCGGATGTGGCGGTGGCGTCGTCCATTTTTGCGAGGATCAGATAGCCACTGCTAAGCTCTACCAAGGTGCCTACCGCGGACGCGTTATTCTTACCTTTGATCAGATCGCCTTCCCAGTGGCCGGGCATTTCACGCTTACTGACCTCGGGCGGACGTAAGTGAATGCTGACCATGTCAGGGATCTGTCCACGTCGATCCACTTCGCCACGGCGAGGCTTGCGTGTGGTTTTACCTTGTCGCAAGCAGTGAATCAGTTCCTTGCGAAGGTGGCCAACAGGCAAGGCATAAATGGCCGTGTAGATGGTCTCTCGGCAGACGTAGGCATCGCGCAAATCAGGGAGTTTCATCGTCTTGAGCTTGCCGCTAATTTGTTCGGGAGACAAGCATCGCCGCAACATATGCACGATGAGATCAAACCGCTCGGTGCCTGGCAAAAGCTTACGCGCAGGACGACAGACCTCTCGACGCTTTTCTCGCTGACGTTGGGCGTACCGGGCGCAGTAACCGTTCTGGGCCATTTGGTTACGGCGTATTTCACGAGAGATGGTTGAAGGAGCTCGCCCCAGGAGCTGGGCAATATGCCGAAGGCTCATCCCTTGGGCTTGACCCACTTGGATGCTGGCACGTTCTTCAATACTGAGTTCGAGGTAAGACATGGGACAACACCTTAGCGAAATGCTCAGGTGTTGCACTCAGTTTCTGCGGCCAAGAGGGCTAAAGCCCGCCTTTATTCCCACGTTTCAAGAGTTCTTTGAACGCTTAAACGACGCCATAGATACCTATAACCACCGGCCCCACAAAGGGCTGCCCAAAGTACGCGATTTAGACAGCGGCAAGCTGCGCCACCAAAGCCCCATGGAAGCCTGGAAAAGTGCCGAGGCCGAAGGCTTTAAAGCGCTCACCGCACCTTCCGATGTCGTTGCCTCGCTCATGCGCCCACAAGAAGTGCGCAAAACCAACCGTGGAGAGGTGCGCATCAATGGCGGCGTCTACTTCATGGATGCCCTACGCGACTTCCACGGCGAAGAGATCCGCGTGGCCTGGGATTACCGCGATACCGGCTGCGTCGGCATCTTCACCCTAGAAGGTGAATACCTCGGCGATGCCCAACTGGATGGCAACGCCACCCCCGCGATGCCCGCCACCATGATCGAACGCGCCGCCGAAAAACGTGAAAAAGGCCAGCTCAACCGCTTGGTGCAGAAAGCCAAGGTGGTCACCGGCAGCGATGTGGAAATCAAAACGATTACTCCCGCCGCCCGCCAATCAGACGAAAAGCAGGCAGCCCAAGGCCGCGCCTACGCCAAGCAACTGGCCGATCAAGGCACACGCTTTCAGATACCCCACAACAAGATGGAGCGATATCGGCTCTGGAAGAAGCTGGATGGACAACTACAGCAAGGAGAAGAAGTACCCGAAGCCGCCCGCGAATGGCACGAGCGTTACCAGCACCACAACGATTTAAAAGCCATCGCCAAAGTGATGGATACCGAAATGGATGCAGGTGGGCGGCAACCCACCCGCACCCGACGGGCCGTCTGAACCACGGCCCATGACACCCGCAGCAATTAAGGAACTGATATGAGCGTCAACACCATTGTACCACTCACCAACGTTGGCCTACTGGCCGCCGCTGTCGAAAGTGCCGCCAACCGCCCACCAGAATTACCTGGCTTGGTGGTCATGTACGGCCCCAGCGGCTACGGCAAAAGCCTAGCAGCCGCCTATGCCGCCAACATGCACCGCGCCTACTACGTCGAGTGCCGCGAAAGCTGGACGAAGAAAGCCTTTGTGGTCGCCATCCTGCGCGAGATGGGCATCATTCCCATGAAGACGCTCAGCGAGATGGTCGACCAGATCGCGGAGCAGCTCTCCCGCTCTGGCCGCCCGTTGATTATTGATGACGTTCAGTACGTCATCGACAAAGCCGCCGCCAACGTTTTAACGGACATCTATAACGCCAGCCAAGGCACCCTGATTCTGATCGGTGAAGAGCGCGTGCCTGCCTCCATGGCTCGCCTGGAGCGCCTGCACAACCGCGTACTGGAATGGGTGCCCGCCCAAGCTGCCAGTCTAGACGACGTATGCGCCCTAGCCGCCAAGAGCTACCCCGATATCACCATCGAAGACGATCTGCTGGACGCTATCAACAACCGCGTTAAAGGCTGCCTGCGCCGTGTGGCGGTGAACCTCTACCAGATCCACTCAGAAGCCACCGCTCAAGGCTGGAAAACGGTAGGCCTACGCGAGTGGAGCGAGCAAGACATCCACACCGGCCAACCACCGGCGCGGAGGGGTTAAGGCATGGCGAAACAAACGCAACTCACCGCTCAAGGCCTAAAGGGAGATCGCCAAGCAATGTGGGAAGCCATCCGTAGCTTCCACACCCAAGGCCGCTCTTTTTCGATCACTGATATTTGGGAGCAAATTGCGATCGGCGTTTCGCAAAATCGCGTACGCGACTACTTCACCGGCCTGAGAAAAGCAGGCTTTATCGAATGCACGGCTTTTCCGAAAGGAGGATCTCGCTACTACACCTTGGTGAAAGACATTGGTGTAGAAGCTCCTCGAGTACGGCGCGATGGCACTCTCCCCCCGCCCCTAGGCAGGGAACAGATGTGGCGAACGCTGAAAATCATTGGTGAGTGTACCGCTGCCGAACTCGCAGATGCCGCCAGTACTCCCGAAGTGTCGGTCAGCCATGAAACCGCCATCGAGTATCTGCGTTACCTCACTTATGCCAAATACGTGACGATCACCCGCCAAGCAACGGCAGGCACGGGGGCCGTTAACGCTAAGTACCGGTTCAACGCCAGCCGCTGGACAGGGCCGATTGCCCCACAGATCCGACGCACTCAACAGCTCTTCGACCCCAACACCAACGAAGTAGTGTACAGCCGCGTCACCAAAACCGAAGGGGGCGAGCCATGAACGCCATTCGCCGCACACGCGCCGTAGATATTTCCAACTGGGGCGAAGAGCCGCCCCGCTGGATCACCCTGCTGGCCAACGAGGTACGCGCCACTAATCGCAAGATGGCCGGTGATCGTATCGGCGTCTCGCGCAGCGCAGTCTCTTTGGCACTGGCCAACCGCTACCCCAGCCCATCTACCAGCAGCATCGAAAAGAAGGTGCTGGAAGCGCTAGACGGCCTGAACTGCCCCGCGCAAGAACGCACTATCAGCGTGGAACAGTGCCGCGAGTACCGCTCGCGCCCAGCGCCCACCCACAACCCCATGGCCATGCGCCTATGGCGCAGCTGCCAAACCTGCCCGAACAACCCCGACCGCCAGCAGGGAGAAGACCAATGACCCTGAAAGCCACCTGCCCCGAATGCGGCATGAGCGGCGACATGGCCGCGTTCGTCACCCAAGGCGAACACAACCAAGCACTAGCCGCCGCGCTGGAAATGCCCGCCTTACTGAGCAGCCGCATCGTGCGCTACCTCGGCATGTTCCGGCCCAAATCGCGCGCCCTGGCCAGCGCCAAAAGCGCCCGCCTGCTGGGCGAGCTGAAAGACGTCATCACCAGTGAAGTGATCGAACGCAAAGGCATCACCCGCCAAGCCCCGCTCAAGGTTTGGGTGATGGCGTTGGATCAACTGCTAGAGCGCCCACCCAGCAACCTACCGCTCACCGGCCACGGCTACCTCTATGAGGTAGTGGCCAACTGCGCTGATCGCCACGCCACCGATGTGGAAAAGCAGAGAGAGGAGCAAGTTCGTAGCGGTGCCAAACAGCCTGCAAACCGCGCCGCCGTTGCCCCCCTGCGCGAGCGTTCCACCGATGACGTACTTGCCGAACACGAACGGTTAGCACAGCGCAAGGCACACGTTCCCCATCAGCGCTCGCCGCAACACGACAAAACCGCTGAAAAAGCCAACGCCCCCAAACGCCTGAGCGACCTACTGAAAGGGGCAGCCAGCCAGGGAGAACAACAATGAATACCTACACCGACAGCGAACTGGAGTACTACGCCGACCGCTTCATGCGTCTGCGCATCTTCCGCCACGGCATCAACTTGGCGCAGTACATGGCGAACCCGGTGACTTACGAACTGCTACCCCCGGCGATAGAGCCGCTATTACCCGCACAGCAAGCGGCGATGCTGCGCCTATGGCAGCGCTGGGACACCGGCCTGGCAGCGGTCGCCGAAACCGCCAGCGAAGACGACGACATCGAGATCCAAGCCGCCGCCTGGGACTGGCGCGACCTGCTCGATCGCTGGCGTGAAGAAGTCGCCCAAGCCGAGCGCGCCTTAAACCGCATGAGCCAGCGCAACGGCGCGTTCGTCGAGCCGATGCGGCATCACCGTCACCACGGGCGTAACCGCACCGCCTCCAACTTTGCCCGTAAAGGAGCCTGAGATGAGCAACACCACTAACGCCATGCTGCGGCTACTCAACATCGACGATATCGGTAAAGCCTCGGTCTGCGATGTGCTGAATGACATGGACACCTCCAACGTCGGCCAAGTGGCCATTCAGCTCGGCAGCAGCGAAGGCCAAGTGCGTGGAGCGCTGATCTGCCTGAACGGCCCCGATACCCAGCGCTATATCGATGCTTTTAACGCTGTTTCTAACGCCATCGAAGAAGAACAGGAGTAACCCATGAACACGACAGTGACCGAGACCACCCAAATCCCCGATGGCTACCGCATGGACGCTAAAGGGCGACTGATCCCCGAAGAGAGCATCAAGCCGATTGATCAGGCTCGCGATGAACTCGCCATCGAGCTGGTGACCAAGGCCATCGAGCTGAACCGCCAACTGCAGCAGTTCAAAGCCGCCGCCTTTGGCGATATCGAAACGTTCGTGCAGCTCTCTGCTGAACAGTACGGCGTCAACGTCGGCGGCAAGAAAGGCAACGTCACGCTGCTGAGCTTCGATGGCCGCTACAAAATCCAGCGCCAAATCTCCGACCACATCACCTTCGATGAGCGTCTGGAAGCGGCCAAAGCCCTGATTGATGAGTGCCTGAAAGACTGGACCGACGGCGCACGCTCAGAAGTGAAGATCATCGTGCAAGACGCTTTCCGCACCGACAAGCAAGGCAACCTGCGCACCAGCGCCATCCTCGCCCTGCGCCGGTACGACTTCGACGACCCGCGCTGGCTGAAAGCCATGGATGCCATCTCTGACGCCGTGCAAATCACTGGCTCCAAAAGCTATGTGCGGGTCTACGAGCGTATCGGTGAAACCGAGCGGTACAAGCCCATCAGCCTGAACATCGCGGAGGTGTGACCCATGCCCAGCAAGTGCGCCTATTTCTACCAACTCCAAGAGCGCGGCATCAGTGCCGCCACCGCTAAAAAGTGGCTCAAGGCAAACCCACCACCGCGCAAATGGAAACACTCAGCATGGCGTTGGGCGAGCGAGAACATGACCGACGAGGTGACCCAATGACCACCGTAGCGAATACCTCCTCCATCCGCGTTAGCCCCGCCATGGGCGGATATGTCGCCACCCTGCGCGGCAAGCGGGCCACCGGTACCACGCACCGCGACGCAGCCCTAAACGTAGCGCGTCAGGTGTATGGCCCAAAGGTCAACGTACGCAGTGACTACCTGCGCGATGCAGATCCACTAGCGGGCATCCAGTACCGCTACCACATCACCCACCAGCGAGGTGTGGCATGAGCGAGAAAGTAAACACCAGCACCAAGGCCATGATCACGATTGAGCCTAACGAAGGTGGCGGCTTCACGGTATGCGCCGGATTCAATGGCGATAAAGCCGAGACGCCACAGCTGCAACAGGCAGGCAAGTTAGCGCTGCTGGGAATGCTGGCCATCAAAGAGGCCTTGGAAGAAGTCGGCGGCACCACTCCAACCACCCTCCATTAAGCGAAACGCCCTGCCAATAGCGGGGCGTCTGCTGGGCGTGGTGGCCCAGCACTGATGAGCAGCCAAGGGGAGAGAAATGGATAGCAAAGCGTTAGACAAAATCAAGAAGTGCCTACGGCTTGCCAAGTCGAGCAATGCCAATGAAGCCGCCGCCGCATTGCGCCAGGCGCAAAAGCTGATGGCCATTCATGGAGTCACCAGCGAAGACGTGGCCTTGAGCGATGTGGAAACGCACACGGCTAAAACCGGCGCAGGAAAAACACCGCCCGCATACGTCACCATGCTGGGCAACATGGTCGCCAGTGCCTTCGGCGCTGAGAAGGTCTATCAGCAGGTTTACGACGGCGAGCGATGGGCGCTGAATGTTGAGTTCTACGGCGTCAATGGTGCTGCCGAAGTAGCAGGCTATGCCTTTGAAGTGTTGGGCCGTCAGCTAAAGCGCGACCGCAGCGCGTTCCTCGCTACCCAGAACAAGCGCCTAAAGCGCGCCACCAAAGTGCGCCGTGGCGACCTCTACGCGTAAGCATGGATTAACGCTGTGGCCACTCAGGTAACCCGCCACCAGCGCACAGAGGCAGAGAACGCCATCGTGGAAGCCTACAAGGCCAAACGCTGGAAGGACCTAGAAACCATGAAGCCCCGCGATAACACCAAAGGCATGCGCAGCCATGACCACGGTGCTATTCACCAGGGCTATCAGGACGGCAAGAAAGTCAGCTTCCACCAAGGCGTGAATGGCAGCCGCCACGCCCAGATCGGTGAGGTAGCGTCATGATCAGCAAAGGCAAGCTGGCCCAAATCCACATCGCTAAGGCCCAACTGGGCCTGACAGATGAAGACTACCGCGCCATCCTCGCCCGCACAGCGGGCGTGACCAGTGCCAAAGAACTCACCAACCGCACCGTTGGCGGCGTGATGTACGAGTTTCGCCGCCTCGGGTTTGAACCCAAGCCCGCCAAGAAAGCAGGCCGGAAGGCACCGCGCCCACCGCGCACACGCCAGAACGTGATGAGCAAGATTGAAGCGATGCTCACCCACGCAGAGCGCCCATGGGCCTACGCCGACAGCATGGCAAAGCGGATGTTCGACGTTGAGCGGGTGGACTGGCTAGACGATGACCAACTGCACCGTCTGATGACCGCGCTAATCATCGACGCCAAACGGCAAGGACGGTACCCCGATGACCTCAAATGAAGATAACCTCGATTTTGGGTTTGATGAGATCCCCGCCGATGCCCTGGAACGCTTGCCCGACCCAGAGCTAGCCCGCCACTGGCCTCAGTCGCTGGTGGACATGCTGCAGGTGATCGAAGCGGAGTACATCGAGATAGGTCTGGAGCCGCGTATTGCCCAACGTCTGGCGTTTTCCACCCTAAGAATACTGGCGTATTACCACGGCGGGCAGGTATTCTATTTAGCCAAAGGGGATCAGCTCGACCGAGCGCTGCGCGACCATCAGATATGGTGCGAGTTTAACGGCAGCAACCACGCCGAGTTGGCACGGCGCTACGATAAGAACGTGATCCAGATCTACAAGATCCTGGCCGAGCAACGGTCACTGCACCGCAACCGCATACAGCCGGGGCTGTTTTGACATCCGAATAAGAAAGCAATCATATACAAGGGGGTGCTATGAAAATATTAGCAGGGATAATGACGTTACTGGCGGTTGGCACTGCACAAGCTTCCGAGGAATGCGCCGATATTTCAAATGACCAGCGTCGATTGGCTTGTTATGACGCAGAGTATCGTCCTGCAACTGAGCAGAAAGCCGTCTCAGAGTGGAACGTAAACGAACAAACGTCCCCCATTGACGATAGTAAAACAGTTGTACTACGCACAGAGTCAATGGAGCCTGTTATGGGTCGCTTTGGAAGAAACAGCAGACCAAGCTTAATTCTGCGTTGCCACGAAAATACAACTGTTATGTACCTGAGTTTTGATGAGCACCATATGGCTGATAGTCAGGGCTATGGGCGTGTAACGATGAGGGTGGATCAGCAGGATGCAGTGAGGCGTGATATGTTAGCCTCTACTGACCACAAGGCGCTGGGTTTATGGAATGGTGGCAGATCTATTCCTGTAATACGAACTCTATTGGATGCTGATATCCTCACTGTTCGTGTCACACCTTATAGCGAATCCCCTATCACTGTTCAGTTTCCGGTTGGTGGACTGGAAGAGGCTATTGTGCCCCTACGTGAAGCGTGCAACTGGTAACGTTCTCACAACTACCAATAACTTAAGGAGAGCTCAGTGAGAGCAATCACCAGAGTTACTGTTATAAGCGCTGCCTTGTTATCGGGTTGTGGCGAAAGCCAAGCCACAAATAATGTCACCATCGATGAAGACGCTATTAAATCAACCGTGATGCAAGACAGCGCTGCCCAAGACTTTTTGGTCACCGATGATGGCGCCATCTACGTTGGAGTGCTGGACAACGGCAGCAACCGTGATGGGTATGCAGCGTCTGTATGTGAAGTGGTGCGGGAAAACGCCACTGGCGAAGGTAATCGCCTAGTACGTATTATCGACATTGCGGCTGTCTCCAGAGGAGAAGGGTTCAAAACACTTGGTCGCCATCAGTGTGAGGTATAACCCCAACCAGCTCCTGAACAACGCCTCCAACAAACCCGCCTCGGCGGGTTGTTTTCTTTAATTCTCGCTAATCCCGACGCCGTACCCTACCGCCCTATCCTGAACCTCACTGCTCTGTGCTTCGCTCACCTGCAATGAGGCTCTCTCGCCATGCCCCGTGACGACATCTCTATCCATTTCCGACGCCGTGAATTTGCCTGCAAATGCGGATGTGGGTTCGATACGGTAGACCTTGAAACCCTAACGCTACTGCAAGATATCCGTCTGCATTTCGATGCCCCGGTCATCATCAACAGCGGTTGCCGCTGTGCGGCCTACAACCGACGCGTAGGCGGTGCTGCCGCCAGCCAGCATGTGTTTGGCCGCGCCGCTGATATCCGCGTGCAAGGCATCGACCCCGCCGTGGTAGCCACCTACGTGGAAACCCAGCACCCCACGGCCAGCGTGGGACGCTACAACACCTTCACCCACGTAGACACACGCACAAGCGGCCCTGCCCGCTGGGGCGGGTGAACCATGCAATGGCGAGAACTAGCCACCACCGTAGGCGGTATGGCCCCACTGATCGGCAGCGCCCTCGGCGGCCACGCTGGGGCAGCCGTGGGCCAACTAGCCGCCAAAGCCTTAGGCGTTGCCGCCACTCCCGACGCCGTCGCCCAAGCACTCGGCGACCCAGACGCCGCCATCAAGCTCCAGCAGCTCGAAAACGATCACCAGCAAACCCTCACCCGCATGGTGCTAGAAGCCGAAAGCGTGCGCCTTGGCGAAGTAAATAAAACCATGCGGGCCGAAGCTGCGAGCAACGACGCCTATGTGCGCCGTTGGCGGCCTACCTTTGGCTATCTCACTGCGATTGCCTGGGTTATCCAGTGCGTGGCCATTGCCTGGTCGATTGTGGCTACGCCTGAGCAAGCAGGTTTGGTAGCCCAAGCCGTTACCGCACTCACCCCCATGTGGGGCGTGGCGCTTGCCATGTTGGGGATTAACGCCACCTGCCGAAGCCGCGACAAACAAGTGGCCGCAGGCCAACAGCCCAGCGGCTTTATGGACGCCGTGATAAAGCGCGTTGGCAGCTAACCCACCGATAAGGGAACCTCATGGAGTTATTCAACTGGAACGCCGCCAAGGTGATCTTCGACGTGATGCAGGCACTGCTCACCGCGCTCATGGCGGCCTACGTGTACTGGCTGAACAAACACCGCGCTAGCCAAGCTGCCATTAAAGGCACCAATGACCGTATCGATGGCGTCGAGCGCAAGGTGGTCAACTTGGAGCACAAAGTGGAACGGCTACCCGATCACGAAGACATCGAAAAGCTACAGGAGCAAATGGCTCGCACCAACGTACTGCTGGCGGAGATCAGCGCTAACCAAAAAAGCACGTCGGTGCAGGTCAATCGCATTAACGACTACTTGCTGAATCAAGGGGGCCGCTCATGATCGGGCAACACTTTTCTGACTTTGAAACTGAAGGCCGTCGCTTGGGCATCCTGCGGATTCTGTCACGCCGCAGCCAGTTCACCACCAACGAATACAGCCTGAACGATGAGCTAAAAGGTGCCTATGCCCACCACATCAGCCGCGACAAGCTACACGGCGATATTGCCTGGCTAGAAGAACAAGGCCTGGTGATTGCCCAGCAGCCCCGCGCTGGCTGGATAGTGACCCTCACCTCACGCGGTGCCGACTGTGCCGAAGGCCTCGCCAATGTACCTGGCGTCGCCAAACCGCGCCCAGGAGCATGAGCCATGCCGCCACGCAATAAGGTGTTTGATTTGCCTCAAGAGGTACGTGAGCAGCTCAACGAACGATTGGTGAGTAGTGGCTTTCAGGGTTACGAAGCGTTAGCCGGATGGCTGGGCGAGCGTGGTTATAACGTTTCCAAAAGCTCTGTTCACCGCTATGGCCAGGATCTCCAGGAGGAGTTCGAAGAGGCAATGGGCGATGTCAAAAAAACGACAGCGCTAGCCAAGGCCATGGTCGCGGATCAAGACGATGAGAGTGGTTCGCTACTCGATGCCACCGCCCGCATTGCACAAGACCACCTGCTACGAATCTTGATAGCGCTGCGCAATGCTGAGCATGAGCCAGAGAAAGCCGCAAAGCATATCGCTACCGTCACCAAAGCGATGGCCGATATTGGGCGCGTGTCACTCAGCCAGAAGAAATGGGCGAAAGAGCTACGTGTGGAAGTGGCCAAAGAAGCCGCCGCCAAAGCTGAGACGGCAGGCCGTGCCCAGGGGCTATCCAATGAAGGCGTCGCGGCACTTCGCGCTGCCATCTTGGAGGGCATGTCGTGAGCGCCGCCATTGATCAAAGTGTGTTGCTGCCCTACCAGCAGCGCTGGGTGAAAGACACGTCTCCCGTCAAGGTCATTGAGAAGTCGCGGCGTATCGGCCTGTCCTACGGCGAAGCAGCAGACGACGTGCTGTATGCCGCCTCCAGCGAAGGGGCTAACGTCTATTACATCTCCTACAACAAAGAAATGACCCAAGGCTTTATTCAGGATTGCGCTGGGTGGGCCAAAGCCTATCAGGCCGCTGCCAGTCAAATCGAAGAATCGGTGATTGAAGCCGAAGACAAGCAGATCCTCAGCTACACCATCAAGTTCGACAGCGGCAACCAGATCCAGGCCTTTACCTCCAACCCGCGTAACTTGCGCAGTAAAGGTCGCCCTGGCGAACGCCTGGTGATTGATGAAGCCGCGTTCGTGGATGACATCCAGGAGCTGCTAAAAGCGGCGATGGCCATGACTATCTGGGGCGGCCAGATCCGTATCATCAGCACCCACAACGGCGAAGATAACCCGTTCAATGAGTTGGTCAATGACATACGCGCCGGTAAGTACGACTACAGCCTGCACCGTGTTGACCTGGACGACGCCCTAGCCGATGGCTTTTACAAGCGCATTTGCAGGGTCACCGGCCAGCAGTGGACCCGTGAGGGCGAAGCCCATTGGCGGCAACAGTTGATCAACCGCTATAAGCCGAACGAAGACGAAGAGCTGTTCTGCATTCCTGCCCAGGGCGGCGGTAGCTACTTAACGCGGGTCATGATTGAGGCGTGCATGGCTCCCGCCCCGGTACTGCGCTTTAACGGCACGCGGGAATTTAACGCCATGCCCGAACCCTTGCGGGCTGCCGAAATGGTCGACTGGATCACCCACAACCTGAAGCCTGTGCTGACCACGCTTAACCCACGCCGACAACATGCGTTGGGGCAAGACTTTGCCCGTAGCGGTGACCTCTCGGTCATTGCCCCCATGGAGATCGGCGATACCCTGCACCGCACGGTGCCCTTCCTGATGGAAATGCACAACGTGCCGTTCAAGCAGCAAGAACAAGTGTTGTTTGCTATTGGTGACGCGCTGCCACGCCTATGCGGCGTCGCCATCGACAGCCGAGGTAACGGCGCGTACATGGGCGAAGCGGCCACGGATAAGTGGGGCTCCATCGTTGACCAAGTGATGGCCACCGAAAACTGGTACCGCGAACGCATGCCCCGTTATAAGGCCCGCTTTGAGGATGGCTCAATCACCATTCCGAAGGATGACGACTTAGTCGATGACCACCGCGCCTTCAAGCTGGTACGCGGCGTTGCCCGCCTACCCGAAGGCAAAACCAGCGGCGAACGCCACGGCGATGGCGCAATGGCTTGCGTACTGGCCGACCACGCCGCCGAGCTGGAAGCCATTGAGATCGAATTCACCCCCGCGCCCCTGCCTGGCTCCCGCCAGGACGACGACAGCGACGACATTGAACCCAGCGGCTTTGGAATAGGAGGCGGCGCATGGTAAGCCCTAAAGCACTCATCAAGCGGTTATTCGGCAGCGACAGCAGCCAGGCGCTAGAGGAAGAACAAACCCAGGATGCCCGCATCGGCCAGCTCAAGCGGGAGTTTGCCGAGCACCCCACCAAGGGGCTAACGCCTGCGAGGCTCTACCAGATCCTGGAGGCTGCCGAGCAAGGCGACCTGAAGGCGCAGTCTGAACTCTTTGACGACATGGAAGAAAAAGATTCGCAAATCGGCGCGGATCTCGGCAAACGCCGCCAGCTAGCAGCAGAGCTGGAGTGGCAGATCGTGCCACCGGATAACGCCACCGCTCAGGAAAAGCGCGCCACAGAACACGCCATTGATGTGTTCAGCGGGCTGGAAGTTGAAGACCTGATACTAGACTTGGGTACCGGCATCGGCCACGGCTGGGCCAACCTGGAGTTACCGTGGCAACGCGATGGAGCACTGCGCTACATCGAGCAGCCCACGCTGCGACCCCATAGCTGGTTCCGGCTCCACCCCGATGACCAGAACTGCATCACGCTACGTGACATGAGCGCGACAGGTGCTGAGCTGTGGCCATTAGGCTGGGTGCAACACCGCCACCGCGCCAAGAGTGGCTACGTAGCCCGCATGGGCTTGCACCGTATGCTCGCTTGGCCGTACCTGTTTCAGAACTACGCCCTTGGCGATTTGGCGCAGTTGCTGGAAATCTACGGCCTACCGGCCCGCATCGGTAAGTACCCGAAAAACGCGACTGAAAAAGAGAAAGCCACGCTGCTGCGTGCCGTCGTCACCTTGGGCCAGAACGCCGCTGGCATTATCCCCGAAGGCATGGCCATCGACTTTACCGAGGCAGCGGGTAAAGGCAGCTCTGCCGATATTTACAAAACGATGATGGATTGGTGCGAACGCGCCAAGGCTAAAGCAATTCTAGGCGGCACCTTAACCTCCGGTACCGGCGAAGGTACGAACACAAATGCGCTGGGCAATGTTCACGAGCGAGGGCAAACCAGCCTCATTCGCTCCGACGTGCGCCAGTACGCGGGCAGTATCCGCAATAGCATCCTGTGGCCCATGGCGGCGCTGAACTTCGGTATTGATAAGCCAAACCGCGCCCCCCGTTTCTTTTTGGATACGGGCGAAACCGAAGACCTCGAACGCCTATCAAAGTCACTGCCCATCTTTGTGGATATGGGCGCGAAGATCCCGCTGTGGTGGCTGCATGAGAAATCCGGCATCCCCAAGGCGCAAGACGGCGAAGATGTTCTTATGCCAAAGGCAACGCCAAACCCCTTTGGTGCGCTGCGCATTCCCGCCTCACGGCCACTGCTAGCTGCCCTACGCCAAGCACCCACTCAACCGGGCCAGCCGAGCTACTACCGCGATGCCACGCTGGACCAGCTCGACGACCAGGCGCAGCCGATCGTTGATGGCTGGGTGGCGCAGGTGCAGCAGTTGGTAGAGCAGGCGACCAGCTTCGAGCAGCTGCAAGAGATGATCGCCACGGCCTTCGATGACCTGGATGAAACCGAGTTGGCCAACGTGATGGCCACCGCGTTTGAAGCGGCCAACCTAGCAGGCCGTGCCGTGGTGGATGAGGAAACCGGCGATGCCGATTAGCGCCCAGTTTAACCGCCCGTTCCCGGAGCAGGTCACGTTCTTCCGTAACAAGCTGAACCTGCCCACGACCCGCAGCGGCCAGATCACCCGCGACCAAAACGACGCGGCCTTTGTTGTGGCCGGTGCCACTAAGGCCGACCTGCTGGCGGATCTACGCGGTGCGGTCGATGATGCCATCAGCAACGGCCAAAGCCTCGGCGAGTTTCGCCAGCAGTTTGAAGAGATCGTTGCTAAACGCGGGTGGACGGGTTGGACAGGCGAAAGCTCTAAGGCGGGCCGTGCCTGGCGTACCCGGCTTATCTACAAGACGAACCTCGATACGTCCTACGCCGCTGGCCGCTGGGCACAGATGACCGACCCAGACGTCGTGCGCCTGCGCCCCTACTGGCGCTACATCCACAACACCATCGAGAACCCACGCCAGCAGCACCAGCGCTGGAACAACCTGGTTCTGCGTCACGACCATCCGTGGTGGCAAGCGCACTACCCACCTAATGGCTGGGGCTGCAACTGCGGCGTCGAGACGCTGAATGAGCGTGGCCTGCGCCGCCTGGGCAAAGACGGCCCGGACACAGCACCGAATGACGGCACCTATGAGCATGTCGATAACACCACAGGCGAAGTGGTCACAGTGCCCAACGGCATCCAACCAGGGTGGGACTACGCACCAGGGCAAACCGCCACCGAGCGTGCAATCGCCGCACGGCTAGAGCGCCTGGATAGCGTCGAGGCCACTATTGCTCGGCAGAACGTGGCCGACTTGGTCGAAGCGCCGTTATTCAACCGCTTTTGGAATGGCGAAGTGCGAGGCGAATATCCGGTGGCGGTGGTACCACAGGTAGAACGCCAGGTGTTAGGAGCTGAGTCACCAGTAGTGCTGCTCTCTCAAGAAAGCCTAACGGCGCATAAGGTCAGCCACCCCGAAGTGGGTTTGGAGGACTACCGCCGGATTCAGCAGATACTGGACGAAGGCGAGGTGTACCAACGGGAAAGCGAACCAGGGCGCATGGTCTACCTGAGCTTGGGCGAACGGCTATACAGAGCCGCATTAAAGCGCACAGCAGATGGCAAGAAGAACTACTTCCTCACGCTATTTATCGTGAGCGATGAAAAGGCCGAGCGGGAAGTCAGGCGGAAAATGGAGCGCGTGCGCTAGAGGAACTGAGCTGGAGGAACGTGGTGCAACGCTGGTTCGCCATCCCCAGATACCTCATCTGCTGACGCAGGGTACACCAGGCGAATATTGGTCTTTCGCACCACAAGAACAGTATAGGAGAGAACCATGATCACCATCAACGCAAACACCGACGCCATCGAGCGCGCCATCACTGACCTGATCAGCAAAGGCGACGACCTGACCGCGCCGATGAAGTCGATTGGTGAAGAGATGGTCAACCGCACTCAACAGCGGTTCCGCGATAAAGAAGCACCGGACGGCACGCACTGGGCACCGAACGCCCCTTCTACTGAAAAGCGCAAAGGCCATGACCGTGTACTCGAGGGCGAAAGCAAGCAGCTCGCAAAGCAGTTCAGCTACAGCGCCAGCAGCGAAGGTGTCGAATGGGGCAGCCTGATGGTCTACGCCACGATGCAAAACTACGGTGGCACCAAAGCGGAGTTCCCCCACCTATGGGGCGACATCCCAAGCAGGGAGTTCATCGGCCTGAACGATGACGACGAAGACGAGGTGCTGGCCACTCTCGCAGACTATTTCAGCCTCTAACCCCGAACCGCCAGAAACGCCCTGTAAGCGGCGCAAGGCGCTACCCCGCTACGCTGGCCCGACTTTTCCCCGCAATGCGGGTTAGACCCGCGTTAGATTTTGATTTGTGAATAGATGCATCACTCGCTAGGCGTAAAAAAAACGTGCTATGGAATTGACAGATTAATTTTACAAAATTATGATTCATTCAACCCTTAGGTTAAGCCATTCATCAAAGCGTAAACGCTGCTTGCCAAGGTAAATTAAAAAATCAAGGCGGAGGTGGGACCATGAACATCACAGCATTAGGAAAATACCTGAGGATTCTCCGGCTGAACCATGCTGAAATTATGAAGGTCATGGCTGAGAAGGTGGGTGTGAGCGTTGCTTACCTATCTTCTGTAGAGCTGGGGAATAAAGCGCCCTCCAACAAATTTCTAAAAAATATCGAGTTGTCCTATGGCTTAAAAGGAGATGAGCTAGATAATTTTCGTAGCGCCGCTGCAAAATCATTAGAAAACTTGAATATTGATTTAACCAGCTTTGACGATAGCGATAAAAAGTTAGCGCTTGTATTCGCTCGAAAAATCAGCGAATTAAACAGAGATGAAAAAAATGAACTAGCTCGCCTGCTTGATAAAGGAACCCATGATGAAACTAGCGCATGCCACTAAAGCAACCCCAAAAAGCCCGCAAGAAATTCGAGCCATCGCTCAAGGTATTCGTGATGTCATCGTAGACATCATGGAGAGGGGCAACGGAGGCATCGTCCACAGAATTCCTATGCTGGAAGTCTTTGAGAGCCTTTCTCTAAAAGATGAATTTATCATGGCCGTCGTGGATGACGGCCAGCTCCCAGAAGCATGTGCAGAGACCACGCCAGATAAGAAAACTATTACGCTAATGAACCGTACCGGTTTTCTCGGAGACCCGTTAGTTTGAGTCAAGCAGCCTTATTTGCCTGACTCTGTTGCTCATAATACATGGCTTCTCGCTCTGCTGGTGGGATGTGGCCAATCGGCTCCAGTAACCGCCGGTGATTGAACCAGTCGACCCACTCCAACGTTGCAAACTCAACCGCTTCTAGTTGCCGCCATGGTCCGCGTCGGCGAATCACTTCGGTCTTGAAAAGCCCTATCACGGTTTCAGCCATTGCGTTGTCGTACGAATCGCCCACGCTTCCGACAGAGGGCTCAATGCCGGCATCTGCTAAACGTTCCGTGTAGCGAATTGAGACGTATTGAACGCCTCGGTCGCTGTGGTGAATAAGATCACCTTTAGGTCGCTGAGGGCGCTCATGAAGCGCCTGTTCAAGCGCATCCAACACCATATCGGTTCGAGGTGTACTGGAAACTCGCCAGCCGATGATTCGGCGAGCAAACGCATCAATGACGAAGGCGACATAAACAAAGCCCTTCCATGTGGCAACGTAGGTAAAATCTGATACCCACAGTGCGTTCGGCTGAGCTGGCTGAAACTGCCGCTTGACCAAATCCGCCGGACAGGCCTTGTTAGGGTCAGATACAGTCGTACGCACCGGCTTACCACGTATCACACCGCGCAGCCCCATTTGGCGCATCAGGCGAGCGACGGTGCAGCGAGCCACCGGAGTGCCTTCTCGGTGTAGTTGACGCCAGACTTTGCGGATGCCGTAGACACCGAAGTTCTCTTCCCAGACGCGCTGAATTTCGGCCCTCAGCCAGCGCTCACGTTTATTGCGGGGAGGCGCTCGGTTGGGCTCGCGTGCGCGGGCACGATGCTCATAGTACGTCGACGGGGCGATCGGCAGGACACGGCAGATCGGCTCGACCCCGTATAACGCTCGGTAATCTTCGATAAAGTTGATCATCACTTCCCGCGGCGGTCGAGCTCCGCCTGGGCAAAATATGCAGAGGCCTTTCGTAGGATCTCGTTGGCTTGCTTCAACTCTCGGTTTTCACGCTCTAGCGCTTTGATCTGTTCACGCTCGGAGGTCGTAGCGCCTTCCCGACGCCCTGTGTCACGCTCGGCCTGTCGGACCCAACTGCGCAGTGTTTCAGGCGTACAGCCGATTTTTGGGGCGATGGCACCGAGGGCTGCCCACTGGGAGGAATAATCGGCCTCGTGGTCGAAGACCATACGTACCGCCCGCTGGCGAACTTCAGGGGAATATCGATTTGATTTGCTCATGGCTCCATCCTCTCAAGGTTTGGAGCCTCCGGGAATCCCGGTACGGTTCACCTCAGCGTAGCGTATTACATTTTTGAGGTGTCCACTGTTACTGGGCAGGATCAGGGTCCTCAGTCTGTGTGACCTCCGACCCTGCAACAATTTCCAGCACTTGTCCCAAGTATTGCCTCGCCTCTTTAGGCTCCGTCGACTTCCGCAGGTACTCGGGGATTACCTCGACGAATTCGGACATAGATACAGGTTCGAGCTCAACTAAAGCCTCTATCATAGCAGGCCTTAGTAGACACCTTTCTTTAGGTGTATTTGGGAAATGCTTTGCGATAACAGTCTTGCTAAAAGCTTCAAGACGATCACGTAAGCTAAATTCACTACCTAATATTGAAGATACTTCTTCATTATTATTCGCTCCTACCTCAACTTCGGCCTCCTCGAAACGATCAGCATCATGTTCGTAGAGATCCTCATCGGCAGACATATCAGTTTTCAGACTGTGCAATTCCCGAATAATCGGCTCAAGCTCACCTTTGGGATTACTAAACCAATCCGTTGACCAAATACGCCGAATCCTCCAGCCGAGCCGCTCTAAGACTTCTTGTCTCAAGCGATCACGATCCCGAGCTGATTTGGCAGAATGATATGTCGCCCCATCACATTCGATGCCCATCAAAAAACGACCTGGTTTACCTGGGTCCTTAACCGCTATATCTATAAAGAACCCAGCTACACCTACCTGAGCTTCACTTTCGAAACCGGCCTGGTGGAGCGCATCGATAACCGAGACCTCGAAGTCGCTGTCAGGAGATTTACCTGTATGGAGAGGCGTCCCATTCATACTGCCCTTCTCCGCATAGTCCAAGAAATCACGAAGGGCTATCACGCCACGCTTAGAGGTTTCTGAAATTAAAATATCGTCGGCACGCATGGAGCTAAAAATGTGCATCCGCTTTTTGGATCGAGTAAAAAGCACATTCAAACGCCGCCAACCTACATCAGAATTAATTGGGCCAAACCGCTGATAGACCCGCCCCCCGACCTCGCTTGGGCCATAAGTGCAAGAAATGAAGATCACGTCTCGTTCATCACCTTGAACATTTTCCAGGTTCTTAATGAACATGCCATCTTCCATATTCCTTAGAAAATCTACGGCATCTGCGATTTTACTATCTGCTTTGCACTCTTCTTCTACTGCACGTTCAATCTGCTCCCGCTGCTTCGAGCTCATGGCAACGATGCCAAGCGACTCATTTGGATGATTGACGGCATGCTTCACAGCGGCCTTAGCTACAATACTTGCTTCTTCAACGTTGTATTGGTTTACAAAACGGCCACCTTTAACATAGTTGAACTTAACTCCATATTCCTGAGCCTTAGCGTGGGGCGATGGAAAAATCACAAGATCGTTGTCGTAAAAGTTTCGATTCGAAAACGCGATCAAGCTTTCGTGCTGAGAGCGGTAGTGCCAACGTAGGCGACGCATTTTGAATAGAGGCAGGGAAGCATCAAGAATGCTATCTGTTTGCGTCATAGCAGCATTTTCCTCGTCATCATCATTCATCTCCTGACGATCGAAGAAGCTTGTAGGTGGTAGTTGTTTTGGGTCTCCTACAACGACAAGTTGTGCACCACGAGCAATGACGCCTAGCGCGTCCTCTGGTTTAACCTGCGAAGCCTCATCCATTACGACCAAATCAAAGTGCAGGTGACCTGGTTTAAGATAATGAGCGGCGGACATGGGCCCCATCATGAAGCACGGCTTCAAAGCTAATAAGGCGTTGCTTGAACGATTAATTAGCTGACGAATTGGAATATGCTTTGTCTTTTTTCCAAGCTCATTTTTTATTAGAGCCATTTCTGTATATTCGGATTTTCTTCCCCCTGCATTGCCCCCAGGCACATGACGCTCCGCCAATACACTGGCAATTCTTTGACGTTGTAATGTCTTTAGTTTTTGGTCATATTCGCGAAAGGTAGTCTGAAGTGCTGCTTGATTTTTGCCAGATATTCGGCCTAGGTGTGGCCTTTGTGAGAGGATTTCTCTGGACAACTGATCAAATATCGCCAAATTCAAAGCTTTCCTTGCACTCTCGATACTGAGCCTGCCACTCGTCACCAGATGCCAAAGTGGCTCAAGCCCTTGTGCTTTCATCTCGTTTCGAATTCGGACGAAGTTGACCCAATCATTCAGCCACTCAGGCTTTCCAATCGCTAGTAGGTTTCTTTGCCTGATTTCATCTATATTCCAATCTTGATTAGTCAACCATTGTGCGGGCCTCAGCTCAGTCTTTCTTTTAAACTGCTCGTATGCCTCTTCCTGATCACTCCAATCCGAAATATAAGCATCTGCTTCATCCTTTAGCCGCTCATACTCACCATGCGTTTTGATCGCTAGGATTACCTTTCTGAGCGGTTCGAACCGCAGCTTGCGATGGACGTAACTCGCGAAATCCAGTGTTTCGCGAATAGACTCTAGTGAACGTTTGTTTTCTGCAGTTGGCCCAACTGACAACTCAGCCTCAGGTGCGAAGAGCTTATATAGCAGATCATTCTCTTCAAACGTTAAATGCTGCTTTTGTAAAGTTCTCAACTGTTTTATACAAGACTCAATTTCTTCAAGAGTAAACTCGTTGTTTTTAAACCATTGCTGAATCACATGCACGGCCGCTTTAAAGCGACGGTGTGCCGACAGCAAAGAGCCTTGTTCGCCTGTAAGATTTTGGTTCTGATGAAGCTCATGCCGGATGCCGGGCAGAACCGCCTGAATATCATCTAGTGAAGCGAGTATCTCCCTCAGTTCTTTTACGAACCCTTTCTGTTGAAGCTGCTGAATACCTTTGAACAGCTGAGCATCTAGTGAAAAAATGCCGTCTCCGATAGCCACCGTTTGACCAAAACCGATGCCATAAGTATTGCGGATTTGCTGATACCATTCACGAAGAAGTTTCAGCCCCTCTATATCCGTTTCTAGCCCTTCAAATGCAGGACCTATTTGACGCTTGTACAACCGTGAATCGAATGTTTCCATTCCCGAGACATATTCTATTGCCTCAGATAGAACAGGATTGATCTGTTTTAATTTAATGTCAGGTTGTTTTGCCAAACCCTTAAGCTGCTTGCGAGCTCGCCACCAATCCCCAGAGAACCATTTACCCATTCCCTCTCGCAATAGCTGTATTTGTAAAGTTTGTAATTCTTTTGAATCAGGTAGTTTGTCAATATCAAAAATCTGCCTCACCCTTTCCCGCAACGGCTTGAGGTGAAGAAGCTTTACGTCTAGAGCTTCCAGTGTGGCATCGAGGTCATCTTCATCAAAATGCTCCGAACGAAGGCTAATCATCCGGCTATCAAGCGCTCCAATCGCTTCAATCATTTTGATTGCAGCTTCGAGGCCCTCAAAAGTTGGCTCTAAATTCGCATTTAATGCCTGAATTCAAACATTAAGCGCAGCACCCGCGGTTTCCAGCGCTCCTGAATACTCTCCCAGGAACACTTGTGCCGGTGTCCGATACCCCAAGCGTTTTCTGGGGCGATTATTCAGCTTGGCAACGACTCGCCTCAGTGCTGAGTCGCTCACCTTTCGGAAGTCCGTCCCTTTCGGGAAATATTGGCGAATCAGTCCGTTGGTGTTTTCATTGGTGCCACGCTGGCATGAGCGGTACGGGTCGCAAAAATAGGTCTTGGCCGAGACGGCCTTGGCAACCTGTCGGTGCTCGGCGAATTCCGAACCGTTATCCAAGGTGATGGTCTGCACTGCACCTCGGCGTGGTTTTAATAACCGGGTCATCGCTTTGGCCGTTCCTGTGGCCGTGATTGTCGGCAGGCGCGCTGCCAAGAGGTATCCGCTGCGTCTCTCGACCAGGGTCACCAGGCCGGATTCTTTGTGGCCCTTGAGCACCGTATCGCCTTCCCAATGGCCGATATGGCGCCTTTCTTCCACTTCGGCGGGACGTTGTTCAATACCTACCCGGTGTGGAATTTTGCCCAATCCCGCATGCTTGGCCAATCGGCGCTGATAGCGCCGCTGGTGTGGTAAGCGGAGTCGCTTCCATAATTCGCCGCCGTGTTTCTTGTCGTCCCAGATTAACGCATAGATCCACTGATGGCTTACGCAAACGCCGTTGGCATTCGCCATGAAGCCACTAATTTGCTGGGGGCTCCATTCGTCCATCAGTTGATCAGTGACCCATCGAATTAGGCTGGGCAGTCGCTTCGTCACTTTCCAGGCGCTGCGTCGACGCTGATCACTTCTCAATTGAGCCTGCTCAGGCGCATAGCCAGCAGTAAGCCCATTGCGCTTTATCTCCCGGCTAATGGTGCTGCTGTGAACCCCAATAGCCTTGGCTATCTGTCGCTGGCTGATGCCAGTCTCGAGGTAAGCGAAAATTTGGTATCGTTGGGCCTGGGTCAGTTGTCGGTATCCCATTCTCTGCTTCACTTTGGTCGGTAAAGTCGAGAGGGTACCGGCGCTGGCCCTCCTTCCTCTACTGTGTGATCCAAAGTGCTGCGGTTATTCTATGAATCCAGGTGGTGAAGGCAAAGCGACCTTCAATTCTTGCAGCTGCCGATCAAGAGCCTTCAGTTCACCCTCAACTTTCTCAAGCTTAATGGTTGCACGCACAATATTTGAGAAGTGTTCTTCTCGACATGCACCAGATAGAAGATGCAAGTCGGGGAATGCAGGTAAGGGCTCGCCACGCGATAGTGCTGAAAGCTTTTCTGAAAGGATGTGCTTTGCTAGCTTCCCAAATGTCTCCTGAATTCTTTGATGGAGACTGAGCAATTCCTCGACCTCAGACTGGGTCTTGAGATCAAGCCCATCAAGCGCCTTAAACAGCTCTTTACGAGAAAGTGCTGGTAGATCGTAGAGATCTAAAGCTAATGACTCGCATTTATCCAACGTTAACAGCTCTGACACATCAATCTTGAGAGTATGTGCAGCTCCCAGGTTGCGCTCATGCAATTGATCAAGTGACTGTTGCCACTCCCGAAGAACAGATACAACCTGTTCTGAGTCAAAAAGCTGAATTGCCGTACTCTCTACCCCAGACCAAGGATGGTCATGAAGTTGGGCACTTTGCCCGACCTGTTCTATCATTCCTCGATAAATCTGCTGGAACTCTTTAACTTGATCGACAAGCTGAAGCCGTTTCAATTCGGTGAGAGACGTCCCCGTCAGCCCAGTGATATGAATATCGGTTGGATTTATCTCTAACAGTTGACGATAACGAGCCGCACTACTAAAGATCTCGTGGATTGTTTTATCTGTATTAGCCCATGTTTCGTTGATTTCTTGAGCATAGTGATTGAGTCGCTCTTTAAGCTCCTCATAACGCATTGTTTCTGCGTCAATATTTTGTGTTGAGCTCAAATGCTTCTGCTTCACTACACGAGCATTGATATCTTCAAGCACCTTGCGCTTTTGTGATTTATGGCTGTGTAGCTCAAGACAGAAATCACCTAATCCGGCCTTATCTAGCCTAGTTTTAACTACGTCAAGAGCGGCCATTTTCTCCGCTACGAATAGTACTTTCTTGCCGTTTAACATAGCAGCAGCAATCAAATTAGTTATCGTTTGTGATTTACCAGTCCCTGGAGGCCCTTCAATAACGAGGTTCTGACCATTCACTGCATCAATAAGTGCACTATGCTGAGAGCTATCAGCATCATCGATTAGCGGGAACAAATCATGTATTTGTTCAACCTCATCGATGGAATACTCCACAGTATTGCCTTCCCCCTCATCCGAGCCATTTTCCGAACTTTTGAAAAAGCGCTGCACAATTAAATGCTTAATCAGGTTTCGCTCGTCGAGAGGCCATCTCTTTGGATCTAAATCCAAATACATCAGCATCTTGCCAAAATTCAGCAGAGCAAGAGCGCCGTAACGCCGGACGGTCCAATTTGGTTTTGTAATTCTAATTACTTCAGCAACATGATCGAGGTAGGTTTCAGGAGAGACATCTTCCTCAACTTCCGGTAACGCAAGACCAAAATCGACTGCTAGCTTTTCTTTTAGAGACAAGTTCGGGAGGATATCTTCGCCGGTGTAACTCAAGGTGTACTGATAAGTTCCACTATTGTGGTCTAGCTTCCCGCGGCTCAGATGTACCGGAACTGTAAAAAGCGGAGCCAATCTTGTTTTTGAGCCGCTGTCATTTTCTGCCCATTCCAGAAAACCAAGCGACAAATAGAGGATGCTTGAACCCATTTCCTCTATCGCGGTTTGAGCTTTGCTACGTATTGCACGTAATCTAGATTCCATTTCTGGTGGGTAGAGCAGAACCTGGATCGCTTCATCCTGATGCTTTCTACTGCCTAGAACCTCATCATCTCTCGGCAACTCAAAACTAATATCAAAACCGAGGACCTTTGCCCACTCCTTCGCATCAGGGTTAGCTTTTAACTGGCGGTCTTTGCCATTTTCTTCATCTACTTCAAGGTAACCATGCTCAATTAACTCCTCCCGGGTAGGAGGCGGAACAGACCTGAACGTAAGCTCACGCTCAGAAAGAAGCACTTTGCACAGTTGGTTTGGCACTTCATCTACAATCCGAAGGGCTGCCGCTTTCTGTTGAATAGGGAAATTCAACAATCTGTTTCGAGCCGTGAGATCTAATAGCTTTTTGCGCATCAGTTCCAGCGACTCAAGCACGAAAGGGTCTGACGAGTTTAGGAAGTTATCCGCAGCTTGCTGGTCTTGTTCATTAGACATAGTTTGGCTCAGTCCCTTTGTTTCAGTAGGCCTATAAGTCATTGATTTGACTTTATTATTTTTAACTTCTTGTGTTTGACGTGCTTCATGGGAAGCGTCTAATTGCTGACCAGGCAGCTCTAGCAGATGTTCAACTCGGCGTTTGAGCTGTCTCGCTGCACTTGTTTTTCGAAAGTTCAGCTCAAAGAGGACTGCCTCTAACAGGTTTTTATTCTGCTTGGCCGCAGAAACTGAGTGCAACACCTGAGCATTTCGCTAAGGTGTTGTCCCATGTCTTACCTCGAACTCAGTATTGAAGAACGTGCCAGCATCCAAGTGGGTCAAGCCCAAGGGATGAGCCTTCGGCATATTGCCCAGCTCCTGGGGCGAGCTCCTTCAACCATCTCTCGTGAAATACGCCGTAACCAAATGGCCCAGAACGGTTACTGCGCCCGGTACGCCCAACGTCAGCGAGAAAAGCGTCGAGAGGTCTGTCGTCCTGCGCGTAAGCTTTTGCCAGGCACCGAGCGGTTTGATCTCATCGTGCATATGTTGCGGCGATGCTTGTCTCCCGAACAAATTAGCGGCAAGCTCAAGACGATGAAACTCCCTGATTTGCGCGATGCCTACGTCTGCCGAGAGACCATCTACACGGCCATTTATGCCTTGCCTGTTGGCCACCTTCGCAAGGAACTGATTCACTGCTTGCGACAAGGTAAAACCACACGCAAGCCTCGCCGTGGCGAAGTGGATCGACGTGGACAGATCCCTGACATGGTCAGCATTCACTTACGTCCGCCCGAGGTCAGTAAGCGTGAAATGCCCGGCCACTGGGAAGGCGATCTGATCAAAGGTAAGAATAACGCGTCCGCGGTAGGCACCTTGGTAGAGCTTAGCAGTGGCTATCTGATCCTCGCAAAAATGGACGACGCCACCGCCACATCCGCCGTAGCAGGGTTTAGTGCCGCCCTGAACCGAATGCCGGCCACCGCTCGAAAAAGCATGACCTATGATCAGGGGCGTGAAATGGCACAGCATGCAAAAATCACTCAAGAAACGGGCGTTGCGATTTATTTTTGCGATCCCCACAGCCCCTGGCAACGTGGGGCCAATGAGAATATCAATGGTCTTATCCGTCAATATTTACCGAAAGGAACGGACCTTTCAGCACATAGCCAGGAAGAGCTGGACGCCATTGCCTTTGAGCTGAATATGCGACCTCGAAAACGCTTTGGATTTAAATGTCCGATAGAAGTGATGAGCGAGCTGATGGCCAAGTACCATGAAAGCCCATCAACCATCCAATGAGTGTGTTGCACTCAGAGTCTGCATCCGCCCTGTGTGTTGCCGTTTACGATCTTGCTCAGCCGGGTGGTCTCTAATGCAAGGTAAGGTCGCCGTTCCATCGTCCCCATGCTCCTGCCCAGAATAAATAGCTAGTTTGCCACCGAAGTATCGTTATTTACTACCAATTACTAGGGATACAATACGACCGCTTTGGTCGTTAAGCGACAGTTCGCCATCACATACGAAATTGCAACAGTTCAAGAAATCTATCAAAACCTCACCCTCTCCGCATGCTCCCTCAACCACTCACGACACTGCGCATAGTCCGGCATCACCCGTCCTAGCTCATTCCAAAACTCGGAGGAGTGGTCGTGGCGAATGAGGTGGCAAAGCTCGTGCATCACCACGTAATCCACCATGCGGTTGGGGGCCATCATGATCTGCCAGTTAAACTCCAGCTTGCCCTTGGCAGTGCAGCTGCCCCAGCGTGATTTGAACGTGCGAATGCCGACGCCCATGGGCGATACCCCCACAGCGGGGGCAAAGCGCGTTACTTTCTCTTTTATTTTTTGTTCGGCTTGGCGCTTGTACCAGCGTACCAAGGCATTGCGCACCATGGATGGGCGCTGGGTACTTTGGGGCAGCGTGACCAGTAGCCTGCCGTGTACCAGCTTTACGGGCGCAAAGGCACCGGTTTCTATCTTGAGACGGTAGTTACGCCCCAGGTAAGGGAACGCTTCACCGGAGACAAATTCTCGACTGCTGGCAGGTGCGGCCAGCTGGTGTAGCGCCATTTTTTCTTTGATCCAGCGCCGCTTGCTGGCCAACAGCTGGTCGATCTTTTCTAGCGGGGTGTCGCTGGGTACAACGATAGAGACAGCCCCTTCTTCCACGCGGATATCCGCCGATTTACGGCGGTTGGTGCGGATGATTTCAGCAATAAAGCCCGAGGCCTCTCGGTATTCGGTTGGGTGCGCCATGGCGGTCATTGGGCTGCTTTGCCGAAACGGTGCTTGGCCAGCTCCATAAAGCGGTCTTGCACGACGGTGACCAGGGCTTTGTCCGCGAAGGAGCCATCCAGTACGGCGCGCTTAATTTCTTTTTTCATGCGTTTGACCTGATCCTGCTTATCGAAGAAGTCGACGATTTGGGTGGCTTCATCAAACATATCGACGAGGTGCTGGCTGATGGCCTTGATCTCATCATGCACCGCTTCGCTAATGGCGTCTTCCCCGGCGTGGTGGGTCACTTCCGCTATTAGGATATTGTAGAACGCAAACTCGGTTTCACTCAGCCCTAGAGCATCGGCTTCTTGCTTATGCTCGGTGTCGATGTTGCTGACCATCTGCAGCAGTAGTTCTAGCTGTTGATCCCACTTGCCTGCCGTTTTTTCGATGATATCCCGCAGGCGCAGGCTGAGCGATTTGTAATACTCGGGGTCTTCTTCCAGGTTGACGGTGATGTGGTGCTTAATCGCGCTTTCGATCTCGGACGCCTTAGATTCCGGAGATTTGATCTGCTCCACGGTTTGCTTGAAGTTGGCATCCATTAAATCCACAGGTGGGATCTTGGGGTCTACCCCCGTGCTGATAATGTGGTCTTCCACCAGCTTGCGGACTTTCTCACCTACATCCGCCAAGTTAAGGCCGGGGTCGCGGTAGCGGTTTCTTGCGGCGTTTTGTACCTTGCCCCAGAATTTTAGGTCAGGCACAAACGGCTTGGCCGCCGTATCCGGCAGAATGATATCCATCTGCTTAGCAAAGGCTTTATAGGCCAGCTCAAACTGCTGGCGTTTGTCTTCGTCTTTGAGAAACAGCACGTAGGTATCAATATCCTTCTCTTTCAGCCCTGCAAATAGCTTCGCTACCCGCGTATGGGCGGCCTTCAGCTTGGGGATCTCGTCTTTCAGGCTGTGGTAAGTGCCTTCGGCGTCGTCGTGACTGAACATCTCCAGCGCTTCAGTGAGCTGGTCAGATAACCCGTAGTAATCGACGATAAAGCCAGCTTGCTTTGCCCCTTTGCCATTCGGGGAAGAGTAGGTGCGGTTAACCCGTGCTATTGCCTGCATGAGCGTGTGGTCTTTCAGGCTGCGGTCGATGTACATCGCCTGGGCAATGGGCGCATCGAAGCCCGTCAACAGCATATCCTTCACGATCAAAAAAGCCGTTGGGTCTTCACTTAACGGCTTGGTGAAATTGCTGATGACCTGTTTCTGGCGGGCTTTATCGGTGTACGGCGCTAGGTAAGCCGGGTCGTTGTGGCTGCCAGATACAATAACTTCAGACGGTGGGGCTCCCAGCTCATCCAGCGTTTTCTTGAACAGCGTGGCGGCATAGCGGCTACCCACCACAATCATCGCCTTAAAGCCGTTGGGCTGAATATGCTCGCGGTAGTGCTTCAGCAGGTCGATGCATACCCAGCGGATACGGGCCGGTGCTTCGCGTATCGCGCTCTCGACGCCGTACTTCCTCTTAATCTCTATTTTTTCGTCGTTGCTGTAGTCTCCGAAATATTCCTCAAACAGTGCATCCAGCGAATCGCCCACCACATCGGCGAGCACCTGACGGCCTTCATAGAGAATACGCACCGTGGCCCCATCGGCCACGGCCTCGTTAATTTTGTATTGATCAATGTAGCCACCAAACGCCTGGCTCATTTTCTGCGTTTTCAGCAACGGCGTGCCGGTAAAGCCAATCTTGGGCGCATTGGGTAGCGCCGCGTTAATGGTGGCAGCGAGATTACCGAACTGGGTGCGGTGGGCCTCATCGGCCAGCACGATCACTTTATCGCTGGGGTTCAGGTCGCTGAAATCGCCCTCGGCTTCGGCATCCTGAAACTTCTGCACCATGGCAGTGACGATATCGGATGAATCCCGCTGCAATAGTGTTTTCAGTTTTGCGACGGAACTGGCGTTGTGGATAGTTTCATTCTGAGCATCGCGGAAGGTGGCGGAGAGTTGGCTATCCAGCTGCGTGCGGTCGGTTAAAAACACCAGCTTGTACTGCTGAAGCTCCGGGTCGCGGCGCATCTTCACCGCGAGCATCACCATGGTGAGCGACTTACCAGAGCCTTGGGTATGCCACACCACGCCAGACTTTTCCTTACGATCCCGCCCCGTTTTTAGCCGTTCAATGACTTTATTAACCGCCCGGTACTGCTGATAGCGGGCGATCTTTTTGATCAGCCGCCCGTCCACGGCTTCAAACAGCGTGAAGTTCTGCAGAACATCGAGAAAGTTAGCCGGTGAAAAAAGCCCGGCGAGTAACCGCTCTTGGGCGGTAATAGCGCAGTGAAACGGGTCGCCCGCTGCAATACGTTGTGCTTCTAGCAGGTAAGCGGGGGAAGGCACCTCGTTAACGTCATACGCAGTGGTAGAAGGCTTAGGCGTGTTGGTGACTTGAGCGGAACTGAGTAACTGTTGAATATCCGCGTCGCTAAACGGGTAGGCATCTTTCCAATCGCCGTAATGCTGAGCGCTGGAGCTAATCGTGCCGACCCTGGCATGGTCTCGGCAGGTAGACACCATCAGTTGGTTGTACCAGAACAGCTTTTGCGCACCTTCGTCATCTTCGGGGTAACGCAGGTTGGCGTAGCGCCGTAACTGGTCAATACCTTGCGCTAAGGCATCAGCAATATAAGGCGATTTGCACTCAATCACCGCCAACGGTAGCCCGTTCACGAAGCAAACGATATCCGGGATGATGTTCTGGTTGAGGCCTTCAATCTTGAATTGGTTGGTGCAGAGAAAGTAAGCGTTCATTCCACGACGTTCTGCCACCCTGCTGAAAATCGCCCTACAGTAACCTCACACTTTCCAACACGAGGTTACCCCCATGAGAAAGCACCGCACACCCGAACAGTGGCAGGCTCTGGTCAATCAGCAGCGTGACAGTGGTCTGTCAGCTTCGAAGTTCTGCAAACAAGAGAACATCGGCTACGCCAGTTTCTGTAACTGGCGCAAGCGCCTGTCCGATCAGGCGGCCGGTGACTCAGCGGATTCCGGCGAAGCCGGTTTTCTGGACCTGTCCTCTCTGATGGGTGCGGCGCAGTCCGGCCCAGGCTGGAACATTGTGCTGAGCCTGGGCAACGGCGTCGAACTGCGGCTGAGCCAGAACGGATGATCGGGCTCGATAGCCAGGCGCGCATCTGGCTGTGCACCGAGCCCACCGACATGCGCAAATCGTTCCGGGGCCTGAGCGCCCTGGTTCGGAATCAATTGAAGCACGACCCCCTCAGCGGTCAGTATTTTGTCTTCGTCAATCGCCGTAAGACCCAGATGAAGATGCTCTACTTTACCGCCACCGGTTACTGTCTGTGGGCCAAGCGCCTGGAGCAGGGCCAGTTCCGGGTGCCGTTATCCGCCTCCGGTCAGCGAACCCTGACCCTGACGGATTTGCAGCTGCTGATTGACGGCATTGAGGTGCAGAAATACCGCCAGTTCAAGCGTTTTCGAGGGGTATAGAAGACAGAGTTCCGGTATAATATCGGCCATGAATTCAACGGCTTCAGCTTCTTCTCCCGGTACACTTTCCTCCTCGGCTCTGGCCGAGGAGAATGCACTGTTGCGGGAGCAGTTGGAGGCCCAGGCGGAATCCATTCGGCAGTTGAAACACCAGTTAGACTGGTTCAAGAAGCAGCTGTTCGGCCCCAAATCCGAGAAGCAGGTGGTCGATCTGCCCGGGCAGGACAGCTTGTTCCAGCCAGAGGAGGCACCGCGACCGGAACAGCCTGCCGATGAAGAAAAACGCACTATTAAGGCTTACCAGCGCGGCACCGGCAAGAAGCAGCGGGACGACGATTGTCTGAACGACACTGGCCTGCGCTTTACTGCCGGGGTGCCGGTGGAAGTCATTGAACACCTGCCACCGGAGCTGACCGGTCCGGACGCCGACCAGTACGACATCATTGGCACTAAAACGACTTATCGCCTGGCCCAGCGCGCCTCCAGCTATGTGGTGCTCAAATGCGAACGCCCGGTGTTCCGTCGTAAGGGCACTGACTCAAAACCTGTGACGACGCCAGCCCCGTTCAACGTGCTGGACAACAGCCTGGCCGATGTCAGCCTGCTGGCCGGGTTGCTGGTGGACAAGTTCCAGTTCCACCTGCCGCTGTATCGCCAGCACCAGCGCATTCAACAAGCGGGTATTACCCTCAGCCGCAGCACCCTGACGAACCTGGTGAAGCGGGCCATCGACCTGCTTCGGCCCATTGTGGACGCCCAGACCGACAACGTGCTGCGCAGCCGGGTGCTGGCCATGGACGAAACACCCATCAAAGCGGGCCACCAGGGCCGGGCAGGCCCGCAGAAAGGCAAGATGAAAACAGGCTGGTTCTGGCCCCTATACGGTGATGACGACGAAGTGGTGTTTACCTACTCGAACAGTCGGGGCCGACTGCACATCGAGCAGGTTCTGAACGACCAATTCAGTGGCACTCTGATCAGCGATGGTTATGCCGCATATGCCCGCTATGCCGCGGCCCAGAAAGGTATTACTCATGCTCAATGCTGGGTGCATAGTCGCCGTTGCTTCGTTGAGGCCCAAAAGGATCATCCTGAGAAGGCCACCGAAGCCCTGCAACAGATCGCGAAGCTGTACCAGATTGAAGATACCATTAAGGAAAAGGAGCTCACCGGCGAGAAGAAGCGCCAATACCGGCTGGACCATGCGAAGCCGGTCGTCAGCGGCTTCTTCCAGTGGTGCCGGGATCAGTTGGCACAAGGCGGCCTCGTGCCCAGCGACCCGCTGACCAAGGCCCTGAACTACGTGCTCGGTCGCGAAGCGAGCCTGACCGTGTTCCTGGAAAACCCGGACGTGCAGCCAGACACCAACCACCTGGAACGGGCGCTACGCCCCATTCCAATGGGCAAGAAAAACTGGATGTTCTGCTGGACCGAACTGGGCGCGGAACACCTGGGCATCATCCAGAGCCTGATCAGCACCTGCAAGCTGCACGATATTAACCCCTACACTTACCTGGTGGACGTGCTGCAACGCGTCAGTCAGCATCCCGCCAGTGAAGTGGCGAACCTGACTCCGCGGCGCTGGAAAATCCGGTTCGCCGAGAATCCGCTACGGGCTCTGATCGATCCCCGTCATCCGGACCGACAAGCCACGCAACTCACACCGGTGGAGGTCGTCCATGCGCATTGAGGACATGAGCATCGACGAGTTGCTGGAACTGAACCAGTACATCTGCCAGCGCATTGATGAACTGCAAGAACAGGAAACCCTGCAAGCCTTGAGTCGGTTGCGGGTTGGTCTGAAAGTGACCTTCGAAGGCCGAGAAGGACCGGTGTTGGGGATCGTCACCAAGATCAACCGCAAGAGTGTGATCGTGCTGGGCGAGGAAGGCAGGAAACAGTACAAGGTCTCGCCGGAGTTACTTAGGCCTCTGCGTGACGTGAAGTAGGTCAACTACGTCGTAGGATGAACGCTTACCAGAGAAAGTCGTTGTTGTCAGGCTGGTCGAAGTCGATGATTTTGACTGTCTGCCCCTTGCGCCCCTTGCCCACGTCCTGCTCTACCGAGAGGTAGTTGACCAGCTGTTGGTAAATCGCGTGGTTATACTCCATCAGGCCCGCATGGTGGGGATGAGTCATTTCCCGCAGTACCTTGCGCAGGTTCTCTTCACTGATCCAAGGGTTCAAGCGCCGCAGGGCGGCTTCTAACTGTTTGACGAGTACTACGTCACGATAGTAGCCGCGCTCACCGGTAGAAGGGGCACCGTCAATAGGCAGCACAGGGGATAAACTTGCCCCAGGAACGTATCGCCACCCCAGTTGCTGGAGTTGGGCAATAGCAGGTAGCTCAACCTTATCGACTTCATCCTGAAACAAGGTAATTATCCTTTGTCATGCTTTTGGCTCAGCCTAGCATGCTATCGCCACCGGTTCAGCCGTTTACGACACTCTTCTTTAGGTAATCGGGCACCTGCCTTCAGCATGCTGTCTAACGCATCGGCGAGCTGTTGCGTCGAGAGCAACACATGGCGTTCCAGCTCGTCCAAAATCCAGAGCACACCCCGCACATCAAGCTGGCCTTGCTGGCCAGATTTGCGCAGCGCACCGTCACCGGTTAATAGCGGCCAGCGTCGCTCCCTGGCCAGAAAATAGCAGGAGACATCGGCCAGAGAAGAGTTGCCCAGGGTCTGGCGAAGTTCAAAAAGCGACACCACCTCATCGCCATTTAAGCCTTCTATCGTCAGCCCCAGATCCGTCAACTGCTGGCCGGGTGGCTGCCTTAACTCTCGCCATACAAAATCCGTGGTGACGAATTGATGGGGCAGTGCAAAGACGGTTGAAAGCAGGCCACTACGATGAAGATCGATCCAAATATTGGTATCAGAGACAAGTATTGGTATCAGAGACAAGTATTTTCGCTGACATGCGCGCCGCCACCTGTCTGTCCGTTGGCCATGACCTCCTGGATATCCCCCAGGCCGGTATTAAGTAATTCTGCTGCCCGTGAGGGGGTGACTAACCCTTCCGCAAGGGCTCGGTAAACCAACTGCCGCAGGCGGTAAGACGTCTCTGAAGGTAAGGGGTTAGGCTCACTGGTGCGGTAGCCCTGCATTGACCAGTATTTGACGGTGCTTTGGTAGAGGTTTGGGTTGATGATGCCCAGGTCATGCAGCCGCCGTAGAATCGCCTGAATGGAAATGCCCCACTCTTGTTTTGCCAGCAGGAACTCATCAAACAGCACACGCTTGCGGTGCTCGCCGAAAATGGCGCGTACTTGGCTAGCAGGAAACAGAAAGGCACCGGCAAAGCGGTGGCAGTGGTTTTCTTCTTCCCGAGTGCCGTGAATGGCGTCAGGCATGGCCATGACAAGGTGACCTAGCTCATGGGCGAGGTTAAAGCGTTGGCGTTCACCGGGGCGATCAGTGTTGCTAACAATCACCGCATCTGCGCCCTCATTGACCAGCGCACACAGGCCATCAAACATTTGGTGTGCGTGCAGGCCCACGACCTTGATGTCGTTTTCTTCCAGGGTTTCGGTCAGATTGGCAATTGGGTTTAACCCCAGGTTCCAGGCGTGGCGTAATGCTTCCGCCGCCTGTTCTATCTCTTCAGGGTTAGCTACCGCAAAACGGCGATGCCATTGGGTAAAACCACGGCGGCGTGGTTCAGTCTCAAACACGCTTTCCGCTGCCAAGTAACGCTCAAGGTGCTCGCGCACTTGCTCTTTCACGGCTTCCTGCTGGCGTTTACCAAAAGCGGAGTGCTTGCGGAAATCGACTGCCCCTAGCGCGACGGAGTCAGGACGGAAAAAATACTCAGGGCTCACTCCCAGCACATCGGCGAGCTGGATTAAGCGAGTGGAGTTGGGCGCGTCCTTGCCCTGCTCATATTTGGACAGAGCCTGCTTGGTAATGTCCCCCAGCTGGTCGGCCACCTGCTGCAGGGTCATGTTCTTGAGGACACGCGCACGATGCAAACGATCATGCAGCATGGGGGATACCTTAGTAATGAGGAAGTGAGTTGACAAGTATGAGATAAAATGGAGACCTGTCAACTCAAGAAAAGGAGCAGTTGGGATGGGGAGTTCAGGCTTTAGCTAGCTCGCGGGCCTCTACTTGTACGCGGACTTTGCCGGTGAGTAGGTCTTGCATCAGGGCTTTTTTAAGGCTGTTTAGCTCGGCAATTTTGTCCTGCTGCTTTTCAAGAAGTGAATCAGCACTGCGGATAGATTCGCTGATTAATGTTTGCTCGCTAATTGGTGGTACTTTTAGCAGGATTTTGCTGCAATCTGGCACTCTTAAATGAGGCGTTGTGCTCCCCCCACTTAAGTCTGAAAGCTGCGCCTGGCAGCTTTCACTTTGCATGGAATACAACAAAAATAAATTACTCATCTTATTTTTATTAGCTCTGTACACCATGGTACGTTGCCCCAAAAACAGTCCGGTCGCATCTTCGAGTAGACCGCACTCACCTACTGGAGCTTCACGCGTAAAGATAAGGTCTCCTGCTTCTAGCTTTAATCGCCTAGTCCAAAGGTTGAATGTTTCAGGAGTTACATACCGCAAACCTTCTGTTTTTATTCTGCCGTCACGAACGTTTGTAGTACGAATCATTCTGTAAGGCGTCACATAATCAACAACGGGCGCAGTCTTATTGACACAGTCTACGATTTCACTGCACACCGCACTAATTGCCAGAACATCCCACGAAACCGGTATCCGCCCTATCGGCGAGTCTTTGAACTCAGTATGCGGAACGCCGTCCGCCCCAATCCCCTTGTTCAGCAATTCCTGCATCATGCCGGTTTTCAGGTCTTTCAGCTTGTCGATTTGGGCGCGTGTTTTTTCAATCACCTCATCAACGGATGAAAGAATGGCGGCGATTTTTTTCTGCTCGGGGAGTGGGGGAAGCGTCGCTCGAAGCCTTTTCACACTAGAAGAGGAAATCTCCGAAAATGTGCTGCCAGCAGACATTTTTTCTAACTCAGGACGTATCCAAGTAATATATTGATATATGTAGTCCGCTAAGGCATTTTTTTTGCAGCGTAAAGACTGAAATCCTTGGTTCGTAGCCATTGGAACAGTGTTGATCGCGACATAACCAATACTGGCCCGGCTGGTCATTAAAACAGTTCCAGGCGGGTGGAGCTTCGCAGAACTTTTTTCTAACCCTCTGAGAGTTATGCTTTCTTTAGTTTTTGAGATGTACTTTGAGTGACGTGTTGTAATTTCAGTAGGGGAAGCCCAAGGGATCTCACCATTCCAATATTCTTCAACTGACCGATCAGGTGTACCACCACCTACGGTATCGCAGAAATCAGACAGCTCAGCTGAAGTCCATCCCTCAGGCACCGAATCTACCGCTCTAGCGTATCCAGCGCTCGCGGTATTTGTGAATTCCTTCACGTCACTCATACCCCAGCTCCTTCAGATAGCCCTTCATCACGCTTTCTGCCTCGGCGACTTCAGCATCTAGTTCGTGCAGCGAGACCTTGTACTTATCCCACCAGCGTTCTAGTTGGCTAATAATGGCAGCGCTGTTATCAGCGTCAGGCGCTTCTTGCTGGACGATGTCGCGCAGCTGCTCTTTGCTGTCGATGGCGGGCTTGAAGTCGTAGTAGGCCTCATCACGCCGATCAAATACGCAGCGAACGTCAAACGCCATCAGGATTTCTTCGCGGATGTACTCGCTTTCCACTTCCCGCACGGGGATGCCACCGTGGAGGATGGCACGCACATCGAAGATTTCCGGCGGTGGGCTGGTATCGGCGTATCGACGGATGTTCAGGTTGTAGTCGTTCTCGGTTATTTCAGCCAAGCTGACGACTTTGGAGTAGCGCTTGATCTCGGCGTAATCGTCAAAGGTAGCAACGATCTTCTTAATATCCTGTGGACGCAGCTTGTTCTGGTTCTTACCTTCTTCAAACTCCAGCTCGCTGTTGATAAACAGCACCTTGCCTTTACGCTCGGCAGGCTTCTGCTTGTTGATAATCAACAGGCTGGCGGGAATGCCGGTGCCGTAGAACAGCGCCGGTGGCAGTCCAATCACCGCTTCCAGCAGGTCGTCGTTCAAGATGCCCTGACGGATGGCTTTTTCGCTAGCACCCCGAAACAGCACGCCATGGGGCATTACCACGCCCATCATGCCTTCGGCATTTAGGCTGGCGATCATGTGCTGCACAAAGGCCAGGTCGCCGGAATCTTTCGGCGGCGTGCCGTAGGGGTAGCGGCCATAGGGGTCGTTATCGGCTTCTTCCTTGCCCCACTTTTTCAAGCTGAACGGCGGATTGGCCAGTACCCGGTCGAAGGTCATCAGCTCACCGCCTTGGGTGTGCTGCGGGTCGCCTAGCGTATCGCCCTTGCGAATATCGGCGCTGTAAACACCGTGCAAGAACATGTTCATCTTGCAGATGGCCCAGGTGTTCAAGTTCATCTCTTGGCCAAACAGCGATAAGTTGGCCGGGTTCTCGCCATTGGTGGCTAGATGATTACGGGTTTGCACCAACATACCGCCCGACCCCACCGTGGGGTCGTATATGCGCATGCCCGCGTGGGGCTTGAGCAGCGATACCAGTAGCTGCACCACTTCAGAAGGCGTGTAGAACTCGCCGCCTTTTTTACCGGCGCTGTCGGCGAACATCTTGATCAGGTATTCGTAGGCCGTGCCCAGCAGGTCAGGCCGCTCGAAATCCTGGTTGCGTAACCGGTAGCGGCTGAAGTGGCTGAGCAGATCCCGCAGCTTCTTATCAGAGAGCTTGTTCTTGATGTTGAAGTCGATAGACACCAGCACACCTTCCAGCGTGGCGTTGTGCTCTTCAATCGCTTCGGTGGCTTTGTTCAACTCCGCGCCAATGTCGTGCTTAAGGTCTTTAATCACCCCCCAGCGGGCCACAGGCGGGATGTAGAAGGTTTTGTCGTACTCGTCTTCATCATCGGCCAGCTCACGTGCCTGAGGCTCGCTTTTGCCTTTGCTGAGGTAATACGCAACCACCGATTCCTGGGCTTCTTCAAAGGCATCCGACAGGCGCTTCAAGAACATCATGCCGAAGATGTAATCCTTGTACTCGGACGCATCCATATTGCCGCGCAGAATATCGGCGGCTTCCCATAGAAAGGATTCCAGCTGTTGCAGCGTAACGGTGTGGCTCATTGATGATTCCATGTATGCGATAACTGTGGGCATGGCGGATACCTAGCCCCCACAAAATAATGAGCCGAGTTTAGCGGTGTGGGGGCATGGGGGCAAAGCGATACTCCACTGACCGTATCCATTGCCTGGATAGGTTTAGTGAGCTTGTGGATCTATAGACAATGTCCCTTATTGGCGGCTAGTACCAAATGCACGCACCCCTAGCCCATACTGCTTTGTATTCGCTTTGCAGAGATACGAAGCGCGTGTGAAAGCCTGCTCAAAGCTAGTCAGGTCACCTCGGTCGATCCAGTAGTACGGGTTATCAGGGACGTGTATCCATGGCTCTTGAGGGTTCCAAGTGATTCCCAACGCGCTGTACCAAGCACGTGACACCCGGCTGATAAGGTTCTCGTTTTGAGAGCCTGCCTTACCTGGCATGTGATACGCGTCACGATTCAGTAGGAAGAAGAAGTGATAGTGCGGCTTGCCGTTATGGCCAATCTCCCGACACCACACGTAGCGCACCTTGGTATCTGGCACCCAGCCAGCCTTCCGCTTGTTCTCGCGGTCATGTTTGATAATTGCTTTAAAGGAAGCAATGAACCTTGCGATAAGCCCTTTGTGATCCTCCGGCCTCATCCGGTCGCTTATCGTTGTGGGAATGACAGGATCGACCCTGAAGGCTAGCACGCGAGGGTAGTCAGCGAGAGCCTTGTGCATTGTATTGTAAAGGGCCTGAAGGTATTCATCGGCCATTGGGAGATGTTTTACTTGGAGAGCAAGCCCATTGAAGGTAGGAGCAGCGTTCAAGCACAAATTAGCGTTTGATGGGTGTCGTTGAAGCATCGTAATTACCTCGATAGTGAGATCGACCCATGCCTTCGGAGGCATGAGCGTGTATTTCAGACACGACGAAACCTCCAGCGGAGGCTGGATTCATTGAGATGGATACGTTCGGATAGCTACCTTTACGCTCGCTACTCAGGTGCGGGGCTTGATGCCCCTCCCGTTACCCTTTGATTTAACTAATAATAATTAAACAAGGTTCTTGGGAATGGGTAGTGACCGATAGGTACTGATGGTTGCTGATGGGAGTGAGTCGCCGTTAGCGAATCATCACTCTTCAATTAAATGAGGAAAGGTTGAGTTACTTCAGCACTGCTTGATCTCTGCGCTCGATGCTTTCGCAGATCCAGGCTTCCACTTCACGCTCGACCCAGGCAACGGCCCGAGTGCCCAGCTTGATGGGCTGAGGAAACTGCCCAAGGCTGATGTACTTGTAGACCGTCGATCTAGCCAGCCCAGTGCGATCCATGACGTCTTTGATGCGGATAAGTCGATTGCTCATGACGAACTCCTGTTATTCGTTCATGAGATAAGGCAGGTGAGTATTTTTTAATTGGAGAGTGGCTTTGGCGACTGGTGGTTATGCGTCGCTAGGCTCTTGAGCATCTAACGCCGTTGCATCATCTGGCTCATCATTGATGGCTGAAAGGCAATCCTGATGATGTGTTTGCCAATAGGTTTTTAGATCCTCATCGACAGGATCCCGGTATAAGATATTTTTCTGTTTATCCTTACGATCTTCAGTTGTAACCCCATAACCACGCAGCTGATACGTAAGCAAGCGCTGTTTATCTGGCTTGCCAGCGTAAACAGGAACTAACACGTACGTTAGTGCTTCAAAATCGATACCGTCATCAGACCTAAAAGCACCTTGCAAATTTTTAGCCAAATGATGGGAAAGCGCATATATCAAAATTGCCAAAGGCGAATAATCGCTCTTTTTAGCGGATGAGTCGGTTGTCATGTGTTGGCTGTTGTTTTCCTCACCTTCACTGCGAGTGCTATGGGTATGCTCTTCAGTGTCAGCTGCTATTTCGTCGCATAGAGGTTCATGCCGTTCGGCTTCAAGTGTAAGGCTTAAGCGACGCGCAGCTCCTGCGATGATATCGGGTTGAGGTTGGTCGGGGCCTATTTTTCCTTCTTTCAATTCGAGCCAGCATGTTGAAAGCATTAACATGGCATCTGCATGGATGCTCGTAAGCAGTTTATCAGCGTTGCCGGTGTCGTAGGTATGGTAATCCCCCCGAAAAACAGCGGTGATCGAAAGTAGAATTTTCCGTAAGCTACACGCAGGGAGATTCTGCATGAAGAAGTCACGTTTTTCCGACAGCCAGATTCTGTCGATCCTGAAGCAAGCCGAGAACGGCGCCCCGGTTCCGGAGCTGTGCCGTGAGCACGGCATGAGCAGCGCCAGCTTTTACAAATGGCGCGCGAAGTTCGGCGGAATGGACGCATCGATGATGGCCCGTTTGAAAGAGCTGGAGGATGAAAACCGCCGGCTCAAGAAGATGTATGCCGAAGAACGGCTGAAGGCTGACATCCTCAAGGAAGCCATCGAAAAAAAGTGGTGAAGCCGTCTCGTCGCCGTGAGATGGCGCAGAAGGCCGTCACTGAGAAGCGTGTCAGCATTCGCCTGGCGTGTTGGATGTTCAGCATCAGCGAGACCTGCTATCGCTACCAGGCCAAGCTCAGCAGCGAGAATGCCGAGATTGCCGACTGGCTGATTCGATTGACCCATAATCAGCGGAACTGGGGCTTTGGTCTGTGTTTCCTGCATTTGCGCAATGTGAAAGGCTTTGCCTGGAATCACAAGCGGGTGTACCGGATTTACCGGGAGCTGGAACTGAATCTGCGCATCAAGCCCAAGAAGCGCCTGGTTCGTGAAAAGCCGGAGCCTTTGGCTGTGCCGGACACGATCAACGACAGCTGGTCGATGGACTTCATGCACGACCAGCTCAACGACGGACGCAGTTACCGGCTGCTGAATGTGATCGATGACTTTAACCGCGAAGGCCTTGGCATTGAAGTGGACTTCTCGCTTCCGGCAGAGCGTGTTATCCGATCACTGGAGCAGATCATCGAATGGCGGGGCAAGCCTCGTTCTATTCGCTGTGACAACGGCCCAGAGTACATCAGTGGCAAGCTGGCGACCTGGGCGGAGAACCAAGGCATTGCTTTGGCGTTTATCCAGCCCGGCAAACCCCAGCAAAATGCCTATATCGAACGCTACAACCGAACGGTGCGTTACGATTGGCTGGCACAATATCTATTCGACAGCACCGAAGAAGTCCAGGATTATGCCACTCGTTGGCTCTGGCACTACAATCACGAACGACCCAATATGGGACTCGGAGGGATTACCCCTCAACAGAAGTTGGCTATGATGGCCTGAGGTCTACTTTTGAACCCCGCTAAAAATGGGGGGATTACCGTATGAAGTAGCGTTTCGATACCGCCCTCTAGGTAACGAGTGTTGGGTAACAGTGTTAGAGCGCTTTGCATGACAACTTTAGCTTTGTAGTAGGCTTTGACCAAACGTGCAGATTCGACCCCTTGCTCTATTTCCTCACTAGTACCTTTTGACCTATCTCTTTCAGCAGCTTTGTATTGCCTCAGCAATAATTCGAGTTGTATGCCACACACCCCAGCGGCCATCACTGCATCGACGATTCCATCCACCAGCTCCGTTACACCAAAGGGTTCTGTTTCATCTACTAGCTCTGTTTCATCTACTAGCTTTGTTCCATCTACTAGCTCTGTTTCATCTACTAGCTCTGTTCCATCTATTATCTCTTCTGCATCTGCTAACTCCGCCTCCTTGTGCTGAAAGCTTGAGGATAAAGAGGAGATCGTTATAGATGCCCTACCGGTATTTCCCATTACCGGGTGTGCAAGGTCAAGCAAATAGGTAGAGGTCTTACGAGTACCAGTTTGAGGCGAGTATTGCCCTGGTTGATGATGAGCAATGACCCTCAGATCTGCTAGCTTCTTCAACTGCCTATCGATGCGAGAACGTGACATCCCCGTAAGCAGGTGCATTGTTGATATTCCAAGCCTAGTTACAAGCCCAGGTTTATCAGCGTGAGCTAGCAGAACTATGAGTAGATAACGGTTAGGTAAAGTAAGCCAAGATCGGCGTCGACGGCTATCTCTTACCAGATCTTCCACTTCACTCTTATTAGATAACAGCGTCGTTTTAGAAAGCGTAGCGATTTCTGCAGCGTGGAGGGGGTAAGGTGGCGAGCAATTCCGTAGTGTTTTCACAAGCTTGGTTGATAAGCGATAACGCGATCTTGGCCGACCGCGCCCTGCAGAGGGTAAGCGCTCGATGTCAACGAATCGCTCTTTAGACCGTGCGTGCCTATCAATGAGGACATCCCAAGCGCGACGACCTTGCGCGTAGGTCAAACCTAGGCTCTTGAAGAGCTCATGCAAAGGGCAGTCGATACTATTTTCGAGACCAATAACTGATGCCCATTGCATCAGTAACCACCTAGCTTCGGGCGTAAGGTGGGCATTTTTGTAAGTCAGGATGGGTGCGTTCATGCTGTGTAGTTTACGACGCCAAACGTAGAATAAAAATCCGATTTTGCGGATTAATTTGACGACAAGCTAAACACATTGTATAAATACGTTGAAATACTACAATGTCATCATACAACGTCATACGATGCAGCAAGAAAACCAACAAAATAAGCTATATCTAATTTAAAAAATGGAGTTTGGCGATGTCACGACCGTTTGATTGGGTAAATAAACGCAACAACGCTCATCTGAAGTGGATTGACGGTTACCTAAAGCGCAAGTCCCTTAAGGGATCTACTTTGTTCACTGAGGTAAAAAACCCTGCTATACATGGCTATTTTGAGATGGCCAAAAGCTTGAATGAGCTCCCTGATGAGGCAGAATATCGAGAAGCTAGTAGACAAATGAAATGGGCCTGGAATACGCATCAATATCGAAAGAACAATGGGAACCCTGTGTCTCTCCAAATGTCAGCTGATACTTTAGAAAAACTAAATTTCTTGTCTAAAAGCCGTGGTCAGTCCCAAGCAGCCACTCTCAATGAGATTATTAATGACACTATAAACCAAAATCAAAACATAACTGAAAAAGCTGAAAAAGCTGAAAAAGCTGAAAAAGCTGAAAAAGCTGAAAAAGCTGAAAAAGCTGAAAACAAAATAAATCTCAACACAGAAAAAGAAAACTTGGAGAGTAAAAAAACAGAAAAATATTACAATGAAACCATTGAATTACTACTAAGTGAGCTAGCAGAAAAAATAGCAAAAAGCTGTTTTTATCAAACAGCCTTAGAAGAGTCACAAAACATCTCTATAGAAGTAAAAAATAAATACAAATATGTCGAGTTGACAAAACAGCACTCCTCAGTGCTGAAGCCATTTTTCTTAAAATCAAAAAAACAAGAGCAGCATTTCGTTTCTTTATTACACAACCGTATAATAGAAAATTTAAAGCTCAGCGGATCTCATGAACCTGCATATGATGATTTTTTATTTGCAACTATTGCAGAATAGTTTTTTAAGCTCAATGTGTATCTTTTTCACATTAAACGCATACTAGTTTTATTTTTTTATTATTAAATGCTACGCACTCTCTCACATATACTTATAAAAACACAGTGGGACTTAACACTCAGAATACAAGTTGCTTGATGTGAAAAATAAAAAACATACCCCTAAAGCAGAGATAGACTCTTTAGGTATATTTATAATCGAATCGACCATCTATACATCATTTTAGCTCCACAGCTTACAACTCTCCCGCCAACTCATTCAAAAATATTGTTGAAGAAACTAATAGCAAAATTAATTTTTATTTAAAACTCAAGCTCAGATTAACACCTCATTTGCGACGCTGAAGAGTATTCTGGCCTCATTCATTAACTCGTTCTATCTAACTCTTAAAACCCTTTAGTAAATGTAAACTCCTAACCCCTAGAGCTCTTGAAAGTTTCTCTAGAAAAACCTAAGTTGGGACTATTAAAGTCTCAGGCGCTTACAGGACCTATTATTCAGCTTACGAAACACACACTTAAATTATGCATTATTAACCTCCCGCGGGCGTTTGACTTGCGAAAACGATCCTTAATTATGCCGTTAATGTTATTGTTAATTTCTTACAAGCCTGAACGACAATGATCACAGAAATAAACCGAGGCGCTAACCATTTTTGCAACAACTTTATGGCCTGAAAATTATGTGCCATTGTCTTAACTGAGCCTCAACAAGGCTTAAGTGACCGAAACTTGGCTTTATAAGTTAGTTACGCCGCCGCCATCGTTGGATGACTTGCCGTTAACAAAGAGCCACTTTGTCACTCTACCCACTCTTGCTTGTACCCATGAAGACTGCACCGCCTTCCCAATTATCGACAGTGAAACGTTTTTCGATAGCACAATTTTTCCGTGAGCTTAGGAAGCGTGTCTGATCCTGAAATTTTTGCATAGGCACGATGTTTATTGCGAGGCTTGGGCTAAAGGATGTATAGCCAAAAATTGCCACGATTGGCCCTATCGTCTCGAATCAGCAAATAGTGCCATTGATAACCAACTTCTATCTCCCGCTAGCAGCACAAACCACTAAACTTCTTTGGATTACACTTTTTTCTCACTTATCAGGCTAGCGAGGTGCTTTGTACAGCATAATCGGAGCACCCATTGACCAGATTCTGGAAGATTGAAGTCTGGAGCAGACTATAATTTTCATTAAGATTTCTATAGCGCAGGCGTTATTCGCAGTGGCTTGACTGACCTGGACTGACAAGACCCTCCATAACGCAGCCAAAGAGGAGTAGCCAGGCAAGCATCGAGCCTACTAGAAGTAAGCTCTCCAGCATATAGCCACACGCCACTGAGGTAGGTGACAGGCATCTAGGCACTGGTAAGGCATTATTGCTTGCTATTACTGCCTGCTAAGGAAACGCTGCACAAATCCGCTGGAGCTGCCTCGCATCGGCCGGCAGGGTAGAATCTGACCATTCCGACACCGTCTGACAGAGCTATCCGATGAAGCAGATCTCGTTCGCCCAGGCAGAGCACCAGAACAAGAAAAAGGTTACTCGGCGGGAGCGGTTCCTGGCGCAGATGGATGCCCTAGTGCCATGGCAACGACTGATCGACGCGTTGTCGCCGTCCTACTTCCCGAACTCGGCGGGCAAGCGGGGCCGGCCGCCCATTGGCCTGGAACGCATGCTGCGGATCTACTCCTCCAGCAGTGGTATGCCCTGGCCGATGAAGCGCTGGAGGACGCCATCTACGACAGCCAGGCGATGCGCGACTTCATCGGTATCGATCTGGCCATCGAGAACGTACCGGACGCGACTACGCTGCTGCGCTTCCGTCATCTGCTGGAGCAGCATGCGCTGACCCAGCGGATCTTCGAGGAGATCAATGCTCACCTGGCCGAAAAAGGACTGTTCATGCGCGAGGGCACCATCGTCGACGCCACCATCGTAGCGGCCGCGCCCTTCACCAAGAACAAGGCCAAGCAACGCGATCCGGAGATGAAGCAGACCAAGAAGGGCAACCAATGGTATTTCGGCATGAAGGCGCATATCGGCGTCGATGCCGTCACCGGGCTGACCCACAGTGTCGCCGCCACCTCGGCCAACGTCGCCGATGTCACCATGACCAGTGAATTGGTCCGGGACGATGACAAGCGGGTATACGGCGACGCGGGCTACACCGGCATGTGGAAGCATCTGGATGAAGAGAAGGATGCCCCGGATTCCCGGTGCTGTGTTGCCGCCAAGCGCGGCGCCATCAAGAAGATGGAGGACAGCCCGATGAAAACGCTGTTGCTGGCATTCGAGAAGGCCAAGGCCAGCATTCGTGCCAAGGTCGAACACCCGTTTCATGTCATCAAGAACCTCTTCGGCTACCGGAAGGTGCGCTACAAGGGGCTGGCCAAGAACCAGGCGCAGTTGTTCAGCCTGTTCGGGCTGGCCAATCTGGTGTTGGCGACACGCTGTGAGGGCCGAGTTGACGGGGCCGGTGCGCCTTGAATCTGCCCTGCCAGCCGGATAATCCGGCTGGCAGGGAAAACAAGCGGCCCAAGCGGGTCAGAAAATGACCGCAGGGTCTTTGAATTGACCGGGCTGAGCGCATCAGTTGCTCAGCGACGAATTGATCAGCGGTTCCCTAAGTTTGATGAAAGCTTGGGCAAATAATATCGTGAGTACAACATATTTCACTGGGGGACTAATTGGGGGACTGGTAAAACTATAAAAACAAAAAAGCCGCTGAAATCAGCGGCTTAATCTATGTTCTTGGCGGAGAGGGAGGGATTCGAACCCTCGAAGCCTTTCGACTTACACACTTTCCAGGCGTGCTCCTTCGACCACTCGGACACCTCTCCACATTTTAGCTCTGCTGTTAGGCGCTGCCTTTCTCAACAGAACGGCGCATATTCTATGGTCTAAGCTGTGAAATAGCAAGCCTTTTTCCTGACTAGGCGTTTGGCAGCACGGCGTAACGGCCTGTGGCTTCTAAACAGAGCGCATCACCGCAGTAGAGCTGGTGGGTCAATTCGATACTGCCCTTGCCTCGCTCGCTGAGTTTGGCGGCGAGCTTTGCAGGGCCATCCGGATGGCGGGGGGCACAGGTCATGCGGTAGTCACCCGTGACCGGGGCGAGAAAACGTTGGCTAGCCTCGGCGACCACCACGTCTTGCGCCCTGCCCTGCTGGCGAAGCCACAGGGTGACCCAACACCAGCCTTGCAGCGTGGTTTGCGCGGTCAGCGCCCCACCGAAGCCAGTGCCTTTGTCGTTGAGATTGGGCGTCAGCGCCAGTTGCCACGTGAGTGCACCGTTGGCTTGGCTCATACGGGTAATACCAAGCGCTGCCACCATGGGAATGGCGGCCTCCAACCAGCGCTGGAAAGCGATGAGATCCTCTTCTCCTTCCGGCAGCGGCAGTCGTGGGTATGGCATACCCGGCTGGCGTGTTGGGCGCATGTCGCTCTCCTTGGCGGCGGCGATTATTGCCAACGTTCGACGAAATCTGCCGTGTCGTGCTGGGGAAGAGGCTTGTGGCGACCGCCCACGCTACCCAGATAGATGAAGGCGACGACCTCGTCTTCTTCCTCAAGCCCTAACCCCTTACGCACCACGGGGTCGAACGCGTATTTTCCGCTGCGCCACATGGCCCCAAGACCGAGCGCATGAGCCGCCAGCAGGATGCCGTGAGCGGCACAACCTGCGGAAATCACCTGCTCCATCTTGGGCACCTTGGGAATATCCGGGGTGACCTTGGCAATCACGGCAATGATCATCGGCGCGCGTAAAGGCTTTTTACGCGCGGCGTTGAGCGTCTCGTCGCTCGCGTGAGGGTCTTCCTGAAACTCCGCTTCGGCAAACAGCTCGCCCAGGCGCTCCCGGCCTTCACCGGTGAATTCGATGAAGCGCCACGGTCGCAGCTCTTTGTGGTCGGGGGCACGAAGCGCCGCTTGATAGATGGCGCTGAGCTGGTCGGCGCTGGGGGCAGGCTCAGCGAGCTTGCCCATGGAGCTACGTTCGTGAAGCAGCGTGAGGGCGTCCATGGTGACTCCTTATCCGTTAGGGTGAGCGTTACTGGCGCGCCAGGCGCAGCGGGCTAGGGGGTGCCAAACCCGGTGTGGCACGCCACGGGCTGATGTCCAAGCCGCCACGACGCACGTAGCGCGCCAACACCAGCAACTCTTCCGGCTTCGCCTGCTGCATTAAATCAGTGAAGATATGCTCGACGCAGTGCTCGTGAAAATCCTGGTGCTGCCGGTAGCCAATCAGGTAGCGCAGTAGCCCTTCTCGGTCGAGCTTGGGGCCTTTATAACGAATCAAGACGCTTCCCCAATCCGGCTGACCGGTCACCGGGCAGTTGGATTTTAGCAGATGCGAATGCAGCGTCTCTTCGACGATCTCATCACTGGCAGTAAGGTGCGTGGCGCTTGGCGTGTAGTCGCTCACCTCGATATCCAGGTCGTCTAAGCACTCCCCTGGCAGGCGCTTGGGCGCCAGTTCACTATCATCAACGCCCAGCAACTCGACGCTAACGCTGGCACCAGCAGCGCGGCTCAAGTCGTGTACCAACGTATTCTCCACCTCGGCTTGGCTGGCAAAGCGGGTTTGGTTGAGGCTGTTGAGGTAGAGCTTCCAAGATTTGGATTCAATCAAATGCGGGGAGCTGGCTGGCAAGCGAAACCGCGCCACCGCGACGATGGGTTTGCCACGCGCGTTGAGCCAAGAGACCTCGAACGCGTGCCACTCGTCTTCGCCGACGAAGGGCAACGCATGCTCGTCGATGCCCAGCGGTGCGCGGTTGGCCGCACGGGGAATGGGGTACAGAAGCCCTGCATCGTACTGCTCTGGGTAAGCGGATTCGCGCCCCAAGGGCGCGTGCTCTAAGGTATCGGGGCGATGTGCCATGGACACTCTCTCAGTCGTGCGATGTCAATAAAGGCATGTCGTTGGGCGGCTGTTGCGGCCCATTAACTACGAATGCCTTTACCGCGTTCCAGCATGGTCAGCGCAACCATGAACAGGACGATAATAAAGGCAAAAATGGCGGCCAGCGCCCAGCCTACCGGAATATCGGAAACGCCCAAAAAACCGTAGCGGAAGACGTTCACCATATACAGAATCGGGTTGAGCATCGAAACGCCCTGCCAGAAATCCGGCAGCATCGAAATCGAATAGAACACACCGCCCAAGTAGGTCAGCGGGGTCAGAATGAACGTCGGCACGATGGAAATATCGTCGAACTTATTCGCCAATAGGGCGTTGATAAAGCCACCTATGGAGAACAGCGCCGAGGTCAGCACGACCACCAGTATCGTCAGCAGCGGATGCTCGACCGTCAAACGGGTGAAGAACAGCGATACCAGCGTCACGATCAGCCCGACGCCCAAACCCCGAGCCATGCCACCCAGAATAAAGCCTGAAAGGATCACGCTATTGGGCATGGGTGACACCATCATCTCTTCGATGGAGCGCTGAAACTTATTGGAGAAGAAGCTGGACGCCACGTTGGAGTAACTGTTGGTGATCACCGACATCATGATCAGCCCTGGCACGATAAAGTCCATGTAGCTGAAGCCGTCCATATCACCAATGCGCGAGCCGATCAGGTTGCCAAAAATGATGAAGTACATGGCCATGGTGATCGATGGCGGCAGCAGCGTTTGCGGCCAGATACGCGTAAAGCGCTTGATCTCTTTGAGCACCAGCGTCCATAGAGCCACCAGAGTTTGCATTGCGTTCATGAGCGGGCCTCCTGCTGTTCACGCTGGTCGATGGCCTGCTGACTGCTCTCTACCATGGAAACGAACATCTCCTCTAAGCGGTTGGCGCGGTTACGCATGGACACCACCTGAATGCCCTGCGCACTCAGCGCACTGAACACATCGTTCAACTGCTGGCCACGGTGAATCACCAGCGCCAGCTGAGACGGCTCGATTTGCTGCAGTTCGAAGCCTTCGAGGGCGGGCACTTGTTCTACCGGCTCGGCCAGATCCAGCAGGAAGGTTTCGGTATCCAGCTCTGCCAGCAGCTCGCGCACGCTCGTATTTCGCACGATCTCACCGTGATTGATGATCGCGATATTACGACACAAGCTCTCGGCTTCTTCGAGGTAGTGCGTGGTGAGGATGATCGTCGTCCCCTCATCACGATTGATACGCCGCATGTACTCCCACATGCTGCGGCGAAGCTCGATATCGACCCCGGCGGTAGGCTCGTCGAGGATCAGCAGTTTGGGGCGGTGCATCAAGGCACGCGCAATCATCAGGCGGCGTTTCATGCCACCCGAGAGCATCCGCGCGCTGCCGTTTCGCTTTTCCCATAGCCCTAAGTCAGTCAAGAGCTGCTTGGCGCGAGGCAGCGCTTCGCTGCGCTTCATGCCGTAATAGCCCGCCTGGGCCAGTGCGATATCCAGCACCTTTTCGAACTGGTTGAAGTTGAACTCCTGGGGCACCACGCCAAGCTGATATTTCGCTTTGGCGAAGTCTTTGTCGATGTCGATCCCAAAAATCGACACCTTGCCCGCCGTTTTCTGCACTAGCGAGCACACCACACCCAGAGTGGTGGACTTTCCCGCCCCATTGGGACCCAGCAGCGCAAAAAAATCGCCCTGCTGGACGTCTAAATCGATACCTTTTAACGCTTGAAAACCGTTGCCATACATCTTGGTAAGGCCACGGATCGACAATGCCGGTTCGGCCATGAACATGTCCTGTCAGCAAGTGGGGAGCAAAAAAGAGCTAGAAGGGAGGATATCGGGGCATGCATATGTTTTTTCAAGTTTGCGGCTTATAACCTCTGAACCACCACTTCCATGCCCCTGATTTTTCTCTATTTAGCACTACATTAGGTGACACTTTGCCACGCTATTGCTGCGGTAGCGCCTCGATTAATACTTTAGTATTAGCCCAGTGCCCGCCTGCCCAGGCAGCGGCACTTCAAGGGAACATACTGACCATATAAGCGAGCCTAACCGATAATGAGCACCGCCATTACGTCGTCACCCGTCGCTAACACTCACCCGTCATCAGGGTCGACTGCTTCCGCACAAAAAGGGCTGGCCGCCCTACCGCTGCGTCGCCAGCGTCTGCTGGGCGTCGCCATTTTATGGCTGATTCTGGCCATAATGATTGCGATCAACGCGTTTCAAAGCCGCGCGCTACTTTACGCCGAGCGCGAGCAGCGCATGGTCACCGCCGTGGATATCGCCGTGTCTACGCTGGAGCATTACCATCAGCTTGCCGAACAGGGCCAGCTCTCCATGCCAGAAGCGCAGCGACAAGCCTTCAACACCCTACGCGACGTGCGCTTCGGCGAAGAGGACAACTATCTGTTCGCGTTCAACGGCAGCCTGCGCATGCTTGCCCACCCAAGCCGTGACGTAGGAGAGGATATTTCGCAAGTCAAAGACCCCGAGGGGACGCTGATCTTCCAAACCATTCTGGATAATACGCAGCAAACCGGCAGTGGCTTTACCGAGTACTTCTCCAACTTTGCTCGTGGGGGCGACGCCAAACCCAAAGTGCGCGCTTACTCAGCCGCCTTTACGCCGTGGGATGTCTACGTGGCAAGCGGCGTCTTCGTGGGTGACGTCAGTAGCACCATCATGCGCCAGCTCGTCAAAAGCATCTTGGTCGGCATCGTGGCAGGCGCGCTGGTCACGCTGGCCTTTTGGGGCATGATCTCACTCATTCTGCGCCGGCTGGGCGGAGAGCCACGCTACGCTGCGGGTGTGGTATCGCGCATCGCCCAGGGCGACTTGACTGCCCCCGTAACGCTTCACCCCAACGACACGAGCAGCCTGCTGTATGACATTCGACAAATGCGCGACAAGCTGCGCGATGCGATGCAAGAGATTCACTCCACCAGCACCGCTGTGGATCATAACGCGGGCGATATCGCTGCGGGCAACCAGGAACTGTCATCGCGAACCGAACAGCAGGCTGCTGCGTTACAGCAAACGTCCTCCAGCATGGAAGAAGTGACCGCTACCGTCCGTCAAACGGCCGACAGCGTGCAACAAGCCAAAGAGCTGGTGCGCAGCGCAGGTGAAACATCTCAAGCGGGTCAGAAAGCCATCGGCGACGCCGTGGCGTCCATGAAAGAGATCACGGCCGAAGCGGACAAAATCACCGAGATCGTCACGCTGATCGACAGCATCGCGTTTCAGACCAACATTCTGGCCCTCAACGCCTCTGTCGAGGCCGCCCGGGCGGGTGAACATGGCCGCGGTTTCGCGGTGGTGGCCGGTGAAGTGCGCCAGCTAGCCAACCGCTCGGCCAACGCGGCTCATGAGATCAAAGGCTTGATCCATACCTCCAACGCCCAGGTCAGCAACGGCGCCACCTTAGTAGATACCGCTAAACAGCGCATGCAGGATATCGATCAGCACATACAGCGGGTCAACGACCTATTCACTGACATCACTGCCGCCACCCATGAACAAACGCGCGGTATCGAGCAGATCAACGTCGCCATTGCTCAGTTGGATCAGGCCACGCAGGACAACGCCGCCATGGTGCAGCAGACCGCCACATCTGCCCACGACCTGAAGCAGCGCTCCCAATCGCTCAACAGCGTCGTCGGCCACTTCACCTTGGTGGATTGACCCGCCGGCTGCCCAGGCCGTTGGCCTGGGCACGCACCTGCCATCTGCATCGCTTGACGCAAATCACGGGCACACAAAAATCCCGCTTCGAGGCGGCATCAAAAAAATCTTCTAGGGAGATATAAAAAACAGGAAGGAGTTTGCATGGAGCGGGAAAAGAGATTCGAACTCTCGACCCTCGCCTTGGCAAGGCGATGCTCTACCACTGAGCTATTCCCGCACTGCAAACATGCTACACGCTTAAGAGTGAGTGGCGTCCCATAGGGGGTTCGAACCCCTGTTCCCGCCGTGAAAGGGCGGTGTCCTAGACCACTAGACGAATGGGACGTGCTGGAGCGGGAAAAGAGATTCGAACTCTCGACCCTCGCCTTGGCAAGGCGATGCTCTACCACTGAGCTATTCCCGCTAAACAAGCTGTCTCACTACACAAGCATTTTTGCCATCGGATTGGCGTCCCATAGGGGGTTCGAACCCCTGTTCCCGCCGTGAAAGGGCGGTGTCCTAGACCACTAGACGAATGGGACGTGCTGGAGCGGGAAAAGAGATTCGAACTCTCGACCCTCGCCTTGGCAAGGCGATGCTCTACCACTGAGCTATTCCCGCAACTCCGATACCTTAACGACTTAATTGGCGTCCCATAGGGGGTTCGAACCCCTGTTCCCGCCGTGAAAGGGCGGTGTCCTAGACCACTAGACGAATGGGACGTTTCATTGCCTCGTCGAGGTGGCGCGTATATTACTCAGAGCAGGGGGTGAGTGTCAAGCACTCTGATATCAAAACATTAATTAACGAATCATGAGAGGTGACCACCCTACGCAGCGACTGCGCAATCGTAGTGCTTATCAAGGAGGGTACGCCTCGTTTCCGCATCATCGCGGTGCATTTCCCTTCTTCGTGCGCCAGTAGTAGCCCAACCTTCCCATGGCAAAGTAACGATAAACCGGCAAAAATCTTTCATTTAAAATAAAATCGATTTTTTGGCACACCCCTTGCAAACGCCTTTAGTGAACGAACGACGTGACTGATCCGCTAACTCTCGTTTCTCTTGACGGCTTGAGGTGCCCTATGTCCTTTACCCGACGCAAGTTTCTTACCACCGCTGCATTGACCTCCACGGCTGGCTTGGTGCTTGGCGCACCCAGCGTGGCCACCGCTCAATCCGCCGAGCGCTTCAACTGGCGCATGACCAACGCCTACAGCCCCGGCTCGCCCTTCTATGTCGAAGGTCCCGGCAGCCCCACCGATGTGATCGCCAAAATCAATGCCATGTCTGGCGGGCGCTTGAACATTCAACACTTTTCCGCGGGCGAACTGATTCCTGCCCTGGAAGGCTTCGAAGCCGTACAAAGCGGCACCATTCAAATGAATGCGGCCAACAGCTACTTTTGGTCGGGCACCACGTTCGCTGCCCAGTACTTCACCACCGTGCCCTTCGGCATGAGCTTCATGGGCCACATGGCTTGGCTCTACCACGGCGGCGGTTTAGAGCTGTGGGAAGAGGTCTACGCGCCTTACGGCATGATCGCCCTGCCGCTCAACAACACCGGCGTGCAGATGACCGGCTGGTTCCGTGAGCCGATTGAAGACATCGGCCAATTGAACGGCCTACGCATGCGCGTACCTGGCCTGGCAGGCAAGGTGTACTCAGCCCTGGGTGTCGATGCCCGCGTACTGCCCGGCGGTGAAATTTTCCCAGCCCTGGAACGTGGCGTGATTGACGCCGCTGAATTCGTTGGCCCTTACCAAGACCGCCGCATGGGGCTGCAAAATGCGGCCAAGTTCTACCACACCACCGGCTGGCACGAGCCTTCCACTACCGGCGAGCTGCTGATTTCCAAGCAGCACTGGGACGAACTGCCTGATGACCTGAAGATGATCGTGAAGAGCGCCTGTATGGCCGCCTGTCTGGAAAGCGTGACGTGGTCAGAAGCGGTGAACGGCGAAGCGATGACCGACCTTGTTGATAACCACGGCGTGACCGCCAGCATGCTCCCGGAACCCGTAGTGAGCGCCCTGCGCGAAGCCACCATGGACACACTGGCCACCGAAGCCAACGCCGACCCACTAGTGCGCAAAGTACACGATAGCTATATGGCCTTTAAGGCCAACCATGACCGCTGGGCAGGCGCCAGCGAACGTGCCTGGTTAAACGACATTATTGGGGTGTGATATGCAAGCCGTGGAACGTGTTGTCCACGGGATCGAAGCGGTGGTCCGGCTGTTTGGCTGGATCGCCGCTTGGACCTGCGTGGTACTAGTGGCCCTGGTCGCGGGCGATGTGGTGATGCGCTACTTTTTCAGCATTGGCGCCGTATGGCTTCAAGAGCTGCAGTGGCATTTAATCTCCCCCATTGCTCTGTTTGGTATGTCGTATCTGCTGTTCATGGGCGAACAGGTGCGGGTCGATGTGTTTTATGAGCGCTTCCCAGTGGCGCTACAGCGGGTGATTGAAGTGATTGGTGGCCTGCTGCTGCTCGCCATGGGGCTGTATATCGCTTGGCTCACGCTGCCCTGGGTGGAACAGTCCTACCTACGTAACGAAGCTTCCCCCAACCCTGGCGGCCTACCGCTTCGCTGGGTGCTCAAAGCCCTGATCCCCTTTGGCTTTCTCTTATTGGCAATGCAGGGCCTCGCCCACGCGCTGCGCCAAGGGTTTGCCCTTCCAAGCCGAGGTGAATAACGCATGTCTCCTAATGAGTGGCTCGCGATCGGCATGATCGCCGCTTTTTTTATATTGCTGATCATTGGTATACCGGTGGCCATCAGCATTGCCGTCACCGCCTTTGTGTTTGGCTATTTGGGCTTTGGCCCAATGCTGTTCAACCTGTTGCCGTCACGCATTTATGGGGTAGTGACGAACTACACCTTTATGGCGATACCGCTATTCGTATTTATGGGGGTCATGCTAGAGAAGTCGAAACTGGCCGAAGAGTTGATCGACGTGATTGGCCACCTGTTCGGTGGGATTTCCGGCGGTATGGGCGTGGCGATTATTTTCGTGGGTGTACTGTTAGGAGCGGCCACCGGTATCGTGGGTGCCACCATCGTCACACTTGGCCTGCTCACCCTGCCCACCCTGCTGCGCCGAGGCTATCCCAAACCGTTGGCCACCGGCATGATCTGCGCATCAGGTACGCTGGGGCAAATTATCCCACCTAGTTTGGTACTGATTCTCTTAGCAGAAATCCTCGGCGAATCCGTAGGCACCATGTTTGCCGCCGCGATGGTGCCTGGCTTGGCGCTGGCAGGCATCTACATCGTGGCCATTTTAGTAGTAGCCCAGCTCTACCCCGGCATGATGCCGCCCATTCCCGCTGAAGAGCGGGCCCAGCTCAGCAAGAAACGGCTGCTGTATAAAGTGGTCACCGTGGTCGGCCCACCGGTAGGGCTAGTATTTGCGGTCTTGGGCTCCATCATTGGCGGTATTGCCGCCCCAACCGAAGCTGCGGCAATGGGCGCGCTAGGGGCGCTGGTGTTTGTTGCCTGCTCTGGCCGCTTAACCGTATCGCTATTGAGCGACGTGGCCAAAGCGACGCTGGTGATCTCCGCCATGGTGTTCTTTATTTTGATCAGCGCTCAGGTGTTCGGGCTCGCGTTCCGGGGCTTGGGTGGCGAGCACTTGGTCGCACGGATGTTTGAGTGGGTGCCTGGTGGCGAAGTCAGCGCCCTGCTGTTCATGCTGCTGCTGATGTTTGTACTTGGCTTTTTTCTGGAGTGGATTGAGATTAGCTATATCGCCCTGCCGCTCTTTTTACCCTTCTTCGTACAGATGGGCGTGGATATGGTGTGGCTAGGCATTTTGGTGGGACTGGTGCTACAAACGTCGTTTCTAACCCCACCGTTTGGCTGGTCGCTGTTTTTCTTGAAAGGCGTGGCGCCTAAAGAAGTCTCCACCCTGAATATCTATAAAGGGGCGCTGCCGTTTATCGGGCTACAGTTTTTAGCCGTGGCGCTGGTGTTTATCTTTCCAAGCATTGCCACGTGGCTACCCAATGCCATTGGCTGGTAACCACAACCAATAACAAAGGACTTTTCAATGCTCCATACCCAACGTAGTTACGGCGGCAGCTGTGTTGCCCCGCATCACCTTGCCGCTAGCGCCGGTCGCGATGTATTAAAGCAAGGCGGCAATGCCGTCGAAGCCATGGTTGCCGCGGCGGCGGCCATCGCCGTGGTCTACCCGCACATGAATGCCTTGGGGGGCGATGGCTTTTGGCTGATTCACGAGCCGGGCAAAGCGCCGGTGGCCATCGACGCTTGTGGCCCCGCTGCACAGCTAGCCAACGGCGATTTTTATGCCGGCGAGTCGCAGATCCCGGAACGTGGGCCAAAAGCCGCGCTGACCATGGCGGGCACCATTAGCGGTTGGCAGGAAGCGCTCAACGTAGCGGCGGGCTGGGGTAACGCGCTGCCGCTGCCCACGCTGCTGGCCGATGCCATTCGCCATGCCGATGAGGGCGTGGCCGTCTCACAGAGCCAGGAAACGCTTACCGCCAAACACTTGGAGCGCTTGCGCCAAAGCCCCGGCTTTAGCGATGCCCTGCTGCTTAACGGCCAAGTTCCCCGTGAAGGCGAGCGCCTGCGCCAGCCGCGCTTGGCTAATACGTTAAAGCGCTTGGCCAGTGCCGGGCTGGATGATTTCTACCGGGGCGAGCTTGCCGCCAGCATGGCGAAGGAGTTAGAGGCACTCGGCAGCCCGCTGCGCTTAGCCGATTTTCACGCCTACCGCGCTCAGCAAGTCACACCGCTGCACGTACAACTCAATGACGCTACGCTGTATAACCTGCCCGCACCGACGCAAGGCATGGCGTCGCTGATGATTTTGGGCATTTACGAGCGTATCAAAGCCGCCGAGCCCAACGGCTTTGACCACCTGCATGGGCTGATTGAAGCTACCAAACGCGCCTTCATGCTGCGCGACCGCTATGTCACCGACCCACACCGAGTGCCCACGCCGCTGCAGGCGCTGCTCAGCGACGAACGCCTTAGCGCAGAAGTCGCCGAAATTGATGCCGCCCAAGCACTGCCTTGGCCTTACGAGCCCGCGCCCGGCGACACTATTTGGATGGGCACCGTCGACAGCGAAGGCCGCTCGGTGAGCTTTATTCAAAGCATCTACTGGGAGTTTGGTAGCGGCGTGGTACTGCCTGAAAGCGGCGTGCTATGGCAGAACCGTGGCATTAGTTTTTCGCTCGACCCAGACGATTTACGCGGCTTAGCCCCGGGACGCAAACCCTTCCATACGCTCAACCCGGCACTGGCACTGTTCAACGATGGCCGCACCATGGTGTACGGCACCATGGGCGGCGAAGGCCAACCGCAAACCCAGGCGGCGGTGTTCTCCCGCTACGCGCTGCACGGCATTCCGCTGCAACAGGCCATCACCGCCCCGCGTTGGTTGCTAGGCCGCACCTGGGGCGAAACGAGTACCAATCTCAAGCTGGAAAAACGCTTCGATGATGAGCTGGTCGCGGCGCTGGCCACGGCGGGCCACGATGTCGAGGTTTTGCCCGACGCCTTCAGCGACACCATGGGCCACGCGGGCGGCATCGTGCGCCACCCAGACGGGCTGATCGAGAGCGCTCACGACCCACGCAGCAACGGCGGTGCCGCTAGCGTATAAAGCCCACTGGCGAATTTGGCGAGTTTCGCACATGCTGAACTAGGATGGTCGGCCTATTGTCATTAGCCACAGCGCGGCCTAACGATGATAGGCTAGCCGACCTAGATAGCCTCTGATGAACGGCAACCAGAGGGAGAGGAGACCCCATGGCGAAAATAGAAAAATCCCCCGACGAATGGCGCAAGCAGCTCACCCCAGAGCAGTACCGGGTCGCCCGGGAGAAAGGCACCGAACGGCCATTTACCGGTGACTACCAAGTGAGCGATGCCCAAGGTATCTATCACTGTGTTTGCTGCCACGCACCGCTATTTGAAAACGAGCACAAATTCGACGCGGGCTGCGGCTGGCCAAGCTTTGACCGGCCGCTAGGAACGCGCTGCGTCGAGGAGCACCGCGACACCTCCCACGGCATGATTCGCACCGAAGTGGTCTGCTCTCACTGCGATGCCCACCTGGGCCACGTCTTCCCGGACGGGCCGCCAGACACCACCGGCTTGCGCTACTGCATCAACTCCGTCTCGTTGGAGTTCCACCCCGACGAGTAACCCCTGAAAGGAAGCACGGCAAGGCGGGCACCATCTGCTAGAATGGGCGCCCGCTTTTTTGTGCTTGTAGGAGAAACCCATGCTCGGCTGGTTCCCCGGACATATGAACAAGGCCCGCCGCCAGATCAAGGACGCGCTGCCGGAAATTGATGTGGTGATCGAGGTGCTCGATGCGCGCCTGCCCTACTCCAGCGCCAACCCCATGCTGGCCGAGCTGACCCGCCATAAGCCGGTGCTGAAAATTCTTTCCCGCGCGGATTTGGCAGACCCCACCCGTACCGACGAGTGGGTCGCCTTTTTCGATGCCCAGGAAGACACCCGCGCCCTGGCGATTACCACCACTAACACCCGCGAGCTAAAAAAAATTCCCAAGCTCTGCCACGAGCTGGCCGGTGCAGTGCGCGCCGACCGCGACGTGCGCGTGATGGTGATGGGCATTCCCAACGTAGGGAAATCGACGCTGATTAACGGCCTAGCCGGGCGCAAAATTGCCAAAACCGGCAACGAGCCTGCGGTGACCAAGCGCCAGCAAAAAGTGCGTATTGATGGCCGAGTAGCGCTCATCGACACCCCTGGGGTGCTCTGGCCCAAAATCGAAGACCAGGCCAGCGCCTACCGCTTGGCGGCCAGCGGCGCGATTCGTGATACCGCCATTGAGTATACCGATGTGGCTATTGTTGCCAGCGCGGAGCTCGCCAAACGCTACCCTGCCGAGCTCACCGCCCGCTACAAGCTGAAAGAACTGCCCACCTACGAAGCCCCCGTGGTGGAGGAAGTCGACGCCGACGGCCCTAAGAAGCCTGATTTCCTTGCTATTGCCGGGTTTGACGGCCACGCCATCCTCAAAGAGATCGCCGGAAAACGCGGCGGCCTGCGCCCTGGCGGGGAAGTGGACCTGCACCGTGGCGCCGAAGTGCTGCTGCATGAATTGCGCGACGGTAAGCTTGGACGCATCACGCTGGAAACCCCGGCGGACATTCCGCCGCCGCCCGAGCAAAACGACCAAGACAGCCCGGCACCATCCGACGCATAATGAACCGCACAACAGATACTTCCTCGGCACTGGACACTTTTGGATAACGCACCCATGGACACCCCGCAGCCTAGAGACTCACACACGCTGAAAAAATCACACAAACTGCACAACGTTTGCTACGACATTCGCGGCCCGGTCCTCGACCACGCCAAGCGCCTCGAAGAAGAAGGCCAGCGAATCTTGAAGCTCAACATTGGCAACCCGGCACCGTTTGGCTTCGAAGCGCCGGAAGAGATTCTGCAGGATGTGATGCGCAATCTGCCCACTGCCCAGGGCTACTGTGATTCCAAAGGCCTTTACTCTGCCCGCAAGGCGATCATGCAGGAGTGCCAGCGTAAGCAGATTCCTGGGGTGGGTATCGAAGATATCTATATTGGTAACGGCGTTTCCGAGCTGATCGTCATGGCCATGCAGGCGCTGTTGAACGATGGCGACGAAGTGCTGATCCCCGCGCCGGATTACCCGCTCTGGACAGCAGCCGCCCACCTTTCCGGCGGCCACGGCGTGCATTATCTGTGCGACGAGCAAGCCGACTGGGCACCGGATATGGCCGATATTCGTGCCAAAGTCACCAGCCGTACCCGCGCCATTGTGATCATTAACCCCAATAACCCCACCGGTGCGGTCTACCCACCGGAAGTGGTGCGGGAAGTGCTGGATATCGCCCAAGAGCACAATCTGGTGGTGTTCTCCGATGAGATCTACGACAAGATTCTCTATGACGGCGTCGAGCACACTGCTACCGGCGCGCTGGCCGACGATGACCAGCTGGTGATCACCATGAACGGTCTGTCTAAAAGCTACCGCTGCGCGGGCTTTCGCTCTGGCTGGATGACTATTTCCGGCACGCTAGCGAAACAGCGGGCGAAGGACTTTATTCAGGGCCTGACCATGCTGGCCTCGATGCGGCTATGCGCTAACGTTCCTGCCCAGCACGCCATTCAAACGGCGCTAGGCGGTTATCAGTCGATCAACGATTTGATTCTGCCGGGCGGGCGCTTGCTGGCCCAGCGCGACATTACCGTTGAGAAGCTCAACGCGATTCCTGGGGTCTCCTGCGTGACACCCAAAGGCGCGCTCTACGCGTTCCCGCACTTGGACCCCAAGGTGTTCAATATCAAAGACGACCAGCAGTTGGTGCTGGACTTACTCTTGCAGGAGAAAATTCTGCTGGTGCAGGGCACTGCCTTCAACTGGCCAGACCCCGACCACGTGCGTATCGTCACGCTGCCCTGGGCCGACCAGCTGGGTGACGCGCTCGACCGCTTTGCCAATTTCCTGTCTCGCTATCGACAGTAACGATCGACAGAAAAAACAGCGACTTGAAACTGTCATGCAAAGCACGTATCTAAGCCATCAGTCCATTGACACTTGTTATGACCTTGAGGGAGACCCTAACCCATGATGCGAATCGTGCTGTTTCTAGCCACCAACATTGCCGTGCTGCTGGTTGCCAGCATCACGCTGCGACTGTTGGGTGTTGAGAGCTATCTCACTAGCCAGGGCATTAACTTTACCAGCCTACTGATCTTCTGCTTTGTGTTCGGTATGGCGGGCTCGCTGGTATCGCTGTTCATCTCCAAATGGATGGCAAAGCGCTCGACGGGTACCGTGATTATCGAAAACCCGTCGAACTCCACCGAACAGTGGCTGGTGGATACCGTGGCCGAGCTTTCCCGTGAAGCGGGCATTAAAACCCCGGAAGTGGGTATCTTCCCCGCCCAGCAGTCCAATGCTTTTGCCACCGGCTGGAATAAAAACGATGCCCTGGTGGCGGTGTCGGCTGGCTTGCTCAACCGTATGCGCCCTGAAGAAGTCCGCGCGGTGCTGGCCCATGAGATTGGCCACGTGGCTAACGGCGACATGGTGACGCTAGCGCTGATCCAGGGCGTGGTGAACACCTTCGTCATGTTCTTTGCCCGCGTTGTCGCTCACTTGGTCGATAGCTTCCTGAAAAGCCGCAGCGACGGCGAAGGTGGCCTAGGCTTCATGGGCTACTTTGCAGTGGTGATGGTCGCTGAGATCGTCTTTGGTATCGTTGCGTCGGCCATCGTGGCCTGGTTCTCCCGCTACCGCGAGTACCGTGCCGACGAAGCGGGTGCCCGCTTGGCTGGCACTGGTGCGATGGTCAACGCCTTGGCACGCCTGAAAGCCGAAACCGAGATGCCCGATCAAATGCCGGACACCCTGCGCGCGATGGCCATCACCAAAGGTCAGACCCGCTCGCTGGTCGAGCAGCTGTTCGCCAGCCACCCGCCGCTGGATGACCGCATTCGCGCCCTAAAAGAAGCCGCGTACCGTCAGTAAGCTGTGAGCGCTCAATAAAATACGCCAAGGCCCGCCAATGCGGGCCTTGTGCATTTAAACAAACGCATAAGGTGGGTTAGCCGCAGCGCACCTGAAAACCGGCTGCCTGCAACGATGGCTGCAACGTCACTGCGTCGCTCTCTAGGCAAATGGTGAGCGTAGCGAACTCGCGGCGCAGCGGGTAATTAGCGCGGCAGCTATCAAAGCCCTTGGCAACTCCCTGGTGCATCACCTGACGCTGCAGCGCATCGTGGTCGCGGCGCACGTCATACACGGCCCGCGCGCAGAGCCGAAGTACCTCTTCCACCGGCAGTGCGCTCTGCAGCGTTAGGGTGGCCAGCGCTGGCGGCGGGCAGAGTTCGCTAAACGGCATGCTGCCTGACTGGCCCAACTGCGCTGCCAACGCTTGCTGAATCATCCAGGTGCCGCGTAGCTTGCCGTCCAGGCTGTGCCCGGCAATATGCGGCGTCGCTAAAGTGACCAAATCACGCAGCCCCGCATCAATGCCCGGCTCGTCTTCCCAAACGTCCAACACGGCGGTGATATCGCCCTTCCCTGCCAAACGGCTACGCAGCGCTAGGCCATCAATGCAGTCGCCACGCCCAGCGTTTAGCAGCAGCGTACCAGGGGCCAGCTCGTTGATGCGCTGGGCGTTCAGCAGTTGGTAGGTGGCGTGAGAGCCAGCCTTCACCAGCGGGGTGTGCAGACAAATCACGTCGCACTCATCAATCAGTTTATCGAGTGACACAAAGCCACTTGCGCCCTCTTGTTCTGCTCTGGGTGGATCGCACACCCGTACCGCCACGCCAAGCCCCTGTAAACGGCGCTGTAAGCGGCTACCCACGTTGCCTGCCCCGACGATACCCACGGTTCGCTCCAACAGCGGCCAGCCGTCTCGCTCGCTCACCGTCAGCAGGCTACTCAGCACATAGTCCACCACCGCTTCCGCATTGCATCCCGGGGCGCTGGCAAAGCCAATATCGCGCTCTTTGAGATAATCGAGATCGATATGGTCGGTACCTATGGTGCAGGTGCCCACAAAACGTACCGGGCTGTTCGCCAGCAGTGCGCGATTCACCTGAGTGATGGAGCGCACGATCAGCGCATCGGCGTTTTTCACGTCTGCCGCTCGGATCTCACGGCCCGGCAGGCGGTGCAGCAACCCTAGGCCTCCAAAACAGGCGTCGGCAGCGGGGATATTAGCGTCGATAACAAGTTTCATAGGCGTTTTGGTATCCGGGCTTTACAATACGCCCGCAATGGCTTGCTGTGCAGGCGTGATCAAGCAGTGGTTAAGGAGATGGTTGTGATCGTACGCTGGGAAACCGACCATGACTATGTGTTGGTGCATATTCACCAGGATATGTTCGGCGACTGGATTTTCAGCCGCGCCTGGGGGCAAATCGGCACCCAGTTTGGCGGGTTGAAACACCAGTTGGCGGACACTCTGGAGCAAGCAGAGATGTGGCTAGAGGATGAAACGACGATTCAATCCTCACGCGGGTTTCGCAAAGTGCTGGAAGCCGCCGACCATACACCGGAAGGCCAAGAAGCGATGCGCCAGCTGTCGCTATTAGACGCGCTCTGACGCATCACCCTTTTAGACGACTCTCCCCGCTTCATTAGCCTAAGAAGCGCCGCCCGTTGCGCTGATGCGCCCCCACAGGAGGCGCGTGTTCTGGCGGCGTGGTGAGCGCGGCAAGTGCCGCCTCATCCAACCAGCCCCGCTCGTTCAACCAGTGGCTTAAACGCACCACATCGAAGCCGCGATCCAGCTCAACCCCGTTGGCATCCACCAGTACCGGAATCCGCGTGCCGTATTGCTCCACCAGAGCGTCGTCGTCGCTGATCTCGATGTGGTGCAACCTCACCTCTTGATTAGCCAGTGTGGCCACCAGCGCCTCTAGCTGGGCGCACAAATGGCACCCCAGCGTCGTGTAAATCGATAGTTCAATCATCGCCCTTGCTCTTTATCGGCTCAGGAGGAGTGGCTCATGAAGAGTGGCGCAGCAAAAACACGTGGTGCAGGTTGGTGCGCCGCTGGAAATCCGGGTCGAAGGTGCGCGTGGTGATCTCCTCTACCGCATAGCGCTCGCTTAGCGCTTCATCCAGCTTAAAGCGCCGCTGGTTGTTGGAGAACACCAGCGTGCCGCCGGGGGCCAGGCGTGCCATGGCCAGTTCCACCAAACGCGGATGGTCGCGCTGCACATCCAGCGTGTCGCGCATCTTCTTCGAGTTCGAGAAGGTCGGCGGATCCATAAAGATCAGATCAAACTGCGCGTTGGCGGTTTCCAGCCAGCGGAAGCAGTCATCCCGCACCACGCGGTGCAGCCTAGGGTCAAGCTTGTTGAGCGCAAAGTTGTCCCGCGCCCACTCCAAGTAGGTGTTGGACATATCCACGCTGACGCTGTCGCTGGCCCCGCCCAGCGCGGCTTGCACGGTGGCCGTCGCGGTATAGCAGAACAAGTTGAGAAAGCGCTTGCCGCTGGCCATCTCGCCGAGCATCCGACGTACCGGACGGTGATCCAGAAACAGGCCGGTATCCAAGTAATCGCGCAGGTTGACCCATAGCCGAGCGCTGCCTTCCTGCACTTCAAAACGCTCGCCGCTGGCATCGCGCTTTTGGTACTGGGCCGCACCGGTTTGCCGCTCGCGGCGCTTGACGTAAATCTTACTGGGGTCGACACCCAGCGCCTCGGGCAGCACGTCCAGGGCATCGAACAGCCGTTTTTGCGCCTGCGCCGGATTAATAGAGCTGGGTGCCGCGTACTCCTGCACATGCACGCGGTCGCCGTAACGATCCACCGCCAGCGCGTATTCCGGCATATCGGCATCGTAAATGCGGTAGCAGGTCTCACCGCTCTGCTTCAGCCATTTTTTCAGACGTTTCTGGTTTTTCGCTAGACGATTGGCAAACATTTGCGCATTTTCCGACACCGCCGGTTTTACCGTACGGCTTGCCTGAGGCACTACGCCCGCGTCTGTCGGCTCACCGCTCTTCTCAGGCGCAGGGCGGGAGCTGCCAATCTCCATTAAAAGCAGTTTGGCATCCAGCGCGCCGTTTTTCAGTGCGTACTGTTTATGGGCACGCAGGCCTAAGCGGTGGCCAAGATCCGGGTTGCCGGTAAACAGCGCCAGCGTCCAGCCTGGGAACAGCGCCTTGGCTTTTTCACCTAGTTGGGCATAGAGCCGCACCAGTTCCGGCAGCTCGCCCAAGCGCTCGCCGTAGGGCGGGTTGGTGATCATTAGCCCCTGCTCGGCGGTCAGGGTGTCTGGTCGGCTCAGTTGAGCCAGACTCTGACCGTGGAGCGTAATTAACGCCGGAATGCCCGCCCGCATGGCATTAGACTTGGCGGCAGTCAGTGCTGCCGGGCTTTGATCGAAGCCCAACAGTTCCGTTTTGCAGCGTTTTCGGCCAATGGAGGCGCGCGCTTCGGCTTCGCGTTTTAACTCACTCCACACAGCGTCTTGATGGCCTGCCCAGCCGTGAAAGCCAAACCGCTCGCGGTTCAGGTTAGGGGCTTGGTCAGCCGCCATCAGCGCCGCTTCGATCAGCAGCGTTCCTGCCCCACATAGCGGATCGATCAATGGCTCGCCCGCTTTGGCCCGCTCCGGCCAGCCGGCCCGCACCAGCAGCGCCGCTGCCAGGTTCTCTTTAAGCGGCGCGTGGCCCACATCGCGGCGGTAGCCACGGCGGTGCAGGCTCTCGCCAGAGAGATCAATCCCCAGGCTCAGATTGGCCCGGTGCAGGTGGGCGTAAATACGCAGGTCGGGGGTTTTGGTATCGACATTGGGCCGTTCTTGACCGGCCAGCTGCAGCGCATCCACCACGCCATCTTTCACCGTTTGTGCGCCGAAGCGCGTGTGGCGAATATGGTCGCTGCGGCCATGAAAATCCACGGCCAGGGTCTTGCCGGGGGCAAGATGCTGGCTCCAGGCGATGCGCGCAACCACGTCGCGCACCTGCTCGGCGGTCTCTATCATCGCTTCACGCGCCAATAGCAGAATCACGCGGTTCGCTAGGCGGGACCATAAACAAACCCGGTAGGCAGTGGCTTGATCGGCAGAAAAATAGACCCCCGCCACAGTGGTTTTACCCGGTTCGGCGCCCAGGGCCGACAGTTCATCCGCCAGCAGGCCTTCGATGCCTTTGGGGCAGGTCGCCAGGAGATTAAGAGGGGCAGTTTGGCTCAGCTCGGTCATGATGATCGCCGCGCGTAACCGCGCGATATTCCTATATATGGCAAATGAATGTATGTCTTATGACAATTTGATGGTCGACAAGTGACCCCATCATGGTCTAACAATAAGAGGGTAGCTACTAAAAACGCATGCGTTGCTTGTCAGGGTCTCTATCGTGTCTGTTTCAAAACGCCGATAACGACCCATGGCTTGTCTGAGCTTGCCGCTTCGCCCGTTCAGCACGTGAGTGCTAGGCATTAGCGCTGAGGCAGCAGCTCGCTCTTGAACTTGAAGTCACCTCTCGAAGTGGAGTTGGCAATCCTGGTAAAGCGCGCCTGCGGGCCTGCTGTTACCACGTTGCCTTACGCACTGCTTCTTATCAAAGGCTTTCATGCAAAGAGGTTAGCCAATGAAACGACAAAAACGTGATCGCTTCCAACGGGCTTATGTTCACGGCTACAAAGCGGGCATTACGGGTCGCTCCCGTGATGATTGTCCCAGTCAAGATGTCAATTTACGCGAGTATTGGATGAGCGGTTGGCGTGAAGGTCGCGGCGACCAGTGGGATGGAATGATCGGCGTTTCCGGCATTCACAAAAACCCCATGGTCATGACCTAGTTTATTTACCTTTTACCCAAACATTGGAGACGGAGCCCGCTACCAAGCGGGCTTTTTATCGTCTCAACACCACGTATCCTCTCAACACTGCGGTGTTAGCCCTGCTGCTTTAGCGCCTCGACACACTGCCTCACCAGACCAGGCCCTTGGTAGATCAGCCCTGAGTAGAGTTGTACGACATCCGCTCCCGCGGCTATTTTCGCCCTGGCCGCCTCGCCGCTATCGATACCGCCTACGCCAATGATCGGCAGCATCGGCAGATGTGCGCGCAGCAAACGGATGACCGTATTGGATGCCTCGAACACCGGCTTACCCGAAAGTCCCCCAGCCTCTTGGGCTTGAGGGTCGTCCTGCACGGCGTCACGGGAGACGGTGGTATTGGTCGCAATCACGCCGTCCAGCTCGTTGCGCGCAATGCTGCCAGCCACCAGCGCGACTTCCTCTTCGCTCATGTCCGGTGCGATTTTTACCAGCAGCGGCACGTTTCGGCCTGCTTGGCCGTTCAGCTCTCGGCTTTTCTCACGAATCGGCCCCAGCAGCGCGTCTAACTGTTCGCCAAACTGCAGCGTGCGTAGCCCCGGCGTATTGGGTGACGAGATATTCACCGCAATGTAGTCTGCCGCGCCATGTACGGCGTCGAGGCACAGCAGGTAATCATCCAAGGCATGCTCTACCGATGTCGTCAGATTCTTACCGATGTTGATACCGACAATGCCGTTGTAGTGGCGCTTTTTGACCTGGGCAACGAGATGCGCCACCCCTTTGTTGTTGAACCCGAAGCGGTTGATGATCGCCTCATGCCCAGCCAGCCGAAACAGGCGTGGTTTCGGGTTGCCCGGTTGGGCTTTGGGCGTCACGGTGCCCACTTCCACAAAACCAAACCCCAGCTCGCCCAGCGCATCGAGATGGTCGGCGTTCTTATCCAGCCCGGCGGCCAGCCCGACCCGATTAGGAAAACGTAACCCCATGAGTTCGATAGGGTCACTCACCGGCTCACCATACAGCCGCTGAATACCGCCCACTTTGTGCAACGCGTCGAGCGCGTTCAGCGCCATGCCATGGGTGGTTTCGGGGTCCAGGCGAAACAGCAGCGAGCGGGCAATTGGGTACATCGGCAAGACTCTCCTAAGCGGTGGGCGACATGCGGGCGGGCGCAGTATAGCGCACATCGCCCGGGCTTCGCAGGATGAAAAAAGCCGCGCCTTGGTCTCCCAGGGCACGGCTTTTCCACGAGCGTACAGCGAGTCGCTGAGTACGCGTTGCGGCTTACGCTTCGCTATCGCTCTCGGCGAGGTCGACCAACTCACGCACGGCCACGGCAAACAGTGCGAATCCACCTTCACTGCCACCGCGCACTTCGTCGATCAAGCGGCACCAGCGACGGTGTAGCTCGGCATGCTGCTCTAGCCACTGGGCTACTCGCTCTTGGGTATCGCGGCTGCCCGCCTCCAACTTCAGGACGCTGGTGGTCAGCGCCAGCTGCTGGCGGTCAATGTCGTCGCGGAAGGTTTCCCGCGCCTGGGCCTGCCAGGCGTCGCGAACTTCCAGATGCGTGACCTGTTGAATCATCCAAGGTAGCTCTAGGCGGCTGCCGATTTCGTAGAATACCTCGGCCACCCGCTGGGGTTTCTCGTTGGTGATCCGTGCGGCCTGAATGATGCCCAGACCAGCGTAGAGGCTGGGCGCGGCGGCCACCGTAGCGGCCAGTGCTTCCGGCACGCCGGCTGCTTGCAGCTCGTCGCAGCGCTGACGCCATACGGCCTGCTCTTCGCCGCTGAGCAGCTCGCCGATGCCCTCCTGCAACTGCGCCAAACGGGGACCGAAGTACTCGATGGTGTCCTGGGTCGAGAGCCCCAGATGCTGACGCAGGAACCAGCGCGTAGCGCGGCGGATCATACGCATCAGGTCCAGCATCATGGAGTACTGCACACGGCTCGGCACTTGGTTATCCAACGCTTCGATCTGCGCCCACAGTGACGGCAGGTTGAAGGCGTCGCGAGCCACCACGTATGCGCGGGCGATATCGGCGCGGCCAGCGCCCGTCGAGTCCATCAAGCGGCGTACGAAGACGATGCCCATGTGATCGACGAGATCGTTGGCCACCTGCGTGGCGACGATTTCACGCTTCAGGCGGTGGTCGTACATCTCGGTTTGATAGCGCTCGGTGAGCACGGCGGGGAACAGGCGCTCCAGATGACGGTGAATATAGAGATCGTCCGGCACGTCGGAGTTGATCAAGTCGCCCTTCAGGGTGCTCTTGGCGTAGGAGATCAGCACCGACAGTTCCGGTAAGCGCATGCCCTGATTGTTGCTGGCGCGCTCTTTGAGCACGTCATCGGCGGGCAGGAACTCCAGCTCGCGGTCGATTTGACCGGCGGACTCCAGCTCGCTGATGAAGCGACGGTACGGCCCCATGCCCTGATGAGACAAGATCTCCGACAGGTCCAGCGCCTGGGTCTGGCGGTAGTTATCCAGAATCACCAGGTCGGCGACCTCTTCGGTCATGTCGGCCAGCAGCTGGTTACGCTGCTTGTCGGTCATATCGCCACGCTTGACCACTTCATCGATCAAGATTTTGATGTTGACCTCGTGATCCGAGCAGTTCACGCCGCCCGCGTTGTCGATAAAGTCGGTGTAGACGCGTACCCCGTTGGCGGCGGCTTCCATCCGGCCACGCTGGGTCAGGCCCAGGTTACCGCCCTCGCCGACCACGCGGCAGTTCAATTCTTTACCGTTGATACGCAGCGCATCGTTGGCTTTGTCGCCCACGTCTGCATCGGTCTCTTCAGAACTCTTCACGTAAGTACCGATGCCGCCGTTCCAAATCAGATCGACCTTCGCTTTGAGCATGGCGCGAATCAGGTCGTTGGGCGACAGGCGAGCGTCTTCGATCCCAAACGCTTGCTGCATTTCCGGCGTGATGGTGATCGACTTGGCGCTGCGGCTGAATACGCCGCCCCCTTGGGAGATCAGTTCGCTGCTGTAATCTTCCCAGCTGGAGCGCGGCAGATCGAACAGGCGCTTGCGCTCGGCAAAGGCCGCTGCGGCATCCGGGTTCGGGTCGACGAAGATATGCAGATGGTTGAAGGCGCCCACCAGTTGGATCTTGTCGGAGAGCAGCATGCCGTTACCGAACACGTCCCCCGCCATGTCTCCGATACCCACTACGGTAAACAGATCTTCTTGGGTATTCACGCCCAGGTTCTTGAAGTGGCGCTTCACGGACTCCCACGCCCCACGAGCCGTGATCGCCATCTTCTTGTGGTCGTAGCCGTTGGCACCACCAGAAGCAAAGGCGTCGCCTAGCCAGTGACCGTACTCCACCGAAATCGCGTTGGCGATATCGGAGAAGGTCGCGGTGCCTTTATCGGCAGCAACCACCAAGTAGGTATCGTCATCATCGTGACGCACGACGTTTTGCGGCGGCACTACCTCGCCACCTACGAGGTTGTCGGTGACGTCTAACAGCGCGCGAATGAAGATTTGGTAGCAGGCGATCCCCTCTTTTTGCTGGGTTTCGCGATCGGCGTTTTCCGGCATGCGCTTGCATACGAAACCGCCCTTCGCGCCGACGGGCACGATGACTGCGTTTTTCACTTGCTGCGCTTTCACGAGGCCTAGCACTTCGGTCCGGAAATCTTCGAGGCGATCCGACCAGCGCAGGCCACCCCGCGCCACTTTACCACCGCGCAGGTGAACGCCTTCGACCCGCGGCGAGCAGACGAAGATCTCGAACGCCGGACGCGGCTTGGGCATCCCGGTGACTTTCGATGGCTCTAGCTTGTAGGCAATGTAATCCTTGTAGCGGCCGTCATCGTTGGTCTGGTAGTAGTTGGTGCGCAGCGTCGCTTGAATCAGCTCCATGAAGCGGCGCAGCAGCTGGTCGTCGTTGAGACTGGCAACGCCTTCCAGGTGCTCGTTGAGCCGCGCAAGGCAGTCATCGACACTGCTGGGCTGTAGGGCAGGGTCGAAACGCAAGCGGAACAGCTCTACCAGGGTCTGGGTAATGGCCGGATAGTTGGCCAGCGTTGCGGCAATGTAGTCTTGCGACATACCGAAGCGAATCTGCTTCAAGTAACGGGCGTAGCCGCGCAGCATGGCCACTTCACGCCAGTCCAGCCCAGCGCCGATGATCAGGCGGTTGAAGGCGTCGTTGTCGGCCTCGCCTGCCCAAATACGCTTGAACGCTTCGCTGAAGGTATCGCGCATTTCGCTGAGATTGACGCCTTCACGGCTGTGCTCCAGCTCGAAATCGTGAATCCAGTAGCGCTGCTGTGGGGCATTGATATCGTAGGGGCGCTCGCCAATCACGCGCAGCCCCAGATTTTCCATCATTGGCAGCACGTCAGAGAGCGGAATTTGCGATTCGCGGTGGAACAACTTCAGGTTCATGCCGCCCGCCTGCTCTTCCAGCGGGCGATAAAGCGAGAGCGAGAGATCGTCGCCGTTATCCAGATTCAGCAGGTGCTGGACATCGAACACGGCCGTGCGAGCGTTGAAATCTTCCCGATAGCTGGCGGAGAACGCATCGTGGAACTGATCGATTAGGTGGTTCGCACGCTCTTCACCGAAGCCTTCGATCATCGCCGCCTGCAGGTCATCGCGCCAGCTGCGGGCTAAGCGAGCGACTTTACTCTCCAGACGTTTGAGATCGTATTGGCTCGGGGCATCGCCGTTGAAGCGCAGGATCAGTTGGATACGCGCCAGCACCGACTCGGATAAATAGGTGTTGAAGTCGCCAAAGTGGGCGTCGAGCTCATCGCACAGCATGCCCTGAATGCGCTGGCGAAGGTCGGTCGAGAAGACGTCGCGCGGCACGAACACCAAGCAGGAGTAGAACTTACCGCTGACATCGGCGCGGATGAATAGCCGCACCTGACGGCGCTCGCGAATGTTGAGAATACCCAGCGCCGTGCTGGCCAAGGATTCGGTGCTGATCTGGAACAGATCGTCTCGTGGGTAAACTTCCAGCACCTGCAAGAGCTGCTTGCCGTTGTGGCCCTGGGGGTTGAAGCCCGCGATATCCATCACGGCCTTGAGTTTGCGGCGTAGCAACGGAATATTGCGCGGCGACTCGTTGTACACCGTGGCGGTGAACAAGCCAAAGAAGCGACGCTCACCGATCACGTTGCCGTCATCGTCGTAGCGGTCGACGGTGATGTAGTCCGGGTACGTTGGCCGATGCACGCGGGAGTGGTGGGCACTTTTAGCGAACGAGAGCAGCTGCGGCACCAGCACATAGTCATCGTGCTCATCGATGCCCTCTTCGGTGCGGATACGCTCGCGGTAACGCGGCTGGTCTAACCGGAACACACCCAGCACGCTGTTGGGATCACGCTGCAGCTCGTTGCCTTCCAGCAGGTACTCATCGTAGCCCAGAAAGGTGAAGTTATCTTTCAGCAACCACTCCAGGAAAGCGATGGCCTCTTCATGGTCGTCCGGGTCGATCTGCGGCGGGCAGTTTTTTTCCAGCTCTTGAATGGCGGAGGTGATTTGACCGCACATGGCATCGAAATCGCCCACGGCGGTACGCACGTCCCGTAGGACTTCTTGCAGGTTACGCTCGATTTTTGCCAGAGACTCGGCATCGGTGTGGCGATCAACTTCGATGACGATCAGCGATTCACGGGCGTCCGGTGCATTCTCATCTTTGGGAGAGGTGAGCGCCTTCAGCTGATGCTGGCTATCACGGGCCACAGCGAACACGGCGTTTTGAATGGCGTGTACCGTTAGGCCGCGACGGTTGAGTTCGATGCGCACGGAGTCGACCAAAAACGGCATGTCTTCATGCAGCACCGCCACGAAGGTGTGGGTAGACTGCCAGCCGTGCTCTTCGAAATCCGGATTGAAGATACGGACTTTAGGGCTTTTCGGATCATGGTGCTGGAGAAATTGCCAAATGGACAGCGTCGCACCGTACAGATCGTCCAAGCGACGGTCGACCAAGTCTTCTACCGGCACCGTGGCATAAAAGTGGCGCGCAAAGGCTTCGATGTCGGCCGCCCGCGCTGGCTCCAGTCGCGCTTCCAAGCGCTCTTGTAGCTGCTTTAAAAGATCCCGCCGACTCTCTTCGATCGCAACGTAATGCATCCATCACCTCGACTGCCTGGGGCCACTACTTAGGCCAAAAAAACGAAGGACAATAGGCCTTTAGGCCACACTACCCGTTAGCTTACGCTACCCATCATCGCCACCCTAACCATCTGACAGGTTATTCATGGTGTATGCCGCTTGTGCATCATAAGCACTATTGACAAGTTCCTCGCCGCTCATGTGCGTTTGTTCAAGACGCGCGTCGAGTGAGCAGCACGCCACATTCACAGTGGTGGGTAAACGGAAACTGGTCAAATAGCGCGAATCGCTCGATGTCGTGGGTCTTGGTCAGCAGCGCTAAGTTCTCGGCCAGTGTGACCGGGTTGCATGAAATATAGACGATTTGCGCGTATTCGCTGATTTGATGGCAGCTCTGCTCATCCAGCCCCGCTCGGGGTGGATCGACCAGCACGGTCATGAAGTCGTACTCGTCGAGGGCCATGTCGGCCACGCGGCGGCCGGTCTTCTCGCCCTTCAACGCCAGCGCAAACTCTTCCGCCGACATGCGCGCTACGTGGGCATTGGTCACGCCGTTGGCCTCGAGATTGACGTTGGCGCTAGCCACCGAGGTGCGCGAGATTTCAGTCGCCAGTACGCGGCGGAAATTGTCGGCCAGGGCAATCGTGAAGTTGCCGTTGCCGCAGTAGAGCTCCACCAGATCCTCTGCTTGGCGACCTTGCGTCACCTCTTTGGCCCAGCTCAGCATGGTTTGGCAAATGTGCGCATTGGGCTGGGTAAAACTGTTTTCGACTTGCTGATAGTGCAGCGTGCGGCCATCCACCGTGAGCCGCTCCCATACGTGATCCTGGGTCAGTACCAGACGCTGCTTGCGGGAGCGGCCAATGATCATGATATCCAGCGCTTTCTCCAGGGCACGCGCTTCTGCCTCCCAGGCTTCCCCCAGCGGGCGGTGATAAATCAATGTCACCAGCGCTTGGCCGGACAGCGTGGTGAGAAATTCCACCTGAAACAGACGGCGGCGCAGTTCGTCGCTGGCCAGGCATGCCTCACGAAGCTTGGGCATCAGCGCGTTGATCTGGGCGCTGGCGACTGGAAACTGATCGAGGCGCACGACGCGTTTATTCTTGGGGTTCTCCGGGTCGACCTCGAACATGGCATAGAACAGGTCATCCTCTTCATGCCAAATACGGAACTCGCAGCGCTGGCGATAGTGGCTGGGCGGCGAGGGGTACACCTCCAGTTCAGGTGTATCGAACGCGGCGAAGGTGCTGGCCACGTAGGCTTGCTTTTCGGCCAGCTGCTCGTCGTAGCGTGCTGGATCTACAGTCGGGATCGCCAAGGTGGCTCCTCATTACTCATGGTGAACGTCTAAAAAGGCGCTTTACTGGTCGACAGCCTCACGGGCAGCGCCAGCAGCCGTGGTGGCTGAAAGCCGTAGCGGGCGAAGCCATCGGTCAACGCGGTAGCGGGCGCTGTCGTGTAGCAGCGACCATCGTGGGCGCTGCTGACCAGCGTGGTGGCAACTTGCCCGACCCGGCGGGCAATGGCATCGCCGGAATCGACCCAGGTAATCGGCACCGGGGCCAGCGTGACCAACTGCGGCTGCAGTAGCGGAAAATGGGTGCAGCCCAGCACCACGGTATCCAGCGCGGGGTGCGCCTTAGTGGCTTGCCATAGGGGCGTCAGCGCCTGCTGCACACGCGACATGTCGAGAGGCACGCCCGCTAGCCACGCTTCGGCTTCCGTTACCAGGGCATCTGCCGCTATTTTGGTGACGCGGCAATCGCTGGCGAAGCTATCGATCAACCCTTGGGTATAGGGGCGATTCACCGTGGCCGTCGTGGCCAGTAAACCGATATGCCGCGTGGCACTCAATTGCGCCGCCGGTTTGATCGCCGGTACGGTGCCAATCACTGGAATCGAAAGCGCTTGGCGCAGCCCCTCCAAAGCGAGGGTGCTGGCGGTATTACACGCCACGACAAGCACGCTAGCCTGACAGGCTGTTACCGCCGCTTGGCATACCGTGACGATGCGCTCAGCTAGCGTCGTGTCGTCACGCAGCCCGTAAGGAAGCCAAGCGTTATCGCAGGCGTAGCAAAGGGCAGCCGAGGGATAGTGCTGGCGCAGCGCATGGGCAACGGACAGCCCGCCCACGCCGGAATCAAAAATCAGTATTGGCCCTGACATCACCCCTCACCTGCCCATCCGCATTGTTAAATCCCAGCGCTACGCAACGCCCCATGGCCAGTCACGTCACGCGTTGGCGTAACGTGTCAGCCGCCCATAAAAACGGGGCGCTAGTTTAACACGCCCCGTTCGGCACAGAAGGATTCACATGGGATCGCACTTACAGCGCGGGCACATCAGCCCCGCACAGCTCGGCGTATAGCTCAGGGTAGGCAAGCTGAAGCCGCTCCAGCTCTTTTTCGGCACCGTCCGGCAGGGCCTGACGAAGCTCTTCCATGTCCTCTTCGCTGAAGTGTTTGTCGATCAGCGGGAAAAGCCCTTCACGCTCGTGGCGAAGATAGCCGCGATGCGCGTCCAGGTACGCCTTGAGATCTTCGGCAAAGCGATCCATCGGCAGAATGTTATCCATGAGAATCATGTCGATATCATGGGAAAGGCGCATCAAACGGGGCTTGAGCTCACGATAATCGCTGGCCATCTGCTCCATCAGAGGCAGGTGTTCTGGAGCCTGAACCTGCAGCCGCTCGACACAAATCCGCTCCAGCGGCGTTGCAAAACCATCCATGTAGGACAGAATGTAGTCCACGACTTCGCGCATCAGTTGGAAGTCAGGCCGCTCACCGCTGGCCAAGGTTTTATGCTTTAGCTGCAGCACATGGAGCATTCGCGCCATGTTGGCATGATCTAGACGCAGTTGGTTTAACATCGTGCCGTCTCCTTCGTAAGTGTCATGCCTGCTGCTCTCTCCCTACAAAAGCAATAGGCACGCGATCATGAGCTGGGTTCTACTACACTAGCGTTAATCTTTGCCATGCGCCTCTAGATTGATCCACACAGGACGGGCGCTTATTCACGGTTATGCCAAAAGGTAGCCTGACGTTGCGCTATTTACCACAGACACTTGTTAAGCGTTGGTCGTTCAACGTCTCGATTTACAACGGAAGTTTATATGGATCTTTTTGATGCAACCCCCGGGGACGAGGCCCCGCTAGCCTATCGCATGCGCCCGTTGACCCTGGATGACTACATCGGCCAGCAGGCACTCGTTGGGCCAGACAAGCCGCTGCGCCGTATGGCCGAGTCGGGGGTAGTGCGCTCGATGATTTTGTGGGGCCCACCCGGCGTTGGTAAGACCACCCTTGCAGAGCTGTTGGCACGGGCGTCCGACGCCCATCTCGAGCACCTAAGTGCGGTAATGGCTGGCGTCAAAGAGATTCGTTCGGTGGTGGAGCGCGCACGCCAGCGCACCGCGCCCACGCTTCTCTTTTTAGATGAGATTCACCGTTTGAACAAGAGCCAGCAGGATGCGCTGCTGCCTCACGTAGAGTCCGGCTTGTTAACGCTGATTGGTGCCACGACCGAAAACCCCTCGTTCGAGGTGAATTCGGCGCTGCTCTCCAGAGCGCGCGTCTACGTGCTGAAATCCTTGACACCGCAAGAGCTGATCGAGGTGATGGAGCAAGCGCTTGCCGACACGCAGCGCGGGCTGGGCAAACGGGCCATCGAGGTGGAGCCCGGCGTATTGGCAGCATTGGCACACGCCAGCGCGGGGGATGCCCGGCGCGCCCTGGGGCTGCTGGAAACCGCCTGCGACTTCACCGAACGGCAGAATGGACGTGACGTGCTGCGCAAAGCGGTGCTGGCGGATGTAGTGGGCCATCAATCCAGCGCATTCGATAAACAGGGCGATGCCTATTACGACCTGTTATCGGCGATTCATAAATCGATTCGCTCCTCCCGCCCCGATGCTGCGCTTCTCTATATGGCACGCTTCATTCAGGGCGGTGGTGACCCGCTGGACATCGTGCGGCGTTTGACCGCCATTGCCTCCGAAGACGTCGGCAATGCCGACCCGCGCGCGCTGCCGCTGGTCATCGCTGCCTGGGATGCCTATTTACGGCTAGGTGATTATGAAGGCCAACGGGCGATTGCTCACGCGGCCATTCATTTAGCGGTGGCTCCCAAAAGCAACCGCATCGACCGCGCCTGGAAGAGCGCCCAGCAGTTCGTGCAACAGCAGCCGCAGGTAGAGGTGCCCACCTACTTGCGTAATGCGCCCACCAAATTGATGGAGCAGCTGGGTCATGGTGAGGGCTACCGTTACGCCCATAACGAGCCGAACGGTTATCCAGCAGGCAGCGCCCACGACTGCTGGCCGGAAGACGTGCCCAACGCACGCTTCTACGAGCCGAGCGCATTTGGACAGGAGAAACGCTTCGCAGAGATCATGGCGTGGCGGGAAGAGCGCGACCAGGAAGCAGATCGAGCGCCATAGAGCGCCCGATCGTCACATCACAGGCGGGGCTGAACACGCCCGCCCTTCTCTACGGACTCGCTCTCTACATCTCTTCGCGAATAACGTCCGTGCCTTCCGGAATTTGGAAATCGAACAGTTCGCGGTCGATATTACCGTTGCGAGTAATGTCGCTAAAGGTAATGGCGGTGCGCTGACCGGTGCTGTCCATCATCCACAGCTCGGTGAGGGTATCGCCGTCGAACACCATGCTGAGCTCTTCAAACAGCGTATCTGCCAGCGTAGGCATCAAGGTAAAGACATCGTCGCCATCCTGCTGCTCGTAGAACACATCGTAGCTTTCGGTCAGCTCGTCGGCACTGCCTGATAGCAGCAGCGCGGGCGTGTGGGTGACCCGGTCATCCATCGCCTGTACCGTCACCTGCTCCAGGTCGGGGTCGTAGAGATAAACGTCCTCACCGTCGGAAACCACGGTTTGCGAATAGGGCGCCTCGACTTCCCAGCGCAACATGCCGGGACGCGACAACCACATTTCCCCACGCGCGCTCTGCAAACGATCACCGCCTCCATCGAGAATCTGCTGTTCGAAAGTGGCGTGGTAGTTTTCCAGCGGATCTAGGCGTTCGGTGAGCCGTTCTGCAGCTTCATTGGCCCAGGCTGCCATGGGGGCAGCAAAGGTCAGACCGAGCGCACTGGCTGCCAGTGCCAAGGCCGGTGAGCGGCGGTTAGAGGGTTCGCGCATGTTCTTTCTCCCTAGGCAATCATTGCCGAATAGCGGACGAGGCAAAGAGCGTAAAAAAAGCTCCCTATGCCCCTCAGACGCGAAACGCGCCGCGGGGTTTCACCAGCGGCGCGACTTTCACGCTTGTTGCATGGTTGGTGTGGTCACGCTCAGTGGCCCACCGGTGGCGGCGCCAGCACCTCGCGGGCACCGTTGGTTCCCATGGAAGAGACCACACCCGCGCCTTCCATGGCTTCGACTAACCGCGCCGCGCGGTTATAGCCGATCTTAAAGCGCCGCTGTACGGCGGAAATGGACGCCTTGCGGGTCTCGGTAACGAACTGCACCGCTTCATCGTAGAGGGCATCTTGTTCAGCATCGTCACCGTCGACGCCTTCCGCTTCGAGCCCGGTTAGCGCATCGGCAGATACGCCGCCGGAGAGAATCTCTTCGATGTACTCCGGCTCACCGCGACGTTTCCAGTCATCGACCACCCGGTGGACTTCATCGTCGTCCACGAAGGCACCATGGACACGATTCGGCGGACCGGAGCCCGCGGGCAAGTAGAGCATATCGCCATGACCCAACAGGCTTTCGGCACCGCCCTGATCGAGAATGGTGCGCGAATCGATCCGTGAGGAGACCTGGAACGCCATCCGTGACGGAATGTTCGCCTTGATCAGACCGGTCACCACATCCACCGAGGGGCGCTGGGTGGCCAGAATCAGATGGATACCGGCGGCCCGCGCTTTCTGTGCCAGTCGCGCGATGAGCTCTTCGACCTTTTTGCCGACGATCATGAACATATCGGCAAACTCATCGATGACCACCACGATGTAGGGCAGCTTTTCCAGCACCGGCGGTGTTTGGTGCATCTCCCAAGGCTGCGGCTCCCACAACGGGTCGGCGACCTGGGCACCCGCGCGCTCGGCTTCATCGAGGCGCGCGTTGAATCCGGCGATGTTGCGCACACCCATGGCGGCCATCAGCTTATAACGGCGCTCCATCTCGGCCACGCACCAGCGCAGGCTGTTGGCCGCCTCTTTCATATCGGTGACGACCGGGGCCAGCAAGTGCGGTATGCCGTCATATACCGACAGCTCCAGCATCTTGGGATCGACCATAATCAGCTTGAGTTCGTCGGGCTTGGCCTTGAGCAACATGGAGATCAGCATCGCGTTGACGCCCACTGATTTCCCCGAACCGGTCGTACCGGCCACCAGCAGATGGGGCATTTTGCCCAAGTTCGCGACCACCGGGCCTCCGCCGATATCCTGGCCAAGCGCCATCGTAAGCGGCGAGCTCTCCTGCTGGTAGCGGTCCGAGTCGATCACTTCGCGCAGGCGAATCATGGCACGGTGCGGGTTAGGGATCTCGATGCCCACCGTGGGCCGACCGGGAATGACCTCGACCACGCGAACGCTCTTCACCATCAGCGAGCGCGCAAGGTCTTTCGCCAAATTGCTGATTTTGGAGACTTTCACTCCAGCAGCCGGTTTGATTTCGAAGCGGGTAATGACCGGGCCGGGCCAGGTATCCACTACCTCGGCTTTGACGCCGTACTCCCGTAACCGTATTTCCAGTAGCTCGGCCATGTCGGCAAGCTGCTCGTCGGTATAGTTCGGCTGATGCGGCTCCGGTGGCGTAAGTAGCTGCAAACTGGGCACATCGCCCTCGGGCTCCGGCAGCGTTTCAAAGGCGGGACGCTGGCTCTGCAGGTGTTCGACGGTCCAGAGGGTGGGGCCGTTATCGGCCTCGTCGTCCACCGAGTCGGTCGAGAACGTGGGTTCATGCCGGGCGCTGGCCGCAGCCTGTGGAGCGGTGGCCGGACGAATCGGGAGCTCCTCGTCATCGTCCTCCCACACCGGCTCGGGCACTACCTCAGGCACACGCTCTCGGCGCGGCTCCGCTGACATGGGAGACGCCTGATAGGCAGATGGATGCGCCTCACTGCGCAGCGTGCGGGGTTCTGGCTCTGGCTCCGAACGACGCGTCACCGTCCCCGGCGCGATGGGTGCAGATGGCTCTTGCTCGTCGTGTTCATCGCGAGTTGCGCGCAGCGGCACGGTCGGGGCATAGGCATCGCTTGCCTGCTCCTCGCTGGCGTTTAGAGGTGAGTACTCACTCTCTTTCTGATGTACTGCAGGCTCTGGCTCACCCACGGGCTTGGTCGCAAACGCCTGTGCGTTTGGCGAGGATGCCTCGGACGCTTCGAGCGGTACCTCAGTATCGGCGATAGAGGGCGTTGGCTCTGGAGCAGGCTCCTCGACGTCCTCCGGTGTGCGCGCGGAGAGCGGCATGATCGGCTCGTCGGGCGCGTCTTTCTCTGGCGTCATCTTCGGATCAGGCGCTGTCTCCGGCTCGGGGTCTTGAGATGCGGCTGCAGCGGGAGGGGGCGGTGCATGACGCTCGCTCAGTACAGCGGCCGCTTCCCAAGGAATCGACGTATCGGTGACCGACGACGCCTCTTCCTCTTCGGCGGGTGCCGTGAAGCTCGGCTCACGGCGCTCACGACGACCGGCAGGTGAACGCTCACTCACGGGTGGCTCGGGGGCTTCACGGATGCGCGGAGCGACTGTCGCTTTCTCCTCATCGACCTCTTCATCGACAGGGTCAGTACTCGTATCGCTCGGCTCTGCCCAGGAGCGCTGCTTCACTTTGTTGGACGCCGCCTTGGCCGCTGCACGCACGGCAGCACGTTCGGCACGCTTTTCGCGCCGCTTGGCACGACGCTCGCCAAACCAACCGCCGATACGGCAAAGCTTACGCCCGACTTCATCGGCAACCTGTAGCCACGACATGCCACTAAACAGCGGAAACCCAATCAGGATGAGCGCTGCCGCGATCAGGCCCACGCCGCCGCTACTGACGAGGGGTTTCAAGGTGCCCACGAGCCCCTCTCCCAGGATACCGCCGGAGGCATAGGGCAAAATGCTATCGGGGTGATAAAAGTGCAAGGCGCCCAACATGGTCGTGCCGAACATCAGCAGCACAAGGCCGCCCGCCCGCACGGCAATCGCCACGGGGTCTAATTCGAAGCGCACCTGGCGTGAGCGCATTAGCCACCAGGCGGCGTAACCAAACATGCCCGGCCACCAGAGCGCGCTCGCTCCGAGCAGTGAATAAAGCACATCGGCCAGCCAAGCTCCGACCGGCCCCATCCAATTGCGCACCTCGGTTTCCGGACCTTGATACGACCAGCCAGGGTCGGCAGGGTGATAACTAAACAGCGCTAATAACAAGAAGACGCACAGCGCCAGCATGACGACCACCACCCCTTCACGGGCGGAGCCCTGCAGGCGCAGGCCAAAACGGCGCGCCTTGTCCTTCGCGGCATTGACCCGCGTCGATGATTGAGAACTCGATGGTGACTGACGCGACTGCCGCTGCGTTCGCTTGTCTACCGCCTTATTTACTTTCAAGCGATTCTCCCTTTACACCACACGGTGTCTTTAATCCACTTGCGAGTTTGCATCATACCGAGCATCCTTCCGCCGTCACAGCGCTTCGACGGACGCCACTAGCAACAGGAGCAAGCGATGCTACCTTGGCTCTCATCGCCACACCCCACTTTTCCTTCCACCGAGCGGGCGTTGGATAACCCTAACGGCCTGCTGGCTGCCGGTGGAGAGCTTACACCAGCCTGGCTGGTAGACGCTTACCGAAAAGGGATATTTCCTTGGTATAGCGACGATGACCCCATTTTATGGTGGAGCCCAGATCCGCGCATGATCCTGCTGCCTGCACAGTTTAAACGACGCCGCAGCCTAGCTAAACGGCTGCGACATGGTGGCTTTCACGTGACGCTGAATCAACACTTCACGCAAGTGATCGAAAGCTGCGCCGCCCCGCGCAAAGACGCGCCTGGCACCTGGATCCATCCAGAGATGCGCCACGCCTACCAGCGCCTACATGCGTTGGGCATTGCCCACAGCGTCGAAGTCCACCACGGCGGCCAGTTGGTGGGCGGGCTCTATGGCTTGGCGATGGGACCAGTATTTTTCGGCGAGTCGATGTTTTCACGCCAGCCCGACGCCTCTAAAATTGCTTTGGCCCATTTGGCAAGCGCCATGCACACCCATGGCGGCAAGCTGATCGACTGCCAAATGCACACGCCGCACCTGGCCAGCCTGGGCGCAACGACAGTCGCCCGCAGTACGTTCATCAACTATCTTGAAGAGTGGTTGCCAGACAAAGCATTTTGCTTGGCCAGCGCTGCGGATCAAGCACCGGGCGTCCCAGACTCGCCGTGGCTCGCCGCGATTGCATCAGGCACCGCAGCAACAGAGTGACTGCCGTTCATGACCAAGGAGGCAAGCCGTGAGTAGTAACGCTCCTCGCCGCCCCGTGCGGGATTTGCGCTTCTTCCTAACCGTTCCTCACGCCTGCAGCTATCTGCCAGGCAAAGAGGCAACCACGCTGTTTCTCGACCCTCAGGAGTCGCCAGTGCCTGGGGTATACGATTCGTTGTCGCTACTGGGCTTTCGACGCAGCGGACGCCACTTATACCGCCCCCACTGCGAGGGATGCAACGCTTGTCGATCGGTGCGGATTCCGGTCAATGACTTCCGCGCCAATCGCACCCAGCGAAAAGTCTGGCGGCGCAACGCCGATATCAAGACCCGCGTCATCCCAGCGCGTTTCGATGCAGCGCACTATGCCCTCTACGCCGACTACATTCGACAGCGACACGCCGACGGCGACATGTTTCCGCCTAGCCGCGATCAATATCGAACGTTCTTGACACTAGAAGAGCCGTACGCGCATCTGCTGGAAATGTACCTGGAAGGCGAGTTGGTAGCGGTGGCAGCCTTCGATCAGCTCGAGCACGGGCTATCGGCCATTTATACGTTTTTCAAAGTGGACGAAGCCCTGGAGAGGCGCTCCTTTGGCACCTTGGCGATTTTAAAGCTGATCGAGCTGTGCCAAGAGAAACGGTTGTCGCATCTTTATCTCGGTTACTGGATCGAAGAGTGCCGCAAGATGCGTTACAAGCAGGCGTTTTCGCCTATCGAGCTGCTGGACGGGCGTCATTGGCGACCGTTGATGCGCTAATCTGGCCAGCTTTTTTGCCTTGACGGCAGGCTTACGGCACAATATAGCGCTGTTTCTTAGGCGTGCTGGTTTGTGTCGACGCCGTCGGAAACACTCATTCGACTATCCACGATGTAAAATAAGTGAGGATCTGCCTATATGGCACGCGAAGATCATATTGAAATGGAAGGCGTTATTGTTGATACCCTTCCCAACACCATGTTCCGGGTTGAGCTGGAAAACGGCCATGTCGTGACGGCTCACATCTCTGGCAAAATGCGTAAAAACTACATCCGCATTCTGACTGGCGACAAGGTCAAGGTAGAGTTGACGCCCTACGATCTGTCCAAAGGCCGTATCGTTTACCGCTCGCGCTAAGCCTTGCTAGTGCCCTCAAGCAACGTCTGCTCGCAGACACGCCCCACGGCTATTCGTACCGCGTAATTACGGCGCCGCTCCCTGGAAACGACAACGCCCCGTCGAAGACAGGGCGCTGTGCGTTACTGCTTGTCGGTCATCTTAGCGCCCTTTTCAGGGCGCATCTGCCATCTCCGACTCCGTCGAGAGGCGAAGCTCTCCCTCTTCCAAGCTGACATGCACGATACCGCCGTGCTCGGCCAGCTCCCCGAACAGAATCATTTCTGCAAGTGGCTTCTTGAGCTTCTCTTGGATCAAGCGAGCCATCGGCCTTGCACCCATATCCGGGTCATAACCTTTCTCTGCCAGCCAATCCCGCGCGGTGTCGTCTACGTCCAGCTGTACGCGCTTCTCGTCCAGCTGCGCCTGTAGCTCGATAAGGAACTTGTCGACGACGTTGCGCACCACCGTGGTGGGCAAGGCATGGAACTGGATAATACCGTCCAAGCGGTTGCGGAATTCGGGCGAGAATGTCCGACGAATCACTTCCATCGCATCCGTCGAATGATCCTGGCTCTGGAAGCCGATGGAGCGACGCGACGCCTGCTCGGCCCCGGCGTTCGAGGTCATGATCAGAATTACGTGGCGGAAGTCTGCCTCGCGGCCGTTGTTATCCGTCAGACGCCCATGGTCCATGACCTGCAGCAACAGGTTGAAGACCTCTGGGTGCGCTTTTTCGATCTCATCAAGAAGCAATACGCAGTGAGGCTGCTTGGTGATCGCTTCGGTCAGCAGACCGCCTTGATCGTACCCTACATAGCCAGGAGGAGCACCGATCAACCGCGATACGGTGTGACGCTCCATGTACTCCGACATATCGAAGCGCACCAACTCGATGCCCATGATATGCGCCAGCTGCTTGGCCACTTCCGTTTTACCCACCCCAGTCGGGCCAGCAAACAGGAAGCTGCCGACCGGCTTATCAGGAGACTTCAGCCCTGCGCGCGAGAGCTTGATGGCCGCCGACAGTGAGTCGATGGCTTCATCCTGTCCAAACACCAGCATTTTCAGATCGCGGTCCAACTTCTCGAGCTGCTTACGATCCGAGCTAGAAACACTCTTCGGCGGAATCCGCGCGATAGAGGCCACGACGGCTTCCACCTGCTCCACGTCGATCGTGTTTGCACGCACTTCTGGAGGCAGCATCCGCTGATGCGCGCCCGCTTCGTCAATCACATCGATCGCTTTGTCAGGCAAGAAACGGTCATTGATGTAGCGATCTGCCAGACGCGCCGCACTTTCCAGAGCGCCATCGGTGTACTTCAGTTCGTGGTGCTCCTCGAAGCGCGAACGTAGCCCTTTGAGAATCTTGATGGTGTCTTCCACGGACGGTGCCAACACGTCGACCTTTTGGAAACGGCGCGCCAGGGCACGATCTTTTTCGAAGATACCGCGAAACTCCTGGAACGTGGTCGAACCTATGCAGCGCAGCTCGCCTGAGGAGAGCAGCGGTTTCAGCAGATTGGACGCATCCATCACGCCACCCGAGGCAGCGCCTGCACCAATCACCGTGTGAATCTCATCGATGAACAGGACGGCATTGGGCTGCTTGCGCAGCTCGCTCAACAGGCTCTTGAGACGCTTCTCGAAGTCGCCGCGGTACTTGGTGCCCGCCAGCAGTGCACCCATATCGAGGGAGTAGACGACTGCATCGGCGATGACTTCCGGCACGTCTTCTTCGACGATGCGCTTGGCCAATCCTTCGGCGATGGCGGTTTTACCGACACCGGCCTCACCCACGAGCAGCGGATTGTTTTTACGGCGACGGGCCAAAATCTGCACCACCCGCTCGAGCTCGTGATCACGACCAATCAGCGGGTCGATTTTACCTTGGCGCGCCTGCTCGTTGAGGTTGGTAGCATAGCCGGTGAGCGGATGCGCAGCCCCTTCGGCGCTGCCCTCTTCCGCATCGTCGTTCTCTTGAGACGAGGGAGACGGCGACGGGCCATGACCGGAGACTTTCGAGATGCCGTGGGCGATGTAGTTCACCGCATCGACCCGCGCCACACTCTGCTGCTTCAGGAAATAGACCGCTTGACTCTCTTGCTCAGAGAAAATCGCCACTAAGACGTTAGCGCCAGTGACTTCGCTCTTACCTGACGATTGCACATGGAACACCGCACGCTGAAGCACGCGTTGGAAGCCCAGCGTCGGCTGTGTTTCACGATCACCCTGACCCTCGGGGATCAGCGGTGTGGTCGAGTTAATGAAATCCTGCAGATCGGACCGCAGCTTGTCGAGGTTTGCCCCGCACGCCTTCAGCACATCCACCGCAGAAGCATTGTCCAGCAGCGCCAGAAGCAGGTGCTCAACGGTCATGAATTCGTGGCGCTTTGAGCGAGCCACGGTGAAGGCCGTGTTCAGGGTCAGTTCAAGTTCTTTGCTCAGCATGGCAGTCCCCTTTTCGCTACTACCTAGGGCATATCGCCACCTAGGGCTTGCGTCGGATCAGTTTAATCGACCGGCACTTTCAACATCGGGTACAAATGGCGTGGTTGCAAGCCCCTTCACTACTTTTTTTCAACGCAGCTCACATCGATTCGGTCAGTCCGCCGCTTCGATATCGCTCATCAACGGGTGCTCGCACTCACGGGCATACTCATTCACTTGATAACTCTTGGTTTCAGCAATATCCCGGGTAAAAATGCCGCACGTGGCTTTTCCCTGAGTGTGTACGGCCAGCATGACCTGCACAGCTTTTTCACTGTCCATATTGAAAAAGCCTTGCAGTACTTCAACGACGAACTCCATGGGGGTGTAGTCGTCGTTATGCAAGACCACTTTGTAAAGCGGCGGCTGCGCCAACGCGGGCTCGGCAGACTGTACTGCCAAGTCATCATCATGCTCGGGCATGCCAGGGCGCGTCATGCCTGCCTGTAACGTGGCCGCCACGAGGGGGCTTTCTGTAGTACGCATAAGCAGCAAGGATCATCTTCTCTCGGCTGACGGGCGATGTCTGACACGCAGGTCGTCTGAAGACGCTAGACGCGTGGTTCAGTTGTACACACTATAACCTGCTGTATAAGACGCGCGCCATCAACAAGGGTTCATGAAAAACTCAAAATTATCACACTGGGCTAAACAAAAAACCCCTGCCCGCAAAGCAGGCAGGGGGTCGAGCCGCGCATAGCGCGTAGCTAAACGTGGGGCGACTTAGCCCTTGGCGACCATCGCCAGCGCATCGTTCAGCGTCTTGCTCGGACGCATGGCTTGGCTAGCCAGCTCACCGTTCGGGTGGAAGTAGCCTTGGATATCGACCGCCTGTCCCTGAACGCTGTTGAGCTCGTCCACGATGGCCGTCTCGTTGGCTTTCAGGACTTCGGCTAGGCGGGCGAACAGGGTCTTCATTTCAGCATCCTGGTCCTGCGCTGCCAGCGCCTCTGCCCAGTAGAGGGCCAGATAGAAGTGGCTGCCACGGTTGTCCAGCTCGCCGACTTTACGCGACGGCGACTTGTTGCTGTCGAGGAATTTGCCGTTGGCTTCGTCCAACGCCTTGGCCAGCAGCGTGGCGCGGGCGTTGCCAAAAGTGCTACCTAGGTGTTCGAGCGATGCAGCCAGTGCCAGGAACTCACCCAGTGAATCCCAGCGCAGATGGTTCTCTTCCAGGAACTGCTGAACGTGCTTCGGTGCAGAGCCGCCAGCGCCCGTTTCGAACAGACCACCGCCGTTCATCAGCGGAACGATAGAGAGCATCTTGGCGCTGGTGCCCAGCTCCATGATCGGGAACAGATCGGTGAGGTAGTCACGCAGCACGTTACCGGTGACGGAGATGGTGTCTTCCCCCTTGCGAATACGCTCCAGGGAGACTTTCATCGCGTCGACCGGTGCGAGGATACGGATATCCAGGCCAGCGGTGTCGTGATCTTTCAGGTACGTTTCGACCTTCTTGATCAGTTGGGCGTCGTGGGCACGGTTGGCATCCAGCCAGAACAGCGCCGGTGCACCGCTGTCGCGGGCGCGAGTCACGGCCAGCTTCACCCAATCCTGAATCGGAGCATCTTTGGTCTGACACATACGCCAGATATCGCCCGCTTCTACTGCATGGCTAAATACCGTGTTGCCCGAGTCATCGGTCACTACGACGGTACCGTCGGCGGGCATTTGGAACGTCTTGTCGTGAGAGCCGTACTCTTCGGCCTTCTGCGCCATCAGACCCACGTTGGGCACGCTGCCCATGGTGGTCGGATCGAACGCACCGTGCTGTTTGCAATCGTCGATCACCGCTTGATAAATAGTGGCATAGCAACGATCTGGGATGACGGCTTTGGCATCCTGCAGCTCGTCGTTGGCGTTCCACATCTTGCCGGAGTCACGAATCATCGCTGGCATGGAGGCGTCGATGATCACGTCACTGGGCACGTGCAGGTTGGTGATGCCCTTATGGGAGTTCACCATCGCCATGGCCGGGCGTGTTTGATACAGCGCCTCGACATCGCCTTTGATGGCTTCTTGCTGGTCGCTGGGCAGCTTCTCGATGGCGCTGTACAGGTCGCCGATACCGCTGTTGGCGTTGAAGCCCGCGCTCTTCAGTGCGTCAGCGTGCTTCTCCAGCACCTCTTTGTAGAACTCCTCGACCACGATGCCAAACATGATCGGGTCGGAGACTTTCATCATGGTGGCTTTCAGGTGCAGCGAGAACAGCACGCCGCTCTCTTTGGCATCGTTGATTTGGCTGTCGATGAAGCGACGCAGACGACGGCTGCTCATGCAAGCCGCATCGATCACTTCACCAGCCTGAACCGCGAGCCCTTCTTTCAGCACCACCTGGGTGCCATCCGCTTGCTGCAGCTCGATCTTCAGCGTGCCAGCTTTTTCCATTACTGCCGACTGCTCGCTGCCGTAAAAGTCACCGTCGCTCATATGCGCCACGTGGGACTTGGAGTCAGCGCTCCACTCGCCCATGCGGTGCGGGTATTTACGCGCGTAGTTCTTGACCGATTTCGGCGCACGGCGGTCGGAGTTGCCTTCACGCAGCACCGGGTTTACTGCACTGCCCTTGGCTTTGTCGTAACGCGCTTTGATGGAGGCTTCTTCGTCGTTTTTCGGCTCTTCCGGGTAGTCCGGCAGCGGGTAGCCCTGGCTTTGCAGCTCTTTGATGGTTGCTTTGAGCTGCGGGCCGGAGGCGCTGATATTGGGCAGTTTGATGATGTTGGCTTCGGGCGTCTTCGCCAGCTCGCCCAATTCCGCCAGGTCATCGCTGACGCGCTGCTGATCGTTCAGAAGATCGGGAAATTGTGCCAGCACACGGGCGGCAAGCGAGATATCGCGGGTCTCTACTTCGACACCGGCAGAGTCGGTAAAGGCATCAATAATGGGTAACAAGGAATAGGTAGCGAGCGCAGGAGCTTCATCGGTGAGCGTATAAATGATCTTCGGCGTTTTAGACATTTTTGCGTTAACCTCTTTTCGGTCGCTGTGATTATAAAAAATCCTGAGCTACGCGGCTCATACGACGATAGGCCTTGCCGCGAAGCGTTTGGAGCATCCTGTATGCGCTGCCCCTATGGTCACTCGGTGGTTACTGCGGTAACGATGACGACGGATGATACGGTGAGCATCGTTGTGCTGCCGGGTCATCTCAAACAGCTGCGCCAGATTATACCAGCGCTGCACTTTAACCGCATGAGCGATTGTCGACAAATCCTCCACCTCTAGATCTTGAGACCGTTCGTGAGACGATGAGCACCCTATATTTACTGCATAAACCCTACCGCATGCTTTCCCAGTTTACTGACAGCCAAGGCCGAGCCACCCTGGCCGACGTTCTCGATGCGCCGGGCGTTTACGCGGCCGGACGCCTCGACTTCGACTCCGAGGGGCTTTTATTACTGAGTGATGACGGCAGTCTGATCCACCGTATCGCCCATCCACGTCATAAACAGCCGAAAACCTATTGGGTACAGCTCGAAGGCGACATTACCGACGAAGCCATTCGTGCACTCGCCTCAGGCGTTACCTTAAAAGATGGCCCTACCCTGCCTGCCAAAGCTCGGCGTATGTCGCTCCCTAATGTGGCTGAGCGCGATCCAGCCATCGACCCCAAACGCCATCCGGTGACCAGCTGGCTGGAACTCACCATTAGCGAGGGGCGCAATCGCCAAGTTCGCCGCATGACCGCCCACGTTGGCTTTCCCACGCTGCGCCTGATACGTGCCGCGATTGGCCCCTGGCAATTGGGTGATCTCGCTCCCGGGGAGTGGCGCAAAGAGACGCTACATGCTCCACGGCCGACCCACGCGACCAAGCCCCGCAATAGGCAACAACAGCCACTCAACACCCGCAAAGGCGCTGACAAGAGCGCCAAGCGCGGCACGAAGAGAAACGCAACACCAAAAGGGGGACGCAAATGAGCCGCGTCGCCCAAACGGACGTTGCCCGCCCCATCATTCACAGCACCGTTGCCTGCGTGATTGAGCAGCAGGGGCGCTTTCTGATGGTGGAAGAGGATAAGGGTGGCCCACACACGCTGTTCAATCAGCCTGCCGGACACGTCGAACGTGGGGAAGGCCCAGTGGCCGCCGTTCACCGTGAAGTCATGGAAGAGACCGCTTGGAAGATCACCTTGACCGGCTATCTGGGGCTGTACGTCTTTCACACGCCGACCGGTACGACCTTCCATAGTCACGGTTTCGTTGCCTTGCCCAACCAGCGCCTTAGCTCAGCTATCGACCCGGCCATCGTCGCGACCCACTGGCTGACACGAGAGGAGATTGCCATGTTGGACGGCGCCCGACGGCTGCGAAGCCCGCTGGTTCTCCAACGTATCGACGACGCGCTAAACGGCCACCGCTACCCGCTTGGCGTGATCAAGGAGTGAAGCACTCGAAGCATCGAGCCCCCATCGTGTATAATCGCCGCCCAATTGCACACCACTTCAACCGAGGATGCTCATGACATCCACCCATGGCACAGCCACCCAGGACGCGTCAGACACCCGCAGCGCTGCCACCGGCAAGGTCATCGTCGGCATGTCGGGCGGCGTCGACTCCTCCGTATCGGCGCTCCTTCTGCTCCAGCAGGGGTACGACGTCGAAGGCCTGTTTATGAAAAACTGGGATGAAGACGACGGCACCGAATACTGCACGGCCAAAGAGGATTTGGCCGACGCGGAAGCCGTGTGCGCCAAGCTGGGCATCAAGCTTCATACCGCCAACTTCGCCGCCGAATATTGGGACAACGTTTTCGAGCATTTTCTAGCGGAGTACAAGGCGGGCCGTACGCCAAACCCGGATATCCTTTGCAACCGGGAGATCAAGTTCAAGGTCTTCTTGGAGTATGCCGAGATGCTGGGTGCCGATAAAATCGCCACCGGTCACTACGTGCGCCAAGGCATCCGCGACGGTCACCCTCGCCTGTTGAAAGGCCTGGACGGCAACAAAGACCAAAGCTACTTCCTGCACGCCGTACCGGAAGCGGCCATTGCCCGCACGCTGTTCCCAGTGGGCGAACTGGAAAAGCCGGAAGTACGCGCGCTGGCCGAGCAGCACGACCTCGTCACAGCGAAGAAAAAGGACTCCACCGGTATCTGTTTCATCGGTGAGCGTCGTTTCCGCGACTTCCTACAGCAGTACCTACCGGCTCAGCCAGGTACCATCGAGACCCCCGAGGGCGATGTGATCGGCCAGCACATGGGCTTGATGTACTACACCCTAGGCCAACGCCAAGGGTTAGGCATCGGCGGTTTGGCTAACTACTCCGAAGAGCCTTGGTACGTGGCGGCAAAAGACCTCGACCGTAACGTATTGATCGTGGTGCAGGGCAAGCATCACCCTTTGCTATACACCGACGCCCTAGCCACCGAGCCCATGGACTGGGTCGCTGGCAAGCCGCCGGTTCAGCAAGGCCGTTTCACTGCCAAGACCCGCTACCGCCAAAGCGACTGCCCCTGCGAGATGACTGCCCAGCCGGACGGCAGTGTGGAAATCGTGTTCGACGATCCACAGTGGGCGGTCACGCCCGGCCAGTCGCTGGTGCTGTACGATAACGACATCTGCTTAGGCGGCGGCGTTATCCGCGCCACCTGGAAGGTTACGGAGGCCGCCGCATGAGCGCCACCCCGATACACCGTGCGCCCGACACACCCGCCGCGCGACAAGCCCTCGCGCTGGCGGGGGTATTTCAAGCTGCCAGTTTAGTGGATGAGCTGGCCCGCACCGGGCAGGTCGATACCCGCGCCTGGGAAACGCTGATCAACGCGACGGTCGATACCAATCCCGAAAGCTTTGAAGCCATCTACGGCGGCCACCCCAACAATCTGCGCCGCGGGCTGGAGACACTGGAGGCATTGGTAGGCCGCAAACAAGCCAATCCAGTCGTGCTTCGCTACGGTTTCTCGCTGCTTTTGTTGATGAACAAGCTGCGCACCGACCGACGAATGATGGACCTGTTGGGCCAAAAGCTCGCCCATGTCCAAGGGCAGGCGGAGCATTTTGGCACGACCCACGAAAACGTCATTGCCAGCCTTGGCGAAGCCTACCAAGAGACCATTTCGACGTTTAAAACGCGCATCGTGGTGCAGGGTGACCCCTCACTGCTGCAAACCCGCATGATGCCCGAGCGGGTACGCGCCTGCTTGATGGCGGGCATTCGCTTTGCCCTGCTGTGGCATCAGCAGGGCGGGCGCCGCTGGAAGCTGGTCTTCCAACGCAAGGCGCTACGCCGAGCCCTGGATGGCTTCAGTTAGCCGCCTTGCCACCTCACATTCGACCTCCGACTTTGACCACTCTGGAAACCAAGCCATGCAACTCTCTGCTCTGACCGCTCTCTCTCCCGTTGACGGCCGCTACGGCGCCAAAGCCGCCGCGCTACGTGAACACTTCAGCGAATTCGGCCTGATCCGTGCACGCGTGATTGTGGAAGTGCGCTGGCTGCAGCGCCTTGCTGAGCACGGCCAGATTGTCGAAGTCCCGCCGCTCTCCGCAGAAGCCACCGCGTTTCTAGAGCAGTTGATTCGCGATTTCTCCGTAGACGACGCCGAGCGCATCAAAGAGATCGAGCGTACCACCAACCACGACGTCAAAGCGGTCGAGTACTTCTTGAAAGAGAAGATTGCAGGCCAGGCCGAGCTGAACGCGGTCACCGAGTTCATCCACTTCGCCTGCACCAGTGAAGACATCAACAACCTCTCCTACGGCGTGATGCTAGCAGACGGCCTAAAAGCTATGCTGCCGACGATGCACGAAGTCGCCGACGAAATTGCCAAACTGGCCATTGCTCACGCAGGCCAGCCAATGCTGTCGCGCACCCACGGCCAAACCGCTAGCCCCACTACGCTTGGCAAAGAGATGGCCAACGTGGCGTACCGCCTGAAGCGCCAGCTCAAGCAGATCGAAAGCGTGGAGATTCTGGGTAAAATCAACGGTGCGGTAGGCAACTATAACGCTCACCTGACCACCTACCCGGACATCGACTGGGAAGCCAACGCGCGCACCTTTGTGGAAGGCCTGGGCTTAAGCTTCAACCCCTACACCACACAGATCGAACCCCACGACTACATTGCCGAGCTCTTCGATGCGATTTGCCGCTTCAACACCATTTTGATCGACTTTGACCGCGACGTATGGGGTTACATCTCGCTGGGTTACTTCAAACAGCGCACCGTAGAAGGCGAAATTGGCTCGTCTACCATGCCGCACAAGGTCAACCCCATCGACTTCGAAAACTCCGAGGGCAACCTGGGACTCGCCAACGCAGTCATGAGTCACCTGGCGCAAAAACTGCCGATCTCCCGCTGGCAGCGCGACCTGACCGACTCCACCGTGCTGCGCAACCTGGGCGTTGGCCTGGCCTATGCCCTGATTGGTTACCACGCTAGCCTAAAAGGCATCAGCAAACTGGAAGCCAACCCCGAACGCCTCGCAGAAGATCTGGACAACAGCTGGGAAGTGCTGGCCGAGCCGATCCAGACCGTCATGCGTCGCTACGGCATCGAAAAGCCTTACGAGAAGCTCAAAGAACTGACCCGGGGCAAGCGGATCGACCAAGCGGGCTTCGCCGCCTTCATCGATACCCTCGCGCTGCCCGACGAGGTAAAACAAGAGCTGAAAGCCCTCTCGCCAGCCAGCTATATTGGTAATGCGAAGGCCCAGGCCGAAGCACTCAACCAGCGGCTTGCTGCACTCTAAACGACGCCCTGCGACACTGACGTAGCGCTCACTTGAACTAGGATAACGCCATGAGTCATCACGATAAGCCACTCACCCTGCTGGGCGATTTAACGCCTGCAGACTTCTTGGCCAACTACTGGCAGCAGAAGCCACTGCTGATTCGTGGCGCTATCCCCGATTTCGTCAGTCCCATCGACCCCGATGAGTTGGCAGGCCTTGCCTGCGAGCCCGGCGTCGAAGCGCGACTGGTCGAGGAGAAGGGTCCCGACGGCCCTTGGCAGGTATCACACGGGCCGTTCGATGACGCCACCTTCGAGCGTTTGCCTGAGGGTCACTGGAGCCTTTTGGTGCAGGCAGTCGACCACTACGTGCCTTCCATTGCTGCGCTGATGGACGAGTTCGATTTCCTGCCCCGCTGGCGTCTGGACGACATCATGGTGAGCTACGCGCCCCCCGGTGGCAGTGTCGGTCCGCATATCGACCAGTACGACGTCTTCCTCCTGCAGGCTAGCGGCCACCGCCGCTGGCAGCTGGGCGGCAAGCAGCCGGACAACGCGCCGATCATTCAGGGCATCGACCTGCGCATTCTCGAGACGTTCGACATCGAAGCGGATTCGGACTGGATCCTGGCACCCGGCGACATGCTCTACCTTCCCCCCGGCTGGGCCCACCATGGCGTCAGCCAAACCGACGACTGCATGACCATCTCGGTCGGCTTCCGCGCCCCTTCGGCAGACGAAGCGATCACGTCGTATGCCGATTACGTCGGCGAGCAGATGTCGGATTCCCAGCGTTACAGCGATGCCGGTATGACACCAACCGAGGAAGTGGGCGAGCTGGACGATGCCGCTGTCGAGCGCATGCGTCAATTCATTCTGAAGACGCTGGACAACCCCGAACAGGTAGCCCAGTGGTTTGGCAGAGTGATGACGCAGCCCAAATATATCGATCAAGTCGTGCCCCTCGAAACGCCAATGAGCGAAGCCGACCTTGTTGCTCAACTACAAGACGGCGAACCGCTCTTCCACATGCCAGGGTCTCGTTTTGCCTGGCGTAGCGATGCTTCTGGCACCACGCTGTTCGTCGATGGCGATGGGCACGCCTGCTCAGAACCCCTCGCCAAACGCCTTGCCGACGCCACACCGATGTACGCGGACGTGCTGGATATCGACGGCGCCGCGGCCCTGATTACCCAGCTGATCAATAGCGGCAGCCTGGGTTTCATGGGTGAAGGCGACGACGAGGAGTAACCCATGGTAGGAACGGTCACCGTGACAAGCGGCGACTGGGAATCGCTGGGGGAACCCGCCTCGCTGATTCGCCGAGTCGTCTTCATCGATGAACAGCAGGTGCCTCAAGAGGAGGAGTGGGATGGCCTTGACTCGGCATGCCTGCATTTTCTCGCGATGCTGCAAGGGGAACCGGTCGGCACCGCTCGCCTCCTGCCCGACGGCCATATTGGTCGAGTGGCGGTACTGAGCCGCGCCCGCGGCACAGGCATTGGCTATCAGCTCATGCAGGCGGCTATTCACGCGGCCCGCGACGCTGGCCACACCCAGGCGGTGCTGAGCGCCCAACTTCATGCCCTCGCTTTTTACGAGCGGCTCGGCTTCGTGGCCCATGGCGATGTGTTCATGGATGCAGGCATTCCCCATCGTGAGATGATGTTGGCCTTGTAACGCGTCTTTGATTGATGAAAGCGCCACCACGTGTGGCGCTTTTTTTATGCCTACGATCACGTCCATGACCCACCACTGACGAAAAACGACTACACAAACAGGGCGTTTTGCGTAGTCGCTGTCGTCGGACTACAACGCCGTGTGCCCCCAAGTGACAATTGTTGGATCCCCTCGGCTAGTCGATAGTTATTGCACTGCAGCGTTAATGAGTTTCTCTTCGGAGACATGAACGCTGTACAAAGCGAAGCGCCTCACCGCGACGTTTTGCTGAGAGACGATTGGTGTAGAGACAGCACCGCGAAATTGAACAATGCTGGAGTCTATCTCGCAGGTGCAGCATAAGAACAAGCTAACGTGCGAATGACGATAACCCTGGAGGAATCAGCTCATGTCAGGACTGCTCGACGATATCAAAGCGATGGCCCAACTTCGCGAAGCCCAAGGCGGCAAATGGTCAGCCATCAAACCGGAATACGCTGCCCGTATGCGTGCCCAAAACCGCTTCCACACCGGCTTGGACATCGCCCGCTACACGGCTAAGATCATGCGCGACGACATGGCCGCCTACGATGCCGACACCTCCCAGTACACGCAATCACTGGGATGCTGGCACGGCTTTATCGGCCAACAAAAGCTGATCTCTATCAAGAAGCATTTCGGTACCACCAAGCGTCGCTACCTCTACCTCTCCGGCTGGATGGTGGCCGCGCTACGCTCCGAGTTCGGCCCGCTGCCAGACCAGTCCATGCACGAGAAAACCTCGGTCGCCAACCTGATCGAAGAGCTGTACACCTTCTTGAAACAAGCCGACGCGTGGGAGCTTAACCATCTGTTCCGCGCTCTCGATGAAGCGAAGGCCGCTGGTGACAGCGCAAAAGAGCAAGCACTGATTCATAAGATCGATAACTACGAAACGCATATCGTGCCGATCATCGCCGATATCGATGCCGGGTTCGGTAACGCCGAGGCGACCTACCTACTGGCCAAAAAATTCATTCAAGCAGGTGCCTGCTGTATCCAGCTTGAAAACCAGGTCTCCGACGAAAAACAGTGCGGCCACCAAGACGGCAAAGTCACCGTGCCCCATGAAGACTTCCTCGCGAAAATCAACGCGGTGCGTTACGCCTTCCTGGAGCTAGGCGTAGAAGATGGCGTCATCGTCGCTCGCACCGACTCGCTCGGCGCAGGCCTGACCCAGAAGATCGCCGTGACCCACGAGCCGGGCGACTTGGGCGATCAGTACAACAGTTTCCTGGATGGGGATGTGATCGACAACGCGGCGGATATCAATAACGGCGATGTGGTCATCAAGCAAAACGGCAAGCTGGTCAAGCCCAAGCGCCTGGCCTCCGGCCTCTACCAGTTCAAACCGGGCACTGGCGAAGATCGTGTGGTGCTGGACTGCATCACCAGCCTGCAAAACGGTGCCGACCTGCTTTGGATCGAGACCGAAAAGCCCCACGTTGGCCAAATCGCCAGCATGGTGAACCGTATCCGCGAGGTAGTGCCGGATGCCAAGCTGGTGTACAACAACTCGCCCTCTTTCAACTGGACGCTGAACTTCCGCCAGCAGGTCTTCGATGCCTGGGAGAAAGAAGGCAAGGACGTGTCGGCTTACCAGCGCGACAAGCTGATGAGCGTCGAGTACGACAACACCGAACTTGGCCAGCTCGCCGACGAGTGGACGCGCAACTTCCAGCGCGACGGTGCCCGTGAAGCCGGTATCTTCCACCACTTGATCACGCTGCCCACCTACCACACGGCGGCCCTGTCGACCGACAACCTGGCCAAGGGCTACTTCGGTGATGAAGGCATGCTGGCTTACGTCGCAGGCGTGCAGCGCCAAGAGATTCGCCAGGGTATCGCCACCGTCAAACACCAGGACATGGCAGGTTCCAACATCGGCGACGACCATAAAGAGTTCTTCCACGGTGATGCCGCGCTGAAAGCGGGCGGTAAAGACAACACCATGAATCAGTTTGGTTAACCCTCTCTTTGCATGACTTACAGGAGGCTTCGGCCTCCTGTTTTCTTTGCGACCGCCCCGCTGCAAATTTTTTGCACACTGCTTTCTTAATGCCTGTCTACACTCTACTTTGTGACCTTTTCTTGGGATGGCTGGTCAAAGCTGTACGTTTCCGTTATCTTTTAACGAACGCTGTTCTAAAACGAGATGTATGCAACGTTTTGCGATCGGTTAACCGCCATCGACGCTGATACCCACTGGAGGTTTTAATGAAACGTTTACTACCCGTTGCCGCATTGAGCATTCTGACACTGGCTGGTTGCGCCAACACCGCACCCTACTCAGGCGATGTCTACCGTGGTAACCAAGCGCAAACGGGGCAAAGCGTCAGCTATGGCACCATCGTGGCCGTCCGCCCCGTCCAAATTCAAGCCGATAGCCGTACTGGCAACCTGCTGGGCGGTGGCGGTGGCGCCGTCATCGGCGGTCTGCTGGGTAGCCAAATCGGCGGTGGCTCTGGTCGCCAGCTCGCGACCGTGGCGGGTGCGCTGGGCGGCGCAGTTGCTGGTACTGCTGCAGAAGACCGCGCTAACCGCGTTAACGCGCTGGAGATGGAAATCCGTCGTGACGACGGCACGGATGTCGTCGTCGTGCAGAGCGCCGACCGCCAGTTCCAGGCAGGCCAGCGGGTTCGCTTGATTGGCAGCGGTGCCAACCTAAGCGTAGCCCCTTACTAAACAGATCGGGCGCGCCTACCCAGCAGCGTGCCCTGGCAGACCATACGCAAGCACTTAAAGCGATGGCTCGTCAAACGACAGCAGCCCGGCCAAGTTGGCCGGGCTGCTGTCGTTAGGTATCAATCAACGCACGTCTAGGCAAAGAACGTCTAGGGCATGACCACTCAGTGCGCCATGCTGCTTGCCCAGTTGGCGAGTTTTACGATGATCAAGCCAATCACGGCCAGCAAAATCGCTACCAGCAGCACATCCACCGGGCGAATCAGCGTCGTCGCACCCAGCACGGCCAATGCAGCGACCCACAGGTAACGGTTATCACCGTGGCTTTTCAATACCTCGGGCAGCATTTTGTCCAGCCCCTGGCTAACGCCGCTTTCCCAACGCTTGTTGGCAAAATATGCAATCAGCACGAAGGCGACAACCCAAATCAAGAAGATGGTCATAACGGACTCCAGTGAGTGTATGGCAGGTGAAAAAATGATGGATGTAGGGTATCCCTGCACACCCCCAGGCGCAATAGCGCTAAAGGCGTGGGGGTGGAAAAACCCCGCTTACCCCCTGACAAGCCGCTCCACACGCGTTACCATGTTGGGACATGCACTCACCGAAAGGTTAATCAATGCAAATTGCGCAAAACTCGGTTGTCGCGTTCCACTACACCCTGACCAACGATGCAGGTGAGGTGCTAGACAGTTCCGAAGGCCGCGAGCCTCTGACGTATCTCCACGGCGCGGGCAACATCATCCCGGGCTTGGAAAAAGAGCTTGAAGGCCGCGCTGCTGGCGACAAACTGAACGTCAAAGTTGCCCCGGAAGAGGGTTACGGCGAAGTTCAGGAACAGCTGATGCAAGAAGTGCCGCGCGATGCATTCCAAGGCGTCGAGAGCATCGAGCCGGGCATGCAGTTCCAAGCGCAAACTCAAGGCGGCCCGTTGATGGTTACCGTCAAGAAAGTCGAAGGCGACACCGTCGTTGTAGATGGCAACCATCCGCTGGCGGGTCAGCACCTCAACTTTGACGTTGAAATCGCGACCGTTCGTGAAGCAAGCCAGGAAGAAGTCGAGCACGGCCACGTGCACGGCGAAGGTGGCGTCGAGCACTAAACAGCTCGAAGCGATCAAGGGGCGGCCACTGGGCCGCCCTTTTTTGTGGGCGATAGGGTGCTAGTCGTTCGGAATCAGCACGAGCTGACCGTAGCGTACGCTACGCGATGACGTCACTTCATCGGAAAACTGCTTTAGTGCGCTCCCCTGCCCCTTCAATAGTGCCACTTCCAGGCAGCTATCGTGGTTGATGTGCACATGCAGCGTCGAGAGCGTTAAGTCGTGGTGATCGTGGGAGTGGCGGGTCAGCCGTTTGGAAAGATCCCGCGCCGCGTGGTCGTATACATACACCAGCGCGCCCATGCACGGGGCTTCGGGCGCAACCTGCTCTTTGGCCTGCGTCAACCCACTGCGCGTGAGATCACGAATCGCCTCTGAGCGATTTTGATAGCCGCGCAGCGCCATCAACGCATCGACCTCGCCTAACAGCTCCTCATCCAGCGTTACCGTTACCCGCTGCATACCCTCTCCTTCGCCGGTCTCTCATGGTGCATCGCCGCAACTTCCAGCGCTGTTAGTATGATGTTATTGTGAAAACATCATACTAACAGCCTAAAAGGTGACTCATGCGTCGCACTATCATACTGGCTCTGGCGGCCACATGCGTAGCACTAAGCACGCCAGCGTGGGCCAAAGACCAGTTAGTGCTCGCCATAGGCGGCGAACCGGAGCAGGGGTTCGACCCACTGCTCGGCTGGGGCCAGTACGGTAACCCGCTCTTTCAATCCACCCTGCTCAACCGAGGGCCGGATTTAACGCCCCAGCCAGGACTCGCCGCGACATGGTCGCTGTCGGACGATCGTTTGACCTGGCGGCTCACGCTACGCACGGATGCCCGGTTTTCCGATAACACGCCGCTAACCGCAGAGGACGTTGCCTTCACGTTTAGTGCCGCCGCCAAAGCAGGCGGCAGAGCCGATCTCAGCGCCTTAGCGAGCGCCCGGGCCGTAGATGGCAATACCGTCGAACTGACTCTCAAGGCACCGCGCATTACGTTTATCGACCAGTTGATGACGCAGGGAATCGTTCCCCACGCCGAGCGAGACAATGGCTATGACGACGGGTACGGCAGACAGCCGCTGGGATCAGGCCCTTACCGGTTAGTCGAGTGGCAGGAGGGTGAGCAACTGATCGTAGAGCGCAACCCCTATTTTTACGGCCCTGCGCCGATCTTCGAGCGGCTAGTGTTCCTCTTCACCGATGAAGCTGCGACGCTCAGCGCCGCCCACGCGGGTCAGGTCGACCTGGCCGCCATCCCCCCGGCTCTGGCTGAGAATATTCCCGATCCGATGCGGCGGGTCATCATGGAGAGTGTCGATAACCGAGGCATTCTGTTTCCCATGCAACCAGACGAGGGCCAGCACGCCACCAACGGCGCCCCGATGGGGAATGACGTCACGTCCGACCTCGCCATTCGCCAAGCGATCAATCTCGCACTCGACCGGGAAACGCTTGTGGACGTAGCGCTGAACGGCTTTGGGCGACCTGCGTTTGGCCCTGCTGATGGCCTGCCCTGGAGTCATGGGGATGAGCAACTCGCCACCCCTAACCTAGCCCGCGCGAACGCCCTACTGGACGAGGCGGGTTGGAAGCGCAAAGAGGACGACGGGCTGCGTTATAAAAACGGCCAACCGGCCCGCTTTCGTCTTACCTATCCCAGCAGCGACACCACCCGCCAACAGCTCGCTCAGGTGAGTGCCGAGATGGTGCGGCCGCTCGGCATCGAGATGCAGCCCACCGGCCGCCACTGGGACGAAATTCAACGGGAAGCCCTCCATCAAGATGCCATCGTGTTTGGTTTTGGCAGCCAAAGCCCTCAGGAGGTGTACTACCTCTTTCACAGTGCTCACGCCGGGGTCGGCTTCTATAACAGTGGCTACTACGCTAACGAGACGGTCGACCAACACCTGGAGGCAGCCCAAGCGGCGGCTAGCGCCGAAGACGCCTACCGGCACTGGCAAGCGGCCCAGTGGGACGGCACTACGGGCTATGGCGTACAGGGCGACACGAGCTGGGCGTGGATGGTCAATCTCGCCCACGTGTACGCTACCAATCGCTGCCTGGACCTTGGCGACCTGGGCGTTGCCCCGCACGGCCACGGCTGGCCGGTGACCGCCAATCTGCTCGAGTGGCGCTGGACGTGCGATTAGCGGCATGGCTCGCACACCGCCTTCTGCGGCTGATGCTCGTTCTGCTGTGCGTGGCCGCAGTGTCGTTTGGGTTGATGATGCTTTCCCCCATCGACCCGGTGGATGCCTACCTAGGCCCACAAATGGCTCAGGTCAGCCCAGAACAGCGGGCGCTGATTGCCGAGCGCTGGGGGTTCGACGCCTCACCAGCCGTGCAGTTTCGCCACTGGCTGCAGCAGTTGCTGAGCGGCGAGCTGGGCTGGAGTCATATCTACCATCAGCCGGTCAGCGATGTCATCGGCCAACGCGTTCAGCGCTCGTTTCTCCTGCTGGGTGGCGCTTGGCTGCTCTCTCTTGCGTTGGGCATCTTGCTCGGCATCGCGGCTGGGAGCAACGAGGGCTCCTGGCTGGATCGCCTGATTAGCGGCTACGCCTACCTCACCGCGTCGACACCCACGTTTTGGCTTGCCATGCTGGCACTGCTGCTTTTTTCGGTCACGCTGGGGTGGACGCCTACCTGCTGCGCAGGGCCAACCGGCGTGCTGAGTCAAGAGGTTACGCTACTCACACGCCTTCATCACTTGCTGCTGCCTACCCTCACGCTTGCACTATTAGGTGTCGCGACCCTCACTCTTCACACGCGCGCCAAGATGGTGGCGTTCATGCGTTCAGACACTGCCCTTCACGCCTTTGCCCAAGGCGCTAGCCGTGTCGATATCGCCTGGCGCCACGGCCTGCGCCACGCCAGCCTTCCCGCGATTACTCTGGCGTTTGCTTCACTGGGCGAACTGTTTGGCGGTTCGCTCTTGGTCGAACATGTCTTTGCTTACCCAGGTCTTGGGCAAGCCACCGTCGCGGCAGGATTACGCAGCGACGTGCCGCTGCTGCTCGCCATAGCGCTTTTCACCGCCCTCTTCGTCAGCGTAGGGAATCTGGCGGCCGATGGGCTCTCTCGATTGACCGACCCGCGGACTCGGCGGAGCCATACCAATGAGTAGCCAGCCGCGTTTGATCGCGGCAGGCTATGCCGCTTTACTGGCCCTGCTCGTCCTACTGCTACTTGGCAGCACCGCTTGGCTCGGGGATAGCCCGACACGGATGCAGTTCGCGGCGCGGCTACTGCCACCCAGCCCCGAGCACTGGCTGGGCACCGATGCCCTCGGGCGTGAGGTTTGGGCGCGAACCCTGGCGGGGCTTGCCTTGAGTTTTCAGGTAGGGTTGAGCGCTGCCTTGCTGGGCACGCTGGTTGCGTTGAGTCTCGCCAGTCTTGCCATGCTGTCCCCCCTACTGGATGCGTTAGTGAGCCTGCTGATCGATACGCTATTGAGCGTGCCACACCTGCTGCTACTGCTACTGATCGCCTTTGCGCTGGGCGGCGGCACGGAGGCGGTCATCATCGCCGTGGCGCTGACCCACTGGCCGAGCCTTGCCCGCGTACTCAGGGCCGAGCTACGCCACGTTCACCATGCGCCCTACGTGGCCATCTCCCGGGGGCTGGGTAAAGGTCAAGGGTTCATCATCAGCCGTCATTTGCTGCCTCATGTGCTACCCCACTGCCTCGTGGGCGCACTTCTCCTCTTTCCCCACGCCATTTTGCACGAGGCCGCCCTGACCTTTTTAGGCGTCGGCCTCGACCCGACGCAGCCCGCCATCGGCGTTTTACTCGCAGACGCGATGCGCTACCTGACCGGCGGCTACTGGTGGCTGGGGGTATTTCCAGGGCTGGGGTTACTGCTCATGGTGTTGGCGATTGGACGCTTCGCCTCGATGCTGCGCGAAGTGCTAGCGCGCTAGCGATTGTGACCAAGGAGTTTGCCATGTTGACCATCGACCGTCTGACCGTGCAGCTGCCTCACTACCCACGCTGGTGGCGGCGAGAGTGGACCTCCTGCATCGACTCACTGTCACTCCACTTACAAACGGGCGACGTGCATGCTGTCGTGGGGGCCTCCGGGGCAGGGAAAAGCCTATTGGCCTACGCCATTTTAGGGCTTCTGCCTCAACCGGCACGGGTCACCGGCGACGTGTTCTTCCAGGGGGAGAAACTGACACCGACCCGCCAGAAACGGCTGCGAGGCCATCAGTTGGCGCTCATTCCTCAGTCGTTGAACGCGCTTGACCCGCTCGCCCGCAGCCAGCATCAGGTGCGCTGGGCGGCCCAACGAGCAGGGCTCAGTCGCCCTGACGCTCAGCAGCGCGCCGATGGGCTACTGCGCCGCTACCAGCTCGACCACGCGGCGACTCACTACCCCCACGAGCTATCAGGCGGCATGGCGCGCCGAGTGCTCATCGCCATGGCCCAGGCGGGCAGCGCACGCTTGGTGATTGCCGATGAACCCAGCGTGGGTCTGGACCCCATCCAGCGCGATCGTGTGCTGGCAGCGCTCAAGGCGTTGGCGCGAGAAGGCAAAACGGTGCTGCTGATTACCCACGACCTGCGCCATGCGCTCACCGTGGCTGATAAGGTCACCGTTATGCGCCAAGGCCAAGCGCTGGAAACCGCACCTGCGCAGGCTTTCCAAGGCCAGGGCGAACAGCTGACGAGTGACTATGCTCGGGCACTCTGGCAGGCGCTACCGGATAACGCGTTCACCACATACGCCTCCCCACCTCAGCCCATGGAGCCAACGCTTGCTTGACGCCCATCAGCTATCGTTTCACTTTTCGCCACGCCAGCCGCTGCTGGAGAAAGTCTCGCTACACCTGGCCCCTGGAGAGTGGCTCGGACTCAGCGGCGACTCAGGCGCAGGGAAATCGACGCTGGGCAGGCTTTTGGCAGGCCAGCTCACGCCCCATCAAGGCAGCGTGTGGGTAGATGGCTCGCCGCTGCCCAGACGCGGGCTACGCACGGTGCAGTGGCTGCCGCAATCGCCGGAGCTGGCGGTCAATCCGCGCTGGCGGGTCGGTCAAATCCTCAAAGAAGCCTGGACGCCGCCCAGTGACCTGATGGCGGCATTTGGCATCGAGCCCGAATGGCTGACACGCTTTCCCAATGCTCTCTCGGGCGGGCAGCTACAGCGCGTGTGCGTGCTGCGCGCCCTCGCCCCTGGCGTGCGTTACGTGGTGGCCGATGAAATATCCACCATGCTGGATCCCATCTCGCAGCTAACGCTCTGGCAAGCACTCGATGGATACGCCAAGCGCCATGCCCTTGGCATCATCGTCATCAGTCACGATGCAGCGCTGCTCGACCGGCTATGCCACCGGCGCTACCACTTGGCCCACGGCCGATTAGGCACGACGCTCGAAGCGCCATAACCCCAGGCCGATCACCAGAGTAACGCTCAGCAGCAGCCACGAGCCGATGGCCACGCCCTGCCACTGCGACCAACGCCAGAACGGCTCTAGCCAGAAACCGCCAACGCTCGCCCCCAGGTAGTAAAACACCAGATAGAGCGCCGAGGCGCTGCCTCGCGCCCCTCGGGCATAGCGCCCCACCCAGCTAGACGCCAACGAGTGGGCCATGAAAAAGCCGAAAGCGTTAATGGTCAAACCGAGAATGATGAGCGCCAGCGAGTCCGCCAGAGTAACGGCGGTGCCCAGCATGAGAATCACGATGCCCGCACTCATGCAGCTGGCGGGGGAAAAGCGCCCTGCCAACTTGCCTGACACTGTCGAGCCAAAGGTACCGCCTAGGTAGGTGAGAAAGATCAGTCCCAGGCCGCTCGCCGCCAGTTGATACGGCGCCTCCGCCAATCGGAAGGTGATGTAGCTATATTGATTGATAAAAATCAGGAAGTTGATACCGCCCAAACAATAGGCAGCGAGCAGCACGGGGGAACGAAGATGCCCCAACAGATCCGTCACTGCATCGCGCAGGTGGAAGCGTTTAGGCACGAAGGCTTGGCTATTGGGCAGCAACCGCCAAAAGAGTACACAGCCGACGACCGTCATGGCCCCTACCGCGAGAAACGCCGCCGTCGGCCCACCGATCGCCGCTGCCCCACCGCCCACGATACGCCCGCTGATCCCGCCTAGTGAGTTGGCGCCGATGTAGAGCCCCACGGCGCTCAGCAAGGCGGTTTTATCGAACTCGTCGCCCATCCAGGCAATCGCCACGGCGGGCAAGCCGCCGAGCACGAAGCCCTGCAGCAAACGCAGTACCAGTAAACTTTCGAAGGTCGGTGCAAAGGCTAGGGCAAGCGACAACCCGCCGGCCAAAAGAAGGGTGATGCGCATGATGCCTTCACGGCCAATCGCATCGGAGAGCGGTCCAAACACCAGCAGTGCCAGGGCCAACGAAAGGGTCGACACCGACATCAGCAAGCTGACGCCCAGCGTCGACACCCCGTAGGTCTCTTTGAGGCCCGGCAACAACGGTTGTGGCACGTACAGATTGATGAATACCAGGAACGACCCTAAACATAGAGCCGCTGTCGCGCGCCACCAGGCGCGCGTTTTTGCTTCAATCATGTCCTTTCCAACAGTAACCGACGCCGCCAGCGCGCATTTACGGCAGGAAGCGACTGCTTAGCTGGGCAAGGTTGGTCGGCTCCAAGGCACGACGCGACTGCCAGTAATAGCGCCGCCAATAGCTATTGTCCAAGCTGGAAATAATCACGCCTTTCGACGTGGACGCATGGAGGAAATAGCCATTTCCGACGTAAATGCCCACATGGTTGTAGCGTCCGGGTGGGCGGAAGAAGACCAGATCGCCCGCCTGCAGCTCTTGGCGGTCGATCGGGCGTCCCTCATGCACTTGATCGTAGGTAGAACGGGGTAGCTCAACATCAAAGGTATCGCGGAACACGTTTCTGACCAGGGCCGAGCAGTCGATACCACGTTCGGTGGTGCCACCAATGCGATAAGGCGTTCCCGCCCACCGCTGGTGCTGCTCTAACAGCGCTTGGCGCACCACTGTTGGTGGTGGCGTCTGCAAACTGCGAAGATGCGCATCAATCGGGTCAACGGGCGACATTTTAGGATCGGCTCCCTCCATGCCCGGAAGCGACATCGAGAAATAATCCTCGGGGGCTTCCATGCCCTGGCGCGAGGCGGAGCCTGCACAGCCAGCTAACAAAGCAACGACGACACAAACACTCACAACACGGACAGCGGTCACAGCGGGGTGTGGCGACGCAACCATGCGATTAACCTCGTGACAGAATGAAAAATGGAAAAGACCCAAGCATGAGAAAACTCATTTTTTACAAACTCTGGACTATAAGCCAGTTATCCTATGCTTGGCGAGTCTAATGTAAGATTCGCTGATCCCCGGGCAACGTATCGATATGCAGCGGCGCGAAATGGCGCGGCTTGTTGCCGGGAAAATCCAGGCTCGCCCAGGGGCCGGCAAGCACCGGCGCACCGCACAGCCACGCCACCAGCGCTTGACGAAACCCGGCCAAGAAACTCTCTCGCTCAGGCGTTTCGCCCATGAAAAACGAGAAGCCGGCGTACATGCCTGCCGCATACTCCTGCCAACCAGCGTAGTGGTCTGCCGCCAACTGGTAGGCGCGGTCGAGCACGTTCGCAAACGCTGGCTTGTCGAGCCAACCTAGCTGCCGTGCCGCAATGGCAAGATCCACGAGTTGGGCAATATCCCAGGCGGCCATGTCAACGTCATTACAACCATCTTCGTTGGTGCTCACTCGGCGCAGACGCAGCAAGTGGTGACGCTCCTCTTCGCCGCAGTCGCCGGACTCCAATATGGCGATTTCCGCCGCCAACCGCTCCGGGTTCAGCGTATAGGGCGCGTAGTTGATCTGATACTCCTGACGGTCCCCAGCTTCCAACATGAAGGTCAAAAATTCCTGCATGTCGTCGGCACTGGTCAGGTGGTAGTGGCTCTCGACCCATTCGCGAATGTCGGCGCACTCGCGCGGACTTTCCAACTGCGGCTCGCTCCACACCGCGCTGTTCAGCGGCCCTACCAGCGACATCGCCGTGAAGTGAGTCAACGTTGGCCGCTCACCCGGCTCGCACCAAGCATCGGGGCGCCAATCCAACCAATGGAACAGGCTGCCTGGGTCTTCCAGATGCCACGCGATTTCATTGATCAACGAGTCATGCTCGGGCTCGGGCAGGCAGCTCTCCCAGGCAAACCAGGCCTCTAGCAGGCGCTTGGGCGTGGCATAAAAACGGCACAGGCAGCTTCGCAGAGCGCTGGCGTGCTGCATGAGCGGTTCGCGCTCGAACAGGCCGCTGTCGAGCGCCATGTGCAGGTAGAACGCAAACTTCTCGGCCATGTGAATCGTGGCGGCGTGACGACTGACTCCTTTCACCGCGTTACGCTGTTTTAGCTCATCAGGCGTGGGCTGGCCAAAGCGCGTTTGCGACGGAGGCAGTACGCCATGCACAGCATCTGCCGCGAGCTGGTTGAGGTGGTGCGCCTGAGCAGGAAGCCAGTAGCGCGCCAGCACCTGGTGACCTTCATCCGCATGCAGGCCAAGCGAATCCTGAAGGTAAACGGCGGCATCCGCGCGGCGCTGCTCGGCTATCGGGGCCGAGGGATTGAGTTGACGCAGCATGACATCCGGCTCGCGTACGCCAGCCAGGGCGAGCAGCCAATGGTGAGCCGTGTTGCGCCAGGCCTTGATACGCGTACGCGAGGATTGCCGCGTCGGCTCGTCCAAAAGTGCAGCCAGCGAGTGCTTCCAGGGACTATGGGCAGCGTGCATTAACAGCTTGTGGCGGGCGCTGGGTGTCATCCCCCGCCGATCGACGCCCTCGAAGAGGCTTTGCCCGCGCAGGTAGGCTTTCAGCACTGCGTGCCAGTCGTGGTAACGGCGACCCACGAGATCAGCCGCATGGGCCGCTAGGTCGTCCGCTTCCGCCTGGCTTAGCCAGCCACAGCAGGCACCGGCCCAGGCGAGCTCCACTAGCCGCAGCCAGTCCCAGGCGGCCCACTCCAACGGCTCGCCCTGATTGACGAACGTCGTGAGCACCGGTGCGTAGGGAGCATCGTTTACTGCCCCCCGCTGCCACTCTTGACGCTGCGCGTGATCCATGGTCAGAAGCTCGCGGGCTTCGATATCCCAGCGCTGACGTTCACCTTGAGCGCTTAGCCAGAGCATCACTTCCAGTAGCTGCTCACGGTCGTAAATCTGCCAGATACGCTCCAACCACTGAGTGGCGTCGGGCCAGTCGGCAGCGCTGGCCGGATAGCACATCACGGGTCGAAACAGAGCACCTAGCCGCCAAGGCTGCGCTTCGGCGGGCTGCGGCCATAGCGATGTGGGAGCGTCGCGCTGGGCAAGCGCGGCATCCAGCGACTGCCAGGTCACCCCCTCCCCTTCGCTCTCCAGGTTGGACAGCGCTTGGCAAGCGTCGATGAAGCGGTCGTCGGCACCGGTTTCCCAACCTTTGGCCCCCAGCGCGCGACGTAGATCCGACAGCCACGCTCGCTGATCGCTGTAGTCCGACGTGATGCGTCGTATGAGATGGTGTGCCCAGTTCGTCGCCTGCGCTTGGCTCAACCAGCCCGCCGCGCCCGCCAGAGCGGCCCACTCCAGCGCACCCAGCAGCTGATCGGCACTGCCTGACGGTGCGCCCAATGCAAAAAACAGCTGATCCGCCAACGCGCCACGATCGGCAATACCCAGCTGCAGCAAGCGCTGTTCAGCCGCTACCGCATCCACCGCCAGTGGGTGCGGTGTAAAAGCCCAGTCACACAGCACCAGCTGTTGGGCCCACCAGGTATTTAGTGCGTCGACCAAAAGACACCTCGAACAAGAAGCAGAAAGCGATCAATGAAAACCGTACAAAATAAAGCAGCCTGATAAGGCTGCCCAAAGACGCATAGTGTAACGGAAACTATTGCCAAGACCGATAGCAGCCGCACAAAACAGCGCTGCCCGGCACAAAGGCCGGGCAGCGGGTACCACTTAGGGGGAGAAGCGCTAAGCGCTTTTGACTTTACTGATCACCCATAACAAGACCACCGCCCCCACGGTCGCCGTCACCAGCGAACCGATGAAGCCGCCCGCCTGCAGCCCCAGCAGACTAAACAGGAAGCCACCTACGAGGGCGCCGACCACCCCCACACCAATGTTACCGAGTACGCCAAAACCGCCGCCACGCATGATGTTGCCAGCGATCCAGCCAGCTAAACCACCAATGATTAACCACGCAATAAAGCCCATACTACCTCCTTGGTTTCACTCAGCTTGGGGTTTTACCTTCAAACTATTCTTCCACCTATGTTTGTCCTACCATAGCACACGGCGCTACTGTTCTGCCCATTTGTTGCCTTTGCCCACAAGGATTCCCTTATGATTCCCGACTCCCTTAAACAGCTACTTAGCCACGTTGATGGCCATCAACGGGCCCATTGGGAAGGCCGTGACGTCGCGCTCTTCAACATGGCCTGGGGGGAAATGGCGATCAGCCTACAGGGCGCTCAAGTGCTGCACTTCCAGCCAGCAGACGACACCGGCTGGCTGTGGGTGACGCCAACGCCGCAGGCGCTGCCGGGCGCGATCCGTGGCGGCATCCCGCTCTGCTGGCCCTGGTTTGCCGACGAGCGCTACGCCGATGAGAGCCCTGAGCGTAACGGCCCTTTCCATGGGCTTGCTCGCCACGCCATGTGGCGCCTGGACGCCGTTGACGACCACGCCGAAGGCATCGAAGTGCACCTGTCACCGGAAGAGCGCTTACATAGCCAGCTCACCGCCCGTGTGGTCATTCAAGCCAACGCCCAGCGGCTAAACGTTGAGATCATTAGCGAAAACATTGGCGATGCCCCGATCAAAACCAGCGGCGCACTGCATACCTACCTGGCCGTTAATGAGGTGCATCAATGCCGCTTAGAAGGCCTAGCAGGCGCACGCTATTTGGATAAGCTGCGTGACTTTGCTGAGTCTGAGCAGCAGGGCACGCTGGCGATTCGTGGCCCGGTCGACCGTATTTATCACACCAATGAAGCGGTGCTGCTCAACGACGGCCAGCGCACGCTGCGCATCGGCAAGCAGTCCAGCGACTCCACGGTGGTCTGGCACCCGGATAGCGACCTGCCCAGCGACACGCCCGCCGACGCCGCCAAACACTTTTTATGCGTTGAAGCCGCCAATACTCGCCTTGACCCCGTTTGGTTAGTACCAGGGGCACAGCACCTGCTAGGGACGACAATAAGCCGCGGTTAATGATCGGTTCATTCAGGCTTTGCTATGATCAAGCCATGGATATCCCCCCAAGGAGCGACGATGGATCCACAGCAATGGCTGGAAGCAGCCACGCTTGCCTTTAACCTGATCGGCATGGTGGTGTGCTTGGTTGGCTTAACGCTTGCACAAAAAATGCAGCGCCGCTGGCCCGGCTATAGCCTCGCGGTCGTCGGTTTTATCATTGCGACCCTGCCCATGCTCTCCCAGCTTGTCTTGATGTGGCAGCGCTAACGCTCGACCACCTCGCCAAGATGCCCCACCCGATGAAGGAAGCGACAGGATGCGCCAGCCGTTAAGCCGCGAATTGAGCAACATGTTAGAGCGAAGCCGAGACCGACAGCTGCGCCTGGCGGTAACAGGCCTTTCGCAAGCGGGTAAAACGGCATTTTTAACCTCGCTGGTGAACCAACTACGCCAGGCAGGCGTAGAAGCACAGTTAGACCTGTTACCGGTTGCCCGTGAAGGCCGCCTGCTAGGCGCGCAGCGTTTAAATCAGCCGGACTTAGGCGTACCACGCTTCCCTTATGACCCCGGCATGGCCTCGCTGAGAGACACACCGCCGCGCTGGCCCGAGCCCACCCGCGGCATTAGCGAGCTGCGTTTACAGCTGCGCTACCGCCCTGCCCAGCAGGGCTGGTTCACGCCGGATATCGCTCACCTGACGCTGGATCTGTTCGACTACCCCGGCGAATGGCTGCTGGATTTGCCGCTGCTGCAGCACGACTTCTACAGCTGGAGCCAGAGCCAGGCCCAGCACGAAGGCCCTCATCGCCGGGCACTGTTTAGCGAATGGCTGGCCGAGGCAGAGCAGCTAGACCCCACGGCAGAAGCCGATGAAGCGCAGCTCGCCACGCTGGCCGAGGCCTACGCATTGGGCCTGCGTCGCGCCAAGCAGGCGGGCTTCTCTGACCTGCAGCCGGGGCGTTTTTTGCTGCCCGGCGAGCTGGATGGCGCACCGATGCTGCAGTTCTTCCCGCTGCCCGGATTAGATACTCCCAAAGAAACCCTCGACGCCCTGCCCGAATCAAGCCTCTACGCCACCCTGGCGGCCCGTTTTCGCTACTATCAGCAGCAGGTAGTTCGCCCCTTCTACCGCGACCACTTCCGCCGCTTTGACCGCCAGATTGTTCTGGTGGACGTGCTGGGTGCGCTTAACGCCGGGCCGGAGCGTTTCGAGGATCTTTCCCGCGCGCTGCAACAGCTGATGAAGAGCTTTGATTACGGCAAGCGCAGCTTGCTGACCCGCCTGTTCGCTCCCAAAATTGACCGCCTCGCCATTGCCGCCACCAAAGCGGACCACGTGACGCCCGACCAACACACCCACGTGGTGCAGTTATTAGAAGCGCTGCTGGCGGAGCCATTGAAAGACTTACGCTTTGCCGATATCCCGGTGAAAGCGCTGTCGCTGGCGGCCATTCGCGCCACCGAGGCCCGCGAAGTGCTTCATGATGGCAAGCGAACGCCAGCGCTGAAAGGCACCACGTTAGAAGGCGAAGACGTGCTGGTGTACCCCGGCGATGTGCCCAGCCGCCTGCCCAAAGTCGATTTTTGGCAGCAGCAAGGGTTTGATTTCCCCAGCTTCCGCCCGATGCCCGCCGATAGCGAGGCACTGCCCCACATCCGTATGGACGCCGCGATTGACTGGCTGATTGGAGACAAACTGACATGAGCAACCCTCAGCCCCGCCGCGACTTCCACACCGAAGCGCCGCCCGAACCTACCCAGGAAACCCTGCGCCAGCATGAACGCTTTGCGGCGACTGAATCACACCAACCGCTGGCGACCCAAGCCGAACTCAAAGCGCTGCCGGAAGAGACCCTTGGCGCGCCCCGCAAACGCCGCTGGGGGCTGATGTTTGCCTTGGCAGGCGGTGCCACACTCGGCACGGTAGAGCTTGCAACCGGCATTCCTGACGCGCTGTCCCAGTCCCAGTGGATGGCGATGGCGTGGCAGCTGTTTGGCATGAGCTTGATTGGGCTGGGCGGCGTATCGCTTCTCAAGGAGCTGGGCCGTTTGCGGCGCTTAAAGCGGCACGATCAGCTACGGGCCAACCTAGCCGAGCTTCCCCAGCGCTCCAGCCAGCAGGCCCAGGCGATGGCCGTTCAGTTAAAACAGCAGCTTGCACTGAGCAACGACGACCCGCACTGGCTGGCCTTTCAGCGGGCGTGCCAGCCTCACCATAGCGGTGAAGAGATTCAAACCCTGCTGCGCTACCACCTGCTAGCCCCCCGTGACCGGGAAGCTCAGCGGTTGATTACGCGCATGTCGGGGGAAACCGCCATCATGGTGGCGGTTTCCCCGCTAACCCTGGTGGATATGGCGCTTGTGGCGTGGCGCAGCCTTGCCATGGTGGATAGGCTGAGCCGCCTGTACGGCCTGGAACTTGGCTACGCCAGCCGCTTGCGGCTATTTCGCCACGTGCTGCATAACATGGCGTTTGCAGGCGCCAGCGAACTGGCTACCGATGCCAGCATGGACATGCTCTCGCTGGACTTGGCAGGCCGCCTTTCGGCAAGAGCCGGCCAAGGCTTAGCAACGGGGCTGCTGAGCGCCCGCCTCGGTATGCGCGCTCAGCGGCTGTGCCGCCCGGTGGCGTTTACACCCGAAGAGCAGCCCAAACTAGCCGACCTTCGCCAGGACCTCTGGCGGCAGATCAAGCGGCTTGATAAAGAGCCCGCCCCCGCCGCACGCAACAGCGATTAATACCACTCACCCAGCGGCTCAAGCCAGCCGCTGCTCGGTTTCAGCATCGAACAGCACCGCCCGGGACATATCGACCCTCAGCGCCAAGCGCTCACCGGGCGACACCTCACACTTCGGCCCGACCCGCGCGGTAATCTCCTGCTCGCCCAGCGGCAGGCGCAGCAGAATATCGGCACCGGTCGGCTCCACCACGCTCACCTTGGCTTCCAGCAGCGTGCCTTCGGCCTGCTCGCTGAGCCGCACATCCTCTTCGCTGAAATGTTCAGGCCGCAGGCCGAGAATCACCGGCTTGTCGAGCTGCTCCACTAGCCCTGCCGTATGGCGGGCCGCTGGCCACGGCAGCAGCAGGTCGGCTTCGTCGGGGGTGGCAATGCGCAGTGCATAGCCATCGCCGTCGGCTTCCAGCGTAGCGCGGATGAAGTTCATCGATGGTGAACCCATAAAACCCGCTACGAACATATCCACCGGGTTGTTATAAACCTCATCAGGGCTGCCTAACTGCAGAATATGGCCATCACGCATCACCGCGATGCAGTCCGCCAGGGTCATGGCTTCTACTTGGTCGTGGGTAACGTAGACGATGGTGGTGCCTAAACGCTGGTGGAGCTTTTTGATCTCGGTGCGCATATCTACGCGCAGCTTGGCGTCCAGGTTAGAGAGCGGCTCGTCGAACAGATAGACCTTAGGCTCCCGCGCTAGGGCGCGGCCCATGGCCACACGCTGGCGCTGGCCGCCGGAGAGCTGGGCGGGCTTGCGCTCTAAAAGGTGGGAAATCTGCAGCAGATCGGCCACCCGTTCCACGGCGGCTTCCCGCTCGGCCTTGGGCACTTTGCGCATCTCTAGGCCGAAGCTGATGTTTTGGCGTACGGTCATGCTGGGGTACAGGGCGTAAGACTGGAACACCATGGCAATATCGCGCTCGGCGGGGGTGCGCCAGGTGACGTCTTCGCCGTCGATATAGATATTGCCGCTGGTGACCGGTTCAAGGCCTGCGATGGCGTTCATCAGCGTGGATTTACCACAGCCGGATGGCCCCACCAAAATCAAAAACTCGCCGGAATCGATGGAGATGCTGACATCTTTCAGCACCCGCTCGCTGCCAAACTCTTTGCGTACGTTGTGAATCTCTAACGCTGCCATTATCAAAATCCTGTTCTAAGGGAGCTGGCAAGACACGCATTGGCACCGGTCAGATCACCCCTTGGCGGGGGCGCTGTAAACCCTTCCCTGGGCGCTACTTTCGCCGTCCTGGCGAAAGACCCCCGCTACGGGGAGATGCTGACCTCTACCTGGGACTGCCATGCACCTAGTTGTTATTAGCCCTTTACGGAGCCTGCCGTTAGCCCACGCACGAAGTATTTACCCGCCAGCACGTACACCACCAGGGTGGGCAGTGCGGCAATCATGGCGGCGGCCATATCGACGTTGTATTCGCGCACGCCGGTGGAGGTGTTCACCAGATTATTGAGCGCCACGGTCACCGGCTGGGTGTCGTGTGCCGAGAACGCCACGCCGAATAGGAAGTCGTTCCAGATTTGGGTGAACTGCCAAATCACCGAGACCACGATGATAGGGGCGGACACCGGCAGCAGGATGCGCCAGAAAATACGGAAGAATCCGGCACCGTCCAGCTTGGCCGCCGACACCAGCTCGTTGGGAATGCCCACATAGAAGTTGCGGAAGAACAGCGTGGTAAAGGCGATACCAAACACCACGTGCACCAGGATCAGCCCCGCCCGCGAGCTGGAAAGCCCCAGCCAGCCCAGGGTTTGTGCCATGGGCAGCAGCACCACCTGAAACGGGATAAAGCAGCCAAACAGCATCAGCGCGAAGACCAGCTCGGAGCCTTTGAAGCGCCATTTGGTCAGGGCGTAGCCGTTCAGCGCTCCTACGGCGGTGGAGATCAGCACCGCAGGAATGACGATAGCAAAGGAGTTCCAGAAATAACCGCCCACGCCTTCGCAGCGCATGCCGGTGCAGGCTTCGCCCCAGGCTTTTGTCCAGGGGGCCAGCGTTGGGTTTTGCGGTAACGACAGCAGCGTACCGGCGCTGATTTCGCTCAGCGGTTTGATGGAAGTCATCAACATGACCACCAGCGGCAGAACGTAGAACAGCGCGGCGATGATCAGTACCGCGTACAGCACGCCCCGCCACAACTTGGCCGCAGGCGTTTGGCGACGAATCACATTAGCCATGTTTGCGGCTCCTTAGTTCGGAGTAGAGGTAAGGAATCAGGATGGCCAGCACACCGCCGAGCATCAGCATGGCACTGGCAGAGCCCAGGCCGATTTGCGCGCGGTTAAAGGCGTGGGTGTACATAAAGGTGGCGGGTAAGTCCGTTGCGTAACCCGGCCCGCCGCCGGTGAGGGCCACTACCAAGTCAAAACTCTTGATCGCAATATGGGCCAGAATCATCACCGCGCTGAACACCACCGGGCGGAGGCAGGGCATGACCACCCGCCAGTAAATGCGCGGTAGGCTTGCGCCATCGAGCTGTGCAGCTTTGACGATGCTGTCGTCAATACCGCGCAGCCCGGCTAAAAACAGCGCCATCACGAAGCCAGAGGCCTGCCAGACGGCGGCAATTACCAGGGTGTAAATCGCCATATCCGGGTCGACAATCCAGTCGAATTCAAACGACTCGAAGCCCCAGCTTTGCACCATGGCCTGGATGCCCAACTGCGGGTTTAGCAGCCACTTCCACACCACACCAGTGACGATGAATGACAGCGCCATGGGGTAGAGATAGACGGTGCGCAGTGCGCCCTCCTGACGAATCTTTTGATCCAGCAGCATCGCCAGCAGCGCACCCAGCACTAAGCAGATCACGATAAACAGCGTGCCAAAGATCATCAGGTTGGTAGAGGCCACCCACCAGCGCTCGTTGGCCATCAGCCGCGCATACTGGCCAAACCCGACAAAATCGTAGCTGGGCAGCATGCGCGAGCTGGTGAGTGATAGAACAAAGGTCCACAGCATAAAGCCGTAAACAAAAAACAGAGACACCGCCACCGAGGGTGCCAGCACTAGCCTTGGCAGCCAGGCCTGCAGCCGACCAGAGGCCGTTGGCCGCAACGCGGTGCGCGTTGGGGTTTCGCTCATGGGGAATTCCTCGCCAGTCAACCGCTAGCGCCGCCGTTGCGGCGGCGCTGGTTACGTACGTTCAGCGCGTGCTTGCGCTATTGCCAACGGTGCCGCGCTTAAAACGAAGCGGCTTCTGCGGCGCTGACCAGTCGCTGGGCAGCCTCTTCGGCGGGCATATCGGCGTCGTTGAAGTAGTTGGTCACGACGTCAAAGATAGCCCCCTGAACGTCGGCACGAACGGCCATACCGTGGGCCATGCTGGGCACTAACCCCTCCTCTTCAGCGGTACGTTGGAAATCAGCCATCGACTGCTGGGCGCAGCTGTCGAACTCGCTCATATCCAGGTCAGGACGCGCGGGAATGGAGCCTTTGGCAAGGTTGAAGGCTTCCTGGAAGGTGGGCTCTAACACCAAGCGCGCCAGCGTGTGCTGAGCTTCGCGCTCGGCATCATCGGTCACGCGGAACATCGCCAGGCTATCGATGTTGAAAGTAAAGGCGTCTTCGGTGCCCGGAGCGGCGGCGCACAGATAGTCTTCACCGGCGGTCAGGCCTGCGGCGGTGAACTCACCCTTCGCCCAGTCGCCCATCAGCTGAAAGCCCGCCACGCCTTCAATGACCATCGCGGTGGCAATGTTCCAATCGCGGCCCGGCATGCCTTCGTCCATCAGCTCGCGCAGGCGTTTGAAGTCTTCCAGCGCGGCGACCATCTGTTCGCCGCCCAGGGCTTCCGGGTCTAGCTCCACCAGCGCCTGCTGATAGAACTCAGTGCCTTGGCTACCCAGCACCACGCTTTCAAACACGGTGGCGTCCTGCCAGGACTGGCCACCGTGGGCTAGCGGCACAAAACCCGCTTCACGAATGGCTTCCCCGGCGGCAAACAGCTCGTCTAGGGTGGTGGGCATTTCTACGCCAGCGGCTTCCAGCACGTCCGGGTTGGCCCACAGCCAGTTAACCCGGTGTACGTTCGCAGGCACGGCTACGTACTGGCCGTCGTAACGCATAATATCGGCCACAATCTCTGGTAACAGGTCGTTCCAGCCTTCGGCATCCGCCACTTCATTTAAGTCACCCAGCAGGCCAAGCTCGCCCCACTCCTGAATTTCCGGGCCTTTAATTTGCGCGGCGGAGGGTGGGTTACCTGACATGGCGCGGGATTTAAGCACCGTCATCGCTGTTTCACCGCCACCACCGGCCACCGCAAAGTCCTGCCAGCCGTAACCTTCGGCTTCGAGTAGCTCTTTGAGGACGTTGGCCGCGCGGGCTTCACCACCGGATGTCCACCAGTGGAGTACTTCGACATCGCTTGCTTGGGTAGTGCCTGCGGCCATGGCGGTGCCTGCCGCTAAGGCCAGTGCGAGGGCGGATTTTTTAAACGTGGGCAACTGCTTAATCAGCATGGGTAGCTCCTGCTATTGTTGTTATCGCGAACACCAGCCCTGAAAGGCTTGACGGCTATCGCTGTTGTAATGCCGGGACACACGCGGTGTAAAACGGCTTTTAGCAGAGTACGACAGCGAGCCGCATAACGGGAGTTACCGAGTCCTGCATAGTATTACAAGTCTGTAACACTTGATTGGCGAGGCAGCATTAGCGTGGCCAGCAAGCCGCCTGTGGGGTGATTAGCAAGGATAATATCGCCCCCATGGGCACGGGCGATATGCCGGGCAATGCCTAGCCCCAGGCCGCTTCCACCGGTGTGGCGGCTTCTGGACACCTCCAGGCGTACAAAGGGTGAAAACACGCGGCCAAGCTGATCCTTAGGGATGCCAGGGCCACTGTCGTGAATATGTAGGCGCACCACGCCCGCCTGCTCTTCCAGCGTTACCCTCGCCCGCTGGCCGTAAAACACCGCATTTTCCAGTAGGTTCGCCAGGCAGCGCTTCATCGCCAGCGGTTTGACCGTGAGTGGCGCCACCTGCCCTGCCACCTGCACTTCGCCCCCCTGCAAGCGCAGCGCCTCGGCCAGCTCGGTCGTTAGCGCGTTGAGATCCGTTGGCTGCGGCTCTTCATGTAAATCGAGGCCTTTGACGGAGGCGAGCGCGCCCTTGACCAGCTCGGATAGCTCATCCAGCGAGGCGCAGAAGCGTTCGCGCTGAAGCGGGTCATCCAGCATTTCAGCCCGTAAGCGCATGCGGGTAATCGGCGTTTTTAAGTCGTGGGAGATTGCAGAGAAGAGCCGCTCGCGCTCCTCCACCTGCTCGCGAATACGCCGCTGCATGCGGTTAAAGGCTACGGCGGTGGCCGCTACCTCCTTGGGGCCGCTCTCTTTCAGCGGCGGGCTGTCCAGGTCATCGCCGAGCTGACGTGCCGCCCGGGAGAGCCTTGCCAGCGGCCGCGTCACGCTGGTGATGCCCAATAGCGACAGCGCCAGCACGGTGAGCAGCACGACGATGCCCGCTAGCAGTCGCTCTTCTGAGAGCCATCGGTAGCCGCTGAAAATATCCGGCACGCCCAGCAGCGTGGCGACATAGAGCCAAGTATCCGGAGCAAGCTCCAGCTGCACCACCAGAATGGGCGGCGAAAGGGGCTCCATTAACAGGCTGTGCTGGCCCCAGCGGGGCGGCAGGTCGTAAAGCAGCACTTCATTATTGAAGACCCGCAGGGTTTCCGGGCGGGAGAACTCCACCACCACATCGTCAATCGAGAGCTGCTGGGTCAGAATGGTGCGCACGTTGCTCACCACCACCTCTTTTTCCAGGCCGCTGCCGATATCCGCCACGGGAATACGCCGCTCGTTCACGCTGACAAAAAAGCGCGTGCCGCCCATGCTGCGCAGTTGATCCAGCACGATATGCCGATAGTCCACCGGCAGCGAACGGAAGAATTTCATGGTGGAGGCGATGCTAAACGCCATATTGCTGGAGAGCTCATCGAGCTGTTCGAGCTGGCTGGCGCGCACCTGAGAGGTCCAAATGGTATAGCTCGCCACCTGGGCGGCCAGCACCCCGGCAATCATAATAATGACGAAGCGCCCGCGCAGGCTGGCGGGCAGCCAGTGCGAGTGTCGTTTTAGCCAGCGTCGCCACGACGTCACGACGCCGCATCTACCCTGGCCGTGAGCACGTAGCCCGCCCCGCGTACGGTACGAATCAGCTGTGAATGCTGGGCATCTTCACCTAAGCGCTGACGTAGCCGACACACGTGCACGTCAATCGAGCGGTCCAACGGCGGCGCATCGCGGCCACGGGTCAGGGTGTAGAGATCATCGCGAGTAATCACCTGGGCGGGGCGCTCTAAAAACACTTGGAGCAGCTGAAAATCTGCCCCGGAAAGCGCGGTGCGCTCACCGGTGTGATCCACTAATTCCCGCGTCATTCGGTCGAGCTGCCACTCACCAAAGCGTACCCAGCGCGCTTCATGAGGGGCGGCCGCCGGGCGCGTGCGGCGTAGTACCGCTTTAATGCGCGCAAGCAGCTCGCGGGGATTGAAGGGTTTGCCGATATAGTCGTCGGCCCCTAATTCCAGCCCCAAGATACGGTCGGTATCGTCAGCGCTGGCGGTGAGCATGATGATGGGGGTGTCGTTGGTTTTGCGGAGCTCACGGCAGATGGTAAAACCGTCATCCCCCGGCATCATCACATCGACGATCAGTAAATCGGGCGTGTGCTCGGCAAGCTGTTGGTAGAGCGCATTCGCCCCCTCTGCGGTCAGCACGTGGTAACCGTGCCGCCCCAGGTAATCCGCCAGCAGCTCGCGAATTTCCGGGTCATCGTCGACCACCATCAAGGTCGCAGGCGTGGTTGTCATCGTGGAAAGCGCCCCTAAGTTATTATCGTTTTAAGGGCTAGATGATGGTGGAGCGCTCCGCCTACCGCAAGCGGCTATCGACTAAGGTGGCAGAGCGAAAATGACAGCGACAAATGCTAAAGCCCAAAGCGCTGCTTCAGGAATAACGCCACCGCTGCTTCGCCGTGGTGGCCGATCCGCTGGGCTTCTGGCACGCGATCAAACAGCGCCGGATGAGCGTTGGCCATAACCTGGGCCTCGCCTGCCAGGGTGAGCATTTCGGTGTCGTTGAGGTTATCGCCAAAGGCTAGGCAGTCGGCGGCGGTGAGCCCAAGCGACTCCAGCAACGCCGCTAGCGCCACGCCTTTATTCACCCCGCCCGCCATGATCTCTAGCGAGTCCACCGTAGAGTAGGTAATGTGGAGCCCATCGCCATGCGCCGCTTGGGCCTGAGCCTCCAATTCTGCGAGCGCGTCCGGGTCGCCTAAATAGAGCACTTTACCCACGCCGTTGGCGTCCATCTGCTCCGGTGGCACGACCTCATAGCGAAAGCCCGTCGAGGCGTGTAATGAAAGCAAGTGCGGCGCTTCGGCATCCACATGCCAGCCCGCTTCGCGGTAAAGGCTGAGGCGCACTTGAGGCGGTCGGGGTAAATGAATCAGCGTGTGGGCATGATCCGGGTTGAGGTGCGACGCGCTAACCAAGCCATCGTCCGGGTCGTGGGTATAGGCCCCGTTGGTGCTGATCAAGTGAGCAGGCACGCCCAGCTCGTCGCGGAATACGCGCATATCGTGGTAGTGGCGGCCAGAGGCCAGCGCCAAATGGTGCCCCTGCCGAACCAACTCTTGGAGCACCTCGACGGTGCTGTCATGTAACCGGTGGTCGCTGCCTAGCAACGTACCGTCCAGGTCGGAAACGATCAGGCGAGGGGTCATCAAAGCGCTCCTTGTGCGTTAGCAGGGTTAGCGTGGCAGTTCGCTCAGCTTAACCGATTCAGCCAACCGTAAGTAAGTCATTGACCTGCCGTCGCCGTCGCCACTTCCCCAGGGGCAACGATTGGCGCGGCCAGTGGGAATCCGTATAGTGGCAACCTACTCTCGCCAACTGATTGAACACATGCTTCAAAACAACTCCCTGCTTGCCCAGCTCAAGCAACAGATCCGTGAAACCACCCCGCGCGCTGAAGGGGTGATCAAAGCCACAGAAAAAGGCTTTGGTTTTCTTGAAACTGATAGCGGCGAATCCTATTTCGTGCCGCCCCCCGCCATGAAACAGGTCCTGCACGGCGACCGTGTGGAAGCCGTGATTCACGAGAACGGTGATAAAAAGTCGGTTGAGCCTGAAAAGCTTATTGAAGCCGGTTTAGACCGCTTCGTTGCTCGCGTGCAAAAGCGCGAAGGCCGCCTCGCGGTGGTGCCGGATCATCCCTCGATTCGCAACGTTCTAAAAGCACGCATCAAAAACAGCCTGGATGAAGACTCGATTGCCGACGGCGATTGGGTCGTGGCGCGTTTGGTGCGTCACCCGCTAAAAGAGAACGACCGCGGCTTCTTCACTCAGATTGATGAGCTAGTGGCCAAAGCCGATAACCCGGCCGTGCCGTGGCGCGTGACGCTTGCTCGCCACGCGCTGGAGCAAGAGTGCCCGGATGCCGGCAGCGACTGGCCGCTGCACGATGAAGGCCTCACCCGTGAAGACCTCACCGAGCAGCCGTACTTCACGATCGACGGTGAAAAAACCCGCGATATGGATGACGCGCTGCACGTAGTGGCACGCCCGGAAGGCGGCTGGCAACTGAGCGTGGCGATTGCCGACCCCACCGCTTATGTGGAAGAGGGCCACGCTGCTGATCTGGAAGCCCGCGTCCGTGCATTTACCGTGTACCTGCCGGGCCAGAACGTGACCATGCTGCCCGAGCAGTTGGCGGATGATCTTTGCTCGCTGTGGGAAGGCCAAGAGCGCCCTGCCCTAGCCTGCACGCTGAACATTAACGCCGACGGCAGCCTGGGGGCCTACCGCTTCTTCGCGGCCAACGTGAAGTCCCACGCTAAGCTGGTGTACGAGCGCGTCTCTGACTGGATTGAAGGCCAAGGCGACTGGGCACCGGCAGATAATATTGCCGAGCAGCTACACGCCCTGCGTGAGCTGACCGAAGCCCGTACCGCGTGGCGTAACGAGCACGCGCTGGTATTTAAAGATCGTCCTGATTACGTGTTCGAGCTGGATGAAGCGGGCAACGTGCTGGGGATTCATACCGAAGACCGCCGCATTGCCAACCGCATGATCGAAGAGTCGATGATTGCTGCCAACGCCTGCTGTGCGGACTTCCTGGCCAGCCATATCGGCCACGGCATCTTCAACGTGCACCGCGCTTTCGAGCCGGAAAAAGCCGAAGCGGCACAAGAGTTCCTGGCGACTCAGGACATCGAAGTGGCTCAGGAAGCGCTCACCGAGCTTGCCCACTATAAAGAGCTGAAGCGTGCGCTTGAGAGCCGCGACGACGCTTGGCTGGATGCGCGCCTACGCCGTTTCCAGGGCTTCACCAGCATGTCGGCCCAACCTGGCCCGCACTTCGGCCTGGGCCTGCCCGCCTACGCCACCTGGACCTCGCCGATTCGTAAGTATGGCGATATGGTCAATCACCGCTTGATCAAGCGCGTGCTGAAGGGCGAGCAGGCACCGGCAGAAGCCAGCCAGCAGCTCACCGAGCAGCTCACCGAGCGTCGCCGCCTGAACCGCATGGCCGAGCGCGACGTGAAAGATTGGCTCTACGTGCGCTACCTGACCCCGGCCGCGCAGAATCAGGACACCTTCGATGCAGAGATCATGGCGATCAACCGTGGCGGCATGCGGGTTCGCCTGATCGAGAACGGCGCGACGGCATTCGTGCCCGCCCCCTTGATGCACAGCGACCGCGATAAAGTGGTCATCGATGACAAAGAGGGCCGCATTCAGATCGAAGGCGAAGAGCGCTTCAAGCTGGGCGATAGCCTGCGCGTATCGCTCACGGAAGCCCGCGAAGAGACGCGCTCGCTGGTTGCCAAACCCGCTGCCTAAACCCACGGGGCATTTGCCAGCAAGCGCTAAACGCCACGGCCATGCCGTGGCGTTTTTATTTCCGCCGCGCGGTGACGTTGTCGCAGAACTGACTTATTTCTACCCTAAGGTAATTCGATGACACTCATGTGGCTCGGAGGTTACCTTGCACATCGCCGATGTGACCATGTTCCACGCCCCGGCAAGCGGCGGCGTTCGCACCTATTTACAGGCCAAACATCGCGTCCTCTCGCGCACACCCAACCTCCGTACCAGCCTGCTGGTGCCAGGGGCTGAGCGTGATAGTTTGGGCGACCACCACACGCTACCAGCGCTGCATCTGCCTCTTGGGCAAGGCTATCGATTCCCGCTGCGCCGCCGCCCTTGGCGTGATGCCTTGGTAGACCTCTCCCCCACGTTAATCGAAGCAGGCGACCCTTACGTTACCGCTTGGGCAGCGCTGGAGGCTGGCCAACGCTTGGGCGTGCCGGTGGTGGGTTTCTATCACTCCGATTTACCCCACTTGATGGGCGACCGTTTTGGCCGCCAAGTTCGCCAACGGCTAATTCGCTACGTGGTGGACCTGTACCAGCGCTTTGATAGCGTACTGGCTCCCTGCCACGCCATGGCCAACCGACTCACCGAGTGGGGCGTGCCCAACGTGCGCGTGCAGTCGTTAGGGGTTGATTTAGAGCAGTTTCACCCTTCACGGCGCGACCCCGGCTTCCGTACGGCCATGGGTATTCCTGCGGATAAAAAGCTGCTGATCTTTGTCGGCCGCTTTTCCCGAGAAAAGAATATCGACGTACTACTCGCCACCATGCGGGCGCTTGGCAGCGACTACCACCTGCTGCTAATGGGACCGGGCATGCCGACTCAAGTACCTAGCAATGTCACGGTGGTCAACCGCTGCTGCGGTAGCCATGAAGTGGCCAGGGCGCTTGCCAGTAGCGATGCGCTGCTGCATGCAGGCACCCGCGAAACCTTTGGGCTGGTGGCCCAGGAAGCGATGGCCAGCGGCCTGCCGGTGATTGGCGCGCGGGCAGGCGCGCTGATTGAGAACGTACCGCTGGGCGCGGGCGTGCTCTGCCAGCCGCTTGACCCTGACGCGATGGCGGACGCCTGCTCCGCGCTGTTTAGCAACGATATCGCCGCCAGCGGACGCTACGCGCGCCATTTTGTTGAGCGCCAGTTCAGCTGGGATAGCGTCATTGGCTCGCTGCTGACGCACTATGTCGATCTATGCGGACTCGAACAGCCCGATGCCCGTGCCGTCCGCCGCTAACGCCCAACGGCTGCTGCGATTTCGTCCGCTACACGGCGTTCTACTGCTGGCTGCCCTGGTAGCGCCACTGGTGCTCACATCGCTTGCAGGGGGCAGCAAAGCGTTTGAGCATGTGGCGCAGTTTCCCATTGGCCTACTGGTCCTGATGATCGCCATGGCCGCGCTGTGCTGGAATTTGAACGCTGCCCGGTTGCGCCTGATGCTGAACGGCCGCGCTGGCCAGCTTGGGCAGCGGGGCGCGCTGGGCATCGAGCTGGCGGCGAAGTGCGCGCTCTGTGCAACGCCAGGCGGTAGCGGCGGCCCGGCCACTCTGCTGTTACTACTTGCCCAGCGGGGATTTTCGCCCTCAAAAGGCACCGCCGTGTTTCTCATCGACCAGGGGTGCGACCTGCTGTTCTTTCTGCTGATGCTAAGCGGTTTGGTGGCGATGTCGGTTTTCGGGGATGCCCAGTGGCCACACCAGGGCTTGGTTCAGCTCTCGTTACTGGGATTGGCGCTGTTAGCGGTGGGCGTCTCGCTGATGATGGGATACTTACCCAGGCTGCTGCGTACTCGACGCCAGTGGCTGGCCTGGCTACGCCCTAGCCGCAGGCGCTGGCTGGTCAGGCGGCTGTTACGCTGTCGCCATGCGCTGCGTATGACGCTGGCGCTCCCCAAAGCCACACTGGCAGCGATGCTGGCACTCACAACCCTACACTGGCTGCTGCGCTACAGCTTGCTTTACCTAGCGGTGATTGGCATCGGTGGACATGCCGACTGGCTCTGGACGTTTTTAACCCAGATGCTGGCCATGGCCGCCAGCCAATTCAGCTTTCTGCCTGGCGGCGCGGGGGCGGCTGAAGTGGGGGTGGGAAGCTTGCTGCTGCCCTTAATGGGCCGGGAGCAGGCCGCTGCCGCCGTGTTGGTTTGGCGGCTAATTAGCTACCACTTGTATCTTGCCGCTGGCGCGCCGCTGCTACTGTTCTACAGCGCGCGCATGCTGCGTCAGCGCTAGCCACCTCTCCGCTTGACTTAACCTCCTCAAACGCAAAAAGGGCACCCGAAGGTGCCCTTTTCAGCGCCACGAAGAAAATGCGCGGCTTACCAGCCGGTCACTTCTTTCAGCGCGTCGCCAATTTGCGCCAAAGAACGAACGGTTTTCACACCGGCGTCTTCAAGAGCCGCAAATTTCTCATCGGCAGTACCTTTACCGCCAGAGATGATGGCGCCCGCGTGGCCCATGCGCTTGCCAGGAGGTGCAGTGACACCGGCAATGTAGGAAACCACCGGCTTGGAAACGTTGGCCTTGATGTAAGCCGCGGCTTCTTCTTCGGCGGTGCCGCCGATTTCACCGATCATCACGATCGCTTCGGTTTTCGGGTCCTTCTCGAACATCTCCAGGATGTCGATGAAGTTAGAACCCGGAATCGGGTCGCCGCCGATACCGACACAGGTAGACTGACCGAAACCGTGGTCAGTGGTCTGCTTAACGGCTTCATAGGTCAGGGTACCAGAGCGGGAAACGATACCAACGCGGCCCGGCTGGTGGATGTGACCCGGCATGATACCGATTTTGCACTCACCGGGAGTGATCACACCCGGGCAGTTCGGGCCGATCAGGCGTACGCCCAGCTCGTCGCATTTTACTTTTGCGTCGAGCATATCGAGGGTCGCGATGCCTTCGGTGATGCACACGATCAGCTTGATGCCAGCGTTCGCAGCTTCAAGGATCGAGTCTTTGCAGAACGGTGCCGGTACGTAGATCACGCTGGCTTCTGCGCCGGTTTTCTCGACCGCTTCTTTCACGGTGTTGAAAACAGGCAGGCCCAGGTGCGTCTGGCCGCCTTTGCCCGGCGTAACACCACCGACCATTTGCGTGCCATAGGCAATCGCCTGCTCGGAGTGGAACGTGCCCTGGCCACCGGTGAAACCTTGGCAGATGACCTTGGTGTTCTTATCGATCAGGATGCTCATTACTTGCCCTCCGCTGCTTTTACAACCTGCTGAGCCGCGTCGGTCAGACTGGTAGCAGCGATGATGTTCAGACCGCTAGACGCCAGTTTTTCAGCGCCCAATTCAGCGTTGTTACCTTCCAGGCGAACGACCACCGGGACGTTAACGCCCACTTGCTCAACGGCACCGATGATGCCTTCAGCAATCATGTCGCAACGAACGATGCCGCCGAAGATGTTCACCAGAACAGCTTTCACGTTGTCGTCAGACAGGATGATCTTGAACGCTTCTGCGACGCGCTCTTTGGTCGCGCCGCCGCCAACGTCCAGGAAGTTAGCGGGTTTGCCGCCACTCAGGTTGACGATGTCCATGGTGCCCATGGCCAGGCCTGCGCCGTTCACCATGCAACCAATGTTACCGTCGAGGGCGACGTAGTTCAGTTCCCACTTCGCCGCGTCGGCTTCACGCTGATCTTCCTGGGAAGGATCGCGCATGGCCTGCAGGTCCGGGTGACGGTACAGGGCGTTGCTATCCAGGCCCAGTTTGGCATCCAAGCAGTGCAGGTTGCCTTCGTCAGTGATGACCAGCGGGTTGATCTCAAGAAGTGCCAGATCTTTGTCGTGGAACAGCTTAGACAGACCCAGGAAAATCTTGGTGAACTGCTTCACCTGATCGCCTTCCAGACCCAGCGCAAAGGCCAGCTCGCGAGCTTGGTAGGGCTGTGCGCCGACCAGTGGATCGATTTCAGCTTTGAGGATCTTTTCCGGCGTCTCTTCGGCGACGGTTTCAATCTCAACACCGCCTTCGGTAGAGGCCATGAAGACCACACGACGGGTAGTACGGTCAACAACCGCACCCAGGTAGAGCTCGTCTGCGATGTTGGTGCAGGTCTCTACCAGAATTTTAGCAACCGGCTGACCTTTTTCGTCAGTCTGGTAAGTCACCAGGTTTTTACCCAGCCACTGCTCGGCGAAGGTTTTAGCTTCTGCCGGGTCTTTAATCAGCTTAACGCCGCCCGCTTTACCGCGACCACCAGCGTGAACCTGGGCTTTAACCACCCACATGTCACCGCCGATTTTTTTGCACGCTTCTACTGCTTCTTCGGGAGTGTCCACGGCAAAGCCTTTGGACACTGGCAGACCATAATCAGCAAACAGCTGTTTGCCTTGATACTCGTGAAGGTTCATCGATTCATGCCATTGGTTGCATGTGACTCGAACGATGATCAGCTGGCTCGACAGACTACCTGCAAAGCACTGATCATCCCCGTACTTTCAGTTTCCTACAAGCTACCGCGCAGGTCTGAAAGTGTTGCGCCACCTGACGGTGGCGCTTGGTTGTTGCTTAGCGAATTACTTACGCTTCTTACGGTTTGCCATATGAATCGCATGGCCTTCTACCGCAAGTGCCGCTTCGTGCACGGCTTCCGACATGGTCGGGTGCGCGTAGCAGGTCAGCGCGAGGTCTTCAGCGCTAGAGCCGAATTCCATCGCGATCACGCCTTGGGCGATCATTTCACCCGCGTGCTGACCCACGATGTGCATGCCGAGGATACGGTCAGTTTCCGCATCGGCAATGATCTTGGCGCTGCCTTCGGTAGCGTTGTTCGCCATGGCACGACCGCTGGCCGCGAACGGGAAGCTGCCAGTTTTGACTTCGATGCCCTTAGCTTTGGCATCTTGTTCCGTCATACCCACCCACGCCACTTCCGGGAAGGTGTAGATCACGTTCGGAATGGTGTCGTAGTTCATCTCGGCTTTGTGGCCAGCGATGATGTCCGCCACCATGATGCCCTCTTCAGACGCTTTGTGCGCCAGCATCGGACCGCGTACACAGTCACCGATGGCGTAAACGCCCGGCACGTTGGTGCGGCACTGGTCGTCGACGAAGATAAAGCCACGCTCGTCCAGCTCGACGCTTACACCGTCAGCGATCACGCCTTTGGTGTAGGGGCGACGGCCAACGCAAACGATCAGCTTGTCGAAGGTCATTTCCTGTTCGCCGTTGGCATCGGTGTACTTGACGACGACTTCTTCGCCTTTTGACTCCGAGCCGGTCACACGAGCGCCCAGTTTAATGTCCAGACCCTGCTTCTTGAGCAGCTTCTGGGTTTCTTTGGCAATCGCGGTGTCGACCATCGGCAGGAAGGAGTCCATCGCTTCCAGAACGGTCACTTCAGAACCTAAACGGTTCCAAACGCTGCCCAGCTCAAGGCCGATAACACCGGCACCGATAACGCCAAGACGCTTCGGCGTTTCCTGGAATTCCAGTGCGCCGGTAGAGTCAACAATCAGGCCTTCGGTCAGCGGGGTCGGCGGAATTTCCACCGGTACAGAGCCTGCCGCGATGACGATGTTGTCGGCGTCGTAAGTGGTGGTGTTGCCGTCGAGGTCGGTCACCTCAACCTGCTTGCCAGAAACCACTTTACCGGTCCCTTCGATGGCGGTAACGCCGTTAGCCTTGAACAGGCCAGAGATGCCGCCGGTCAAGTTCTTAACGATCTTGTCCTTGCGCGCCATCATCTTCTTGACGTCCATGGTGACGTCACCGGCTTCAATACCCATGTCGTCGAAATCGTGCTTGGCTTCGACGAACTTGTGCGACGCTTCAAGCAACGCTTTGGACGGGATACAGCCTACGTTCAAGCAGGTGCCGCCGTGTACGACCTTACCTTCTTTACCGATCCATTTTTCAACACAGGCGGTTTTCAGACCCAGCTGCGCAGCGCGAATAGCCGCTACGTAGCCACCAGGGCCTGCACCGATAACGATCACGTCAAACTTGTCAGCCATGTTGGCTCCTTTAGCTTGGTAGCCTCCTCCCGGTGGGATGACAGCGGGAAGGAGGCTGAGTGCGATTAACTAAGCGTGCTCATGAATAGCGAAGGCGGATCAGCGCGCTTCGTTATACGTCCAGCAGCAGACGAGCCGGGTCTTCCAACAGCTCTTTAATCGTAACCAGGAATTGTACCGCGTCTTTGCCGTCGATCATGCGGTGGTCGTAAGAGAGTGCCAGATACATCATCGGGCGAATCTCGACCTTGCCATTGACCGCCATCGGACGCTCCTGGATCTTGTGCATGCCCAGGATCGCAGTTTGAGGCGGGTTGATGATCGGCGTCGACATCAGCGAGCCAAAGATACCGCCATTGGTAATGGTGAAGGTGCCGCCCTGCATTTCGTCGATGCCCAGCTTACCGTCACGCGCCCGCTTACCAAAGTCGACGATCGTCTTCTCGACGTCGGCGATTTTCATGCTGTCGGTATCACGCAAAACCGGTACCACGAGGCCGCGATCCGTCGATACGGCCACGCCGATATCCTGGTAGCCGTGGTAAACGATATCGGTACCGTCGATGGAGGCGTTGACATCCGGGAAGCGCTTGAGAGCTTCGGATGCGGCTTTCACGAAGAAGCCCATGAAGCCGAGCTTGGTGTCGTGGGCCTTCAGGAAGGTATCTTTGTACTGGGCACGCAGCGACATTACCGCTCCCATGTCCACTTCGTTGTACGTGGTCAGCATGGCAGCGGTCTGCTGAGCCTGAACCAAACGCTTGGCGATGGTTTGACGCAGACGGCTCATCGGCACGCGCTTCTCGGCACGCTCACCCTCGACCGCTGGCGCAGCAGCGGCTTTGGCAGGCGCAGAGGATTTGGCCGCTTTCTTGGCCGAGCCATCTTTAACGGCTTTCTGAACGTCTTCTTTCAGAATACGGCCGCCTTTGCCGGTGCCTTCGATCCTGGACACATCCAAATCGTGCTCGGCCACCATTTTACGTGCCGCCGGTGCGAGAATCTTATCGCCGACTTTCTCGTCAGCGCCTTCGTCGTCGCTGCTGGAAGTGTCGTTAGAAGCCGGTGCGCTAGCTTCATCGCTACCGCCACCTTCAACGAAGGTCGCCAGAATCGCTTCGGACTCTACTTGGCTGCCCTCTTCGGCCTTGATCTCTTGCAGCGCGCCGTCAGCCGGTGCTACGACTTCCAGCACGACTTTGTCGGTTTCGATGTCGGCGAGTACTTCGTCACGCTTGACCGCTTCGCCGACCTTCTTGTGCCACGTGGCGACGGTGCCTTCCTGGATGGACTCAGGGAAGCTAGGCGCTTTTACATCGTGCTTTTTACCGCCGCCAGCAGGCTTAGACTCTGCTTTTGATTCGGTTTTTTCAGCGCTGTTATCGCTAGAAGCGCTCTCTTTAGAAGAACTATCTTCTTTGCTGCCAGACGCGCTGCCTTCGCCAATTTTGCCCAATACTTGCTCAGACTCGACGGTCTCGCCCTCTTCGGCCATTACGTCGGTCAGGGTACCCGCTTCCGGTGCGACGACTTCGAGCACCACTTTGTCGGTTTCGATTTCAACAATCAGCTCGTCGCGTTCGACGCTGTCACCCGGCTTTTTATGCCACGCGGCCACAGTGCCTTCGGCAACGGATTCCGGAAAGGTTGGCGCTTTGATCTCAGTAGCCATGTCGTTTCCCTTATGTGTTCTCTAAACCCGGTGGGCGCTTATAGATTAAAAGCGTCTTCCACCAGCTGGCGCTGCTGTTCAGTGTGGACGGACATGTAGCCCGCTGCCGGAGCAGCCGAGGCAGGACGCCCTGCGAATTTCAACTCACGCCCAAGGCCGTCTTTCAACATATCGGCCACGGTACGCATGTGGTGCTGACTGGAGTACCAGGCGCCTTGGTTCAGCGGCTCTTCCTGACACCACACGATGTCTTCCACATTGGCATACGCCTGGAGCACTTCCAGAAGCTCTTCTTTCGGGAAGGGGTAGAGCTGCTCTAGACGAATGATCGCCGTGTCGTCACGCTCGTTTTCAGCACGCCAGTTAGCCAAATCGTAGTAGACCTTACCGGCACACATGATGACGCGGGTGACGTTGTCGGCGTCGAGATTCGCTTGATCCGGCAGTACCATGTGGAACTTGCCGTGGGCGAGATCTTCCAGGCTCGACACTGCTTCTTTGTGGCGTAGCAGCGACTTCGGCGACATGACCACCAGCGGCTTGCGCAGCGGACGAATCACCTGGCGGCGCAGCAAATGAAAAATCTGCGCTGGCGTCGTCGGTACGCACACCTGCATGTTGTGCTCGGCGCACAGCTGCAAGAAGCGCTCCAAACGGGCTGAGGAGTGCTCGGGCCCCTGACCCTCATAGCCATGAGGCAGCAGCATGGTCAAACCACACAGACGGCCCCACTTGGTTTCACCCGAGGAGATGAACTGATCCACCACCACCTGGGCGCCGTTGAAGAAGTCACCGAACTGCGCTTCCCAGATGACCAGGTCATTCGGGGCGGTGGTCGAGTAACCGTATTCGAACGCCAACACGGCCTCTTCCGAAAGGAACGAGTCGTGAATGGTGAAGCGCGGCTGACCATCGGACATGTTTTGCAGCGGCACGTAGGTCGAACCATCTTTCTGGTTGTGCACGACCGCATGGCGGTGGGAGAACGTCCCGCGACCTACGTCCTGGCCGGTGATACGGATCGGATGGCCTTGGTCCAGCAGCGTGGCGTACGCCAGGGTTTCTGCAAAGCCCCAGTTGAGCCCCATGCCGCCCGCCTGCATTTTGCGACGGTCTTCATAGATCTTGGCAACCTGGCGCTGAACGTCGACACCGTCCGGAATGTCGCACATTTTCGCGGCTAGCTGCTGAAGGCGCTTCATATCGAAGGTGGTGTCGGCATCGCCGGTCCACTCGTGGCCAAGGTACGGCGCCCAATCCACGAACAGCGACGTGTTCGGCTCTTGCACCAGGGCGTTGGCCACGTGGTTACCCGCCACGAGATCATCGCGATAGGTTTCCACCATCGCTTTGGCGTCCTCTTCCGAGATAACGCCCTGCTCTACCAAGCGCTGCGCGTAAAGCGTGCGCGAAGAGGGATGATCTTTGATCTTGGCGTACATCATCGGCTGAGTGCCTGACGGCTCATCCGCCTCGTTGTGACCACGGCGGCGGTAGCACACCAGATCGATCACGACGTCTTTCTTGAACTGCTGACGATAATCCAGCGCCACTTGGGTGGCGTGAATCACTGCGTCAGGGTCATCGCCGTTGACATGGAAAATCGGCGCCTGAACCATTTTGGCAATGTCAGTACAGTATTCCGTAGAGCGAGCATCCAAGGGGTTCGAGGTGGTGAAGCCCACTTGGTTATTGATGACGATATGCACCGTGCCGCCCGTTTTGTAGGCACGGGTTTGAGACATCTGGAATGTCTCCATCACCACGCCCTGACCGGCGAAAGCAGCATCACCATGGACGTTGATGGGCAGTACTTTGCTGCCTTCATCGTCGTTACGACGATCCTGGCGGGCGCGTACGGACCCTTCGACTACCGGCGCAACGATCTCCAGGTGCGACGGGTTGAACGACATGGCGAGGTGGACTTCCCCACCCGGTGACATGACGTTCGAGCTAAAGCCCTGGTGGTATTTCACATCGCCAGAGCCACGCTCGATGACTTTCTTGCCATCGAACTCGTCGATCAGATCCGCCGGGTTTTTACCCAGGATATTGACCAGCAGGTTCAAGCGGCCACGGTGAGCCATGCCAATGACGACTTCTTTGGTACCGTAACCACCGGCGCGCTGAATCAGTTCGTCCATCATTGGCACGAACGACTCACCACCTTCAAGACCGAAGCGTTTGGTGCCTGGGTACTTGGACGCCAGGTAGTTTTCCAAACCTTCCGCTGCGGTCAAGCGCTCCAGTACGTGCTTACGCACATCGTCGCTGAACTTGGGCGCACTGCGGACAGACTCGAAACGACGCTGCAACCAACGCTTCTCTTCGGTATCGACGATGTGCATGATTTCGCAACCGATGGAGCGACAGTAGGTCTGCTCCAGCGCGTCGACGATGTCACGCAGCGGCGCTTTATCAATACCCAGGAAGAACGAACCGGTTTGAAACTCGGTGTCGAGATCAGCTTTAGAGAGCTGGTGGAACGACAGGTCGAGGTCGGGAACGGGGGTGGGATTACGCAGCCCAAGCGGGTCGATATTGGCCTTCTGATGGCCACGGAAGCGATAAGCGTTGATCAGCTGCAGGACTTTGACCTGCTTTTTGTTCTCACCGCTGTCGGGGGCGGCGGCTACCCGGCCCGGGCGGCTTTCACGGCCCAGTTGGTAGAACTGATCACGAATGGGGCTTAGTGGAACATCGTGGGAGGCACTGCCCTCAGGACGCGGCAGCTGGTCAAAATAGCTGCGCCACTCGTCTGAGACAGAATCAGGATCGGCGAGGTACTGCTCGTAAAGCGCTTCCACGTAGTGGACATTGCCACCACTAACGTGAGAGGAACGCCACATCAACTCCATTATGCCTTGTTGCATCTCTCGGTCACCCTGCACTGATGGGGTGGTATCGGCATCGCTGCATGCGCGCAACGACATCGCTATTGCCCTGCCGGCGGGGCGGGACGTTTGCCGGCGGCGCCGACCGAAGGCCGGAAGCCCTTGTTCATACACGTATTTGCGACGCGTTTCTCACTCAGTTCATGCTCAAAAGCCGGTACTTAAAGCACCGGCTTTTAAACTTGACTGGTCACGGTGCGACGCGTCGCCGCACCGTGACAGCCCCTATGATAACAAGCGAAGCGCTACGATTTAAGTAGCTTTATGCTGCAACTTACGTGGTAGACGCTTTTTCTTCATAGGATTAAGTAGTTACGTGGCGTCCGCGAGCAACATTTCACGAATTTTACCAATCGCACGGGTCGGGTTGAGCCCTTTCGGACACACGGCGACGCAGTTCATGATGCCACGGCAGCGGAAGACCGAGAATGGATCTTCCAGGCTGGTCAGGCGCTCACGGGTGGCAGTATCGCGGCTGTCGGCCAGGAAGCGATAGGACTGCAGCAGCCCCGCTGGGCCTACGAACTTGTCCGGATTCCACCAGAACGACGGGCACGACGTGGAGCAGCACGCGCAGAGAATACACTCGTACAGGCCGTCGAGCTTGTCGCGCTCTTCCGGCGACTGCAGGCGCTCGATGGCCGGTGCCGGGGTGTCGTTCTGCAGGTACGGCTGAATACGCTCGTACTGCTTATAGAACAGCCCCATATCGACCACCATATCGCGGATGACCGGAAGGCCAGGCAGCGGGCGGAGTGTCAGCTTGTTGTTTTTCACAACGTCTGACAGCGGCGTGATGCACGCCAAGCCGTTTTTGCCGTTCATGTTCATGCCATCGGAACCGCACACGCCTTCACGGCAGCTACGGCGATAGGCCAGACCGCTGTCTTGCTCTTTCATCAAGTGCAGAACATCCAGCACCATCAGATCGCGGCCTTTGGTATCGACCTGAAACTCCTGCATATAAGGTGCGGAGTCGGTTTCCGGATTGTAGCGGTATACGGATACCTGAAGATTGGACATGGTGACTCCCTCTCGTCGGTGCGGAGATTAGTAGGTACGAACCTTGGGCTCGAACGTATCGACGGTTTTCGGCTTGAAGTTGACGTCGCGCTTCTTCAGCTCTTTGCTGGCCGGGAAGTAGAGCGAGTGTTTCAGCCAGTTAACATCATCACGGTCAGGGTAGTCGTAGCGCGAGTGGGCACCACGGCTCTCTTTACGCTCGAGGGCAGCAATCGCCGTTGCTTCTGCCACTTCCATCAGGTTGTCCAGCTCCAGCGCTTCGACACGAGCCGTGTTGAACGCGTTGGATTTGTCCGGCAGGTGCGCATTGGCAATGCGGCTACGCAGGTCCGCCAGCTTTTTGACACCTTCTTGCATGTTTTTCTCTTCACGGAATACACCGAAAGAGTTCTGCATGATGTCTTGCAGCTCGGCTTTCAGCGCCGGAATGCTTTCGCCACCCTCTTCGGATTCGTTCCAGCGCGTGATGCGCTTCATGGCGAACTCGATGTCAGACTCGGAAGCGTCGAGGTATTCGATACCTTCGTTCAGCGCGCCTTCGATGAACATACCCGCCGCACGGCCGAACACCACCAGGTCAAGCAGTGAGTTACCGCCCAGGCGGTTAGCACCGTGAACAGATACACACGCCGCTTCACCACAGGCAAACAGGCCGTTGACGATACGATCGTTGCCGTCGTCGTCTTGGGTGATGGCCTGGCCATGGATGTTGGTTGGAATACCGCCCATCATATAGTGGCAGGTCGGCACGACCGGAATCGGGTCTTTCGCCGGATCGACGTGAGCGAAGGTTTTAGACAGCTCTACGATACCCGGCAGACGCTTGCCAAGAACTTCTTCACCCAGGTGATCGAGTTTCAAGAAGACGTGGTCGCCCTTCTCGCCACAGCCGCGGCCTTCGAGGATTTCCATGACCATGGAGCGTGCCACGACGTCACGACCTGCCAAGTCTTTGGCGTTGGGCGCATAGCGCTCCATGAAACGCTCCCCGTCTTTATTGATCAGGTAGCCGCCTTCACCACGGCAACCTTCGGTCACCAGGGTACCCGCACCGTAAATACCGGTCGGGTGGAACTGCCACATTTCCATGTCCTGCATCGGGAAGCCAGCGCGCAGCGCCATACCAATGCCGTCACCGGTATTGATCAGAGCGTTGGTGGTAGAGGCGTAAATACGGCCCGCACCGCCAGTGGCCAGAACCGTGGCTTTCGATTTGACGTGCACCACTTCACCGGTTTCGATGCACATGGCGATACAGCCTACTACATCACCACTGGCGTTCTTGACCAGGTCCACCGCGTACCACTCGTTCAAGAAGGTGGTGTTGTTCTTGAGGTTGTTCTGGTACAGAGTATGCAGCAGCGCATGGCCGGTACGGTCGGCTGCCGCACAGGTGCGAGCCGCCTGGCCGCCTTCGCCAAAGTTTTTCGACTGACCGCCAAACGGGCGCTGGTAGATACGGCCGTTATCGAACCGCGAGAACGGTAGGCCCATGTGCTCCAGTTCGAAGACCGCTTTGGGGCCTTCGGAACACATGTACTCTGCGGCGTCTTGGTCAGCAATGTAGTCGCCGCCTTTGACCGTGTCGTACATGTGCCAGCGCCAGTCGTCGTTCGGGTCGGCAGACGCGATGGCACAAGTGATGCCGCCTTGAGCGGAAACCGTGTGAGAGCGTGTCGGGAACACTTTGGACAGAACGGCTGTCTTCTTACCGGATTTCGCCAGTTCAAGCGCAGCACGCAGGCCAGAGCCACCGCCACCGATGATAATGGCGTCGAATGTCAGGCTACGAAGATTAGACATGTATCAAGCTCCCCACAGAATTTGAATGCCCCACACCAGATACACGAAGATGGCCAGAATGATCAGCGTCTGGGCACCCACGCGCAGGCGAGTGGACTTGAGGTAATCGGTGGTGACTGTCCACAAACCGATCCAGGCGTGCGCGGCGATCGAGATAAACGCCAGCAGCGAGAAAATGCGCATCCAGGTTTGCTCGAACAGACCGCTCCAGGTGTAGTAATCCAGATTCGGATTGAGCAGCAGGTAGGCGACCACGAAAACGGTGTAAAGGGTCAGAACGACCGCAGAAACACGCTGCATTAGCCAGTCAGACAGCCCGCTGCGCCCAAAACTTGTGATGTTGGTTACCATACCCAAACTCCTGCCAGAATGATCAGAACTGCGCTTACTACGACGGTCGCCTGCGCTTTTTTCACGCCACCTTCTAATGTCACGCCAATGTTGGCATCCATCAGCAGGTGCTTGATGCCCGCGACGAAGTGGAACGCCAAGGCAGACAGCAGCCCCCACGCAACGAACTTGGCGAAGAAATTGTTAGCCAAGGCGCTGCTGACAGCGTCGAAGCCAGCCGGAGATGACAGGGATTTACCCAACGCCCAAAAAGCGAAGATCAGGCCAACGAACAGGATGACACCCGTGATACGGTGTGTAATCGACGTTAGCGCCGGTAGTGGGAAATGTATCGTGGTTAGGTCTAGGTTTACGGGTCGTTTGCTATTCACGGCGTTATACACACTCTCTTGGCCCGCTCTGCGACAGGTCGGGCATAGCCCGAGCGGGCAGTGGTTGCTGGAAGGGGCTCGGCCGTTGCCAAGTCGGGCACGACCACCTACCTGCCGGTCGCGCGCCGTGGATTATAAGAACCTTAGCCCCTGCTGACAAACCGATCTCAGGCTTAACTCGACCATGGTGCAAGAAAAATGCCGCCTACCCGAGTCGATTTTGCGATGCAGCATGGTTATAGTGACAGCAGATTGATGGTTTGATAAGCCTGTTAACGTATCGTCAATCCTCTGGCACTTCGCTACTATGAACCCTCTATTCATCATATACAATAATTGTTCAAAACAACAATGTCTGTACAAGCGTTACTAGCGCTTAGGCTAATTGACAAAATGTCGCACACTTCTATAGTGGGCAAGCCTTTTCGCCGGCGCGGTATGCGAAACAACGACTTTACGTCCCAAACCGAATTCGAAAGGAGGCCAGCATGGCTGACAGGAAAGCGACATTGACGGTAGACGGTCTTGATAAAACGATCGAGCTGCCCATGTATTCCGGCACACTTGGCCCCGACGTCATCGACGTGCGCGGCCTAGGTGCTGAAGGCCTGTTTACCTACGACCCCGGCTTTATGGCCACCTCTTCCTGCCAGTCCGCAATCACCTATATTGATGGCGGCAAGGGCGTACTGCTGCACCGCGGTTACCCCATTGATCAACTGGCGAAAGAGTCGAACTTTGTAGAAGTTTGTTACACCCTGCTGTTTGGCGAACTCCCCAACGACGAGCAGTACGCTGATTTCGAATCGCGCATTCGCAATCACACCATGGTGCATGACCAGATCAACAACTTCTTCAAAGGGTTCCGCCGCGACGCGCACCCGATGTCGATTCTGTGTGGTGTCGTAGGCGGCCTAGCAGCCTTCTACCATGACCACATGGACATCACTCAAGAGGAAGACCGGGTCATCAGCGCTATCCGCCTGATCGCCAAGATGCCGACCCTGGCGGCCATGTCGCACAAGTACAACGTGGGTCAGCCGTTCAACTACCCGCGTAACGATCTGAGCTATGCAGAGAACTTCCTCTACATGATGTTCAGCAATCCGTGCGAAGAGTACAAAATCAACCCGGTCTACGCGAAAGCCATGGACCGCATCTTTATGCTGCATGCGGACCACGAACAAAACGCTTCGACTTCGACCGTTCGTTTGGCGGGCTCCACCGGCGCTAACCCGTTTGCCTGCATCAGCGCGGGTATCGCCGCCCTGTGGGGTCCGGCCCACGGCGGCGCGAACGAGGCCGTGCTGAACATGCTCGACGAGATCGGCGACGACTCAGAAGAGAACATTCAGCGCTTCGTCGACAAAGCGAAAGACAAGAACGACCCGTTCAAGCTGATGGGCTTTGGTCACCGCGTGTATCGTAACTTCGATCCGCGTGCCAAAGTGATGAAAGAGACCTGTGATGAAGTGCTGGCCGAACTCGGCATGGCCGACGACCCGCAGCTCAAAATCGCCAAGCGTCTGGAGCAGATCGCGCTCGAGGATGAGTACTTCATCGAACGTAAACTGTACCCGAACGTCGATTTCTACTCGGGCATCATCCTGAAAGCCATGGGCATCCCGACCAACATGTTTACCGTAATCTTTGCGGTGTCGCGCACCATTGGCTGGATCTCTCACTGGCACGAAATGCTCAGTGAAAGCTACAAAATCGGCCGCCCGCGCCAGCTGTACGTCGGTCACGAAAAACGTGACTATCCTAGCAAGTGATTTGGCGGCTAACGCGCTAATGCACGCATAGGATGACAAAGGCCACCCAAGGGTGGCCTTTTGTTTGCTCGTACCTTCTACCAACAACAAAGGTGTTTTATGCGATCTATCAAAACCGTTGCGTTTATCGGTCTTGGCGTCATGGGCTACCCCATGGCGGGCCACCTCACCAAGCAAGGTCTCACCACACGGGTTTATAACCGCACCGCCAGCAAAGCGGAAGCATGGGCCAACGCATTCGGAGGCACAGCCCACGCGACGCCTGCCGAGGCCGCCAAAGGGGCCGACCTAGTGCTGGTCTGCGTGGGCAACGACGACGACGTGCGCCAAGTGACTACCGGCAGCGACGGCGCCCTGAGCACCATGGACAGCGGAAGCTACCTGGTCGATCACACCACCGCATCGGCAGATTTAGCGCTGGAGCTAGAGGCTGCGTGCCGGGAGCGCGGCGTAGCATTCATCGACGCCCCTGTCTCAGGCGGGCAGCAAGGGGCGGAAAACGGCGCCCTCACCATCATGTGCGGTGGCGAGCAGGCTCACTTCGATGCGGTCGCCCCCCTTCTGAACCACTATGCACGTGCCGTGACGCTCATGGGTCCTGCCAGTAGCGGTCAGCTCACGAAAATGGTGAACCAGATCTGTATCGCTGGACTGGTACAAGGCTTAGCGGAAGGCCTGCACTTTGCCGAACAGGCCGGCCTAGATCAGCACCAAGTGATCGACGTCATCTCCAAAGGCGCCGCTGGCTCTTGGCAAATGGAGAACCGCCACACTACCATGATCGCCAACGAGTACAACCATGGCTTCGCGGTGGACTGGATGCGCAAGGATTTGGGCATTTGCCTAGAGCAGGCGCGACGACTGAACGCCACTCTCCCCGTCACCGCCCTGGTCGACCAATTCTATGCGGACATACAGCGTATGGACGGTGGCCGCTGGGACACGTCCTCGCTGTTAAAACGGCTGCGCAAGCCGGAATAACGCTTGACTTTCGGGCACTGCCAATCTGGACAGGGTTTTCCACACTATCTGTGGATAACCCTGTTCACAACCACTAGAAAACGTCCCACAATCGCCATGAACAGTGACCCAGCCTTAAATTGGTTATTTTTTAACCTAACATAAGTTACTGATTTAAAAGGATTTAAGATAAATCGCTGATTTTTTGCGTCATATTTATGCGGTTGTGCACAACCCGTTTTATCGAGATACAAAAGTGGACAAGTCAAGCACAATATTGACAAAAAACGCGTGAAATAGACGCAAGTTCTAAACGGCGGGAATGCAAAAAAGGCAAGTGAGAAGACTCATTGCTATTTGCGAATTAGGCTGTTTTGAAGAAGCAGATAAACGAGGTGGCGTCCCATAGGGGGTTCGAACCCCTGTTCCCGCCGTGAAAGGGCGGTGTCCTAGACCACTAGACGAATGGGACGTATCTGACCTGAGATATCTTGGACAATACAACACCAATGGAGATTGATGTTGGTGGAGCCTAGCGGGATCGAACCGCTGACCTCAACACTGCCAGTGTTGCGCTCTCCCAGCTGAGCTAAGGCCCCACATGTCGTGAAGACGGAGCGTATATTACTGATTCGCCTGATCTTCGTCAAGCGTATTTATCGAAGAAAACGCCACGCTTTCTCACTAGGGGTCACGTGGCGCTCCTCGTGTGCAGGGAAGATGGTCAATTACAGGTCGCGATACTCTTTTTCAAAGCGCTTCGCCTGCTTTTTGGACACGCCCCCAAGCACCTCGATGGCGTTGCGCAGCCGAGCACGCGTCACGTCGGAGCCCAGGATGGCCATCGCGTCCATGACCGACGTACTAGACGTGCTTCCTGTGATGGCGATGAACACCGGTGCCAAAAAAGCCTTCATCTTGAGATCGAAGTGCTCCGCCAATGCTTTCACCTCGGCCAATAGCGCCTCTTTATGCCATGCAGGCACGGCTTCAAAGCGCCATACCAGGAACTGCAGGAGCTTGACGAGCTCCTCGTTCTCGAGCTTGACACCCTCGAAGTCATCTTCGCTAAGCGCCGGTAAGCCCGAGAAGAAGTGCCCCGCTAGCGGAACGACCTGGGAAAGCGTCTCTACTCGGGGACGTACTTGCGGCAAAATCTGCTTCACGTACGCATCGTTGAACGCCCATTCACGGAGCGCCTGCAGCAGTGCGTCGTCATCCAAGTCTTCCCGAATATAGACGCCGTTCAGCCACGTCAACTTCTCCAGATCGAACACGGGCCCACCGAGTGAGACACGCTGAATATCGAATTCCGCCATCATCTCGGACAGGCTGAATTTTTCACGCTCATCGGGCATCGACCAACCCATACGGCCCAGGTAATTGGTCACGGCCTGAGGTAAAAAGCCCATGCGGCGATAGTAGTTGATCGACGTGGGGTTTTTACGCTTGGAGAGCTTGGACTTATCCGGATTACGCAGCAACGGCATGTGACACAGCTGCGGCATGTCCCAGCCAAAGTACTCGTATAGCAGTTGGTGCTTCGGCGCTGAGTTGATCCACTCTTCACCGCGCAGCACGTGGGTAATGCCCATCAAGTGGTCATCTACCACGTTAGCCAGGTGATAGGTTGGCATGCCGTCAGACTTCATGAGGATTTGCGCATCGACCTGCGCCCAGTCCACCTCGATGGTGCCGCGCAGCATATCATTCACGACGCATACGCCCTCGCTGGGCACGTTCATACGTATCACGTACGGCCAGCCTTCCTGCTCACGGCGCGCCTGCTCGGCGGCCTCTAGGGCCAGATCGGCGGGCTTCAGCGCAAGATGAAGCCCCGCTTCTTTACGCGACTCCCGCAGCTCGTCCAGCTCTTCACTCGTGCGGTAGCACTTGAACGCATGTCCGGCGTCTAGCAGCTGTTGAGCGTGCACTGCGTAAATATCACCCCGCTCGCTTTGACGGTAAGGGCCATGGGGGCCGCCAACATCGGGACCCTCGTCCCACTCCAACCCCAGCCAGCGCAGGGAATCCAGAATCATCTGCTCGGATTCAGGCGTGGAACGCACCCGGTCGGTATCTTCGATACGCAGAATGAACTGGCCGCCATGCTGACGAGCAAAGCAGAGGTTAAACAGCGCAATATAAGCAGTGCCTACGTGCGGATCTCCTGTGGGAGAAGGCGCTATGCGAGTGCGAACGGTCATCAACGGATCCTTTTGGCAATGAAGCGTGGCGCCATTATACGCACCCTTAGAACAACCAACAGCCTTAGCAAGGGAACGAGTTCGACTTAAAAGCGTCTGATCGGATGCTCAAGGATCGTCGATAGGAAGATGCGCGTTAAAGCACAATCGCTTAGTATGGCGTAGTACCTATGATTCGTGTTCATACATGAGAAAGAGTTGCGCCTTTCTCGATATGATCAGAGCGCCACCTTACGGGTGGAAGTACATTCAACGAGCTGATTTGGCTCATCGACAGGAAAATGAAATGGAATCGCTAGGCTCACGTATCAAGCAACTGCGGCTTAGGGCCAAGCTCAACAAAGCTGCCCTTGCACGTAAAGTTGGCGTGTCAGATGTCACCATTTCTTACTGGGAGTCTGGGGCGATCAAACAGATCGGCCACGAGCGCTTGGTGGCGCTGGCTGATGCCCTTGATTGTTCGCTGGCTACCCTGCTAGAAGGCGACAGTGCACCACAACTGTTAACCCTGAGCCATACGGGTCCCCTCCCCTGGGAACAGGTTCAGGCAACGACCATTACCGTACCGCATCATCTGCCGTTAAAGATCGACTGGAAAGCGCCTTGCGTGATGGCGACTCCTGGCAAAGACACGGATTTTTCACCCATTGCATCCGGTGATTTACTCCTGCTCGGCCCGACGCATGTGTTCCACAAAGCAGGCCATTACTTGGTCCAACGTGATGACCGCTTCGTGATCGAACACTTTGCGAAAGCCCCCAGTGACACCTCTATCCATGCCGTGCTGTTGGCACACTGGTGTCCTGCCTAAAGCAACTACCTCCCCATCCCTTTAGTTGTCCTCAATCACCTCCACCTGGTCGCGTGTTCGTCTTGGTTCGTTGCCAATCAAGAAACGGCGCGAGTAGGTGGCTATCTGTCCTAACCCATGGCGGGATTGGCTCACTAGCTCTCCCGCCAAATATTCGCCTTCCGGACCAATGCGTGCCTGTACGCTTTCCGGCTGAACGGTGGCTTCGCCTAGCTGTACCGTAACCAAGTAGCCGCCATCCGGGAGTCCGCTGCCCGAGCCAAACGGCCCCGCTTCGAATCGGCCGCCGTCAACCCGCGTCCGCGCCTGCCAGCGGACACGACTAAGCTCTCTTTCGACGATCACCTGCACTTGAGCGCTATCCGGCAAGTTGGTCTCTCCTTGCACCATGAGGCGACGATCCGGCCTTAACGATGCCGTGGTAGAGATGGCGACCTGCAGCGGCTCCATTGACTCAGTCGGTTGCTCTGGCTCCGATGCACGCTCCTCGGCAACCGAGGTCGGCTGTGACTGGGCCACCTCCTCTTCCGGCCCGCTGCAGCCGTTCAATAGCAGGGTGCCTACCAGCGCCACGCCAATACTACCGAGCGTTTTCCCCATAACGACTCCTCTTGTTAGTGTTCCGCCCACGACAGCACAACGCAAGCTCTCACCATACCGCTTTTGACCGCAAAATACGCAAAGTGATGCAAGGGTTTATAAGAAGAGCGATCTGCTGTGCCATTATTGATACAAGCCTTTCCACATCGCCCCCTTTGATAAGCCACGCATCATTGGGCGATACTGCCCTATTAACGTTTGAGCGGTACGCCCAGCTTTGTACTGTTCAGCCCTTCTTGCGTACAATTGCAAGCTAACGATACCCCTCCGACTACATAGCCACGGCGTACCACCTCTTTTCGTGACACGGCAAGAACGTTGACATTGGTACATGAGTGGTCCTCCGAGCAAGACATATAGACAGCATCCTACTGATGCAAGTGATTGATATGACGACACAACACCCAGCAAACGCGGCCCGCCGATTCTCCGTCGCCCCCATGATGGATTGGACGACCCGCGATTACCGCGCCTTCGCCCGCACGCTCACCAAGCGGGCGCTGCTGTATACCGAGATGGTGACCACCGGGGCGGTGCTGCATGGTTCTCCCCGCGAGCGCTTTTTGGGATATAGCGAAGTGGAGCATCCCATTGCTTTGCAGTTGGGAGGCAGCGATGCGGGTGAGCTGGCGGAATGCGCGGCGATTGCGCAGGCGTGGGGCTATGATGAGGTCAACTTAAACGTTGGCTGCCCCAGTGACCGGGTGCAGAACAATATGATTGGCGCGTGCCTCATGGGCCACCCCGACAAAGTGGCCGCTGCGGTGAAGGCCATGCAGGCGGCGGTGTCGATTCCGGTCACGGTGAAGTGTCGTATTGGTATCGATGACCAGGATGAAGACACCGATTTAGCGCGGTTTATTGATATTGTGGCCTCAGCAGGCTGTGAAGTATTTACCGTACACGCCCGTAAGGCGTGGCTGCAGGGGCTGTCGCCGAAAGAGAATCGCGATATTCCGCCGCTCAATTACCCCCGCGTACATCGGCTAAAGCAGAGCCATCCTGAGCTGCATATTGGTATCAATGGCGGTATTAAAACCCTGGCGGAGTGCCAAGAGCAGCTTGCGCAGGTGGATAGCGTGATGGTGGGTCGTGAAGCGTACCAAAACCCATGGCTACTGGCGGGTGTGGATGAGCAGCTCTTTGGCGAGCAGGGCCCTGCCCGTACACGCTTGGAAGCGGCCACGGCGTTTCGCCCGTACATTCAGCAGCGGCTAGATGAGGGGGCGAAGCTCAATCATATTACTCGCCACTTGCTAGGGCTTTTCCAGGGCTGCCCTGGCGGGCGTCGGTTCCGCCGTCACCTGTCGGAGCACGCACATAAAGAGGGCGCGGGCTTACGCTTGTTTGATGACGCGCTTGGCCTGGTTCGTGAGCCGGAGTTCGAAATGGAGGCTATTGAATAGAATACGCCCGACCAGCCCGTGACCTGACGGCCAACGGGCTGGTGGTTTGGCTAACGCCCAGCGATGCTATCGCTGGGCGTTTTCTTTTGAGGGCTACTGCGCGCGAACGCCTTGCTCAATACGCTCGCCTACTTCTTGATCAATATTGCGCCAGTACTCAAAGGCGCGTTCCAAGACCGGTTCCGTCACGCCACCGGAAAGATGCCCCACCACGTTGGAAACCAAACGGTCGCGCTGGGCATCGTCCATCACCTCACGCACTAATGCGTGCGCTTGGCTCCAGTCATCGTCGTCTTTGCGCAGCGTATACGCGGCGCGCACGAATTGCCCATCCGTCGACCACACCGCATCTTCCGGATAGCGCTGCCCGTCTGCCTTGGGGCCGCCTTTGCTGTTAGGCGTGTACACCGGGTCGGTGGCGTGACGAATGCGCATTGCGCCACCCTGGCCATAGCTATGCACGGGGCTCTTGGGCGTATTAACCGGAATATGCTTGTAGTTCACCCCTAACCGCGCACGATGAGCGTCGGCGTAGGAAATGGAGCGCGCTAACAGCATTTTATCCGGCGAAAGCCCGGTGCCCGGCACCATATTGTTGGGCTCGAACGCGGCCTGCTCGATCTCGCTATGGAAATCCGTGGGATTGCGGTCTAGCGTCAGCTTGCCCACTTCGATCAGCGGATAATCCTTATGCGACCACACTTTGGTAAGGTCGAAGGGGTTAACGCGGTAGGTCTTGGCATCCTCAAACGGCATGATCTGCATGTGCAGCGTCCAAGTCGGGTAGTCGCCGCGCTTGATCGCCTCGAACAGATCCCGGCGGTGGTAGTCCGCATCGCTACCGGCCATCTGGTCGGCCTGCTCTTGGGTCATGCACTTAATGCCCTGATCGGTTTTAAAGTGATACTTCACCCAAAACCGCTCACCTTCCTCGTTCACCCACATATAGGTGTGGCTGGAGTAGCCGTTCATATGTCGCCACGTGGCGGGCACACCGCGGTCGCCCATTAGCCACGCGACTTGGTGGGCAGATTCGGGCACCAACGTCCAGAAATCCCACTGCATATCGTGGTCCCGCAGGCCGTTATCTGCGCGGCGCTTTTGGGAGTGTATGAAGTGCTGGAACTTCATCGGGTCGCGCACGAAGAACACGGGGGTATTGTTACCCACCATGTCGAAGTTGCCTTCTTCGGTGTAGAACTTAATCGAGAAGCCACGAGGGTCGCGCCACGTGTCCGGGCTACCGCTCTCGCCTGCCACGGTGGAAAAACGGATCAGCACATCGGTCTTTGTGCCTGGCTGCAGGAAGGCCGCCTTGGTGTATTGGCTGACGTCGTGAGTGACTTCGAAGTGGCCAAACGCGCCGCTGCCTTTGGCGTGGGGCTGGCGGTCAGGAATCATTTCCCGGTTAAACGCCGCCATTTGCTCCATCAGGTAGTGATCGTGCATGACGATCGGGCCATCCGCGCCTACCGATAGCGAATGCTCATCGCTCGATACCGGAATACCTGCTTCATTGGTGGTGGGATGCTGGCTACCACTGCTCATTACTCTTCCTCCTTGTCACGCTCGACATGGCACGGTCTGTACCACTGGAAAGCACCGCTCGCTGCTGCTTTTTTAACGTAAGCTAAGGCGGCACCCACACAGGTATAGTCAACAAGGCGGTATCTCGCCATCCATGGCGCTGGTTGCATGGCTATTAGCCTAATAGCATTTTCCTATCGAAGCGTATTAATACATTGCGTCTGGCGGAGGCGTTAGGCTGGATTGGAAACTCTCGATCGCCGTTTCGGCCTCTTCGATTTCGTCGAAGCGGGCGATGTGGTAGAGCGCTTCCCCTTCGTTGGCAAGCGGCAAGCGGCTCATGCCGATGACGATACCATCGGCCATGGAGCGTACTTCATCTTCGTCGTTACCGAACGGGTCCGCTACCTTGCCCAGCACTTCGCCCTTGGCCACCCGTGCCCCCAGGCGCACTTTGGGCCGCAGGATGCCATCGATGGGCGCACGCGCCCAGCTTGAGCCATTGGCCAGTTCAGCCGGGGCCGGTGCTCGGCGGCGCTGCTCGCCCGTCAGCATGCCCAACCGACGCATGACGCGCAGCACGCCCTGTACGCCAGGGGCGATAGCCCACTCATCGAAGCGCAGCGCCTCACCCGCTTCATAGGTGAGCACCGGAATACCGCGGCTTTGGGCGTAGTGGCGCAGGCTGCCTTCGCGCAGTTCCGCGTTCAAAATGACCGGCGCGCCAAAAGCGTCGGCCATACGCTCGGTTTCGCTGCCCGCACTCAACTGTGCACGGATTTGAGGCAAGTTAGTGCGGTGAATGGCCCCCGTATGCAAATCGATGATATGGGTGGCATGATCGACGATCTCCTCCCGGAACAGCGCCGCAATGCGGCCACCCAGCGAGCCCTTTTCACTGCCCGGAAAGCAGCGGTTCAAATCCCGGCGGTCAGGGAGGTAGCGAGTCTGCTGAAGAAAGCCAAAGACATTCACCACCGGCACCGCAATTAGCGTACCGCGCAGACTATTGATCGCTTTCGAGCGCAGCAAGCGGCGGACGATCTCCACACCATTGATCTCATCGCCATGAATCCCGCCGCACACCAGCATCACCGGCCCCTCTTTGCGGCCGTGGACCACTTCAACCGGAATATGCAGCGGCGTATGGGTATACAGGCGCGCCACCGGCACGTCGATCTGTAAACGTTGTCCGGGCATCACAGTATGCCCAGCTAGAGAGAAAGGTGCTCGCGCCATTGCCATTCCTTACACGTACGTTGAGACAGAGCCTGACACGCCAAAACACGGTGCCTCAGGGTTTTAAAACAGCGTTTCTAAATCGATCTTATACGCTTTTCAGCATCAAGTAACGCGCTTGATAACCTACATTATCAACTTAACCCGCTATCCATACAGTTTTGAATGTAAAAAAGCCGTCACATCAGATAAAATAGTGCCATTCTGTGTTGATATTGAGGTAATGGTTTCATGGCAAGAAAAACCAAAGCGGAGGCTGCTGCAACTCGCGAAGCGCTGTTGGATGCTGCTGAAGAGGTGTTTTTCGCAAAAGGCGTTGCACGCACGTCGTTAGAGCAAATCGCTCGCCATGCTGGCCTTACCCGAGGCGCCGTTTATTGGCACTTCAAGAACAAAGGCGACCTGTTCATGGCCCTGGTGCAGCGAGTGCGCATGCCGTTCCAGTCGCTGATGGAAGAGGTCAATAACGCCGACCCAACCGTATCGCCGCTCGATGCCATTCGTCTTGCCTGCCACGCGGGGTTGAACCGTTTGGAGCAGCCCTCCCACCAGCGCATTCTTTCCATTTTGCTGCATCGCTGTGAATTCTTTAGTGATATCAATCCCATCGAAATGCAGGACGAAATTGCGGAAGAGTGCTTCGACGAGATGCTCGTGGTGTTTCAGCTCGCTCAACAGCAACAGCTTTTACGCGACGATGTCACGCCAGAGGTGGCCACGCGGCTCATGCAGTCCACGCTGGGCGGCCTGTTCCACGACTGGCTGCGCAACCCGGATGCCTTTTCGCTTCGCGAACGAGGCGGCGAATTGATCGATGCCCTGATGGCCATGCTACACCGCTGAGCTGACTCTTCCTATTGCGCTGCAGCATAGCGGACTATACTGAGCGTATCCGTTTTGACAGGTACCCCGTATGGATGCGTTAGAGTTTGTTCGCGTGCGCGAACTGGACATTGCCGTTCGTATCTGGAACCCAGATGCACCACGCACGTTGATCGCCTGGCACGGCCTTGCCCGTCACGGCGGCGACTTTGCTGCGCTGGCAAGAGAGCTGGGCAGTGAATGGCGAATCCTCGCGCCCGATACCCCCGGACGAGGGTTATCGAGCTGGTCGCTGTTTCCCGCTCACGACTATCTCTACAGCCACTACCTCACCATCGCGATCGCACTACTGGATCACTATCAGCTCGAACAGGTGGACTGGCTCGGCACGTCGATGGGCGGCCTGTTAGGGATACTGATCGCGGCTAACGAGCAGCATCGCGCGCGTATTTCACGGTTGATCCTCAACGACGTAGGGCCAGAATTGAACAAAGAGGGATTGATCGCTCTGTCGAGCTACTTTGGCGTGACGCATCGGTTCAACAACTTTGCCGACTTAAAAGCGGAACTCACCAAGCATTACGCTAGCTTCGGCATTACTCGCGACGAGGAGTGGCGAGAGCTTGCCCTTCATAGTGCCCGCCGCCTGCCCGATGGCAGTTGGACCTACCACTTCGACCCACGCATCGGCGAGCAGTTTATCCACGACACGCCCAGGGACACCTGGGCGGACTGGGCCAATATACGCTGCCCGATCATGGTGATTCGAGGGGAGACATCGACCCTGCTCGACGCCGAGACGCTTCCCAAGATGGCGGAGGCACAGCCTACGTTGACGACGTTGACCGCAGCGGGCTGTGGTCACGCGCCGATGCTCAATACGCCTGAGCAGGTCACGCCCATTCGCCACTTCCTCAACGAACCGGCACGTGCACATCGCGCAGCGGCCCCCAGCACCGCCGTTTCGTCCTCATTACTGAGTTGGCTGACGAAGCAGTGGCGGCGCTGGTTTCATTAACCCAAACAGAAGTCAGGTAGAGTAGCCGTTAGGGTGATGCTTGTGCTGCAAACGAAGCTTATTGATACGCACGCGCGTGTCCAAGTAGTGCTGCTCTAAAACGCTTCGGTACGCACCCTCCTCAGCAAGATATTTCACCAGCACACGGCGCTCCCCTGGCTGCGGGCAGTCCCCGGCTTTGCAGTGCAATTTGACCGTACTGCTGGGCTCATTGAGCAGCGTAGCGCTGGCAGATTCATCGTTTTGGCGCTCTGCCACCACGACGGTAGCGCCCAGCAGGCAGCGGCGTTTGAAGGGTTGATAACGGTGCAGCCCACGCTGCAACACATGGCATACAGCGGCGGCCATGGGAGAAGCCACCGCGAGCGCAGCCCACACCACCAGTACCCCCACCGGCACCCTAAGCATGCCCAGCGCCATCCAGCGCAGGGCCAGGAGCTCAACGGCAAGCGACAGCGCCCCGGCAAAGAGCACTAAGACGCTGAGCGCTAGCGTGGCGGGCACGCCAGCAAACCCTAGCGAGACGAGCGTGCTGGCCATGTGATCATCGCGCAAGCTGTCGCGTTCGAATAGCTCCAACGGCGCTAGCCGAATGAGCACCAGCAGCCAATAGAGCGCAATGAGCGCTAATAAAAAGGTAAAAACGATGGTAGGAAACTGCAGAGCAGCAGAGATAAGCGTTTGCATGGCGTGTTCTCCTCTGAGCGCGTTGCCCAGTCTTGTTTTCGCCTGACCCAAGCTCTATTTATTGACGTTTATTACGTACAAGCTGAAAACGGTGGTCACTACTAGCGTAGCTCATCTTAATCGCTTATGAAGCGGCAGATTTGACCCGTATCATAACGCTGGCAAAAAAAACGGGCGCCCCGTAAAGGGGCGCCCGTGGTAGGCCTGGCCAGATAGGTTACGCCTTATCGTGGCCGAGCTCCGCTTGCTCTTGACGCTCCTGGTTCGGATGGCGCTTGCGGTAGAGCCAATCCGATACTGCGGCAATCATGGCGTAGAAACTGGGAATGAACAGACTCCCCAGAATCGCTACGGATGCCATCCCCACGGCGACCGTGGTACCGATGTGGTGACTACTTACGTCACTGGCACCGGTCGCCAAGGCCAAGGGCAAGGTACCGAAGACAAACGCCAGCGACGTCATGACGATCGGACGGAAGCGCAGTTCTGCTGCGGTAATCGCCGCTTCGCGAATCGATTTACCCAGCTCTTTACGCTGCAGCTCGGCAAACTCGACGATCAGGATGGCGTTCTTCGCCGCCAGACCGACCACCACTAGCATGCCGATCTGCACGTAGACACTGGTATCCAAACCACGCAGCACGATCCCCCCAATACCGCCAAGGAATGCGAAAGGCGTGGCGGTCAGTACCGCCAGCGGCAACGACCAGCTTTCGTACTGCGCCGCTAGGATCAGGAACACCATCAGGATACCGAACACGATCGCAAGCGTTGCCGTATTCCCCAGGTTGGATTCCTGATACGCCGTACCGGTCCAGCCCATGCCCCAGTTATCACCCAGCGTCTCCTGCACCACTTCTTCCATGGCTTCGATGGCCTGAGCCGAGCTGTAGCCCGGTGCCGGGTTACCCTGGAACTGCGCCCCTGCGTAGACCCCAAACCGTGACACGACCGCAGGCCCCGTCTGGCGTTCGAGGGTGACGAACTCAGAGAGCGGGATACGCTCGCCATTACCGCCGCGCACGTAGACGTTGTTGACGTCTTCCGGCGTTTTACGGAACTCGTCTTCGTTCTGCAAGTACACCTGGAAGTTACGGTTTTGGTAGCTGAAGTAGTTCACGAACCCGTTACCAAAGGTGTTCGCCAGCGCCGAATTGATATTCTCAAGCGCGACGCCGTAGCTGAGCGCTTTTTGCTGGTCGATCTCCGCCCGGTACGAGGGCACGTTTACGTTGAACGTCGTGAACACTCGGTTCAATACAGGGTGCTGGTTCGCGGCCTGCATGATTTGCAGCGAGGCTTCATACAGTTCCCGAGTAGACGCCCCGTCGAACGACTGCAGGTAACCGGTGAAACCACCGGTGGTAGACAGTCCCATGATCGGCGGCACGTTGAAGGCCATCGCCGAACCGCCATCGATACTGGCACCCAGCTGCATGATGCGGCCAACCAGCTCATTGGCAGTGAGCTCACGCTCCGCCCATGGCTTCATGTTGATGAACATGATGCCGCGTGCGGTATTCACCGCGCTGGACAGAATGTCATAGCCCGCCACCGCAGAAGAGTACTCGACCCCTGGAATCGCTTCGATCTGCTCGCTCAGCTCCGCCATGTATGCCTGGGTACGGCTCAGCGAGGCAGCATCCGGCAAGGAGATACTCGCCAGCACGATTCCCTGATCGGTCTCGGGCACCAGTGTCGAGGGCGTGTTGGCGTAGAGCCAATAGGAGCCCGCGCCCACTGCCACGGTGAGCGCCAACGCCAGCACCCAGAAGCGCACCAGCTTCTTGACGAACCACATGTACACGGCGGTAAAACCGGCAAAGAAGCGGTCGAACAGACGCAGTGGCGTGCTGATGGCACGCCTAAAGGCCGACTGCTTGGAATGGTGCAAGTTGTGCTTGATGAAGATCGCCGACAGGGCTGGGGTAAAGGTCAACGCCATCAACGCCGACAGCGCTACCGAAATGGCCACGGTGATCGCAAACTGCTGATAGATCTGCCCGGTAAACCCGCCCAGGAAAGCCACCGGCACGAAGACCGCCGCCATGATCAGTGACGTGGCGATAACCGGCCCGCCCACTTCCTTCATAGCGCGGATCGTCGCGTCACGAACGCTGATATCGTCCTCTTCGCTAATGACCCGCTCGACGTTCTCGACCACCAGTATCGCGTCATCCACCACGATACCTATCGACAACACCAACGCGAATAGCGTCAGCAGGTTGATCGAGAAATCGAATAGATAGAAGCCTGCGAAGGTACCGATCACCGATACCGGCACCACCGACATGGCGATGACGGTAAAGCGCCAGTTCTGCAGGAAGATAAACAGAATCACGATAACGATCAGGAACGCTTCGATGAACGTCTTGATGACCGTTTCGACCGAGGCATCGATGAACAGCGTCGTATCATACGGAGTTACGTACTCCAGGCCCGGCGGGAAACGCCCGGACAACTCCTCCATGGTAGCGCGCACCGCATCCGCGGTTTCCAGCGCGTTGGCCCCCGGCTGCTGGTTGATGATGATCGGCGTCATGGCATCGCCGTTCAAACGCGCATCGACACCATAAAAGGAGGCACCCAGCTCGATCCGTGCGACGTCTTCCAGACGCAGCGATGAGCCATCGGGATTGGTACGCAGGAAGATTTCGCGGAAGTCGTCAGTGCTCGTGAGACGTCCACCGGCGGTAATCGTATAGGTATAGGCGCGCGGCTCGCTTTGTGGCGTCGCGGCCAAGTTACCGGCGGGGATTTCGGTGTTCTGAGCACGAATGGCACTGGCCACTTCGCTAGGCGTAAGGTCGTACTGCGCTAGCTTGTCAGGGTCCATCCAGATACGCATGGCAAACTCGCCACCGCCAAGTACCTCGGCATTACCCACCCCAGGCACTTGGCGCAGCTCATCGAGAATATTGAGCGTGGCGTAGTTCTGCATATAGATCTTGTCATAATCACCGCTCTGGGAGGTCAAGGCCACCAGCATCAGGATCGAGTCTGACCGCAGCTCGACGGTCACCCCCTGAGACTGGACGGCTTCGGGCAGCTGCGACAGCGCCCCCTGAACACGGTTATTGACGTTGATCGTATTTATGTCGCCATCCGTGCCGATGTTGAACGCCACGCTCAGGCTCATGGTGCCATTATCGGCGCTGTTGGAGGTCATGTAGAGCATGTCCTCGACGCCGTTAATCGCCTCGGCCAGCGGCGCAGCGACCGTCTGTGCCACGGTTTCGGCATCCGCCCCTGGGAACTGGGCCTGAACCGATACCGTGGGCGGCACCACGCTAGGGTACTGCTCGATCGGCAGCACCCGCATGGCCATCACGCCTACCAGCGTGACGATAATTGCCAGTACCGTGGCAAAAATCGGGCGGCTGATAAAGAAGTTAGAGAAATTCATTATTGCGCGCCCTCTTCCCCTTCAGCAGCGGGTTGTGCGCCGTCGGCTTGTTGCATCGCGTCGGCGGCTTCCGCTTCTTCCTGGGCTTCTTCTTGCTCGGTCTCTTCCACGAGGTCAGCAGCGTCGCCACTAAACGACTGAGGGTCGATCACGACGCCCGCCTCCAAGCCAGCCGGATCGCCGACGACAACGCGGTCACCTGGCTCCAAGCCATCGCGGATGATTTGCCAGGGGCCTGCGACTTCGCCTAACTGAACGGTGCGTTCGCGAGCTTTGTTCTCGTCATCCAGCACGTAGACCAGCGGGCCCATCAGACCTTGGGTCACGGCAATTTCCGGCACGGCCAGTACATCGAAGCGTTTCAAACCTTCGATGCGCACGCGCACGAATTGGCCGGGCAGTACCGCGCCATCGGGATTGGCAAAGGTCGCCGAGGCCTGCACGGTGCTGGTGCCGGTATCCACGCGGGAGCCGAGGAAGTCCAAACGACCTTCCAGCTCGCTGCCTTCACTACCATCCAGCCCAGGCACCTGTAGGCGAGCGGTGATTTGGGAAGCATCACCGTCGTTGCCAAGCTGACGACGCAGCTCGAAGGCATCCCGCTGGGGCAGTTGGAAGCGCACTTCCAGCGGATCCAGCGGCGTGATCGTGGCGAGCTCGGTGCCCGAATTCACCAGGTTACCGACGTTGATCTGGCTCAAGCTGATCATGCCCGACACCGGTGCCGTCACGTTGGAGTAGCCTAAATCCAGATTGGCGCTGGTCAGCGCCGCTTCCGCCTGGGCCACGTTGGCTTGCGCCACGCGCTGCTCGGCAAGCGCTTGGTCGTACTGCTGGCGGCTAACGGAGTTTTGGCTCAGCAACTGCTCGAAACGCTGAGCATCCCGCTGGGCACGGGCCAGCTCGGCGCGAGCGCTTTGCAGGTCGGCTTCACGCTGGTTGACGGTCGCCTGATAAAGGTCAGGCTCGATGGTATAAAGCCGGTCGCCCTGCTCCACCATTTGGCCCGGCTCGAAGTGGCGCTCTTCCAGAAACCCGCTCACCCGCGCCACCAGCGTCACTTCGCTGTCGCTGCGTAGCAGCGAGGGGTAGGATTTATCCAGCGGTATGTCTTGACGCGCTATTTCAGCGACTTCCACCGGGTGGGGCGGCGCTTCCTGCTGGCTTTGCTGCTCTTGTGGCTGCTCCTGACCACATGCCGTGAGCGCTAACGCGGCGATCAGCGTCACTAGACTCGCTCTACCTGAGTGAATCACTCTTTTCATGCGTCGATTTCCCATTCATTTTTCTAAACATTGACCGATCGCCACGGGGGCATGCACAACGAAGATTAGGCGCCTGGGGTGGGCGGCGCGCCAATGTCCATCGCGCGCTGGTACGCGTCGGGCTCGTTGCTTTCCGGTAGGGTGAAGTTGACGTCATCGCCGGTGAGCCATGCGTTCACTTCTTCGATGGCGTCCACGTCGAGCAGTCCCGCCTGCTGGCGCAGCGACAACAGGTTCACGACGTAGTCGTAACGCGCTTCGGCGTAGTTGGCGATGGCGTTATAGAGATTCTGCTCGGCGTTCAGCACGTCGACGATGTTACGGGTTCCCACTTCGTAACCGGCGCGGGTCGCTTCCAGGGCGCTGCGGTTGGACACGATGGCCTGCTGGCGCGCTTCGACCGTTTCGACGTTGTTGCTGACCTGGGTGTAGAGCGAGCGAACCTGCTGAATCGTGGTGCGGCGCTGAGACTCGAAGTCGTACTGACTGCTCTCTAACTGGAACGTGCCCTGACGAATGCTGGCGCTGGTACTGCCGCCGGTGTAAATCGGCACGTTCGCTGACACACCGACCTGAGCGGACGTGTCGTAACCGCTGACCAGCTCGCTATCGCTGTCGGCGTACTGGTAGTTGGCAAACGCTTGCACGGTGGGCAAGCGACCCGCGCGGGCCAGCTCTACCCCCACACGGGAGACTTCAATACCCGCCTGCTGGGCAAGTACCTGCGGGTTGCGCTCCAGAGACTGCTCGACCCAGTAGTCACGGTCGGTGGGCGTCGGCAGCGCGATGGGCATGCTGTCGCCCAGGGCTTCGATGCTGGCATAACGCTGCCCCGTGAGCTGCTCTAATACTTCAAACGCCACTTGCAGGTTGCTCTCGGCGGCAATGCGATCGGCGCGAGATTGATCGAAGCTCGCCCGCGCTTCCTCTACCTCGGTAATCGCGATCAGGCCGACTTCGAACTGCTCGCGGGCCTGCTCGAGCTGGCGACCAATGGCACGCTCTTGGGCCAAGCGCGCTTCTAACACTTCGTGGGCGCGTAGAATATCGAAGTAGGCACTTGCCACATCGATCAGCAGTTGCTGCTCGGTGGCGGCCAGCAGATACACCTGCTGATCGATCTGACGCTCTGCCTGGTTGACTTCCTGGCGCGTGACCGCGTTGAACAGCGCCTGGGTGGCTTCTAGCGTCAAGGAGACAGTGTTATAGCTATCATCACTGACGCCGACGCCAGCGTTGGAACCCGCTCCAGCACCGGTGCCTGCACTGCGGGCAGAGCCCTGGCTCTCGAATTGCTCGTTATGCGTAGCGCTACCGGAGGCATTCACCTGCGGCAACAGTCCGCCACGTGCAACGTCACGCGCCGCCTCGACGCTGGAGAACTCAGACCGGGCAGAGGCCAGGGCCGCGTTGTTATTCAGCGCATCACGGGTAATGGTCACCAAGTCGGCCGCTTGGGCAGGCAGGATGAACGAAGACGTGAGCACTGCTAACAACAGGGGGCGAAAGGGGGCATTGACTGCCCAGTGTGCTAGTCGCATGGGATTGCCTCTAGGTGTCAACGTAAGACGGCGCGGCAGAGCGCCATTCTGAAAGAGTGGCATTATAGTTACATTCATGTATGTATGCTAGACTTGAACTTGCCTGATTTGTGTGTACAACACTGATGTCAAGCGGATCCTTCCTTACCTTAGTCCAAAGCATCGTTGGTGGGCGCACTTTTGCGACCACGCTGGCGATATTGCCGCAGATCGACGCCCCATTTCTGTAGACGTGAGGCCAGCGTCGTCGGCTTCATCCCTAACAGTTCCGCCGCCCCTCCCGCTCCAGACACTTTGCCCTTTGCCGCTTTCAACGCTTTTAGCGCATTGCAGCGCTGCTGGTGACATAGCGCTTGCTCGGTGAGCGGGTGTTCAGGTAGCGCGCTATGATCTTGCGCCGGTATGTTGAACGTCGTATGACGGGATGGCGGCTCTGCCAGTAGCAAATCATCAAAAGAGAGCCGCTGATCCTGGGTCACGATCACCTGACGTTCGATCACGTTCTCCAATTCACGAATATTGCCCGGCCACGGGTAACGAGCGAGGACCTCTAGCTGAGCTGGCGGTATTCGCACGCCCGGCTTGTTGAATTTCAGGCAGGCGCGATGCAAGAAGTGGCGCGCCAGCAGCGGGACGTCTTCGATACGTTTTCGTAACGGGACGGAATCGATGGGAAAAACGTTCAAACGGAAGTAGAGATCCTCACGAAACTGACCGGCATCGATCATCTCTTTTAGCTCGCGGTTGGTCGCTGCAATCACCCGCACATCCACTTCGCGAGTGCGGTTATCCCCCACCCGTTCGAACTGCTGATCCTGCAATACGCGCAGCAGCTTGCTTTGTAGCTCCAGCGGGATCTCCCCCACTTCATCCAGAAACAGCGTGCCGCCGTGGGCCAACTCAAAGCGCCCTGGCCGGTCTTGTACCGCACCGGTAAAGGCGCCTTTTACATGGCCAAAAAACTCACTCTCGAAGAGGTCACGAGGAATCGCGGCGCAGTTCACGCGGATCAACGGCCGGTCGCTGCGGGTACTGCCTGCATGAATCGCCCGGGCAATCAGCTCTTTGCCCGTGCCCGATTCGCCGCTAATTAACACGTTCGCGCTGGTGGGGGCCACCATGGCGATCTGCTGCACCAGCTTTGCGACCGCCGGGCTGTTGCCGACGATATTGCGATGATTCACCTCGGCTTTAATCTCTTCTTGCAGGTACTGGTTCTCCAGCTCCAATCGGCGCTTGAGCGACTCCACCTCTTCCAGTGCATCGCGCAGCTGCTGCTCGGCCCGTTTACGTTCGCGAATATCGCGAAACAGTACGACGGCCCCCACTAAGCGGCCCATTTCAAAAATCGGCGTGCTGGTGTACTCCACGGGAATCGCATCGCCGTTTTTATGCCAGAACACTTCGTCATCCACATGGTGCACCTGGCCATCGCTAAACGAGGCATGGATGGGGCACTGCTGTACCGGAAAGTGGCTGCCATCAGCGTGGGTGTGGTGAAACATTAAGTGCGCATCGTGGCCCACCATATCTTCCGTGCTCCAGCCGAGAATGCGTTCGGCAGCCGGGTTGACGAACGTGGTTTTCCCCTCCGCATCCAGGCCATAAATGCCCTCCCCGGCAGCGCTGAGAATCAGCTGGTTCTGCTTTTCGATACGCTCGAACACCTGCTCGACCCGCTGCCAACCCACCTCCCCCTGGCGGTGTTGGCGGCTGAGTTCGGCCTTGGCGCGGCGCTGCTCGGCTTTATTGCGATCGATTAGCGTGAGCAATAGCTGTGAGGAGTCGTGTAAGCGTTGCCCATAGACCTCGACACGACGAGGCTGGCGGACGCTATCCAACAGCACTAAATCATCCGACCAGCCTTGGCCGGTCGTCAGCACTTCATCGGTAAAGCTGACCCATAGCGGCAATGAAGCGCTTAGACGGTGGCTAAAGGGAGTGGCGAGCGGCTGTTCGTGATGAATCAATAGCAGTTGGCACGCTGCGGTATTGGCATCAATTAAGCGGTCGCTCAGAGGATCAATAATCACCATGGCCAACGGCGTGTGGTGAGCCATCAGCGTTAAGGACGGGTGAGCGTCATCTTTCAGGGTGACAGCGTGCATCGCAGGCTCCTCATTTGCCAGCAGGATGTCGCTTACTCCATACAAACAACGGGCCAATCACGAACTTTCGTTATTTAAACAACGAAATATCGTGAGTTACGAAAAATCGTGTTTTATCTGAAGACTTCGCGCCCCCTTCAAAAAATCAATAAACTATTGATAAACATGATAAAAACTAAAAAAAGGCCGTTCTGGCATATAAGTCGCTATCAATAGAAATAGCGCCGCAGGGACACGTTTCGCACCAAGACGGCGCAGCCTAAAGCCCTTTTGCTCCTGTGAGGTAAACGTCCATGAAAGAGAACAACGACCACAGCAGTCTTGGCAACCCGTTTGATCATCGCCAATCACTGATTCACGGACGGCAGTGCGATTGTCATCAGTGCCACTCTTCCCAACCCAGCATTATTACGTCGTCTACTCAGCCAAGCGCGAAAACAGCGGCGTCCACGCCGAATAGTGCCGATGATGTGATGGATCGCATGGTCGAAAGCGCGCTGGTGCGCGGCATGTTTGGCCATAGCGATATGCACCGCCGCCAGTTTATGAAGCTGGTAGGTGGCGGGACGGCCGCTGCGGCGCTGGCGAGCCTGTTCCCCCTAGATTCGATTAAAGCCGCAGTGAAAGAGAGTTTAGGGCCGCTTGAGAAAACCCAGCTTAATGTCGGCTTCGTTCCCATCACCTGCGCCACGCCCATCATCATGGCCCACCCTATGGGCTTTTATGAGCGTTACGGCCTGGATGTCTCGGTGATTAAAACCGCTGGCTGGGCGGTAGCGCGGGACAAGTCCCTCAACCGCGAATACGACGCGGCGCACATGCTAACGCCCATGCCGCTGGCGATGACCCTCGGTGCAGGCTCGACCCCTGAGCCGTTCATTATGCCTGCGGTAGAAAATATCAACGGTCAGGCGATTGTGCTGCATAACGACCACCTGGATAAGCGCGACCCCCAGCAGTGGAAAGGCTTCACCTTTGGCGTACCGTTCGAGTACTCCATGCACAACTTCCTACTGCGCTACTACGTGGCCGAGCACGGCTTAGACCCGGATCAAGATATTCAAATTCGCGTAATTCCGCCGCCCGAAATGGTCGCCAACCTGCGGGCAGGCAACATCGACGGCTTCTTATCCCCCGACCCCTTCAACCAGCGCGCGGTGTTTGAACGCATCGGCTTTATTCACCTGCTGACCAAAGAGATTTGGGACGGCCACCCCTGCTGCGCCTTTGCCACCAGCGCCCGCTTCGCCCGCGAAAACCCGAACACCTATGGCGCACTGCTGCGGGCGATTATCGATGCTACCCAGTACTCTTCAGACCCCGCTAACCGCTCAGAAATTGCCGAAGCCATTGCCCCGACGAACTACCTGAACCAGCCGGTCACGGTGATTGAACAGGTACTCACCGGGCGATTTGCCGACGGTTTAGGCGGCGTGCAGAACGTGCCGGACCGCATCGATTTCGACCCATTCCCCTGGCACTCCATGGCGGTGTGGATCCTGACGCAAATGAAGCGCTGGGGCTATATCGAAGGCGACGTGGATTATCAGCAGATTGCCCGGGATGTGTACCTGGCCACCGATGCCCAGACCGTGATGCGCGAGCTGGGGTACGAAGCGCCCGAAGAGACCGCCCGCAACTATCAAATCATGGGTAAAACCTTTGATTACACCCAGCCTGAAGCGTATGTCGACAGCTTCACCATTCGGAGGGGTTAACCATGGACCGCACCACCACCGAATGGAAATTAAGCCTGAACGTTCGCGCCACGATTCTCGCCATTATGCTGCTCGTGGTTGGCCTGGGCGTTTGGGAAGGGTTGAATCAATCGCCCTTGATGGGCGGCGGCGAGGCGCTAAGTGAGTACGAACAGCTGCTGGCCGGGGCCGATGAGAGCGCCAAAGTACCGCCGCCCTCGGAAATCGCCGTGAAAGCGTGGCAGGAGCTTTCTAACCCTTTTTACGATGCAGGCCCCAACGACAAAGGCATTGGCATTCAGTTGGGCTACTCGCTCTACCGCGTGCTCAGCGGCTACCTGCTGGCCGCGCTGGTGGCGATTCCGATTGGCTTTTTAATTGGCATGTCGCCCCTGGCGTACAAAGCGCTCAATCCGTTTATTCAGGTGCTGCGGCCTATCTCGCCGCTGGCCTGGATGCCGCTAGCGCTGTTCATCATTCGCGACTCTGAAGCCTCCGCCATCTTCGTGATCTTTATCTGCTCTATTTGGCCAATGCTGCTTAACACCGCCTTTGGCGTGGCGGGTGTGCGCAACGACTGGGTGAACGTGGCCCGCACCCACGAGCTGTCGTCGCTGCAAACGGCCTTCAAAGTGATTCTACCTGCGGCCGCACCCACCATTCTGACCGGCATGCGGATCTCCATCGGCATTGCCTGGCTGGTCATCGTGGCTGCCGAGATGCTAGTGGGCGGCACCGGCATTGGCTACTACGTCTGGAATGAGTGGAACAACCTCGACCTGACCAGCGTGATCTTCTCCATCCTGATGATCGGCGTGGTGGGCATGCTGCTGGATATGTCGCTTGCCTATCTTGCCCGGTTTGTCACTTACGCCGAATAAGGAGCCGACCATGAGTCATGCTTTTGTAGAGGTACAGAAAGCTGCCAAGCGCTTCCCCGGCGCCACGAAAGAGGCAGAACCGCTAACGGTGTTTGAGAACATTAGTTTTCAGCTCAAGAAGGGCGAGTTTGTGTGCATCATCGGCCACTCTGGCTGCGGTAAATCCACCATTATGAACGCACTCGCCGGGCTAGATCAGTTCTCTGAAGGCTCCATGGTGATGGAGAACAAAGAGATCAGCGGCCCTGGCCTTGAGCGTGGCGTGGTGTTTCAAAACTACAGCCTGCTGCCCTGGCTCACCGCGCTTGAAAACGTTCGCTTTGGCGTACGCGCCCGCTGGAAAGCGTGGAGCGATCGGGAAGTCACCGACCACAGCATGAAGTACCTGGAAATGGTCGGCTTGAAAGAGGTGGTAGACCGCAAGCCCTCCCAGCTCTCTGGCGGTATGCGCCAGCGGGTGAGCATCGCCCGGGCGTTTGCCACCAAACCCAAACTGCTGCTGTTGGATGAGCCGTTCGGCGCGCTGGATGCGCTGACCCGGGGCGTCATTCAAGACGAGCTGATCAAAATTTGGAGCCAGGATCAGCAAACCGTGTTCATGATCACTCACGATGTGGACGAAGCGATCTTACTGGCCGACCGCATCTTCTTAATGACCAACGGCCCCCAAGCGCGTATCGCCGAAGCGGTGGAGATTGACCTGCCAAGGCCCCGCCAGCGGGCGGAGATCGTCAAGCATCCGCACTTCTACACGATTCGTAACTACCTGGTCGATTTTCTGGTGAACCGCTCCAGCGAGCTGCGCACCCAGGAGTTCGACGGCCAAGGTCTACGATATCCGACGCCGGTGAACCCGGTACAGCTAGCGTCTGCAGACACCACTACAGATTCACCCCCGGCATCCCCTGCCACCGAACCACAAGAAAACCTAGTGAAGTTCACTCCCAAGGAGGTCCGTCATGGATAAGCTCGAAATGCGCCATACCCTGCTGGCTGCCAAAGCCCGTAAAAAAATGAGTTGGGATGACATTGCCAGCGCCGTCGGCATGTCGCCGGTGTGGGTCGCCTCTGCCTGCTACGGCATGAACAGCGCCAGCGCCGATATCGCCCATAAGCTCTGCGACGTACTCGAAGTGGATAGCCACGTCGCCACCGCGCTCACGGCCTTCCCCACAAAAGCGTGGGATGAAGCCATCCCCCAAGACCCATTCGTCTACCGCCTCTACGAAGTGGTCGGCGTGTACGGCGAAACGCTGAAAGACGTGGTGCAAGAGAAGTTTGGCGACGGCATCATGAGCGCCATCGACTTCACCATGGAAGTGGACAAAATCGAAGACCCAAAAGGCGACCGAGTACTGCTGACCCTGAACGGAAAATTCCTGCCTTATAAGTCCTGGTAACGTTAATAACGCGCGCTTAATCGCGTTCCAGCAGCGTTACGCTGCGCTCGACCCCATTGCGGTAACTGGCACCAAACAGCAGCAGATGGTTAAGCAGTGGGTAGAGTTGAAACAGCGCTTCACGCCTCGGCCAGTCGGCCGGGGCGTTGCCGTTCCAGTAGGCCTCGAAAAATGCTTCACCGGGGGAGCCGAACAGCGTCAGCATGGCCAGGTCGGTCTCGGGGTAGTGGCGATAAATCGCCGGGTCGATCAGCGCTGGCCCGCGGGGCGTCGTCAGTACATTGCCCGACCACAGGTCGCCGTGAACCAAACTCCCAGGAGCATCCGGCAACCAGCTTTCCAGGTGTTCGGCCTGCTGCTCGATACGGCGACGTAGCGCGCTATCAAGCAAACCACGCTGAAAACAGGCCTCGCAAAGGGGAAGCAGGCGCCGCTCGCGCTGAAACTGCCGCCCGTCAGCCAGTGGCGCATTGGGCTGCGGGGTCAATCCGCAGGCGTTGTCTTCATGCCAACCGTGGGAGTTGCCTATCACGCCGTGCAGTTGGCGAAGGCCCTCTCCCAGCGCGGTCGCATCCTGCTTGTTGGCGGGCTGAGTCTCCAGGGCTTCCATCACTAGCCAGCCTTCCGCTTGGCCGAGCACTTCGGGAATGATGAGCGAGGTATTGGCCCGGGCAAGGGCGTGCAGCCCTTCTGCCTCACCCCTGAGGCGCTCGGGATCGTCATGCTTCACGATCACCCGCCCCTGGCGCGTGGCTAACGTATACACCGCCGCACTGTCGCCGCCGCTTAGCGGCTCTAGCTCGCCGGTGGGCGCTATATCGTGAGTAGTGAGCAGATGGCGTAAGCTAGCCTCCATGGCATTCTCCGCTGCGTTACCGTGGTTGAGTGGATCACGGTACAAGGCAATCGGCCATGGAGGCAATGGGTGGTTACAGCGTATGGCGCTGCCCTAGCGCGGCCAAATAGCGATGATAGGCACCTTCATAGGCGGCCACACGCTCGGCATCAGGCTCCGCCAGCGAGGCCGCATCCAGATGGACCAGGCGCTCGCAGAGCGATGCCAGGCTAACGCCCTCGGGCTGTAGATCGCACCAGGCCGCTTGTATGGCTGCCCCTAGCGCGGCGGCATCGGTAATCTCGGGGCAAATCACCTGGGTATTGGTAATGTCAGCGACCATTTGCCGCCACACCGGGCTTTTCGCCCCGCCGCCAATCAATCGAATCTGGCTAGTGCCCGCCGCCAGCTCGCCCAACAGCTCCAGCCCATAGCGTAGGCCAAAGGTCGCACCCTCCATCACGCCTCGGCAGAGGTTGGCCTGAGTCATATTCAGGCTGGTCAACCCGAGAAAATCGCCGGTGGCATCGGGCAGCATGGGCACCCGTTCACCGTTAAAGAACGGCAGCACGGTGACGCCCTCGGCACCAATCGGGGCGCTGGCGACCTGTTCGCCAAAGGTAGCCAAATCCAACCCAAACAGCTCACGCACGCGAGTCGTTGCCGAGGTCACGTTCATGGTGCAGATCAGCGGCAGCCATCCCCCGTGGCTGGCACAAAAATTCGCCACCATGGCGCTGTCACACACCACGGAATTAGGTGAGTAAGCACACACCGTGCCGGAAGTGCCCAAACTGAGCGTGACCAGCCCCTGGGTAATATTGCCGGTGCCAATCGCACCCATCATGTTGTCGCCACCGCCGGAGGAGACCACCACGCTATCGCCTAGCCCCAGCTCCAGAGCCACTAACGGGCGCACGCGGCCAGCGGGTTCATGGGCGTCAATGATCCGAGGCAGTACCCGGTCAGGGTCAAGCTCCGGCGCAATGGCAGCAAACACCTCTTTTTGCCAGCACTGGGCGCGGGTATCAAAGTAACCGGTGCCCGAGGCGTCGCCTGCCTCGGTAACCCGTTCGCCAGTCAGCCAAAAATTTAGGTAGTCATGGGGCAGCAAGAGCGTAGCAATACGCTGGTAGGCATCCGGCTGATGCTCGCGTAACCAGGCCACTTTTGAGGCGGTATAGCCCGTTTGCAGCACCAGGCCCAGCTTCTCCAGGCAGCCCGCCTCGCCCCCCAGCGTTTCTACCAACGCGCTATTTTGAGCGCTGGTTTCGGTATCGCACCACAGCTTGGCGGGATACACCGGAACGCCATCGGCATCGAGTGCCACCATGCCGTGCTGCTGGCCAGACACACCAATACCGCGCACCTGCTTGGCATCGATCCCGGCGCGCTCAATCGCTTGAAAGAACGCGCCCTTGAGCGCCGCCAGCCACTCCGCGGGTGCCTGCTCCCGGCGGCCATGCTCCCCTTCATCCAGGCGATGCGGGCGGCTGCCCTCGCCCAGAATGACGCCCCGTTCTACATCCACTACCACGACTTTGGTACTTTGCGTACCGCAATCCACCCCGATATACATCACAACGTTCCTTTGGACGCGACCAGAGCCTCAAGGGTAGCCCGTGCGCCTCGTTCATGCAGCGACTTCAGCGCCTCCAGGTAGGCGTTAAGGAAGCGAGGCTGGTCCGCCAAGTCGCCAAACAGCTCGCGGTTTTCCACGAAGGCCCCTGGATGGGTGCGGTTATTGGCGGCAATGGCCATTAACGGCTCGCGCAAACGGTCCACGATCTCAATGGACTGACCCTGCTCATCGACGCCTTCGGCGTAGCGTGCCCAGCTGGCCACCACGGCGGCGCTGCGCTCAATCTCGCCGCCCTGGGCAAGCTGCTGGCGAATCACCGGCACTAACCATTTCGGAATGCGATCCGAGCTTTCGGCGCACAGCCGCGCCAAGGTGTCTCTGATTTGCGGGTTCGCAAAGCGCTCGATCAGCGTCAGCCGGTAGGTTTCTAGATCCACCCCCGGCACGGGGGCCAGCGTCGGCGTGCCCTCTTCGCGCATGTAGCCGAGCAAGAACTCGACAAACAGCGGGTCTTGGCACACTTCATGGGCGTAGCGGTAGCCCGCCAAATAGCCAAAGTAGGTCAGCGCCTGATGGCTGGCATTGAGCAGGCGCAGCTTCATGAGTTCGTACGGCTCGACATCCTCGACAACCTGCACGCCGACCTTCTCAAACGCCGGGCGGCCCAAGGGGAAGTGATCTTCCAACACCCACTGGGTAAAAGGCTCACACACCACGGGCCAGGCATCTTCAACGCCAAAGCGCTGTGAGAGCTCTTCGATATCCGTGGGCGCGGTCACTGGCGTAATGCGGTCCACCATGGCGTTGGGGAACGCTACCTCAGCGGCTAGCCAGTCGCCCAGCTCCGCACTGCGGGCGCGGGCATAGGCGCTGAACATGCGCTTGGCGACATCGCCGTTGCCTTGAATGTTATCGCAGGACATCACCGTAAACGGCGCAATACCCCGTGCCCGGCGGCGTACCAGGGCTTCCACTACCAAGCCAAAGCTGGTGGAGGGGCGCTCAGGATGGGCGAGATCGTCGCGCACCTGGGGGGCGTCCAAGTTGAATTCTCCGGTGACCGGATGAAAGTTGTAGCCGCCCTCCGTAACGGTGAGCGAGACAATTTTGATGGCGGGGTCGGCCATGGTTTCGATGACCGACTCGGGGTCTTCTGGGGCAAACAGATAGTTCACCATGCTGCCAATCACCCGAGGCTGATATTCGCCGTCAGGGTGCTTGACCACGAGGGTGTAAAGGTAGTCTTGTGCGGCGAGGGCCTGCTGCATGCGTTTGTCGCCGGGCATGACCCCCACGCCTACAATGCCCCAATCCAGCGCTTCGCCTTGGTTCATCAGCGCATCTACGTACATCGCCTGATGGGCACGATGAAAACCACCGACGCCAATATGGACGATGCCAGGCGTCACGGCCTGACGATCATAGGTCGGCGTCTCAACCGCCGCGCTGAGGGAACCCACATTATGGTTATTAAGCTGGGTCATCGTCACTCTCCGGGTTATTGGCTGGGCAAGCGCGTCCTAGCGCCAGCGCTGGTCAGGTGGCACGCTGCTGGTTTTTACCAGCGCGGCGTTCAGCATGTCTTTTTGGTGGGTGCGCTCAAGCGCGCCGCTGTGGTCTTGGCCCATACAGAGCCAGCGGTTCACCAACCGCTCTACGAGCACTGCGTCGTCGACGTCGATCATTAGCGTCCAGTCAAACAGCGCGTGCAGCGAGCGCCACGGGTCTTGGTCCAGCAGCAGATAGTTGCCTTCCACAATCACAATGCGATGCGCGGGGGTAATTAACCGCCCACCGGCACGGGCAAGGTCCAGCGGCCGATCAAAGACCGGCACGGCCACCGGCTTATCCGCCCGACGGATGCGCATTAAATCGTGATGCAAGCCCTCCACATCGAAGGTGTGCGGCGCACCTTTCACAGGCAGCTGTTCATTGCCCAGTACGGCGTTATCGAAGTGGTAGCCATCCATCGGCACCACTGCCGCCTGCCCTGGGCGCAGCTGGTTGATCGCTTCACAGAGCAGCGCGCTGCGGTAGGATTTTCCGGCCCCCGGCGGCCCCGCCAGGGCAACCATAAAGCGCGGCTTGCCTTCGGCGGCATCCAGCAGTTGGTGGCTTAACGAAACGAGATCAGGGCTCATAGGCGTCTTAGCTCATCCAGTTGCCGCCATCGACGTTGAGCGTCTGGGCGACGACGTAATCGCTATCCTGGCTGGCAAGAAACACGGCGGCGCCGGTGTGATCTTCCGGCAGCCCCATACGGCCATAGGGCACCGCCTCGCCCACTAGGCGCTTTTTCTCGCCCAATGGGCGGTTCTCGTAGCGAGCAAACAGCGCATCGACCTCTTCCCACATCGGGGTATCCACCACGCCGGGGGCAATGCCGTTGACGTTGATACGGTGTTTGATCAAATCGAGCCCGCAGGACTGGGTCAGGCTAATCACGGCGGCTTTGCTGGCGCAGTAAACACTCACTAGCGGTTCGCCACGTCGGCCCGCCTGGGAGGCCATATTGATAATTTTGCCTCCCTGACCTTGGGCCACCATGGCGCGGGCCACGGCCTGCAAGGTGAAAAACATGCCTTTGGTGTTCACCGCAAACTGTTTGTCGAAGCTGGCCTGGGTCACTTCCAGCACCGGCGCCATATCGAACACCGCCGCGTTATTGACCAAAATATCAATGCCGCCAAAGCGCTCGGTGACGCTCTCCACCATGGCATCGATAGAGCCTTGGTCGCACACGTTCAGCACCACGCCCATGACCCGCTCGGCGCTGGCATCCTGCTGCAGCGTGGAGAGTGCGTCTTCGATGGCCTCGGCATCGATATCGGCCACCACGACACTGGCCCCTTCGGCCAAATAGCGCTGGGCAATGGCGAGTCCGATGCCACGGGCACCGCCAGTAATCACGGCACGTTTATTGAGCAGTTTCATTGTTATCTTGTCCTTGCAGATGTAATTGCCACTCGTCCACTAAGGCGCGAAGCCCGCGCATATGGGGCAAAATTCGCCAAGCACCCGCCGCGAGCAAGCGGTTAGGCTGCTCGTCGTCGATATGGCTAGCGCCCACAAAACCAATCACCCGCATGCCGGCGGCATGGGCAGCGGTAACGCCTGCCACGCTATCCTCAACCACTAGGCAGCGGCTGGGCGGGCAGCCAAGCTCATGCGCCGCCAAGCGGTAAATTGCTGGGTCCGGCTTAGGGTTATCGACCTGCTCGGCCGTGAAAATCGGCACATCGCCCAACGCCTCTTCCAACTGCGTTGTTGCAAGCGATGCCAATACGCGGCAGCGGCGGCTGTTGGAGACCACGGCCTTGGGTAAATCGAGACTACTAACGGCGTCGTGAACCCCCGCAATCGCGGTGAGTTCTCGTGCCAGACGCGCTTCTATGGCGCTATCGACCCGCTCGGAGGCATCGGGCGGCAGCTGATGGCGGCTTAACTGCTCCAAGTGCTTAAGGATGTCGGCGGTCGTCATGCCCAGGGCTTGGCTGAGCAGCGTGGGAATATCCAGATCCGGCAGCCACTGCCCAAGGTGAGTTTCCAGGGTCTCTTCTGCCAGGGCTTCGCTATCCACCAGGACGCCGTCACAATCAAAAATCAGCGCTTTCATACCTGCGCCCCTGGCGCAGCAGGCTCAGTCGCCGCACGGTTATCCTGGCGGGTCAGGCTAGCCAGCGGGTGCTGTGACAGGCTCTCTAACGCCAATCCTTGGGCGTCGAACAGGTGGGCACGCTCGGCGGCAAAGCCAAACTGCACGGTATCGTTCACCCGATAGGCCACGTCGCCATCGGCCATAATGGTGATCAGTAGCTCGCCCATCTGCACGTACAGCGAGGTCTGCCCGCCTAAGCGCTCCAACACTTTAATCTGCCCACTCAGCGGGCCGTTTTCATCCAGCTGTAGGTGCTCAGGACGAATACCCAGCTCCAGCGCTTCATCGCTGGCGAGCTGCTCGCCCGCCACAGGGATAGTGCAGGGCCGCCCGCCGGGCAGGCGCACGGTGACGCCATCATCGCCAATGGACTGCTGCTCGACGCTGAAGAAATTCATCTTGGGCGAGCCGATAAAGCCTGCTACAAAGCGGTTACGCGGGTGGTGATAGAGCGCCATGGGCGAACCCACCTGCTCCACCACGCCATCGTGTAGCACGACGATTTTATCGGCCATGGTCATGGCTTCTATCTGGTCGTGGGTCACGTAAATCATCGTGGCATCCAGCTCTTCATGCAGCCGCGCCAGCTCGATACGCATCTGCACACGCAACGCCGCGTCTAGGTTGGAGAGCGGCTCGTCGAACAGGAAGATGCTGGGGTTGCGCACAATCGCTCGGCCAATCGCCACCCGCTGGCGCTGCCCGCCGGATAGCGCTTTGGGCTTGCGATCCAGCAGCGGCTCAAGCTGAAGGATCTTGGCAGCTTCCAGCACCTTGGCGCGGCGCTCCTCTTTGGGCACCCCAGCCAAGCGCATGCTGAAGCCCATGTTGCCCTCAACGGTCATGTGCGGGTACAGCGCGTAGCTTTGAAACACCATCGCCAAACCGCGGTCGGCGGGGCCCACCTCGTTCATGCGCTTGCCATCGATGAGAATATCGCCGTCGCTGGCGCTCTCCAGGCCTGCGATCATGCGCATCAGAGTGGATTTACCGCAGCCCGAGGGGCCAACGAACACCACGAACTCACGATCGTTAACGTCGAGATCAATGCCCTTGATGACCTTGGTGTCGCCAAACTGCTTAGTAATGTTCTTGAGTTGTAAGGTTGCCATGGGGAACTCCTTTACTTGACGGCGCCAAAGGTCAGGCCGCGCACCATTTGTTTTTGGGTCATCCAGCCGAGGATTAGGATGGGGGCGATGGCCATGGTAGAAGCCGCCGACAGCTTGGCCCAGAACAGCCCTTCGGGGCTTGAGAACGAGGCAATGTAGGCGGTCAACGGCGCGGCTTTCGACGAGGTGAGGTTGAGACTCCAGAACGCTTCGTTCCAGCTCAAAATCACCGAGAGCAGCCCGGTCGACGCAATCCCTGGCAGGGTCAGCGGCAGTAGCAGGAAGAACACTTCCTGCAGAGTGGAGGCACCGTCCATCCGGCCCGCTTCGAGAATGTCTTTGGGCATATCTTTAAAGAAGGTGTAGAGCATCCACACCACGATGGGCAGGTTCATCAAGGTATAAATAATGATCAGCCCGGTACGGGTGTCCAGCAGCCCGACATCGCGGAAAATCAGGTAGATAGGCACCAGAACACCCACCGGCGGCAGCATTTTGGTGGAGAGCATCCACAGCAGCGTGCCCTTGGTGCGCTTAGTGGGCAAAAAAGCCATGGCATAGGCCGAAGGAATAGCGATGAGCAGCGCTAAAAACGTAGAGCCAAACGCCACCGCGATGCTGTTCAGCGCGAAACGAGCATAGCCCGAGCGTGCCTGCACCTCCTGATAGCTTTCCAGCGTGGGCGAAAAGAGAAAGCTGGGGTCGGCTATCGCCGCCGTCTCGGTTTTAAAACCGGTCAGCACCATCCACAGGATAGGGAAAAAGATAATCAGCGCGATCGACCAGCCCAACAGGGTCAATACCAGTTGCCGGATGGGCAACGAGCGAGTATGTGCTGGTGCGCTATTACGATGAGTTGTCATTGAAATGCTCCCAAGACGCCCTGGTGCCGGGGTCAGTCTTCTAAGTTCTTAGCGACCATACGGACAAGGAAAATCGCGACGATATTGGCCAGAATGATGGCGATCACCCCACCCGCCGAAGCCATGCCCACATCGAAATCCAGCAGCGCTTGGATGTAGATCAAATAAGCCAAGTTGGTGGTGGCGAGCCCAGGCCCACCGGAGGTAGTGACAAAGATCTCGGCAAAAATCGTCAGTAGGAAGATCATTTCAATCATGATCACCACGCTAATCGCCCGCTTTAGGTGCGGCAGCGTGATAAAGAAGAAAATCGCCAGCGGCCCCGCGCCATCCATCCGCGCGGCTTCTACTTGGTCTTCATCCAGCGATTGCATCGCCGTCAGCAGGATCAGTAGCGCAAACGGCAGCCACTGCCACGAGACGATGATGATGATGGAGGTCAGCGGTAGCGATGAGAACCAGTCCAGCGCAGGAAGTCCCAGCGACTGTGCTAACCACGCCAACACCCCGTTAGAGGGGTGCATCATCATGTTTTTCCATACCAGCGCGCTCACCGTTGGCATGACAAAGAAGGGAGAGATCGCCAATACCCGGGCTATGCCCCGCCCAGCAAAATCCTGTTGAAACAGAACCGCTAAGAGCGTGCCGCCCACCACGGTAATCACCAGCACCCACCCCACCAGCAGCAGCGTGGTGCCCATGGCCGACCATAGCGCGGGGTCGGTCAGCAGGTACTCATAGTTTTCCAGCCCGGCGAAGCCGGTCATCTCGGGCATCAGTAAGTTGTAACGCTGGAAAGAGAACCAGATGGTCATGCCTAGGGGCACGATCATCCAGAGCAGGAGCAGCGTTACGGCGGGCGCTTGAAGCGAAAGCGTTCTCAGCCCGCCGACCGTACGGCCAGAAGCACGTGTTCTATTCATGGAAATACCTGCAAGAAAACAGACCTGCGAGAACCACCGAAAACGCCTGCCCGTGGCCGGGCAGGCGCAGGAGTGCATTAACGTTCGATGTAGCCCGCCCGCTGCATCGTGCGCTCAGTCGCACGCTGGGCGCTATCTAGCGCCTGCTCAACCGACGTATCACCGGTCAGCGCCGCCGCAATGGTTTGGCCTACCTGAGTGCCAATTGATTGGAACTCAGGAATACCCACAAACTGCACGCCCACATAGGGGTTCGGCTCTAGGCTAGAGTCGGTGGGGTCGGCCTCTTTAATGGCGTTAAGTACGAAGCCAGCAAACGGCGCGGCTGAGGTGTACTGCTCGTTAGCGTAGGTGGATTCACGAGTGCCCGGCGGTACGCTGGTCCAGCCGTTAGTCTCACCGACAAGCTCGATATACTCTTCAGAAGTGGCCCAGGTAATGAACGCTTGAGCTGCCTCTTTATGCTCAGAGGAGGCTGGGATAGCCAGTGCCCAAGACCACAGCCAGTGGGAACCTTTGGGAGTTTCGGCGATGGGCGCGGGTGCAAAGCCAAGCGTCCCGGCTACGTCGGATTCGCTCTCATCGTAGAGCTTGCCTGCCGCCGAGGTAGCATCGACCCACATGGCGCAGTTACCGCGTGAGAAGAGCGCGAGGTTCTCGTTAAAGCCGTTGGAGCTGGCGCCTGGCGGACCGTAGTTGCTGAGCAGGTCTACGTAGAACGAAATCGCGTTATTCCACGCCTCAGAGTTCAGCTCCGGATTCCACTGCTCATCAAACCAGCGGCCGCCGAAGGTATTCACCAGCGTCGAGACAAAGGCCATGTTCTCGCCCCAGCCCGGCTTGCCACGCAAACAGATACCCGCAAGGCCCTCTTCGCTACCATGGAGCTGTTCGGCCCAGTCACGCACCTGTGTCCAGGTGGGCTGCTCGGGCATCTCAATACCAGCCTGCTCAAACAGATCGGTGCGGTAATACATCATCGAGCTTTCCGCATAGAACGGCAGGGCGTGCAGCGTGCCGTCCAGGCTTAAGCCGTCGCGTACCGATGCCAACAAATCGTCTTCGTTGTAGTCATCGGGCAAGCTGTCCAGCGGCTCTAGCCAGCCGCGTTCCGCCCAGATGGGCACTTCATAAGTGCCGATGGTCATCACGTCGAACTGCCCACCGCCGGTGGCAATATCCGTGGTCATACGCTGACGCAGCACGTTCTCCTCCAGCACCACCCAGTCCAGCGTGATATCCGGGTGCGCTTGCTCAAAGGCATCGGTCAGGCTCTGCATGATGACCATATCGTTATTGTTCACCGTGGCGACGGTGATCTCGGTTTGAGCCTGGGCTTGGCCAGCCACCGCAATGGCGGCCGCTAGGGTCGTGACGGGCAAATGACGCGCGAGACGCATACAGCACTCCTCTTGGCAAATATTGGCATTGTTGTTGCCTTGATCTTATTGATCACCAACCGAACAAATGATCGTATGCGAGCCAAAAAAAAGCAAAGCTTGCCGCGTTAGACTTTACGCTAATTCATTCAATCGCTTGCATGTTGCAACCGCGAAGATAGCGCTCACTCCATGGCCTCGAGGATATGCCGCGCAGCGATCTCGTCGGTGATCAAGCCCTTCAGCCAGCCACCGCGCAGTGCGGCTAAAATGGCAGGCGCTTTATCACGGCCACCGGCAATCCCCACCATGAGGTGCTTCCCAAAACGCTCCAGCGGCAAGCTGGTGACCCGTCGGGTAATCGAGCAATCGATCACCTCTCCACGACGGTTCAGCGGCCAACCCAGTAGCTCTCCCACCGCTTCGCGGCCCAGCAGCTCATCTAGCTCGCTTTCGCTAATGAAGTGGTCTTGAAAAAGCGTGGCCTGGCGGTCAATACGGCCAATGCCGATAAACGCCGCCTCTGACTCTCGCGCTACATCGGCGATCGCTTTGAACAAGCGCTGGGACAGCATGGCCTCTTTTTCCGCCAGCGACTCCGCCACTACGGGTGCAGGCAATAAAAAGCGCTCGCCGCCGGTTTTATCCGCCAGCACCATCACGGCGTCGTAGCGGTTGGCGGAGCCATCCCGTGCCACGTTGCCCACCAGCGAGACAAACCGATGCTGCGGCCGCTCCACGCGGCTTAGCGCTTCCACTGCCGCACGTACTGAACGCCCGGTCCCCAGCGAGAGCGTCAGCGGCTCGCTGCGCTCCACCAGCCGCGCAATGCGCTCGGCCCCCGCCACGGCCAGATAGTACGCGCCGCTTTCGGGGGCCTGGGTGTCCGCAGGCACCACGTCGCAGTAGGCCAGCTGAAAGCGCTCCCGCAGCGCGCTGCCCAGCGCCATACAGGTTGAGATGGGGTGATCGATATGCACTTTTACCAACCCCTCTTGGCGCGCCAGGGCCAGTAAGCGTTGGACGCCAGGGCGTGAGACGCCAAGCTGAGTGGCAATCTCATCCTGGGTCATGCCGCCCACATAGGACATCCAGGCGGCCCTGGCTGCTTGGTCGAGCTTTACTTCAAACTTATCCATGGAGGGGGTCGCCGCCTTGTCGTTAAAAAAACCTCATCATACAAAGCCTTCGCCAAGACCAGTAGTGTCCTATCCGCTAACATAAGCGCCTGACGACGTATCCCGATGCACAGAGGTCGCTGCTATGTATAAACTTGCGTTTTTCGTTCCCATTGAGAATGCCGACAGCGTCAAACGCGCCGTCTTCGACGCGGGTGCCGGTCGAATCGGCAACTACGAGCATGTTTGCTTTCAGACCCGAGGCACCGGTCAGTTCCGTCCGATGGCAGGCGCCGAGCCGCATATCGGGCAAGTCGGCACGTTGGAAACCGTCGAGGAGTTCAAGGTCGAGCTGGTCTGCGCCGACGAGCATATTCAGGCCGCTATTGCGGCGCTCAAACTGGCGCATCCCTATGAAGAAGTCGCCTACGACGTGTGGCAGCTCGCCGACCTTTAAGACGACTAGGCGCTACCCACATAGCGCTCGCGATCTTCGGGCGTGATTTTACTGATATGCAGCGGAAACACGGCGTTTTCGCGGTCGGCAAAGTAGTGGCGCAGCGTGCGCTCGATGGTGGGGAAGGCCAGCGCGTCCCAAGGAATCTCGTGCTCCTCGAATAGCGCCACCTCCAGGCTCTCTGGCCCGGCACCAAAGCCGCCCACCAAATCCGCGCGAAAGATCATATAGACTTGGTTGATATGCGGAAGATCGATCAGCGTGTACAAGTCGCCCAGCGTGACCTCAGCGAAGGCTTCCTCCCAGGTTTCCCGCGTGGCGGCCTGCTGGGTGGTCTCAGCGTTTTCCATATACCCTGCCGGTAGCGTCCAGTACCCTTTTCGAGGGGAGATCGCTCGCTTGCAGAGCAGCACTTTGGAGCCGCTCACCGGCAGCGTACCCGCCACGATGCGGGGATTTTGATAGTGGATCGTGCCACAGCCGTCGCACAGGTAGCGGGGGCGGTCGTCTCCCTCGGGAACGGCAAACCGGACTTTCTCACCACACTGACTACAAAAGTTCATCGCGTTTTCTCTACGGCTGGTGGGTCGAGGCATCAACGTGCTTGACGATGATCACCGTGGCTGGGTAAAAGAGAGCAAAGTAAAGAGACTCCTATGTTAGAGAAACTGCGCAAACGGCTGCAACAGCATACCCCTCAACGGCTGGACCATGTAGCACTGCCGGAAGCTGCCGTGCTCATGCCGATTGTTGAGCGCCCTGCCCCCACCCTACTGTTTACTCGCCGAGCCAGCCACTTGAATACCCACCGTGGCCAAGTCGCCTTTCCTGGCGGTAAACGTGAACCGGGTGACGCTGATCTATATGCCACGGCGTTACGGGAAGCAGAAGAAGAAATTGCGTTAGCCCCTGGCCTGGTACAGCCCCTGGGGCGGCTGTCGGACGTCATTTCGCTGCACGGCATTCGCGTGACGCCCTGGGTGGGTATCATTCCGCCGGACCTACCGCTGGTGGCGGATCCCGCGGAGTTGGACGCCATTTTCGAAGTCCCGCTCAGCCACTTTTTAGACGACCAGCGTACCCATACCGATGTGATCACCGTCGATGGCGTTGCCCACTACGTGCCCAGCTATCACGTCGATGGCCACGTGATCTGGGGCTTATCTGCGATGATGCTGGTGGAGCTGCTGGCCGAGGGGTTTGGTATGGAGATTGACCTGTATCAGCGCCCGCCCGGTGCTTTGCGCCACTACCCTGAACGTCGTACCCCGACTAGCCGACGCTCGGCCAACGCCGAGCGCGCGCCCGTGACGAGAACCACGAAATGATTGCTTCGCCTGACATCGACACCCCGGCCCTCGATCCCCACGCCCACCTAGCGCTGGTAGACGCGCTGGTGGAACAGGGGTGGTATGTAGGTAAAGGCGTGATCGACCCGGCGCTTTGCCAAGCGCTGCACCGGGAGATTCATCAGCTGGCCGAGCTGGACGCCCTGGACGAGGCGGGTATTGGCCGCGGCCAGCAGCATCACTTGCGCAAAGACATACGCGGCGATGCCATCCACTGGCTAGACCGAGAAAGTGACGCCCAACGCCGCTATCTGGATGCCATGGCAGCGCTACAGCAGTCTCTCAACCAAGCGCTGTTTCTGGGTCTGTTCGAGTACGAGGCCCACTTTGCTCATTACCCTGCCGGTGCCTTCTACCAGCGTCACCTAGACAGCTTTCGCGGGCGGGCCAACCGAGTGATTTCTACTGTCGGCTACTTGAATCCCGACTGGCCGAGCGACGGCGGCGGTGAAATGGTGATTTATCATCCGGATGACCCAACGCTAGAAGTGGCCCGCGTGGTGCCCGAAGCCGGCACCTTTGCCTGCTTTTTATCGGAAACCATTCCCCATGAAGTGCTGCCCACCCGCCAGCCTCGCGCCAGCATTGCGGGCTGGTTCCGCCGCAACGCATCGATGGGCGGCGTGTTGGACCCTGCGCGCTAAATGATGAGCGAGACATGTCCGTGAGTGCTGACAGAGCGGCCGCCCTGGCGGCGAAAGTAGCGGCCCTGGAAGCGCGCAACGCCGCACTCGAGGAGGAAAAGCGCCACTATCAGTGGCTGGCCGAAAGCACCACGGACCTGATCTCCCGTCACGCCCGGGACGGCACGTTTTTGTATGCCTCCCAGGCCGCGCGGGAGCTGCTGGGCTATGAACCCGACGAGCTCATCGGCGTCTCCGCGTACCAGCTGTTTCACCCAGCCGATTTGAGCGACCTGCTCAACAAGTCGCCGCGGGTGTACTACCACGACGGCTTCTATCAGCAAACCTACCGGTTCCGCGCCAAGGCGGGCCATTACGTATGGTTCGAAACCACCAGCCGCACTCGGCGGGACGCCGAGACTGGCGAATTGATCGATATCCTCTGCGTCTCCCGAGACGTCGGGCGTCGTATCGAGGCCGAAGCCACTCGGGAGCGTTTGGCACAGGTGGTTGAATCCACCACCGACTACGTGCTGTTTTTAGGGCCCAACCTGCGGGTATTCAGCGCTAACGAAGCCGCTCGCCGCTGCTTTGCCTTACCCAACGAAGCGTCCACTGCGCTCAGTGAGCTATACCAAGCCGAGTCGCTGTGCTTGTTAAATGAGGTAGTGTTTCCAGCCGTGGAGCGTTACGGCTCCTGGAGCGGGGAATTGGAGATGCGCACCGCGAGCGGCAGCGTACCGGTGCTCAGCGTGGTACTGGCCCACCGCAGCCGGGGAGCCGAGCCTGGCCACTACGCCCTGGTCAATCGCGATATTAGCGCTCGAAAAGCCGCCGAATCCCAAGCGCGTCGCCATCAAGAGCAGATTGCCCACGCTAACCGGTTAGCCGCCGCAGGCGAGCTTGCCTCCAATATCGCCCACGAGCTAAACCAACCTTTAGGTGCCATTGCCAACTACACCAGCGGCGCGCTGCTCAAGTGCCAACAGCAGCCCACACCGCTTGCCAGCGAGCTACAGCTGCCTCTGGAGCGCATTGACGAGCAGGTACAGCGCCTTGCTCAGCGGCTGCGTCATCTGCGCAGCTTCGTCCGTAAGCGCAGCCACCACGTCCGCCCACTGGCGCTGGCCGAGGTGGTCGCGGCTGCCTGTCGCCTCTGTGAGTGGCAGTATCAGCAAGCATCGATCGAGCTCGTGGTACGCCTGCCCGATACGCTGCCGCGCGTCTACGCCGACCCGATTGCCCTGGAGCAGGTCATCGTGAACTTACTGCTGAACGCGCTGACCGCTAGCCGCCGAGTGAACGACGCCAAGGTGGTCTTCATGAGCGCCCGGCGAAGCGGCCAGCGCCAGATCACCCTAAGCGTTGAGGACGAGGGGCCGGGGGTTGAAAAAGCGCACCAGCAGACCATTTTTGACGCTTTCTTCACCACCCGCGAGGAAGGGTTGGGCATGGGGCTGGCCATTAGCCGCACGCTCATGGAGAGTATGGGCGGCGCCCTCTCTTTGCGCGACGAGAGTGCCAGGGGCGCCTGTTTTGACGTATCACTGCGAACGGAGACCGATGCCTAATGCCCTCGCCTACTCCTTTATCGACGCCCCCTAACGTCATTGCGGTGATCGACGACGACGACGCCCTGCGTGACTCTCTTGTCTGGCTGTTGGAATCGGTGGGGCTCACCCCCCGCGCCTTCGCCAGCGGTGACGCTTTTTTTGCGGCCTCCCACGATGACTTAGGCGCTCTACTGCTGGACGTGCGCATGCCGGGCATGAGCGGGCTGCAGGTGCAGCAACGGCTAGTCGACCAGCAGGCCCGCCTGCCGATCATCATGATGACCGGGCATGGCGACGTGCCCATGGCGGTGGCGGCGCTAAAAAATGGCGCGTTCGAGTTCATCGAAAAGCCTTTCAACCACCAGCAGTTGATCGACATCGTGCAGCGAGCGCTCAGCAGTGCCGAGCAGCAGCACCAACGCCAGCAGTCAATAGCGCAGCTAAAAGCCTGCTTCGAGACGCTTCGCCCGAAAGAGCAGCGCATTGTGGTGCATGTGGCGGAGGGGATGACGAGCCGGGAAATCGCCGACCATATGGGAATCAGCGCCAAAACCGTCGAGGTGTATCGGCTGCGGGCTATGAAGGCGATGGGAGCGGCCAATGTGGCCGCCCTCGTGCGTCAGGCAGTGGCACTGTCGCTAGTGCCCGCACTTCCTCCTGCCCCTGGGACGCGTGATTAGCTCAGCGGTACGATCTGGCCGTTAGCTTCTTCCAACACGCGGCTCACCTGCTCGTAGTTGGCACGACCTTCCCCTTTATGCTCTTCGATCAGGCTCACCACGTTCAACAGCGTTTCCATGCCAAAGGCCTGCTCATCGGTCGCCGTGAACGCCTGAATGTAGGCATCGTCATTGGCTCCCCAGCCGAGCTTGATGGGCGCGTCGATGATGTTCACCTGGGTGCCCACTGGGACACGCCAAAATACCGACTCGATATCCTCCGGGTGCATACGGATACAGCCGCGGCTAGCGCGCATGCCAATCCCATCCGGCTGGTTGGTGCCGTGGATCAGATAACCGGGGATATCCAGCAAAATGGCATACTGGCCCAACGGATTGTCTGGGCCGGGCGGAACGACCGCAGGCGGAGGATCCCCCCGCTCGGCTGCCTCGCGACGGATCGACTCAGGCGGATACCACGCAGGGTTTTCCAAACGCATGGTGGTTTCGGTGATACCGAGCGGCGTATTGTAGGCATCGCGGCCAATCCCGATCGGATAGGTTTCGACGCGGGGCGCTTCTCCGTCTTCGACCTCGGGATAGTAGTACATCCGCAGCTCGGCCACGTTGATTACGATCCCGGTGCGAGGTTCATCAGGCAGAATGAACTGGCTGGGGATGGTGACCTCGGTGCCCTCTCCCGGCACCCAGATACTGACATCCGGATTGGCCATGCGGATCTCTTCGTAGCCCACGTTATGCTCCCGGGCGATATCCAGCAGCGTATCCTCTTCGCTGGCGGTGACGGTATATACCTCACCGACCATGTTGCCTGATTCGGGCAACAGAAAGTGGCCTTTTGGCAGTTCGGCGTCACTGGCCATCGCGCTGGCCGTCATCAGCCAAGTACTGAGTGCCACAACGCCACTGGCTAAGCGCTGTTTCAACGGCTGAAACGACAGTAAGGGGGCAGTCAGGGTCATGAAGTCTCCTTTATATGCAGCCACCGCGCTGCGGCAAGCCTGGATGGCTATGAATATGCCCAGCCACGGGCAGCGGGTCAATTCGCCAGACTGTCGCAGCGCGTTTAACGTCGCCGCCGCTCTTTCTTGATATGGATTAAGAGTGCGCCCTAATGATTGCAAAGAGGGCTTCAACGCCTACCTTGAGAAGTGTCCCTGCACAGCGAGGTGCCGGGACACTTCGGACGAAAAGAGGTGCCACTCGCGTGTGCCCTCTTCATCACCACGCAAGGAGCAATCACGATGAAACCGACTTTTCTCACGACCCTCATTCTTCCCGCCCTGATGGCCACGGCAGGTATCGCTCAAGCCAATGAGGGCAACACGGGTACGGAAGCGTCTTACCTGACCAATGCCCCAGACAACACTTTCCACTCCGATTCGCTGACGGACAATCAAGTACGCAGCAGCGTTGAAAACGACGAAGACATCGGCACCATCAACGACTTGATCATCGACGAGGATGGCAAAATCAACGCCGTGGTCGTCGGTGTAGGCGGTTTCCTGGGAATGGGCGAAAAGAATGTCGCCATCGAGTGGGACTCCCTGGAACTGACGAAAGGCGAGGACAATGAGGAGTACGTGATTTCCGTCAACGCCTCGGAAGAAGCGCTACAGGATGCGCAAGCGTTCGAGCGCGAGGGAGACCTGCACACGGAGCGCGATACCGAGATGAACAATAGCGACGAAAACACCATGGACGAGACACAAAGCTAATCTCGTCATTGGGTTTTCTAGCAGCCATTGCTCGCAAAAAGGGCCTTGCCACTTGGCAAGGCCCTTCTCGTCTTCAGGGCAGTGCGGCGGGAAAGCCGCTGCCCAGGGGCAAAGGTATTAGCCTTTCAGCTTGGCTGACATCGTGATGTCAGCTTTGAGGACCTTGGAGACCGGGCAGTTGGCCTTGGCGGTTTCTGCGGCTTCCTGGAAAGCGGCGTCATCGGCACCGCTCACGCTGGCTTCCACGTCCAGGTGAATGCTGGAAATATCGAAACCCGCATCGCTTTGTGACAGCGTGACGCGCGCCTGGGTATCGATCGCATCGGCCGTGTAGCCTTTCTCGCCCAGAATCATCGACAGCGCCATGGAGAAACAGCTGGCGTGTGCGGCGCCAATCAGCTCTTCGGGGTTAGTGCCCGGTTCGCCTTCGAAACGCTGCTTGAAGGAGTAACCTGCATCCAGGACACCGCTTTCAGTGGCGACCTTACCTTGGCCATCTTTCAGACCACCTTCCCAATGTGCGCTTGCTTTACTATCCATTCTGTTCTCCTTTCCTAGGGTAGTGTGCTTCTCGCAGGGTGAACGCAGGGTTACGTTCGGTGCTTGTTCAGCGTAGCTGATTCTAGGCGGTGATTCTACGACCCTCGTCTTACGGTGCGCTGACCGTCGCCAACGATGGCGACGCCTCCGAAGCACTGGCCTGCAACGACTGCATGGAGCGCTCACCGCGATCGTCAAAAGGCGCGCTAGCATCGATGGTCAACTCGACCCGGCGATTCGCGGCCCGCCCTTCTGGCGTGTCGTTGGCGGCAAGCGGCCGCGTTTCGGCAAACCCTTGGATGATCAAACGCTCGGGGGCAATGGCACCGGAATCCACCAGGACGTTGGCTACCGACGCGGCGCGCATCGCCGACAAATCCCAGTTACTGCGAAACTGCGCGGTGCGAATAGGGACATCGTCGGTATGGCCATCAATCGAGACGGTACCGGTCAACTCCCCCAACAGCACGGCAAGCTCCTGCAGCAAGCTGGCAAACGCGGGGGTCACCGTAGCGGTTCCCGAGTCGAACGTGCCGTTTTCGGCAATGCGCACCACCACGCGGTACTCATCCACCGTAATCTCCGCTACGCCTTCAGGCAGGGTGTCTTCGAGCAGCGACTCGACGCTGCCAGCCACTTGCAAGCTGCGCTGTCGCTGCTGGGTTTCCAGCATGCTACGCATCGACTCCAACTGCGGCTGCTGTTGCATGGTACGCTGGCGCACCTCTTCGATGAGCGTTCGGTCCGGCGTCGCTGGGGAGAAGTTTTGCATCACCGCACTCGTTCCCATGGGAATCTGCATGGCTTCGATGTCCCGCTGCACCCCAAAAGCTTTGGACAGCTCGTCCGCCACGCGGCGAAACTTCTGCGCGTCGATTTCGGCAAACGACAGCAGCAGCACGAAGAAGCACAGCAGCAGCGACATCAGGTCGGCGTAGGTCACCATCCATGCGGGAATGTTGGTCTGCTTTTGTGCCATGGCCTACGTTCGCTCGCTTGCCGCACCGCGCTCTTCGCTGCTCTCGGCAGTGCGATGCTCTGGCGGCAGATAAATGGTCAGCATCTGTTCGAGTACCCGCGGGTTTTTGTCGCCCTTGATGGCGAGAAGCGCATCTATCCAAAGCTCCTGCATTTTGGATTCTTGGTTCATGCGCACCCAAAGCTTGTCGGCCAGGGGGGTGGCGATCATCGTTGCGATCATCGCGCCATACAGCGTGGTGAGCAGCGCGACTGCCATGGCGGGGCCGATGAGGGAAGGGTCTCCCATATTCGAGAGCATCTGCACCAGCCCCACGAGCGTGCCGATCATGCCCATGGCGGGAGATACTTCACCGAGCGCGGAGAAGACTTGGCCACCGGCTTCGTTACGCTCGAGCGTCAGTAGGCGCTCTTTCTCCATCATCTCCTTGATCATGTCGGCACTAAAGCCATCGGCCAGCATTTGTAGCCCTTTCTTCAAGAACGGAGAGTTTACGTCTCGGCTTTCCAGCGCAATCATGCCTTCTCGACGGGCGACCTTAGAAAGCTCCACCAACTCGTCGATACTCTCTTGAATACTGGGTAACTGAAACTTGAAGGCTCGCGCCGCTGCTTTAAACGCAAACTTGAACTGTGTGATGCTGAACTTGGCGAGCACCACGAATAAACTGCCGCCCACCACCAATAAAAGCCCGGTAGGGTTCATAAACACTTCCGGCGACGTGCCCATGATGACAGAGGCACCTACCAGCACGGCAGCTCCTACCAAGCCAATCAGCGTTGCGAGATCCACGGCGTTTCCTCAACGAGTATCCATTGCCCTACTACGATTGGCTGAGACAGTAGAGACTCCCACCATAGGCGTCAACGCCAAATTCGTGACATGACAAATATTGACAAATCTATTTACTGACTTGTACATACTTCGCTTTCATACGCTTTATGGATAAGCTGACGGCCACTCAACCCCGTGGTTTTCTACGTAAGGACACACCATGTCATCGGCCGATGCGCTGCGCCTTTTATTACTCTCTTCGTTATGGGGGCTATCGTTTATCTTCATGCGGGTCGCAGCGCCCGAGTTTGGCCCTCTGCCGCTGGTGTTGGTGAGAATGGGGATTGGCGCCTTACTGCTGCTACCGCTGCTGTTGAGCCTGCATTACGTGCGTCTGATCTGGCAGCACAAAGGGCCGCTGCTGCTACTGGGAGTGGTCAACCATGTCTTGCCTTTCTCGCTGCTGGCACTGGCGACGACGCGGTTAGAGGCAGGGTTTACGTCACTGATTAACGCCACCACGCCGATTTTTACCGCCCTACTGGGCGCCGCGTTCTTTGCAACGCCCGTGCAGCGCCAGCAGTACCTGGGGTTGGCGCTGGCGCTACTGGGCGTCTATGTGCTCTCCGCCAACCGGCTGGACTTCGGTTTGGGCGGCGATGGCTGGTTCATCATCGCCGTACTGGGAGCGACATTCTGCTACGGCTTGGCGGGCAACTACTCCAAAACGCGCCTTAGCCACTTGCCTACCCGGGTACTTGCCGCTGGCAGTAGCGCCATGTCGGCGCTGGTGTTACTCCTTCCTGGCGTGCTGCTATGGCCCAGCGAGCCCATCAGCCCCCTGGCGTGGGGCAACGCCCTGGCACTGGCCATGCTCAGCACGACGCTCGCCTTCTTGCTGTACTTTGGTTTACTGGCAAGCGCCGGGGCAACGGCGGCGTCGACGGTGACGTTTCTCGTCCCCGTCAGTGCCCTGCTGTGGGGCTATTTGCTACTGGATGAAACGCTGAGCCTACAGGTCGTCACGGGTATGGTGATTACTCTACTGGGCACAGCGATTGCCACGAAGCTTTTGCGCTTCAAGCCTAGCGGGGCGTTACGGACACCGCATCCCCCACACGAATGACGCTGCCTTCACCCGCCGTTAACGTGGCGTTTTGACCAAAGTGCGCGCCTTTCAAATGAGGCTGGGTATTCAACGCCAAGAGCGTTTTGAGCGGCTCGGCCTGAGTGGGAATCGTGCCTGTGTGCTGATCGACGGTAGTGATCTTGCAGCGTTGGCAGGGTTTGCGCAGGGTGAGTTGGTAGGTGTCACTCTCGATTGTTGCCCAGCGATCCTCCTGCCAAGCCTCGTCGGCGTCTACCACGATATTGGGGCGAAACCGGTTCATGGGTACCGGTGTATTGCCTCCCGCCACCAGCGCGCTGTTCAACGCATCCAGGGAACCGGTAGTGGTGATCAAAAAGGGGTAGCCATCAGCGAAGTAGGTGTGGGCTTCACCCCCTGCCAGAAAATCCTCTTCCACCGCTCGGGTAAAGGTCGTGGCGAAGCGGACCAGCCTAATGCCTCGGGCCTGCTCACCCAGCGCAGCCTCCAACCATTCGGACACTGCCTCGCTCTCCGGCAGCGCTTTACAGTGATCATTCCATACCGATACCAGCCTCAGGTTACCCTCGGGCTCTGCCAACGAGATGGATATCGGCTCGACGCTGGGGTGAGAGAGCACCAGGGCTGCCGACGTCAACGCCACGGATATCGTCGCCAGCGCGGGCAGCTGCCGCTGGGTGACAAAGCGCTGCTGGGCATCCACCAGCATCCACCGGCGGTCCCAAGCAAGGCCGTGGGCATGAATCTCGCTCTGGGTCACATCGATCCCCTGCAGGGATTTCACCGGGTAAACCGTTAATTGCGTAATCTTCACAGCGGCCTCGTACGCTTTGGGCATAGCAGAATGAATCGCTAGCCTAACGGGGTTATCGTAAGCAGCCAAACAGTTTTTAGCGCGGACGTTAAAGCGTGCTCCCTGCCTCGATGCGGTATCCCAAATCCACCACTTTCTGCTCCAGCGCCTCGCCACGAATGCGCGCCAGTAGCGTCTTGGCAGCCGCTTTACCGATGGCTTGACGAGGAGTCACGACACTCGCCAAACGAGGCGTCATCGCCTGCCCAACGTCGTGGCCATGGAAACCGGCAATGGCCATCTGCTCTGGCACGGCAATGCTCTGGCGCAGGCACTCGAAATAGGCCCCCACGGCGACGTCGTCGTTGGTACAAAAAATGCCGTCCGCGTCGGGGTAGTCGCGCTGAATTTCCTGCATCAACGCGGCACCCACGGTGTAAGAGGAGCGCTGACTGCTCTGCAGCGTCACGGGGGTAAGACCCCGCTCTTCCATGGCTTGACGATACCCCAGCTCGCGCTGACGGGTGCGCTCATCGAGCCGAACGGCGAGGTAGATCACCTGACGACGGCCGCGGCGAATCATCTCGCTGACCATGTCGTAAGCGGCACGAACGTTGTCGTAGCCCACCGCCTGCTGCAGCGGCGGACGGTGGGTATCCATGATCTCGACGATGGGAATACCCGCCGTTTCCAGCATGCGCAGGCTGCGCGGCGTATGGTCACGATCGGATAAAATCACCCCATCCACATTATAGGAGAGCAGCGAGGCAAGGCTGCGCTCCTCCAGCTCCTGACTGTAGCCGTAGTGGGAGAGCATCAAGTGATAGCCCGCAGGCTCGGTGTAGGCTTCGATCCCCACGATGACGTCGGCAAACACCTGGTTGGTCAGCGAAGGAACCAGCACGCCGATGGAGTGGCTGGTGGCACGGGAAAGCAGGTCGGGGGCGCGATTGGGGATGTAGCCAATTTGCTCGGCAATGCTGAAAATGCGCTCTCGAAGACCTTCCGACACCGTTTCCGGGTCACGCAAACAGCGGCTGACGGTCATTTTGGTGGCACCAACGCGATCAGCAATATCTTGTAATGTAGGGCGTTTTTTCTTCAATGGCGTCGCTGCCTTGTACAGTGGATGGCGCTCGGGCCCTACCATAACGAATAGCAGGGCCCGTCGCCTATCCCTCCCTTTAGCCTAATGAGCGGTGCGGCTCTGGCGCTAGCGTGGAACGAAAACGCTCGACGATCACTTCGGGCGTCAGGCCGATGGAGAGCGTCACGGCCTCATCTGCCTGGGGCGGTTCCAAATCGGCCAGTTGGCTGGCCAACATGCTGTCGCCCTTGAAAAAGTGTCCGGCACGCGTTTCCAAGCGCTCGCGTAGCAGCGCTTGGGTGCCTTCTAGATACAGGATACGCAGCGCGCTATCCCCTTCTCGCAGACGGTCGCGGTAACGCCGTTTGAGGCCGGAACAGGCAATCACCACCGATTCGTCCCGCGACTTATAATCGGCAAACAGCCCCGCCAGGGTCGCCAGCCAGTCGCGGCGGTCATCGTCGTTCAGCGGCGTCCCACTGGCCATCTTGGCCACGTTGGCGGGCGAATGATGATCGTCGCCATCGATGAACGTGGCCCCCACACTGGCCGCTAGCTGCTGACCAATGTGCGACTTGCCCGACCCAGAGACACCCATGACGAGAATACGATGCGAGCCGTTATGAGCTGAGTAAGTAGTCACACGCGACTCCTATCAGTTACCGCGTACGGCGGTGAGGTCAGGTAACCAAGTCACGATGCTTGGGAAGGCAATCAGCAGCACCAGCACGACCAGCAGCGCCGCGTAGTAAGGCAGCATGGCTTTGACCAGCGACTCCATGGAGACCTTGCCCACGCCACAGCCTACATAAAGGCAGGTGCCCACCGGCGGCGTGAGTAGGCCAATCCCCAGGATGAAGGCCATCAGCACGCCAAAGTAAGCGGTATCCACCCCCACCGAGGTGACGATAGGGGCCAGCATCGGCGCCATGATGACCATGGCCGGCGTCAGGTCCATCACGAAGCCGACGAGCAGTAAAAGAGCCGCCACGATCAACAGCAGTAGGAACGGCTCCTGGGTAATCGCCTGAACCTGACGCACCAGCGTTTGCGGCACCATGTTGATGGTCAAGAACCAAGCAATGACGGTGGCAAAGGCCAGGAGCATCATTACCATGCCCGTCAGCCTGGCCGTGCGAATCAGCATGCCCATGAGTTCACTGAGCTTGAACTCCCGGTAGACCAAGAGCGAAATCGCCAGCGAATAGAGCAGCGCCGCCACAGCGGCTTCTGTTGCAGTGAACACGCCGCCAATAATGCCGCCAATCACGATCACCGGCAGCACCAGGGCCAGCCACGCGTCTTTGAAGGCTTTCCACAGCACGTCCCAGCGGAATTTACGCACCCCGCCACCCTGTTTGTTGGCCAAAATGAAGGTGGTCACCATCAAGGCCGCGCCGATCAGCAGCCCCGGGACGATACCGGAGATGAACAGACGGCTAATGGAGGTTTCCGTGACGATGCCGTAAAGAATCAGCGGGATGGAGGGAGGAATAATGATCCCGATCACCGACGAGACGGTGTTAATCGCCGTGGCGTTGGCAGCGGTGTAGCCCTGCTGCTTCATGGAAGGAATCATCATCGAGCCGGTGGCCGCCGTATCGGCCACCGCCGAGCCGCTAATGCCGCCAAAGAACATCGAGCCAGTGATCGCCACTTGCCCCAGGCCACCGCGCATGAACCCAACCAGCGCACCGGCCAGTTCCATCAGACGGCGCGCGATGCCGCCGTTACTCATCACTTCACCGACCAAGATAAAGAACGGAATGGCCAGCAGCGGGAAGCTATTCACCCCACGGATGGACTGCTCGATCATGATGGAGAGCGGAATATCAGACAGTACAGCCATCACCAGCGCCGCTACCCCTAAACCAAAGGCGATAGGCAGGCCAATGATGATCGACACGAATAAAATAATGAGAAAAATCCATAGCATGACGCTTACTCCCCTTGCGCGTTAGCCGAAGGGCCATGTGGTTGAACAATGACGCGCACGCTCATCCAAACCCGCCACAGCGATACGGCAGCGATAAAGATGACACACAGCACGAGGGAAAGACTGACCAAACTCAGCGGCACTCCCATGATGGCCGATCGACCGCTGGAGCGCGCCAGAACCTGATAGCCACCAAATATCATGACCAGCATCAGGCCAGTAATAATCAGGTGCTGCAGGCAGTAGAGCATATGCGCCAAACGCAGCGGCAAACGCCGCACCAGCGCATCTACGGCAATGTGCTCATAACGGGCGAACGCAGCCGCCGCACCAATGAAGACCAGCCAGATGAATAGCATGCGCGCCAGCTCGTCGACCCAAGGCAGCGAGTGGTTGAACAGCGAACGGCCCACCACATTGCTCGACACCGCCACGATCAACGCGACCAAAATCGCGCCAATCAAATACTCCATGCCAAGCGTTAACCAGCGAAACAGCGCCGGGCCCTGGCGCGTTTCGGTATCGATTTCCAGCAGCTTGCGATTGGGATCGTCCAGATAGACCGACGGATCTTCCATCGCGCGCGCTTTCAAAGAGGATTCAGCATTGGAAAGTGTTGAGGAGGGTGTCATAAGAACTCCAAGGGGCACTGACAAGTCGGGCAGGCACAATGGCCTGCCCGATGGCGCGCTTAATGGTGCGTATTAGTTGCTGCTGTCTTCGACGATCTGCTGAATTTCAGCGATCAGATCTTCGCCAATGCGCGGCGCCCACTCTTCGTAAACGGGCTGCACGGCGTCTTGGAACGCGGCCAGCTGCTCATCGCTCAAGCGAGTGATCTGCATACCACGCTCTTCTAACTGCTCACGAGACCAGTCGTCGTACTCAGCGGAGAGCTGAATTTCGTACTCGGCAGATTGACGCGCAGCTTCCAGTACCAGCTCTTGATACTCGGGTGCCATGCGGTCCCAGGTACGCTCGGACAGCATCATGATGAACGGGGTGTAAACGTGGCGGGTTTCGGTGCCGTAATCCTGCACTTCATTGAAGTTGGAGGTCAGGATGGTGCTCCAGGGATTCTCCTGACCATCGACGACGCCCTGCTCTAGCGCAGAGAAGAGTTCACCAAAGGCCATTGGCGTGGGGTTAGCACCGAGGGCTTCCCAAATCGCCAGGTGCACCGGGTTCTGCATGGTACGTACGCTCAAACCGCGAACGTCCAGGCCTGCCACGTCTTCCGGCGACTCCACCGGGCGTGCGCTGTTGGAGAGCTGGCGGTAGCCGTTCTCGGAGAGGGCCAACGCTTTCAGGCCAGTACCTTCGAACTTATCCAGCATTTCCTGAGCCACGTCGCTCTGCATGACGGCCATGGCGGCTTCACGGCTGGGCAGCAGGAACGGCAGGTCAAAGACGGAGAGCTCTTCGACGTAGCTGGTAGTGGCCGAGCTGGAGGGATACGTCATATCCAACGTGCCGGTCTGCAGCATTTCCATCATTTGAACGTCGTCACCCAACTGGCTGTTGGGGAACACGTTGACCGTAATGCGGCCTTCGGTACGCTGCTCCAGAATTTCGCCAAAGTACTGGCTAGAGAGAAACTGCGGAGACGTTTCCGATAGGCCAATACCCATACGAAGCGTATGGCTACCGTGGTCGGCCACGATATCCCCTTCGATGGCCGGCGGGTCGGAAAGCTCGGGGCTCTGGGCATGCGCCATGCCAAAAGTCAGGGTCGTTGCGCCCACTAGGGTAAGCGTGCTGCGCCAAATCGCTGTCATGACGTTATCTCCAAACATTCATTGTTGTTAAATGATGAGCGGTTGAGTGCTGGGTTGCTGAGCGTTTATCTGCCAACGGGCTAATGGCCTTTTATTAGCATGATCGAATAACGCCGCCGCATGAATGTTGCCGCTAACCAGCGGTTTCACACTTTCTTTGTTACCGGTAACATTCAATAAGCGAAGGCTAGCGACCGCTAGGCGGGGTGTCAAAACAAAACTGCTAACTTACGACCAACGTCTAGGGATAGCCACTCATCGTCTGGCGCGCTACATTACTGGCTATGCATCCCGTCCTGGAGTCCACATGCCTGCGTTAGACCCTTGCAGCGAATTGGAGCTCGATCATCAGCTCTGTTTCGCCCTCTATTCAACGTCGTTGACGATGACCAAGATCTACAAACCGCTTTTGAAAGAGCTAGGGCTGACCTACCCGCAGTACCTTGCCATGCTGGTGCTGTGGCAAGAGGATGGTATTACCGTTGGCTCATTGAGTAAGCGGCTGCTCACCGACCCCGGCTCGCTGACCCCGTTGCTCAAGCGCCTGGAAGCGGACCAGCTGCTGCGCCGTCAGCGCAGTGTGCAGGATGAGCGCGTCGTCGAGCTGTTCCTGACTAATAAAGGCCATGCGCTGCGCGAGCAGGCGCGCCATATTCCAAGCTGCATCGTCAATGCGAGCGAGAAATCGGTGGAAGCCTTGACGCAACTCAAAGAGGATCTCGTTCAACTGCGCGACAGTCTGCAAAAAGCGAAATAGACACGGTCGTTTCGCCAGCGGAGCATACTTTTATGGCAATTAACTTGCGCGCAAAATAAAGCTGGACTAAATTAAAACCCGTTTTGCACCAACGCGTCACACACCCAACGATTGATGAATAGGAGATACCCGATGTCGATTGAAACGATTGCTTATCGTGCCCACGCCCATGCGACTGGCGGCCGTGAAGGCCATGCCAAATCCTCCGATGGCGCGCTGGACGTCAAACTGAGCACACCAAAAGAGCTGGGTGGCGCAGGTGGCGACGGCACCAATCCTGAGCAGCTATTCGCAGCGGGCTACTCCGCCTGCTTCCTGGGCGCGCTGAAGCACGTGGCCAGCCAGGAAAAAGTCAAGCTACCTGCTGATACACAGATCGATGGCAGCGTGGGCATTGGTGCCATTCCCACGGGTTTCGGCATTGAAGTGGAGCTAAAAATCAGCTTGCCGGGTCTTGAGAAGGACGTTGCGCAGGCGCTGGTCGATAAAGCGCATATTGTCTGCCCTTACTCTAACGCGACCCGTGGCAACATCGACGTCACCTTGACGCTGGTGTAAACCGCCTTCCCCGCCACCTTGCCTATCGGCAGGGTGGCGGCTGTGTGATCTTTCCCACTCCTCTCTTGCCGTGCTGACTTCGCCGCGGCCTTCCCTTCACCGCCCCGCATATTTTTATTTAACGAACTCAAGGTCTACCCTTGTACCCAGGTTTTACGTCCCCATAAACCAGGGACAACTTAGCAAGCTAGGCAATTGGCACTGCTCTTTTCACCTGTTCAACAGCGAGGCTACTATGAGCGATACGACCTACACGCCACCACGGGTATGGAAATGGGAGCCGGGTAACGGCGGCAAGTTTGCCAATATCAACCGTCCGGTGGCAGGCGCGACCCACGAACAGCCGCTGCCCGTTGGCAAACACCCCTTACAGCTCTATTCGTTGGCGACACCCAACGGCGTCAAAGTAACGGTCATGCTCGAAGAGCTGCTCGAAAAAGGCGTCACTGCCGCCGAGTATGATGCTCACCTGATCCAAATTGGCGAAGGCGACCAGTTTGGTAGCGGCTTCGTTGAGGTCAACCCCAACTCGAAGATTCCAGCACTGATGGATCACAGTGTGAACCCGCCCCAGCGCGTATTCGAATCAGGGGCCATCTTGCTTTATCTCGCCGAGAAGTACGGTGAATTCCTGCCGTCGGATCCTGCCAAGCGTACCGAGTGCCTCTCTTGGCTGTTCTGGCAAATGGGCAGCGCACCGATGTTGGGCGGCGGCTTTGGTCACTTCTACGCCTACGCGCCAGAGAAGTACCAGTACCCGATCGATCGCTACACCATGGAAGTCAAACGCCAGCTAGACGTGCTGGACCGCCACCTCGCCGACAACCGCTTCATGGCAGGCGACGAGTACACCATTGCCGACATGGCGATTCACCCCTGGTACGGGGCACTGGTCAAAAACCGCGTGTACGACGCCGCTGAGTTCCTCGAGGCACACACCTATACGAATGTGCTGCGCTGGACCGAAGAGATTGACGCCCGCCCCGCAGTACAGCGTGGCCGCATGGTAAACCGTACCTGGGGTGAACCCAGCGAGCAGCTTCACGAGCGTCACGACGCTAGCGACTTCACTGAAAAAACCGAAGACAAGCGTTAATTCGCGTATTAGGAAAACGCACGATGTTCGATCCGAAATACGCCCAGCTGATATTTTCATGCCTGATGGCGCTGTTCATGTCATGCATCATGTCGCTGGTGATTACGCTGTATAACGTGGGACTCGTCGAAGGGATCGTGATGATTTGGCTCAAGGCGTGGCTGTTTGCCTTTGCCGTCGCGCTGCCGGTGATCAACCTAGTCTCCCCCATCGTGCGGCGGTTAGTGAAGCTACTGATCAAGCAGCCACACTAATCGTCGACACACGAAGAGACCCAAAAAGAGAACGGGGCCTGCTCATCGCAGGCCCCGTCGTTTTATGTGGCAACCTGCCACCGTATGTCGCGCGTATTAAAACTGATAGCGCACGTTGGCCGTGACGCTGCGGCGGTCGCCGTAGCCACAGTCGCCGCCGTCATAACGACACCAGGAGACATACTCTTCATCCGTGGCGTTTTTCAGGTCCACCGAGAAGTCCCACTCGCCCATGGTGTAACCCACCATCGCATCATACAGCGTGCTGGAAGGCACCACGGGCGCACCGCCAGACCCCACGTTGTCGCCGACATAACGAACGCCCGCCCCAATACGCCAGTGACTACCCACATACAGTCGGTTCCACCAGGAAGCCTGCTCTTCGGCCACGTACGGTAACCGCGTACCGGTGCTGTCGTTGGTGGCGTTCAAGTTGGTGTAGGCGAGCTGGGTTTCGAACTGCTGCCAGCGCTTGTTCACCTGCAGTTCCCAGCCATCGACCACGGCACCTAGCTGCTCTACGCCGCCTGGGGTAACGCCGTCGCTAATACGGTTTTGCTGCGTGATGTCAAAGTAGGCGGCACTCACGGCCAGCGATTGATCTGGAGAGACGTACTTGAAGCCAACTTCTTCTTGGTCGCCGGTCGTAGGTTTCAACGGGCTCGGATTGGCCGTTCCGTCGGTGCCCAGGTTCATGGCGAACGCTTCCGAATAGCTCACATAGGGCGAGAAGCCGTTATCGAAACGGTACATCAGCCCCACGCGCCCCGTGGTTTCGCCCTCATCGCTCACCGTATCCGGTCCAGACAGCGCCAGCGTGCGGTTCTCTGCCCAGTCACGACGCAGGCCTGCGGAGACGACCACGGGCCCTACTTCGATGTGATCCGCTAGATACACGCCCACCTGCTCGATTTCATTATCCGGGCGGTCGGTGGGGTTCAGTGAGCCCAGCTGCAGGTTGCCATACTGGGGGTTGTAGACGTTGAACTGCCCACCTCCACTGGCCACTGAGCTGTAGTTATCCTGAGACCAGCGGGCGTCCTGACGGTCGATGCCTGCAATGAGGGTGTGCTGAGTATTGCCAAGTGCGAACTCGCCTTCCAGCCGGGCATCCATATTGAGAGTGCGCGTTTCGGCATCGGCGGTGAAGATGGTGCGGTTGACGTTACCGTCGGCATCGGGAACGCTCGGAATATCGATCCAGTGTTCGCGGGTTTCGGTGCTGGAATCGGTGTAGCGCGCGGTGGCTGCAAAGGTCCAGTCATCGTTGAGCTGGTGATCGACGAATAGCGTCGTTTCGGTTTTTTCGCGGTCATAACGATCCCAGCCGGGCTCGCCCACGAACCGCTCAGAGCCAATGAACCCACGCGACCCCGGCTCCAACGTGCCCGCCTGGGGCAGAAACTGCGCTGATACCTGGCCTTTGTTTTCCTGGCGATTGAGCAGCAGCGTAATGCTGGTCTCGTCGCTGGGACGCCAAGTAAACGACGGCGCAAACAAGTAGCCATCATCCTCGACGTAATCGACTTGGGTGTCGCTATCACGGGTCAATGCCACCAAGCGATACAGAAATTCACCGTCCTCATCTGCCGCGCCGGTGACATCCAGCGCCAGCTGCTTGCGGTCATAGGAGCCGTACTGCGCCCACACTTCTCCGCTGCTCTCCTCTTGAGGCAGTTTCGAAACGCCGTTGATGATGCCGCCTAGATCCGCTTGGCCATAAAGCATGGAAGATGGCCCACGTAGGACCTCGACGCTCTCGAGTGCGTATACGTTGGTACGCACGGTGTTGTAAGAGCCATACACCTGGCGCAAGCCATCCAAATAGCGACCTGCGTCTAGCCCGCGCACTTTGGCACTGTCGCCACGGGTGTCGAAGCCAAAGTTGCCTGCATACACGCCGGGGGTATACAGCAGCGCATCTTGAATGTTTTTGGCACCGCTATCCTGGATGAACTCTTGGTCGATGACGGACATGGCGTAAGGCTGCTCGGCCAGCGGCACATCCAGCTTGCCGACGCTGGGTTCGCGTTCGGCATCGCTGTAACCAAAGCGGCCCGCTGCGTCAGCAGTGACTTCCACCGTTTCCAGATTAACGCGGTCAGAGGCATTTTCTTGTGCGCTAACAGCCGATACCGAAGTGGCAGACGCTAAGGCGACCGCGACGCTCAGCGCCCGCAGTCGAAAGTGAGGAGTGGTTTTCATCATGTTAGATCCCGGAGCAAATATTAATATTAATGATAGTAATTTTTATTCACGGGAAATATAGGGAGTTGTACAAACGTTGTCAATGACGCCGAATGGCTAGTTGAAACACAAGCGACGATACGTTAAACGCAAACGCTTATCACTCATAAAGCCTCTGCCGACGCTCGGCAGAGGCGATATTGTGGCGCGGGTGGACGTACAACCGGAGAGATTACTGCAGACGAGCGTTATTTAGGGCGTAGTTCCACACCCGGTAAAAGTAGAAGATGTAACCGAGCCCCAACGTAAGAAATGAAATGACCATCCATAAAATGATATGGCCAACGTTGCTGAAGATATTGATATCACACACCATTTTCCGCTCGATACCCGTTGCGTTATCGACCACGCGGGTGCGGTTGATTACGAAACGAGCAAACGAGTAAGGAAAGAAAAACAGTGCAATGCCAAAGGTAATCAGGGTCAGTACCACCCAAATCAACAAATGGCCAACGATGTCCAAGATCGAGAGATCAGCTTTAACGTTCACGGATTGCCCTTACACAGTAGGAGAGAAAGGCGCGCAGCGTACCACCATGGCGGCTAGCCGTGAACGGCATAGCGCTATCGACAGCTAACGCCCCATCGCTAGGGGCTCTGCACACCTCGCAGGCTGGTTTCCCCCGGTTGGCTGCTGCGTTTCACCACGCTCAGCGAGCCATCGGTCTCCAACACCACCGCCTGAGCGGCATCGAGATTGGCCAAGCCGCTACTCCGTACCGCAGAGCGTACTTCATCCCGCGTCACCCGTGCCTTGCGCAGCGCGTCGAGCAACAGCTCGCCCTCGTACAGCAACAAACGCGGCTCGCCGGTCACTAACCGCTTGACCCAGCTCACGCGAACGCTCAGCCACGTGATCAGGAACTGCAGAAAAATCAGCAGCCCCAACGCCAGCGCGCCTTCTGCCAGCGCCACGTCTTTCGACAGCAGTACCGTTGCCAACGTAGAGCCCAACGCGACCGTCACGATCAAATCAAAGGCGTTCATTTTCGATAGCGTGCGATTACCAGACATCCGCAAGAAGACAACCAGCACCGTGTAAGCAAGCACGCCTACGACGAGGGTACGGGCCAGACTTTGCCACCCGCCAAAAAACACCATGTCCATATGCCACTCCTGCTGAGTGAAGAAACCTATTCCTTACACAGCTCAGGGTAGCAACCATGGTTTATGAGTGCGACGCCCACCACTGGGCATACGAACTGTTATGAGGCGCCAAGCCTCCCTCATCGGGCGCGCCATCTTCCCACCAGACAGGACCACGCTCGCCCAAGGCTTCCTTGGCCTCTTGCACCGACTGACGCGCTTGACGCAGCGCGTCGTCGTCACCTTGCTGCTGGGCGCTGCGTACCGCCCGACGCGCCTTCATCAGCGCTTTGATATGGACGCGCTTCTGCTCTTCCGTGAGGCGGGGGTCGGTGCAGCGCCAAAGTCGGTTGTTAGCGACGAAATAGCGGCCATCCGGTGTGTGAGGGTACTTATTAGCCATCTCGAATCACCTTACCCCGTCGTTAATCACTGCCCTTGCAGGAGATTATCGGATGGCTTAGAAGCGCCGAGTCAGCGTAACGGCGCCAAACGTGTCCTGCTCGTCCTGACCATCGAATTCGCGAGTGCGCTGAACGGCGGCGTACGTCACCTGCCACGCATCCCAAGCCAATGCTAACCCGGCAGACGCCTCGGCCACCCACTCGTTGCGGTCGACCGAGTGGCTATCACGGAAGGTATTCCCATCGAGCGTCAGGTTTTGTGCCATGTAGTACCCTTCCACGTTCGCGAATAGGTACCACTGCCAGCCACTAGTGCCGTTCAACTGATGACGACTACCAGGATTTGGCGTCAGCGTGGGAATGCCCTGCGCATCGTCTCCCCAGCGTACGCTGTAGCCTGCACTGGCGTAGGTGTACAGGTTCCCCAGCGCCGCACCAACGCTGGGCCCATGGGAAAACTGCTTTCCGGCCAAGGGGGCATCGTGCCACCACTGGCGACGCATGGTCAGGTTGAGGATGGCCTCATCACCGAGCTGGTTTCGCCACCCGCGCGGACGGTCGCTATCGGTCACCCGGTGCACTTCCCGCTGAATGCTATCCGCTTGAGAAGAAGGTCCGACCAACCCCACGTCCAAGTGCAAATCCGTAGCCTGCTGCCAGCGGCCGACCGCTTTATCCTCATAAAGCGATACGCCACCGTACACCAACCCAGCGTAGGGGCGGTCATCTTCGATCAAGTCACGACGCTCGATCACATTGGGCGTGTAGATTTGATGTACCAGACGATACGAAGCGCGATCCGCTTCACCAATGAGGCTATCCGGTAACGCCGTGGCCAAACGCTGGGTCCAGCTCTGCGGCTCCGGGGTAAACATCCAATTCAGCTCGAAGCCACTGGTAAAGTGGCCATCGTCGCTGCTGGCGAAGCCATCATTTTCCAGCTTGACGGACAGCGCGCTATCGTCGGCCAACGCCATGGTGGGTAACAGGCCCATGGGTAGCACGAACGGCAGGATCGCTTTGTAGAACCTTAGCGGGTGACGCTTTGGCTGTTGAAAACGCGTATTGCAGCGTGCAACGCTGCGTGATATAGCAGATGGCATCATGCTCATTCCTTGAGTTGAGGGCTAAAACGGGCAAATACGAACGTAGCGGGGAGCAACAAACATTGCTGATTGTATGTAATCATGCAAATAGATAGCAAGCTACATTCTAGGAATCACCCATCATTAACGCGACTTCCTGTTCAGACCGACCACACGTCTTTAAAACCTAGCACAACATGGTTCAGCGCTCCCGCAATAGCCACTGCGGGGTCATCTCATGCTGACCATTGTCGTCGGTGATGAACAACGATCCATCGCTAATCATCACTGCCCAGTTATTCGCCCGGGGCAAATCTGCTGCTACGGTGGCCAGCGTTTCTTGGGGCAGCCCGGCGATGTGCACGTTCTTCAACGAGGCAACGGCAGGCAGCACTTTGCTTTCCCAAATATCCACGCGACCATACGCCAGCAGCGAGACCCGCTCTGCCCGGCGCGAGCACCAGGTCAAACGTTCGGCATCGGGTAGACCGACTTCGATCCAGTGAAGCACGCGACCATCCAGGCTCTTTTCCCAAAGCGCAGGCTCGTCCACATCGGAAAGCCCGCGCCCAAACCCCAACGATTCGCTGTACCAGAGCAGGTAAGCAATCAAACGTGCGCAGAGACGCTCTTCGGTTTCTGAGGGATGACGGGCCACGGTGAAGCGCAGCGTCTCGTAAACGCTGCGATCCAGATCGGTCAAGTTAACATCGACTTTATAAGGGGTCGCGCTCAGCGCCATGGCAAAGGTCTCTCTCGAAAGAAGGGGGCGCGCCAGTGTAGCGGATTTATCCCCATCACGCCGTGTTGCGTTCATCGCGAAGCAGCGTGGCGTTTTTCAACGTTTCCTCTTCGTGCATAGGTTCGCGCCAGGCCTCCTTCAGCGCGGCGTCGTACCAATCCTGCATAGCGGGAAGCGCCAACAGGCGCTGCACATAAGCAAGGGAGGCGTCACTCAGCGGCAGATTGAAGGTTTGTATCCGAAACGCCACAGGGGCGTAAAACGCATCCACCGCCGTAAAGTGTTCGCCTGCCAGAAACGGGCCGCCAAAACGCGCAAGCCCTTCTTGCCACAGGGCATCTAACCGAGCCAGATTGCTTTTCAGCCCTGGGGAAAGCTCGTTCATGGCCACGCGTACGCCACAGTTCATCGAACATTCGTCGCGCAGTGCGCCAAAGCCGCTGTGCATTTCGGCACTGGCCGAGCGCGCCCAGGCCCGCGCCCCACGCGCTGATGGCCATATGTTTGGATGTGTCTCGGCCACGTACTCGACGATCGCCAACGAATCCCACACGGCCACGTCGTGCTCACTATCGACCAAACACGGCACTAAGCCCGACGGTGAAAAGCGCTTGAACGTGGTGTGACTCTCCCCAAAGCCACCCTCAAACGGCATGAGGTGCTCATTAAAGGGGATCTCCAACGCTTTCAGCAACACCCAAGGGCGCAGCGACCAGGAAGAGTAGTTCTTGTTAGCGATATACAGATCGAACATGCCGCACTCCTTGTGAGCCACAAAAAAGGGCGGCGAATGCGCCACCCTTTTTAACTTAAACTTAATAAAACAATTTAAAAGTTGGGTTTACGCTTTTCGACAAAGGCACTCATGCCCTCTTTCTGCTCCTGACCTGCAAAGCAGAAAGCGAACAGGCTGGTTTCCAGCGCCAGGGCGCTATCCAGGTCTTGGTCCATGCCGTCATGAACGGCTTGTTTGGCTCCGCGAACCGACTGCGGCCCGTTGCCCTTCAGCTGTTTGGTGAGTTCTTCGACGTAGTTCTCAAGCTCCGCTTGGGGCATCACGCGGTTTACGAGACCAATGCGCAGCGCTTCGTGGGCATCGATTTTGCGCCCGGTAGTGACCAAATCAATCGCCATGGCGGGGCCGACTCGGCGCGGCAGACGCTGGGTACCGCCAAAGCCAGGAATGACGCCTAACAGGACTTCCGGCTGGCCGAAGACAGCGTTGTCGCTGGCGACGGCCCAGTCGCAGGCCAGCGCCAGTTCGCAGCCGCCGCCAAGGCAAAACCCGTTCACCAGCGCGACCACCGGCACGGGCAGTGTCTCAAGTCGCTTGATGGTACGCAGTGCCTGGCTGGCAAATGCGCGGGCCTCTTCGGGGGTTTTATCCCGCATTTCGGTGATATCTGCCCCGGCCACAAAGGATTTTTCCCCAGCGCCGGTAATCAATACCGCCCGCAGGTTGGGGTGCGCTTCAAGCTCGACTAAATGCGCTTCCAAAGCGCTGAGCACGTCGCTATTCAGCGCGTTCAGGGCTTTGGGGCGATTAATGGTCAGGCGCACTACACCGTCGTTATCAACCTTCTCGATCACTGCGTCGCTCATGATGGCTCCTTGATTGTTATTGCGCTTGTAAGTGATGACCACTCAACCCTAGCGAACGCTTGGTTGGGTGGCAATCACTTCTTTTGTCGCGCTTCAATCCGGCAGTTGGCTATTCGTAGATATAGAACCCACGGCCGCTCTTACGGCCCAGGTAGCCTGCGGCCACCATGCGCTTGAGCAGCGGGCAGGGGCGATATTTGGGGTCGCCAAAGCCTTCCTGCAGCACGTCCATAATCGCGAGGCATACATCCAGGCCGATCAAATCCGCCAGCGCCAGCGGCCCCATCGGGTGGGCAGCACCCAGCTTCATGGCCTCATCGATGGCTTCCGGCGTCGCGGTGCCTTCCTGCACGATAAACGCGGCTTCGTTAATCATCGGCACTAGCAAACGGTTCACGGCAAAGCCCGGCGCGTCGCCTACCGGCACGGCGGTTTTGCCCAGCGCTTTGGCCAGCGCTTCAATGCGCTCGACGGTGGCATCCGAGGTTTGCTCAGCACGGATCACTTCCACCAACTTGAGTACCGGCACTGGGTTGAAGAAGTGCATACCCACTACTCGCTCCGGGCGCTCGCATACAGCGGCCAAGCGGGTGAGAGACAACGAGGACGTGTTAGAGGCCAGGATGGCATCGCTGCTCAGATGGCTGAGATCGCGAAACAGCTTCTCTTTCAGCGCAGGCTGCTCAGGGACGGCTTCGATAATCACGCTGCAGTCGCTGAGCGCATCGAGCGCCGTGGTGGTAGAGAGTCGAGCGAGTGCTTCTTGCTTGCCCTCTGCGGTCATCTTCTCTTTGGCAACGAGCTTCTCGAGCCCTTTATCGATAGCGCCTTTGGCGCGGGTGAGCTGCTCGTCGGCGACATCGTACAGCCGAACGTTAAAGCCACTGGCGGCGACCACTTGGGCAATGCCCTGCCCCATGGTGCCTGCGCCTACCACGCCGATCCGTTGTTCGCTCATTGCTGCCCCCCTGACTGGTGCTGCTTGGCTTCTTCACGCAGCACGAATTTTTGAATTTTGCCCGTCGATGTTTTCGGCAGCTCGCTAAAAATCACCGTTTTGGGCACCTTAAAGCTCGCTAAACGCTCACGGCAGTGGGCGATGATATCCGCCTCGGTGACCTCGCCGTAGCCGATTTTTAACTTAACAAACGCACAGGGCGTTTCGCCCCACTTTTCGTCCGGCTTCGCGACGACCGCCGCCTCTTCAACCGCCGGATGGCTGTAAATGGCATCTTCCACTTCGATGGTGGAGATATTTTCACCGCCGGAGATGATGATATCTTTCGAGCGGTCTTTAATCTCGATATAGCCATCGGCGTGCCATACCGCTAAATCACCGGTGTGGTACCATCCACCCTCTAGCGCTTTTTCCGTCGCCTCGGCGTTTTTGAGATACCCCTTCATCACGTTGTTGCCACGCATCAAGATCTCGCCCATGGTTCGGCCATCTTTAGCGACGGGTTCTAACGTCACCGGGTCGGCCACGCAGAGCGCTTCCAGCATGTGGTAACGCACGCCTTGGCGGGCCTTGATTTTGGCACGGGACTCCAGTGGCAGCTCGTTCCAAGCATCACGCCAAGCGCATACGGTCACCGGACCGTACACTTCAGTAAGCCCGTATACGTGAGTGACTTCGATACCCAGCTTTTCCACCCCAGCAATCACCGAGGCGGGCGGCGCGGCACCGGCGGTGGTCACTTTTACCGGATGATCAAACACCCGCTTTTGGTCGGCCGGTAGGTTCACCAACCCATTGAGCACAATCGGCGCGCCGCTGAAGTGGGTGACGCCCTCTTCGGCAATAAGGTCCGTGATGCGTTTGGGATCCACCTTGCGCAGACACACGCTAACGCCCGCATTGGCGGCAATGGTCCAGGGGAAGCACCAGCCGTTGCAGTGGAACATCGGCAGCGTCCACAGATACACCGGGTGATGGGGCATGGCCCACTCGAGAATATTACTCACCGCGTTCAGGTAAGCACCGCGATGGTGATACACCACGCCCTTGGGCTTGCCGGTAGTGCCGGAGGTGTAGTTCAGCGAAATCGCCTGCCATTCGTCGTTGGGCAGCCGATAAGCGTAATCAGCGTCGCCCTCAGCCAGTAGCGCTTCGTACTCCAACTCGCCAATGCCTTGGGTGTCGCCCAAAAACTCGGGGTCGGCTACGTCAATAATCAGCGGTTTGCTTTCCAACTTGGCAACCGCCGCTTGAATCACCTCGGCAAACTCAGGATCTACCAGAATCACCTTGGCTTCGCCGTGGGCCAGCATATAGCCAATCGCGTCGGCATCGAGGCGAATATTGAGCGTATTCAGCACGCAGCCCGCCAACGGCACTCCGAAGTGCGCCTCGAACATCGCGGGAATATTGGGCAGCATGGCGGCCACCGTTTGCCCAGGTTGAATGCCGCGCTTTTCCAGCGCCGAGGCTAGCTGGCGGCAGCGCGTCCAGGTCTCGGCCCAGGTGCGGCGCGTTGCGCCATGCACGACCGCGGGGTAGTCCGGGTAGATGGCCGCCGAGCGCTCAATAAACGTGAGCGGTGAGAGCGGCACATGGTTGGCGGCGGTCGGCGGTAAGTCTTGTTCAAAGATGGAGGTCATGATCGGTTCCTGCACTCTCGCTGTTGTTATAGGACGTTTTATTATTGGACATTCATAACGAATACCGCCGCCCATAAGGCGGCGGTGGCGTTAGTGAGCCGCGCTATCGAACTGGCTAAAACACTGCCAGCCGGCCTCGATCACGGCACGCTGAGCGCGGCCAACCGGCAGCCATTGGTGAATGGCAAACTCGGCGCTGCAGAGCTTGGTGCGGTAAAACGGCTCATCGCTGCCGCCTTTTACAGCCTGTTGGGCGTGCAGCGCCGCGATGCCCATTTGCCAAGCGCACAGCACGTGCCCGGCCAGGTTCAACAGCGGCGTGGCGTACGCCTGTACGGCATCGGGACCGTGTTCAGGGTCGCTGCCCTGCTCCAGCACCAAGGTCATGGCAGCGCGCAGGTCGTCAGCGCCCGCCGCGAGCGCACTGCCCATGCTGGCAAGCGATGTCTCGCCGCGCAGCGCTTCGGCCGTTTTATGCACATCATCGATCAGCACAGAGAGCGCCGCACCGCCGTCTCGCTGCAGTTTGCGGCCCGCCAAGTCCAGCGCTTGAATGCCGTTGGTGCCTTCATAGATAGGCGCAATGCGCGCATCCCGCAATAGCTGGGCCGCGCCGGTCTCTTCCACGTAGCCCATGCCGCCGTGTACCTGCACGCCCATAGAGGCGATATCCACCGCTTGGTCGGTCGAGAAGCTCTTCACAATCGGAATCAGAACATCGGCGCAGGCCTGGGCAGCTTGGCGTTCGGCGTCGTTCTCGGCACGGCGAGCGATATCCAACTGCCCGGCACAGTAGAGCGCCAATGCACGCAGCGCATCGGTACGGGCACGCATAGAGAGCAGCATCCGGCGCACGTCAAAGTGGTCGCTAATGGTGCATTCGCTACCGCCCCGCTGTTTGGGCGAGCGGCCCTGGGTACGGTCATGGGCGTAGGCAAAGGCGTGCTGGCAGGCGCGTTCGGCCACGCCAATGCCTTGAATCCCAACTTTATGGCGCGCCTCGTTCATCATGGTGAACATATGGTTCAACCCGCGCCCTTCCTCGCCGACGAGATAGCCTACGGCACCGCCGTTTTCCCCAAAGCTGAGCGTGCAGGTGGGCGAGCCGTGAATGCCGAGCTTGTGCTCGATGGAGGCACAGGTGACGTCGTTACGCTCGCCGAGCGTGCCGTCGTCGTTCACCAGAAATTTGGGAACCAGGAACAGTGAAATGCCCTTATTGCCTTCCGGAGCATCGGGCTTACGGGCAAGGACGAGGTGGATGATGTTCTCGGCGGCGTCGTGTTCGCCCCAGGTGATGTAGATCTTTTGGCCGCTGATGCGGTAGTGCTCGCCTTCTGGAACGGCTTTGGTACGCACTTTGGAGAGGTCCGACCCTGCTTGTGGTTCGGTGAGGTTCATGGTGCCGGTCCAAGTCCCTTCGACCAGCTTGGGTAGGTAGATGGCTTTGAGAGCATCGCTACCGTGGTGGGCCAGCGCTTCGATGGCACCGGCAGTGAGCATCGGGCACAGCCCCAGGGCCATGTTTGCGCCGTGAAGCATCTCCTGTACCGCGCTGGCCACCACTTCGGGTAGGTTCTGCCCGCCCAGCTCTTCAGACACCCCAATACCGTTCCAACCGCCTTCAACATAGGCGTGATAGGCGGCGGCAAAGCCTTCTGGGGTAGTCACACTGCCATCAGTGTGGCGCTTAGCCCCCAGGCGGTCGCCGGTGCTGTTGAGCGGGCCCCACACATCGCCCGCCAGCTTCGCAGCCTCTTCCAGAACGGCCTCGACGAGATCTGGCGTGGCCTCTTCGAATCCCGGTAGCGATAGGGAGTGGTGGGCTAACATCTCTTCGAGCACGAAGCGAAAATCACGGACCGGGGCGGCGTAATAATTCATGGCAAAACCTCAGGCGACGGCGGCAAAAGTAGTAAAAACACTATCGCTGATAGTAGTTTCCCTAGTCTCACCACACTATTAGCTTAAGGTCTCACCTGTCGCCGCCTCAGCGGCTTATTTGCGCACCTCGGTTTCCACGTCATCGTAGTAGGTGATGTGGCTCTCGTCTTCTTGGGGCGGCCCCACTACCGGCTCAGCCACGTCGACTTCGGGCACGACGTCGGAAAGGTCTTCCAGGTGCTCGTGTTCGAGCGCCCCTTGTACCAGCTCTTCGGTCACCACCAGCTCAGCACCGGCGGCGGTCATTGGGGTGGTGGCGTTGAACGGTGCCACTGGCACCGGTGCCGGGCGCACGCTACGCCGCCATCCGAAGAACAGCACGAAGAATAGACTGAGGGAGCCAAACGCCCAGAACAGGCCCGCATCGCCCATGGCGGTCATCACCGGCGAGATCATCAGCGGGCTGATGGTGGCACCAATCGAGTTGATCAACAAAAGTCCCTGGCTCATCCGCACCAGTGCACCGGCAGGCGCACGGTCGGCAGCATGGCTAACGGCCACCGGGTACAGCGCGAACACGCCACCACCCAACAAAAAGAGCAGCACGGCGAGCAACGGCGTGGAGAGCGGCAACCACAGCATCGCCGCTGAAATCACCACGCAGAAGGCGCTGATACCAATCAAGACCATCTGGCGATCATGGCGATCCGACCAGCGGCCAATGGGGTACTGCAGCAGCATCGCCCCCATGATAACGACGGCCATCATTTGGCCGACCTGATTGACGCTCATGCCAATGCGCTGCAGGTAAAGCGGCAGCAGCGTGTAGGCGGCAGCGACCACCATGCCAGAACCGAGGCTGCCCATGACGCCGGTGGGGGTCATGGTGATCAAACGGTGCGGCGGTAGCGGTTCGGCGTGCTCGATGAGCGGCGACACCCGGGGAATCATCGCCATGGGCAGTACCGAGAGCGACGCCAACAGGCCAATCACCATGAAGGGCGCGGTGTCGCCCATGGCGCTGGTGATTCCGAGCATGAGCTGCCCCAGCACCCCGGCGGCGTAAAGAGAGATCATATAAAGCGCCAGCAGGCGGCCGCGCACTTTCTGGTCGCCCGCCGTGAGCAGCCAACTCTCGATGACCAGATAAACACCCACCGTGGCCCAGCCGCCGATCAAACGCAGCGCAAACCATGCCCAAGGTTCGAAGAAAAGGCCTTGCAGCAGTACCGTCACCGCGACCAGCGAGGCAAAGCTGCCGTAAGCGCGAATATGACCAATGCGCAGCAGCAGGCGGTCGTTGACCATGGCACCCAGGGCTAGGCCGATGAAATAGGCCGACGAGACAATCCCGATCACCGTCGCCGATTCGCCCGCTGCGTCCAAACGCACGGTAATCAGCGTAGCGAGAAAGCCATTGCCAATCCCAAGAATAAACAGCCCTAATAGGGGCGCTAGCGCCATGGCCAGCAGTTGCCGCGACATGCGTACCTCACCTTGCTCAATGGATGAATCGTTGCCGTTAACACGCCATCACATCGAACAGGCAAGAAAACGGGCGCGCAATTATTGCTTTCAGAGGCGCAAAGTCAATGCTTTTTCGCCCCTTGTGCAAGCAGATTAGTGTTTTCTAAAAATTACCACGTCATTGCCAGTAAATTCGACTGTCAACCCCTGATCAGCCGCCCACCAGCGGAAGGTTGCTTCGCTAAAAAAACTGACATGGGTTGGGTCGTTGATGTAGTGCCAACGGGCGAAGGCTTCTTGGCTCGCCACTCGCTTGGTCATCAGCCCAAGATAGCCGCCGCGGTCGAGTTGCGCGACACGCTCACCCAGCACCTCGCCTGGCGTCGCCAAGTGCTCGACCACTTCGGTGGCGGTAATGAAGTCATACTGGCGGGTAAGCGACACGGCATGGGGCGCGTAAAAGATATCGTACACGTCCATCTCAAAGCCCGCTTCCTCGAACATCACCGAGAGCGTGGGCCCAGGGCCACAGCCAAAATCCAGCCCTTTTGCCCCTGGAGCCAGTTTTGCCGCCAGCGGAGTGAATAAACGCCCCAAAAAGCGCCGATATCCCGTATCCTGCGGCGTGTTTTGGTGCTGGTCGTACTCGGCTTTTTCGTCAGCGGCACTTAAATGCTGCTCACTAGGCACAAACACCAGCGCACACGTGGCACACTGGTAGTACTCGCGGCGACGGTCTTGGTGGTACAGCGCAGGCTTCTGCGCGTGGCATAGCGGACAGCGTCGCATCATCGTATTCTCTGGTTTTTACGTTTGTATGAAGGAAAGAGGCATGCTCTCAGGTCTGGATCATCTTGTGGTTACCGTGACCGATATGGGTCGCGCAGTGGATTTTTACTCTCGCGTACTGGGCCTGGATGTGCGTTATCGGGACGCACAGCGCGTTGACTTGATGCTGGGTGACACGGCCCTGCGCTTGCACCAAACCGATACCGATATCGCGCCCATTTCAGCCACGCCGACACCGGGCAGCCTGGATTTATGCCTGCGCTGCCAGCTACCGCTGGACGAGTTCAAGCAGCACCTGGATGCGCTGGCCATCGAGGTAGAGCTTGGCCCCGTGGCCCGTCAGGGGGCTAGCGGCCCCATCGAGTCGCTTTACCTGCGCGACCCCGACGGCAACCTGCTGGAAATCTGCCGCCCGGCAGCCCGTTAAGTATGCCCCCGACGTGGGCGGCCTGCGGGTGATAAGTCGCCCCGCCCACGCTATCATAGCGGGCAGTCAAAGTGTCCGCTGGATGCTGGAATAGACCTGATCAAAGAAGGAACGCCCATGCGCGATGACGCCCCGCTGGAAGGTGAAGTGGTCGACCGCCACGCCACGCCGGACGAGACCTCCGCCACCACCCCGCCCCCGGACACCACCATGGCCATGGTGAATTATGCCCTCTATCTCGCCAGTTTTGTGGTGGGCTTTACGTCACTGATCGGCGTCATCATTGCCTACGTGTACCGTGGCAAGGGTCCGGCTTGGCTGGATGAACACTACCGCTACCAGATTCGCACCTTCTGGATCGGCCTTCTGTACGGCAGTGTTGCCACCCTGCTCACGCTCATTCTGATCGGTTTCCCCATGCTGCTCGCGCTGGCCGTGTGGTTCATCGTGCGCTGCGTGAAAGGGTTCAAGGGGCTACAGGAAAAACGCGCCCCCTCCAATGTCGATAGCTGGTTGCTGTAACCCATGACTAAACAGGTAACCCCTTCCACGACGCGCTTTCAAGCCCGCGCCATTGCAACGCTATGGCGCACGCTCTCCCGCTGGCCGGTGCGCTGGCTCTGGCGCATTGCGGCTCTGGTCGGCCCGCAGGTGTACCGCTTTAGCAAGCGCGAGCGCCAGGTGACCGAGATCAATTTAGAGGTGGTCTACCCCGACGCGCCTGCCCACCAGCGACAATCCCTGGCCAAACAGAGCCTTCAGCACTCCACCGCGACAATGCTGGAACTCGGCCACGCCTGGATGGCCCCGCCCGAGAAGGTAGAAGCCAGTATTCTAGCGGTACATGGCCGCGACAAGTTGGATAGCGCCCGGGCCGAAGGGCGCGGCGTGATCGTGCTTGCGCCTCACTTTGGCAACTGGGAAGTGCTGAACTTTTGGCTCTCCAGCCACTTTCCGTTTACCGCCATGTACGAACCGCCCAAAATCGCTGACTTAGAGCCGATTATCCGCCATGGCCGCGAGCGCATGGGCGCGAAACTCGTACCCACCAACCCGCGGGGCGTGGCGGCGCTGCTCAAAGCGCTGAAGCGTAGCGAGGCGATTGGTATTTTGCCGGACCAAGAGCCGGATTGGGGCAGCGGCGTGTTTGCGCCGTTCTATGGCCGCGATGCCTATACCGCCACGCTGTTACCCAAGCTGGTGGCCCGCACCCAAGCGCGGGTAGTCACCGGTGTGGCTCTGCGCATTCCTGGCAAAGGCTTCGAGATTCACTTTCTCGATGCCGACGAGCAGGTGTATAGCGAGGAGGATGCCACGTCCGCCACCGGCGTAAATGCCAGCGTCGAAGCTTCCATTGCGCTAGACCCAGCGCAGTATCAGTGGGAGTACAAACGCTACCGCAAAGTGGTGGAAGAGCAGCAAGGGCTGCCTAATGCCAACGACTTCCGTCTCTACTAGCGAGGATGGCCATGACTGAACGATACCTCCCCAAAGAGGATACGCGTCCGCCACAAATTATTTATGCGCTCTATTTGGCAGGGCTCGTCACGGCCAACGTCACCCTGTTGATTGGTGTGATCATTGCCTATGTCTACCGTAAAGAAGCGGCCCCCTGGCTGCAAGCGCACTACCGCTATTTGATCCGCACGTTCTGGATCGGCAGCCTCTACTTTATCGTCACGTTTACCCTGAGCCTGATCTTTATCGGCACGCTACTCTGGCCGCTGCTGGTGGTATGGCTCGGCGTGCGCTGCATTATCGGCTGGGTGGCGGTGCGTAAAGGCCAGCCACCGGCACGGCCGGGTAGCTGGCTCTGGTAGGTACGCTCCATTACTCGTCGCTGTGGCGCGCGTACACGTCATCTAGTCGTTCGATGTCATCCTCGCCAAGGTAGCTACCGGACTGCACTTCGATCAGTTCCAGCGGAATTTTGCCCGGATTCTCCAAGCGGTGCAGCGCGCCAATGGGGATGTAAGTGGACTGGTTTTCGCTGACCAAAAACGTGCGTTCATCCACCGTCACCTTGGCCGTGCCGCTGACCACCACCCAGTGTTCGGCGCGGTGGTGGTGGCGCTGTAGCGACAGCCGCGCCCCAGGACGCACGGTAATATGCTTCACTTGGTAGCGCTCGCCGTTGTCCATGGCTTGAAAGCTGCCCCAAGGGCGATGTACCTGCGGCGAGGTATGCGGCTCGCTGCGCCCGGCCTGGGCCAACGCCGCAACGAGCTGCTTGACGCCCTGCGCCTTGTCGCGCCGGGCCACCAGCACGCTGTCCGAGGTCTCCACCACAATCAGGTCTTCAACACCCAGCGTGGCGACTAAGCGGTGGTTCGCCACCACGAGCGAGCGGCGGGTATCGCTCAGTACGCCATCGCCTGTCACCACGTTGCCAGCCGTATCCGGGATGTGCGTCGCCATCAGCGCATCAAAGCTGCCAATATCGCTCCACTGAGCGTCTAAAGGCACCACGGCCGCTTGGGCGCAGTGCTCCATGACCGCGTAATCGATCGATTCGCTAGGGCAGCGCTGAAACGCCTGTTCGTCTAAGCGCAGAAAGTCCAGATCACGATGGGCACACGCCACCGCCTCTTGGCAGGCGGCCAGCATGTAAGGCTGAAGCCGTTCAAGCTCCTTCAAATAGCGGGAGGCGCTTAGCAAGAACATGCCGCTATTCCAGAGCGTGTCACCCTGCTCAAGCAGCGCTTTGGCATGCTCCAACGCGGGTTTTTCGATGAATGCTGCCAGATGGTGACCCTCCCCCAACGCGTCACCGCAGGCAATGTAGCCGTAACCGGTCTCTGGATGGGTCGGCACCACGCCAAAGGTCACGAGATAACCCTGCTCTGCGAGCGGTTCGGCACGCCGCACGCTATCGATAAACGCCGCTGCATCGCCAATAACATGGTCAGCGGGTAGCACCAGCAGCAGCGGGTCTTCGCCGGATTGCCGCGCCAACAGGGCCGCGCAGGCAATCGCCGGGGCGGTATTGCGCCCTGCAGGCTCTAGCACGATCTGGCCCTCCTGCTGGGCTTCACGCAGCTGTTCGGCCATCAAAAATCGGTGCGAATGGTGCCCCATCAGCATCGGCGGTAGCGTCGTTAAGCCCTCAAGGCGAGTGAGCGTTTGCTGAAGCAGGCTCTGTTCGCCGGTTAAGCGCAAAAACTGTTTAGGCATCTGCTCTCGGGAGAGCGGCCAAAGCCGAGTGCCGCTGCCACCGCTCAAAATAACCGGTTGAATCATGGTGTCGTCCTTGGTGATAGTGCCGAGGGGCCAAAGTCCTGCTGCAGCCAGTGGCGCAGCTGGCTCATTCGCGGCGCATCCTGCGGGCGCGCTAGTGGAGGCAGCATACCCTCCACGAAACCGCGCTGTTTAAACGGTGCCAGCAACGCCGGGTCGCCGCTAATGATATGCACCGGAACCGCGGCACTGGCGTCATCGCCGGTAATCAGCGGTGCGGGCTGATGGTCGCCCAAGACAATCAGCAGCGTTTGCTCATCGGCCACTCGCGCGGCCCAGCGCCCGGTCACGCTAACAGCGTAGTCCACCGACCACGCGTAGTGATCGCGAATTCGCTCCAAATCTCGCCAAATCACTTCGGGCGGATCGCCTGCGTTTTCCCAGGGCGCATAGATACTCCCGTCACCCACCAGCGACCAGTTTTCCAGCACCGGGAGCACCGGCGTCCAGGGCGCATGGCTGGAAATCAGCGCGAGTTGCGCAAAGACCGGCTCGTCGCCCAACAGCTCGCGCTGGGTATAGTCCAGGGTAAATTGATCCGGCATGGTCACCCAGTTGAGCGGCGGCCCGGCGTAGGGGATATCCTTCGCTGCGGCGATTTGGTCGAAGCCGTAGGCCTGCCCCTCTGGCCACGCCAACGTAATCGCGGGCATCACGCTGAGTGTGCGCTGACCGGTGGCATGAAAGTCATCGATCATCGTCGAGTGGCCGCTCTCCAGCATCAGCCGATACCAGAGCTGATTGTCGATCCAGCGGCCACTCAGCGTCGTTGCGTGGGCAAGCCACGACTGCCCACCGCGGATGGGGGATTCCACCAGCCCCGACACCACATGCAGGCCACGGTTGGATAACCGACGCTTGAGGTCTTCCAACGTAAGCAGCAGCGTTCGGTTATAGCGCGGATCATCGAGAGCAGACACGCCGTAGGACTCGATGAACGTCAGCAGTACGTTCCGTCCAGCCAAGCCTGGCAAGGCCTGCGCCGCTAACGGAGACGCTTCTAACTGCTCACTGAATGCCTGCCGGGCCCGATGGGTATCGAGGATCTGCGCCCATTGAAAACGTGCCGTCGTGACCATTGGCAGCGCGGCATGGGGAACCAAGCGGTGGTGATTCGCCTCTAAAATGCCCATACCTAAGCTACCCACCAGCAACACGCTGGCTGTGACAACCACCCCACCTCGGCGCTTAGGGGGGCGAGCAGGCAGTAATAGGCGCAGCATCAGCCACAGCAAGCCAAGGAGCAGCATACCGCCTAGCAGCATCAGGAAAATTGCCGCCAGTTGGCCTACATTACCCACTAGCAGGTGGTAAATGGAGCGTACCAGCGGCACATCCAGGTAGAGGTTGAGCGGCCGCCCAAATGCCGTATAAGTCGCCGCCTCCCCCAAATTGGCCGCCGTGGCCAGTGCCAGGGCACTAACAACCCCGATACCCACCCAGCGCCGCCATGGGCCAGGGGGTAATAGCAGCATGGCGGAGGCGATGACCCATGCTTCCCATGCGATCAAAGGCGATAGCGTGCCAAAACGCCACCACAACGGGGCGACCAATAGCACGTTCAGCGCACAGGCCGTGACAAGGAGACGAAGCATTCATTCCACCACTAGCGTTGTAGAGAGCATCAGCGGTATAACCGATTGACGGCGTACGCGCGTCGCTGCGTTTAATCTTAATATTTGACCCAACTTGTTAAGCGTATAGTTTTTGTTTAAATATTTCACACAATGACGTGTTGTCCACTCTATCAGCTCACGAAAGGAACTCGCCCATGGGTTATCGTAGGACTGCAAAATGGATGTTATCACTGAGTTGGGCACTCGCCCTGCCCGCCACTGCTAGCGAAGACGCCGTATTTCAACAGGTCGTGGCGCGTGCCCAACAGTTAGCCAATGCCCCCTATGAAGCGCCCGAGTCTTCACTGCCCGAGGCACTGCAATCGCTTAACTACGATGACTACCGGCAAATTCGCTTCAATCCCGAACGTGCCTACTGGCACGACGACAGCCCCTTTAGCCTACAGCTCTTCCACAGCGGGTTTCTATTTCAAACGCCGGTAGCGCTGAACATGGTCGAGAATGGCGACGTCGTCCCTCTCGACTTTACCACCGACGATTTTCGCTACGATGGCGACGCCAGCGAACTGCTCGAACATGATTTGAGCGGCAGCGGACACGCCGGTTTTCGTCTCCACTATCCGCTCAATAACCCCGACTACGCGGATGAATTCGCCGTCTTTCTCGGCGCCAGCTACTTTCGTCTGGTTGGCCAGCATCAAGCCTACGGGTTATCCACACGAGGGTTGGCGATCAACACCGCCTCGTCTCAAGGCGAAGAGTTCCCGGCCTTTCGCGAGTTTTGGTTGGTCACGCCGGACAGCGACGCCGAGAGCGTCACGCTGATGGCATTGATGGATAGCCCGTCGCTGAGCGGTGCCTACCGCTTCACCCTCACTCCCGGCGAGCACACCGAAGCGGAAATAGAAGCCGAGATCTTTGCCCGTGACGATGTCGAAAAAGTCGGGATCGCCCCGCTGACCAGCATGTTCACCTTTGGGGAAGCGAGCGCCCAACGGCCGGATGACTTCCGCCCTCAGGTTCATGACTCCGATGGCCTGCTGATGCATACCGGGCAAGGCGAATGGATCTGGCGACCGCTGAGCAACCCATCGGCCGTACGCGTTTCAAGCTTTACCGATGACGCACCCCAAGGGTTTGGCCTCATGCAGCGCGAGCGCGACTTTGATCGCTACCTCGACCTAGAGGCCAACTACCACCGCCGCCCCAGCCAGTGGGTCGAGCCACTGGAGGCGTGGGGCAAAGGTCACGTTGAGCTGGTGGAAATTCCCACGCCGGACGAAACCCACGACAACATCGTGGCCTACTGGGTCGCTGAGGACGCGCTCAAGGCTGGCGACACTCAGCGCCTGCATTACCGCACCTATACCCTGAACGAACAGCCTGAAGGGCACGCTCTGGGGAAAGTGATTCGCACCCGTCACGGCAGCGCCGCCGTGCCGGGTGAAGCGGACTCGCCTTCCGCCGAGCAGCGCCAGTTCGTGGTCGATTTTGCCGGCGGTGCTTTGGAGGCACTGTCGGCCGATGCGGAACTCACGCTGGATATCAGCGTGCGAGAGGGCGAAGCGTTACTGCCCCAGGTCAAAGTGCTGCCCAATAGCGGTCGACGCGCCACGTTCAGGCTGCCTCCCAGCCGCCAGCCCAGCGATATCCGTCTGCGCCTGATGCGCGACGGTGAGCCCGTGACCGAGACCTGGAACTACGTGTGGTATCCCGATGCGTGATGTGCCTACGCTGACGCCCTCCATCCCGTGGCTCAACGCTCGGCGTGCGCTGCTGGCCACGCTGGTCATCGGGTCCAGCATCGTAGGCTGTCTAGCGATGGTCCACGTGGTCGACAACCTTGCGCTGGGTTGGCAAATCGCCATGCTGACGCTGTTTGGCCTCACTTTTAGCTGGATTGCGCTGGCCTTTTGGGGAGCCGTCTGTGGTTTCGTGATCTGCGCGTTACGCCTTGACCCCCTCAGTCTCAAACGCGTGACGACAGAGCGCCCAACCGCCAGCCGTTTGGTCAGCCGCACGGCGCTGGTCATGCCGATTTACGCCGAACCCCCGATTCCCACGATGGCGGGGCTTGAAGCCACCTGCCGCTCGCTGCTTCAGCAGCCCAGTGCACCTGGCGAAGACACCGCGCGCGTGATCGGCCAGCACTTCGAAGTGTTCATTCTCAGCGATACCCAAGACCCCGCCCAAGCCGACGAAGAAGCCGCTCACGTGGCCGCGCTACAGCAGCGCTTGGCGGGGCAGCTCGCGGTGCATTACCGCCGTCGCCCCAACAATCACGGGCGCAAAGCGGGCAATATTGCCGACTTCTGCCGCCGCTGGGGCCGCCGCTACGACTATATGATCGTGCTGGATGCCGATAGCCTGATGAGCGGCGACACCCTGCTGCACATGGTGCATCAAATGCAGCGCTACCCCACCGTAGGACTGATTCAAACCGTGCCCATTCCCGTGGGGCAACGCACGCTGTTTGGCCGTTTTACCCAGCTCGCCTCGGCGCTGTATAGCCCCATGCTGGCAGCGGGCCAGAGTTTTTGGCAGGGCGACGCCGCCAACTACTGGGGACACAATGCGATCATTCGTACCCGCGCCTTCATGGCCCACGCAGGGCTGCCAACGCTGTCCGGCAAACCGCCGCTTGGGGGCGAGCTTTTAAGCCACGATTTCGTAGAAGCGGCCCTGCTAAGGCGTGGCGGCTGGCAGGTACTGCTGGATACCTCGGCAACGGCAGCGCTGTCTCGACGTAACCCCCATGCCAGCGCGTCGCGCAACAGCTTCGAAGCCATGCCCAGCAATCTGCTCGATTTTGCCAAGCGCGACCGGCGCTGGCTCCAGGGCAACCTCCAGCACCTGCGCCTATTGACGGGCGCTGGCTTCCACATTATCAGTCGCCTGCACTTCTTCTTTGGTGCATTTGCCTACTTATCCTCTCTGGTGTGGCTGGGATTGCTGGTGTGCACCAGCCTCATGGTGGGCTACCACGCACTCGACGGTGCCACAGAGCCACTGTTGCCCAAGGCGCTATCCCTATGGCTATTGAGTACCACGCTAGGCATGCTGATGGCTCCCAAGCTGCTCGGATTACTGCTGACTATCTGCCAATGCCCCCACGCCTTTGGCGGGCGCTTCAAGCTGGTGGCCAGCACGCTGCTCGAGATCGTGTTTGCCGCGCTGATTGCGCCGCTGATGATGGCGTGGCACAGCTTGTTCATCATCAACGTGCTGATTGGCCGCGCCATCGACTGGCAAACTCAGCACCGGGGCGAGCGCTCGTTGAGCTGGCGTGAAACCTGGCGGCATACTGGGTGGATGACGCTCTGTGGGGTGCTGTGGGCAAGCCTGATGGCGCTGTTCTCTCCATCGGCGTTTGGTTGGCTGACCCCCGCTTGGCTTGGGCTCGTGGCCGCTGCCCCGCTGGTAAAATACTCAAGCAGCGGCACCTGGGGCGGCGTGGTCAGCCACCGGCTAGGGCTGCTGCACACGCCCAGCATTAGCCTGACACCGGCACTGCTCAAGGACTTTGCCGACCTGACGGCGCGCAGCTCTCAAACGCTGGATACCCGTGGCGATCTCACGCTGAACGTGCCCCCCAACGAGCTGTATGGCGATATGCCTTGCCAACTGTTAAAACCCGGCAAGTCCTCTCAAGAGCCAGCCGTTTCCCGGGCGAAGGAGCCCCATTAGATGCCCTCTACGCTTCAACAGCTTCGTAGTGCCAGCGGCTTGGCCCGCTCCTTGTTCATATACTGGCGGCCTGGGCGGCAGCGCAGTTTGAAGCGGCTCTACCAGCCCTTTTTAGCACCGGGCGATATCGCCTTCGATATTGGCGCGCATTTGGGCGACCGCAGTGCCGCCTTTCAGTCACTGGGGGCGCAGGTCATTGCGCTAGAACCCCAGCCAGCGCTGGCCAAATGGTTTCAACGGCTGCTAAAAAGTCCCCATATCACCTTACTGCCTCTGGCGGTTGGCCCCGCCCCCGGCCATGCGGACATTGCCATCAGCGTGGGCAACCCTACGCTCTCGACGCTCGCTACCGAGTGGCGTCGCCAAGTGGGCGAGCGTAACCCGGGCTTCCAGCGAGTACGCTGGGAAGAGACGCTACGGGTGGAGATGACCACTTTGGATGCGTTGATCGACCGCTACGGCGAGCCTCGATTTATCAAGATCGACGTGGAAGGATTCGAGGCGGAGGTGCTGCAGGGGCTTAACTATCCCGTGGCCGCGCTGTCCGTGGAGTTCGTGGCGGGCATGCTCGAAGTGAGTCACGCTTGCCTAGCGCAGATTCAGCGCCTGGGCGACTACCGCTTCAACGCCATTGCCGGTGAGCAGCGCCAGTTCCGCTTCGATACCTGGCTTACGCCGGCTGCCATGGCCGCATGGCTTGCCGAAGGGGCCGATCAGCTTGCCTCGGGAGACATTTACGCCTGTCGCAGCGACCACGCGCTATTATCAAACACGTGTGTCAAGCCCGGCGCGGCCCTTGGATGACACACGTTAATCACCTTATCGCAAACGGGATGTTCATGGTTTATCACTGGCAGCACCTGACCGCTCCTCAGCTTCACGCCCTATCGCAACGCGACCCGGTCGCGGTCATTACTCTGGGGGCCATCGAGCAACACGGCACCCACCTACCGCTGGGCACCGACCTCATCATCGGTGAAGGCTTGCAGGCGGCGATGCTGGAACGGTTGGACGCGCAGGATGCTCGCGTGGACGTCGTGTGCCTGCCCGCCATGGCCGTGGGCGCCAGCGATGAGCATGCAAGCTTTCAGGGCACGTTGAGCCTACCCGCCCCGCTGGCCATTGCCACGCTCGAAGCCTACGGCGAAAGCATTGCTCGCGCTGGCATTCGTAAGCTCGTACTGATCAACAGCCACGGCGGCAATAAAGCCGTCATGGATTTAGCGGCCCTCACACTCCGGCGGCGCTGCCACATGCGCGTGGTCAAAGCGACCTACACGCGGCTACCGCCACTGGAAGGCGCGATGAACGCCGAAGAGCTGCGTTACGGGCTGCACGGCGGGCTGCTCGAAACCGCCATGATGCAGCATCTGGCACCGCAGCTCGTCACTCTAGACGGCTATTCCCCCACCGCCCCTGCCACTCCTGCGACAGGCGCGCTGGTGAGCCCCGAAGGCAGCGCCGCCTTTGCCTGGTTAGGGGAGGATTTAAGCGAGCACGGCGTGGCCGGGGATGCCAGCCACGCCAACGCTGCACTGGGTAAACGCCTCGTGGATCACTACGCCATGCAGCTTGCCCAAGTCGTTACGGAAACCGCACAGCTACCGCCGCTGGAAGTACCCGCGGCGGGCAGACGTTAACGGCCGCGGCTTTCGAGCACTTCGTCCAAAAAGTGGCCCGCCCGGTTGGCTTTGGCACTCAGGTAACGATGGTTGTGGTCCGTCACGCTGCCATACAACGCCTGGCGGGATACCACCTCGATACCGCCCTCTTTCAGGGCTGACATCTTCAGCGGGTTATTGGTGAGTAGCTGCACTTGCTCGATATTCAGTGCATTCAGCATGTCCACTGCCACGGCGTACTGGCGTTCGTCGTCGCCAAACCCCAACACCTGGTCGGCATCTACGGTATCCAGGCCGCTATCCTGCAGGGTGTAAGCACGCAGCTTGTTCGCTAGACCAATGCCACGCCCTTCTTGGGCCAAATAGAGCAGCACGCCGCCCCCCATGGCCTGGATATCCGCCACGGCATTGCGAAGCTGCTCGCCACAGTCGCAGCGCAGGCTGCCAAACAGATCGCCGGTCAAACAAGCGGAGTGCATCCGCAGCGGCACCGGGCCTTCCAGCGCCTCTACCTGGCCAATCACGACCGCCACGTGCTCGCGCAGGCCATCCGGTTCACGGAACAGCACAAAGCGGCTGTTCGGGGCGTCTTCCAACGGAATACTCGCCTCGCTCACTCGCTTCAGCATGCCCGGTGCGCCCGCCAAGCACTTCTGCGCTTCTTCAGCCTTGACCTCCAATAGCCGCCCCTGGGCAATTTGCTCGGCAATAGCGGCCTGGGCGTCTTCGCTGACCACTGCGGTCAAAGCAGCGGGGATCAGCAGCGCACGGCGCATTAATGCCACGGCGCCCCGTTCGGCGGCCCCTGCGGGTTTCAGTCCGCTCAATAGCGCGTTGGGTATGCTGCCGGAGTGGGCAACGGCCAACTGATGCAGCTCACCTTCGCTCACCTGCTCCGCCAGCGGTAGGCAAGCGGCTTCTGCAGTGAGCGATAATCCCATGGCTTCCAAGCGGTGGCGGGTGAGTACCAGCGCAGGACGCGCCCCGGATAAATGGGCCAGGGTATCCACCGAACGGCTGCCCTCTAGTGCTTGAACGAGAAGGCGCTGCTCACCGTTGCTGATCACGACCGGTAAACCACGACGAATATCGAAAATAGCGCGTTCAATTTGATACATGTAGGCCTCCAGGTTGCCTAATGATATGGGCAAAGGTTGCTTGCGTTGGGCAACATGGCCCCGCATGATCTGAGGTTATTTTCAGTGTGGAGGCGTCATGCCCGACTCCAGTAGTACATCCCATTCGATCAATCTTGATACCGCGTGGCAGTGGCTGCTCGCTCAGCGCGAGAGAATTTCCAGCACGGCGGCGCTGACGGTCACCAGCGACGGTCGGTGGCACTCGCCACACACCGTGACGCCTCAGGCCGAGATGCTGTTGGACTGCCTGACGCCGCTGGCGTTGCGCCCCCACTGGGTAGTTGCCCAGTTGGGGCAGAGTCTGGATGGTCGAATTGCCACGGAAAGCGGGCACTCCCACTACATCAACGGTCATGACAGCATCGTCCATTTGCACCGCCTTCGCGCCCTGGCCGATGCGGTGCTGGTCGGCGCGGGTACCGCTGCCGCCGACAATCCCCAGCTCACCGTACGCCACGTCCACGGCCGCCATCCGACCCGGGTGGTACTTGATCCGCGCGGGCGCGTGCCAGGCGATTTGGCGCTGTTTCGCAGCAGTGACGTCGAGACCCTGCATATCACCGGGCCAGACGCGACGCCTGCACCGAGCCACGCGGAGCGCTGCGTGCTGCCATTGAACGCCCGCGGGCAGTTCGAGCCGTCGGCGGTCGTGGCACTGCTGGCGACACGCGGGCTTAAACGCGTGCTGGTAGAAGGCGGAGGTGTCACCATTTCTCAGTTCATCGAAGCGCAGTGTGTCGACCGTCTGCACCTGATGGTGGCCCCGCTGCTGATCGGCTCCGGCAGGCCCGGCCTGCAAATGACGCCCATCGAGACGCTGGAGAGTGCGCTGCGCCCCACGATGCGCTCGTTCCGGTGTGGCGATGACACGCTGTTCGACGTGGAGCTGGGTGCCGTCTAACCCACCGGTCGGGGCTGGATTAAACGAGGTCGAGCCAGACGAAGGGGTTGCGTGAGCGCGTTTGGTAAACGCTACCCAAATGCCCGGCAGGCTGGAGAGCAGCACCAGCACGCCATACGCGAGCGAGACCGCCACCCCTTGAGCAGCGGGCAGACCGACCAGCACCCAAATACCCGCTGCGGCTCCTTCCCGCAGCCCCCAACCGGCAATCGAGAGAGGCACTAACATGGCCAGCAGCAGCACCGGTGCCAGCGCCAAGATGTCCAGAGCGGGCATCTCGCTGCCAATGGCACGAGCGGCGCAGACCATCACCAGTCCGTAGCTGATCACGATGGCCAGCGACGAGGCCAACTGCAGTGGCCATACCCGGCGCTCCAGCAGCCCGCGACGCACATCCCGCCCCAGCGCGACGCACCAGGACGGTAGTGTCGGCCCACGCTCGCGGCGACACCATATTCCCAGCGCGGCAACCACCAGTACCAAGGCGACCACCCCCGCAGCCAGAACGAGCAGACCCGTACCGCCCAGCGCAGCGTGCCACAGCGGCGAAGTGAGCAGTGCCACCAAGGTCAGCAGCGCCACCGCCATTTGCCCAGACGCCCGCTCGATCACCACCGCCCGCCAAGCGCTACCCTTGGACGCAGCTTGACGAGCATGACGGTGGGCACGTCCAGCATCGCCCAACACGCCGCCCGGCAGCAGCTGGTTGACCAGCAGCGCCAAGTAGTACTCGCGCAGGGCGTACCGAAAGCGCAGCGGCACATCTACCCGGCCGGCGGTGAACTGCCAGCGCCACGCGCTGAGCATCACCTGTAGTACGCTGACCGCCAGCGCCGCCAGCACCCACTCGGGCGCTAGGCGTGTCACCTCGGCTAGAACGGCAGCGGGCTCTACCCATAGCGCCACGGCCACCAACAGCGCCACGCTGACGATGCCGCGCTGCACCCAAGGCCGACGCAGAAAGTGCCCGGCAGGCATGGGCTAGCCCTGCTCCGCTGGCAGCGCCAGCAGATCACGATGGCCCACCCAAACGCCCACCTGCCCACGCTCCACGGCATCCAGACGTGCGGTGCGCCACTCGGCGATCCGCGTTGCCGCCTCCGGCGCCTGCTCGGTGGCCGCTTCCGCCCAGCCATTGATCAGCGAGCTGACGAGCGGCTGCTGCTCATGGCTCCCCGCGGCGAGCTGCCAAGGCGTAGCGGCCTCTTCCACCGCGTACCCCTGCTCCGCCATGGCGTGATAGAGCGCTCGGTGAGCCTCGCCGCCTAACGCCTCGCCCAACCCTTTATCCCGCTGCTGATGGGCGTTGAACAGCCCCAGCACAAAGCGGTCTTCCGGGTCGTCGATGGGCTGCTGATCCGCATCGGTAAAGCACCACTCGCCGGTGACGCTCAAGCTCACTAGCAGCGCTTGACGATGCGCGGCACACTGCTGTGCCAGCGTGTCGATCCACTGCTGAGACACCAAGTCGATGAGCGCTGAAGCAGTGACGACATCCGCCACTTTCAGTGCCGAGTGATCGAGATTCGCAAGCGACGCGCAGTGGGTTTCCACGTTCAGCGGCTGGCCCGTCGCATCATGAAGCGGCAGGGCACGACGGCGCGCCTCTCGTAACAGGGCGTCGTCGTGGTCGAACAGCGCCCACCGCTGCGCAGTGCTCAGTCGAGGCGCGAGAAACTGCATATTGCTGCCCCGTCCGCAGCCTAAATCTGCCAGCGATACCGGCGCTTCGCGCATGGATAGCCACGCATCGAGCCGGTTGACCAGCGCTTCACTGCGGGCGTGACTATCTACCGCTTCCCGCAGCGTGAGCCAGCTGGCCGCAAACTGGCTGCCCGCCGAGAGGTCGGGCGTACCTGTGCCATTCAACGCCTTGGCGAACTCAACGCCAGCGGCCTGCCAGTCGTTGAGAGCGCCTCGCGCCACCGCTACCCCGGCACGTAGTTCGGTACGTAGCGCCTCATGGGTGCAGAAGTTAGCAATCGCAGCGCTAAGTGCTTCCACATCGCCAGGAGCGACGCTGATGCCTGCGCCTTCCGGTAGGGTATCGCGCAGAGCGCCACCAGTCGTGGTAATCACCGGCAGCCCGTGGGCCAACGCCTCGGTGACCACCATGCCGTAACCTTCGTACCAAGAAGGCAGCACCAGCGCATGGGCACGTTGGTACGCGGCCTCCAAGGTGTCGGCATCGCACTCACCGTGGAGAGTGACGCGCTCGGCAAGCCGATGTTCGTCAATGAGCTGCTGCACGCTAGCGCTAAATGCCATATCGCGGGCCCCGCCGTAGCAGTCACACTGCCACTGGTCGCCATTCACGCGCGCCAGCGCCTTGACCAGCACATCCTGTCCCTTGCGCGGCGTGAGCGTGGCCACGCACAGCAGGCGGATGGGTTCACCCGGCGCAGGTGCGGGGCTGACCGGCGCGTGGGCAACGCCCGGCTCGACCACCGTAATGGGCGCAGTAATGGGCAGCGAGTAATCGCTGGCCAGTTCACTCAAACGGCGGGCGGTGAAGCGGCTAGTGACGATGACCCGCGCCACCTCCGCCAGCCCCGTCAGCTCGCTGCGATGAAGATACTGCTGCTCGTCACTTGAGAGCCCTTGTTCATCGCCCAGCGGGTGATGCAGCAGCGATGTGATATCCAGCCGATCCGCATGGCGGGCCACCACATCGGGCAGTGCGCCCATGGCCAAGCCATCGATAATGACGCGCTCGCCATCGGCTAGGGTTTCCAGCGCGCTATCAAGCGCACGTTTGGCCGTTGCATCGGCCTGCGGAAAGCGCCCGTCCAGGCCGACCACGTCCACCTGAAGGCCCTGTTCGCGCAGCGCGGCAACGATCTGCGCATCGTAGATATAACCACCGGTACGCTGGTCCGGATCACCTGCTACTAGTAAGGTAAAGCGCTGGCTCATAGTGCCCCTTCGTAGCTGGCCCAGGCCACATGAGATTCATGTAGCTTGATGTCCATTTGCGTCAGGCCTTTGGCGGTCTCGCCCATACGGCCCGCTTTGATGGCAGCGGCGAGCTGGTCAAAAATCACTTTCGCCATGAACTCCGTCGTGGTGTTCTGGCCGTTAAACTCACTGACCTCATCGAGGTTGCGATAGTTGTAATTGGCCAGCACTTCTTTGACGGTCTCACTGGCGAGGCCAATGTCGATCACCAAGCCATCCTGATCCAGCTCTGGGCGCTGAAACACGACATCGACCACATAGGTAGCGCCGTGGGTGCGCTGGGCCGGGCCAAAGATCTCGCCTTTGAAGCTGTGGGCAATCATGAAGTGATCGCGGACGCATAAACGGTACATGGGCAACTCCAGTCGGAAACTAACGGTTAAGGGGTTTAGGGGTAGCGAATTCGGTGGCAAAGCGCCGTGCTCTGTGGACTAAACAGCGCCGGGGCTCGTTCAGGAAAATCGATAAAATCGCACTCGCTGCTGATCAACGCCTCTAAGGCGGGGTCCGCCAACAGACGTAGCGCCACGCTCAAACGGCGGCGATAGTTCCAGCGCGGTTGCAGCTTGGCAGGCAGCTGACCCACTTGGCTCGCGCGCAAAGTCAGCCGCTGGGAATGGAAAGCCCCGCCGAGGGGCAGTGCCACCTCCCCTTGGCCAAACCAGCTCATCTCGATAACACGCCCTTCATTGCCGACCCGCTCCATGGCCAGACGCAGACCGTCCGGGTGGCCGCTGGCGTGAATCACGCAGTCTTGATCGTTGGGTGCTTGTTCAGGCAGGGCAAACGGTACACCGAGGGCACGAGCCAGAGATTCACGCTCGGGATTGATATCGACCAGCGTGACCTCGACCCCCGCAATGCGCGCACACAAATACGCCACCAGCGCCCCCACCACGCCTGCGCCCATCACGCAGACGCGCTCACCCAACATGGGGTTGGCATCCCACACGCCGTTGAGGGCGGTTTCCATGTTGGCAGTGAGTACGGCGCGCTGGGCAGGTACGTCATCAGGGACCGGCACCACGCTGTCGGCAGGCACTACGTAGTGATCCTGATGGGGATGAAGACAAAACACGGTTTTATCGAGAAGTGAATCAGGGCCGTGAGTCACACGACCCACGCTGCAGTAACCGTACTTTACCGGAGTGGGGAATTCTCCGGCCTGGAAAGGAGCGCGCATCCGCTGAGTTTCGCTTTCCGGCACGCGGGCATGAAACACCAGAGATTCCGTGCCGCGGCTCACGCCGCTATACAGGGCACGAACACGCACTTCTGATGTATCTATTGTGGGCAGCTCTTCCTGCTGCAGTTCGCCGTGACCTGGGTGCGTTACCCAAAAGGCCACCGCCGTATCAGGCGCCGACATGACATTTCCTTATCGTTGAAGCGCTGTTTCCATCCGTTGATCTTAACGTTACTAAGATATGGCGACTTTTCAATGGCTCACCTATAGCTTAGCGTAGAAAAGCAATCGGTCTATTAACGCTTGCCAACCTTCAACATTGTTTAAGTGGGGAACTTTTCGGGATGCTAACCACCATACACCCTATACAATAATGGTACATAGATAAATTATTGCATCACTAATTTCAACTGCGGACGACCGCGCCGCTTCGTGAGCCACCATGCCGCCTGTTTCTAACTCCTCCTCCTACCCACTGCCCAAGCGGCTGTTCAGCAGTCTCGAGCTGCTAATAGGCGCGCTGTTTCTCGTGGGTATGGGCATGCTGCTCGCGCCGCTCATGGCAAGCGCCGCCAACTGGTGGGCAGCCGGTATCTTCTATACGCTCATCAGCGGTTTGATCTTGGTGTTTTGGCCCCATGGCCCGCTAGGTTGGGCCAACCGGGTGACACTAGGGCGCGCGGTGCTGGTCGCTCTGGTTGCGGGCGCGCTGGTGAATGACGCTTTCATCGATGCCATTTGGCTATGGCTGGGTGTCTCGGTCATCGCTCTACTACTGGACGGCGTGGATGGTTGGATTGCCCGCCGCACCCGAAGCCACTCGCCTTTTGGCGCGCGCTTCGATATGGAACTGGATGCCCTGCTGATCATGCTGCTCTGTGTTGGCTTGATCATGGAAGAGGGGCTGGGGCTGTGGGTACTGCTGATTGGCGGCATGCGCTACTTATTCGTGGCCGCTAGCCTTCCCTTCCCTTGGCTGGATGCACCGCTTAATGAGAGCTACCGCCGCAAAGCCGTGTGCGTCTGGCAGGTCGTGGCGATGCTGTTGGCGTTAACGCCACTGACTTCGCCTTTGTTAGCAGGGCTGCTTGCGTTTAGCGCGTTAGTCACGCTGGTTTACTCTTTCGGCGTGGATGTTAAGTGGCTGTATCAACATCGCTAATTTTATTCGGCGTTAAATAATGCGTCTTTAAAAAGCCGCCTGACGTTTTCAATCAGGCGGCTTTTCATTTAACCACTATGCAACTAAACGTCAAAACACCAACAAAATCAGCTAGTAGACACATTGTTAGCCAAAGCTATGTTTGTTCGCTACTACAAACTTTATTTTTCGCAAACCGCCTTGTTACCAGCAAAAAACCTGATAGGATTCAGCGCTATTCAATATCCTCCTTTTACACTCAAGTAAGCATTTTAAAGATCGCGTTTTATCTAAAGAGCCTATCTATCATGACGCCTGTTGCGCTACTGTTTCTTGCGGTTTCCATGTCGGCGGATGCATTCGCAGCCTCCATCAGTAAAGGCGCCGAACTCAGCAAGCCCCGCTTCCGACATGCCCTGGGTATTGGCTTGGTGTTTGGCATCATCGAAGCGATGACACCGGTGCTGGGCTGGGTGGCTGGCAAGGCGTCTCAACAGTACGTCGAAGCCTGGGACCACTGGGTGGCGTTCACCCTACTTTTCATCATTGGCCTGCACATGATGCATGAAGGGCTGAAAAAAGAAGAAAAGGTAGCACACCGCAAACAAACGCTATGGCTGCTGATACTGACGGCTACTGCCACCAGCTTAGACGCCATGGCGGTAGGCGCTAGCCTAGCGTTCATCGACGTGAACATCATTACCACCAGCCTCGCCATTGGCCTTGCCACCACCGTCATGGCATCCATGGGAACGCTGCTAGGCCACAAACTGGGTAAATACGTTGGCCACTGGGCAGAACTTGTAGGCGGGGTCGTGCTGATTGGGATTGGAGCAATGGTGGTGGTGGAGCATACGGGGATTTTATAGGCTTACCGTCATTCGCTAAATTCAATAACGCCAGAACGGTTAGCGATTTAGCAACTCTACTTAAGCGCTTTTATAAAAAAAACGGGTGGCCAATTGGCCCCCCGTTTTTTATTAATGAGCTGCCAACGATTCTTGAACCACTTCACCTAAAGAAGCAATAGCCGCATTGCGCTCTTCAAACGATGCCTCGGTTGCGGTGATATAAAACACCACGACCGTAGGTGCCTGCTCCGGCGGCCAAATAATCGCGGTAATGGAGCGTGAGCCGTAACCGCCTGCGCCGGTTCTGTCCGCAATTATCCAATCAAACGGCATGGCGGCACGGAACAGGCCATCCGCCACCGCATTGCCCTTCATCCATGCTTCCAACTGCTGGCGAGACTCATCTGATAACACATCCCCAAGCACTAGCTTTTCCAGCGTGGCTAGCATGGCGTTGGGCGTGGTGGTGTCGCGCTCATCCCCTGGCGTGGCCTCGTTTAGCTCGGTCTCATAGCGGTCTAGGCGGGTAACGGGGTCATCCATACTCCGCACGAACGCCGTGATGGCTTCCGGCCCACCTAGCGCTTGCAGCACCAGATTAGCAGCGGTGTTGTCGCTGGTGGTCATGGTGGCATCGCACAATTCAAACAGCGTCATCGGCTTGTGGCCCGCGTACTGCTCGGTGACCGGCGAGTAAGTCACCAACTCCGATGCTTCAAAACTGACCTCGGTTTCCAGCGCCAGCTGCCCCTCATCCACCTGCTCCAGCAGTGCGCCGCAGGCCAGGGTTTTAAAAGTGCTAGACATGGCAAAGCGCTCATCCGCATTCACTCCCCAGCGCTGGCCTGTGGCTATGTTGTGGGCAGCAAAGCCAATGCGCGCATCCAGGGTTTGCTCAATGCGCTCAAGCTCAGCGTTAATACGATCCTCCTGCGCCATAACAGTGGCAGAAGCTAAAAGTAAGCAAGCCGACAGCGCAGCACGCATCCAGCGTGGTTGACGGTGATTCATTGTGTGCATTCCTAAGCAGTGTGGAAAATATTGGAGATGAGTGTAGCGCTATTCTGGCTAAACCTGCTGCAGTGCGCTGTTCAGCGCCTGTAGGCTCTCGGGTGAGGCATCAAAGCGCTGGCAGTGGGCGGCTTCCTGCTCCCAGGCGGCAGCTGATTCCATATGAAGATGCACCGCTACTCTGGCTGAGCTCTCGCCTTCTAATAACCCGGCAGGCACCCACATCCAAGCGCTACCGCGCAGTTGGTTGGGTACGGGGCTGCCGCATGTCGCGCAAAAATCGCTTCGGTAGCCGCTTTCACGCTGATAAGAACGGATATTCCCCTGCCCCGAAAGCCACTGGAACTGCTCGCCCTGCACAAAGGTGGCCGCATTAGCAGCGGCACCGGCTGCCTTACGGCATAACGAACAGTGGCATTGATACAGATGAGGCAGCTCGCCCGCAATCTTAAACGCCACTTCCCCACACAGGCACTCGCCTTTCATTTCCTTCTCCTTAAGGAATTTTTGGTACGCCACCGCTTTTGCGCTACTCCGCGCTGGCGTTATACAAGATCACCTCATCCCCTGCGCCATAGCCACTAATCACCGCCGCGCGGGAGACACCCAGCGTGGATTGATACAGCTTCTCTGCGAAGTTGCCTTCCGAGGTGGTCACCATCACCGCCCCCACGCCACAGCCCTGGCGGCGCACTTGGGCTTTGAACGGCGCTAGCGACTCCACAATAAGTTGCTTACCCAGCCCCTTACCCGCCGCATCTGGGTGAATGCCGATTTGTTCCAGCTCGATAATGCTCTTTTCCCGAAAACCGTTCTTCACGCACCAAAGGATATAACCACGCACTTGGCCCTCCACTTCGACCACGTAGTAAACGCCCCTTGGGTAAGCGTTAAACGACGCCTCTATCCACTCTGCGTGGTTTTTCTCGCGGGGGAAACAGGCCTGATACACCTGGGCGATGGCGGCAATATCGGTTCTTTCTGCAGCTCTTACGGTCACTTTAAAATCCTTTTAGACTTACCTCATGACTTTTTCAAAGCCAAAAAACTCAAGCTTATGCGCCTTACTACCCTGCTCTTCATCATCGGGCAAAGGGTAATAACGGTTATAAAAAGAGACAATTTTAAAACCGCACTTATTGACATAAAAGTGGATGTTTCGCTTTTCAAAGTAGGGCGTGTGGGTCATCCATACCCGCGTTTGCGGGTACACCTGCTCAATGGCTTGCCAGGCACGGTAGCCCACGCCACGCCCGTGGGTGCTGGGTAAGAGATAAAACAGATCCAGCGCGTTGTGTTGAGTGGCTTCGTCAATGGTCACAATCGCGCCGCCCACTTTCACGCCGTCTAACAGTATGTGATGCACCACGGCATCTGGCGCGGTAAGAGAGTTGTCGATATCGGCGTCGGAAGGAATCAAGCTCGCCTCCACTGCGCCAAACGTCTCTTCCACTGCCACGCTAAACGAGGCTTTTAACTCTTGCTTGAACGCTTCAAATGCCGATGCGTCTGCCAACGCCAGCGTGACATTAGAGGTATCTTCCATGGCTGCGCCTATATGCTCAATGAGCGTGATTAACCAACCGTTTAGGCTAACCGCTGCCATGACGTTTTGCTATACCACGCTCAAGAAGCCGACGACTTAACGACTCTAATGCTGAATCTCGGTCACCACATCGGTCTTAACCGAGTTAGCGATAAAGCACTTTTCATGGGCAGCATGATGAATCTGCTCAAGCGCCTCCATTGAGGGTGGCTCTCCTGCAAACACCGCCTTTGGCCGCAGCGTGACTTGGGTCATGGCGATCTTTCCATCGCAGCCCTTCTCCATCACACCCACCGCGTTATCCACGTAGCTTTCCACGACAAAACCTTGCTGCGCGGTAATGGCGAGGAAGAACAGCATATGGCAACTGGAGAGCGAGGCCACAAACGCCTCTTCTGGGTCGACGTTGGCCTCGACCGAATAAGGCAACGGCACTACGTGGGGCGATGACGACGCAGGCACGCGAACGCCGCCATCAAACACCCACTCGTGCCCACGGCTATAGCGCTGATCTAGAAAGGCTTCATCGGCCCCACGGGCCCACTGAATAGAAGCGGTGTATTCGGCCATTTGGGTTCCTCTGGTTCATTGAAAGCTGCCACTAGGATCGGCATGGGTAGCTTCTGACATGATCTCAGAATTGTGCTCATTGATCTTCTCTCGTTCACCACCTTCAAAGCGGAGCTTCTACGATGGGAGCATGAACGCCGATGGCCCTGGGCAGTCAGAACCACATCACAGCAGGGAATGACACTAGGAGAGTGAGATATGCAGACGATTGAGCTAGGCGGCGTCAGCGTACCCCGTATCGGCCAGGGCACCTGGCACATGGGCGAGGATGCCGGGCAGCGGCAGGCTGAAATCAGGGCGCTGAGTGAAGGCCTAGACCTGGGCATGACACTGGTTGATACCGCCGAGATGTATGCCGAGGGCGGCGCTGAAGAAATCGTAGGCGAAGCCATTCGCGGGCGGCGCGATGAGGCGTATCTGGTTAGCAAGGTTTACCCGCACAACGCCAGCACCCAGGGTGTTCAAGCCGCCTGCGAACGCAGCCTGCGCCGATTGGGCACCGATACGATTGATCTCTACCTGCTGCACTGGCGCGGCCAGTACCCGCTGAGCGAAACCGTGGAAGCGTTTGAGCGGCTGCGCGAACAGGGCAAGATTCTGCGCTGGGGCGTGTCGAACTTCGACGTTGACGACCTAGAAGAGCTAAACGCGCCCGCTTGCGCCACCAACCAGGTGCTCTACACCCCCGAAGCACGAGGCATCGAGTACGACCTGCTGCCCTGGCAAGCACAGCACAATATGCCGCTTATGGCCTACTGTCCCATCGGGCAAGGCGGCGCGCTACTTCGTGACGCTACTCTGCAACGCATCGCCGACAAACACAGCGCCACCCCCGCGCAAGTCGCCCTTGCCTGGGCACTGCGACACCCCGGCGTGATCGCGATTCCTAAAGCCGTAAATCTGGACCACCTTAAACAGAACGCTGATGCAGATAAAATCAGGCTAGATGACGAGGACCTGGCACAGATGGATGCCGTCTACGCGCCACCAACACGTAAGCAGGATTTAATGATGGTGTGAGCAAGCGCCTATCAACGGCTTAGCGTGGGATACGATTCGTGGGCATCACCGGCTCAACCGCTGTTTTAAAGCGGAGAAAACCGAACGCGGCGAAGCCAATTGGCAAACCCCAGCCTGTACGCTATTCTGTACATTAACAACATCGCGTACAGGAGTACCTTTTATGGATGCCATCAGCTACACCGCCGCTAGAACCAACCTAGCAAAAACCATGGAGCAGGTCTGCGAAGACCACTCTCCTATGATCATCACCCGCAATAAGGCGCAATCCGTGGTCATGATCTCTCTCGAAGACTATGAAGCACTGCAAGAAACAGCCTACCTCCTGCGCGCGCCCAAAAACGCCCGCCGTTTACTGGAATCCGTTGCCGAGTTGGAGCAAGGAGATGGTCAGGAAAAGGAGCTTCTTGAATGAAGCTCATCTTTTCCGATAACGCCTGGGAAGATTATCTGTACTGGCAGAAAACTGACAAAAAGATTCTCAACCGAATCAACAAGCTAATCAAAGAAATCAAGCGAGAGCCATTTGAAGGCGTCGGCAAGCCAGAATCCCTTAAACATAACCTCGCGGGTTACTGGTCTCGGCGAATCAACGAAGAACACCGAATGGTTTACAAAGTCACGGACGACGCTTTGCTTATTGCTCAGCTGCGGTATCACTACTGATTTAACATTACGTCTAGCTGCAAGTAAGTACATCGATTCCTGAACGCTTTGTCAGGACTTACCGTTGGTTATTAGCAAGCACCTGCTTGTCGTGCCCCGTAGGTGGCTTGACTCTCGGTATACCCATCGCCCGCACTGGATGAAAGTTGCTCAATAAGGCCTTGGCAAGAGAAGCCCATCATATTGAGGTACTGCTGTGCAGACTTAGCCGCTTGCTTGTTCCAATCAATATTGAGACTATCCACTGCCACGGTTGCGTCGGCAACCTCATAACCATCGCCAAAGTCTGATGAGAGCTGCTGAATAAGCCCGCTCCGGGAAAAGCCCTGCATACTGAGATAAAGATTCGCAGATCTAACGGCATTATTCTGCGGCCCTGTAAGGCTTTCTGCCCATGTCGGCGTGGCGGCAAACAAAGTAATAATCATCACTAATTTCAAGATTTTCATTATTATTTCTCCGTTTATTTATGGTGTGGCTCGTATCTTTAGTTTACTCACAACAACAGACTCAAAGTCAAATTTAGAAGCTGGCCGGACGAGGAACACCGACAGCGCCACGATTATGCAAATACTACTGATCGTAGAAGGAGTTGCATATCGTCTAGTCCCGCTCGGAAACCGGGTTAACTTTCATGGTAGTAACGCCCTGATGTTTTGATCCGACAGATCGCTAGCCCACAGCTTATTCCATTTTTCACAGGACGCGATCCATTGCTCTGCTTTAAAAGGGGCTTCCTTCGCCATTTGCTGAAATGTTTCAGGCCCTTTCTCTTTTGCCAGGCTGGAGCTGATCCTTATAGTTAATCACCACCATGGCGTTCTGATCGTAGTTATAAACCTTGAAGCGCAGCATGCTGACCACCCCTTGCCTGTTTTCCCGATCCTACCAAAACCTGGCTGTCAAAGAGGTTTTTCTAAAGCCTCAATGCTTGGGCTGAGCCGCCAGGACGGAGCGCCTCATAGTGCCGGTCAGCTTCACCCATTGGTTAAATTGCTAAGCTCACGTTTAATCCGAAAGCAATCAAACCTCAGTAATATCAAAGTCGAAAGTCCCCGCGATGTGTTGAGCTTTTTTAAGCTCGACGTGTTGGTATGCTGGGTGAGAAAGGATATTCGATATAGTGTGATAGTCTTCAGGGCTAATTTTGTTGCCCAAAACTATTTCTTTCAGCGCCTGCGGAGGGAATGTATGCAAGCCTGCTTCTCCTGACACCAGCCTATATTCTTGCTCATACTGCCATTTCTGAGACTTAACCAATAAATTCCCGCGCATAAGTCTCGAAAGTTGCTGAGTATAGAATTCATCTCCCAATTCATCTGAATAGTTGTGTCCATCCCATGGACGCACAAAGCTACCTAGTTCCTCCACTAGCTCCAAAAAAATATCCTTGTAAGCTGGTTGATCTCGATACTCGACGTGATCGCTGATAAAAACCCTCTCGATATCGAGTTCTTCGGTTTCAAATCCTAAACAAACACCTCGATGTCCATCCGCATAGTGGGACCATAGCAGAGCGTCACGCGGCGTCTTTGATAACGAGTAAATACCGACACTTTGGACAAACCGCTCGACAGCACCGTTCAAACCCAATTCCTCACCTGTGTTTGGATCTTTGAACTGGTGGGCGTCCAAGAGGAAAAATAGGAAACACTTTCTTTTTTCAGGGTGATCATCTAACTTCTCGACGATCTCTTTGGCTCGCTCATATTCTTGACGGATGCTAATCGAAGAATCCAGGGGATCATTCAACTGATTCGCTCTTGCAAAGTAGAGCTGCTGATTAATCAGTAGCTCCCATGTCCTTTGCCCACTGTTTCTGTATTTATAGCATCTCATCAGATATTCGAATCTTTGCGGCTAAAGAATTTAACAGTGATTATACGCCCCACCACGAAACCTCAATGAACGCGACATCACAATGACTGAGGTTTCATAGCCACCAAATTGAACCTACCTCATTGATTCTACAGCGAGCAAAGAGAATTTTGGCGATGTAGCCAAAATTCGCGGGGTTGCGCGTTTTGCTCGCCTCAACAATACTGTTTTTATGAACAGCATTGATGAGGCACTCTCCCATGACACTGATGGAACGCTTCAAGGTAATCATGGGGATCAAGCACTCCACTCCATCGCCTTTTCTTGGCGTTCATTGCCTTAACGGCAGACAACCTCTGTACGCCCAATAAAATAGCCTACCCTTGCATCTCCCCCACCCGCCTCCTACACTGCGCTGAATACTGCTTGACGGGGTGCCGGTGGAACCGGCTGAGATCGCTATACGGCTGGCTGCTACAGCAAGTCGTCACGGCGGGGCCCGTTGAACCTGATCCGGCTAGTACCGGCGTAGGAATCAAGCGGTGGTTGGGGTGCGCCGTGTTCACCTGATACCTTGCCCCAACTCACTCTCCTTTCGCCCGTGCGCCGGTTCGCTGTACCACCGGAGGCATCCAATATGGGCTACCGCTTTACCGATCTCACCACCGCTTGCCAGGACGATTGGCGCGCTTATATCGAGCACGATTTCGTGCGCCAGCTGGGCACCGCTACGCTGCCTGAGGCGTCGTTTCGCCACTACCTGAAGCAGGATTACCTGTTCTTGATTCACTTCGCCCGCGCCTATGCGCTGGCGGCCTATAAAAGCCCCACCCTCGCCGATCTTCGCCAAGCCCATGAAGGCCTGAAAGCCATTGTGGATGTGGAGCTGGGCCTGCACGTGGGCTTTTGTGAGGAGTGGGGGATTTCCGAGCAGGAGCTTGCCGAACTCCCAGAAGCCCGCGCCACGCTGGCCTATACCCGCTATGTGTTGGATACCGGCAACCGGGGCGACCTGCTCGATTTGCACGTGGCGCTGGCTCCGTGCCTGGTGGGCTACGGTGAAATCGCCAACTGGCTGAACGAGCAACCTTCCACGCTGCGCGGCGCGCAAAACCCGTTTGACGCCTGGATCGCCATGTACGAAGGCGAGGAGTTCCAAGCCGCTATGCAAGCGGAGCTTGCGTGGCTCGATGCCCGCTTGGCGGATGTTACCCCCGCCCGTTTTGCTGAGCTAAGCAAGATCTTCCGCGATGCCACCCGCCTGGAAATCGATTTCTGGCAGATGGGTTTAGACCTCTCTGAATAATGACCAACAACGACAAGGACACCGTCATGACCAAGACCGTTAAAAGCAAAACCGCTCACTTTTTAGCCGAAACCGCCCAGGTAGATGCCGCCGCCGTGGCGCCGCTGCCCGGCTCGCGCAAGGTGTATGTGGAAGGCTCGCGGCCGGACATTCGCGTGCCGTTTCGGGAAATCACCCTCTCGCCCACCAAAACCAGCGGCGTGGATGAACAGAACCCGCCGCTGCTGGTGTACGACACCTCCGGCCCCTACACCGACCCCAGCGCCAACATCGATTTGCGCCAAGGCCTGCCGGAGCTGCGCCGTGCCTGGATTGAAGAGCGCAACGACACCGAGTTTTTGGATGGCCCGACCAGCCAGTACGGCCAGCGCCGCGCCAACGACCCCACTCTTGCCCAGCTGCGCTTTGATTTAACCCGCACACCCCGCCGGGCGAAAGCGGGCAAGAACGTGACCCAGCTGCACTACGCCCGCCAGGGCATCATCACGCCGGAAATGGAGTTCATCGCCCTGCGGGAAAATCAACGCCGCCAGGCGTTGGGCACGGCGGAGGTGGAGCGCATTCTGGGCCATCAGCATGCAGGCCAGAGCTTTGGCGCTAGCCTGCCCAAGGAAATCACCCCAGAGTTCGTGCGCGATGAAGTGGCCCGTGGGCGGGCGATCATTCCCAACAACATCAACCACCCGGAAAGCGAGCCGATGATCATTGGCCGCAACTTCCTGGTGAAGATTAACGGCAACCTGGGCAACTCGGCGGTCACGTCTTCCATCGAGGAAGAAGTGGACAAGATGACTTGGGGCATCCGCTGGGGCGCGGATACCATCATGGATCTCTCCACCGGCCAGAACATCCATGAAACCCGCGAGTGGATCATCCGCAACTCGCCGGTGCCGATTGGCACGGTGCCCATTTATCAGGCGCTGGAGAAGGTCAACGGCATTGCCGAAAACCTCACCTGGGAGATCTTCCGCGATACGCTGATCGAGCAGGCGGAACAGGGGGTGGATTACTTCACCATTCATGCGGGTGTGCTGCTGCGCTACGTGCCGCTTACCGCCAACCGCGTCACCGGCATTGTCAGCCGTGGCGGCTCCATCATGGCGAAGTGGTGTTTGTATCACCATCAGGAGAGTTTCCTGTACACCCACTTTGAGGAGATCTGCGAGATCTGCAAGCAGTACGATGTGGCGTTCTCGCTGGGCGACGGCCTGCGCCCCGGCTCCATTGCCGATGCCAACGATGAAGCGCAAATGGCGGAGCTGAAAACCCTGGGCGAGCTGACCCATATTGCCTGGAAACACGATGTACAGGTGATGATCGAAGGCCCCGGCCATGTGCCCATGCACCTGGTGAAAGAGAACATGGATAAGCAGCTGGAGTACTGCGACGAAGCGCCCTTCTATACCCTTGGGCCGCTGGTAACGGATATTGCCCCCGGCTACGACCACATTACCTCCGGTATTGGGGCGGCGATGATCGGCTGGTTTGGCTGCGCCATGCTCTGCTACGTGACGCCGAAAGAGCACCTGGGCCTGCCCAATAAAGACGACGTGAAAACCGGCATCATTACCTACAAGATTGCTGCCCACGCGGCGGATTTGGCCAAGGGCCACCCAGCGTCGCAGCGGCGCGATAATGCCCTCTCCAAGGCGCGCTTCGAGTTCCGCTGGGAAGACCAGTTCAACCTGGGCCTAGACCCGGACACCGCGCGGGAATTCCACGATGAAACCTTGCCGAAAGACTCTGCCAAGGTGGCGCACTTCTGCTCCATGTGCGGGCCGAAGTTCTGCTCCATGAAGATCAGCCAGGAAGTGCGCGACACTTACCGCGACCGCACGCCGGACAACGCCAGCGAAAGCGACGCCGAAGCGGTGAAGCGCGGCATGCAGGAGCAGGCGGAAAAGTTCCGCCGGGAAGGGAGTGCGCTGTACCAGGAGGTGTAGCCCTTAAACACAACAACCGGAGCCAATGGCTCCGGTTGTTAATTCTGCGCAACAAGAATTACTTTTTCTTCTTGGCGCCCTCTTTGGCATCGCCCTTGCCTTTTTGCAGTTCGCCTTTGGCCTGTTGGGCTTTACCTTTGGCTTCGGTTTTGCTGCTACCGGTGGCCTTGCCTGCTGCTTCTTTTACTTTACCGGCGGCTTTGTTGGCCGCACCTTTCGCTTTATCTTCTTTGCCACTTGCCATGACGAACACCTCTAATCCGTTAGTAGGGAAATGGCCGCTCGCTGTGCGTCTTACGACATCAGCGTCGACTCTTTTTCAGCGTAGCTCTTTGTTAAAAAGTTGCCTCAACTACTTTTCGGGCAAGCACGTGGGTTCCCAGCGATTGAGCAGGTAGTGCAGGCAAATCATCACCGACAGCGTGCCGATCAGCGCCACGCTCATGGAAGAGAAGCGGTAAAGCGCGCTGTAGACCAAGTCTTGCTGCGGCCCTAACGACTGACCAAACAGAATCCCCATCGTGGTCAGCCCACCAAACCCAATCCCCGAGCCACCGCCTTCCAAGATATGCTCCCTGGCAAACAGCATTAGTCCCAGCCAATAGAGCAGAATCACCAATAAAAAATGGTGGCTCTGGGTGTAGAGTGCCAACTGCATGACCAGCGCGAGATTACAGCCCAGCAGCGTACCGACCGCACGCTTGGCTGCCGATGCCTGAGCGCCGAAATAACCCAGCGTGAACAGAATCAAGATGGTGGCCATTTGCGCCGAGAGCGAATCGCGTAGGTCAAATACCTGAAACACCACAAACGAGAGCGTGGCGGTGATGCCGCCAATCAGCGTTTCATGGCGGATTTGTGCCGCCGTTTTACTGCCTCTTGGCGGTGGCTGGCGAGGTTCTACATCGGGAAACAGGGTGTACATCAGCATGGCGATGAACACCGCCAGCACGCTGGCCATGAGATTACTGGCCAGCAGATCACTTAAATCCACCCCTGGATAGCTGGCAAAGTGCAGCAGAATGCTGAGCGTCAGCACGCCGTTGGCACCAAACAGAAACAGCGGGCCTTTGGCCATTAGGTTAAAGCGCAGCAGAAACAGGCCCAGCACCACCAGTGTCATCACCACGGGCATATGTTTTAACAGCCCAACGACCAAGCTGACTTCCAGCACGTTGAGGCTCACGTTGGAGAGAAACTGGCGAATGATCGAGCCATTTAACACCGTCACCAAGCCCAACAAAAACATAGGGAAGACGGTAAAGAAGACGCCATAATTCCACCCCATCAGTTGGCTGATGATAAACCCCAACGTGCCGCCACCCGCGACTCGTAGGCACTGGCGCAGCCCGTTCTGGCTAAGCGCCGAGGGATTGGGTACCGAACGAGGGGCGGGTGTCGCCGCGTGTGACTTTGAAGTAGCCAACGATCTCGCCAACCGTCTAATAAACATAGTGCAGCCAGCTAATGAGATGCGCCTGCAGCCAAGCAAACGGCTTGGCCAAGGCGTGCTCGACGGGCACTAATTGCACCGTGGCCCGCGCGCCGCTGGGCGGGAGTTCTTCCAGCGGTTCATCCAGCACGACGTGAATACGCACTCGCTGGGCGTCGCGCACCCATCGGTCAGAGGTAGGAATATCCACCAGTTGCCCGTCGGCGGCCTGCTGCCCTTCTCGCACACCGGCATCGAACGCGCTCACGTGGCCTGCAAAAATACGCCCCGGCAGCGCATCGAAGACGATCTTTGCGTCATCACCAGGGGCCACGTGGCGCAGGCTTTTTTCGCGAAAATCAGCCACCACGTCGACATTGCTGGCCACCAGCGCCACGGCTGGCTGGCCTGCCTGCACGTAATCCCCCGGCTGGAGCTGAAGGTTCGTCACTTCACCCGCTTCCCGCGCTCTAACCGTGGTACGCGCGATATCCAACTCGGCCTTCTCCAGCGCATTGTTAGCCTGGCGCAGCCGTAGGTTAGCATCGCCCTCTTCGCCTAGCTGTACTTCCAAACTATCGATTTGCGCACGAGCGGATGCTACGGCAGCTTGGGCCGTATGCTCAGCGGCCACTTGCTGTTCATACTGCTGGCGGGAGATACCCTGCCGCCCCAAAAGCGCCTCGGCACGGCGGCGCTCGCCGCTGCGCTCATCAAACGTGGCCTGAGCTGATGCCAGCGAGGCCCGCGCCGCCGCCAGTTCGGCGGTTAGCCGAGCGTTCTCCTGCTCAGCTTGCTCGCGATTCAACTCCGCCTGCTGCCGGGCAAGCTCGAACGGTGCCGGGTCCAGCCGAAACAGCACATCGCCCGCTTCTACCCGCTGGTGGTCACGCACCACCACGTCTTTCACCGGCGCGCTTAGCTCCGGCGCAATTCGCGTCACGGGCCGCATCGCCCGCGCCTCCGGGGTCATGGGCATAAAACTATCGGCGAGTAAGAAATAAACAAACAGCACAACAAACGCCGCCAGGGCTATTTTCACCCAGCGGGTAAATCGTTGATCAGGGGTCATTAGCGTTACTCGTTCACTGTTCCCAAACGGTCATGGCCCTTGGGTCGCGTTAGACGGAATACTTTAGTCTAACAAAATTATTAGCACGCTAACAATAATCTCTTGTTCGACGATAAAAAACCCCGCTGCCGAGTCTTTGCTCAGTCAGCGGGGTATGTCTTAGCCGGTTGGTATGGCTACTCGATTAGAAGCGGTAGCGTAGGCCAATGCTGTAAGCGTCTAGATCATAGTCTGCTTGGCTCAGGTAACGAGTGACATCTGCGCTAATCGCCAGGGTGTCGGTAACATCGACTTCTGCGCCTGCACCGAAGGAAACGTCGTCATCCCGGCCGCTCTCGTTCAGGCCAAAACCACTGGCGGTTAGTTTGACTTCCGAATAGCCTAGAAGACCAAACAGGCGGGCGTTGTCGCTAAGCGGAACGATACCTTTCAAAAAACCGCCCACTAAGTAGTCCAGTTCAACGTCTAGCCCATAAATGTCGTCTGAGCCGCCAGTGGCCCCGTGAAACTCAACGGCCAAGTACTCATCCAGCTTCATGCCTGCCACCAAACGCAGGCCCACTGAATCATAGCTCTCGTCTATACCCTCAAAATCTAACGTCCATGCCATTGCGTCTGCGCCTACGTACCCCTCGGGGTAGCCCGCATCAAAGGACTGCGCATGGGCGGCGGCGCTCACGAACAGAGTAGAGGCAATCGCAAGCGCTTTGGCTGATGTTTTCATGTTATTCCCTTAGTTTTAATACTTTTAGCGTCGTAAACAGCGGCGATACATTAACTAAAATTAATCGTCGTTGCAAAAAAACCCCGCTGCCGAGTCTTTGCTCAGTCAGCGGGGTCGTATTCCCTTGAAGCAGCGCTTAGCGCGCTAGAACATCAGAAGCGGTAGCGAAGGCCTACGCTGGCCGCATCAAAATCGTAGGCGGATTCGTCCAGGTAGCGCATGTAATCGGCCCCAACGGAGACGTTCTGCGCAATGTCCATTTCGGCACCCGCACCGTAAGAGAGACCGCTCTCGCGATTGTTGCTGATCTCGACTTCGGAGAAACCCGCAAGGCCATAGAGACGGAAGTTGGGCGCCACGGGGATGATGCCTTTGGCATACGCACCCGCTAGGTGGTCTAGATCGGCACCGCGATCCGAGCCGCCGGTGCCCAGGTGGCCTTCCAGGGCGAAGTAATCATTGAACTGAGCACCGCCGCGCAGGCGCAGGCCGACGTCATCGCGGGAGTCGCCGCGCTCAGGGTTCAAGCTCCAAAACATGGCATCGCCACCCACGTATCCTTGTGGGTATTGAAAGGACTCTTGGGCTTGGGCGGATGCCGCGAACGCACCTGCACCCGCCAAAAGCGCTGCAGAGGTCAGTGATAGTACGGTCATCTTCATGGGGATCACCTCAGTTAAAAAACAGTGTTTCCTTACACTTCGAAGTGTGGCCCAGCCCCCTGAAGAACGCAATTCACCCGCTCACGCTTGCATCGAGTTTCCTTTTTTCTTGCGCTGTTCATGACGTTTTCTAGCGCCCTTTCGACAAGCTCAGTACGACGATGCCCCCGACCACCACCGCGCCGCCCACGAGCTGGCTAGGGCTGAGCATTTGCCCAAGCACCAGATAGGCGATTAGCAGCGACGCCACCGGCTCGAAATTCATCACCGGCGCGTTGCGGGCCATATCCAACCGAGGCACGAAAATAAACAGAATCGAGAACCCGCTACCGTAGAGCAGCGCCAGCAGCGTTAGCCCTACCCAGCCGGTGCTATTGTCCGGCAGGCTCATACCGCCCGGCACGGCCCCTAAAAACCCACCAATGATCATGGCGATAAACACGGTTTGCATGGTGAGCAGGCTGCGCAGCGTACTGCCCACCCCGGCCAAACGATGCTCGGTCACCCACAGCGCACAGGCAAACGCGAACGCGGCAAATAACCCAAAGCCAATGCCTGCCAGCCACTCCGGCCCCATGGCATCGGCGTTGGCCACCCAACTGGGGATATCCAGCACCACCAACAGGCCAATCAAAATAGTGCCCATAATCAGGCAGCTGCGCAGCGATGGCCGAGGCCCGCCCAGCGCCCAGCTAATGAGCGCCAGTTGAATAGGAAAGGTATTCACTAGCAGCAGCGCAATCACCACCGGCAAGCGCGCCACAGCGGAATATAAGCTGACACTTTGCAGGGTAATAAGAAGCCCCACCGCGAGCTGCCAGCGCCACGCTCCCGAAGGCAGCCAAAGGCGCTTTTTCTGAAGGATGACCAAGGAGAGCAGAATCAAGCAAGCCACGCCTGAGCGCATCAATACCGCCAGAAGCAGCCCCGTGCCGTTATCAAACGCCAACCGAGCTGAGACGTGGTTCGCAGCGAACATCGTCGCCACCGTCATCATCAGCAGAATGGCAAGATGACGGGGTAATAGGTTGGGGCTAGAAATCGAGGACATAGGAACAAAAGGGCTCACGATGGGTTATATAAGGAACAGGATGCCGACATTTTACATAGAAGGCTAACTAAATTCTTCGCTGATTTTCCGCGTCGCAGCATGTTAAACTAAAGTCTATCCCCTTACCTCCTAACTACGTTACAAAGGTTGTTATGAACGCACCGGTGCTGGTTATTAACTGTGGCTCTTCTTCTATTAAATACGCTTTGATCGATGCTGACCCGCAGGCACCACGCTTAGCCGGGCTAGCGGAGCGCTTAGGCAGCAGCGACGCCCGCTTGAAAGGTAAAAACAGCGCCGGTGAAAGCTTTACCCAGCCGCTGCCGAATGCTGACCACGCCGAAGCCCTCAACGCCATTTTGCAGCGCTTGGAAGGCCGCGTGCCGGGTGCCGTGGGCCACCGGATTGTTCATGGCGGCGAGCACTTCACCCAGGCTGCCCTCATTGATGACAGCGTCATCGAGGCCATCGAAACCACGGCAGCTTTAGCACCGCTGCATAACCCCGCTAACCTGGCGGGCATTGCTGCAACTCGCAAGGTGTTTCCAGAACTGCCCCAAGTGGCCGTGTTCGATACCGCCTTCCACCAAACGCTGCCGCCCCGCGCCTACCGTTACGCATTGCCGGAAGCGCTGTATACCGAGCACGGCATTCGCCGCTACGGTTTCCACGGTACCAGCCACGCCTTTGTGAGCCAGCGCGCTGGAGAGCTGAGTAGCCGTGGCGCGGGCGGCTGGCTGACAGCCCACCTGGGCAACGGCTGCTCTACCGCGGCGGTGTGGAACAACCAGAGCCTGGATACCAGCATGGGTTTAACCCCGCTGGAAGGCTTGGTAATGGGCACCCGCAGCGGCGACGTGGACCCCGGCCTGCATGCGCATCTGCACCGCCAGTTAGGTTGGTCGCTAGATGAAATCGATAACGTACTGAACAAGCAGAGCGGCCTGCTGGGCCTTTCCGGCCTGACCAACGATATGCGCGAAGTAGAAGACCAAGCCATGGCCGGGCACCCTGGCGCCAAGTTGGCGTTAGACGTGTTCTGCTACCGCATCGCCAAGTCGCTGGCCGCGCTCTCCTGTGCACTGCCTACGCTCGATGGCGTGATCTTCACCGGCGGTATTGGCGAAAACTCACCCATCGTGCGTCGTGAAGTGCTGGCCCTGCTGCCCCACTTTGGTTTCAGCTTAGATGAAGCGGCCAACGAAGCCACCATTCGCGGCAAAGAGGGCAAGCTGGATAGCGCTGGCCATCAAGGCCCAGAAGTGTGGGTGATCCCCACCGATGAAGAGGGCCGCATTGCCATGGAAACCCGCCACTGCGTGGAGACCCCTGAATGAACAGCTCCCCCGAGCAACCGCAAGCCATTCTCCTGGTACCCACCAACGTCGGTGCCGGGCTAACGTCCGCTTGTCTTGGGTTGATTCAAGCGCTCGACACCATCGGCCTGAAAGCCGGCTTTTTAAAGCCGTTTATGCAGAACGAGCTAAACGGCCCCGGCCTTGACCGCTCCACGGCGCTGGTCTCACGCACGCTGAACCAACGCCCGCCCTCGCCCATTTCCCAGGCGCGTTTAGAGCGCCTGCTGCGCGATGACCAAACCGACGAGCTGATGGAAAACGTCATCGAGCTTTACGAGCAGGTCACACAGCAGGCCTATCGAGACGGCAGCGAGCTGGATCTTATTGTGGTGGAAGGCGTGGTCCCCACTCAGCACACCACCTACGCCACCCAAACCAATGCGCAGCTGGCCCATGCGCTGAACGCCCGCATCATTTTGGTGGGCACCGGGGATCTCAACGAACCCCAGGCGCTGGCCGAAGAGCTGGATATGCACGCCCGCAGCTTTGGCGGCGTTAGCTCTAGCCGCACCTTGGGCGGCATCTTGATGCGCATGAAGAACCTGCCCTACGGCCAGGAAGATGACCTTTCTGCCGCGCCGGGCACCATCAAACCGCAGCTGGAAGAGCCGGTACTCAACGAGCTGCGCCGCTACTCCCCGGCGCTGGCTACTGACCGCTTCCACCTGATTGGCGTAGTGCCTTACAGCAAAACTCTGAGTGCCCCGCGCACGCTGGACGTGGCCCGGGCGCTGAATGCCAAGGTGCTCAACGAGGGCGAAGCCGCCAGCCGCCGCGTGCTCTCTACCAGCCTGTGCGCTCGAAGTGCGGCCAACGCGCTGCATATCTTCACGCCGGGCAGCTTGGTCGTGGCCTCCGGCGACCGTGACGATGTGGTGCTGGCCTCCGCGCTGGCGACCATGAACGGCACCCAGCTGGCGGGCGTGCTGCTCACCAACGGCTTCTTGCCCAACGAGGGCATGATCGAGATGTGTCGCCCGGCGCTGAAAACCGGCCTGCCGGTGCTGGCGGTAGAAACCGACAGCCTGACCACGGCGCAAAACCTGAGCCAGCTCAGTACTGAAATCCCCATGGATGACTTCGAGCGCGCCGAGCAGGTGGCCCGCTACGTGGCTGCCCACATGGATTTGGAGTGGCTGAAAGCCAAGCTGAGCCGTGGCTACACCCGCCGCCTTTCGCCCTCAGCGTTCCGCCACCAGTTGGTGAAGCTCGCTCAGCAGGCCAAAAAGCGCATCGTGCTGCCGGAAGGCGACGAGCCGCGCACCATCGAGGCGGCAATCATCTGCCAGCGTCGTGGCATTGCCGACTGCGTGCTGTTGGGCAAACGCGAAGATATCGAAAGCGTCGCCCATCACCGTGGCCTCACGCTGCCCGATGCGCTGACCATCATCGACCCGGAAAGCACCCGCGCCAGCTACATTGACCCGATGGTCGAGCGCCGTCGCGGCAAGCTCAACGAACTGACCGCCGAAGCGCAGCTTCAGGATAACGTGGTGCTGGGCACTATGATGCTGCAGCTCGATGAAGTGGATGGCCTGGTGTCTGGCGCGGTTCACACTACTGCCAACACCGTTCGCCCGGCGTTTCAGCTGATCAAAACGGCCCCTGAGTACAATCAGGTGTCGTCGATCTTCTTTATGCTGCTGCCGGAACAGGTGGTGGTGTACGGCGACTGCGCGGTAAACCCAGACCCGGACGCCGAAACCCTGGCAGAGATCGCCCTACAGAGCGCCCGCTCTGCCGAGGCGTTTGGTATAGAGCCGCGCGTGGCGATGATCAGCTACTCCACCGGTGACTCCGGCACCGGCGCGGATGTGGACAAAGTGCGCGAAGCTACTCGCATCGCTAAAGAGCGCGCGCCGCATCTGGCCATCGACGGCCCGCTGCAGTACGACGCCGCCGCCATCGAAAGCGTAGGCAAGCAGAAAGCCCCCGACTCCCCCGTGGCGGGCAAGGCCACCGTGTTCGTGTTTCCCGACCTCAACACCGGCAACACCACCTACAAAGCGGTGCAGCGCAGCGCCCGCGTGGTGAGCGTTGGCCCGATGCTGCAAGGTCTGAACAAGCCGGTGAACGACCTCTCCCGTGGCGCGCTGGTGGATGACATCGTCTACACCATCGCTCTCACCGCGATTCAGGCCAGCCAGCGGGAAAGCTAGCCACTTGCCGCGTACCATACGCGCTAAAAAAACGCCCCGAACAGTGAACTGTTCGGGGCGTTTTAAGTTTTGCGTCAGGTTGAATCGTTGGGATGTATCACGCCCACATGGGCACCATGGCTTCCAATACCATCACTAAGCTCATGGCGGTAATGGTCAGAATCGAGACGCCGAACACCTTCTTCGCCCAGCGCACGTCGTCATCTAACCGGTAGCCGCATAGCGCCAGATAAAGCCAGTAACCACCCATGGTCAGCGCCACACACAGGTAGCCTGCGCCTGCTTGGCTGGCCAGTACCAGCGCCAGTGACGCGGGAATAAACGCCACGATATAGCCCAGAATATGGTGCTTGGCCCGCTTAATGCCGTGCACCACCGGCAGCACCGGGATGGAGGCGCGACGGTAATCCGCATAGCGGAAAATCGCGATAGCGTAGGAGTGCGGCATCTGCCACAGACAAAAAATCACCAGCAGCATGAACGCGCCGCTGTCGAACTGCCCCGTGACCGCGCAGTAGCCCACTACCGGCGGCATCGCGCCGGAAAGGCTGCCCACCAGCGTGCCGTACTCGGAGTGGCGCTTCATATAGAGGCTATACACCCCCACATACACGCCCCAGCCGATTACTGCCAGCGCCACCGTTAAGCCGTTGGTACCCAGCGCCAAACAGACCACGCCGGCCACCCCCAACAGCGCTGAAATCCCCAGCGCCTGGGTGATCGAGATGCGGCCCTTGGCCAGCGGGCGATGGCGCGTACGCGCCATCAGTGCATCGATATCCCGATCAATCACGTTGTTGCAGGCGCAGCCCGAGGCGATGACCAGGGCAATACCCATCATCACCGAGGCAAAGGTGACCCAATCGAAGGTACCGTGGGCGGCTAGGAAGTAGCCGCCCAAGGTCGCAATCAGATTGCCACCGATGATCCCCGGCTTGGTGAGCGCCAGCACGTCGCGCCAGCGGCTCGGTGCCACGTTCAGCCGATCATCATGTTGAGATGCAGATGCTGCATGATCCATAACGAGCCCCCTACCACCAGGACGAGTATCGTCAGTGTGAAAACGAAGGACATGACGTTCCAGCCTTCGTCGGCCTTGGTATTCATATGCATAAACATGACCAGCTGAACCAAAATCTGCAGCACGGCTGTTATAGCGATGACCACCACCGTCGTGGCGGTGCTTAACGCACCGCTCATAACGACCGCGAACGGAATCACGGTTAGCACTAAAGATAGCAGAAGCCCCGTCACATACGATTTAACGCTGCCGTGGGATGACGTTGAAGATGATGAATGGCTCATGTCACAGCACTCCCATCAGATAAACGAACGAGAACACGCAGATCCACACGATGTCCAGGAAGTGCCAAAACAGGCTGAGGCACAGAATCCGTGGACGCGTCATCGGGGTGATGCCCTTGGTCGAAAGCTGCACCAGCATGACCAGAATCCACACCAAACCCACGGTGACGTGAAGGCCGTGGGTGCCGACCAGGGTAAAGAACGACGAAAGAAACGCGCTCTGATCAGGGCCGTAGCCCTGATGAATCAGATGCTGAAACTCGTACACTTCCATGCCGACGAACGCGGCACCCAGCAGGAAGGTGATCGCCAGCCACGCTTTTACTTGGCCGACGCGCTCGGCGTTCATCGCCAGCACGCCCATACCAAAGGTGAAGCTACTGAACAGCAGCAGGAAGGTTTCCACCAGCACGAAGGGCAGCTCGAAGATATCCGCCGCCGTGGGGCCGGCAGCCGTGCCTTTCATCAGCACGGCGTAGGTAGCGAACAGTGACCCGAAGATCACCAGGTCACTCATCAAGTAGACCCAGAAGCCAAACACTTTCGTGCCGGTCGCGTCGTGGTGCTCATGGGGCTCGGCTGCGGCGCCATGATGTAGGGTATCGGTGGCCATTACGCTCGTGCCTCCACATAGTTGGTCTGTTCACGATCAGACGCTGCGCTACTCGGCGCAGAGGTTTTGCGCTTTTCGTGCTCGCGCTCGATGCGCGCCACTTCAGCGGCGGGCACGTAGTAGTCGATATCTTCGTTGAATACACGTGCTAGGAAACTTACCACCGCACCCAGCGCGCCGACGGCGGCCAGCCACCAGATATGCCACACCAGCGCAAAGCCTAGAATCAGCGCGAAGAAGCTGATGACCGGCCCCGCCACGGTGTTACGCGGCATGTGAATATCGGTGTAGGGCGCTTCGTCCAACTGCTCGTTACCCCGCTGCTTTTGCGACCAGAAGCTGTCGATATCACCGACTTCCGGCAGGCGCGCGAAGTTGTAGAACGGCGCAGGCGACGAGGTCGACCACTCCAGCGTGCGGCCATCCCAGGGGTCGCCGGTCAGGTCGGCATTCAGCTTGCGGTCGCGGATGCTGACCCAGAACTGAATGATGGTGCAGGCAATCCCCATCATGATGATCACGGCACCTACCCAAGCCAGAATCATCCAGGGTTGCCACTCAGGATTCGCGTAGGACTGCATACGGCGCACGGCACCGAAGAAGCTCAACACGTAGAGCGGCATGAACGCGACGTAGAAGCCGATGAACCAGCACCAGAACGAGCGCTTGCCCCACTTCTCGCTCAGCGTGAAGCCGAACGCTTTGGGGAACCAGTAGGTCAGGCCCGCCATCATGCCGAATACCACGCCGCCAATAATCACGTTGTGGAAGTGGGCAATCACGAACAGGCTGTTGTGCAGCACGAAGTTAGCCGCCGGGAGCGCCAGCATCACGCCAGTCATACCGCCTAGGGTAAAGGTGATGATGAAGCCAAGGGTCCACAGCACCGGCGAGGTCAGCTCAAGGCTGCCGCGGAAAATGGTAAACAGCCAGTTGAACACCTTCACCCCGGTGGGGATGGCAATGATCATCGTCATGATGCCGAAGAAGGCGTTCACGTTGGCGCCAGCACCCATGGTGAAGAAGTGGTGCAGCCACACGATAAACGACAGCAGCGTGATGGCCACCGTGGCCCAGACCATGGTTTTGTAACCAAACAGACGCTTGCGCGCGAAGGTGGCGATGACTTCAGAGAACACGCCAAAGGCCGGCAGAATCAGAATGTACACTTCCGGGTGACCCCAGGCCCAAATGAGGTTGACGTACATCATCATGTTGCCGCCAAAGTCATTGGTGAAGAAGTGCATACCGAAGTAGCGGTCAAGCGTTAGCAGCGCGATGGTCGCGGTCAGAATCGGGAACGAGGCAATGATCAGGACGTTAGCGCACAGCGACGTCCAGGTAAAAATCGGCATGCGGAACAGGGTCATGCCTTGGGTGCGCATTTTCAGAATGGTAACGAAGAAATTAATGCCGGTGAGCGTGGTGCCTATCCCGGATATTTGCAGTGCCCATATCCAGTAATCGACCCCCACCCCAGGGCTAAACTCTATCCCCGATAAAGGCGCGTAAGCGAGCCAGCCGGTTTTGGCGAACTCCCCTACCACGAGGGAAATATTGACCAAAATCGCCGAGACGGCGAACAGCCAGAAACTCAGGTTATTCAAAAACGGGAAAGCAACGTCGCGTGCGCCGATTTGCAGGGGCACCACCAGGTTCATCAGGCCGATGACCATGGGCATCGCAACGAAAAAGATCATGATCACGCCGTGGGCGGTAAAGATCTGATCGTAGTGTTCAGGAGGGAGATAACCTGCGGCCCCACCGGCCGCCATGGCTAATTGGGTACGCATCATAATCGCATCGGCAAAGCCGCGAAGCAGCATGACCAAGGCCACCACGAAGTACATGATGCCGAGCTTTTTGTGGTCAACGGAGGTAAACCACTCGTTCCACAGCCAGCCCCATTTACGGTAGTACGTCAGTGCGCCCAGTAGCGCGGCACCCCCAATCGCCATGAAGGCGGCAACGACCATAATGATCGGTTCGTGATACGGAATTGCTTCTAACGTGAGTTTTCCAAACATGCTTAACCCCCCGCTTCAACGCTTGTGGGATGGCCGCCCAAGGCGTGGTCATCACCTGCATGCTGATTGGTAACGTGGCCGATCGCGGCCTGCTGTTGCGACCCGTTGGCGCTCTCTAGCTCGCTGGATTCGCCGTGGCTATCGTGGGCATCACTGATGGCGTCACCGTGGTTTGCATGACCGCCGTGCCCACTGCCGTCACCACTGTGGAAGCTGCTGACGATCGACTCATACAGCTCGGGCGTGACCGCCGAGAAGTACTCCACCGGGTGATACTCCGTCGGCTGCGCCAAGGCTTCGTAACCATCCGGGAAGGTCAGGGTGTCGTCGGCGGCACGCACGTTTTCCACCCAGGCGTCGAATTCCGCCGGAGAGGTGACGTGGGCATCGAAGGTCATCCCAGAGAAGCCAGCACCGCTGTAGTTGGTGGAACGGCCGGGGTAGACGCCCTCTTCGTCGGCAATCAGGTGAACGTCGTTATCCATGCCCGCCATGGCGTAGATCTGGCTGCCTAAGCGTGGAATGAAGAAGGCGTTCATTACCGAGCCAGAACTCACTCGGAAGCGCACGGGGGTATCTACCGGGAAGGCCAGTTCATTGACGCTAGCAATGCCCTGTTCCGGGTAGATGAACAGCCACTTCCAATCCAGCGCGACGGCTTGGATCTCCATGGGTTCCACGTCGCTTTCCAGCGGTTTGTGGGGGTCCAGGCTGTGGGAGGTTTTAAAGGTGAGAAAGGCGAGTACGGCAATGATCAAGCAGGGCACGGTCCAAACGGCCGCTTCGATGGCGTTGGAGTGCGCCCAGTCCGGCAGATACTTGGCGACGCGGTTACTGCGCCGGTAGCGCCAGCCAAACAGCAGCGTCATCACGATGACCGGAATGACCACGATCAGCATCAGCCCAAAGGAGGTCAAAATCAGCGAGCGTTGCTCGACGCCAATCTGCCCCTTGGGATCCAGCAATGCAGAACTGCAGCCCGTTAACAGCAAGCACAATACGACGAGCACAAAAGTGCCTCGCCTGCGCCAGTGGGTAGGTAGTTGCATGGTGTGATCTCATCAGAGAGTTGTCTAAAACAGCCTGCTGCTTGGCGGACGTGTAGCCAACTAAGTAGCAAGCTAACTATCACCCCATACTTTTCCCAGAACAGTGAGCGCAACTGCGTTGCTCCGGGAAAAATATGCGCCACCTTATGGGGTTGGTGGCGAGCCTTGGCCGTGCACCTTGCGTGCATCAACTAAGACTAAAGTATTTTCTATTGATCTGGGTCAATCAGAAAGAGACGTTATGCCGCACCCTGCGCACCCGTTGGGTGCCAAGCAGCATCCTCTCTGTTTAGGCGAGCGTGACGCTCAAGGTGGGCAGTGGATGGCGCTCCAGCAGGCCAGGGGCTCGCTCATCGTCGGTGACGACGATATCGAAATCCTCCAGCGAGGCAAAATAGGCCGGGCGCACCACGCCAAATTTGCTGGCATCGACCACCAACAGCCGCTGCATCGCCGTGGCAATGGCCGCTTGTTTGGGCCCGACTTCATGAAAATGAAAGCAGCTTACGCCTCGTTCGCAATCCACGCCTGCGGCAGAGATCAGTGCTTTATTGATGCCCAAACGCTCGATAGCAGCGCCCATGCCGTCGCTACCAAACGATTGGGAGGAGGCATAGAACAGTCCGCCCAGCAGCACCAAGCGCACGTTGGGCAACCCGGCCACGGCGTTGGCCACGTTGAGCGCATACGTCACTACGGTTAATTCGCGGAAGCGGCTGAGCTGGCCCAGCAGCGGAATCAGTGTGGAGCCGCAGTCGATGAACAGCGTGTCGCCCTCTTCGATAAAGCTGGCTGCACGCTGGCAAAGCCGCTGCTTCACTTGGTAGTGACTCGCCTGCTGTTCGGTCAGATCGTACACCGGCGTCACGCCCGGGTAGCTGGCCATCACCAGCCGCCCACCCAGTAGACTAATGGCCGACGGCTGCGTTGAAAGGTCCCGACGAATGGTCATTTCGGAGACGCCGCACAGCTCGGCAGCATCGCGAAGATGCAGCGTTCCCCCGCTAGCCAACGCTTCTTGCAACATCGCCATGCGCTGTGCGCTCCGATCGTTCATGTCTGGCATCTCCTTATGATTCATTTTGTTATCAGCACTAAGCCCTACCAGGCGCTCTATGCTGAGCTAGCCCCTCGCTGATTTCCACTGCTACGCACGTTTATCACCCGCATATGATGCGCTTATCACATTTAAATAGCGTTGATGTGACAATACTTGCAAATCAACGTTAAAAAAATAACACTCAATGTTATAATTTTAACATCAACGCCAGCCCACACGACCCATAACGTCGGAACGCCAGCCCCTCTGGCCCCGAGATACAAACCTGTTGAGGCTTCCATGACTGCTCTATCCCACTCTCGTTCTTCTTCGTTCGTCACGCTTGGCGCTGGCGTTTTACTGGCCAGTGCTGCCGTAGCAACCCCTGCGTTTGCCGACGATGCCGAGCCGCAAACCCTCGACCGTCTGTGGTCGTTTGCCAACGTTTCAGTCAACTACCTGGACTGGTCGAACGGCACCGAAGCACGCACCGCCAGCAACGCGGCGAAAAGCGACTTTACGTTCGTTGAAATCGAAGGCGGCGTCGGCTTTAGCTGGGGCGAATTCTACGGCTTCTTCGATTTCGAGAACCCGACCAACGACCAGTTCGACCAAGCCAGCGGCGGTAAAGACAACTTCCGTACTGCGGGTAAAGTGACCTCTCACATCTACTTGGGCGACAGCCCGCTGTCGATTTACGCCCACCTGTACGATTTCCGCGACTACGGCTACGAGTCTCGCGAGCAAGACCAAATTCTCGGCTTGGGGTATCGCACCACGTTCGACAACGGCCTGTGGTTCAAACCGTTCATCGGTGCAGCCCGTGTGCAGAGCAATAGCTACACCGGCATGAACGGCTTCATGGCTGGCTGGGTCGCGGGCTACGACTTTACCGCCCTGAACCAAAACTTCAGCGTGACCAACTGGCACGAGCAGACCTTCGGCCGCGACGACGAGTACCTGACTCAGAACTACGTGGGCGACAAAGCAGGCAGCGTCGGTACCAACGGTGCGCTGAGCCTATGGTGGCACCCGTCCGATCTGATCACCACGGGCGTGCAGTACCGCTACTCAGAGAATAAACTGGGCACCCCGGACGCTTATCAAAACGCGATGATCTACTCAGTGAAGTTGAACTTACTGTAATCGCTCACACTCCTCACGATCCGAAGGTACTCCCATGACCCTCATCATGAGCTTGGTTGGTATGGTCACCCTGGTGGCCATCGCCCTGATCTTCTCTTACGACCGCAAGTCGATTCGGCTGCGCACCGTGCTGGGTGCCTTCGCCATCCAGGCCGGTATTGGCGCGTTCGTGCTGTACGTGCCGTTCGGCCAGGCGGTGCTTCAGGCCATCTCGGCGGGCGTTAGCCAGGTACTGGTGTACGCCAACGACGGTATCGGCTTCCTGTTTGGCGGCTTGGCCGATGTGGAAAACGTCGGTTTTGTGTTTGCCATCAAGGTACTGCCGGTCATCATCTTCTTCTCGTCGCTGATTGCCGTGCTCTACTACCTGGGCATCATGCAGTGGGTCATTCGGATTCTGGGCGGCGCGCTGCAAAAAGCACTGGGCACCTCACGTACCGAATCGCTCTCCGCGACTGCGAACATCTTCGTCGGCCAAACCGAAGCACCGCTGGTGGTGCGTCCGTTCATTGCCCGCATGACGCCTTCGCAGCTATTTGCGGTGATGTGTGGCGGCTTGGCATCGGTAGCCGGTTCCGTTTTGGCGGGCTACGCGGCGCTGGGTATTCCGATGGAGTACTTGGTCGCGGCCTCTTTCATGGCGGCGCCGGGTGGCCTGCTGTTCGCCAAGCTGATCATGCCGGAAACCCAAGACGCTGAAGACAGCGACAGCGTTTCCAAGGTCGATGAAGAGCTGAAAGAGCAGGACGACAAACCCACCAACGTGCTGGATGCAGCGGCCTCCGGTGCAACGTCTGGCCTAATGCTGGCAGCCAACGTCGGTGCGATGCTGCTGGCGTTCATTGGCCTGATCGCGCTGATCAACGGCATTTTAGGTGGCGTTGGCGGCTGGTTCGGCTTTGAATCGCTGAGCCTTGAGCTGATTCTCGGCTGGCTGTTTGCGCCGCTGGCCTTCCTGCTGGGCGTGCCCTGGGAAGAGGCGACCCTGGCGGGTTCGTTCATCGGCCAGAAGCTGGTGGTCAACGAGTTCGTGGCCTACATCAACCTGGCCCCCTATATCGATGGGGAACAGGTGGTGGCGGCAACGGGTCAGATGATGACCCCGCACACCATGGCGATTCTCTCCTTTGCCCTGTGTGGCTTTGCCAACCTGTCGTCCATTGCGATTCTGCTGGGCGGCCTGGGTAGCATTGCCCCCACGCGTCGCAAGGAGATTGCCCGCTTCGGTGTGAAAGCCGTCTTGGCCGGTACGCTCTCTAACTTGATGTCTGCTTCCATCGCCGGCTTCTTCATTGCGCTGAGCAACGTCACGGCGTAACGCAGCGAGTACGACACCATGCAACGGGCGCTGCTATGTTTTCGCAGTGCCCGTTTTGTCTTTTATTGATTTGCGAGAATTTCATGAACGCGACTGCCTCCCCCCAGCTCACTCAAGCCCAACTCACCCAAGCCGCTCGCCAAGCGTTGACGCTGATGGATTTGACCAGTCTGAACGACAGCGACACTGACAGCGTGATTGAAGCGCTGTGCCAGCAGGTGAAGACGCCGTTCGGCAACCCGGCGGCGGTTTGCGTTTATCCGCAGTTCATCGTCACCGCCGCCCGCGCCCTGAGTGCCCACAAGTTGGACGGCCAAGTCAAGATTGCCACCGTGACTAACTTCCCCCACGGCGGCGACGACATCATGGGTGCTGCCCGTGAAACCCGCGAAGCCGTGGCGTCTGGCGCCCACGAAGTCGACGTAGTGTTCCCCTACCGCGCGCTAATGGCAGGCGACGAAGAGACCGGCCGCGAGCTGGTAGAAATGTGTAAAGCCGCCTGCGGCGGACAAGCGCAGCTAAAAGTGATTATTGAATCTGGCGAACTCAAAGCGCCTGCGCTTATCCAACGCGCTAGCGAGCTGGCCATTGAAGGTGGCGCGGACTTCATCAAGACCTCCACTGGCAAAGTGCCGGTGAACGCTACCCTGGAAGCCGCCGAGATCATGCTCAAGGCGATTAAAGCCAGCGGCAAAGACGTTGGCTTCAAAGCCGCAGGTGGCGTACGCAGCGCCGAAGACGCCGCCGAGTACCTCGCGCTGGCCGCTGATATCATGGGCCCGCAGTGGGTCACGCCCGAGCACTTCCGGTTCGGTGCATCCAGCCTGCTGAATAACTTATTGAACACGCTAAACGGCAATGCTGATGCCGTGACGAATGGAGGCTACTAAATGCCGTCTAACGCTTCTCACCACGCCCTGCTCCCCCAAGAACTGATTCGCCTGAAGCGCGACGGCCAGCCGCTGCCCGCTGAAGAGATCAAAGCCTTCGTACAGGGCATCGCCGACGACCGCATCAGCGACGCGCAGATTGGCGCCTTCACCATGTCGGTGTTTTTAAACGGCATGAGCCGGGAAGAAGTCGTGGCGCTGACCACCGCCACCCGGGACTCCGGCCACGTGATGCAGTGGGATTCGCTCAACCTGCCCGGCCCGATTGTGGACAAACACTCCACCGGCGGCGTGGGTGACCTGGTATCGCTGGTGCTCGGCCCGTGGGTCGCCGCCTGCGGCGCGTTCGTACCGATGATTTCTGGGCGTGGCCTGGGCCACACCGGCGGCACGCTGGATAAGCTGGAATCAATCCCCGGTTACGACCCCTACCCCGCGCCCGAGCGCTTCAGCGATGTCGTAAAATCCACCGGTGTGGCGATCATCGGCCAAACCGGCAACCTCGCCCCGGCGGATAAACGCATCTACGGCGTGCGTGATGTCACCGCCACCGTGGAATCCATTCCGCTGATTACCGCTTCCATCCTGGGTAAAAAGCTGGCCTCTGGCCTGGACGCCCTGGTCATGGACGTTAAGGTCGGCAGCGGCGCGTTCATGCCCACCCCGGAAAAATCCCGCGAGCTGGCGAAAAGTATCGCCAACGTCGCGACCCAAGCGGGCACGCCCACCACCGCGCTGCTCACCGATATGAGCCAGCCGCTGGCCCCCTGTGCCGGTAACGCGGTAGAGATCGTCGAAACCTTGGCGCTGCTGCGCGGCGAGCGCGCCAACAGCCGTGTGATGCAGGTCACCCGCGAACTCGCCGTTGAGATGCTGATTGCGGGCAAACTGGTGGCCAACCGCGAAGAAGCCCTCACCAAGCTGGATAAAGCGCTCACCTCTGGCGCGGCGGCGGAGGTCTTCGCTCGCATGGTGCGCGAACTGGGCGGCCCTGCCGACTTTATGGAGCGCTCGGACAGCTACCTGGCCACCGCCCCGGTGATTCAAGCGGTGTACCCCGAGCAGAGCGGCATCGTCCAGCGCTTCGATACCCGCGCCGTGGGCATGAGCGTGGTGGAACTGGGCGGCGGTCGCCTGCGTAACGACGCCAGCGTCGATCACAGCGTCGGCTTTAGCGATATCGTCGAAATCGGCGACCGCGTGGATAGCCAGCGCCCGCTGGCTATCGTCCACGCCCGCACCGAAGAGGCCGCCGCTCGTGCCGCCGCCCAGCTACGCGCGGCGGTCACCCTCGGTGACGCCGAGGCCACCGCCGACACCCTGCTGCAAGAGACCTTCCGAGGAGAAGCCTAATGCGCCGTGCCGTTGTCTTAGTACTCGACTCTTTTGGAATCGGTAGCGCGCCAGACGCCGCGACCTTTGGCGACCAGGGTGCCGACACTCTAGGCCACATCGCCGCTGCTTGCGCCCGTGGCGAAGCGGATACCGCCGAGCGTTCCGGCCCGTTGAAGCTCCCCAATATGGCCGCGCTCGGCCTGTTCCACGCCCACCGGGATGCCACCGGTAGCGTGGCGGAAGGCGTCAGCCTGCCCGAGCAGTTGAACGGCGCTTACGCCCACGCCAAAGAGATCTCCAGCGGGAAAGACACCCCTTCCGGCCACTGGGAAATTGCCGGTGTGCCGGTGCGCTTCGACTGGGGTTACTTCAGCGACAAAACCGATAGTTTTCCCCAAGCGCTGTTGGACAGCATCGTCGAGCAGGCAGACCTGCCCGGCGTAATCGGCAACTGCCACGCCTCGGGCACCGAAATCATTGCCCGCCTGGGCGAAAAGCATATCGCCACCGGCAAACCTATCGTGTACACCTCGGCGGACTCCGTGTTCCAGATTGCCGCCCACGAAGAGCACTTTGGCCTAGAGCGCCTCTACAAGCTGTGCGAAACCGTTCGCGAACTGCTGGAGCCCTACAACATTGGCCGTGTGATCGCCCGCCCGTTTATCGGCGACGACCGCGAAAGCTTTGCCCGCACCGGCAATCGCCGCGACTACAGCATCGAGCCGCCGACCCCCACCGTGCTGCAAAAGCTGGCTGAAGCCGGCGGTGAAGTGGTGTCGATTGGCAAGATCGCCGACATCTACGCCCACTGCGGCATTACCCACAAGGTCAAAGCCAGCGGCCACGACGCGTTGATGGAGGCCACCCTGGCAGAAGTGGCGCGAACCGCCAACGAAACTAGCGACCGCCCGACCATGATCATGACCAACTTCGTCGATTTCGATTCGGTCTATGGGCACCGCCGGGACGTGCCGGGCTACGCCGCTGCGCTGGAGCACTTCGATGCCCGCCTGCCGGAGCTGCTCGCCGCCCTTAACGACGACGACCTGCTGCTGCTCACCGCCGACCACGGCTGCGACCCCAGTTGGGAAGGAACCGAGCACACCCGCGAATACGTGCCAATCATGGTACGCGGCGCAGGCTTCACCCCCGGCCCGCTGGGCGAGCGCGGCACCTTCGCCGACATTGGCCAAACCCTCGCGGCGTTCTTCGCCGTCGATGCCATGGCCGATGGCGAGAGCTTTTTACCGAACGCGGCATAAAAGCCGACAACCCCATTAGCACGCTTATGTGCACGGCCTGAATGCCACTGATTGGGTTATTCAGGCCAAACATTTTTTAGAGAGGAGTGTTCCATGGCTACCCCACATATCAATGCCGAGAAGGGCGATTTCGCCGATACCGTACTGATGCCCGGCGACCCGCTGCGCGCCAAGTACATCGCGGATACGTACCTGGAGAACGTGCGCCAAGTGAACGATGTGCGCAATATGTTCGGCTACACCGGCACTTATAAAGGCCGCGAGATTTCCGTAATGGGCCACGGTATGGGTATTCCTTCCGTCTCCATTTACGCCAAAGAGCTGATTACCGATTACGGCGTCAAGTCGATCATTCGCGTCGGCTCCTGCGGCGCGGTACGCGACGATGTCAACGTGCGCGACGTGGTAATTGGCATGGGCGCCTGCACCGACTCCAAAGTGAACCGCATGCGCTTCAACGACCACGACTTTGCTGCCATCGCCGATTTCGAGCTGACCAGCCACGCCGTTGCGGCCGCCAAAGCGCAGAACGTGCCGGTCAAAGTCGGCAACATCTTCTCAGCGGACCTATTCTACAACCCGCAAACCGACATGGCCGAGCTGATGAAGCGCTACGGCATTGTCGGCGTCGAGATGGAAGCCGCTGGCCTGTACGGCGTAGCTGCCGAGTTCGGTGCCCGCGCACTGACCATCTGCACCGTGTCTGACCACATTCTGAAAGGCGACTCGCTCTCCAGCGCCGACCGTCAAACCACCTTCAATGACATGATGGTGATTGCGCTCGACACCGTTCTGCGCGACGACGCTGCCAACGCTTAACCGCTTGGGAACAAGCGCCCACTGAGAGGATAACGTCATGAGCCGTGCGGATCAGGCCCTGGTAGACACGCTGTTGACCACCTTGGGCAACGCCTACGCGCCCTACTCCAACCACCCGGTCGCTGCCGTCATGGAGTGCCCGGATGGTCAGCAGTTTGCCGGTAGTAACGTGGAAGTGGCCCACTACAAAGGGCTATGCGCCGAAGCCTCGGCCATCTCTGCCATGATTACCGCCGGCCAGCGTGAGCTTGCCAAGGTATACGTCATGGGCCCTGGCGAGCATCTCTGCACGCCCTGCGGCGACTGCCGCCAGCGCATTCGCGAGTTCGCTACCCCCAGCACGCAAATCATGGTGCTCTCCAAGCAGGGTGAAGTGCTAAAAACCTACACCATGGACAGCCTGCTGCCCGATGCCTTCGGCCCGGAGCAGCTGCCAGGGCGTTAAGAGGTTTCTCGTAACACCAGCGCCACCGGCAGCGACACGTGCCGGGGCGCTTTTCCCGCCAGCGCTTCGCTCAATAGCTCGACACTCATCGCCGCAATGGCTGCAATATCCTGGCGCACCGTCGTTAATCCGGTGGCTAGTGTAGGCAGGTCGTCAAAGCCGGTAACGGCCACGTCTTCGGGCACACGAATATCGCGATCTTCCAGCGCGGCGACACAGCCGAGTGCCAGCTCGTCGGTGGCGCAGACCAGCGCATCGAACGGTAGCTGCTCAGCGCCTTCCTGATTGAGAAAGCGATTGAGATGGCGGTAGCTGGTCAGGGAGTCGGAGGTAAACCGATGAGGCAGGTTCAGCAGCTGCTCGCTCAGCCCCGCCTCGGCCATCGCTTGCTGGTAACCGGAAAGGCGGCTGTGGGGGCGCGGCACGTCTAACTCCCCGCCCACGAAGGCAATCCGCGTTCGCCCTTGTTCGATCAGATGCTGAGTGATCTGGTAGAGCCCGGAGACATCGTCCGGGGCCACCGAAAAGCCCTCCCCCGCATTGCCAATGCGCACGAACGGTATGCCTGCCGCACGCAGTACGCTTGGGCGCTCGTCCTCCCCGGTTTCCCCTAACAAAATCGCCGCGCCCGCCCGTTCGGGCAGCTCATGGGTTTGGTCGTGGTGGAAAAAGATCGGCACCATGCCCTGCTGGTGCAGCGCGACGGTCAGGTGTTGATAGAGCAGAATATAGTAGGGGCGCAGCTCGATATCCTGCCGCCCAAGGGAGATTCCTACGACAGCGGCTTTGCCGCTGATGAGCTGCCGGGCCGCTGCGCTGGGCTGATAGGCCACTTCACGGCTGATGGTGAGGATTTTGTCGCGCAGCGCGTCGCTGATCCCCGGCTTGCCGTTCAGCGCCCGGCTTACCGAGGCAATCGAGACCTCGGCACGCCGGGCAATTTCACGAATGGTGGCGGTTTGTGCGCTCGGTTTGTTCTGTTTCATGCCATGCCTCAGCCAGTCGGGCCCTGATTGTACAAAAAGCGGGGCCGAAAAGCGCTGAATGCACGGACGCTAACGCCGCTAGCGCTACCAGCCACGCCGTCCCAGTCGCGCCAGCTCGCTATCCAACTGCTGCACCGCTTGCTCCGGCGTGACGCTGCCGGACAGCGCATCGTGCACGCGGTTGAAGATCGCGTTGGAGACTCGCGGGTAGGCATCGCCGGTGACGCTGGCCGGACGCGGTACACCGTTCATCACCGTTTCATACAGTTCGCCAATGAACGGATGCGCGGCCAGTACCTCGTCGTCTTCGTACAGCGCTGGGCGCGTGGGGTTGCGGCCAAACTCGATGGCATGGGCTTTTTGCTGCGCTTCAGCGGTGAGATAAGCCACCAGGTCAGCGGCGGCCTGCGGCTCATCCGAATAGCGGGACACCGCCCAATTCCAGCCGCCCAGCGTCGCGACGGACTCGCCCTCTGGCCCGCTGGGCAGCGGCGCCACGCTGAATTTGTTCTGAATCGGCGTGCCGTCCGCTTGGCCCAGCGACCACACGTAGGGCCAGTTACGCATGAACACCGCGTTGCCCGCCTGGAAAACGCCGCGAGCCTGCTCTTCCATGTAGTTACGCACACCTTCTGGACTGATATCCCCCACCCAAGAAGCCGCTAACGCCAGCGCTTCCACCGCCTGGGGATTGTTCACCGTGACCTGCCCCTCGGCATCCACGAACGTACCGCCGCCGTAGCTCGCCACCCACTCCAGCGCGTTGGTGGTCAGCCCTTCGTAAGCGCGCCCTTGAAAGACGAAACCATGCATGCGCTCGTTGCCCGCTTCCCGTTCGGCGTTTTGAATGCGTCGAGCAGTGTCGGTGAGCGCTTGCCAGGTCTGCGGCACGTCAGCGCCGTACTGCTCAAGCAGGTCGTGGCGGTAGTAGAGCAGCCCGGCATCGGTAAACCAGGGCAGCGCGACCAGCTTGCCCTGCACGGTGTTGTTCTCCATCAGCGAGGGAATAAAGCCTTCTGCTGCGCCTTCCGGCAGGTAATCGTGCAAATCTACCAAGTGCTCGGCCAGCAGGCCCGGCCAGACGATATCCACCATCAGCACGTCGACATCCTGGGATTGGCTGCCCAACAACTGTTGGTAGAGCGACAATTTTTCGGTGGCCGATGCAGGCGTGGTGACGATATTGACCTGGTGGCCGTTGGCCTCGGCCCAGCGCTGGGAGAGCTCGGGGCAGAAATCCGCCGCCCCACCGTCGCCGCAGGCAACGGTAATTTCGGCGGCCATGGCAGGCAGCGCCGTGGGCAGCAGGGTCAGCAGTAGCAGCGGTGTTTTCAGTGGTTGGCGCATCGTCGCGTCCTCATTTTGTTATTGGGTGTCGTACGTTTAAAGATGCGTGTTGCAACGTGCTCGTTAGCTGGCAATCGCCATGCTGCGATCTTCCTGACTAGAAACGAAGCAGGCGTCCAGCACGGTTTGAATGGCCGCACCGCGAGCAAAATCGGGCTGGTCGTTCTCCCCCGTGCGAATGCTCTCGATGAAGCGCTGATAAATGCTGGGCGTGGGCGGCGCTTTAACGGTGCTCCAGCGGGCAGGATGCACATCGTCGTTCAGGCACACCTGTACCTCGTCTTTGGAGGCATCCAGATCCACGCGGATGGCGCCTTTATCACCGTGAACGCTCAGCGTTAACGAGTTGTGGTGGCCAGTGGCCCAGCGGGTCGCTTGGATAGTACCCATGGCACCGTTGGCAAAGCGTACGCGCATCAGCGCGGTGTCGTTGGCGTCCAGCACGTAGTCGCCAATGCGGTTATCCGGCGCTTTATCGAAGCAGGTGAGTTCGCAGTTGACGCGGGTGATGTCCCCCACTGGGAAGCTGGCGAAATCGACGATGTGTACACCCACATCCCCCAGTACGCCTTTGCTGCCGTGGGCTTCCGAGAGCCGCCATAGCCATTGGCTCTCCTGATCCCAGCGGCCCCAGGCGTTGCTCACCAGCCAGCTTTGGCGGTAGCTGGCGTCCACATGGCGCACGGTGCCAATGGCGCCGCCGGTGACGAGTGCGCGGGCGTGCTGAATGGCAGGGGCGTCCCGGTAGCTCAAGTTGACCATGTTGATGACGTTGGCGGCCTGGGCGGCGGCGGCCATCTCATGGGCATCCTCGGCGTTGGTGGCTAGGGGCTTTTCACACAGAATGTGTTTACCTGCGGCAATGGCAGCCAGCGACGTGACCTTGTGCACGCCATCCGGGGTGACGTTGCTCACCGCGTGGATATCGTCCCGGGCCAACATGGCGTCCAAGTCTTGATACACATCGGCAATGCCGTGGCGCTCGGCAAACGCCTGGGCTTTGGGATAGTCGCGATCGCAAACCGCCACGACCTCAACGCCTTCGATGCGGCCATAGTGCTTGGCGTGTTCGCCCGCCATGCTGCCTGCGCCAATAATTGCGATACGAATCATTTGAAGCCCTCCTCGCCGGGTTTGTGCAAGCTTTCACCTTTGATCTCGACCGGGTTGGGCGCCTGGTCGGCGGGCACGTTGGGGCAGCTATCGATCCAACGGGAGCCTTCCGGCTGTGCCCAGACAACGGCATTTTTGAGCACCCGTTTCACCTGCTCGTCGTAGTAGATCGGGTAGGTTTCATGGCCGGGGCGGAAGTAGAAAATCTTGCCGTTGCCACGCTTGTAGGTCAGGCCGGAGCGGAATACTTCGCCACCCTCGAAGGCGCTGATGAAAATCACCTCATCCGGATTCGGCACCGCGAAGGGCTCGCCGTACATTTCGGTATGGGGCAGCTCTAGATAATCCCCCAGACCTTGCACGATGGGGTGCCCAGGATTCACGACCCAAAGGCGCTCACGCTCGCCGGCTTCCCGCCATTTCAGCGAGCAGGTAGTCCCCATCAGCCGTTTGAAGATTTTGGAGTAGTGGCCGGAGTGCAGCACGATCAAGCCCATGCCCTGCAGCACGCGTTTTTGCACCCGATCAACGGTCTCTTCCAGCACGTCGCCGTGGGCGGCATGGCCCCACCACAGAAGCACGTCGGTATTCTCCAGCGTCTCCTCGCTAAGACCTTGCTCTGGGTCTTGCAGCGTGACGGCGGTGGCGGACAGCGCCTCTGACTCATTCAACCCATCGGCGATGCACTGGTGCATGCCGGTTGGGTAAATGCGTGCTACCACCTCGTTGGTTTGCTCGTGGACGTTTTCGCCCCACACGGTGACTCGTAGTGTCATCGCTCTCTCCCAAGCGTGTTCGTGTATCACTTCACCAGCCGTTTCGACCGGCGCCTGGGCAAAAAAGTAAACGTTTACGTTATTAGAGTAAACGTTTACTTATTAGCTTTTAGTCGCATTCAACGACACAAGAAGCGATTAGTCATCGCGGTTTTCGGCCACTTGCTCGACATCCACGATGCCCGAGCGGCTCACCGCGACTTTCCAACGGGCAAGGTAGGGAGAATCTTCACTGCCGGTTTCGCGCACCACTAGATTAAAAAGATGGCGGCGCTCGACGCTTTCCCGCACCGCTTGGCCCTCTTTTAAACGGTAGATGTGGTGCTTCTCTTTGCTCATTAGGCGAGTCAGCATCGAGAGGTCGATATGCAGCGTTTCGCGGGTGTGTTCGTAACCGCTGAGAAAACGGGTGGGCGACATGTGCGAGCTGGAGCGGTAGTGCATCACCACTTCGTCCCGCTGGGCGACGGTGCGCCGTCGCATCTGTTGAATGTCACGATCCAGCGCGGCGTAGCGTTTGTAGTCGAACCACTCAAGCTGCCGCCCCACCAGGGCGTTACGGGTGGGGTCGATGTACTGGCGGCGCCATTTGGGGCGGCCACGGCGCAGCCAACGCCATAGCGTATTACGCAGGTCGTCTTTGAACACCTCCCGCAGCGCATAGAGCAGCGCCATGGCCAGTACGAATAGCGCGGTGATATCGCCCAAGGCGCTGCGCAGTTGCAGTACGCCCAGCGAGACGAAGGCCATCACCACCGCCGTGGCCAGGGCTTTCACTGCCTTTTGTTCGCCGCTGCCCAGCTCCAGGGCTCGCTGCTTGAGGGTGATGGGGTGTTCGATGAGCCGCCGTAGCAGACGCATTTTATTCGACATGCGGGTCGGGTCGTCCACCACCCGCTCGGCGTTATACTCCTGGGCCTCTCGGTACTCCCCTTCGCGCTGGCAAATGGTAATGAAGCGCCGCTTGATCTCGCTGAACGCCCCTCCCCTCGGCATGTGGGCAACGAGCGCCAATAGCTGCTGCTCCGTGAACCAAGAGAGGTAGTTATCGATATTGGCAAAGTACTTGTAGAGCCGTTCGTCGCTGGGTGGGTTGCGCCGCAGGCGTTTGAGAATGCCGTCGCTCAGATCGCTCATCTCGGCGAGCTGCTCGCTCAGCGCGTCGGCTTTCTCTTGCCAGGCGGCGGGGTCATCGCTCGGTTCACGACGCAGCTTGCGGGCGTCGGAGAGCAGCGTTTGCGTGGTGCGCTCCAGTGCTCCCACGTATTGGTAGGCGTAAAGGCTAAGGCTCAAGCGGTAAGAGTCGCTGCCTAGCTGATTGCGGCTGGCGAGCCGACTGTGCACCAGCGGCAGGTGGTACTCGTCGCTGTAGTAGGTCCGCGAGACGCTGATCGCGCCATGGTAAAATGCCTCTTCGGAGATGACGTGGGTGCTCAATCCAAGCTCTTTGGGCACGAATAAGTAGACATCGAGCGTATGCGAGGTTTCCTCTTTCAATCGCCGCGACAGGCGCAGCTGGAAGCTATTTTTACGCTCAACGTTGATCACCTCACGAATCTCCTACTTCATTGCCAAACACGATGATATACCATGGTTAATTCGCCATAGTGGTCTGCTATACAGAGGCTACGGTTTACTACTTCGCCTTGGAGCTAGGGAATGTCCATCGCCCGTTTTTCACCCTTTGAGCTGCTGCTGCTCAAAAGCCGCAGCCAAGTGGATACGGCTACCCTGCTACTGCTGGGGTGGGTGCTGGTGCACCGCCAGCACGTCTCGGAAGGTCAGCGGCGCCGCCGCTTGGCCCAGGTGACGGCGCAGTTTCGCCATGGGCACGAACTGGGGCCCGTGATGAGCATTGCCCACAGCCAAGATCTGCATGCCATCCAACTGGCTGCCGAGGTGGTACGCAAAGAGTGCTCTAAAGAGCGTAGCCTGAGTGTGATGCACCAAGCGATTACCGTGGCGACGGACGACGGCGATATTTCGTTGGCCAATCATTACATTCTGCGGTTTTTAGCCGATTTGTTAAACGTGACGCCCACGACCCTGGGCACCCTGTTCCAAGAGCTGACCGGCAAGCCGCTGCGCCCGCCGGAGGATCCCAGCCGCGACGCCTACTGGCAAACCCACGACCCGGCCTACTATGCCCACAAAGCGCAGGAGGAGGCCGACGCCGCTCAGCGCGAGAAAGCGTCGCAAGAGAAGGCCGAGCAGCAACAGCGTTCCAAAACCGACAAACAGCAAGAAAAGAAGCAGAAGCAGCAGGAAAAAAAGCAGCAAAAAGAGGAGGCTCGCCGCGCCAAGGCCCGAGCGGAGCAGTCCAGCGCCGACCAGGCCAAAGCCGAGCAAGCCCGCCAGGAGCAGGCCCGGCAAGAGCGCCAGCGTCAAGAGCAGGCGCGCCAGGAAGAGGCGCGACGCCGCCAGCAGCGAAGTAGCCCGCCGCCGCCCGATCGCACCACCCGCGCGTTAGCCGTGCTGGGCTTGACCCCTGGTGCCAGCAAAACCGATGTGCGCCGCGCGTATCGTCGCATGGCCCAGCTCCATCACCCGGATCGTTTCTACTCCGAGAGCGAGCATCAGGTGGCGCTGGCGTCGGCGCGTTTTCAGCGCATCAAAAATGCCTATGATTATCTGATGCAAACCTACTAATCGTTACGCTTGGAGAGAGACTCCCTGGATTATGCGCGACCTGTACCAACGCCTCGCTCTGACGCCGGATGCCAACGACCAGCAGATCAAGAGCGCCGTGGCCCGCTGCCCCAATAGTGCGCTGCGCCAGGATGCCACGTCCGTGCTCGCCGTGCCGCCTCACCGGGAAACCTACGACACGCTACATCATACGCTGAGCGACATTGGCCGCCTGCGCGCTCGCTTAGGTCTGACCCACGGTGCCCATTGGCAGGGCGACGTGGCCAACGACTTCTCTCTGCCGCCGGATCACGCGATCTCCCGCCACGATGAGCTGGTCGATCGCGTCAGCCATGCGGTGTCACTCTACAACCGCTGGCGCCGCCTGCGCGGGCCATGGTTACTCATCGCCGTTTTCACCGTGGGGGCGGGCATAGGCCTCGCTCTGGGGTTTGCCTTGAGCGTGGGGCTTGGCCTGGGTTGACGCGCCGCGGCGCTCCCGCTCGTCTTGGCGAATTTCCGCCTGAGTGGGGCGCGGCGCGGGCTTCGGCGGCGCCGGCTTTTTATGCGCCTCGTCTGCCGAGGAGGAAGCGCCCTCCTCACCCCGCTCCAGGCTTAGATCGGTACCGGAGGTGTCCTCCATGCGCGACTCGGAGCGCGCCTCCATGCTGACACTCAAACGCGGCACGCCCAGGTCGATCTCTTGTGCTTCCATGCGCTGCTTCAGCAACAGATTGAAGGCACGAGAGACATCCCACTGCATTTCCGGCGCGGTGCGAAAACGCATCCGCAAAATCGGGCAGCCCTCTTCAAAGCCCTGCACGCCCTGCATCTCCAGCGGCGACCAGATGTAGTGGCGCATCATCGGGTCTTTACGCAGCTCCTGGGCGGTCTCCTGCATCAGAGTAATCGCATCGTCGATTTTCATGTCGTAAGGAATACGAATACGCATTAGCGCGATGCCGAACTGGCGTGACATGTTGTGGATCGACTCGATACGACTGAAGGTGATGATGTGCACCACGCCATCCAGGTCTCTCAGCCGCACGGTGCGCAGCGTCAACCCTTCTACCGTGCCCATGTGGCCGTTGATCTGGACGAAGTCGTCCACCGCCAGCGAGTCTTCGATGAGGATGAAAATACCGGTGATCAAATCCTGCACCAGGGTTTGCGCACCAAAACCGATGGCCAGACCGATCACACCGGCACCGGCCAGCAGCGGCGTGACGTTCACCCCGAGATTGGCTAGCCCCGCAATCACCGCGATGATCAGAATGGCGACGAAAATGACGTTGCGAATCATCGGCGTGATGGTCTGCGCCCTTGCCTGATTCACCCGCCGGCCGCGCGACCGAGCCGACGACGTCAGCGCCCGCTGAATGGCCGTATCGGCAAAGATCCACACCAGCCAAGCCAGTAGGATCGTCGCCCCCAGGCTCACCAGCGCTTGCCCGATCCGGGCGCTCGCGACGGCCTGCTGCCCCAGGCCAAACAGCGAGCCACCCCACACCTGCATGGAGAGCTCGGCAAAGACCATCCACGCACAGAGGTGTGCCAGTACGAAACCAAAGCGCTCCAAACGTTTGCGGTACTGGCTGAAGCGGCGACGGTGGCGGCGTTTGTTGAGCCGCTCCGCTTGACGGCGCAGCAGGCCGGTCACCACCAGCGTCAACACCAGTAAACTGGCAGAGACGATGGAGCGTGCCAGGGCCGTGCCTACATCGCCCACGGTAATGAAGATCGCCAGCAGCGAACCACCCACCATCAGTAGCGCGGGGATATGCCAAAGCCCCCCCAGGGCACGAATCATCTCGACGGCGGTGCTGGCATCGCGGCGCTGCTTATAGGGCCGGTTGCAAATCAGATGGCGAATCGGCCGTTGGAATTTGAAGATAAAGCGAGCCGACAAGAGCGCAGCCAGCATGTTGGCCAGCACCGACACGAGGCTGGAGAGTTCGGCCCCCAGCAGCTCGACCAGCCGCGTGGAGTTCACCGCATCGCCCAAGGCAATCAGTGCGCCGATGACAAACAGACCGCGCAGCGCTTTGTGTTGCAGCACCTGCACCGCCGGGAAGCGATGCCCACGGCTGAAGAAGGCGATGACGGTCTCAAATACCACCGAGAGTGCCCGGCCGCACAGGCAGATGTAAGCCACCACGAGCACCACGGCGCGACCGGGGCTGTAGGGGAGGATTTGCCCGATACCAAGCGTAATGGCAAAGGCCAGCGTCCACGGCAGCATGCGACGCAAAAAGTGCACCGCCAGCAGCCACGCTTTGGGGTCACGGGGAAGGTCCAGCGGCCAGTGACGACGCGTGGCGACCAAACGGCCAAAGGCAATCATCACGACCAGCAGCACGCTCCAAACGAAGGCCAACACTGCACCGTCGGCCACCGCGCGAATGGCTTCGCCCTGGTCAGCGTCATCGTTCAACGCGCGTAAATCATCGGCCCCCTGCACGAGCTGGCGAGACCACTCGTCGATGGGAGAATCCCCCGCCTGGGCCTGTTCGCCGATGTCGGTCAGCGTGTCGGCCAGCGCCCCCAGCAGGCCCTGGCGGACGACGCCATCCTCCTCTGCGGCATCGGTACTCACCTGCAGCTCGCGTAACGACGCCAGCAGCGCGGTGCGCTGCTCTTCGTTTTCGAGCATCGAGATCACGTCGCTCAGCGACCGTTGAAAATCCTCGTTGCTCACCTCCGCCTGCTCCGACGAATCGTTACCGGTCAGATTCGGCAGAGACACACCCTGCGCAAGCGCTGGCGCGTTCAGCAGCAGGCTGAGCACCACGCCGACGATGATCTTGGTTATCCAGTGCTGTCGCACACGTTACTCCCGACATAGACCGGCCACGGGTACCGGTGATTGACGTTGACCACGTTGATGACGCTCAGCCTCAACGCGTGATTGTGATAGGCTGGCCCTTCAAACGTTCACCTCAAGGATACCGAGATGACGCTGCAAGCCCCACCCAAACGCGTAAATAAAGATGGCCAGACTCGCTGTGTCGGTGTCGAAATCGAGTTCGCTGGCCTACCGCCCCGCGAGACGGCCGAACTGGTGCGCACGCTGTTTGGGGGGGAGCTTAACGTGGTCAGCCCCCATCGGCTACAAGTGGAGGGCACGCGGTGGGGAGAGTTCGGCATCGAACTGGATACCCAGTATGCCCACCCCGATAAAGCGCTGCTGGAAGAGCATCATGAAAGCGATAGCGAATGGGCGCGCCAGCAGCATCAGCGCCGGGTCGAGTTCCACCAAAAAACCCGCGAGCTGATCGGCGATATGGTGACCGGATTGGTGCCCACCGAGATCGTCTGTCCGCCCATTCCCTGGGATGAACTGGACACCCTCGATACGCTCTTCGAAACGCTGCGGGAAAAAGGCGCCAAAGGCACCGATGCCAGCCTGCTCTATGGCTTTGGCTTGCACCTCAATCCCGAGGTAGAGCGCCAGGAGGTGGATTACCTGCTGGCCATGATGCGGGCGTATCTGCTGCTGGCTAGCTGGCTGCGCGAAGAGATCAAGGTCGACATCACGCGCGAAGTGCTGCCCCACGCCAACCCGTTTCATAAAGAGTACGCCCTGAAAGTCCTGGACGCACGCTACCAGCCGGATTTGGACACCTTCATCGACGACTACTTGCACTACAACCCCACTCGCAACAGAGAGCTCGACCTGCTGCCGCTGTTTGCCCATTTGCGCCCCGACCACCCCCACGAGCTGCTGCATGGCGAACTCACCAAGCCGCGCCCGACCTTTCACTACCGCCTGCCCAATGCCCAGCTCTCCCAGCCAGGCTGGGGGTCGGTGGTAGAGTGGAATCGCTGGGTGGAGGTCGAGAAGTTAGCCGCCGATGACAAGGTATTGCGCGCCCGCTGCGATGAGTACATCGCCGAGCACAGCAAGCCCTGGTGGGCACGCTTGAAAGCCGCGCTCTTGAAGCCATTCGGCAACGCCTAACCCCCGCTTATTCTCACAGACAGACGAGACGCCCACTGCATGCCTCGACCGCTGATTGGAATCACCACCTCGGATCGTAAAAGCCAGCTTGCCTGGTGCTTTGACTGGTTTGCCGTCTGGCGGCATGGCGGTAAACCGCTGCGCCTGTCCCCCTCTCGCCCCATGCCCGAGCATCTGGACGGGCTGATCATCGGCGGTGGCGACGATATTCAAGCGCAACTTTACGGCGGCGAAGTCCAGCTCGACGTGCGCTTGGACCCTGCCCGGGACGAACTGGAACTGAGCCTGCTCAACCGGTTCATTCCGCAAAATACGCCGGTGCTGGGCATTTGTCGCGGAGCGCAACTGATCAACGTCCATTTGGGCGGCACGCTGGACCCCGACATCTACACGACCCATGAAGGGCTAAAACGTCGGCGTACCGTACTACCTCGCAAAACGGTCGACATCGTCGGCGGCAGCCAGCTGTATCAACTGCTGGGCGTGACCTGGTGCCGGGTGAACAGCCTGCATCATCAAGCCGTCAATCGGGCGGGGGAAGGCATTCAAATCGTCGCTCGTGACCGCGACGGGCTGGTACAGGGCATCGAATCAGAAGCCCACGATTTTCTCATCGGCGTGCAGTGGCACCCCGAGTGGCTGATTTTCAACCGCCCCCAGCAGCGCCTCATCAGCGCGCTGGTGGCGGCTGCCCAACGGGGGCGCGACCGGATTAAGCGTTGAGCACCGCCAGCGCCGCCTCGTAATCCGGTTCGTTTTTCAGCTCACTCACCAGCTCGCTGTGCAGCACACGATTGTTTGCATCCAGCACAACCACGGCCCGCGCGCACAGTCCCTCCATGGCGCTATTGCACAGCGCCACCCCCCAGGCTTCCTGAAATTCGCGGTGGCGGAAGGTAGAGAGCGTTTCGACATCGTCTAGCCCTTCGGCCCCGCAGAAGCGTTTGGCGGCAAACGGCAGGTCTGCGGATACGACGAGAACGATGGTGTTGTCCAACTTGGAGGCCAGCTCGTTGAACCGCCGGGTGGACATCGCGCAGGTCGGGGTATCGACGCTGGGAATGATGTTCAGCACCTTACGCTTACCCTGATAGGTGGCCAGCGTGACGTCTTCCAAGTCGCTGTTGGTCAGCGTCATGGCTGGGGCCGTTTGACCAACGGCTGGCAGCGTGCCCGCCACGTCCATCGGCGCGCCTGCACGTGTAATCTGTTGCATATCAAGCTCCTAATGTATGGTAAAACGGTCGTCAAACAAGACGTTTCAGCTTACAGCGGAATGACCTGATTCGGCTATCTTTCCACCGCCGCGATACGATAACGAGAATGCCATGGCCTCTTTAGTCATCATCAAAACCGGGGATGCGTTCCCTGAAGTGGTCGACCAGCACGGTGATTTTGAGCAGCTGTTCATTCACCGGTTACACGAGGCGCTTCCCGAGGGCGTGACGCTCAAGGTGTGGGATGCGCGGCTAACGGCGACACCTCCGGACGACATCGTCGGTGCCGTGATCACCGGTTCGCATAGCATGGTGAGCGAGCAGCCCCCCTGGAGCGAGGCGCTCAAGCCGTGGCTGCGGCAGGCGCTGGCCGATAACCTGCCGCTGCTGGGCGTATGCTATGGTCATCAGCTCATGGCGGCGGCCTTTGGTGGCGTCAGCGACTATCACCCCGCCGGGCGCGAATCGGGCACGCGCACGGTGCGCTTGACCCAAGCCGGCCTGAAGGACCCCCTCTTTAGTCAGCTACCTGGGCATTTCGACGCGCACCTTACCCATGCCCAGTCGGTGATGCAGCTACCCCATGGCGCCACCATTCTGGCTCACAACTGCCACGACGCCCACCAAGCGCTTCGCTACGGGCCGCGCCAATGGAGCGTGCAGTTCCATCCGGAGTTCTCACCGCCCGTCATGCGTGCCTACATCGAGCGTCAGCGCGCTGCCCTGCGCGACCAGGGTGACGACCCAGACCAGCTACTCAGTGAAATTAGCGAGACGCCAGAAGCGACCAGCCTGCTGCAGCGTTTTATCAGTTTTATTTAACGCTTCTGTTGATCTCGCCGTGACGCCAGCCGATCTGCCAGCCGGGTCGGCTCGGGCAGCTTGGTTCGCCCGAGGCAGCGCATCACCCACTCAAGGGAGGTATCCAGCGACAGCCGATGCCCCGGCGAGACGAATACCGGCTTGACGTTCGCCCGCGAGCGCAGCACGGCACCGATCACCTCTTGCCCGGCCAGGAGCGGCACCCAATCGCCTCGCGCGTCTCCGACCGCTGCATGCGTGCCGGTTAAGCGCGACTTGGCGATACCGATGGTAGGCAAATCGAGCCAAAGCCCCAAGTGCGCGGCTACGCCCAAGCGCCGAGGGTGAGCGATGCCTTGGCCATCGACCATCACCAGCTGTGGCTGAGTCTTAAGCTTGGCAAATGCCCCTAGGGCGGCGGGGATTTCACGAAACGACAGCAATCCTGGAATATAGGGCATGCGGGTAGGTTCGCGATGCACCACCTGCTCGACCACTGGCAGGTGAGGAGCCGCCTCGGGCGACCACGTCAACACTACCACTGCCGCCCGCGTTACCGCACCCCCTTCCTCAAAGCCAATATCCACCCCCGCGATATACCTTACCGGGTCGAGGCGATCACGGCTCTCCAACCGTTGGGCGAGCTGTGACTGAAGGGCAATCGCCTGTTTGGGTGACAGGTTCCATTCGTGTAGCGCAGCGTCCATGCAGGCTCCTTGTATCGAGGTAATGAACGTTTAGCGTAGCCAAAAAAAATCCCCCTACGCCAGCAGGCACAGGGCCAGTGGCATAGGGGGAGTTGACTCACCGATCAGGCGCTATCCAGCGCCTAGCGCTGAGTTACGCACGTTCGCGACGGCGAACCGGCGCATCGCCATCGTCACGACGACGGCGCGGTGCGCGTTCCGGCGCACGGTCCTCGCTGATTTCCAGCGGGCGACCGGCCACACGGGCACGAGCCATTTTCGCCAGGATGGTGGAAGGCAGACCGCTGGGCAGCTCGACCACGGAGAAGGCATTACGGATATCGATACGGCCGATACGCGCGCCTTCGATACCGCCCTCGTTCGCCAGCGCACCGACCAGTTGGCCCGGCTTCACGCCGTCTTTATGGCCCACGGAGACGCGGTAGCGGGTCATGCCTTCGCTGGGCGCACTGGAGCGCTCGCGACGGGCACCACCCGGCTTGCCCGGTGCGCCATCGCGCGGGGCACGCTCTTTGCGCGGTGCCTGAAGACGACCGATCGGCGCTTCGTCGGCACGGGCCATGGCGGCAAACGCACAGGCCAGCTCAACGGCGTCATGCCCCTCTTCCACCAGACGCTCGACCAGTGCGCGCTGCTCTTCAGCACCTTTGGTCAGTGCCGCCACTACACGGTGATGGAACACGTCGTCACGGTGAGCGCGAATAGCGGCTTCGTCAGGCAGCGGCATTTCGGTCATTTTCTGACCGGTAGCCTGCTCCATCCAGCCCACCTTGCGGCCTTCACGGAAGCCCGCGAAAGTGATCGCAATGCCGCTACGGCCCGCACGACCGGTACGACCGATACGGTGGGTGTAGGCTTCTGCATCCTGCGGCAGGTCGTAGTTGATGACGTGGGTGATACGCGGAACGTCGAGGCCACGGGCCGCTACGTCGGTCGCGATCAGCACGTCGACTTTGCCACGCTTCAAGCGGGTAATGGTGCGCTCGCGCAGGCTCTGATCCAGGTCACCGGACAGGCCAGCAGCGTTGACGCCACGAGCGGTCAACTGCTCGACCAGCGTGGTACAGGCCGCACGGGTACGCACGAAGACGATCGCGGCATCGACCGGCTCGACTTCAAGAATACGCGACAACGCTTCCAGCTTGGCACCACCGTCCACGCGCACGATGCGCTGTTCGATGTTTTCGCCCGTCGTGGTACGCGATTCAATCGCGACCTTCACCGGGTTGACCAGATAACGGTTGACGATGCGCTCGATTTCCGTCGGCAGTGTGGCCGAGAAGAACACGCGCTGAGCATCTTTCGGGGTATCGGCAACCACGCGTTTGACGTCGTCGATAAAGCCCATGCGCAGCATTTCGTCGGCTTCGTCGAGCACCAGCGCCGAGAGGCCGTCCAGCTTCAAGCTGCCACGATCCAGGTGATCGATCACACGGCCCGGCGTGCCGACGACCACTTGCGCGCCACGCTTCAGCGCGCCTAGCTGTTCACGGTACTCTTGACCGCCACACAGTGTAGCGACTTCCAAGCCCTGAAGATTTTGACCATATTTACTAAAAGAGACGGCGACCTGCTGAGCAAGTTCGCGGGTCGGTGCGAGTACCAGTACTTGGGGCTCGCGACGCTGCATGTCGAGACGCGACAGCAGCGGCAGTGCGAAGGCGGCGGTTTTGCCGGTGCCGGTTTGTGCTTGGCCCAGCATATCGCGGCCTTCCAGCAACGCAGGAATCGTCTGCGCCTGAATAGGCGAAGGAGTTTCGTAGCCCTGTGCTTCAACAGCAGACAGAACGGCAGGCAATAGAGCCAGATCGCCGAAGCTCGGCGAGGCGACAGAAGTCGAGGTCATTAATCACACCTTGGTAGGCCGGCTGAACCGGCAAAAAACATCGTAAGCGTCTCTGACTCTGTTTTATGCAGCGCGTAACGGTGCGCAGCAAAAGAACAAGGCTCCGCATAGCGGATATCGTCATCAGTGGAGTCGGAGACGCCGGTCGCACCTAGCATTCGGTTGGCAACACCGCGTTGCGGGCCAACCGCTGTGGCGACCTTCTGCGCCGATTTCACCCGTTTGGTGAAATGCTGGAGGCGCGCCATCTTCACAGCAATGAACATCTGCAATGAATGAGATGTTCCCGCAAACGTTTCGACTGGCGTGGCACATCAGGCTCAGCGTCAGTGAAGAACGTTTATCGTCGTGATGGAGGGGTCAACACATGCGAGGAGGGCGCATCCTAACACCGCCAATGGGTTCTGACCAGTCTTTTTGATTTAACCCATATCAATACCGGGGCTTGCACATGTGACTATGTCGTCTAACCTGAAAGGTGCCCGATGACGTTCACGAACTTCAAGGAGTGATGCACATGAACTGGGATCAGATCGAAGGCAGATGGACGGAAATGAAAGGTAAAGCTCGCGCCAGCTGGGGCGAACTGACCGATGATGAACTGACGCAAATCGGCGGCAAGAAAGACCAACTCGTTGGTAAGCTCCAACAGAAATATGGCTTGGAGCGCGAAGAGGCCGAGCGCCGTGCGGATGACTGGGCGAACGGGCTCTAAGCCCCTCCACTTTCCACGTCCCTTCCCTACGAATTCACATACCGAATTCACTCACAGGTAGCATGACGCTACCTCTTGATAGCCACATGGAGAGAAGCTATGCGTAAATCGATTCTGACGACTGCAATTACGACTGCCCTATTCGGCGGCATGGCGTTTGGCGTCCAAGCGCAAACGGAACCCCAGGGCATGTATTCGGCCGACGACATTCTTGATGCAGAAGTGTTCTTTGCCGACGGCTCTGAGGAAGAGATCGGTGAAGTCGACGATATTCTCTTCGATGAAGAGATGCGTATTTCAGCACTGGTCATCGAAAGCGGCGATGTGCTGGGTCTGGGCGGACGCGAAGTCGTGGTCGAGGCTGACCAGTTCACTCTGGAAACGCACACCGAAGATGATGGTGACACCGAGCACCGCATCATGCTGGATGCGACGGCCGAGGACGTCGAATCCTTCCCCACGTATGATCGCGACTGGTGGGAGCAGACCAAAGCCAACGCGCAAGACGCTTGGCAGAGCACCAAAGAGGGTGCCCAAAGCGCTTGGCAAACGACCCGTGACGCCGTCGATGCCGACGAGTGACACGCTAGCGATGGGCCACTTTGCGCAGAGTGGCATCGTCGCCCCGTAGCGTATAGTCGATCAAAAAAGGGCCACCCAAGCGGGTGGCCCTTTTTAATATGTGCATCACTGAGGACGTGAGTGCCGACGTATTCCCTGCCCCGGCAAACGCTCACGGTCGTGAGGACGCATGAAGTCCAGCCATGGGCCCGCCGGCACGATACGGGTCGGGTTGATCGTGTCGTGGCTGTAATAGTAGTGGCGTTTGATGTGATCCATATTGACCGTCTCGGCCACGCCCGGCCATTGGTATAGCTCGCGTACGTAGTTGGAGAGATTGGGATAATCTTCGATACGTTTGAAATTGCACTTGAAGTGACCGAAGTAGACCGCGTCGAAGCGAATCAGAGTGGTGAAAAGGCGAATATCCGCTTCGGTCAGCCACTCACCCGCCAAATAGCGATGCTCCCCAAGCCGCGTCTCCATGCGCTCTAGCGCATCGAACAAGGCCGTGACGTGCTTTTCATAGACCTGCTGATCCGTGGCAAAACCCGATTTGTAAACGCCGTTATTGATGTGGTCGTACACGTCATCGTTCACATCATCGATGACGCTGCGCAAATCGTCTGGATAGAAGTCCAAATCATTGCCCGTCAGCTCATCGAAAGCGCGGTTGAAGATGCGTAGCAAATCGGCGGATTCGTTGTTGACGATGGCGCTGCGCTGCTTGTCCCACAACACTGGTACCGTGACCCGGCCCGTGTACGTTGGGTCGGTCATGGTGTAGAGCTGATGGTGATAGTCAGCATGGTTGATAGGGTCGCCACTCGACCCTTCGTCTTGATGGTAGGTCCAGCCGTTTTCCAACATCAGCGGGCTCACATGGGATGCTCCGATCAGCGGCTCGAGCCCTTTCAGTTTGCGCATGATCAGCGCCCGATGCGCCCAGGGGCACGCGAGCGATACGTAAAGGTGGTAGCGATCGGCCTGAGCCGGATAGCTCTCGCCTTTAGACGTCTCATCGCTGCCCACCCAATCGCGCAGCTGCGCGGATTCGCGAACGAATTCCCCGCCGTGCTTTTTGGTGTCGTACCACTGATCGACCCACTCGCCGTTGACTAACAGTCCCATCGGGCGTCTCCTGCATTGAACGTTATAGAGGTGTATGACGTTCAGCATACCCCCGACGGAGTCAGGCTCAAGCGGATGTTTTACGGCCGTTCATTCGAGGGAATCGAACGTTGCTCGCACACCTCTCTCACTGCCCGCTTCAAAGCCGCGGCCATGGCATGGGCTGCCGGGCCCGCACGATCACGATCACGAAAAATAAGCTGCACGGGCACTTCACGAATGCCCCCAGCACTGAGCGGCAGCGGCTTCAGCTCACCGCTGGCCAGCTCGTCGGCGATACGCGTTTCCGGAACCCAGGCAAACCCCAAGCCGCGCCGCAGCATATCCAGCGACGTTCCCACGTGACCGACCGTCCAGCGCTGCTCGGCTTTTAGCCAGCCCGCGTTGGTGGATTGACGCAGCGCCGAGTCACGCACCACCAGTTGACGATGCTGGGCAAGATCACGCAAATCCAGCGAGCGCCCCAATTGATGCAGCGCGTGACGAGGATGCGCTACCGCCACGAAGCGCACATTGACCAGCGGCTCGCCCAAAAATCCTTGGGCCTCGATACCAGAGACCACTAGGTCGGCGCGGCCGTCGTATAGCATTTCCGTCCCCCCGTTCAGCACGCTTTCATGGAGCTGAACGCGCACCTGGGGATAGGTTTCCGAAAAGCGCTCCAACGCTTTCGCCTGAGCAGCCACCGGAAAAATTTGGTCGATCGCCACCACGACTTCGGCTTCCAGCCCCGCTGCCAAGCGCGAAGCGACGTCTTCCAAAGACGCCGCGCTTTCGATCAACTGACGCGCACGGCGAAGCAGCAGCTCGCCTGCTTCGGTGAGGCGCACCTGCCGACCCACCGGTTCGAGCACCTGGATACCCAACTGCTCTTCCAATTTATGCACCGCGTGATTCAGCGTGGAGGGGCTTTTATGGATCGCCTCTGCCGCTCGTGCAAAGCCACCATGATCCACCACGGCGGCCAGCATCTGCCACTGCGCTAGTGTTACCCGAGACATTTCGATTTCCTCGACGCTATACAGCGAAACAATCCGCTTCATCTTCGAAAAAACATCCCTAGAATGCCAGGAAAAGACGATGAGTACCTGTCTGTTATCGAATTTCGTTGCATCGCCACGCTGGAATACACTCTGCAAACCGCACAAAAACGTAAAGAAACATTAAAATACAAAAAATTACCTTTTTGATATGAGCAGCGTGGCGTGATGCCACTGTTCATCCATTGAGCGGACTCAGTGTGTCAGCGTCGAATCATTAACACGGGTTATGGACGTACGGAGAGAAGGCTTACACGCTGATAGCTTGGCAAAACTCCCTTTTAATTAGACGCACGTTATATTTATCTTTCACAAGATTTAATTTACGTCTATGGTAAAGGTAACGACACCGTTTTAACCCGTTGAGCTGGCCGCCGCCTCTCGGTTACTTTTGTTAGCAAACGGTGTTCATGGCTGAATAAGATGCCTTTATATTTCCGTTATTCAGCGGAAGTATATTTTGTGTATGGATGTACAGTCTATTCACCCCCTTCTCCTTGGGGTATGGTTCCCGAGTTTGCTTACTTTCATGTTACTTTTATTTCACGAACTCGGCGGCCTATTTACCCATGTTGCGAATCCTCCATTCGCTGCCTCGCACGCATAAATTATTACTGTTACCCGTGGCCACGATGGTCACCGTGCTGGGCGCACAAAAACTCATCACTACCTATCACGACCTGAACCAACCCCAAACACCGCTGGAGAGCGTGCTCGTTCCGCTTCCCAGCGATTCTGCCCCCGGCGTACCGTCGCTTCGACAAGAGCGCACGCCAGTCGCAGAAGCGATCGACCGCGCTTCCCGCGCTCTCGACGCAACCCGTGAACATATCCCCCTGAGTGAACTCACCGCCACCGAGATCGTCGATCTCGACATGATCACCAGTGCCGAAGCCTCTATGGCGAGCGATGCCGCCCCAGGCGACGCACACGCTCAGGTCACGCTGGACGACAGCCTGCTGGATGATGGCGCACTACACATGGCCATCGTGCTAGGCACGATCACAAGCGGCATGCTCAATGTCGACGACTCCGTCGAAATCGCTGATGCCACTTCTTATGAAGATTACGGGGTTGAGCTGTACGAAGACGACGTCTCTTTCCTCGAATTGGAACTGGCGGCCGATGAGCCGTTCGTGCCCGAGTGGGAAACCCACATCGTCGAATCTGGCGAAACCTTTGCCGTATTGGCGCAAAACGAGTTGGGGTTGGGGTATAGCGAAGTGCTCGCCCTGCTGGACGACCTGCCCGATCCTCGCATGCTGACCCACTGGCGTGCGGGCCACAGCTTCGACTATCAGTTGGACGAAACGGGTCGCCTCCTGGCACTGCGAATGATGAAGAACACCCGGGAAGGCGTTTTGCTAGAGCGTGACAGCGACCATTACGCCATCACTGCCATCGAGCGCCAGGGCGAACCTGTACAGCGGCTTTATGCCGGCAGCGTCACGGGCAGTTTTGCCCGCTCAGCCCAGGCCACCGGTTTGAGCAGCAGCTCTGTCACCGAGCTGACGCGCATTTTGCAAAAGAAGTTAGACTTCCGTCGCGACAGCCGCCGGGGGGATCAGTTTCAGGTCTTGGTGGAATCTGACATGATCGATGGTGAGACCCTCGACTCCCGCGTACTGGCCGTGAAATACGATGGCGAGCGCATGGATCTGACCGTCGTGCGTAACGCCAACGACGATAATTTTTACACCCCGGAGGGCAGCAGTCTCGACCCGGCCTTTGCCCGTCGCCCCTTCGAAGGCAGCTATCGTCTCAGCTCCAATTTCAATCCACGTCGTCTACACCCGGTGACCGGTCGCGTCAGCCCTCACAACGGTACCGATTTTGCGATGCCCATTGGCACTCCCATCACTGCCCCTGCCAACGGCCGCGTGGAACGTGTCGGTAACCATCATGCTGCCGGTCGTTACATCGTCGTGCGCCATGACAACGGCTACCGCACCCGCTACCTGCACTTATCCCAGCCGCTGGTCAGCCAGGGCGAGCGCGTCACGATGGGTGAGCGTATCGCGCTGTCCGGTAATACCGGCCGCAGCACGGGCCCTCACCTGCACTACGAAGTCATCGTGAACAACACGCCGGTCAATGCCATGACGGTCGAGCTGCCGGAGAACACCAGCCTTAGCGGCGACACGCTGGTTGCGTTCCAACGCCAAGCCGAACCGATGCTAGCGGCGCTGGAAAGTGGTGAGACCGGCACTATCAGCGTGGCTAACTACCAGCGCGACACTGAAAGTGACGAGAGCATTCAATAGCCCCGTCACATGCTAGACGAAAAAGCCGCCCCACTCGGGGCGGCTTTTTTATAGGGCAAGAAAACGACTAGGCCGTTTCGAGGGCTGCCAGCAGCGCCGCATCACGGCGGTAGATATCCTCTCTAAACACCACATCGCCCTCGCGATTGGGCCACGCGGTCAGGTAGTGCAGCGCTACCGGAATACGGGTAGGCAGATTCACGTTTTGGTCGCTGCGGCCACTGTTGATCAGCGAGCTGAGCTGATAGCGGCTGCCGCTGTCCTGCAACAGAAGCTGGGCAAATTCCGTCACACCTTCTACCCGAACACACCCCGAACTCAACGCCCGATGATCCCGCTGGAAAAGCCCTCTTGCTGGGGTATCGTGCAGGTAAATCATGTCGTCGTTCGGAAAACGTACCACGACACGCCCCAAAGGGTTACTACTGCCCGCGACCTGGCGAAGCATCACCCCTCCCGGCCGCTGCCAATCGATCGTGTCGGCATCCAGTGTTTCCCCAGATAGGCTGACGACCTGAATATTCTGCCGCGTGAGATACGCCGTATCTTGGCGCACCCTTGGCAGCACGTCTTCACGCATGATGGTCGGCGGGATCGTCCAGCTCGGGTTGACGGTCAAATGGCTGATGGAAGAGTGGATGATCGGCGTTTCTCGACTGGGCGATCCGACGACCACACGGGCATCCCAATGCTCCCCGTTAGGGCGCGTGTAGTGCAAGCGATAGCCTGCAATATCGACCCAGACGTTCGGTGTGCGATCTAGCGAGGGGCGAATCCAGCGGGCGCGTTCGAGGTTAATGCGCAGTTGGTCTACCCGCGCGGAGACGGGCATGTTCAGCGCCAATCTCGTGCGCTCGCCTACCACACCATCCTCTTGCAGCTGGTGGCGTCGCTGAAAGCGCATGACCGCCTGTTCGAGTTCCCTATCGAAGGTGCGCCGGTCACCGCCCGCTGCCTGTACACCAATCATCGGGTAGGCGCTGCTATCCGCCGCCAGCAGGTGGGGCTCTCCCCACAGCGTCAAGCGCTGGCGAAGCGTTTGCACGTCATCATCGATATCGCCGGGGCGCAGCGACTCGTCACGACCAGGCAAATAGGGCACGCTGCCCTGCTCGGCCAAGCGACGATAGTGCGCCAACGCGTTGCGAAGCTGGGCATACGCTGCCGTATCCGGCCGCGCCAGCGACAGCGCCTGCTCCACCTCTCCCCCGTCGACGGCCTGCACGACACGCGGCAGCGCATAGCGCCGCTCTGGGCGGGGCAGGTCCCAATTCGGCTCGACGCGCCTGGGATCCACTTTACCAATCGATAGATGATCCAGTGCCAGCAGCAGCGAACGGGTGGCGCGCACATCGAAGCGTGCTTGTGCCTGCTCGTCTAATTGCTGACTTTGCTGGAAATCGCCCAGCAGCGATGAGGCTTGGTAGTCGTCGGGCGTGAGCCCGTCATCCACCAGGGTGTTCAACGCGCTGACGAGGGATTCGACGCGCTGCAGCTCTTGCCAAGCTGGCTGTCCGCCGCGTAGTTCATAGAACGACGCGATGGGTAGCGATGCTTCTTGCCGCTGAAGTTGCTGCGCGAGGGCTTGCTGCAATGCGGCGCTGGTGGGTTCATTGGCAGTGGCCATTACCGGGCAGCTCAGCGCCAGACAGAGCGCTGCCCCTATCGCCCATCGTCTTAGTGGCTGGTGGTCGTTCATCGCCTCTCCTTGCGTTACTATGCTGCGTTGTAATGTGGCGTCACTCTTTTTGCTTAACGTCGTATCAGCAGTTCCCGTTCTGATACACGTTTTTTTCATCATAGCCGCTTACGCTGACGCGTGGTGTGTCGACTTCATTACGCTTTTGACCTCTTTGGCAGGATAACGCCCCATGCTTTTTCGTTCACGCATGACCACTGTACTGTTTTCGTTACCCATCGTGTTGTTTTCTTCCACCCTTCAAGCCGCCAGCTTTTTCTCTCAAGTGGCCGCCGCGCCGCCAGCGGGAGTATCCCCTCTACATCATCAGTTACTTCAGCTAGCCCCCGACGCCACACCGGCAGCCCTTCGGTTGGCGGCACAGGCATTGAGCTGTGCCGACCCTTCCGCCGAGCGCTTGGCCGTCATCGACTACTCGCTGCCCTCCACGGAACCCCGCATGTGGGTGTTCGACCTTCATCAGCACCAGTTGCTCTTCGAAGAGCTGGTGTCCCATGGTCAGGGATCTGGCGACGCGGTAGCCAACGCCTTTTCCAATACACCGGACAGCCATCAATCCAGCCTCGGTCTTTTTCGCACCATGAATAGCTACTACGGTCGCAACGGCTATTCACTGCGTCTGGATGGCCTGGAGCCACAGGTCAACGACTTGGCCTTCGAGCGGGCGATCGTGATTCATGGCGCCGACTACGTCAGTAACGACTTCATTGCCCAAACGGGCCGCTTGGGTCGCAGCCACGGCTGTCCGGCCGTGCGTGAAGACATCACCTACCCGCTGATCGACAGCCTCAAAGAGAACCAGTACGTCTTTGCTTACTACCCCGATGAAGAGTGGTTAGCCACGTCTGCGTTTTTACGCTGCGAGACGACGACGCCCATGCACGTGGCCCAAATGAAATAGCGCAGCCACTGAGTATGGCAGCGCTCCTGTTTTATGACGACAAGGGGTTGATTTTCATCAGCAAGGGGGAATCTTCCCAGGCAAGCAAGAACACCTTCTGCAATACTTTGTGACAAAACATCACAAACTGCATCACCACTGAAGGTATCCGCCATGTTTGCCTTTATGCATCCCTATCAAACGATCCGTCGTCTGGAGCAGCAAGTCGCTGAGCTGCACGCTCAGTTGGCCCTGGAGAAAAGTGCACGAGGCTACCGCACGATCAGTTTGATGACACCTCTTGAGTCGATCAGCATGCTCCAGGCCAAGGGCGCAGACATGCTGATGTCCCTCGATGCGGGCGCGGAACATCACGCCGAGCAGCTCGCCAGCGAGCGCGCAACGCTCACCGATCTTTTCACTCGGCTACATCACGCCGAGAAAGTCGCTCAACGTTTGCAGCAGCAGGGCCAACGACACCAGCAGGCGGACACCCATTATGCGGCGCCGCTGGCCAGCGAAACAGCCTTGCATGAACTGCGCGGCCTCAGTGTCGAGTTGGCTCGCATGGCGGGACACACCCGGGCGCTGGCCATGAGCACGGCGCTGGAAGCGGCCCATGTGCATGACGAACCCTGCGGCTTGTCCGCCGTGGTGAGCGACATTCAACACCTAGCGGATCACACCCAGCAGCTAGGTCACCAGTTGGATCACTGGGTCGAACAAACCGCCGCTATGCTCAAAGAGGATGCTCGCGTCCTGGCCCACCAGCGCGAGACAGCCAACGCGCTGGCTCAGGCCGCGCACGAGGCCGAGCAGATGATCGAACAGCTCACCGACCAAGCGCGCCATATGTACAAGGTCATCCATCACAGCACCACGACCGCCTGTTTGCACGCGGCCAAACTGGAGCATGTCGTGTGGAAAAGCCGCCTCTACCACCAACTGCTGTCGGCCTCCTTGGAAGAGGAGCCGCTGACCGACCACCACCACTGCAGCCTTGGCCGCTGGTACTTGACGGGTGAAGGCCAGCGTTACAAGCAGAGCGATGCCTACCGAGCCCTGGCCGTTCCCCATCGTCGCTTCCATGAAAGCGGTTTGGACGCCCTGCGCTATGCGCGCCAAGGCGACCATACCGGCCAGCTCGCCTCGCTGGCACTCATGGAGGAGGCCAGCGTGGCGCTCGCCAAACAGCTGGACCGTCTGATGGAGCATGCCGTGTTCGACCTGCCCCTGCCCCAACAGCGACCGTCGCCGCTGGCCGACGCTCCCTAACGCATGGACGTGCAGATCGTCCCTTCCGTCCGCACGCTTTTATGCCATGCTAAAGGCACTCCTATCACAGACGGTAAGGACGACGATGGCATCGGTAAAGAAGCTCGACCTTGCGCTACAGGGTGGCGGTGCCCATGGCGCATACACCTGGGGGGTGATCGATCGCCTTCTGGAAGATGACCGCATCGAGATCGAGGGCATCAGCGGCACTAGTGCTGGCGCGATGAACGGCGTCGTGATGGCCGATGCCCTTACCCGGGGCGGAAAACAGGCGGCGCAACAGGCACTGCGAGCCTTTTGGCAGGCGGTGAGCCGAGCGGGAATGACCAGTCCCATTCGCCGCTCCCCGCTGGATGTCCTCACCGGCAATTGGAGCCTCGACCACTCGCCGGGCTATATCGCCATGGACTTGATGACGCGCCTGGTGTCGCCCTACCAGCTCAACCCGCTCAATTTGAATCCGCTGCGCGATATCGTGGCGGCCCACATCGATTTCGAACGCGTACGTCAGTGCGACCAGCTCAAGCTCTTCGTGGCCGCGACCAACGTGCGTACCGGAAAACAGCGCGTCTTTCGCCGCGAAGAGATGAGTGTCGACGCCGTCATGGCATCTGCTTGCCTGCCGTTCATGTTTCAAGCGGTAGAGATCGATGGCGAAGCGTATTGGGATGGTGGCTACATGGGCAATCCGGCGCTCTTCCCGCTCATGGAGGAGTGCAGCGCGCGGGACATTCTGCTGGTGCAGATCAATCCCATTCGTCGCGAAGAGCTGCCCACCTCGGCCTCGGCGATCATGAATCGACTCAACGAGATCACCTTCAACGCCGCGCTGATCAAGGAGGTGCGTATGATCGCGCTGCTCAAGCATGCACTCGACGAGCAAGGCATCGAAAACTGCTATCAGCAAGCACTGTTCCACCGCATAAGTGGTGATAAAGCCCTGGATGACCTTTCGGTTTCCAGTAAGCTCAATTCCGAGTGGCCCTTTTTCTGCCACCTGTTCGAGCAAGGCAGAGAAGCGGCGGAGAAGTGGCTTGCCACACATTTCGATGCTCTGGGGCATGTGTCGACACTCGATATCGATGCGGTTTACCTACACGAATAAGCGCTGCCACGCCCAGCCCCTGCCCCAACTTAGCGCACGCTGCCCAAGCAGAGTGCGCTAACCAAGCGTCGAGCGCCCTGCGCTTCCCCACCTTTGCCACTCATCGAAGGTGTTCCCTTTGTAGCAAAAAATTTAACCATCTGTTTTGATTCATATAAAACAGCGATGGCGGAGTATTTGCTTATTTTCCCATCATGGTGATAGGCGTGGACCAGGCCCAACAGGGTACGAGTGCGTCGAACCTGACCTTCAACGGTGAAGGCATGTTCCCGTAACCACGTAACGCCTGCGCGTTGCGTCTCGGCAAACTCGTTCATACGCTGTGAGGCCACTCCCATGGACATACGCAACAAAGCCAACCGTATTCGGCTACTCAACTTCTCGACGCCGCAAATGCGGGCGTTTCACCTCTCCTGGTTTGCATTCCACATCTGCTTCTTCGGCTGGTTCGGTATCGCGCCGCTCATGGCCGTGGTGCGCGAAGACCTCGCCCTGACGCAAACCCAAATCGGCAATACCATCATTGCATCGGTGGCGATCACCGTGATCGTTCGCTTGTTGATTGGCGTGCTTTGCGACCGAGTCGGACCACGCAAAACCTACACCGGACTGCTGGTACTGGGGTCCATTCCTGTCATGGGGATTGGCCTCGCCGATAGTTTCGAAACGTTCTTACTGGCGCGCTTGGCCATTGGCGCCATCGGCGCATCGTTCGTGATTACCCAGTACCACACCACCCTCATGTTTGCCCCTAACGTGGTGGGCACGGCCAATGCCACCAGCGCCGGCTGGGGGAATCTTGGCGGCGGAACCACCCAAATCGTCATGCCACTGATCTTTGCCGGCATGCTGATGCTAGGGGTCAACGAAGCGCTCGGCTGGCGTCTGGCCATGGTGGTGCCCGGCGTCGTGCTGTTCTTCACCGGCATTGCCTACTGGCTGTTCACACAAGACGCCCCCAACGGCAACTTCAGCGAGCTGCGCGCGCGCGGTGAATTACCTTACGCCACCGGTGAGCACGGTGCCGCCCAAAGCTTCCTGGCAGCGGCGAAGGATATCCGCGTATGGGCCCTGTTCGTGGTGTACGGGCTCTGCTTTGGCGTCGAGCTGACGATCAACAACATTGCCGCCATTTACTTCTTCGACAAATTCGACCTGACGCTCGCCACTGCCGGGCTGATCGCCGGGCTCTTCGGCCTGATGAATATCTTCGCGCGCACGTTGGGCGGCGTGTTTTCTGACCTGTTCGCCAAGCAGGGCGGACTCAAGGGACGCGTGCGCTGGCTCTTCATTGCCCTGGTGTGCGAAGGCATCGCGTTGGTCGCATTCTCACAGATGCACGTCCTCAGCCTCGCCATCGGCATCATGCTGGTGTTTAGCCTGTTCGTCCAAATGGCCGAAGGCGCTACCTTTGGCGTCGTACCTTTCATCAATAAAAAAGCCTTGGGCGCCGTGGCCGGTATCGTCGGGGCGGGTGGCAACGTAGGGGCCGTATCAGCAGCGTTCCTGTTTCGCAACGAAAGTTTGAGCTACCAGCAGGGCCTTTTCTATTTGGGATTGACCGTGCTGGTGCTGGCCTCCTGCGTGTTGGTGGTCCGCTTTAGCGACGCCACCGAAGCCGAAGAGGCCAGCGCATACCGTGACGCGGCGGGCGACGATGCGGGAGCAGGCGCGCTCTCATTACGCTAATATTAATTAACACCGCCCCTGCATGCGCATCGCTGTGGGGGCGTTTACCTTTTGGCGGCGAGTATTAAGGAAATCAACATGTCTTCTGCACAACAGCTCCTCTTCACCGCCCTGCGCTGCGACATCGATAACCTCCACCATCTCGCCACGACCGCCGATATCGTGAGCGATATCAGTCAGTTCATTCATGTACTGCAGCGCGAACGCGGTGCCTCGACGATTTATCTGGCGTCCAAGGGCAAACGTTTCAAGACCCGCCGAACGAGTTACGTGCAACATAGCCAAGCGGCCGAGGCCTCGATGCGCCTGCGCTTGGAAACGCTAAGCCAAGAAGCGCGGCCACAAGCCACCGCACGCTTGCTTCGCCGCATTGCCGCCGTTTGGCTGGCATTGGATGAACTCGACGCTCTGCGCCAAGCCATCGATACCTTTCATATCTCACCCGATGCGGCCACGCAGGCCTTCAATCACCTCATCAGCGGTTTATTGGCCATCGTCTTCGAAGCCGCCGATACCGCAGTCGACCCCGACATCACCCGCGCCCTGGTGGCGATTTTCCACTTGATGCAGGGGAAGGAGCTTGCTGGACAAGAGCGCGCTTGCGGTGCTTTTGGGTTCACCTTGGGCCACTTCGATAACGCCCATCGTACGCTGCTCAACCAGCTCGTCGAGGCGCAGCAGCGCTGCTTCGATACGTTTGCCGAATTTGCTACTCCAGAAGCGCTGAGCGCTTGGCAGCAGTCGCTCTCACCCCGAACACTGGCCGGTATTTGTCAGTTACGCGACATCGCTTGCCAGCGTTCGCACCATCAAACGGCCTCAGGCAATACGCTAGGGGAAACCTGGTATGAGCTGACCACCCTACGGATCGATACCATCAAGACGGTAGAAGACACGCTGAACACCCAGCTCACGGCTCTTTGCCACCATAAAATAGCTCACGCCCAGGCCGCTCTGGACCAGGCTAAGGCCACCCCCGACACGCCGCTTCCGGCCCCGTGTGAACAGCTTCTTGCCCTCACCCCGTCTCAGCCGCTGGGGGATTTGACCGCCAGCGCTCTCAATTCGCCCTTGAGCCGCTCGCTGCTGGAGTTGACGCACGCCCAATCGAGCCGGTTACAGGGGCTCAGCGACGAGCTGGAAAATACCCGCAAAGCGCTGCGCGAACGCAAGCTGATCGAACGGGCCAAAGGACTCATCATGGCCCACCAATCCATGAGCGAGGAGGAGGCATACCGCTTTCTGCGTAAAACCTCGATGGATCAAAGCAAAAGCATGGCCGATATGGCACGTTCGATCCTGGATCTCTCTGCCATGCTGCAACGTCGGCAAGAAAAACCCTAACGCGGAAGCGCGTTTGCAACCTCGTTGGGTTTTAGCCATGCTGAAACTTCCCCTATTTGCAAGGAGAGCCTAGGATGCATGATCGTGTACTGTTAATTACCGGCGCTTCCAGCGGTATTGGCGCTGCCACCGCTCGCGCAGCGGCCCGTGAAGGGTATCAACTGGTGCTGGCCGCGCGCTCTGCCGACAAGCTAACCTCCCTTGCCCAGGAGCTAGGCCCAGAGAACGTGCTGACGTGCGAGGTCGATGTCACCGACCTGAAGCAGCAGCAGGCCATGGTGGAACACGCCATCGAAACCTTTGGCCGAATCGACGCTGTCTTTGCCAATGCGGGCCGCGGCGGCTCGCCAGGCGGCTTTAGCAGCGCCGACCACGACGCTTGGCGAGAGATGATTTTGACCAACATCTACGGGGTTGGCCTGACCTTGCAAGCCTGCCTGCCGGAGTTGAAACGCCGCCAAGGGCACGTGCTGCTGACCGGCTCGGCAGCAGGCCGCACGACCATCCCTGGCTCCATGTACAGCGCCACCAAATGGGCGGTCACCGGCATTGGCTACAATCTACGCGAAGAGCTGCGCGGCACCGGCATGCGGGTGACGCTGATCGAACCCGGCATGGTCGACACGCCCTTCTTTGATGAACCACCCGAGTACGCTCTGCAAGATCGTGATATAGCCAATGCGGTGATTTACGCGCTCTCACAGCCGCCGCATGTGGATGTCAACGAGATCTTGGTACGCCCCACGCCCCCCAAAGCGTGACGTTCACGTGACGACGGCTTGCAATTGCCCAGAACTGCCCACATAAACGCAGCATTATGAAGCGTGCTAACGAATCACTGCACGCACCATGCACGTTTATCAGGTGATTTATGAGCCAACTTGCGAGCACCGCCCTCTCCGTTCTAGACCTTGCGCCCATTCGTCAAGGCGGCAGCGCGGGGGAAACGTTCCGTGACAGCGTATCCCTGGCCCAGCATGCGGAATCGTTGGGCTATCAGCGCTACTGGCTAGCCGAGCACCACAACATTGCCGGTATTGCCAGTGCCGCCACTTCGGTCTTGATAGGTCATGTGGCGGGCCAAACATCGTCCATCCGCGTAGGCAGCGGGGGCATCATGCTACCGAACCACCCACCGCTGGTAATTGCAGAGCAGTTTGGCACGCTGGAGACACTGTACCCAGGGCGCATCGACCTGGGCTTAGGGCGCGCCCCTGGTTCTGACGGTGCCACCATGCGAGCGATGCGCCGCCATGCCCATGCAGGCGTCGACGATTTTCCCGAGCGTTTAGAAGAGCTGCGCCGCTACCTTGGCGAAGAAGACCCACAGCAAACCGTCAAAGCGGTGCCCGGCCAGGGCACGCACGTGCCCATTTGGCTGCTGGGTTCTAGCGGCTACAGCGCCCAGCTCGCCGCCAAACTGGGCCTTCCCTTCGCGTTTGCCGCCCAGTTCGCCCCCGGCTATCTGTTCGAGGCTCTGCGCCTCTATCGGGATAACTTCCGCCCGTCCGAGCATTTAGACGCGCCTTATGCCATGGTCGGCTTGCCGGTCATGGCGGCTGAAAGCGACGAAATGGCGCACTACCTGGCCACCACCGCGCAGCAAAAATTCTTGAATTTGATTCGCGGTAAACCAACCCAGTCACTGCCCCCCGTAGACGCACTGGATTGGTCGCCCATGGAGCGCGCTCAGGTAGAACAGTTTTTGGGCGCGGCCATCATCGGTGGCCCCGAAACGGTCAAAGCACAGCTAGAGGCGTTTCAAGAACGTACGGGGGCGAACGAGCTGATGATCAATAGCGATTTCTACAGTCACGCGGACCGCCTGCGTAGCTATGAAATCGTGGCTCAGGTGGCCCGTTAAGCCACGTGTCTCACCCTTTGGCGACCAGAAAGGCACCCGCAGCCATCATCAATGAACCGGCTGTACGGTTGGTGCCTTTCTGGGCGCGCTCGGACTGGAAGAAGCGCCGCGCAGACGAGGCAAACGACGCAACCAACATCAACCCCATCATTAGCCCGAGCAACGTCAAACCGACCACGAGGATCATATCGCTACGCTCGAGCACGGTCAGGTCGATGAAGGTCGGCAAGAAAGCGATGTAGAACAGGATGACTTTGGGGTTGGACGCTGAAATGAGAAAGCCCTGAAGAAAGCTCTTCGCGCTATCCCGACGCCAAGCACCGCTACTGGCTGGGAAGGCCTCCAACGTCTGCGCCGTAACTTCGGCCGTCCACATTTTCCACCCTAGGTAAAAGAGGTAGGCGGCACCGGCGTAGCGTAGCAGCGTGAAGGCGCCTCCCCAGTTCTCCGCCAAGGCAGCCAGCCCGTAGAACGCGAGCAGTAGGTAGATCACATCGCTGACCGTCATGCCTAGGGCCAGCGGTAAACAGGGCCGCGCGCCCGCTGACATTCCCTTGGCCAGCAGAGCAAAAATACCCGGCCCGGGCGTCACGGCGAAGACAAAGATCGCCAAAAAGTAGGTCAGTGCGCTCTCAACGGTCATGGCCGTGTCCTCTCGCGGTCCAGTGGTTCACTGATCAACGTACCAGCGGCACAGATCTCTCCTCGATTGTGCTAACGTCGCTCATGACGACATCAACGGAAGAAACCTCATGTCCAGCCTTCAATTTTCCCCGATGACAGCCAACGAGTTCGCGCTCTTCTGGCCTACGTTTCAGGCCATTGTAGCCGCCCAGGAAACCTACGCGATAGATCCAGGGATTCGTCAAGAGGAGGCTTTCGCGTTTTGGTGCCAAACGCCGCTCCTAAGCATGGCCGTCAAAGATGAGCATGACGAGCTACTGGGCAGCTACTACTTGAAAGCCAACGCCGCAGGCCCCGGCCGCCATGTGTGCAACTGTGGCTACATGGTCACCCCCAACGCACGGGGCAAAGGCGTCGCCAGGGCCATGTGCGAACACTCTCAGCGGGAAGCGTTGGCGCTGGGTTTTAAGGCCATGCAGTTCAACGCCGTCGTCGCCAGCAATCAGGTGGCCGTCGCGTTATGGCAACGTCTGGGCTTCGAGATTGTCGGCACGGTACCTAACGCCTATCGGCACGCCTCCTTGGGGTTTGTGGATACCCATGTCATGTACAAAGCGCTGACCGCCCATTAAGCGTTCTTCCCGCCCACGGCAGCATGGCCCCGCTTATGCTGCCATTCAACGCTGCAAAAAATAACATTGTCTCTAGTTATTAACCCTGACTTTCGCACGCTATCGTGACGATACATAAACATCACACGGCTGCCGCTGAGGGGCGTGTGGCGATACGTTATGTCGTCTTAATTCACTTAATGAAACAATGGTCGTTTGATTTTCGATAAATTAATGAAAACAATCGTTTAAAACAAGATATCTAAATAAAAACAACCTCTGCGTGCCCATAAGATTTCACTGCTATCTTTTAAATCCCACGTTAACACTACGTCAGGTGTTGGGATCATAAAGGGAACGGACATGCAAAAAATATCAGTAAAAACCCTGATAGCGGGCGCACTCGTCGTGCTTTTAATCATGCTGATGGGCGTAGGGCTCCTTGGCTATTTGGGCGAACGCAAGGCGGCTACCTATCTAGAAGACGTCAATAATATCAGCGCACTACAATCGAGTTCGGCGGCTAGGGCAGAGACCAACCTCATGGAAATGCGGGTTCGATTAGAGCGTCTGTCTCAGCATTACCAAAATGGGATGATGGCCAACGTCGACGATGCACTGACCTCTGCAAAAGAGAGCCTCGCCGTATCGGACGCTAGAATCGAAGCGATGAATAGCGTTCCCACTGGCCCTGACGACGAGCGCTTCTCCTACCTCTCCACGATCAATGACACCTATAACGCTGCAGCGACAAGCGAACTTAGGTCGATGCTTGCCAGTGCGGATATCGAAGGATTGATCGACTATAAAGAAACCATCAATCCCGCTTTTTTAGCCTTTGGTCAGGCGGTGGGCGACTTTAACCGCTTTGCGCTGGACTATGGCGATACCCGAACGGCAGAGACTCTGCGCGATAGCCAAGTTCTAGGTATGACGGTCGGCTTTTTGGTCGTGCTAGCCCTCGTGCTCTATATCACGATGCAAGCAACGATTAATAAATATCTGCTCACCCCTTTACAGCGCGCCGTCAACATTTGCGAAAACATCGCTAAAGGCGATCTCACCAGCACGATTGAAGACCGTGGCAGTAATGAGATAGGCCGCCTTTACGCAGCAATGGATGATATGCAGGATCGACTCGAAGAGATGATCAGCACGCTCAATCAAAGCAGTGAAGCCGTGGCCAGTAGCTCCAAGCAGATTGCTGGTGGCAGCCAGGACTTAGCATCGCGAACGGAACAGCAAGCCGCCGCACTGCAGCAAACCGCAGCCAGCATGGATGAAATCTCTTCGATCGTCCGTCAGAACTCGGATACCGCCGAGCAGGCCGAACGGCTCACGAAAGCGGCCGCCAAGAAAGCCACTAGCGGTAAGCAGGCTTCCGAGCACACCAGCCAGCTAATGCGTGAGCTCGAAGAAACCTCCCACAAAGTGCACGACATCATTCAAGTCATCGACTCGATTGCTTTCCAAACCAACATTCTCGCGCTGAACGCCTCGGTGGAAGCCGCTCGGGCGGGAGAGCACGGACGCGGCTTTGCCGTGGTCGCCAGTGAAGTGCGCTCGCTAGCCACCAAAACGTCTACGTCTTCCAAAGAGATTCGTGAGTTGATCGAGGACATTTCACAGCGTATTGCGCAAGGGGCCGAACAAACCACGCGTAATGGCCAGAGCATGGCGGACATCAACGCATCGATCGTACAAGTGACGGAAATGATGCAGGAGCTAGCGCTGGCCGCGAAGGAGCAGGATTCCGGTATCAGCCAGGTCAGTACGGCGGTGTCTCAAATGGACGCGGCGACACAAGAGAACGTTTCGCTCGTCGAAGAAACCAGTACGGCGTCTGCCTCGTTGCAGGACGAAGCCGGCCGCCTGGCCGAACTCGTGAACGAGTTCAAATTGAAGCGTCTTGCGCACACCCTGCGCGACAGCCAAATCCCGCTTGCCGTGCAGCAAACGTTCAAAACGTCTTACGCCTCGCCGCTGGCGGCGGCCGCTCCTTCCCGGGTCGCCGCCACGCCAGAGTGGGAAGCGTTTTAACCCATTGCGTCGATGGCAAAAAGGGCCAGCTTGCTGGCCCTTTTGTATGGCAAGCACAGATGTCACTTGCTTAAAACCACACCTTTGCAAATAAGTGTGAAAAAAGCGATCCACACCTCTCAATATCACTCTCGTTGTGTCGATAATGTACAAGCGAGGCTCCCCTACCTCGTACCAAAAGCTCCTCACCTTATCGTGCCTATGAGAGTAACCAATATGAGAAACCTATCTGTCAAACACTTGCTAGCAGCAGTGCAAGGGCTAATGCTGCTTGCCCTACTGGCTATAGCAGCGACAGGTATATTAACCAAGCTTGATGTGATGGATAGTTTACGCCGCGTCGATGAGATCGCTGCTCAGCAAGTCGCTGCTATCAATCGCGCAGAAATTAATCTAATGGAGTTAAGGGTGCGTTTGGGCCGCTTCAATGAGTACAGTGAAGATGGAGATACCGTCAGGGCACAAGAAACTCTTGAGTTAGCAAGAGCGGCTTTGGAACGAGCAGAATCACGTTTCGAGCAGTTTTCAGAGGTAGAAGTACCCAGCAACGCTCTCAGAGCCCCCATCATTCAAGCTTTGCAAACCAGATTTAACCAACTTGTAACGAGCGATCTACGCACCGACCTAGCGTCAGGAAACTTAGCCGCTTTGATGGGCCATCGTGAGCGCATCAATGACAATTTTGAGCCCTTCTCTGAGTCTGTGCGCAGCTTTAATCAGCGAGCACAAAGCTTGTCATCAGAAGAGATTAGCTCTGCAGAACGCCTACACACCGTTACGATGATCATCAGCGGTGTACTAATTCTACTTGCCTTATTGCTTTTCATTATCGTACAGATTGGTATCAAAAGGCTCATCGTCCGTCCGCTACAGCGCGCGGTGGAGCTGTGTGAGCATATTGCCAAAGGCGATTTGACCAGCCAAATCGAATCTCGTGGCAAAAACGAAATTGGCCGACTCTACAGCGCCATGCACGACATGCAGGGCAAGCTGCAAACCATGGTAGGCACGCTTTCGCAAAGCAGCACCGCTGTTGCGGCGAGTTCTCGCCAAATTGCCGGCGGCAGCCAGGATCTCGCCTCACGTACCGAACAGCAGGCAGCCGCACTGCAACAAACCGCTGCCAGCATGGATGAGATTTCCTCCATCGTTCGTCAAAACGCCGACACTGCTGCTCAGGCCGAGCGCCTGACACAGGATGCTTCCAGAAAAGCGGCTCACGGCAAGCAGGAGTCGGAGCAAACCAGCGTGCTGATGCGCGAACTGGAGGCCAGCTCGCAGAAAGTCAACGAGATCATTCAGGTCATCGACTCCATCGCCTTCCAGACCAATATTTTGGCGTTGAACGCCTCGGTGGAAGCTGCACGCGCGGGGGAACACGGCCGTGGTTTCGCCGTCGTAGCGAGTGAGGTGCGCTCGCTGGCAACGAAAACCTCCAACTCCTCGAAAGAGATTCGTACGATGATCGAGGATATCGCCAGCCGTATCGCGCAAGGGGCCGATCAGGCGCTGAAAAATGGCGAAAGCATGGATGACATCAACCAAGCCATCGTACGCGTCAACGATATGATGCAAGAACTGGCGCTGGCAGCAAAGGAGCAGGAGTCCGGCATTAGCCAAATCAGCACCGCGATTGCCGAGATGGATTCCGCCACCCAGGAGAACGTCTCTTTGGTAGAGGAGACCAGCACCGCATCGGCTTCGCTGCAAGACGAAGCGTCTCGACTGGCAGACCTGGTCGCCGCGTTCCGGCTCAACGGCACCAGCCGCCACGCGGCGCTTGCTCAACCCGCTTCTGCGCCTGCCCAGCGTTTACACGCTCCCTCGCCAAGCAAGAGCGTAACGCAGCGCCAGCGCCCCACCGCTGAGCCCGAGTGGGAAGAATTTTAACTAAGCCTTATGGCCGCGTGGGTGATCCCCATGCCCACGCGGCCTCCGTTGACCCCGCCGATTCGTGCCATAACAAAAATTACGCTAGGGTCTTCTCATTACCACAACGTGCTTGGCCCACCCATGCCTAACCACTCGTCCCTTTTGAGGCGTGTTTCTCTACGCACACGCATCATTGGCCTCATCACCTCGTTAGTGGTCGCCATTACGCTACTGCTGAGTTGGGTCGCTTCCCGGGAAGCGGCCATTCAGCTCGAGGCGAATATTGGCTATAGCAGTGCCGATACCGCTTACCAAATGGTGGATAAGCTCAACCGCAGCATGGATGCGCGGATCAAAGAAGTGCGCCTGCTGCTGGGTATTCAAGAGTTTGCCGACCGCACCGACCGCTTCTCGGTACGCGCGCAGCTCGAACACCTGCAGCGCAACTATGACGTGCTTTCCTGGATTGGCGTGACGGATGCCACTGGCCTGGTCGTCGCCTCTACCGGAGGAGTTCTCGAAGGGACGTCGATTGCTCAGCGGCCCGTGTTTATCGAGGGACGGCAAGCACTGTGGGTAGGCGACGTGCATGATGCCGTCATGCTGGCCCAGCTACTTCCCAACCCCACTGGCGAGCCCGTTCAATTTGTCGATATCGCCGCGCCCCTTTACGACCAACGCGGCACCTTTACCGGCGTGTTGGGCGTACACCTGAGCTGGGAGTGGGCAACGCAGGTGAAGAACTCCATGTTTTCCCCACAGCTTCGCGCACAGCAAACGGAACTACTCCTGCTCTCTTCTCAAGGCAGGGTCATTCTCGGGCCGGAGGAGCTCATCGGTGAATCGCTGGCGTTCCTGGAGAACGCTTCTGATAGCCCAACGCCTGCGTGGTCCATCGAAACCTGGCCAGACGGACAGCGCTATGTCACGGGCGTAGCCCGAAGCCAAGGATTTGGAGACTTTCCAGGTTTGGGCTGGGTCGCCGTGAGCCGACAGCCCGTGACCAACGCTTTTGCGCCCGTCGAGCAGCTTTACGAGCTCATATTAGGAACGGGGCTGCTGGTGGCGCTGATGTTTTCCATCATTGGCTGGCTCGTCGCGTCCCGTTTGGTCGCACCGCTGACGCGCCTTGCCCGGGCAGCCGACAACATTCAAGCGGCCACCCACCGCGGCGTCATCACCCTGGAAACCGGCTCTCCCGAGCTGAAGCGGCTATCGACCTCCATGCGCGACATGGTGGAGCGCTTGATCGACCAGCGCCAGACCATTAGCCGTTTGGAAGATTTGGCCAACACCGATCCGTTGACCGGGTTGCCTAACCGCGCCTTTCTAACCCAGTACCTACAGCACACGCTGCCTGACGCACATCGCCAGCAGCAGAGTGTGATCGTCCTGCTATTCGACTTGGATGGCTTCAAACGGGTCAATGATGAACTTGGTCATCACGCGGGGGATTTGTTGCTGATCGAAATCACTCAGCGCCTCAAGTCAACGCTACGCAGCGGCGATGTGGTAGCCCGTTTAGGAGGCGATGAGTTCGTGATGATTCTCAAAAGCACCGCCGAGCACAGCGCCTATCTTGTAACGGACGTGGGTCAGCGGCTGCTACAACGTATCGCAACGCCCGTTCTGCTGCCCGGCGGACACCGAGCGCAAGTCGGCTGCAGCTTGGGCGCCGCATGGTGGCCTCAACACGGCCACGATATCGAGCAGGTCATCCAACTGGCCGATATCGCGCTCTATCAAGCCAAAAACAAAGGAAAACACCGACTGGTCATTTATGGGGAAGCGCATTGAAACATGCCTGCCGCTGCGCTTCGGCGGCGACGCTGCCAAGGGCGCTCAGGTAAGCGATATTCCGCTCGGGAATGGCGGCCGTGTCCCCATAAAACGCGATGGCTTTCTCGACACTGGCCTCGCGCAGCACGTGCACCATGGCATGGGGTGAACGGTTCGAGTAGTTGGCAGCATCATCGGGGTCAGCATCGTCGAAACAGTAGTCGGGATGAAACGTGGCTAGCTGATATACCCCTTCGTAACCCAGCTCAACTAGCAGGTTGTCAGCCATGTCGACGTAATCCAGGTAATGATCGAAGCTCTTGAACAGCGTCGGGAAGACGATCAGCGTGGTTTCGGTGTCAGGATGCTCATCGAGCCACGCAAGCTCCGCCGCCAGCTCTTCGAGCGCCACCTGTAACTTTTTGGAACGCACGACTTCCACACGGATCGTGTCGTTCTCCAACTCCCGCTTGGCGAAAGGGCAAATGTCGTGCCCTACGATAAATTGGCGCACCCACGCGAGTGTCTGTTCCACGACTTGCTGATCGGCTTCTTGCGTCATACCCACTCCCACGGTGGCCTTCTTTACCTGCGTTCATTCAAGTGGCGAGTGCCACGCGCTGGCCCACAGTGTACAGGGATCCCCTGGCAAATACGTCAGGCGTGCTGCTGGTAACGAGCCAACGCGACTTCGTAAGATTTGTGGATATGGTCATCCATCAGTGCCCGTGCAGCGATGGCGTCGCGCTGAAGCGCCAGTTCGACCAATTCGTGGTGCTGTTCATCCAGCTCTTGGCGGATGGTGGGCATCTTTGGCCCTAAACGCCGATAGCGGTCGAACTGGTCGTGCAACTGCTCAATAAACCGTAATAACCACACCGAACCACAAGGTGCCACGAGCGTGCGGTGAAACTGAGTGTGCAGCCGTTCCCACTCCTCGCCTTTATCCAAGGTAATGTCGGCGCGCTTGAGCCGATGCGCTGCCGCCAGCAAATCGGCTTCCCATACGGCATCGCCGTGGGCAATGGCCCGCTCTAACGCCATGCCCTCCAACTCGGTGCGCAGCCGGGCAATGTCATCGAGCTCTTCGCGGGAGAGCTTGGGTACCCTGAACCCGCGCTGATTCTCCTGCACCAGCAGCCCATACGCCGCCAGCTTGTTCAGCGCCTCACGGAGCGGACTGAGGCCGACTTGGTACTGCTCTTTCAGCGCGTTGATGGCGAGTTTCTCACCCGCTTTGAAGCGACCGCCGACCAAGTCCCGACGCAGCACATCATAAATAGGGCTTGAGGCGCTGCTAGTGGGAAGCTGCATATGCTTGTTCATTCCGGAGTCCTTTTGCATACATTTGCCAGGGATCGGTTAACGAAAAACCCATGGTGACGTGTTGACGCCTCTTGCGGGGCTCACCTATATTCTATTTTAGAAAAAATAATCGATTTTTTAATCTACAAACGATAAACAGGGCACTCTTTTTATGTTGCTGACCCCATGGCCTCCTCTTCAGGCGTTAACCCCATGAAGCAAACCGCACTCTTTTGGGCATTTTTCCGCGTCGGCATTTTCGGCTTTGGCGGCGGCCCTGCCATGATACCGCTGGTCCGCGCGGAAGTCGTGACACGCCACCAGTGGCTCACGGATGAAGAGTTTGCCGACGTGCTCGCCATTGGCAACACCCTACCCGGCCCCATTGCCACCAAAATGCCCGGCTACATCGGTTATCGCGTGGCAGGCACCAGCGGCTGCGTTGCTGCGGTCATCGCCATCATTTTGCCGATGATCGTTGCCATGATTGTGATGCTAGGCATTTTTAGCCGCTACCGCGACGTGGGTTGGATACGCGGCATGGGGCAAGCGGTCGTTCCCGTGGTCATGGTCATGATGGCTCAGCTTACCTGGGACTTCTTCGATAAATCCAAAGCCGCCCTGGGCTGGCTTGTCAGCCTTGTGATGGCGGTCATCGCTGGTGGCGTGATTTATTGGCTCGGCGTTCACCCCGGCTGGGTGATTGGGGCCATTCTGCTCGCCGCACTGCTGCGCCCTTCCGGTAAAAAACGCGCGGAGGGTGCCGCATGATTTATTGGGATCTCTTTTTAGCGTTTTTCATTCCTAACATCATTGGCTACGGCGGTGGCCCCGCCATCATTCCGCTGATCGAGGCGGAAGTGGTAGGCCGCTACGGCTGGATGACCTCACAGGGCTTTGCCGAAACCTTGGCGCTCGGCAATGCGCTCCCGAGCCCGATCGCCACCAAAATGGCGGGCTATGTGGGCTATGAGGTCGCCGGCATTGGTGGGGCGTTCGTGGCCGTGGCTGCCACGGTGGTCCCTTCCCTGCTGCTCATGCTTGGCGCACTCGGGCTTCTCTATCGCCACCGCGACTCCCCGCGCGTCAAGCGCATGAGCCAGTGGGTACGCCCCGTCATTGCCATGATGATGGCGTGGCTTACCCTCGGTTTTTTCACAGAAAGTATGGCGGCAAGCGGCCTCCTCCACACGCTGATTATCGGTATCGTGGCCGCGATCGCGCTTGTGCGTTTCAACACCCATCCCGCCTTTGTTGTTATCGGCGCCTTGGTTTATGGAGGGCTTTTGTTAGGCTGATAACCTCTCTTAGCGCCCTCCTTCACGAGAAAGGACTCCCATGCATAACAACGCTCTCTATTACCCCAGTGCCTCACGTCGTATGGCCACTTTCGGCAAACGCGGTATGGTGGCCACCTCTCAGCCGCTCGCCGCCCAGGTAGGTATCACTATTTTGCAGCAAGGCGGCAATGCCATTGATGCGGCGATTGCCACCGCCGCCGCACTCACTGTGGTAGAGCCTACGTCTAACGGCATTGGCAGCGACGCCTTCGCAATTGTGTGGGTCGATGGAAAGCTACATGGCCTCAACGCCAGCGGCCCTGCTCCGCAGGCAGCCACGATTGAGGCTTTGAAAGCGCTTGGCCATGACGCTATGCCTAACCACGGCATGCTGCCTGTTACCGTGCCTGGCGCGCCTGCGGCCTGGGCGGCGCTCTCTGAGCGCTTTGGTAAACTGCCCTTTGCGGAACTGCTAGCGCCTGCCATCGCGCTGGCAGAAGAGGGCTTTGCCGTGACTCCGATCATCCATCAAATGTGGGAAGAGGCCTTCCATCACTACGCGACCTACCCCGACACTGCCTTCCAACCCTGGTTCGATACCTTTGCCCCTAAAGGCCGGGCACCGCGCCCAGGCGAGCTATGGTCCGCCCCTGGCCATGCGAAAAGCTTAGCCGCGATTGCCGCGACAAAAGCCGACGCGTTTTATCGCGGAGAGCTGGCTGAGGCCATCGATACGTTCTCCCGCGAGCATGGCGGCCTCATCCGTAAAGAGGATTTGGCCGCTTACCAGCCCGAGTGGGTCGACCCGATTAGCGTGCGCTACCAAGGCCATGATATTTGGGAAATTCCACCGAACGGCAGCGGTATGATCGTGCTGCAAGCACTCGGCATGCTGGAACGATTAGACCCGTGCCCAGGGGATGCCGTTGAAACCCTACACCGACGAATTGAAGCCACTAAACTTGCCTATATGGATGGCTTTAAACACATCACCGAACGCAGCGCGATGGCTCCCACCACCGAGCAGATGCTAGATGATGCCTACCTCACCGCACGCGCTGCGCTGATCGGTGATCAGGCCGTTGACCCGGCGCACGGCAACCCGTTGCAAGGCGGCACCGTCTACCTAGCCACGGCTGACGACGAAGGCAATATGGTGTCGTTTATCCAAAGTAACTTTAAAGGCTTTGGTTCCGGCATGGTGGTTCCCGGCACCGGGATTAGCCTGCAAAACCGTGGCTGGTCGTTCTCGCTAGACCCAGAGCATGCGAATGCTCTGGCACCCGGCAAGCGCACCTACCACACCATCATTCCCGGGTTTATCACCAAAGATAATCAAGCCGTTGGGCCGTTTGGCGTCATGGGCGGCTATATGCAGCCTCAGGGCCAAGTGCAGGTGGTCACCGCCATGATTGAGGATCAGTTAAACCCACAGGCCGCGCTGGATATGCCTCGTTGGAAGTGGACAACCGGCAGAACCGTGGAAGTGGAAGCGGATTTCCCCAACCACTTGGCGCTCGCCCTCGCTCGGCGCGGCCACAAGATTGTTAAGGTGGCGGATTCGATTAGCTTTGGCCGTGGCCAAATTATTCTCCGTAATTCTGATACCGGCGTGCTGCAAGGCGGTACTGAACCGCGCACCGATGGGGCCGTGCTGCCGCTGTAGCGCTTTTCACCCCATCACCTGCTGCCCTCTCTGGGGCAGCAGGCTGGCTATCAACGCCAAAGCACCGCATCATGGCGGCCTACTAATGCTGGTGCTCCTTACTTTTCGATGTTGCTAACGCCATGATGCCGTCCTCTTCCTCTCCTTCCTCCTCTCCCTTCAGCGGCTTCTTTAGCGTATTTCGCTATAGCCGCCGTGCGCTGGCATTGGTATGGGACACCTCCCGCTGGATGATGTTGGGCTTGGCGCTTTGCACGCTGGTGGCTGGCGTGCTGCCCGCTGTGGCGGCTTATGTGGGCCAACTGATTGTTGATGGCGTGCTGGCGGCGATGGAAAGCTATGAGACAGCGAGCAACCCTGACTTATGGGCAACGCTCACTCCAGTGCTGGGGTTAGTGGCGTTGGAAGGCGGCATCATTGCCCTGATGGCGTTAGCCCAGCGTGGCCTCTCGGCCCAGCAGTCGCTGTTAAGAGCGCTGCTCGGGCAGAAAGTGAACGTGATGATTTTGGAAAAAGCGGGCACGCTGTCGCTGAGCCAATTCGAGGATTCGGAGCTTTATGATCAGCTCACCCGTGCTAGACGAGAAGCCTCGACCCGCCCACTAGCGCTGGTCAATAAAACCTTTGGGCTGCTGCAGAACGCCATTTCCCTCGGCAGTTTTGCCTTCCTGTTGGTGCAGTTTTCTCCCTGGGCACTGCTGATCTTGGTGGTGGGAGCGCTGCCAGTGTTTCTTTCCGAAGCGAAATTCTCCGGCGATGCCTTCCGGCTATTTCGCTGGCGCTCGCCGCAAACCCGCATGCAGATGTACCTGGAAACCGTACTGGCTCGTGAAGACAGCATTAAAGAGGTCAAACTGTTTGGTTTAGAGCAGCGCTTTCTGCAGCGCTACCGAGATATCTTTCATCAGCTGTTTGCCGAAGATCGCCGCTTGACACTGCGCCGAGAGGGTTGGGGGTTCGTGCTCGGGCTATTGGGTACGCTGACATTCTACGCGGCCTATGGCTGGGTCGTCGTCGAAACCGTTATCGGCGCGCTAACGCTGGGTCAAATGACTATGTATCTGATGGTCTTCAAGCAGGGGCAAAGCGCACTGTCCGCCAGCCTTACAGCCGTGAGCGGCATGTATGAAGATAACCTCTACCTCTCCAACCTCTACGAATATCTGGAACAGCCCACCGAGGCCGATACGGGCCATGTGACCCAGGGCGCCATTCCCAACGACGGGCTACGTTTCGAGCAGGTGAGCTTTGCGTATCCCGGCGGCCGTGAGGTGCTGCACGATATTTCGCTGCATATCGTCCCCGGCAGCAGTCTTGCCCTAGTGGGTGAAAACGGATCGGGCAAAACCACCTTGATCAAGCTCTTGACCCGGCTCTACCGACCCACAAAAGGGCGAATTTTGCTAGACGGCAGCGACCTCAACGAGTGGGACACCCAAGCGCTGAGGGCACGGGTGGGCGTAATTTTTCAGGACTTTGTACGCTATCAGCTCACCGTTGGGGAAAACCTTGGGGTGGGCGACACCACCGCCTTCGATGATCAGCAGCGCTGGCAGCAGGCGGCGAAAGACGGGCTGGCCGATCACTTCATCAAGCGCATGCCCGACGGCTACCAAACCCAGCTAGGGCGCTGGTTTAAAAACGGCCAAGAGCTTTCCGGCGGCCAGTGGCAGAAAGTGGCACTCTCCCGCGCTTACATGCGCAAAGAGGCCGATATCTTAGTGCTAGACGAGCCTACCGCTGCCATGGATGCCGCCGCCGAGGCGGATGTCTTTGCCCGCTTTCGTGATCACAGCCGCGACAAGATGACGATTCTGATCTCCCATCGTTTCTCGACCGTCCGCAGCGCCGACCAAATCATCGTCATCGACCAAGGGCGCATCATCGAACGCGGCACCCATGAAACGCTGCTTGAAGACAACGGGCGCTATGCGTCGCTGTTTCATTTGCAGGCGGAGGGATATAAATGACTTTTATTTACAATTTATTTTTAGCAGCTTTCAATCGTAAACAATAGTGACACTTCCTTTTCAGTCATCGCCAGCCACTAAATCTGAACGTATATTGATAGCATCCTAAAACAGGGGTCAGGGGTGTTCTCAAATGAAAACGATTAACAAAATCAGCTTTAAGTATGCAACCGCTTTTATCGTCGTAGCTTTATCACTTCTAGCAGTCGTGATTGCAGACGCTTTGCTGGTTAACATGGTAAAAGGCCGCCTCAATACTTTTATCGAAAATTATATTCCAGCCATGTCGGCGACACTCAATGCAGATCGTGACTTATATCAAGCTCGCGTAGCTCAAATGGAGTATGTATTGACACCTGCATCATCTGAAAAACGTCGTCAACTACGCGCCAGCTTTGAAGAAAACGCTCAACAAGCCTACGATAGGATGCAAAGTTATGCGCAGAGCATGCAGAAATATCCCTCTTTGACAAGTCACCTAGAAGACTTTGAAACCCTTTACTCAGATTGGAGAACAGTGAGCACACAAGCATTTGAACTTTATGACAACAATAACATAGAAGCTTCATTAACTTTATTAACTGGAACCTCACTAGATAGCTTCGAACGCCTTCGCGCACTATATGACATATCGGACCAAAGCATCGAGACTGCAACACTGGAAGCTGAAAAATCCGTGTTAAATAGAATAAAAGCTCAGCAAACTGCTACATTATCTTTTTCAGCCATTGTATTTTTAATTGTACTATTTATCGCTTTCATCGGCCCTAAAATGATGTCGAGAGCCATACAACAAGTAAGCGCAAGAATTAAGGAAATTACTGAGGGTGATGGTGACTTAACAGCACGAATCCACAATCAGCGAAAAGATGAGATTGGAGAGCTCGCTATAGAGTTCAACGCTTTTATTAAGCGTATCGACGACACGCTGCAGTCAGTGAGCCACAGCACCGTCAGTCTTCAGCACGCCTCCACAGAAATTGCCAAAGGCAGCCAAGAACTTGCTTCACGTACTGAACAGGCCGCGGCCAACTTGCAGCAAACCTCTGCCTCCATGGAGCAAATTGCGGCGGTGGTAAACAATGCCTCCGAATCTGCCCAACAAGCCAACCAGCTTGCACTATCGACCCGCGACATCGCCCATCAAGGTTTGAACGCCATGCAGAACGTTCAGAAAACCATGGGCAGTATTAGCGAGTCGTCTAGCCAAATCGGTGAAATCGTGACCATGATCGAAAGCATTGCCTTTCAAACCAATATTCTGGCACTGAACGCCTCAGTGGAAGCGGCCAGAGCGGGCGAGCATGGCCGGGGCTTTGCGGTGGTCGCACAAGAAGTGCGCATTCTCGCCAGCCGTACCAGTGACGCGTCAAAGAGCATCTCTGAACTGATCAGTACCTCGGCGGAACGCACCCACTCGGGCGTCTCCCAAGTGAAAGCCGCCAGCGATACGCTGCACAGCATGATGCAAAGTATCGAGCGCGTCGCCGACGTGGTGGCAGAGATCAGCGCAGGCGCAAAAGAGCAGAGCGTGGGCATTGGTCAAGTCAATGACGCGGTAAACGAACTGGATAGCATGACGCAGCACAATGCGTCGATGGTGGAGGAGTCCAGCGCTGCCGCCGCTGAGCTGCGTGAACAGGCAGATCGACTGAGCGCATTGGTGGGCTCTTTTAAACTGAGCAATAGCCCACCCATCGTTGATTCAGGGCGTCACGTATCTCTTGATCAAACTAATAAAAGCACACTACAGTTAGCCTCAACGCTACCTAGAAATTTGGTTCGTCAGTCTACCCCTGAATGGGAGTCTTTTTGATGATGCCCACTAAGCCAATCGTTTAACCCTATTCATCTCTACGTCTTCAGGCTCCTCCCTGGCACCTGAAGGCGCTTTTGCATTGCCGACTCAGGCATTGCGTCAGTGCGCTGGCAATAACACTTACTTAAAACGCTGCGCGTACCTATTTGAAAGGACATATCATGCCGCCCAGTGCGTTAGTGATTGATGATGACGTCGATATCCAGCTGCTAGGCAAAATGTTGCTAAGCCGCCATGGGTTTGACGTTGCCACCGCCGGATGCTTGGGAGAGCTGGCGCGTAAACCTACCCTACTTAACACTAACCTAATCGTGCTGGATTTTGGCTTGGGCGATTTTACTGGGCTGGATATACTGGATTATCTCTATGATCTAAAAATGAATGCGCCTATTTTGCTGTTAAGCAGCTGCTCTGATGAAATTGCCGCGCACGCAATTGCCGAAGGTAAATCTAAGGGGCTAAAGATGCTGGGCTTTTTACCTAAGGCCAAGCTAATGACCGGCCTTAGCGCGTTTATCGAGCAAATTGAGTCATCGCCGAAACCACCCTCGGTGGGCGAGCTGGCCCAGGCGATCAAGCAGCAGCATATTTGCCTAGCACTGCAACCAAAGGTATCGCTGGCGACAGGTGCAGTTGTGGGCGCAGAGGCCTTAGTGCGCTGGGAAGATCCAATGCGCGGTACCATTTACCCTGATAACTTTATTCCCCTGGCCGAAAGAAGCGGACTGATGGTGCCGCTGACTTGGTGTATTTTAGAGCTCTCGTTTGCACAGCTGGCTGCTTGGCATGCCCGTGGGTTGCCGCTAAGCATCGCCGTTAACGTGCCTGCAGAATTTATCAAAGCCGAAAAAATGCTGACGATGTTCGATACGCTATGCAGCCAGTATCCCATCGATATGACTAACGTTACGCTGGAGCTGACAGAATCCGTCGGCGTGGAGTGCTTGGGCTATGCTCGACACGTCTTGGATGAACTACGTAAACGGGGATGCAAGTTAGCGCTTGATGACTTCGGCACGGGTTACTCATCGTTAACACAGCTCTACCGACTGCCGTTTGATGAGTTAAAAATTGATCGAAGCTTTGTATCCCTCATCGATAGCGAGCCCAGCGCTCAAGCCATTACGCTCTCCATTGTCGAGCTTGGCGCGCGTCTCGGGATGAGCGTCGTGGCAGAGGGGATTGAAAACGCAGAGCAGCAGGCGCTGCTCGCCAAAGCGCACTGCCCCGTTGGGCAAGGCTACTTCATCTCTCGCCCTCTCTCGTCAGTGCAGTTCGATGGGTGGTTGGATCATCAAATGACAATCGCTAAGCGCGCCTAGTCGCCGCCCCTGGTCGACAACACCCAGCGCTACCCTGAGTAGCGCTGGTATGGCCTCAAGCTGCCAACAATCCTTGCGCCAACAACGCTTGCTCGGTCGTGAGTTTCAGCGCTTCTAGCGCGTCCAACAACCCCGTCACCGATGTATCGTTGTCATGGCTGGCGCTCTTCTCCAGCATGGCGGCTTTCTCGGCAATGGCGGCACAGCCTAGCGAGGCAGCCGCTCCTTTGAGTGAGTGCGCTTCCTTACGTAAGGACTCACTATCCCCCGAAAGCCAGCACGCTCGTAGGCGAATCAAACGCTCCTCCAGCCGGGTCAAGAACGCGCTCAACAGCGCATTGAGCGATGTGGGGTCGAACGCCTCCTGCAGCTCAGCGCAAATCTTACGATCCAACACCTCCGGCACGTCCGCGGCATCTTGTAGCAAACTCCCCTGCTCGCTGGCGGAGCGCTCGCCTGACTCGACACTTTCCTTGGGCAGCTCAGCGCTCGGGACGTAGCGACTAATCAGTTGATACAGCTCTTCCCGGGTGAACGGCTTGTTGATCATGTCGTCCATCCCGCTGTCGAAGCAGCGCTCGCGGTGCTCGGGCATGACGTTTGCCGTCATGGCGACGATGGGCAGCCTGGGCAGCGCGTTCGCGGCCTCAAAAGCCCGCCAGCGCAGCGTGGTGTCAGGACCATCCAAAATCGGCATCTGCATATCCATCAACACGAGGTCGATGGCCGCATACTCTTCTTGAAGCTGCGCCAACGCCGCCTGACCGTTATCGGCAATGGTCACCCGCTGCCCAAGCTGCTCCAACATGACTTTTGCGACGGTCTGGTTGATGGGGTTATCTTCCACGATCAGGATATGGTGGTTATCTACCAGCGCCGCTTGCTGCTCGCTGCGGTGATAAACCTCTATCCCTTCTGTTTCCGGCAGCGCGACCGTAAACCAGAAGCGGCTACCCAAACCTACTTGGCTAGTCACACCGATCTCACCATCCATGGCGTGAACGAGCCGCTTACAGATGGCGAGCCCCAGGCCCGTCCCTTCGTGGCGCCGCGCAATCGAGGTATCTACCTGGGAAAAAGCGGAGAAGAGACGCTCCTGATCTGCCGCCTCAATACCGCACCCCGTGTCGTACACCTCGAACAGCAGTCGATGGTCATCACTTGGCGAGGCGTGAAACTTCACAAACCCCTCTTCGGTGAATTTCAGCGCGTTGTTGATTAGATTCATCATCACCTGACGTAGGCGAGCGATATCCCCCACCACGAACCGAGGCAGCGACGGGTCGATGGAGTAGTTGAACACGACCGGCTTGCTTTTTTCCTGGAGCACATAGCCCGTACAGAGCGACTCGATGCATTCGCGCAGGTCAAAGGGACGAGCGTCCAGATCAAGCCGTCCGCTCTCTATCTTGGTGTAATCCAGAATATCGTTGATTACGGCGCGCAGGCTCTCAGCGCTGCGTTTGAGTGCTGACAAGTAGGCGTGAGCCTTGGGCGTGTGCACTTCGTCACTCAATAGATCGGCCATCCCTACCACCCCGTTGAGCGGTGTGCGAATCTCATGGCTCATCACGGCCATGAACTGGGACTTGGCTTGGCTGGCTATTTCAGCACGCTTGGCCGTCTCTTTCAGCTCCCGGCTCTTCACCTCTAATGCCTGGGCTTTACGAAGGCTCACTTTTCCTTCGATGAGCAGGGCGCGAACCAATAGACCGCCCGATAACATCAGCGAGAGCAGAATGATCAACGCCAACCCGTAGAGCTGCGTCATCTTTTCGCGCTCAAGCGTGCGCAGTCGCGCCACGCTTGCGTTGGTCTCTATCAAGATGGTGCCGGTAATTTGCTGTAGTTGAACCGTGCGCTCCAAGGCTTGACGAATTAGCTCGTCGTTTAGGGCGTTAGCATCGTCCCAAAGCGGCTCGATCAGGTGGTCGATCTCATGAATCACGGCGGCAGCTTGTTCTACCAGTGCATTCACGCCCTCAATTTTAGACACTGCCAGGTTGATTTCCCCCTGCTGAAACAGCGTCTTCCGGCTAAACAGTATTTCAAAACGCAGCAGCAAATCCTCGCTGCTCATGTGACCCAGCTGGCTATCCACCAGCGTCAGGTGAAACTCGCGCACTTCCCTATCAAACTGATACCCCGTCCACACGAGGTTTTCCAACAGGCGATTTTCGATGGCGTGCTGCCGCTGGAAGATGACGCCACCCGTAATGATGGCAGATAGAAAAAAGAGGATCGCTGAGAACGTAGCGACCCTCACACGGCGCGAAAAGTAGTGCCTAATAATGGGTAGCATGGCGTGTACCTAACAATATTGCGCCCGCTACTCGACCTCGATGCGCTTGACCTGCCACACGGAGCGGGTAAGGATCTCTTCGTTCAAGAGCGAGGGGTTTTCATCGAAGGGATAAATGATGAATAGCGGCCCGTGATCACGAATTCTCAGCGGCTGTCCATCGGCCTGCATGGCCAAAATGACGTCATGTTCATAGAAATCACTGACCGGTACCGTGGAGGAGTAATCATTGAGCGCCACGACGTTCAACTGCTCCCCTTCAGCACCCACGGCGTCTAATAACGCTCTTCCCAGCGGCCCTTCAAAACTCACGACGCCGTCATGCCACGGCGTGCTAGTGACGGTGGTACGCTGCGTGAGCGCTTCTAGCATCGCTTTATCGAAATGCGCTTCGTTACCCACATTGGTGTGAGTAATGTTGCCCGTCACTTCTAAAATGACGCTGCCGGTCGGCGCCTCGAGCGCCTGCGCCACATTGAAGAAAAACGCACCGGCTAGGAAAACAAGAGCTTTATTAATCAGACGCTTAGCCATTTTTCACCTCCTAGGTTGTAGGCGAATTATAGCGCTACGACTTAAGCGTTAACTGTAAACCTTTGTGTCGCTACCCCTACCTAAACTAGAATTAAGGCATGAGTTCTATCCCCATTGGTGTGAGGTTTATCACACGATAAAAATAGGTAACTCACCATGCATATCGGCGTGCTGGAAGATGATCTCGACCAACAAGCGTTCATTGAGCAGTGCCTGCTTTCTGCAGGGCATCGAGTCTCGCTCTTTGGCAGGGCAAGTGAATTAAGGCGCGCAACGCAGGAGCAGCGCTTCGATTTCCTCATCATCGACTGGCGCCTGCCGGATGGCTGCGGCATGGACGTGGTCAGCCACTTGCGACAAAACGACGGTTGGCGTGGCCCCATTCTGTTCATTACCGCAAGCCAGGGGGAAGACGACGTGGTCAAAGCGCTGGAACAAGGCGCCGATGACTTTCTAGCGAAGCCGCTGCGCCCCAAAGAGTTTCTCGCCCGCGTCAGCGCCTTGGGTCGCCGCGCCGGTTACGACACACCCCGCCCCTCTGCCACCTGCCCCAGTGCTTTCTCAATCAATACCGATGAGCACACCATTTGCGTCGATGGCCATGCCGTTGAATTGACCGAACGCGAGTACCGTCTGGCCACGCTTTTCTTTTCCAAAGTGGGTGAGCTGTTGAGCCGTGCTCATTTACTGGAATTGGTTTGGGGCATCAAAGGCGATGTCTCGACACGCACGGTGGATACCCATGTCAGCCGTTTGCGCCGCAAATTAGAGCTGGATGGACGGCACGGACTGCGACTTCGCAGCGTCTACCAATCGGGCTACCGAATGGAAGTGTGCAGCATCTCTACCGTAGAGCAAGCGGCCAATTGACATAAAAAAGCCGACCTTGCGGTCGGCCAAAAGCTGATGAGAGTCTGCAGACTGGCAAATTGCCTGCAGCGATGCCTGGGGAAGGCATCGCCAAAACGCTGATTTAAGCGGCTTGGCGATGCCCTCTCAGGGCGCTAACACCGATCGAAGACGATCCCTTCTGTGCATGACGCCCTTTGCGAGAGTAGCTGCCTTTGCCTTTCTTAGGCGTTTGCTGCTGCATTTTGAACATGGGCGTACGTAATTGTGCCTTTAGCGCGTTATTGCGAACCTTATGCTGTTTCACACTGTACTCCTGGTTTATTAAGAGACGCTTAATAAGGCGGCGTGTGTTAGCCGCCGCCCTTAGGAACACCCGCTGCGCCAACAGTTCCCGTTGCCGAAGCGGTTTTACGATAGCGTTTTCCTAATGACCTAACGGCTGGTCGTCCCACTGTGGAGCAAAATCGGGATTTGCAATACGCTCATGGCGATCCAGTTCAGCAATCTGCGCCATTTCTGACTCGCTCAGGGTAAGTTTGAAGGCATCGATGTTGCTTTGAATGTTACGCGCCTTAGTGGACGACGGAATGGTCAGGTAGCCCAGTTGATGGATCCACGCCAAGGTCACTTGCGCCGGGTTGGCCCCATGTGCATCCGCAATGCGCTGCAGCGCAGGCTCTTCGAGCACTTTACCTACGGCAAGCGGCATAAAGGCCGTCACTTTGATGCCCAGCTTCTCGCAGTGCTGCACTAAGCGGCGATTTTGTAGAAACGGGTGAACCTCGATCTGGTTCGTAAAGATCTCACCTTCGCCTAAGATATCCACCGCTTCATCGAGCTGTGCAATGGTAAAGTTCGACACGCCGATATGGTGCGCTTTGCCCGCCTGCTTCACTTCTTTCAAAGCGGTTAAGTAGTCTGCCATGGGCACCGCATCGTTCGGCGACGGCCAGTGGATAAGCAGCAGATCCACATAGTCGGTGCCCAGCTTTTCCAGGCTTTCATCGACGCTGGCCTTCAGCGCGGCGGGTTCGAGCTTGTCGAACCACACTTTCGTGGTCAGAAAAATCTCTTCACGGGGAACACCGCTAGAGGCAATCGCTTTGCCAACGCCCGCTTCGTTATCGTAAAACTGAGCGGTATCGATATGGCGGTAACCTGCCTCCAGGGCCGCGTGTATGCTCTTCGTTAACGTATCGCCTTCCAAACGAAAAGTACCAAAACCGGGGTTCGGAGCGTCGTTGTGCATCCCTTCTCTCCTTTGCTTCATTTGATAGCGTGTTAATGAATATGGGGAGAGCATTCTGGGACTTCAACCCTGGCTTTTAACATTTTTTCGTAAAAAAACGACATCCGCCATCAGGCCTGCTGGCAAGGCAGCGCTTTTGCGCCCGTCGCAGCTGGGCTATGGGCCACCATACTGACCACACTGCCCACCATGATGAGGCAGGGCGATGGCAGCGGTTGAGCGGCGAGGCGTTCGGGCATATCGGCTAGCGTGCCTACCAAAGACTGCTGCTCGGGCTGGCTGGCGTTGGCCACCAGCATGATAGGCCACGTATCGGGCAGGCCCGCTTGGCGAAGGCCGTGGCAAATGGCGGCCACTTTGGAGAGCCCCATGTAGAACACCAGGGTCTCATCTTGACGCGCCAGCGACGCCCAGTCCGGCATACCGCCTTCCCGGCATAGCTGCGCCGTAATAAAACGTACCTGCTGGGCGTGGCCGCGATCGGTAAGCGAAATCCCCATCCCCGCCGCCGCCGCAGAGGCGGCGGTAATACCCGGCACAATCTCGGCGGGCAGCCCGGACTCGGCCAGAGCCGCTAGCTCTTCGCCCATGCGCCCAAACACGCCAGGATCGCCGCCCTTCAAGCGCACTACCGATTTGCCTGCCTGGGCCAGGGAGACGATCAGCTCACCAATCTCCGCCTGAGGCATGCTGTGATGGCCGCTGGCTTTACCAACATAGTAGCGCTCGGTGCCCGGAGGAATAAGCCCTAGCACTTCGTCTCCAACAAGGCGGTCATACACCACTGCGTCTGCCTGCATCAGCAACCGCGCGGCTTTCAGCGTCAGCAGCTCCACATCGCCGCTGCCCGCGCCGACCAAATAGACGGTGCCTGGGTGGCACTCACCGCTTAACGGCAAGCGCAAGCGCGTGGCGGTATCGCGACTAAATGGCGCCCACGCCCGCTGACCCAAGCGCCACAGCGCTTCAGGCCACTTCTGTGTTAGCTGTTTGCTTAGCGCGCGCATGGGGCCGCTCCTCTTCAAGTATCGCTTTTAGTTCGGGTAGGCAGCTGCCGCACTGGGTGCCGCAGGCCAGTCGTGCGCCTAACGCTTCAACGCTGGTATCGCCCGCATGAATCGCTTTCACAATGCTGGCTTGGCCAACCTGGTGGCAGCTGCACACCACGGGGCCTGTATCCACGGCACCATCGTCGCACCCGGCCAGCAGGCGTCTACGGTGCTGTGTCTCCAGGGTAGCGTCATTGAAGCGCGCTTCAAGCCAGGCAAGCCCGTGCAGTTCGTCGGGTGATCCCACCATCAACCACCAGCGTAGCCGCCCGTTCACTACGCCCGCTGCGCGCAGCCTACCCGTTGCCGGGTCGTCACACCACAAAGAGACAGGCACGCCGCACCACGCTTCCACCTGCGCCAGCCAATCATTGATCGGCTGGCTATCCGCTAGCTGCCAACGGGTGCAGCTTGCCATCGGAATTCGCGCCCAGTAGTCGCTGCGACACCAGGGCGATGGTGGCGTATCCAATTCGTTGGCTAGCAGCAGCGTCGCCTGCCAAGCAACGGGAAGCTTGCTCACCGCCACCGCCCCTTGCTTGGCTTCCGGCTGCCCGGAGAGCGGGTCGGTATACCCTTGAATCAGTGCACCGCTGCGGCCCTGCTTGGTAAAGCAGTCGGTCCAGTGCATCGGCACGAACACTTCGCCTCGGCGCTGGGCGTTGGAGACCCGCACCCGCCCACGGTACTCCCCGGCGGCAGCGGTCAACTTAGCCAAGCCCTGATCCTTAACGCCTGCCTGAGCAGCATCGTCTGGGTGCAGCTCAATGAACGGTTCGGCGCGGTGGTTCATCAAACGCGGCGAACGGGCGGTACGCGTCATGGTGTGCCATTGATCCCGCACGCGGCCGGTATTCAAGCGCAGCGGGTAGTCGTCGCTCAGCGGCTGCGCCGGTGGGCGCGGAGTAATCGGAAGCAGTTTGGCTCGGCCATTCGCCGTAGCAAACCGGCCATCTTCGAACAGCCTTGCCGTGCCGCGAGGAGCCTGCTGAGTCACGGGCCACTGGATCGGTGCGAGCGCATCATAAGCCGCTTGGCCCAGACCTGCCAGCCCTGAGATATCGAACAGTCGCTGGGTATCGCCGCTATTCTCATAGCCAGAGAGGCGCGCGTGCTCATCGAAAATCTCCCACGGGTGGGTATAGTCAAACGCTTCCCCCACGCCCAAGCGTTTTGCCACTTCACAGAGTATCCACCAGTCGTGCTTCGCCTCGCCGGGGGGAGGCAGCATCCCCCGCTGGCGGGAAATTCGCCGCTCTGAGTTGGTCACCGTGCCATCTTTCTCCGACCAACCCGACGCGGGCAGCACGATATCCGCAAAGGGCAGCAGGTCGGTATTGGCGACGCACTCCGAGACAATTACCAGCGGGCATTTTGCCAGCGCGCGGCGCACTTTCTCCCCGTCCGGCATGCTTACCGCCGGATTGGTCGCCATCACCCACAGGGCGGTAATCTCACCACGCTCGATGGCATCAAAGAGCTCTACCGCCTTGTAACCCGGGGCGTCAGGCAGTGCCGGGGTTAAGTGCTCAGTAGCCCAAAAGCGGCTGACTAATTCACGAGCGCCCGGCGTGTGATAGTCCATATGCGCCGCCAGTTGATTGGCCAACCCACCCACTTCGCGCCCGCCCATGGCGTTGGGCTGCCCTGTGATTGAAAACGGCCCCGCCCCCGGCAGGCCGATTTTCCCACCCGCTAAGTGGCAGTTGATAATCGCGTTGCACTTATCGGTACCGCTGGAGGATTGATTCACCCCCTGGGAGTAGAGCGTGACCACGTGCAGCTGGCTGGCAAACCAGTAATAGAAAGTTTCCAGACGTTCAGGGTCCACATCACACTCGCGGGCAACGGCTTCCACGCTGCCTGCACTCTGCCTGGCAGTGCTCAGCGCGTCATCTATCCCCTCGGTGTGGCGTTCTAGGTACACGCTATCCAAGCGATTGTGGGCGTCCATCCACGCCAACAGCCCGTTAAACAGGTAAGCATCGCTGCCCGGACGAATGCCCAAATAGAGATCGGCAATTTCGCAGGTGTCGGTCACTCGCGGGTCGATCACCACGACCCGCATGAGCGGGTTGCGCTCTTTGGCCACCTTCAAACGCTGATAGAGCACCGGATGATTCCAGGCAAGGTTAGACCCTACCAGTACCACCAGCTCTGCCTCTTCTAGGTCTTCATAGCTGCAAGGCACCGCATCGGCACCAAAGGCGCGCTTGTAGCCCGCCACGGCGGACGCCATGCAGAGACGCGAGTTGGTATCCAGGTGAGGAGTGCCCAAGAAGCCTTTAAACAGCTTGTTGGCAACGTAATAATCTTCGGTTAATAACTGGCCCGATAAATATGCCGCCACCGACTGCGGGCCATGGGCACTGCGCTGCGCCTGCAAGCGTTCGGCGATGGTGGTGAGCGCCTGCTCCCAAGAGACCTCCTGGCCGTCCACGCGCGGCTTCAGCAAGCGCCCCTGCTCGCCCAAGGTTTCGTGCAGCGCGGTGCCTTTTACGCACAGGCGGCCATAGTTGACTGGGTGCTCGCGGTCTCCTTCGACGGCGATGAGCTGCTCGTTCTCCAGCGTGGCGGTAACGCCGCAGCCGACGCCGCAGTAGGGGCAGGTGGTTCGGGCGAGCCGATTGGCCTGTGGCATGGCAGTTTCCTCCGGCGTTAAAAAGCAAAAAGCGCCCAAGCTAGCCTCGAAAGAAGCCTGCCTGGACGCCGTTGTCTCAGGGGCACCGCTTACCGGGTGCCATACTCATCAGTGATTTGCTGCAGTTGGTATTGTTCGACGCAATTAGTCGTTGTAATCGTTATGGGCAAAGACCCTGCACTGAGCCGTTGTTGCTTGTTACCAGAATAACTGCAAACCCTGCGCCCTGGCCGCTAAATAATCATAAAAATGTTTTAAAAACATACTCTTAAAAAACACCTCATAGCCCTATCGCTTGCCAAAACGCTGACCCTTGACCGATAAGCGTTTGAAGAGAGTGCACCAGCCGCCTCCAAAGCACCAAAATAGGGCAAGCCTAGTAAACCGTTAGCGGCCTGCCGCCTCCTCAAAAACGCTTAATACGCTGATTATGCTGAATTAAATCCACCGACGGCAAAAGCTGGCGGGTTTTTTGCTCACCATAAGATAAGACAGTTCGGCAGCCAACGGCGGTTGCTGTGCGTTATCAACGACGCCAACGGGCAACGACGCCCCTGATACTCCCTTCTTGATAGGGCTGTGTCAGGGGCGTTTTTTATTTGCTGAACATTATGCTTCAACCACAGGAGCTACCTATGGAAACCGCTTCCCGGTGCTCACCGAACGAACACCTCGTCATTATTGGTAACGGCATGGCTTGCCACCGTTTACTTGAAGCGCTGGTTAACCATCCGCAGCGCCCACGCCGTATCACAGTGGTGGGTGAGGAGCCGGTACCTGCCTATAACCGCATTTTGCTCTCTCCTTTACTGGCGGGCGAACTGGCGCCTGAGGCGCTCACTCTGCAAGACGCCGCCTGGTACGCCGATAACGACATCACACTGACGCTTGGCGACCGCGTGACCTCCATTGACCGCGAACGCCGCCTGCTCCTCACGCATCGCGGCGACATCTTAAGCTATGACCGATTAGTGATGGCCACTGGCTCGCGCCCCACGCTGCCAGCGGTGCCTGGCATCACGCTTGACGGTGTTCATACGTTTCGTGACCTGCGCGATGCCGACGCCTTAGAAGCCATTGCTCAGCAAGGCGGCAACGCCGTGGTGATTGGCGGCGGCTTACTTGGATTGGAAGCCGCTGAAGGGCTGCGCAAACGCGGCGGTAGCGCGCTCACCGTCAGCGTTCTGCAGCGCAGCGGGCGGTTGATGAATCGCCAGCTAGACACCACCGCCGCCCAATTGCTGGAAGCCACGCTGCGCGAGCGCGGCATCATCATTGAAACCGGCGCATCGCTTGCTGCCTTGGAGGATAACGGCCAAGGGCAGGTGCAGTCGGTCACACTGAGCGATGGCCGGAAGCTAGCTGCCGACAGCGTGATTGTCGCTGCGGGTATTACCCCCAATGCGGAACTAGGCCAGCAAAGCGGGCTTATGTTTGACCGCGCCATTGTGGTGGATGGGCACCTCACCACCTCAGACGACCACATTTATGCGCTGGGCGAATGCTGCCAGTTCGAGCAGCACACTTACGGGCTGGTGGAACCCATTTGGCGGCAGGTGGAGGTGCTTGCTGCCGTGCTGTGTGGTGAAACGCCAGCGGCATATCAAGAAGCCCCCACGGCCACCAAACTCAAGGTCAGCGGTGTCAGCCTGTTTGCCTTTGGCCCCACCGAGGCCGCCGCCAAGCACGAAGAGCTTCGTTATCAAGACCCGGAAACCGGCGACTACTGCCGCCTGCTGCTCCATCAAGGCCGCTTAATTGGCGCGGTGCTGTATGGCGATACCCGCCACGGCCCCTGGTATTTCGAGCAGGCGCTGGCCGCGACCGACTTAACCGCGTGCCGCCACCTGTTGCTGTTTGGCGCAACCGATGCCCAAACAGCGCTCGATAACCATTTCGATAACCCTCTCGACACCCTGTCATCCCCTTTATCTCTCACCCGTGAGGCGGCTTAGCTATGGTGAATCACACAATGTCTACTCCAACCACGTCTTCCAACAAGCAAAAGCTGATCATTGTCGGCAACGGCATGGTCGGCCACCATTTTGCCGAGCAGCTCGTGGAAAGCGGCGCGCTGGCGGGGTTTGAGGTGACGATGTTTGGCGAAGAGCGCCACCGCGCCTACGACCGCGTGCACTTATCCGAGTACTTTAGCGGCCGCGATGCGGAGTCACTGGCGCTGTGCGATGGCGATTACTACCACACCCACGGCATTCAACTACGCAGCGGCGAAGCGGTCACCGCGATTGACCGCGAACAACAGCTGGTGGTGACCGAACAGGGCCACTACGCCTATGACCAGCTCGTGCTGGCTACCGGCTCCTTTCCCTTTGTGCCGCCCATTCCCGGCAACGACAGCGAAGGATGCTTGGTCTACCGTACGTTGGATGACTTGGATGCCATTCAGGCAGCGGCCAAAAACGCCACCAACGGCGTGGTCGTGGGTGGCGGCTTGCTCGGTTTGGAAGCCGCCAACGCGCTGCGCGGGCTGAACCTGGACACTGCCGTGGTGGAGTTCGCCCCGCGCCTGATGCCCATGCAGGTAGATAGCGAAGGCGGCGAACTGCTGAAAGAGAAAATCGAAGCTCTCGGCGTTCAGGTACTCACCGAGCGGGCCACCCAGCGTATCGAACCCGGCGACACCAGCCGCCTGCGGATGGTCTTCCAAGACGACAAAGTGCTGGAAACCGACCTGATCGTCTTTTCCGCCGGTATTCGCCCGCAGGATACGCTCGCCCGGGAGTGCGGCTTGACCATTGGCGAGCGCGGCGGCGTGGTGATCGATGACCAGTGCCGCACCAACGACCCGAATATCCTCGCCATCGGCGAGGTAGCGCTGTGGAATCAGAGTATCTTTGGCCTCGTGGCACCTGGCTACCAAATGGCCAAAACGGCCGTCGCCACGCTGACGGGGGGCGATACCTGCTTTAGCGGTGCCGATATGAGCACCAAACTAAAACTGCTGGGCGTGGATGTCGGCTCTATTGGCGATGCCCACGGCAATCAAAATCCTGGCGCCCGCATGTTCCGCTACCTCGACCCGCTCACCCAGGTCTACCGCAAACTGGTCGTCACCAGCGACGGTAAGAAGCTGCTGGGGGCCATGCTGGTGGGCGATAACAGTGTGTATGACACGCTGTTGCAGTACTACGCCAACGGCATCGAGCTGCCTAAGGAACCCGCATCGCTCATTCTGCCGCAACAAAGCGGTGCTGCCCCGGCGCTGGGGCCGGATGCCCTGCCGGAAACGGCGATGATCTGCTCCTGTCACAACGTGACGAAAGGCAGCATCTGCAGTGCCATCGACGCGGGCGCGGCTGACCTTGGCAGCGTTAAAGGCGCGACCAAAGCCAGCACCGGCTGCGGCGGCTGTGCGGCGCTGCTCAAAAGCGTGGTGGATCACGAATTAGAGGCCCGCGGCGTCGAAGTGGATAAATCGATCTGTGAGCACTTCTCTTATACCCGCCAAGGGCTTTACGACATCGTGCGTGTCGAAGGCATCAAGACATTCAGCGAGCTAATGGAGAAGCACGGCAATGCCGAGACGCATCGCCTCGGCTGCGATATCTGCAAACCGGCGGTGGCCTCGATTCTCGCCTCCTGCTTCAACGAACCGATTACCGATGCCGCCCACGTGCCGCTGCAGGACACCAACGACACCTTCATGGCCAATATGCAGAAAAACGGCACCTACTCGGTAGTGCCGCGCATTGCGGGCGGTGAAATCACTCCCGATAAGCTGATAGTGCTGGGGCAAGTGGCCCAGAAATACCAGCTCTACACCAAGATTACCGGCGGCCAGCGCATCGACCTGTTCGGCGCACGGCTGGAAGACCTGCCGGCCATTTGGGGCGAACTGATTGAAGCAGGCTTTGAGACGGGCCACGCCTACGGTAAGTCGCTGCGCACGGTGAAATCCTGTGTAGGCAGTACGTGGTGCCGCTACGGCGTGCAGGACAGTGTCGGCATGGCAATTCAGCTTGAGAACCGCTACAAGGGCCTGCGCGCACCGCACAAGATCAAGTTCGGGGTTTCTGGCTGTACCCGCGAGTGCGCCGAAGCGCAGAGCAAAGACATTGGCATTATCGCCACCGAAAACGGCTGGAACCTCTACGTGTGCGGCAACGGCGGTATGCGCCCCCGCCATGCGGAACTCTTCGCCACCGATTTAGATGACGAGCAGCTCTACCGCACTATCGACCGCTTTTTGATGTTCTACGTACGCACCGCCGACCGCTTGCAGCGCACCTCGGTATGGCGGGAAAACCTGGAGGGCGGCCTGGACTACCTGAAAGAGGTGATTCTGGAAGACAGCCTGGGAATCAGCGATGAGCTGGAGCGCCAAATGCAGCACGTGGTGGATAGCTACCAGTGCGAGTGGGCCAACGCCATCAGCGACCCCGAAAAGCTCAAGCGTTTTAGAAGTTTCGTGAACGATGCGCGGCCCGACCCTTCCATCATCATGACTTCCGAGCGCGGCCAGCTACGCCCAGCTTAACCCAGTGACCAAAGAATCGAGGACGACCATGACCGCTACCGCACTCAAACCGACGAACCGCAACGACACTTGGCAGCCGCTCTGCACCAAAGCAGACCTCGTGCCCTTTTCCGGCGTTGCCGCTTGGCTGAACACACCGGAGGGCCCCGCCCAAGTGGCGCTGTTCTATTTGCCCGGCCACGCGCAAGAGCTTTATGCCCTGGATCACTTCGATCCTTTCTCGAAGGCCTATGTGATTGCCCGCGGCATCGTCGGCGATATTAAAGGCAGCCCAGTAGTGGCCTCTCCGATCTACAAGCAGCACTTCCGCCTGGAAGATGGCCAGTGTTTGGAGGAGGATGAGGTACAGCTGCGTACTTGGCGCGTCGCCTTCAAAGGCGATGAAGTGTGGGTGGAAGGCTAGCCGAACGCTTACCTCTAAAACGCCCCCTGCAACGCAAACAGCCGCGCCGCCTATCCAGGCGGCGCGGCTGTTTGAGAGTGACGCTCTTTATTGAACCAAAAACCGAATCAGCGCCTGATTGAACGCCTCTGGGTGAGTCGCGTTAAGCCCATGCGGGCCACCCTCGATCACCTCTAGCGAAGCGTTGGGCAGTAGCTCAGCGGCGCGTTTGCCGCTCACTTCCAGCGGTACGATGCCGTCTGAATCCCCATGGAGGACCAGCGTCGGAATGTCGATCTTGGGTAAATCCTTGCGGAAGTCGGTGTAGCTAAACGCTTTGATGCAGTCGTAGGTCGCTTTGGGAGAGGCGAACGCCGCGATATCGCGGTGATAAAGCCGGTTCGGTTCGCTGATCAGATCGCTCTTGTCGTTGGCGGTAAAGAAGCTCTTGGTGAAGTCATCCAAGAAGGCGATGCGGTCACCCTTCACGCCTTCCAGGAACTGGTGAATCGTGGCATCGTCCAGGCCGCCTTCCGGGTTATCGTCTGTTTTATACAGATACGGCGGCACTGCAGCTGCCAACACCGCTTTATTGACACGCTCGGTGCCGTAGCTCGACAAATAGCGCGCGACTTCGCCGCCGCCCATGGAGAAGCCCACCAGGGTCGCGTCGTTGAGATCCAGCGCGTCCAGCAGCTTTTTCAAATCAGAAGCGAGGGTATCGTAGTCGTAACCGCCATCCGCTTGGGTCGAACGGCCAAAACCACGGCGGTCATAGGTCACCACCTTGTAGCCCGCCTCCACTAGCGCAGGCACCTGCTGCTCCCAAGAGCGGCCACTCAGCGGCCAACCGTGAATCAGTACGACCGGTTTACCTGCCCCGTGAACCTCGTAATAAATCTCAACCGGTGTGCCCTGCTCCGTCCCTGCATTCAGAAATGGCATCGCATCAACCTCCTGGTTTGGCGTTTACGGAAAACGTCATTCAAGGCTAGTACAACGTGTTGTGAGCTGCCAAACCACGCTACGAGGCCGGAGAGTATTCAAACACCCAGCAATCTTTAAGCTCCCCTTTCACCCGGGAGTAGCAAGACAATCGCTGTTGGGCAACAAACCCGCCTCTTGTCAGCACGCGCTGGGAGGCCATGTTGTCCACCGCAACCACCGCCGCCAACTGTGTGACGCCATACACGCAGCGAGCTTCCGCCAATAAGCGTTTCAGCGCGTGTTGCGCAATCCCCCGGCCGCCAGCGCTTCGCGCAATCCGATACCCCACCCGCGCCTGATCATCAACAATATTGCGTAAATTCGCGCGCCCCACGATGACGCCCCGCTCACGGATGATGAGTGGATTCATCTTGCGCTGTGCGTTGAGCGCTAAACAATCGATGATGTGCTTAGCCACCCCTTGCGGCGTGTAAAAGCACTCCGGCCTAGCCTCAATATGCTGCTCGAACCACGCACGCTCTGCGCGTTCGAAACGCAGCAGCTCAACGGCATCTTCGGGCGTTAGCAAATGAAAGGTGACGTCTTTGGCATGGCGCATCTCCACATCCCTCCTTGGGTGCAGTGCGGGGTTCACCCCTTAGGGGGTCATAAATCACTGACATTGCCTACCGTGATGTTGCTATGCTTGCCAGCCTCTTGATTCGGTAGGCATGGGAGCCATACGTTCGTGAAGACAGAATCCAGTACGTTAGCCTTTTCCGCCTTCATGGCGCTGCTCATTGGCTGTGCCGGTATCGTGGCCACCTTGGCCTCGAACTCCCAGGCCATCCTATTGGATGGCTTGTTCAATCTTATCTACTTTAGCGTAGCGCTGGTGACCATCAAGGTCAGCAAGCTTGCCAGCCGCCCGGATAGCGAGTCGTACCCCTTTGGCTACAGCTACTTCGAGTCGCTGGTTAATTTATGCAAAGGTTTGCTGATTTTGGGGGTATCGATCTTCGCGCTGGTGGATGCCGTGGCGGCGCTGCTGACTGGCGGGCGGGAAATTTCAGCGGGGCTTGCGGTGATTTATGCGCTGTTTGCGACCGTCGCCTGCTCACTGACGGCTTGGGTCATGCACCGTAGCCAGCGCCATGTCAGTAGCCCCTTGGTGGCCGCCGACAAACTAAACTGGCTGGTCAACAGTGTGATTTCAGGGGCCGTACTAGCGGCTTTTTGCTTCGTGATGCTGTTTGAACGCCTCGGCTGGCAAGCTGTGTTGCCCTATGTGGATTCCGTATTGGTGATTGCGGTGGTGGTCCTTTGCCTGGGGGTGCCCGTGCGCATGGCGTCGCAAGCGTTAAGAGAGCTGCTCAACAAAACCCCGGAAGAAGCCGTCGCTGAACCAGTGCGCCAAGCCGTTGCCCGTGGCCTTGCCGATATCGATACCCTGGAAGTGCGCGTGCGTATGGTGCGCCCCGGCCGCCTGCTTTACGTTATCGTCCACGTGGTACTCCCCAAAGAGCTGCCCGAAGCGACCCTGGCAAACCAAGACGCGCTGCGTCAGCGCATCGATGAAGAAGTGCGCCGCTACTACTCGCCCGTGGTGTGCGACGTGGTGTTCACCGCTGACAACCGCTGGGCAGCGCCCTCTTGTGGGCTGCTGGTGGAGAAATCCGCTAGCTAACCCCTGACACGTAAAGAGCGGCTCGAAGGCCGCTCTTTACTCGCTTACCGGTCTACCGGTTTCTCTTCTTTTACCGGCCACACATCCTCATCCACCAGCTCTGGATTTTTAAGTATGGCGGGATCGAACAGCGGCTCCTCGATGCCCTGGCGACGCTGGCGCTCGTAATCCTTCAACACCGAGACCGCAATCGGGGCCATCAAGAGAATGGCAAACAGGTTGGTGGTGGCCATTAGCCCCATGGCTAGGTCGGCAAAGTCCCAGACCACGCTGAGTTCGGCAACAGAACCTAGCAATACCATGGCGAGGATAATGATCTTGAACACACCGACCGCTTTTTTGGCACGGCGGCGGAACAGGTACTCAATGTTCACTGACGAGAACGAGAAGTTCGCCAGAATGGAGGTAAAGGCAAAGAACAGGATCGCGATGGCGATAAAGATCTCACCAAAGCCCCCCAGGTGATCCACCATGGCATCCTGGGTCAACTGGATCCCTTCGATGCTCTCCCCCGGCGACTCGGACAGCAGCCGCTCGTACACACCGGAGAGCAGAATCACCACCGCTGTGCAGCTACAAATCACGATGGTATCGACAAAGACCCCAAAGGATTGCACCAGCCCTTGGGCCGCTGGGTGCTTCACGGTGGCCTGTGCTGCCGCATTGGGGGTCGAGCCCATACCGGCTTCGTTAGAGAAAAGACCGCGCTTGATGCCGTTTTCCATGGCGGCCTTAATGGCGTAACCCGCCGCGCCACCGACCGCCGGGCCTAAGCCAAAGGCACTCATGACGATCAGTGACAGCATGTCGGGCACGGCGGAGAGGTTGGCAAACAGAATCCATAGCGCCACCAGCAGATAGGCAATCGCCATCACCGGCACGATCTTCTCGGCCGTACGTGCTACCGATTTCAGGCCGCCATAGATGACGACACCGGCCAGTGCCGCAATCACCACGCCGGTCACCCAGTTGGGAATGCCAAAGGCGCCGCTCATGCCTTGGGCAATGGTATTGGATTGCGCCGCGTTGAACGCCAGCCCGTAGGCAATGATCAAGAACACCGCAAACAGCGACCCCAGCCAGCGCCAGCCCAGACAGCGCTCGATATAGAACGCAGGACCACCGCGAAAGACGCCATCTTCGTTGCGATGCTTATAGACCTGAGCCAGCGTCGATTCGATAAACGAGGTCGCAAACCCTACCAGGGCCGTCACCCACATCCAAAAAATCGCCCCTGGCCCGCCGATCCACAGCGCTAAAGCAACCCCCGCCAAATTACCGGTTCCGACCCGTGCGGCCATGGAAGTCGCGAACGCCTGAAAACCACTAATGCCATCCCCTGCCCCGCGGGCGGTAAAGGTCACGTGGGCCATGTGCCGAAACAGACGAAACTGCATCCCGCGCGTCATGATCGTGAACAGCAGGCCTGCACCCAGCAACAGGTACACCAGAATGTAGCTCCAGATAAAGTTGCTGACGGGCATCATAACGGCATAAAGGCCGTCACGAAGTGGCCCTAGCACCGTTTCTAATATTTCCATCGCCTATCACTCCCTGTGGTTGTATGAGCAACTGTTATCGTCACAGGTAGGAGTGTAGCTAGGTTATAGAGCAGCGCGTCATTTCAGCCCTTATTCGCCCACCGTGACTACCCAATTAGGTCGAAACAGCGGCGGCGAAAACTCCTCTGGATAACCGCCCGGATTGGCGATAACGCGCGTGCCGCTGTGCCGTGTATCTACCGGCTCGTGAACGTGGCCGTGAATCCACAAATCCATCTTGCCCATCAGCTGCGGGAGGTGGGAGGCAAAGGCGGGCGAGAGCGCGTCGCCTATGTACTGCTCGGGAATGCAACCGTGCAGTGGGGCATGATGGCTCACCACGACGCGCGGTCCATCGACAGGCTGTTGAAGCTCGCGACTCAACCACTCCAGCGCCTCACGGTGGATGTCTTGGCTGGCTTGGGGCGTGAATACTTGGCCGGGAGCCGTGGTAATGATGCGAAAATCGGGCATATAGCGCAGCGCTTTTGCTTCGGTCTCTGAGGGGTTACGGGTGGGGTCGTCGGCATAGAGCGCAAAATCTGTCCAGAGCGTCGTGCCGTAAAAGCGTACTCCGCCAATGGTCACGCTGCGATTATCCAGCAGCTCGATATCATACCGAGCGGCTTCTAGCGCTAACTCTTGGCGCAGCAGCGGCATGCAGGTGCCGTAGAACTCATGGTTGCCCGGCACGTAGAGAATCGGCAGGTCGGGAAACTGCTGCCGCGCCCATGCCAGCCCCTCTGCTCTGCGATGAATATCCCCTGCCAACACCACCACATCTGCCTCGGCAGGCGGCAGCTCGCGGTGTCCGTCAAAATGTTCTAAATGAAGATCGGATAAGACTCTTAAGCGCATAGAACGTCTCTCATGGTACTCACACGAGCCTGGGCTTGAGCCATTAATAGGCAAGGCGAGCGATAAATTGGCGGGCAAACTCGACCACCACGGCTTCGGCTTCCCGGTGAGGAATATGACCGATGCCGGGCAGCATTTCGCAGCGGGCGGGGCCTTGGGTATAGCGGGCAATACGCTCTGGCTGACGATGAGACCCGTACTCGTCTTTTTCGCCATGCAGCACGAGTGTCGGGCACTGTACTTGTTCAAGCGCAGGGATGAGTGACCACTCTGCAAACGCGGGGCTTAGCCATGTTTCCACCCAGGCGTTGAGTACCCAGCGGGCTTTGTCGCCGTGGTGCCTAGCCAGCTTGGCGAACTGTTCCGGCGCCTGAAAGGCAACGTTTGCCTCCTCGATCCCCTGCCGTGTGCGGTTTTCGTTAAACGCTTGGGCAGCAATGGTTATCAGCCCTTGGCACTGATCCGGGTAACCCCCAGCACAGTGCACCGCCATGCAGCCCCCAACGCTATGGCCCAGAGCGATAAAGCGTGTGATTGGATAGGCCTCGCGCAGTGCAGCAAAGCTCCCCGTGGGTTCATCGTCGATAAAACTCAGCGGCAAAGGCGCTGAGTACGCATCGGAGCGGCCAAAGCCAAGCCGGTCGTAAGCAATAACCGGCTGCCGTGTTGCCGCACACAGCGCGGCGGGGAAGCTGCGCCATAGATCTACACAGCCCAGAGAATCATGGAACAGCACGATCGGAACGTCCGAGCGAGCACTGTGTGGTTCCCAAGTTCGCGTGAATATTCGACCACTGGCGGTATTCACCCAGCGGTCATGGTGATGAATGGCGGGCGTTTGCGTCATAGCATTGCTCTTACTATTGTCGGTTTGTCATGAGCCGCTGCCAACATAGCACGCGATAACCCTGCTAGCGTTTTAAGAAGTTACTTTTGACTAAGTGAACCACCTCGTCCATGCGCCCGCTCAACACGGCTTTAGCGGAGTAGAGCGCTGTTGAAGCGACCTGCCCGGCCTCTACCTTAGGAGGCATCACCAGCTCCATGGGGTTCACCACCACATCTAATAAGGCAGGCCCCGGCTGGGCAAGCCACTGGCTAATCGCGACATCCAGTTCGGCTTCCTGCTCGACCCGGCGACCCCATAACCCCATGGCGGTGGCGACTTCGCCAAAGTTGGGGTTTTTAAGCTCCGTGTAAGCATCGAGCAACCCTTCTACTTTTTGCTCTAATTCCACGAAGCTTAGAGAGCTGTTGTTATACACCACGATTTTTAGCGGAATTTGCTGCTGCACTAAGGTTAATAAATCCCCCATCAGCATGGTTAACCCGCCATCTCCGCACATGGCAATCACTTGGCGGTGGGGATACGCCAACTGAATCCCCAACGCCTGGGGATACGCATTGGCCATGGTGCCGTGCTGCAAACTCGCCAGGGTGCGCCGCTGCTGGGAGGAGCGAATATGGCGCAGCATCCATACGTTGACGCTGCCGGTATCAGCCGTAAAAAAGGCATTCTCCGCCGCGTGGCGGTCAATGGCCAACGTCAGCTCTTGTGGGTGAATCACTTGGCTATCGCGGCTTTGATGGGCCGATTTTTCCAACGATTTGGCGTAGCGCTTGCGACACTTCTCTAGCCAGTGGCTGCGCGTATTCTCCTTAACAACTTGAGTGAGCGCCTCGCAGGTATCCCGCGTGCTGCCGACGATGCCCACGTCTACCGGGTAACGCTTGCCGATATGCGTAGGGTCTTGGTCTACCTGAATAATCGTCGCACGCTCTGGGTAGAACTGGCTAAACGCAAAATTACAGCCGAGTAGCAGCAAGGTGTCGCACTCGGCCACCGCGTGATAGCCGCCTTCCAGGCCATACACGCCCGTCATGCCGACGTGATAAGGGTTGTCGTGCTCTATGAAATCCTTCGCCCGAGAGGTCCAGGCAATCGGCGCCTGAAGTTTTTCCGCTAGCGCGATCACCTGCTCCCGCGCATCCTCGCAGCCAGCGCCGGCAAAAATGGTGATGTTGCCACCTTTATTGAGCTGCTCGACGGCGGGCACCAGCGCTTGTGCCGTTGGCCGTAGCGAGTAGCTAAACCGATGCGTGCGATAGCCCAACTGATTATCCGGCGTTTGCGTCATCACATCGCCCGGTACAATCAGCACCGCAACGCCGCGCTTGGCGAGCGCCGCCTGGGCGGCTAAAGCGGCCATACGGCGCGCCTGCTCGGCAGAGACAACGGTTTCACAAAACACGCTGTACTGTTTGAAAATGGCGCTTTGATCGACTTCCTGGGGAAATTGGCTACCGGTATCACTGAGCCCAATTTGCGAGGCGATGAGCACCACGGGAGAGCCATTACGGTGAGCATCGAACAGCCCGTTCACAAAATGCAGGCTACCCGGGCCGCAGGAACCTGCGCATAGCGCTAGTTCCTGGGTCATATACGCCTCGCCACCGGCTGCAAAACCACCCACTTCTTCGTGACGTACACCTACCCACTGTATATCGCTTTGCCGTAACGCATCCGTAAAGTGGTTCAGCGTATCGCCCACGACACCATAGCAGCGCTTGGCACCTGCGCTTTGCAGTGTTTCGACGATGATCTCGGCAACGTTTGCGCTCATGTGCGACTCCTTTCGCAGGGAAATGACAATTCAGCCTACCTAGCCTAGCCCGAGACGCGCCACTTTGCCGAACGTCAGGGGAACGCCTATTGATGCTGCAACGCAACATCAATAGGCCTACACTGTTAAGGGCGTCCCACAGGAGGACCTTGCCATGATCGTCACCCACCTCACCCCGCCTGTCAGCGATGACGTGCTGGCATTCTGGCACTGCCAGGCACAGTGGCTACGCGCCGCCAATGATGCCATCGCCGATTTTTACGGCTAGCTAGCGCTTTTTGCGCCGGTTTCCATCTCGTTAGACGAAAAGATAACCCTCCAAGCCGACACGCCATGTCGGCTTTTTTGTATTATGAAAATCTTTTCCATTCAACAAGCTAGCCCAACAGGCGCCCCTCTCACGACGATTTGTAAGCTATTTCTTACGCGCAATGGCAGATCACTTACATCTTTTGGACTAGTCACGCCGGAGGAAAGCGCCTAATATTCATATCACAGCTATTTTACTGCATTGCACAACGCAAGCTGTGTATAACAAAAACGTTTCCTTTCCCCCTGTACCAGGAGTGTTCGCCATGAAAGATGCCACGTCTCAAAAATCGGCCATGGAAGTCGATGTGATGGAAGTATGGGCAAAACGTGCTCAGCAGCAGCGCGCTGCGTTCGATGCCCTCGCCGCCTACATGCGCCAGCAATAAGGCGCTTCCCGCGTCTCGGTCAATGCGCTTTGGCCGTTGACCGAGATGCGGGACATCTACTCCCACCCTCCTTCTTCGTCTGGCTGCTGTCCTAGCTGCGCCAAATACGTCTCTTGCAAGATGTACATGCGCTTTACATCACGGTATTTGCCGTTGATGAAGAACTCCTGCACCAAGTGCCCCTCTTCGATGAACCCGCTCTCTTCATAGAGATGAATCGCTTTGACGTTCTGCACTGCGACGATCAAGTAGACCTTATGCAGGTTCAAAATCGTGAAGGAGTAGTGCAGTGCCTGACGAATCAGTGAGCGCGCAAACCCTTTCCCCTGGTGCTCGGGCGTTATGATGATCTGAAACTCGGCACTGCGATGGATGTAATCGATTTCGATCAGCTCCACCAAGCCAATCGCGTTACCGACGCTGTCCTCGGCCACGAAGCGCCGTTCGGCGTTGTCGTGGATGTGCTTGTTGTACAGCTCTTCGAGCTCATCGAAGGATTCGTAAGGCTCCTCAAACCAGTAAGACATGATGCTCTGGTTGTTATTGAGTTCATGGACGAAGCGCAAATCATTGCGCTCCAGGGCACGAAGGAACAGGGCGGGACTCATGACAAACACTCACTTATTCATCAAACGATGCGATACGGCAGGAAGATTATCTTAACGACGAGTACGAACGCATGAGAGGCGTTCGTACTCGTAGTGTAGCGTCTTATCAGCGACGCGTTGATGCCCGTGGGCGCTAGCGCTGAAATGAGAACAGCGCGCGCAAAGGGTGATCGCGCCCTTCGATCAACGCCCGCAGCAGTTGGGCACCTATCATACTGTAAGTAATCCCGTTTCCCCCGTACGCCATGGCGAAATGAACCCTTGGCCCCAGCGCCTCATGAGGTCCGAAATAGGGCAAGCCGTCGTCGGTTTCCGCGAACGTGCCGCCCCAGCAAAACGTCGGATTGATCTCAAGGTCCGGCCAGAGCGCCTCTACCTTGGCCGCCAGCGTTCGCGCTTTTTCCATCACCCGGGCGTCGCGGCGCTCGGCGATGTCTTCATCGTCATCCTCTCCGCCGATCAATAGTCGCCCCTCCTGAGTAGAACGCAGATAAAGATACGGCCGCGCAGACTCCCACACCAGCGTGTGTCCCAGCTTGCCCATTACCTCGCGGGGTAAGGGGTCGGTCACGAACGCATAGCTGCTGCGATTGGCCGCCACGGGCTCCGGCAACCACGTTTGGCTTTCGTAACCGGCGGCGATGACGACCTGTTGGCTGCGTAGCGTCGCCCCATTGCGCAGCACGACGCTCACTCCTTCGCCGTCCGGCGTTAACTGCTCCACCTGGGTGCGATCGAACACCTGGCTGCCGCGTCGGACGACGTTTTCCAATAGGTGATACGCCATACGGTAAGGGTCGGCACGGGCGGCCAGCGAGGAGAGAATCGCCCCTGGCGCAGAAAAGCCGTAGTCCGCCTCGATCGTGCGCTTGTCCAGCCAAGCGACATCGAAGCCAAAACGCTTGCGCATCGTAAGTTCAGCGCTCAAGGCAGCGACATCCGCCTCTTGACTCGCAAAGTAGAGGCTCTCCTGGCGGCTGAACGCGACGTTGCCCAACTCGGCAGCCAAGCGCTCCAGGGACACAATCGCCTCGGCACAGCCTCGATAAGCCATCACGGCATTGACCTCACCGTACTGCTCGGCCAAATGCACCATATGGGTGTCTATTTCATACTGCAGCAGCGCCGTACTGGCGGCAGAGCTTCCCCAGCCAACGTCCCGCCGTTCGAGCACCGCCACCTGATGGCCGTGGCGGCTAAGCTCATCGGCGATCAAAGCACCGGTGATACCTCCACCAATGATCACTGTGTCTACATTGAGATCTTGAGTAAGCTGGGGAAACGGCGCTAACAAGCCATTTTTTACCGTCCAGAACGGATAACCACTTTTAAGATCCATCTTATTGCCTATGCTGGATTGCCATACGGTCAGACCGGGCAGATAAACGTTGGGTGTCGTGCCCATTAACCATAGTGGGTTATCGGCATCATGCCCTGTCCCACTCCCCAACCAGGAGTCGTTCGATGACGATTGATTTACGTAGCGATACGGTGACACGCCCTACCGCCGCCATGCGAGACGCCATGATGTCGGCGCCGCTGGGCGACGATGTGTGGGGCGACGACCCGACGGTGAATGCCTTTCAAGCCACGCTGGCTGAGCGTGCGGGCAAAGAAGCCGCGCTGCTATTCCCCAGCGGCACCCAGAGCAACTTGGTGGCTTTGATGGCCCACTGCGAGCGGGGTGATGAGTACATCGTTGGCCAGAGCGCCCACACCTATCGCTATGAAGGGGGCGGTGCCGCCGTGTTGGGCAGCATTCAACCGCAGCCGATCGAGAACGCCCCAGACGGCAGCCTGCCACTCGAAAAAATCACCGCCGCCGTCAAAGCCGACGATTTTCACTTTGCCCGCACCCGGCTGCTCGCGTTGGAGAACACCATAGGCGGCAAGGTACTGCCTGCCGAGTACGTGCAGCAGGCCACCGCGCTGGCTCGAGAACATGGTCTGGCCACCCACCTAGACGGTGCCCGGCTCTTCAATGCCGCCGTCGCGACGGATACCTCACTCACGCAGCTCTGCCAGCCCTTCGACAGCGTATCGCTATGCTTTTCGAAGGGGCTAGGTACGCCCATGGGCTCGGCACTGGTGGGCTCTCAGGCATTGATCGACCGCGCTCGGCGCTGGCGTAAAGTAGTGGGAGGCGGAATGCGCCAGGCAGGTATTATTGCCGCCGCCTGCCAGCACGCGCTGGATCACCATGTAGCGGATTTGGCACACGATCACCGCCGTGCGGCCCACTTGGCGGAAGGCTTGGCCGTCTTTCCCGCCATCGAGGTGACCTCACAGGCCACCAATATGGTGTTTGTTCAGATCGACAAAGCGCATATCGCGCCGCTGGCCGCTTGGCTTAAAGAGCATGGCGTACTGATAGAGCTACTCTACGCCACACGGATGGTGGTGCATCGCGATATCAGCGACAGCGATATTGAGCAGGTATTAGATATCATCAAGCGCTACTTCGATCAGGCGTAATACGTCAATCAAACCGTTACAACAACGCCGAGCCGAGCGCCAGGTGCACCGCGATGGCGGCCATCATTAGGCCCATCAGCCCGTCGATGGTGCGCCATGCCGCAGGGCGGGAGAGCCAGGGCGACAGCGCCGCGCCGCCCCAGGCCAGCAAGCTGAACCAGAGAATCGACGCCGTTGACGCTCCGGCAACGAACACACCGGCGCTCTCCTGCTGGGCACCAATGGCGGGAATTAACAGCAGCGTATCGAGGTAGACTTGCGGGTTGAGCACCGTCACCGCCAGCGTCGCCAGTAACACGCCGCGCAGGCTACGCGCTTTGGCGCTGTTGGCTTTCAAGCCTTCGCGGCCGCTGGCAGCGCGCCATAGCGCTTGTGCCGCTAGCCAGCTCAAAAATAGCACGCCTACCCAGCGCATGGCTTCCATGGCATTGGGCATGGTGAGCAAAAACGCGCTGGCACCAAACATACCCGCCGTAAGCAGGATGATATCCGCGCTTATACACAGCCCCGCCGACCACCAGTGGTACTCGCGGCGAACGGCCAGCCCCAGCACGTAGGCGTTCTGCGCCCCAATCGCCATGATGATACCGCCGCAAACTACCAAACCCGTTAAGTAGCTTTCCCACATTGCCGTTCGCCTTTTGCTGGAGTGAAGATGGCGACAGGGTAAGGGAAGGCTCACATAACCAAAAATCATCTTGCTAATGGCGCATTAGCACAGCTTATAGCCGTCGTAGCCCCCACATGAAGTAGGCGCCGCCAATCAGCGAGGCCACCAAGCCTGCGGGAATCTCATACGGGAACATGATTTGACGGCCCACCCAGTCGGCCAACACCATCAACAGCATACCGATCAAGGCAGCGCCTACTAAGTGCTGGCGGGCGCGGGAGAAGCCCATTAGCCGGGCCATGTGCGGTGCCAATAAGCCAATGAAGGAGAGCGGCCCCACCACTAGCGTGGCGCAGGCGGTGAGCACAGCGACCAGCAGCAGTAGTGCTAGGCGCGCACGGTTCAGGCCAATGCCCAGCGAACGCGCTGTGGCGGTACCCAGCGGCATAATATCCAGCCAGCGGGTGAACGGCAGCGATACCAACGCAAGTCCTGCCGCCATACTGCCCACGAGCAGCGCGCTGCCTACATCCACGTAATAAGTAGAGCCTGCCAGCCACGCAATAACCTGCTGGCCGCGCGGGTCACCGCCCGCCAGCAGCACGCTGCGCACCGCATCGAACAGCGCGCTAATCGCTACGCCGCTGAGCAGTAAACGCTCAGGCACAAAGCCACTCTTACGGTTGAGCGCTACCAGCACAAGCAGCGTCGCCAACGCCCCCAGCGTTCCTATCGCCACCAGCATGGCATTGCTGGGAGCGGGGAGCAGATAAATACCTAAAATCAGCGCGATGGCGCAGCCACCACTGATACCCAGCACTTCAGGGCTCGCCATGGGGTTAGCCGAAAGGCGCTGCAGAATAGTGCCCGCTATTGCCAGCATCAAACCGCTGGCCGCTGCCGCCATCACGCGCGGAAAGCGCCACTCGATCACTCCCCAGTTCGTCGGGGCGATGATGCTCCAGCCGTTGGCCCCTTGCCCCACCAAATGGCCCACCACCATAGCTGCCACCAGCGCTAGCAGTAGCCCTATCGCTAACCGATGGGGCGCGGCGTGGCGCGTGATCACCACGCCGGTTGTCTGGGGAGGTCGGTCGCCCTGCAGTTTAAGGCGCGGAATTAACCACATCAGCAGCGGTGCGCCTAAGGCGCCCGTCACGGCCCCGGTGGGAATCAGCGTCGCCATCATGCCGGAAAAGCGCTGCAGTAAGAGATCCGTGGTGGCCAACAGTACGGCGCCTAATAACGTCGACCAGAGCAAGCGCGCACGCAGCGTGCGTGCCCCCGCCATACGCACGATATTGGGAGCCGCTAAACCAATGAAGCCGATGATACCCACCACACTCACCACGCTGCCGGTGATGAAGACCGCCAGCCCTAACCCGGCAAAGCGCAAATGCTTCAGCGAAATCCCCAGGCTTTTGGCGCTGGCGTCGTCTAACTCCAAAACGGCCAAAGGACGCAGCAGCAGCCACGCCGCCAAGCCGCAAATGGCTAGCCTGGGAGCCAGCGACGCCACGCCATCCCAACCATTTTGCGCCAGGGAGCCAGCCCCCCAAATCAGCAGACCCGCCAGGGTTTCGTGATTGAACAACAGCAGGGCCGTCGAGAGCGCCCCCAGATAAAGATTGACCACCAACCCCGCCAGCACCACCGCAATGGGCGCCAACCCACGCCGCCACGAAAGTGCAAACACCAGCCCCATAGCGGCAGCGCCACCCAGCAATGCAATCCACTCACTGCCTATCGTAAGCACGCCGGGGGCCAATAGCGTAGCCGCCATCAACGCCAAGTTGGCGCCCGACGCCACGCCCAAGGTGGTGGGCGATGCCAGCGGGTTGCGGAGCACCTGCTGCATCAACACCCCAGCCAGTGCTAGACCGCCACCGGCTAATAGCGCAATGGTAAAACGCGGCCACCAAGCGAAGTGCAGCAGCAGCTCATCGACGTTATCGAGCGTGGGAAACAGCAGCGCCTGAACACTCTGCGCGATACCGCCCTGCTGCTGAAGGCTCAGCCCCAGCAGCACCATCAACGGCAAGCTCAGCAGTAAGCAGATATGAGCGGGAGAACGGCGGCCCATCAGATGCATGACAATATCCCGTCAACGAGGACAGCGGAGGCACGGGCAGGCATTGTCATTGGCGTGACCTTGGCAATCGAGGGAACAGAAATAAATCAAAGGGCGAGATTCTAAATGATAAGTATTCACACTACAATCTTGGCTCAGCCCATTACCACTAAGTCTCGTTATGAAAGCTGCTCTCTCCTCTACACTGTTGCCCACTGCATGGCGCGACACTCCCCATCATTACGGTGTCGTCAGTCGTCTACTGCACTGGCTCACTGCGCTATTAGTGCTTACACAGTTCTTTGTCGTGGTCATGTGGCGTGTATTTGGCGAAACAAGCGTGACGTTAATGCTGTCACGGTTAGCGCCACACGGAGCGATTGGCCTACTGCTATTGGTCATCACCTTAGCGCGATTAGTCTGGTGGCTTAACCAGCGTGGTCAGCGGCCTCGGCAGTTGCACACGTTACGTGGCCGGCTGGCTAGCACCGTGCATGGCTTGTTTTATGTGCTGTTGATGCTGATTTCCAGTCTTGGAGTAATCAGAAACTACGCCGGCGGCTGGCCACTCAAGATCTATGGTATTGAGGTGATTCCTGGTGCAGAGAACGAGGTCCCAGCGCTCATGCTCCCTGCCGACCTGCTACACAGCCCGCTCTCTTGGCTACTGCTCCTGCTGGTCGTCGGGCATATCGTGATGGCCATCGTGCACCAACGCTTGCCGTTGATGACAAAAATAAGCGGCCGGTCACGGAAAAATTTCTAAATGATAACTATTAGCGATACAATGCACTTTTCATTCGCGCGACGTCCGCTTGGCCAGGAGTGACGCATGTTTAACGTTCAGGGTGCCACCTTCGCCATCAACGGCAAGCCCCTTCTTCAACCAATTCACCATACTTTTGAAGAAGGCAAGGTGTATGGCCTGATTGGCCATAACGGCTCTGGCAAATCGACGCTGATCAAGCTGCTGGCGCAGCAGCAGCCCGTCAGTGAAGGCGATATTCATTTTGATGAACGCCCTTTGCAGGCGTGGGGGCATCGTGAGTTTGCCCGTCAAGTTGCCTACCTGCCCCAGCATCTACCCAGTGCCGAAAATCTCACCGGACGCGAGCTGGTGGCGTTTGGGCGTTACCCCTGGCACGGTCTACTAGGTCGCCATAATCAAACAGACAAAGAGGCGATTGAGCGGGCGATTGCCCTCACCCACACGGAAGCCTTCGCCGACCGCTTGGTAGATACGCTTTCAGGCGGTGAACGCCAACGGGTGTGGCTCGCCATGCTGATCGCCCAAGGCAGCCGTTTTTTACTGCTGGATGAGCCGCTCGCAGCGCTGGATATCGCCCACCAAATGGAGGTATTGGCGCTGATTCGTAAGCTCTGCGACGAGCTGAATCTGGGCGTGATCATCGTGCTTCACGACATCAACATGGCCTCGCGCTACTGCGATGAGCTCATGGCGCTTCACAGCGGCCGCCTGCTGGCCCACGGCAAGCCCGATGCTCTGATGCAAAACGACACGTTGGAAGCCATTTACGGGCTACCCATGCAGGTCATGCAGCATCCAAACGGCGGGCACCGCATAGCCGTGGCGCAATAATAGCCACGGCTGGAAGACGAGTCGTTCTCAATTAACTCTTCAACTGATAAGCATTATCGCTTATGCTGGCGCTCTACCCACGTGCGCTTATCACGTCTTGGAGTTCGGTTATGCCTCTCGCCTTGCGCCAGCCCGACACCGCCCTGCCACTGTCTCTTGCTGATTGCTATCAGGGGCCGCTTGAGCACTTTACGCCGCCATTGATCGGTGGTGCGGTGCCGCATGGGGCTATCAAGGCATCTCGTTGGCGCAACGCTGCGCTGCTCGAAGAGGACATGGCGCGCTACGCCAGCCGCTACCCCGGCGGCGACAAGCGAGCCATTGCCTCGCTCTGGTCGAAGTGGCACTTCAGCACCGTCACCGTTCCCACGCTGACGGCTCATCTGCTGCTGAACCGCGACCTACCCGTCGGGCTGGACGATCTCTATGTGATCCAAAATGAAGAAGGCTGCGCTCAAGGGCTTTGGCTGCCCCATGAAGGCGAGCGCTTTACAACGCAGGACACCACCGAGCGCTTTACCACGCTCATCGAGCAGCACTGGGCACCGCTCATCGAGCGCCTCTCGGCCATTTCTGGAGCCGCGCCACGGGTGTTTTGGAGCAATGCAGGCGGCTACGTGGACTATTACGTCAATGCCCTGGCAGCGCATCCGCTGGTCAACCAAGAGGCGCTGGCCACCACGCGCGCGTTGCTGGAATCGCGCACCCTCAACGGGCAGCGCAATCCGCTATTCGAGCCAGTGCGTACGTATCAGCCCAGCGGCAGTGAAGAGGTCAAGCGGGTGCGCAAGCTCTGCTGCCTGCGCTACCTGCTCGATGAATTTGACGTATGCGGTAATTGCCCGCTAGAAGGGTGCGACCGCCAGGCGCGGCGCAAAGGGTAAGCCGCTCATTACAAGCTGATCTGCGCCACCGCGTCCTCACTGGCCTGTGCCCGCTGCTCTCCCGTCAACTCACTCAGCTGACCCTTGGACATCTCCAGTAAACGATCCGCATGGACGAAGTAGCTGTCGTCGTGGCTAATGGCAAACACGGTTTTGCCCATTGCTTTCAAGTGGGGTAACAGTTCGCGGTAAAACAGCCGCCTGAACTGCGGGTCCTGGTCCGCTGCCCACTCATCCAGCAGCAAAATATCCCGCTCTTCGGCAATCGCCAGCAGCAGTGCCAAGCGCTTGCGCTGCCCTTGCGAGAGCTGAGTATTCACCACCCGGTCATCTTGCCACTCAAGCTTATGCTGCATCTGCAGCCGCTCAAGCCAGGTCGCGACCAGCGCGGAGTCAGCCGCTTTGCCGCCCGGCCCCATGGCTTGGTCGAACTGGTGAAAATCGGTAAAGACGCTGGCAAAGCGCGCCCGAAACGCAGCCCACTCTTGCGGGCTAAGCTCCTTTCCATCCACACTAATTTGGCCACTTTGCGGGCGGTACAATCCTGACAGCAGACGCGCCAGCGTCGATTTACCACTGCCGTTACCGCCAATCAGAAACACCTGCTCGCCACGCGCCAGCGTGAGATTGAGCGGTCCCACCTGGAAGCCTTCGCCCCCGGAGGACGGCGTGTAGCGATACACCACGTTAGTGAGCGTTAAGCGCTGCCAGTCGTGGAAGCGATCCTCCACATCAAAGCCCGGCTGGTACTCCGCTAGCTCCAGGCTTGCCAGTTTATCGAACGCCACTTGGGCGCTGATTAACGTGGGCCATGCGCCCACGGCCTGAATCAAGGGCGTGCGTAAAAACAGCAGGGTTAGAGCAAAGGTGGCTGCCACCGCCGGGCTTGCCCAGCCCAGCACGTTGGCCATGAAGAACACCACGCCAATGGCGCCCAGCATCATGATATTGGACCAGTTATTGGCGCTGAGATGGTAGGTATCCGCACGAATGATGTGGTGGCGGTACGCTTTGGCGTTCTCCGTGTAGGATTCATCAAAAAAGCGCCGCGCACGGTCACGGTTAAGCGCCAGCTCTTTGCGGCCCTCGATCGCCGATTGATAATCCTTGTACAGTCGATCCTCGCTTTCGCGCACCTGATGGAAGTGGCGATACACTTTCGATACCAGCACCCAGCCAACGCCCATGGTGAAGGCCATCCACAGCACGGTGATCACCACCATCTGCGGCGAGAGCCACGCAAGGTACGCCACCGAGGCCAGCGTCAGCACTACGCCTTGCACCAGCTCCGGCAGGCGCACGAAGCCGATGGTGATATTGCGCACATCGCTGGAGAGACTTGCCAATAGCGTCGCGTTACCAAGCTGCTCTAACCGTTCGATATGGGTATCCAGAATCCGCTTCACCAGCCGGGAGCGCAGATCGAAGACGAAGTAGTGGCCCAGCAAGGTGAGCGCTAGCTGCGTGCCCAGCGTGACCGCCAGCAGCAGCGCCAATAGCCCTAAAAACTGGGGCAATGCGGAGAGGGCACTGCCCGCTTCGATCAGCCGCTGGTTGATGAACGCAATCACCCCCACCCCTAGCCCAGCACTCACTAGGCTCAGCACCAGTGCGCCTAGAAACGGCCAGCGGTAGTGACAAAAAACCACCCGCAATAATTCCATGCTGCATCCCCTTTACACATAAGCGGCGAATTGTGACGCACTTCCCCGGCAAGTCAAACAAAGAGACTGATTTTCATTTACGCAACGTGACGTGCACGTCTTTACTCACCAATGTGGGGTTGGTTAACTGCCCTAGCCAACAACAGAGAGAACGCCATGGTGGATTACAAATTACTGCATGCCCTGGCCACCGTGGTGGAGTGCGGCGGCTTCGAGCGGGCAGGCGACGTGATGGGATTGTCGCAATCGGCCGTTTCGCAACGAGTGAAAGCGCTAGAAGTTCGCCTGGGCCAGCCGGTGCTGATACGCCATCCCACTCTTGCCCCCACCCCTGCGGGCCAGCGATTACTCGCCCACTACCAGCAAGTGCAGCTATTGGAGCGCGATTTACACGACGCCCTACCGACCCTGGAAAGAGCCGCCCCTCGGCTCCGCATCGCCGTGAATGCCGATAGCGTCGTCACCTGGTGGGCCGACGCTGTGGCGGATATCTGCCAATCGGAGGAGGTGCTGCTCGACCTGGTCATCGAGGACCAGGACGTGGGCTTAAAACGCCTGCGAGATGGCGATGTTGCCGCCTGCTTATGCGCTACACCCCATCCGATCGCCGGTGCGCGCTGCCTGCACGTGGGAGACATGCTTTATCAGCCACTGGCATCGCCCAGCTACGTCGCACGCTTTTTTTCAGAAGGCCCGAGCGCAGAGGCTTTTCAAAAAGCACCGGCTATCGTCTTTGGCCCCCACGACCAGCTACAGCACCAGTTTTTGGCCCAGTGCGGCTACCAGGGGCACTTTCCTTACCATTTGTGCCCTTCGTCAGAGGGCTTTGTGCGCTTGGCCATGGCGGGCATTGGGTACGGCATGATTCCGCAGCGCCAAGCTGCCGAACAGTTGCAATCAGGCCAACTGGTGAGTATCGCGCCGGGGCACGGGTTAACCGTACCGCTCTACTGGCACTTTTGGCGACATAGCGGGCAGTTGATTCAGCGACTCACTGAAAGTCTGAACCGTCTCACGCTTTAGCATCATTCTCATCTGCTGGGAGGGAATCACGGCTACACTCAAAGTGGTTTTGGATGACCCACGCCATCCTACCCGCACCACGAAGGCGTCTTTCTTTCGCCCTTTCGTTAGCGATCAGGGTTTCCTGAGCGGAGTAAAAACATCACAAAAGCGAACGCTATGGATGCTCACGGTTGGTTAAAGCGCTTACTGCTCTGTCTCGTTGTCCTCTCGTTCAGTGGGTGCCTTCAGGCAAGCGCCGCGAATACGCTGTCGATCTCTCCTGAACACGCCCGCTACTCGCTCAACGACGTCACTCGCTACTGGCACACCGAGACACCGCTAACGCTACGTGACGTGCTGGACCACACGAAGGATTTTCAACCCGTCACTAGCGATGACGACTTACACCTAGGCTATACCCAAGGCGACACGTGGCTGACCGTTCGCTTGCACAACGCCTCGCCCCGCCCGGCCACCTGGCTGGTAACGTTCGAATATCCTTTTTTGGATGTCGTCACGCTTTACACCCTGAGAGCGCAGTTTAGCGAGGTGCAGCAAAGCGGCAGTGCGCTACCGCTCTCGGCGCGCGCGCTCGCCCACCGACAGGCGGTCTTTCCAGTGACGCTCGCCGGTGGCGAAACCGTCACGCTGTACAGCCAAGTCACCGCCGCCGGGAGTAAGGTATTGAACTACAGCGTGATGACGCCGGACAGTTTCTATACCCAAAACGATCGGCACAACTTTTGGCTAGCCACGTACTTCGGCATGCTGCTGGCGCTGGGTGTGTATAACTTTCTGCTCTTTTTGGGTCTCAAGGAGCGCGTCTTTCTCTACTACGCGCTGTTTAGCTTTGGTTTTACTCTGGCGATCTTGACCTTCAATGGCCTGGGAACCCTGATCTTCTGGAGCGCTCTCGGCGAGCACACCGCGCGGCTCGTGGCCATTGGTTTCACGTTTGCCTCGGCCATGGCCACACTGTTCGCCCAGAGTTTTCTCAACACGTGGCGCTATAGCCCCCGCTGGCACCGTATGCTGTCAGGCTGCCGAATGATCTACTGGGTCGCACTGCTCGCCGCCCTGCTGCTACCCATACAATACGCGCTACGCTTGATGGATGTGGTTGGGTTCAGCGCGTCGCTGCTGCTGTTAGTATGTGGAATTTACTGCAGTTGGCGACGCGTGCCGAGCGCTCGCCTGTTCGTGGTCGCGTGGTCGATTTTTTTACTTGGCGCGGCCGTGTTCGCGCTGCGCAACATGAGCATACTGCCTGCGAACTTCGTCACGCTGCATGGCATTCAGATCGGCTCGGCCATCGAGATGCTGCTGCTCTCCTTTGCCTTGGCAGCGCGGTTCAACAAACTGAAATGGCAAAAAGAGCGCGCCCAGGCCAACACCGTCGCCATGCTCAAGAAGCAGGAAGCCGCCTTGGAAGCCAAAGTCGCTGCCCGCACTCATGCGCTAGAGCAGCTTGCCAACCACGACATGCTCACGGGGCTACTGAATCGGCACGGCTTGGTGCGCTACGCCGAAGCGGCCCTGGCCCGCAGCCATGACCAACACGAGCCGCTGGCGCTGATCATGTGCGATCTCGATCGCTTCAAACCGATCAATGATCAATTCGGCCACGAAGCGGGAGATTTCGTGCTTCAGCAAGTGGCCAAGCGGCTAGCGCACGTGGCGCGGGAAGGCGACCACTGCGCGCGCTTTGGTGGAGATGAGTTCATCTTACTGCTGGAGCACATCCAAGACCCCAGCCTGCTGGACGATATCTGCAGCCGCATCACCCAGGCCGTGAGCGCACCGATCAAGCTGCCCTGCGGCGCGCTGGTGAAGGTCGGTATCAGCATCGGGATGAGCCTTAGCCGCGACGACAACTGCACGCTCGCGCAACTGCTCAAAGAGGCCGATTGCCATATGTACGCGGAGAAATCACGCCAAACCAACCGGTCTTACGGCTATGGTTCGGCGTGATAGGAGGAGAAGCGGCGCCGCTTAGTCAAACAGGCTCATGCGTTTCATCACGTTGTCGCGTTTGATACGCCAGTGGAATAGCGCCCCCGCAACGTGCAGCGTGATCAGCACCACCAGTGCCCAGCCCAAACGCTCGTGCCACATGAACAGGGTTTGCGAGAGAGCGTCGTTTTTACCCAGCAGCCCTGGCAAGTGCCAGTGGAAAAACTCGACGGGGAAGCCGCCTGTCGCCGTGGCAGCCCAGCCGATCAGCGGCATCGCCACCAATGCGGCATACAGCAGGTGGTGAACGCTGGTACTGACCATACGTTCGAAGGCGTTCAAAGGCGGATCGTGATCCGGCACCACGAACGCCACTCGCGTGATGATGCGCAGCGTTATGAGCAGCAGTATCGTGACGCCCAACGTTTTATGGCTGGTATAGAGCAGGTTCGTGAGCGTATTTCCGACCAGCGCCAAGGTGCGTTCATAGCCCAAAAACCCCAGTGTCAGGCCGCTCGCCAGCGAGAGCAGCACCGCCAGTGCCACCAGCCAGTGCAGCACCCGGTGTGGATAGATATAGTGATCTAACTCGTGCATTCAAGACTCCCTGCCCAGCCATGTCGTCACCGTCAGCATAGTGCAACGTCGACCCGTTAGAAAAATAATGATTAGCCAGCGGTTTACCTTATAACGCTTCGCTGGCAGCCGCTAGCTGTTCGCGTATCAATTCACCCAACCGCCGTGCGGGCTCGGATGGACGGTGCGGGGCGCGGTGCAGGGCCAGCTCGATCATCGGCAGTGCAGGCAACCCGCTGCTCTCATCCAGCGGGCGCAGCGTAGGCGTGAGCATACTGCGAGTCACGACGACCACGGCCAAGCCCGCCGTCACGATCGGCGCTAGCCCCGCCATGGATTGGCTCGTATAGGCCACTCGCCAATCTCGCCCGGCGGCTTGCAGCGCCTGCTCGGCCACTTCGCGAAATACATCCGCGCCTGGGGTGTAAAGCGCCAGTGGAATAGGGTCACTCAAGGAGGGCTGCTGGTGTACTCCTACCGCCCACACCAGCGGCTCTCGGCGAATGACATCGCCCCCGGGGGAGTGCCGCTGGCGCGTCACCAGCGCCAAATCCAGCGCCGAGGCTTTCACTTGTTCGACCAAGTGGGCGCTGGTGCCGCACTGAACCGTTAGCCCTACGGCGGGGTAAAGCTGGTGAAAGTACGCAAACACCGACGGCAGCAGTGAGGCGTAATCCTCAGGAATGCCCAGCGTAAGATCGCCAGTAATCTGGCGGGCCTGCATATCGCTCCAGGCCTCGTCGTTGAGCGCCAGCAGCCGTCGTGCATGGGCCAGTAAACGCTCGCCCTCTGCGGTAAAGCGCAGCCGCCGCCCTTCCCGCTCGTGCAGGCTCACCGCGAGCTGCGCCTCCAACCGCTGCAGCTGCATGCTCACCGTCGACTGCGTATAGGCCAGCCGTTTTGCCGCCGCCGTCACGCTGCCGGTGTCCGCAATGGCTACCAGCGTCCTCAATAGCGTCAAGTCAAACGTGGGTGCCCGCATACATCACCATTGTTGATGATATCGATCATAAAAGATCGTTATCTTGATGGGTAAGTGATGAGTATGCTGCGCGGCATGGGATCCTTTCAAGACGGGGTCCCTTGACGGCTTGAATCATCGACGGCTTTAGGAGACGCATCATGCCCCCCCTTCACTCCCCGGTAGCGGTATCCTCAACATACAGCGTGTGTGCCGCCTTGCTGGCGGTGACGTTATGGAGCATGGCACCGCTGCTGGCCGAACTCGCCAATGCCACGGCCCCCTTACAGCTCACCGCCCTCACGCTGCTAGCAGGCGCGCTGGCCACGCTGCCGCTCAGCCGTCGTGTTTCTATGCCCACCTGTTCGCTGGGCTGGCAGCTGATCGTCTGGCTGGGTATCCCGCTGCTGATCGTAGGCGCCGTCAGCAGCTATTTCATTGGTATGCGTCTCGCCCCCGCCGCCGAAGCGGCGTTGATTACCTATACATGGCCGGTGCTGTTCGTGCTGCTGAGCCAGTGGAGCCGCTGGGGACGGTTGCAGTGGGCAAGCGTGGCCGGCGCGCTGATCGCTTTTTCGGGCGCGGCGATATTACTGCTGCCCCAAGCGCTCAGCGGGGGAGTTGGCGGTTCGGCTTCCGGCTATGGCTTGGCGCTGCTGGCGGCCTGCTGCTGGGCACTCTATTCATGGCTAGGTCAAGCGGCCCCTATCTCACTCACGCCGCTGCTGCCGCGCTTATTGTTGATTGCTTGTGCACTCACCTGTATCGCTAGCGTTTGGCTGGAGGGTGACGTGGCGCTGCCCCGCGGCGAAGCGCTCGTGGCAGGCATCGCGCTAGGCTTGGGGCCTTACGGCATCGCCATGGTGGCGTGGGACAAAGCGCTGCGATTCGGTCACGCCAGCCTCGTGGGCAGCTTGGCGTATGGCGTGCCTATCTTGGCAGCGTTGCTACTCGTCCTGGCAGGCATGAGCGTATTCGACTGGCGGCTACCTACGGCCGCCCTGCTGGTGGTCGTTGGGTGCTTAAAGGCGGGCCGCTGAGGTGGGCATCATCATCTCGCTAAACAGCACGCTGGCCAGCAGCTCTGGCAACCAGGACGGCGAAAAGGTGTCACTCTCGCTGCTCTGCATTTCCGAGAGTGGCCACCACGCGTAGCAGGGCGTGGCGTCACGGCCATCGTCCAGCATCAGCCTGCCCTGGGCGTTGTCGTGGGTGTCAAGCTGGGTATCAGGACAGCGCACCAAGAAAAAGCGCTCTTCACCGGTTTGGCCCGCTTTCGCGGTGTGGGCACGCTGGCGAAGTAGCGGCCCCAAGGGGCAGGTAAGCCCGGCTTCCTCGAAGAGCAAACGGATTGCCGCCGCCGGGTAATCTTCATCGTGAGCCAGCGCGCTGCCGAGTAGCGTCCAGTGGGGAGGCGATGCCTCGCGTTTGAGCAGCAAGCGGCCCTGAGTATCGACCACCAGTAGCTGCACTTGCCGAGCGGCTTGCGTATCGAGTGTCATAAGCGATCCATGCCTATTGGTCTTCGTGGGAACAATAAAAAAGCAGCTCCCCCACACGTCTCGTGTCGGCGAGCTGCTTTTCAGCGTAGTCGATAACCGGCGATTTGTTTTACGCCATTAGGAGCAATCGCAGAGCTAGTTTATTGGCCCAGGTAACGCGGCTTGGCCACGCCTTTCAGCGCCTCAAGGGGGAGCGTGAGGGTTGGCTGGCCCGCCGCATAGGGCGCAATGTCATAAACGTTGTAGGTTACTTCCCAGCGGTCCTCCAGCGGCGCAATGTTGCGGCTTTTACTCAGCGGCCACTGGGCTGCAAACTGCGCATCAAAGCCCATCTCAGTGATCCAGCGCTGATGCGCGTCAGCCAAAAGGGTATCGAAAGCGGCCTCCTGCCCGTCCACCAGCATGTCCTCGGGCTCGACGATGCGCCGCTCGCGCTCATCGATGACCATGTATTCGGTCAACGGAAGCCCATGCGCTTGGCCGGCATGATACACATAGCTATTGAGTTCGATGACCAACAGGTCGTGATGACGTGCGTACACCGTGGCTTCCAATAGCGCTTCGCTGGTCATGTCACCAGGCGCGGCTTGGTTGTCCTCTTCAGCCAGACTCAGGAAGCGCTCGGCGTACGCGTCCCAGCTCTCGGCAGGGGCAGCCGTCTCGTCGCTGATCGCCATGCCTAGGGTGAGCAAGCGGGTTTGTAGGGCCTCGCTTAACGCAGGCGCCTGGGGAAATGCCAGCGCTGAGATAGTCACCGTCGAACACTGCTCCCCTTGGCATCCCGGGGCCACGTACTGTTTTTCCACGGCCAGCGAGGCCAATGCAAACGGCTCTGAGGGCGATGTATCAGCGGCCAAACAGCCGCCCAAGAGAAGCGCTCCGGCGAGCGATAGACCCACTCCTAGCGTTTTGAACGTGCGTAGCATCTTAACCTCCTTGTGAATCACTCACCCTATGAGGCGGGCTGATCATCGTAGAACGGCAACGCCCCTGCAGAGCGGCAGGGGCGTTGTTGAAAACGAACCGATACTTCGCGGTGGCTTTAGGTGTCCGGCTGCATTTCGGTGGGTTCTGCGCTCACCGCTAGTTCGAACATACCGCTGCCGCTGGCGCTAAAACCGCGTGCGCTCACGGTATAGGTGCCGGGCAGTAGCGCCTGCTCTAAACGGGCGTTGGTACCACCGCCGCTGTCGTCGTCAGTATAGGACACGCCTTCGCCGTACAGTTCAAGATACGTATCGAAGTCGTTAGAGCTCATGCTCAGCGTGACGAGCGAGCTTTCCTCTATCGTGAGCTGATAGGTCAGAGCCTCGCCGCTGTACCAGCCGTTGAGCGTTTCATCGGGAGTGAGCGCGCCTTCGTTGCGTAACTCGACATCGTTCGGCAGATCACGCGGCTCGATGGCGAGGGTGAACAGCCCGCTGTCAGTGCCGTAGGCGGTACGGGCCGTGAGTTGGTAAGTACCCGGCGCGAGAAAATCGGCAATGCGCGCATTCAACTCACCCGCACTGTCATCATCTTCACGGTAATAACCGTTAGGGCCCTCGAGTACCAAGTAAGCGTCCACATCGCTGGAGCTCATATCGATTTGGTACATGCCCGCTTGGTCGATCTCTAAGTCATACGTGACGTCTTGCCCGCTGTACCAGCCGCTCAGCGTCTCGTTGGGGGTGACGGTGCCATCGTTACGCAGCTCGCCATTCCCCGGCAGCTCATGGGGCTCGGCCGTCAGGGTGAACAGGCCACTGCCATCACCAAAGGCAGAGCGGGCAGTCAACGTGTACTCACCGGGGGCAAGAAAATCGGCAATGCGAGCATTCAACTCACCCGCGCTGTCGTCATCTTCGCGGTAGTAATCGTTCGGGCCTTCCAATTCTAGGTACGCATCGAACTCATCGGCACGCATTTCGATCTGGTACATGCCTGCTTCTTCGATGGTTAGCGTGATCTCACGTTCGGTGGTATCGAGCCAGCTATCGATGGGCGTACCCACCGTCATGGTATCGGCATCGCTCAGCTCAATAGTGCGGCTGTTGACGTTGAAAGGCCCATAGCTATGCGCGTCGGCACCGCTGATCACCACGATGTAATCGCCGTTCTCTTCGATGCGGTGGCGTACCGTGTCTGCGTTGGCCAACAGTTGAAGCTGGTCGTCATACAGGGCGACGGTGCCCTGCAGCGCCCCGCTCAACGACACCTCCACTAGCGCCTCTTCGTCCAACGTGATGGCATAACGGGTAAAGCGGCTGCCATCTTTACCGTTGAGCTCGCTCGCGGAGGTGATCTCGCCACGCGCACGCTCGCCCAAGGTGAGGTACTCCAGGCCCTGCAGGGCCGCAGGCGTCGTGTCCTGCTCGGCCGTCGTTTCTGCGTCGGGCGCTTCTGCAGGAGGGGCCAGGTTTGGCAACGTTTGCGCGGCAAAGTAGCCAACGGCAACGCCGCCCACCGCCACAATCAACAGAGTGAGAGAAGAAGTCTTAGCCATGGGTGCATCCTTGTTCATTGGCGAGGGTGGGTGACGCCATAGAGAGCATCGTGAACGATGGGAAATTATAAGGTGCTTAACGAGTTAAAGTGAGCGTTTGATGAAAAATAGTGCATCGCCCACGCGTCTTCATTAATTCACTTCATTGACGCTGCTTAAGCCACTGAATCTCAAGGGCATAGCGCCGTTGAACAAAAAGCAGAATTATGGAGCTAATTGCGTCGATCTTCTTAAAGCTTGCCGACCTCCAGAGGGCAAGCTACTATCCATACGCCTATCGGCACCTCGTCAACGAATGCGGAGTCCGCTTTACGAACCACTGAGGTACTCCTATGGGAGACTATCTACGTACGATCCGAACGAGCGGTTTTGCTGTTTTATTGCTATTGCTCTTTGTCAATCAAGCAGTTGCCAGTCAAGCCGTAACGACCACAGAGTTACAAGAAGGGGTGGCTTCTTTTTACAGCGACCGCTTTCAAGGGGCCACCACCGCTAGTGGCGAGCCCTTCGACCAGCAGGCACTGACCGCAGCGCACCCTAGCCTGCCCTTCGGTACCAAAGTGCTGGTCACCCGCCCGGATACCGGGCAAGAAGTGGAAGTACTGATCAATGATCGCGGTCCGTTCGTCAAAGGACGCATCATCGACCTTTCCAAGCGGGCAGCGCGGGCACTCGGTATGATTCGCCGAGGGACGGCCCCCGTGATGATCACTCTGGTAGATTAACGGATAACACACCCGCAAGCGTGTGATACCCCTTAAACGATCAGCGTTGCCCCAGGGCAACCCCTGCTGAGCAAAGCGGCCCGTTCGGGCCGTTTTTTTTGGTGTGAACGTATGGCGAACTTGCAAGCGTGCTAATGGTCTCTACCCTGCAAGGAACGTTACGTTTACTTCAATGCAGGAGGCAGCCATGCAATCTCGTTTTTATACCCTCACCGACTACCCGACCGGCTTACCCAAGCGCGAGCTATTCTCCCTGGAGAGCCAAGCGTTACCCGAGTTAGAAGAGGGCGAAGTGCGTATTCGCAACCACTGGCTCTCGGTCGACCCTTACATGCGTGGTCGTATGAGCGGCGTGCACACCTACGTCGCCCCCTTCGAGCTTGGCAAGCCCATGGAGGGCGGTGCGATTGGTGAAGTCATCGCCTCGAACCACTCCAGCTTGAAAGTAGGCGATAAGGTGAGCCATATGGGCGGCTGGCGCGATGTCGCACAGTTGCCGGGGAACAGCGTGACGGCCCTTCCCGACACGAACGTGCCCGACCAAGCCTACCTAGGGGTGCTCGGCATGCCCGGCATGACCGCCTGGACAGGCCTCAACCTGATCGCCGAGTGCAAACCGGGCGATAATGTCCTCGTCAGTGCTGCCAGCGGCGCAGTGGGCTCCTTGGCCGTACAGCTAGCAAAAGCGAAAGGCTGCCACGTGGTGGGCATCGCGGGCGCTGCCCATAAGCTTGCTTGGTTGGAAACCCTCGGCGTCGAGCCGGTCAGCTACCGTGACCGCAGCGCGCAAGAGTTAAGCGATGCCATCAAGCTCGCCAGCCCCAACGGCATCGACGTCTATTTTGAGAACGTAGGTGGTATCTGCCTCGAAGCGGCGCTCAGCCAGCTCAACGAGGGAGCGCGCATTGCCGTCTGCGGCATGATCGACAGCTACAACGCCGAAGCGCCCACGCCGGGGCCAAATAACCTCTCGCAGCTCGTGGTTCGTAAGGCCAAAATGCAAGGGTTCATCGTGGCCGATCACTGGTCCAGCTACCGCTACTTTTTGAACGAGGTCGCGCCGCAGGTCGCCGATGGCAAGCTGGACTACAAAGAGACCGTTAAAGAGGGACTCGACAATACGCCCGATGCCTTCCTGGCGCTCTTTGAGGGGGGCAACACCGGTAAAATGCTGGTTAAGCTGAACTGATACGCCCTCCCCACAGGCAGGTTACGCTAGGTTAAATCTACCTATCATCGCTTCCCCTCCCTTCTAGCCGCGCTATGTTGAGTAGCGCGGCTTTTGGCATTGGTATCGATTAGCCAGCAAAGTATTAGACCAAAAGCGAATTGATTATTAAAATCACAGCTAATCAATGTGTGTTTTAACCCATCGGCCCTGCCGATGGGTTAGGGCACGTTGTGGAGCCGCCGCAGACCTTGTCGGTTAAGCGGCATCAACTCGTTGTTAAGAGGGGTTTACCTCATGGATGAACACACGCGTGCTCGCGGCAAATGGCCAGCCTTGGTGCTGGGTTTGCTGCTGGCGTTAGCTGGCATTGCACTTGCCGTAGGTGGCGGCCAACTGCTCATGCTAGGCGGTAGCGCCTACTACTTGATCGCTGGGGCGGGCTTAGTAGTGGCCGGGCTGCTGCTGGCCTTGCGCAAAGGGGCGGCACTTTGGCTGTACGCCCTCATTTTGTTCGCCACCCTGGTGTGGGCACTTTGGGAAGTCGGGCTGGATTGGTGGCAACTGGTACCTAGGGTCGCCATTCCCTGTCTCATCGGCATCATCATGCTGCTGCCGTGGTGGCGCAAACCGCTCAACTCGCGAGGTGGCAGCTTGGCGCTCATGGCCAGTATTGGCGCGGCGATCATCGTTGCTATTGCCAGCCAGTTTAGCTACCCAGGCACGGTGGAAGGCACCATCGAGTCCGCCAATAGCACCGAGGCCGTCAACCCAGCCCAGGTCGCGGGCGACGACTGGCCTGCCTACGGCGGTACCAATGCCGGCACCCACTACTCGTCACTCGACCAAATCACGCCCGAGAACGTTGGCGAACTGGAAGAAGTGTGGCGCATTCAAACCGGCGATGAACCCGGCCCCAACGCCCCGCCGGAAATTACCAACCAGAACACGCCGCTGAAAGTCAACGACAGCCTATATATCTGCACGTCGCATAGCCGTGCCATGGCGCTGTCACCGGAAACCGGCGAAACCCTTTGGGAGTTTGATCCCAATATCAGCACCATGGGCGCAGACGATTTCTCCGGCTGGGCCCACATGACCTGCCGCGGCCTCGCCTACTACGATGCGTCTAACTACGAAGCCTCGAACGACGACGCTGAAAACACAGACAGCAGCACTAACGATGGCACGGCGTCTGCGGAAGACGGCACGGCCACTCCTCGCGTGCTGTTCGATGACGGCAGCCAGTTCGACCTGGACCTGGCCTTCTTGCTCTTCATCAGCGGCCTAGGCGCCAGCCCAGCGTCCGATGACGGCGGTGAAGCGGCCATGCTAAGCGCCACGGACGTAATGTGCCCGCGCAGGCTCTACTTACCCACTGCCGATGCCCGCCTGATTGCGCTGAATGCCGATACCGGCGAGCGCTGCGAAAGCTTTGGCAACAACGGCGAAGTGGATCTCACCAATAACATTGGCGAGTTCTCCCCTGGCGGCTACTACTCCACCTCTCCGGCCACGGTGACGGAAGACTTGGTCATTTTGGGCGGCCACGTCACCGACAACAGCTCCATCGACGAGCCGTCCGGCGTGATCCGTGCCTTCGACGTGCATACCGGCGAGCTGGTGTGGAACTGGGACAGTGGCAACCCAGACGACACCGCCCCACTCGAAGAGGGAGAAACCTATACCCGCGGCTCTCCCAACGTGTGGGCACCGATCAGCGTCGATGAAGAATTGGGGCTCGTGTATCTGCCCATGGGCAATGCTACCCCGGATCAGTACGGCGCTGACCGCTCTGAAAACGATGAAACCTACAGCGCAGGGCTCGTAGCGCTGAATTTGGACGACGGCCAAGTGGCCTGGGTCTACCAGTTCGTTCACCACGACCTGTGGGACATGGACACCCCGGCTCAGCCGGTTCTGATCGACTTGGCAACTGAAAACGGCACCCAGCCTGCCGTCATTCAGCCCACCAAGCAGGGCAGCCTCTACGTGCTCAACCGGGAAACCGGCGAGCCCATCGTGCCGATCGAAGAAGTGCCCGCACCTCAGGGGGCCATTGAAGGCGACTGGACCGCAGAGACGCAGCCGCGTTCGGCGCTGAACCTGCTGCCACCGCCGCTCACCGAGCGGGATATGTGGGGCGCGTCACCGTTCGATCAGATGATGTGCCGCATCCAGTTCCGCTCGCTGCGCTACGAAGGCCAATACACGCCGCCCTCATTGGAAGGCAGCATCGTTTACCCGGGTAACGTGGGGGTAATGAACTGGGGTGGCGTTGCGGTCGATCCTGAGCGCCAGGCACTGTTTACCGGCGCGAAGTACCTCGCGTTCGTGTCTACGCTGGTGCCCCGTGACCAAGTCGAAGAGGGCCAAGGCTCCGCCAGCGAGCAAGGCCTACAGCCCAACGAAGGCGCACCCTATGCGGTAGAACTAGGCCCGCTGCTTTCCGTGTTGGGCTTACCTTGCCAAGCGCCCTCCTGGGGCGATGTGGCCGGTATCGACCTGCAGGATGCAGAAGTCGTGTGGAAACATCGCAACGGTACCACCCGCGACAGCATGCCCTTTGGCCTGCCGATTGGGTTGAACGTGGGCGTGCCCGCGCTGGGCGGCCCGCTGACCACCGCTGGCGGCGTCTCTTTCCTCAGCGGCACGCTGGACCAGTACCTGCGCGGCTACGACATCACCACGGGTGAAGAGCTCTACAAAGCGCGCTTACCCGCCGGTGGTCAAGCCACGCCGATGACCTATACCGGCGCCGACGGCCGCCAGTACGTGGTGGTGACAGCCGGTGGTCACGGCACCTTTGGCACCAAGATGGGTGACTACGTGATTGGCTACGCATTACCCGAGTAACCGCTAGCTCCACGGAGTCAGCTAGATAGAAAACGGGCGGCCATTGGCCGCCCGTTGTCATTAAGGTCATTCACGCACTTAAGGTGAGACGATCTGAGTAGCCCGTAGCGGGGGTCTTTCGCCATGGATGGCGAAAGTAGCGTCCAAGGAGGGATTCACAGCGCCCCCGCCTAGGGTTACTCAGATCGTAGGCACATCAAGCGATAACATCGATTTTTTCTGATTAAAAACTCAACTCTACGCCACCATAGACGCTGCGCCCTGGGGCGGGTTCGTAAAAGCGTCCAAAGGTGCCGTTCAAGCGCACATTGGCGTAGTGCTCTTCATCCAGCAGATTTCGCAGGCCCACATAGGCGCTTAGCCGAGTCTGTTGGCTCAGCTGCCAGCCGTCGCCCACCCGTAGGTTCACCAGCCAGTAGCTATCCACCGACGTCTCGTTGGCATTATCGGCCACCAAGTCACCGACGTATTCGGTCTCCAGCGTGGCGAAGCGCTCGTCGAGGTTCTCCCACGTTAGCTGGTTCACCCAGGTTTGTTCCGGCAGGCCGGGAATGCGGTTGCCATCGAAGCGTTCAGAAGGCGTGGCAAACTCGTCGAACTCGTAGCGCGCCAGGGTCAGCGCACTGTCCAAACGCCACTGGTCGGCCAACTGCCACCCCAGCGCCAGCTCGACACCATCACGATTGGTATCCCCGGCGTTCTGGTAGAACGTGCGGCCGCCTTCATCGTAGGGTACCAGCTCATCGCGCACACGGACGGAGAAGAGCGCGACATCGTAATCCAGCGCCAGCGGCTCGATGTAACCACGCAGCCCCACTTCACGGTTCCAGGCTTTTTGCGGCTCTACGCTGGGGTTGAAGCCACCGCCAGCGGGGTTGGCAAACTCAGAGAACGTCGGCGTCTCGAAGGCCGTGCCGGTATTGATATACGCTTGGTGCTGCGGGCGATAGCGGTAGCTCAGCCCGGCAGAGCCGCTCCACTCGTTGAAGGTGCGCTGGCCGCTCTGGTCACCGTCGGCAGCAAAATCGTCGTCGACATCGAGGTCTACACGGTCAAACCGCGCACCCAGCGACAGCGTCAGCGGCTCCGACAGCGCTAGATCTCCCTGAGCAAACACGCCAGTGGAGGTCGCAGTTTGGGTTTCATCGGCGAGCGGCTCGCCCACCACCCCTTGGGGATTCACATCGTTGCGGAAGCGGTCATCTTTCTGGCGTGCGGCATCCACCCCCACGATGTAATTCAGCGGCAGGCTGCCTAGCGTTACCTCGTGGTGATACTCTGCGCTAGCGCCCATGTAATCGCGCTGATAGCCCAGGCGGCTGCTGCCCACGAACGGTAGCTGTTGCTCAAAATCCCGCTGAGCGATAAAGCCTTTCAGGTACAGCTCGCCCTCCCCTGCGGACAAATCCTCGTATTGAAGGCCAATCAACTGCTGGTCGACGGTTTGACCGGCATCCAGCGCCAGCGAGTTCGGTGCGGCTTGGTCGCGCCCTTCGGCCACCTCGCGGGCGTTGAGCGCGCCGGGGTCTTCCGAACGCGGGTTGTCCAGCAAGTTGATGATGGCGGTGAGTGCCCGATCGCTGCCCAGCTCACGGCGCAGCTTGGCATTGAGCAGATACTTCTCGGTGGAACTCTGCTCCCGGTAGCCATCTACGTTCAGCGCAGTGAGGCTGATATGGTGCGACCAATCCCCCTGCACGCCGCCATTTTGCAGCGCCATTTTCTGGTAGCCATCGCTACCGGCGCCCATACGCAGCCGAGTGCCGGGGTTGTCGCGTCCATCGGCGGTGGTGATGTCGATCACGCCACCCGCCGCGTTGCCGTAGAGCACCGAGGACGGCCCGCGAATGACCTCAATGCGCTCAGCGCTATCCAAATCAATCGCATCTAGCTGGGCCTGCCCATCCGGCAGCGTGTAGGGAATGCCGTCCACCATCACCGTAATGCCTCGCACCCCAAACGGCGCACGGGCACCAAAGCCGCGAATTGAAATACGTTGCCCTTGGGCAAAATTATCGCGGTTCTGCAGGAAAACGCCCGGCACCCGGTTGAGCGACTCATCCAAACGCACCCGCTGCTGGCCTTGGGCAATGGCGTCTTGCTCTATCGTCGAGACCGCAGCAGGCGTGGCGTAAATCTCACGCGCCAAGCGCGGTGCGCTGACTTCTACAGTGGGCAGTACGGCTTCTGTATCGGTTTGTGCCCATACGGGGGCGGAAAAAGCGGTGCTGAGTAACAATAATGAAGGAGGGAGATAGCGAGTCATGGCATCCTTTCCAATGAAAAATCCCAATGAATCATCAGTGAGCGTTCAACGTCATGACGCCCGACGGGGAACGACCCCGTAAAATGATGGTCGTAAGATGAACCGGCTCATTAGCCAAGTGTAGGGAATCGTTCTACACTGGCGGCTGGGCAACATTATACTAACGGTGTAAGCAAAGGAGGCTACATGGCGTTTACCGCGACTGACCCGATCAAGATGATTTTTGCGGTTATCTTTCCCCCGCTAGGGGTGTTTTTTGAGGTCGGTTTCAAAGGACACTTTTGGCTCAATATCCTGCTGACGCTCTTTGGCTTCATTCCAGGCATCATTCACGCCTTTTACGTCATATTGAAGCACTAGCCTCTTTCATTGCGTGATCAGTTTAACAAACGCCGCCTTGCATTGCGCAAGGCGGCGTTTTCGTTTAACTCTGGTTGAAACGGCGTAGCTACTTGCCGTGCAGGCGTCGATGCAACGCGTGTACTTGCTCGTCCAACCCAGGTACCGGGCCATCTACCTCAAGCCCTGGCACCACGTCGTTGATCGGTAGCGTAGCCACTGGCGGCGGTGCTACGCCCCACTCAACCAGCCACTGCCCTAGCTGCTCGGTCGAGCTGACGTAAACGATCCGCCCCAGCCCTACCCAGCCATGGGCCGCCGCACACATGGGGCAGTGCTCCCCGGAGGTATACACCGTGGCGGCTGCACGCTCTTCCGGTGATAGGTGATTGGCTGCCCAGCGGGCTAACGCAAACTCAGGGTGCTGCGTGGCGTCGCCTCCGGCAATACGGTTGCGGTCTTCCGCCAGTATCTCGCCCTGGGCGCTGACTAATACGCTGCCAAAGGGTTCATCACCGGCATTGAGCGCCTCTTCGGCCAGCGCCACGGCGCGTTCCAGGTAGCGGTACTCATGATCGTGAATCATGGCTTCCTCCTATCGCTCCAACGCGAATCAAGCGTTCTCCACCGCGTGGCCGCCTTCTTCATCAGGCGCTTCAGCCAGCGTATGCCCTTCACTTCGGGCAATCACGGTCGTGCCGACCAAGTCTCCCGTGACATTCAGCGCCGTTGCCCCCATGCCTACCAGGGCATCAATGGCGGTGAGTAGCGCCACGGTTTCGATGGGCAGGCCTACTTGGGCAAACACGGTGGCGATCATGATGATGCCCGCCCCCGGCACCCCGGCCGTGCCTACCGTGACCAGCGTGCCGATCAGCACGATCTGCACCATGCTCATCAAGTCCAGAGGTGCGCCAATCACGTTGGCGGCAAACACCGCTGAAATGGCAATACGGATCGCGGCACCGTCCATATTGAGCGTTGCTCCCAGGGGCAGGCTAAAGCCATAAATGCTTTTCGGGATGCCCAACCGCTGCGCAGCATTGATCGTGATGGGCAGCGTACCGGAGCTGCTTTGCGTGGCGAAGGCAGTGGCCATCGGCGTGCGCGCCTCACTAAAAAAGCTGCGTAATTTCACGCCAAACAGCAGCATCACCGCGCAGTAGATCAACAGCTGTGCGCCGAGCGCGATGTACAGCACCATCACCATGTCACCCAGCGAAAGAAGCGTTTCCATCCCCTGCTGACTCACCGTTTCAGCAACGATGGCAAAGACGCCAATGGGCACGAAATGCAGCACCCCCGACATCACTTTCAGAGTGACCTCGTTTAATCCTTCGATAACTTGATAAAGCTGCTCGCCAAGCGCGTGCTGCTGCTCGGATTGGCGCATTTTCAACAGCGCGATCCCGAATACCAGCGCGGTAAAGATGATGCCCAGCATATTGAGTTCGGCAAAGGCGGCCACGATATTGCCCGGCACGATATTGAGCAGCGCATCGACCACGCCTGGGTTGTCTGGCACTGAAAAACTCGCGCTGTCGATGAGCGTCATGCCGCTGCCCGGGCTGAACAGCGTGGCAACGGACAGGCCCACCGTAATGGCCAGCGCCGAAGAGCCTAAGTAGTAAAGGAACACCTTGCCGCCCACGCGGCCGGCACTGCCTTCCCGTGATTGGTTCACCCCCACCATGAGAGTGAACAGCACGATCGGGACGATCAGAAACGTCAGTAGCCGAAGCAGCAAATCCCCCAAGGGAGCTAGCCACACGGCCACCTCGTCACCGCCCACGATGCCCACCAGCACGCCCAGTACCAGCGCAACAGTGACGCGGAGGATGAGCGATGCTTGAAGATAGCGTTTCCAGAGATATGTCATTGAATGTCCTGTCGATGTAAATCCGTGGAACCAACCATGGCATGAAACATCACTATTGGTTACCGAAACAGAGGGAGCGTCGGGTGAGCCCTCTCACGCCAATGAAATAGCTTAACACGCCCTTTATGACGACTATCATAGGCCCCCTTCGCCAACGTTGCCGCTCTGCTTACCTAACTGGAGTCTCGATGAATAACATCAACCCTAACAAGCTACACCACAGCAAATGGACAGCCGTAACGCCACGTCATAAGGAGAAGCACTTCATCGTGACGCAACTGCTCCGCGATGAAGAGGAGAACGTCGTGGATGTCGTGCTCGAAGCGGTTCACTCCCACCGAGAGAGCACGCTGCCATGGCAAGCGCTCAAAGATGACAGCCTTTGGAAAATGGGCTGGAAGTAATCCGTGGCCGGCGGGCAGTCAGAAAATAAACGCGAAAGGCTTTGACCTAGCCCCAGAAGCATGACACTGTAGCGTCAGTTGGTTAGCAAGCAGCATGGTTTCAGAAGCGTACGATCTTTTTCGGCAGCCTGATATTGTATTCCTTGTTTCACCCGCTACTTCATCTGGGTAATACCAGGAACTTTACGACGGCGCATTAGCGCGAAAGGATCTACACAATGGCAACTGGCACAGTTAAATGGTTTAACGACACCAAAGGCTTCGGTTTCATCGCTCCTTCTGACGGTGGCGACGACCTGTTTGCACACTTCTCTGAAATTCAGTCCGACGGCTTCAAAACCCTGCAAGAAGGCGCTAACGTCTCTTTCGACGTTACCCAGGGTAAAAAAGGCCTTCAGGCTTCTAACATCAAGCAAATCTCCTAAGTCCTATCTTTTTAGATAGCACTGAAAAGTTTGCTAGAACCCTCACCCACTAGGTGAACGGTTCGAACAGAAAGGCCCGCCTCGGCGGGCTTTTCTGCGTTTGGGTATTAAATCCTCTCCCATACGATCAGTTGAGCATCAATAGTCAGCGTGAGCTGCTCCAAGTTAGCTGCTCGCTCGCGCCCCTCCGCACTGGCACGATACAAATGCGGCGTCATGGTCAGCAAATCGTGGATAACGTCTGCCCCTTCTAGTGAAATAGCGTAGCTAATCTGCTCGGAAGCTCGGTGAGCAAACCCTTCCGGTACATCAGGCGCTTTCTCACGTGCAGGTTTTAAGGTGGGATAAATAATTTCCCGTAGCTCGCGCAGGTGCTCCGGCCCTGCTTCTACTTGCAGCAGCTGCCCGCCCGGCTTAAGCACGCGTGCAAACTCGCTATACACCGGAAAGCCAAACATACACAGCACGCTATTCAGCGTTGCCGACTGCACCGGCAATTGGGCGTTACTGCCCACTACCCAACGGCTGATAGGTGCGTGCTTATCGTCTTGCTTCGCCGCCGACTGCACTGCCCACTTCGAGATATCCAACCCCATCAGTGACAGCGCCTGCAACTCGGGCATGTATTGGGACAGTTGGCGCAGGTAGTAACCCTCGCCACAGCCTGCATCCAGGCAGCTGTACGTGTCTGGCTGCTCACAGTGGTGCCTCACCGCCTGGCTCAGCGCCTTTGCTATAGGCGCATAGTCACCCGCCGCCAAAAAGCGCTGGCGTGCGGCCACCATGGCTTTGCTGTCACCAGGGTCGGTGGAGCGTTTCTGCTGTACAGGTAGCAGGTTGATATAGCCTTGTTTCGCCACATCGAAACTGTGGTTTGAGGCACACCGCCACGTGCCGCCTTCCAAATGGAGCGGTTCGCCGTCTAACGGGCAGGCCAGGGCCTGAAAAGGGGTACGATGGATCACAAAGAAGTCTCGTTGGGGCGTTTGTTGGGCATGGAAGCGCGGGACACATCCTTGAACAGCGTGGATTGCCACTGGCGAACCGCCAGCACCGAGGTGGTGCCAAAGCGCTGATGAAGGGGCAGGCTGCTTTCCCGTTCGCATAAGGCGTGAAACTCGTTCGCCAGGCGCTGCATGATTTGCTGCCATTCGGCGCTGCCCGCCTGGGAAAGCAAGCCATTCAACACCATGAGCTTTTCGGTGTCGCGATCAAAGCGCGACTGGAAAAACTCAGTGGCAATATGCTGCTGGAAAAACTGCTGAATCGGCCCGCCAGGACGCCAGCGAAAATTAGCCGCCACGCGCTGGCGAATACGGTTCCCCGGCAACAGCTCGATCAGCTTTAACTGCTCAAGCGTGAGCAGATGGCGAATACACTGCGCCTCGCTCAGCCGATACTGGTGGTGAATCTCTTCGAAGCGGTAGCCGTTAATCACGCACACCGCGACCAAAAACAACTCGCGGTCATCGACGATGCGCTGCTCTTGCGCTTGGGTCAGCTCCTGCACCCGCTGCTCGTCGGCCTGCATGGCGCTGATCAATTCGGCGAATTCCAGGTTAAGCTGGTCGCAAATCACCTCTAGGCGCTCTAAGGTAACGTGCTTATCGGCGAATAGCCGCTTCACCGAGGCTTCGCTAAGCCCAAGCCAGCGGGCCACATCGGCATACGTGTAGCCTTGGGCGCGCAGTTGGCGCTTCAGCGTATCGACCAGCGCACTTGTTTGGCTCACAGGGCCTCCGACGCTTAAAAGTAGCGTATAACGATACCGGAAAGCCTATATAACTCAACTTGAACGGTGAGCGTTGCAACACTCACCCCGTTTGCCGACAGTGCGTTAACTTTCGGCGACTAAGGCGACACACCATGCAACCTTTGCTGCGCATCGCGGGCGCTTGGCCCTACTTGATGGCCATCTTTCTCAATGCCTTTGTAGATCTCGGGCACAAAATCGTCATTCAGAATACGATTTTCAAAAGCTACGATGGCGCGACCCAGGTCGTGCTTACCGCCCTGGTGAATGGGCTAATTCTGCTGCCGTTCATTCTCCTCTTCAGCCCAGCAGGCCATATTGCCGACAGCACTCCCAAAGTACGTGTGCTAAGGCTCTCCGCCTGGGCGGCGGTGGCGGTATCGCTGGGGATCACGGCCGCTTATTATCAAGGCTGGTTCTGGCTCGCTTTTGCGATGACGCTGCTGCTGGCTATTCAGTCTGCATTCTACTCACCCGCCAAGTACGGCCTAGTGAAAGGGCTGTTTGGTAAACCCCGGCTAGCCGAAGCCAACGGGCTAGTGCAGGCGGTTACCATTGGCGCGATCTTGGCCGGCACGGTGGCGTTTACCGCCCTGTTTGAACACTGGGTCACCCCCAGCGCCAGCACGCCAAGCGACCTGCTGCGCCATATCGCCCCGCTGGGCTGGCTACTGGTGCTTAACAGCGGCCTTCAGGTCGTCGCCCTTTATCGGCTCCCACTGGATGAAGCACAGCCTGCGGCTACCCCGCTCACCTGGGCACGCTACCGCAGCGGCACTGCGTTAAAAGAGAATCTACGCATTCTTGCCCGCCAGCCGGTGCTGCGCCTCTCCATCATTGGGTTGGCGACGTTCTGGTCGGTGGGGCAAGTGCTGCTGGCCGCTTTTCCCGCCTATGCCAAAGAGGCGCTCAGCATTGAGAACACGCTGGTGCTGCAAGCCATTCTCGCCGCCAGCGGTATCGGCATCGCTCTCGGCTCGCTGTTAGCCAGCAAGCTCTCCCGCAACCGTATTGAAACCGGGTTGATTCCGCTGGGTGCTGTCGGTGTCGCCGTCGGGCTTTGGTGCCTTCCTCTCCTCACCACGCCCACCAGCCAAGCGCTCAACTTTGTGTTCATCGGCATGATGGGCGGGCTATTTATCGTGCCGCTCAACGCATTGATCCAGTTTCATGCGTCGGACCACGAGCTAGGCACCGTGCTGGCCGCCAATAACTGGATCCAAAACCTGTCGATGCTGGGCTTTTTGGTGCTCACCGCGCTGTTCGCGCTGGCGGGGGTCGATAGCCATTACCTGCTGCTATTGGTCGCTAGCGTGGCGATGGTGGGCGGCGGCTACACCATTTTCAAACTGCCCCAGAGCCTAGTGCGCTTCATTCTCAGCTTCCTGCTTACCCGCCGTTACCGCGTAGACGTTCACGGGCTAGAAAACCTGCCCGCCCAAGGCGGCGTGCTGCTGCTGGGCAACCACATCAGTTGGGTAGACTGGGCGATGGTGCAAATTGCCAGCCCGCGCCCAGTGCGATTCGTGATGCTGAAAAACATCTACCAGCGCTGGTACCTACGCTGGTTCTTTAAAGCGCTGGGCTGCATTCCCATTGAGCGCGGCGCTGGGGCCGAAAACGCGCTGGCCGCCGTGGCCGAGCAGCTCAACGCAGGGGAAGTGGTTTGCCTGTTTCCCGAAGGAGCGATTAGCCGCAACGGCCAGCTGGGCGAGCTACGCCGAGGCTACGAGCGCGCCTGCAAACACGCCCACCCAGACGTGCGCATCGTGCCTTTTTACCTGCGTGGCCTGTGGGGCAGCCAATTCTCCCGCTCGTCTAGCAAACTCAAAGAGCTACGCAATGCGCCGCTGCACCGCTCGGTGGTAGTCGACTTTGGTAAACCGCTGCCCAAAGCCACCCCCGCCGACGTACTCAAACGGCGTATCTTCGAGCAGGCGACCCACTCGTGGCAACACGCCATGGAGGAGCTGCCTTCGCTGCCTGAGGCCTGGATCAACAGTGTCAAACGCAGCCCAAGCGCCCCGGCGCTGGCCGACACTTTGAGTCGCCCACTCAACGCTGGCCAAGCGCTCACCGCTAGCCTGCTGCTCGCCAAGCGCTTTCGCCACCGCAGCCTCAACGAATCGACGCTTGGCCTACTGCTGCCTACCAGCACTGCTGGGGTACTGGCCAATATGGCCACACTGCTCGCGGGTAAAACGCTGGTGAACTTGAACTACACCGCCAGCCAAGCTGCCCTTGCCTCTGCGCTGCAGCAAGCCGATATTCGCACCGTCGTCACCGCGCGCCGCTTTGTGGAAAAGCTGAGCCAGCGGGGGCTGGCAGTGGACTCGCTGCTGGAAGGCAAGCAGGTGATCTATTTGGAAGATCTACAGGCGGGGATCTCCCGGTTTGAGCGCGTCAGTACGTTTCTTGCCGTGCGCCTGCTGCCCGCTTGGTTGTTACAGGCGCTGTTCTGCTATGGCCGGGATGCGGACGCCACGGCGGCCATTCTGTTCTCCAGCGGCAGCGAAGGGCAGCCCAAGGGCGTGATGCTGAGCCACCGCAACCTGATGGCCAATATCAAACAGACCTCCGACGTGCTCAATACCCAGCACGACGATGTGGTCATGGCCTCGCTGCCGCTCTTTCACGCGTTCGGTTTTACCGTCACCCAGCTACTGCCATTGATCGAAGGACTGCCGCTGGTTAGTCACGCCGACCCCACCGATGCCCCAGGCGTCGCCAACGCGGTGGCCAAGCATAAAGCCACCATTATGTTCGGAACCTCCAGCATGCTACGCCTGTTCAACCGCAGCCCAAAGGTACAGCCCGCCATGCTGGAAAGCCTGCGTGTTGTGGTGGCTGGTGCCGAGAAACTGGATGACAGCGTACGTGAAGGGTTTGCGCACAAATTCAATAAGGCAATTTATGAAGGCTACGGCGCGACAGAAACCGCTCCAGTGGCGGCCGTTAACCTACCCGACGCCGTCGGCGTTCACTACCAGCAGGTTCAAAAAGGCAATAAGCCCGGCACCGTGGGTATGCCGCTCCCCGGCACCAGCATTAAGGTCGTCGATCCAGAGAGCTTCGAAGAGCTACCCACTAACGAGCCAGGCATGATTGTGATTAGCGGGCCGCAGGTGATGCAGGGCTATCTCAACGACCCTCAGCGCACCGAACAGGCCCTCAAAAGCTTCGACGGCCAGCGCTGGTACGTTACCGGCGATAAAGGGTTTATTGATGAAGATGGCTTTTTAACACTGATCGACCGCTACGCCCGTTTTGCCAAAATCGGCGGCGAAATGGTCAGCCTCAGCGCCGTCGAAGCCGCGGTCAGAGCGGTCGTCGACGACCCCGACATACCGCTGATGGCCGTCAGCCTGCCCGATGCAAACAAAGGCGAGCGCATCGTCCTACTGAGCGAAGCAGCGCTGGACGCCAAAACGCTCAAAACCGCCCTGCGCAGCCACGGCACGCCCGCGTTAATGATTCCCAGCGACTGGCTCACCGTGGAAGAGATACCCCGTTTAGGGTCAGGAAAAGCAGACTTTGCTGGCGCGAAACGGCTTGCCGAAGCGCAGTTTAATAGCACAACCTAAGAAGCAGGCTAACCTAAGCAAGAGTACTTAACGTATTAGGAGTGTTTATGCCTCTATTCAGAGTAGTAAGTCGCACTACCTGGGATCAAACGCAGCAGCAGGGCTTTGTCCCCCGCTGCGGGAATGACCACAAAAACGATTGTGTACACCTGAATTTAGAAGAGGCGGTTTTATATACAGCCAACAAGTATTTCTCTCATGAAGAGGCACCGTTGGTATTGGAAATAGACGAACCAGCGGTCAGCCACTGTTTAAAGTGGCTGCCTCCCAATGAGGAGCAGCCCTGGCAACGGCCAAGGGCACACATCGACAACTTACCGCAATCCGCCATCCTGTCAGCAAGGCCTTTGGCCTATCAGGCAGGATCATGGCACTGGCCAAGCTAGTGCTTTACCTGGATAAACAAGACGGGCAATACCCTTTACGCCGGAAACGGCAAACCGCCTCGATAGAGAAACTCACTCAGTTCAAAGGTCGTTACCCCAGCGGCATCTTTGCGCTTGAAAGAGACTTGATCGGCAGTCGTAACACAAAACCACGACTGCATATCGGCAGGCTGCTGTTGGGTGAGCGCGCTGGGTGTGAACAAACCTACACAGCTGCCGCCCGCAGGGTCTCTAGCTGACGCATATTCGAACGCTTCTACTCCTGCGGCTCGCATGGCGCTGCCTACTTGTTGGCAAGGGGCATACTCCACGGGATGCCTTAACACTGCTTGATGCTTGGCAAAAACTTCTGAGTTCAGTGTTACTCCCTTCGTAACGGCGTAGCCCACCGAAAATAGCGTGTGCTCTGAACGTAGAGAGTCCGCCGCTGGCGTGCCTTCCATTGAGTACCAAAACACCCAACGATAGTAGGCAGACTCAGCGAGAGTCGTCGGTATCGTTTGCCCACCGTAGAAGATGCTAGGCTCATGGACACGGCCAAACCGAGACCCCCATTTTAGGGGCGGATATCGAAAAGGCGTTTTTAACAGGTAGTGAAGGTCGCGCTCCTGCGTAGGATAGGGAGGCTTGGCCGTTTCGAGCAGTGCTTCCAATATTTCCTGCTCTTCTAACGTATCGACGTAGCTTAGTGTCGCGACTTGCTCCTGGCTCTCAACCAATCGATACAGCGTGCCGGAAATAGGCGCTATATGGCTTGTGCCATCACAGCGTTCCCAAATGCTCACACCTTGCCCCGCATCCCATCAACGAATCTAAGGACTGCGAACAGCCCCTCTAGCCGTGTGACTTGTTCAGCAGGCACGCCCCCCGTGGCACGGTTGGGCGTGCGCATAAAGTGCTGAATCCATAATTGATCTCCTCCCGTCAAGGCGAACAGCGCTCGCGCTAAACGAATCAGCAGTAGCGCCAGCTCGCCTTGTTTAGAGTTTGGGTCAAGCTTCAGATTTTTCTTTAGCTGCGTAATGGTGGTGCGGTGTACCCCTAGCACGTCAGCTAACGCTGATTGCGATAACCTCAATTGCTCAGCAGCACGTAGCACCGCTTTCGCGAGTACCTGATCAGGCGTCGACCTAGATTGAGCAAGCGCAGGCATGCAGCACCTCAAGATGATGAATTCACATCAATTGTAGCGAAAAAGTTGCTAAATCACATTTATCGCCAGCGTTTTTTTAGTCGGCTGCAGGCGCTTCGCCATCCTCACTTTGGTTATTTTCAGTGCTATTCCCAGGACTCTTTTCAGAACCACTGCTAACACCCTCGTTAGCGCTCGATGCGGAGCGTTTGCTCTGACTCTCCCCACGCGCAATATCATGATGGCTAATCACCACCACGTCGCGGGGCCACCATTCCGGGTGTTCGTCGCGGATATAGGCCATTAACTTTTCACGCACGTTCATCTCAGCGGTCCAGCCTGCCATGGGGTCGGACGTCATTAAGTAGCAGGTGACCGTTTGTGCGTGTGCGGTTTGGCCGGTGACGTAACAGAGCAGCTTATGGTGCTCGATCACGCTATCCTCTTCTTTGGCAAACTCTAAAAACTTCTCGCGAACCTGGGAGATATCGGCACTCAGGTGCAGGGTTAGCTCCAAGAAACGGTACATTTTGGTGCTTTTCACCGAGAGGTTTTCTAACGGTTTGGACGTAAAGTACGTGACCGGCACGATCAACCGCCGCTCATCCCAAGAACGCAGCCGAATGAAGGTGTAGAAAATCCCTTCCACATAGCACCACTGCCCTTCAAAGATCACTAAGTCGCCAATGCGGATGGGTTTGGCCAGCGAGAGCTGAAACGATGACAGGATATTACCCAGCACCGTCTGCCCCGCAATACCCACCAGCACGGCCAGCACACTGGCCGAGGCCAGAATGGAAAGCCCTAGAGATTCAAACAGCTGGATTTGCCCAAGCACATAGACCGACACCGACACGACGGTGATCAAGATAATCACTCGACGCAGGGCGTAGAGCGAGGTTAGCAGCCGGCGCTTGTCTTTGGGTTTGGTGTCGTCGATCTCCCCCACCAAGCGGCGGGTCATGCGCAGCATGATGGTATCGACCAGCCTCAGCGCAATGGTGCCTGCGCCCCAGGCCATGATCGCAATTAGCAACACCCTGAACGTCGTGGTGGCCACCGCTGAAAAAGACACCACGTAATCGAGCAGCATTTGAGTGACCAGCGACATCGCGATGAGCGCCACCGGCACGCCGATCTGGTCGGCGAATATCGTCGATATACCGGAGGGCAGAATACGGGCGATCAGCCCCATCAGGTAATAGGTCGCGATGCCCACGACGCCAATGGTGATCAGAAAAACGGGGATAGCCAGCCACTCCCAAATTTTCAGCACGCCAAACGACGCTTTGAAACGTTCAGGAATGTAGCTCTCGAGCATGGAAGGGCCGTACTCTTCGTACAGTGTCGGAATAGATGACACGCTCTCTGGCATGATCAGCCAGATGGGGTCCTCTTCCCCCACGCGATAGCGCCCCAGCCGCACATCGTAGGCTTGGCCTTCCACCTGCAGCGCGGCCAATTCGATATTGCGTCGGGGTTGGCCCGCTAGTGGATTCTGGCCAGAAGGGTCCTCGATGGCGGCATCCTGGCGGCCCGGCAGGTTGGAGGCATTCAGCCACTCGCCACGGCGCAAGATCTCGGCAAGCTGTTTGGCCAACTCGGTCCCCCGCGTGGCCTGCTCGCTGGGGTCGATATCCGCTAAGTTCAACAAATGCGCCGCATCGGCGTAATTTTCCTCTTCGGTGAAATTCAAGAAGCTGCGGATGGTCTCCCGAGGCGACATGCGCTTTGCATCGTCGGGTACGTCATCCAACCCGGTGTTGATCGCATCCATGGTGAACCAACGCGAGTCGTCGCTCTCATCGCCTTGCGTTTGCGCCATCCCCACGCTGGAAAAAAGTAGCGTGACGGCCAGCACACACCAGACGGGCCATGAGCTTTGATTTTTCATACTTGCCTTATTTAGTGAAAGTGAGCCAATACGTCCATCCACCAACGGCTTGCGCCGCGTGCCCACTGTCATCAGTGGGCGATCCATGTCGATGGTTGGACAAAGTACAGACCACGTTCCCCCATCCGGCAAGCACGAAGGTTAACGCGATGGCTGACCGGGAAAGGGAATGAACTCGCGGTCATCGTCCGGAGGAAGCTTAAAACGCCCGTGTTCGAAGTCGCCCTCGATCCACGCTTGCTTGGCGGCGTCCAGTTTTTCACGCGAGGAGGCGACGAAATTCCACGAGATATAGCGCGGGCCATTGAGGGTTTCCCCTCCCAGCAGCATCAAACGTGCCCCCTGTTCCCCCGCCACCACGGTCATCGCATCGCCCGGCCGAAACACCATCATACGCCCTGCCTCGAACGTCTCACCGGCCACGAGAATTGCGCCGGAGGTCACATAAAGCCCGCGGTCTTCGTGATGATCCGGCAGTGGCAATTTCGCGCCTGGGGCAAGCACCGCGTCGGCGTAGAACATATCGGAGAAGGTCTCTACGGGAGAGCGCTCGCCCCAGGCCGTGCCCAGAATCAGGCGTACGTTTTTCCCTTCACCACTGAGCAGCGGCAGCGTCTCTTCACCGTGGTGGGCAAAGCTGGCGGGCTTGTCCTCATACGCTTCGGGCAGTGCCACCCAGGTTTGAATGCCAAACAGCGAGTGGTCGCATTCGCGGGTGGTGGGGCTGGTCCGCTCAGAGCGGGTGACGCCATTACCCGCGACCATCCAATTCACCGCGCCAGGATAAATCATCTGGTTCGTTCCCAAGCTATCGCGGTGCTGGAACTCCCCTTGGTAAAGGTAGGTGACCGTTGCTAACCCAATGTGTGGGTGCGGCCGCACGTCGATGCCCTCTTCACGGAGAAATTCGGCCGGGCCCATCTGGTCGAAAAAGATGAACGGCCCCACCATTTGCCGTTTCGGAGCAGGCAACGCTCGGCGCACTGCAAAACCGCCAATGTCGCGAGCGCGAGGCACAATCAGCGTTTCGATGTCTTCCAAACGGCCAGCGGAGGGGCAGTTCGGCTCGATATCAGGCATCCAACTCATCACCAATCTCCCATCGACGTTCACGTAATACGAGTCAAATACGGTGGTGCACGTAGTAAGGGTATAGCTGAAACGGCCCCGGACTGCCTAAAGCGCGGTCAATCTTCTCCCAAACGCTGGAAGGTGTCGTCATACAGCGCGGTGAGCAGCAGCTCGCCCTCTTTATTGACGCGAAACTCGCCGTAATGGGCCGTCTCATAGCGCTCGGCGTGGCCCTCCTGAAAGAAGAAGGCGTTGGTAGCAAAGCGCACCTGCCCATGGCGCAGGCGAAACTGTAAGCGCCGCTCATCCGCGTCTAGCGGTGTGCCATCGTCTATTCGCTGGAAGTAAGCAACTCGAGCGCTATCGACACGGACGACCACGTCACCATTCATTGAGGCTGAAGGGGTCTCACCGCGCTGATACAGCTCGCTTTGCAGGCGGTTCGCCAGGGCAAAGTTGAGCGCCATATAGTCGCCCTGCATTAGGGAACGGGGATCGACCGGGGCCAGTTCTAGGTAAACCACCTCCCCTTGCGCGATATGACGCTCCTTCTGCCAAATGGCGCTGTTGACCACGACCAACATCGCCAGCGTGGTCAGCAGGACCACCCATCGAAAACGCCTAACGCTAGCGGCCATGGTGTTCACCTATTTTTGTTGTCGCTAAGCGCCAGCGCTGCAACCCCCAACGCAGCGCTAACAGCGCGAAGCCCAGCACACACAGCAACGCTGCCTTGTGAAGTAGCGAGATATCTAACCAGTAGTAGTAGGCGCTGACCGCTGCCAGCAGCAGGAGTATGCCGCTGGCCATTAACACCCGATGGCTAATCGCAACGCCCAGTAGTAGCACCGCGATGCCGCTACTCAGTCCAGGCGCAAAATAAGCGAGCACCGCCACCAGCAAGGCAGCGCTATACACCGCCCACATCACACTGCTTGAAGGCGAGTGGCGGCTCAGCGCCGTATGTGCTACCCATAACAGCGCTACGCCTGCCAATGCCGTGCTGATGCTTCGGCTGAGCATCGGGGAAAGGGCGTCCAGCTCCGTAAAGTTGCCTAGCCACAGCGCCTGCCCTGCATGGGCAACGCCTTGCAGCATAAGCACGCCCACTAACAGGCCCATGCCCCAGGCATGCATGTCACTCAGGCGCTCCGGCCAGCGAAACTCGTTCAACCACAGCCCCACCAGCGCTAATACCACAAAGCCACTCGCCACCTGCGTCAACCCACTGGCGGCAAGCGAAAACTCCAAAGCAAGGCACGCCAACACGACGGCCACAAAGCGGTGAAGGCGACTTGGCATCCCCCATGCAAAGGCCATTTGCATGATCACCAGTGCCCAGCCCAAGCCCACAGAAAAGCTAAGCGCATCCGCTAGCGGCCACGCGATCAACAGCTGCCCCACCAAGCTACACGCCAGCGCCATATGTTCCATGACATCGTTATCGGATGAGCGTCGCAGCAGCGCATACGCGCCTAGTACCATCAATCCGCCGACCAGTGAGGCAGCAAGTGGGCTTTCTAGTACCCACACCACGCCGGTGGCGATAAACCCCAACAAAAACAGCGCGGCCAGCCAGCCGGAAAGCGCTTGAACGCCGCGCACGAACCAGGGCATAGAATGCGTGGCAGTGGCCCGCTCATTCAGAACCACTCCCGCTTGCGCGAGTGCTTGCTTCAACGGTGAATATTGTTGGCTCATTGGATAGCCTCACGCTGTAGGCGTTTTAGCCACGCTACGGCTGCCGCTCCCAGCGCAAATACCGTCACGGCAACGATCAGCAGTCCGCCTGGATCGCCTTCCTCCCACATCACCATCCGAGCCATACAAAGCGTCAGCACGGCGATAACCGATACGCAGCCACCGGCCAGCATCAACAGATCCAACCGCCACCACCGGTAAACGCCATACAGCGCAGCCAACCAAACGGGGTAAAGCAACGCGCTTGGCGTGACGCCAAAGGTGAACCCATCCACCCAGCTCATCATCAGCAGTGTGATCGGTAGGCCACTGCCCAGCGCCAGCACGCGTATTGCCCAGCGCCCTGGCCACGCTCGCCGTTGTGCGCCCCACTCCCAGACTGCTTGCGCCGCCACGTTGGCTACCCACAGCCCCCATAAACCCGACTCCCCAGCGAGGAAGCGGCCATTCACGCCCCAACCCCATACGCTGGCATGCAGCCAAATCGCCAGATTCCCCACGCCCAGCCATACCAGCCAAAGCGGGCTAAAACGCGCCGCCCATACCCACGGCAGCCCCAAGAGGGCCCAGGCGAAAAAGAGCTGCCACGGGTCTGCACCGGTTTGATACACCTGCCCCACGAGCGCAAGCAGAACGCCCAGCAGCACAAAGGCAGCGGTCAGCGCGGCCTGAACCACCCAGCGGCTGGCTGGCCGCCATACTGCTGCCCCAATGGCCACCAATAGCGCCGCTTGCACCAAGCCAAAGCGCAGCCAGTGGCCCATCGCCACCCAGTGGTACGCCACAAAAAACAGCACCGCAAAGGCCATGGCTAAAGCACCGAGCCAAAGCAGCAGCCTATCCAGCAGTACCGCCCAGGCGCGAGGCGTAGGCTGCAGGCCCGCCACGCTCACGGCCTTGGCTACCTGCTCAGGGGCCATCGCCCCTTGCTCAATCAGCGAGACGAGTTCACGGCGGTTCGTGGTCACGGAGGTTCCTTATGCACAGTTTTTATGAATAGTCGTTGTATCTACCGGTATTCGCAGCGCTGCGTTATACATTCGTTAAACTTGCGAGATAATCTCTTTAAAACCCCGTGATGTTCCCGTGACGAGGAGCGCCGAGACTAACAGTGAGCCTACCAACCCGGCAGGCCTTCTCTCGGAGAGTTACGCACATGAACAAGTTCACTACTCTGGCAGCATTATGCCTATTCAGCCTGATGGCAACGGTCAGCCATGCAGAAGAGATGAAAAACGATGGCGGCATGATGCAAGACAATATGCAATCCGATGACATGGGCCACTCCATGGACGACTCAATGGGTGACTCCATGAACGGCGATATGGAAGAGCATGGCATGATGGATGAAGGCATGTCTGAAGACAGTATGGCCATGGAGGACGACATGAGCATGGAGAGCGATCACATGGACACCACCAACAGCATGAAAGAGTAACGCCCCTTTCGAGAGCCAGGAAGCTATGACGCGAAACGTACTGATCATCGAGGACAACCCAGGTATCGGCGAGTTGGTTCGTATGCACGTGGCCGAGCTGGGCATGACGCCTGTTCTTTATGACCGGGGAGATACAGGGCTCATGCGTTTTCGCGAAGGCGGTATCGACCTGGTGATTCTCGATCTGATGCTGCCCGGCTTGGATGGGCTATCGATCTGTCGCGACATCCGCTCCTCCCCCGGCTATGTGCCCGTCTTGATGCTGACCGCCAAAAGCACCGAGCTGGACAGAGTGCTGGGGTTGGAAATGGGAGCGGATGACTACCTCACGAAGCCGTTCAGCGTGGCGGAGCTTTCCGCCCGGGTAAAAGCGCTGTTTCGGCGTGTGGATGCTATGGCGTCCGCCTCGCTTGAAAAAACCAAAGAGCGCGAGCTAACCGCCGATGGCCTGCGTATCGACCCGGTACGCAGGCGCGTTTTTATTAATGAACAGCTGGTCGAATTAACCGCTCGAGAGTTTGACCTGCTTTGGCACTTTGCCAGCCATCCAGGCCGCGTCTTTAGCCGGGTACAGCTGCTCAATACCGTCTGGGGATATAGCCACGAAGGGTACGAGCACACCGTCAACACGCACATTAACCGCCTGCGGGGCAAGATCGAAGCCGACCCCTCCCACCCCGCGTTCATCCAGACCGTCTGGGGTGTCGGCTATCGCTTTCGCGAATAAACCATGCTGAAAACACTCTATACCCGCCTATCGCTGGGGCTTTTTGTCCTGCTGCTGGCCATTGGCCTGCTCTACACGGTCATCAGCCTGTACACGCTGCGGGAGTATAGCGCCTCAGTAAACCAAGCCCTGCACCGCGACCTCGCCGAAAACCTGGTCAACGATCAACACCTCGTCCGCGATGGCCAGCTCGACCGCAGCGCTTTAGAAGCGCTCTTTGCGCTCTATATGACCATCAACCCCAGCTTAGAAATCTATCTGCTGGATTTAGAAGGCACGATACGCTCTTACTCCGCCGACCCGGCGCAGATCAACCGCGAGCGCGTGTCGCTAGCCCCTATCCATCGACTGTTGGAAGACCCCAGCCACTACCCCGTGCTCGGCGATGACCCGCGCAGCCAAGCGCGTCAAAAAGTCTTTTCTGTCACACCGGTGCCCAGCGCTGACGCCCCTGAAGGGTATCTCTACGTGGTGCTGCGCGGCGAAGAGTACGATGCCGCTGACCAAGTGGCCCGCAGCGCCCAGCGGCTAACCATGGGCATGTGGGCGCTGCTGGTCAGCTTGGCGGTGGCCATGATCGCCGGCCTCACGCTATTCCGCCTACTCACCCGCCGATTGAGAGCCCTTACCCGCTTAGTGGCAGATTTCGAAAGCAGCGGCATGCGCCAAACCCCAACCGCCACTTGGCGTGATAAACGCCCCGTTGTTCGCGATGAGATTGACTATCTCGGGGTGGCCTTTGACGACATGGCCACGCGCATTGCCTCTCAGATAGAGCAACTGACCGAAAAAGATGCCCAACGACGCCAATTGGTGGCCCAGGTTTCCCATGACCTGCGCACGCCGCTGGCCTCCATGCAAGGGTATATTGAAAGCCTGAAACTACGCCGTGACCGCCTGAGCGCCGACGAGCAGGACCGCTTTTTAGACATCGCCTTAAAAGAGGGCCGCCGCTTAAGCCGCTTGGTGGATGAGCTGTTTGAGCTAGCCGCCCTGGAAGCGCGGGAGAAACAGCCGATGCCCGAGCCCTTCCCTCTGGCCGAATTGGTCAACGATGTGATGCAAAAGCACAGCCAAGCAGCCCAAGAGAGCGCGCTCACACTCACCCTCAGCGGCGACCCCGCGTTACCTACCACGTACGCCGACCTCGCCATGACTGAACGGGTACTGGATAACTTGATCAGCAACGCCATTGCCTACAGCCCAGCAGGAGGCAACATCAAGGTCATCGTAGGCCACACCGACGGCCAGCCCGAGGTGCATGTACAAGACAACGGCCCCGGCATCCCTCCCAAGGACCTACCGCATATTTTCGAGCCTTTCTATCGCGGCGATGTGTCTGGCAGTACCGGGCACGCCGGGTTGGGGCTGGCGATTGCCCGACGCATCATGACCCTCCAGGGCGGGGATATTCAGGTGACGAACCTAACCACCGGAGGCGCCTCTTTCTGCCTGCGCCTACCGGCTCATTCACCGCGCAAAGCCTGAGCAGAGAGCGCTAAACGTGGCACAAAAAAACGCCCACCGTTGTCGGTGGGCGTCTGTTTTGATGCGTGTGGAATGCTTAAGCAGCGCAGCGGCTTAACCAAACACACGGCGCAGGTGGGCGCGATACGCGGCTTTGTCACGCTCTACGTCTGGCGCCTTGATCACGTCGTTGGCAATGAAGGTCGGCTGGGCCTTGAGACCAATGAACTCCTGAGACTTGTGGAACGGGAAGTACACGCCATCCACGCCACGGCCTTCGAAGAAGTTACCTGGCTCGTCGAACGCTTCAATCGGCGCGTTCCAGGTCAGCGACAGCATGTAGTCGCGGCCTTGCAGCAGGCCACCGCTGCCGTACTGTTTGGACGGGTCCTGGCGAGAGCGGCCATCGCTGGCGTAGAGCGACCCGTGACCTTCGGTGAAGACTTCATCAATGTAGCGCTTGACGGTCCAGGGGGTGCCCATCCACCAGCCAGGCATTTGATACACGATGCTGTCTGCCCACAGGTAATTTTCGACTTCCGCAGCCACCTCGTAGCCCTGCTCGATGACCGTTTCGCGCACCTCATGGCCCAGCTCTTTCAGCGTATCCACCGCCACGGCATGCAGGGTATTGTTGAGTTCTCCACCAGAGTGGGCAAACGCTTTACCGCCATTGATCAACAGTATCTTCATTGTTTCGACCTCACTAGGTATCGTGACCACCCCGCTAACACAAGGTAAGCAGGGCATTGATTGGCGAGTATTGTGCAGCGCAAAGGCGCAGAGAAAAACCAAACGTCCGGCAAGAGACTTTTGCGCTAAAATCAATAATAGATTCATCATCGAGGCGCTTACGAACGATGAAAAGCACCCTGGAAGAGCAGCAGGCGTTTGTCACGGTAGTGGATAGCGGCTCGATTACCGCTGCCGCCGAACGGTTGGGTATCACCGTGTCAGGCGTCAGCCGCGCGCTAAACCGCCTGGAGCAGAAGCTCGGCACGACGCTGCTGCGCCGCACGACCCGACGTTTGGAACTGACCGAAGAAGGGGACACCTTTCTCGCCCACTGCCGACGCATCCTCGCCGCCGTGGAAGAGGCCGAAGAGGCCCTTCTCGATCGTCATGACCAGCCTCAAGGCAGGCTGCGGGTCAACGCTGCGCCCAGCTTCATGCAGCATGTGGTCGTGCCCGTGATCGGTGAATTTCGCGCCCGCTACCCTGGCATTACCCTAGAGCTGGATACCCACGACCGCTTCGTGGATTTGCTGGAGCAGCGAGTCGACTTGGCCATTCGCATTGGCACACTGGAGGACTCCTCGCTTCACGCCCGTCCCCTTGGCCACAGCGCGCTGCGGGTACTGGCCAGCCCCGCCTATCTGGCCCGTCACGGCACGCCTCAACAGGTAGAAGAGCTTTGCCGCCATAGCCTGCTCGGTTTTAGCCAGCTCGACCACTTGAACCACTGGCCGCTGACCTGCGCGGATGGTAAGCGCTTACATATCACGCCCACCCTGGCCGCCTCCAGCGGCAGCACGCTGCTGGAACTTGCTCTGAAGGGGGAAGGGATCGTGTGTTTGGCGGACTTCATGACCCGCGCGCCCCGGCAGCACGGCACCCTGGTCGACGTGCTGCCCGACCACACCGAACTCGTCACGCAGCCGATCAACGCGGTGTACTACCGTCAAGCCACCCTATCTCAGCGTACGCGACTGTTCATGGATTTTTTAGCCGAGCGGCTCCCCGCGCAGTATGCCCACGGCCCGTGAGAACGCTAAGCGCCGCTTGCTTCGCTTTGGGTAAAACTCGGCTACTGACCTACACTGGTTACGCAACACAGGAGGTCGTTGCTTGGCCGAACGCCTCGCATTTCATCGCATTCGCCAAGCATGGCCATTCGCTAGATCAGCATAAGGAGCATGCCGTGACAGCTACCCATACGCATACCTACCAACGTGGGCTGCCCCTCTTTCACTCGGTGTTTTTAGTGGGGTGCCTACCGCTTTTTTTAGGCGCCACGCTCAGCGACTACGCTTACGCCAATAGCTATCAAATTCAGTGGGCAACTTTTGCCTCCTGGCTCAACGCTGGCGGGCTAGTATTTGCCGGGCTAGCGCTGATTAGCTCACTGATCAGCTTCTTTCGCGCCAAGCCCCGCAGTCTCATGCTACTGATCTATCCAGCGCTCCTGCTGCTCACGTGGATACTCGGCTTTGTTAACGCCCTTATCCACGCGCGGGACGCCTGGGGCATGATGCCGATTGGTTTTGCGCTCTCCCTGGTGGTCACCATTTTTGCAGGCACCGCCGTTTGGGTGGGGTTTTCCCGTTTTGGCCACGGAGGTAAGCCATGAAGCGCGCTCTACGTCGCCCGCATTGTTACGCCGCGCCCCTCTGCTTGCTGCTGGCAGCGGGTAGCGCCAGCGCCCAAGAGGTCACCCGCTACGGGCCTAACCCGACGCTGCCCGAGCCTTCTCGCGGCCTGCTGCCCAACATGAGCGTGCCCGAGCCCGCCGAATGGGGCGATGCCCTGCCCAGCGTGCCCGAGGGCTACACGATCACCGCGATTGCCACCGATCTACAAATCCCCCGCCAACCCCTGGTACTGCCCAATGGCGATATCTTGGTGGCGGAAGGCAGCGGTGGTAATGCCCCCTCTCTCAAGCCAAAGGATGTCATTGCCGGGCTGATCAAATCCCAGGGGACCACCTCGGTGCAGAGCGGTAACCGGCTGACACTGTTGCGCGATGCCGATGGCGACGGCCGCTATGAAGAGCAAACCACCTTTGCGGAAAACCTCAACGCTCCCTACGGGCTCGCGCTGATCGATGACGCCCTGTATGTCGCCAATCAAGATGCCCTGGTGCGTTTTGAGTACGAAGAGGGCCAAACCCAAGCCAGCGGGCCACCCGAGGTGCTTACCCAACTCCCCGCCGAGATCAACCACCACTGGACCAAAGCGATGACCGCCAGTGCCGATGGGGAGTTTCTGTATGTGGGCATTGGCTCCAACAGCAACATCACCGAGCGAGGGATGGAAGCGGAGGTCAATCGCGCGGAAATCTGGCAGATCGACCCTGATACCGGCATGCACCGCCCCTATGCCACGGGTCTTCGCAATCCCACGGCGATGACGATTCAACCCGGCACCGACCAGCTTTGGACGGTCGTCAACGAGCGTGACGAGCTTGGCCCCGATCTGGTGCCCGACTACCTCACTACTGTTCAGGAAGGCGGCTTTTACGGCTGGCCGTATAGCTATTGGGGCCAGAATATCGACCCCCGCGTTCGCCCACAGAACCCTGAAAAAGCAGAGTCGGCGATTGCCCCCGATTACAGCCTGGGTTCGCATGTGGCACCGCTAGGCCTCGCCTTTTCTATCCCCGAAATGGGCGATGAATTCGCTGAAGGTGTGTTTATCGGCGAACACGGCAGTTGGAACCGCGCCGACCCGGTGGGCTACAAAGTGGTCTTCGTACCGTTCAGCGACGGACAGCCCAGCGGCGACCCCATCGATTTTGTTTCGGGCTTTCTCACCGATGATGGTCGCGCCCGTGGCCGCCCGGTAGGTGTAACCATCGACCCCGACGGCGCGCTGATCATTGCCGACGATCTCACCAACGCCATTTGGCGCGTCACGCCCAACGACGCGTAAAACCACAGCGGGTGGCCTGCCATCCGCTTACCCTCTCCTCCTTCTCCTACTCACCGCATGCCTAGCGTAAGCTTGCTTAAGGGCACTCACTATAGTTTATTAAGCGTGATCGCCCCTCGCCGATGAGAGAACGCTGATGCCCGCCGCCAAGACGTTTCACGCCCCGTATCTACACACGCCGCTGCCTCATGGGCACGCCTCTCATGGGCCTGGCGCCTGCTGCTGTGGTTCACCTATGCTGCAGCAGTTTCACGAGCGAGTGATGGCCGACCTCACGCGCCGCCAAATGCTAGGTGGCACGGCAGCGGTCATGGCGATGTTTGCCGGGCTCAACGTGCCCACGGTGGTGAGTGCGCAGCCGCGTCACGCCAGCGGCCCGCTGCTGCTGACCAACCTACAACTGTTTGATGGCAGCGGCAGTGCGGTGCAGAGCGGCGTGTCGGTACGTATCGACGAGGGGCGCATTCAAGCGTTGCTGCCCGCCGATGCCGCAGCCGACGGGGCGCAGGTGATCGACTGCGGTGGCCGCGTCCTCATGCCCGGACTCATCGACGCCCACTGGCACACCACGCTGGCAGCGATTACCCAAACCACCGCCATGACGGCTGATGTGGGCTACATCCATCTGGTGGCGGCCCAGGAAGCCAAGCGCACGCTCATGCGCGGCGTGACGTCGGTGCGAGACGTGGGCGGGCCGTCGTTTGCGCTACAGCGCGCCATTAACGAAGGCATCGTCGATGGGCCGCGTATTTTCCCCGCCGGGGCGATGATTTCCCAAACCTCCGGGCACGGCGATTTCCGTATGCGCCATGAGATTCCACGGGGCTCGAATTCCCCGCTCAGCGAGCAGGAGCGCCAAGGGGTCGCGGCGATTGCCGATGGGGAGGATGAAGTCCTGCGACGCACCCGTGAGCAGCTCATGTTAGGTGCTTCGCAAATCAAGCTGATGGCCGGTGGCGGCGTGGCCTCGCTATACGATCCACTCGACAGCACCCAGTTTACCGAACGCGAACTGCGCGCCGCCGTAGAGGCTGCCGACGACTGGGGTACCTACGTCATGGTGCATGTGTACACCCCAAAAGGCATACAGCGCTCGCTGCGGGCAGGCGTCAAATCCATCGAACACGGCCAGCTCGCCGATGAAGAGACCGCCCGCATGATGGCAGGCGAAGGCGCGTGGTGGAGCCTACAGCCGTTCTTGCAGGACGAAGACGCCAACGTGTACCCCGACGCCGCCCGTCGCGAATCACAGCGGCAAGTGGCCGAAGGCACCGTGCGCGCCTATGAGCTCGCCCAGCGTTTCGACATCCACACGGCCTGGGGCACCGACATTCTGTTCAGCCCATAAAACACGCCTAACCAGCTGCGCCAACTGGCCAAACTCACCCGCTTCTACGACCCGCTCACGGTGCTGGCCATGGCCACCAGCCGCAATGGCGAGCTGCTGGCGCTTTCTGGCCCGCGTAACCCCTACCCCGGCACGCTCGGTAAGATCGAACCCGGTGCCTGGGCCGACCTGCTGCTGGTGGATGGTGACCCTAGCCGTAGCCTCGATTTTCTGCACGACCCTGAACAGAATCTGCGGATGATCATGAAAGGCGGGCGTATTTACAAAGACACCCGCTAAGCCACGAACAGCGGCTCACTCTCGGTTAAAAGCCTAGTAAACGGCGGCGCACCGGCCGGATAGCCACCAGCGCCAGCACCGCCAAGGCCAGCCACTCCAACCAGTGGGGCAGCAGCTCTTGTACTTGGCTCGCCTGCTCCACCGGGTTCCAACCGGCCATCCTTACGGCCGTATCAAACGACCACCCCACCAGCACGGTAACGATCAGCACGCTGGCGAGGTACACGGCGAGCGCCGCATTACCCAGCTCGCGGCGCAAAATGGCCAGCGTGGCGAGGCTGGTAATCGGCCCCGCCAGCAGGAACACCAGCGCCATTCCTGGCGAGATACCGGCTAACAGTAGCCCTGCCGCCACCGGCGTGGCGGCGGCCGCACAGATGTAGAGCGGTATGCCCACCACTGCCATCAACATCAGCGCCAACAGGCCACCCGAAAACCGTGCCAGGGTATCCGGCGGTACCAGCGTGACCAGCACGCCCGCCAGCAGCAGCCCGGCAAACATCCACGCGCTGATATCATCCAACAGATCGCTAAACGCATAACGCAGCCCCGCTTTCAAACCGCTAGGTTCGCCGGTGTCGGCGTGGTGGTCATGGCAGCCATGCGACGAGCAGCAGCCGCTCTTGGCGACAAGTGCAACGGCCTCTGCGTCGCGGGTAAAGCCCACTAGCAAGCCCGTCACAATGGCCGTCACCAGCGCCCCAACAACGCGCACCACCGCCATGAGCGGCCCAAGCAGCACGCTGGTGAGCAGAATCGAATCCACGCCCACGCCTGGGGTGCTGATCAAAAACGACGTGGTCGGCCCGCGCCCCGCACCGCCCCGGTGCAGGGCAATGGCGGTGGGAATCGCCCCGCAGGAGCACAGCGGCAGCGGCATCCCAATCACCGCCGCCCGCACAATGCTGCCCAGGCCACGCCCGCCCATCCAGCGCTGCAGCAATGTTTCGGGTAGCCAGGCTTTGATCAACCCGGCAATCACCAGCCCCAGCAACAACCAGGGGGCTGCCGTCAAAGCAATGTGTAGCAGCTCGGTTATCAGCGTCATCTCGTCACCTGCTTGTCCACGGTGGGAATAAGGATTAGCCTAAACCCTGTAATCGTTACAGGGTCAAGCCGATGACACACGCCTATCGCATTGGAGAAGTGGCTACCCGCACCGGCTGTTCACCGGAGAGCATCCGCCACTATGAGAAGCTTGGCTTGCTGCCGCCCCCGTCACGCGGTGAGCAGGGCTATCGTTACTACGATCAGGCGGCCGTTGAGCGCATCAGCTTTATACGCCATGGCCGCCACCTAGGGTTAGACCTACACAGCATTCAGGAGCTGTTGACGCTGTCTGACCACCCTGACACCGACTGCAGTGCCGCCGATGACATCGCCAGCCGCCATTTAACCCATCTGGAAGCGCGTATTGCCAAACTGCAAGCGCTCGCGGACGAGCTGCGCCACGTGGTTCACCAGTGCCGAGGCGGCAAGGCCGCCGATTGCCAAATCATCCAAACGCTCTACGAGCACCACCCCACCTGCCATGAGCATGGTTGCCGTGACGCCGCCGCTGAGCGCTAACGCCAGCGGGCTACCCAAAAACCCTGAGTCGCCCGCTGTTCATGTCGCCACGTGCGGCCCTCTTTCTCGTCTCCACTTACTCAGCCCGCCTCGCTTTAACGAGCGATTCACACGCACTCCTCTTTTCACCTCGTTATGAGTCGCTCTCAGTAGTTATACTTACTTATTAGTAAACGCGTATAAATAAAGTCGCTATCATTCAACCTTCAATACACATCGACACACATCAAACAATAAATTTAACAACTATTAAAAATATTAAAAGACATATCCATAGCGCTTTCACGCCTATCTGAAAATTGATCCATATCAGCTTTTTATCGTGGTGTTGACATTGTTTCACAATCCAACCCACACACGCTCTGTTTTCGTGATTACAATCGCCCCGTCATTAACAATAAAAACGCTTACTTCCTCTCAAGACCACATGAAAAGCTAAGGGAATACGCCACATGAGCCGTCTCATCCATAATCTTTCGATCAAAAAAACGCTGACCATCGCCATGGGCACGCTGGTGTTATTCATGCTGCTGCTCTCTGCGTTGAGCATCGTCATCAATAAAAATGGCACCCGCTCCCTGCATGAAATCGCAGACGTGGGAGTGCGTCAGATGAACGCCATCAACCGCTCCGAAGCGAACCTGACCCAAGCCAATGCCAGCACTCGGGAATACCTCAAAGCATGGCAAGAGAATGAAACAACGAGTGAATTGAACCGTTGGAAGCTAGAAGCAGAGACGTATTTATCCTCCGCCGAGCAGCGCTTAGTCGAGTTCAATACCATCGCCTCACCGCCCGAGAGCGAGCGGGAAGCGCTTGCCGCCGAGATCAATCAGATCTATCAACGTTATACCGACACACTCAACCGCGTACTTCAAGCGGCCACTCTAGGAGCTGCACAAGACGCTTGGCTACCGGTCATAGAATTAAGAAGAGAGTTTCAAGGCACGGTGCGTAACTTCGTGCAATTAACGGAAGCCAGAACGAAAGACATATTGACCGAAGATAAAAAGAACAGCCAACTCACGTTATTGGCCACCCTATTTATCATGAGCTTTGCTTTACTCATGGTGGTATTGGCTCGTCTCGTCATCGTGAAAGCCATCATTAACCCCATCAATCATACCGTCACACATTTAACAGCGATTGCCAGTGGCGACTTAACACAAGACATTCAGCGTTTAGGCCGTAATGAAATCGGCGTGCTGCTGTCCGGGTTACATGAGATGCAGTCGCAACTCACCAGTATCGTGCAAAGCCTAAAATTAAACAGCGACAACTTATTTACCGGCACGAATGAAATTTCCATCGGCACGCAGGATTTATCATCGCGTACGGAAGAGCAGGCTTCCGCCCTGCAAGAAACCGCTGCCAGCCTGGATGAGCTGACCGCCACGGTCAAAATGAACGCCGACAACGCCGCCGAGGCCAACAAGATCACCTCAAGCGCGGCCAAAACCGCCCACACCTCCGCCGAGGAGAGTGAGCAGATGCTGGCAATGATGCGCGAGCTGGAAGAGAACGCCACGAAAATGGGCGAGATCGTCGGCATCATTGACGGCATTGCCTTCCAAACCAATTTGCTGGCACTCAACGCCTCGGTCGAAGCGGCGCGAGCGGGTGAGCAGGGCCGAGGCTTCGCCGTTGTGGCCAACGAAGTGCGCCAGCTCGCCAGCCGCAGCTCCCAGTCGGCGAGCCAAATCCGCTCGATGCTGGAAATCAGCCGTTCCAAAACCGTGGAGTGTTCGGGCCAAGCGCAGAAAAGCGGCACGACCATTCGCGAACTGGCCGATAACGTCAGCAAGGTATCCGCACTGATGGCCGAAATCACCCAAGCCTCGGAAGAGCAGAGCCGAGGAATCGATCAGGTGAATATCGCCATCTCGCAAATCGACTCCGTCACTCAGCAAAACGCCGCGCTGGTGGAGGAGTCCAGCACCGCCGCCGCCTCGCTGGAAGACCAAGCCAAACAGCTCGCCGAGATCACCGCCCAGTTCACCGTGGCCGCTTACGCACCCGCCCGCCAAGCGCCGCTTGCCCCACCGGCCAACTACCTATCGGCCTCCACGCCTACACGAAACACGAAGCGGGAAGCCGACGCGTTCGAGCTGGATTGGCAAACGTTCTAACACCGCCCACGCGGATTCGAGACTCCCTTCAGGGCGGCGGATAGCCGCCCTTTTTCATGCCACCGCCCACCCTACCGGGGCAGCGTTATGGCTCGCCTTTCGGCCACGCCTCGGCTAGGGTGATGAAAGCCCATCGTCAACCAGGAGCGGTACATGATTGAAACGAAGGAAGAACTCGACGCTATCAAAAAGGCGTGCCAAGCGATGGTGACCAAAAGCGCCGGCCTGTCTGCGGGCACCGCCATCATCCCGGTGCCGGGGCTGGATATCGGCTCGGACGTCGCGATTTTGATGCGCATCATCCCCAAAATTAACAGCCAGTTTGGGCTGACGCCGGAGCAAATCGACGGCCTGGATACCGACAGCAAGCTGTTCGTGATGACCGCCATCTCCAACACCGGCAGCAAAATGGCGGGCAAGTACATCACCCAGAACCTGATCATCTCGCTACTGAGTAAAATGGGCGTGCGAGTGGCGGCGAAGGGCGCCTCAAAGTTCGTGCCGCTTATCGGCAGCGCCGTGGCAGGCGGCATCAGCTTTACCGCCATGAAGTACATGGGCAACAGCCATATCGACGACTGCTATCGCATCGCCCTCGCCGCTCTGGAACACCGCCAGCTCGAACGCGCGGTAGAGGCCAACGCCGTGATCGAAGCGGAAGCGCCTACCCACACCGATGACCCTCATAGCCATGCTTCATAAGGCAGCGCTACTCGGCGGTGGTATGCTTGAGCGTCTTGTTGACGTCCCTAGGAGAAAGGAATGCCCGCTTATATCGTTCTGACTCGTGAACGCACCCACGACAGCGAAGAAATGCAGCGCTACAGCGAAAAAGCCCAAGCCGCCCGCGAAGGCCACGACCCGCAGCCGCTGGCGTTTTACGGCGATTTTGAAGTGCTGGAAGGCAGCGCGATGGAAGGCGCCGTGATTCTGCGCTTCCCCGACATGGCCGCCGCCCGCGCCTGGTACCAAAGCCCCGCCTACCAAGAAGCCCGCAAGCACCGCTTCCAGGGTGCTGATTACCGCGTCTTCTTGGTGGATGGCATCGAAGAGGCATAAGGCGCCTTTCTATTCGGCTCACCTGCTGAGCCGAATAGCCTCTATATTCGGCTCAACCTTCTATTTCTCGCTTTCACTCACCCCAGCAGCAGATCACGCTCGATGGGGATGAACTCGCTCGCGGCGTTGATAAGCGAGGCAGCGGTGAGCTGGGGCACACCGTAGACCTCGACGCGTTTGCCGTGCACCTCGCGAATTTTCTGGGCTAACAGATCGAAGTCGCCATCGCCGGAGACCAGCACTACCACATCCGCTTTCTCGGCGTATTCGATGGCATCAAGGGTGATGCCCACGTCCCAGTCGCCCTTGGCGGAGCCATCCGCGCGCTGGATGAAGGGCTTGAGCCGGACATCAAAACCAATCGCGCGAAGGATATTCTGGAACTCACGCTGCTTGGCGTCGCCTTTATCGATGGCATAGCAGCGGGCGGCCACCACCTCCCGGTTGGCCGTTGCCATGGCCCAGAAACGGCGGTAATCGAAGTGTTTGCCGTAGGCCTCGCGCACGGTGTAATAGACATTCTGGGTATCCACGAAGATAGCAACGCGTGTCATGGCAAGGGGCCTCGGCAGTGAGTGTGCCACCATGGTACGCGATAACCGTTGCGTGCGACCCCAGCGTTTGGCTCATCAAAGCGCTTCTTCCTTTTTGGATCGCCAGCTCTTCACCCGCTCCTGAAGGCCCATCACGAATACGAAGAACACTGGAACGAAGAGAATCACCAGCAGCGTTCCGCTGACCATGCCGCCGAACACGCCCGTACCTATCGCATGCTGGGTGTTGGCACTAGCACCAAACGCCACCATCAACGGCACCACCCCCAAACCGAAAGCGAGTGAGGTCATCAGAATCGGGCGCAGGCGCAGGCGGGCGGCTTCCACTGCGGCTTCTATCAGCCCCTTCCCTTGCTCACGCAGTTGTTTTGCAAACTCAACAATCAGAATCGCGTTTTTCGCCGACAGCCCGATCACGGTGACCATCCCCACTTTGAAGAATACGTCGTTCGGCAGGTCGCGCAGCAGCATAGCAGCCACCGCCCCCAGCAGCCCCAAAGGAACCACCAGGATGACCGAGAGCGGAATGGTCCAGCTCTCGTAGAGCGCGGCTAACACCAGAAACACCGCCAGGATGGATAGCGCCACCAGCATGGGCGCTTGGGCAGCAGACTGTTGCTCCTGCAAAGACTGCCCGGTCCAGGCCACGGCGAAACCGGGCGGAAGCTGCTGCGCTAGACGCTCCATCTCCGCCATCGCTTCACCCGTGGAAGCCCCCGCCGCCGCGCTGCCGGAAATACTGGCGGCGGGATAGCCCAGGTAGCGCACCATTTGTAGCGGTGTTTCGTCCCACACCGGCGTCACCACCTCTGAGAGCGACACCATGCCTCCCCGGCTATTCAGCACATGCAGCTTGAGCACGTCATCCACCTGCATGCGTGCCGACGCATCCGCTTGCATAATCACCTGCTGCATCCGGCCCTCATTCGGGAAATCGTTGATGTAGGACGACCCCATCGCGGTAGATAGAATGTCGCTAATGTTGGCGAACGACACCCCGAGGGCTTCGGCCTTTTGACGATCAATATCAAGACGAATGCTCGCCCCTTCCGGCAGGCCATCGGAATAGACTTCGCTGACCACCTTGCTCTGCGCCGCCAGCTCCAGTAGCGTTGTTTCGGCCGCCTTAAGGGCCTCCGCCCCCTGGTTGCGGCGATCCTGCAAGAACATCGTAAAGCCAGACTTAGTACCCAACTCATCAATGGCCGGGGGCAACATACTCATTACCATCCCTTCATTCAGTTGGCTCATGGCTTCCTGAGCGCCTTCCGCTTCGCTTGCCGCCGTGACACCGTCACGCTGCCCCCAATCCTTTAACGTGGTGAACGCCAGCGCCGTATTCGCGCCGGAGCCTGAGAACCCGAAGCCCAAAATGGACATATTGCCGTCTACAGCAGGGCGCGCCATGACATATTCCTCATACGCCTTGACCACATCCAAGGTGCGCTCGGTGGTCGCATTGGCGGGTAGCTGGATACTGGTCATGAAATAGCCTTGATCCTCTTCGGGCAGAAAAGCCGAAGGCAACTGGCGAAACGCGAACACCAGCACGCCTGCGATGACCAAAAGCACCACCATGACCCGCCCGCTGCGAGCGACCAGCTTTCCAACACGCGATTCGTAACGGGCGGTCATACGGGTAAGTGCCCGGTTGAACCAACCGAAGAAGCCGCCTTTATCGTGGTGCCCCGGCTTAATGGGCTTGAGAAGGGTGGCGCATAGCGCTGGGGTCAGCGACAGCGCCAGAAACGCCGAGAACAGAATCGAAACCATCATCGCCAGCGCGAATTGCTGGTAGATCACACCCACCGAACCACTCGAGAAGGCCATGGGGATAAACACCACCTTCAGTACCAGAGTGATGCCCACCACCGCGCCCGTGATTTCCTTCATCGCCTTGATGGTGGCGTACTTTGGCGATAACCCCTCTTTGGCCATGATGCGCTCAACGTTCTCGACCACCACGATAGCGTCATCGACGATGATGCCAATCGCCAACACCATGCCGAACATCGTCAGCACGTTGATGGAGAAACCTGCCAGCAGCATCACCGTGAAGGTGCCCAGCAACGCAATCGGCGCGACCAGCGCAGGAATCAGCGTGTAACGGATGTTCTGTAGAAACAGCAGCATCACCAGGAAGACCAATGCCATTGCCTCAATCAGCGTATGGATAACCTTCTCGATAGACACCTTAACGAACGGGGCCGTATTAAAGGGAACCGACGAGTTCATGCCCGCAGGCAGCGCCTGGTTTAGCTCAGCCAAACGCGCCTGCACGCCCTCCGCCGTGCGCACCGCATTGGCACCGGGGGCCAGCTGTATGGCCGCCGCCGTTGCTGGCTGGCCATTCTCACGATTGGAGAAGCCGTAGGATTGGGCACCCAGCTCAACGCGCGCCACATCGCCCAACACCACGTTGGAGCCGTCGACATTCGAGCGCAGGATGATAGCGGCGAACTCTTCCGGCGTGCTCAATTGCCCCTGCGCGGTCAATAGCGAGGTGACTTTTTGGCCTGGCACGGAGGGAGACGCGCCGATGCTGCCCGGCACAATCGGTGCGTTCTGCTCCGTGATCGCGGTCGCGAGATCATTCACCGACAAGCCGAAAGAAATCAGTTTTTCAGGATCTATCCAGATGCGCATTGCCTGCTCAGCACCGAACAGCTGCACACGGCCAACGCCGTCAATACGGCGCAGCTCCTCGACGATATTGCGCGCCATATAGTCGTTTAGGGCGATCTCATCAAAGCGCCCACCCTCAGAACTCAGCCCCACGATCATCAGAAAACTGGAGGACGCGGACTCTACGCTCAGTCCATCCTGACGAACCGCCTGGGGTAACCGGGGTTCGACGGCCTTGAGCCGATTCTGCACATCCACCTGGGCCAGTTCCGGGTTTGTCCCGGGCTTGAAGGTGGCGGTGACAGAGGCCGACCCCGACGCATCGGCGGTCGATTCGAAGTACAGCAGGTTCTTGACGCTGGAGAGCTCTCGTTCAATGAGGCTGAGCACGGCGTCGTTCATGGTCTGCGGCGTGGCACCGGGATACGTCGCGGTGATGGTCACCGAAGGCGGCGCTACCGAAGGGTAGTGAGCGACCGGCAGCTTAGGGATAGCGATCACACCCGCGAGGATGATAAATAGCGCAACTACCCAGGCGAAGACGGGGCGATGGATAAAAAACTGGGGCATTGCCGATACTCCTGATACTTAGTGAGAAGATGCCACTGAAGCCTCAAGAGGCGATGACATTTGCCAAGCCACCGCGCTAACGTTGGAACCCTCCGTCAGGCGCTCGATACCCTGGACGACCACCCGCTGCCCCTCAGTTAACCCGTCCTGAACGCGATAGCTCCCCTCCACCAATTCGCCAAGCTGCACAGCGACCATTTCTACTTGTTCCGCAGCACCCACCACCCAAACATAAGGCTTACCGCCGATGCGCACGACAGACTGTTGCGGCACCGTCAGCGCATGGTCGTAGCGTGCATAGGGCACGCGAGCACGCACAAACATACCGGGCAGCAGGCGCCGGTTGGGGTTGTCTACCAGTACTCGCAGCAACACGTCGCCCGTGCTGGCCTCCACATTGATACCCGAGAACAGAAGACGCCCAGTGACCTCGTAAGGCGTGCCGTTGCTGCCGAGAATGGTGACCGGCAAGCCACTATCTAGGGAGGGATGCGACGCCAGCGCGTCTTGCAGCGATGCCAGCGCGGAAGCCGAGCGTCGAACATCGACATAGACCTGATCGATCTGCTGAACACGGGCCATGGGCGTGCTATCGCTGCTGGTCACCAGCGCTCCTACCGTGACTAACTCTTGATCAATTCGGCCAGCAATGGGAGACGCCACCGTGGAGAATTCCAAGTCAAGGCGGCGGCGCGACAGCGTGGCACGCGCTTGGGCCACCTCAGCAGCGGCCTGCTGACTTTTGGATACGGCGTCGTCATAAGCCTGGCGGCTCACCGACTGCCCTCTGACCAGCGACTCCAACCGAGCCGACTGCGCACGTGCATGCGCAAGCTCGGCTTCAGCCTTCTGCAAAGCGGCTTCTGCCGTTTCCACTTCCGCCCGAAACGGCGCGGGGTTGATGTCGAATAATGGCTACCCCGCACTTACGTCGGTTCCCTGCTCGAACAGGCGACGTTGAACAATCCCGCTCACCTGCGGGCGAATTTCTGCCACTTGAAAAGGCAACACTCGGGCCGGCAAATCTTCGCTCAGCTCCAACGTAATGGGCGCTAAGGTCACTACAGACACTCGGGCAGCAGGTGGGGCCGCTGCTTCTTGCTCAACTGGCCCGCAAGCGGTCAACACGATCAGCAGCAAGGCACAGAACCCACCATTTCGATAGATATGTCGGATCGTCATGTATCGTCCCTTCAGGCATGGGCAAATAGTTGCCTAGCAATAAAATTGAAGGGGACTATATCGCTGGTGCGTGGTATTCCTGTCGACGGTATGTGTAGATATGATGGAGAACACAATGAATGTTTCATTAGGCGCTCTCATGTCCACGCATCACCCATCGCCAAGCGTTTCTTCTGGCCTACACGCACTGGTTCTCATCGCCGAAGACGAGCCTGAGATCGCTGAGATTCTGCAGGCTTATCTGAAACGCGCGGGCCTGCGGACCATCCACGCAGCGGATGGACGCAAAGCGTTAGACATGCATTTGTCGATGAAGCCTGACCTCGTCTTACTCGATGTAAAGATGCCTAAGCTGGACGGTTGGCAGGTGCTGTCTGAGGTTCGCCACCGTGGCGAGACGCCCGTCATCATGTTGACCGCGATGGATCAGGACATTGATAAGCTGATGGGCCTGCGGTTTGGTGCCGACGACTACGTCGTCAAACCGTTTAACCCCGCCGAGGTCGTCGCTCGCGCGCAGGCCGTGTTAAGGCGCACCATGGCGCATGCTGGCCATCAACAACCTGTCCTTCGGGTTCCACCCTTCGAGATCGACCTGGAACAACACGAAGCTTTTGTGGAGGTGGGAGGAGACTCGCGCAGCCTTGCTTTAACGCTCACTGAGTTCAGGTTGTTAGCGCACCTTGCCCGCGCGCCCAAAAAGGTGTTCACCCGCGCCGAGCTGTTGGCCGCTTGCCTACCCGAAGGCGAGGCGCTTGAGCGCACCGTCGACAGCCATATCAGCAAGCTGCGTAAAAAACTGGAAGATGTCGATGTGAAAGGCATGCCCGTGGGCATACGCGGCGTTGGGTATCGCCTATGGGGGGCAGAATGAAACTCATTGGGCTAAGCCGCACCATCGCGTTAACCATGGCCGCGATGGCGCTTGGGATTACGCTGTTCGTCGTGGCAGCCTCTTATGTGTTCTATTTCATTGCCTTCCACTTTTGGGAAGGGTCGGTGAGCGATCCCAACATGTTCCCGACAGGGCCGGAGTGGGCTTGGCTCGCTGGCACGACGTTAGTTGGGCTGGCGTTCGCCGTGATAGTGGGCATTCACTTAGCGCGTCGCATTCTGGTGCCACTCAACTCCGTCACAGAAAGCATTCGTCGCGTCGCGCAAGGCGACCTGGACGCACGCGCCACCACCGGTGACCGCTCGTTAGGCGAGGCCGCCGTATTAGCCAACGACTTCAATGCGCTAGCCGACCAATTGCAGCGAATGTCCAAAGACATGGCGTTTTGGAATGCGGCCATCGCCCATGAGCTACGTACGCCAGTGACTATCTTGCGCGGCCGCTTACAAGGCTTGGCAGAGGGTGTCTTCCCACCCGAAACGGCACAGTTCCAAAGCCTGCTTACCCAAATCGACGGCATGGCAAAGCTCATTGAAGACCTTCGCGCCGTGAGTTTGGTCGAAAACGGGCACCTGAATCTTGAGATAAAACCGTGTGACCTTTCTGCTGACATTGAATCCGTCGTTGAGTTTTGTCGACATGCCCTGAATGCCTCACAGCATTACCCAACGCTCGATTTGCAGTCTGGCACTGCGTACTGCGACCCCTTCCGTATTCGTCAGGCGTTGCTGGCGCTGCTGGAAAACGTTCGCCAGCATGCATCGCCAGGCCCCATCACCATCCAAACGCGCCAAGACGACGCTGGGTATGTGCTGCGTGTCATCGACGCTGGCCCAGGCATACCCCAAGAAGATGCCGCGCATATTTTCATGGCGTTCCGACATGCGCGGGACGCCGACAATGGTACGCCGGGAGACAAACGCGGCAGCGGGCTAGGGTTGGCGGTAGTGGCAGCGATTGCCAAAGCCCACCGTGGCGAGGCCAGATGTTACCCCTCTGATGAGGGTGGTTCGTGTTTTGAGTTGCGCTGGCCTACTCAATCACATAGTACGTGATTGCTTGAATAATCGGCGGTCGGTGACATGGCATTAGATCTCAGCACTGCCTTATTGATAGCTTCATTCGTCTTTCAGCAGTATGAAATGCTCAATCAGCCGAATCATTAACGTTTTCTGATCAGGTAGGCTTTCAGCCACTAACAGCGCTAATGCGACAAGCGTATTGTCGTTGATCAGTTGCTCAACGGGCCGGGCTAGCAAAGCTGCGTTGCGACGCAAGTACCATAGAAACAGAAACGACCCACAGCGCTTATTTCCATCGGCCAGAGGGTGATTCTTGATCACAAAATAAAGCAGGTGCGCCGCTCGGGTGGCCACATTGGGGTAAAACAGTTCGTCGCCAAAGCCTTGGTCAATGGTGGCAAGAGCTGAGGTCAAACCGTCGCCCCGCACCTGCCCAAACAGTTCGGTTGCTTCGCCTTTAGCGATTAAGGTCTGTTTTAACTCGCCAATGGCTTTCAGAGCTTCTTCCAACTCAAGTGAATGCATACCGGGCTGTTTAATGTTTAGCTCGGTCAATTGTTGCTCGTCGTAACCTTGCAGCAGGCTCCAGGAACGAGCGTAATCGCTAATCACACGAGCAACCGCTTCGCCTTCTGTTGAAACCAAGCCTTGATTGGTCAGGGTTCGGCTGAGCAGATTCACCGCCTGCTCAAACTCTATGCCACGCTCGGTTAGACGGCGTTGGTTGAGGGTATAGCCTTGCACCAAATGGTCTTTTAATACTTGAGTTGCCCACTTTCGGAAATGGGTGGCACGCTTTGAGCTAACCCGATAACCAACAGAAATAATGGCATCAAGATTGTAGTGTTTGGTGCGGTATCGCTGCCCATGCTCAGCCATATGTTCCAAAATGGAACATGTGCTGTCTTCATTCAGCTCTCCACTTTTATAAATATTACTTAAGTGTTTGGTGATTGCAGGGCGCTTGGTGTTAAACAGTTCTGCCATCTGCGCTTGGCTTAACCAAACGGTCTCTTGCTCCAGCGTCACCTCAAGGTGGGCTTGACCATCTTCGCTGGTGAATATCTGTATTTGCTGATCATTCATGAGTGCTGCCTCCCAGGTTTACATAAAGCGCTTTGCGACTTCAAAACAAGCACCTCCCAAGCAAGCAGCACTCAATCCAGCAGTGGTCACCTTTGCATATTAAAAGAGACTCCAGCGCGCCCGCCCTCAGGTGGTTAAGTAAACCTTAGCATAAAAACTGTCTATTTATACAGCAAATGTTACTAGCGCTTGGCAGGAACGAAGCGCAACACCCCCACCACCACCGAGCCCACCAAGAAGCCAATCACCGCCGAGCACAGCGTATTGAAGCTCCAGTCCAGCGTGCCGCCCAAGGCCCCGGTGGCCTCGCGAATGCCTAGCTCAATATGATGCACCCACTCATAGGGCGCGCTGAACCAGCCCGTTCCCTCGGCTCCCAAATTCACCATCAAGATATGCCCACCTACCCAGAGCATGGCGACGGTGCCAACGACCGAGATGGTCGCCAGCACCTTGGGCATGGCCGTGACCAAGCCCCGGCCCAGCGCCTGTATGCCTGAATGATCCCGCTGGGCGAGTTTCAGGCCCACATCGTCCATCCTGACCAGCAGCGCCACCACGCCATACACCAAAACAGTGATCACAAACGCGACCACGACCAAGCTGGCTAGCTGTGACCAGAATCCCTGATGAGACACCGTCGCCAGCGCAATCACCATAATTTCAGCAGACAGAATCAGGTCGGTGCGGATGGCACCACTGACGATCTTCTTCTCGGCCTCCGGCCCTTTTTCGACCGCGGGCTTGTCATCGTCATGCTGGCCCGAGAGCTTATGCCACACCTTCTCCGCGCCCTCAAAAGCCAAGTAGGTGCCGCCTATCATCAGGATGATCGGCAGTAGCCCGGGCAGAAAATAATTCAGCAGCAGCGCCGCCGGTAGGATAAAAATCAGCTTGTTGCGGATAGAGCCCAGCGCGATCTGCTTCACAATCGCCAGCTCACGATCTGCCACTACCCCGTGCAAATATTGCGGCGTCACCGCCGCATCATCCACCACCACCCCGGCCGCTTTTGCCGTCGCACGCCCAGCGGCAGCGCTCACATCGTCCAGTGATGCTGCGGTCAACTTCGCCAATGCGGCAACGTCATCCAGTAATCCTATTAGACCACCAATGGCCATGGGTGCTTCCTCCATGAATAAGCATTGCAGACAGTAAAGCACACGGTGGCTGGGGCGAGCGGACTCTTTTACGCCAAGGGCAGTGTCGTTTCTCTCCCTTCATGACCTACCCTCACTGCGTCTCTTCGAAGAGTGGCCTTCGAGGGAGCGCGCTATGGAGTGAGAAGCACTACGCTAGGACGGAATTTTCAGGAAGCGTGATTTGCCCCATTAGATAAGGCGCAACGCGGCCTTTAATCATCACGCGCTCGCCTTCTACAACGCAGCTCAGCGCGCCTTGGCGTGCGCCACCCTGGCGGGCAGTCAGTGCTTGCTTACCTAAACGCGCGGCCCAGTAAGGTGCGAGCGACGTATGCGCCGAGCCGGTTACCGGGTCTTCTTCCACGCCGACCTTGGGGCCAAACCAGCGAGACACAAAGTCCACATCATCGCCTTTCGCGGTAACGGCCACACCTCGCCCTGGTAACTGTTTAAGCCGCTGCATATCCGGCATAAGGCGTTCGATCACACTCGCCTCCTCGACAACCACCACGATGTCATCCGCGATCAGCAGCTCTTCGATTTCGATACCGCCCAGGGCAGCGGCGACTTTCGCGTGCATGTTTAGCGGTGCGAGCGTTTTCGCGGGGAAGTCCATCACCAGCGCATCGCCTTCGCGGCGAACGGTCAGTACACCGCTTCTGGTTTCAAAGGCCACCGCCTCGGCCACCACGCCCAAGGCATGGAACACCACCCACGCCGCCGCTAAGGTAGCATGGCCGCACAGATCCACCTCCACCGAAGGCGTAAACCAGCGTAGGTGATAGCCCGATTCCGTGGGTACGAAAAATGCGGTTTCGGACAGGTTATTCTCCGCTGCAATGGCCTGCAGCAGCGTATCATCCAACCACGCCTCCAGCGGGCACACGGCTGCAGGGTTGCCTTCAAAGGGTTTTGAGGCGAAAGCATCTACTTGGTAGAGGTCGATTTTCATGAGTTATCCCAACGCAAATAAAAGAATCTCATCAAGATATCGTAGAAACGTGCATGCAGGTGAGGGTTAGCAAAGCCCAGCAGAAGGCAAGCAAGCTGAGCCTCCCTATGAGCGGGAGTAGCCTTCTAAGCGTTGCCTTTGCGACGGTGGCCCTGGTTATGATTATCACGGCGCGCTTTGCCGAACGTTTCGTAACGCGCTGGGGTATTCCAGGCTGCGCCCTGCGTGGCGCGCTGTAAGACTTCAGCGACAGGCAGCACGGCTTGGCCGCTGATCGCCTATACCGGTGGAATGGCAGCGCTGACGCTGGTGTTACTCACCTGCCTAGTGCGTACTGAAACACAAACGTAAGGGGAATGTCGCTCTCTGGCGAGGCATCAAGCTCAATTGCGCGTCGTTAAGCGCTGAGTTCGTCTCCGCCTGGAAGCCATCACGGCCACTACCGCGATGCAAAGGGTAGCGGCAACACCCGCCCAAACAAAATGGGAAAGGCCGCTTAACCGCTCAAAAAGAGGCGCAAGGGCCTGACCAAACATATAACCGAGCGTGACCCAGGCGGCCGACCAGAGCAGCGCCGAAATAGCATTAAGCAGGATAAATCGTGGCCAAGGATAATCGGTCGTGCCAATCGTCACCGCACCGGCCATGCGTAGCCCATAAAGAAAGCGCAAGGAGAACGCGAAAACGTCCGGGTGGGCGTTGAACGTGGTCACTACACGCCCACCCGCTGCGCTCCCCTGAACCGAACGAACGATAGCGTTATTGCGCCCGCCATGCCCAAGCAGGAAGAACACTTGATCCGCCACGAAAGAACCCAATGCCAGGGCGATGATGGCGGGCCAAACACCGATTAGGTGCTGATGAGACATGATGCCGCCCAGCATCGCGATGCCCTCGCCCTCCAAGCTCGCCCCCACGAACAAGCCGAAGCTGCCATAATTCGCCACCAAATGCTCAAGCGTCATTTGCGTTCATCCATAAAGTTACCCCGGAGCCGTGGGCGGCACGTAAACGCCATCTCTATCGCGATTCGGGATGATGCGGAGGGTTGAATAGGGCTTTTTAGCGGCAGGCAGCTTATTCAATCTGCGAGTGGCATTCAACAGCAACGCAGCCCACACCCATCAGTGCAGCTAAACCAGCAACCCGTTATTATCCTGCTAACTACTTTACCTGCTGGCATCCTGCACACCACACCTACTTACTGGGCACGCTATGCATAACCTGTGGATTCCCGTTGTCGCCATTTTCATCGTGGCGGGCCTGATATTCGGTGGCCAAGCCTACTCCGAGACCCAGCGTGATGCGCACATCGCCACAAGCATATCGCAACGCCTCGGCAGCCAAACACAAGTCGACATCTCGCATTTAAAACGCGTCAACAAGGGCTATGGGGTTTGCGGCGATTATCACCTTGCCAACGTTGAGCACGGCCACTTTTACTACAACAGCGCCAACGAGCGTCTAGCGCTAGGCACCGATGCGCCGCTGTACCAAGATAACTGCGATAGAGTTTCTAACTGAGGACTGGCACCCGTTCACGATCATTTCGGAAGAAATGGTTATCAGCGCCAATGCTATGAGCAAATGTCACTCATCCGGTATCCAGATTGCTTTTGAAAACAATAGCTTGTCATTCGTTTAGCATAGCGTTGGAATACGTTAGATCTCTTAGCGTATCCATCCCTATCCAGGATCAGCCTGAATCGGTGCAGCCTCGGTTTTACCCAACAACCCCCCTGCAGTAGCGCTCATATTACCCAGTGATGCTGCGGTCAACTTCGCCAAAGCGGCAACGTCCTCCAGTAATCCGATCAAACCGCCAATGAGCATTTCATCCGTGAATAAGCCCGGAAGATAGGGAAACGAGAAATAGATCGAGTGTAAATAATTATGAGCGAGACTTATTAAATTTTCTTGTTCAAGCAATTTAAAAATTGCTATCATATAAAGCTATTCAAACTTAGAAAACCAACCCATCAACAATTCGATTAAAACTAAACTACCAAAAGATCAGTTATGAAAAACTCTGAGAATCCTATAGAACCATACCCATACATAACTAACATGAAAAACATCAAATCATATTATTTTAAAACCTTAATATAAAACTTAACCCATTAGAATGTCTTAAAAAAGGAGACACAATGAAACTAAAAATATTAGCAATTTATCTAGCCGCAGCATTCATATACGGCCTTTTATCCTGGGGGTTTGGAAATTATGGTTACAAAAGCCTTGCATATAATCTCGGACGTGGATTAATGTGGCCTATAAATATTTTTGAAAACTCTACCGAGCTAGATTCCACAAATGATACAACTTTCATCACAACGTATCAAAACTTACAATTGGAACATAAAAGTCAGGAAGGAATATATAAATTCAATGAAGCAATAGCAAAAATCATGTTCAACACATATGCGAAAAACAATCAAAACTTCACCCTTAGCGATTATAAAGAAATAGAAAATGGCTCCCTTGCAGGTTATTCTAGCGCGAATGATATGCTTGTTTCGTTATTCACTAATAATAGACTTTTAGTAAGAGAGTTTCGAGAATATGTAGATGGGATGTCTCTAATCGATGTTATCAATGCTGGCAACGATGCCCATAATGAAACCTTAAAAATTTTATCAACACGTCCTACTCGGACACAAAGCATTGAATCATGCATAGACTCTAAAATAGCAGCACATAGAGAAGAGTTAGGAGAAGAAGCTCTAGTGAGGCATGATATGCTTGAAGAGTGGAGAACTGAATGTTCTGACTAAGGTAGGAGAAAGATTAAATCTCAACTCAGATAAAACATTCATATTGTGAGCTGTAGCCCCAAGCATGACGCTTGGGGCTACATGACTTAATCATATATTAAAAATCAGCTTTCAAGAAAATAGTCACACGATATTTAGGCCGACTTAGCAGCACGTGCAAAAAACTCAGAATCAATATTTTATATCTCATAAATCGGTAAATTCCTGAGATCCCTTACAGTTAGTGCGTCAGGTATTGTTTGAAAAAGATCCACGCTTCTTGCAGCTCTAATTCCCACATAAAAACCGTAATCGAGCATTAAAGCTTTATATCTGCGACCAGCTTCAAAAGGAGTCACTCCTTCATTAATAACATGCAGGAATCTTAAACTAACTAAATTTTCAATGATTTTAAATCTTTCAAGCTCAGGCCTAAGCTCTACTAAAAAAGCATTTTTACGCTTTTCACCAACACAGAACATTTTTATAGCCTCTAGTTCAGAGCGTAACTCACCAAGACCACCAGACACGTCTTTTTCAATATCCTTTATTTTAGAGCTAGCCATTTCTGAAGCAGCTAAGTTTACGCTTGTGACTGAAACTCTTTTTTGTCCTTTTATTATAGACTTTGATATTGCATCAGAAAACAAATTCAAAGCATCCCTAGGAACCCCTGCTGCTACCCATACGAGCCTTTCTAAAACACCAGTACCACATATATATGCAACATTTGGAATGCCGCAATAATAGCTATAAGAGTCCAAAATCTTTTTTATATGGTCAAAAGATTTATGAGGCATCGTCAAATTTCTATCTAGATTTATAACTTGAACATCATGCGGCACCTCCAGACCAACTCCTCTTTTCGAGTCAAATAGATTTAAAAAACCCTCAACTGCTGAGAACTTGATATAAACACCATTATCGCGAGCAACTGAATAAAGAGTAGATAAAATCTCAGGCTGAGCGTTCACATCGATAACGTGGAAATCATCTAAAAACAGAAATAGCCCATCTTGATTTCGGGATATTTGAGCTCATAACGCCCTTACTTTTCTAACCAGTCCATTAAATTTAACCAGAGTCTTTTCATTTCCCTGGGAGAAAGAAATTTCGTCGATTTCGCTTATTAAGCTTTCAATCTCTTCTTGGTAAGCTTCACAATTAGACATCTCGGTAAGCATACCAGCCATGACAGAGGCCTTTAACTGCAAACCACTCATAGAAGAGAATGTTTGCATCGGCAGCCAAGAGTAAATCAATTTATCTGCTTCAAGAGCATTGACGCTGTAAAGCATTAGGCTTGATTTGCCAGCTCCGCCGACCAAAAACTGCATGATTGCCCTTTGCAACCACCTGCTGTTCTGCACGATCTACAGTATCTATATAACGCTCACCAAAATCACCACTCAAAACGCTATTTTTCGTAGCTGTTAAACTTTCAGAAATCAGCTTCCTCAAACGTTTAACTTCTGGCAGATCAAGCCGATCAGAGACTCCGCTACGTTTTTTAAGAGTAACCCTATCTTTGAAAACGTTATCTATTGGGAGCTTATCAACAGCTAAGTTCAAATACTTAAAATATCTCTCAGTGGGACATGATAAGAAAATTATCATGTAGGGATGCCCATGCTTCTCTAAAATCTGACAGGTTACTTCACTCAACCCAGACTCTTTCTCAAAAACTTTAATGGCAAAGTCCTTATCTTCTTCATACTGGTTGTTTTTAACATTCATAGTACATTCTCCAATCCTTTAGCACTCAAGTAACCATTTGCATCATTCAAGAATTCACGTGCGAAACTTACGGAGTCTGGCACCATCAATATTAGGCTACCCTCATTTGCCAAATGGTCGTAGTCAGCAGAGTTCCTGTCTTCCCTAAGATCTCTTAATCTTGCAATTCTTGTTTCTCTATTGGGAAAATCGTCAGGTATTTTATGTAAATTCTTATGATCAGAAGAATCCGTTTTATAAATACCACTCACATATAACTCGATAGCGCGTCGTGCATTATATGCGGCGTAGTATGCCCGTGAAACCTTGTGCCTCCATCTCGTTCAAGGTATATTTTCTGCTAGCACACAATGCTCTTCAGATAAACTTAAAAGCAGACAAACATGGCGATTAAGCTCAGCATTTAATAGATATATGCTTTCCTCTGAGATCAAACCAGAAATTACAGATATAACTTCTCTAGCATTATTAGAAACAGTAATAATATTTTTATTTTGGCTCATGATAACTACACAATAAGGTGAATCAAAAGAAAACAGTGCATAGATAAAAAGAGCCCTCATAGGGGCTCTTTAAAAAAACTTTATCTCACTCCCACTCAATCGTCGCAGGCGGCTTACTGCTCACATCATAGGTCACCCGCGAAACGCCTTCCAACTCATTGATAATGCGGTTGGAAACCTTCTCCAGCAGTTCGTAGGGCAGGTGCGCCCAGCGGGCGGTCATGAAGTCGATGGTTTCGACGGCGCGGAGCGCGATGACCCATTCGTAGCGGCGGCCGTCGCCTACTACGCCTACCGATTTCACCGGCAGGAACACGGCGAAGGCTTGGCTGGTTTTTTCGTACCAACCGGCGGCGCGCAGTTCTTCGATGTAGATGGCATCCGCATCGCGCAGGATGTCGGCGTACTCTTTCTTCACTTCGCCGAGAATCCGCACGCCCAGGCCGGGGCCAGGGAACGGGTGGCGGTAAACCATATCGTAAGGCAGGCCGAGCTCTAGGCCGAGTTTGCGCACTTCGTCTTTGAACAGTTCGCGCAGCGGCTCGACCAGCTTGAGCTTCATGGTTTCCGGCAGGCCACCCACGTTGTGGTGGGATTTGATCACGTGCGCTTTGCCGGTTTTCGAGGCAGCGGATTCGATCACGTCCGGGTAGATGGTGCCCTGGGCCAAGAACTCCACGCCTTCAATTTTGCTGGCTTCTTCGTCGAACACGTCGATGAAGGTGTTGCCGATGATCTTACGCTTGGCTTCCGGGTCTTTTTCGCCTTTCAGCTTCTCCAGGAACAGCTCTTCGGCGTCGACGCGAATCACCTTTACGCCCATGTGCTTGGCGAAGGTTTCCATCACTTGGTCGCCTTCGTTCTTACGCAGCAGGCCGTTATCGACGAACACGCAAGTGAGCTGGTCGCCAATCGCTTTGTGCAGTAGCGCGGCCACAACGGAAGAGTCGACACCGCCAGAAAGACCCAGCAGTACGTGGCGGTCGCCGACTTGCTCGCGTACGCGCTGTACTTGGTCTTCGATGATTTGCGCGGGCGTCCACAGCTTTTCGGCTTTACAGATATCCAGCACGAAGTGCTCAAGAATCCGCTGGCCTTGCAGGGTGTGGGTCACTTCCGGGTGGAACTGTACGCCGTAGAACTGCTTCTCTTCCCAGGCCATGGCCGCAATCGGGCAGCTCGGGGTAGAGGCGGTCACGGTGAAGGTGTCGGGGGCTTTAGCGACTTTATCGCCGTGGCTCATCCATACATCCAGCAGCGCGTTGCCGGTTGCGGCGTCTACGTGATCTTTGATGTCTTTGAACAGCGCGGTCTCGGCGTCGATTTGAATCTGGGCGTAGCCAAACTCACGCTGGTTAGAGCCTTCTACCTTGCCGCCCAGCTGCTCGGCCATGGTTTGCATGCCGTAGCAGATACCAAATACCGGCAGGCCCATTTCGAACACGCACTGCGGGGCGCGGGGGGAATCCAGCTCGGTGACGGATTCCGGGCCACCGGCCAGGATGATGCCGTTGGGGTTGTATTCGCGAATCTCTTCTTCGGTGATATCGAAGGCGCGGATTTCAGAGAATACGCCGATTTCGCGAACCCGGCGGGCGATCAGCTGGGTGTACTGGGAGCCGAAGTCGAGAATCAGGATCTTATGGGCGTGAATGTCACTCATGGCGGAGCCTCTATAACGCGGAACGGGCCGCATTGGCTAAAAAGCAAGCGGCGGGGCAATGCCCGCCGCCGTGTAACTTAATGCGCTGGTTAGCTCACCCGGTAGTTGGGGGCTTCTTTGGTGATCTGCACGTCGTGAACGTGGGACTCGTTAAAGCCAGCGCCGGTGATTTGTACGAATTCCGGCTTGGTGCGCATTTCTTGAATATCGCGGCAGCCGGTGTAACCCATGGAGGCGCGCAGGCCGCCCATCAGCTGGTGGACGATGGCGCCCATCATGCCTTTATAGGGCACGCGACCTTCGATGCCTTCCGGTACCAGTTTTTCGGCACCGGCATCTTTGTCTTGGAAGTAGCGGTCGGCGCTGCCTTGGTTCTGGGACATCGCGCCCATGGAACCCATGCCGCGGTAGGCTTTGTAGGTACGGCCTTGGTAAAGCTCCACTTCACCCGGCGCTTCTTCGGTACCGGCCAGCAGGCCACCTACCATTACGGCGCTGGCGCCAGCGGCAATGGCTTTGGCTAGGTCGCCAGAGAAGCGTACGCCACCATCGGCAATCAGCGGAATGTCGAACTCTTTCAGCGCTTCGGCCACGTTGGAAACGGCGGTGATTTGCGGTACGCCAACGCCTGCTACGATGCGGGTGGTGCAGATGGAGCCGGGGCCAATGCCGACTTTCACCGCATCTGCGCCTGCTTCCGCCAGCGCTTTGGCAGCAGCGGCGGTGGCGATATTGCCGCCAATCACTTGAATCTGCGGGAAGTGCTCTTTGATCCAGCGAACGCGATCAATCACGCCCTGGGAGTGGCCGTGGGCGGTGTCGACGATAATCACGTCAACGCCTGCTTCGGCCAGTGCCGCGACGCGGTCCGGGGTTTCCGGGCCGGTGCCTACCGCTGCGCCTACTAGCAGGCGGCCGTCGCTGTCTTTAGCAGCCATCGGGTAGGTGCGGGCTTTTTCGATGTCTTGGAAAGTGACTAGGCCACGCAGGTGGAAGGCGTCATCGACAATCAGCATTTTCTCGATGCGGTGCTCGCGCATCTTGGCTTTGCTGACTTCGAGTTCAGTGCCTTCCGGTACGGTGACCAGACGCTCGCGGGGGGTCATGATATCGGCCACGCTGTCGCCGTGGTTCGGTTGGAAGCGCATGTCACGCTCGGTGACGATGCCGACCAGGGTTTCGCCTTCCACCACCGGGAAGCCGGAGAAGCCGTATTCGCGGGCCATGGCCAGCAGGTCTTCCAGCTTGGCTTTGGGGCTCACGGTGACCGGGTCTTTGACGATGACGCTTTCGTGCTTCTTTACCTTGCGCACTTCAGCGGCCTGTTGCGCCATGGTCATGTTCTTATGGATGATGCCGATGCCGCCTTCCTGAGCCATCGCAATCGCTAGACGCGCTTCGGTGACAGTGTCCATTGCAGCGGAAAGCAGGGGAATATTCAGGAAGAGATTGCGGGTCAGGCGGGTTTTGAGGCTGACATCCTTTGGCAGAACGTCGGAGAAGCCGGGAACGAGGAGTACGTCATCGAACGTAAGCGCTTCTTGGGCCATACGTAGCATAGCGGCAACACCCATTGAGAAGTGGGAAGATGGGGCGTGAAAAGTTAATCGCCTATTATAACGTTTTGAGGGCCGCCCCAGCAATGCAGAGACGCGGTTGGGCTTATACCAATTGCTAATGACGCTGGAGGCGCTGCGGGAATAAGCGCCGCTGGCAAGGCTCACGCACCTCGTTTGAGGTATCGTGTCATCCACGAAATGATCACCAAGGCCAACGATGGAACCGACAAGCACATCACCCACTCCCAAAGCGCTCTCCGTGAGCCAACTCAACCAGCGCGCCAAGCAAACCCTGGAGCGCGACGTGGGGGAAGTGTGGGTAGAGGGCGAGCTTTCTAACGTCTCCCGCCCGGCCTCGGGGCATATCTATTTCACTTTAAAAGACGACCGGGCGCAGATTCGCTGCGCGCTGTTCCGTCAGCGAGCGCGCTTTGTGGCCGCCCCCATGCGCGATGGCGACCAAGTGAAGCTACGCGGGCGGGTCTCGCTGTTCGAGCCGCGGGGCGATTACCAGCTCATTGCCGAAGCGGTGCAAGCCGCTGGCCTTGGCGAGCTGCTGGCGGCTTTTGAGCGTTTGAAAGCGCAGCTGGAAGGCGAAGGCGTGTTCGCCAATACGCGCCCCCTGCCCTTTCCACCGCGCAAGATTTTGATTTTAAGCTCCGCCACTGGGGCGGCCATTCGCGATGTGCTGGCCGTATTGGCCGCCCGCTGGCCGCTGGCAGACGTAACGCTGATTCCCGTACCGGTTCAGGGCGCAGACGCCGCCCCGGCGATGATCTCGGCGCTGGGCCTGCTCAACCGGCAGGCGCGGCTAGACCCCGAACAAGATGTGGTGCTGATCACCCGTGGCGGCGGCAGCCTGGAAGATCTCTGGGCGTTTAATAACGAACACTTGGCGCGGGCGATTTTTCACTCCCGGCTGCCGGTGATGTCAGCGGTGGGCCACGAGGTGGATGTCACCCTGGCGGACTTTGCCGCCGATATGCGCGCCCCGACTCCGTCCGCCGCCGCCGAGCGCCTAGTGCCCGACCAACACGCCCTCAAGCGCCAGCTCGCTCAAGCGGAGCAGCGTTTGCACCGAAGCATGCAGGCGCGGTTAGAACGCGATAGCCAGCGGCTAGATACCCTACGCGCCCGCCTTCGCCATCCCGGCGAACAGCTCGCCCGCCAGCGCCAGCACCTCACTACGCTGCAGCAGCGCCTTACCCGCGCCATGCAGCAATCGCTCGCCCAGCAAAAAGCCCACGTGGCCCAGCTCACCCGACGCCTGGCCAGCCAAGATATGGCACGGCTGCACCGCGCCGAAAGCGAGCGTATCAGCAGCCTACAGCGCCGCTTGGCCAGCGCCATGCAGCGCATGTTAGAAACGCGGCAAGCACGCCTGCACAGCGCCGCCCGCGAGCTGAACGCCGTCAGCCCGCTGGCCGTACTCGGCCGCGGCTACGCCATCGCTCAAGATGCCCAAGGCCAAGTCATCCGCCGCGCCGAAGACACCCAGCCCGGCCAACTGCTCAAACTGCGCCTGGGCGAAGGTCGCCTCAACGTTGAAGTAAAACGGCGCTACAAGAAGTAGCGCCGTGGCTTGGTTGATGAGAGAAACGGTGAATGAGCGGGAGTAACCGCTATGGCAGCGGCGGTTTGCGTGTTTCCGAGGTTGACGTGGTGGTAGTCGCCCCTGGGGTCGTGGGGTGGACGCTGCCGGGGGTGGCGCCATTAGTCCCTGCGCCCTGGGTGTTGCCCGACGGCGTGCTGGAGCCCGCTAACCCCGGCTCGTGATGCTGGGTGGGGTTATCATCCTCTTTATGACCCTGTTCGCGCTGTTCATGGGCGTGCTGTTTAACCGATTCCGCTTTGTCGTGAATCGCGTGCTGCGCTCTATCCACTTGCGCCTCGCCCATTTTGGTCGCTTGATCCATGGCTTGGTTGCGGTACTCGCCCAGGGTGTCGTTCTCTTTGCGCGTCATAGCGCTCATGCTGGCAAGCGCCGCCCCCAGTGCAAACCCTAGTGCGCCGACCACCAACGGGTGATCTTGAATGAAGTCCGAAGAGCGGTCGCTGGCGTGGTGGGCGCGCTCTTTCATGTGATCGACGCGGTGTTGTGTGCCCTGCTGGGCGTGAGACATGGAATCGTGCATACGACCTCCCCATTGGTGCGCTTTTTCGCCGACTTGTTGTGCCGCCCCGTGAGCACTGTGGCCCACATGCCGAACGCGTTCTTTGATGCCCGTGCCAGTCGCGTCGCTGCGCGGGTCGTGCTGCCCGGCGCTGGCGCGGGGCGGGGTTACCACCTCATCCGGCGTTGTTGGCGTTGGGTGTACATCGGTGGCATGGCCGTGGGCGTGGCGATGCCGATCAGGGCCATTCGATTGGCGCAGCATCAGCCAGCCCAACCCTGCGCCAGTGAGCAGCGTGGGCACGGGGTTTTGCTTCACCGTCGTGCCCAAATTGGCAAAGAACTCGTTGGCACCGCCGTGGCGCAGGTAGTCATAGGTGGTGTGCAGCCACTGTTCGGGCGAAAAGCGCTCTTCGATTTGGTGCAGCGTGGCATCCAGCCGCTCGCGGGATTGGTGAATCTCTTGTTCGATCTCGTCCGGTTCACGCTGTGCCTGGCTGTGTGAAGTATCGCGCTCGCTCATTTCACCTCCTCCTTGACGTGCTGCTGATGCTGCTTGGCCAGCGTTTTGTCGCTGCGCAGGCTATTCATGGTGCGGTTCGGCATCAGCCCCTGGGCACGCACTTTTTTCAGCCCCGCTTTGAGCATGACTACGCCCACCAGCGTGACCACGACCCCGACGACCACGGCTGCCAGCCACGGGCGCGTTTCCGGTGGCAGCACGCCGTTCAATAGCATGACCAGCGCGGCCAGCAGCGTGAGAAACCCGCCCAACAGCACCGCGCCTGCCGTGGCAACGGCTCCCACGCCTGCCATCGCTTGATGGGTTTTTTCCGACATTTCGGCTTTGGCGAGTGCCGCCTCGCCGCGCACCAGGGCGGTCACTTCGTTAAGTAACGTGGATAGCAGCGTGCCTACCGAGCTGCTTTTTTGGCTCTCTGATTCCATTCTTGGTCTCCCGCTTCCTGCATGACGTGTGATGTAAGCGCGTGGTGAACACCTGGTTAAAGCGTTTGGTCGGGAACCGACGTTTCGGAGGACGCGGCGGGCGCAGGGGCTTTATCGGGGGAGCTGCGCAGAAAGCGCGTGACCAAAAAGCCCGCGGCAATGGCGCCACCAATGAACATGGCAGGCTCGCGGCGGCCGTAATCCTCGGCAGCGCGGCAGAGGCTGTGCAGGTCTTTATCCCGCATGCGTTGCGAAAAGCGCTCGGTGTGGTCCGCCAGTTTTCGGGCCTGTTCCGAGCAGAAGGGTTGCTGCTGGCGGTCAAACTCATCCGCCGCGTTCTTGAGCACCGTGCCTAAGGTATGGGTGTGCTGGGCGGCGGTGTCTCGCTGGCGCTCGAACGTACTTTCGGCCTGTTCGCGGGCGGCCTCTTTGATGTCATCGACACTCTGCTGACCTTTTTGCTTCAGTGTTTCGTGGTCAGGGTGATGACCGGTGTGATGGTCCGTGGCGTCGTGATGGGGTCCTTGATCGTTCATGGTGACGTTCTCCGTGTCAGTGAAACCTCACCAGAACTATAGCGAGCCTGGGGCCCCTTTCCATGTCCACACAGTCGAATTAACCCAGCGCATGCTGGGCCGCAACAAAGGTTAAGAAGGTGGCAGTCGCCAGCCATATCGCTGACGGTGCCCATAAAAAAGGCGCTGTTGACAGCGCCTGTTCGGTAGCGGGTATGGGCTTACTTTTTCTCCGACTCGTCATCGCTATCCGGATTGACGTGGTGTGTGTCGGGCATGGGGTTCGCATCGTCGTGATGGTCGTCGCGCTGGTCTTTCTTCTGGTCGTCTTTATCCGGAGACATAGTTCCTCCTACTCCTTGGTGGTCGAGAAAGCGGCTGTCTACACATGGGTAGGGACAGGCCTCCCTCACTATATAGCTGCTGGCAGGTTGATTGCCATGCAGCGCGGCAATCCACTCATCGTCAGCACAGCGCCAAGAAACGCTCAAAAAATAATAAAAATCATACCTTTAGAAACAAAACCCATACTTTAGCGCCGTAGATGAGCTGTTTAAATAGCCTTTATTAATTCTGACTATGCCAGCCGCCGCTGGCGCTGTGTCATTTGCCCTTCCCTTCGCCTTTGGTCTACGTTGAAAGCTCCCCGCTGGCAGCCAGCCGCCCTGGAGAGGGGTGGCCCTGCCGGCAGATCGAAGCGATTCGTGCACGCAAAGGAGTGACCGCACATGAGCGAACAGCAGCAGCCCCCACAGCACCAGAACAAGCAGCCCGGCGATGAGCACGTCATGCGCCCGGAGCCGGAGTACATTCGCGAGAGCTATCGCGGCACTGACAAACTGCTGGATAAAGTGGCGATCATTACCGGCGGCGACAGCGGCATTGGCCGCGCCGTGGCCGTCCACTATGCCCGTGAAGGCGCGGATAGCGTGATCGTGCATCTCAAAGAGACCCAGGATGCCGAGGAAACCAAACGGCTAGTGGAAGCGGAAGGACGCCGCTGTCTGGTGCTGAAAGGCGATGTGGCCGCGCCCAGCTTCTGCCGGGAGATCGTCAACCGTACCCGGCAGGAGTTTGGCAAGATCAACATCGTGATCAATAACGCCGCCGAGCAGTACGACTGGGACGATATTATCGAGATCCCCGACGAGCAGTTGCAGCGCACCTTTCAGACCAACATCTTCAGCCACTTTTACCTGACCAAAGCCGCGCTGCCCCATTTGAGCGAAGGCGATACGATCATTGCCACTTCGTCCATCAACGCGTTCAAGGGCAACGACACGCTGATCGATTATACCGCCACCAAAGGCGCTATTCAGGGCTTGGTGCGTTCGCTGGCGATGTCGCTGATGGACCGAGGCATTCGCGTCAACGCCGTGGCCCCCGGCCCCATCTGGACGCCGCTGATTCCGGCCAGCTTCGAGGACGATAAAGTAGCGGAATTTGGTAACCAAGTGCCGATGAAACGCCCCGGCCAACCCAGCGAAATCGGCCCGGCCTACGTCTACTTGGCCAGCGAGGAGTCGTCTTACATGAGCGGCCAAACCATGCACTTGAACGGCGGTGTGATTCTCAATACTTGAGCAGCGTTCCGGGGCGGCGTAGCCGCCCCGGCCACTCACCACTCACCTTTTTCCACTCACTTTCATCCCGCCAAATTTTTCACCAGCACCTTGGATTTACGAGCATGGTTGTAAGCTTCGCGCTTCAACGGCGGCAGGTCTTCTAGGCTTGCCGGGCGGAAGCCGCGCTCGACGAACCAGTGGGCCGTGTGGGTGGTGAGCACGAACATGTCGGACAGCCCACGCTGACGTGCCCGGCGTTCCTGGGCCTCTACCAGCCGTTCGCCGCGTTCGCCGCCCCGGTAGTTGCCATGAACGGCGACACAGGCCAGCTCGCCCACGGTGGTGTCGGGGAAGACGTGGAGCGCCGCGCAGCCGATCACCATGCCGTCCCGTTCGATCACCATGTAATCGTCGATCTCGTGTTCGAGTCGTTCGCGGGAGCGCGCCACCAGCATGCCGCGCCGCTCTAACGGCTCCAGCAGCTCCAGCAGGCCCGCTACGTCGTTCAGAGTGGCGGGGCGCAGCTGCTCGTAGCGGTGCTGGGTAATCATGGTGCCCACGCCGTCACGGGTGAACAGCTCGCCCAGCAGCGCGTCGTGATTACGCCACGAGAGCAAGTGAGTACGTGCGACGCCTTCGCGGGCGGCGGTGCAGGCAGCACTTAAATGCCGCGCCAATTCGCTGCCCGGCACGGCATGCTGCAGGCGTGGCTCGGCTTCAAAGGGAGACAGCTGGCGCAGTAGCGCACCCTGCTCGTCCTCCAGCCCTTCTGATTCGCCCAGCAAAATCAGCTTATCGGCCTTTAGAGCCACGGCGGCGTGTTGGGCGACCTCCGAGGCATCTAAATCGAACACTTCACCCGTGCTGGAAAACCCCAGCGGCGGTAGCAGCACGAGCGAGCCTTTTTCCAGCAGCCCCTCGATGGCGCTGGCGCGCACCCGGCGCACTTCGCCGCTGTGGTCAAAATCCACCCCTTCGCGCACGCCCAGCGGCTTGGCGGTGACCAGGTTGCCGGAAATCACGCTGAGCTCAACGCCGTGCAGCGGCGTGCTGGGCAAGCCAAGAGAAAGCCGCGCTTCCAGCCATAGCCGCTGGTGCGCCGCGACCTGCTCGACGTGGGCCATCACGGCGCGATCCGCGACCCAGCGGCCATCCACTCGGGTGGGTTCGACACCGGCGGCCGTCAGCGCTTCATGCACCTGTGGGCGAATGCCGAACACCACGACCAAGCGGACCCCCAAGGTGTGTAGCAGCGCCAAGTCCTGAATGAGCTGCTCCCCTCGGCCAGAGGCCATGGCTTCGCCTTCGATCAGGATGACAAAGGTTCGTCCCCGGTGGGCATTGATGTACGGGGAAGCGTTACGAAACCAATCTACAAAGGGGAAACGAGTGTCCAAGGGCCGCTCTCCGGCAGCAGGTGAATGAAGATGTCGCTATTTACTTTAACAGAGCACCAAAAACAGCGGCACCTTCCGTTGCAAAGATCTTATGCAAAGACCGTTTGCGAGAAGGTGCCGCTGGGGAGGTGCCCGTTAGCCTTGGCCAACCGGGCACGATGACATCCGGTGATTAACCAAACATGCCTTTGAACATGAAGAAGAACAGAATGGCCAAGCCAGCCCCGGCGGGCAGCGTGATGAGCCAGGACATGGCGATGGTGCCAATCACGCGCAGGTTCAGCGCCGCCATCCCCCGCGCCAGCCCTACGCCCAGCACCGCGCCTACTAGGGTGTGCGTGGTCGAGATCGGCAGGCCGGTGCCCGAGGCCAGCACCACCGTGGTTGCCGCCGCCAACGTGGCCGCGAAACCACGGCTCGGCGTGAGTTCGGTGATGCCGGTGCCAACCGTCGCGATGACTTTATGACCGTAAGTCACCAAGCCCACGACGATACCGCCGCCGCCCAGTACCAGGACCCACCAGGGCACCAGCGCCGACGCTTCGATTTCGCCGCCGGTTTGCACCACGCTGATCACTGCCGCCAGCGGGCCCACCGCGTTGGCCACGTCGTTAGACCCGTGCGCAAACGCCATGGCGCAGGCGGTGAAGATCATCAGCACGCCGAACACGCGCTCCACGTTGGCGTAACCAAAATGGTCGTTGGCGCTCTTTTCGAACTTGATGCGGCGCTGCATCAGCATCCCGATGCCCATGATCACCAGACCCAGCAGGATCGAGAGCAACAGGCTCTGGTTGAAGGTGAGGTCGAGCCCCACGTGGGAGAGGCCCTTGGTCAACGTCACCATGGCGACGATGAAACCGACCAGGAACACATACCCCGGCACATAGCGTTTGGCGGCGGTGAACGGGTTGTCGTTCTCGAAAATCAGGTGGTGGACCGATTTGAACAGCACGAAACCGATGGTACCGGCAAGCAGCGGGGACACGACCCAGCTTGCGGCAATCTTAGTCACCGCGCTCCAATCCACGGTAGACGCGCCCAAGCCCGCCACCGCGAAGCCCACGATCGCCCCGACGATGGAGTGCGTGGTGGATACGGGCCAGCCTTTCATGGAAGCGACCAGCAGCCAGGTACCGGCGGCCAGCAGCGCAGCCAACATACCGTATACCAGTAGCTGCGGGTCTTCTTGAAGCAGTTCGGGGTCGATGATGCCTTTACGGATGGTGTTGGTGACTTCGCCACCCGCCAGCCAAGCACCCAAGAATTCAAAAATGACGGCAATCAGGATCGCCTGTTTGATGGTGATCGCTTTCGACCCCACCGAGGTTCCCATGGCGTTGGCGACATCGTTGGCACCCACGCCCCACGCCATGAAGAAGCCGAACAAACAGGCCAGAATGATAAAAATGTCACCGTGCTGGGCAATAATCTGCATGAGGTTCCCTTAGCGTGCGGTCAAAATCTGCAGGCGGCTGCCCACGCGTTCTGCGCGGTCAGAAACTTCACCGACCCACTCGATGATCTTGTAAAGGAAGATCACATCCACCGGCGGTAGCTGGCTCTCCAGCTCGAAAAGTTGACGACGAATCGCCACCTGCTGGCTGTCGGCCTGGTGTTCGAGGGTGTGCAGTTCGCGGATCATGTTCTGCATGACATCGGAAACGTTGCGACCAAAGCCGGATTCCAGCAGGTCTTTCAACTCTTCCAGCGCTTGGCGCGCTTGGGCCACGCAGGCCACACTGGTACGCATGTAGTCGCGCATCGGCTCGGCCAGTTCGTTGGGCACGCGCATTTTGCGGCCCAGCATGATGCCGGTAATGTCGCGCACTTTGTTGGCGATCTTGTCCTGCACGCTGATCAAATCGAGCAGGTCGGAGCGCGAGACGGGTAGGAACATGGTGTTCGGCAGGTTCAGCCGCAGCTCTGTCTTCAGGGTGTCGGCATCGTGCTCTAAGCGCGTGACGTTCTCGCGCAGTTCCGCTGCCGTGTCCCAATCACCGGCCAGCGTTGCCTCGAAGAACGGCAGCAGTTGGTCGGCACATTCATTGGCCTTGACGATGTGGGCCAGCAACGGCTGGAATGGCGAGCGGCCAAACATCGCGGAAAAAGGGTTGGAGGTTACCATATAGCCTTTAGCCTGTTTTCGGGGAGCCTGGAAATGGCGGGCGCCAGTATAAAGAGTGCGTCCGCCGCCGTCATGAAAAGTTCATAATGTCATCAAAAATTAACCAAAATGTCACAATATTGAGGTGGCGATTGTCATGAAAGAGTCAACCAACGCGCCAGCGCCCACCGAGGTGGAACTCAAGCTGGCACTGCCGCCCAGCCAGCTGTCAGCGCTGTTACACCACTCCGTCCTTGCGGGCACGCCGCCGGTTCAGCAGCGGCTTGCCAACACCTACTTCGACACCCCGGCGGGCGATCTTGCCGCCGCGCGGGTGGCCGTGCGCCTGCGCAACATCGACCAGCAGGTGCTGCAAACCGTCAAAACGGCGGGCCAGGGCGGCGGCGGGCTCTCTAGCCGCGAGGAGTGGGAGTGGCCTGTACCGACCGCCGACCTAGACCAAGCGGCACTGGCCAAGCTGCCGCCGTTTCAAGGCGCGCTGGGCGAGTGCATTGCGGCGCTGCGCCCCACATTGAGCACCGATTTCACACGCCGTAGCTGGCCATTGGTATGGCAAGGCAGCCATATCGAGCTGGTGCTGGATGAAGGGGAGATCGTCTGCGGTCGCGCGCGTGCGCCCATTTGCGAGGTGGAGCTGGAGCTGAAAGCGGGCGACCCTGCGGCGCTATGGACGCTCGCCGTCGAGCTGGCCAGCGACGTACCGCTGCGCCCTTCCGATACCAGCAAGGCGGCGCGTGGCAACGCCCTTGGGCGCCAGCAGTGGCCACTACCCGCCGCAACGCGCCCTGCCGAATGGCTACACCGCGCCACTGTCGCGCTGGATGCCTACCATGACAGCCAAGACGCGGCGCACCTCAGCGCCGCACAGCAGGCCTTGGATGCGCTGGCCCAGCATCCGCAGCTCGATGGCGCAGCACGAAGCGAGGCCGCCACGCTGCCTAGCGCGCTGGATAGCCAAGGCATGCCATCCACCGCGTATGGCGTGGCTGCGTTAAATCTGGCCCGTCGCTTGGCTCACGAAACCGCGCTACGCTAACGACACTGCACGATTGATTAAGCCTACTTCAGGATGACGCGATGAGCTTTCCTCTCACTCCCGGTGCCGACGGACTTCGCACCCGGCTGTTCCACCTTATCTTCGAATCCGATACGCCGGGGGCAAAGGCGTTCGACATTGCGCTGATCGTCGCCATTCTGCTGAGCGTGACGGTGATTTTGCTGGGCAGCATCGAGATCTATGCCGAGCGTTACGGGCATATCTTCTTCTACATCGAGTGGGCATTCACGCTGCTGTTTAGCCTGGAGCTGCTGGTGCGCCTCTACTGCCTGGAGCGCCCCACGGTCTACCTCAAGAGCTTTTACGGTATCGTCGATGTCGTGGCGATCATCCCTACCTGGCTGGTGCTACTGGTGCCGGGGGCGCATGGGCTGGTGATCGTGCGAATTCTGCGCGTGCTGCGCATCTTCCGCATTTTGCGGCTGATGGAGTTCGTGGGGGAAGGCAGGCTACTGCTGGATGCGCTCAAGCGCAGCCTGCGCCAAATTCTGCTCTTTTTCAGCAGCATTCTCATGGTCGTCACGCTGTTTGCCGCGTTGATGTACACCATCGAATCGCCGGAAGCGGGCTTTACCAGCATTCCCATGTCGATGTACTGGGCCATCGTGAGCATGACCACCGTGGGCTATGGCGATATCGTGCCGGCCACGTCGCTGGGCAAGGCGATTACCGTCATTCTGATGCTGATTGGTTACTCGATCATTGCCGTGCCCACCGGGGTGTTTTCTGCCCAGGTGATTCGCTCGATTCGTGAAGACCGGTATTCGGAAGAGGCCTGCCCCGGGTGTGGCCATGACCGCCATGAAAAGCGCGCCCGCTACTGTCTGCGCTGCGGCACCTGGCTGGATGAAAATAGCGAAGACCCGCGCAAGAAAGCGCAGAAAAAGGATGACGATCCCGACGAGGAAGCCCCGAGCGATTCGTAGCGCTCTGGCAAGACGACGGGGGCGCTAAGCGCCCCCGTCGTGTAGACGCGTTTGCGTGTCAATCTTGAAACGGCGTAATGTCGCCACGCCCTTCCCGCACGATTTTCGGCGGCAGTTCACGCAGGTCGATCACGCTGGTGGGATCGAGGTGGCAAGCGCCGCCGTCGATGATCAGGTCTAAGTGAGCACCAAAGCGGTCGCGAATTTCTTCGGGGTCGCTCATCGGCAGCGCTTCACCCACGGGAATGAGCGTCACGCTCATCAGCGGTTCACCCAGCGCTTCGAGAAGCGCATGGGTAATCCGGTGGTCGGGCACCCGCACGCCGATGGAGCGACGTTTGGGGTGCAGCAGCAGGCGCGGCACCTCGGTGGTGGCATCCAGAATGTAGGTGTAGGGGCCGGGCGTGTGGGCCTTCAGCAGCCGGAACACGGCGTTATCCACTTTGGCGTAGGTGCCAATTTCCGAGAGATCCGAACACACCAGGGTGAAGTTGTGCTTGTCATCCAGCGAGCGCAGCCATTTGATCTTCTCGATGGCCTTTTTCTCGCCTAGATGGCAGCCCAGCGCATAGCCCGAGTCCGTGGGGTACGCCACTACGCCGCCTTTACGAATGATCTCGGTGGCTTGGTCGATTAGCCGCTTTTGCGGGTTTTCCGGATGTATTTGAAAATATTGGCTCATCGATGACTCCTGGTCAGCATGGGGATGTCTTTCAGCGTAGCTGATCCCGCCGCTTAGCACCCGCGGGCGAGCATGCCGCTGGGGGCGTCTCGCAGGTGCGCCAAGCGGGGGTGTTGCCAAATCGGCGGCGCGGCGGTGCGGGGCACCGGGCTCATACTGCCAGGGGCCGCGTGGCTACCGGGAAAGTGAAAATCGCTGCCCAATGAGGCGTACAGCGACCGCTCGACCAGTTGGCGCGCCAAGTCGCGGGTGGTATCGGGGTTTTGCTGTCCACTCACCAGCTCCACGCCTTGGCCACCGGCCTCCATAAAGGCATCCATCAACAGTCCGCGCTTGCGCCGAGTGAGCCCGTAGCGCAGCGGATGAGCCAGCACGGCCACCCCGCCAGAAGCGACGACCCACCCGACCGCTTCGCTGATCTCCGGCCAGTGGGCTTTGACATCGCCCTTCTTGCCGCTGCCCAAGTAGCGCTTGAACGCGCCAGCCCAGTCGGCCACCACGCCCTCCGCCACGAGCGCTCGGGCAAAATCGGGCCGCCCTAGCGGGCGGTCGCTGCCTGCCTGGGCGCGGGCTTTTTCCAGGGCGTTGGGGAGGCCCATTTTTTCTAGCCGCTCGGCGATCACGTCGGCGCGTTTGATGCGCGCGTCTCGCTGGCGTTCGAGCCCGTCGATCAACGGCCCTTGCAGGCCACCCGGCACCAGCGCGACCACGTGGATGTTGATGCCCTGCCAGCGAGTGGATAACTCGCACCCTGGCACTAGGCAGAGCCCTGACTGTTGGGCAGCGTGGCTCGCTTCTTCCACGCCGTCCATGGTGTCGTGGTCCGTCAGCGCCATATGGGTCAAACCGCGTTCAGCGCACAAGGCCACCAGTTCAGCAGGCGAAAGCGCTCCGTCAGAAGCAGTTGAGTGCATGTGCAGATCCACCGTGTAACGCTGGTCGGCATCGAAGGCGGTGGGCAGTACAGTCGCAAGAGCGTTAGGAAGTAGTGGCATTAGCATGACGCCGTGTGGCGAGTTTGTCAGAATAGGCGTGTACAACACGAACAAGCTCGCCATGGTGCGCGCTAACCGGGGTGCGGTCAATGTGTTGACCTGGGCGACAGCGTCGCCACTGCCCCTGCCTTCAAGGAGTTATCCCCATGCTTTACGCCATTATCAGTGAAGACGTTGCCAACAGCTTAGAGCGCCGCTTGGCGGCTCGCCCTGACCATCTAGCGCGCCTCGAAGAGCTGCGCGATGAGGGACGGCTCATTTTGGCAGGGCCGCACCCAGCCATCGATTCCGATAACCCCGGCGATGCGGGCTTCACCGGCAGCTTGGTGGTGGCGGAATTCGACAGTTTAGAGGACGCTCAGGCCTGGGCAGACGCCGATCCATACATCATCGCAGGGGTCTATGCCAAGGTAATTGTTAAGCCGTTCAAAAAAGTTTTGCCTTGACCCTTTGAGGCGAGTGTGGAGGGTCCGCCCGCTTTTTCACAGAGCCTGTGGAAAACTCTGTGAAAACCCGGCGGACGCTTTTCTATAAGCCAGAGATAGCGCCCCGATTAACAAATTGATCATTTTTTAACCAACCATTCATCACCCACGGATGCCCGCGTGACTCAACGCTCGACTCAAGCCCCCCCCCTGCCACCGCTGGCGGCATTAAGCGCCCCGCAGCTCACCTGGAACGACACGTCACCCCACTCGGACGCCTTCGATGACGTCTATTTTTCCCGTGAGGATGGCCGTGCAGAAACCGAGCACGTGTTCTTGGAAGCGAACCGGCTGCCGGAGCGCTTTGCGGCGTGGCAGGCATCGCGGGCGTTCGTGATCGGCGAAACGGGCTTTGGCACCGGGCTGAACATGCTATGCGCCTGGGCCTGTTTCGAGCAGCACGCTCCAGAGGGCGCAAGGCTGCATCTGTTATCCACAGAAAAATTTCCGTTGAGCCGGGAAGCGTTGACGCGCGCGCTCAGCGCCTGGCCCTCGTTAGCGAGTTATTCACAAGTGCTGTGCGCCCTTTGGCCCGATGCGGTCAGCGGTATTCACCGTTTACACTTAAGCGAACGCGTCACCCTCGACCTTCACTTTGGCGACACCACCGAACGACTCGATCTGCTGGACGGCCAGGTGGACGCTTGGTTTCTCGATGGCTTTGCGCCCTCGAAAAACCCGGACATGTGGCAACCGGCGCTCTTCGAGGCCATGGCCGCTCGGTCTCGACCGGGGGCGACGTTCGCTACCTTTACCTGCGCGGGCATCGTCAAGCGCGGCCTGAAAGCGGCAGGCTTCCACTGGAAGAAAGTGCCGGGTTTTGGCCGTAAGCGAGAGATGCTGGCCGGTGGTATTGACACGCCCCCCTCGGATTCGCGGCGCAGTGTCACCCCCTGGTTCACACCCCCCGCTCACCACGACTCACACCACGTGGTGGTCATCGGGGCAGGCCTGGCGGGTAGCAGCGTGGCGGCGGCGCTGGCCAAGCGCGGTAAACGGGTGACGGTGATCGAGCGCGAAGCGCCAGGCGCGGGGGGGTCCGGCAATCGCCAGGGGGCGCTCTACGTGAAGCTGGCGGTGGATACCAACCTACAGAGCCGATTCTATTTAGCGGGGCTTCTCTACAGCCAGCGACGGTTTGAACAACTGGCAGCGGCTCATGCACAGGAGCCGCCCCTTTGGCGGTCGTGCGGGGTGGTACAACTGGCGCTCAGCGACAAAGAGGCCACGCGCCAACAGCGCTTCATCGCCCATCACCCGCTGCCCGCCTCCGTCGTCGCTGCACGCACCGACACGCTCAGCGAGCTGGCGGGCGTGGCGGTCTCGGCCTCCCAGGGGCTCTACTATCCACAAGCGGGATGGGCACAGCCAAAGCGACTCTGCGAGCAGTGGTTGCAACACGACCGCATTACCGTGCAGCAAGGCGAAGTCACCGAGCTGACGCAGACAGCGGGACATGCACCGTCGTGGCAGGTCACGCTGGCCAACGGGGAGAGGCTACAGGCCGACCACGTGGTAATCGCCACGGCGTCGCTGGCAAACCGGTTTGCCCAAACCGCCGAGCTGCCGCTGCAGCAGGTGCGGGGCCAGGTCAGCGAGCTAACGCTGCCAGAAGGCACCCAGACGCCGGATAAAGTGGTGTGCGCGGGAGGCTATGTGTCGCCGCCCATCGAGAACGTGCTGACCTTTGGTGCGAGCTTCGTTCCCAACGACGCGACGAGTCACGTCATCGACGAAGAGCACCAGCGCAATATCGACGAATTGCGCCAAGCGCTGCCAGCGTGGGTGGCCGCGCTTGAGGCCTCCGGCGTTGCATTACGCTCAGAGGCGCTGGAAGGCCGGGCAGCGGTACGGGCTGCCAGCCCCGATAAAACCCCTTACGCGGGACCGGTGCCCAATGCGGCGGCTTGGCAACGAGATTATGCCGTGCTGCGCAAGGATGCCTCGAAAGTGCCGTCTACCCCCAGTGAACACTACCCAGGGCTGTGGATATCCACCGCCCACGGCTCACGGGGGCTGGCGAGCGCACCGCTGTGTGCGGAAGTCATCGCATCGCGCCTTTGCGATGAGCCGCTGCCCATCGAGCAGCCGCTGGTGGACCATCTTCATCCAGGGCGGCGGCTGATCAGCGCGCTAGTGCGGGCTCAGTAATCGCCCTCTTCCTCGTCATCCGCCAACTCTCGCCCAAAGGAGCGCCATTGGGCGAGAGTCATTACTTCGGTCATCTCGAGCTCTAGGTCGTGGGCAATGATCAGCTCGTGACGGTCAAGCTGCTGCTTGAGCTCGGCGACCCAACCGCTCATCCCTTCTCCGGTATCGGTGGTGTCGTACCCTTGGCGGGTGACGAAGGCTTCCAGTAGCGCAGTGAGTGTTTCCGGCGGCAGCATGCGCGCCGGAACTTCGATAAAACGGCTCATTCGCTCTGCTCCCAGGCGGCTAAACGCTCGATGAACGTGGCTTCGTCGATCACCTCGACCCCCAACTGCTCGGCTTTAGTGAGCTTGCTGCCGGCGGCTTCACCCGCCACTAGGCAAGTGGTTTTTTTCGATACGCTGCCCGCTACTTTGGCCCCCAGCGCCTGAAGCCGCGCCTTGCCCTCGTCGCGGGTCATGCTGTCCATCGCCCCGGTCAGCACCCAGGTTTGGCCCTCCAGCGGCGTTGGGCCTTGCGTGACCTCTGCCTCTTGCCAGATCAAGCCTGCGTCGATCAACGCTTGCAGCGTTTCCAAGTTATGGGGCTGGCGGAAGAAGGTGTGGATATGCGCCGCCACGACGGGGCCCACGTCATTGACCGCCTCCAGCGCCGCCAGATCGGCATCTTGTAACGCTTGCAGCGTACCGAAGTGGTTGGCCACATTGGCCGCCGTGGCTTCGCCCACCTCACGGATACCCAGCGCGTAGATGAACCGCGCTAGCGTGGTCTGTTTGGCCTTTTCCAGCGCGTTGACCAAGTTAGTGGCGGACTTTTCGCCCATGCGCGGCAGGCTCTTCAACTGATCGACGCTGAGATGAAATAGATCGGCAGGGGTTTTCACCCACTCCTGATCCACTAACTGTTCAATCAGCTTCTCGCCCAGGCCGTCGATATCCAGCGCTTTCCGGCTGGCAAAGTGTTTTAGCGCCTCTTTACGCTGGGCGGCGCAGTAAAGCCCTCCGGAGCAGCGGGCCACGGCTTCGCCCTCGATACGCTCGATGTCCGAACCGCACACGGGGCAGTGATCGGGGAAAGTAATCGCGCGGGCATCCGCCGGGCGCTTCTCCTCGTCCACGCGCACCACTTGGGGGATGACATCGCCCGCGCGGCGAATCGCTACCGTATCGCCTATCATCACGCCCAGGCGGGTAATCTCATCGGCGTTGTGCAACGTGGCGTTAGAAACCGTCACCCCCGCGACGGTAACCGGCGCCAGCCGGGCGACCGGCGTGATGGCCCCGGTGCGGCCGACCTGAAACTCCACATCGTTGAGGGTGGTGACTTCCTCCTGAGCGGGGAATTTGAACGCCACCGCCCAGCGCGGCGCGCGGGCAACGAAGCCCAGTTCCCGCTGGTGGCGCAGGTCGTTGACCTTGATCACCACGCCATCGATGTCATACCCGAGTTGGTCGCGCTTTTCACCGAGCTGTTCGCAGTAATCGGCCACCGCGTCCGGGCCGAACAGAGTCGTCAGTTCCGCGCTGGTGCGAAAGCCTAGAGTGGATAAACGGGCCATCAGCGCACTGTGGGTGGCATCGCCCAAGTCGGGCTCCAAGCGTGCTGCTTGGTAGGCGTGGAACTCCAACGGACGGGTCGCCGTAATGCGCGGGTCGAGCTGACGCAGGCTGCCAGCGGCGGCGTTGCGCGGGTTGGCAAAGACTTTGCTGCCCTCTTCTCTAGCGCGCTCATTGAGTGCTTCAAAGCCAGCGTGGCGCATAATCACTTCACCGCGCACTTCCAACAGCTCAGGCACGCTTTTACCCATGAGCTTAAGCGGCACCGAGCGCAGGGTACGCAGGTTGGAGGTAATGCCCTCCCCCGTACGGCCATCCCCACGGGTTGCACCGCTAACCAACACGCCCTGCTCATACACCAACGATACTGCTGCGCCATCCAATTTCGGCTCGCAGCTAAACTCGATCTCGCTGGCTTGGCACTCCAAACGCTCCGCGACGCGCTCGGCAAAGGCCGCTATGTCGTCACGGCTAAAGGCGTTATCCAACGACAGCATGGGAATGGCGTGGGCCACTTCGGGGAAACCTTCTGCCGGGGCGGCACCGACTCGCTGAGTGGGCGAATCCGGGGAAATCAGCTCGGGATGATCGCTCTCCAACTGCGTCAAGCGCTGCAGCTTACGGTCGTAGTCAGCGTCGGTTAACGTCGGCTCGTCCAGGACGTAATAGCGGTGATTGGCGTCATCGAGATCGGCACGCAGTTGGCTGATCTCTTCCAGCAAGGTGGGGTCAGGCTGACTCATTCAGAGATTCCGAAGACAGATAAACAGGCATTTAGTAACAAAAACACCCGCCTTCTGGAAGAAGGCGGGTGTCGGCGCAACGCGGCGATTAACGCGCCTGCAGTTGGCGGTGCAAACGGTGGCGACGTTCGAATTCGTGCACCCGCTGACGGGCAAACTCGATGGTTTGTGCCGTCATGACGCTGCGGTTTTCATCTTTCAACTCGCCGCCCATGTGGCGCACTACCACCATGGCGGTTTCGACCATGGCTTCAAAAGCCGCCGAGCTATCCACCGCGCCGGGTAGCGGCATCAGGAACGTGATGCCGGGGGTGACGAATTCGTCCATCTCTTCGATGGGGAACGTACCGGGCTTGAGCACGTTGACCATCGAGAACTGTAGCTCGCTGTCCGGGCTTTCCGTTTCGAAGCGGTGGAAAACGCCCATGGTGCGGCTATACCGTAGCCCACAGGCCATGATGAGTTCGAGCAGTTTGCCACCATCGAAGCCATCGGGATCGCGGGAGAGCACGCTGATGACGACCATTTCCTCGGCGCTGGCCAGCGTCTCTTTGGCGTGTTCGCCGTTCACATCGTGCCGCAGAGCCTTTTCCAAGGTCGGGTGGGCACGTACGACGCTGTCCTGCGCCGCGTAAGTCTCTTCATAGTCGTCATCGAAGCCTTGGTAATGCTCTTCGTAGCGTCTCGCGCTGTCATCGTAGTCATCGAGCGCAGGCGCTGACGGCACCACTTCACGTTTGGCAGCGGCGTCGTGAGCGGCGGCTTCGCGAGCCTGGGCTTTCTCTTGAGCGATACGCGCTTTTTCAGCGTCAGCGGCCTGTTTGGCCTCACGACGCTGCTCGGCTTCCAGCGCTTTGCGCTCGGCTTTTTGCTTGGCCAAGGCTTCGGCACGCTTGGCTTTTTCGGCCTTCTTGATGGCCTTCTCTTTGCGACGCTCGATGATACGGCGCTTGAACGAGCGCCCGATACCTTCGAAATCGACCAGACGATACTCATCGATGTCGTCGTCATCCAGTTCGCGGTCGCCAACGGTCTCTTCGCGCAGTTGGCGGCGTTTGGGAGCGTCGGACGCGTGCTTGGCAAACACGGCATCTTCAGGCTCGGCGCGCAGCACCGGTTCTGGGTCGAGGGTCGGTGTCGGCTCATCGGCAGCCGAGTCTTTAGAACGCGCGGGAGTTTCTTCTGTTACGGGCTCTGCTACGGGCGTTTCCGCCGTCGTCATGGGTGGCACGTCAGGCTGTGCAGGCGCAACGTCTTCGGTAGGCTTGGCAACGGGGGCGTCGTCTACGGCGCGCACCGTAGGCGCGGCAGCCGGTGTCGTTTCCGGTTCGGGCGGCACAGAGGCCGACGCCGCAGTGGCAGACGGAGTCGGCTCGGCAGTGTTGGGCGGTTCGTGCTTAGCTGTCTGGGTATTGTCCGCGGCAAACAGGCTTGGCTCACGACGGGGTTCCGGCTTCGCCTCCTGCGTGACTGCATGTCGTTCGGCAGATACACGGGCAGCGGGTTCGGTGTGCGCGGCTGGCGAAGAGGGCTTAGCAGCCGACTTGCCAAACGAGCGACGAAAATCCGACAGCACTTTGGACGGTCCAGGATGCTCTTGACGTTTGAGCTTGGGTTTTTGCCCCAGCCCACTGTAATCGGCGGGCTTGACCACCCGAGCACCGCCGTTTGGCAGCTCCCAATTGATCTCGGCTTCTTTCGCCTCGTCGTCTAACTCGTCTAGCTTCGCGGTCGGCAAATCCTTTACCGCTTGGTCTAGCCGGGGCACACGACGCTGACGCTGGAGCCTACGCACACCGTCGACAACGATTAGCGAAACCAGTGCCAGTCCTAGAATGATTAACCACTCTCTTAATTCCATGTCGAGCATTCCATGGGTCATCTAACCGGTTACTAGGGCACAGTGCGCGGCACTGCGCCAGAATATGGGAACCTTCTTATAAATCGATATTTAGCACCAAGCATAGCGCGGTTGCTACGAAAAGAGCCAATTTTTGCTGATTTTCACACGTTTGAGCCGCTAAGGGAGCTTTTTAGGCGAATTTTTCGACCTTATCAACCATCAAAAGTGCCCTTTCCGCGTTATTCCATCTCTGATATGGGTGGCCAAACGCGGAGTGCCGTGTGAGGCCGCTACCCACTCAGTTCACCCTATTTAAACGTTATGCTAGTGAATGTTTTTCACTATCGCTAGTTTCTTATGAACGCATTGCGCTTTCACGACAGGCAATGATTCGCAAGCGATAAGCGGGACTTAAGCCTATACGGCCGCGACGATCCCACCGTCAACACCACGTTTTTTCAACAACTCGCTGTTATCAAAGCATTTCGTGGGCATGGCGTTACTATCCGCTTGCGCTGGCACACCCAGGTGACAGGCACGCATTGGCAAATAAGGAAACTCTTGGGAAGTCGCAACACGGCGCAGCCATGGGCCATACGCCCTATTCGACCAACTCGGCGGCCTCATCGATACCCACGGAAACCAAACGTGAAACGCCGGGCTCTTGCATGGTGACCCCCATCAGGCGCTCGGCGGCTTCCATGGCAATCTTGTTGTGGGTGATATAGATGAACTGCACGCTTTCGGACATCTCTTTCACCAGCTTGGCGTAGCGGCCAACGTTGGCGTCATCCAGCGGAGCGTCGACCTCATCCAGCATACAGAACGGGGCCGGGTTGAGCTGGAAGATGGCAAAGACCAGCGACAGCGCAGTCAGCGCTTTTTCCCCACCGGACAGCAGGTGAATCGTGCTGTTCTTCTTACCCGGCGGTCGGGCCATGATGGCCACGCCGGTTTCCAACAGGTCATCACCGGTCAGCGTCAGCCACGCCGCCCCACCGCCAAACACACGGGGAAAGAGCTTTTGCAGGCCGTTATTGACCTGATCGAACGTCTCCCGGAAACGGACGCGGGTTTCTTGATCGATCCGCTTGATCGCCCGCTCCAGCGTTTCGAGGGCTTCGGTGAGCTCGGCATGCTGGGCTTCGAGGTAGTTACGCCGCTCGGCCTGCTGATCGTACTCCTCAATGGCCGCGAGGTTGATCGCCCCCAGGCGGCGGATTTTTTCCGAGGTACTTTCCAAACGCTCTTGCCACGCAGGTTCGCTGGCATCGCTGGGCAGCGTGCTGGCGAGCGCATCGGCATCGTGGCCTAGTTCTGCTAACTGCTCATCCTGGGTCGCCGCTTTGAGCGCCAGCGCCTGCACGTCCATGCGGCGCTGCTGGAGCTGTTCGCGACTCTGTTCAAGATTGCGCTCGTGCTGCTGGCGGGCTAACTCATCGTTGCGCAGCTGCTCGGCCAGCGCCTGGGCCTGTTGGCGCGTCTCATTGAGCCGCCGTTCCTGCTGTTCGCGCTGGTGAAGCAGCTCTTCGAGCTCCTCAGCGGCCAGCTCGTCAGGCTCGACCAGCATTTCACGGGACTCTTCCAGCTCGGCAATACGCAGTGAGAGGCGCTCTTCGGTATCGCTTGAGCGGGACTGCTGCGCACGCAGGCTGTCGCGCTCGGCTTTTAAGCGCTCACGTTCCAAGGCCAGCGCCTGCTGCCGCGCTTTGAGCGGGGCATGCTGTTGGTTGAGCTGCTCGCGCTGCTCGCGCTGACGTTGGCGCTGTTCGGCGCTGGTTTCGCGGGCTTCGGCGGCGGTTTCCAGTTGCTCCATGGCCGTGTGCCAACGAGCGCGCTGCTCTTCTAAAGTAAGCGTTAACTCCGCCTCATCTTCTTGCAGTTGCGCCAGTTCGTCGTCTAATTCTGTGGCGCGACTGGAGAGATGCTCAAGGCGTTGGGCAAGCCGCTGCTCTTGCACTGCTAGCTGTTGGCGGGTGGCCGCGTGGTCACGCTCCTGCTCCGCCTGCTGCTCACGGGTCAGTTCTAACGTTTCAATCGTCTCGTTGGCGGCTTCGCACTGTTCATCCAAGAGCGCCAGCGCCTCTTCCGCCCGCTCACGCTCTGCGGCCAGCTCCTCAAAGCGGCGACGCGTCACCAATAGCGCATCGACACCCTCGCCGTTCGACTGCTGGTGCAGCCAGCCGCGACCGCGCCATACGCCGTCTTGGCTGACCACACTCTCACCAGGGGCAAGCCTAGCCAGCAGCGCTTCGGCCGCCTCGGCGGTATCCACATAGTGAATACTTGCTAACCACTCCGTTAGCGCGCCTGCGCCTTTCACCAAATCGCTGAGGCGATTGCCTGCGCCCGCCGTGGCTGTGGAAGGCGGCGCTTGATCAATCAAGCACCACTCCGTCGCTAGCGCTTCGGGCAGCGCGTTTAGCTGATGGGCGGCTACCAGTCGGGCGTTTAACCAAGGGGCGAGTAGCCAGGAAATAACCCGCTCCCAGCCTTGGCTGACCGAAATGGCTTCACCCAAGCGGGGTGCATCAGCAAGGCCATGAGCGGCAAGCGTTTCGCTTAGCTGAGGGTCGTGGTCGGCCAGAGCGGCATCCATCAGCGCCTGCAGCGAAGCAAGTTCACCCTGCTGCTGGCTAAGCGCAGCGCGTTGCTCGTCGCGGGAGGTTACCGCTTGCTGGTAGGCGCTTTTGGCATCGCTGTAGCGCTGCTGCCACTGTTCTCGCTCCACTTGGAAGGCGTCGGCACGTTGGTCGGCTTCTTCCAGGCGGGCTTGGTATACCGCGTGCTCGTTTTGTAGCGCGGTCATGTCGGCCAGCTCGCCGCGCTGCTGGCGGCGGCGCTGCCCTTCTGCCTGCAGGCGGGCAATACGTTGCTCTAAGTCGCGCAGCTGGTCTTGGCTACGGTCGGCATCGCGGCTGGCCTCGCGCCAGCGGTTTTCGGCGTCGGCCCACTGCTGTTCGGCAGCTTCCAGTGCTGGCGTTGCGTCGGCCAGGGTTTGCTCGAGCATCTCGAGTTGCTCTTCCAGCGCTTCATGCTCGGGCAGCAGCTCCTCAAAGCGCTCGTCGATCACCGCGAGCCGCTCCTGGTCGCCCTCGCTGACCTGGCGCTGCTCGTCGAGATCTCGGCGCGCGGTGGCAATGTCGTTGGCCAGCTGCGCTTCGCGGCTTCGGCGGTGGGCCTGGTCCTGCTCTAAGCGGGCAATACGCGTGGTGGTTTCATAAAACTGCTGTTGGTGGCGGTCCAACACGTCGGCCAGCTCGTCGTGCTGTTCGCGGGCCTGCTCCAAGCGGGTTTCACACTGGCGTACGCCAAACACGTCTTTCTCGACGGCAATTTCCAGCTCGCGGACACGGCTCTCTTGGTGGGACTGTTCGGCCCGCAGGGCGCGGCCGCGCAGCAGCGCCAGCTCGCCTTTTAAGCGATACTCCTGCTGTTTGAGCTCTTGGTAGCGCTTGGCGGCTTCCGCTTGGCGCTTGAGGCGTTCGAGCTGTTTATCCAGCTCTTCGCGAATGTCGTCCAGGCGCTCCAGGTTCTCCTGGGTGCGCCGCATGCGGTTTTCGGTTTCCCGACGGCGCTCTTTGTACTTGGAGATCCCCGCGGCTTCTTCGAGGGTGGCGCGAAGGTCATCCGGGCGCGCTTCGATCAGCCGCGAGATCATGCCCTGGCCGATAATGGCGTAGGAGCGCGGGCCTAGGCCGGTCCCCATGAACAGGTCGGCGATATCCCGGCGGCGGCACTTCTGGCCGTTGAAGAAGTAGTTGGACTGGCCATCCCGGGTCACCAAGCGTTTAACGGCAATTTCTGAGTACTGGGCGTATAAACCGCCCATACCGCCATCGCGGTTATCGAACTTCAGCTCGATAGAGGCCTGCCCTACCGGCTTACGCCCGGTAGAGCCGTTGAAGATAACGTCGGCCATGGATTCGCCGCGCAGGGTTTTGGCGGAGGACTCCCCCATTACCCAGCGCACGGCGTCGATAATATTGGATTTACCGCAGCCGTTCGGCCCGACGATGGCCGTCATATTGCCATCGAAGGGCACGGTGACCGGATCGACAAAGGACTTGAACCCAACGAGACGAATAGAGGTTAAGCGCATTGCAACCCTTAGCAGCGGTAGCTTAAGTGGAGATTATTCAAAAACACGGTTGATAACGACATTGGCCGCATCGTCTTCGCTGATAGCACCTACGCTGACGCTCTCCAAATCGCCAAACAGGTCGCCCGGCTGCGGCGTGGCCTGCCCAGATTCTGAGACACGCACCACCAAGCGTGCTTCGCGCACCTGGGAGATTTGCGCCTGGGGCGACATGGCGGCGGTATCGTCCAGCACCACGGTCATGGGCAGCTCAGAAACCTGCGTACGTATCACCGCCAGCGGCGGCAGCTCGCCCTCGATATCCCGGGCGGTGATGAACACCGTGGCGTCGTCACTGACATTGTCTACCAGCGCCTCATCCAAGGAAACGTTCACCCGCACCCCTTGCCCCTGCGCGTCTGCAGGCGCCTCAGGCATTACGCCCATGCGCTCTTGGGCAACGCGAATGCCATCGCGCAGCGACTCAGCCGTTTCCGGATCTTCGATGTTAGCAACAGCGCGACGCCAGCGGTCAATGGCCGTTTCATAGTCACCGTTATCGAAGGCGTGGATGCCCAACAGCCCCAGCACGGTGGGCTGGCGGGGGTCTAACTCTAGCGTTTCGTCCACTAACGCTTGAACATCAGGGGTTAGTTCACGCTCGGCCATGAAGAAGCGGAGCTGCGCCAGCTGGGCGAGCAGCGGTGGAATACGCCCTTCAATGGCAATCAAGCGCTCCAGGGCATCGGCGGCTTTTTCGGGCAGGCCGGTATCGCGGTAGAGCGGAAACAGCGAGCTCCACACGTTGGGGTTGTTGGGCTGACGCTCGGCCTCGGCCTCCATGCGCTCCAGAAACATAGCCATCGAGCCTTCCGGGTCGTTGCGAACTTCCTCTTGGATGGCGTAGAGCGTCAGGTCGCCTTCTGCCCCGTTTTGCTGGTACCAGAAGGTGCTGGCCCCTACCACGGCGACCATGACCAGCGGCACCACCAGCCGTCCAGCGGTCACGGTTTTCAGCGGGCGTTTGGTTTGGGTGGCGGTATCTTCCAGCAGACTACGCTCTAGCTCTAAACGATCTTCGTTAAAGCGAGTCTCGTCGATATCGCCCCGCTCGCGGGCCGCCTCCAAGGAGGCCAAGCGACGTTGGAAGATCGCCACGTTCTGTTCGGCAGACGTATCGTTGGCTTCAAACTGCTGTAGATGATCACGCAGGGGACGAGCACCGCGCATGGGGGCAATTAATAACCACAGCGCGGGCAGTAACAGTAAGGCAATCGCTATCCAGAGCGGTGTCATGAAGACCTCTCGCGGTTAATCAGGGCATCTAGGCGGGCGCGCTCTTCGGCACTCAACGCTTTCGCAGATGCATTGCGGCGGGCGCGTACCATCAGCACGACGACCAGCATGCCTAGCACCACCAGCCCAATCGGTAGTCCCCACAGCAGGTAGGTGCGGTTTTCTAGGCGCGGGTTGTAGAGGATGTACTCCCCAAAGCGCTGCACCATGTGGTTGATGATTTCGATATCGGACTGACCGTCCTGAAGCAGCTGATAGACCCGCTCTCGCATATCACCAGAGATCGGCGCATCTGAGTCATCGATCGCCTGGTTTTCGCATAGCGGGCAGCGCATGGAGGCCGTGAGGTCACGGTAGCGCTGCTCCATCACCGGGTCATCGAACTCGCGGATTTCGATGCCTGCCGCGACAACGCTGCCCGCCAGGGTGAGCAGCGCCACGGCCACTAGCCAACGCATTAACGCCATTTTTCCACCTCCGGCAGGATGCGCTCGCGAACGTCTTCAGGCGATACGTAGCCTTTATGGTGGTAGCGAATCACTCCATCGGCATCCACCAAGAACGTTTCCGGTGCGCCGTAGACGCCAAGATCGAAGCCCAGGCTGCCTTCAGGGTCGAAGACGTTCACTTCAAAGGGGTCGCCAAACTCGCTTAAAAACTCCAAGCCTTTCTCGCGGGTATCTCGGTAGTTGATGCCCACCATACGGATGCCGTTATCAGCGAGCTCTAACAGCTGCGGCATTTCCTGCTTGCAGGCGGGGCACCATTCGCCCCATACGTTGACGAGCGTGACCTCCCCGGTCATCAGCGTTTCATCCACCTGACGATTGGCATCGCGTAGCGTGCTGGCTTCGAACGCGGGGAACGCCCGCGCCATGAGCGCAGAGTCCCGTTGAGACGGGTCACGGCCCAATCCCTGATAGAGAAACAGCGCGATGCCGAGAAAACCGATGGGTAACAGAAGCAGCAGTAGGCGGCGTGTCATACCGTGGCCTCCTGAGACGTCGAGCGGTCAGTATGAACGGGTTTGGCTTGGCGGGCAGCCGCACGACGGTAGCGTTTGTCCGCTACGGCCAAGATGCCGCCGAAGGCCATGAGCAGGCCACCCAGCCACAGCCAGCGCACAAACGGTTTGTACTGGATGCGCATAGCATAGCTGCCGTCGCCCAGGTCTTCCCCCATGGCCACATAGAGGTCGCGGAACAGGCCGGGGCGCAGCGCGACTTGGGTCATGGGCATGCCGGTGGCGAGATAGAGGCGCTTCTCAGGGCGCATCACAAAGCTGCGCCCCTCTTCCCCACGCTGTACCTGAATGATCGAGGTATCGGCCAGGAAGTTCGGGCCGCGACGGTTGGTGAGCTCCGTCATAGTGAACTGGTAGCCTGCCACTTCTACAGTGGAGCCGGGCGACATGCGTACGTTACGTTCGATGTTGTAGTTCGAAACCACGGCAACGCCCACGATAGTCACCGCAATGCCCACGTGGCCCAGCACCATTCCCCAGTAAGAGAGCGAGAGCTTGCGCAGCCCGGCGACAAACGAGCTGGCGTGGCGGGTCTTGTCGAACAGGTCGCGCACCATTGGCAAGACGATCCACAGCGCAGAAATAATGCCCAGCGACACCCACAGGTTCCATTCGCCGTCGTAGACCAACGGCATGGCCACACCCAGCACGATAGCCGCTGCCGCCGCGAGACCTAGCTTGCGCCACAGCTCACGGCCACTCATGCTTTTCCAGCGCGCCACTGGCCCCAAGCCCATGAAGACACACATCACCACGGTGAGCGGCACAAAGAGCGCATTAAAGTAAGGCGGGCCTACGCTGATTTTACCCAGCCCCAAAGAGTCCAGAATCAGCGGGTACACTGTGCCCAAGAGCACCGTCACGGTCATGATGACCAGGAGGATGTTATTGATCAGCAGCAGCGAATCCCGCGAGAGCCAGTTAAAACCGACCTTATGGCTCACCCTTGGCGCGCGCAGGGCAAACACCAGCAGCGATAGCGTGACGGTAATCGCCAGCAGCATCAAAATGAAGAAGCCACGGGAGGGGTCGTTGGCAAAGGCGTGGACCGAGGTCAGTACGCCCGAGCGCACCAGGAAGGTGCCCATCAGCGACAGCGAGAAGGTGGAGATCGCCAACAGCACCGTCCAGCTCTTGAACGAGCCACGTTTTTCGGTCACCGCCAGCGAGTGAACCAGCGCCGTACCCGTTAACCAAGGCAATAGCGAAGCGTTCTCCACCGGGTCCCAGAACCACCAGCCGCCCCAGCCAAGCTCGTAGTAGGCCCACCAGCTGCCGAGTGCGATCCCGACGGTGAGAAACGCCCAGGCCACGTTGGTCCAGGGGCGCGCCCAGCGGGTCCAAGCGGCGTCTAAGCGCCCGCCCAGCAGGGCGGCAATCGCGAAAGCAAACACCACCGAAAAGCCCACATAACCCATGTAGAGCATCGGCGGGTGAACCACTAGGCCAAAATCCTGCAGCAGCGGATTCAGGTCCGCGCCATCCTGCGGCATGTTGGGCAGCAGGCGTTCAAAGGGGTTGGAGGTCATGAGAATGAAGAGCAGAAAGCCCACACACACCATGCCCATGATGCCCTGCACCCTGGCCACCATGTCGCGGGGCAAGTCGCCCGAGAAGACCGACGCCGCATAACCCCAGCCCGCCAGCATCAGGCTCCACAGCAGCACCGAGCCTTCATGGTTTCCCCATACCGCGCTGAACTTGTAGTACCAGGGCAGCAGCGAATTGGAATTATTAGCCACGTTGGCCACACTAAAATCATCCAGCATATAGCTGGCGGTCAGACAGAGGTAGGCAATGGCGACGAACAGGAATTGTCCTGTCGCCATGGGCCGGCCATAGGCCATCCATAGCGGGCGACGGGTCGCCGCCCCGGCAAGCGGCATCACTGCCTGCACCACCGCCATTAATAGCGCGATGACCAGGGCAAAGTGGCCAATTTCAGGAATGATCTTAATTAACATGGGCGCTCCGAATTAGCATCAGGCCTTATCGCGTGGGGTGCGTTCAGCCGTTAATAGTCGCTTCTTTCTGGGGAGCCTTCCTGCTCTAGGCGCTTGCCCACTTCGGCGGCTTTCGCTTGAAAGTCGGCCGGGGAGTAGCCTGCTTCTTCCAATGCCTGAGCCACTTCAGGCGGCATGTAGTTTTCATCGTGGCGCGCCAGCACTTTATCGGCGTAGAGACGACCATCGGCCTGCAGTTCGCCGACCACCACCACGCCCTGCCCTTCACGGAACAGGTCCGGCAGAATCCCGCTGTAGTAGACCTCCAGATCGTCCACGTAGTCGGTCACCACAAACTCGACGTCCAGGCTTTCCGGGTCGCGGGACACAGAGCCCTCTTTGACCATGCCACCCGCGCGAATCTGGCGCTCCATGGGGGCATCGCCCTGGGCGATTTGCACCGGGCTGAAAAACAGATTGATGTTGGCGCGCAGCGCGTACAGGGTGAGCCCCACCGCAATGGCGGTGAGCGACAATAGCCCCAATATGACAAACAGCTTCTGTTTACGTTTAGGCGTCATGGTGAACGTCCTTTTGAGCAGAGGTAACGGGCTCTTGCAGAGGCTGCGCATGCGGTGACGACTGGCGCTGGGCGTGCTCACGACGCACCCGACGCTTGACCGTGTGAAGAAGCTGGCGGCGCTCCTGGCGGGCATGCCATACGATGACCAGCATCAATAGCGCAGTGACTCCCCAGGCAGCCCACACGTAAACCGCGTGACCGCCCATGGCAAAAAATTCGTTCAGCGAGGAAAAGGCCATTAGTTCGTCTCCTCGGCAAGCTCGCGCACCCAGCGCTTGTTGGCTTCTCGACGCAGAATTTCGCTGCGCGTGCGCATCAGCGTGAGGGCAATGAAAAAGCTGTAAAAACCCAACACCATAATGAGTAGCGGCGCCCACATATCCATGGTCATGGCGGCGCGGCCGGTAATCGTAAAGGTGGCGGGCTGGTGCAGGGTGTACCACCAATCCACGGAGTATTTGATGATCGGAATATTGATGACGCCGACCATGGCTAGCACCGAGGCGGCACGGGAGCCGCTATCGCGGCTGCTAAAGGCACCCCGCAGAGCTATCACGCCCAGATAGAGAAACAGCAGAATCAGCATGGACGTGAGGCGCGCGTCCCACATCCACCAAGTGCCCCAGGTCGGCACGCCCCACACTGCGCCCGAAAAAAGGGCCACGAAGGTCATCGCAGCCCCCAACGGGGCCATGACGGTGGCAGCCATATCGGCCACTTTGATTTTCCAGACCATGAACACCAGCCCGGAGACCGCCATGGAAACGAAAATGGACTGCGCTAGAAACGCCGCAGGGACGTGGACATAAATGATGCGAAAACTATTGCCCTGCTGGTAATCCGCCGGTGCAAAGACCAACCCCCAAACGGTGCCGACCAGCAGCAGCAACGTTGCTGCCACCCAGAAAAACGGCTGCAGCTTGGCGCTAATGGCATAGAACCATTTGGGGGATCTTAGTTTGTTGATAAAGGCCCACATGGTGTTCCCGTCCTCTAACCGTTAATGCTGATGCGCAGCGATGCCGCAATGGCCCAGGGTGCCAGCATCAGCGCCAGCGCTAACAGGGCCCCTAGAATCGCCAAATGCGCGGCTATTCCATCGCCAAAAATCGCGGCCTGTACGGCACCTGCGCCGAAAATTAGTACTGGTATATAGAGCGGCAGCACCAGCAGCGATAGCAGCACACCGCCCCGCGCTAGCCCCACCGTCAATGCGGCACCGATGGCCCCGATCAGGCTCAAGCTGGCCGTCCCGAGTGCCAACGACAGCGCTAGCACGGCGTAGCTTCCCGCTGGAAGCGACAGCATGATGCCCAAGAGGGGCGCCATGAGCGCGAGCGGCAGACCGGTCAGCAGCCAGTGTACCGCCACTTTTGCCAACCCCAGCGCTGCCAGCGGCTGGGGGGCCAGTAATAGCTGCTCGAGGCTGCCATCGTCGTAGTCGCTGCGAAACAGGCTATCCAGCGAAAGCAGGGCGGCGAGCAGTGCGGCCACCCATAACAGCCCCGGCGCAATGCTTGCCAACAGCTCTGGATCCGGTGAAATCCCTATGGGAAACAGGGTAATCACCAGGGCAAAGAACACCAGCGGATTGAGCACTTCGCCACGACGGCGCAGCATCAGGGTGAGGTCGCGCTTAAGCGTCGCCTTGATGGCCACCATCAAACCGCCCTGGGGGGCATGCATGACCACCTCGGGAGTGCTCCGTTGAGCGTGTGAACGTTGCAACGCTGTCTCCTTCTTACCCCAGCTGAATACGCCTAAGCACGGGTGACTCGGTCAGCGCATGGTGCGTAGTGACCAACACACAGCCGCCAGACTGCGCGTGGGCCACCAGCTGCGCTTCTAGCGCTGCCACCCCTTGACGATCGATCGCGGTGAAAGGCTCGTCGAGCACCCACAGCGCGCGCTGGGTTAAGGTCAAACGCGCCAGCGCTACACGCCGCTGCTGCCCGGCGGACAGCTGCCCGGCAGGCACGTCTTCGAAGCCGGCGAGCCCAACGGCAGCCAACGCCGCCTCTCGTGCGGGCTCGCTGCCCTTTTCTCCGCTAAGCGCTTGATACCAAGCTAAATTCTCCAGCGGCGAAAGACCTGCCTTCACACCGGGGGCATGACCTAAATAGAGTAAATTAGCGAGAAAATGTTCACGGGCTTGGCGCATGGGTTCGCCATTCCAGTAAAGCTCGCCACGGTAATCGGTTAATTGGCCAGAGAATATTTTCAGCAGGGTCGTCTTGCCGCTGCCGTTGGGGCCTTCAATGCGCACGATCTCGCCGCTTTGAATATCGAGATCGAGCCCTTCAAACAGCCAACGGTCATCACGTTCACAGGCCAATTGTCGGGCTTGCAGGCACAGGCTCAAAAGACACTCCAGGCACATTGATTTTGGGTCGAACTCTACACGGAAAGGCCCTTTCCCGCCAGTCGGGCTCTGCGGCCTTGGGTCGCAGCGTGGTCCAGAGCCATGCTGGCTTAAGCGTCTTGCGGATGAGCCAAGCGAAAGACAGGACTAGCACTGTATGCAAAAACAGGCTTATACTGTAACCACTGTATGAATAGACACCACAGAATAAAACAACAGGTATCGACTCAATCAAACGCCTTGGCAACGGGCGCTGCATGGGAGAACACACTATGACGACCTGCCTATCCTCTCGGGTAACGTCTCACGTCCCTTCTTACGTATCCCCTCAGACGCTGTCTCAACCGGTAGCGCCATCGACGCCTCACCCGTTAGCGTCTCGCAGCGCTTCCTCACACACGCGCCAAGCGTGCACACCCCCTCGCGTCACACGTCGCAACACCTACGCCCTGCGTATTCGCGGTGACCGCATGCGCGACTGCAACCTGTTCGACGGCGATGTCATCATCATTCACCGTCACCAGCACGACGCTCATCAAGAGACCGCCGTTGCGACGATCAACCAGCGCGAGGTAACGCTAAAACAGCTCTCCATTAGTCGCCTGGGCATTCATTTATGGCCGGAAGATGCAGCCATGCCCGATCTCTTCCTGCATAATTGTGATATTCAGGTGCTGGGCATGGTGATGGGCGTGGCCCAACACGCCACGGACCCCCGGCATCACTAACTGGTCATCCACCCTGCCGGGAGTCCTAGTTGCGTTTTCGAGTTCCTGATTTAGCCCTTGATACATGGCACACCGCCGAGATCGACGTCGAGAAGAGTCAGTTTTTGACCTGGGTGTGCCACGCCCCGACCACCGACGCCTTCGACACGCTGCTACACGCGGCCAAAGCCGCCCATCCGAATGCCAGCCATCACTGTACAGCCTTCATCGCAGGCCCGCCTGGCGAGCAAACCCACATCGGTTTTTCTGACGATGGTGAACCGGGCGGCACCGCAGGGCGCCCCATGTTTCAGGCGCTGCAGGGCAGCCAACTCGGCGAGATTGGCTGTGTGGTGATTCGCTACTTTGGCGGCACCAAGCTCGGCACCGGCGGGTTAGCCCGCGCCTATGCGCAGGCGGTGAATGCCGGGCTCGAAACGCTGCCCACCCGGGAAGTCGTCGAGAGGGATCTCTATGAGCTGAAAGTTAGCTTCGCCCACGAGGCGCAAGCCCGGGCTTGGTGCGACGAGCAGGGCCTGCCCGTACAACGGGCAGCGTACGACGGCAACGGCGTGAGTTTGACCATCGGCTGGCCACTGGATGTCGAGCTGGATATCAGCGGCCTAGAAAATCGTCTTAAAACAGCCATTGAGCTACAGCAAATATAAAAAAACGCGGCTTACACAAGCGCTTGCTCGGTAAGCCGCGTTCTATAGCGGCAGGCGTGCTGTCTAACAAGCCGCCTAGCCCAGGTACTTGATCATTACCCCGGCAGCCACCGCCGAACCGATGACCCCAGCCACGTTCGGCCCCATGGCATGCATCAGCAGGAAGTTGTGCGGGTTCGCTTCCAGACCGACCTTATTCGCCACGCGCGCAGCCATCGGCACGGCAGACACACCTGCCGCGCCAATCAACGGGTTGATGGGCATTTTGCTGACCAGGTTCATCAGCTTGGCCATCAAGACACCGGCGGCGGTGCCGATACCGAACGCCACGATCCCCAGGCCCAGAATCCCTAGGGTTTCGAACGCCAAAAAGCTCTCCGCCATCAGCTTAGACCCTACCGACAGACCCAGAATGATCGTGACGATATTGATCAGCGCATTTTGCGCGGTATCGGAGAGGCGCTCCACTACCCCACACTCACGCATCAGGTTGCCGAAGCAGAACATGCCCAGCAGCGGCGCTGCGTCCGGCAGAAACAGCGCGACAGCAATCAAAAGCATCAGTGGGAAGACCACTTTTTCGAGCTTAGAGACCGGACGCAGCTGCGTCATGGTGATCTTGCGCTCTTTTTCGGTGGTCAGCAGGCGCATGATCGGCGGTTGGATCAACGGCACCAGTGCCATGTAGGCATAGGCCGCGACGGCAATCGCCCCTAGCAACTCAGGCGCCAGCACGCTGGAAACGTAGATCGAGGTCGGACCATCCGCCCCGCCGATGATACCAATCGCCGCCGCCTGATTGAGCGAGAAATCCATGATACCCATGGACGTCAGCAGCACCGCGCCAAACAGCGTGGCAAAGATACCGAACTGCGCCGCCGCCCCCAGGAACAGCGTGCGCGGGTTGGCCAGCAGCGGGCCGAAGTCGGTCATCGCTCCAACGCCCATGAAGATCAGCAGCGGCGCAATGCCCGAGCCAATGGCGACCTTGTAAAAGTTATAGAGCATGCCATCGCTGTAGCCGACGCTCACCGCCACGTCTTTGGCAGCGCGCAGCTGATCCGGCGCGGCCGAGTCGTGGGCAATGGCCTTGAGGGTCTTGCGCCAACCCTCGACACCGGCCAGCGGGTCTAGCGTCGCGCCCAGCGCCGCCGCCATTTGCTCAAGCACGGCGGGCTTGGCTACTTCAATGGCTTGATCCAACGCCGAAATCGCCAAACCGGCCTCGGGAATGTTGGCCAAAATACCGCCAAACCCAATCGGCACCAGCAGCAGAGGCTCGAACTTCTTGTAGATCGCCAGGTAGAGTAGCCCAAGCCCCACCAGGATCATGACCGCTTGGCCAAGCTCCAGGTTATAGAGCCCGGAGCCTTCCCATAGAGTGATTAATTTATCCATTCCGAAAAGCCCTTAAAGCTCGATCAGCGCATCGCCAACGGCCACGCTATCGCCTTCGCTGACGTTGACTTTCGACACCGTACCGGCGCTGCTGGCACGCACTTCGGTTTCCATCTTCATGGCTTCCAGAATGATCACGACATCGCCTTCGGCCACTTGTTCGCCTGGCCGTACGTTCACTTTGAAGATGTTACCCGCCAGCGGCGCATCGATGCTGACACCGCTGGGTGCCGGGGCGTCGGCTTCGGGCTGGGCGTCGGACTGCTCTTGAATGTTGTCAATCTCGCCCCCCTCCGACACCTCGACCACGTACGCCTTGCCGTTGAGCTTCACGGTATAGGTTTCCGGGCCTGCGCCAGCGCTTGGTGCGGCGGCAGGGGCTGTTTCTGCTTTGGCCGGCGCAGCCGTGCGAGGTGCTTCCGGCGCAGGCTCGAAAGCGTCTTTATTGTCGCGGTTCTTGAGGAATTTCAAACCAATCTGCGGGAACAGGGCATAGGTCAATACGTCATCCACTTCCCGCTCGCCGTCGGCAAGGCGAATGCCATCGGCGCTGGCTTTCTCTTTCAGCTCGGCGGCGAGTTTGTCCATCTCAGGTGAGAGGTTGTCTGCCGGGCGGCAGGTAATTGGCTCGCCGCCTTCCAGCACACGCTTTTGCAATTCGGCATTGAAGGGTGCTGGGGCAGAGCCGTATTCACCTTTCAGCAGCGCCTGTACCTCTTTAGAGATCGACTTGTAGCGCTCGCCCATCATGACGTTCATGACCGCTTGGGTACCCACGATTTGTGACGTGGGGGTAACCAGCGGAATGAAACCGAGATCTTCGCGGACGCGGGGGATTTCACTCAGCACGTCATCCAGCTTGTCGCCAGCGCCCTGCTCTTTTAACTGGCTCTCCATGTTGGTGAGCATGCCGCCGGGAACCTGGGCCACCAGAATGCGCGAATCGATACCGCGCAGCGAACCTTCGAAGGCGGCGTATTTTTTACGCACCTCGCGGAAGTAGCCAGCGATATCTTCCAGCAACTCTAGGTCCAAGCCAGTGTCGCGGTCGGTATCTTTTAGCATGGCGACCACCGATTCCGTCGGGCTGTGGCCGTAGGTCATCGACATGGAGGAGATGGCGGTGTCGACGTTATCGACTCCTGCTTCGACCGCTTTCAAAATGGTCGAGGTCGATAAGCCTGTGGTCGCATGGCAGTGCAGGTGAACCGGAATAGAGAGCTCTTTTTTCAGACGCGTGACTAGATCATACGCCGTGTACGGCGTGAGTAGCCCCGCCATATCCTTGATAGCCAGAGAGTCTGCGCCCATTGCAGCAATGGTCTTCGCAAGATCGACCCAGCTATCCAGGGTATGTACCGGGCTTACCGTGTAAGAAATGGTGCCCTGTGCATGGCCGCCGACTTGGCGCACCGCTTTGATGGCGCGTTCCAGGTTGCGCGGGTCGTTCATCGCATCAAACACACGGAATACGTCGACCCCATTGGTTTTGGCCCGCTCGACGAACTTATCGACGACGTCATCAGCGTAGTGACGGTAACCCAGCAGGTTCTGACCACGCAGCAGCATCGCCTGTGGCGTGTTCGGCATGGCTTCTTTCAGGGCGCGAATACGTTCCCACGGATCTTCCCCTAGGTAGCGGATGCACGCATCGAACGTGGCACCACCCCAGGTTTCCAGCGACCAGTAGCCGACCTTATCCAGCTTTTCGGCAATGGGCAGCATGTCGTCCAAGCGCAGGCGCGTGGCAAACAGAGATTGATGCGCATCGCGCAGTACCACATCGGTGATTCCCAGAGGACGTTTTATTTCATTCATGGTCATGGCTCACAGTTTGGCGTTATGAATTTGTAGTAAATTTAACAAAAAAATTGCATCAGGAGCGAAATGGACACGCGGGAACGTGCCGCTTACGGACGGCGAGACGAACGATAACGATGCACCGCAGCACTGATCACTGCGACGACTTCGTCGTTTTGGCCCTGACTGGCGGGAGTTTTCCCACTTTTTCGGCCCGCTGGCGCAGCCACAGGGGCAGGCTGAAAGCGGTCAATCAGCTTTGACATTAGCGTGACGCTAATGACCAAAATAGTAAGAAAAACAAAAACAAAGCCCATACCAAGACCCATTAGAGCGAGCCCCTCTTGGAGCAACTCCGACCCTTGCATAGCGTGCTCTCCTTATTTTATAGGGTTATTGGCACACCAAACGCCTCCAACGGCGCTTGGCGCAATAAGGGTAATACACTAACCTGCCACATCCAGAATAGAATGCAATCGCGCCATAGTGGAAGTCATGGTTGTTAATTTACTACATAAAGGCAAGATCGGTCTCGCACCGATGGAAGGCGTCATCGATGCGCTCACCCGTGACCTACTCACTCGACAGGCCGGTTTTGACTGGTCGGTAACGGAGTTCGTCCGCGTCGTCGACACGCGCCTCCCCCCACGTGTGTTTTATAAACACTGCCCCGAATTACAGCAGTGCCCCGTCGCCACGCCCAGCGGCGTGCCGGTGCATCTGCAACTACTGGGCTCCGACCCTCAGGCCTTGGCCGAGAATGCGCGCCAAGCGCTGGCGCTGGGCGCAATCAGTATCGATCTCAATTTTGGCTGCCCTGCCAAGCTCGTCAACCGCCACGACGGCGGCGCCTCACTGCTGCGCCAGCCCGACCGCGTGTATCGCGCCGTGAAAGCGGTCGCGGACGCGCTAGACGGTGACATCCCGGTGACGGCGAAGATTCGACTGGGGTTTGCCAATCGTCGCTTGGCAGTGGCGTGTGCGCAGGCCACTGAGGCGGGCGGCGCGGCGCGCCTGGTCGTCCATGGGCGAACGCGAAACGAAGGATATCGTCCACCGGCGCACTGGGAGTGGATCGGCAAAGTGCGCCACCACGTATCTATCCCCGTGGTGGCCAATGGCGACATTTGGACCCTGGAAGATTACTGGAAGGCCCGCACGCTCTCAGGCTGCTGCGATGTGATGCTTGGGCGCAGTGCGTTGGCAGACCCCTGGCTCGCCCCTCGTATTCGCCACTGGCAGCAAACCGGCGAACGCTTGGCGGACACCACGTGGGAAATGCGCGCCAGCGTACTGCAAGAGTACGCCGCCCTACAGCGCCAACATCTTCCTGACCGCGTGGTCGTATCTCTGGTAAAGCAGTGGCTTGCCCAGATGCGCCAGGGCAACGCCGAAGCCAACCTGCATTTTCAGCGCCTGAAGCGCTTGACCGACCTGGACACACTTTTGGGTAGCCTGATCCCTAGCGCAAGCGCACTTAACGCCTGCGAACCCGCCTAAGGCTGTCGAGCACGCCCCACCCCTACCTTCCCCCCCAGCCGATTTAAAGCGCCTCTCCAGGCGCTTTTTTAGGCGCATCACTGCTTTCGCTACCCGGCACTCTCCCTTGGCGCGTTACAGGCCAAAAAAAAAGCGCCCTTCCGCAAAGATGCGGGGGCGCTTTACACGATCGCAAGACTATCGCGCGAGCCACGATAGTCAGGCTAGAAAACAGAAAACCCGCTCTCCTATGAGAGCGGGTTTTGGAATCTGGCGCGCCCGGGAGGATTCGAACCTCCGACCACCTGATTCGTAGTCAGGTACTCTATCCAGCTGAGCTACGGGCGCTTTTCAGTCATTGCTTACTGCGTAAAACAATGAAAACAGTGTAACATCAAATACTTACCTTTGCAACTTGGCGCGCCCGGGAGGATTCGAACCTCCGACCACCTGATTCGTAGTCAGGTACTCTATCCAGCTGAGCTACGGGCGCATATCAAATTGCGATGCTACATGATGCAGTTGGCGGAGAGAGAGGGATTCGAACCCTCGATAGGGCTATAAACCCTATACTCCCTTAGCAGGGGAGCGCCTTCAGCCACTCGGCCACCTCTCCTCAACGGCACGGCGCGAATATTACCGATTATGATGACTGGTGTCCAGTCCTATTCCGATTTTTTTCGCGCCGCCCTGATATTACCGCTTAAACGCTCTTTAATGAGCGTGACACAGGCGGCCATTTACTCTGCTTCGCTTTCACTATTACGTTCACGCTGAATACGCTGATAGATCTCTTCACGGTGAACCGCGACATCTTTCGGTGCGTTCACACCAATGCGTACTTGATTACCTTTCACACCTAACACCGTGACGGTGATTTCATCACCGATCATCAGTGTTTCGCCAACGCGGCGGGTTAGGATGAGCATGGCTGATCTCCTTCTCAGACGTTTATACAACGGGATGTGTCCGCCAACGGGGGCCACCACGCCATTATGCGGCATGGTGCCCCCTGCCACCAATGGCTTTGGCCCCTATGACACCTTAACCTCCCGTTGAAAGAAAGCTCACCACCACACGGCAGCGAGTACCTTCAGCGTAGAAGGTTTAGGCCACAATTGTTATTCAGATTCGATATCGGATTTATCGAGACCAAATGCTTTGTGTAAGGCGTTGACAGCAAGTTCCATATGTTTTTCGTCAATCACGACAGAAATTTTAATTTCGGACGTGGAGACCATACGGATATTGACGTTTTCATCGGCCAATACGCGGAACATTTTAGAGGCGACACCCGCATGAGAGCGCATACCGACGCCCACCAGTGACACTTTGGCAATATTATCGTCACCGCGCAGCTCGCCGCCGCCCAGGTCAGGAATAACTGTCTCTTCCAACAGCTTTTTGGTGGCCTTGTAGTCACCCTTCGCCACGGTGAAGGTGAAATCGGTGTAGTCGCCAGCCGGTGCGACGTTCTGAACGATCATATCGACTTCGATGTTGGCATCGGCAATCGGGCCCAAAATACGGGAAGCCACACCCGGAACGTCTGGGGTGTTCAACAGCGTCAATTTGGCTTCGTTTTTGGTAAAGGCGATACCGGAGATTAGCGGTTCTTCCATAGAATCCTCGTCTTGGTCTGAGTCAGCAACAATCAGGGTGCCCGGGCCGTCTTCAAAGCTCGACAGCACCCGCAGCGGTACGTTGTACTTACCGGCGAATTCAACCGCGCGAATTTGCAGCACTTTAGAGCCCAAACTGGCGAGTTCGAGCATCTCTTCTACGGTGATGCTTTCAAGGCGCTGCGCTTTGGAGCAGACGCGAGGGTCGGTGGTGTAAACACCGTCCACATCGGTATAGATTTGGCACTCATCAGCGCCAAGGGCCGCTGCCAGAGCCACCCCGGTGGTGTCCGAGCCGCCACGGCCCAACGTGGTAATATTGCCGTCTTCGTCCACGCCCTGGAAACCGGCCACGACCACGACCTTACCTTCGTCCAGGTCAGACTTCAGGTCGTCGGTTTCGATGCGCTGGATACGCGCTTTGGTGTAGGCGCTATCCGTCAGAATTCCCACCTGAGCACCGGTGTGCGAGGTTGCCGGAACGCCAATTTGCTGCAGCGCCATGGCCAGCAGGGAAATGGTGACCTGCTCGCCGGTGGAAAGCAGCATGTCCATTTCACGGGGCGCGGGGTCTTCGTTGAGGGCGTGAGCCATATCGGTGAGGCGGTTCGTTTCGCCGCTCATCGCGGAGACGACGACCACGACCTGGTGGCCTTGGTCGCGAAAGCCTTTCACTTTTTCCGCCACGGCCTTGATACGGTCGACAGAGCCCACCGAGGTGCCGCCGAACTTCTGTACGTATAGTGCCATATGCCGTTTTTCCTTTACGTTCGGGAATGGAGGGTGAATATTGTTGTTGCTAAGTTTCCTAACTAGCAAAAAGGCCGATGGCAAATAATGCCACCGGCCTCTCTATTTAGCGAAGCGTGTTTTCCAACCAAGCCGGGACGCTGTTCAACGCATCCGGCAGCGCCTCTGGCTGACTGCCGCCCGCTTGTGCCATGTCGGGGCGACCGCCCCCTTTACCGCCTACCTGGGAGGCCACATGGTTGACCAGTTCGCCCGCTTTGACCCGATCGGTCAAGTCGGCGGTCACCCCGGCAATCAGACTGACTTTGCCGGCGGCTTTGTCGGCCGTGCCTAGCAGGATGACGCCGGAGCCCAGCTTGTTCTTCAACTGATCCAGTACGCCGCGCAGGTCTTTACCAGAGACGCCCTCCAGCTCGGTCACCAGCAGCTTCACACCGCCGACGTCCTGCACCTGGCTGAGCATGTCACTGCCCGCCGCGCTCGCCAGCTTCGCTTTGAGCTGCTCGAGCTCTTTTTCCAAGCTGCGGTTGCGCTCCACCAGTGATTCGACACGGGCTTCCACCTGTTCAGGCTTGGTTTTCAAACGCTCGCCCAGGCGCTGCACGCGCGCTTCCTGTTCGCGGAAGTAGGCCAAGGCGTTTTCACCGGTAATCGCTTCGATACGGCGCACACCGGAGGCGATACCTACCTCGCTGACGACGTGGCAGCAGCCAATGTCGCCACTGCGGTTGACGTGGGTGCCGCCGCAAAGCTCGATGGAGAAGTCATCGGCACCGATGGTCAACACGCGCACGTTATCAGCGTACTTGGCTTCGAACAGCGCCGCCGCGCCTTTGGCCTTGGCGTCCGCGAGGCTCATCTGCTCGATTTTCGTCGGCGCGTTGGCCAGAATCTGTTCATTAACGATGCGCTCGACCTCAGCAAGCTGCTCGGCGGTCATCGGCTCGAAGTGGCTAAAGTCGAAACGCAGACGTTCGGCGTTGACCAGCGAGCCCTTCTGCTGGACGTGATCCCCCAGCACCATCCGCAATGCTTTGTGCAGCAAGTGGGTCGCGGAGTGGTTACGAATGGTCGCACCGCGCAGGCTGGCGTCGACTTCACCACGCACGCTGGCACCCACGCTCAGCGTTCCTTCGACCATCACGCCCTGATGAAGATGGTGGCCGCTCTGTTTCTGGGTGTCGGTCACCTGGAAACGACCGCCATCGACGTGCAAGTAGCCGGTGTCGCCCACCTGACCACCAGACTCCCCGTAGAACGGCGTGCGATCCAGCACCACGGTGCCTTTCTGCCCCGCCTCTAGAGCCGCCAGCGCGTTGCCCTCGCTATCCACGAGCGCCGTGACGGTGGCTTGATCCTCCAACCGCTCGTAGCCGGTGAACTGGGTTTCGCCATCCAGCTCAATCGATGCAGTGTAATCCGCGCCAAACTGGCTAGCGGCGCGGGCGCGCTCACGCTGGGCTTCGAGCTCACGCTGGAAGCCCGCCTCGTCCAGTGTCACTTCACGCTCACGGCACACGTCGGCGGTCAAATCGAATGGAAAGCCATAGGTGTCGTAGAGCTTGAACACGGTTTCGCCGGGCAGCACGTCGCCCTGAAGCTCTTCTAGAGCAGCATTGAGCAAGCCCATACCGTGATCTAACGTGCGGGCAAACTGCTCTTCCTCTTTCAGCAGTACACGAGCGATCTGCTCACTGGCATCGCGCAGTTCGGGATAGGCGTCGCCCATTTCGGCATCGAGCGCAGAGACCAGCTTGTGGAAGAACGGTTCGGAAGCGCCCAGCTTATGGCCGTGGCGAATCGCCCGACGAATAATCCGACGCAGCACGTAGCCGCGGCCTTCATTGGAGGGCAGTACGCCGTCGGCAATTAAGAATGCACAGGAGCGAATATGGTCGGCGATGACGCGCAGCGACGGAGTGGAGGTATCACCGTGACCAGTAGCGTCGGCAGCGGCTTTCAGCAGGTTCTGGAACAGATCGATTTCGTAGTTAGAGTGCACACCCTGCATTACCGCCGCAACGCGCTCTAAGCCCATACCGGTGTCGATAGAGGGCTTGGGTAGCGGGTTGAGCGTGCCTTGGGCATCGCGCTCAAACTGCATGAAAACGAGGTTCCAGATTTCGATGTAGCGGTCGCCATCCTCTTCAGGGCTTCCGGGCGGGCCACCCCACACTTCCGGGCCGTGATCGAAAAAGATCTCAGAACTGGGGCCGCAGGGGCCGGTGTCGCCCATCTGCCAGAAGTTATCTTCATCCAGCTTAGAGAAACGCTCCGGGTCGATGCCGATCTCCTCTTTCCAGATGCGCTCGGCTTCATCATCGCTGATGTGCACCGTGACCCAGAGTTTTTCCTTGGGCAGCCCCAGAGTCTCGGTCAGAAACGTCCAGGCAAAGCGAATGGCGTCGCGCTTGAAGTAATCGCCAAAGCTAAAGTTGCCCAGCATCTCGAAGAAGGTGTGGTGGCGCGCAGTGTAACCTACGTTGTCCAAATCATTGTGCTTGCCACCGGCACGCACACAGCGCTGAGCAGACGTAGCGCGCACGTAGGGGCGTGGGTCACGGCCCAGGAATACATCTTTGAAAGGCACCATGCCCGCGTTGGTGAACAGCAGCGTCGGGTCGTTGCCCGGCACCAGCGAGCTAGACGGCACTGCCGTATGGCCGTGCTCTTCAAAAAACGATAAGAAGGCCTGTCTGATCTCTGCGCTTTTCATAGGGTATCCGTAACAAGAAAGCGTGATGCCCCAGGGCGCTGTCGCCGCCACCCGCTGGGGTCGCAAAGGGTCTATTATAACGCAGTTGTCAAACGACTAAAGCCGCAGTTAGTGGCAGAAGCCAAACAGACTGCGGCAACGAGGGAGAAGTGGGCATTATCATAGGGCGGAACGTATCGGTAGAAACCACTACTTAGGAGGGGCGTAAAATACCCAGAGGGAATTACAAGCAGGAGAGCGCGTAGCGAATTTGCTCGAAATCAAAGCCGCGTGTTGCTAAAAAGCGCTCGCGTTTGGCGCGCTCTTTAGGTGTTTCACCTGGGGAGTCATAGCGTCTTGCCAGCGTTTCTTTAGCAAGTTCAAACCAGTCGATGGCCTCACGCTCCTCAACGGCTGCCAACGCCTCAGAGAGCGTTTCTTGATCCACGCCCCGTTGGCGCAACTCGCCTTTGATACGAATCACGCCCTGCCCCCGGGCAATCCGCGAACGGACGAAGCTCTCGGCGAATCGCGCGTCTGACTGGAGCGCCTGTTCGGCCAGGGCATCGAGGCAGGCGTCGATCTCATCACCATCGAAAGATTTTTGCTGCAGCTTACGCGCCAGCTCGGCGCGGGAATACTCGCGCCGAGCCAGCAATTGAATGGCGACGTCCCGTGGCGAGGCGTCTGCATTAGAGGAGAACATGGCGCCCTCCTCTTTTCCACGCCAACGGGAATGGCCGCTTAGAGCAGATCGTCATCGCCATCGGCGGCCACGTCTGCGGCAGGCGCGTCTTCTTTCTTCGGTTCGGCCTTGGCCAGGAGCTGTTCACGGATCTGAGTCTCGATCTCGTTCATGATCTCGGGATGCTCCTCCAGGTACTGGGCCGCATTGGCTTTACCCTGACCGATCTTGTTACCTTTATAGCTGTACCAAGCGCCGGCTTTATCGACCAAGTTGCACTGCACGCCAAGATCGATGACCTCGCCCGCGTGGTAAATGCCTTTGCCGTACAGGATTTGGAATTCGGCCTGCCGGAACGGCGGTGCCACCTTATTCTTCACCACTTTCACGCGGGTTTCGTTGCCGGTGACTTCGTCGCCCGACTTCACCGAACCAGTGCGGCGAATGTCCAAGCGCACGCTGGAGTAGAACTTCAGCGCATTACCGCCAGTGGTGGTCTCGGGGCTGCCGAACATCACGCCGATTTTCATACGAATCTGGTTGATGAAGACCACTAAACAGTTGGCGTTTTTGATGTTACCGGTGATTTTGCGCAGCGCCTGGGACATCAAGCGCGCCTGAAGGCCCACGTGGGAATCGCCCATTTCGCCTTCGATTTCTGCACGTGGCGTCAAAGCGGCAACGGAGTCGATGATGATCACATCCACACCACCTGAACGTACCAGCATGTCGGTAATTTCCAGCGCCTGCTCACCGGTATCTGGCTGGGAGACCAGTAGGTCATCCAGGTTCACGCCTAATTTCTCAGCGTAGCTGGGGTCCAGCGCGTGCTCGGCATCGACGAAAGCGCACACTTTGCCCTGCTTTTGCGCCTGGGCAATGACCGACAGTGTCAGGGTCGTTTTACCCGACGACTCAGGACCAAAGATTTCGACGACGCGACCAAACGGCAAACCACCAATGCCCAGGGCAATATCCAGCCCTAAAGAACCAGTGGAGACAGACGGCATAACGACGCGAGGCGCATCGCCGAGGCGCATAACGGTTCCTTTGCCAAACTGACGGTCAATTTGGCTGAGTGCGGCATTAAGCGCTTTTGTGCGGTTGTCTTCCTGAGCCATGCAGAGATTCCTCATAACAAGCTGTATAATTAGCCAGTAGTATGCCAAAGATTAGCGACTAAACAAATCCTCGACGGCAACTTTAACGATTATTTCTTCTGCGCCTGGGCGCTCAACCGAGCGACCAGCCCCGCCAGGGCTTCACGCACCGCCTGCTCACGCACCGCTTGGCGATCGCCAGGAAAAAGGAAGCGCTCGGCCTCTTGCTGTTCGGCACCGCCCCAAGCGATCCACACGGTACCTACCGGCTTGTCATCACTGCCGCCATCGGGCCCTGCCACCCCGCTCACCGCGACGGCCACATCGGCACCGCTCTCGCGGCAGGCACCGGCGACCATGCGCTTCACCACAGGTTCGCTGACCGCGCCGTGGTCAGCGAGAGTGGCCGCCTCCACGCCTAACAGACGTGTTTTCGCGGCGTTGGAGTACGTAACGTAGCCCGCCGTAAAATAGGCCGAGCTTCCGGCCACCGAGGTAATGGCGCTGGAAATGCCACCGCCCGTGCAGGATTCTGCCGTGGTCACTTCCACGCCTAGCTGAAGGCATTGCCGACCCAGCCGCTGGGCAAGCAGCGATAAATCGAGATTCTTGAGACTAGAAACGCTGGGGGGCATGGTGACTCCTTCATGTAAGACCTTAGGGTAGCGTAGAATACTGCGTTTAGCTTTCTCAACGAAATTGCCCAACGAACATGCCGTAAGCTCAATGCTTGCGCCACGCTCAATCAGGACGCCCATGTCACAGGCCAGCCCCGCCCATACGCCAATGATGGCGCAATACCTTAACATCAAGCGCGAGCACCCCGAGGTACTGCTGTTTTACCGCATGGGGGATTTTTACGAGCTATTTTTCGACGACGCAAAACGCGCCGCCGCTCTGCTGGATATTACGCTGACGCAACGCGGCCAATCTGGAGGCAAGCCCATCCCCATGGCTGGCGTGCCCTACCATAGCGCCGAGGGGTATTTGGCACGCTTGGTGGCCGGCGGGGAGTCGGTAGCGATTTGCGAGCAAATCGGCGACCCGGCCACCAGCAAGGGGCCCGTAGAGCGCAAGGTCGTGCGTATCGTGACGCCCGGTACGCTGCACGATGAAGCCCTGCTCGATGCTCGGCGAGATAACGTCCTGGTGGCCGTTGCCCCTGGCAAAGCAGGCTGGGGATTGGCGTGGCTGGAGCTCTCCAGCGGTCGTTTCAACGTACTGGAAGTCGAGAGCGAAGCGGAAATGCTCGCCGAGCTTACTCGTCTCTCTCCCGCTGAGCTGCTGGTGCCGGAGAGTCTGACCTTGCCTGATGCGTGGTCGCAACAGCGCAGCCTACGCCGCCAGGGGGAGTGGCTATTCGATCTGGAGAGCGCCACCCGCAGCCTATGCGACCAGTTTGAAGTCAGTGACCTGCGTGGCTTTGGCTGCGCGCACCTCTCCACGGCGCTGATCGCGGCCGGTGTCCTGATCGACTACGCCCGCGATACCCAGCGCTCGCGCCTGCCCCATGTGACCGCCATCAGCGTAGAGAACCGCGATGATGCCGTGGTGATCGACGCCGCCAGCCGCCGTAACCTGGAGATCGACATCAATCTAGGGGGTACCAGCGATAACACCCTGGCCAGCGTGCTCGATACCTGCACCACCGCCATGGGGTCGCGGCTTTTAAAGCGCTGGCTGAACCGCCCGCTGCGCCAGCGAGAGATCGTCGAGGGCCGCCAAGCCGGCGTTGCCCTGCTCTCCATTGATGCCGCTTACATGAGCCTGCGGGAGACGTTGAACGACGTGGGGGACGTGGAACGCATACTCGCCCGCGTGGCTCTTTACAGCGCGCGCCCACGCGATCTCGCACGTCTGAGAGATGCGCTCGCCACGCTGCCCACGCTGGAAGCACTGCTGATCGATATCGACAGCGGCAGCGCCCTGGATAGCCTCAAGCCACACATTCGCCCCTACCCCGAGCTGGCCGATACGCTAGCGCGCGCGCTGGTCGACAACCCGCCCGTCGTGATTCGGGATGGCGGTGTGATTGCCGACGGCTTCGATGCCGAGCTGGACGAGCACCGCGGTATGGCCGAAAACGCTGGCGACTACCTCGTACAACTGGAAAGGAGAGAGCGCGAGCGCACCGGACTCGCCAACCTCAAAGTGGGCTATAACCGGGTACACGGCTACTTCATCGAGCTCCCTCGCGCCCAGGCGCAGCATGCGCCCGCCGACTACATCCGTCGTCAAACGCTGAAAAACGCCGAGCGCTTCATCATTCCCGAGCTGAAAGAGTTTGAGGACAAGGCACTTTCCGCCAAGTCGCGGGCGCTCACTCGGGAAAAATGGCTTTACGATCAGCTCCTGGCTGATCTCAACGCCCAATTGCACGAGCTACAAAGCACCTCTCGTGCACTCGCAGAGCTAGACGTGCTGTGCGCCTTCGCCGAGCGCGCCGACGCCCTCAACTGGGTGCGCCCTCGATTGGTGGAGGCCACCGGCATCACCATTACTGCCGGGCGCCACCCGGTCGTGGAGCAGGTCAGCGACAAACCGTTCGTGCCCAACGACGTGCGGCTAACCCCGCAGCAGCACATGCTGATCATTACCGGCCCCAACATGGGCGGTAAATCGACCTACATGCGCCAGACGGCGTTGATTGCGCTACTCGCCCATAGCGGCAGCTTCGTGCCCGCCGATGCCGCCGAGATCGGCCCGGTCGACCGTATATTTACCCGAATTGGCTCGTCGGATGACCTCGCCGGCGGACGCTCGACCTTCATGGTGGAAATGACCGAAACCGCCAATATCCTGCATAATGCCACCGAGCATAGCCTGGTGCTGATGGATGAGATTGGCCGCGGCACCAGCACCTTCGACGGGCTCTCCTTGGCCTGGGCAAGCGCTGAGCATCTCGCCAACGCGCGGGCGCTCACGCTGTTTGCCACGCACTATTTTGAAATGACGGCGCTGCCTGAGCAGGCGGAGGGCGTCGCCAATATTCATCTGACAGCGACAGAGCACGGCGATGGTATCGTGTTCATGCACCGTATCGAGGCGGGTCCTGCCAGTCAGAGCTATGGCTTGCAGGTCGCCCAGCTCGCCGGTGTGCCTAATCCGGTGATTCGCCGCGCTCGGGAAAAGCTGATGATGCTCGAACAGCGGGATGTCGACGAACAGCAGCGACCGGCGGCGAGCCCGTCGATACCGCAGCAAAACGACCTGTTCGCCAGCGCCCCACACCCGGTGGTGGAAGCGCTCGGCAAGGCGGATATCGACGACTTGTCGCCTCGGGAAGCGCTGGCCCTGTTGTATCAGTGGCGAGAGCTGCTATAGACAATGGATATAATGAGCGGCAGTAATCGCATCAACAGATGAGCGTGAGCGCTTGCCGCCGGGTATGGGCACCACTAGAATGTCGGCCATACTTTTTTATCTTATAAAAAACCGCTGATTTATAACCATTCACGATTGACCACGACCGGGAGACTTCTCGGTCTCGCAAGAGGGATAGCAAGATGACGTTTGTCGTTACCGAGAACTGCATCCAATGCAAATACACCGACTGTGTGGAAGTGTGCCCGGTCGACTGTTTCTACGAAGGCCCCAACTTCCTGGTCATTCACCCAGACGAGTGCATCGACTGCGCGCTGTGTGAACCAGAGTGTCCGGCTGAGGCGATATTCTCCGAGGACGAGCTGCCCGATGGTCAGGAGCAGTTCATCGAGATCAACGCGGAGCTGGCCGAGGTGTGGCCCAATATTGCCGAGAAGAAAGACCCGCTCCCCGATGCCGAAGAGTGGGACGGCAAAACCGGCAAGCTGGAAAAACTCGAGCGCTAAGCGCTGCGTGTCGACACGCCGCAAAAAACCAGCGTACGCGCTGGTTTTTTTGTGAGCGGATGAACAGCGCTTCAGCGCTGCGTAAATGGCGGGCATAAAAAAAGGCGGCCCGTAGGCCGCCCGCTCCAAGCACTTCCTCTGACCACTCCCTGTGTCAACCTCCTCAGGTGACGTCCTTGCCAGGACTCACATCACTGTGTCACCCGGCGCACCTACCTGCATCCCGTTGCATCCTGCCTGAAGCATCCTTGCCTCCCCTTGTCCTGAGATCATTGTGGCAGAAGCGGCTAACTTCTCAACCAAGCCCAAAACGCAAAAGGCGAGCCTTACCGGCTCGCCCCTCTCTCACTAAAATCTTAAATATCAACAACTTAAATTAAGATTAGTGAAAAAATTCGCTTTTTCTTACATGGTTCCGAGCGAATGTCGTCGGCATTTGTAAGAGATCTCTTACAAATTTTTGAGAGATCTCTTACACGCGGAGGCTATTTTTCCGCTTACTGACCTTTAATCGCTTTCAAACCGGGGTAGCTCACATCGCCAAGCTCGGCTTCGATCACCAGCAAGCGGTTGTACTTCGCGACACGGTCAGAGCGGCACAGTGAGCCGGTCTTGATTTGACCCGCGCAGGTGCCCACGGCCAGATCGGCAATGGTGGTGTCTTCGGTTTCGCCACTGCGGTGGGAGATGACCGCCGTGAAGCCTGCATCCTGGGCCATTTTGATCGCATCCAGGGTTTCAGACAGCGAGCCGATTTGGTTGAACTTGATCAGGATGGAGTTACCGATCTGCTCATCGATACCGCGCTTGAGGATCTTAGTGTTGGTCACGAACAGGTCGTCCCCCACCAGCTGCACTTTATCGCCCAGCTTGTCGGTCAGCGCCTTCCAACCAGCCCAGTCGGACTCGTCCATGCCGTCTTCGATCGAGACGATCGGATAGTCGGCACACAGGCCCGCCAGGTAGTCCGCAAAACCTTCGGCGTCGTAGCTCTTGCCTTCGCCAGAGAGGTTGTACTGGCCGTCTTTGTAGAACTCGGATGAGGCACAGTCCAGCGCCAGCGTGACGTCGCTGCCCAAGGTGTAACCCGCATCGGCAACGGCTTGCTTGATGACCGCCAGCGCGTCGGCGTTGGACGCCAAGTTCGGCGCAAAGCCACCTTCATCGCCCACCGACGTCGAGAGGCCTTTGGCGGAGAGCACTTTTTTCAGCGCGTGGAAAATCTCCGCGCCCATACGCAGACCTTCACGGAAGTTCGCAGCGCCGACTGGCTGTACCATGAACTCCTGGATGTCCACGTTGTTATCCGCGTGCTCGCCGCCGTTCAGAATGTTCATCATCGGCACCGGCATGCTGTACTGGCCGGGCTGGCCGTATAGCTCGGCGATATGCGCATACAGCGGCACGCCCTTGGCATTTGCCGCCGCTTTCGCCGCCGCCAGAGATACCGCCAGAATCGCATTGGCACCGAGGGTGGCTTTGTTATCCGTGCCGTCCAGCGCCAGCATGGCGTCGTCCAAGCCCCGCTGGTCCCGCGCATCCATTCCCAACAACGCATCGCGGATCTTGCCATTCACGGCCTCGACGGCTTTCAAAACGCCTTTGCCGAGGTAGCGTGCCTTGTCGCCATCGCGCAGCTCGAGCGCTTCGCGGGAGCCCGTGGAGGCACCGCTGGGGGCACAGGCAACGCCGACGGCACCGCTTTCCAAACGTACGGTGGCCTGAACGGTCGGATTGCCGCGCGAATCGAGCACTTCCAGCGCACTGATTTCAACAATTTTGGTCATGACAGTGTCCTTTGGTTGTCGGTCTAATCGATGAGAGGTCCAATGTATACCACGGATTGCCGCCGCGATTAACGGATGGTCAAGGGCTCGAAGCCTTTTACCAGCGCGTCTAATTGCGACAGCTGCGTCAAGAACGGCTCAAGCTGGTCCAGCGGCAGCGCGCAGGGGCCGTCGCACTTGGCGTTATCGGGGTCTGGATGAGCTTCCAAAAACAGTCCGGCCAAGCCCACCGCAACGCCCGCACGAGCAAGCTCGGCGACCTGAGCACGGCGGCCATCGGCGCTGTCCGCACGGCCACCGGGGCGCTGCAAGGCGTGGGTCACATCGAAGAACACCGGGTAGCCGGTCTGCTTCATGTCACCAAAGCCCAGCATATCCACGACGAGGTTGTTGTAGCCAAAACTGGTGCCCCGCTCGCACAGCATCAGGCGGTCGTTGCCCGCTTCCTGAAACTTGGTGAGGATATGGCGCATTTCATGGGGGGCCAAAAACTGCGGCTTCTTGATATTGATCGCCGCACCGGTTTTCGCCATCGCCACCACGAGATCGGTTTGGCGCGCCAAAAAGGCCGGCAGTTGGATAATATCGGCGACTTCAGCAGCAGGCGCTGCCTGCCACGGCTCGTGCACATCGGTAATGATGGGTACGTTGTAGCGCGCCTTGATATCGGCCAGAATTTGCAGGCCTTTTTCCAATCCAGGACCACGATAGGAGTGGATCGAGCTGCGATTCGCTTTATCGAAACTGGCCTTGAACACATAAGGCATACCCAGCTTTTGCGTCACATTCACGTAGGCCTGCGCGACTTCATCGGCCAGCTCCGCCGACTCCAGCACGTTCATGCCGCCTAACAGCATAAGCGGCAAAGAATTGCCGGCGGTTAAGCCGGCAACGTTGATGTGATGCTCTGGGAATTGGGACTGAGAAGACATGCTTCCCCCTTTATTCCTGAGGTGCGGCGTGGGCACGGGTACGTGCCGTTTTATGCTCTAGCGCGGCATTGACGAAGCCAGAGAAGAGCGGATGACCGTCGCGAGGCGTCGACGTGAACTCCGGGTGGAACTGACACGCCACGTACCAAGGGTGGTCCGCCAGCTCGACGACTTCGACCAGCGACTGGTCGACGCTCTTGCCCGAAATCACCAGACCTGCGGCTTCCAGATCATCGATGAACTGGTTGTTAACCTCGAAGCGGTGGCGATGACGCTCAACGATTTCGTCGGCACCGTACGCTTCGCGGGCTTTGCTACCGGCTGCCAGATGGCACACTTGGCCGCCCAAACGCATGGTGCCGCCCAGGTCGGAGGCCGCGTCGCGCAGCTCGATCTTGCCTTCGGCATTGATCCACTCGGTGATCAACCCCACCACCGGGTGCTTGGTATCGTGGGTAAACTCGGTGGAGTTGGCGTCTTTCCAGCCAGCCACGTTGCGAGCGAACTCGATCACCGCTACCTGCATGCCTAGACAGATACCCAGGTAAGGGATGTTGTTTTCACGGGCAAACTGGGCGGTCAGGATCTTGCCTTCCACGCCGCGCTCGCCAAAACCGCCGGGCACCAGAATGGCGTCTTTACCTGCCAGACGCTCGGTGCCGTGACGCTCGATGTCTTCAGAGTCGATGTAGTCGACGTTGACCTTGATGCGGCCCTGAATACCTGCGTGGATCAGCGCTTCGTTCAGCGACTTATACGCATCCAGCAGCTCCATGTACTTGCCGACCATGGCGATGCTGACGGACTTCAGCGGGTTGAGCTTGGCATCGAGTACCTTGACCCACTCCGACAGGTCCGCAGGTGCTGCTTCCAGACGCAGCTTGTCGCAGACGATATCGTCGAGGCCGTGCTCGTGCAGCATCAGCGGAATGCGGTAGATGGTGTCGGCATCTTGCAGCGGCACCACCGCACGCTCTTCTACATTGGTGAACAAGGCAATCTTGCGACGCTCGCTCTCTTCGAGCTCCACTTCGCTGCGGCAAATCAGGATATCCGGCTGGATACCGATAGAGCGCAGCTCTTTGACGCTGTGCTGCGTCGGCTTGGTTTTGGTTTCGCCAGCGGTCTTGATGTACGGCACCAGAGTCAGGTGCATGTAAATGGCGCGGCTGGCGCCCAGCTCGCTGCGGATCTGACGAATGGATTCTAGGAACGGCAGCGATTCGATATCGCCGACCGTACCGCCGATCTCCACCAGCGCCACGTCGAAGCCTTCGCCTCCGGCGTAGACGCGCTGCTTGATCTCATCGGTAATGTGCGGAATGACCTGCACAGTGCCACCCAGGTAATCGCCACGGCGCTCTTTACGCAGCACGTGTTCGTACACACGGCCTGTGGTGAAGTTGTTGCCCTGGGTCATTTTGGTGCGAATAAAGCGCTCGTAGTGACCTAAGTCCAAGTCCGTCTCGGCGCCATCCTCGGTGACGAACACCTCGCCGTGCTGGAAAGGACTCATGGTGCCCGGGTCCACGTTGATGTACGGGTCGAGCTTGAGCATGGTGACCTTAAGGCCGCGGGCCTCTAGAATCGCCGCCAGCGAGGCCGACGCGATGCCCTTGCCAAGAGAGGACACAACGCCGCCGGTCACGAAGATATATCGTGTCATGGAAAACCTGTCGAAACGTGATCAAAAGGCGTAACAGAAAGCCACACCAGGATGGGACGACAGAATAGCAGAGTACGCCTTAAGGCTCAATTTGAACTGAAACAGCGCCAGCCTCGGTCGCGAGCTAAAGCTGCCTCCCACTCTAGCACTGGCTATATATAAGCAGTGGGAGGCCGATTGATCGGGCTAAAGGATGCCGATGCTCAGTTGCCCCAGAGGTAGATCTGCGCGAGGCACTGTAAACCCAATCCTGGGCGCTACTTTTGTCATCCATGACAAGAAGACCCTCGCTACGACCTACCCCTGGTGCTGTTCGGCATGACATACACACTTTACACGCCTAGGTAATCCAGAATGCCCTCGGCGGCCTGACGCCCTTCATAAATAGCGGTGACCACGAGATCGGAGCCGCGCACCATATCGCCACCGGCAAAGATTTTCTCGTTGCTGGTTTGAAAGGCGTACTGACCGTGCTCAGGCGCTTTAACAAGATCCCATTCGTTAACGTCGATATTGGCGCTATCGAACCACGGTGCTGGGCTTGCCTGGAAACCGAAAGCCACCACCACGGCATCAGCGGCGATGATCTCTTCAGACCCCGGCACGACTTCAGGACGACGACGGCCATTCTCATCCGGCTCGCCCAGGCGCGTACGAACCACTTTTACGCCTTCGACCTTGTCTTCACCCACTACCGCTACCGGCTGGCGGTTGAACAGGAACTCGACGCCCTCTTCCCGCGCATTGGCCACTTCACGGCGCGAGCCCGGCATGTTCTCTTCATCGCGGCGGTAGGCACAGGTCACGCTGGCGGCGCGCTGACGAATCGAGGTGCGGTTACAGTCCATCGCGGTATCGCCACCGCCCAGCACCACCACGCGCTTGCCTTCCATCGAGATAAAGTCGTTCGGGTCTTTCTCGAAGCCCAAGCGGCGGTTGACGTTGGCAATCAGGAAATCCAGCGCTTTGTAGACGCCGGGCAGGTCTTCACCGGGGAAGCCGCCCTGCATGTACTTGTACGTCCCCATGCCCAGGAACACAGCGTCGTACTCCTGCAGCAGCGTCTCGAACTCGACATCGGTGCCGATTTCGGTATTCAGACGGAACTCAACGCCCATCTCCTCGAATACCGCACGACGGCGCTCCATGACGTTCTTTTCCAGCTTGAACTCAGGAATACCGAAAGTCAGCAGACCGCCAATTTCGGGGTACTTATCGAACACCACTGGCTTGACGCCATTGCGCGCCAGAATATCGGCACAGCCTAAGCCCGCAGGGCCTGCACCGACAATCGCAACCTTTTTATCGGTCCACACCACCTTGGACATGTCCGGGCGCCAGCCCATGGCAAAGGCGGTATCGGTAATGTACTTCTCTACCGAGCCAATGGTCACCGCGCCAAAGCCGTCGTTGAGGGTGCAATCGCCTTCACACAGGCGGTCTTGCGGGCACACCCGGCCACACACTTCCGGCAGCGAGTTAGTTTTGTGGGACAGCTCGGCGGCTTCGATAATGTTGCCTTCCACCACCAGCTGCAGCCAGTTGGGGATGTAGTTGTGTACCGGGCACTTCCACTCGCAGTAGGGGTTGCCGCAGTGCAAGCAGCGGTGCGCCTGGCTCGCCGCATCGGTGGGCTTGAACGGCTCGTAAATTTCCGCGAACTCTTTGGCCCGGGTGTGCGCCGGTTTTTTCTGTGGGTCTTTACGACCCACGTCGACAAACTGAAAATCGTTGTTTAAACGGTTGGCCATGATCTCTCTCCTCGAAGCGTAGGCGCTGACGGTTATTGCGGCTGACGCCGAGACTGATCCAGCAGACTACCCAGGCTGGCCGCTTTTGGCTTCACCAGCCAGAAGTGGCGCGCGTAGTCGCTGAAGTCTTCCAGAATCGCCGCACCGCGTGCGGAACCCGTCGCGGCCACGTAGGCCTCGATCATTTCCCGCAGGTGGCGACGGTAAGCTTCCATCGCTTCGGTGTTGACCCGGTGAATTTCGACCAGCTCGTGGTTGTACTTGTCCACGAAGGTCCGGTCTTCATCCAACACGTAGGCAAAGCCACCGGTCATGCCCGCCCCAAAGTTAACGCCGGTTTCACCCAGCACGCAGACCAAACCACCGGTCATGTACTCACAGCAGTGGTCGCCCGCGCCTTCGATCACAGCCGTTGCGCCGGAGTTACGCACCGCAAAGCGCTCGCCAGCGGTACCTGCGGCAAACAGTGTGCCGCCTGTCGCCCCATAGAGGCAGGTGTTGCCGATGATGGCCGTTTTGTGGCTCTCGAACTGGCTGACTTTCGGCGGCACGATCACAATGCTGCCGCCGTTCATGCCTTTACCGACATAGTCGTTGGCATCGCCTTCCAGGTAGAGGTTCAGGCCGCGGGCGTTCCACACCCCAAAGCTCTGGCCTGCCACGCCGGTAAAGCGCGCGGTGACCGGAGCGGCCTCAAGGCCCTCTTCACCGTAACGCTTGGCAATCGCCCCGGAGGTGAGCGCCCCTACACTGCGGTCGCAGTTAGTGATGGTGAAATCGAACGTGCCGCCAGACTGAGACTCGATGGCCTCTTTCAGCGCCGCCAAGACTTCCTGGTTTTTGGCACCCGGGTCGTGGGGCACGTTGCGGCTAACTTCACAGAACTGCGGCGCATCTGCAGGCACGAAGTCGTTCGCCAGCAGCGGCATTAAGTCCAGCTTACGCTGTGATGCCGTATTGCCTTCCAGCACTTCCAGCAGGTCCGTGCGGCCAATCAGGTCGGTGAGCTTACGCACGCCCAGCATGGCCATCAATTCGCGCACTTCTTCGGCAATAAAGCGGAAGTAGTTTTTCACCATATCCACGGTGCCGCGGAAGTGCTCGCCACGCAGGAAGTCATCCTGGGTTGCAACACCGGTGGCGCAGTTGTTCAGGTGGCAAATACGCAGGTATTTACAGCCCAGCGCGACCATCGGCGCGGTGCCGAAACCGAAGCTTTCAGCACCCAGAATCGCCGCTTTGACGACGTCGAGGCCGGTCTTCAGACCGCCATCGGTTTGCAGACGAATTTTGTCCCGCAGGCCGTTAATGCGCAGCGCCTGATGCACCTCGGGCAGCCCCAGCTCCCAAGGGGAACCGGCGTGCTTGATGGAGGTGAGCGGGCTGGCTGCGGTGCCGCCGTCGTAGCCAGATACGGTGATTAAATCCGCATAGGCTTTGGCGACGCCGGTGGCAATAGTGCCGATCCCTGGCTCGGAGACTAGTTTTACCGAGACCTGCGCGTCTGGGTTGACCTGCTTGAGGTCAAAGATCAGCTGCGCCAAGTCCTCGATGGAGTAAATATCGTGGTGAGGCGGCGGTGAAATCAGCGTGACGCCGGGCACCGAGTAGCGCAAGCGGGCAATCAGTTGATTGACCTTACCGCCCGGTAGCTGGCCGCCCTCACCGGGCTTGGCGCCCTGGGCTACCTTGATCTGCAGCACTTCGGCATTGACCAAGTAAGCCGGAGTCACGCCAAAGCGCCCAGAGGCGATTTGTTTGATTTTCGAGCTGCGAATGGTGCCGTAACGCGCCGGGTCTTCGCCGCCCTCACCGGAGTTGGAGCGACCGCCCGCCTCGTTCATGGCCTGGGCCAGCGCTTCGTGCGCCTCGGGAGAGAGCGCACCCAGCGACATACCGGCGCTGTCAAAGCGCGGAATCAGCGCTTCAATGGGCTCGACCTCTTCCAGCGGCACCGGCGACTCGGAAGGCTTGAGCGTCAGCAGGTCACGAATGGTGGCCACCGGACGCTCGTTCACCAGCTGGGCAAACTTTTTCCACTTGGCGTAGCTGCCTTCTTGCACAGCGGCTTGCAGCGATTTCACTACGTCCGGATTGTAGGCGTGGTACTCGTGGCCATGCACGTACTTGAGCATGCCGCCTTGGGAGATCCCTTTGCGGGGAATCCACGCATCCTTGGCCAGCAGCTCTTGCTGAAGCTGAAGCTCGGCAAAGCCGGTGCCCTGAATACGAGAGGCCATGCCCACGAAGCAGGTATCCATGACTTCATCCGCCAGGCCGACGGCTTCAAACAGCATGGAGCCACGGTAGGAAGCCAGCGTCGAGATGCCCATCTTCGAAAGAATCTTGAACAGTCCTTTCTGCAGGCCCTTACGGTAGTTCTCGCGAGCATCTGCTGGGTTGCCGGTCAGCTCGCCCGTGCGGTGCATATCCGCCATGACCTGATACGCCAGCCACGGGTAGACCGCCGTTGCGCCCACACCGAACAGCACCGCCATCTGGTGCGCATCGCGAGCGTAGCCGGTCTCGACCACGATGTTGGCGTTGGGGCGTAGCGCCAAGCGGCCAAGGTGGGAGTGAACGGCACCCACCGCCAAAGCTGCCTGAATGGGCAACTGGCCTTTGGGCAGCTCCGCATCGCTTAGTACCAGAATCACTTTACCCGCTTTCACCTGCGCTTCGGCTTCTTGGCACAGCGCGGTAATCGCCTGCTGCAAGCTGGTCTGCTCAGGGTCGTAGCCCAGCGTCAGCATGTGGCTGGCAAAAGCCGGATCGTCCTGGCTTACCAGGGCAGTGAATTTACGCGGCGAGAGCACCGGCGTGGTCAAAATCAAGCGGTGAGCGTGTTCCGGCGTGGCCTTGAAGACGTTCAGCTCCGCACCACAGCAGGTTTCCAACGACATCACGATCGCTTCGCGCAGCGGATCGATCGGCGGGTTGGTGACCTGGGCAAATTTCTGACGGAAGAAGTCAGTAAGCAGACGCGGACGGCTCGACAGTACCGCCATGGGCGTATCATCTCCCATGGAGCCCACCGCTTCCTGGCCACTTTCCGCCAGCGGGCGCAGCACCTGGTCGCGCTCTTCGAACGTCACCTGGAACATCTTCTGCTGCACGTTCAGTGCCTCAGTGTCCATCGTTTGGAAGCGCGCCAGTTCGGTCAGCGCCGACTCCAGGTAGTTCGCTTCCTGCTTCAGCCAGCGCTTGTAGGGGTATGCGGACTTCAGGCGATCATCGATATCCTGAGTGTGCAGTACTTCGCCCGTTTGGGTATCCACGGCCAGCATCTGGCCGGGTCCGACGCGGCCTTTTGCCACCACGTCTTCCGGCTTGTAGCCGTAGGTACCGATTTCGGAGGCCAGGGTGATGTAGCCATTCTTGGTAATCACCCAGCGCGCGGGGCGCAGGCCGTTACGGTCCAGCATACAGACTGCTTGGCGGCCGTCGGTCATCACCACGCCCGCAGGGCCGTCCCACGGCTCCATGTGCATGGAGTTGTACTCGTAGAACGCGCGCAGCTCGGCGTCCATGGTCTCGACGTTTTGCCAGGCGGGCGGCACTATCATGCGCACGGCGCGGTGCAGCTCCATGCCGCCGGTCAGCAGCACTTCCAGCATGTTATCCATACTGGAGGAGTCGGAGCCGGTGGTGTTGACGATTTCGTCCAGCTTGGCGATATCCGGCAGACGCTCGTTAACGAAGTTCGCCTTACGCGAGTTCGCCCAACCACGGTTGGCTTCGATGGTGTTAATTTCACCGTTGTGCGCCAGCAGGCGGAACGGCTGCGCCAACGGCCAGCGCGGTGCGGTGTTAGTCGAGAAGCGCTGGTGGAACACGCAGATGGCGGTTTCCAGACGCGGATCGTTCAGGTCTTTGTAGAACGCCGGTAGATCTTCCGGCATCACCAAGCCTTTATAGGAGACCACCTCGGTAGAGAGCGACGCCACATAGAAGTTTTCATCACTGCGCAGCGCCTGCTCGGCGTAGCGGCGCCCCATGAAGAGATCAACATCGAAATTTTCGCTGCTGCCGGGGGCGACAAACAGTTGTTCAATGCGCGGCAGGCAGTCCAGCGCCATGGGGCCACAGACGCTGGCGTCCGTGGGCACCACGCGCCAGCCCAGCACGTCCAAACCACGCGCGCTGAGTTCAGCAACCAGCGTCTCTTTCGCTTTAGAGGCACGCGCATCGTCGTTGGGCAAAAACACCGAGCCCACCGCAAAGCGCTCGCCCAGCTCGACGTCGAGCGCTTCTTTGGCGGCAGCACGCATGAACTGTGCGGGCATCTTCAGCAGCAGGCCGCAACCGTCGCCAGTTTTACCATCTGCCGCGATACCGCCACGGTGGGTCATGCAAGTCAGTGATTCAATAGCCGTTTTCAGCAAGTCGTGGCTGGCCTGCCCTTCCATGTGGGCAATAAGGCCAAAGCCGCAGTTATCGCGAAACTCGCCTGGCTGGTGAAGACCTCTATTCATGGGCGTGCCTCTAGTCAGCGTATTTTGTAAGCAGCGTTTTTATGGTATTATTACGGGTTTTTCTTTTTTTATGGCTCTTGTTACCCGCCCGAAATAGGGTGTTTTCCGCATTCGCTGCTGCAAGAAAATGGTCGCTCAGCATAGCGATTTGCCACCGCGTAGCGCAATCGCCCGGCGCGCGCCAATCGCTAAAAACCCTCGCCAAAACCCGTAGTTGCATTATCGTTCAATAAAAAAACAGTTATACTTCAACGGCTTGCAATGCAAAGAAACGATATTTTAACGACCGAAAGAGCTCATTAGACTTTAGTCTAATTATCACCAAAAACCCCATGCCGATAGCGCATAAGGCATACGGATATCATTACGTAATGCTTGTATCGGCTCTTCGTGGGCAGAAAAAAACCCGCCTGATTAGAGGCGGGTTCCGAGCGGTGAGGCTAGCCAACTATCCCCTGGCCGCGAGGGTAACCATCCAGTAGCTGCCGTAAGGTGTCGGCTGGAGTGGCGTCGCTGACGCAGGCATCGCCCAAGTCCTTCAGCAGCACCAGACGCAGACGCGCATCGACGTTCTTTTTATCCAATCGCATACGCGCCAAGAAGTCATCCGTCGACATGCCCGCGGGCGCGACCAGCGGAAGACCCGCGCTTTCAATCACCCTTTTCGTGCGCTCAAGCGCATCCGCGCTAATCCAGCCAAGCTGATGAGAGAGCGTGGCGGCCATCGCCATGCCCGCTCCCACGGCTTCGCCGTGCAGCCAGTTGCCGTAGCCTTGATGCGCCTCGATGGCGTGGCCAAAGGTGTGTCCAAGGTTCAAGAGCGCACGCACGCCCTGCTCGGTTTCGTCTTCCGCCACGATATCGGCTTTGATCTGGCAGCTCTTGGCGATGGCTTCAGCCACCACCTCGGGTTCGACACGGCGTAGCGCCGCCATGTTTTGCTCAAGCCAAGCGAGGAAGGCCGCATCGCGAATAAAACCGTACTTCACTACCTCGGCAAGCCCCGCTGAGAGTTCCCGAGCGGGCAAGGTGGTGAGGGTAGCGATATCGACTACCACGGCCTTGGGCTGCCAAAACGCGCCAATCATGTTCTTACCCAGCGGATGGTTCACGCCGGTTTTGCCGCCCACCGAGGAGTCCACCTGCGACAGCAGCGTGGTGGGCACTTGGATGAACGCCACGCCGCGCTGATAGGACGCCGCTGCATAGCCCACCATATCGCCCATCACACCGCCGCCTAGCGCAATCAGTGTACAGCGCCGATTGAAGCCTGCTTCGAGCAGCGCATCCCAAATGCGCCCCACCTGCTCGATGGTTTTGTACTGCTCTCCGTCAGGCAACACCAAGGTACGCACGTCGAGCTGCTCGGGCAACACGTCCTGTAGCGCCTTCAAATAGTGCGGGGCCACCGTCTCGTTGGTGACGATCATCACCTGATGACCTGCCAGATAAGGCACGAAGCTATCCGAGCGTTGGAGCAGCCCCACGCCAATGTGAATGGGATAACTGCGCTCACCCAGTTCAACAGTTAACGTGTGGTGATGGGCTTGTTCGGTCATGGGGATACCTTTTTCTGCGGGGCGCTGGCAGCGTCCAACGGATCGATCATGCGGTGTACGCGGCGTAAAATCTCGTTGACCACCGCCCGCGGGCTTCGGCGATCCGTGCGCACGGTAATGTCAGACGTCGCGCGGTAGAGCGGGTCGCGGGTGGCAAACATGTCGTTGAGCACCTGCTCGCGGTTGGCACACTGCAACAGCGGGCGGTTGCGATCCTTGGCGGTCCGTTTTAGCTGCTGTTCGACGGTGGTCATCAAGTAGATGACCGTGCCGCGCTCACGCAGGGCACGGCGGTTCTCTTCCCGCAGCACCGCGCCACCGCCGGTGGCAACGACCACGTCCGCTAATTGGGTAAGCTCGTCGATCATCTGGATTTCACGCTGGCGAAAGCCGGGCTCGCCCTCTACGTCAAAGATCCAGGGAATATCGGCACCGCAGCGGTCCTGTATGGCGTGGTCGCTATCGTAAAACGGGCGCGATAGCTCTCCCGCCAACAGGCGGCCTATCGTGCTCTTACCAGCCCCCATGGGGCCTATTAAAAAAAGATTGGGTAAATCCTGCATCAGCGAACCGCCAAACCATCATCAAGTAGTCGTGGAGTAATAAAGACCAGTAACTCTACCTTTTCATTGCTCTCTTCGGTATAGCGGAACAGGCGTCCCAACACCGGAAGGTCACCGAGAAGCGGCGTCTTGGCCATTTGGCTAAGCTGTTCTGTGGTCAAAATACCGCCTAACACCACCGTCTGGCCATTATCCACCAGCACCTGGGTTTCGATTTGATTGGTATCGATGGGCGGCTCGCCGCCAAACTCGCTTTCACGGAAACTATCGTTCTTGATCACCAAGTCCATGATGATGCGATTGTCCGGGGTGATTTGTGGGGTCACCTCCAGCGACAGCTCCGCCTCTTTGAATTCGGTATCCGGGTTGCCCTGGGCATCGACACTCTGGAACGCCCGCTCTTCGCCCTGGCGAATGGTGGCGGTGCGCTGGTTGGCGGTAATCACGCGGGGCTGGGAGATCGTCTGGCTCTTGCCTTCGCTTTCCAACGCGCGCAGCTCCAGGTCGAGCAGAATATCCCCAGAAAGGTAGCCAAAGCTAAAGCCGGTGTTGGCTGCCGCCGTGGAGCCCAAATCCACCGCCAGCCCCCCCTGAGCGCGGTTGATGCCGTCAGGGTTGATATCGCGACGTGAGAACGTGCCGTCGTCTCCTTCTACAAAGCCGCGGGTGCTGGAAACGCCCCAGTTCACGCCCAGCTCGCGAGACGCCGTATCCCGGGCAATCACGATGCGCGCCTCTATCTGTACTTGGCGTACCGCCACATCAAGACGGTCGAGGGTACGCATGATGTCGCGCACCTGATCGGCGGTATCTTGGATCAACAGCGTGTTGGTACGCTGATCGACACTCACCCGGCCACGCTCGGTCAGCAAACCAAAGCCTTCCGCCCCACGCAGCAGTTGGGCCAAGTCTTCGGCCCGGGCGTATTTCACCTCGATGAACTCGGTCACCAGCGGCGCTAACGTCTGCTGCTGGTTGCGCGCTTCGATCTCTTGACGCTCGATCTCCGCCAGCTCCCCCGCCGGTGCCACGACAATGACATTGCCCTGCTCACGGCTTGAGAGTCCCTGACTTTGCAGAATCAGCGCCAGCGCCTGGTCCCAGGGCACGTCGTTCAGATTGAGCGTCACACGGCCCGTCACGCTGTCGCTCGCCACCAGGTTCAGGCCGGTAAATTCGGCCAGGGTGGCCAGCACCGCACGCACTTCGATATCTTGGAAATTGAGGCTCAGGCGATCGCCGGTAAAGCTCTCGCCCTGCTGCTCGCGCTCTTGCTGACTGGCTTGGCTCACTGGCTGCACTTCGACGGTGAGCGTACGACCGCTTTGCGATGAGATCATCGCGTAGGGACCGTTGGTTTGCAGCTCCAGCAGCGTATCGCGCTGCCCAGAGCGGGGCGTGATGCGCGTAATCGGCGTCGCGAAATCGGTCACATCGTAGATTTGGTTGAGCGCATCGGGAATGTCCACATCGCGCAGTTCGGCCACGACCACTCCGTCACTGCCTTCGCGCACCTGGGTCACCACGCCTTCGCGGTCGAACGTAACCAACAAACGACCGGCGCCATCCGCTCCCCGGCGAAAATCGATGTCGGTGACTTGCGGCCCTTCGTCGGTTTCCAGGCCACCACTGACCGGCTCGGACGACGCGGCGTTCATGGCCGCTGGCGCAGACGGCGGCGCACTGGCAGCCGCCGCCAGCGTAATGCGCAGCTGGTCGCCTTCCACTCGGGAGGTGTAGTCGAGCGGCTGGCGTAAATCGACCACCAGACGCGTTCGGCCATTTCCCTCCAGCGCTGTAATCTGCTCGACGCTTGCGTTCTCCACGCTGATCCGGCGCTGGGGCAGATCGCTCTGCGTATCGGCCAGATCCAGCGCCAAGCGGGGCGGCGTGTCCAATCGGTAGCCGCGCAGTTCGGCGACACCGCCGCTGAATTGCAGGAGCAGCTCGACCTCACCGCTGCCGGTTTGGCGCACATCCAAATCGGTTAGCACGGACCCAAAAGCAAACGTTGGCATCAGAGCTAACAGTGATAGCGTCATTCGACGAAGTGTAGCGGCCATAGGTGTCATCCGGTAACAAGTCATGAAGTGGGTTGCCTGGTGGCGTGAGCGCGCTGGCTACTCATCCAAGCTGAGCGTTGCCTGACGCTCCTGCCAACCCACCTGCTGATTTAAAATACGTTCGGTGATGTGCACTTCCTGCGGGCGAATGTCGGTGACCTGCCCGTAGTCGGTGCCGAGATAATTGCCTTCACGCACGCTGGTCACGCTGCCGTCCGGCGCGCTGATCAGCGCCACCTGCTGCCCCCCCATGCGCAGCGTGCCCACTAAACGCAGGCTTTGGAGCGGAAACTGCTCGAGCGGCTCGGCCTTTCGCTGCTGGTCGGGAGCCAAGGCGCTGTCGAAGACCGCAACCACGTCGGTCGCCCGCACGCTCTCAGGTGCCAGAAAGGGGCTGCGGGTGTCACTATAGCGGTAATCCACCGGCTGGTATTCGGGAATCGTCGGAATGATGACCGGCGGCTGCCCCGTGGGGGCACGACGAATCTCCTCCATGACCGACTCTAGCTGGCTGAGGTTGGCATCGCCACAGCCTGCCAGCAGCGCCACCATGCCAATGCTGAATAAACGCTTCATGGGGCTGGCACCTCCCCTTCGTCTGCTTCTTCTATATAGCTATAGGTGCGGGCCACCAGCGACATTCGCAGCGACTCCCCGCTCTGCTCGGCAGGCGAGAGCGCGACATCGTGCTGGGTCACGATACGTGCTAGCTGGCTAATATCGGCCACGAATTGCGCCAGCTCGTGATAGCCGCCACGCACCTGAATATCCAGCGGGTGTTCTACATAGTGCGTGTTGCTCACGGTGGGACGCAGGCGAATCGTCTCGATACTGAGGTCATTATCCAACGCCGCATCGCTAATACTGTCCAGCAACGAGGGAATTTCGGCACTGGTGGGCAGCATGGAACGCATGGTGGCCATCTGCTCTTCGAGAGCGGTGAGCTGGTCGCGCACTTCGGGCAAAAACGCCGCTTCGGAAACTTTGCTGCGGTACTCGTTCAGAAGCCGCGCCTCTTGGCGCTGCGCTGCTTCCAGCTCGACGCGCTTTTCGCTCACCAACCACCAACTCAGCCCGCCAAGGGCGACGCCAAACGCCAGTGCACCACACAGTGCTTTGAGCAGCACAGGCCATTCACCCGCCTCTTTGACATCCAGCGCCTGCCAATCCAGGGTTTTCAGCCGCTGCCACTCATCCTGCCACCGCTCGCGCCCCCACTTCATGGCGACTCCTCCTCATCACCGAGCTCTTCCAGCGAGGATTGCACCACTTCGAACTGGAACATGCGACTGTTGCCATCCTGCCCGCTGGTGACTTCCGACAGGAGCGGCACGCCAAGCTCTGGCACGCTGGCGAGCTGACGAAGCTGATCGGAGACCTGACGCTCGCTGCCAGCCATGGCCGATACGCTCACCTGCTCGCCGGTGCGCGTCAGGCGCTGATACACCACGCCATCCACCGCACTCGCGGCGATAGCATTGAAAAGCTGCACGGTGCTGATCCGCTCGGCTTGCAGGGTTTGAAACAGCGTTAACTGTTCACCCAAGCGCTCGGCGGTTTGCTGGTAGCGCTGTACGTCGGCAATTTCGTTGTTCAGGCGCTCGATGTGCTGGGTGATATAGGCATTACGCTGCTGCTGGGCGGCTAGCTTTTGCTGGTAGAGCTGGGCGACCCCCAGGCCCAGGGCAATGCCCGCCACCAGCATCAGCACCACGACTCCGTAAAAACGGCGGGTCCGCTTTTCCCGGCGCGCTTCCCGCCAGGGAAGCAGGTTAATCGTGATGCTCATAGCCCGACCCTCATCGCTAAACCCCCAGCGGTGAGCATGGCAGGGGCATCGTTGGTCAGACCTTCCATGTTGAGGCGCTTGTTGACCCGCATCCGCTGGAACGGGTTGGCAATGGTCACCGACATGCCGCTATCTTCGGCAATGCGTTCAGCCAAGCCGGGAATGACGCTGGAGCCGCCCGCTAGCACGATGTGTTGCACTTCATGCTGACGGCCAGCGGTATAGTAAAGCTGCAGCGAGCGTCCCACCTGCTGCACGACGGTCTCCAGAAACGGATTGAGCACTTTGTCGTGGTAATCCTCTGGCAGGCCACCGCGCTTTTTCGCAAAGCCGGCCTCTTCGTTGCTCAAGGAGTAGTGATCGCGAATAGCGTCGGTGAGCTGGCGGCCGCCAAACACGGTATCGCGGCTATAGACGATATGGCCACCACGCACCACGTGAAAGGCGTTCATGTTCGCGCCGATATCCACCAGCCCGACGCAGGCGTTGGGGTCGCTGTCTACGTTGAGCTGGCGGCGCAGCTCGGCCAGCGAACGCTCCATGGCGAAGGTTTCCACGTCTACCGCCGCGGGCTCTAGCCCTGCCCGCTCCAAGGTTTCAGTGAGCTGCGACACGTCCTGCTGGCGGCAGGCGACCAGAATGACTTGCTGCTGCTCATCATCGAAGGGCGCGGGCCCAAGGCAGTGAAAGTCGAACGCTACCTCGCTGAACGGAAACGGAATATGCCGGTCAGACTCGGCGATGATCCGCTCCTCGATTTCGTCTTCGCTCAGCGATACGGGAAACTGGAGCGTCTTGGTAATGGCGGCGCTGGCCGGAACGGCCACGGCCGCCTTACGCGTAGACGGTTTGGCATGCTCGACGGCACGACTCAGCACGTTGGCAACATCGTTCATATCACGAATGCGGCGTTCGACCACCGCGCCCTCGCGCAGCGGACGCACGGCATAGCTCTCGACCTGATAGTTGTCGTTACACCGTTTGAGTTCGAGTAGCTTGACGGTAGCCGACGTAATATCGACACCAATCAACCCTTTACTGGGTTTTAGTAAGCGCATGTTGAGTTCGGCTCCGCCTGCCTGTCGTGCGAGTTTCGAGGTTACATGATTTTTAGTTAAGGCACACGCCAATGCCTCTACGTCATATCAACACTGGTGGCCGCTGCCTCCCCTTCCTATAATGGCAGCCAATTGCGCGCTATGGCGGTTACACCACCATACCTACTCTTCTTTTCACGGGTGCCCACTGTTCATGACGTTTTTACGAACTCTTGTGCTGTCACTATTTTCGCTGGTCGTTGCGCTCTCGGGTGCGGTCATACTGGCGGTGATCGGTGCCGCTATCTATTTCTCGCCGGGCCTGCCCGACGTGCGCCAGCTGCAGGATTTCGAACTGCACACGCCGCTGCGAATCTTTACCAACGACGGCAAGCTGATCGGCGAATTCGGTGAAGAGCGCCGCATGGCGATCGACTTCGACGACATTCCCCAAGACATGATCAACGCGCTGATCGCCGCCGAAGATGCCAGCTACTTCGACCACGCCGGTGTCGACCCGCGCGGCCTAGCGCGGGCGGCGGTCGAGCTGGTACAGAGCGGCGGCACCATTCAATCGGGTGGCTCTACCATCACCATGCAGGTCGCGCGTAACTACATGCTGACCCTGGATCAGACTTTCACGCGTAAGATTCGCGAGATTCTGCTGGCCCTGCAAATGGAACAAATCCTCGATAAAGAGGAGATCTTCGAGCTTTACGTCAACAAAATCTTCCTAGGTAACCGCGCCTACGGGATTGCCGCCGCCGCCGAGACCTATTACGACAAGCCGCTAGCCGAGCTGAGTCTGGCAGAAACGGCGATGATTGCCGGGCTGCCCAAAGCACCCTCGGCGTTCAACCCGCTGGCCAACTCCGAGCGCTCACTGATCCGCCGCAACTGGATCCTGTTCCGTATGCGCGAGCTTGGCTATATCGATAACGATACCTACCAGAATGCCGTGCAGGCGCCGGTCACCGCGCGCCGTCACTACACGCAAACCGAAGTGGATGCCGCCTACGTGGCAGAGATGGCTCGCCAGTACGCCATCGAGCGCTTTGGCGACACCGCCTATACCGGCGGCTACCGTATTTACACCACCATCGACAGCGAACTGCAGCCCTTTGCCCGCCAAGCGCTGGCCAACGGTCTGATCGAGTACGACCTGCGCCACGGTTGGCGCGGTGCCGAGCAGGAAGACATCGCGCCCAGCTTGGTAGAAGCCCAAGAGCAGACCAATACCCAGGGCCTGGAAGAGGAGCTGTCCGAGTCGCCGGAAATTCGCCAAACCGCACGTCAGGCTGCCCAACGCAGCCAAACCGAAGTCGAAGGTGTGGATGGCGATGTGAGCAACTGGCTACAGGTACTGGAGCGCACGCCTAACTACGGCCTACTGCAACCCGCCATCGTAGTAGAGAGCAGTGGCCGTGAAATGCAGGTACTGACCCGTGGCGGTGAGCTGCAAACCATTCCGTGGAGCGGCCTGAACTGGGCGCGCCCCTATTTGAGCCCGCGTAGCCGCGGGGCCGAGCCCAGCAGCGCAGCGCAGATTGCCGAACGTGGCGATATGATCCGTGTCATCGAAACCGACGACGGCACGCTGCGTCTCTCTCAGCGCCCGGATGCCGAAGGTTCGCTGGTGGCGCAAGACCCGCGCACCGGCGCGATTCTGGCACTTCAAGGCGGGTTCGATTTCAACGCCAGTAAATTCAACCGTGCCGTTCAGGCCCAGCGCCAGTCTGGCTCGATCTTCAAGCCGTTCATCTACCTCGCCGCGCTACAGGATGGCGAAATGAACGCTGCCAGTGTGGTCAATGACGCGCCGGTGGTGCTGGACGACGGCAGCGATTCGCTGTGGCGTCCGGTGAACTCCAGCCGCGACTTCCAAGGGCCGATGCGCCTGCGTCCGGCGCTTGCGCGTTCGCGCAATCTCGTCACCATTCGCGTTCTGCAAACCATGGGGCTCGACCACACCATTCAGTACCTCGAAGGCTTTGGCTTTGCGCCTGAGCGCCTTCCCCGCGGTCTGTCACTGGCCCTGGGGAGCGCCAGCCTCACGCCCATGGAGATGACCAACGCCTACGCGGTGATCGCCAACGGTGGCTTCCAGGTCGCGCCTTGGTTTATCGAGCGCGTCACTCGTGATGACGATAACGAAGTCATTGACGAAGCCACGCCGCAGGTGGCCTGCGTGAACTGTGCCGAGGACCAGGAAACCGTCGAAATCGATGGGAAGAGCTACCCTATCGCGCCCCGCGTCGCTGACCCCGCAGCGGTGTACATCCTGCGTGACATGCTGCGCGACGTCATCACATCGGGCACGGGCCGGGCAGCGCTAAGCCTGAACCGTGACGACATCGTCGGTAAAACCGGGACGACTAACAGCCAGCGGGACGCTTGGTTTGCCGGTTTCAACAGCAACCTCGTAACGACGGTGTGGGTCGGTAAAGACAGCAACGACACCATTGCCGAGTACGGTGCGAATGCTGCACTGCCGATCTGGATCGACTTCATGGGCGATGCGCTGGAAGGGACGCCCTCTGCGCTGCCAGAGCGTCCCGACACCATCGTCACCGCGCGGGTGGACCCGAATACCGGCCGTCGCCTGCACGATGACCAGTCTGGCGGCATCTCGGAGCTGTTCCACCAGGATCATCTGCCCGACTTCCAGCCTCGCCGTATCAGCCAGGAGCTGGAAGAGGCCAGCGGCTCGCAGGGGTCAGGCACGGCAGAGTCGATCTTCTAAGGCACCGACCATCGGTTAGCCCACGGGTGAGCCGTTGACACGAAAAGCCCGGGAGCTGACGTTCCCGGGCTTTTTTGGTGCTGCTTGTCTACTCGGCACACTCAACCGGCAACCGGTGGTGTCTCCCGCTTGCTCGCCTGCCAGTTGGCAGCGATGGCGACGATCATCACGGCGACCCCTGCCATTTCGGTCCAGAGACTCGGGTAGAACACACCGACGATCGCACCGCCAATGGCCAGGCGCGGCAGCCAAGACATGCGGGTGAACAAATACCCCTCTAGCGAAGCCGCAAACGCACAGAGCGCCAGCAGCGCGATGACCGCGTTCCAGACCACCACGAGCACCGGCCCGCCGATGATGATTTCCGGATTGAAGACCATGAACAGCGGAATCAAATAGAGCCCTTTGGCAAACTTCCACGCCTGGAAGCCCGTCTCCATGGGTTTACTGCCCGCAATGGCCGCCCCGGCAAACCCCGCGAGCGCAATGGGCGGCGTGACGTTGGAGTCCTGGGAGTACCAGAACACCACCAGGTGCGCGATCAACAGCGGCACGCCGAACTCCGAGGTAAGCGCCGGCCCGACGAGAACGATCAGCACGATATAGCTCGCGGTCACCGGCAGGCCCATGCCTAGAATCAAACTCGCAATCAGCACTAGCAGCAGCGCGAGTACCAGATTACCGCCGGAGAACGCCAGCATCATGGAGGAGAACTTCAGCCCCAGCCCGGTCAAACCGACCACGCCGACGATGATACCCGCCACCGCACAGGCCATGGAAACCGCGACGGCATTGCGCGCGCCCAGCTCCAACCCCTGTACCAGCTTCACCAGGCCTGCCCATACGACCGCTTTGGTGCGTTCGACCGTGACCGGCTCGCCCTGTTTGGGTGCCACGAAGAAGTACCACAGCGCGTAGCGCAAAACGGCCACCGCCACCATGGTGACGACTGCGTAGTAGCCCACCCGCATGGGTGACATGCTCATGGCCAGCAGCCACACCAGTACCGCCAGCGGAAGCAGGAAGTGCCAGCCATCCTTCATAACCTGACGCATTTGCGGCAACTCGCTCTTGGCCATGCCCTGCATGCCCTGCTTCAAGGCGATGATATGCACGAAGAGATAGACCGTCGCGAAGTACATGATCGCCGGGAGGATACTGATTTTGACAATTTCCAGGTACGGCGTGTTGGTATATTCCGCGATTAAAAACGCGCCAGCACCCATCAGCGGCGGCATGATTTGCCCGCCGGTAGAGGCCGCCGCTTCGATACCCCCCGCCTGTTTGGGCTGGTAACCCAGCTTCTTCATCAGCGGAATGGTAAACGCGCCGGTGGTCACCACGTTGGCAATGGCGCTCCCCGAAATGGAGCCCATGCCCGCCGAGGCCAGCACGGCGGCTTTCGCCGGGCCGCCGCGCTGACGCCCGGTGGCGGCATAGGCCATATCGATAAAGAATTTACCGGCACCGGTGCTTTCCAGAAAGGCGCCGAAGAGCACGAAAATAAAGATATAGGTGGCCGCCACTCCCAGCGGCAGGCCGAAAATGCCCTCTTGGCCAAGGTAAAGCTGGCCCGCTACGCGGTCGAGGCTATACCCACGGTGTTCCATGATGCCGGGCATCCACTCGCCCAGCCAAGGCAGCTCCCCCCGGGGGCCAGCAAAGGCGTAGATAATGGCCAACATGCCAATCACCGTCATACCAAAGCCCACCGCGCGGCGGCTGGCTTCCAGCACGGTGACCGTGGCAATACACGCGACCAAGATATCGGTCTGGTTCCAGAACCCGGCGCGACTGAAGATGGCATCGAGGTTGAGTACCAGGTAGCCGCCGGTGATCAGCGCCCCGGCAAAGAAGACGAGGTCGATGCCCCAGCCCAGAATGCCGCGCTTTCGGTTAGGCCCGAAGGCCGGAAACATCAAAAATGCCAGCAGCATGATCAGCGCCAGGTGAATACTGCGCTGATAGAACAGGCCCAGCGGCTGAATACCCGCCGAGTAGAGTTGGAAGAGCGAGAGTCCCACCGCCACGATGGTGATACACCATAAAACGAAGCGGGGTTGAATCGCATTGCCGCCCGGCATCACAGTCGGCGGTGGCGTGGATTCGTTCATGAAGTCCTCGGAAGCGTTAGCTAACTTAGGGGGTTAACACCCACTTAATTTTTATGAAACGTGACATCGATAAGCGCACATAGCTGGCAAGCGACGCAGGAGTTAGGGCGATGACAAAGCAATCGTGACGCGCTGACCGGCGGCCCGCTCGCTCAAGCTCACGGTGGGATGCTCGCCATCTGGCCACATGACACGGTGGTTGACGGCCTCGGAGCCTACCCGCAGCACGTAGCGGTTGTTCGCCACCGGTTCGTTGATCGCGTTGATCCAGTAACCGCCCTCACCGTCGGATACCTGCTCACCACGCCCAAAGATATGTCCAAGCCCTGCGGCAAAATCCGGTTGATGGCTGCGCTCGAGCAGCAGCGTACCGGCCGCGTTGCGGTAGCAGTCCAACACCGTGAAGTGTTCGACAGAGTGCTGCCACTGGATGCACCAGCGGCTGCCCTCTGGCGCGGCTGCATCCACTAGCGTGTCGCCCTGCTCGGTCACCACCGTCAAGCGCTTAGACGCAGTCGCCGAAGCGAGGGAGGCCCCCGCTTCGGCGAACAAACCACTCACCAGTAAGAGCGCCATCAGTCGTCGTTGCCACTGCATGGCACAGCTCCTAATGGATTAAGGGCGCAGACGGTCCGGGATCTCGGCGCCGACTTCTTCGAAGTAGCGAATCGCACCCGGGTGCAGCGGCACCGGTGTTGAGTTCATGGTGAACTCGATGGTGGTGTCGTTAGCCGCCGGGTGAACGGCAATCAGCTCATCGGTGTTTTCAAACAGAAGCTGGGTCAGTTGGTAGGCCAACTTTTCATCCATATCAGAGTTGACAACCAGCACGTTGGGAATACCGATGGTCTGCACCGCTTCGTCCATGCCGTCATACATACCGGCGGCCAGCTCGTAAGGGGCGAAGACGGCTTCGGCTTCTTGTGCGTTGGCGATTTCTTCATCCGACAGGCCAATGAGGCGGATATCGCGTGTCGCGGCAAGGTTGAGGATAGAACTGGTGGGCGGTCCAACGCTCCAGAAACCGGCGTCGATGTCGCCATCACGGATCGCATCGGCGGTTTCGTTGAAGTTCAAACGCTGGGGGGTAAAGTCTTCGTAGCTCACGCCGTTGGCTTCCAGCAGGGCACGGGCGTTCAGCTCGGTACCGCTACCCGGTGCGCCGACCGACACGCGCTTTCCAGCCAGATCCGCGATGCTTTCGATGTCAGACTCTGCCAAGGTGACGAGCTGCACGGCATTCGGGTACACCGACGCCAGCGCACGGGTGTTCTCGATCTGGCGGCCTTCGAAATCGCCGGTACCGGTGTAGGCTTGGTAGACCGTATCGGCCAGCGCCAACGCCATGTCGGCATCGCCACGCATGATCAGGCCCATGTTTTCGACGGAGGCACCGGTTACTTCGGCCGTGGCCTGAGCACCGTCGATGTGGTTGTTGATCATTTCAGCAAAGCCGCCGCCGATGGGGTAGTACACGCCGCCGGTGCCGCCGGTGGCAATCGAGAGTTGCTGTGCGCTAGCGGGCAGCGCCACGGCTAGCATGGATGCGGCTACGGTATATTTTAGAGTTCGCATGAGCGTTTCCTCCGTCCTGCTTGGACTTATAGGTATGGTTGACGTAAAGGAGGTGTGAAGCCCCAGCCCCGACTCGCCGTTACGGCTGCCCGGGGCGGTGCCAAGAAGTTAGCACGGCTAGTGCGTGGGATGCTAATACAGGCCACACGCTCAGCTTAGTTCACCAGGGTGTTGACCTGCTCCACGATATGAGCACCAATCGGCAGTGCCGAGGTCGCCGCCGGCGACGGGGCGTTGCCCACGTTCACCGTACGTTTTGTATTCACAAACAGAAAATCATCCACCAGCTTGCCGTCGTTGGAGACCGCCTGAGCGCGCACCCCAGCTGGGTAAGGCGTTAGGTCGTCAAGCGTTAAGCTAGGGCAATACTTACGCACCAGCTCTAGATATCCACGCTTATAAAGCGAGTTTTTCATCTCAAACAGCCCAGGTTTCAGATGTTTACCTAACACTTTCAAAATACCGGGATGGGTGAACATCTGTCCCATATCGCTTAGCGACATATCCTGCTTACGGTAACCCTCGCGCTTCAGCGCTAGCACCGCATTGGGGCCTACGGTCACCGTGCCATCGATCATCCGCGTCAAGTGAACGCCCAAGAACGGCATGGCGGGGTCAGGAATCGGGTAAATCAGGTGGTTCACGATCTGGTTGTGGTGCTCGGGTAGCAGATAATACTCCCCACGAAACGGGCAGATCGTAAAGCCAGGGTCTTTGCCCAGCATGCGAATGACTCGATCCGCCATCAGGCCAGAACAGGTGACGAGATAGCGCCCCGTGAAGGTGTCTTGTTGGGTGGTCACCACCACCTCGTCAGCGCGCTCTTCCAAACCGGTGACACAGTGGTTAAAGCGGATCTCACCGCCGAGGCGCGTAAACTCCGCCGCCATGGCGCGGGTCACCTCGGCGTAGTTCACGATGCCGCTGGAGGGCACGAAAATGCCAGCCACGCCGGTGATATTGGGCTCGCGCTCCTTGAGCGCATCGGCTTCCAGCCACTCACGCTCCAGCCCGTTGGCGGCGGTGCGCTCCCACAATGCTTTCATGCGCTGCTTTTCAAGGTCATTGGTGGCTACCAGCAGTTTGCCGCAGATGTCGTAGCGCACATCGTGCTGGTCGCAAAACTCACGCGTGGCGCGGTTGCCCTCCAGGCAAAACTTCGCTTTCAGGCTGCCCGGCGTGTAGTACACCCCCGCATGAATTACCCCGCTATTGTGGCCGGTTTGGTGTTGGGCCGCCCCCGACTCTTTCTCGACCACCAGCAGGCGCTTATCCGGGTAGGCCTGTTGCAGCTGCATGGCGGTGGAGAAGCCTAAAATACCGCCACCGACAATGATGAAATCCCACATGAATGTCGTTACCTGTGCCAAATTTTCAAAATTTATTGATAATAGCCGTTAATTCACGTTGATCGCCACGCCCCTACATTGGTCTAACGAACCTTGGTCTAAGGAGTTCTTATGGAGCACGATGCGCCGCGCCAAAACCTCGCGATTAGCGCCTACCAAGCGCTTAAGCACGACATTATTCGCGGCCGCTACGCGCCGGAAGAGAAGCTCTTAATGAGCCGCTTAAAAGAGTATTACGGAGTGAGCACGGGGCCGCTGCGCGAAGCGCTTTCTCAACTAGTGGCCGACCGTTTAGTGGTAGCGATTAGCCAGCGCGGCTATCGAGTGGCGGCGATGTCGCTGGCCGAGCTGAACGATATCTACGATGCCCGCGCCCAGTTAGAAGGGTTGATTTTGCGCTTGGCGATCGAGCGCGGCGATGACGATTGGGAAGCGAACGTGCTGGCTACTGCCCACCGGCTGGCCAAGGTCACCGAGGTCAGTTCCCCCGATGAGCTGCTGGACGGCTGGGATTTACGCCACAAAGCATTCCACACCGCCATCGCCAGCGGCTGTAACTCGCCGCACCTGCTGCAAATGCGCGATACCCTCTTCGATCAGGTAGAGCGTTACCGCCACTTATGGCTGCAAGAGACCGTGATGTCGCCCCAAGCCCTTGACACCAAACGCCAGGAGCATGCCGCTTTGGTCGACGTGATTCTGGCGCGCAACGCCGAGCAAGCCGCCAACCTGATGCGTGACCACCTCATGACGCCGGTGCCGATCATTACCCGGGTGCTTCAAGCTCGTGGTATCGATTAAATTCTGCGTTTTAAAAAAATGTAGAAATTTTTAAATAACGGCGATACATTGAACGCAACAAGATCACTATTCGGAGTTCACGCCATGACACGCTTCAACTGGGACGACCCGCTACTGCTGGAAAGCCAGCTCACCGATGAAGAGCGCCAGATCCGCGATGCGGCTCACGACTATTGCCAGGAAAATCTGCAGCCACGCGTGCTCAGTGCCTTCCGTGAAGAGCGTTTTGATCGTCAGATCATGAACGAGATGGGCGAGCTGGGCCTCTTGGGCGCGACGGTTTCCCCGGAGTACGGCGGTGCAGGCGTGAATCACGTGGCCTACGGCCTGATTGCCCGCGAAGTAGAGCGTGTCGATTCCGGCTACCGTTCTGCCATGAGCGTTCAGTCGTCGCTGGTGATGTACCCCATTGAAGCCTACGGCTCTGAAGAGCAGAAGCATAAGTACCTGCCCAAGCTGGCCAGCGGCGAGATGGTCGGCTGCTTTGGCCTGACCGAACCCGACCACGGCTCCGACCCGGGCTCCATGATCACCCGCGCGGAAAAGGTCGATGGCGGCTACCGCCTGACCGGCGCGAAAATGTGGATCACCAACAGCCCGATTGCCGATATTGCCGTGGTATGGGCGAAATCTGCCGCCCACGACAACCAGATTAAAGGCTTTATTGTTGAGCGCGGCACCGAAGGCTTCTCCACCCCGAAAATCGAAGGCAAAGTGTCGCTGCGTGCCTCGATCACCGGCGAGATCGTGCTGGACAACGCCTTCGTTCCGGAAGAGAACCTGCTGCCTAACGTTAGCGGCCTGAAAGGCCCCTTCGGCTGCTTGAACAAAGCGCGCTACGGCATTGCCTGGGGTGTGATGGGCACCGCCGAATTCTGCTGGCACGCTGCTCGCCAGTACACTCTGGACCGCAAGCAGTTTGGCCGCCCGCTCGCCGCCAACCAGCTCATTCAGAAAAAACTGGCCGATATGCAGACGGAGATCACCCTGGGCCTTCAAGCCGCTCTGCAGGTGGGTCGCTTGATGGACAGCGGCAACTGGGCACCGGAGATGATCTCGCTGATCAAGCGCAACAACTGCGGTAAAGCGCTGGATATCGCCCGCGTTTCCCGCGATATGCACGGCGGTAACGGCGTGTCTGACGAGTATGGCGTGATTCGTCACATGGTGAACCTGGAGTCCGTGAATACCTATGAAGGTACCCACGATGTGCACGCCCTGATTCTGGGCCGCGCGCAAACCGGCATTCAGTCCTTCTTCTAATCCATACCGACTAACGCATACCAACGAATCGATCACCACTCACGAGGCGCCCAATGAGCACAGCCGCGAAGCCCCTGGCAGGCATTAAAGTCCTCGATATCTCTCGGGTACTGGCAGGCCCCTGGTGCGGGCAGATGCTAGCCGACATGGGTGCCGAGGTGATCAAAATCGAGCGCCCCCAAAGCGGCGATGACACGCGCCACTGGGGGCCTCCGTGGCTTTCCGGCAGCACTGAATCGGCGTACTACCTGTGCGCCAATCGCGGTAAGCGCTCGGTGACGGTGGATATGGCCAAGCCCGAAGGCCAAGCGCTGATTAAACAGCTCGCCGCTCAGTCGGATGTGGTGCTGGAGAACTTCAAAGTTGGCGGGCTAAAGAAGTACGGTTTGGATTACGCCAGTTTAAAGGCGATTAACCCCGGCATTATCTACTGCTCGATCACCGGCTTTGGCCAGGAAAGCCCCTACGCCCACCGGGCGGGATATGACTTCATGATTCAAGCCATGGGCGGCATCATGAGCCTGACTGGCAAGCCGGATAGTGAGCCCGGTGGCGGCCCGGTCAAAAGCGGCGTGGCCTTTACCGATATCTTTACCGGCCTATATGCCGCCAACGCAGTGCTGGCCGCGCTCTACCAGCGCCGCGACACCGGCGAAGGCTGCCACATTGATTTGGCCCTGATGGATGTTCAGGTAGGCGTGCTGGCGAACCAGGCGCTGAACTACCTGACCTCTGGTCAGGTGCCTCAGCGGTTGGGCAACGCGCATCCCAATATCGTGCCCTACCAGGCGTTTGCCACGGCGGATGGTCATATGATCGTGGCGGTGGGCAACGACGAGCAGTTCAAGCGCTTCTGCCAAGTGATCGATCAGCCGCAGTTGGCGCAAGATGAACGCTTTGCTACCAACGGTAGCCGTGTGCAGCATCGCGAGACGCTGGTGCCAATGTTAGAACTCGCTTTAGCATCGCAGCCTACGGATACGTGGCTCTCAGCATTTGAAGCGGTGGGCGTGCCCTGCGGGCCGATTAATACCCTAGATCGCGTCTTCGACGACCCCCACGTGAAAGCCCGAGGCCTAAAGCAAACGCTGCCCCATCGCCTGGCGGGAGAAGTGCACTTGGTGGCGAACCCGATTCGTATCAACGGCGAATCGATCAGCGCCAGTACCGCACCGCCAACCCTGGGCGAACACACGGACAGCGTGCTGGATGCCATCGGCATTACCGATGAACAGCGCCTGGCGCTGCGTCAAGCAGGCATCATTTAGGCCGCTCGAGGCATCACGCCGCTCTCCAAACGCCCTGCGGGGCGTTTTTCATTGGGGAATCCGCCCCCGCCCTGCCCATAGTTCTCTATACAAAACCTATACAGAAAGAGCATGAGCGGCTAGACTGCGACTACGGCTTATTTCACTATTTGTTTAGAAAACACTCACATACTCAGGCTTTTGACGACATCAGTGCGCGGTATTTCTGCCACGCAAGCGAGCGCGAGCGAACACTTCAGGAGACGTTATGGGCAACTGCGCACGGGTGAACGGCACGTGTAAACGCTGTGAAGGGGAACTGCCTTTTGATTTCACGATGGCGTTCCAACCCATCGTCGATGTTCGGCTGGCCCGCGTGGTCACCCATGAAGCCTTGGTGCGGGGGATCAATGGCGAGTCTGCCTGGAGCGTCATTTCTCAAGTCACCGATGAGCTGCTCTACCGCTTCGATCAAGCTTGCCGCGTCAAAGCCATCGAGCTCGCCAGTGAGCTAGGTATGACCACGGATCTCTCCATCAACTTTCTGCCCAACGCGGTTTACGAGCCAGAAGCGTGTATTCAGGCCACGCTGGAAGTCTCCCAGCGGGTAGGCTGGCCGATGGACAAGCTGATTTTCGAGATTACCGAAACCGAGCGAGTGCGCGACCGGCAGCACCTGTGCAATATCATCGACGCTTACCGCACCATGGGGTTTAAAACGGCTCTCGACGACTTCGGTAACGGCTATGCCAACCTGGACCTGCTCACCGACCTCGCCCCGGACAAGCTGAAAATCGACCGCGAGCTGGTCATGCAGTGCGACCATGACCCCCGTCGCCAAGCACTGCTCAATGCCATTATTTTGCTCGCCGCCGAACTCGACATGACGCTGATTGCCGAAGGGGTAGAGACCCGCGCTGAAGCCTTATGGCTAGCTCGGGCGGGCATTACTCGCCAGCAGGGCTTTTACTACGCCAAACCCGCCATTGGCAAACTGGGCACCGAATTGACACCACTGCTTGAAGCGTTGCGGTCAGAGGCCCAGCTAAGCACGGAGAGCTGAATGACAAGCATGAGCACGGACCATCTCTACCAGTTGGTCAACCGTTCCAAACGCAATACGGAGAACGTGATCAAGACCGCACCACTGGGCATCTGCATTACCGACCCTCACGGGAATTTCGAGATGGTCAATCCGGCCTACTGCCAGTTCTACGGCTATCGGGAAGAGGAGCTGATCGGCCAGCACTTCACGCTCGTGGTGCCCGAAGCGTACCGCTCACACATGCGCCAGCTACACGATGACTTCATTCAAGGCGATGAAACTCATGAGCTTCGCCAAGAGTGGGAAGTGCGCTGTAAAAACGGCGAAACCCGCACCATCATCGCCGAAGCTGCCCGCATCGAGGGCGACGACGGTGCTTCTCGCAAGGTTACCTTCATCGTCGATATCACCCAGCGTAAGCAGCTCGAAGAGCGCTTGAAACAAGCCAACGAGCGCCTGGAATATTTAGCCCACCACGACGAACTCACCGGGCTGCTCAACCGTCGCCAAGGGCTCTCCAAGCTGGACGAAGCCCTAGAGCGCTGCCGCCGCTACGGCAATCAGCTCAGTATCGTGCTGTTCGATTTGGATGACTTCAAGAACATCAACGATTCCTACGGCCACAGCACCGGCGACAGCGTGCTCCAAGAGCTGACCCGGGTCGTCAATCAACAGCTGCGGGAAACCGACTTCCAGGTCCGCCTGGGAGGCGAAGAGTTTTTGATCATCATGCCGGAGGTCGATGCGGATTCGGCGCATATTGCCATGGAGCGCATCCGCCAAAAGGTCGAGCAAACGCCTTACACCGAACATGAGCTGACCGTGACCCTATCGGCGGGCATCGCATGTTACATTGAAGCGTCGAGTACTCGAATGCTTGATCGCGCGGATAAAGCGATGTATCAGGCGAAACAAGCAGGGCGCAACCGGATTGTCATCGCATCGTCATCAGTGTGATCAACGCTATTGCGCACTATGCTAAAGCAACACCCTATCCTTAAAGGAGCTGAGTCATGAGCAATGCCGAGCTAAACGAACTAAAGCAGAAATACGTCGCTGCGGGCGCTGCAAGCCCCGCTACCGCCTTTGCGGATCGCGCCGAAAACGCTGAGATCTGGGACGCCGACGGCAACCGCTTTATCGACTTCGCTGGCGGCATCGGCGTCTTGAACGTAGGGCATCGTCACCCGAAAGTCGTGGCAGCCGTGAAAGCCCAATTGGATAAGGTGATGCACACCTGCCAAACGGTCATGCCTTATGAAGGCTACGTCAAAGTGGCCGAGAAGCTGAGTCACATCGTCCCTGTACGTGGTCACGCCAAAGTCATGCTGGCGAACTCCGGTGCCGAAGCGCTGGAAAATGCGGTGAAGATCGCCCGCGCCGCTACCGGTCGCTCTAATGTCATCTGTTTCGATGGCGGCTACCACGGCCGTACTTTCTACACCATGGCGATGAACGGTAAGGTTGCCCCTTACCAAACCGATTTCGGCCCGATGCCGGGCACCGTCTTCCGTGCGCCCTACCCTGTGCCTTACCACGGCGTCAGCGAAGACGAAGCGATTCGCGGCCTGAAAATGGCGCTGAAAACCGACGCGAACCCGAAAGACACCGCTGCGATCATTCTTGAGCCGGTGCTAGGTGAAGGCGGTTTTTATCCCGCGCCGAAGAGCTTCCTCGAAAAGATCCGTGAGATTTGCGATGAGCACGGCATGCTAATGATCATCGACGAAGTGCAGTCGGGCTTTGGCCGTACCGGCAAGATGTTCGCCATCGAGCACAGCGGCGTGGAACCGGACATGATGACCATGGCCAAGAGTATGGCCGACGGCATGCCGATCTCTGCCGTCGTCGGCACCGACACCATCATGGACGCCTCTGGCCCGAACTCCCTAGGCGGCACCTACACCGGCAGCCCCACTGCCTGTGCGGCGGCGCTGGCGGTAATGGACGTCTTCGAAGAGGAGAACATCCTCGAGAAGAGCCAGGCACTTGGCGAAAAACTGGCCGCGCGCTTCAACGAGTGGCAGGGCAAGTTTGATTGCATCGATCACGTGCGCAACATGGGCGCCATGGCAGCATTTGAGCTGGTCAACAACAAAACCGACCGCACGCCAAACCCGGAACTGGCGGCAGCGCTGTGCAAGAAAGCCCGCGAAGAGGGCCTTATCCTGCTCTCGTGCGGTATGTACGGCAACACCATTCGCTTTTTGATGCCGGTCACCATCGAAGACGACGTGCTGAACGAAGGCCTGGATATCATCGAATCCTGCCTGGAATCGCTGATCTAAGCGCTCTGCACCAACGACAACGCCGCCCCTGGGGCGGCGTTGCCGTTTTTACGCATCATATTTTGTTACTTGAACAGGGGCGCCTGCTGGTTCAACTGTCTGATCTGATAAAGATCATGCGTATAGGCATCCCATCTGAATATCAGAGCATTCAGGAGCACCACTCCCCAAATGGCCAACAGGATCATCACCGGCTGATTGACCCACGCGAACGCCGATACGTTGACTGAGTAGTGAATGGTATACACACTCATCGCCGCCAGTAGCTGGACCAACCCACAGTTTGCGATCACCGCCAGAATGAACGCACTCCTGACGTTGATAGACGGCAAGCGCGTCTTGAACAACCGCAGATGACGCACGCGAACACCGCCCTCTCCTGCCTGATGCGACGAAGGACGAGCGAGTGTTCTCTGACGGTGCAGAAGCGGCAGCCCATAGGCCTCTCGCCCCTCCTGAGAGAACGCAATGCGAAGGGCGTCCATGTTAAATCCACGCCCAAAGATGCGCGTTGCCGCCTCTTCAAAGCGTGGCGTATCGGCCTCATCCGACGACGTTTGCTGAGCGGCCGTGAGCGTATCCAGCTGCCTACTTTTATGACCCGAAAGTTTCGCATCGTTAGGTGTATTGATATTAAAGTGCATTTGGTAAATCTGGTACCAAGCGGCTGTTACACCCACGAATATCATCAAGAAAATCAGCACGGTTATCATTTATCTATCCTCATTCCTACTTATCCTCACATCTACTTAGCCTCACACCCACTTATTCTCAAACCCACCTAGCCTCCCTCTTACTGACGGGTCGATCCCAAAAACCGCGTTTCGATGTTAGAGGAGATCGAAGGCTCATCTAACGCAGCGATGTGCAGCACCACCGGGTGGCTCGGCTGGGTCAACGCTGACGCGTCAGCATTGAGCGCCACGCGTAACTGCCTCGTTTCATTAGCGGCCAAGACGAATGTGTCAGCCCCTTGTAAACGCAGGCCGGGCAAGCCGGTGGCGGATAACGCGTACTGGTGTTCCTTCGTATCTTGATTGCGCAGCGTCACGGTGTAGTAGTTGATAATGCGCCCCTCGGCCGTGCTTTCAAACAGCGCCTGACGATCTCGGGCGACCTCTACATCTATAGGCACCCGGGCATTCAAGAAACCAATCAACAAAACCACCATAGAAAGCAGTGCCACCGTATAGGCCAACAGCTGAGGTCGCCAAAACCGCGTAGGTTTGCCCTCTAGCGCGCGCTCGGTAGTGTAGCGAATCAGGCCCAGCGGCTTATCGATACGCGCCATCACGCTATCGCAGGCATCGATACACGCCGCGCAGCCAATACACTCATACTGCAGGCCATCACGAATATCGATCCCCGTGGGGCACACCTGAACGCACAGTTCGCAATCAATACAGTCCCCAACAGCCGCTTCCGCAACCTCTTTGCGATGGCCACGACGGGGCTCACCACGGGCGGGATCGTAAGAAACAATCAGCGTATGGCTATCAAACATGGCCGACTGAAAGCGTGCATAGGGGCACATGTGCAGACACACCTGATGGCGCAACCAGCCAGCGTTCAGGTAGGTAAACAGAGTAAAAAAACCGATCCAAAAAAGCGCCCAAGGGTGCGCCTCTAGGCTGAATAGATCCCTCACGAGCCCACCCACCGGCGTAAAATAGCCCACGAAGGTGACGCCCGTTACCCACGCAATCAGTAGCCAAGCGGTATGTTTAGCGCCTTTTCGCCATAACGACCCCAGCGTGTTAGATGCGTTGTCGCGACGTATCCGACGGTGCCTTGGCCCCTCCAGGCGGTGCTCGAACCAAATAAACAAAAACGTCCATACACTTTGCGGACAGCTATAGCCACACCACACTCGCCCCGCCGCCACCGTGATCAAAAACAGACCAAACGCGCACAGCACCAGAATCCAGGTCAGTAAGATAAAGTCTTGGGGATAAAACGTCGCTGCGAAGAGATGGAACTCCTGGGCAGAGAGGTCAAACCACACCATGGGGCGGTCACCCCACTGAAGCCATGGCAAGCCCACATAGAGCGCTATTAGCAGCCAGTTGGAATAACGCCTTATGCGCTGAAAAAAGCCCTGTATTTCTCGCACATAGATATGCCCAGACGTGGATGTCGAGCGATTAGTAGATTGAGCCTGAGGCGAATGGTGTTCAACGGCTGCATCGGTGGTTAGGTCTTGCAGAGGAATGCGTTGCGTCATACCGATATCCAGAAAAGAGGGAGTGGCGATCTATACGGTCGAGGGGCGTCACCGAATGAGCCGCTACTATGCTCTCCCAGCCAACCACTAAAACAGATGCAGTTTTAGAGAAAAAAGCCGTATCAGTTTTGATATGCTTTTGATTGAGAGTATCGATTCTGTTGATCCCACTAAGCACCCGCGCCAAGCACCAGCGAGTTTATGCCATGAAACGCTATGAACAGTTTGCCGATGAAATAGCCACGCTGATTCGCCAAGGCGTACTGGGCCCAGGCGAGCGCATTCCATCAGTGCGCCAAGCGAGCCGCCATCACGGCATTAGCCCGTCGACAGTGTTTCAGGCGTACTACTTACTGGAAAACCAGGGGCTTATCAGCGCTCGGGCGCGCTCGGGCTACTTTGTTCGTGAACACGCACGGCGCTTGACCAACGAACCCCGCGTCACGCTACAACCCACCGACCCAGCGGAGGTGCAGGTCAGCGAGCTGGTGTTCTCGGTGCTGGACTCACTGCAGGATGATCAAACGGTGCCCTTTGGCTCGGCTTTCCCTAGCCCTGAGCTGTTTCCACTCTCTCGCTTGAGTATCAGCATGACACGCGGCTTGCGGGCGCTTTCGCCCCAACAGGTGGTGGCTGATATGACCACCGGGCACACCGACCTGTGCCGGCAGATTGCTCTGCGCTACATGCTGGGCGGCATTCAACTGCCGATGGACGAACTGGTGATTACCAATGGCGCAATGGAGGCGCTCAATCTAGCCCTACAGTGCGTGACCCAGCCGGGGGATCTGGTCGCGGTTGAGTCGCCTGCTTTTTATGCCAGCCTGCAGGTGTTGGAGCGGCTCAAACTGCGCGCGGTGGAAATTCCGGTTCACCCTCGGGAAGGGATTGACCTAGACGTGCTGGCAGAGCGATTAGCGACGCTGCCCATCAAAGCCTGCTGGTTTATGAGCCACCTGCAGAACCCCATCGGCGCCAGCCTAAGCAACGAGCGCAAGCAGGTGCTTTACCAGTTATTAAAGCAGCACCAAGTGCCCATGCTAGAGGATGACGTGTATGCCGAGCTCTATTTTGGCAGCACGCCGCCCGCTCCCGTTAAGGCCTTTGATGATGAGGGCTTGGTGCTTCACTGCAGCTCTTTCTCGAAGTGCTTGGCACCCGGCTATCGGGTGGGCTGGGTAGCGGGCGGCCGTTATGCCCAGGAGATCTCGCGGCTAAAGCTGATGACCACTATTTCCCCCTCTATCCCCGCCCAGGCCGCCATTGCTGACTACTTACAACACGGTGGCTACGACCGCCATTTGCGCAAGCTGCGCCATGCCTTAGAAGCCCAACAAACCAGTATGCTGGCGGCGGCAGATCGCTACTTCCCAGCGCATACGCGCATCACCCGACCTGCGGGCGGTTATTTCCTTTGGGTGGAGTTTCCCGAACACGTGGATTCGCTGCAGCTGTTTCGCACAGCGCTCGACCATGGCGTTAGCCTCGCGCCAGGCCCCATTTTCTCCGCGACCCAACAGTTTCGCCACTGCATTCGCTTAAGCTATGGCCACCCCTGGACCCAGCGCAGCGAACGGGGGATGGAAACGCTAGGTAAGTTGTTGAGCCGAATCTAAACCCAGTGGACACATTCCCAACGTAAACAAACGATGGCCCTAGATCATTGATAACGCTCTATTGAAACCCTTTAAAGATATGTTATAACATAATTAAATACCGCCAATATGGAGAATGAGTCATGTTTGTACTTTCTAACCCGAAAATCAGCACGCTGGCCTTCAGCATTGCACTACTGACCTGCGCTCAAGTCACCCAGGCCAATGACCATAATCACGACCATAGTCATGATCATGACCATAGCCACAGCGACGCGCACGCTCATGACCATGACCATGACCATTCGCATGATAACGATATCTATGCGGGCTACTTTGACGATGACCAAATTGCCGATCGCCCGCTTACCGATTGGGAAGGCGACTGGCAGTCCGTTTATCCTTATTTGTTGGACGGCACGTTAGACCCTGTTTTCGCCCATAAAGCCGAGGAGGGAGACAAAAGCGCCGAGGAGTACAAAGCGTACTACGATACCGGTTACGCGACTGATGTAGAGCGGATCGTCATCGATGGAAGCAGCGTCACCTTCTTTACCAACGGCGAGCCGATGGCCGGCGACTACCACTACGATGGCTACGAGATTCTAAATTACGAAGCCGGCAACCGAGGCGTTCGCTTCATCTTCGAACTCGCAGAAGAAGCCGATGACGCACTCCCCCGCTACCTTCAGTTCAGCGACCACAGCATCTATCCGACGGATGCACACCACTACCACCTGTACTGGGGAGATGATCGTGACGCGCTGTTGGAGGAAGTGACCAACTGGCCAACCTACTACGCTTCATCGCTCAGTGGTGAAGAGATCGTCGATGAGATGCTGTCTCACTAATCTCACTCATTTTTTCCATGAGATACCCCTCCTTGAGCGCTGACGGCCCCCGCCAGCGCTCTCATTTTATCCCCACCGTTCGCTACGCGCCGCGGCATGATGAGCGTGCAAGCTTTCAATGTGCTCCACTTTCATCTTGCCTCTGCCGAGAAAGCCCGTGAGTAGACGAATAGAAAGGGACGTTGAATCCTATATACATCCAGCCCCCATCTAGCTTGGCATTCATGGTGCTCGTATTTTCCTGGCACTCTTTGCTTCGTTATAGCGCCTGGCAGTGGGCTTTCATATCCGCCTGCCAAGCTCGTGGGCTCACCGGTCCTCTCACCGTCGCCAAAGAGATTTACGCGGGATCGATGCTCATTAGCAGGCGTTTATGGCCATTGTCGAGTGCAGGGCTTCTATGCACCAACCCACGCTCTTCGCTGCCAACCCAACCGCTGCCCTTGATCAAACCAATATCGCCGGGCGCAAGGCGTTGGATGGCAGCAGTGTCAGTGGCAATCTCGGGTTTACCGGGGTGCGGCGCCCCCAGCCCTTTACGATTGATGGCGTACTCCGGCAACCATTCGCTACCGGGCCCAACATAGGTCGTAACGAGGCGCACCGGCAGGTTGTCGCAGTGAAAGCGCGGGCACATGGCACTGTTAAGCAGGCGTAAGCGAAGACCGACGGTACGCGTCTCGAATAAAAAGGCCACCGCGTCGGCGATATAAGCGCTAGCGCGTGGCGACGAGCCGCCCCAAAGGCCCGCTGTCCGCCCGACTGATTTAGCGCATGGGAATCTTGGGAGTCTCTGGCGCAAGGCGCTGACGAAAAACGCGCCAAACGTGAGATATCAGCGTTGCCAATGTGAATAGCAGGGCAGCCAGGGAGACGATGGTCGGGCCGGTGGGGGTATCCAGCAGGTAGGCGCTTTTGAGCCCTGTCACGACCGCCAGCATGGCGACCCCAACGGCCACCATCGCCATGGCTTCGGGCGTCCGGCAAAACGGGCGTGCGGTCGCGGCGGGGATGATCAATAGCGCGGCGATCAGCAAGACGCCCACGACTTTCAGCGCGACGGCCACCACCACGGCCAGTGCCAGGGTGAGCACTAACTGTTCACGACGCGGCTGAATGCCACTGGCGTAAGCCAGCTCCTCGCTGAGCGTCGCCGCCAGCAAAGGCGACCAGCGCCAGTACAGCAGTAGCAACACCAGCGCCACGCCACCGCCAATGACCCAAAGATCCTGTTTGCCAACGGCCAAAATATCGCCGAATAGATATGCGTGAAGGTCGATACGCACGCCGGTGAGAAACGACACGGCCACCAGCCCCACTGCCAGCGCAGAGTGAGCCATCACACCGAGCAGCGTATCCATGGCGTAGCCACGACCGCTCAGTAAAGAGACACAGGTCGCCATCAGCAGTGCTACCGTCAGCACACCGAGGAAAATCGAGATATTCATCAACAGCGACAGCGCAACGCCCAGGATGGCCGCATGGGCCGTCGCGTCGCCAAAATACGCCATGCGTCGCCACACCACGAAGCAACCCAGCGGTGCGGCCGCCATGGCCACGAGTATGCCCGCCAACAGGGCGCGCCACATAAAATCATCCAGCATGGGCGGCCTCCTGAGACTGCTGATGATAGAGCGCCAGCGTTTGTGCGGCTTGATCACCGAACAGCGAGCGATAATCCTGCGTCGAGGCCACGTGCTCAGGCTTACCCTGGCAACAGACACAGCGATTGAGGCAAAGCACGTGATCGGCGGTCTGCATCACCACGTGCAGGTCGTGACTGACCATCAGCACGGCGCAGCCGTAGGTGTGGCGAACGCGTTCGATATGGCGATAAAACGCCGCCGTTCCTCGGTGGTCGAGACCTTGCGTCGCTTCATCGAGAATCAAGATGTCGGGCTTGACCAGGAGCGCTCGCGCCAGCAGCACGCGCTGCAACTGCCCGCCAGACAAATCGCTCATATTGGCCTGCAAAAGCGTCTCGGCCCCGGCGTCTTTTAGCGCGCCGTCGACCTCTTGACGAGAATGGCGGCGCGGCAAGTTGATGAAGCGCTGGACCGTCATCGGCAGCGTCACATCCAAATGGAGCCGCTGGGGGACGTACCCAATGCGCTGTTGTGGAGCGAGGGTGACACTGCCCGAGGTGGGCTTCACCGCACCGATCAAGGTTTTCACCAGCGTCGATTTGCCCGAACCGTTAGGGCCGATTAGCGTGAGCACCTGCTCACGAAACAGATCGAAGTGAATATTCTCAAGAATCTGCTGCCCACCGAAGCGAACGTTCAACTGACGAACGCTAAGTACCGCTTCACGAGGGGGTGAAGATGCAAGTGACATCATAGCCATCCGCTCTTGACGTATTTGTTATGTTATAACATAAATATAAAGACAAGCGATACTCGAATGTCCCTCCTTGTCTCGTTCACTCATCCCCGTTTCATCAGGAGCTCCCATGCCATACCGCTTAACGTACTTCGCGCTGCCATTACTGACGGCCTTTCCCCTAGCAACCTTGGCGGAAGTGCCCCGCGTCGCGGTAGATATTCCCCCGGTGTACTCGTTGGTGGCGACCGTCATGGGCGATGTGGGCACGCCCGAGCTGTTCATTCAGCCTGGCGCCTCTCCCCACGGCTATTCGCTGCGCCCCTCGGAAGCCAGCGCGCTGGACAGTGCGGATCTGGTGATATGGGTCAGCGATTCGCTCACCCCTTGGCTGGAAGGGCCGGTAGAACATTTAGCGGGAGACGCACACCACCTAGAGCTGATGGACGTGCCCGGCATCACCACACTGGCATACCGCGAAGAAGCGACGTTCACGCTGGATGAGGGGCAAGCTCACGAGCATAAGCATGACCATGAACATCCGCATGCCAAGTCTCATGACCACCACGATCACCAAGATCACCACGGCCATCATCACAGCCATACCGGCACGAACCCGCACGCTTGGCTATCACCCTCGAACGCGCGCCAGTGGCTCACGGCGATCGCCGACCAGCTAAGCGACCTCGACCCGGATAACGCTGCCGCCTACCGTGACAACGCTGCACAAGGACAAGACGCGCTGATCGCGCTGGAACAACAGCTTCAGGAGCGCCTCGCCCACAGCGCCGACACCCGCTTCATCGTGTTCCACGATGCGTACCAGTATTTCGAGGAAGCCTTTAACGTTCAGGCCGCAGGCGCCATTTCCATCGGCGACGCGTCTGCACCCAGCCCAGCACACATCAAGGCGTTACAAAGGCTGGTCAATGAAGAGAATATTCAGTGTGTCTTCAGCGAACCGCAGTTCAACCCGCAGATGGTCAACAACGTATTTGGCGATACGTCGGCGTATTTGGGCGTGATGGACCCTCTTGGCGTGGGCTTGACGCTGGATGCGGGACTGTATGCGGCGTTGCTGGAGCAGCTAGCCGATGAGATAACGCGCTGCACGCGTGCTGAAAGTGCGTAATACTCGTCTTCCGCGCGAGTGGTCAAAACGTAACGCTGCGAATGGCGTGCTGCGCGCAGCGTTACGTTAGTCAGTAGGGGAAAGAAGTCGGGCTGGCATGGCCGACAAAGGAAAAGGCGTACATATGAAAAAAGCGGTTCTCGTCGCGTTTGGGATAGCGCTGCTCGCCCTCTTCGGCCTCGGTACAAGCCTTTACAGCACCCTGCAGGCGCCTGCCAGCGTCTCGGTGGTTAGCCCGATGGGCGGTTACGTCATCGAATCCGTGAGGGTAACCGGGCTGCTTGCTCCGCTGGGCGGCGTCGCTTACCTGCGCATCATCGACCGGCAAACGCCCTCGACCGTTTACCGCACGCCGCTTTTCGCCACGCAGCACATCGACTTCTCGAAAACATCGGAGGATAGCCGCTACCTGGACGCCATCGTTTGGGTGCGCTTCGATAAACAGGCGCAGCATTTCTCCATCGGTATGCCGCAGTGGCGCGCTGATTGGCGCAACCGCTTCATCAGCAACACGCCCTTCGAGGCAGGTGGCAACGGCTAGGCTGGGTTGGATGACGTTTGGCCAGCCATGGAGGGATTTACCGAGGCCGCCGGTCACCCTCTAAAAAGTTGGCCGTAAACACGGCGTTGCCGTGGGTCTCGAACGACCATTTCATCACGTCGCTTAGTGCCGCCATCACCTCATCGAACTCGCCAAACACCTGGGTGCTCATTCGGTTGGGGTGAACCTCCAGCCCGGTGGCCTCTAAACGTTTGACCACCTCTTTGACTACTGGCTTGAAATCATCGGCCAGCGGGTAGTAGCTCAGCTGTACGGAAAGGTACATATCGTCTCCTTAATCGCCTCTATGGCTGTACCGTTTGAAACTGCTGCCACGCGGCCAGTATCGCCGTGCGCGTCTCTTCCGGGTGTTCCATCGGGAACATGTGCGTGCCGGGCACCATACTCACCGGCAGCCCGCGTCGAGCGATGCGCTTGAGCCGTGAAGGCGTCATCAAGTGCGACTGCTGCCCCGCCACCAGTTGGATGGGTACGCCTACGCGCTGCGGCAGGTTGGAGAGGTGATCCGGCAGGTGGCGGAAAATCTCCAGCTCGATGCGCGGGTCAAAGGTCAGCTCGGCGCTACCGTCATCTAAAAGCCGCGTGCCTGCTTCAATGTAGTCGTTGAGCGCCTCAGGGGTAAAGCGACGAAACAGCCCTCGCCGCCGTAATGAGTTCGCCATCGCCTCACGGCTGGGCCACACGCTGCGCCGCCCTTTGGTTTTACCCGCCGGCGTAATGCGGTCCATCAGCCCAAACCGCTTGGCCGCTTTCATGGCCCAGGCATCTGGCCCCAGCATCAGCGGCGGGTCGAGCATAATCACGCCACAAAAGCGCTTCGGCTGCTTGTCGGCGGCCATGGCCATCAGCGTGCCGCCCAGCGAATGCCCGACGCCCAGCAGCGGCGCGTCGGTATCGGGGAGGTAGCTAATCAGCTCCTCCACCAAGTTGCCCCAGTTGTGGTTCACCGGGTAATCCGGATGGTGGCCTAGCCGATCTAGCGGGTGTAAATCGAACGACTCTGCCAGCGGGTCTAACAGGCTGCGGTAGCTCAAACCGGGAAAGCCGTTGGCATGGGCAAACACTAAGCGGGGGCGTTGGGTGGCATCGGCAGGCATGGCAGGCTCGCGGTTAGGCTAACAGGAAGAAGCGCTATCTATCATACGTCTGTTTTAACGCGAGCACTGAAACCCGTCAATCCACCCAAGGATTAACAGGCTAATTAAAACAGCGAGAGCTGCTGGGCAGCGGTCTCTTCCGCCAAGCGGTAGCCCACCCCCAGCAGGCGCACGGGGCGCTCGCCCCTTGCCCATCCCACGTTCAGCAAGGTTTCGAACTGTTCCAAGTTGGGGGCGGGGTCGGCGTGTTCGACGGTGGTTTGAGTGAAGTCGTTGAATTTGATCTTCACCATTACTCCTCGCACGGCGGGTGCCGGGTCTAGGCGGGCGTAGCGGCGCTCTAAATCGCTAATCAGCTCGGGGAGCTGGCGGCGGCAGGCTTCCAGGGTGGGTAGGTCTTGGGAGTAGGTTAGCTCGGTGCTGATCGACTTGCGCTCGCGGTGGGTTTTAACGGGGCGCTCATCGCGCCCATGGCTGAGTTCATGCAGCCGATGGCCAAAGCGGCCAAAGCGCTCTACCAGCTCGGTAAGCGGCCGGGCGCGCAGATCCGCGCCAGTCTGAATGCCCAACTCCGCCAGCTTTTCAGCGGTGCGCGGCCCTACCCCGTGGATCTTTTTCACCGGAAGCTGCTGCACGAAAGCATCTATATCGTCTGGCGTAATGACAAACAGACCATCGGGCTTGCGCCAGTCGCTGGCGATCTTGGCGAGAAACTTGTTGGGTGCCACGCCCGCCGAGACGGTAATGCCTACTTCCTGCTTCACCCGATGGCGGATGGCTTCAGCCATACGGGTGGCGCTGCCGTGGTGAAGCTTGACCTCCGAGACATCCAGAAAGGCTTCATCCAGCGAGAGCGGCTCGATCAGCTCGGTGACATCGCGATAGATAGCAAACACCTGGCGGGCAACATCTTTGTACTTCGCCATGTCGCCACGAATCACAGTGAGATGGGGGCAGCGTTTGAGCGCCTGAGCCATGGGCATGGCGGAGTGGATGCCGAACTTGCGCGCCGGATAGTTGCAGGTAGCGACCACCCCGCGCTGCTCCACACTGCCGCCAATGGCAATGGGGATATCGGTTAACGCGGGGTTATCGCGCATCTCTACCGCCGCATAGAAGCAGTCACAGTCGCAGTGGATAATTTTGCGCACAGGCCGACCTTGCCTCCGCCCTTACCTGTAAAAAAGCACAGTTTATCACAGGGTGTGCAGCATTTACGTACCACAAAAGGTGCGCAACACCTGTTCGCTTTCCGTGGCCGGAGCGGCCAAGCGGCGCGCTTCTTCGGATTCATCAAAAGGCTGTGTGACCGCCGCGAGCAGCGTGTGGAAGGGCGCGAAATCGCCTTCTACCGCCGCATCGATGACCTCTTGAATGCGGTGGTTACGGGGAATCACCACCGGGTTAGCGCGGCGCATGGCCTCCAGACGCTCGCTCTGCTGGCTCGCTTGCTGGGCGTTTTCCCACTCGGCCAGCCAAGCGGTCAGGCCGTCGGGCTGAGTGGTCAGCGCTAGCAGCGCCTCTTTTTGGGAATGGGCTGATGAGTCCTTTATCAGCGCTTGCGCATAGTGCGTTAGCGCGTCGAACGTCGCGGTCATGTCCATGCGACCTTGATGCATCTGGATTTCCAGCGCTTCCATCAGCGCCACGGCGCGGTCGCTTTCTGGGGCAAGGCCCAGCTTATTAGCGTGCAGGCGGCGCTGCTCGGCGCTAAAGCGGGAGGTAAAGCCGCGAAGCACCTCGGTGGCTTGCTCTACCACGGCATCGCCCTCTTCACGCATCAGCGGCAGCAGGGTTTCGGCAAAACGGGCCAGATTCCACTGGGCAATGCCCGGCTGGTTGTTGAAGGCGTAGCGCCCGCCCTGATCAATGGAGCTATACACTTTTTGCGGATCGAACTGCTCCATAAAGGCGCAGGGGCCGTAATCGATGGTTTCACCGGCAATGCTGCAGTTGTCGGTGTTCATCACCCCGTGGATAAAGCCCAGGCTCATCCAACGCGCCACCAGCGCCGCTTGGCGGGCGGTCACCGCTTCTAACAGCGCAAGGTAAGGGTCTTCAGCGTTGGCCGCTTCTGGGTAGTGGCGGGCAATCACATGATCGGCCAGCGCTTTGAGCGCGCTTTCATCGCGGCGAACGGCGGCAAACTGGAACGTGCCCACGCGAATATGGCTGCTGGCCACGCGGGTCAGCACGGCCCCCGGCTCGGCCATTTGACGCACCACGCGCTCACCGGTGGCGACAGCAGCCAGGGCGCGAGTGGTGGGTACGCCCACGGCGGCCATAAATTCACTCACCAGGTATTCCCGCAGCACCGGGCCAAGGGGCGAGCGGCCATCGCCACCGCGAGAAAACGGCGTGCGGCCGCTGCCTTTTAGCTGCACATCACGGCGTATTCCTTGCTGATCCACCACTTCGCCCAACAGCAGTGCGCGGCCATCGCCTAGCTGCGGCACGAAGTTGCCGAACTGGTGCCCGGCGTAGCCCAGCGCTTTAGGCTCGGCACCCGACGGCAGCTGGTTACCGCTGAACCACTGGGCCAGCGTGGCGTCGTCGGGCCGGGTTTGCATACCTAGCTGCGCGGCCAGGGCATCGTTGAACGCGATCAGGCTGGGCTGTGCCACGGGCGTAGGCTGGCAGGCCACCCATAGGGGCTCTGGCAGCGTGGCAAACTGGTGTTCAAAGGTCAGCACGGGCAACTCCGCTTTTCAATTAATGGCCTACAGAATACCCTAGCAGCTTACTCAAGTACTTGGCGATAGTATGCCGCAGAGAGACACGTTAACCCCTGTTAAGTTACCGATAGAGCAAGGGCCACTCACGCCCCTGCCCCAGGCCTTCTACAACCGCGATACGTTGGAAGTCGCCCGAGACCTGCTGGGCTGCTGGCTAGTGCGCCAGCTCGATGGTGAGCTAATGGCCGCGCGCATTGTGGAAACCGAGGCCTACCGTGGCTCGGAAGATTCCGCTTGCCATGCCCACCGGCGCAGAACGCCACGCACCGAGGCGATGTTTGGCCCGCCCGGTCACGCCTACGTCTATTTGGTGTACGGCATGCACTGGCTGCTGAACGTGGTCACCCAGCCGGAAGGCAACCCCTGCGCGGTATTGATTCGAGCGGTAGAGCCAGTGATCGGCGAGCCTGCCATGCGCGCATGGCGCAGCGTGGCGGGGCGTAACCTAAGCAACGGCCCCGGCAAACTGACTCGGGCACTGCGTATCGATAACGCCCTCTACGGCCACGATATGACGCAAAACGGCGATCAGGCGAACGGCCTGTGGATTACCTCCGGCGAGCCGCCCAGTACGATTGCCAGCGGCCCAAGAGTCGGCATCGATTACGCCCAACCCGCCGACCGCGACGCCCCCTGGCGGCTATGGAGCGAGGGCAACCCGTGGGTGTCGAAAGCGCGTTAAGCGCTCTTCAAGCACGCCACCGCTTGCTCCAACACCGGCGTTAGCGGCGCGCGCCATTGGTGAGTCAAAAACGCATCGGCACGGGTCACACCCAGCGAGAGCGATGCTACAGGCAGCCCCATGGCGTGGGCATCGCGGCAGAAGCGGTAGCCGGAATAGACCATCAACGACGTACCCACTGCCAGCACCGCATCAGCTTGCTGCAGCGCCGCCTGGGCCGCCAACCGCCGCCCCGGGGGCACCACATCGCCGTAGTAGACCACCTGCGGTTTGAGGATGCCCTTGCAGCGGGGGCAGTCCAGCACTTTGAAGGTAGAGAAATCGGTTTCCAGATCCGCATCGCCATCCGGCGCGTGGCGGGCATCCAGCGCGGCAAAGGCAGGGTTCATGCGCGCCATTTCACTGTGCATGGCGTGGCGCATCATTTGATAGCCGCACGCCATACAGGCCACCACGTCCGCCCTGCCGTGAAGATCGATCACCTTTTTCGAGCCAGCCCGCTGGTGCAGGCGGTCCACGTTTTGCGTCACCAGCAGCTCCACATGGCCCATGGCCTCCAGCTCTGCCAACGCCCGATGCGCCCCGCTCACTTGGGCTTCGCGCATGGCTTTAAAGCCCACCAGCGCCCGCGCCCAGTAGCGCTGGCGTACGGCGAAGGAACTCATAAAATCACCGTGCTGCACCGGCGGCGGGCGCTTCCACTGGCCATCGGCATCGCGGTAATCGGGAATCCCGCTGTCGGTACTCACCCCCGCCCCGGTAATCACCCAGAGTTTGGGGTGGCGTTTGATGAAAGCGGCCAGCGCTTCCCCGGCCACCTGGCTGCTCTCGCGTTTTTCTGTACTTTCCACGGCCTGCGTCAATGGATCACCCTAGGCAATACTGCGACAAGTCAACGATACTGTATGACAATATAAGCACATGCAATGTGCCCTCGATAGCGGAGTAAGGAGCCTCTCATGCAGTGGGATCACGAGATTATTATTGTCGGTGGCGGCATGGTGGGCGCGGCCCTGGCGGCAAGGCTCGGCCAGGCGGGCATTTCCGTAGGGCTCGTCGAGCGCGGCAGCGCCCCGAAACCCGCCAGCGGCGACTACGACCTGCGTATTTCATCGCTCAACGCCCGGTCGCTCGCATTTGTGAAAGCCAGCGGCGCGATACTGCCTGGCGAGCGCTGCTGCCCGTTCCGGCATATCGATGTGGCGAATCAGGATGGCACCGGCCACTCCGTGTTCTCCGCCGAAGAGAGCGGCATGAACGACTTCGGTATCTTTATCGAAAACCGCGCTTTGCAGCACGCCCTGTGGCAACGCCTGGAAGAACTGCCCAGCGTGACCTGCTATACCCAGTGCGCTCCGCTCAGCACCATGGCGGCCACCACCGCCCGCATGCTAGAGCTGGATAACGGCAAAACCCTGAGCGCCCGACTGATTGTAGGGGCCGACGGCGCGCGCTCTACGCTACGCGAGCTGGCAGGCATTGGCGTGACCAGCCACGACTACCACCAGCGGGCGATGATTATTAACGTCGAGACCGAGCTGCCCCAGCAGGACGTTAGCTGGCAGTGTTTTACCCCCAAAGGGCCGATTGCCATGCTGCCGCTGCCCGGCCAGCGCGCCTCGCTGGTGTGGTACGACAGCGATGAAGCCACCAAAGCCCGCGAACAGCTCTCTGACAACGCGCTCCAGCACGCCATCGAAACCACCTTCCCCAAGCGCCTGGGCAAGCTCACCCGTATTGTGGCGCGGGCCAGCTTTCCCATTAAGCGCCAGCACGCCAAACGCTACATCGGCAAACGCCTCGCGCTGATTGGCGACGCCGCCCACGTAGTGCACCCGCTGGCCGGGCAAGGGTTGAACATCGGCCTACACGACGCCGACACCCTGGCCGAGCTGATCATCAAAGGCCGCGACCCCGGCGACCACATCAGCCTGCACCGCTTCGAATGCCAGCGCCGCCTGGCCAACCAAGCGATGATTGCCGCCACCGATAGCTTCCACCACCTGTTCACCGGCGCAAAGCCGCTGCGCCAACTGGGCGATCTCAGCCTGCACTTGGCCGAGCGCGTGCCTTTTGCCAAACGTATGATGATGCAGCAGGCCAATGGGTTGAATCCGTTTAAAATCGGCTAACGCTGACTGTCACAAAAGGGGCGAGGACGTCAGTGACTGACTAACCACGCCCCAACGCCCGCTGAACCGCCTGCTCCGCGTGGATCTCGGTGGTATCAAACAGCGGCACGCTCGTATCGGCTTGCTGAATCAGCAGGCCAATCTCTGTACAGCCTAAAATCACGCCCTGCGCGCCGCGCTCAGCCAGCGAAGCGACGATCTTCAAATAGTCAGCTTTGGCATCTGCTTTTACAACGCCCAAGCACAGCTCTTGGTAAATCACCGAGTGTACGCGCTCACGCTGTGACTCGGTGGGCACCACCACCTCGATGCCGTGACGCTGCAAGCGCTCGATATAAAACGCCTGCTCCATGGTAAACCGCGTACCTAGCAAACCCACGCAGGTAATGCCCTGCTGTTGCAGCACCTGAGCCGTGGTGTCGGCGATATGCAGCAGCGGAATGGAGACCGCCGCTTCCAGCGGCTCCGCCACCTTGTGCATGGTGTTGGTACACAGCACCAGAAAATCGGCCCCGGCCGCTTCGATCGTTTTTCCCGCCGCACCCAATATCTCAGCGGTAGCCTGCCAGTTGCCTTGATGCTGTAGCGCCTCTATCTCGGCAAAATCGACGCTGTACAGCACCACCTTGGCCGAATGCAGCCCGCCCAACGCCGTGCGCACATGCTGGTTGATGAGGCGATAGTAGGTCTGCGTGGATTCCCAACTCATACCGCCGATTAAGCCAATGGTTTTCATAGAGATGCGTTCACAGGTTGGGGCTTGGAAAAGGATAAGCTGAGAGTGCTACCCCGCCTTCAGGCGGGGCTTCTCACACATTAGCTGTTAGCGTTCTCTTCGGCCACCTGACGCAGCGCATCGACCAACACATCGGCGGGCTGGGCACCCGAGATCAGGTAACGGCCATCGAGAATAAAGCCCGGCACCGCGCTCACCCCTGCGTCCATAAAGCGCTGTTCTGCCTCGCGTACTTCCTCCGTGTATTGGTCAGAACGGGCAATGGCTTCAGCGGTGTCACCGTCCAGCCCAACCTCAATGGCCTTCTCACGAAGCACCGCTGGGTCGGCGGGGTTTTTCGCTTCACCGAAGTAGGCCTCAAACAGCGCCAACTGAAGCGCCGTCTCTTGGTGTTGAGTTCCGGCCCACGCCAGCACGCGGTGGGCGGCGAAGGTATTGTTCGCCCGGCGCTCCAGGGCACCCCGGAAATTCAGCCCAAGCTCTTCAGCGGCGGCCATAATCTCGCGCTGAGACTGCTCCATGGTAGCCGCGTCTTTGCCGTACTTGTGGCACAAGTGCTCCAGAATCGGCTCGCCTTCAGGCGGCATATCGCGGTTCAGCTCAAAAGGCTGCCAGACCAGCTCAACGTCGATCTCGCCCTTGAGTGTCTCTAGCGCTTGCTCCAAGCGCCGGTAGCCAATGGCGCACCACGGGCAGGCCACGTCGGATACCAGGTCGATTCTTACCTTTTGCATCATGGAACTCCTCTTCGACATATTCCAACATTCGATCCAACTAACAGCATGGTACGTGTATATAGCAAGTAACGGCAGTACCGATGACGGAGGCCACCATGGAAAAAGCCGCGTTAGCACTCATCGCCGTGTTGCTATTAAGCGGGTGCAGCAACACCGCGTCACCTAGCGCACCTGCTCCGGACACGGCAACCGAGCAACACCAGTCCCACCATCAGCTAACCGATAAATGGATTGGCCGATGGATTGGCGTTGAAGGGTTATTTCTGGCCATCAGCAAAGACGAACCTGCAGGCCCCGGCCACTACCTACTTGAAATGCAGTACGGCCTGGATGCCGATCAACGCGGCACCTTCGAAGGCCAAGCAACCGCCGAGGGCATCCGCTTCAACCGCGAGGACGGCCAACACTTGCTCCGAGCTGGCGATGGCGAAGCCACTGGTATGAAATGGCTATTGGAAAAGGAAGACTGCCTAATAGTTAAAACAGGTGAAGGCTATTGCCGCGACTGATCTACCCGTTGGGCTATCAAGAAGTGGCACGGTGACATCGGCTATTCGCACGGCAGTTCAATCAACTGGCCCGCCTTATCCAAACTGTATTCGCCAAAATCCCTCGCCAAGTAGAGCGCGCCTGAATAGACGCTTTGCGCCTCTTTGCGGATATCCTCAATGGAAGGCGAGGTATGGGAGATAAGCGGATAACGAGGGCTAAAGTGGGTGAGCACCAAGTTGGGCAGCTTGATGGCTTGAGCAAACGCCGCCACCTGCTTGCCGTAGCTATGCCCTACCTCACCGGCCTTTTCGGCCATCTCTTCGGTGTAGGTGGCTTCGTGCACCAGCACCTGTGCCCCGGCGCATGCCTCTGCCAACAGCTCGGGCTGGTCGTTGTCTCCGGCAATCACCACTTTTCTGGGAGCGTGTTTGAACAGCAGATAATCCTGGCTACGCAGCGGCTTGCCTTCAAACGCCACATCCCTTCCCTGCTTCAACTGCCCCCACAACGGCCCTCTGGGAATGCCTTGTTGATCTAATTTATTCACATCCAGGGCTGCACCCACGTTGCGCTCAGTGAACGTATAGGCATAGCACGGCACCCGATGGGAAAGCGTAAACGTCGTCACCGCCATGTTCTCAAACTCAACGCTGGGCAGGTCATCGGAGCAGATAAATTCCAGTGCAAAAGGCAAGCAAAGCTGTGTGACCGCAAACGTGGCTTCCAGCCAGGTTTGGATACCTGCCGAGGCCACAATGGTTAGAGGTGCTGTGCGCCCGCCCATGGCCGCACTCGCCAGAATGCCAGGCAGCCCATAGCAGTGGTCGCCGTGCACGTGGGTAATCAAGATGGCTTTCAGTGAATGGAACGACAGCTTCGTGTGCAAAACCTGATGCTGGGTGCCTTCGCCACAATCGATCAGGTACCAGCCCTTCCCCTTGCTCTCGCGCAAGGCGATGCCGGAGACGTTTCTTGTTTTGGTGGGTACACCGGCTGAAGTGCCGAGAAAGAGTAGGTTCATGGTGTTTTGTGGGGCCATGGAGATTAATAGCTATTCTCGGAAAATTGCTACAACGCCTACACCAAGCGCGCCTTGACCATGGAGGCGAAACAGCAATGGAAGAGAAGCCACCATGTTAAGCGCTTATCAAGCGGCGTTAAATTCCAGTGGATGGAGGTCATCCAGATCGACCGTACTCCGAGCCACCCAAAGATCATGCATATCTTGCATCGCCAACCAGCTCTCAGGGCTACGTCCCAGCACTTTGGAAAGTCGCAGCGACATTTCCGGGCTAATGCCACTTTCTCCTTTGAGCAGCCGGGACAACGTGGACGGTGAAACGCCCAGACTCGTAGCAAGCTGACGCGAGCTAATGCCAAAGGGTTCCAAATACACGTCCCGAATAAATTCACCAGGATGCGGCGGATTATGCATCGTCATTAGTGATAATCCTCATAATCAAGAATGTAGGCGTTGCTGTCCTGAAATTCGAACGTCATACGCCAATTTCCGTTTACCCAAATCGACCATCGCCCTTTGTCTTTTCCTTTCAATGGGTGAAGCCTAAAGCCAGGGATGTTCATGTCTTCGACTGAAGTGGCGGTATCCAGAGCAAGAAGCTGCATACGTAGCTTCTTGGTATGATGCGCACTCACTTGATGTTGAATTGATGGTCAAGCCACTTCCTGTAGTACGGGTCATGAATATGGTCGAGCACCAATTCCCGTACCGAGTCGTTGGTTCTGATCGTTTCAGAATTTAGTACTGAACAGAGAACCAAGAATTTCTGCAGAGGGTATGGGCGCTGCGGATTCTTGGGAAACAAATAAAAATTTAGCTTTCCGTCAAGTTTGTCGATTCTCGAAAAGGACTGGATCTGATTCGCCAATGAAACAGTGCTTACAACACCGCTCGAAATTTGTTGACGCAACAGCTCATCAATCTGCTTGCTGTTGGTTATCAGCAGCCTGGACATGACCGCTGTAACTTGCCGACGAAGAAATGAGTCGCTTTGCCAAAGATTTTGATATTTTTTAACGAACTTAGTTAGGTCCTCAGGATGTGAGTACTTAGCTTTGAACCACAGCGCAGAATAGAAATCCGCAGGATTTTTGCTCATGAATGACGCCGAGACCAAGCTGTTGTCAACTGAGCTTAAGAACTCAGTTGCCTGGTCAGTGAGCGGAACCTCCCACAGTGTGACTAAGCTGGCCAGTTGAAATAGAGAAATATCATCAAACACATCTATAGCGCTAAGAATCTCTTGCACCTTAGACGCAGAGCGCTTCGTGTATCCAATCTTTGAGAGATAAATTAGGAGATTAGGTCTCAAGGACGGATAGTTGACATAAATATCGGTGATCTCGGTTAGCAGCTTCGTGGATTCAGCCTTGCCAAAGGCTGTTATGTAACGCTTCGCGATCTTGTCCCAATACTTAGGCGACCGATCTTTGAAATGCTTTTTCAATCGCCTACGAAGCTCGGTCGTTGTTTTATCGTATTCTTTGTCTCCTTTCTTTAAGCCCTCAACAGAATCGAGGTACTTGTTCTCTTCAATCTGAAAGTGAAAACGAGCTTCTTTACTGTCATAGATTGCGGTCTTTGAAAGGTTAAGAGCCAAACCCCGGCTCTTCAACATATCTGACACCGAGCTAATCAGTTCTATAGCTTGGCTTCGATCATCGACGCCAATAACAATGTCATCCATCCAGCGTGTAAAGTTCTTGTTAGTTTTCTTGTCTAGAACTTCGTCAACTTCGAAAAGAAAGGAATGAGCCAGCAGCCTGATCGCCTCTAGGTTGGAAGTCGGGAGACCTCTGGCACTGTAGGGAAGATAATCAGGCTTCCACGAAATTTCCTCTATGACGCGAAATAGGACATCGACAAGCACTTCGTTGGCTTCGATATAGCCTAGGAAGACCTTTTTTAGTTCGTTTATGTCAATACTGTCGTAGTAGTTCGACAGGTCGGTAACTATCAAAAGTTTTTTGTCTTCGTTAAAGCGATAAATTTCCTTCTGCAACTTTTTCCATTGCTGCCTGAAATTCAGGCCGTACTCTGCAGCATCATGTGGTTTGCCTACATTATGTTTGTCGCGGGAGTAGAAGGCATTTTCTGCAGGTTGATGTTTAACAATTTGTTCCGCTACATGCTCCACCAGAACCTGAAGAACGAGCGCATCTGCCGGCTGGGGAATCACTATGTGCCTACAGACACCAAATTTCTTCTCAAGGCGGTAAATCAGAGGAAGTGATACACGATAGGTGCCATTGAGAAGTTCATTTCGGATGGCATTTGCTCGCTCTTCAATGTTGTAGTTGAAGTCGTAGTGATCGTACAAGTCTTTGAAGTCTAAGGACCGTAACTGACCGCGGACGATCTTCCTCCAGATCGAACTTACCTCTTTCTTACCAAATAGATTAGAAAGAGCATCCTTTCGTAGTTGCCGGAAGCGTTCGGTATGCATTTGTCCTCGCTGCTCGTCTAACACTGCTTATACGGAAGACTGCATAACCCCAATAAACGTACCCGCTCATTCATTGAGGTTATGTAGCCAGTCTATCGACTCTATCCCACTGATTCGCCTGAAAGCAAAGGGAAAATAGGCGGCATATCCAACATTTGCATGCTGGCGCGTTTTGCTCAGCCTCGTCATACCGTCAGGAACACACTGCACGGCTAATACTTTACGCCAAGCCCAAACCAGGCCCAAGCAAGATGCAAGCTGCTAACCAAACCCCACCGCCACCAATTCCCCCTCAAACCACTGCTGCTTAAGCCCCCCTGTTTTTCCAGCAGCGTGAGGCAAGGCCTTAGCGGGTGTTGGGGCGATAGGCCGACATGAAGCTGGCGCAATCGTCGCTGATAAGGTAGTTGCCCCGCAGGCTGGTGCAGGGGGGTGGCGTGTTGGGTGAGCCACGCGATGTCAGGGAGCAGTAAGTGCGTGGCGCCGCTGTCCAGCGCCAGGGTAATGCCTTTGGCGTCGAAGTCGCCTGCGTAAAGGTGCGGCCTGCGAGTTTTGCGCCATACCTCGGCCAGGTGGGCGAAGCCGCCGCCGTAGTGGCTATCGCCTCGGTAGGCGATGAGCGGGTTGGCGTAACCGCTGAGGGCGCTGATGTTCGGGTTGAAAGCGTAGAAGCTGTCGAGGTTTTCCACCTGCACCAGAGCGCCGAAGGCCCCCAGCGTGAGGTGGCGAACGTCCACGTCTCGTATGCAGCGCGGCTCGTTGGCAAGCCCCGAGGTGGGCTGGGGCGGCAGGCTGAGCAGTACGCGCCAGGCACGGGGGCCTTCGCGGGTGGCTTTATCTTCTTCTACGCCCTCTTTCGCCTGGGCGGCACTGCTCAGGCCGCTGAGCGAGCGGCCTAGCGGTGCCAAGCGGGCACTTTCCAGTACATCATTGATCTGCGCCAGCAACTCGGCATCGAAGCGCAGGGCTTGGCTGGAAAGCCGCCTGCCGAGATCGATATCCTGCTGGCGGCACCAGGCCACCACGTCTTCCACCCATTGACCGCGCGTTTTGTCTACTATCGGCTGACGGCGAAGCTGTTTCGCTACGTCATTGAGACCAGAGCGGGCGCGCCCCGTCAGGTTCATACCGCCACCGCCAGGGCCACATCGTGAATCAGCCGCAGGTCGTTATAGGCGCTGGCCTTGCTCTCCTCTTGCTGCAGGCGGAAGGCCTGCTGTTCGCTGCGCGGCAGCCCTTGATACTCGGCAATGACTTGGAACAGCCAAATCTCGTCCGCCCACTCCAGGCCGCTCTGTTGCAGGTACGCCAGGGCGCTGACCGGTTCGGTAGGCGGCTGGTCGAGCACTGCGAGGTAGAAGTGTTCCACGTCCTGCTTGAGCGCCTGCTGGCGGGCGGCGGCCAGGCTCTCTTCGGCGGGTTGAACGGGGTTGGCGACCGCGACGTTTTGTGCGGCGTGGCGTGGGGCGGGCAGGTCATGCAGCAGTTCGGCCAGTACGCGGGTATCCAGGGCGCGGTCTAGCGCCGGGGCGGCGGCGGGGTTGAGCGGGGTGGCGCGGTTGAAGAGCGCGGGCACCTCGCTACGCTGGGCGTAGTTGCCGGGCACAAAGCCAGGGTGTTCGCGCATGAAGGCGGCCATGCCGGTCATCAGACGGCTGCGGGCCTGCTGCTTGCGAAAGCGCGCCATGAGGTCGATCAGCCGACGCTGCACTTCCCGCAGGCTGGTGTAGTGGTGGCTCAGGCGGTTCTGAAGCTGGCTGATGAGCAGCTTGCGCAGGCTGCCGTCGCTACCCACCAGTTCGATCAGCTCGTCGAAGTCGATCAGCGCGAGGCCATCGAGTAGCCGCACGATCTGCTTTTGGGCGCGGTCGTTCTCGCGGATCTTGTCGTTGAGCTGGCTAACGAAGCCGAAATCGCTATTCAGCCGCTGCCACAGGCTGTCGATGGCGTCGGCAAAGCGGCCGTTGAGGTCGTCCACTTCCTGGCGCAGGCGCAGTAGCTGCTGCTCTTGCCGCCAGTGTTCGCCTTTGCTGCGCGCTTCCCGGTAGCTCTCTATCTGGCTACGAATCAGCTCCAGGGTTTCCGCTACGTCGGCATTGACGTGGCGGCGGGCTTCGTCGGCGAGCATTTCGGCGATCAGGTCGCGCACCTTGGGCGAGAGCTTCACGCCGCTTTGCTCGTCGGGCCGCCACAGCACGCGGGCTGCCAGCAGCTTGCGCAGCGCACCGTCGCTCAGGCCTTCCAGCGGTATGTCGTCGCGGGTATAGCCCTGCATGAGGCGCTCGGCGTGTTTGCCCAGCAGCGCCAGGCGCTCCGCGCCGGTTTTCAGCAGGCGGCTCTCCAGTTCGCTCACGCCATTGCCCATACGCTTACTCACAGCAACGCCTCCTGCGTGCCCTCGTCTCCGTCGGCATCGATCGGCAGGTTCTCTTCATCACGAATGAAGCGCACCACATCCACCAAGTAATCCATCTTGCCCGCTACCACGAACACCTGGCGTTCGCTGTGGGGCTGCATCAGGTAGCCGTGCTCCTTCAGCCGCTTGAAAATCTGCTTTACCTGGGCATCCAACTGGTCGCTCTGGGAGCCAAAGAAGCTATCCGTAGCTAGCCGCTCCAGGCGCTCGCGCAGGCTCTGGTTGTCTTCGCATTTGGCGCTGAATTCAGCGGGTTTGAGCACATCGCCGGGGGCCGCCAGGGTGTCGTGGCCTAGCGCTTCTTGCACCAATTGCAGCCACTCCAGCATGGGCAGCAGGCTGTTGAGCGTGTCAGCTAGCTGGCGGGAGAGTTGCTCCCGCGCCGCGTCGTTGAGCTGGCGCCAGGCCAGGAAGTAGACGCTGGCATCCTCGTTGCTGGCCAGCCGCCGGTTGAGCGGGCGCAGGTAGGCGTCGATCGCCTCGCGGGTCTCTTCGTTGGAGAGGTGGCGGTAGGCGTTGTCGTCGCTGACGGCGCAGATGAAGTCACCGGCCAGCAGGCGTTCCAGTAAAGGGCCGTGTTCGATCATGCGCTGACCTCCTGTTGGCGCTGCTTGATCTTCTGCGCCAGCGCGCTGAGGCGCGGCTCGATACGCTTGAGCCGGCGCTGCTGGTGAGTGGCATCCCGCTCGATGAGGTAGCGGTTGGCGAACAGCAGCAGCACGTCGGATTCCGGGTTGGGAAACGCACCGACGATATGAATGCGGTTGCTGTCGCAGGCATCGAACAGTTTTTCCACGTTGTGGTAGGCCAGCGTGCCGATCTCATCGATGGGCCAGTGAATGGCGATTTGCGCCTCGCCGCGCAGCAGGCGGGTAAAAGCAAGCAGGAACTTACATAGAATCAGATACGCCATGCCGTGGCTGGAGGACTCCAGCAGTTGGCGGTCATTTTTGATCACCAGATCCGTGCCACCTTCGTTCAGGTGCAGCTCCAGGCGCAGCAGGCTTTCGAAGCTGTACTGCTGGTCGCTACGCAGCAGGTCGACCACGTCCGCTAGGGCGTTGAGGTAGTCGTCGCTGGGTAGCGTCTGGCCAGACTCCCGCCACGCCTTGTAGCGCTGGGCAAACAGTTTGAGCGGCTCCCAGAAGCCCAGCTCGTCGATGGTGGATTGAATGCGCACTTCCGCCTTGGTGATGCCTTCCAAGCGCAGGTCGTCGGCGACCTCTTCCGAAAGCCGGCGGCTTTGAGCGCTGATGCGCCGGTTCAGGTCACGGAAAACGATAAAGAACTTGTCCAGATCGTCGCTGAGGTTACGCCCTTCCTGAATCAGCTGCTGCTGTTGATCCTCCAGCAGTTTGAGCATACCGCGCAGCAGCGGCAGCAGTAGCCGGGGGCTGTCGCTGGGCAGCTTGTCGCGCTCGCTTTGCAGGGCATCGGCAAAGCCGCTGCTGGCGTCTTTGATCAGTTGGCTTTCGACCTCCAGACAGCCTCGGCGTAACTGTTCTAGCTGCTGGTGGCGGCTGGTCAGCGCTTGGCGGGTTCGCTCGATACGCTCGTCCACATCCCCGACGCTGGCTTCCGCTGGCGCGCCTTCGGCCACCAGCTCCAGGCTGTCCAGCTGGTTGAGCAGCGGCGTGAGAGTGTCCAGGGCGCCTCGGGCGCTGTCGCGCTGGGCTTTGAGGTCGTTCACCGCTTGCTGGTGGGCGTCGCGGGCGGCATGGAAGGCGTTCTTCAAATGCGCTTTATCGCGCTTGAGCTGCTGGTCGCGCTGGGCCAGTTCGGCCTCTTCCGCCACTAGCTGCGGTTTGTGCTGGCCCCATTCGATGCGCATGAAGCGCTGGTACTCGGCCAGCTCCTCCTGACGAGCGGTGGTGTGGCGAATGCGCTCGTTCTGCGCTTCCAGGCGGGTTTTGGTGGCCTTGAGCTGGGCGGGGTCGACGCCTTGGTCGGCCAGTTCCTGGCTGAAGGCGGCTTCCAGCTCTTCGCGCTGGCGCTGGTGTTCGGCGTTGGCATCGCTAAGCTGCTGTTTATAGGTGCGTAGCTGGGCCTCCAGGCTGTCGAGCTGGCTCTGGGCGTCGGCTTTGAGTTCCAGCAGTTGGCCTTGATGGGTCTCGGCCAGCTCGGCCAGGGCTTCGCGCTTCTCGTCGCGCAGCTCGGCTTGTGCCTGCTCCTGGCGGGCCAGTGCGCCTTCGATGTGGGCACGGCGGGCTTTCTGGCTCTCCGCGTGGCGGGCCTGCTGCTGGCGGCGCGCTTCCAGGGCGTACGCCACTTCTTGCTCGGCGCGCTGGTGGGCCAGCCGGGCGGTATCCTGGGCATCATCCGCCTGCTGCACCCGCTCGTTGTGCTGCTTGAGCGCTTTTTCAGCGGCGACGCAGGCGCTTTGGGCGCGGGCTTTGGCACCTTCTGCTTCTTCGATGGCGGCCAGCAGGCTGGCTTCGTCCTGGGCATACTCCGGCAGCGCAATAGCGGAAAGGTCCAGCGCCAGGCCGAACAGGTCGTCGCTGGCGTTTTCCGCTAGCTGCGGGGCGAGGTCGCGGCGCTCCAGCAGCTCGGGGGCAATCACCTTGCCGAGCTGCTGCTCCCAGCCGGGGCGGTGGTAGCGCAAGAAGTAGCGCAGGCTGCCCTGCTCGGGGGTTTGCTGCTGGTAGAGCGTGTAACAGTGCTGCTCGGCGCGCTCGCGCTGTTGGCGGCACTGCACGAGATGCTGTTCGGCGGTGTCGCGTTCGCGTTTGTGGGTATCCAGCTCGCGGCGCAGCGCTTCCAGAGTCGCCCCCGCCGCGCTGCGGGCTTGCTGGGCGTCGTCCAGCCGTGCCTGGGCCAGTTCGGCTTCCTGGGCTTCTTCGCGGGTTTGTGTGGGCATGGCGAGCTGGGCTTTTAGCTCGGCCAACTGCTCCACGCCTAGTTCTAGCTGGGCTTGGTACTCGCTCTCTAGCCGCTGGCGGGCCTGCTGATAGCGCTCGTTATGCTGCTGTTCGGTTTGCCACTGCTGCTCGCGGCGCCCGGCCTTCTCTTCGACCAGCGCGTCGATCAGCGCCTGACTCTCTTGGGTCTGGCGGGCGAGGGTGTCGGAGAGTTCGCGCAGTCGGCCATCTAGGCGCGCCTGGCTTTCCTTCACTGCGTCCTGCATCACTTGCAGGTGTTGCTGCAGCTGGTCGCGCTGTTCGCGCCACTGGGGCAGCGCGTTGATATCCCGCTCCAGGCCGGGCATATCGGCATCAGCATAGCGCTCGAACTGGGTTTGCAGGTCGTTGAGGCGGCGCTGGGTGTGCTGCAGTTGGCTTGCCACTTCGCTGTGCTGGTCGTTGAGTGCATCCCGCCGCTCGGTGTAGGCCTGCTCTTCGGCCTGGAATGCCTGCTGGTGGCGATTGAGTTCGCTGTCTACATCGGCCACCCGCCGCTGGGCCTGTTCGCGGTCGTCGGCCAATTGGGGTTTGAGTTGCCACAGGGTGGTGTCGAGTTCGGCCAGCTCGCGGTCGATGCCAGAGAGCTTGGCCAGCGAGGCTTGCAGCGGCTCCAGACGCATGGATTGGCGCATCTGAGCAATCCATTCGCGGGCTTTGGCGCTGCGGATGCGGGTGACGGGCAGCTCGACGCCGTCCTCTTCGAAAATCGCCGCCAGCATGGTCTTGAGGGTGTCCATCTTACCCTCTTTGGCATGCACCGCCGAGACCAGCTTTTCGATATGGCGAATGCGCCGCTCGGGGTTCACTAGGCTAAACTGAGCGGCGATCTGGCGCAGCCTCAGGCCGTCGCGGCTGTTGCCGTGGAGCTGGGTAAAGTCGTTCTGAATCACCGAGCGGAATTCAGAGGTCGCGCCCAGCTTGGGAGAAACCGGCGTGCCGCTACGGCGCAGCCCGCTGGCCCACTGGGTATAGTCCAGCGCCAGCGGGCCCTGCTCCGTCTCCACTAGGTAATCATCCGGTCGATAAGGTGCGCCCACGAAGCGGTACTCCACGCCACCTTCGGCCTTGCGGGTCAGCACCGCTTGGCAGATGTTGCCCGCTTCGCGGCGGTATTCGTACACCAGATAGCTGTTCCGGTGGGGCAAGTAGAACGCATCGAACTTCATACGCGTTTTGGGCACTACCTTATTGGGTAGCTCGCCGTAAAACACCGGCACCAGCCGCTGTAGCGTGGTTTTACCGGAGGCGTTGGTGCCGCAAATATTGGTGTGGCCGTCCACACTGAGTTCGACCACGCCATTTAAGTGACCGTGAATCATCACGATTCGCAATAAGTGAGCCATGCCGTATCCTTGGACGGGTATTGTCATTGCCGTTCATGCTTTCATTACTGTGCTAGGCGACAGTTTACGCTATCTGATTTGGAGACGTTATGCCCCGCTACCCCGAGCATCTCACTGGCGAAGGCCCGGCCAACCCGTTCCCCGGCATTAAAGTATTGGAGCGTCGGCTTGGCCGAGAGATCCCGCACCGGCTGGGCTCTAACGAGGGGCTAGACATGCCCCATCGCGCCTTGCGGGAGCACTTTGGCGATGCGGTGGTGCAGCACGTTTACTGTTATGGCGATGCCGAGGCGTTCGGAGTGCGCCAACGCTTGAGCGCACAGCAGAACATTCCCCTGGAGCACCTGCTGGTGGATGCCGGTGCCGATAGCTTGATCGCTCTGGCGCTGCGCACCACCTGCACGGCGGGCGATGCGGTCGTGAGTACGGCGGGCACCTACCCTACCTTCGCTTACTTCGCCAAAGGCCAGGGCTGCCGCTTGATCGAGCCAAGTTACCATGAAGCGCCCGGCGTACTTGCTCCGGATTTAGAAGCGCTGGCCGCCGCCGCCCATCAAGAAAATGCGCGGCTGGTGTATTTGGCGAACCCCGATAACCCCAGCGGCCACCTGCACAGCGATAGCGCGATTCTCAAGCTACGCGAGGCGCTGCCGGAGGCGTGCTGGCTGCTGCTGGATGAGGCTTACGGCGATTTTCGTGACGACGCGGGCAGCGAGTTCCTCGGCCAGGCGCTGCCGCGGGTGATTCGCCTACGCACGCTCTCCAAGGCCCACGGCCTTGCCGGGATGCGGATTGGCTACGCGATTGCCGAGCCTGACGTGTTGGCGATGATGATGAAGGTGCGTATTCACTACGCGGTGTCCTCGTTCGCCCAGGCAGCGGCCGAAGTCGTGCTCGATCACCCCGAGGAAGTACAGCAGCACATTGAAGCGGTGAAAGCCCGCCGCGAACAGTTGGCGCTGCACTTTATCAGCCTGGGTGCCGACGTGCTGCCCAGCGCGACGAACTTCGTCGGCATTCGGCTCTCCAGCGCGGAATTGGCAGCGGCGGTTCACCAGGAACTGCTAGCCGAAGGTGTATTGGTGGCCCGCCTTGCGCACCCTGAACTGGCCAACGTGATCCGTATTACGGCGGTGGAAGGAGCGCTGGAACCCGGTAGGTTGGCCGCTCTGGAGAAGGCGATTCAGCAGCACGGCTAGCGCCGCTTGCCCCGGGTCTATTTCAAGGGCTATTTCAAGTCTATTACAAGGTTATGCCGGGGTTAGCCAGTGCTGGTAAGCCTCTAGCTCACCGCGCACCGCTTTGCGATAAAGGTGCTGCAGCTGAGCCGTCACGCTATTAGCCGCAATCGGCTCACTGGGCGGCGGTGCCCCGGCACGGCTGCCAACTCTGCGCCCATCCAGCTCCCTCAGCGGCAGAATTTCGGCGGCGGTGCCGGTTAAAAAGGCTTCATCAGCGGTGTAGAGCTCATCGCGGGTAATGCGCCGCTCTTTAACCTCAATGCCTAACACATCGCGAGCCAGATGAATGACGCTATCGCGGGTGATGCCCTGCAGGCAAGAGGTTACTTCCGGGGTGTGCAGCACGCCATCGCGCAGCAAAAAGACGTTCGCCGCCGAAGCCTCGGCCACATAGCCCTCTGGGTCGAGCATGATGGTTTCATCAAAGCCCGCTTTTACCGCCGTATTGAGCGCCAGCATCGAGTTCACGTAGTGGCCGCTGGTTTTAGCGCGGCATAGGCTGATATTGACGTGGTGGCGCGCCCAGGAAGAGGTTAAAGCGCGTAGGCCGTGGGACGCCGCATGGGGTGAGATATAAGGTCCTAAATCCCAGGCAGCAATCATTACATGGGTGGTCAGCCCTTGAGCGCGTAGCCCCAGGCCTTCCGCGCCTAAAAAAACGGTGGGCTTTAAATAGGCACTGCTTAAACCGTTTTTGGTCAGGCTTTCGCGCTGGGCATCAATTAGCTCGGCTTCGCTAAACGGCAGTGGAATATCCAGCGCATGGGCACTTTCCACTAGCCTGCGAGTATGCTCGGCCACTCGAAACAGTTGGGGGCCTTGCGCTCCTGCATAGGCGCGCACCCCCTCAAAGCAGCCCATGCCATAGTGCAGCGTATGGGTGAACACATGCACTTTGGCGTCCCGCCAGGCGAACCACTGGCCATCCTGCCAGATCCAACCGTCGCGATCATAGAGTGGTGTCATCGGGTTGTTTGCTCCCACTGTTGGTGCCAGCCATCAATTAACGCCTGCTGGTGTGGCTGCAGCGCTTGGTAGCCCCAGGCGGCAATTTCGTCGTTTTGTGGATCGAACACGGCGGTCTTACTGCCCGCAAGGGTTTGGATCACGGCATGACCGCAGAGCGGCACATAACCTTCGGAGTAGCCGCCTTCATGCACCACTACCAGCTTGCCGCTGCAGCAGCGCTCTGCCACGGCCTTGACTTGGGCGGTCATGGTGGCGAAGGCTTGGCTATTGAGCAGCATCTTGCCTAGCGGGTCTTTGGCGCAGGCGTCATAGCCACAGGCCACCACGATTAGGTCAGGCTTGAATGCCTCCAAAGCGGGCAGCACCAATGTTTCCATCGCATACGCGTAGGCTCCCAGGCCACAGCCTGGGGGTAGCGGCAAGTTAAGGTTAGCGCCTAACCCGTCCCCTTCGCCCTGCTCGTCGAAACCACCGGTTTCCAGCGGGTAGTTGGCCGCTTGGTGCATGGAAACGGTGAAGACATCGGGGTCGTGATAAAACGCCGCCTGCTGGCCGTTGCCGTGGTGAACGTCCCAATCGAGTATCGCCACGCGCTTGGCTTGGCCTAACGTGCGGGCACGCATTACCGCAACGGGGATATTGCCTAACAGGCAGAATCCTCGGCCCTGGTCGGCTTCGGCATGGTGGCCCGGCGGGCGGCATAGCGCATAGGCGTTATCCACGTCGCCCAGTGCCACGGCCTCAACGGCAGCAATGGCCAGCCCCGCTGAGTGGGTTGCCGCCGCCCAACTGCCCGGCATATAGGGCGCGCAGTCTCCGCCATTGCCACCCCGTGCTTCATCCCCTGCTTGCAGTTCATCCAAATAACGCGGGGTATGAAAACGCAGTAGGTCAGAGAGCGTTGCAGCAGGCGGTTTCACCACGTAAAGCTCGTCAATCAGCCCGCTGACTTCCAGAATATTCTTCAGCCGCCGCTTGCTCTCAGGGCTTTCGGAGGCGGCCTGGGGCTGCAAGAACTCCCCCGGCGCGGAGAAAACACCGATGGCCCCCTGGTCGTGCCAAAAGCAGCGTTCGTGCCAGTAAAATGCGGTTTTACTCATGCGGTAAACCCCTGCATAAAGGCCGCTAGGTTGGCGCTTAAATGCTCGGTGGGGTAGCCGCCTTCCTGCACAATCACCATGGGTAGCGAGAGCGCTTTTAAGCGTTTGCCCACCTCGATAAACGCCTCGGTTTCCACATTAAGGCCCGCTAGCGGGTCATCCTTATGGGCGTCTAACCCCAGCGCGACCACCACGGCATCCGGCTCATAGCGCTGCAGATGGTCGATCAGGATCGCCAGCGCATCTAAATAGACCTCGCCATCGCTGCCCACCGGCAGGGGGCGATTCACATTGGCCCCCACGCCTTCATCGCTACCCTCTTCATCGGCACCGCCCCAGAAAAACGGGTAAAAATCGCTGGGATCGGCGTGTAGCGAACCGGTCCATACATCGCCCCTGGCGTAGAAAATATCCTGGGTGCCGTTACCGTGGTGTAGGTCTACATCGATAATTGCCACCTTGGCAAAGCGTTCGCGCAGCACGGTGGCGGCCAGCGCCGAATTGTTCAGCAAGCAAAAGCCGCCGGCGCGTTCTGGCCCAGCGTGGTGGCCCGGCGGGCGGCACAGCGCATAGGTAACCGCTTCTCCGTCTAGCACCGCTTCTGCTGCCGCCTGAGCGGTGGCGGCCGAGGCCAGCGCGCCTTGAAAACTGGTCGCACTCAGTGGGCAGGCCATATCGTGCAGATGCCAGCCCGCCTGCCCAACCGGGTGACGGGGGTAGTGGTGGCCGCCGCAAGGGTGAATATTGGGTGCCACGAACTCAGCTGCATTGGGTAGCGTTTGCCAGCGGGCGTAGATCGTTTCCAGAAATTTCAAATAGCGCGGCGTATGAATCTGCTCCAGGCGCTTACGCAGTTTGGGGGAGTCTGACTCCACTGGCGCAGTGAGCACTAAGCCAGCCTGCGCTAACCCCTGCGTTAGCAGCTCGGCACGCACCGGGCCTTCTGGTGAGGGCGCGGGCTGGCCGCGTAGCAGAAACGTGGGCGGCGCATGTAACACTTGGTCAGGGTGGTAAAAACACTTCATGAGTCGCAGTCCTTAGCTGGTCACAGCAGTGACGGTATCCAGGTGGAAAGCGCCGGGAAGGCCGCCAGCAGCACAATCACCACCAAGAACGAGACGTAAAACGGCAGCGACGCCACAATGGCCCGTTCATAGGGCACCTCGGCTATTCGCGCGGCGGTCATTAGCGTCATCCCCACCGGCGGTGTGACGTTAGAGATATTGAGCACCACAATCATCAGAATAGCGAAGTGAAGCGGATCAAAGCCAAGCTGAATCATGGCGGGCACCAGCACCGGCGCGATAACCACCAGCGCGGGCAGTACGTCCATCACCGTTCCCACCACTAGCAGCAGCAGGCAGACCAGCATCAGCTGCACAAAAGCCGCGTCGCTAAAGGTGGTGATGATGCTGGCCGCATCCCGTGCAATGCCTGAACGGGTGACAAACCAGCCCAGCACCGCCGAGGTGGCTAGCAGGAAAAACACCACCCCAGAAAAGCGCACGGTAGTGACTAACGCCTCCCATATTTTTCGCCACGTCAGGTTCCGGTAGAACACTACGCCGATCACGATGGCGTATACCGCAGCAAACCCCGACGCTTCGGTGATGGTGGTTAAGCCTGAGAGAATACCGCCCAAAATAATCAGCGGCACCACCATGGCGGGCAGCGCCAGTACAAACGACATGATCGCCATCTTAAACGGCGTGGGTGCCTGTTTTGGGTAGTTACGCTTCCAGGCTAAAAAGAAGCTAACGCCTAGCAGCGCCAAGGCCATCAGCAGGCCAGGGATAATGCCACCGGCGAACAGGTCGATGACCGAAATATCCCGCAGTAAGGTGGCGTAGACCACCATCACCACGCTGGGGGGAATAATCGGCCCAATGATCGAAGAGCACGCGGTCACTGCCGCTGCATATTCGGCATCGTAGCCCTGCTTTTTCATCTCGGGGATCATGATTTTGCCGATGGCCACCGTATCGGTCACCGCTGCCCCGGTCAGACCCGCAAAAAACACCGAGACCGAAATATTCACATGGGAGAGCGAGCCCCGCACCCGGCCAAACAGCGCATTGTTGAACGCGATCAGCTTGTGGGTCAGCCCGCCCTGGTTCATTAGCTCTGCGGTAAAAATAAAGTAGGGTACGGCGATCAGCAGAAAGCCGGAGACGCCAGAAAACATACGGTCGGCGATGATACCGAGCATGCGCTCGCCGCCAATCGCAAACCCGCCCGCCAACCCAGACATCGCCATCACAACGGCTACCGGCGCGCCAATAAACAGCAGTACAACAAACGCAATAATCGCAGGCGTCATGAGCGGTGCTCCCCATCAACGGTATCGATAAGTTCGCCAATCACGTCCTGCTCATCCATAAAGTGTTCGAGCAGTGCAAACCCGTGCACCAAGTGCAGCAGCATAATGACCCCACTCATCGGCACGACAACGGCGGTGACCTTGCTGGGAATACGGATTTGGTCGGAGACCATGTACACTTGAGTGGCGCTGCTAAAGTAGTCCCAGCCATACCAGGTGAGCATGAGCGCAAATAGGCCAATCACCCCTAGGCAAAGCCCGGCGGCCACCTGCACCATCACTTTCGGCAAGCTGCGTACCAGCAGCGTCATGGCGACGTGCTCACCGTAGCGCAGCGAAATCGTCATCGAGAGAAAACCAATCCAAGGCAAAAACAGCCGCGCCAACGAGTAGGTCCAGCTCAGCGTGCTGCCCGTGATCAATTTGTATAAAAATGCGGTAAAGGAGATGCCCAGCATCGCCAGAATACAGCCCACACACACCACGATAGCGACCTGATTGACCAGGTCGCTTAAGCGGCGCAAAGGAGTTAAAACGCCCATGGCTATTCCTCACGCTGGGGCGCATGGCCCCAGCGTTGATCACCGTTATTGTCCGTAAATCCGCAGATCGTCTTCCGCTAGCTGCTGGCCCACGCGCTCCACTTCATCTAGCAGGCCCTGCACGCGCGCCTCGTCCATCCCGAAGTCGTTCACGATCCACTCCTGCCAAGCGGGGCGGGCCACTTCGGCCATGCGCTCACGTTCGGCATCGGGCATCAGGTAGCAGGCTTCAAAGCGCTCGCAGGACTCGACCCAACTGGCGGTGGCGAGTGCGCCCGACATGCCATGGCTGAGCTGAATGGCCTCCCGCGCCGAGCTAATCACCGCCTGCTGGTGCGTTTCCGGCAGCGATTGGTACCAGGACTCGCTCACCACCCAAGGCGCGCTGTTATACACATGCCCGGTGAGGGTGGTGTAGTCGGTCACCGCATCGAAGTTGAAGGTGGTGTTGAGCACCGGCGCGTTGAACTGGCCATCGGCTAAGCCGGTTTCCAGCGCGGTGATCAGCTCGCCCCAGGGCAGCGGCGTCGCGGAGGCCCCTAACGAGCGCATAATGGCGACGTGGGCCGGGTTCTCTTCGGTGCGAATATTGAGCCCTTCCAGGTCTTCCAGGGTTTCGATCAAACGGACGTTATTGGTGAAGGCTACAAAGCCGCCGCCGTCATCGAAGGTACCTAGATAGCGCATGCTCGCGGCATCCACGGTGCCCGACATAAAGTCGGCAAACCACTCGCTATCGAAGAACGTCCAGGCCTGCCGCCAGCTGGTAAAGAGGAACGGCGCGGTCACCGCTTGGTAGTCACCATAGAACGACGACATGGCCCCGGCGGACATAATGGTGGACTGCAGCGTACGACCGCCCTGCACTTCTGAGCCATTTTCTACTTCAGAGCCGAGCTGGCCGCCGCCGAAGATAGTGACTTCCAGATCCCCGTCGGTACGGGCTTCGACGAGATTTTTAAAATGCACCAGCGCCGGATAGATTTCGTTATTGTTCATATCCTCCGGGAGCTGGGTGGCGATCACCATTTCATAGGATTGGGCCTGAGCCGTGGCACTGGCCATTGCCAGCGGAAGTGCCGCAAGGGCAGTGAAGAGCAAAGAGCGATTAGCGTTCATAACACACCTCGTTTTGGTTATTGATGGTCTTCGTTATGACTGGCGTTGCAGTGCTGCGGGCGTGGTGGCCTTTATTGTTGTTATACGGCCAGGCCTGCAGCGGAGTTTATTAGTGATGCTTGGGCAGTGACTCCCATAGTTCAATCGCGGCAGCGAGATCCTCCAGTGAGGCCCCTACCGATTTAAACAGCGTGATGGCGTCTTTATCCGAGCGCCCTGGTTTGGCCCCTGTGAGCACCTCAGCAAGCTCCGCACGGATATCGTCAAACTGAAAAGCGCCCTCCTCAATGGCCTGCAGAATGTCCCCCGCCTCGCCTTTTGCGCCCGCGTAGGTATCCACAAACACCTGTGCTCGGTGTAAACACGCCGCGTCGGTTTCCCGCATCTGCGGCCGAAACGCGCCAATTAGGTCAACGTGAGTACCGGGCGTTAGCCACTCTCCTTTGATAATGGGCTGGGTGGAGAGTGTCACGCAGCTGACGATATCGGCTTCTACTACGGCGGTGGGTAAGTTATCCGCCACCTGAGTATCAAAGCGGTCTGCGTACTCCTCGGCAATCGCGGCGGCCTTGCTGGGGTGTCGCCCCCAGATAAGCACGCGTTTGATGGGGCGCACGCTGGCGTGGGCTTCGATCACCATAGGAGCCAGCTTGCCTGTGCCCACGACCAACAGCGTTTCGGCGTCTTTATTGGCTAGCGCCTGGGCGGCCAGAGCGGAGGCGGCGGCGGTGCGGCGGCGGGTTAATTCGCTGCCATCGATACAGGCCAACGGCTGACCGTGCTTGCCTTCGCTGAGCAGGTAAAGCCCGGAAATCGCGGGAATTCCGTGCTCTGCGTTTTGCGGAAACACGTTGACCATTTTCACACCGATATAGCCAGCGGCTTCCCAGGCAGGCATCAGCAGCATGGTGGCTTCGCCGTCGGGCCGGTGCATGGCGTGATGGTGGCGCGGTGGCGACTCCACCCCGTTCACAAAGGTGTGCCGCAAGCGGTCGATGACGCCCTGCCAAGTAAGGTACTGCGCGACTTCCGCTGCCGAGACAACCTGCATATCAAGCCTCCGGCAGCGCAGCGATGACCATGATTTCCACCTTCCATTCAGGCTTGGCCAGCTTGGCTTCCACGGCGGCACGTACCGGCGGGCGGCCAGGCACCACCCAGGCATCCCAGGCTTGGTTCATTTGGTCGAACTCCGCCATGCTGGTGACCCAAATTTGCGCCGACACCAAATGCTCTTTAGAGGTCCCCGCCTGGGCCAGCAATTGATCGATTCGGGCCAACACCTGCTCCGTTTGCCCACGCATATCGGCGGTAGAATCTGTGGGCACCTGGCCTGCGAGATACACCGTGCCGTTATGAATGGCCACTTGGCTCATGCGGATGTTGCTGTCTTGATAGGTCACGCCCATGGGGTCTCTCCAAGGAAAATGGGGTTCCTCTTGAGACTACGACGATGCAACAGCGTGTGCTTGCCCGAAACTCTGGCAAATTTGCCCGTAAGTCAGGCAGACAAGGCGTTCAGCGGTCAGATGAGGGGGAAATCTCGAAGTAGCGCCGATAGGCGCGTGAGAAGCTGCCCTGGTCACGAAAGCCGACCAGCATGGCAATATGTCCAAGGCTCAGCGCGCTATGGCGCACCAGCGTGCGCGCATGCTCTAGCCTCCTGCTCTGTACATAGGCCAGCGGCGTCACCCCGGTTAATTCACGAAAGCAGCTATGAAAGTGCCCAGGGCTTAATGCACACAGGGCCGCTAGCTGCTCAACGCGCACTTCATCCGCCAAATGTTGGTCTAGCCAGGCATCCAACCGCTCTAGATCAAGCCGCTCACTGATACAGCGCACCCCGAGCTGGTCGGCCGTCTGTTTTGGCGCGTCTTGCAGGTACATATAGAGCGCTCGCAGTAGCAACACGGCGATCTCATTTTGCAGTGCTGGGCATTGGTCAAGCTGATGCGCAAGCGCATGGGTGAGCTGATTTAAAGCAGGCGGAACGGTAAAGAAACGTGGCTTATCGAATAAGCGCTCAATCTCACTGCCCTTTTCCAGGGAGGCTAAGTGCTGCACAGGGATATCCAGCACCAGCGTTCGATTGCTGCCATCACCTTGATACTCGTGATGGCGCGATGAGGGAATCAAACAGCCTCGGCGAGCGGTCACCCGCTCCCCTTGGCCTTCCATGGCAAGCTCGGTAACGCCACACGTCGCCAGGATTAGCTGGTGAAAATCGTGGGAGTGCGCTACCTGCTCTGGGGCCAAATTGCGGCTATGCAGCTCAAACTGGGCCATGAACTTACCACTGGGTTGGTTCTCAATAAGAGCCTTTACTATACGGCGATGCCCTGCTGAAAAGCGAGGGTGCGTTAACGTTGTATTAACGCACCTACAGCAGGCTGCTGTCTTTATGCGTCAGGCAGTGCGGCGACTACCATAATCTCCACTTTCCACTCGGGCTTGGCTAGCTTGGCTTCCAGCGCCGCGCGTACCGGCGGACGCCCCGGCACCACCCAGGCTTCCCACACTTCGTTCATTTCTGCGAATTCGGCCATATCGGTCACCCATACCTGAGCAGAGATCAGGTGCTTTTTAGAGGTGCCCGCCTGCGCCAGCAGCTCATCAATACGCGCCAACACCTGCTCGGTTTGACCACGCATGCCCACCGTGGCATCGGCTGGCACTTGACCCGCGAGGTAAACCGTTCCGTTATGAACAGTCACTTGGCTCATACGCGCATTGCTTTCGTGATAGGTCACGCCCATGGGGGTATCTCCAGCGAAGATGTGTATGTTATTAAGTTGATGTGCACTTAAGCACCGCATTTATACGATGCTTGGCGGGATTCAACAATAGATACACGCGACTGAGCGTTGCTAGACAGGGAGTGATGACGAGGAGAACAGCAAAAAGCCCAGGCAGCCGGAAGGCTGCCTGGGCTTTGCCTAGTCATGCATTAGGAAATGGAGTAGTTGGTGTTCCAGTTATCGTCGAGGAAGTTATTGATATCTAGGTTTTCGAAGTTGGCTAGCGCCTGCGTATCGAACTCAGTGCCTATGTCCTCAACGCGGAATAACTGGGCATTTTCTCCGCTCGCGTCTTCATTAGCCAAGAGATAAACAACCTCTTCATCCTCTAAGCCAAGTTGATCAAGCCACGTAAGATCCGCAAAGCTCTCGGTTGTGAAGACAGCGAAGGCGTCCTCCGCGCCAAGCGCTCCGTTTATGGGATCTTTCACAAACCCTGGCGTGGTTCCACGAAGTGATGCGAATTCGTCTGCTGTCAGGTCAATAAATACCTGATCAAAGCCAGGAGCATCCCCCACCCGGAAATCAGTAATGAGATCAACCTCACCGTCCGGCTGTCCATTAATGGCAAACGTTTTGGAGAGTTGGGGGATGCTGCCGCCGGGAAGTGCACCAGGCTGATGAGTGTAGCCACTCACAGTAAACGTAATATTGAGATCCTGCTCATCATCACTTTCTAGCGGGTCATCTATAATAACGATACTAGCAGCATCATTAACTAGAAAATCTGCCGGCGTCCCTCCATTATCGGCCACATTGAGAGTATAGATGTTCTCGTAAGTATCCTGCACCACCCAAGACGTCAATGATGAAAGAGGCACATCGCTATTTACAGCACCATCTAATAGCGCACTTGCGGTGTCAAATAGCTCTTTGGCTGCGCGAACATCCAACAACCCTGCATCGAGAAAAGATGCTTGCTCTGTCACCAGCGAGTAATTTTCCGGAGCATCCGCCCCACTGATAACACGCTGGACAAGAGCTCCAAGCGGATAAGTAACAACCAGCTCTGACTGCTCAAAGTTACTTAACTCATTCAGCACTTCATAATCTTGGTAACCTATTTCATTAGCATTAACGCGTACACTACTCGCTGCTGACAACGCGCTGCTATCGATAGCGTCTATCAGCTGCTGTGCATCATCTTCTACAATCCAGCTCAGCAAATTATCGCGCTCTAAGTCAACCTCATTACTTGCATTAATTATAACAGAAGTCACTGTTGTTAAAAGCTGCTCAACTTCAGCCACCGTTAACGGGGAGGTATTAAAAGGCTGGTCAGTTAAAAGCTGATAGCCTCCTGGGCGCTCATCTGAGCTAGAAGGCAACACTCCTCCAGCGTTTACAAAAACAACAGCATCTTGCAAGGAATAACCCACCTCCACGCCATCGAGCATCACGTTATCTAGCGCAACAAACGCCTCATACTGATCAGCGTTTAGCAGTTCACCAGACGCCAAGTCTAAGCTAATCGCATCTGCGCCCGTTACCCATGCTTCGCCGCTCGCCGCCAATAAACTAGTCGCCTCAGCACCAGTAATACTCCATGTTTGAAGCGCTTCCACACTAACATTGCGGCTATTTAGCGCACCATCAACAATCGCTTGAACCGACTGGTATCGAGCTTGTGCATCGGCAACCGTGGTTAATGAAAAATTTGGTAACTCACCACTATTGGGGGTAATTTCATAGCTATTAGAAATACTTTCAATCTGACTCAAAGTTAAGTTGCTCGTTAAGATAAACCGAACTGGCGTATCACCAAGCTCGAAGTTATCTAACCGTTGCAATCGCTGCAAGTCAGCAATTGCCAAGATATTATCATTCACCGAAACCTGCTGCGCGTCGGTAATATGCTGCGGAAACTCGGTGCCAACCTGTGTTTCTAACAGGGCAGCTACCGCATCTACAATCGTCCACTTCAGAAGTGAGTTTACTGCGGGCGTAGGTGTATTAGCATTAGCTAAGGCAGACTCCGCTTTATCAACCAAAGGTTTAACGTCGGCAGCAGTAAAAATGCCGATAGGCAGTTCTTCATCAGCAATGCGATAACCTACACTATCATCACCAGGGTCTTTATTGAGACTCTCGACACCCTCTTTGTCAATGACATCTAATGCCTCTTCTAAAGTATACAGCACTTCAATAGGATCATCGGCATATTGATAATTGCCTAGGGTCATCAACGCTTGATACTGCGAGTAAGTAACTTGATTATCTGTAAGCACCACATTATCAGCTAGAGTGACATGCTCCTGATTGAGCGCTTGTATAACGTTGTCCGCTGTATCGCTTACCGTCCAGTTAAACAGAGTTTGAACAGTTTCATTGTTATTTTCGAGACCATCAGCTGCTTCTAATACTGTACGGATACTTGCTAATGTATCGGCAGAGTCGGAAACGGTTAAGGTCGTTACCAGAGCAGCTGCATCATCCAACAGGCTAAAACGCCCCACTGGGGCGAGTAAATCCGCTTGTTCGGCGCGTAATGCATCGCTAATATCAGCATAGGTTACTGCGGTAGTATCACCTAAACTAAAGTTTTCCAGTGCCGCATCCAACCGTTCATATTGCACAGCTGTTAATGCGGGATTAGTAACTTGAATCGTATCCGCAAGCTGCAAACCGTCTGGCAGATTAACGCTTAACTGCGCATCGATATTGGCGTAACTGTCGAGCACGCTCCACATGTAAACACTGCTGAGATCAAGCTCGTTTTCAGCATTCTCCAGCAATTGGCGTACAACTGTCAGGTCATTAATAGCAGACTGCACGGTCAGTGGCTGCGGGGTAAACAGCTCGCTAGCACTAATGATGTAATTCTCTACCACATCCCCAGAAAACGCTTGCACTAGCGTATATTCCACCTGCTCACCGCCACGCTGATAGCCGTCGTTATTGCTTTCAATCGCTAGCAGTGCAGCATACTCTCCAATCGTAACCACTTGATCAGTAACACGAATCTCATCAGCGCGCGCAATATATGACGCGCCTTGTTCAACGGCTAAAATCGCCTCAACAGTATCGTTAATGACCCAATCAAACAGGGCGTCAGCATCTAACTGGTCGACGTTGCTAGCCCCGCTTATAATGTCTTCAACACGAGCAAGTTCTACGCTGGCATCAGCAACGCTACGCGCTCCAGGATTATACACGTCAGGCGTAAGTTGATAGTTACCTGCTAGCTCAAACTCTGTACTAACAGCCCCCTCTAAGGTGTAACGAACCACGGTTGCAGCCAGCTCAAAATTCTCAAGCATCACCAAGCGTTCGTACTGAGCTTGATTAATCCCTGTATTGGTGACACGCACTTGATCTGCCAGAGTCACATGAACGCCAGCAATATCGCTAATAATGGCATTAGCGTTATCCTGCACTATCCAGCTAAACGGCAAGTTTTCGCGCAGCTCTTCACTGTTTTCAGCATTTTCCACTAACGTATCAATCTGAGCATACTGATCACGTGCGTCTGTTACTGATAGTTCGCCACCTTGGCGAATTTCTTCTGAGTTGATCGCGTAATTATTGAGCAACGAACCATTATTATCAGCGGTAATGGCGCTTGAAAGCGTGTACTCGATAGTTTCGCCAGTGCGCACGTAGTTACTCTGAAGTTCTGATAGGGCTTCAAACTGCTCCAAAGTAATCATGCTATCGCTAACGTTGACAGCATTGGCACGTAGTACGTGATCAACGTCACCCACACCCAAAATAGCGTCAACTGTATCAAGCACTGTCCAATTGAAGAGTTGATCAACATTAGACGTTTGTGGATTTACCGCATTTGACAGGATGTTCTCTACTTTTGCGAGCGTTTCTTCTGCTTCTAACACGCTAACACTGCCGGCATTGAAAGGCGGTTGTTCGGCGATTTCATAGTTATCAGCAAGCGTGTCGGCAGAAATTGCTTGCGATAAGGTATAGCCTACAACGGTATCGCCAAGCTGGAAGTTTTCCAGCGTATTGAGCTGGTTAAATTCATCAAAGGTGAGAGAACGATCACTAATTGTGATGAGGTCAGCACCAGTCACATGATTATCATTGAGCTCCGCTATAATAGCATCGGCGCTATCACTAACGGACCACTGGAATAGCATAAGAGGAGGTTGATTGTTAGCACCTTCTAAAACACGCGATACATTCAAAAAAGACGAAGCTGCTTGTGCGACGGTTACAGTACCTGTATTAAAGGGAGCATCGAGTTCAATAATGTAGTTGCTAGCTAGCGGAGCTGCTTCAAGGGCTTGTGCAAGCGTATAGTTTACTTCTGTGGCACCTAGCTCGAAATTATCTAATGCATCAAGCTGCTTAAACTGTGCTGGGGTAATGACGGCTTCAGTAACGCTAACACGGCGAGCTTCATTAAGCTGCGGATCTGCACTGGAAGCGCCAATCACGTTGTCAAAGCTGTCGAGGATGGTCCAATCCAACAATATCTCACGTGTTAAACCATCATCTCCGGCATTCAGGGCGCGATCCGTTAATAACCTTGCTTCGTCAATAAGCTCTGCCGCTTCTTGCAGGCTTAATTCACTGCTAACAAATGGTGTTTCTGGATCTAGTGTGTAATTTTCAGGCATTTCTGCCGTTTGCAACGCCTCTTCAAGTGTGTAAGGCACCACGGTACTGCCAAGTATAAAGTTATCCAGCGTATTCAGATCTGCGAATTGATCCGGTCGGATCGTGTCATCCGTTAGCGTAACACGTTCAGCACCTAAAACGGCGGGGCGTTCCAAACCGCCGGTCACCAGCACATCTTCGACGCTGGCGCGAATTGACCAGTTATAGATCTCAGACAGCTCGATAGGCGCAGTACTAATATCGTAATCACCTGAGAGGATATTCTCTACAAGCGCTAGGCGGTCAGCAGCAACCGTCAACCCTAATGTGCCCGCAGAAAACACTTGGCCTGGGTTGATCAAATATTGATTGGGGAGATCTCCGTTCTGCGCAAGATTAACCGCAGTTTGCATCGTGAGATATGGCAGATCTGCGCGAGTGTCAATCGTTTTAGAGAGATCGCTGTTAGGGTTTTGAACCTCTTGCTGGGCATTGCGAAGAGGGTTGCTATCGCCGTCTCGATAAGCATCAAAGTTGACGTCTGCACCCGCTTTATCAATAGCATCAAGTGCCTGCTTCACTTGGCCTGCAATAGAGGGCAGCCCTAACGCATCAGCCATTTGCTGATTAGTTAGCTCACGATTCGCCTCGTTAGCTTGGTTGAGTGCGTTGGCAAGAAGTGACAGCGCGTCGCTATTGCTAATGCCTGCACTGTCGGCCATCGCCATCAAGCCAGCAACCTTAACACTCGAGACAAGCAACTCAACGCTAGCAGCGTCCTCGCCCAATGGATCAGTAATCAGCAGATTAAAACGTTCATCTAATCCCAACGCAGTTTTAATTATGGTTTGCGATGCAGCATCGTTGACATCAAACTGAGCCGATAGCTGCACCATCAGCGTGGTCAGCGGTGTGATGACCGTCGCGTCTTCAGGGGCCCGTAGTACGCCGGTAAATGGTAGACCCGTAGCAATATCGACGCCGCCAGTCGCGGTCAAGATACCGCTGCCCTGCAGACCGCTAAAGAAGCCATCGTCATTGGTGGTGACTTGGTTCGAATTTACGGCCCGGGTGACGGTCGCGCCAGAGATATAGCCATCGACCACATAGCCGCTAATAGTGGCCGGGCCAGCATCACCACCGCCACCGCCGCCTCCACCGCCTGCAGCGGCAGCCCCCACGGCAATGGCACCACCCCCTATATAGAGCCAAGGCGGAATGTCACCAAACGAGCTGACCGGCTCGCTGCTACTACTGCTTGCGGTGCTAGGGAAGCTGCTGGTGCTTGAGGTATCGGTGGCGAAAGAGGCGCTGGGCACAAACAACAAACTGCCGAAATCCTCGCCACTGGCGATGCCTTGCTGCAGAGCATTGCTAGGGCTGATCAGGAATAAATCGCCTTGCTGCACCAGCGCGCCGCGCTCAATGACCATTTGCGTGCCGTCGGCACGGGTGACCATCACGTTGCCGTCGGGCAGTCGCTCCCAGGTTTGCACGTCGGGAAGTTGGCTCAGCGGTACCAATAGGCCACTGTCGTTGCCCAATAGCTCCATGAGGGAGTCGACATCGACCACCACTCGCCCGTTTTCCAAGGCCACATCGGCGGCTGCAATATCAATGCGCTGGCCGCTGTTCATGATGAGGGTCAGGCTGCCGTTGGGCTGGCGAATCACTTCTGCCACGCCTTGCAGATCATTGACGGCGACCATTTGATCCGCCAGGGCCTGTTGCGCCATCAGTGGCAGCACGAGGGTGGCGGCCATACCGCCCTGTTTCAGGGCTTTTTGATGTTTCGCCATCCAGCGGCGGACGAACGCCATGCGCTCTTGGGGATCAGCCGGTACGTCGATACGCACTACGTCGTCGCGCGTGTTGGCCAAGAAGTCCCAATCACGGTGAGACTCTTGGGCGCTGACCCTGACACCGTTGAGCAGGTGGCCACTCATAACGCCGGGTTGCGTTGACTTAAGCATATCGGCTGATGACTTCGCCATTGAGCACATCTCCACTGAAGGTTCGCAAGCGCGTTGCGCCAAACGTTTTTATGAAAGACAGGCGTTGGCCGCCTTAGCGCCCTCATCAATCGTGGATGACAAGAGGCGATTAGATAAATAGGCTCAAGTATTTCACAAAGAGGCAGGAAATAAACCCGTAAAAAGGCGGGGTAATGCAAGGCTTCACAGGATTAAAAGCATCATCACGGACAAAAACGTCCACCGACGTCAATGTTAGGCACAAAAAAAGGGCCTAGCGATAAACGCTAGGCCCTTGAATTTGGTGCCGGTGGCCAGACTCGAACTGGCACACCCGTAAAGGCGGCGGATTTTGAATCCGCTGCGTCTACCAATTCCGCCACACCGGCAATGGATGCGCATTATACGTAGATAACCCACTAGGTCAATCACATCGACTGACTTTATCCACCTAAAGCGCTATCCTAGGCGGCTTGTTTGACCACTGAAAAGAGCTTCTTCACATGCAGCGTGCGGATTTCCATTTCGAGCTACCCGATGAGCTAATTGCCCGCTATCCGTCCGAACAGCGCAGCGATTGCCGTTTACTGTGTGTGGATGGGCAAAGCGGTGCGCTGGCCCATCGCCGCTTTCCCGACCTGTTAGACCTGTTAGAACCGGGCGACCTGTTGGTGTTCAACGACACGCGAGTGATTCCCGCTCGCCTGCACGGCCACAAGGCCAGCGGCGGCAAGGTGGAAATGCTGCTGGAGCGTCCGCTGGATAGCCACCGAGGGCTGGCGCATATTCGTTCTAGCAAGTCGCCCAAGCCGGGCACCGAGCTGATTTTCGAAGGCGACATTCATGCCGTGGTGGAAGGCCGCCGCGATGCGCTGTTCGAACTGCGCTTTTTAGGCGAGACGCCGATGATCGCGCTGCTGGAAAAGCACGGCCATATGCCGCTGCCGCCCTATATCACCCGGGAAGACGAGTTGAGCGACCGCGAGCGCTACCAAACCGTCTACGCTCGCCGTGACGGGGCCGTCGCAGCACCGACCGCGGGGCTGCACTTCGATCAGCCGCTGCTGGATGCTTTGGCCAAGAAAGGCATCAACAGTGCTTTCGTGACACTGCACGTCGGCGCAGGCACCTTCCAGCCGGTGCGGGTGGATAACATCCTCGAACACCACATGCACAGCGAGTGGATCGAGGTAACAGAGACCACCTGCCAGCAGATTCGCGAGACGCAAGCCGCTGGCAAGCGCGTGATTGCCGTGGGGACGACGAGCGTTCGCTGCCTGGAGAGCGCCTGTATGAAGAGCAGCGATGGCCAGATTGCGCCGTTCAGCGGCGACACCGATATCTTCATTTATCCCGGTTATGAGTGGCGCTGCGTGGATGCTCTCATCACCAACTTCCACTTGCCCGAATCCACCCTATTGATGCTGGTGTCGGCGTTCGCGGGCTATGAGCACATCATGCAGGCTTACCGTACGGCGGTCGAAGAGCGTTACGCCTTCTTTAGCTATGGCGACGCCATGCTGCTGACCCGCTAACCGCCGCGCCTACCGATCGATCAACGAGTGACTGTCATGCGAAACGAATGTTTTATGCGCTTCGAGCGCCTCGCCGAAGATGGCCGCGCGCGCCGTGGCCGCCTGCACTTCCCACGCGGCACGGTGGAAACCCCCGCGTTCATGCCGGTCGGCACCTACGGTACGGTCAAGGGCATGACGCCCGAGTCGGTCAAAGAGATCGGCGCAGAGATCATTCTGGGCAATACCTTCCACCTGTGGCTGCGCCCCGGCACCGATGTGATCGAAGCCCACGGCGACCTGCACGACTTTGCCCAGTGGGATAAGCCAATCCTCACCGACTCCGGCGGCTTCCAGGTGTTCTCGCTGGGTGAAATGCGCAAGATCACCGAGCAGGGCGTGCATTTCCGCTCGCCGGTGGATGGCAGCAAAGTGTTCATGGGGCCAGAAGAGTCCATGGCGGTGCAGCGCTCGCTGGGCTCTGACGTGGTGATGATCTTTGACGAATGCACGCCCTACCCGGCCACGTTCGAAGAGGCCGAAAAATCCATGGAGCTGTCGCTGCGCTGGGCCAAGCGCTCCCGCGACGCCCATGGCGATTCGCCCTCGGCGCTGTTCGGCATTATTCAGGGTGGCATGCACCCTGAGCTGCGTGAGCGCTCGCTCAAGGGGCTTTTGGAGATCGGCTTCGACGGTCTCGCCATCGGCGGCCTCTCCGTGGGCGAACCCAAAGAAGAGATGATCAAGGTACTCGATTACCTGCCCACCTGGATGCCGGACGACACCCCGCGCTATCTCATGGGCGTGGGCAAGCCGGAAGATCTCGTCGAAGGCGTGCGTCGCGGTGTGGATATGTTCGACTGCGTGATGCCCACGCGCAACGCGCGTAACGGCCACCTGTTCACCTCCGAAGGCACCGTCAAGATTCGCAACGCCAAGCACCGCTTCGACACCCGCCCGCTGGATGAAGAGTGCGATTGCCATACCTGCCAGAACTTCTCCCGTGGCTACTTGCACCACTTGGATCGTTGCAACGAAATGCTGGGCTCCATGCTCAATACGATCCATAACTTACGCTACTACCAGCGGGTGATGGCTGATTTGCGCGCGGCAATCGAAGCGGGTACATTGACGACCTTTGTGGAAAGCTTCTATGCAAGGCGCGGCCTCCCTGTGCCCCCCCTTGCGGGCGCTACTACCTAATCCCTTTATGGCCGCCCGTCGCTGCGGGTGGCGTAACTCACTCACCCATTGAGTGTTCTAACCCAGGAGTTCCCTGCAATGCTGGATTTCTTCATCTCACCAGCCCATGCCCAAGAAGCCGCTGCTGGCGGTGGCATCGCGCAAATCGTCATGCTGGTCGGCTTCGTGCTGATCTTCTACTTCCTGCTGTGGCGTCCGCAAGCCAAACGCGCCAAGCAGCACAAGCAGCTGGTCTCTAGCCTTGCCAAGGGCGATGAAGTCGTCATCGGCGGCGGTCTGGTTGGCCGCGTGACCAAAGTCAGCGACGAGTTCCTGACCCTGGAAGTCTCTGAAGGTACCGAAGTCAACGTGCAGAAAAACGCCGTTGCCGCCGTACTGCCTAAAGGCACCATTAAGTCCATCTAACGCTTGCACTCTCCCCCTGCCGACCCAGTGCCAGCCACCCCGGCAGGGGTGACATGGTAGCGTCGATGGTGAACGTTGCTGTGCGCAGCCTGTCTGTGCACAGCGATTCCGTTTGTAATTGAAGGCAGGGCTTGCATGCTCAACCGTTACCCCCTGTGGAAGTATCTGCTGATACTGGTCGTCCTGGTGGTTGGCCTTATCTACTCGCTTCCCAATCTATTCCCCGCAGATCCCGCCATTCAGGTGAGCGATGCCCAAGGCGACGCGCTGGATGAACGGCAAATCACCCGCGTTGAAGAAGCGCTCAGCGAGCGCGACATCGCCGTCAAGGCCGTTGAAGAGACCAACGGCCAGTGGCTGATTCGCTTGCAAAGCGACGATGACCAGCTCGACGCGCGGGATATCGCCGCAGACGTGCTGGGTCCCAACGCGACCGTTGCACTCAACCTTGCCGATGCCACCCCAGGCTGGCTGCAAGCCTTTTCGGCCTCTCCGATGACGCTGGGCCTCGATTTACGCGGCGGCGTTCACTTCCTGCTGGAAGTGGATATGGACGCCGCGCTGACCCAGCGCCTCGAAGTGAACGCCAGCGCCATGCGCGAACTGCTGCGTAGTGAGCGTATTCGCTACCGCAACACCACCATCGACGAACGCTCGCTATCGATCGACTTCGCCAGCGCCGAAGACCGCGACGACGCCCGTCGTTTGATCAGCCGCGACTTCCCCAACTTCGAGTACACCAACGAAGGGGATGGCCGCGCTTCGAGCTTGGTCATGACGCTGAGCGATGTCACGGTCAACGAAATCCAGGACTACGCGATCAACCAGAACTTGACCACGCTGCGCAACCGCGTGAACGAGCTGGGCGTGGCCGAGCCCATGGTACAGCGCCAAGGGCCGAGCCAAATCGTGGTCGAGCTACCCGGCGTACAGGACACCGTGGCCGCCAAGCGGATCGTGGGCGCGACGGCCAACCTCGAGTTTCGTCTAGAAGCGCGCAACGATACACCGGATGCCGAAACCGAACGCTTCGAGTTTCGTAACGACCCGGCCCGCTCAGCGGAGCTGATGCGGGATGTGATCATTACTGGTGACAGCGTCTCCAGCGCCAGCAACAGCTTCGACGAGAACGGTCGCCCCCAGGTCAACATCAACCTGGATGGCACCGGTGGCACGCTGATGAACCGCGCTACGCGCACCAACATTGGCCGCAACATGGCGGTGCTGTTCATCGAGCACAAGAGCGAAGATCGCATCGAGGTCGACCCGGAAACCGGCGAAGAGACCATCGTTCGGGATCCCTACACCGAACGCGGCTTGATTAGCCTAGCGACCATTCAGAGCGCACTGGGTAACAGCTTCCGGATTACTGGCCTCGACTCCCCTACCGAAGCCGCCGAGCTAGCGCTGCTGCTGCGTTCAGGCTCGCTCGCTGCGCCGATCTACTTCGTTCAGGAGCGTACCATCGGGCCCAGCCTGGGCGCTGAAAACATCGAACGCGGCCTGCTATCGGTTCAGATCGGCTTGCTGCTGGTCGTGCTGTTCATGCTGGTGCGTTACAAGGTGTTCGGCGTGTTTGCCAACATCGCGCTGGCGCTCAACTTGACACTGCTGGTGGCCGTGATGTCGATGCTGGGGGCGACGCTCACCCTGCCCGGCATTGCCGGTATCGTCCTGACGCTAGGCATGGCGGTGGACGCCAACGTGCTGATCTTCGAGCGGATACGTGAAGAGCTGCGCAACGGCATGTCGATTCAGCAGGCCATTTACGCGGGCTACGAGCGGGCGTTCACATCGATCGTGGATGCCAACATCACCACCCTGCTGGTGGCGGTGATTCTATTCTCGATTGGCACCGGGCCCGTGAAAGGCTTTGCCGTCACGCTATCGATCGGCATCCTGACGTCGATGTTCACTGCGCTGATGGTGACGCGTGCCATGGTCAATTTGGCCTATGGTGGCAAGCCCGTCAAAAAGCTGTGGATCTGATATCGATGAGATCACAACACGCGCTCAGCACAGAATTTAAGAGGTGGTCATGAAACCCCTATCCCAACTGCGCATCGACTTCATGGGGCGGCGCAACCTAGCGTTCATCGTCTCCGCCGTGATGTTGATCGTCTCGATTGGTGCCATCGTGTTCCAGCAGCTCAACCTGGGCTTGGACTTTACCGGCGGCACCCTGGTGGAAGTCCGCTACGGCGCCGCGCCGTCTCTGGACGCCATTCGTCAACTGCTGGAAGACAGCGGCTTCCAAGATGTGTCGGTGCAAACCTTTGGCGCGTCGACCGAAGTCTTGATTCGCCTACAGCAAGCCTTCGACGGCGATGTGGGTAACGAAGTCGTCAATCTGCTGCGGGGCAACGGCGATAGCGTCAATCTGGTTCGCGCCGAGTTCGTGGGCGCCCAGGTAGGCGACCAGCTACGCGATCAGAGCGGCCTGGGGCTGCTCGTGGCCCTGGGCGTGGTCATGCTCTACGTGGCCTTCCGCTTTCAGTACAAGTTCGCCCTCGGCGCCCTGCTGGCTCTGCTGCACGATGTCATCATCGTGGTAGGCGTCTTCGCCGTGTTCCAGCTCGACTTCGACCTCACGGTACTGGCCGCGATCCTGGCAGTCATCGGCTACTCGCTGAACGACACCATCGTCGTGTATGACCGCATCCGCGAGACGATTCGCACGTCGCGTATCGACGATATGTCGCAAATCTTCAACGAAGCGATCAACGCCACGCTGTCGCGTACGCTGGCCACGTCAGGCACCACCGTGCTGGTGCTGCTGGCGCTGCTGCTGCTGGGCGGTGACATGATCGAAAACTTCGCCATCGCTCTGCTGGTAGGCATCGTGGTGGGCACGTTCTCGTCTATCTATATCTCCGGTGCCCTGCTGATTCCGCTGAAGCTCTCTCGGGAAGATCTCATTCCCGCTAAGAAAGAGGTGGATGAAGAGGAAGAAGAGCTGCCGTAAGCACTCAAAAGCAGCCAACGAAAAGGCCCTGCCGGGTAACCCCGGCAGGGCCTTTTTACTACCATTTTATTGACTACTCACTACTCACCACTCACTACGCAGCGCGACCGCGCCGCCAGTGATTAAAAGTGCGGCGCCAGCTGCTTGATCAATGCTTTGTAGAGACGCGGGCCAGCGGCCATCAGTTGGCCTTCGGCATTCACGCTCGGCTTGCCGTCCGGGGTACCCATCAGCGCGCCGGCTTCTTTCAACAGTAGCGTTCCGACCTGCATGTCCTGCTCTTCGAGCCCCAGGACGAAGACGCTGTCGACACGGCCAGCGGCCAGTTCGCACATATCCAGCAAACCACTACCCGTCGCCAACAGCGACTCTACCTGCGGGGCGAGCTGTTGGGTAATGGTCAGGTACGCGGGGAGATGGCTCGGACGCAACCAGGTTTCCGGCAAGCTCATCGCCATGCGGGTCGCAGGAATCGCGGTGGGCTTGCTAACACGCATGCGCTTGTCGTTGTGCTGAGCACCGCGGCCACGGCTGGCGATATATTCGTCATCACCAAAAGGAGAGATCACCACCGCGTGCTCGGGGCGACCTTTAACGAGACACACCACTGAGAGTGCAAAGCCCTTACCGGCTACCGCCAGGTTGGAGTAGCCGTGCAGCGGTTCGATTTTCCACACGATATCTTCCCCTTCGCCTTCGCCCGCTTTATGGGGCGTGTAGCGGCCGGTGAAGCCGTGCTGCGGATAGCCGCGCTGCAGCTGCTGAACGATGGTCGCCTCGGCTTTGCGTGCCGTGTCTTCTAGCAAGCGGTCGAGGTTGAATTCTTCATGGGCGTTTTCGATGCGTTCGCGAACGCGTAAAAAGTGCTCAACGGCGCCGCGCGCCGCGCGCAGCGTAAATTGGACCATCGGATTCATGATCGGGCCTTGTCACAGTGATGTTAAAGAACGGGTCAGGCGCCATACGCCTTTTGGCGGGCAATTCTAACAGAGCCCCCTCGGGCATGCCATCGACTCATGCTAAACTGCGCGCTTTACGCATTTGAAGCGGGCCTACTATGCTTGAGCGCATCCGAATCGTTCTAATTGGCACCAGCCACCCTGGCAACATTGGCGGCGTGGCACGCGCCATGCACAACATGGGCTTGGCGGATCTCGCCTTGGTCGCGCCTCGCTGCGACGTGATCACCCAAGACAGCATTTCCCGCGCCTCCGGTGCCGACCACCTACTGCACCAAGCCACGGTGCACGCCACACTGGAAGATGCCGTGGCCGACTGCACCCTGGCAGTGGGCGCCAGCGCTCGCTCGCGCACGCTGCCCTGGCCGATGATCTCGCCTCGGGAGCTGGCCGAGCGCCTGCCGGGCGAGTGCCAAGCCGACAACGCCCGCGTGGCGCTGGTATTTGGCCGTGAAGATAGTGGACTGACCAACGCCGAACTGCAGCGCTGCCACGCCCACGTGCATATTCCCACCAACGCGGAATTTAGCTCGCTGAACCTTGCCGCCGCGGTGCAAGTGGTGGCGTATGAGTGCCGTATGGCATGGCTTAGCCAGGCCGATGCCCCCCAGGTGGCGGATGACAACGACGAGCGGGCGACCCACGAAGAGCTCGAGCGCTACTTCGAGCACCTAGAGCGCACGCTTATCGCCATCGAGTTTCACGATCCTGCCCAGCCGCGCCAGCTCATGGCACGCTTGCGCCGCCTCTACCTGCGGTCACGGCCCGAAAAGATGGAAATGAACATTCTACGCGGCATTCTTTCGGCGACTGAAAAGGCCGCCCAACAGAGCGAGACGCAGCGTGTGAATAAAGAGAGTCGCGACAAACTCGACTAACCCGTCACGGCGCCCTCGTCGCAAAAGGCGCCAGCAAAGCGGCCATGGCCTAAACTTGAAGTTACATCGACGCGCCCCAACATCGCCTTATCGATTGCCGCTTTGCACTCAACCAATTCCAATACCGTATTGCTGCCGCCTCCCCTATCGCCCAAGGATCACCCATGTTTCAACGCCTGCGTGAAGACATCAATAGCGTTTTTGACCGCGACCCTGCGGCACGTAACTTTCTTGAGGTACTGACCAACTATCCTGGCCTGCACGCCTTACTGCTGCACCGTTGCAGCCATTGGCTATGGAACAAGAACTTCAAATGGTTGGCACGGACGCTATCGACCTTCTCCCGCTGGCTGACCGGCATCGAAATTCACCCGGGCGCGACCATCGGGCGACGCTTTTTCATCGACCACGGCATGGGCGTGGTGATTGGCGAAACCGCCCGAGTGGGCGATAACGTCACGCTCTATCAAGGCGTGACGCTAGGCGGCACTAGCTGGAACAAAGGCAAGCGCCACCCTACGCTGGAAGATGGCGTCATCGTCGGTGCTGGGGCCAAAATATTGGGGCCATTTACCGTGGGCGCCGGGGCCAAGATCGGTTCTAACGCGGTGGTCACCAAAGAAGTGCCAGCGGGCGCCACCGTTGTGGGCATTCCCGGCAAAATCGTCAAACGCGCCGACCCGGATGTGGAAGAAGCGCTGGACGTCGACCCGGCCCGCCGTGAAGCCATCTGCCAGAAATTTGGCTTCGATGCTTATGGCGTTAGCCAAGACATGCCCGACCCCGTGGCGCGCTCGATGCAGGCCATGCTCGATCACATGCACGCCGTGGACGAGCGTATCGAACGCATGTGCTCGACGCTGCGCAAACTGGACGCCAACTACCGCGACGGCCAGCTCCCCGCCCTGCGGGATGAAGACTTTGCCGATATTCTGGAGGAAAACGACACCGGTTGCCCCGGGCTTGGCCGCGCCGCCCAGGAGCGTAGCGATACAGCGGCGGAGGACAGTGCCTCCCGCAATAGTTGACCAAAGCACTCAGGATTTCCATAATGGCGCAACATTTGCTGCCAGTGCGCTGAACGCTCAGCGACGAGGTACCTGTCATGCGCTTGACCACAAAAGGCCGTTACGCCGTTACCGCCATGCTGGATTTGGCGATCAACGCCCCCAGCGGCCCCACCAGTCTGGGGGACATCTCCCAGCGCCAGGAGATTTCACTCTCCTACCTGGAGCAACTGTTTGCCAGACTGCGCCGGGCGGGATTGGTCAGCAGCGTGCGCGGGCCGGGTGGCGGCTACCTGTTGGCCAAAGCGCCCGAGGCGATCAGCGTGTCCCAAGTGATCGATGCGGTCAATGAAACCGTCGACGCGACTCGCTGCCAGGGGCTATCCGATTGCCAGCAGGGCGATACCTGTTTGACACACCATTTATGGTGCGAGCTATCCGGGCAAATCCGCAGTTTTCTCGACGATATTACGCTGGCGCAACTGATACAGCGCCCGGATGTCATCCGCATCGCTACCCGTCAAAAACAGCGGGTCGAGGCGGGCATCCTCGCCTCCTCTCCTTGACGGCCTTTACTGCACGCTGGAACCCATGACGATGACTGCTACTCCCTCGCTGCCCATTTATCTCGATTATGCCGCCACGACGCCGGTCGATGATCGCGTGGCCGAGGTCATGCAGCGTTACCTCACAGTCGACCAACTCTTCGCCAATCCCGCCTCCCGTAGCCATATGCTGGGCTGGCAAGCCGAACAGGTGGTCGAGCAGGCGCGCCGCCAAGTGGCCGACATGATCGGCGCCGACCCGCGTGAAATCGTGTGGACCAGCGGTGCCACCGAAGCCAACAACCTCGCGCTGATTGGCTTCATGCGCGCCAACCGCGAACGTGGCATGCACCTTGTCACCTCCACCATCGAGCATAAAGCTGTGGTGGATACCGCCAAGGCGCTGGAGAGTGAAGGCTTCGAGGTCACTTGGCTGCCCCCCGGCCGCGACGGGCGCGTGACGCCCGGACAGCTGCGCGCCGCCATGCGCGACGATACGGCGCTGGTATCGCTCATGACGGTGAATAACGAACTGGGCAGCATCAATGACATTGCCGCTTTGGCAGACGTCGCCCATGACTTTGGCGCGGCCTTTCATACCGATGCCGCGCAAGCGGTAGGACGAGTGCCGCTCGACGTCATCGCCCAGCACATCGATTTGATGTCGCTCTCGGGCCATAAAGCCTACGGCCCCAAGGGTGTTGGCGCGCTGTACGTGAAGCGCCACCCAGACATTCGCATCGAAGCGCTGATTCATGGCGGCGGGCATGAGCGCGGCATGCGTTCCGGCACGCTGCCCACCCATCAGATCGCCGGGATGGGGGAAGCCTTTTCCGTCATGCAGCAGCAGCAGGACGATGACCAAGCGCGCATCACCGCGCTACGCGAGCGCTTGTTAAGTGGCTTGGCCGATCTGGAGGGCGTCGTTCCCAACTCGCCATCCGAGAACGTCGTTCCCAACATCGTCAATCTGGCCTTCGAAGGTGTCGATGGCGAGGCGCTGTTGATGGCACTGCGGGACGTCGCGGTATCCACCGGCTCGGCCTGCAACTCGGCCAGCGTCGACCCCTCTTATGTTCTATTGGGCATTGGCACGCCCCGTCGGCTGGCGCTCTCATCGCTACGTATCAGCGTTGGGCGCTTTACCCAAGCGGCCGAGATCGACCACGCACTAACCTTACTGCGCCACGCGGTGAGCGGCTTACGTGCCAACGCACGTTAGGCGGCTGACGCTCTCCTGACGCACGGCTAACGACTTCTCAAAGGAGAACGCTCCATGGCAACACTGAACATTACCCCCGCTGCGGCTGAACAGATCCATCGCGTACTCGACGAGCGCGGCCAAGGCCTGGGCCTTCGGGTATCGGTCAAACCCAGCGGCTGCTCGGGTTACAGCTACGTACTGGACTTCGCCGACGAAGCCCAAGCGGACGACGTGCGCTTCGAAGCCCACGGTGCCAGCGTGTACGTCGCGCCAGACGCGGTAGAGATGCTGGACGGCAGCGAAGTGGATTACGTCAACGAAGGCTTGAACCGCTTTTTCCGCTTCAACAACCCCAATGTCAAAGATCAGTGCGGCTGCGGTGAAAGCTTCACGGTCTAAACCACCCGCCAGGACGGTTGCGCACATCACCGGTATTCATCCCCACCGGGAGGCGCTATAATCGCGGCCACTCGGCAGCCGCAGCCACCGACGGCCCTAGCCGACCACTTTTTTCCTGCGCCGCCCCGGCTTTCCGGGGCGGCAATTTCTGCTTTATCCCTTTTAAGGAGATTTCTGCATGGCGACTGAACGTACTCTTTCCATCATCAAGCCCGATGCCGTTGCAAAAAATGCCATTGGCGACATCATCGCTCGCTTTGAAAAAGCCGGCCTGCAAGTCGTAGCCGCCAAAATGCTGCACCTCTCTGAAGAGAAGGCAGGCGGTTTCTACGCCGAGCACAAAGAGCGTCCCTTCTTCAAAGACCTGGTTGGCTTCATGACCTCTGGTCCGGTCGTCGTACAGGTACTGGAAGGCGAAGGCGCCATCGCGAAAAACCGTGAGCTGATGGGTGCCACCAACCCGAAAGAAGCCGCTCCGGGCACCATCCGCGCCGACTTTGCGGAAACAATCGACGCCAACGCTGTCCATGGCTCTGATTCTCCGGAAAGCGCCGAGCGCGAAATTAGCTACTTCTTCGGTAACGACGAAATCTGCCCGCGCTAAACCAAGCGCCGCCGTTTCAACCTTCGTTGCCGGCCATTTTCGCGGGGGCTCTGCCCCCGCCTCTTTCTGAACGCTGACCGCCATGACCACCACCGTAGCTCAACATACGCCTGCCACTCACACAACGCCCGATAGCGCGACGACCGAACACGCGTCTCCCGCTCGACAGAACCTGCTGGGTCTCTCCCGCGAGCAGATGGAAGCGTTCTTTTTGTCGATCGGCGAAAAGAAGTTTCGCGCCACGCAGGTCATGAAGTGGATTCACCAGGAGGGTATCGACGACTTTACGGCGATGACCAACCTGTCGAAGCCGCTGCGCGACAAGCTCGCCCAAGTCGCTGAAATTCGCGGCCCAGGGGTTGTCTACGAAGGCACGTCCAGCGACGGTACCCGTAAATGGGTGTTAGAGGTGGAAGATGGCAGCTACGTCGAGACGGTCCTGATTCCGGCCGAGAACGGAAAGCGGCGCACGCTATGCGTCTCTTCCCAGGTGGGCTGCTCGCTGGATTGCAGCTTCTGTTCGACTGGCAAGCAGGGGTTCCAGCGTAACTTGACCGCCGCCGAGATCATCGGCCAGGTGTGGGTCGCCCAACGCAGCGTGGGCCCGCGCCGTGATACCGCCAACCGCCCGGTGACCAACGTGGTCATGATGGGGATGGGCGAACCGCTGCTCAATTTCGATAACGTCGTGCCTGCCATGAAGCTGATGCTCGACGATAACGGCTACGGGCTCTCCAAACGTCGCGTCACGCTCTCCACCTCTGGCGTCGTGCCGATGATGGACAAACTAGGCGACGAACTGGATGTGAGCCTTGCCATTTCGCTGCACGCCTCCACCGACGAGCTGCGCAACGAACTGGTGCCGATCAACCGTAAGTACAACATCCGTGCGCTGCTGGATGCCTGCCACCGCTATCTGGCCAAGTGTCCCGATAACCGTCAGGTCACCATCGAGTACACGCTGATCAAAGACGTCAACGATCAGCAAGAGCACGCTGAGCAGCTCGCCGCGCTGCTTAAAGAACTGCCGTGCAAAATCAACCTGATTCCGTTTAACCCGTTCCCGAATTCAGGTTATGAGAAGCCTTCACGTAACCAAGTGATGCGCTTTCAACAGTGGCTGTACGATTTAGAGTACAACGCCACCGTGCGGACCACCCGCGGTGACGACATCGATGCCGCCTGTGGTCAGCTGGTAGGCCGTGTGAAAGACCGTACCAAGCGCAGCGCACGCTACATACAGTCCGTGCAGCTCGACGCTGACTAACCGCTGCTGTCTTGACTTCCAACCGACACAGCGCTTTGATGGACACGTTTTTTTGCCGGGCGCTCGCCAAGCGTCCGCAGTACGGCACTGGCTCAACCGTTTCGACTCAAGAGGGCGTAGATGATCGGTCACCGCAGGCGCATTACCTCCATCAGGATGCCCATGCTGTCCGTGCTTGCTGGCAGCCTGCTGCTGGCGGGCTGTGCCACCTCTGGCCAGGGGGTCCGTACTGATGCCAATCCCGATGCGGTAGATGCCTATACCCAGCTTGGCGTCGCTTACCTAGAGCGTGATAACCTGCCACGCGCACTGAACGCCCTCGACCGTGCCCTGGAGTTGAACCCGCGTCATGCGGAGGCACTTCAAGCGCTTGCGCTGGTCTACCAACAGCAGGGGGAGAGCGAGCTGGCCAATCGTTACTTCCAGCAGGCGCTGGATGCCGAGCCATCGTTCACCCGCGCGCGTAACAACTACGCGGCGTTTTTGTATCAGCAGGCCGAGTTTTCCAAAGCTTGCGAACAGTTAGAAATGGCATCCCAGGATGCCCAATATGCCAATCGCGCCCAGCTCTTTACCAACCTGGGCCAGTGTTATTTGGCCATCGACGAATTGGATAAAGCGCGCGAACGTTTGCAACGCGCGCAAAGCATCGACCCGCGCAACCCACGCGGGTATTTAATGTTAGCCGAACTGGAAGTTTCGCAGGGCAATTATGATCAGGCCTGGGCACCGCTGCAGAACTATTTGCAGCTAGCGGGCCCAGACCCAGCGGCACTGGAAATGGCGATCGATGTCGCCCTCGCCCGCGGTGACGACGCCGCGGCTGCCGACTACCAGCGCTTGCTAAACAACTGATTGCCGCCCTGATCACCACATTATTGAAGGATGCTCAGCTATGAGCGACACACAGTTACACGATAGCGTTACTACGGCCCACAGCACGGCAACCCCTGGTGAGTTGCTCTCTCGTCAACGCGAATCGCTCGGCGTCCCGCTGGCGGATGCCGCCCGCGCCCTCAATCTACGCCCGGCCGTGGTGGATGGCCTGGAGCGTGATAATTACGAAGAGATTCCCGTTGCCGCGTATCGTCGCGGCTATTTGCGTGCCTATGCCAAATACCTGGGCATGGATGACCGCGTGGTGCTCGACGCTTATCAAGCCCGCCACGGCACCAGCGACGCGGAACGCAAAGTCACGCCGGTCGCCGTCACCAAGCCCCCCTCCAAGGTCGGCGCGTGGCTGTTCAAACTGGTCACGCTGCTGGTGATCGTCGGGTTGATTGCCGTGACGGTGGCCTGGTGGCAGAGCCGCGGCGGCAGCGAGCCGCCGAGCATCGGCGCCTCCCCCGCCATGGAAGAGAACGACGCCCCCATGAGCGAACCGTCCCCTGAGCCAGCGCCCGAGCCTACCCCGGTGGTCACGCCTGAACCTGCCGTCACCGAAGAGCTGACGAGCGATGCAGCCAGCGACGCGTCTACCGACAGCGCCTCCAACGACGACAGCACCGCGCCCGTGGCTGACACTGACGAGCGCGTACAGGCCACCGAAGAAACGCCTGACGCCCAGGTGACAGAAGCCGAAACCGACGCTCCGACCGCCGACGCAGACACGCCCGAAGAAACCGTCGCCGAGGCCGCCCCGGCGACCAATCCCAACCTGCTCGAGCTGACGTTCAACGAGCAGTCCTGGACCGAAATTTTCGATGCCAACAACCAACGCGTGTTTGTCGGTCTGCAAACCCCCGGCACCACCGCGAGCGTTGAGGGCGAGCCGCCTTTTCGTTTAACCGTCGGCAACGCCACCGGTGTAGAGCTGCGCTACCAAGGCGAGCTCGTCAACCTTGCCGAGCGCGCCGGTGCCAATAACGTTGCCCGCTTTACCCTGGGAGAGTGACCCGTCTTATGCACGCCCCTTCTCCGATCAAACGCCGCCCGTCACGCCAAATTCATGTTGGCAATGTGGCCGTAGGCGGCGATGCGCCGATCTCCGTTCAAAGCATGACCAACACCAACACGCTGGACGTGGACGCCACCGTCGGCCAGATCCAGCAGTTGGAAAAAGCCGGGGCGGATATCGTCCGTGTCTCGGTGCCGGATATGGACGCCGCTGAAGCCTTCGGCAAAATCAAACAGCGGGTAGCGGTGCCCCTTGTTGCCGATATCCACTTCGATTACAAAATCGCCCTTCGCGTGGCCGAGCTGGGCGTGGACTGCCTGCGCATCAACCCCGGCAACATTGGCCGGGAAGATCGCGTACGCGCGGTGGTGAGTGCCGCTCGCGATCACGGCATTCCCATCCGGATCGGTGTCAACGCCGGGTCGCTGGAAAAAGACCTGCAAAAGAAGTACGGCGAGCCCACGCCCGCGGCGCTGGTCGAGTCGGCGATGCGCCATATCGACCACCTGGATCGTCTCGATTTCCAGGAGTTTAAAGTCAGCGTCAAGGCCTCCGATGTCTTCATGGCCGTCGCCGCGTACCGCGACTTGGCTACCCGCATCGAGCAGCCGCTGCACCTGGGTATCACCGAAGCAGGCGGCCTGCGTTCGGGCACGGTGAAGTCCTCTATTGGCCTTGGCATGCTGCTGATGGACGGTATCGGCGATACCATCCGCGTCTCGCTGGCTGCCGACCCGGTGGAAGAGATCAAGGTCGGGTTCGATATGCTCAAGAGCCTGAAGCTGCGCGCCAAGGGCATTAACTTTATCGCCTGCCCCAGCTGCTCGCGGCAGAACTTTGACGTCATCAGCACCATGAACCAGCTCGAAGAGCGCCTGGAAGACGTGATGACACCGCTGGACGTTTCGGTGATTGGCTGTGTGGTCAACGGCCCCGGCGAAGCCAAAGAGACCGATATCGGCCTCACCGGCGGCTCGCCTGCCAACCTGGTCTATATCGATGGCAAACCGGCGAGCAAGCTGCGCAATGACCACCTCGTCGACGATCTGGAAAAGCTGATTCGCGACAAAGTGCGTCAAAAAGAGCAGCAGCAAGAGAACATGATTGCGCGCAGCGTTTAACGTCCCAGTGGCTGAAAGAGGCGGTGTGAGCGTCCCGCCTCGTGTGCTGCCGCCCCATAAGGAGTTTTCATTGAGCAAGTCCGCCGCTAAAAAGATTCAAGCCATCCGTGGTATGAACGACCTATTGCCCAGCGACAGCCCTCGCTGGCAATTTTTTGAGGGCAAAGTACGCCAACTCATGCACCGTTACGGCTTCGATGAAATTCGTACGCCGATTGTGGAGCAGACGGCGCTGTTTGCCCGTTCGATTGGTGAAGTCACCGACATCGTCGAAAAAGAGATGTACACCTTCGACGACCGCAACGGTGACAGCCTGACGCTGCGCCCCGAAGGCACCGCCAGCTGCGTGCGGGCGGCCATGGAACACGGTTTGCTGCATAACCAAACCCAGCGGCTTTGGTACCAGGGGCCGATGTTCCGTCACGAGCGCCCCCAGAAAGGACGCTATCGCCAGTTCCACCAAGTGGGTGTCGAGACGTACGGCTTCGAAGGCCCGGATATCGACGCCGAAGTCATTTTGCTTTCGGCACGTCTGTGGCAAGAGCTGGGCTTGATGGAGCACGTCACCCTGGAGTTGAACTCGCTAGGCTCGGCTGACGCCCGTGCGGCCTACCGCGATAAGCTAGTGGCTTACTTCGAGCAGCACCACGATATTCTCGATGACGATTCCAAGCGGCGCCTGACCAGCAACCCGCTGCGCATTCTGGACTCGAAAAACCCAGAGATGGCCGAGATGCTCGACGCGGCTCCGCAGCTGATGGATCACCTGGACGACGAGTCCCGCGCGCATTTCGAGCAGCTCAAAGCGATGCTGGATGCCTCCGGGATTCCGTACGTGGTCAACCCACGTTTGGTGCGCGGCCTGGACTACTACTGCCGCACGGTGTTCGAGTGGACCACCACTGCACTGGGCAGCCAAGGCACCGTGTGCGCTGGCGGCCGCTACGACGGTCTGGTCGAGCAGCTGGGCGGCAAACCCACGCCTGCAGTGGGTTTTGCCATGGGCATCGAACGCCTGATCCTGCTGCTGGACACCCTCGACCTAGTGCCCAACGAAGCGCTGGGCGGCTGCGACGTTTACTTGATGCCGATGGATGACAGCGCCACCGTGGCCGCGCTGACGCTCGCCGAACAGCTGCGCAGTGCGCTGCCTTCGTTACGCCTGCAGCTGCACTGCGGCGGCGGCAGCTTCAAAAGCCGGATGAAGAAAGCCGATAAAAGCGCCGCGCCGGTGGCGATTTTGCTAGGCGAGGACGAGCTAGCCCACCAAACCGCCACGTTGAAGTTTTTGCGTGATGATCGCGAGCAGCAGCAAGTGTCCCAGACCGAGCTGGCCGACGCGCTTCGCGAGTTACTGTCGAACGTACCGTCTCACTAACATCGCTGCCCAGCACCGACTGGGCAGATGAACACTCGTTAGCCGCATTGGCGGCTGACCTATGGAACAGGAGGCCGCCCGTGGCGGAGCTGAGAAGCGAAGAAGAGCAGCTAGAAGTCGTCAAACGCTGGTGGAAAGAGAACGGAACCTCGCTGATTGCCGGTGCCGTTCTCGCTGCGGCGGGCGTCTTTGGTTGGAATGCGTGGCAGAACTATCAAGAAGGCAAGGCGGAAGCCGCCTCTGCCCGTTACCAACAGCTCATCAATATGACGGCTGGCACGACCTTGGAAGGCGATCAGCTAAGCGCAGCACAGACGCTGATCGATGAGCTCACCGACGACTACGGCAACACGCTGTATGCCGAACTGGCACAGCTCTTGGAGGCTCGTCTTGCCGTTGAGCAAGACGATCTTTCCACCGCCAAGCAGGCGCTGCAGGACGTCGCCAGCAACTCCTCGCGCCGCTATGTACAAAGCGTAGCTTGGCTGCGTTTGGCACGCATCGAAGTGGCACAGGGCAACCCCGATGCTGCGCTGGCGCTGCTCGATCAGCCCATCTCTGACGCGCTGGCGGCCCAACAAGCCAACGTACGCGGCGATGCCTTCCTCGCGCAAAATCAGCCCGAGCAGGCGCGCGAGGCATGGCAAACCGCCCAGTCACTCGCCCAAACGAAGAACCAGCCGCTTTACGGCATGCAGTTCAAGCTTGACGATCTCGGCGCCGAGGAGGCGACACAGTGATGACGACTAGCCTGTCAAAACCGCTCTTTTCCAAACATCTAATGCGCACCACCCTGGGTGCCGTGGCGTTGGCACTGTTGGCTGGCTGTGCCAGCAAAGGTGAGCCTGCCTTCACGCCCAAAGAGCTGCGCAACTTCGATGAAACGTCATCGCTGGACAGCGTTTGGGATCGTCACGTTGGCGATGGCTTTGGCCGCGCCCGCTACCCCATCGCCCCATCGCGTGAGGGCGATACGGTCTTCGCCGCCGACGCCAACGGCCTGGTCGCCGCGTTCGATGCCAACAGCGGCGAGCGTGAGTGGGAAATCGAGCTGGATAGCCCGGTTTCCAGCGCGCTGAATGCCATTGCCGGTCAAGTGTATCTCGGCACCCGCAACGGTGAAGTGATTGCCCTCGACCAGCGGGACGGTAGCGTTGCTTGGCGCTCGCGGGTCTCCAGCGAAGTGTTGGCGGCCCCACAGGCCAACCAGCAATTGTTGCTGGTTCAGAGCGTGGACGGCCAAATCACGGCCCTGGATCGCGCCAGCGGTGAAGAGCGCTGGGTCTACACCAGCTCGCAGCCTGCCTTGACGCTACGCGGCACCGGAACGCCGATGGTCATCGATCCGGTCACCTTCGTGGGCTTGGCTAACGGACGCTTGGCCACGCTGGATAACCGCAGCGGCCAAGCTCTGTGGGATATGCAGATTGCTACCCCACGCGGACGCAGCGACGTCGAGCGGCTGGTGGACCTGTCCGGTCAGCCGGTTCTCAGCCCCGATGGACGCCTATTCGTGACTAGCTACAATGGCCGTGTGGTCGCCCTGGAAGCCACCCGTGGCGGTGTCTTGTGGGAAACCAACCTTTCTAGCCGCCACACGCCAATTCTGGTGGGCAACTTCTTGTTCGTGGTCAGCGACGACAGCCACGTCGTGGCCCTCGATGCCAACAGCGGTCAGGAAGTTTGGCGTAACGACGATCTCGAAGATCGCTGGCTCACCGCTCCCGCCTTTGCCGATGGCCGTATCGTCGTGGGCGATTTCGAAGGCTATGTCCATCTGATCGACGCCCGCGATGGCAACCTGGTCGGCCGCACCCGAATCGATGATTCAGGTATTAGCGTGCGCCCGGTCACGGAAGGCAGCACCATTCATGTCCAGGCCAACAATGGTCGCCTGGAAACCCTGGAAGTCACTCCATGACACCCGTCATTGCATTAGTCGGTCGCCCCAATGTGGGCAAATCGACGCTGTTTAACCGTCTGACCCGCTCGCGCGATGCGCTGGTGGCAGACTTTCCTGGCCTGACCCGTGACCGTAAATACGGTAACGGCATGCTGGGTGGAAAGGCGTACACCGTCATCGATACCGGCGGTATCAGCGGTGACGAAGAAGGCATCGATGCCGCGATGGCCGAACAGTCCCTCGCGGCCATCGACGAAGCCGATATCGTGCTGTTCTTGGTCGATGCCCGCGCCGGGCTGAACGTTGCCGATGAAGCGATTGCCAACCACCTGCGCGTCAATCAGAAGAAAACCTGGCTGGTGGTCAACAAGACCGACGGCTTGGAAGAGCACTCGGCCATGGCCGACTTCTGGAAGCTAGGCTTGGGCGACCCCTGGCCGATTGCGGCCGCTCATGGCCGCAACGTATCGCTGTTGATCGATACGGTCCTCGAACCTTTCCCTGAGCGGGATGCCAGCATCCCCGCCGACACGGGCACCAAAGGCATTCGCATTGGCGTCATCGGCCGCCCCAACGTAGGTAAGTCCACGCTGGTCAACCGCCTGCTCGGTGAAGAGCGCGTGGTCGTGTTCGATGAAGCGGGCACTACCCGTGATGCCATCGAAATTCCCTTCGAGCGCAACGGCAAGCCGTATGTGCTGATCGACACCGCCGGCATTCGGCGGCGCAAGAACGTGCGCGAAATCGCCGAAAAGTTCTCGATCATCAAGACGCTGGATGCGATCAAAGAGAGCCACGTGGCGGTCATGGTACTGGATGCCCGCAGCGGCTTGGTCGAGCAGGATCTGCACCTGCTGGATTATGTGCTCACCACCGGCCGTGCGCTGGTGCTGGCCGTGAACAAGTGGGACGGGCTGGAGAGCGAAGCCAAAGAGAAGATGCGCGCCGATATCAAGCGACGTCTGGGCTTTGCCGACTACGCCGAGCTGCACTTCATTTCCGCCCTGCACGGTACGGCGGTGGGCGATCTGTACCCCTCCATCGAGCGGGCGTTCAACGCCGCCAACGCGCACTGGTCGACCAACCGTCTCACCACGCTGCTGCAGGATGCGGTCAGCCAGCATCCACCTCCCATGGTGAATGGACGCCGCATCAAGCTGCGTATGGCTCACCAGGGTGGCAGCAACCCGCCGATTATCGTGGTACACGGCAACCAGACGGCCTCGCTGCCCGAGGCATACCGCCGCTACCTGACCAACACGTTCCGCAAAGTGTTGAAGGTGCGCGGCACGCCGATGCGCTTCGAGTTCCGCTCGGGCGATAACCCGTTCGATCACATGGCGGGCGCCAGCGATAAAGAGAAAGCCAAAAAACGCGAGCTCAACCGCACCAAAGAGGCGCGCAAGAGCCGCCGTTAAGCGTTATCTCTCACCTCAACGCCCACTGACGATTCAGTGGGCGTTTTTAATGCTCCTTCTCCCGCAAATCTGCTTGACAGACACCACTGCCCGCTCTCAAATAGCGGCGCTTTTCGGCACCTGCCCTGTAGATACTTGCTCTATCACTCTTGCCCTTCTTAGGAGGGACTGACATGCACGACGCTGTTCGTCGCGGACGCGGCTTGGTTTTACTGCTGCTGGCGACTCTCTTGACCGGCTGCTTGGCACTGCCCCAAACGGGACTGTTTGCTTTTCGCTTAGCGGTCACCTCACTCGGCATCGAGGACGTACGCATTGGCCCTTACAGCGTCAATGCCGGATTGGACACCAGCGATCTATCGAGTTTGCTGGCCTCTAGCCTGGGTGCTGGAAGCTTGCCGGTGCAAGCCACCCTGGCGATGGGGCTTGGCCTGCCCGCTGGCATGCCTCCGGTGGAGATGTCTGGCTTTCGCTGGACGCTGGACATGCCCGGCGTCGACCCCGTACAGGGCAACTATGCCCAGAACGTGACGCTCACCTCAGGGGAAGATGCCAATCTCCGCCTGCCGGTGGCTTTCGATGTGCTGGCTGCCGACCAGCAGCACATGACGCCGATGCTAGAGCTGGCGAGCCAACTCGCCAGCCAAGGGGAACTGCCTGTGGGCAGTGAGCTGGCCATCACCCCAGGGGATTTGCGCGGCCTGGGCATGACGCTACCCGCTGGTCTGCTCACCCCAACCATTCGCTTGAACGTGGGCGACGACGGGCAGCTCATCCCCCAACGCTAAAGCTTGCCCAGCGCGTCACTCACCCCGCTCATGCAGCCGTTTGCGGCCCACGTACTGGGCCGCAAACTGCCACGCCGTCCGGCCGCTTCGCCCGCCGCGCAGTGTGGCAAAGCGAATCGCTTCCGCCCGCGCAGCCTCATTCCAGTCCTGTTTTCCGCCGATACGCCCTACCCAGTGTTCGCATACCTCCAGGTACGCCGCTTGGCTAAACGGATGAAAGCCTAACCACAGGCCGAAACGATCCGAGAGGGAGATTTTCTCTTCCACCGCATCGCCGTGATGTAATTCGTCACCCACCAGCCGTGAGCCGCTGTTGTCCTCCATCGACTCCGGCAGCAGATGGCGACGGTTCGAAGTGGCATAGAGCAACACGTTATCCGGCGGCCCGGTCAGCGCACCATCCAGCACGCTCTTGAGCGCTTTGTAGGCATCGTCGTTGCCTTCAAACGACAGATCGTCGCAATACACCACGAAGCGGTGCGGCTGATGACGCAGCTGTTCTACCAACAGCGGCAGGCTTGCCAGGTCGTGACGGTCGACCTGGATCAGTCTCAAGCCTTCATCGGCGAGTGAATTGAGCAACGCCCGTATCACCGACGACTTACCGCTCCCCCGGGAGCCCCATAGCAGCGCGTGGTTGGCGGGCAGGCCTTGCAAAAAGGCGCGGGTGTTATCGACCAGTGCCTGCTTCTGACGCTCGATGCCCAGCAGATCATCCAGCGTCATGGTGTCTCTTGGGGGTACCGGCACTAGCCGCCCGCCCAGTGGGTGGCGTTGCCAGATGGCGGCCACGTGTTGCTCCCACGCAACCGGCGTGGGCGCTGGCGGCAGCCAGTGGTCGACATGATCGAGTAACCGCGCTAGGCGCTGGCTTAATTCGGCATCCATCGTCATCCTCAGAGTGCGTTATGATAGGGTTGATTTACCACTGCCAGTGGTTATCTTGTGTGCAAGGATCCCCACTCGTCTATAAGGAAACTGTCTATGCGTTGGCTTCGCCCATTAGCGGTTACGGCGCTCTGCGCCTCGATCGCCGCTTGCTCGACGTCACCCACCGGTCGTTCACAGCTGCTGCTGCTCTCCGATGATCAGCTCAATCAGATGGGCCAACAGGCCTTCGCCGAATATCAGCAAAACATTCCGACTGCGGGTCAGGCGAGCCACCGTTACGTGCAGTGCATCACCAATGCCATTGTCGACGTGCTTCCCAACGAGCAGCGCGACCTGGATTGGCAAATTCGTGTGTTTGAGTCCGAACAGCCGAACGCCTTTGCCCTGCCTGGCGGCTACATGGGTGTAAACACCGGCATGCTGGACATCGCCACCAGCCAGGACCAGCTCGCCTCGGTGGTCGGCCATGAAATCGGCCACGTGCTGGCGCGCCACGCCAACGAGCGTGCTTCGACACAAAGCGCCACGTCGCTGGGCCTTTCGGTCATCTCCAGCACGTCGGGCATGCAGACACCGGCAGGCCAGCAGTTGATGGGTGTGCTCGGCTTGGGGGCCGAGTACGGCATTGCGCTACCTTTCTCCCGCCGTCATGAAAGCGAGGCCGATGTGATAGGCCTACAGCTCATGGCGCAAGCGGGCTTCGACCCGCGTGAAAGCGTCACGCTATGGGAAAACATGCAGGCCGCGACGGGCGGCGGTGCGCCTCCTGCCTGGATGTCGACGCACCCCAGCCAAGGCCAGCGGATTCAAGGCCTGCAAGCCAATATGGAGCAAGCGCTGGCCACCTACGAGCAGGCTCGCAACAGCGGCCGTACTCCTAACTGTCCGCGACCGTAGCGGCCATTCGAGGCTTTCATGATCCGATTGGGTTTACTGCTGTTAGTGCTGCCGATTCTGGTGCTGCTAGGCGTTTACTTTTGGGAGTTGGGGGACGTTCGCGCCTGCCAGCTCGACGGCGGCTACTGGAACTACCTGGAGGGGGCTTGCTACGACACGCCACAGCCCTTCGTGTCGTGGCTCGAGCGTTCACCGCTGCTGGTGAACGGCGGCATGCTGCTATCCGTGGTGGGGTTGGTGATGTGCATGGTGGGCTTTTATACCAAACCGCGTTAGACCGACCCTTTCTCTCGCTCTCGTGAGCTCACAACGACAGGATGGGGGCACTCGCCCCCATCGTCCTGCTCACTCATTGAGAGACTGGCGGAGCAGCGAGCGCACGCTGGCCGTTTCCGGTCGAACGTTGCGCCATAGAAAGAACGATTCGGCCGCCTGCTCGACCAGCATGCCCAAGCCATCCAGCCGTTTCGCCCCGCGCGGTTCCGCCCACTGAAGAAACACCGTCGGCTCAGCGCCGTACATCATGTCATAGGCCCAGGCGCCTTCGGCAAACAGCGTCTCCGGCAGCGGCGGCAGCTCGCCTGAAAGGCTGGCACTGGTGCCGTTGATCACCAAGTCGAATTGCCCGTCGATGGATGCAAAACCGCCGCCCTGGAGAGTGCCCAGGTCGGCAAACGCGTGGGCCAGCTGCTCGGCTTTCTCCGCCGTGCGGTTGACGATGACGACCTCACTGGGCTTCTCCGCCAGCAGCGGTTCCAATACGCCGCGCACCGCGCCGCCTGCGCCGATGACCAGCACACGCTTACCCGCCAGAGGGACGCGGTGATAGGCCAAATCCCGCACTAACCCAATACCGTCGGTGGTATCGCCATAGGTACGCCCGTTACCGCCCACAATCAGCGTATTCACCGCCTGGGCGCGCTTGGCGCGGTGACTCAGCGTATCGCAGAGTGCAAAGGCATCGCCTTTGAAGGGCACGGTGACGTTCGCACCACGGCCGCCGTCGGCGACGAATGCTCGCCAAGCATCAGCAAACCCCTCCACAGGGGCGAGCTCAGCGGTATAACGCATGGCTTGCTGGGTTTGACTGGCAAATTCCCCATGGATCAGCGGGGATTTCGAGTGCTTAATAGGATTGCCAAATACGCAGTAACGATCAGTCATCGACGCTCCTTAGGCGTTGCTCTGCTGGGCGGCTTCGGCCAGCCAATCGCGGGGCACCAAGTAGTCGTGCAGCGCGGCCTCACGACTGCCCGCGTCAGGGGTAAAGGCGTACTCCCAGCGGGCCAGCGGCGGCATGGACATCAGAATGGACTCCGTACGCCCGCCGCTCTGCAGGCCAAACAGCGTGCCACGGTCCCATACCAGGTTGAACTCGACATAGCGACCGCGGCGGTAGAGCTGGAAGTCGCGCTCGCGCTCGCCCCAGGCGTCCTGCTTACGGCGCTCGACGATGGGCAGGTAAGCGTCCAGAAAGCTATCGCCTACCGCGCGCTGAAACGCAAAACACTCTTCAAAGCTGCCTTCGTTCAAGTCATCAAAAAAGAGTCCGCCGACGCCGCGGGTCTCCTCGCGGTGCTTCAGATAGAAGTAGTCGTCGCACCACGCTTTGTAGCGCTCGTAAACGCCCTCACCAAAGGGCGCGCAGGCGTCACGCGCGACCTGATGCCAGTGCACCACGTCCTCGAACACCGGATAGTAAGGGGTTAGGTCGAAGCCGCCGCCAAACCACCACACCGGCGGCTCGCCCTCTTTTTCGGCAATGAAAAAGCGCACGTTGCCGTGGCTGGTGGGTACGTTGGGATTTTCTGGGTGCATGACCCAAGAGACGCCCACCGCATGAAAGCTGCGCCCGGCCAGCTCGGGCCGGGCTGCGGTCGCAGACGGCGGCAGCTGCGCACCGTGGACATGGGAAAAATTGACGCCGCCTTTTTCAAAAATAGCGCCCGACTCCATCACCCGCGAGCGGCCTCCGCCGCCCTCTTCGCGCTGCCAGCTATCCTCTTTGAACGCGGCCCGCCCATCAGCGGCGGCAAGCCCTTCACAGAGGCGCTCCTGAAGATCGAGAAGGTACGCTTTAACGTCGTCTAGGTGCTCGTGGGCCACGGTAACTCCTGGTGAGGTGAATCGTGAATCGTGAATCGTGAATCATGAATCGTGAATCGTGAATCGTGAATCGTGAATCGATGGCAGTGTGACGAAGTCGGACGGCTAGTCACGCATCACTTTGCCGGTCACCAAATCGCGGATGGTGCTGGGTTTGGCATTGCCGCCCAGTTCGCCAGCCACGATGGCGGCGACCTCCTCCCCAAAAATGGTAGCGACCTCGCCTGCGCTCATGGCAGGAGGGTCGCCGGCTCGGTTGGCGGAGGTAGAGACGAGTGGGCCACCAAACGCTTCGCACAGCGCTTTCATCAGCGGGTGGTCGGTCACGCGTAACGCGACACTTTGGTGAGCACCACGCACTAAGCCGTGGCTTCTGCCGTTATCGGGCACTAGCCAAGTGTTAGGGCCAGGCCAACTGGCGGCCAGCGGGGCATGCAGCGCAAGGGGTAGCTGGGTCAGCCAAGGCTGAAATTGCTGAATGCTCGCCGCCACCAAGATCACGCCCTTGGCCGGGTCGCGCTCTTTCATGCGCATCAAATGCGCCAGCGCTTCGTCGTTATCGGGATCACAGCTCAGCCCCCATACCGCTTCGGTAGGGCATGCGATCACACCACCTGCGCGCAGCGCATCTACCGCCGCTTTCACGTCAACCGCCGGTTTCATAGACGCTCCTGATAAGCTCTCAGCCAATCCAACAAAGGAGGCTGCATCTTACCACGGGGCCGTCATTCTCACCCAGCCGCCCGCCTGCTGCGTCGCCTGCCCTTCCAGCTCCAGCATTAACAGCCGCTGTTGGCAGGCGCTCACCGAGAGACCGGTGGTCTGCACCAGCAGATCGATCGGCGTTGGCGAGGCTCCCAGCGCATCGAGCAACGGATCACCGCTGGCCGTCGAAGGGCTGTCGGGTCCGTGAGACGTCGTCTCGCCATGCGTCGTCGTCTCTACGGGCAGGTAGTGGGGCGCCCATTGCTGCAACTCTTCGAGCATATCGTCCACATGGCGCACCAGCGTGGCCCCGCTACGTAGGAGCTGTAGGCAGCCACGGGCTTGTACATTGTGCAGCGAGCCTGGCAGCGCGAATAGCTCACGCCCTTGCTCTACCGCTAGGCGGGCGCTCACCAGTGAGCCGCTTTTCTCGGTGGCTTCGACCACCAGCGTGCCGAGTGATAGCCCGGTGACGATACGGTTACGGCGAGGAAAAAAGGCGGGACGGGCAGCCGTGCCCGGCGGATGCTCGGACAGCACCAAACCGCCGGGCTGGGTACTGAGCTGTTCGTAGAGATCGCGATGGCGCGCGGGATAAATGACATCGATGCCGCTTCCCAGCACGGCAATGGAGGTGCCACCCGCCTCCAGCGCTGCACGCTGGGCAACCCCGTCGACACCCAAGGCCATACCGCTCACCACACACCAGCCGCGCCCAGCCAATTCACGGGCAAACGCTTGAGCGTTACGGCTACCCTCCGACGTGGGCCGCCGCGTACCGACCATAGCGATGCCCGGAGCGCTCAGGGCGCGTAAATCCCCCTGCGCCCACAGCACCACCGGTGGGTCAGGAAGCTGATTGAGTAACTCAGGCCAATCGGGGTGATCGCGGTGCAGCAGATGACGATCGGGCGCGCCTTGCAGCCAGGTCAAGGTGTCGTCCACCACGTGTTGCAGAGGGCTGCGCGTCGGGTGAGCGAGCCACAGGCGTAACGCATTGGCGGCACTGCTGGGCAGCGCCGCTAACCAGCCTTGCGGCCACGACGGCTGACGCGCTACCAGTTGTGCAATGCGCGTTGCCCCCATTCCAGGCAGTGCATGCACTGCCAGCCACTCCTTGGCATCCATCGCTGTTCCCTCTTGTAACGGATGATTCGTTCGTTAGCGCGCGGGCGAGCGCACGCTGTCCCCGATGGCCAATACCCGTGACGCCTGCATGACGAGGGCATAACTCATCTGATTGTAAGGCCGGAAAACCATCACCAGACCCGCTTCGGTATCGGGTAGGCGCAGTAGCTCTTGGGTGCGAGGATCGGTGACGAGCTCGCCCTGCTGATCGACACGCAGTACGTGCCCAGGCTGCAAGCCATCCTGGGTGCCTAGGTCCAGCGCAACGATCTGTAGGCGTCCAATAAAACGCACCCCACCCGGTACCGCAACGATCTGGCCCGACACGTCATTCAACGGTGCGCGGGGAACGAACGCGTCGCTCAGCTCACGATCCTCCAGCGGCAGCAGAATGTCGTCGTTACGCACTTCCTGATAGGCGCTGAGCACCTCGACCCGGGCGATATCGCCCTCGCTGCTGACGTAGCGCGCTTCGCCAATATTGATCAACTCATCGCCCAATCGCGTGCCATCGGCCGCGACATAGGGCTCGCCCGGACGATAGATCCCCAAACGCGTGCGCTCCGGCAGCTCTCCACGCACGTACAGCGTATCGCCTGCCCCGCTAATCAGACGCTGGTTGTCGCCGCCCACCACGTAGGCCAGCGCCTGTAGGTTCTCATCTGGCTCGACCACGCGATGCTCACGCAAAAAGGCGCGCACCAGGTCCATCGGAATCGGCGTAATGGCTTCGCGCTCCGGCACGGTGCGCATTTGCGGCGAGAGTTTGACGACGCCCTGGCCACGCTCCAACGTGACGCAGGGCTGGCCTTCGCAGGTGCCCAGTAGCAGCACGTCCCCAGGATAAATGAGGTGAGGATTGCGCACCTGAGGGTTTGCCCGCCACAGCGACGGCCACTGCCAAGGAGAGTGAAGGTAGCGGGCCGAGATGTCCCATAGGGTGTCGCCAGGAACCACTTCGTAGCGCTGCGGAGCATCGCGGCGTAAGCCTTCCAGGGCCCAGACAAGTTGGCTGGTCAGCAGCCCCCACGTTAAGAGCAAGCCAAAGACGCTATAATAAAGAGGCTTTCGGGCCACCATCCGGTTCTCTCCAGGCAGTCGTTGGTGAAGCAGTGGAAGAGGGCCACACGGTGTCGCGCGTGCCCTGTCACGCTATCAGCATGTTATAGTGGCCCATAGTAAAGCAGTTAGGCGCGCTGACACAGGTTCGCCGCTAACTCATCTTAAAGACTCAGCATAACGGTGATTGTAACGCCATGGCCAAACTTCCTATTCTCGAATTCCCCGACGAGCGCCTGCGCACCAAGGCGGTACCGGTGGAAACCGTTGACGACGAGGTCCGCCAGCTCGTCGACGATATGTTGGAGACCATGTACGACGCGCGCGGCATCGGCCTTGCCGCCACGCAAATCGATGTCCACCGCCGCGTGGTGGTGATGGATGTCAGCGACGATAACTCCCAACCGCTGGTGCTGATCAACCCGCGCTACGAGCCCATTGGCGATGCCAAAGAGCCGCTCTCTGAGGGCTGTTTGTCGATCCCTGAGTACTACGCCGAAGTGCCGCGCTACCTGAAAGTGAAGCTCAATGCGCTGGACCGTCACGGGGAGCCCTACGAGCTGGAAGCAGATGGCCTACTGGCCCACTGCATTCAACATGAGTACGACCATCTGGAAGGTGTGCTGTTTGTGGATTACCTCTCGCCGCTCAAGCGCGATCGGGTGATGAAAAAAATGCAGAAGCGCCACAAGCTGATGAACGACGCCTAACCGGCACCTCATCACCTGGCCACTGGCCGAGCTGACACGCTGCCCCGCAGGCTTCTGCCTGCACGATAGCGCTGCCTCTCGGCCTTTGTGCGTTTCATAGATGGCACTTTCTCTCTTCTCTTAGGGGTTCTCCACCATGTCACCGTTACGCGTTGTTTTTGCTGGCACGCCAGACTTCGCCGCCTCCAGCCTTGCCGCCGTTCTCGACAGCGAACACGAAGTGGTGGCGATTTACACCCAGCCCGACCGCCCTGCTGGTCGAGGCCGCAAGCTCACGCCCAGCCCGGTCAAACAGCTGGCACAAGCGCACGGCCTGCCGGTGTATCAACCCGTCAGCTTGAAAGACGCCGATGCGCAAGCCGAACTGGCGGCGCTGAATGCCGATGTGATGGTGGTGGTCGCCTATGGGCTGCTGCTGCCCCAAGCGGTGCTGGATACGCCCCGCCTAGGCTGCATTAATGTGCACGCCTCGCTGCTGCCCCGCTGGCGCGGCGCGGCGCCGATTCAGCGCGCCATCGAAGCCGGTGATAGCACCTCCGGCGTCACCATCATGCAAATGGATGCGGGGCTGGATACCGGCGCTATGCTGTACGAAGTACGCACCCCGATCACCTCTCGCACCACGGGCGGCGACCTCCACGACCGGCTAGCTATTCAAGGCGCTAATGCGCTGGTGACCGTGCTCGACCAACTGGACAGCGGCAGCCTCGACGCCACGCCGCAGCCTGATGAGGGCGTGACCTACGCCGCCAAGCTCAGCAAAGCCGAGGCCGAGCTCGACTTTAGCCAGCCCGCCGAGCAGTTAGCGCGTAAAATTCGTGCCTTCAACCCGTGGCCGGTGGCTTGGTGCCCCCTGGGGAACGATCGTCTGCGGCTGTTGATGGCCAGCGTCGAACCTGGCGAGCAGCCGCCAGCCGCGCCTGGCACGCTGTTGGCACATGGCGACGAACACCTGCGCATTGCCTGCGGTGCCCAGGGCCAGGAAGTGCTGTGCGTCAGCCGTGCCCAGCTACCCGGCGGCAAAGCCATGGCAGTGCGTGATCTTTTGAATGCCCGCCAAACGCCCTTGAGCGAAGGTGTTCGCCTTGGACAGCCCTCACAGCCATCCTCGCAAGGAGCGCGCCCATGAGCGAGCGACCCGCCAAAAGCGGCAGCGGCCTGGACGTCCGCGCGGCGGCGGCCAGAAGTCTGGTGCCGGTTCTCACCGATAAAGGCTCCCTGGCCGGGCTCGATGAGCACAGCGTCATCGCCAGAGACCGCGCACTGCTCAAAGAGCTTTGCTACGGCACCTGCCGACGCTTGCCGCGTCTTCAAGCGCTGGCCAGCCGTCTGTTGAAGCAACCCTTCAAAAAGCGCGATGCGGATGTCCAGGCGCTGCTGCTGATCGGTATCTATCAGCTGCTCTACATGCGTACGCCTGCCCACGCCGCCGTGGGGGAAACCGCTGGCGCTGCGCGTCTGCTGGAGAAAGAGTGGGCCACCCGCGTGCTCAACGGCTGCCTGCGCCGCCTACAGCGCGAAGCCGACGCTCTGCAGGCCGAAGTCGACCGGGATGAGAGCGTGGCCTTGGAGCACCCTCAGTGGCTGCTAGGCAAGCTGCGTAACGCCTGGCCAGATCAGTGGCGCGCCATTGCCCGGGCCAACAATGAGCCGGGACCGATGACGCTGCGTGTCAACCAGCGTCACAATGATCGTGAAGCGTACCTGCAGCAACTCACTGAACAGGGCTTGAACGGCCAGCTCTGCTTGCACGCCCCCGATGGCATTACGCTGACTCATCCATGCGATGTCTCGGTGCTGCCTGGCTTCGACCAGGGCCATGTCAGCGTGCAGGACGAAGCCGCACAGCTCTGCGCCGCGCTGCTTGGCCCAGCGCTCGCCCCACGGCCGGGTGCCCACGTCTTGGATGCCTGCTGCGCGCCCGGCGGCAAAACCGCCCACTTATTGGAGCAGTTCGATATTGCGCTGACCGCGCTGGATAGCGATAACCAGCGGCTGGCCCGCGTCGACGACACGCTCAGTCGCTTAGGGCTCAGTGCCGAGCTGAAACATGCCGATGCCACCACCCGCGACTGGTGGAGCGGCACGCCGTTTGACGCCATTTTGCTAGATGCCCCCTGCTCCGGCACCGGCGTGATTCGTCGCCACCCGGACATCAAAGCGCTACGCCGCAAAGAGGACATCCGCCAGCTCGCCAAGCTGCAGCAACAGCTGCTGGATAATCTCTGGCCGCTGCTACGGCCCGGCGGTACGCTGCTCTACGCCACGTGCTCGGTGCTCCCCGAAGAGAATGCCGCACAGATCGATGCGTTTTTGGCCCGCACCCCGGATGCCCACGCCACCACGCCCCATGACGTGGCCTGGGGCGAACAGAGTGGCCAAGGGCGCCAGCTGTTTCCCGCTCAGAACAGTCACGATGGCTTTTTTTATGCCAGACTAGAGAAGCGACCGGCCTAGGCGTTTCGCCCTGTGCCACCTGTTCATGACACGCAAGGAGATAGCATGAGTCATCACACTTATAAGCATATCGAGCTCACCGGTTCATCCGAAAAAGGGATCGAGGACGCCGTGCAGAACGCTCTGGCGAAAGCCTCCGAGAGCGTTCACAACATGCGCTGGCTCGAAGTCACCGACACCCGCGGCCACATCGAAGATGGCCGCGTGGCCCACTGGCAGGTCACCGTGAAGGTGGGCTTCACGCTGGAATAATCCCTACCTGCTTTTCGACGGCGGCTGGTTTACACTGGCCGCCGTCTTTATTGCAGCGCACACCGCCAAGCGGCCATGCGCTGGCGCTTATAACGGAACCGATGCTCAGCGATGAAAATCATCATTCTTGGCGCCGGCCAGGTCGGCGGCACCCTTGCGGAGCACCTCGCCCGCGAGGAGAACGACATCACCGTCGTCGATACCGACGGCGCAAAACTGCGCGAACTGCACACCAAGCTGGATATCCGCACGGTGACCGGCGCGGGCTCCTACCCCATCGTGCTGCGCCAAGCGGGCTGCGAAGACGCCGACATGCTGATCGCGGTGACCAACACCGACGAAATCAACATGATCGCCTGTCAGGTGGCCCACACGCTGTTTCGCACGCCCACCAAAATTGCCAGGGTGCGCTCCACCGCTTACCTCACCCGTAAAGGGCTATTCGCCCACGAAGCGATTCCCATCGACGTGCTGATCAGCCCCGAGCAGGTGGTCACCGACCACGTGCGCCGCTTGATCGAACATCCCGGCGCGCTGCAGGTGCTGGAGTTTGCCGGTGGCTTAGTGCAGCTGGTGGCGGTGAAGGCCTTCTACGGCGGCCCGCTGGTGGGCCAGGATCTGGCGTTTTTGGGCAAGCATATGCCCAACGTGGAAACCCGCGTGGCGGCTATTTACCGCCGCAACCGGCCAATCATTCCCCGAGGCGACACGGTGATTGAAGCCGACGACGAGGTGTTCTTTTTGGCCGCCCGCCGGGATATTCGCGCGGTGATGAGCGAGCTGCGTAAGGTGGAGCGGGACTTCCGCCGGGTGGTGATTGCCGGGGGCGGCAATATCGGCGAACGGCTAGCAGAGCACTTAGAGCACAGCCATCAAGTCAAGATCATTGAGCATAGTCTGGAGCGCTGCACCACGCTTTCCGAGCGGCTGGATCGCACCGTGGTGCTCCACGGCAGCGCCACCAGTAAGCGGCTGCTGGAAGAGGAGAACATCGAAGACTGCGATATCTTCTGCGCGCTGACCAACGACGACGAAGTGAACATCATGTCGTCGCTGCTCGCCAAGCGGCTGGGGGCAAAGAAGGTGCTCACGCTGATCAACAACGCGGCCTACGTCGATTTAGTCCAGGGCGGCGATATCGACATCGCCATTTCCCCCCAGCAGGCCACCATCGGCAGCCTGCTGACCCACGTGCGCCGGGGGGATATCGTCAATGTCCACTCCCTGCGCCGGGGCGCGGCGGAGGCCATCGAGGCCATCGCCCACGGCGATAAGCAGTCGTCGAAAGTGGTGGGGCGTACGATTGCCGAGATCGACCTGCCTGAAGGCACCACCATTGGTGCCATCGTACGCGGTAAAGAGGTGCTGATTGCCCACGGCGACGTGCGGGTAGAGAGCGGCGACCACGTGATTCTGTTCGTGATCGACAAACGGCGCATTCGTGATGTGGAGCGCCTGTTCCAGGTCGGGCTAACGTTTTTCTAAGGAGCGCGCCAGCGTGATGACACAGCCACCACCGAGATCAACAGCGCTATGAGTTTGCGGGTCATTCTACGTATTTTGGGCCTGCTGCTGATGCTTTTCAGCCTGACGATGCTGCCCCCCATGCTCATGTCGCTCTGGTTTCGAGACGGCGTCTGGCACGCGTTCATGAGCGGCATTGGGATTACCGTCATGACGGGGCTGTTTCTCTACCTGCCCAACCGCCGTGCTCACAAAGAGCTACGCATCCGCGACGGGTTCATCATCGCGGCCATGTTCTGGACCGTACTCGCGCTGTTCGGCTCGCTGCCGTTGATGCTGTTTGGCGAAGGCTCGCTGAGCATGACCGATGCGGTATTCGAGTCGTTTTCTGGCCTGACGACCACCGGGGCCACGGTGATTACCGGTATCGACTTTTTGCCCGAATCGATCCTCTACTATCGTCAGCAGCTCCAGTGGCTAGGCGGCATGGGGATCGTCGTACTGGCCGTGGCCATACTGCCCACCCTCGGCGTCGGGGGCATGGCCCTGTATCGCACCGAAATTCCGGGGCCGCTCAAGGACTCCAAGCTCACGCCGCGGATTACCGAAACCGCCAAAGCGCTCTGGTACATTTACGCGACGCTCACGTTTGCCTGCATGGTCGCCTACATGCTGGCGGGGATGAACTGGTTCGATGCCCTAGGCCACAGTTTCTCCACCGTCGCCATCGGCGGGTTCTCCACCTACGATGCCAGTATCGGCTACTTCAATAGCGCCGCCATCGAGTTGATCTGCATCGGCTTCATGCTGATTTCGGCCTTCAGCTTTAGCCTGCACTTCATTGCCTGGCGGGAAAAGCGTCTGCTGCACTACTTCCAAGACCCGGAAGCCCGCTTTCTGATGCTGTTTTTAGCCGGGCTCACCACCATTACCGTGATCACCCTATGGCTCACCGACACCTACGACGACATCGTGGGGCTACGTCATGCGCTCTTCGAGGTGGTCTCGGTGGCCACGACCGCCGGCTTTGCCGTAGCAGACTTTTCTGGCTGGCCAGGGGCACTGCCGTTCCTGCTGTTCGTAGCCGCGTTCGTGGGCGGCTGCTCGGGCTCTACCGCCGGGGGGATGAAGGTCATACGAATCATCCTGATCCTGAAGCAGGGGATGCGTGAGGTCATGCGTCTGATTCACCCCAACGCGGTCATCGCCGTCAAGGTCGGCAAAGTGAGCGTGCCCGATAGCATCGCCCAGGCCGTGTGGGGATTTTTCTCCGCCTATGTGATGCTGTTCTTTTTGATGCTGGTGGGCGTGATGGCAACGGGCGTCGATCAGGTAACGGCATGGTCTACCGTGGGCTCTGCGCTGAACAACCTGGGCCCGGCACTCGGTGAGGCCAGCAGCCACTATGGCGATTTACCAAGCCTCGCCAAATGGATCCTAGTGCTGGCCATGCTGCTGGGCCGCTTGGAAATTTTTACGGTACTGGTGCTGTTTACCCCGGCGTTTTGGCGGCGTTAAACGCACTGCTGGTGACTTTTTTTGAGATTTTTTAATGACTCACGATGACGCAACACCGCTGGCGCAAGAGAACAGCACGCTTCCGACGACCAGCGGCCCGCTGAGAACCATTCAGGTGGGCGCGACCCGCTACACGCTCCTTGGCACTGCCCACGTCTCTGCCGAGAGCGCAGACGACGTTCGTCGGCTGATCGACAGCGGCCACTTCGATGCGGTGGCCATCGAACTCTGCGATGCCCGCCACCACAGCATGGACAACCCCGACGCCATGGGTGAGCAGGACCTGTTTCAGGTGTTCAAACAGGGCAAAGCGGGGATGGTCGCGGCAAGCCTCGCGCTGGGCGCGTTTCAGCAGCGAATTGCCGAGCAGTCCGGCATTCAGCCGGGAGCCGAGATGCGAGCGGCGGTGGAAGAGTGCCGTACCCGCAATCTGCCACTGCTGCTGGTCGATAGGGATGTGGGCATTACCCTGAAACGGATTTATCGCAACGTGCCCTGGTGGCAGCGCTTCTCGCTGTTTTCAGGGCTGATTGGCAGCGTGCTCTCACGTCAGGATGTCTCCAAAGAAGACATCGAAAAGCTCAAAGAGGGTGACATGCTAGAGGCCACCTTCAGCGAGTTTGCTGCCGAGTCCGAAGCGCTCTACTCTCCGCTGATCCGTGAGCGTGATCGCTACATGGCGCTGCGTTTGGCGGAGGAAGCGCCGCCTGGGCGCTACCAGAACGTGTTGGTGGTATTGGGCGCCGGACACTTGAAAGGCACGGGTGAGCACTTGGAAACACCGCTGCCGGACAACCCCACGGTGGAGCGGGAGTCTCTCGAAGCCACACCGCCGCCTTCCAAACTGTGGAAAGCCGCCCCCTGGCTGATTACGGCGCTCGTCATTACCGGTTTCGTGGTGGGCTTTTCACGCAATACCGATCTGGGCTGGCAGCTGGTCATCGAGTGGTTTTTGATCAACGGGATTCTATCCGGCGGGGCTACCATTGCCGCTCTCGCCCACCCGGTGACGGTCATCGCGACCTTCTTTGCCGCGCCGCTCACTTCCCTCAACCCGACGATTGGCGCAGGCTTTGTGGCAACGGGAGTCGAGCTCTACATGCGCAAGCCCAAAGTGCGCGACTTTTCGACCCTGCGCCACGATGTGACGCAGCTCAAGGGCTGGTGGAAAAACCGCGTCTCTCGCACCCTGCTGGTGTTCATTCTCGCCACGCTCGGCTCGGCGGTGGGCACCTGGGTCGCGGGCTTTAGAATCGCCGGCGCCTTGTTCGGCAGCGGTGCTGCGTGAGTACGATCAAACAAGCCCCCTGGCAGGCCGATGCACTGCTCCTGCTGGTCACGGTTGTGGCCGCTGGCGGCTGGATATTTTCCAAGGAGGCGCTTGCGGGCATGCCGCCGCTGCTGTTTATCGGCACGCGCTTCTTACTCGCCGGGCTGATATTGCTGGGATTCTCTTGGCCTGCTCTGCGACGTATGCCGATACGCCGAATACGCCGCGGCCTGCTGGTCGGCGTTTTGTTCAGCGCCGCCATCGCGTTTTGGGTGCTCGGGCTGCACTACTCCGACCACCTGGGAGAAAGCGCCTTCATCAACAGCTTGGGCATTCTGCTGGTGCCCGTGGTAGCCCGGCTACTGTTTGGCGACCGCCCACCGCGCAGCACCTGGATCGCGCTGCCCATCGCATTGCTCGGCTTTGCCCTGCTCTCGCTCAATGCGGGGTTTCGAGTGGAAGCCAGCCAGCTACTCATGGTGTGCGCCGCGCTCTGTTTTGCACTGCTGATCAACGTCAATACCCGGGTGGTGCGTAACGTTCCCGCACTACCTCTCACCACGCTACAACTCATCTCAGTGGGCGTGGTGCTGACCAGCCTATCACTGGTAGTGGAACACCAGCCGCTGGCACTGAGTCCGTCGATTCTCGGCTGGTTCATGGCCAGCGTGCTGCTGGCCAGCTCGCTGCGCTTCTTTCTGCAGATCAAGGCGCAGGGCATGACGACCCCCAGCCATGCGGCGGTGATTCTCATGCTGGAAGCCGTTTGGACCGCGCTGTTTGCCGCCTGGTGGTTTGGCGAAACCATGACCTCGCTGCAGCTTCTGGGCTGCAGCCTGATTTTCGCCGCGCTGCTGATCAACCGCTGGTACTGGGTGCGCAAAGTCCTGTTACGCTGGTTGCCGGGCCAAACCCCTTAACGCTCTTACTGTTGTCTGTCTAGCAGCCGCTGCATCGCAGCGGTGGGCTCTTCGATCTTGCGATAGTAGCGGCTTTCCGCATAGCTATCGTTGAACACGTCAAAGTAGTCATCCAGCACGCTCGCCGCTGTTTCATCGCCACTTTGGCGTAGTAGCTCGATGGCCACCTCGGCGGTGCACAGATGCGCTTTCGAGGCGGGCTTGCGCAGCCGGTAGCGGGTTTCACGCTCGGTGCGCAGCGGCAGTACCGGCAGTACATCCAGGTAAGGGCTTTTGCGGAACATACGCCGCGCCTGACGCCAGGTGCCATCCAAAATGATGAACACCGGAATGCGCGCCTGCTGCTTGGCGGCATGCACCGCGCCGATATCCACCACGCGGTCGGCGTAATCCGGCTGGTCGTCCGGGAAAATCACGAACGGCGCGTAACGCGGATCTGCCAGCAGCGCCGCCAGCGTGTCGTCCGGCGCGGTGCGATACCAGGTAAACACGCGGGTGTTGGTCAGCACGTCGCCAATCAAGCGCCCGGTGTTAGTCGGTTTGTAGTGCTCAATGGAGTGGGTCAACAGCCATACCTGAGCGTCGCTCTCCGCCTTCACCTGATACGGGCAGAGGCAATTCAGCTCGGGCAAGTTGCAACCTTCGCAACGCTTAACGAAGCTGCCCCGCGCTTTGAATTCACGCCGAGGCGGGCGCGGATGCCCGGTGGCCGGGTCGCGGTCGGTCAATGCATCGTGCTCGGGGGGCAGCGAGGTCGCGTCAGGCATCTGCGCTCCAGTGGGTCGTCAAAGGGCGCAGAGTATAAAGCAGGCCATACATCCTGACGAATACTCCCTACAGTCAAGCACCATGGTAAACCAACATTATTCCAAAAGTTGACACCCTCAGCACAGCCCCGCTAGAGTCCTGTCAACTTTCAAAAGAATATAGGTTTACCCCGTGACCACTACCTCGACTGCTTCTTACGCGGCGGATGCCGCGCCGCGCCACGACTGGACGCTTGACGAGATCAACGCGCTGTTTGCGCTGCCCTTTAACGACCTGCTGTTTCAAGCCCAGCAGGTGCACCGGGCGCATTTCGATGCCAACGCGGTGCAGGTCTCTACTCTACTGTCGATTAAAACCGGGGCCTGCCCGGAAGACTGCAAATACTGCCCCCAGTCGGGCCACTACAACACCCAGTTGGAAAAAGAGAAGCTGCTAGAAATCGAGAAGGTAGTGGCCCAGGCCCAGGCGGCCAAAGAGGCTGGCGCTAGCCGCTTCTGCATGGGGGCCGCGTGGCGCAGCCCACGGGATAAAGATTTAGTGGTGGTGGAAGAGATGGTGCGCCAGGTGAAAGCGCTGGGGCTTGAGACCTGCATGACGCTGGGTATGGTCGACGGCGAGCAGGCCACCCGGCTGGCGGCGGCCGGGCTGGACTACTACAACCACAACCTCGACACCTCCCCCGATTACTACGGCGAAATCATCACCACCCGCACCTACAGCGACCGCTTAGAGACCCTAGCCACCGTGCGCGACGCCGGTATGAAAGTGTGCTCTGGCGGTATTTTGGGCATGGGCGAAGGCGCGCAGGATCGCAGCGCGCTGCTGCAGCAGCTGGCTAAGCTCTCTCCGCACCCCGAATCCGTGCCTATCAACATGCTGGTCAAAGTGCCGGGAACGCCACTGGAGAACGTGGAGGATTTAGACCCGCTGGAGTTCATCCGCGCCATTGCCGTGGCGCGCATCATGATGCCCCAAAGCCATGTGCGCCTCTCGGCGGGCCGCGAGCAGATGAGCGAATCCACCCAAGCACTCGCCTTCCTGGCCGGTGCCAACTCCATCTTCTACGGCGACAAGCTGCTGACCACCAGCAACCCCCAGGCAGAGCGCGACCGTGCGCTATTTGCCAAGCTGGGCCTGCACCCCGAGCGCCGCGATACCTGCGAAGACGATACACAGCGCGCCGAGCGGCTGGCCCAACAGGCGCAGCGTAACGCCCAAGCCGAACGCGCTGCGGCGCTGGCGGTGGATGCCAGTGTCTGAGGTGTGGCACCAGCGACTAGCGGCAGCCCGCGATGAGCGCGAGCGCCAGCAGCGCTGGCGCAACCGCCGCGTCTCTGCCCACGGGGCACTCGACTTTGCAGGCAACGACTATCTGGGCCTTGCCCAAGACCCACGGGTTCAGGCGGCTCAGGCGGAAGGCGCGAAACGCTTTGGCGCCGGGGCCGGCGCGTCGCATTTGGTCAGCGGGCATCTGGGCATTCACGATGCCTTGGAAGAGGCGCTGGCGGAGTGGACCGGACGGGAGCGGGCGCTGCTATTTTCCACGGGCTATATGGCGAACCTAGGCGTGCTGCAGGCGCTAGCGGATCCCCACACCGCGATATTTCAGGACCGGCTTAATCACGCCTCGCTACTCGACGGTGGCGCGCTGAGCGGCGCCCGCTCGCGGCGCTACCACCACCGCGATGGTCATGATCTGGCGCGTTTACTGGCGCGCAGCACGGCCACCCATAAGCTGGTAGTGAGCGACGGCGTGTTCAGCATGGATGGTGATATTGCTGACGTCGGAGAACTTGCCCACATCAGCCAGCAGCACGGCGCTTGGCTAATGATCGACGATGCCCACGGGCTCGGCGTGCTCGGAGAAAACGGCGCGGGCTGCGTGGAAGGCGTTGATAGCCAGGACGTGCCGATCTTGGTCGGCACCTTGGGCAAAGCGCTGGGCACCGCAGGCGCGTTTGTGGCGGGGGACGCCGTACTCATTGAGCACCTGATTCAGTTTTCCCGCAGCTATGTGTACACCACCGCCCAACCGCCCGCGATTGCCGCCGCCACGCTAGAAGCACTCACCATTGTCCAGCGGGAGCCGGAGCACCGCCAACGGCTCGCTCGCCATATTGACTACTTCCGCCAGCAAGCCATCGCCTTGGAGCTGCCCCTCGGACACTCCCACACGCCGATTCAACCTCTGCTGCTGGGAAGCGAGCAGCGCACCCTGGCCTGGGCGGCCACGTTCGATGAGCACGCTATCCAGGTAGGGGCGATTCGACCACCCACGGTGCCCAACGGCGAGTCGCGGCTGCGTATCACGTTAAGCGCCCGCCATACTCAACGGGATATCGATCGGCTACTGGAGGTCGCCGCCGACTGCCTGAACGAGGAGCAGCGATGAAGCTCATCCTACTCTCGGGCTGGGGCGTCGACCGCCGTATATGGCAACCGCTGGCAGAGTACTGGCCCGGCAACGTCGAACCCAGCGCAGTGGAGTGGCCCGGCTACGGCGAATCTCCAGCGCTACCTACCCCCACACACATTGCAGCGCTCGCCGAGCGTATGGCACCCGAGCTACCCAGCGATGCCATCTGGGTGGGCTGGTCGCTGGGTGGGCTGCTGGCCACGGCGCTGCTCAATCATCTGCCGCCGCCCAAGGCCCTGTTGCTACTGGGCGCAGGTAGCCGTTTTTGCTGTGACGGGGAAGATGGCGGTGTGACGAGCCAGGAGCTTGCCAGCTTTCAGCGCGCTTTCTGCCGTGACCCCGTTGCCACATGGCGGCACTTTCTACGCTGGCAGGCCCAGGGCGAACCCAATGCCCGCGAGGCCCATAGACAGCTACGAGCACAGTTAAGTGAGACTCCCCAAGCCGATACCGACACGCTCGCGCAAGGGCTCACGTGGCTTGAAACGCTGGATAACCGGGCGCTGCTTGCCACCCCTCCCTGCCCTATCCGCCGATTGGCAGGCGCCCACGACCCGCTGCTATCAAGCAGCACGCGCCAGCAAGCGCTTCAACTGGAAGCCGCAGGGCACTGCCCCATGCTCTCCCAGCCCGCCCCACTGGCGGCACGGCTGGCCGAGCAGGCCACGCGGGCGCTACAGGAACCGCGATGAACACACCGGTCACCTCGCTGCCACTGCTCCGCTGGCAGGAGCGTGTTGCTCGGGCTTTTTCACGGGCGGCACCACGCTACGATGCTCTCGCCAGCGCCCAGCGCGACATTGGCGAAACGCTCTGGCAAACGCTACCGGAGAGCGCCCAGCATGTGCTCGACCTTGGCTGCGGCACCGGCTACTGGACCCAGCGGCTGGCGAGCCACTACCCAAACGCCACCACCACCGGGCTCGACCTGGCGCCGGGTATGCTCGCCCACGCCCAAGCGCAGTATGGCGATGCCATACGCTGGCAACAGGGAGATGCCGCCGCGCTGCCGCTGGACGACGCAAGCGTGGATCTCGTGTTCTCTAACCTGGCGATTCAGTGGTGCCCGGATATCGGCGCGGTGCTGCGGGAGTTGGCGCGGGTGCTCGCCCCTGGCGGGCAGGCGCGCATCACCACGCTGCTGCCCGGCACGCTGAACGAAGTCGCCACCGCCTGGCAGCGGCCCGAGGCACTGCTGCAAACGCCGGATGCAAGCGCCGTACAGCGGGCGATTCAACAAAGCGGCCTGCGCCTCATCCAGCACGCCTGCGATCAGCGGCGTTTTTTCTACCCCGACCTGAACGCCGTAATGGCCTCTATCAAAGGCGTGGGTGCCCAAGTGGCCAGACCCAACGCTCGGCTGACCCGCCAAGCGCTTACCACCGCCCAGGCCCGCTATGAATCGCTACGCACGCCGCAGGGGCTGCCGGTGAGCTACCACTGCCTGACGCTACAACTGGAAAGTGCGATATGAATAACAGCTATTTCGTCACCGGTACCGACACCGACGCGGGCAAAACCCTGGCCACTAGCGCGCTGCTTTGCGCCGCCCGCCAGCGCCAGCTCACCACGCTGGGGTTAAAACCGATTGCCTCCGGCAGCGAGGCCACGCCCATCGGCCTACGCAACCGCGACGCCCTGGCGCTACAGGCGCAAAGCTTCCCGCCGGTGGAGTATCCAACGGTGAACCCCTGGGCCTTTGCCCCCGCCATTGCGCCGCATCTCGCCGCTCTGGAAGCAGGTACGGTGCTTAACGTGGCAAGGGTTACTCAGGCGCTCAGCGACACGTTAACCGACACACCACGGGATCTGACGCTAATCGAAGGCGCAGGCGGCTGGCGGGTGCCGCTGAACGAGGCGGAGGACTTTTCCGACCTGCCCCGCGCGCTCGGGCTGCCGGTGATTATGGTGGTTGGGCTGAAGCTGGGTTGCCTGAACCATGCCCGGCTCACCGCCGAAGCCATCGCCGCCGATGGCTTAATGCTGGCGGGCTGGGTAGGCAGCGTAGTGGACTCAGCCTTTGCCGACGACAGCCCGCGCTTTGCGGCCAATGTGGCGCTGCTAAAACGCGCTCTGCCCGCCCCTTGCTTGGGCATCATTCCTCATTTGGCCACGGCAGATGCGGCCACCGCGCAGCGCTACCTCTCCCTTGATGCGCTGCTCCCCCTCGCCACCCAGGAGGCGACGCCATGAACTCCCCCGTTTGGCACCCCTACGCCCATCTCAAAACCCAAACGCCTGCGCCCAAAGTGGTCGGCGGCAGCGGCAGCTACTTTACGCTAGACAGCGGCGAGCGCCTGCTGGATGCCACCTGCTCCTGGTGGTGCATGATTCACGGCTACGGCCATCCGCGCCTCGTCGCCGCCATCCGCGAGCAGGCCGGGGAGCTTTGCCATGTGATGCTGGGCGGTCTGACCCACGACCCCGCCGACCAGCTGGCAAGGGCGCTGGTACGCATCACCCCGCCGGGGCTGAACCATGTGTTCTACTCCGATAGCGGCTCGGTGGGTATGGAAGTGGCCATGAAGATGGCGCTGCAGTATCAGGTGCTGAGCGGCCACCCCGGCAAGCGCAAAATGCTCTCGCTCATGAAGGCGTACCACGGCGATACCACCGGCTGCATGGCGGTGTGCGACCCCGAAGAGGGCATGCACAGCCTGTTCGCCAGCCTGCTGCCCCAGCACCACTTTGCCCCAGCACCCACGGCCCCCTTCGACGCGACGCCTGAGCAGGTAGAGCGGGACCTCGCCGCGCTGCGGGAGGTGCTAGCGCGCCACCACCATGAGATTGCTGCGCTACTGATGGAGCCGCTGCTGCAAGCGGCAGGCGGGCTGAACATGACCTCACCCCACTACCTACGCGGCGCGCGAGCGCTGTGCGATGAGTTTGGCGTGCTGCTGATTTTTGATGAAGTCGCCACCGGCTTTGGCCGCACCGGCGAGCTTTTCGCCGCCGACCACGCGGGCGTCACGCCAGACATCATGGTGCTCTCCAAAGGGCTGACCGGCGGCTACTTGGGCCATGCGGCCACGCTGGCTACTGACCGGGTTCACGGGGCATTTATTGGAGACAGCGAGCACCACGCTTTCATGCACGGCCCCACTTTTATGGGCAACCCCCTGGCCTGCCGCGTGGCGCTGGAGAGCCTGAAGGTGTTCGAAGAGGAGCACTACCTGGAGAAAATTGCCGCGCTCAGCCAAACGTTACAGCGCGAGCTATTAGAAGACGTAGCGCTGCGCGCACATCCGGCCGTAGCGGACGTGCGCGTATTAGGCGCAACGGCGGTGATCGAAACCCACAGCAGCGAAGCGCTGAAAGGCGTTGCCGCGTTTGCCCGAGCGCGGGGCGTGTGGCTACGCCCCATTGGCCGCTGGCTTTACACCATGCCCGCCTATATCGCGACGGACGCCGAGCTCACCCAGATTACCGGGGTGATGAAAGCGTGGTTTTTAGAGTAGCGTCATCCAACGTCATGAACAGGTCAGGTGAGGAATCCTGCCGATCAAGGCAGTATCAAATTCCCCTGCTTACGCCACTGGTTAACCAGCGCCGGCACGCCTTCCCCCGCCGTGGTATTGATCGCCAGCACGCCGGGGGGGCTGAGCTCATCGGCGTCGGGGTCCACCAGCGCACAAGGGGTGTCGTAATCGATATAGGTGAGCAGCGATGCGGCGGGCATCACCGCCAGCGAGGTGCCCACCACTAGCAGGAAATCCGCCTGGCTCACCAGCTCGCAGGCCTCTTCGAACAGCGGCACCGCCTCACCAAACCACACCACGTCCGGGCGCAGCTGACTGCCCTTATCGCACACATCGCCCAGGGCAATACCCCCCTTTAACAGTGGGTAGCGCAGCCGTGCATCCACCGATGAGCGCGCCTTCAAAATCTCACCGTGCAGGTGCAGCACGTGGCGGGAGCCTGCCCGCTCGTGCAGGTCGTCGATGTTCTGGGTGATCACGCTAACCTGAAAGCCATCCTGCTCCAGCGCCGCCAGCGCTTTATGGGCGGCATTGGGCTTTGCACGACGAATCTGCTCACGGCGCTGGTTATAGAACGCCAGCACCCGCTCCGGGTCTTGCCGCCACCCTTGCGGCGTGGCGACCTCTTCCACCGGGTGATCCTCCCAGAGGCCATCGCTGGCGCGGAAGGTTTGAATGCCGCTCTCCGCGCTGATTCCCGAGCCGGTAAATACCACCAAGTGCGGGGCTGAAGTCATGCTGTCCTCGGCTTACGTCGTCCAGTAAACGCCTAATGTACCAGTTGCCCCACGGTGCCCGCGAACCGCTGCTTGTTGCGATACGGATAAACGTCAATCACCCGCCCATCCAGAATCGCCCTCTGTAGCGCCAGCCAGTAGTCCGGGTCGAACAGCTCCGGGTGCTGCTCCATAAATAGTGCGCGTAGTTCCGGGTTGGCAAACATAAACGGGCCAAACTCTTCGGGGAAGATATCGTTGGGGCCAATGGAAAGGCTGGCCCCGCCATCCATGTAACTGTCGTACCCTTGAGACTTGGGTATATGGCGAAAGCGACACTCGGTGAGATAGCTCACCTCGTCGTAGTCGTAGAAAATCACCCGCCCGTGGCGAGTGACGCCAAAATTCTTCAGCAGCATATCGCCAGGGAAAATATTCGCCGCCGCCATCTGTTTGATGGCGTTGCCGTAATCTTTTAGCACCATTACCCGCTCATCGGCGCTGCACTGCTCCAGGTAAATATTCAGCGGCGTCATCATTCGCTCGGTGTAGCAGTGCTTGATGATCACTTTATCCTCTTTCAGCGACACCGTGGAGGGCGCAACCTCTAGCAGGTGGGCCAAACACTCCGGCTCGAAGTGGTCCTGGCGGACGATAAAGTTGGAGAACTCCTGGGTATCGGCCATCCGCCCTACCCGGTCGTGGCGTTTTACCAGCCGATACTTCTCCCGCACGATGGCGTGGGTGACCTCTTTGGCGGGGTCGAACTTATCCTTGATGATCTTGAACACGGTCCGGAAGCTCGGCAGCACAAATACCGCCATCACCATACCCCGCACCCCCGGCGCGATCATAAATTGCTCTTCGCGTTTAGCCACCTGCTGGTTCAGCGCGCGGAAAAATTCGGTTTTGCCGTGTTTGAAAAAGCCAATGGCGGCGTACAGCTCGCCCTCGGGCTTGTGGGACATGAGCTGTTTTAGGTAGGCGACGAACTCCCCCGGCACCGGCACGTCCACCTGAAAATAGGCGCGGGTGAACGAGAAGATGATCGACACTTCATCGGTTTCGGTGAGTACCGTATCCAAATGCAGGCAGGGGTCGCCGCCCTGCTGCTCGCCGTACCCTTCGCCATGCAGAATGGGCAGCACCAGCGGCACCTGCTCGCCACCGCCTAAAATACGCCCGACCAGATACGCCCCTTTGTTACGGTAAAAAACGCTGTTGAGTAGCTCCACCTGGGCATCCTCCGCCTTCCAAATCGCGGCGGGGAGCTGAGTTTCCAGCAAGCCAGCGCCGAGCTGGCTATCGCGTTCCAAGTTGGCAAAGGGAGACTCAAACGGTGCTTCGCTCAGCGCCCAAGCGAGTGCCCCCGCCCAGTCGCCATTGACGTAATGCCTGCGGCACAGCTCAATGCCCGAACGGTGCGCGGCATCCTCCCGGGAGCTGTACACAAACATCCAGTCGTTGCGGATATGGCGATGCTGAAAGACTGAGCAGAACAGCGAATTAAAGAAGGTTTCCGCCAGCTCGTAATCCAGCCGCTGGCTAATCAACTGGGCGTAGTGCCCCCGCGCTTCCCGCCATGTTTCGCAGTGGGCCAGCACGTCCTGGGCAAAGGTGCGCTGCAATCGGTCGAGCGTCTCCTCGACTTTTTCACCGTACAGGTTGATCCGCGCGGCGGAGGCCTGCTGCGCTTCACGCCAGGCGGCATCGCGAAAACGGCGGCTGGCATCTGAGGTGATCTGCTTGAAACGCGCACGGTACTCATCGAAACCGTGCAGCACAGTGGCCGCTAGGCGATACGCGGGAGAGTGTTTCATCACGCTGGCTCACGTCGAAAAAAGAGCTTCTCAGATTCCGTGAACGGCACACTACATACGAGACGACCTTAGTCCTGTAAGTGTCAGCCCTGTCAGTGTTAGCCCTGTGAGTGTGAATCCTGTGGGTACGGCGCAATAGAGGCGACCTCCAGGCGAAACGGCCCGGCGGTGCGGTCGGCAATCAAGAAACCGAGCTGGTGAATAGAGTGCGGGTCGAGAGGCGGCGCGCTGGAAAGCAGCGTGCCCCGGCGCACCGCCTCGAACTGTGCCCAGGTGAATTGATGCGTTTCCCACTGGTGAGCCGTAGGCGTGAAAGCGACGCGGTAGGCGCTTGCTTCGTCCAGCGCGCTGCTTTTGAGCCGTAGCTGATAGGTGCGACCATCCCCACGCACGCGAAGCGTAACTCCTTGGCTGTGTGCTAGGGTCGGCTCAAAGCCGTTGGGTTCACGGCGCACCGAGGCAAAGCCACCGCCGTTTTCCAGCGATACCTCGCCACAAAAGCAGCCAGCGCCCGCTTCCACGCAAAAGCCGCTTTGAGACACGCCGCCCATCACACCATCGTCCACGGCGTACCAGCGCCGCTGCTCTGACTCGGCCATGTTCGATTCGGTAAAGTTCAACATCCTTCAAGCTCCTCCTTGCCTGCCCATAACAACGCCTCTGAGCGAAAGCCCAGAGGCGCACTGCTGTGGTTCAGACTAGGCGATCTGCCGTGGTGATTACAATTTCGCGGAGGCGACCTTCGATGCGACAGGGTCGAGATCCTCCGGCGCGGCGGTGACCAGCGCGAACTCCTCTTCTGCGGTTTTCGCGACTAAATGATTTTTGCTGTAGAGGAAGTAGTAAGCCGCTCCAGCAATGAACAGCACGATGGTGTAGTTGAACGCGCGAGGGTCAAACGCGTAGACACCGGTCAACGCGACGAGCGAGAGCACCAACGCGATGCCGGAGGTCACCACGCCTCCCGGCGTTTTATAGGGGCGCGGCAGGTCGGGCTGTTTCACGCGCAGCATAATATGGCTAAGCGCCATCAGCGCATAAGAGATAGTCGCCCCCACAACGGCCATGCCTAACATCAGATCGCCTTCCCCGCTCAGCGATGCGAGAAAGCCCAAAATACCGGGCACAATCAGCGCTAAGTAAGGCACTTTACGCTCGCTAGTGAGCGACAGCGGTTTGGGTAAATAACCCGCCCGAGAGAGCGCGAATACCAGGCGGCTATAGCCATAAATAATCGAGAAGAACGACGCGATCAAACCCGCTAAGCCCAGCACGTTGACCAGGGTCGCCAGCGTGGGATTACCCGCCGCATTCAGCGCATCTACCAGCGGCACACCGCTTTGGCCAATCATCTCAGCGCCCGCCGCACCGGCCAGCAGCACGACTACGAGCAGGGCGGTGAAGAGCAAGAACAGCATCGCACCAATGATGCCTTTGGGCATATCCCGGGCGGGGTCTTTCGCCTCCTCGGCCGCCAGCGGCACACCTTCAACGGCCAGGAACAGCCACATACCAAAAGGAAGCGCCGCCCAAATACCGTACCAGCCGAACGGCATGAAGGTGCTCGCCCCCGCCGCATCGGTGGGTGCAATATCAAACAGGTTGGCCGAATCGAAATCGCCAATCAGCGCCACGGCGGTGGCCAAAATGGCAAAGACCGCCAAACCGCTAATCACCATCATCACTTTCAGCGCTTCCCCCACACCCGCCAGGTGAATGCCGATAAACACCGCATAAAACAGCAGATACACCAGCGGCCCGTTAACGCCTAATAACGCTTCCACCGCCGAGCCAATAAAAATCACGATGGCCGCTGGGGCTAGCGCGTACTCGATCAACACCGCAAGCCCGGTCAAATAGCCGCCTGCAGGCCCCATGGCTTGGCGGGCAAAGCTGTAGCCGCCCCCTGCCGCGGGAATGGCGGCGGACATTTCTGCCAGCGCCAGCACTAGCGCTAGGTACATCAGCGCCATCAAACAGGCGGCAATCGCAAAGCCGCCCCAGCCCGCTTCGGCAATGCCAAAGTTCCAGCCCGCAAAGTCACCGGAAATAACGTAGGAGACCCCAAGGCCCGCGAGCAGCATCCAGCCTGCCGTACCTTTACGCAGCTGGCGCTTGGCCAGATACGCCTGATCAACCGTTGGTTGTGTCATCGTTTTGCCCTTTTCAGTGTGGAACGCAATGGGTGTCAGCGGCGTGCTGTGATCCTGGTTCCGTCTTGTTATTGGGAGAGTCGTCAGCGGTGTTATTGAAAATGTCGTTAGCGTTGTTATTGAAAGTGTCGTCCGCGTTTTGCGCGTTGTGCTCGTCAATCAGCCACAAGAAAATTCCGAGTTGAACCGCTGCTGCCCTCCAAGACGCTGTCTTCGCTGCGGTCTTTTAGCTTCACGCCGGAGAGCTTGCGCTCCCGCGCCTCGGTTAACAGCAGCAACAAGCGCCGGGCCGCCTCTTCATACGCAAGCCCGGCTGGCCGCACGTTGGAGATACAGTTACGCCGATCATCTTTTAACCCCACTTCGGGGCCCCAGGTCATGTACAGCCCCAAACTATCTGGGGAGCTAAGGCCAGGGCGCTCGCCAACCATGACGAGCACTGCATCTGCGTTGAGCAGCGCGCCTACTTCGTCGCCAATCGCCACGCGCCCTTGTTCCACCAGTGTCAGCGGTGCGAGCTGCCATTCGTTCTTGTCGCGCCCGAATGCGTCATACAACGCGGTGAGAAACGGGGCGCTGTTTTGCTGCACCGCCAGCGCCGAGAGGCCATCGACGATCACCACTGCCAGATCAAACCGTTGACCGCTTTCTGCCGCCTGCTGCAGCGTTTGCCGGGATGCCTCGTTGAGGCGTCTGCCGTAGTCGGGCCGCTGCAGGTACATCGCGCGGTCCTCTGCACGGCTGTGTACCGCAAGCGGTGCGGTGCTCAAGCCAAGCGCCTGGGTCAGCTCATCGGCCAGCACCTCACACTCCAGCGGGCAGTGAACCGCATCTTGGGCCTGGGCATGGGCGAGTTGAAACGCGAGCAGCTGTTTGGTGGGTAGGCTCACCCCCGCGCGCCCCAAACCAATGCGCGCGTCGGTAAAGGCGCGCAGGCGCTCCCAGGGGTTTTCAATGACGATCGGCGCAGTGGTTTCCTGCGTGGGTTGCTTAGCCATCTTAGTCGCTCCCCTTCGGCAAGTGGCGCAGGCTGTTAGCAAAGGCGGCGGGCAGTTGGTCGTTAAGACGATGGGTGCTCACATCTTGGAAGATCTGCATCTTGGCCAGCCACTGCTCGAACTCTGGCGCGGCTTTTAGCCCCAGCACCCGACGGGCATAGAGCGCATCGTGAAACGACGTGGTTTGATAGTTGAGCATGATGTCGTCAGAGCCGGGGATGCCCATCACGAAGTTGCAGCCCGCCACGCCCAGCAGCGTCAGCAGATTATCCATATCGTTTTGATCGGCGTTGGCGTGGTTGGTGTAACACACGTCGCACCCCATCGGCACACCTAAGAGCTTGCCGCAGAAGTGATCCTCCAGCCCGGCGCGAGTGATCTCTTTACCGTCGTAGAGATATTCAGGGCCAATAAACCCCACCACCGTGTTGACCAGCAGCGGATTGAACTTGCGTGCCACGGCGTAGGCCCGGGCTTCGCAGGTTTGCTGATCCAGCCCGTGGTGAGCATCGGCGGAGAGCGAGCTGCCTTGGCCGGTTTCGAAATACATCACGTTGCGACCCACGGTGCCTCGGTTCAACGTTTGTGCAGCGGCTTCGGCTTCCGCCAGGGTGCTCAAACCGAACCCAAAGCTGCGGTTGGTGGCTTCGGTGCCGCCAATGGACTGAAACACCAGATCCACCGGTGCGCCCTGTTCAATGGCTTCTAGCGTATTGGTCACGTGGGTCAGCACGCAGGATTGCGTAGGGATCTCGTATTTCTGGATCACGTCGTCCATCAGGCGCATTAGCTTGATGCTCTGAGCGACGTTATCGGTAGCCGGGTTGATACCGATCACCGCATCGCCGCTGCCATACAGCAGGCCATCGAGAATACTCGCCGCGATGCCGGTGACGTCATCGGTGGGGTGGTTGGGCTGTAAGCGGGTCGAAAGCCGCCCCGGCAGCCCAATGGTATTGCGAAATGCCGTGGTCACGTGGCATTTCTTCGCCACCAGCATGAGGTCCTGGTTGCGCATCAGCTTACTCACCGCTGCGGCCATTTCCGGCGTAATGCCGGGCCGGGCAGCGGCTAGCGCTTTACTGGTGGCGTGGTCCGAAAGCAGCCAGTTGCGAAAATCGCCTACGGTCAGGTGCTTCAGCGGCGCAAACGCCTCTGCATCGTGGTCGTCGATAATCAGGCGGGTGATTTCGTCCTGCTCGTAGGGGATCAGCGCGTCGTTCAAAAAAGTGGTGAGCGGCAGCTCCGCCAGCACCATTTGGGCGACGACCCGCTCTTCTGCGGACTCTGCCATCACCCCAGCGAGGCGGTCGCCCGAGCGCGGCGGCGTGGCTTTGGCCATCAATTCGGCGAGCCCGCTAAAGCGATAGCGGCGGCTCCCCACCGTGGTGTGATAGGTCTGCGCCATGAGCCTTCCCTTCCCTTCTCTTACCTGTTCGATACTCAAGGCGCGGTATGCGCGTTGAGGAACAAAACTTGCTTGTTCTCACAATAGCGCTATCACTTAACGGGGAGTATCGAGTTTTGGCAAAACACACCAAGGCTATAAAAACCAATAAGAAACAGCGGGTTAATAAAGACAACAAGGCGTGGACGCGGTTGATTCACGCTGTCAGGAGCTGGTGATGACCTTGACGCCTACCCAAAGCGCACCAAAAAAGTGCATTCAAGAAGCGTTTGATGCCGATGAGCATGCGCAAAACCTCACCCGTTGGCAGCAGCAGTATGATCAGCTGACCCCAGGGCGGTTTTATGGGCGGCTGGATGAAATTGCGTTGCCTGCGATTCAGGTGTTCAAAGAGCACACCGGCCAAGCGCTGCGTCAGGATTGCCGGGTGTGGGAGGATTCTTTATGGCTGGGCATTCCAACCCGACCAGCGGGCTCGCGTATCAATGGGCAGCCGCTCGACGCGCAGCAAGTGATGTGCCGCCCCGGCGGGCGCGATTTTGAATTGGTAACCCCGGAAGCCTTCGATATTTACGGGCTGGTGATACGCCTACCGGCATTACACGCCGCTGCCGAACGCCAGGGCATCACGCTGGATGAGCAGTGGATGATCGCGCCCCGCCGGCATGTGAACCCTGCCACGCTGCGCGCTTTACTGTTTCTTTTGGAGCGGCTGTTAGGCCAACAGCAGGGAGCCATTGCTGAAAAGCTACATCAGGATATTCTTTTAACCGGCCTGCTGGAGCTTTTAGATGCCCAACAGCCCAGTGGCGAGCTGCCTCCCAGCTACGCGCATCGCAAAGCCGTGGTCGACCGGGTCAAGCAGTACGTCGACGCGCATGTAGACGCCCCCATCACCGTGGATGCGCTGTGTGAACTGACCCATGTGAGCCGACGCACGCTGCAATATAGCTTTACGACGATTTTAGGCATTAGTCCGCTGCAGTTTTTGAGGCTGACGCGCCTTAACCGAGTGCGGCGCGCCCTGCGCGCCGCTGAACCGCCACAAACAGTGACCGAGATTGCAACGTATTGGGGATTTTGGCATTTAGGACAGTTCGCCCACGACTATAAGCAGCAGTTTGGTGAGTGCCCTTCGCAAACACTACAGGGGCCAGCCTAGCATCGCCGTTTATCTTATATATGAGAATGGATGCATTGACGACACTGTTTACCTTCTTAAAAAAGGGCTGCTGAGACAGCAGCCCCATAAGCCCGTTATACCTTGTGAAATATAACACCATAGTCATTCGGGTCGACGACGCCCTCTAGTCGACCAATTTGCGAAAAGTCGCCTTGCTCTAAAACACTATCGATATTGGTATCCATAAAGGCCAAGTTTTTAACGACATTGACTTTGATCGGCATACCTTTACCGTCGATATCAATGATCCACGCCAAAAAACCACCGGAAAATTTTGCAAGGCTTCCAATAGGGTAAAGCCCATAGCACTGAATATACTCGACCAAGGTCGCTTTATCATAACATTGTGGTGCCTCACTAATTAAGCGATACGCATTTAACGGTGTCAGCGGCCTAACGCCATTTCTCCCATACATCAACTTGCTCACCGCTTTAATGATAGACACTACAAGCACATTATCTGATATCTGTGACCCTTTAAGATTGAAAGGGTACCCCGTTCCATCCAATAACTCGTTGGCATGCAACATAATATCTTCACAGGTGGCACTTGGCTTCCAGCCGAGCGACAGCAGCTTACTCCTTAGGGTCACCACATGCTGCTTTAGGATCTCTTTATGTCGAGGCGACATGTTCGCTTTCAGCGTGGGCAGCTCTTCACTGACCAGCAACGGTTTGCCCATGGTATGTAACAGGGCGCCCACCACAGCCTCTCTGACGTGTATGGAATGAGGGTCCCTAATCAACAGGATATCGGCCATTTGTACTGCGACTCGGACAGCCTGCCGAACCCAGTCAGGCTCGTTGTGTAAAAACGCAAGCGCATACAAAAGCGCTTTCCTATCTTGTCTCAACAAATAGAGGATGGCGTCGGCGCAATCGTAGATCACCTTTTCAGGAAAGTGATCGCGGCTTTTTATATACATCAAAGAGTATTGAAGCTGGTGAGCCAGCTCCAAGACGCCTCTCTGCATTGGTGACTGCCTCAGGCGCTTTTTTTGTTCCTTTTCTTCACGCTGTATCGCCGCTTTTTCGACTGCGCCAGGTATAAATAAGGGAGAGTGACCAACTACGCGATCGTTGCTACCCGAGCGGTAAGCGGCTTCTCGCTCTGCCTCATTCACGATATAAAAAAGCTCTTCTGTCTGATGAGGCTCTAAATTGACATATTCGATTCCGAGTGCTGCATATCCGTGGTTACCAAAAGGACGCATATGCCTGATGACTCCTTCGGAAAAGAAACTGGCACCATTCGGAAACTCAATGGTAACGCCAGGAAGCTGCTGACCGACGGTAATGGGGACGGTGTCTTCAATCGCGACATCTACCAAGCATCCCCCCACGGATATATTGCGTAGACTTCCCGCCACGATCAATCCATCCAGATACACCTCGACGCTCACTTTTGCCCGCATACCCAGTATGAAAGGAATACGAACGGCGCCTCGTTGCTCTAGCAAAAACACTGAGCTAGGCAGTTGACACTCTAATCGATATGTCGAGCTGTCTACTTTGACGGCCTTTGTAGGAATGTTACTAACACTATGAATATCACGCGTTAGCGCTGAGTTTTTCACTGAGCCATCTAGTGGATTTAGCGTTTCAATATCAAAACTAACTTTTCCATCTCGGACATAACTATTAAAACTTTCTCCGTGACACTCCACCTCGATAACTAAGAGGCCGGTCTCGACATTAAGATCGATGATATTCGCTTGTAAAGCATACGGCATGTCTTTCGCATATACACAAATCTCATACTGATGCTTAAGAAACGATTGTACAACATGAGCTGTTGGGTTTTGCACAGGAGCGGAAGCAGGCATAGAACCACCATTTAAGTATTTTTAATTATAATGCAGCAACCTACCACTACATTTTAATACTTAGGTGGCTAAGTGCATGTTTTATTTTGTAAACTTAAAAAGAATGTGAACAAACGTTAAATATTAAACGTATTGATCGACAATGGGGCAGGCGAGTGCTAATCACTGGTCAAAGAAAACATCACAAAAAGAATCATTTTCAAACTTCTATACGAGCCACTTATTCGCAAAATGGTCAGCGGTTAAAGGTCGGTCATAAAAGTAGCCTTGGGCTTGGGTACAGCCCATCGCGATGAGGGCCTCACACTGCTCCTTCGACTCGATGCCTTCAGCGATCGTCTGTAAGCCTAGCGCGTTGGCCATCGCAATGATCGTTCTCACGATAGCGCGATCATTTTCGCTGGTGAGCATGTCGCGTACGAATGAAATGTCGATCTTGATCTTGTCCGCAGCAAAGCGTTTCAAATACGCCAAGGAGGAATAACCGGTACCGAAATCGTCAATCGACAACCCCATCCCATGGCTTTTGAGCACTTCCGTGATGGCAATGGCATCGTCGGGATGCGTCATGATGCCGCTTTCGGTAATCTCGATACTCAACGCCTGAGGAGAGATGCCATGCGCTTGGCAACTCGCGAGGAGCGTCGTCACCAAATCGCTATCTTCGAACTGATCGGCGGCGATGTTAATGGCTAGCTGCCCTCGAAGCTCGACACCCTGGCGCTGCCAATCGGCTAACTGGCGGCAGGCTTGATCGATGACACAGTTCCCTAACGCCGCAATCATGCCTCGCTCTTCGGCAATGGCGATAAACTGCACAGGAGAGACCTCTCCCAGCTCTTCATCCCACCAACGACACAACGCCTCCGCCCCAATGAGTTGGCCACTGCGCATATCGACTTGCGGCTGAAAATGGAGGTAGAGCGACTGATGAGCAATCGCCATCGCTAGGCGCTTGGCAATATGCAGCTGCTGAGCGACGGCATGGCCCATCCAGTGTTCAAAGGTGCGCATCGTGAGTTTCTGACGCTTCGCTTGGTACATGGCAATATCAGCATGCTTCAGTAGCGCCTGAGCCGACTGGCCATGGTCGGGATATAGCGAGATCCCCACGCTGACGGACAGTTCGGACGAGTGCTGCTCTATCACCATCGGTTGATGCAGGCTGGCACAGAGGATGTCGGCCGTTTGCATGGCGCTAACATCGTCGTGAACTCCCCGGCAGATCACCACGAACTCGTCACCGCCCAGACGGGCTAAATAGTCGTCAGCAGGCAGCACGCTGCGAAAACGCTGCGCGACCTCTTTGAGCACCAAGTCGCCTACATCGTGGCCTGCGGTGTCGTTGATCTCTTTGAAGTGGTTGAGATCCAGTAGCAGCAATGCAAAAGGGGTTGGCGGATGATCATTGACGCACTCTTCAAGACACTGCATGAAGTCCGTACGATTGGGTAACTGCGTCCCAGCATCACGAAAGGCCAGTTGACGAATACGCGCTTCATCCCGTTGGCGGCCCAGCTCGGATGCCGCTCTTGCCGCAAATATTTGCAGTACCGTGCTCACGATTTGGGTCTCGAAGAGCGGTGCCTTGAACATCACCCCAATAATTCCGATGGGGCGACCTTTGGCGTCGTCTAGCCGTCGGCCAACGTAGGCATTCACCCATGCCAGAGCACCGTTGGACTCTACTGGAAGGCGAATGCCGGCGTTTTCATGCACGATACACTCACGCTGGGTCAAAACGTCCTGGCAAGGCACTCCTGCTAGATGGTAACTAAACGCGGACTGGCGAACGCCGTTGACATAAAGCGCCAAGACATTGGCGATGTTGGGATCTTGCTCGTCTAGCGTGGCGATAAAGCCAACATCAGCGGCTAGCGCGTTGGCCATATGGTCGGTCAGCTGCGTCAAGAACGCTTCGCCGTGCTGTGCGGAAACGGCTGTGGCTACTTGCGTGACGGCATGCTGGATACGCTGTTCGGCCTTACGATGACGAAGACTGTCGATACCAAAGGCAATGTCATCGGCCAACTCGCTCAATAAACGTACCTCGGCAGCGGTCATGGGCGAATCGTCGCTCTGGTAAAGGGTGATGACACCGAGTAACTGCCCTCGGTAAATCAGCGGTAGCGCCACCAACACGGCGACCTCCAAGGCCACTAGCGTGGTATCACTGCCCGAGGCATTGGGATCGCATTGCGGTCTATACACCACAGGGGCACGGCGCGATATTGCTTGGCGTATGATATCGCGGCTATAGCCCGCTACGAGCAGTTGCTTGGGGCTCAACCAACCGAGAACGTCGGCCTCTCTATCCGCACAGGCTTGTAACACCCCCTCAGGGTTCTCCATCCCCGGCACGATGTGATGCACCCAAGCGGCCGTGTACCCTCCGACGTCCACCAGCACGCGACAAGCGGATTGAAGCAGCGATGTTTCATCACTGGCATGAAAGCGCGCGTCATTACCTCTGCTCAACAGCCGCAGCGCCCGCTGTTTGCAGGCGATTTGCTGATCGGCCTGCTGTCCGACGAGCTGACGGGACAGCTCGACGCCTGCCAGCGAGGCAATGATGCGCATGACCTCATTGGCGTAGTTAGGCAGCTGCAGCGGACGCGAATGCATGAGCACGAGAATACCGTGACAGTGTCCCGAGGCATCGGCCATGGGCACCCCGAGATAGCTTTCCACGGACAGCGCGGCCAAACGAGCATCGTCAGGAAAGCAGGCACGTGCCTGAGAAGTGATGTGGAAGCAGGTGCGCTCCTTAACTCGCTCACACGGGGTGCCAGAAAGTGTATAGGGCGCGGCGTCGACGAATTCACCTTCCGACCACATGGCCAACGGCGTCGCAGTACCGCTACGATCGATACTGGCGACCAATGCATGGTCGGCACTGAGCAAATGCGCCAAGGTGTGGGCTAAATGGTGAAAGAACCCGCCTTTATTGACGCGGGACAATCCTTCGGCGAGCTGTTGGAAAATTTCTGGTGCCGTCGTAGGAGACATGATATTAAGCGCCTTCGGGTTTGATAGGTCAGCCACGTTGGCAAGCCAAATGCTTTGATCAAAGCCGAATTGACCGCTGTGTGATCATCCCTGAGTCATACAGTGATTGTCTCTGCTGCATGTGAGCAGCCACCTTAAAAAGCATCGCCCGTCCTTGCTACCTATGCCCATTGATGCCATTTGAGCAGCGGCGCTTAAAAGGCATATCTTTTTTATTGCTTAACGCATGATGCACAGCTCACGCTCTCTATCTTTCAAGCAAATGCTTTAAGCAATAACGCTTAAGGCCAATAACACACGGCCTTTAAATTTTAATGAACTTAACCATAAATTTATTTTAGATGACCGATTTAAATAGATTTAACTGCACTATTTATATGCTTTTTCCGCGCGCGGCCAAAAAAACAGTTTACGCCGCTCATTATCAACCTATCAGGGTGATATTCAACCTAAACAGTCCTTCATGTCAATAGGCCGTTCCCCAACCATTCAGGGCTATATGGAGGATCGTGTGAATAAAATCGAACAGAAACGGCTAGCTAGCAACATCGGCAGAGCCATTGCCAAACAGCGAATACGCAGCCAGTTGACCCAGGAAGAGGTGGCCGAACGCCTTGGGGTGGGCAATGAAGCCGTTTCTCGAATCGAGCGGGGGCGTGTCATTCCCAACATCGTCCGCTTATTAGAATTAGCCGAGATTTTCAATTGCGAAGCCGCCGAGCTTTTAGGTCAAGCAAGTGTTCATGTCGATGATCAAACACAGCGCATTAAAACGTTATTAGCCCCCCTAAAGCCGCATGATCGACAATTGATGCTAGAACTCATAGAAAGCTTGGCCACGCGTTTTCGACAAGATTCCTCCACCGAAGAGTAACCAACACGACTATCCCGACTCTTTTGAGCTATCACTGCCTAACGTATCCGCTCCCCCCAACGCGACTGGCGGGGTTGCCAGCACCTTTGGTGCTTCTCTACGGTTCGTGCTATAGGTAGTGAGCGCTGCATTCAGCATGGCAGCCCCAACACTCGACGCCGTCCTGGTGCCCAGCTCACTCCCACCTTGCGAGGCCCTATGCTGAACACGACTTCCTGGAATCGTCTTCGCTACAGCGCCTACGCGCCTCTCTACGATGCGATTGTAGCGCCCGCGTTGCGCAGACCAAGACGTGTCGCGCTCAGCCATGTGGACTGGGAACCCGGTATGCGCGTTCTCTTGGTGGGAGCAGGGACGGGGCTGGACCTCCCCTTTTTGCCCCACGAGTTAGAAACACACCTGACCGATCTCACCCCTGCGATGGTCCGGCGCGCCAGCGCCAGGGCCGAGCGCTATCAGCGTGATGTGGCTTGTCATGTCATGGACGCCACCCAACTCGTCTATCCTGATGAACACTTCGATGTCGTCATCATGCACCTGATTTTGGCGGACATGCCTCGCCCGGAGCAGGGTTTGGCAGAGGCCTATCGCGTACTGAAACCCGGCGGGCAACTGTGCGTCATGGATAAATTCCAACCCGACACCCAACCTGCCGGGTGGGGGCGCCGCACGTTGAACGTATTCACTTCGATCATTGCGACCGATATCACGCGTCAAGCCAGCCCCATGATCCAACATGCTGGCTTTCGTATTCAGCGAGACGAGCCGGTACTCATGAACGGTCTGTTTCGTGCCCTGCTCGCCGTCAAATAGCGCTGTGTAATTGCTCATCGCTTGCAAAAACCTATACAATAAAATTAATGTGTATAGCTTACGTTGCACAACCCGTGGGGCACTGGGGTTTGCCTGCTCTCTATTCGAAAACGTCAATGATGAGGACGCGCCATGCCCAAAGCCGCCGTAAAGCGCTTTCGTCGCCTGCCAGAGGACGAACAGTCTCGCGTCATCGAAATGGCCTGGGAAGATCGCACGCCTTTTGAAGCGATCGAACGGCTATTTGGTTTAGGGGAACCCGATGTGATCGAGGTCATGCGCTACCAGATGACCCCAGGCTCATTCCGCCTATGGCGCAAGCGGGTCACGGGCCGCACTACCAAACATCAGTCGCTTCGCTCGCCCGATGTGATGCGAGGCTACTGCCCTACCCAGTACAAACGTTAACGCCACTGTCTTATTGTCCCACTCTCTCTTCTAATATCTTACTCACTAGGAAGGAACAGTGAGGCGAAGACCATTTTCAGCGCCCCAATAATGTTATATTATCACATAACATATACTATGAAAGGTCTTGCCAATGTCGTTGCTTTCTCCCTTACCCGTGACCGTGCTTTCCGGCTTTTTAGGTGCCGGCAAAACCACCGTGCTCAACCATATCCTGGCGAACCGTGAAGGCCTCCGGGTGGCGGTGATCGTCAATGACATGAGCGACGTCAATATCGATGGTACCCTGGTACGCGGCGGCCCAGGCGAGTCAACGCTCGACAGTGACGTTGCGCTCAACCGCGCAGACGAGCGCTTGGTCGAAATGAGCAATGGCTGCATCTGCTGCACTCTGCGTGAAGATCTGTTGGTCGAGGTCAGCCAACTGGCCCGTGAAGGTAAGTTTGATTACCTGGTGATCGAGTCGACCGGCATTTCTGAACCGCTGCCTGTCGCCGAAACCTTCACCTTTGAAGATGAGAGTGGTCAAAGCCTTTCCCACGTTGCCCGGCTAGACACTCTCGTGACGGTGGTGGACGGGGCTAACTTCCTCGCCCAATACCAGGAAGCGCAAAGCCTTGAAGAGGTCGGAGAGAGCCTGGGCGAAGAGGACGAACGTAACGTCGCAGACCTGTTGGTCGACCAAATTGAATTTTGCAATGTCCTACTGATCAGCAAGACCGACCTGATCACTGAGAAAGAGCTGGACGCTTTGAAAGCGATTCTACGCTCGCTCAATCCCGACGCAGACATCGTGCCCATCACCCAAGGTGGCGTGCCGCTAGAAAAAGTGCTGAATACAGGCAAGTTCAACTTTGAACACGCGCAGCAAGCGCCCGGCTGGCTGAAAGAGCTACGTGGCGAACACATCCCCGAAACCGAAGAGTACGGCATTGGCAGCTTCGCCTACCACGCTCGCCGCCCTTTTCACCCTCAAAAGTTTCACGACCTGTTAAACGCCGAATGGTTTGGCAAAGGCCTGCTGCGCTCCAAAGGTTTCTTCTGGCTGGCCACCCGCCCTCGCTATGCGGGCCAGTGGAGCCAGGCAGGTGGCATTGCCCATCACGGCCCGGCAGGCGTGTTTTGGAAAGCCATTCCTGAAGCCGACTGGCCAGAGGACCCAGAGTATCGCCAATTCATTATGGAGAAGTGGCAAGAGCCGTTTGGCGATATGCGCCAAGAGCTGGTATTTATCGGCCAAAACCTAGATGAGGCCAGAATGCGTGAAGCGCTGGACGGCTGCCTGCTCAGCGAGGCGGAGCTTTTGGAAGGTATGAAGGTATGGCAGCAACTGCCCGATCCATTCCCAGCCTGGGAGTGAATCGACTTCACTGTCTACTATTTGATACCGCATAAAAAAGAGAGGCCTAGGCCTCTCTTTTTATAAACCGCATGCAACTTACTGCAACATACTGGGCAGCCAGGTGGCCAAGCCGGGAAAGACGATCAGCACCGCCACCAGCAACATCGAGCAGAGAATATAAGGTATCGCTGCTGAGTATATTTCACGCATGGTGGTCCCAGCGGGCGCAACGCCTTTCATAACGAAGAGCAATAGCCCCAAGGGAGGCGTCGAGAAGCTGATCTCTAACGCTAGCAAGACCACTACCCCAAACCACACTAGATCGAACCCTAACGCTTGAGCCAGCGGGAAGAAGATCGGTACGGTCAGCATCATAATAGAGATCTGCTCCATGAAAGTGCCTAGCACCAGCAGCACCGCAAACATCGCCAGCAGCATTAGGATAGGCGATAGGTCGAAGCTGGTAGCCCAGCTAATCAGCCCACCCGAAGCTCCTGAGAAACCGAGCAACTGGCTGAACGTGGCCGAGCCGAACACAATCAAGTAGGCCATCAAGGTGACTTTTAATGCCCCGGTGACCGATAGTTTGAACGCTTCCCATGTCATGCAACGGAAGATAAACGCCAAAATAATGACGCCCAACGCTCCAAACGCGGCTGCCTCAGAAGGCGTGGCAAAACCAATCAGCATCAACGCCACAATAACGACCATCACACTCAGCATCGGCAGAATATCGGTCACTATCAGTTTTAACTTAGCCTTCAGTGGTACCGGTTCAAGCTCATAGTTTGGCGCCGCCAAGGGGTCCAGCTTCGTTTGAATAAAGATAGTGGCGATATAGAAACCTGCCAGCGTCAGCCCCGGTAAGATACCCGCAATCAGTAGCGCACCGATATCTACTTTTGCCAACGTTGCTAATAGTACCGCTAGTGCAGAAGGCGGAATAATAATCGCAAGACCGCCAGTGCCCAGGATCGGCCCAATGGCCATTTTCTTTTTATACCCTCGGCGCTCCATTTCAGGCACCAGTAGCGACCCCATCAAGGCGGTGGACCCCATCGAAGAACCACTTAAAGTGGAAAATGCCGTGCCGCCCACGACCGTTACGTAAGATAAACGCCCCGGCACTTTGCCCATCAATTGGTCGACGGCATTGAACATTTTCATGCCCAAACCGGTGCGGAAGAACAGTTCACCCATCAACAAGAAAAGCGGGATCGGCACTAAGTTGAAGCTAGAGAGCGCGCCAAAACCGTTGTTGAGCATCTGTAGAATGCCCGTTTGTCCGCCCATAAAGTGCCACGCGCCAATCACATTGGCGGCTAAAAATGCCAGGGCGATGGGCGTACCAATCGCCATAAAGATCAGGATGAGCGAGAGTAAAAAGGCGAGCGCAAAGTACCATTCCATTATTCTTTAATCCCCGCTTCGCCGCTGTGAAGAATGTCATGACCGACCACAAAGCGGCCAAACTCAATCGCCATCAGTGTAAAACTGATGGGAAATACAATGGTCAAGATCCACTTAGGCACAAAGTAAGCACGCACGTCATAATCGGTACGCTCTATATTCATTAACAATAAGTCCAACCCCTTCCACGCCAGAACGCCGCAGACCACTACGCACAGTAGCGACACGCCTCGGCTGAGCACATTCAGTACGGGCGGCGGCAGCACCGATGTTAGCAATTCAATATGTACGTGGCCTTTTTGGCGCACCAACCACGGTGCTCCTAATAGCGTGAGGTAGAACATGGCGTACTCGGTGGAAAGAAAGAACCAAGCCGATGGCTGAAGCCCTAAGTTGCGAATAATCACCGAGAGCACCACTGCCACCATCAGCCAGACCAGCATGATGGCGGCCAGTAGGGCCATGCCGTTTAGCAGCAGCAGGTAGCCGCGTTGTGCGTAGCGCATAAGAAACCCTGGAAAATAGCCACACAAACGGGGCGCTCGATTACTCGGCGCCCCCTACGTTTTATAGATCGTTGAATTTTTCGATCAGCGTATCGTAGTGCTCAAGCCCCATGGGATGACGCTCCATCTGGCGACGCATGCGTTCCCAGGTGGCATCACGGGCCGCATCGGAGAAACGCTGTGCCGCTTCGCCTTCCAGTGTCACCACTTGCATACCATCGGCTTCAAGTTGCGCCTGCTGTTCCTCGGCTAGCTCAGCCAGTTTTTCAGCGCTTTCACGCTCATGCTCAATTGCCACTTCCTGAAGGATCTGCTGGGACTCTTCGCTCAGCTGGTTCCACTTATCCAGGTTGACGATAACGCCCATGTCCGTGGAGAAGAAGGCAGGGTCCACCCGGTAGTTCAGGAAACGGTCCCAGTTGAGGTCTTTCAGGCCAATCTGAGTCCAACCGGTGGCATTAACCACGCTACGCTCCAGGGCGGCATACACATCAGTGGTCGGCAAGCTAATCGGCTGCGCTCCCAGATAGTCCTGGAAGAAGGCATCATAAACAGGGTTACTGCGCAGGCGCAGGCCTGAAATACTCAGATTGCCTTCTTCGTCCATACTAGGCTCGTCAATGGTGTAGAGGTTGTAGCTGACACCGCTATCGAACCAACCCAGATAATAGGTGCCCATTTTTTCCTGGTGGATCTGGTTGAGCAGGTCGATACCACCATTTTCACGGGCATAGATGGCATTGGTATTAGACGCCACCATGGCATCGCGTTCCGGCACGGTACCGGCGTAAAAGCTGGCAGCGGTATACGCCATATCCACCACGCCATTACGCACCGCATCAGGTTGCTCGGAAAGGCCGATCACTTCAGGACCGCCACGCACGTTGATCTGTACCACCCCTTCACCGCGCTCGTTTACCTTATCAACAAACTCTAAAAAGCTTTGCGTGTAGATTAAGGAAGGCGGAAAAGCATGAACGGCATTGATTTGATCAACCGCCAATACGTGAGTCGAAGCCAAGGCGGTAAGCATGCCCAGGGTGAGTGTTACTTTTTTCATTCGTTTGTCTCCTGCACAAGGTGATCTTTTATAGCGGTTGTTGTGTTGATCTATTTTTGAAACCTGTTGATGCAAGCGTGCTGTTATTTTTTTAAATACCTAGAGTGCTGAGCTTACCCCTTGCTGATGATGTCACTCTCTGGAGGCTTAGGAATTGCCCAGGAGAACTGCTCCTCATAATCTGCTGCAAACCGACTGATCGTGTCAGCGTGCTGTCGAGTCATATCGATATCATCCCAGCCATTCAGCAGCTTGGTTCGCCACACAGGGCTAATCGTAAAGCCCACTTCCACCTCAGCAACCCGAATAATCTGTTGCTCCAAATTGACGTAGATAGTGGCAGGAGAATTGCCAAGGGCTGCCAGCAAACGCTCAGCGTCCTCCTCCTCCACGACCGCTGGCAGCAGGCCATTATTGACGGCGTTAGAGGCGAAGATATCGCCGAAACTCGGTGCCACGACGCAGCGAAAGCCGTAGTCCACCAGCGCATAGACCGCCGCTTCACGGGAGGAGCCAGCACCGAAATTACGGCGGCTAACCATCACCTCTGCGCTCTCCCCACCGGGGCGGTGCAGAATAAAATCAGAATGGGCAGTGCCCTGCTCATCATGGCGAACGTCGTACAGCAGGAACTGGCCGTAACCTACGCTGCGCGGCTCTTTCATAAAGCGCGCGGGAATAAGCTGGTCGGTATCGATATTCGCAGTGGGCAATGCTACGCCCAGAGTGTCTAATACAGTGATCGGCTTCATGAGTGCGCTCCTGTTTGCATCCGCTTGGGCACTGTTAGTTGGCGCACATCCGCTAAGTGGCCGTGTATGGCGGCAGCGGCCACCATGGCTGGCGACATCAAATGCGTACGCGCCCCTGGCCCCTGGCGACCCTTGAAGTTGCGGTTGGTGGTGGAAGCACAGCGCTCGCCGCTCGCCACCAGATCACCGTTCATCCCGACACACATAGAGCAGCCAGAGTGGCGCCACTCAAGCCCGGCATCGATAAAAATGCGGTCCAGCCCTTCTGCTTCTGCCTGAGCCTTCACCAGCGTGGAGCCGGGCGAGACCATACCGGGCACGCGGCTTTTGTGGCCCGCCAGCACCGCCGCCGCAGCACGCAAGTCTTCAATACGTGCATTGGTACAGGAGCCAATAAATACCCGATCAATGGTGATATCAGTGAGCTTTTGCCCCGCCGTTAGTCCCATATAGGACAAGCTATCCCGGGCTTGGCGCGCTTTCGCCGGATCGTTCAACTGGTCAGGATCAGGCACCGCCCGGTCGATCGGCAGCGCTTCTTCGGGTGAAACACCCCAGGTTACTGTCGGCGCAATCTCATCGGCATGCAGCGTTACCTCTAGGTCAAAGCGAGCATCCGGGTCGCTGTGCAGCGTGGACCAGTACGCACAGGCTTGTTCGAAGGCATCGCCTTTCGGACTCCAGGGGCGCTCGCGCAGATAGTCGAAAGTCGTTTGATCGGGAGCGATCATGCCGCAACGGCCACCGCCCTCAATGGAGAGGTTGCACAGCGTTAAGCGCGCTTCCATGGAGAGCGAGCGAATCGCTTCACCGGCGTACTCGATGGCGTAGCCCCGTGCACCATCGGCACCCAACCGAGCAACCCAGGTGAGCGCGATATCCTTGGCGGTAATGCCTTCGGCCAGACGGCCTTCCACCGTGATGCGCATCACCTTGGGCTTGCTTTGCCACAACGTTTGAGTAGCCAGCACGTGGGCGACTTCTGATGCGCCAATGCCAAAGGCAATGCTGCCAAAGGCACCGTGGGTAGCGGTATGGCTATCGCCACACACCATCACCATCCCGGGCTGAGTGAGCCCCTGCTCCGGCCCGAGCACATGCACGATGCCCTGGCGAGGGTCATCCAGGCCAAACAGCGTCACACCATGTTGCTGGGTATTGTGGGAGAGCTGCTCGATCATTGAGCGCACTTTGGGATCAGCAACGCCTGCCAAATCACGGGCTAGCGTCGGGACATAATGGTCAGCAATGCCAAAGGTTAAATCGGGCCGGGCAACGGGCAGAGCTCGCTCAGCGAGTTTATTGAAGGCGTGAAAGGAGCCTTCATGGACAAAGTGACGGTCAATCCACAGCAGGCTTTGACCGCTTTCACTGCGGTGGACCTCGTGGGCGCGCCAAACTTTGTCAAACAGCGTTGTTGGGGTACTCATGGTTTTCGCTCGTTGCCTCGGCCTTCGTTAGACTTGTCATCACCACCCCAATACAACTAGCGCAATTTGACAACACAGGTCAAATGTATTTTTTACAATTTTAAATCTGTATTAAATTTAATACATTAAAAATATAGCCTAATGCGCTACTCGTCTTTCCCGGCGGTGGGCATTCCACCAACCTTCGGCTCCCAATAACGAGAGTTGTCATCACCGTTTCGCTCAAGGTCGATCTGGAAGCGGTAACGATCCGGGCGATAGAGCGCATCGAGATGCTCCACCCCACGCCCCTGCTCGTCATACACCACGCGAGTGAGCGAGATCAGCGGCGAGCCAACCGCCACATCCAACGCTTGAGCGACCTCATGACTCGCAAGCGTCGCAGAAATGGATTGGGAAGCGTGATCCACCTTCACGCCACTGCGCTCCAACAGCACGAACAGTGGTGTATTCGCCAGATCCATCTCGTTGTAGTGCAGGGCGATAGTTTCCGGCACGTGGGTTACCAAATGAGAAAACGGCTTATTGTCGACCATTCGCACACGCACTGAACGCTGCACCTTCCCGCCCTGAGCCATGCCCAACCGCTCACGGATCATTTCCGGCGGCGGCACATAAGCAAACTCCAGTAGCCGCACCTGAGAGGCTTGACTCATCTTGACCATATTGGGCATCAGGTTAGACACACTGGCGGTCATCACCGTGGCATCCAACGGCTGCTCCAGCACCACCGTGCCGACCCCTGCCTTACGGGTCACTAAACCTGCGGTTTGAAGCGCTTCCATCGCTCTTCGAACAGTCACGCGTGAAACGCCGTGCTGTTCTGCCAATTTGTTTTCCCCAGGCAGCTTGCTATCGGCAGGCAGCCGTCCGCTCAAGATCGCATCTTTCAACAGCAGATAAATCCGGTGTGATTTGGTGCCGCCCACCGCAGAGGGTTGTGCCTCACTCATCCATGCCTCTCCTCAGGATGTTGTTCAAAAAAATTCGTATCAGGCTTGACGAAGGGACAATAATAGACATAAAAATGTATTACATATAATACATATCAACAGCCAATAAATAACACAATTACTGCCGCTTGAAAGCCATTATTACAGAAATCGGCAGCATGAGAGTCGACGATGCTTAACCTGCACAGTGGAACCAAAGAGCACCATGGCATTGCACAGGTGCGTGCTTTTTTAAGCGCCATGGAAGACCGCGATTTGCCCCGTGCCGAGCGCTACCTGGCAGCAACGGTCACCATCCGTTTTCCCGGCTCGCCGACCATGAGCCGACTGAGTGAAGTTGTGGAGTGGGCACAGGCACGCTATCGCCAAGTGCACAAAACATTTCACGCAGTAGACCTTTGCAGTGACCAGCAACGATGTGCCAATGCAGACCACTGCGTAGTGGTGTGCCACGGAGAATTATCAGTGGAGTGGCTGGATGGCAGCACGTCGAACGGCGTGCGCTTTATTGACCGCTTTGAATTAACCGATGGCCTGATTACCCGCCAGGAAGTGTGGAACGACTTGGCGCTCGTACGCCGCTAATACCCATCAGATGCAAACGCTTACCCAACAATGATGAGACCGCTATGACACGCCAACACCTTACGTCACCACAGGCTGCTTCTCCACAGGCTTCACACCAGCCCGCTCAACTTAAACAGCTGTTGCAGGCTCCCCCCATTGTGGTCGCTCCCGGCGTGTTTGACGCACTCGGCGCGTCACTGGCCGAACAGGCTGGGTTTGATACCGTCTACCTTTCGGGTGCCAGCTTGGCGTACACCCAACTGGGGCGGCCCGATATTGGCCTTTTGAGCATTACCGAAATTTGCACCGCCATGTCGCATATCCGCGAACGCACCAATCTTTCCGTGGTGGTGGATTGCGACACCGGCTTTGGCAACGCCATGAACGTGATGCGCAGCGTGCGTCTGCTAGAGCGCGCAGGCGCCAACGCCATTCAGTTGGAAGACCAGACTTACCCTAAACGCTGCGGCCATCTGCGTGGCAAAACGCTGGTTTCCAAGAGCGAAATGGTCGGTAAATTGCATGCAGCACTGGATGCGCGAGAAAATGATAGCACGCTTATTATTGGCCGCACCGATGCGTTAGGCGTGGAAGGCACCGACAGCGCCATCGAGCGCGCCCAGGCTTACTATGAAGCGGGCGTGGACATGCTGTTTATCGAAGGTATCCGCACCGACGACGATATCAGCAAGATCATGGCCCAGTTCAAAGGCAAAGTGCCGATCATGGCCAATATGGTCGAGGGTGGAGACACACCGCTGCAGAACGCCCAGGCGCTGGAAGCGCTGGGTTTCTCGCTGGTGATTTTCCCTGGCGCGTTGGTGCGAGCGATTACCCACATGGCCAGTCGCTTCTTTGCCACGCTGAAACAGGACGGCACCACCGACGCCTTCCGTGACCAGATGCTCGACTTTAAACAGCTCAACGACTACCTAGGCACCCAAGCGATGCTGGAGCTTGGCGAGCAGTACGACAATCGCTAATCAAACACTACCAAGGCACCATCCAGGCGCTCACCGCTTAGCCACTAACAATGATGAGTCAGGAGACAACCATGCAGACCACCGATAAAACGGCAAAAGAGATCTTTCACGACGTGATGGCCAACCCTCAGCGGGTGCCCTTTGGCTTTGGCAAAAAAGCTGTGCTGGTCAATGTAGACCCCCAGAAGGCCTACACCCGTACCGATCTCTTCAAGACCGCCTACGAAACCGACCCCAAACAGCTGGAGTATACGAACCAGTTGGCGCGCGGCTTCCGGGAGAAGGGCTGGCCGGTGGTCTGGACTCATGTCGCCTTTCTGGACTCCGCCGAAGATGCGGGCGTGTGGGGCACCCGCACCGACACTCCCGATTCACTGCAAAACATCAAGTACGGCTCCGAGCGCGCCGAATTCGACGAGCGCTGCGAAATCGACCGCAGCCGCGACGTGATCTACACCAAGCGCATGCCTTCGGCCTTTTTTGAAACGCCGCTGCAGTCCCTGCTGGTATGGCACCAGGTCGACACAGTAATCATCACCGGTGGCTCTACCTCAGGCTGCATTCGCGCCACTGCCGTGGAGAGCCTGTCCCGTGGCTACCGCACCATCGTGCCGATGGAGTGCGTCGCCGATAAGCACGAAAGCTACCACTACGCCAACCTGACCGACCTGCACCTCAAATACGCCGACGTCATGCCCGTTGCTGACGTGCTGGCGTGGCTTGAGGGCGATGCATAAGGCGAGGAGCTAGCGATGAAAGAGTCACTTGGCGTTTACGATTACTGGGCCTACGACCAACGCCCTAAAATTACTTGGCCCGGCGGAGCAAAGGTAGCCTTCTGGGTCGCCCCTAATATCGAGTATTACGAACTCGATCCGCCGCAGAACCCGAGCCGAAAGCCGTGGCCGCACCCTCACCCATCGGTACCCGGCTACAGCATTCGCGATTACGGCAACCGGGTGGGCCACCAGCGCCAAATGGCCCTGTTGGATAAATACGGGGTTCGTGGCTCTGTATCGCTTTCCGTAGCGCTCTGCGAGCACCATCCCGAGATTATCCAGATGTGCAAAGAGCGCGACTGGGAGTTCTTTAGCCACGGCATCTACAACACCCGCTACACCTATGGGCTCAGCGAAGCCCAAGAGCGGGCAATGATTCGCGACAGTATGGAAACCATTCACCGCCATACCGGCCAGGCCTGCGCGGGCTATCTGGCCCCTGCGCTCTCTCACTCTGAGCGCACTCTGGATCTATTTGCCGAAGTGGGCGAAGAGCTATTCGGCGATAAAGGCGGGATTTATACCTGTGACCTGTTCCATGACGATCAGCCAACGCCGGTGAGCGTTCGCTCCGGCAAGCGCTTTATCTCCATGCCCTACTCGCTGGAGATGAACGACACCATCGTCTACGCGGTGAACAAAGTGGAGCCGCGTCAGTACGCCACCATGCTCAAGCGCCACTTTGATCGCCTGTATTTAGAGGGCGCGGAGTCCGGCACGGTGATGTGCATTCCCACTCACAACTATCAGGTGAGCTGCCCCCATCGCATCAAGGCGTTTGAAGAGGCACTGGAGTACATCACCGGGCACCCGGATGTATGGGTCGCCACGGGCAGAGAAATCGCCGATTACTATCTCGAACACCATTACGATGCCGCCCTCGACAGCATCCAGGCCCAGGCCGCCACCGCACGCAGGGAGGGCTAATCCTATGGCATCCAAAGACATGGCGCTCAACGACGACTACCTCGATTACCCCTTGCGCCGCCACGGCTACGACCACGACCGCTATGCATGGTCGATGCTAAGTGAACGTACACCGGTCACCTGGCCCGAGGGTAAAACCCTGGCGGTGTGGATCAATATTTCGCTGCAGTTCTATCCGCTCAACCAGCGCGGCGAGCCGTTCAAAGTACCCAACGGCATGACCATGCCCTATCCGGACCTGCGCCACTTTTCGCTGCGGGATTACGGCAACCGGGTGGGTATCTATCGCGTGCTGAAAGCGCTGGCCGCGCACAACATCACGCCTACCTTTGCGATTAACGCGCAACTAGCTGAGCAGACGCCCTATTTGGTGCAGCGCTTGAAAGAGCACGGCGGTGAATTTATCGCCCACGGCTGGAACATGGATCACCTGCACTACGGCGGCCAACCGATTGAAGAGGAAGCCGAGCTGGTCAAACGCTCCGTGGACACGCTGCGGCGAGTGACCGGCCAACCTATTCGCGGCTGGCTAAGCCCCGCCAAGCACCAGAGTTTCAACACACTGGACCTGCTGGCAGACAACGGCATTGCGTACTGCGCCGACTGGGTGAACGACGACATGCCGTATGCTTGTGACACCAACACCGGCAGATTGACCATGATGCCGTTGGCCACCGAGATTGAAGATCAGTTCGTAATGAGCCAGAACCTGCACTCGGAAGATTCCTGGGTAACTCAGGTAAAAGACGCGTTTGATTTTCTGCTGGAAGAGTCCCGCGAGCAGGGCGGGCGACTGTTTGCCTTGAACCTGCACCCCTGGTTGGTCGGCCAGCCTCACCGGATTGCTTGCCTGGAAGACGTGCTGGCGCATATCAGCGGGCACCCGGACATCTGGCAGGCCCCGGCGGGTGAAATTCTAGATGCCTTCCACCCAGCTGCGGAGCAGGCGTAATGGCGATCATTCCCTACACACACGAAGGCTTTGATGCCCACCTTCCGCTGCTGATTATCGGCGCGGGGGCCTGCGGCCTGGTAGCGGCCCTGGCCGCCCAGGAAGCGGGCGTTGAGCTGGCTGTTTTAGAGCGCGACGCCCTGCCCCGTGGCAGCACGGCGATGTCGTCGGGGTTTATTCCTGCCGCCAATACGCGCTTTCAGCATGAGTTGGGCGTCACGGACTCTGCCGAGGCCATGGCAGAGGATATTCAAAAGAAGAATGGCTTTGAGGCCGACCCGAGCATCGTCGAACTGCTGGCCAGCCAATCCGGCCCAACCATCGAATGGCTAGCGGATCAGCATGGCGTGCCCTTTGAGCTGGTGGAAGGCTTTCTCTACCCCGGCCACCGCCACCTGCGCATGCACGCCACGCCCCGGCGCACCGGGGAAGAGTTGATGGGCGCGCTACTTAACGCCGCCGAAGCGGCAGGGATCGACATTCTGACCCAGGCCCGGGTAGTGGATCTACACGTGGACAGCACCCAACGCGTGCGCGGCGTCACCCTGGAGCGCCCAGACGGCAGCCGCGAAAGCATTGGCTGCGATGCGCTGGTTCTGGCCTGCAACGGCTATGGCGGTAACCCAGAGCTGGTGGCACGTTATCTGCCCACGCTGAGACACGCGCTGTATTACGGCCACGAGGGCAACCAGGGTGACGCCTTACTGTGGGGTCAGGAAATGGGCGCGAGCACCAAAGACTTAGGTGCCTGCCAAGGCCACGGCTCGCTCGCCACCCCTCATCAAACGCTGATTAGCTGGGCACTGATGATGCAAGGGGGCATTCAGGTCAACATCAAGGGCGAGCGCTTCTCCAATGAGCACGGCGGCTACTCCGAACAGGCCGCCAAGGTGCTGGCGCAGCCGGAGCAAGTGGCCTGGAATCTTTATGATGCCCGCATTCATGAGTCTGCCCAGGCGTTCGAAGATTACCGCAACGCTCAGGAGAGCGGCGCAGTACGCAGCTTCTCAACCCTGGAAGAGATGGCCACTGGCCTGAAACTTCCCCTTGGGGAACTGCAAGCCACCTTCACCCAAATGCAGCAGCACGCTGAGCAGCAAAAAGCCGATGCGTTTGGCCGCCGCTTTGACCCCGCCAACCTTCTGAAAGCCCCCTACTACGCCATTCGCGTCACCGGGGCACTATTCCATACCCAGGGCGGTTTAGAAGTGAATCGCAAGGCCCGCGTGCTCAATACACAGGGGCAGGCGCTGCCGAACCTGTTTGCCGCAGGTGGCGCCGCGCGTGGGGTGTCGGGCTCCAACGACAGTGGCTATCTTTCCGGCAACGGGCTGCTGAGTGCGGTGGTGCTGGGCGCAGTGGCCGGCAAAAGCGCCGCCGAGCTGCTGCACTTAAAGCTCAGTTCCGCCGCACTGCCTTAACCTGCATGAATGGCACACCACTCGCTTCCCGGGTGGTGTGCGGCACATTTTGTCAAACCGATACCGCACTATCCAACCTCGGATGCGCCAACGCTTGCCAAGCGTCATAGGTGGTAAAGAACACTTGGCCGGTGAGCTCGTGGTAGAACGCCGTGTGCGTTAGGCGATCCATCACCGGCCCTTTCACTTCGGCCAAGTGAAGCATGGCACCGGCGTCTTTCAGCCGACCGTTGATCGCCTCCAGGCTCTCCAGGGCCGAAGCATCGATGACATTCACTGCCTGACAGGTGAGCACAATGTGCTTGATCGACGGCGAGCGGGCGGCCAGCGCCATGACGGTATCTTCGAGATAGCGGGCGTTGGCAAAATAGAGGCTTTCATCGATGCGCAGCATGGCGACATGCTCGTCGGTTTCGACCTGATGGCGCTTCACGTTACGAAAATGCTCGGTGCCCGGCACCCGCCCTACCACCGCACTATGGGGCTGGCTGGTGCGGTAAAGGTGTAGCCCCAGCGAGAGCACCACCCCGCTGATAATGCCCACTTCCACGCTGTGCAGAAGGGTCAGCAGCAAAGTAGCGACCATCGCCACCCCGTCGCTGCGGGAGTATTGCCAGGTTCGCTTTACCGCAGGCAAATCAATCAACGTCCCCACTGCCACGATAATCGTGGCGGCCAGCGTGGCGGTGGGTAATAAGGCCAGTAAGTCGGTGAGTAGCAGCGTGGCCAACACAATACCAAGCGCGGTAAACGCCCCCGCCAGCGGCGTTGCTGCCCCGGCTTCAAAATTGACCACCGAGCGCGAAAAACCGCCCGACACCGGCGAGCCACCGCTAACGCCAGCGCCAAGATTCGCCATACCGAGCGCAATCAGCTCTTGGTTGGGGTCGATACGCTGACGACGCTTGGCGGCCAGGGTCTGCGCCACGGACACCGACTCTACAAACCCTACCAAGCTGATCAGCAGCGCCGCCGGGAGCAGGCCGAGCCACAGCGATTGATCCAGACTCGGCAGCGTCATGGCAGGCAGGCCACTGGGCACAAAGCCCACCACATCGACCCCGCGCTGCTCTAGTTGGAAGCCCCAGGCCAACAGCGTAGTCACTACCACGGCCGAAATAGGCGCGGCTTTGACCATTAACCCTGCCCAACTGGCAGGCATTCCCAGCTCGGTCAGCCAACCATTCAGGCGCTTGCGACACACCCATAGATACGCCCAAACGCCAAGGCCAATCAGCAGCGTAATGACGTTCACCTGCTGCCACTGACCCAATAGCGCACGCAGCAGTTCCACCACGTTATGGCCGGATGCTTCGACCCCCAAAATGTGCTTCAACTGGCTGATCGCGATCAAAATCCCCGAGGCGGTCACAAACCCGGAGATCACCGGGTGGCTGAGAAAGTTGACTAAAAAGCCCAGCCGAAGCACGCCCATGGCGATAAGGATCAGTCCAGAGAGCGCGGCCAGCACCAGCGCCGCACCGAGATATTCCGGGCTGCCCGGCGCGGCAAAACTGCTCAGCGCCGAGGCCGTCATCAGTGCTGCCACCGCCACCGGCCCTACCGCCAAACTCGCACTGGTGCCAAAGATGGCGTACAGCACCAGCGGCAGCATGCTGGCATAGAGCCCCATTTCCGGCGGCAACCCTGCCAGCATGGCGTAGGCCAGCGCTTGCGGCACCAGCATCAGCGTGACGATGACTGCGGCAAGCACATCCCGCGTGAGCAAGCCCCGATGATACGTTCGCAGCCAGCCGATTAGCGGCACCCAGCGCTCAATGATCATGATGCAGTCTCAAAATAGGTATCTGCTGATACGGGGCCTTCGTACTAGGGTTTCACGCGTCTTCGCTTTTTATTGGGCGCTTCGTTCAAGGCCATGGCGCTGATCTTCCAAGTCAACCCCTGCCGCATGAGCCGCCGCAAACAGTTCCGCCAAATCGCACTGCTCGTGCTGACGCTTGGCGTAGGCCCACAGGTGCGTGGCCCGCTTACCTGAGCGGCAAAATGCCAATAGCGGGCGCGGCAGCTGCTGGAGCGCTTCAGCAAAGGCGTGGATGTCAGCTTCGCTGTACTCGCCTGGCTTCACGGGGATATGCACCCAGGCAAGGCCAAGCTGCTCAGCTTTTTCGCGGTAGCGCGCCTCGTCGGGAAAGTCTTCGCTCTCACCCTCGATGCGGTTACACACCACCGCGTTGAAACCACGCGCTTTTACCTCTTCCAACTCATCCACCGCCAGCGCTGAGGTGATCTCAACGCCTGGCTCCAATGGCTTCGTTTGCATGACCACACCTCCTCTTGGTTTGGATAACTTCAATCCCAGGCCGCACCTTCCAGGGCATCCAGGGGGATTTTTAGATAGCGCTTGCCGTTGGCTTCTGGTTCCGGTAAACGGCCACCGCGAGTATTCACCTGCAGCGCGTGCAAAATCAGCTTGGGCATGGGTAGCTCGCTATCCCGCTGGTGGCGCAGGGCGATGTACGCCTCCTCGCTTTTGCCAACCAAGTGCGGGTTGTTGGCTCGCTGCTCATCGACGCTGCTCTGCCACGTTGGCTCACGGCCATCGGGCATATAGTCGTGGCCGGTGAACAGCCGCGTATCGTCCGGCAGCGTGAGAATCTGCTGAATGGAGTCCCATAGAGACTTGGCATTCCCACCGGGAAAATCGGCGCGCGCCGTCCCAAAATCAGGCTGAAACAGAGTGTCATGCACTAAGGCGGCATCACCGATGACGTAGGTGATGGAGGCCAGCGTATGACCAGGCGAGTGCAGCACGCAGGCGCTGAGTTCTCCAATGGCAAACGTATCGCCCTCCACAAACAGCGTGTCCCACTGGCGGCCATCGGTCGGCATCTCCGGCCAGTGATAAATCTCCTTCCACAGGGCCTGCACTTGGGTGACGTACTGGCCAATCGCCGTCGGCGCGCCGGTCTTCTCTTTTAGGTACTGGGCTGCTGAAAAGTGATCCGCGTGGGGGTGCGTATCCAGAATCCACGCCACTGTCAGTCCCTCTTCCTTGATATATTTCAGCAACGCATCAGCGCAGAAAGTCGCCGTTGCGCCGGATTTCTCGTCGAAATCCAGCACCGGATCAATAATCGTGCACTGTTTGGTAGCGGGGTCGCTGACGATGTATTGAACGCTGAAGGTGCGCGGATCAAAAAAGCCCGCCACGTCGGGTGACCCCGCACCGGTGCTTTGAGATAGGGCGAAGGTCTTCATGCTTATCTCCTAGATACGTGAGTATGTCTGCTTGCCGCTTATGCGACAACTATTGTTATAAAGATAGCTAATTATGGAATATAAGCAATCACCACCACAAAAATGCCGCCTCCCTGGCAACAGGGGGCGGCAATCCATAAGAGCACTAGTGGCGCAATCGATACGGGCTAAAACGCCTTCTCTAACGCAAAGCGCGGTTGGGTCTTCCCCTCTTTCGTCACGCTCTCCGTGAACATCGCTAGCGGGCGCACCCAAAGGCCGTAGTCGCCGTAGAGCGCGCGGTAGACCACTAGCGGCTCTTCGCTTTCGCTGTGCTGGGCGGTGCCCACCACTTCGTACAGGCTGCCTTTGTAGTGGCGGTAAATACCGGGAACGGGAGTGGTCATTCGTTTTCCTCTTGAATAGCTTGAGTGGCGGCGGGCTGATTCGCTTTCTTGGCGAGGCGCTCCAGCACTTTGGAGGCGGCCACGAAGCCAAAGGTGCCGGTGAGAAAGGTCGCCGCGCCAAAGCCGGAGGCGCAGTCGAGCCGTGTAGCCTCGTTGCTGCCGGGCTTTTGCAGGCACACTTCGCCGTCGGCACTGGGGTAGACCAGCTGCTCGTCGGAGTAGACGCACTCCACCGAGAAGCGCCGCTTGGGATTGCGGGAGAAGCCGTAGTCGCGGCGCAATCTTGAGCGCACTTTAGAGAGCAGTGGGTCGTGCTCGGTGCGGGTCAAGTCCGCCACTTGGATGCGCGTGGGGTCGGTTTGTCCGCCCGCTGCGCCGGTGACGGTAATCGGGATTTTGCGTCGCTTGCACCAGGCGATTAGCGCGGCCTTGGCAATTACGCTGTCGATGGCATCCACTACATGGTCAGCGTCATCGGGAATGCGCTCGGCCAGGTTGGTGGACGTGACGAAGGCGGTATCCGCGATGATCTCGATCTCGGGGGCAATCAGGCGGCAGCGCTCGGCCAGCACGTCTACTTTGGGCTGGCCAATCGTGCCATCCAGCGCGTGGAGCTGGCGGTTAACGTTGGAGACACACACGTCGTCCAGATCGATCAGCGTGAGTTTGCCGATGCCCGAGCGGGCGAGCGCCTCGACCGTCCAGCTACCCACACCGCCGACCCCGACCACCACCACATGGGCACGGCGAAATGCCTGCGCCGCACGCTGGCCGTAGAGGCGTCGAATACCGCCAAAGCGGAAGTCATAATCGCTAGAGGAAGTCGTGGATTCATTCAATGACATGGGCTGGCTCACAGTGCTTGCAGGGCAGAAGGCGTGGCAATGGGCGGCGTTCGCACGCTATCTAGCGGTAAATGCCCCTGCCAGCCAAACTGCTCGAACAGATTTTTCATCGTCTCATCCACGGCGCAGCTAAGCTGAATGCGTTTATCCAGCAGCGGGTGATCAAACGCTAAATAGGTCGCGGCAAGCAGCAGCCGCGGGGCGGCCAGCTGCTCGGCAAAAAAGCGGTTGTGGACACTTTTGCCATGCTTGGCGTCGCCAATGATCGGGTAGCCACGGCGGGATAAGTGGCGGCGAATTTGGTGTCGCCGCCCAGTCAGCGGCCGTGCTTCCACCAGGGAATAGCGCGCCACCGGGTAGCGGTCTACCTGCACCGGCAGCTCGACGCTATCCAAGCGGCGAATATCGGTCATCGCGGGCATGGCGGGCATTTCTGCCTTGGGGCGCGTGCCGTCCTCTTCCCGTAACGGGTAATCCAACCGCTCCTGCTCCGGCGCTTTGCCGCGCACCACCGCCAGGTAGCGCTTCTCTACCTGGCGTTCGCTAAACCCTTCGCTCAGCAGGGCGGCCGCCTCGGAGGAGAGACCAAACACCATCACGCCGGAGGTAGGCCGATCCAGCCGGTGCACCGGGTAGACCCGCTTGCCGAGCTGGTCGCGCAGGCGCTGAAGCAGGAACTCGGTTTCCCCACGCGCCAGCGCTGAGCGGTGCACTAACAGGCCTGACGGCTTATGCACCGCTACAAGATGCTCATCCTGATAAAGGATGTTGAGTGGCTGCATGGAACTCCTTGATACATAGGCAGAGCATTTGGACATGAAACAGAAACGTGAAAAAGGGGCATAAAACAGAGATGTGGAATCGCGGGCTATTGTCGCGACTTGGAGCGCTAATGTCATCCACTGGGTAAATGAGAATGACATTCACAAACCTACCCAAGCTAATCGTTACGTTATAAAATAACTTTTTAAACCCATCAGGAGTTCCTTATGAAGCGCGCCTTCGCTGCGGGGGTTACCCTACTGCTTGCTTTGCCGACCGCCTCTTCGCTTTGGGCGGCTGACCAACGGCTGGATATCGTCGCCCCTTGGGAAATCAAGAGCGCCAACCCAGCCACCTCCGGCTACGTATTTGGCCGTATGCGCGTAGCGGAAACCTTGGTGGACACCGATGCCGACGGCCAGCTTGCCCCGGGGCTTGCCACTGAGTGGCAGGTATCGGATAACGGTTTGACGTGGCGCTTTACCCTTCGCGAAGGCGCGACGTTCCATGACGGCAGTGCAGTCACGGCTGACGCGGTGCTGACAAGCCTGGAAGCCGCGCTGGCCAAGCCCGGCATTCTCGACAGCGCCCCCATTCGCCACATGAGCGCGGATGGTCGTGACGTGGTGATCGCGCTTGATAGCCCCTTCTCGGCGCTGCCTGCGCTGCTGGCCCACTCGACGGCGCTGATTCTCGCGGAAGCTGCGTTCGATGCGCAGGGCGATGTCGTCGCGATGATCGGCAGCGGCCCTTACCAAGTCGAGGAGCTAAGCCCGCCCCAACGCCTGACCGTGACGCGGTTTGATAACTACTGGGGCGGCGCGCCCGCCATTGCCAGCGCCAGCTATCTCGCCGTGAGCCGTGGCGAAACCCGCGCGTTAATGGCGGAGAGCGGCGATGCGGATATCGTGTTTACCCTCGACCCCGCCAGCCAAGCGCGGCTCTCCCGCAATGCCCGCTTAACGCTGCATAGCGAACCGCTGCCGCGAACGATCATGCTGAAGCTCAACGCCGGACACGCGTTACTGGACGATGCCCGCGCCCGCCAAGCGCTGAGCATGGCGATTGACCGGCAAGGCATTGCCGCCGGCCTGCTGCGCACGCCAGAGGCTGCCGCGGCTGAACTCTTTCCAGTCAGCCTAGGGCCGTGGCACCTGGGCCTAGAGGCCAGCACTGCCCAAGATGTAGAGGGCGCCAAGGTGCTGCTAGCAGAACTCGGCTGGCAGACGGGCAGCAACGGCATGCTGGAGCGCGATGGCGAGCCTTTCGCGCTAACCCTGCGCACCTACGCCGACCGCCCCGAGCTTCCGCTAGTGGCCACCGCCCTGCAAAGCCAGTGGCAGGAGATTGGCGTGGCGCTGGAAGTCGCTGTGACCAACGCCAGCGAGATTCCCTCTGGCCACCACGACGACAGCCTGGAAGTGGGTCTATCGGGCCGCAACTATGGCTTGGTACCGAACCCGCTGGGCTCGCTGCTAGACGATATTGGCAGCGACCCAGACGCCATGGGCGGCGACTGGGGCACCATGAACTGGCGCGATGAAGACGTTGCTCAGTGGCTCGACACCCTTCGCCAAGCCACCGATGAGCAAACGCTTACGGATCTCGCGCCGCTCGTGGCCGAACGCCTGCATCAAGAAATGCCGCTCATTCCCATTGCCTGGTATCAGCAGACGGCGGCGGTGAACCAGCAGTTGGAGGGCTTCTCTATCGACCCGCTAGAGCGCAGCTACCGCATTGACCAACTGGAGTGGGCAGAGTGATCTCACGCGCAAACCAAGGGCTTGGCCACCTGCTGCTGTCGCGGCTTTTTCAGGCGGGGTTAGTGGCGTGGCTAGTTGGCACGCTGACCTTCGTTCTCACCCGCACCCTACCGGGGGATATGGCCTACCGCATTGCGGCCGGGCGCTATGGTCACGACATGGTAGACGGAGCGGCGGCGGAAGCCGTGCGGGCGGAGCTGGCGCTCGACCAGCCGGGGCTGAGCGCGTATGCAGGCTGGCTGTGGGACTTGCTGCAGCTGGATTTAGGCCGCTCGCTGGTGAGCGGCCGCCCGGTGATCCAGGAGCTTTCCCACCAGCTAGGCCACTCGCTCAGCCTGGCCGTGATCGCGGTACTGCTCTCGCTGCTAATTGGCCCACCACTAGGCCTAGCCGCAGGGCGCAAACCCGGTGGCGTATTGGATCGCGTGAGTGAAGTGGCCGCCAGCGTGCTGCGCGCCCTGCCCGCTTTTGCCGTGGGGCTGTTACTGATCATGCTGTTTGCGGTCACGCTGGGCTGGCTACCCGCCGCAGGCCATGACGGTGCCGCACACACCCTGCTGCCTGCGCTAACGTTAGCGCTGGGTTTGGCTGCCGTTTCCAGCCGCGTGGCGCGCAACGCCATGGCGGACGTTTCGCATTCCGCTTACTACGCCTTTTCTCACACCAAAGGCCTCAGCGCACGGCAAAGCTTTTGGCGCCACGGCCTGCGCAACGCCTCGGTACCCGTGGTGGCGTACCTGGGCGTGCAGTTCGTTTACCTGATTGAAGGCGTCGTGGTGGTAGAAACCCTGTTTGCCTGGCCGGGCATCGGCCACGCCCTGGTTCACGCCATCGTGGCCCGAGATGTGCCAATGATTCAGGGCACCGCGCTGGTGATGGGGCTGCTGTTCGTGCTGCTCAATACGGCGGTGGATATGACCTGCTACCTACTCGACCCACGGAGACGCCGCGCATGATGCCTGATTCCTCATCATCTTCCACGGCGTCGCGTACAGCGTCATCACCCTTGCGCCGTTACTTCACTTCACTCACGGTTCGTCAGTGGTGGGGCGCGGGCTTACTCCTGCTGCTACTGGCCTTTGCCTGGCTGGTGCCCTGGTTAAGCGATGCCGACCCTGCCCGTCAGCAGTTAACACGTATTTTGCAGGCACCTTCGCTGACCGAGCCTTTCGGCACCGACCATTTGGGCCGCAGCATGCTGGCACGCTTGGCGTCAGCCATTCAGCTATCGCTGGGCATGGCGCTACTGAGCGTGGCCACCGCCGCCATTCCTGGCGTTCTGTTGGGTGTCATGGCCGGTTGGCGAGGCGGCTGGTGTGACCGCGTGCTGGGCAGCATCGCGGATGCTTGCCTAGCCCTGCCCGGCCTGCTGCTAGTGCTTCTGCTGGTGGCCATTGCGCCCGGCAATTTCTGGGCGCTCTATGTGGGTATTTCACTGGTGCTGTGGATCGAGTACTTCCGCGTGGTGCGTGCCCGTACCCAGGCGCTGGTGAGTTCGCCACAAATCGAAGCGAGCCGTCTTCTCGGCTTTGGCACGGTGATGCTGTTCCGCCGCCACTTGTGGCCAGAGCTAGCCCCCCAGGTATTCACCTTAGCAGCCTTTGGCGCCGCCAGCGCCATTCTCGCTATGGCGGCGCTTGGCTTTGTGAGTGTCGGATTGCGCCCACCCACCGCCGAGCTTGGCCTGATGATGATCGAACTGCTGCCCTACTACCACGAAGCCCCCTGGGCCATGGCACAGCCGATCATCGTTCTGTTCGTGGTGGTACTGAGCTTAAACCTCCTGGCTGGGAAGGACCCGCGATGACATCGATGACCTTAACCACCACGCTGCTACAAGTGAACGAATTAGCGATCAGCGGGGACGGCGTCACCATTGCCCCGATCAGCTTTACCTTGGAAGCCGGTCAGCGCCTCACGCTACTAGGCGAAACCGGCTCCGGTAAGAGCCTGATCGCCCAAGCCATTATGGGCACCCTGCCTGCTGGACTGAGCGCCCAAGGCGCGCTGGAAATCGCCGGAAAGCGCTTTGCGGCAGCAGAACCCGCTACCCGCCACGCCCTATGGGGGCGAACCCTGGCGCTGCTGCCTCAAGAGCCCTGGCATGCCCTCGACCCCACCATGCGCGCACAGGCGCAAGTCGCGGAAACGCATCGCTTCGTGGCGGGAAAAACAACACCAGCCGCCAACGAGGCCGCCAGCGTGGAGTTGAGCCGCTTGGGCTTAGCCCAGGCGCTGAACAAGCTGCCGGGGGAGCTTTCCGGCGGCATGGCCCAGCGGGTGGCGTTTGCCGCCGCCAGCGCGGCGGGCGCGCCTATCGTCATTGCCGATGAGCCGACCAAGGGCCTGGATGCCCCGCGTCGGGATGAAGTGGTCGAACTGCTTGCCCACACGCCCAACCGAGGCGGCGCACTGCTGACGATTACCCACGATATCGAGGTCGCCAGGCGGTTAGGGGGCGACGTCATCATCCTGCGTCAGGGCCAGGTCGTTGAACGTGGCCCGGCGGACGTGCTGCTCGATCAGCCACAAACGGCGTATGCTCAGCGCTTATTAGGGGCGGAGCCCAGCCGCTGGCCAGACCCGCCCTCTTTCACGGGCAGCGCCCAGGCACCCGTCATCAGTGCGGATGCGCTGCGCATGGCGCGAGGCGGGCGCGAGCTGTTTCGCGACCTTTCCGTCAGCGTGCGCCCCGGCGAAATCGTCGGTGTCGTCGGCCCCTCCGGCTGTGGCAAGAGCACGTTGGGCGATATTCTACTCGGCGTGACACGCCCCATCTCTGGCCGCGTGGATGTCTCTCGCGAGATGCCGAGGCTTGGCCGCCAAAAGCTCTACCAAGATCCGCCCGCCGCTTTTTCACCCCACTGGAGCCTGACCCAACTGCTGGAGGATTTGCAGCGCCGCCACCGCTTCGAGCAGCGCGCGATTGCCCCTTTGATGCAGCGCTTGGGCCTCAACGAGCAGCTGTTGAGCCGTCGACCGGGTGAGATCTCCGGTGGTGAGCTGCAGCGCTTTGCCATTCTTCGCGTGCTGCTGCTCAAGCCGCGCTTTCTATTTGCCGATGAGCCTACCTCGCGGCTCGACCCTGTCACCCAGCAGCAGACGCTCGGCCTGCTGGTGGAGCTGGCCCGGGAGCAGGCCTGCGCGGTGATGCTGGTCAGCCACGACCCGGCATTGATCGAGAAAGTGTGCGACCAGACGCTCACGTTGGCGGGTTGAGCAGCGGGCAGCTACGCTGTAATAGCGCCCCTTTTTAGGGCTTCCATGGATCAGGAAAGGAGCAACCAAGATGCGCTATTCACTACCCCTTACCGGTATTGCCGCGAGCATGCTGTTGGCCACGGCGGTTCACGCTAACGAGTCGCTGGATGTCGAGATGCATAAGGTCAGCGCCGACGGTGTGGAGGAGTCCATTGGCACGGTGGCCGTTGAGCATACCGAGCACGGCGTGCTGCTCACTCCCTCACTCACCGGTTTAGAGCCGGGTGTTTACGGCTTTCACGTCCACCAAAATGCTAGCTGCGAACCTGCCGACAACGACAGCGGAGAGATGACCGCTGCGCTGTCGGCCGGTGGCCACTACGACCCAGAAGAGGCGGGCACCCACCAAGGCCCCTACGGTGACGGCCACTTGGGTGACCTGCCCGTGCTCACTGTCAATGACGATGGCGAAGCCAACCTGCCGGTACTGGCTCCGCGCCTTAGCATGGAAGACATGCCGGGCCGCAGCCTCATGATTCACGCCGGGGGCGATACTTACGCGGATGAGCCCCACCTCGGCGGTGGCGGTGCCCGCATGGCCTGCGGCGTTGTCTCGTCTTAATGCTCTATTGATGCTGTTTTTGCCACCGTTTCAAACCGGGCAGCCTCATGGCTGCCCATTTTTTTGCTGACGGATCAGCGACTAACGTCGCGGGCCACTAAAGTCGTAAAGCACTTATCGGCACGTCTCTGTACATTCACCCCGGCTAAATAAGCGCGGCTTGCTGTATGGCTGTCCGCTTAACACCCTCCCTGACCAGTTGAGTGCTTTACATGATTACGTTCATTCTCTCGATAGTGCTATTAGTCGTGGGTTACTTTACCTACGGCAAGTTTGTCGAGCGCGTGTTTGTCGCGGACCGCAAGCGACAAACACCGGCGTTCAGCATGCGCGACGACATCGACTACGTGCCGATGAATACCACGCGCAACTCGCTTATTCAGCTGCTCAACATTGCCGGCGTGGGGCCGATTTTTGGCCCTATCCTGGGCGCTCTCTATGGCCCGGTGGCGTTTGTATGGATCGTGATTGGCTGTATTTTCGCAGGCGCGGTTCACGACTACCTGACCGGCATGATCTCCATCCGTAACCACGGCGCCCACCTGCCCCAGTTAGCGGGTAAATTTCTGGGCAAAACGATGAAGCACGTAGTGAATGGCTTCGCGATCTTGCTGCTGCTGTTGGTCGGTACCGTATTCGTGACTTCTCCGGCGGCCCTGTTGGCCAACATGACGTCGCTGTCGCTCACGTTGATCATCCTGGCTATTTTTGCCTATTACCTGATTGCCACGCTGCTACCGATCGATAAAGTCATTGGACGTATTTACCCCTACTTCGGCGCGCTGCTACTGTTTAGCGCCGCTGGCATCGGCATTGGCTTGGTCGTGACGGGCGCGCCTATTCCCGAGCTGTCGTTCCAGAACATGCACCCGGATAACGCGCCGATCTTCCCGCTGCTGTTCCTGACCATCTCCTGCGGTGCGCTTTCTGGCTTCCACGCCACCCAAACGCCGATCATCTCGCGCACGACGGAAAACGAAACCAACGGCCGCAAGATTTTCTACGGCATGATGATCGCCGAGGGTGTGATCGCCATGATTTGGGCAGCGGCGGCCATGAGCCTGTTCCAGGGTGAACAGTCGCTTTCCGATGTATTGGCAGCGGGCGGCCCGGCCGCTGTCGTGAGCGAAGTGTCCACCACGATGCTGGGCGCGGTTGGCGGCACGTTAGCCGTGCTGGGCGTCATTGTGCTGCCCATCACCTCGGGTGATACCGCTTTCCGCAGCGCACGGATGATCATTGCCGACTATTTGAAAGTAGAGCAAAAGCCCATCGTCAAGCGTATCTTGATTGCGCTGCCGCTGTTCGTGATGTCCTACGCGCTCACCCATATGGACTTCACGCTGCTATGGCGCTACTTCTCCTGGGCCAACCAAACCACCGCCGTGATTGCGCTCTGGACCGGCACGATGTATCTGGTGCTATCGCGCAAGCCCTACCTGATCACCTCGATTCCGGCGGTATTTATGACCATGGCGACCTTCACCTACCTCGCTTACGCGCCGATTGGCTTTAACCTGCCGCTGCAAACCAGCTACATCGTCGCGGCACTTGGCACGCTAGTCTGTATTGCGCTCTTCATGAAGCGCGTGCGCCGCCTCAGCCGCGCCACCTTTAGCGTGGATGAGCCGGTGCCTGGTGCGCTGGATCAAGACGCTACGCTGGCTACTAGCAATCGGTAAATATCAGGTCAACACTTTGCACTGAAACGCAAAACGGGCAGCCTCTGGAGGCTGCCCGTTTCTATTCGCGCGTTGACGCGTGGCTGGATCGCTGACTTACTCTTCGTCAGTGGCCAGTGCCATGTGCTTTTGCAGGTAGTTCTGGATACCCACCTGATCGATCAGTTTGAGCTGCGTTTCGATATGATCGATGTGGCCCTCTTCGTCAGCCAGCAGATCGCGAAGCAGATCACGCGTCACGTAATCTTTGACGCTTTCACAATAAGTGATGGCTTCGATGTAGTCGTTACGGCCGTCATGCTCGATCTTGAGATCGCACTCGAGCATCTCTTTGACGTTTTCACCGATGTGCAGCTTACCGAGATCTTGAAGGTTCGGGATGCCCTCCAAGAACAGAATGCGTTCGATGAGCTTGTCAGCGTGCTGCATCTCTTCGATGGACTCATCGTACTCCCACTTGGCTAGCACTTTGAGGCCCCAGTCTTTATACATCTTGGCATGTAAAAAGTACTGGTTGATCGCCACGAGTTCGTTGCCAAGCGCGATATTGAGATGCTGAATTACTTTCGGATCGCCTTTCATGCCGTCACCTTTTTTAGCGTATTGCCCTATAAAGTACTGTTTTGCACCGTACTCTTACGTTAATCAAGGAGTATAGGCCATAAAAGGCTAACTCCCAACGGTGTTGAGAGTATCAGCCATGGCGATAAAAATTCAAGTAAATCAATTATTTGCTAACGATAAGCCTAACAAGAGTGATTCGCGTCATACGGCGTAAGCGAGACTCATATCAGACTCGGCGCGTACGGCCTGAACGGCCTCGCGGGTGAGGGATTTGGCGAAGCAGGCGCATTTGCCACACTGGGTGCCGCAGCCAGTGGCTTCGCGGACTTCCCGCCAGCTGCGCGCTCCGTCGCTAACCTGCTGGCGAATCTGATGATCGGTTACTCCCTTGCACACACACACGTACATGGCGACACCTCATAAAAATCATGAGGTGAATGTAAATGATTCGCATACATCTTTTCAAGTAGAAAACGTTGTTCTTTAGTATCGATTCGCCTTAAGGCCATTGAGACATGGCATAACCCGTTGGTCGGCGGGCTATTTCCGTGGGCACCGCTCCCCCATTATTTTTTCGGCAGCACCACGGTCTCTGTCTTGGAGGCGATGTCAGGCCAGCTTCTGCGCTGCCCATCAAACAGTACCCACCAGTAGCCAATACCGAACGCCGCCAGCGAGAGCCACGCGGTTGCGCAGCGAATCAGGCTCTGCTTCAGCGTGATCGCGTGGCCATCCAGGGTTTGCACCCGCAGCCGCCACGCCTGCATACCCAGCGTCATGCCACCCCGGCGCCAGGAGTACACGAAAAACAGCGTGACGAAAAACAGCAGCATGAGCCGCAAGCTCCAGATATCGAAAGCCGTAGTGCCAATCTCCTCGGCGGGCTGGCCGAGCACGAAGCGGAAAAAGGCCAAATGCGCCACGGTCACGGCGATCCAGATGGCCGTGACCAAAAAGCCATCGTACAGCATAGCTCCCAACCGTCGGCCCAGCCCGGCGGGCCACACGTCATCCAATTGAGTAAAGCGTCGTGTCGTCACTGTTCTTGTCTCCTGGTTCGCGTCTTCGCGGCGCTTAGCCATTTCGCCGTAAGAAGTAGATCCCTACCGCGGCACAGGCAAGGGTCGGCACCAGCACCGCCCAAACGGGGGAAAAGCCAAAGATGGTGGACGCCGGGGCGAGCAAATCCTGTACGTACTTGAACACCAGCCCGGTGACCACGCCATAAAAGACCCGCGTGCCTGCCGCCACTGACCGCAGCGGACCAAACACGAACGAAGCGGCAATTAGCACCAGCGACCCCATGGTGAGCGGCATCAACACCTTCTGCCAAAAATAGAGGAGCGGTTGGTCTGCCTGTAGGTTCTGGCTTTGGAGGAAGTTGGCGTACGCCCACAGCTCGCTAGGCGCTTGGCTTTCAATATCCCGCAGCAAACGCTCCAGCTGGGTCGGTGTGAGCGCCGTTTCCCAAGCCGCACTGGGCTGGTACGCCGACTCGGTGCGATTATCAAAAATGCGCGTGGTGGTCACCCCTTCGAGCAGCCATGCGCCCTCTTCCCAGTGGGCACGATTGGCATGGGTGGCTTCGACTAAGCGACGTTCGTCGAAGCGGTAGCGGGTTAAATCCAGCACGACGTTATCCGCCCGAATGGCGCCGAAGCGATAGACGCTATTGCCTTCAAACTGCCAGCCGCTGCGGGTGGTAAGCATGGCCCTCTCGCCTTGGCGCTGCTCTAAGCGCCAGGCTTCGGCGTACTGCTCGGTCCGTGGGCTGACGAACTCTGCCACCAGTAGCACCACAACGACAACCAGCAGCACGGGCTTCATCACGCCCCAGACAATGCGCGCCAGCGATCGGCCAGCAGCACGCATCACCGTCAATTCGTTGCTAGAGGCCATGCTGCCCAGACCAATCAGCGCGCCAATCAGCACCGCGACCGGCGCGTACTGATAAAAGCGCCAGGGGAGTCGCATCCCCAAGTAGAGCAGCACGTCTAGCGCGCTGTAGTCGCCCTGGGTATCCCCTAAATCTCCGATATAGGCAATGGTGATATCCAGCCCCAGCAGCACGAACTGCACCACCACGATGGCGGCCAGCACGTTACGGGCGATATAGCGATCCATTTGATCCATTGCGATCAGCATTAGCGCATTCCCTTACGTTGCGAGTGCCATAACAGCAGTAAGCCAAGCCCCAAGAACAGCGCATGCACCGGCCACACGCCCAACGCCACCGCGAGCGAACCACTCCCGATGGCATCGACGGCGGCCAGCAGCAAACTTAAATAGGCAACGTAGAGAAACACGGCGGGTAGCAGTTTGGCGAAGCGTCCTTGGCGAGGGTTTACCCGTGAAAGCGGCTGGGCCAACAGTGCCAAGATGAAGACCATGAGCGGCAATCCTGCCCGCCACTGGAACTGCGCCTGGGCGCGCGGGTCGGGGTTTTGCCATAGCTCAGCGGTGGTGGCGTATTCGAGGGAGTCCAGCTCTTGACGATCCCGGCTCAGCCCTAGCCGCAGCGTGTAGCGCTCGAAGGTCAAGCGCTCGGCATCTTGGCGACCGGGGGTGACACCGTAGCGCTCGCCATCTTCAAGAACGAGAAAGCGACTGCCGGTGTCGACGTTCGTTTCCTGATAACCCGTACCCGCCCGTGTGATGTAGCTATGGGTCTTCTCAGCGCCGGCCATGGGCTGCTCGTGCACCAGGACTTCCTGCATTTCCGTGCCGTCACTGCTGAAGTCGGTGATGTAGGCCGTCCGCCCACCGCCGAAGTCTTGGAAACGGCCAGGGGCGAGCACCGACACGTCCAAACGGCTGCGTTGCTCCTCCAGCGTCGCCTCGGTTTGCAGCGCCCCGGCCGGAGTCAACCATACACTACATACCCCCACCAGCACCGCGACCACCGTGGCGGGCAGCAGCGTGACGCGAAAGAGCCGCGTTGGGCTCATGCCACAAGCCACCATCACGGTGATTTCACTGTTCATATAGAGCTGCCCATACGCCAGCAGAATGCCGAGGAAAAACGACAGCGGCAGAATCAGCTCCATGAAGCCCGGCAGATGAAACAGCATCAGGCTGCCTAAAATCGTGACCGGGAAGTCCCCCTCGGCAGCATCCGAGAAGTAGCGGATGAAGCGGCTGCCCATGATGACCAGCAGCAGAATGCCTGCCACGGCAGACATCGTCAGTAACACTTCGCGAGTTAAGTACCGAAATAGAATCAACGCACTCTCCGACTAGTGGTGCAGGTGACCATGCAATGCGTCCATGGCTTGGGTACACTAATCAAACTGGTAGCAAACACTAAATAACGGGGCATTATCCCGAATCACTCGTTGCTTGTCTTGTTGGAGACGTCATGGAATTTTCCGTTCAGACCGCGAACCCCGCCAAAGCCGAAACGGCTTGCCTCGTTCTCCCTGTCTATAAAGGTAGCGACTTACTGCCCGCCGTGGCCAAATTAGACGACGCCAGCGAGCGCTTGATCGGCCAGCTGCTGGAGCGCGGCGACTTCGACGCGGCGTTGGGCAACACGCAGCTAGTGCCTTTCGCACCGGGCTTGGGAGCCGACCGCATTCTGCTGGTGGGGTTGGGTGAGCGCGACAAATGCCAGGAAGCGGCCTTTATCAAGGCACTCGATGCCGCCATGGCCGCCCTGGTCAAACTGCCCGTGGACGAAGCCAGCGCCACCTTTACTGACGTACCGCTCGACGATCGCGACGCCGTCTGGAAAGCACGCAAGACCCTAGAAGCCGCCGAACGCGCGATTTACCGATTCGATCACTTCAAGTCATCGCCGGCCAAAGCGCCTAGCTTGGCTAAACTGACGCTGATCGTCAGCGATGCCGGCGATGCGCCGCTCGCCAAGCAAGGCGCCGCGCTCGGCACCGCCATTGGTCAGGGCATTAATTTTACGCGCACGCTCGGCAACCTGCCGGGCAACGTATGCACGCCGCGCTACTTAGCCGAGCAGGCAGAAGCATTGGGGCGCGATTCCCAAGGCGCGCTCGACGTTGAGATTCTAGACGAAGAGGCACTAGAGGCCCTGGGCGCTCATTCACTGCTGTCAGTGGGCCGTGGCAGCGTCGAGCCAACACGCCTCATCGTGATGAAATACCAGGGTGCAGACAACCCCGACGAGGCGCCCCATGTCCTGGTCGGCAAAGGTATCACCTTCGATACGGGCGGTATCTCGCTGAAGCCCGGCGAAGGCATGGATGAAATGAAGTTCGATATGGGCGGTGCGGCCAGCGTCTTCGGTACCGTCAAAGCCGTGCTGGCCATCAAACCCAAGCTCAACGCCGTGTTTATCGTTGCCGCCGCCGAGAACATGCCTGATGGTGCCGCCACCAAGCCGGGCGACATTATCAAAACGCTCAAAGGCCTGACGGTGGAAGTCCTCAACACCGATGCCGAGGGCCGTTTGGTGCTGTGCGACGCCCTTACCTACGCTGAGCGCTTCACGCCTGCCAGCGTGGTCGATATCGCCACGTTGACGGGCGCGGCCATTATTGCCCTTGGTCACCACGCCACCGGCCTGCTCTCCAACGACGATGACCTAGCGCTTGATCTGCTGGATGCCGGTGAAACCGCCTGGGACCGCGCGTGGCACCTGCCGCTATGGGATGAGTACCAGGAGCAGCTGGACTCCAACTTCGCCGACTTGGCCAACATCGGTGGGCGTCCGGCAGGTACGATTACCGCTGCCTGCTTCCTATCACGCTTTGCCGACCACTTCCCCTGGGCGCACCTGGATATTGCCGGCACCGCTTGGCATTCGGGCAAACAAAAAGGCGCCACCGGCCGCCCGGTGGGTCTGCTGACCCAGTACCTACTCGACCGTGAAGCCGACGCCCAAGTCGAAAAGGGCGACACCTAACCTCACAAACCGGCCACCAATGGTTGCCTTTCGTTAACGCAACCGTTAAACCTGAACGTATGTGCGTGTGCCAGCGCGTCCAGGCACACGCCAACCATACGATACGCTTAATAGATGCCCTTCGGGGCTTGGCTCTAGCGGAGAGAACACGCCGTGCCCACAGCTTCAGATGCTCAACTTGAATCGCGTTTTGAAATTTTGCCGTCCAATCAGCCGATGGCCGATGAGATCCGCGATAACATCCTGCAAAACCCAGGGTTTGGTAAACACTTCACCGACCATATGGCCCACGTGCGCTGGACCGTCGATGCCGACTGGCACGGCCACCAAGTACGCCCCTACGGCCCGCTCACCCTCGACCCTGCCGCCTCCGTGCTGCACTACGGCCAGGAAATTTTCGAAGGCATCAAGGCATACCGCCATGCCGATGGCTCTATCTGGACCTTCCGCCCAGAGAAAAACGCCGAGCGTTTTCGCCGCAGCGCCCGCCGCCTAGCGCTGCCCGAGCTTTCCGATGACGACTTCATCGGCTCGCTGAAAGCACTGCTGGCCCAAGACCACGCCTGGGTACCTACCCCAGCCAGCGACGCCGACGAGTGCAGCCTCTACCTTCGCCCGTTTATGATCGCCTCAGAAGCCTTCCTTGGTGTGCGCCCGGCTCACGAAGTGGACTACTACGTGATTGCCTCTCCAGCGGCGGCCTACTTCAAAGGCGGTATCGAGCCGGTCTCTATCTGGCTCTCCTCACACTACAAGCGCGCGGCCCCTGGCGGCACCGGTTTTGCCAAGTGCGGTGGCAACTACGCCGCCTCGCTGGCCGCCCAAAAAGAAGCCGCCGCCAACGGTTGCAGCCAGGTCGCCTTCCTGGACGCTGCTGAAAACAAGTGGATCGAAGAGCTGGGCGGCATGAACCTGTTCTTCGTTTATAAAGATGGCCGCATCGTCACACCGCGCCTGACCGACACCATCTTGGAAGGCGTGACCCGCAACTCTGTCCTCACTCTGGCCAAAGACGCCGGCCTCACCCCCGAAGAGCGCGCGATCAGCATCGACGAGTGGCGCGAAGGTGCTGCCTCCGGCGAGATTACCGAGGTGTTCGCCTGCGGTACGGCTGCCGTGATTACCCCGGTTGGCGAACTGGTCACGGAAAACGAGCGTATTCGTCTTCAGGGTGATGGCAATAACGAAGTGGCCAAGCGCATTCGCAAAACCCTGCTCGACCTTCAGTATGGCCGCAGCGAAGACAAATATGGCTGGCTGACCCGCTTGGTATGACCCTCTAGCGTTACCCAACACCTGGCCGCCACTCACCGTGGCGGCCAGGCTGCCAAGCGCGTTGACCCCGCTGGAGCCACCGATGGCACGCATCGATTTTTATATTCTGCCCGATACCACCCTAGAAGCGCGCTTACAGTTCGCCTGCAAGCTCGCCGAGACGATTCACCGCAAAGGGTATCGACTGCACCTCCACTGCGAAGACAAAGCGCTGGCCGAACAGGCCGACGAAGCGCTATGGCAGTTCCGCGATGATGCTTATCTGCCCCATGCACTGGAAGATAGCGAGCTGGCTGACACTGTGCCCATCACACTCGGCTGGCAGCAGCTACCGGTGCCCACTGAAGAGACGGCGCTGCTGAACCTGCACCCCGATATTCCCGAAGGTATCGAGCACTTCGCTCGGATTGCCGAGATCATCAACCAACACCAACACGTGCTGGTCGCTAAACGCGCCTGCTGGCAGCGCTACAAGGCGCTTGGGCATGAGGTCGTGCCACATAAGCTGGGATAGCGCTCTGCACGTTAAACGTCCCAAGCCCCATAACAACAACTCAATGGATGAGATTGCCGATGCTTTCCCATACCTTTCTAGCCCGCACGCCGCTAGCGGTCATCGTGATTGCCCAGCTGTTTGGCACCTCGCTCTGGTTTAGCGTTAACGGTGTCGGCTTAGCGCTGCAGGAAGCCGTAGGCCTTAGCGAAAGCGACCTCGGGCTGCTCACCATCGCCGTGCAGGCGGGGTTTATTACCGGCACCCTGCTGATTGCGACCACTGGCTTGGCCGACCGCGTGCGCGCCAGCCACCTGTTTGCGATGTCTGCTGTACTGGGCGCGCTGATCAACGCGGCCTTTATTAGCGTCGCAGATAGCGTCACCTTGGCGGCAATGGCACGCTTTTTAGTCGGGCTTTGTCTGGCGGGCATTTATCCGCTGGGCATGAAGCTGGTAGTGAGCTGGACACCCACCCACGCAGGCTCGGCGCTTGGCTGGTTGGTGGGTATGCTCACCCTTGGCATTGCTTCGCCGCACCTGCTGCGCGGGCTCACCCTGCACCTGCCTTGGCAGTGGCCACTGCTGTTGGCCTCTGCCCTTGCTCTCCTGGCAGCGCTGATGATTTTCCAACTAGGCGTGGGGCCACATCTGCCTGCCAAGGCCAACGGCGGGCGACCTTGGGCGGGGCTTGCCGCATTCAAAGAGAAGAACTTCCGCGCCGCCGCGCTGGGTTACTTCGGCCACTGCTGGGAGCTTTACGCCCTCTGGGCGCTGGTGCCTTTTTTGGTCGCCAGAGAGCTGGAACGCTTAGGCGCGGCCCCGGGCCTGCAGCCGTGGCTAAGCTTTGCGGTCATTGCCTTGGGGCTTCCCGGCTGCGTATGGGCAGGCTGGTGGAGCCGACGTATCGGTAGCGCGCGGGTCGCATTTATCGCGTTGGCGGTATCTGGCACCCTGTGTCTTATTTATCCGCTGCTAGGCGGCCTCTCCCCCTGGCTACTGCTGGCGCTGCTTGCCCTATGGGGCGTGAGCGTGATTGCCGACTCGGCCCAATTCTCTGCCTTGGCCTCCGCCAGCGCGCCGCCCGAGCGGCTGGGCGCGGCGCTGGCCATGATGAATGCGATTGGCTTTGGCCTCACGATTCCCTCCATCGCGCTGGTCACGGCGCTATGGGCAAGCCAAGGGCCTTGGGTGATTGGGTGGTTGCTACCTGGGCCCATCATTGGCCTCATCACGATGCGTAGACTGATCACCCGCTGACGGTAGGGGCTACGTTTGGTAAGGTGCCCTCACCATTACCTCTCCACGCCCGATCAAAGAAGGTTGTCGCCATGAACCACGCTGCCCAGTGGGTGCCGCTCAGCCAAGAGCACCACGGCGGTTTAATGTGGCAGCGTTTTACTGCCTACCACTTCGCGCAAACCACTACCCAGGTCGCACTGGCAGACGCTGAGCTTCGCCATGTGGCGGCGAATGTTCCAATCGCGCTAACGGAAACCGCCGAAGGTTGGCAGGCCGTTGCGCTGCTGGGGCTGGAAGATGGCCAGAACCTTCTGGTAGACGACCAGGGGCGCTGGCGGGCAGCCTATGTGCCTGCCGCGCTGCGCGGCCACCCGTTTGGGCTACATTCTAACTATCCTGGCAGGCTGTGTATTGACCAGCACTCGCCCTATGTCGTTGAACGCCTGGATGCCGAGCCTTTTTTCAACCAGCACGGCGAGCTTGCCCGCTTTCCTGCCCAGGTACTGGCATTTCTACAGCAGCGTGAGCAAGGCTGTCAGCGACTTTCCAAGCGTATTAACGCGTTGGCCAAGGCGGCACTGCTGACGCCCTGGCAGCCCCACGGTTATCAAGGCAGCACACCGCTGTATCAAATCGACGAGCGCGCTTGGCAGGCCCTTTCTGCCAAACAAGTAGGGCTTTTCTGGCAATTGGGTGCCGTCCCTTTGGTGTACGCTCTGCTGCAATCGCAACAGCAGCTTGGCCGTTTGCAGCTCTATCAGCAACGCAAGGCGACGGCAGAACCGTCCGTGCCGCCCTCAGATCCCCTTGCCCAATGGCAAGAAGCGCTGAGCAGCGAAGCCGAATATGACTGGCCGAGCGCTACCTAAACGCGCTAAGTACCGATGCTCTTCAGGAACGATAATGAATGTGAACGTAACCAGGTCGCTCATACTCGGCCTACTGCTGGTCAGCCCTCCACTGATTGCTCAACCCGTGCTGGAGGAGCCGCTGGCCGAGATGGCCCCCTTGCCTGCTTCCTCTCTGGATGGCCCGGCTTTTTCGCCTGAGCTTAAAGAACTCCTTGATCGCTTTCGCTGGCAAGCCAGTGAGGCGACGGGCAGCTCTGTGGCACTGGTTGCGTTACGTGAAAAAATTCAGCAAGCCATCGAGCAGCAGCCCGGCATTCTGGCTCAGCGCTCTCGGGAGCGGGAATCCGTGCTGCGCATTGACGAAGTGCGCGCCGTGCGCCGTCCACAGGTGAATGCAGGCCTTGAGTACCGCAACGACCTCCAGCGTACTGAATCACTGCCCGACCGCGGCTCCCGCGTCGATGCCGTGGTCACGCTGAGCCAGCTACTGCTGGATTTCGGCGCGAGTAGCGAACGCGTACGCGCCGCCGACCTCAGCGCAGAAGCGGCGTTTTGGCAGTCCCAGTCTAGCATTGAAGAAGAAGTCCTCTACGCGGTGAACGCTTACCTAGACGTGGCTCGTCTGACCGCCCAGCGCCAATTGGCCGAGCATAACCTTGAGCAGCACCAGCGTATTTTTGAAGACGTGAGCCTACGCCGTGAAGCAGGCGCAGGCTCACGCGCCGACGTTCTGCGCGCGCAAAGCCGCTTGAGCGATGCCGAATCACGCTTGGTCACACTGGAAGGCGAGCTGGCCCGGGCGATCAACGTGTATCAGGAAGCGTTTTTCACCACGCCGGATGTGCTGGCGCTGCCCCAGGGTGCCGCGCTATTAAGCGATGCCAATGCAGACCGCCTGCTAGACAGAGCGCTGGCGCAAAACGCCGCGCTGCGCAGCCAGACGCTCACCAGTGAAGCCAGCGACGCCGAGGCCCAGGCCACCCGGAATGCCCGCCTTCCCAGCCTAAGCGTGGCGGTAGAGGGCCGCCAGTTCGATGTGAACGATTTCAACGAATCCGACAACGACGTCGCGCTGCTCTTTAACGTGGACTACACCCCCTACAGCGGCGGTGCTACCTCCTCGCGGGTTGCCCAGGCGGTCGAGCGCCAGCAGCAGAGCCAGTACGAGCAGCAGGCGCTGCGCCGCGAGCTAGAGCGCGAAGTACGCTCTGCCTACACCGATACCCGCACCCGACGCGCGGAGCTGGAAGCGCAAACCGCCACGCTCGCCGCCGAAGAGGAAGCCCTGCTGGCCTACCGCGACCAGTTTGCCGTTGGCCGCAGTAGCATCAACGACTTGCTCGACGCTCAGCGCGACCTATTTCAAACCGCGCTGGAGCTGATTAACCGCCGAGTGCGCTGGGAACAGGCCGCTTTCCAGCAGCTCGCGGTCACTGGTGAACTGCTGGATGTGATGGAGATTCACCTTGAACGCCGCTAACCCCCATCACGACAACCTAGAGCAGTGCTTGACCTTCGTGGCCGCCCACCTAACGCTGCCCGTTTCTGAAGCTGCCGTGCGTGCTCACCGGGTAGGCAACGAATCACCGCTGACCCCGGACGGCTTCATTGATGCCGCCGAACGCCACGGCATGGTCGCCGCACTGGGCGAGCATACCCTCGCCACCCTGGGTAACTCGCTGCTGCCTGCGGTGGCGCTGCTGAAAAATGGCCGCGCGGTGGTCCTTATCGAGCGTATCGATGAGGAGCGCTTTGCGCTGTTTGATCCGGCCTTGGGGAAACAGCCGGTGGAGACCAACGTAAGCGCCCTGGAAGAGGCGTATATCGGCCACCTCATTGCCGTACGCGCCCGCTACCGCCCGGTCAGCTTAAATAGTGAACCAGCGATTCAAGGCGGCCACTGGTTCTGGAGCGCGCTCTCCTCGAATCGCTGGGTGTATACCCAAGTGATCATTGCCGCCGCGCTCACCAACCTTTTAGGTCTGGCCACGTCGCTGTTCATCATGGTGGTGTACGACCGCGTACTGCCTAACGAAGCGGTAGAGTCGTTGGTGGCACTCACCATCGGTGTGAGTATCGCCCTGCTGTTCGATTTTGCGGTAAAAACCCTGCGCCAGCTGTTTATCGAGCGGGCTGGCCAGGAAGCAGATTTGCGCATGGGACGGCGTATTTTTGATCACGTGCTCAACCTGCAAATGAGCGCGAAGCGTGGCTCCACCGGCGGCTTTGCCAATACCCTCCGAGAGTTTGAGACACTGCGCGACTTCTTCGCCTCGGCGTCGCTGGTTGCCATTGTCGACCTGCCGTTTATCCTGCTGTTTATTGGCGTGATTTATCTGATCGGTGGGCCGCTGGCCATCATCCCCATGATCGCCGTTCCCCTTGTATTGCTGATTGGCATCGCCGTTCAGCCGTTTCTTAAACGCCTTTCTGGTCAAGCCTTTGAGGAGAGCCGTTCCAAGCAGGGCGTGTTGATCGAGGCCGTTGCTGGCTTGGAAACCATCAAGGCCAGCGGTGCGGCACCGATGATTCGTAAACGCTGGGAAGAGAGCGTTCACCAGCAGTCGAATGTAGGGCGTAAAGGGCGCGCGATTCAGCAGTTCGCCCTCAACGCCACTGCCTTTGCCCAGCAGGCCGCCCAGGTCAGCATCGTGGTGTACGGGGTCTTTCTGGTGGGCGATGGCACCATCTCCATGGGGGCCATGATTGCCTGCGTCATTCTCACCGGGCGCGCGCTGGCGCCGCTGGCACAGCTGGCGCAAACCATGACGCGCATCAACCAAGCGCGTACCTCCTACCGCGCGCTCGACCAGTTGATGAACATGCCCTCCGAGCGCCCGGCAGGCCGCCACTACCTCAGCCGCCCCACGCTGGAAGGCAAGCTGCGCCTGCAGGACGTGAGCTTTCGCTACCCCGAGCAAACTACCGCAGCGCTGGCGAATATCAACCTGACCATCGAGCCCGGCGAGAAAGTCGCCCTGCTTGGCCGCGTCGGCTCCGGCAAGAGTACGCTGGCGCGCCTACTGCTGGGCATTTACCCACCGGAACAGGGCGCTGTGCTGGTCGATGATACCGACCTTCGACAAATCGACCCTGCGGATTTACGTCACAACATTGGCAGCGTTCTGCAAGAAGCCTGGCTCTTCTCCGGCACCGTGCGGCAAAACATTGCCATTGGTGCCCACCACCCCACCGATGAGCAGATTCTCAACGCCGCCAAGCTTGCCGGAGCACATGACTTCATTGCCCGCCACCCCAAAGGCTACGACATGCCGATTGGCGAGCGCGGTGAGGGGCTCTCCGGCGGGCAACGGCAGTTGATCTGCCTGGCCCGCGCACTGCTGGGCGCACCGCCGATTCTGCTGATGGATGAGCCCACCAGCGCCATGGATATCCAAACCGAAAAAGAGGTGATTGCGCGCCTGAAAGCCGCGAGCCCAACGCAAACGCTGGTGGTGGTCACCCACCGCACTAGCCTGCTGGAGCTGGTGGACCGCGTGGTGATTCTCGACCAGGGCCAGATCGTCGCCGACGGCCCCAAAGCCCAGGTCATGCGCCCTGTGGAAGCCGCTCCCCACCGCTCGCGTGAAGGAACTGCCCAGTGAACCGTCCTACTTCTCAACTGGATTTTGAGCATTTCGTACGTCACGGACGTGCCAAGCGCCCCATCGGCAGTAGCCTGTTACTGCTCACGATCATCGCGTTTCTGCTGATTGGCTTTGTTTGGGCCTATCTCACGGAAGTGGATGAAGTCACCCGCGGCCAGGGCAAAGTGGTGCCTTCGCGCAGCCTGCAAGTGGTCGAAAGCTTGGAAGGCGGCGTGGTCACGGAGATCAACGTGCGCCGGGGCGATACGGTGGCCCAAGGCGATACGCTCATGGTGCTCAGCGGTGGCACGCTTAGAGGTGATTACGAAGAGAGCCTCCAGCGCTTGCGTTCGTTACAACTGCGTATCCAGCGTTTAGAGGCCGAAATCAGCCAAACGCCGCTGGCGCTGGATGAGGCCCTGAGCCAAGCAGCCCCCAGCGTGGCCGCCAGCGAAACGCGGCTCTTTCATGGCCGCCAATTAGAACTGAATGCGGAGCTACAGGTGCTAGAGCAGCAGGGCTACCAGCGACGCCAAGAGACAGCGGAGCTGGAAGCCGCCCTTAGCACAGCCCGCTCAGGCGTTCAGCTGGCCGAACAGGAGCTAGCGATCATCCAACCGCTGGCCCAGCGCGGCATCGAACCGGAAACCTCGCTACTGCGGGTGCGCCAATCGCTCAATGAGCTGCGGGGTGAAGTGGCCCGTCAGCAGAGCGCCGTGGCGCGCGCCGAGGCGTCGATTGCGGAAATCGAAGATCGCAAGGTGGCGGCACGCAACGCCTTCGAGGCCGATGCGTTAGCCCAGCTGGCCGAAGCGACCTCCCAAGTCGCCGAGCTGCAAAAAACCCTGCCGGGGCGTGCGGACCAAGTCGCCCGCACCACGATTCGCTCGCCGGTAGACGGCGTGGTCAATCAAGTACACATCAGTACGGTGGGCGGCGTGGCAGGTTCTGGCGAGCCGCTGGTGGAAGTGGTGCCTGCCGATGATGCCCTGGTAGTAGAAGCGCATATTCGCCCGTCCGATATCGCCTTTCTCTACCCCGGCCAGCCGGTCAAAGTAAAACTGACCGCCTACGACTTTGCCCGTTACGGAGGCTTGGACGGCGAGCTGGTGACCATCGCCGCCGACGCGGTAGAAATGCCGGAAAGCGGCGAGCTGATGTATCCCGTGGAAGTGCGTACCGACGGCTATCTTTACGACGCCGATAACCAGCCTTTGGATATCATGCCGGGGATGGTGGCAGAAATCGACATTCTCAGCGGCAAACGCAGCGTGCTGGACTACCTAATGGAGCCCGTGGTGAAAGTCCGCGACCGCGCACTGCGCGACTAAACGCTATACCGAGCGCCCCTGAAAGCAAGATGCAACGCCCCTGACGAGCGCGGGGCGTTCGCGCTATACTTGCTCCCATTTTTTGCAAGCCGTGAGCCGACTCCCCATGGAAAAGACCTACCAACCTGAACAGATCGAAACCCGCTGGTACGAACGCTGGGAAGCCGATAACCGCTTCGCCCCGTCTGGCCGCGGCAAGCCCTTCTCGATCATGATTCCGCCGCCCAACGTGACCGGCAGCCTGCACATGGGCCACGCGTTCCAGGACACCATCATGGACACCCTGACGCGCTGGAAGCGGATGCAGGGCAACAACACCCTGTGGCAGGTAGGCACCGACCACGCCGGTATCGCCACGCAGATGCTGGTAGAGCGTAAGATTGCCGCCGAAGAAGGCAAAACCCGCCACGATCTCGGCCGCGATGCGTTCATCGATAAAGTGTGGGAGTGGAAGGAGGAGTCCGGCGGCCACATTACCCGCCAGCTGCGCCGCATGGGCGCCAGCGTCGACTGGAGCCGTGAACGCTTCACCATGGACGACGGCTTCTACAAAGCGGTTCAGGAAGTCTTTGTGCGCCTGCATGAAGAGAAGCTAATTTATCGCGGCAAGCGCTTGGTGAACTGGGACCCTACCCTGCACACCGCCATTTCCGACCTGGAAGTGGAAAACAAAGAGCAGCAGGGCAGCTTCTGGCACTTCCGCTACCCGCTGGCCGACGGCGTCAAAACCGACGACGGCAAGGATTACGTGGTGGTCGCCACCACCCGCCCGGAAACCCTGCTGGGCGATACCGGCGTGGCGGTTAACCCGGAAGACTCGCGCTACGCCTCCTTGGTGGGCAAATTCATCGAACTGCCGCTGGTAGGTCGCCGTATTCCTATCGTGGCGGACGAGCACGCCGATATGGAGAAAGGCTCCGGCTGCGTGAAGATCACCCCGGCCCACGACTTTAACGACTACGAAGTCGGCAAGCGCCAGAACCATCTGCTGATCAACGTCTTCACCAAAGATGCGACGATTCTTGAGCAGGCGGAAATTTTCGACCTGAAAGGTCAACCGCAGCCTGATGAAGACGCCACCTTGCCGGCCAAATACGCGGGCTTGGATCGTTTCGAAGCGCGCAAACAGATCGTCGCCGATATGGAGGCCCTCGGCCTGCTGGTGCAGGTAGAGAGCGTTAACAACACCCTGCCCTACGGCGACCGCTCCGGCGATGTCATCGAGCCGCTGCTCACCGATCAGTGGTTCGTGGCCGTAGAGAGCCTCGCCAAGCCCGCCATCGAAGCGGTAGAGAACGGCGACATTCAGTTCGTGCCGAAGAACTACGAGAACATGTACTTCGCCTGGATGCGTGACCTGCAGGACTGGTGTATTTCTCGCCAGCTGTGGTGGGGCCACCGCATTCCCGCTTGGTACGACGCCGACGGCAATGTTTACGTAGCCAGGAGCGAAGAGGAAGCCCGCGAGAAGCATGGCCTGGGCGCTGACGTGGCGCTGACCCAAGACGAAGACGTGCTGGACACCTGGTTCAGCTCGGGCCTGTGGACATTTGGCACCCTGGGCTGGCCGGAAAAAACCCCGGAGCTGGACACCTTCCACCCCTCCAGCGTACTGGTAACGGGGTTTGACATCATCTTCTTCTGGGTCGCCCGGATGATCATGATGACGCTGAAATTCACTGGCGAAGTGCCCTTCAAAACCGTTTACGTACATGGCCTAGTGCGCGACGGCCAGGGTCAGAAGATGTCCAAATCCAAGGGCAACGTGCTGGACCCTATCGACCTGATCGATGGCATCACGCTGGATGACCTGCTGGAAAAGCGCACCGGCAACATGATGCAGCCCCAGAAGGCCAAAGCGATTGCCAAAGCCACCAAAGAAGAATTTAAAGACGGTATCGAAGCCCACGGCACCGATGCGCTGCGCTTTACGTTCCTTTCCCAGGCCACCACCGGGCGCGATATCAAGTTCGATATGAACCGCCTAGACGGCTACCGCAACTTCTGCAACAAGCTGTGGAACGCCTCGCGCTACGTGTTGATGAATGCCGAAGGCGAAGATTGCGGCACCAGCGGCGAAGAAGTGGAGCTGTCGCTAGCCGATCGCTGGATCATCTCCCAGCTACAGAAAACCGAAGCGCAAGTCACCAAAGCCATGGACGAGTATCGCTTCGACCACGCGTCCCAAGCGCTGTACGAGTTTGTTTGGAACGAGTACTGCGACTGGTACCTGGAGCTTTCCAAGCCGGTCCTGTGGGACGAAGCGGCCAGTGCCGACGCCAAACGCGGCACCCGCCGCACCTTGGTGCGGGTACTGGAAACTATCCTGCGCTTGTCTCACCCGATGATGCCCTATATTTCTGAAGAGATCTGGCAGCGCGTGGCACCGCTGGCGGGCACCTATGTGGGCGACGATGCCTCCATCATGCATCAGGCGTGGCCGGAAGCCGACGAGAGCAAGATCGACGAGCAGGCCACCCGCGATATCGAGTGGCTGAAAGGCGTGATCATCGCGGTGCGCAACATCCGCGCCGAGATGAACATCGCCCCCGGTAAGCCGCTGGATGTGCTGCTGACCAAAGGCCAGCCCGAAGACGCCGAACGCCTGGAGCAGAACCGCCGCTTCCTGGCCAAGCTAGCGAAACTGGAAAGTGTGACGTGGCTGGCCAACCCAGAAGACGCCCCGCTTTCAGCCACGCAGCTGGTCGGCGATATGGAAGTGCTGGTGCCGATGGCGGACCTGATCGATAAAGACGCGGAGCTTGCTCGCCTCGCCAAAGAGATCGAGAAACAGGACAAACTTATCGGTGGCATCAAGAAGAAGCTGGGCAACGAAGGCTTTATCGCCAAAGCCCCCGACGCCGTGATCGAGAAAGAGCGCGGCAAACTGGCGGAATTCCAGTCCGCCAAAAAGCTGCTCGAAGAGCAGCAGGCGAAGATTGCTGCGATGTAAGTCAGCGCTGACGGCAGTAGTTCAACGGCACCCCCTGGGGTGCCGTTGTCGTTAATGCGCCTCGCAATCCCAACCGCTGCGCGCAGCGTCATCGTTTTTTATGATGAAGCGTGTAAGGTTGGTCATGATTCTGCCACTGAGTGGCAACACCGAAGGTTCAGCCATCGTTAATTCGGCTACCGTTTCTCACACTACGGAATGCGCTATGTCCACACTCTCTGAGGCTCAACTGCAGGCATTAGACACGACCCTGCAGCAAGCGGAGATCGACTACCAATCGCTGTCGCCCATGGCCGATACCGGCCTGGCCCATGACCACGTGTGGATTCACCGCGAAGGGGACGACTGGGTGGCGCGACTGCCCAAGCAGAGCCAGATGAACCTGCCGCCAGCGGAAAACTTGACGTATCAAGCCGCCTGCTACGAACGGGCCAGCCACGGCGGGCACACGCCACGCCTATACGGTGTACTACCACCTAGCGAAGCGCTGCCACGCGGCGCGCTGCTGGTCGAGGCGATTCGCGGGCGCTTGGCCGAACTCCCCCAGGACCTGCCTGCCATTGCCGACACACTCGCCAGCCTGCACCGCCAGCCGCTGCCTCGCCAGCGCCCGCCGCTGCTGGCCCCCAAATCGCCTTGGCAGGCCATGGTGGAGGAGGTGTCTCAGCAGGCCCAGTGGTTGAGCGATGCCCAGCTCCCCAGCGGTATTCACCTGCGTATTCAGCAGGAGCTGGATTTACTGCCCCGCACGCTGGACGACGCCGCTCCTACGCTGATCAGCTTTGATACGCACCCCGGCAACTTTTTAATCACCGACGATGGCCGGGCGGTGCTGGTGGATCTCGAGAAGTGCCGCTATGGCCTGCCGGGCATCGATTTGGCCCACACCTCGCTCTACACCTCGACCACCTGGGACCTCAATAGCCAAGCGGTACTCAGCCTGGAGGAGGTTGTTGGGTTCTATCGTCGCTGGCAGGCTGCGATGGTCACAGCGCCTGAGATTACGTTGCCAAGTGTGGATACGCTGATTGCTTGCCGACGCGCCACCTGGCTGTGGTCGCTCACCTGGTGTGCCAAGTGGCGCGCTCAGCACCTACATCGCCAGGATGACGAGCGCCGGGGCGAGGATTGGTCGGCCGAGCTGACCGATGCGGTCGTGATCGACCACGTGCGCGACCGTGTCGAGCACTACCTCTCGCTGCCCATTATCGAACACGTCCACAGTGAACTGCAGTGCCTACAAACCGCTCTATAACCAACTGATTTGATGAGGTGTGCGATGAAACCACGCTCTGCTCTGGCCACCGCCGTGGCGCTTGCTCTAGTCACCTTCACCGCCCCTGCGGTCGCCGCCCCCGACCCGCAAGAGTGGGAGAGCGTACTGGACGCCGCCGACGGCCAAACCGTGTACTGGAATGCCTGGGGCGGCGACGCGCGCACCAATCGCTACATTGCCTGGGTCGCAGAGCAGATGCAGGAGAGCTATGGCGTTCGCGTGGAGCACGTGAAACTCGACGACACCAGCAGCGCCGTGGCGCGGGTATTGGGTGAGCAGCAGGCGGGGAACGACAGCGAGGGCAGCATCGACTTGATTTGGATCAACGGCGAAAACTTCGCCGCCATGCGCGAGCAAGACCTGCTGTTTGGGCCTTTTGCGGAATCGCTGCCGAACTTCGCCCTCACTTACCCTGACGAAAACCCCGAAGTCGTCACCGACTTCACCCTGCCCACCGAAGGCTACGAGTCCCCCTGGGGCAAAGCGCAAATCACCTTCTACTACGACAGCGCGCAAACCGACACGCCGCCTCAAAGCATTGCGGCGCTACTCGGCTGGGCCAAAGAGCATCCCGGCCAGTTTAGCTATCCGCGTATTCCCGATTTCACCGGCAGCACGTTCCTCAAGCAGGCGCTGATCGAGCTGACCGATCAAGATGAAGCGCTTTACGCGCCGGTCGAAGACGCCGATTTCGAGGAGATCACCGAACCGCTGTGGGCCTATTTAGACGAGCTTCACCCGCATTTATGGCGCAGTGGCCGTAGCTTTCCCGAATCCGGCCCCAACCTTCGCACGCTAATGAGCGACGGCGAACTCAGCCTCGCTTTCTCGTTCTACCCCACCGATGCCGCCGTGGCGGTGATGGAGTATGAGCTGCCGGAAAGCGTGCGTAGCTATGTGTTGGAAGGCGGCACCCTGGGTAACGTGCACTTCGTGGCGATTCCCTACAACTCACCCCATAAAGCGGGTGCAATGGCGCTAGCCAACTTCCTGCTCTCCCCGGAGGCGCAAGCCCAGAAGCAGTCGCTCAGCATGTGGGGCGACCGCAGCGTGTTAGCGATCCAGCAGCTTGAGCCGAGCGACCAGGCGCTCTTCGAGCAGGTCGAGAGCCACCCAGCAGCACTGCCCGCCGATGCGCTCTCCAACACCCTTGCCGAACCCCACCCCAGTTGGATGAACGCCCTTCAGGATGCTTGGCTTGAGCGTTACGGTGTCAACTAAACGCACGACTCACACCCGCATGCGACTCACTGAACCATGCTGCGGCTAGCGCCTCTTCTGATCATTGCCCTGCTGGTGATTCCCGTCACCGCAGGGCTTGGCATGGTGTTGCTGCCTGCTTTTGGCTACCTGCCGGTACTGGGGAGCGAGCAGGCCAACCTCTCCGCTTGGCAAATGCTGTTCGCCCAGCCGGGGCTTGGCCGCTCGGTGGCGGTGAGCTTTGCCAGCGGCTTGGCCAGTACGGCGCTGGCGCTGCTGATCGTCGTGCTGTTTTTAGCTGCCAGCCAAGGCACTTGGCTGGACCGCAGCCTACGCCGCTTGGTGTCGCCCCTGCTGGCAATTCCCCACGCGGCGGTGGCGTTCGGCTTTGCGTTTTTAATCGCGCCTTCCGGGCTGATGGCACGGCTTATCTCCCCCTGGCTCTCCGGCTGGGAAGCGCCTCCCGATGCGCTGATCGTGAACGACCCCTGGGGGCTTGCGCTCACCTTCGGCCTGGTACTCAAAGAAGCCCCGTTTCTCTTGTTAATGAGCCTGGCGGCGCTGCCCCAGTTACAGGCGGAACAGCGCCTGCGGCTGGCGCGGTCGCTGGGTTACGCGCCCACGATTGCCTGGCTCAAAGTGGTGCTTCCTTCGCTCTATCCATTGATACGCCTACCTATCTACGCGGTCATTGCCTACGCCACGTCGGTGGTGGATATGGCGCTGATTTTGGGGCCGCGCTTGCCGCCCACCTTGAGCGTCTCGATTCTTGGCTGGTTTAGCGATCCGGACATTACCCACCGTTTTATGGCATCAGCCGCCGCGGTACTGCAACTGGGCGTGACGCTGGCCGCGCTGCTGAGCTGGTGGCTGTTAGAGCAGCTAGCCCGCAGGCTGAGCCAGCGCTGGCTGACCAACGGCGACCGGCAGTGGGGGGAAGCCCTCTTCACCGTAACAGGCCGAGCGGGGCTAACCCTGGCAAGCCTGGCCGCGCTGGCCGCGCTGATCGGGTTAGGGCTTTTCTCGGTGGCCGGGTTTTGGCGTTTTCCTGAGCTGCTGCCGCAGTCGTTTACCTTCGACCACTGGCAGCGCAGCGCCGACATGCTGGCCGGGCCGCTGGTGAATACCGCGCTGATTGCGCTGCTCTCGACCGGCTTGGCGGCCGCGTTGGTCGTCGCCACTCTTGAAAACGAGCAGCGCCAGCAGATTCACCCTACCCGTTCGCTCTGGCTACTCTACTTGCCGCTGCTGGTGCCGCAAATCGCATTTTTATATGGCTTAGTGGTAGCCGCCGAACGCCTGGGCATTCGCCCCCAGCTAGCGCTGGTGGTGTCGGGCCACCTGCTGTTCGTGCTGCCTTATGTGTATCTCTCGCTAGCCGAGGCCTACCGCCGCTTAGATCCTCGCTGGCTCTACATTGCGCAGTCGCTGGGCGTCTCGCGCCGCCGGGCGTTTTGGCGCGTGCGGCTGCCGCTCCTGCTCGCCCCGCTGCTGACCGCCGTGGCGGTGGGTTTGGCGGTCAGTATTGGCCAATATTTACCCACCCAACTATTAGGCGCAGGCAGAGTACCAACAGTGACCACCGAAGCCGTGGCGCTGGCCTCCGGAGGAAACCGCCGCTTAATCGGCGTGTGGGCGCTGGTGCAAGCGGGCCTGCCGCTTGTAGGCTTTATGGCCGCCGTCGCACTGCCCCGGTGGCTAGGCGCTCCACGCCGTGTCCCTCTCAACGTTCAACGCCAAGGTTAAGACGCCCTGTGGATAAGGAACCCCGTGAATAACGCTGCCAATGCCCTGACCCTAGAGCAAGTAAGCATTCACTTAGCTGGCCGCCCGCTGCTGCATGTGGACGCCACGGTGGCCCCCGGCGAAGTGCTCACCGTGATGGGCCCCTCGGGTTCCGGCAAATCGACACTGCTGGCCTTTATCGCCGGCTTTTTACACAGCACGTTCTCCGCCCAAGGGCAGGTTCGCCTTGGCGACACCGACGTACTCAGCCTGCCCGCCGAGCAGCGCGGCGTTGGCCTGCTGTTTCAAGACCCGCTGCTGTTTCCCCACTTGAGCGTCGGCGGCAACCTGCACTTTGGCCTGCCCCATCGCAGCCCGCAAAAGAGCGCGCAGATTGCCAAAGCGCTCGATCAGGTAGGGCTTACGGGGTTTGAAGCCCGCGACCCGGCCACGCTCTCTGGCGGGCAGCAGGCTAGGGTAGCGTTGATGCGTTTGCTGCTCTCCCAGCCTCGCGCCGTGCTGCTGGATGAACCTTTCTCCAAACTCGATACGGCGCTGCGCCAAGAGATGCGCACGCTGGTTTTCGGCCAACTGCGGGAGGCGGGCCTGCCTGCCCTGCTCGTTACCCATGACGAAGCCGATGCCACCGTTGCAGGAGGGCCGATCATTGCCCTTGGCTGATCCACACCCCGCGCCTGCGTCCCTGAGCATCATCATTCCCATGCTCAATGAGGCAGCGGGTATTCAGGCAACGCTCACGCGGCTGCAACCGCTGCGCGCCTCAGGCGTTCAACTCCTCGTCGTGGATGGTGGCAGCACCGATGCCAGCGTGGCCCTCGCAGCACCGCTGGCCGATGCGGTACTCAGCAGCGCCCCCGGACGAGCACGGCAAATGAACCTGGGTGCGCAGCACGCCCACGCCCCGGCGCTGCTTTTTTTGCATGCCGATACCCAACTGCCCCCCGGCGAAGAGCAGCGTGCGGTGGTAGATCTACAAAAGGCGCTGGCCCAACACGCTTGGGGGCGATTCGATATTCAGCTCACGGGGCGAAGCCATTGGCTGCCGGTGGTCGCGAGCTTGATGAACCTGCGCTCGCGGATTAGCGGTATCGCGACCGGCGACCAAGGCATCTTTGTGCGCCGCGATACGTTTTGCGCGCTGGGCGGTTTTCCCAATCAGCCGCTGATGGAAGACATCGAACTCAGCAAACGCCTGAAGGCGCACTCGCCCCCCGCCTGCCTGCGCCAGAAGGTGATAAGCTCGGGCAGGCGCTGGGACGAGTTCGGCGCTTGGCCCACCATTCGCCTCATGTGGCGGCTACGCTACCGCTATTGGCGCGGTGTCAGCGCCACTCAATTGGCTAAGGAGTACCGCGATGCACGTTAAGCTCGCCGCGCCCCACCTGCACCTGCTGGCCAAAGCGCCGCTGCCGGGGCAGGCCAAGACGCGTTTGATCCCCTGCTTGGGCGCAGAGGGCGCCGCCAAAGCCCACGCCGCCATGGTGCGACACTGTGTTGCCACCGGCTGCGAAGCGCTGGGGGCGGAGAATGTTACGCTGTGGACCTCGTTAGACCACCACCACCCACTATTTTTAGAGCTTCAGGCCCAACACGGCATGGCCTTGGCCGCCCAAGAGCAGGGCGATGTGGGCAGGCGCGTTCGCCATGCACTGAACAGCACCGACGGCCCCGCCATGGTGATGGGCACCGACTGCCCCAGTATTACCAGCGCCATGCTCAAACGCTGCCGAGCGGCGTTGAGCACCTTTGCCGTGGTGATTCTACCGGCTGAGGATGGCGGCTACGGGCTGATTGGCAGCCACCAGGATCACCCCAGCCTGTTTGAAGACATTCCCTGGGGCACCGAACAGGTATTGAGCGTGACGCAAGCGCGCCTGGCGGCGCTGGGCCTGGAAGCCGCCTACCCAGATACCATGTGGGACATCGACCGCCCCGAAGATTGGCAGCGCTGGCAGCAGTTGCGTCACGCCAGCGTGTAAGGAAACGTTCCGTTTTAGCACTGAGTACGAACACCTTTTCCAAGGAGCCTGCCATGAACCGTCAGCGCCTGCTGATTATTGCCCTACTGCTACTGGCCGTGATTGGCTTCTACGTTAGCGGCGCCCATACGTTCTTCACTCTGGATACCCTGCAGGCCTACCGCAGCGATTTTCAGGCAGCGTTCCAGCAGTCGCCCTGGCAGGTGGCGGGCATTTTCTTTGCGGTGTATGTGGCGATGGCTGCACTCTCGCTGCCCGGCGCGTCGCTGTTAACGCTGCTAGGCGGCGCGCTGTTTGGGTTGGGCTGGGGGCTAGTGATCATCTCATTTGCCAGCGCCATCGGCGCGACGCTCGCCTTTCTACTCTCACGCTTTTTGTTTCGTCAGCCCATCGAAAAACGCTTTCCCCGCCAGTTCCACACGGTGAACCGGGGCGTCGAGAAAGATGGCGCGTTTTATCTGTTCACCCTGCGTTTGGTGCCCATTTTCCCGTTTTTCATGATCAACCTGGTGATGGGCCTAACGCGGATTAAAACCACCACGTTTTACTGGGTGAGCCAGCTCGGCATGCTGCCCGGCACGGCGGTTTACGTGAATGCGGGCGGCCAGCTCGGCGAGCTGGAAAGCCTGAGCGGCATTATCTCGCCTGGGCTCATCGCCTCGTTTGCGCTGCTGGCGGTGTTCCCCTGGGTGGCCCGGCGCATTGCGCTGATGGTGCAAAAGCGCAACGCCTACAAAGGCTTCACTCGCCCTAGCCGTTTTGACTACGACATCGTGGTGATTGGCGGCGGCTCGGCGGGGCTGGTGACCAGCTATATCGCCAGCGCCGTGAAAGCCAAGGTGGCTCTCATCGAAAAGCACAAGATGGGCGGCGACTGCCTTAACACTGGCTGCGTGCCTTCCAAAGCCTTGATTCGGGCGGCCCGCGCGGCCCATGAAATTCGCACAGCAGACCGCTTTGGCGTGAGCACCAGCGAGCCCAGCGTGGATTTCGCCAAGGTGATGGGGCATGTGCATCAGGCCATCCGCGATATCGAGCCCCACGACAGCGTCGAGCGCTACACCAAGCTTGGTGTAGAGGTGTATCAAGAGCACGCCACCCTCGTTTCACCATGGGAAATTCGCGTGGGCGATCAAACCCTCACCGCTCGCCATATCGTGCTGGCCACCGGAGCGCGCCCTCGCGTGCCGCCCCTGCCCGGTATCGAGCACGCGCCGCTACTCACCTCTGAAAACCTCTGGTCGCTCACCGAGCTGCCCAAACGGCTGGTGGTGCTGGGTGGCGGTGCGATTGGCTGCGAACTGAGCCAAAGCTTTGCCCGCTTAGGTAGCCACGTCATCTTGGTAGAGGGCGCGCCGCAACTGCTGGGCCGGGAAGATAATGAGGTGGGCGAGCACGTAGAGCGCACGCTCACTCAAGAGGGCGTGACGGTGATGACCGGCGCGAAAGCGCTGGAGGTGAACCAAGTCGACGGGGAGCATCAGCTTGTTATTGAACACTTGGGTGAGCGCAGCACCTTAGCGTTTGATTATCTACTGGTGAGCGCGGGCCGTCAGGCCAACGTGGAAGGGTTAGGACTGGAGGCGCTAGGGATTACCACCACCGACGGCGGCACGCTGGCCCTCAACGAGCGGCTGCAAACGCGCCTGCCTAACATCTGGGCCTGCGGCGACTTAGCGGGCCCCTACCAGCTTACCCACGCAGCCGCCCATCAGGCATGGCACGCCGCCGTGAATGCGCTGTTTGGCGAGCTGAAAAGCTTCGCGGTGGACTACCGCTTTATGCCCGCCGTTACCTATGTTCAGCCGGAAGTAGCGCGAGTTGGTCTCAACGAAAAAGAGGCCACCGCGAAAGGTGTCGCCTTTGAAGTGACCCGCTACGCCATGAGCGAAAGCGACCGCGCCATTGCCGAAGGCGCCCCCGAAGGCTTTATCAAAGTGCTTACCGTGCCCGGCAAAGACAAAATTCTGGGAGTGACGATCGTCGCGGAGAACGCCGGGGAGTGGCTGGGCGAGTTCACCATCGCCATGAAGCACGGCCTGGGGCTGAATAAACTGCTCGGCACCATTCACCCCTACCCCACGCTAGGCGAAGCCGCCAAAGCCACCGCAGGCGTTTGGAAAAACGCCCACAAGCCAGAACGAGTGCTGGCACTATTGAAGCGGTATTTCGATTGGCGACGGGGATGAGATTGACGAGCGCGAGTGGCGCTACCTACAAGTCACTCGCGCTCGGGAAGTACTAGCGAGTCGCCGTACGCCTTGGAGAAGGTTTCCACCACTTCATGAACAATTTTACGCTGAGGCTGCGGCAGCGTCTTATACATTGCGAGAAGATGATGCTCTTCTCTAGTCAGCGAGGTTTCCCACTGCCCCTGCGGCTCCTTAACGGCGTTATCTTCTGCCCCGCCATAACGCAGATAATGGGGCGTGACAGATAACCAACGCGCCAGCACCTGCAGTTTTTCCTGACTTGGAATCGAGTCTCCTCGCAACCAGCGCCTAACGGCCTGGAAGGTGATTGGTTTTCCCCAGTAGCGCAAATTGAATTCACGCTCTAGCACGGAGGGCCGAGTGTCGTACCCCGCCGCTTGCATAGAGGATTTTAAGCGCTCGGCAAACATGATTTTTTCATTCATGCCGCCAATGTGAATCGATTATTCAATAGTTGTTGAATAATGATTTACCTTTTGATTGAATCATTAATTCAATTTTGATATGAAGTGGCGCTCGGCCTATGGCCAACATGGACGTGCTATCTCGTGTTTTGAGGAGTCATTCAGGATGAGCGAACAGCGTCAACACTTGCTCCATGAGCACGGCGGCCTATACGACTCTCTGATGAAAATCAGCCACGCGCCGTCTCTGACGGCGCTTTTTGAGCAGCTAACATGCGCGCTTCACCGAATGACCCACCAAATGCCCATTGCTATATACCGTCATACCAAGACTATGGAGTTGCGTTTGATACACGTTTTTCCATCCGCATGCTCCCTAAAAGCGCACCCACGTCTTATCTCTATCCGCTCGGTCAGCACATTGTTGGCGTCGGAGCTGCAATATTATGAATTAAAATGTGAAGCAGAGACATGGGGCTACATAGCTCTCCCCCCCTCTTATCACCTCGTCTCATCCCGTTGGAGTCGCTTGGTCATTACGATTGCGGCGCAGCGACTAGGTCTATTAACCATGGAGCAACTGGCTGAGCGCCGAGCAGGCTTAAAACGATACCGCCAACAACTCTCTAGTGACATCAAGCGTTTTTCTGACTTCAAAGACATTGTCCGACATCACGGAGAGCGGCTATGCAAACTGTTCGAATCGCAAGGCATTGCCCTCCTAAGAAATCATCAAATGCACAGTTTTGGTGACTGTCCCTCCGAACGACACATTCTCAATGCTCTTGAAACTCTAACAAGAGGGAATACTAATGATGCGACCGTAGAGCTCGACGGCATGTGCCAAGGCGGCGTAGCAACAAGGCTAGATATCTCATGCGTCACGCCAAGCTGGCTCTTTCTTTTTCGTCACACTCCCCTCTCTCATCTGCCAGAGAACTTCTCGGCCAATGTTGATCCTATGGGTTACTGGTCACCATTGGAAATAGCCACGATGACGGAGTTAGGCGACCATATTGCCATGGCGATTACCGCCATGGACGCCGTTTACTTGAATCAGCAGTTGACGCACAGCAATCAACGCTTGCAAACATTAGCCCGCACCGATCCATTAACCCAGTGTTGGAATCGGCACTACACAGAAATGACACTGAGCCGCCTAATCGATTCGGACGTCTCCCTATCTGTCATACTGTTCGATGTTGACGACTTCAAAAATATCAATGATACGTTCGGCCATTCTGTGGGGGACGACGTCCTGAGGCGTCTAAGCCAAGTTGTCCAAAACACGCTTCGTGAAGAGGATCATCTTGGCCGCTGGGGAGGAGAAGAGTTCCTCATCATCATTCGAGAGACAGATACCGCTGCCAGCTTGCTTCTTGCACAACGTCTTTGCAGTATTGTGTCAACGACACCTTTCAAACTGCCGCTCCCCGTGACGATCAGCATTGGCCTTACGTCGAAGAAGACTGGAGATACAGTGCGTCATTTGGTGGAACGCGCCGATCACGGTATGTACTTGGCCAAGAAAGCTGGCAAAAATCGAGTGACTATCGGTAAATAACAATGCGCTAACAACGTCGTCTCATCGCTCGCTCAAGGAGGCGGACATGCAGCTACTGCTCATCGGCGCGGGCCACGCCCACGCCTTCGTACTGGAGGCGTTTGCTCAACGCCCGGATAAAGCGGTATCGATCACCGTCGTGAGCGACAGCCAACTGGCCGCCTACTCGGGCAGCGTACCTGCGTGGCTCTCTGGGGAGTGCACGCTGCGGGAGACTCAGATGGATATCGCGGCGCTCTGCCAGCGGGCGGGGGCTCGCTTTATTGCTTCTCCAGCCGTGGCGTTCAGCACGAGCGAGCGCCAGGTAATGCTGGCGGATGGCAGCGTGATTGCGTTTGACGTGGCCTCCTTCAACGTCGGCTCGACGCTCGCGTTACCGCAAGTTATTGCCCCGCAAAGCGATGAGGGGATCGGGCCAAAAGGTATTGAGGAGAATACGCTGCCCACGCTGCTGGCCATGCGCCCGCTCAGCTCGTTGCACCACCGTTGGCAAGCATTACGCGAAGAGGTGGCCAAACTGCCTGCAGGAGTGTTCCAGAACGTAGTGAGCGTAGGCGGCGGCGCAGCAGGCTGCGAGACGCTGATGAGCGTCCTGGCGCAGCTTCGCCAGCAGCGCCCGGACATTCACTGGCAAGGCGAGCTGATCAGCGCCGCCAAAACGCTGCTGCCCGGCGCTGGCTGGCTGCCCCGCTGGTTAACGGCGCGAGCGCTCACACGTGCGGGCGTGCGCGTCCATACAGGCGTGCGAGGGCACGCCTTGGTACCCGGCGGCGTGCAAACCGACACCGGCAACCACATCGCCGCGGATATCGTGCTCTGGGCGACCGGAGCCGTGGGCCAAACGTGGCTGCAGCAAACGGCGCTGCCGTTGAATGAGCACGGCTTTATCCCGGTGGATACGTCACTTGAGGTCATCGGCCAACCGGGCATCTTTGCCGCTGGCGACTGCGCTACGCTGCGCTCTTCCCCGCTGCCTAAGGCAGGCGTTTATGCGGTGCGCATGGGGCCCGTCTTGGCAGAGAATTTACGGGCTGCCTGTCACGGCAAACAGCTCACCCCGTGGCAACCTCCGCGTCGCGTGCTGGCACTGATTGGCACCGGCGACGGTCACGCCATTGCCAGCCGTGGAGCCATGGGCTTTTCAGGACGCTGGGTGTGGCAATGGAAAAAGCGGATTGATGCGCGTTTTATCACTCGCTTCAATCCGCCTTTTCATGCGTCGCAAAGAGAGTAAACAGAGCCTGAACCACTGATTCAGCGGTCATTCAGCAGGCCAGGGGTAACCTCAAACACCCCACTGTTTTCAGCGACTTGAAAACAGTTCTCCCTCTCCGCGTTGTTTGAGGATCTCTTATGCGCTCACTGCACACATTGAAAACATCCATCACGCTACTGTTTCTCACGTTCATGCTTGCCGGCTGTAAAGGTCTTCACGGACCTGGTGGCTTTGGCAAGCACGATGAGTGGGTTTTACTCATTGTCGGTATCGCCATTGGCGCTGGCTGTATGGCCCTGTACCAGCGCCGTCACTGACCGTCAGTTAGCTTCCCGCCAACCGCCGAGCACACGGCTATCCGGTCCGAAGAACACCAAACGGTCGTGGTCGATCAAGTAACGATACGCGGTATCCAGCATATCGGTGACCCGCTTGGCGTCTTCCATATTGGGGCAGGCCATTCGGGTGGAGGCCAGTTCGCTGAACTCAATGCGCTGGCTTTCGCCCAGGCTCACCTTGCCGGTGAACTGGTTGCAGCCATCCGAGCCGCTAACCTTGCCGTCGCGGCCGATGCGGAAAAACGGCGTCTCGGGCATGGAGAGCCGTTCATCGGTCCCTACCAACAGTAAGTTCCAGCGCTGCTCGACCACTGGCCCAGAGAGCGTGCCGCCTTGCGGCGCGTCGATGCGCTCTTGTTGCGGTGCGCTGCTGCAGCCTGCCAGCGTGACCATGCTTAGCGCGGCTAGCCATCCTTTCATGCCCTGTGATGTCATCTCGACTCCCTTATCCGATCAGCTCGTTAATCCTGAATCAAACTTGAACCGGTGATTTAGTCTCGGTTCAGCAGCGGTTGCGTAGGCTTGGCATTGTCACTTGCGGGGCTATCGCTTCACAAGCTTGCCCCAACTTGCCAACAAGAGGAAACCGCTATGCAACCGACTCCATTAAAAGCCCTGGCTGCTGCCATCTGCACCCTTGCCCTCTCCGCTCCGCTGGCGGCGCAGGAAGAGGTGCGCATCAACGGCGAAGTGGTCGAACGCTTCAATGACCTGCTCGTGGTCGATGAAGGCGACCGTCGTCTGCTGGTTCGCCCGCAAGGCAACAGTGGTGAGCGCTTCCAAGTAGGCGACGACATTATGGTGGAAGGCCGCTTGGAAGGCGATACCGTCACCGCTTCGTCGCTTCGCGGCTCGGCAGATGAGCCCGATAACGGTGACCAGCCACAAGCGCGCGTCGTCGCCCCCGACGTCGAGGCGCTACAGCGTCAGCTCGATGAACAAGGCTTCGGTGAGATGATTGAACTGAAGCGCCACGAAGATGTTTACCGCATTACTAGCATTAATGAGGAAGGTGTCGACGTTCACAGCTTCTTCTCACCGGACGGTGAGTTACTGGAATGGCACATCAAACGTCCTGGGCATGACCGCCCTCACCGCGATGAGAGCCTGTCGACCCTAGAGCAGAGTGACGTGGAGAACGCGCTGAGCGACCAGGGCTACCGTAATGCCGCCCTGGTCGACTTCAAGGGCCGCCATATGGAGTGGATGGCGCAGAATGACGCCGAAGAGCAGGTCATACTGCATGTGGACTACCGCGGCGACGTTTACCGCGAAAAACGCCTCCCCGCGTGGCCCGCTGAATAAACTCACTAATCTTTTGGCGTTACGATGTACCTGAAAGGTCGCCCTTGGGCGGCCTTTCGGCGGCGGGCAGCGTCAGCTCGACGCGTAACCCGCTGGGCGAGTTAGCGGCAAGCGCCAAATGCCCACCGTAAAGCCGCGCCAGATCCTGCACGATGGCGAGCCCCAAACCATCGCCGGGGGTCGATTCATCGAAGCGCTCGCCTCGCTCCACGGCTTTTAGCCGCTGGGTTTCGGGCATACCCGGGCCGTCATCGCTAATCACCACGGTCAGTTGCTCTGGCGATACCCGGCGTGCCTCGATCATCACCTGCTGACGCGCCCACTTGCAGGCGTTATCCAGCAGGTTGCCTAACAGCTCATCGAGATCCTGGGACTCACCTCGAAACGCTAACGCATCATCGCACTGAACGCTGATATGGAGTGGCGCGAGGCCGCGGACGTATACATGGCGCATCACGCTCACTAGCCCCTCTAACGTGTCTGCTACCTGGGTGCGCTCGCCCATGTGGTAGCCCGCACCGACGGCCCGAGCGCGGCGCAAATGGTGATCGACCAGACGCTGCAGACGTGACAATGCCTCCTCAGTGGTGGCGTCATGCGCCTGCTGAGCCGATAGGCTGTTGGCTAACATGGCGAGGGGCGTTTTGAGGCCGTGAGCCAAGTTGCCCACATGTTGACGACTGCGAGCAATCACCTCTCGGTTATGGGTCACCAGCGCATTGATCTCATCCACCAGCGGCTGTAGCTCTTCCACCGTGGCGTGGGCTAACTGTTCGCGGTACCCCTGGCGTACCGCAAGAAGGTCGCGACGCAGCCGGGTGAGCGGCTTTAACCCCCAGCGAACTTGCCACCACACCGCCACCGCTAGCCCGATTCCCAGCAGCGCCAGCGAAGCTACTAAAGGAAGGACGATACGCGACAGGGCATCATCAATGTCGTTTTGTGGGCCGGCCACGGTGATACTCAACGGCGGGCCGCTGCCTGGGGCTGAGAAGTGACGGCCCCGGGCGCGTAGCGCTTCGCCCTCTGGCCCGGTGAGCGCCAGCGCCTGAGAAACATCGCTGGTCAGCGCGGGCAGGCTGGCATTCAGCAGCGAACGCGAGGCAATCAGCACCTCATCGTCGTGGGCAATTTGCCAATACCACCCCGAGTAGGCGCGATCGAACTGAGGGCCGCCAATATCACGGGTTTTGATCAACTGACCCTGCTCATTGAACTCTACAGAGGCCATCAGCCCCAGTAGGTTGGCGTCCAGCCGGGCGTCAAAGGTGCGCTCGGCGTGATCTTTGAACAGCCAGTAGATAAATAGCCCCACGCCCACTAACGCAATGGCACTCCATAGGCCAGCGGATCCTAGCAGACGCGCTCGCAGTGACAGTTTCACGAGCGGTCGCACAGCCGATACCCCTGACCACGCAGGGTTTCGATACGCTCTGCCCCCACTTTGCGCCGCAACCGACTGATGATCACTTCGAGAGAATTATGGTCACGGTCGTTATCGTAAGAGTAGAGATGTTCGGAGAGCTCGGTACGACTGACCACCCGCTCAGCGTTATGAATCAGATACACGAGTAGCTGATGTTCAAAGGCGGTAAGTTTTAACGGCAGGCCTGCGAGATGGAAGGTGCCTAGCTGAGTGTCGTACTCTAGCTCGCCGCTGCGGATCATCACATCAGCGTGGCCAGACGCACGGCGAATCAGCGCACGCAGCCGCATGATAATCTCCTCCATGCGAAAGGGTTTGGTGACATAATCATCCGCCCCGGCGCGGAACCCCTGCACCTTCTCACTCCAGCCATCCCGGGCGGTCAAAATCACCACCGGTAGCGTGCGGCCATGTTGTCGCCAATCGTGCAGAACACTTAAGCCATCCCGCCCAGGCAGACCCAGATCCAGCACCGCCGCGTCATAGGTCTCGTGATTGCCCATGTACACGGCTTCGTTACCGTCGTTGACAACATCGACGACGAAACCATTACCCTCAAGCGCTTCACGCATTTGAGCCGCGAGATGCTGCTCATCTTCGACCACTAACACTCGCATTATTAGGCTCCGCCGTTATCGCGGGTAGGCGGCAAACGCGCCTCAATTTGGCCCCTGCCGTCAATTTCTAGAAAACGACCATCTTCTCGGGCAATGCGAATTTTGAGTACGTTGCCTTGGGCCGTCAGCAGGCGCAGCTCATACACCTGCTCGCTATTTTCCCAGCCACGTCCGCTTTTCATTTCGATATCGAGTAGTTCGCCCTCATAGCGCTGCTGTACCACGGCGATGGCGTCATCCACCGTCAGGGCGGATTGAGCGACCCCCGGGGTGGGAACGCTGACGAACAAGAGTGTGCTCAGCAGGGCGCAGCGAAGCACGCTGCCACGATGGCCACTGTTCATAAAAGACTCCTGGCAAACGCCATACTCTAAGAGTAATCCAACACTATAACGGGAAGCGCCTTAACCTTGACTGAACAAGCGCGCCATTCAGGTTATCGTCAGCTTTCGGTGCGTATACTCGTTGCATTGGCGCTAAGTGAGGCCCGACCTATGATTTGCTCTATCGTACTGCTAAAGCGGCGTGTTTGGTTACCCTGGGTGAACACGATGCGCGGCTTGTTGCTGTGTACACTCACGCTGCCGCTGCTGGGCTTACCGGTGCTTGCGGCACCACCGTCTCTGGAGACGCCCGCCACCCCGATTGCCACTGCGCAAAGCGCGGGGGTTTACTTGAAAGGCCGCATTAGCGAGCGGTTCGGTAATAGCTTCATTCTTGAAGATGAGAGCGGTCGCGTCTTAGTCGATACCTGGCCGGAGGGGCGTTCAGCACTCACTGCGAACGCGGGTGATGAGATCGGTGTGTTTGGCCTGCCGACGGGCCAGCGCATGCAGGCTCGCTGGCTGGTGATCGGTGAAACGCTCGTCGAAGTGGAAGAGCCCTACGCGTCTCGCTTACCCGGAGACCGCTTGAACCGCTCGGCCCCAGTCTCCGCGCCTTCGCTCACCGAGCGACCCAATAGCGACGCTTTTTTTATGCAGCGCGCCGAGCAGGCGGGTTATCAACCGCTGGGCGGCGTCGAGTACAAGCCTCGCCATGTGGAGCTACGCGCAATGAACCCCTATGGCGAGGCGGTTGAACTCCATATGGAGTTCAGTGGCGACATCTATAAAGAGCGCCACCGAGAGTAGTGTTACCAGCTACCGCTGTTTTCCATGGAAGCCCAAGGCTCCTGGGGGGCCAACGCATCGCCTTTTTGCAGCAACTCCACGGAGATGCCGTCCGGCGACTTCACGAAGGCCATGTGGCCATCGCGGGGCGGGCGGTTGATGGTGACGCCTTTATCCTGCAGATGCTGGCAAAGGGCGTAAATGTCATCGACCCGGTAGGCCAGGTGACCAAAGTTACGACCGCCGGTGTACTCCTCCGGGTCCCAGTTATAGGTCAACTCAAGCTCAGGGGCCGTGAGGCGCTCGGAGCGCGCTTCATCTTCGGGAGCCGCCAGGAACACCAGCGTAAAACGGCCCTTTTCGTTCTCTTTGCGGCGCACTTCTTTCAGGCCGAGCAGGTCACAATAAAAGTGAAGCGAGGCGTCTAAGTCGCTGACGCGTACCATAGTGTGTAAAAACTGCATGTCATTTCCTCTTCATTGAAGAATGGTAATTATATCCCGTGCAACCGCCGAGTGCGGTGCCGAGCCGGTCACGTAGCACCATTAAAACATAGACAACAGTGCGACAGTAAAATAGAAAGTAGACACGTTGTATAATGATGTCACGGCGATTCATCTCGTGTGTCATGTCTGGGTGACGATCACGATTCGCTATCAGCACGTCGAGGAGAAGTCTGTGGATTCGATTACGCAAGCAGCGCTTGGCGCAGCCGTCGGGGGCGCCGTACTGGGTAAGCGTCTGGGTCGCAAGGCCATCGTACTGGGTGCGTTGCTGGGTACCCTGCCCGATCTGGACGTCGCGTTGGATTATGGCGACGCCATTGCCAATGTCACGGAGCATCGCGGGTTTAGCCATTCACTGTTCGTACTGACGGGTCTTGGCACGCTGCTGGCCGTGCTGAGTGCCCGCTTTGCTCCAGCACGGGACATCTCGTTGGGTCGCTGGTGGTGCTTTTTTACGTTGATATTAGTGACTCACCCGCTGCTCGACTCGCTGACCACCTACGGCACGCAGTTGCTCTGGCCGCTAGACGCACCGCCCGCCGCGTGGCCTATCGTCTTCATCATCGATCCGTTCTACACGCTACCGCTGCTTATGGCGCTGATCATCGGCAGCGTGTCGGGCAAGGTACGCAGTGCCTGCCGCACGGGGCTGGTGATCTCCTGCGCTTACCTCATGATGGCCGCAGGTGCCAAATGGAGCGTCGAGCAGCGCCTAACGCCAGCCCTAGCCGAGGCGGACTTACAAGCTGCCCCCGTACTCATCCAACCCACGCCGTTCAATATCGCACTATGGCGGGCAACGGTCATCGATGAAGACCGCTATTACGAGAGTTTGATCAGTGTATTCGATCGTGACCGAGTCCCCGCACTGGAACCGCTGCGTCGTAACGTCGAACTGGAGGCCAACGCTTTGGAGGGACCGCTAGGGCAGCGGCTGACGTGGTTCACAGGGCCGTTTTTACGTTTCGAAACCCGTGATATCAATGGACAAGAGACGCTGATCGCCACCGACATTCGGTTGGGCTTCCCAGGCTTTCACCCCTTCAACTTCACCTTGGCAACCCGTGAGGGCGACCGCTGGATGCCGGTGGCCATCAGCGAAGAGGTGCGCTCCCCCAGGGGGTTACACCTAGCCACACTGGCGCGGCTGGCGGCCCGAGCGGGTGGTGATGTCTCGGCGCTGTGCGCCAGCGATTACGTGGAACCGCAGTGGCGCGCAGAGCCGTTTCTGTACCGCTGCTAGTGGCTGAGATGCTAGATCATGATGGCTAGGGCGCGATGCCCTGGCCGCACCCTTTGTACTGTTCGCCGCCAATGGTGAGCGTGACGCGAGCAGGATAAGGCTCGCCACTCATGTCATCGAAGCAGGCACCCGATTCAATGCGTACGCGGAAAAACTGCTCGGCGTTAGCGTTCTCGATCACTACCCTGCCTGCCTCGTTGTCCATCACGCTGACCATATAAGGCATGGTGGTGGTGTCGCTGCCGTAGTTGGTAGTCCAGGTCATTACTGGCGCATCGTTCGCCAGCTCGATCGTCCAGCCGGGCTCGTTACCGCGAGCGAGCAGCATCACGCCAGGATGGCTGCTACGCGTCGCGATCTCCCGCTGAACTCCCTGCTGGCACTGTAGCTGCCCACGGGGCGTTTCGATTTGCGCCTGGTCGCCGCGATTCCAGAAGCTGATATCGCCATCCTGATAGCGGGCACCGCTGGCCACGACGGCTTGAGGCAATCGCCACGCGCCATGTAGCGACCACAGCCGTAACTCTTCCCCATTGACGGCCGTGACCAAGTCTTGATTGGCTGGTTGGCAGTTCCAAGCTTGAAAGCGCTCGGCACTACCGGGAAACAGCACCGAAGGCAGTAGCGGTGCGCTGCTTTGTACGGTGGTTTTTACCGGCGGCTCAGGGTCGGGCACACGGGTGGCGCAACCAGCTAGCAGCACACCGGCAGCCGCTGCCGTGGTGAATCGTCGTAATGCAGCATTAGCCTTCATCGAACGTGCTCCCTGTCAGATCCCTCATGATATGTCTTAATGCACGGTTTACTTCTTAAAAGCGCTCAGGTCGTGTGGGTCGAACGTGGTGACGTCTTTGGGTAGGCCTAACGCTTCACGCTTCACTTTGACCTGCATTTTTTCCGCTAACCGCTCGGCATCGTCATCGGTGGTACGGCCATTCAGCTCGGCAAGCTGGGCCATGCCCTGATGGTAAAAGGTCAGAATATCCAGCGCTAGGCGGTTATCGTCTTCCACTGCGCGACGTAGCGGCTGCAGGTAGCTGCTGATACGCGACAGGTGGTGCTTGAGTTGCCAAACATAGCGCATCTCGGCCATCCAGGGGCGCTCTCTTAGCGCCGCGAACATAGCGCTGGTGGCAAGCAAGCCCAACAATACGCCCAGCGCGTTCAGCCAGACGCTGCTGCCAAAGGTAGTGGTGAGGAGCATGGAAAACAGCAGGCCAAAAATAATCAGTTGCCCGGCCATCGCCACGCTGATAATGCGGGCTTTACGCCGGTACGTTTCGGGATCGTGCTGTTCAAGGGAAAAGGCCATGGCCAACCTCGTCATCAAAGGGAATCGTTATGATACGGGGCTGGCCGGGGCAGTCAACGCGCTAGGCGTTGTCCGAACATCAGGCAATACGTTCAGCGGCGGTCTTCAGCAATCGCTCGGTGGTTTCCCAGCTCACGCAGGCGTCGGTGACCGAGACGCCGTAACGTAGCGCCTTGGGCGCCAACGCTTGCTTGCCTTCGAACAGGTGGCTCTCCAGCATCAACGCGACCAGATTGGTATCCCCTGCTTGACGCTGGGCCAGCACATCCAGCATCACTTCGCTTTGGCGGCGGTGATCCTTGCGTGCATTGGCGTGACTGCAATCCACCATCAAACGCGGATTCTGACCCGCTTCGCGCAGCGTATTGACCGCGCTGCGCACATGGTGGGCTTGGTAATTGGGCTCGCCATGGCCGCCGCGTAGCACCACATGGGTATGCGGGTTGCCGGCGCTCTCCTGCATGATAGGGCGGCCCTGGGCATCCATGGCAAAACGCTGATGGGAGTGGGCTGCCGCCTGCATGGCATCGATCGCCACCTGCACATCGCCACTGGTGGCATTCTTGAAGCCCACGGCGGCGCTGAGGTCGCTGGCCAGTTCCCGGTGCAACTGGGATTCCGTCGTGCGCGCCCCAATCGCCACCCAGCTCAACAGGTCATCCAGGTACGGGGCTAACAAGGGCTGTAACAGCTCGGTGGCCACCGGCAGGCCACGGGAGGCGACGGCGTGCATAAGCTCACGGGAAAGGGCGATACCGCGCGGCATGTCGCCGCTGCCATCAAGATCAGGGTCGTAAGCCAGCCCCTTCCAACCGACCGTGGTGCGCGGCTTTTCAACGTACACTCGCATCACCGGCAAAATCTGCTCGCTGACCTCATCGCTAAGCGCTGCTAGCCGATCCGCGTACTCCAGTGCAGCATCGGGGTCGTGAATCGAGCACGGGCCTACCACAACGAGCAAGCGGTCATCCTGCCCATTGAGAATGCGCTGTACCGCTTGGCGCTGATGGTCAATTTGTGCGTTGAGGGTGCTGTTCACCACCACCCGTTGACGCAGTTCAGCCGGTAGCGGTAGCGCCGTTGCAGACATTAGTGTGGAGGCCGTAGAGGAACAAGCGGTGTTGATAGGGGCATTCATAGGTTAACTCTCCGAATTCGTATGACATAACGCGTGACATCGCATCACCAACTTGCCACCCAAATGGGCACGGTCGGAGGTGGCAGCTTGCACCGACCGCGCGACGCTAAATCGCCAGCCATAGCCATAACCGGGATAACGGATGGTGTTGGGGCTAGCGATGGAGTAAGCGCGGTAAGACATGGTGCAGCTCCTTGATAATCTACCTATGAAAAATGCGGATGAATGAAACGAAAGAAGCCTCGGTGGAGTTACCCACCGAGGCTTCTTTGCATGCGGCAGGCAACCTAGGCGGTGTGCCTGCTGGCGCGACGCTAGGCGTCGGCCAGGGGCACACCGTGGCTAAACCAATACGCTGCATAGTAACCGAATTGAGTCGTCCCCACGCTCGCCCAGGCGCACGCCACCGTTACCGGTTTGGCAGTGACGCTGGATGATGGCGTACCGTGTGACATAGGGCTTCCTCAATCGATCAATAACGAACTGTCTTTATCCTGCCTGCGCATTCGCCAAATGGCAACCGGGAATTACGCGCCGGTTAGATCAGGCAAATGATTAGCTGCCGAACGCCTGAATCCAGCCAATGGTGGCGGGCAGCGCGCTCATACCGACCAGAATCACAATACCGAGAATAATCGGCAGGATGCCAGAGTCGTCTTTGAAATTGTCGTCGTGATGGGCCATGACAGCCTCCTCATAATGGGTCGAGTTCACGGCACGGGCCGTACGCCAAAAGTGATGGATTATTCTAGTGAGACCGGGGAGCGTAGGCAAATACATCCGAGAACATTCGCTCGCTGTTCACGCCCAAGCGCTCCAGTACGTCCACGCAGGCGTAGACCATGCCCGGCGAGCCCGAGAGGTAGACATCACAGTCGCTTGGCGTGATGGGGGCCTTGGCCAGTTCGCTCTCCAGCACCAAATCGACGCGGCCCTGGTGGTGAGTGATTCGCTCCCCAGGTGCGAGCGGCTCGGTGAGCGGAAACTCGGTGACCGCATGAAACGCCACCTGATCATGCTGCTGTGCCCACGCACAGGCGAGATCTTCTGCATACAGGTCGCGATGCTCGCGGTTCGCCCACCATAGGGAAATGGGCCGTGCAGGCTGATCACGCAGTGCGGCCTCGATGATAGCCTTCATTTGAGCAAACCCCGTGCCAGCGGCAATCAGCAGCAGCGGGCGCTCGCTTTGTGTATCCAACACGCACTCACCGCTCGGCAGACGAACGGTGAGCTGATTCGCCACCTGCAGCAGTTGGCGCAGGCGCTGGGAGTTGTCCCGCTCGGGCCAGTGCTGAATCTGCAGCTCTAGTGTACCGTCGCCCCGGTCGCAGCTCGCAATCGAGAACGGCACCCACGTCGCCTCGTCCAGCATTAACTCGAGGTATTGACCAGGGGCGTGCTGCATTGCTTCGGCGCGCCCGGCGAGGGTCACTTTGAACACGTCGGGATTGAGATCCTCAACGGCCGTGACCTGGCAGGTTAGCGTTTTGCACGTTAACGTAGCGCTCATGAAAGCCTCTTTATGGAAAATCGTTCGGCCCGCACGGCCGGTTAACCGTGGCGCGGTGTGGGTAACGGAATGTCGATGCCCAGCTCGTCCCAGCGCTCGTCGACACGGGTTTTCACCGCCTCGTCCATGACGATGGGCGTTCCCCACTCACGGTCGGTTTCGCCGGGCCACTTGTTGGTCGCGTCCAAGCCCATTTTGGAGCCAAGCCCAGACACCGGCGACGCAAAGTCGAGATAGTCGATGGGCGTGTTTTCCACCATCACCGTGTCACGAGCGGGATCCATGCGCGTAGTGATCGCCCACATCACGTCTTCCCAGTTGCGTGCATCCACATCGTCATCCAGCACGATGACGAACTTGGTGTACATGAACTGTCGCAGGAAGCTCCATACCCCCATCATCACGCGCTTGGCGTGGCCGGGGTACTGCTTCTTCATGGTGACGACTGCCATACGGTAGGAGCAGCCCTCTGGCGGCAGGTAGAAATCGACGATTTCAGGGAACTGCTTGCACAGGATGGGCACGAACACTTCGTTGAGCGCTACGCCCAAAATGGCGGGCTCATCAGGCGGACGGCCGGTGTAGGTGGAGTGATAGATCGCATCGCGACGCATGGTCATCCGCGTCACGGTAAAGACCGGGAAGTGATCCACCTCGTTGTAGTATCCCGTGTGGTCACCAAATGGCCCTTCCGGTGCCATATCGTCTGGGTAGATGAAGCCTTCCAGAATGATTTCGCTGGAGGCAGGAACCTCCAGATCCGCATGGCCGCACTTGACCAGCTCGGTGCGCGAACCGCGTAGCAAACCTGCAAAGGCATACTCTGACAGCGTGTCGGGTACCGGCGTCACTGCGCCAAGAATGGTCGCTGGGTCAGCGCCGAGCGCCACCGCCACGGGGAACGGCTCGCCGGGATGGGCTTTTTGGAACTCGAGAAAATCCAGCGCGCCGCCGCGGTGGGAGAGCCAGCGCATGATGAGGCGATTCTTGCCGATTTTCTGCTGACGATAGATCCCCAGGTTCTGGCGCTTTTTGTGCGGCCCTTTGGTGATCACCAGCGGCCAAGTGACGAGCGGTGCCGCATCGCCCGGCCAGCAGTGCTGGATCGGCAAGCGGCCCAAGTCCACGTCATCGCCTTCGTAAACGACTTCCTGTACCGGCGCACGCTTGACGCTTTTGGGCCCCATGCTGAGCACCTGCTTGAAGATCGGCAGTTTGTCCCAGGCATCTTTCAGGCCTTTGGGCGGGTCCGGCTCCTTCAAGAAAGCCAGCAGTTTGCCCACTTCTCGTAGCGCCTCGACCGAATCCTGCCCCATGCCCAGCGCTACCCGTTTCGGAGTACCGAACAGGTTGCCCAACAGCGGCATGTCGTGACCCTTCACATTTTCGAACAGCAGTGCAGGGCCACCGGCACGCAGCGTGCGGTCGCAGATTTCGGTGATTTCCAAGTAGGGATCTACTTCGGCCGTGATGCGCTTTAGCTCACCTTTGGCCTCTAGCGCCGCAATAAAGTCGCGCAAGTCGTTGTACTTCAATGCCCTCTCCTCAACCCGGCTGTCTGATGCCGTTTGGCGCTACGCCTATGCAAAGCGCCTTAGCGGCGCTTCATGGCTTCAAAGAATTCCAGATTGGTCTTGGTGTCTTTCAGACGATCAATCAAGAACTCGGTGGCCGCCGTATCTTCCATCGGGTTGAGCAGTTTACGCAGAATCCACATGCGCTGCATTTCATCCTCAGAGGCCAGCAGGTCTTCGCGACGCGTACCGCTGCGGCGAATGTTGATGGCCGGGAAGACGCGCTTTTCCGCCAGCTTGCGGTCCAGGTGCGCTTCCATGTTACCGGTGCCCTTGAACTCTTCGAAGATGACTTCGTCCATTTTCGAACCGGTATCGACCAGCGCAGTAGCGATGATCGTCAGGCTGCCGCCCTCTTCGATGTTACGCGCGGCACCAAAGAAGCGTTTCGGCTTCTCGAGCGCGTGGGCATCCACACCACCGGTGAGCACCTTGCCAGAGCTGGGTACCACGGTGTTGTAGGCACGCGCGAGACGAGTGATGGAGTCGAGCAGAATCACGACGTCTTTCTTGTGCTCTACCAAGCGCTTGGCTTTTTCGATGACCATTTCGGCTACCTGCACGTGGCGGGCAGGCGGCTCATCGAAGGTGGAAGCGACCACTTCACCGCGCACGGTGCGGGACATCTCGGTGACTTCCTCCGGGCGCTCATCGATCAGCAGCACGATCAGATGACATTCGGGGTTGTTGCGCGTGATGGAGGTAGCAATGTTCTGCAACATCAGCGTCTTACCCGCTTTCGGCGGAGACACCAGCAGGCCGCGCTGGCCCTTACCAATCGGCGCAGTCAAATCGATGATTCGGGCCGTCAGGTCTTCGGTCGACCCGTTGCCGATCTCCATGCGCAGACGGTCGTCCGGGAACAGCGGCGTCAAGTTCTCGAAGAGAATCTTGTGCTTGGCGTTTTCCGGGCGATCAAAGTTGATCTGGCTGACTTTGAGCAGGGCAAAGTAGCGCTCACCCTCTTTGGGCGGACGGATTTTGCCGGAAATGGAGTCGCCCTTGCGCAGATTGAAACGACGAATCTGTGAAGGCGATACGTAGATATCGTCCGGTCCGGCGAGATACGAGCTGTCGGCGCTCCGCAGGAAGCCAAAGCCATCCTGAAGAATTTCCAGCACACCGTCGCCGTAGATATCCTCGCCACTTTTGGCGTGCTTCTTGAGGATGGCGAAAATGATGTCCTGCTTGCGCGAACGGGCCAGGTTGTCGATGCCCATTTCGCGGGCGATATCGAGCAGCTCGGGAACGGTTTTTTGCTTGAGTTCAGTGAGATTCATCGGTGTGTTAGAAAATTGCTCATGAAAGCTAGGCGCTAGGCGCCGGGAATAAGACAGGAGGCGTGGCCGAAATCATAGGGCTAAGCGCCGAGTGATGCGTTCAGACCCCATCTAGGCACACGCTCGAGTGATAAAAGCTGGGCAGTCGCCGCGACAATGCCGAACACGTAGACGTGGCATTACTGACTGCTTAGCATGAGGGTGCAAATAAACTAGTTAATCTGATTGGCACGGAGAATGCGTTTCAGCGGGTTATCTGACGACTTGGACATCTGGCTGATGCCATCTGGATACGTACTGCTCGGGGTGCCCGAGTCAGTGCGCTTGTTAAGACGAACAAGCCAACTCGGATCAAGCCAGTAGCTCGATGGTAGTCAAGGCCCGCGACAAACGCAAGCCTTTGGCAATTGACAATAGTCAGAGGTCACCGCAACCTTGGCATAGCCAATTTGAAGGATAGCTCATGCCCAAGGACATTTCGCTCCCCATCGCCGCCCCCACTGCCGAGTTCGAGAGCGGTGAGCCGCAGCGCCTAGCCGCCATTGACCTTGGCTCCAATAGCTTTCACCTGCTGGTGGCCAACTACCAGAACGAACGTTTACAAGTAGTGGCACGCTTGGGTGAAAAGGTCCAACTGGCGGCAGGACTAGACGAGAACGGTTACCTCAGCGAGGCCGCCATGCAGCGCGCGCTCGACTGCCTGGGCCGCTTTGCGCCGTTTTTGACCGATATCGAAGGCCCTAACCTTCGCGTCGTGGGCACTAACGCCTTGCGTGACGCTCACAATAGCCAAACGTTCATCGAGCGCGCGGAAGCCCAGCTCGGCCACGCCATCGAGATCATTGCCGGACGCGAAGAAGCCCGCTTGATTTACCTGGGCGCCGCTCACGCGCTGGCAGAAAGCGGCCGCCGCCTGATTGTCGATATTGGCGGCGGGTCCACCGAGTTCATTATCGGCGAGGCCTTCGAACCCAAAGCGCTGGAGAGCCTGCGCATGGGATGCGTCACCTTTACCGGGCGCTTTTTCGCCGACGGCGAATTGACCGAAAAACGCATGCGCCGCGCCGAGCTGGCGGCACTCTCGGAGCTGGCCAACATCCAGCGCCCCTACCAGCGCTTGGGTTGGGACGACCCCGTGGGCTCCAGCGGCACGATCAAGGCCGCCGCTAGCGTCCTATTCGCCTATGGTGACACGCCACAAGAGGGAGTGATCACGCGCAGCGGACTCAAGAAGCTGCGCGAGCGGCTGCTCAAGTGCAAACAGCTCGACAAAGTCGAACTAGAGGGTTTGAAACCCGATCGGGCGCGCGTTTTCCCTGCGGGCATTGCCATCTTGAGCGCCATCTTCGAGGCTTTCGATCTCGAGCAGATGCGCTTTGCCGATGGCGCGCTGCGCGAAGGGGTGCTGTACGACATGGCCGGGCGCAATAGCGCCGAAGACACCCGCTCCAACACGCTGGAGATGCTCAAACGGGTCTACGATGTCGATACACGCCAAGCGGAAAACGTGGCCGATACGGCCACGCGTCTGTTCGATGAGGTCAAAACGGCATGGAAACTGACCGCAGAGCAGGGCCACTACCTGACCTGGGCCAGCCATGTGCATGAAATCGGGCTGGCGATCTCTCACAGCCAGTTTCATCGCCACGGCGCTTATCTTCTCGAACACTCCGACCTGGCCGGTTTTTCTCGCCCTGAGCAGCGGTTGCTGGCGTTTTTGGTGCGCGCCCATCGGCGTAAATTCCCGACCAAGGAGTGGCAAGCCCTGCCGGCCTCGCAGCAGCCAAGCGCCGCCAAACTGGCTCGCCTGCTGCGCCTCGCCGTCTTGATCAACCACTCCCGCCCGGAAGGCGCTCCCTTACCGCCCGACATCAACGCGGACAGCCAAGACGAGTCGCTGACCATCACGCTGCCCCCCAGCGATGAACCCACGCTGCTCAGCACCGATTTGGAGCAGGAGCAGGCCTTCATGGCCAATGCAGGGTTCGTGCTCCACTTGAACAACCCTGCCTAACCCTCGCGCTGAAACACCGTCCCTTCCGCCTGCCAGAGCACTTGGGCAGGCGGTTGCAGCACCCCCAGACAGCGCTCTCCCGCCATGACGATCACCAAACGCTCCCTCTCCCAGGGTGGCAGTGCCTGCTCTTGCAGCCAGCGTTTCAGGTCGCGTCGACCACGCCCTGGCAGGTCGAGCACCTCGCCGCCTCGTCGCCTGCGCAGCATGACGGGGGCGACTGAATCGCTATCGTCAGCCAGGCGAAGCTGCAGCGGCCCCAGGGGCGTTGTCACCCCCGGCGTGCCGTCCCAAGGCATTTGCCAATGCGGTAGCGCGCTCACAGGTGTCATGAGATATAGCCTGCGACGCCACACCCGCGCCTGGACACCGGGCCACTCCACAAGCACCTGAGCATCCCGGGCAGCGTTCAGCTGGTCGAGCAAGCTGGTCAAACGCGCTTGGGGAGGCGTTGGCAGCCCTCGTTGCTGGCAGAGCGTACGCACCAGCAGGCGCTGGCGGGGCATTGGCAGCGCCACCAGTGCCGACGCGTCGAGGCAGCCCGGCGCTAGCGTGAGTGCGGCCAACTCGTCGGCGGCGTAGCTGGCCAGCAGCGCATCGGCCTCGCCAGCCCACCCTGCGCTTTGGGCCAGCGAGCGCACCGCCCCTGGCCAGCGCTGCGCCAACGTTGGCAAGACCTCATGGCGCAAGCGATTACGATCAAACGCCCCATCGCGATTGCTGGGGTCTTCACACCAGTCAAGCGATAGCGCGTGAGCCGTATCGGCCAACGTTTGGCGACTGACGCCAAGCCACGGGCGTAGTAGCGTAATGCCCTGCCACTCCCGTCGGTATGGCATGCCTGCCAGCCCGCGAATGCCGCTGCCCCGCAGCGCCGCCAGCAGCAACGTTTCTGCCTGATCGTCCTGATGCTGCGCCAGCCATAGGGTGTCACCCGCAGGCACATGCAGCGCAAAGGCCGCGTAGCGGGCACGCCGGGCAGCGGCTTCCACCCCGTCCCCCTGCTCATCGACGGTCACACGCTCGATGGTGAGTGGGACGCCCTGGTGCTCGCACAGCCGCTGGCAGTGACGCTCGAAGGCGCTGGAAGCGGCTTGAAGACCGTGATTGACGTGCAACGCGCGCAGCCTATGGTCACTGCCGCGACACACCTCGGCAGCCAGCGTCAGCAGCAGCGAGGAGTCCAGTCCGCCGGAGAGGGCGACCCAAACGCAACGCCCCGGCGGGGTCTCCGCCAGGGCGTCATCGAGCAGGCCTAAGAGCCGGTTAGGCGGCTGGGGCGCCATAGCTCATCAAGCGCGCGTAGCGGCGCTCTAACAGGGCGTCGCTATCCAGCGCCTGCAGTCGTTCGAGACTGGCCGACAGCGCATCCTTCACCCGTGCAGCGGTGTCGACCGGATGACGATGAGCGCCGCCCAGCGGCTCTTTGATCAGCGAGTCCACGAAGCCCAGCTCTTTCAAACGCTCGGCGGTGATGCCCATGGCCTGGGCCGCGTCGGAGGCTTTCTCGGCACTCTTCCACAAAATGGAGGCACAGCCTTCCGGAGAAATCACCGAATAGGTGGAGTACTGCAGCATGTGCAGCTCGTCGCACACGCCGATCGCCAGCGCGCCGCCGGAGCCGCCCTCGCCCACCACGGTGGAGATGATCGGTGTCTTCAAGCGCGACATGACCGCCAGGTTATAGGCAATCGCTTCCGACTGGCCGCGCTCTTCGGCGTCGATACCCGGATAGGCCCCTGGGGTGTCGATGAAGGTCAAAATCGGCATCTTGAAACGCTCGGCCATCTCCATCAGGCGACAGGCCTTGCGGTAGCCTTCCGGGCGTGGCATGCCGAAATTACGGCGCACCTTCTCTTTTACGTCGCGGCCTTTCTGATGTCCAATCACCATGACCGGGGCATCGTTCAAGCGGGCGATCCCGCCGACCAGAGCGGCATCGTCGGCAAAGTTACGGTCGCCGTGCAGCTCGTCGAAATCGGTGAAGATGTGCGCTAAGTAATCCAGCGTGTAAGGACGCTGGGGATGCCGCGAAAGCTGCGACACCTGCCACGGTGTCAGGTCTTTGAAGATGGATTCCGTCAACTTGCGGCTCTTCTCCTCCAGCCGTGAAATCTCATCAGAGAGATTCACTTGGCTGTCGGAACTCACCAAACGCAGCTCCTCAATTTTTGCCTGGAGTTCGGCAACGGGCTGTTCAAAATCGAGATAGTTAGGATTCATCGGCTCTGCCTGTAAGCTGCCTATAAAAAATAAGCCTTGTCGAAACGCGCATATTGGGCGCCATTATCGCACCCTGACCCTGCCACGCAAGGCAATGCCCGCCCAATTCCGCACGAGCGCCCTGGAGCGCTCACACGCGGGGTGATTAACGGTAGCGTAGCTGGACGCCTACCTGCCCTTGCACATCACGCAGCGCAAGCAGCAGATCATCGCTCGGCGCAACCTTCCACTCCTCGGCCAGCTCCAGCCAAGCGACCGCGTCCGGATGGCGGTACTGCAGCCGCACGGGCAGTCCGGTGTCATCCCGAAAGGGCGTCAAACTATCCCGCAGGCTGTCGACCAAGCGGCCATTGATCTGTCCGGCATCCAGCGCTAGCTCGACGGCTTGGCCGTAGCGCACGCGGGCCGTGACCATCGGCGTCACGTCTTTACCGCGCAGCCGAAGACCGCCGGAGAAGTCGTCGCTGGAGACTTCGCCCTCCACGATGATCACTTGATCCGATTCGATTTGGCCGCGTAGCTGCTCGAAAAGTTCGCCGAACAGCGACGCTTCGATACGTCCGGTGCGGTCGTCCAGGGTGATGAATGCCATGGTGTCGCCACGTTTGGACTTCATGGTGCGCATGGCGACCACCAAGCCCGCTACCCGCTGCGGCTCCCGGGAGGGTTTCAAATCGCTGATACGGGTCGACACGAAGCGCTTGAGTTCGCGTTCGTACTCGTCGATGGGATGTCCGGTCAGGTAGAGCCCCAGGGTGTCCTTTTCACCGGAGAGCCGCTCACGGTCGGTCCATTCGCGCACATGACGATACTCGGCGTAGACATCGCTGGTCTCTTCCTCGGCAGCAAAGGCATCGCCAAACATGTCCATCATGCCCAGGTTCTGGTTAGCATGATTTTGTGCGGCGGCCTTCAGCGCATCTTCCATCGCCGCGAACAGCACCGCCCGATTGGGCCCCAGATTATCCAACGCGCCAGAGCGTATCAGCGCTTCCAGGGTGCGCTTGTTCATCCGTTTCGGATCGATACGACGGCAGAAGTCGAACAGATCGTTGAACGGCCCGTCGGCCTGACGCGCTTCGACGATGGCACCAATCGGCCCTTCACCGACGCCACGGATCGCCCCCAAGCCGTACACCACCCGGCCGTCGGTATCCACGGTAAACTTGTAGCCACCTACGTTGACATCCGGCGGTGTCACCGTGAGCTTCAAGTGGCGGCACTCTTCGATCAGCGGCACCACTTTGTCCAGGTTATCCATCTCCGTGGACATCACCGCCGCCATGAAGGGGCCTGGGTAGTGCGCCTTCAGCCATGCGGTCTGATACGACACCAGCGCGTAGGCTGCCGAGTGTGATTTGTTGAAGCCGTAACCGGCGAACTTCTCTACCAGGTCGAAGATGTTGCCCGCCAGGTCCTTATCGATGCCGTTGGCCGCGCAGCCTTCCATGAAGCCTGCCCGCTGCTTGGCCATCTCTTCGGGCTTTTTCTTACCCATGGCACGGCGCAGCATGTCGGCTTGGCCAAGGGTGTACCCTGCCATCACCTGAGCGATCTGCATGACCTGCTCTTGGTAGAGAATGATCCCGTAGGTGGGCGTCAGCACCGGTTTCAACAGATCGTGCTGATAATCCGGGTGTGGATAAGAGACTTCCGCCCGGCCATGTTTCCGGTTGATGAAGTCATCCACCATGCCCGACTGCAGCGGACCGGGGCGGAACAGGGCCACCAAGGCGATCATATCGTCCAGCGAGTCCGGCAGCAGGCGCTTGATCAGCTCCTTCATCCCGCGGGATTCGAGCTGGAAGACCGCGGTGGTCTCCGCCCGCTTGAGCATCTCGAAGGTTTTGCCGTCGTCCAGGGGGATGGCGTCGATATTGAGCGGGCCTTGGCCAGCAGCGTCGCGCACTTTGTCCACCATCTCCAGCGCCCAGTCGATGATGGTCAGCGTGCGCAAGCCCAGGAAGTCGAACTTCACCAGCCCGGCGTCTTCGATGTCGTTCTTGTCGAACTGCACCACCAGCCCCGAGCCATCTTCGTCACACAGCAGCGGCGAAAAGTCGGTGAGTTTGGTGGGGGCGATCACCACGCCGCCCGCGTGCTTGCCGGTACCGCGCGTGGTGCCCTCGAGCTTCAGGGCCATTTCCCAGATCTCTTCGGCCTCTTCGTCGTTCTCGATGAACTCCTTGAGGGCTGGCTCTTGCTCGATGGCTTTGGCCAGCGTCATGCCCACTTCAAAAGGAATCAGCTTGGAGAGCTTATCCCCCAGTGAGTAGGGCTTGCCCTGGGCGCGGGCCACGTCGCGCACCACGGCTTTGGCGGCCATGGTGCCGAAGGTGACGATCTGGGAAACCGCGTTCCGGCCATAGCGGTCAGCCACGTACTCGATGACCTTGTCGCGCTTCTCCATGCAGAAATCGACGTCGAAGTCGGGCATGGAGACACGTTCAGGGTTAAGAAAGCGCTCGAACAGCAGATCGTAGCCGATGGGGTCCAGGTCGGTGATTTTTTGCGCATAGGCCACCAGAGACCCCGCACCGGAGCCGCGCCCCGGGCCTACCGGCACGTTGTTGTCCTTGGCCCACTGGATAAAGTCCATCACGATCAGGAAGTAGCCAGGGAACCCCATCTGAATGATAACGTTGAGCTCGAACTCCAGTCGGTCACGGTAGCGCTGGTCGATCTCGCGAAACGCGTCACTGTCTCTCGGGTACTGCTCGGCGGGGAACAGGAAATCGAGCCGCTCCGTCAAACCATCGTGGGAGACCTTGCGAAAGAACTCATCCTGGGTCATGCCTTCAGGAATGCCGAACTCGGGCAGAAAGATCTCTCCCAAGCGCACATCGACGCTGCACCGCTCAGCAATCATCACGCTGTTTTCCAGCGCTTCGGGAATATCGGCAAACAGCGCTGCCATCTCTTCCGGGCTTTTGAGGTACTGCTCTTCGGTGTAGCGGCGCTCGCGGCGCGGGTCGTCCAGCGCCTTCCCCTCACCAATGGCAACGCGGGTTTCGTGGGCCCAGAAGTCTTCACGCTCTAGAAAGCGCACGTCGTTGGTGGCGACGACGGGCGTGCCGGTGTCGATCGCCAGTTGAACGCTGGCGTGTACGCACGCCTCTTCCAGAGGTCGGCCGGTGCGGATGAGTTCCAGGTAGAAGCGGTCGGGAAACGCCTGCTGCCACTCTTCCAGCAGTTGGCGCGCTTCCCGCTCGTGCTCGGAGAGCAGATGGCGGCCAATCTCGCCTTCGCGCCCGCCCGACAGGGCAATCAACCCCTCGCTTTGCGCCAGCACCCACTGTTTATCGAGGATTGCCCGCCCCTGGCGCTGGCCATCGGTCCAGCCCTTGGAGATCAGCTCGGTCAGGTTTCGATAGCCCACATCGTTCATCGCTAGCAGCGTGATGCGGTACGGGTGGGCATCGTCGTGGGGATTTGAGAGCCAGAGATCGCTGCCAATGATCGGCTTCAACCCGGCGCCCTGAGCGGCTTTGTAGAATTTGACCAAACCAAACAGGTTGGCTTCGTCGGTGAGCGCCAGCGCCGGCATCCCGCGCTCAGCGGTCGTGCTGACCAGTGACTTGAGTTTGACCAAGCCATCGACCAGAGAGTATTCACTGTGCAAACGAAGATGAACGAACGGAACCGTCATGGGACTCTCAGCATTGAACGCTTAACAAAATGAAGTGTGCGACTACAGCAGCGCTAACTGGCGCTGTACGGGCGCGAAGCTTTTGCGGTGCTCGGCCAGTGCACCGTGGGCTTCCAGCGCCGCCAGGTGCTCTTTGGTGGGGTACCCTTTGTGGCGGGCAAACCCATATTCAGGATAGCGCAGATCCAGTTCGGCCATTTGTGCATCCCGCGCCACCTTGGCCAGAATCGAGGCGGCGGCAATCGCGGGGTGGCGGGCGTCGCCCTTCACCACGGCCTGGCCCGGCAGCGCGTGCCCCGGCAGGCGGTTGCCATCCACCAGCAGGTATTCGGCCTGGGGAAGCAGCGCATCCACCGCGCGGCGCATGGCCAGATGCGTCGCATGATAGATATTGAGCGAGTCGACCTCTTCAGCGCTCGCCTCCGCCACTGCAAACGCCAGCGCACGCTCGCGAATGAGCACATCCAACGACTCACGCCTGCGGGCAGTGAGCTTCTTGGAGTCGGTTAAGCCGTCGATAGGTGCCTTGGGGTCCAGAATCACGGCGGCGGCTACCACGCTCCCCACCAGCGGCCCACGGCCGACCTCATCGACCCCCGCCAGAAAATCCCCCGCATACTCCACCACGAGCGGCGGAAAGTCGGCTGGTTTAGTCGCCATCCGGTTTAGCCTCCAGCGGCTCGCCTGCAACCAAGGCGGTAATCGCCTGCGCGGCGCGCTCGCTGGCCGTGCGCTGCAGCGTGGCATGCATCGCGGCAAAGCGTGCTTCCAGAACGTGACGCGTCTCGGCATCGCTAAGTAGCTGGCTTATCTGCTCGGCAATCGCCTCCGGCGTGGCCGCGTGCTGAATCAGCTCAGGCACCACGCTCTCCTGGGCAATCAAATTGGGTAGTGAGATCCACTGGGTTTTCACCAGCCGTTTGGCGAGCCAATGGGTCGCGGGCGCCATTTTGTACGCCACCAGCATGGCGCGATGGCAGAGCATGGCCTCTAGCGCCGCCGTACCGGAGGTCAGCAGTACCGCATCGCTGGCGACCATCGCCTCTCGGGCTTGGCCCTCCAGCAGCGTGACCCGCTGGGCCAACGCGGGGTAGCCTGCCAGCAGCTCGCCAAGCTCGGTATAGCGCTGGGCGGTGGCCGCAGGTATCACCACCTGCAACCCTGTGTGGCGCTGGCACAGCAGCGTCACCGCATCTAAGAAGGTGGCACCCATAAAACGGATTTCGTTCCGCCGGGAGCCGGGCAGCAGCGCTAGAACCGGCGCGTCCGCGTTCAACCCTAGCGTACGGCGGGCCGCGGCACGATCATTCTCCAGCGGCAGCTCGTCGGCAAGCGGATGGCCTACGAAGGCGACCGGCACTCGGTGGCGATGATAGAAGTCCGCCTCGAAGGGCAGCAGCGTAAGCATGGCATCCACGGCGCTGGCGATCTTCTTCACCCGCCCCTGCCGCCACGCCCATACCGAGGGGCTCACGTAGTGGGCCGTCGTGACGCCAGCGGCACGCAGCTGCTTCTCCAGCCCAATGTTGAAGTCCGGTGCATCGATACCGATCATGACGTCCGGCTGCCAGGCCAGCGCCTCTTCGCGCAGGGTGCGACGCACGCGAACCAGTTCTGGCAGGTGCTTGAGCACCTCGACCAACCCCATCACCGAGAGGGTTTCAAGGGGGAAACGGCTCTTCAGGCCTTGGGCCTCCATACGGGGACCGCCCATACCGCGAAACTCCACCTGGGGGTGACGGGCGCGCAGCGCCTGCATCAATCCCGCACCGAGGATATCGCCAGAGAGTTCGCCTGCCACAAGGTATACGCGCTGCAGTGTCATAGTGACGGGAGAGCCGGTTAGAAAAAGGTTAGCGAACGATACCGCGGGTTGAACGCTCGATAGAGTCGGCAAACAGCGCGACTTCCGGTAGATCGAAACGGCTGCGCATTTCACTGACCGCTTGTTCGACGGTCAAGCCTTGGCGATACACCAGCTTGTAAGCAGAGGTTAGCGCGGCGATCGCTTCGCGACTAAACCCGCGGCGTTTCAAGCCGACGAGGTTCAGCCCGCGCGCTTCTGCCGGATTACCGTTGATCATCACGTAGGCCGGAGTGTCCTTGGTGATGATCGAGCCCCCCCCCGCCATGGCATGGTCGCCAAAATGGCAGAATTGGTGCACGGCGGCCAGGCCACCCAAAATGGCATGATCGCCCAGCGTCACGTGGCCCGCCAGCGTCACCTGGTTGGCAAGAATACAGTCGTTGCCAATGACGCAGTCATGGCCCACGTGTACGTAGGCCATGAACAGGTTACGGGAGCCGATGGTGGTTTCGCTTCGGTCTTGCACGGTGCCGCGATGCAGCGTTACGCCCTCGCGAATCACGTTGTCATCACCCATCACTAGGCGCGTCGGTTCACCTGCGTACTTCTTGTCCTGGCAGTCTTCGCCCACCGAGGCAAACTGAAAGATACGCGTGCGCTCCCCCAACACCGTGGGGCCTTTTATCACCACATGGGGGCCGATGACCGAGCCTGCGCCAATCGTGACGTCAGGCCCAATCACGCTGAACGGGCCAACCTCAACGTCATCAGCAAGCCGTGCCGCTGGGTCGACCAAAGCAGTAGGATGTATCAAGCCACCTTCCTCTCGGCACAAATGATTTCTGCTTCGCAGGCCAGCTCGCCGTCTACCGTGGCACGGCAGGCAAACTTCCAGATACCGCGCTTGCCGCGAATCACGTTCGCCTCCAGCGTCAGTTGATCACCCGGCATGACAGGACGCTTGAAGCGGACATTGTCGCTGCCTACGAGGTAGTATACATAGCCGTCGGCCGGCAGCTTATTGACCGTTTTGAACCCTAGGATACCGCATACCTGAGCCAGCGCTTCAACGACCAGTACACCGGGCATGATGGGGTGGTGAGGAAAATGGCCGTTGAAGAACGGCTCATTGATGCTCACGTTTTTGTACGCAACGATGGTTTCGCCCACGGTTAACTGCGTGACTCGATCCACCAGCAAGAACGGATAGCGGTGGGGCAAGTATTCGCGAATTTCGTTGATATCCATAACCATCGTAACGACCTCTAAAATGACAAAAGGCCTGAGCAGTATCAGGCGCGCACCAGTAATCCTACTGGTAAAAAGGCAGTGGATTATAACCTGCTGCTATGAAGCCTCAAGCCACTCCCTCAGGAAATCCTTCTTTCTTCACGATTCTCGCTGGCTTTTTTCCACCCGCGCCAAGCGCTTGGCAATATCGTCGAGCTGCTTGAAGCGCACCGCATTTTTTCGCCACTGAGTGTTGCTCATGGCGCCGGTACCCGACGAGTACACCCCCGGCTCGTGAATCGAATTGGTGACCAAACTCATGCCCGTGACCTGAACGCCATCGCAAATGGTCAGGTGGCCCGACAGCCCGACACCGCCGCCCAGCATACAGTGCTTGCCCACTTTGGTAGAGCCGGCGATGCCGACACAGCCTGCCAGCGCGCTGTGGTCACCAATGGTGACGTTGTGCGCAATCTGGACTTGGCTGTCGATTTTGACATCGTTACCAATCACCGTATCCCCCAGCGCGCCCCGGTCGATGCTGGAGCAGCTGCCGACTTCCACGTCATCGCCAAGCACCACGCCACCCAGTTGCGCAATCTTGTGCCAGCCTGCCCCATCGTGAGCAAAGCCGAAGCCGTCACCGCCAATCACACAGCCGCTTTGCAGGATGACGCGCTTGCCCATCACGACGCCGTGGCACACGGTGACATTGGCGTGCAGCCGCGTGTCGTCGCCAATCACGCAGTCCGCGCCGATCACGCTGCCTGCCCCGACGACCACGCGATCTCCCAGCACGACGCCAGACTCGATCACCGCATTCGCTTGCACACAGACACCGTCGCCCAGCGTGACGCCATCGGCGACGATGGCAGAGGGGTGAATGCCCGGCACGTCTCGCGCCGGTAACGGATCGAACAGTTGCGACAGCTTGGCGTAACCCAAGTAGGGGTTTTCCATCTCCAAGCGTGGCACCGGGCAGTTCTTGCCATGCTCTGGATGCAGCAGAACGGCCGCCGCCTTCGTCGTGGCCAAGTCTTTCAAGTAGGCGCGATTGGCTAGAAAAGCGACCTGATCCGACGCTGCTTCCTTGAGCGTTGCCAAACCGCGGATTGGCTGATTGGCGTCGCCTTCGAAATCAACGTCGAGATGACGTGCGATATCCGCAAGGGTGAGGTAGTGAGAAGCGTGCGTCATGGGAGCCCAAGGAAGCAGTGGTGCGGCTAAGCCGCACCGAGGGTCATAAAATTAGTTCAGCGAATCGAAAATCTGAGTGACTTCGTTCGTCACGTTGGGCAGGTCCGTCGAGGAGTGCAGTACGCCTTGCGGCTCCACTAGCACGTCGATGTTGTGACGCTCCAGCACCTGCTCTACTGCTTGCTCCAGCTTGGCTTCGGCCCCTTGCAGGAACTGCTGCTCGGAAGCCTGCTGTGCCTGCAGCACCTCACGGCGCAGCTGTTCGAAGCGGCCGCCCTTCTCCTGCAGTTCAGCAATCAGCGACTCGCGCTCGGATTGCGACATGGTCTCGCCTTCCTGCTGAAGGCGCGTCTGGAGTTGCTGCAGCTCGCCACCCAGCGCTTCGGCTTCGCGCTGCTGGCTGCCGATCTGCCCTTCGAGCTGGCTCAGCGAGGATTGGGCCGACTGAGTATTCATCAGTGCCGCACGCCAATCCAACACCGCGACTTCAGCGGCGTAGGCCGGGAGGGTCATCGCCCCCAATAGACACACAGCAGCGGTCAGTTTACGCATCATGGTGATACTCCTTAAATTAGAACGTTTGACCCAGCGAGAACTGGAAGAACTGTGTATCGTCACCACTTTCGTCATTCAGCGGCTCAGCCACGCTGAACGTCAGCGGGCCCACGGGCGTCAGCCACGAAAGACCCACACCCACGCTGTAGCGCAAGTCGCCTAGATCCACGCCGGAGCTGCACTGCTGGCGTCCTGCATCGGCGTCGAGCACGTCGTAGCACGAGCTCAAGAAGGTGTTACCGGCATCTAAGAACAGCGAAGGCTGCACCGAACGCTGGTTCTCTACGAACGGCATCGGGAAGAGCACTTCGGCGGAGCCTTCTACCAGTACGTTACCGCCCAAGGTGCGGTCACGGCCACCCTCACGGGCGGGCGTGGTGCGCTCACCCAGGGTGTTAGAGGTAAAACCACGCACCGAGCCCAGGCCGCCTGCATAGAAGTTTTCGTAGAACGGGTAGGGGTCGTTGCTGCCCAGCGTATCGGCGTAGCCCAGATTACCGCTGAACTTCAGCGCCCAGGTTTCGTCATCGTTAAACGGGAAGAGCTGCTGTGCGCGGGCCTGGAGTTTGTAGTACTCCGCATCGCTACCCGGCACGCCGGTTTCCAACGAGACGCGCTGGTAGTTACCGGCGGTCGGCATGATGCCGCGGTTCAGGTTGTTGCGTGTCCAGCTCGCGGTCAGCTTGAGGCTTTGTGCGTTTTCGCCCTGATCTTCCACATAGCGGCGGATTTCAGAGGCGGTGTCGAAGTAGGTCTTCACCGTGACGTCTTCGACACTGGCACCAAAGTTCAGACGCGACAGCTCGCTGATGGGGTAGCCGAAGTTGATACCGGCACCGTAGGCATCGGTCGAGAAGGTCGAGATATCGGAGTCGGCGTAGTCGGTTTCGCGGTAGAACACGTTGTACCCGCGAGAGATGCCGTCCAGCGTCCAGTAAGGATCGGTGAAAGCAAAATTGACGCTGGTGAAGGTGTCACTGCGCTGGGCGCCGACGTTGACGCGGTTACCGGTGCCGAGGAAGTTGTTTTGAGCCAGACCGACCCCGTAGATCACGCCCGCGCTCTGCGAAAAGCCGACGCTGGCAGAGACCGAACCTGAAGGCTGCTCTTCCACGTTATAGGTCACGTCCAGCAGATCGGGCTCACCCGGCACCGGCTGCGTGTCGACTTCCACTTGGCTAAAGAAGCCCAAACGCTCCAGACGCTGACGCGACTGAGTGATCGACTCCGTCGATGCCGGGGCACCTTCGAGCTGGATCATCTCACGACGCAGCACTTCGTCTTGGGTCGTGGTGTTGCCGTAGAACTCGATACGACGCACGTAAGCGCGCTGACCTGGATTCACGGCGATCACGAGATCGACCGTTTCGCCGTCATCGGCCACTTCAGGAATGCCCTGCACCTCGGCAAAGGCGAAGCCTTCCGCGCCCAGGCGCTGGCGCAGCGCTTCCGTCGAGGCGTTGACATCGCCACGGGAGAAGATATCGCCGCTGTTGATTTCGAGCAGGTTGCGGGCTTCGTTTTCGCTGATCTGCAGATCGCCGGCAAAGCGGATATCGCCTACGCGGTACTGACCGCCTTCATCGATGTTGAGGGTGATGAAGATGTCGGACTTCTCGGGGCCAATCGATACCTGGGTCGACGTGACGTCAAAGTTGACGTAGCCACGGTCCAGATAGAATGACCGTAGACGCTCGATATCGCCAGAAAGCGCTTCCCGAGAGTACTCGTCGTTGGAGAACCAGCCGAAGATGCGCCCTGGGCGGTCGTTCAACTCGAAAATGTCCCGCAGAGTTTCATCGTCGAAATCCTGGTTGCCGACGATGTTGATCTGACGAATCTTGGCGACTTCGCCTTCGTTGATATCGATGTTGACCTGTACGCGGCCTTCATCGATCTCCTCGACGTCCACATTGATACCGGCGCTATAGCGCCCCTGGGCTTGATACACGCCCTCGAGTTCACGCTCGATCTCGTCGAGGGTGGAGAGCTGTAGCACTTGGCCTTCCGACAGGCCCGATTCGCGCAGGCCGTTGCGCAGATCTTCATCGGAGATCTGGTCGTTGCCTTCGATGTTCAAGCGCGCAATGGTAGGCCGCTCGACCACTTGGATCACCAGCACGTCGCCTTCCCGGGCCAACGAGACGTCTTCAAACAGTCCGGTCGCGAATAGGTCCCGTGCGGCGGCGGCGAGCTGCTGCTCGTCGACGCGGTCGTTCGCGCTCACGGGAAACGCATTAAAGACCGAGGCGGCGGAAACCCGCTGCAGTCCTTCCACACGAATGTCTGAAACATCAAAGGATTGTGCTTGGGCGCCGCTGGCGCCTACCAGCAAGAGTGCCGCCATTCCAAGGGTCTTGATTTTCATGCAGTCAGTTCGCTCGCGTTGGTCTGCCCGTCGGTTAAGACAGGCACCATATACATTTGTGCAGGCAGATGACAAGGCATCCTGCGCGCTACACGCGTTATTACCACAGGCGCATCAAATCGAAATAGAGCGCCATCAACATCAGGGTGCCGACCATGGCTAACCCGATGCGCAGCCCTATCGCTTGTGTTTGCTCAGAAACCGGCCGCCCACGTAATACCTCGACGAAATAGTAAAGCAGATGACCGCCATCGAGCACGGGGATGGGCAGCAAATTCAGCACCCCTAAACTGATCGAAAGATACGCGAGAAAGCCCACGAAGGCTTCTACCCCCGCGCGTGCCGAATCGCCGGAAATTTGTGCGATGGTGATCGGCCCAGACAAGTTGGACAGGGAGATCAGCCCTACCAACATCTTACGGATCGCATCCACCGTCAGCAGAACCATCTCACCGGTGCGTGACAGCGCTTGCCCGACGGCCTCGATCGGCCCGTAGCGAATCTCGCGCTGCAGCGACTCAGGCCAGCTAAACGGCTCTGCACCGGCTCCAATGTACCCAACCTCGTCACCACTCTCCAGCGTATTACGTCCTGGGGTGAGCGAAAGCGTGCCCTGCTCCCCATCACGCTGGTACCCAACGCGCAGGGTCTCGCCAGCGCTATCGCGAATCACCGCGACAAACTGCATCCAGTCGTCGATGGGTTCACCGTTGAGCGAGACGATACGATCACCGGCTCTAAGCCCGGCCGCCTCGGCCGCTTGTCCTTCGACGACCTGACCAAGCACCGCCGGCACGTTAGGCTGCCAAGGAGAGAAGCCCAGCGTTTGCAGTGGCTGCGGTGGGTCTTGGCGTACCATGTAATCATCGACCGGCAGCTGATAGCCGCGCGTCGCACTTGCTCCCTCCGGCATGGCCTCGATGGTGAGGTCGCCGCTGAAACCGATCATGGACACCAGTTTCAGGTTGATCTCCTCCCAGGAGCGCATCGACTCGCCCTGAATGGCGGTGATCTCACTTCCCTGTTCCAAGCCAGCCTGAGCAGCGGGCGAGTTCGGCGTGATCTCGCCTACGAGGGGGGCCACGGTCGTCGTGCCCGCCACGAACAGCGCCCAGTAGGCGACGATGGCGAGTAGGAAGTTGGCAATGGGGCCTGCGGCGACGATCGCAATGCGCTGCCACACGGTCTTGCGGTTGAAGGCGTGTTGCAACTGATCGTCTGGCACCGGCGCTTCGCGCTCGTCTAGCATCTTGACGTAGCCGCCCAGCGGAATGGCCGCCACCGCAAACTCGGTGCCGTGGCGATCCACCGTCGACCACAGCGGCTTACCAAACCCTACCGAAAACCGCAGCACTTTGACGCCACAGCGACGCGCCACCCAGAAGTGACCAAATTCATGAAAGGTCACTAGCAGTCCCAACACGACGATGACGGCTAAGATATTCTGTATCAGGCCCACTTTTCGCTCCTTTCCACGACGCGCTGCTCAGCGTTGACTGAGACTAAGCGGTTAACTGACGTAAGGTGATTGCCGCTTGCTCGCGCGCCCAGCGGTCCGCCGCCAGCACTCGCTCCAGCGAATCGGCTTGACCGGGATACGCCAGCCCCATGACCGTTGCGACCAGCTCTGGAATCGCCCCGAACGTGATGTGCCCCGCCAAGAAGGCCTCGACGGCCACTTCGTTGGCCGCGTTCAACACCGCCGGGGCCGCGCCACCGGCCTGCATGGCCTCCCGGGCCAAGCGAAGACAGGGAAAGCGTGTCTCGTCAGGGGCTTCGAAATCGAGCCGGGCGACTTGGAACAGGTCGAGCGTTTCCACGCCGGCGTCGATCCGTTCAGGCCAAGCCAAGCCATAGGCGATGGGCGTTCGCATGTCGGGATTCCCCAACTGGGCGATCACCGACCCATCGTCGTAGGCCGCCATGGAGTGAATGACGCTCTGCGGATGGACGACCACCTGAATCTGCTCGGGCGTGGCATCGAACAGCCAACATGCTTCGATGAGTTCGAGGCCTTTGTTCATCAGCGACGCGCTATCCACCGAGATCTTGCGACCCATGGACCAGTTGGGATGCGCACAGGCTTGATCGGGCGTGGCACTGGCGATCTGCTCCGCCGACCAGCCACGGAATGGCCCACCGGAGGCCGTCAACAGCAGCTGCCGCACACCGTGCTTGGCTAACCCGCCACGATGCTCGCTGGGTAGACACTGGTAGATGGCATTATGTTCAGAATCGATCGGCAGCAGCGTGGCCCCAGAGCGCGCGACGGCATCCATGAACAGCGCACCGCTCATCACCAGCGCTTCTTTGTTGGCCAGCAGGACGCGCTTGCCCGCCTCGGCGGCCGCCAGTGAGGGCAACAGCCCCGCCGCCCCTACGATCGCTGCCATCACGGTATCGACCTCTGCCGCCCGCGCAACCTCGCACAGCGCCTCCTGTCCAGCCAGCGCCGTTGTGCTGACCCCTGCGCGGCGCAGCGCTTGCTGCAACCACTGGGCATCGGCATCGGTATCCAGCACGGCAAACCGCGGTGAGTGCGCGATGCACTGTTCGAGCAACGCCTCTTTCGACGTATGCGCCGTCAGCGCATGCACACGGTAACGGTCGGGGTGGCGGGCGATGACGTCCAGGGTGCTTTTACCGATGGAGCCGGTCGCACCGAGCACGGTGACCGACTGAACTGAGACGTGACTCATAGCGCGCTCACCTGAAGTGACAGTACCTGCAGATAGAACAGCGCGAAGATGGGAATAGCTGCGGTCAGGCTATCGATACGGTCCAACACACCACCGTGGCCCGGCAGTAGCTGGCTGGAGTCTTTGATATTGCGGTAGCGCTTCAACATGCTCTCAAACAGATCCCCTAGCACGGAGGTCAGCGTCACCACGGCAGTAATCACCACCAGCGCTACCCCGCCCATGGGTCCAAGAGGCTGCCAAAGCGCAAAGAGCATCGCCAGCAGCGTCGTGGCGGCCAACCCGCCGTAGACGCCTTCCCAGGATTTTCCCGGGCTCACCCGTGGGGCCAGCTTGCGCTTCCCCCAGCGACGGCCGGCAAAATAGGCGCCGATATCGGCCGTCCAGACCAGCAGTAGCACGAACAGCAGCCACACCGCACCGCTATCGCGCAGTACATTGAAACCCACCCAGCACGGCAGTAACACCCAAACGCCCATCAGCAGGCGGCGCGACGTGGTGTGCCACTGCTGGCTGCTGTGGGGGTACTGGGTCACCCAGTAGAGATTGAGTAGCCAACCGGCAGCAGCGAGCCACAGCGGCCACACCGCATACGCCGCGCCGCCGAGCCATAAAAGCGCCAGCAGCACCGCCATTCCCGCGACCAGTGCCAGCCGGGTACGCGAAGCGCCTACGCCCGCCAGGTTGGTCCACTCCCAGGTACCTAACAGCACGATCAGCGCTGTAAACAGCGCAAAGGCACCTCCCTGTAAGCCGAACAGACCGATCAGCGTCACAGGCGCCAACCAGGCTGCGGTGATCATCCGCTGTTTAAGCACCTTGCGCCTCTATTTGTTCGTCGGTCATTCCAAAGCGGCGACGTCGTAAGCAGAAATCGTCGAGTGCTTGGTCGAAGGCCGCCCCATCGAAATCTGGCCATAATAAGGGCGAAAAATGCAGTTCGGCATAGGCCAATTGCCAGAGCATGAAGTTCGAGAGCCGCTGCTCGCCGCTGGTACGGATACATAGATCCACCGGCGGTACTTGGTCGGTGTTCATGGCCGCATCCAAGCGTGCTTCGTCGATGGCCTCGGGCGACAGCTCTCCGGCGGCCACCTGCTCGGCAAGCTGGCGGGCGGCACGGGCGATGTCCCACTGGCCACCGTAGTTCGCGGCAATCACCAGATGCATGCCGGTATTCTCGGCGGTCAGCGCTTCGGCGCGCTGGATATGCTTTTGAATCGCATGGGAAAAGCCACGCTGCTCGCCAATAATCGACAGGCGGATGTTGCGCTCGTTGAGCTTTTTGACTTCGCGCTTGAGCGCCATCAAAAACAGCTCCATGAGCGCGTTCACCTCAGCGGCGGGACGCTTCCAGTTCTCGCTGGAGAACGCGAACAGGCTCAGCGTCGGGACGCCTCGCTCTGCCGCGCGCTCGATCACTGCGCGCACGGCTTCGACACCGGCGCGGTGACCGCGCACACCCGACAGCCCACGTGCCCGCGCCCAGCGGTTGTTACCATCCATAATGATAGCAACATGGGACGGCAGCGCTTCCTCGGATCGAGAAAGCGTCGTGCCGCCCGGCTGCTCTTGGGGAAGCTGCGGAGACGTCATGGGTTCTCGCACCAAAGATCAGTCATAAGTAAGCCAAGCGATGGCCCACGAGCGGCCAAGCCGCCCGTGGCAGAGTGAACGCAGGGGGTTATACCTGCATGAGATCCTGTTCTTTTGCGGCCAGCGCCTTGTCGATCTCAGCGATATATTTGTCGGTCAGCTTCTGGATCTCGTCTTCGCCCTGACGCTGATCATCTTCGGTGATCTCTTTGTCCTTGAGCAAGGATTTGAAGTCACCGTTGGCATCACGACGCACGTTACGCACGGCCACACGCGCCGTTTCCGCTTCGCTACGCGCCTGCTTGATGTAGCCTTTACGGGTCTCTTCTGTCAGCATCGGCATCGGTACACGAATCACGTTACCAGCGCTGGACGGGTTCAGACCCAGGTCAGAGGTCATGATCGCTTTTTCGATTTTCGGCACCATTCCCTGCTCCCAAGGAGCCACGGTCAAGGTACGCGCATCTTCAACGTTCACGGACGCCACTTGGTTCAGCGGCACTTGACCACCGTAATACTCGACGGTCACGGCATCCAGGATGCTAGGGTGAGCACGGCCCGTGCGGATCTTGTTGAAGTTGCTGTGCAGCGCCTCAACGCTCTTCTTCATGCGAGACTCTGCATCTTTCTTGATGTCGTTGATCACGTTGTTACCCTCTGTCTATCAGCGTGCCTTCCTTGCCTCCAACCACGAGGTTAAGCAGGGCACCAGGCTTGTTCATATCAAATACCCGCACCGGCATATTATGGTCACGTACCAGGCAGATTGCGGTCAAATCCATTACGCCCAGCTTCTGGTCCAGAGCGTCGTCATAGGAGAGCTGGTCGTATTTTACGGCGTCGGGGTGCTTCACCGGGTCCTTATTGTACACGCCATCCACCTTGGTGGCCTTGATGACGACGTCGACATCCACTTCGATGCCGCGCAAACAGGCCGCAGAGTCCGTGGTGAAGAACGGGTTTCCGGTGCCCGCAGAGAACAGCACCACGTCGCCCGACGTTAAATAGCGGATGGCAGTGCGGCGGTCGTAATGCTCCACCACACCACTCATGGGAATCGCTGACATCACGCGGGAGCGAATGTTGGAGCGCTCCAGCGCATCGCGCATGGCGAGCGCATTCATCACCGTTGCCAGCATTCCCATGTGGTCACCCGTGACCCGATCCATACCGGCCTCGTTGAGCGCCGCGCCACGGAACAGGTTACCGCCACCGATCACGATACCGACCTGTACACCAATTCCCACCAGCTGGCCGATCTCCAGCGCCATGCGATCCAATACCTTCGGATCGATACCAAAATCGTGCTCACCCATCAGCGCTTCGCCCGACAGCTTCAGCAAAATACGCTTGTACTTCGACTTCGACTTGTCGATTTTGGTGGCAGCAGTGGGGGTAGACTCTTGAACATCACGTGACATGGCATCTCTCCTGAGGCAGACCTGGGCACAGGTGGGCGAGGCAGCGCCTGTATTTCACAGGGGCCGGATACACGAAGGCGTGCGCTCGCGCGCACGCCATCTTCTTGCTGGAACCTCTGACCTTAGCGACGGCCAGCCTGTTCCATGACTTCTTTAGCGAAGTCGACTTCTTCTTTCTCGATGCCTTCGCCCACTTCAAAGCGAGTGAAGCTGACCACTTCGCCACCGGCTGCTTTGACGAACTCAGCAACGGATTGGTTCGGGTCTTTGACGAACGGCTGTTCGGTCAGGCTGTTCTCGGCCAGGTACTTCTTCAGGCGGCCTTGAACCATCTTCTCAGCGATCTGCTCAGGCTTACCGGCCATGTCCGGCTGGGCCAGGATGATCGCTTTCTCTTTGTCCAGCTGCTCTTGCGGCATCTCTTCCGGATGGGCAACGGCCGGGTTGATCGCAGCAACGTGCATGGCAACGTCTTTGGCTGCTTCGCTGGTGCCGCCTTTCAGGACGGTCAGAACGCCAATGCGGCCGCCGTGAACGTATTCGCCCACCAGACCACCGTCCACGGCATCGACGACAACGGCACGACGTACGCCGATGTTTTCGCCGATTTTCTGAACCAGCTGCTCACGAGCGGACTCAAGGTCACCCGCCATCACCGCGGCCACGTCTTCGTTCTTCGCCGCAAAGAACGCATCCGCGATCTTGTTGGAGAAGTCGATGAAGTTGTCGTCACGGGCAACGAAATCGGTCTCAGAGTTGATTTCGACCATGACGCCGTAGCTGCCATCGTCTGCTACGCGAGTAACGACCGCACCTTCAGCAGCGGTACGACCCGCCTTCTTCGCGGCTTTAAGACCAGAGCTTTTACGCAGGTTTTCGATCGCGACTTCGATGTCACCGTCGGCTTCGGTGAGTGCTTTTTTACACTCCATCATGCCAAGACCGGTACGTTCGCGCAGTTCCTTCACCTGAGAGGCGCTGATAGCTGCCATGAGATTTCACCTCGGAAATGGTTCTAACTGAGAGTTAAACGCGCTACAGAGTATAAGCACGATAAATGACCGTTGCGTATCACTGTGCAGAGCGCTTGCCGGCATTGATCCGGCGTGATCGGCCCGCCAGGGCGAACCCAAAGCGGGAAAAAGGGGGCATAAGGCCCCCTCTTAACACGATGCGGCTCAACCTGCCCGCCGCACCCCTGTCGCCTTACTCGGCGGCAGCGTTTGTGTCGGCAGAAGCGGCTTCTTCTTCAGTCACTTCGACGAACTCGTCCGGACGACCTTCTTTCGCACGGCCACACGCGTCGGCAATCGCCTTCACGTAGATCTGGATGGCACGAATGGAGTCATCGTTACCCGGGATCACGTAATCAACGCCATCCGGGTTGGAGTTGGTATCTACCACGCCAATGACCGGGATACCCAGCTTGTTGGCTTCGTTGATCGCGATGCGCTCGTGGTCAACGTCGATAACGAACAGTGCGTCCGGCAGGCCGCCCATGTTCTTGATACCGCCGATAGAACGCTCAAGCTTCTCTTGCTCACGCGTTGCCATCAAGACTTCTTTCTTGGTCAGCTTCTCGAAGGTGCCGTCTTCGCGCATGACTTCCAGGTCACGCAGACGCTTGATGGACTGACGAATGGTCTTGAAGTTGGTCAGCATGCCGCCCAACCAGCGATGGTTGACGAACGGCTGGCCAACGCGATTCGCTTCTTCTTTGATGATCTTGCTAGCGCTGCGCTTGGTGCCAACAAACAGAATTTTGTTGTTGGATGCCGCCATCTTCTCGACCACGTCGATCGCTTCGTTCAGCGCCGGCAGGGTGTGCTCGAGGTTGATGATGTGAATCTTGTTGCGCGCGCCGAAGATGAATTTACCCATCTTCGGATTCCAGTACTTGGTTTGGTGACCGAAGTGAGCACCTGCTTTCAGCAGGTCACGCATATTGACGTGAGACATGGTAAAACTCCTGAAACTCGGGTTAGGCCTCCACGCACCCCATGGATCCGACCAGTAGCGTCGTCGAACGTCGCTAAAGGCACCCGGGACCATGTGCCGGTGCATGTGTGTTTTCAAGGCTTGCTGTTGTGCAACCCAGCGGTGCTGCGTTGCGATCTCGTTGCCCTTTCGCGCCGCGCCAGCCAGTAAAGAAGCATTGGATGGCGATTGCAGGAAAGCGCGCGGCTTTATACCATAGATCATTGCCAAGATGAAGCCGCAGGCGCGTTTCGACGCGCAATTGGCCGCTCATCACTTACCCAGAAGCCACATCGAGAATTCATGAACGTTCCCATCAAGACGCCTTCTGAAATCGAGAAAATGCGCGAAGCCGGTCGCCAGGCGGCCAGCGTTATCGAAATGATCACGCCCCACGTCAAAGCGGGCATCAGCACCGGCGAGATCGACCGCCTGTGCCACGAGTACATCGTTAACGAGCTGGGCTCGACGCCGGCACCGCTGAACTACCACGGCTTTCCCAAAGCAACCTGTACCTCCATCAACCATGTGGTGTGCCACGGCATCCCCGATGACGCCAAAAAGCTCAAAAACGGCGACATCATGAACCTGGACATCACCGTGCGCACGCCCGATGGCTACCACGGTGACTCCAGCGTGATGTTCGTGGTGGGCGACACCATTCAGGGCGAACGCCTGTGCCGCATCACCCAAGAGTGCCTGTATAAAAGCATCGAGCTGGTCAAGCCTGGCGTGCGCCTTTCTGAGCTTGCCCGTGTGATTCAGCAGCACGCCGAAGCCCATGGTTACTCGGTGGTACGTGATTTCTGCGGCCACGGCATTGGTGCCGACTTTCACGAAGACCCGCAGTTCCTGCACTACGACGGCTACGCCCCCGATGCCGACATCCGCCTGGAAGCGGGCATGTGCTTCACCATCGAGCCGATGATCAACGTGGGCGGTTACAAAACCAAGGTACTGCGGGATGGCTGGACCGCCGTCACGAAAGATCGCAGCCTATCGGCCCAGTGGGAGCACACCCTGCTCGTCACCGACACCGGCGTTGACGTGCTGACGGCACGCAGCGACGAAGACTTTAGCTTCCTGAATCGCTGATGCTTCTTCACCACTACCGGTTCGAGCCGGACACGTCGCTTTACGATCTCGATCTGTTTCGCACCGAGCTTGCCGGGTCACGCTCTCCCATCGCCCCCTTCAAAGCGGCTTTACGGGACATTCAGGCACGGCTGGACGAGCAGTTTCGCGCCGGTGCCGATATCCGCGACCTAGTCCGCGGCCGGGCGTGGTATCTCGACCAGCTTCTCGCCATTGCCTGGGCCCAGCACGCTTGGCCCGACGACGGCGTCGCGCTGGTAGCGGTGGGAGGCTACGGGCGTGGTGAACTGCATCCCCACTCGGACATCGACCTCCTCCTACTGCTCGAACACGACGACGACACCCCCTACCGGGAGCCGCTGAGCGCTTTTATCACCTTTCTCTGGGATATCGGCCTGGAGATCGGCCACAGCGTGCGCTCACTCAACGACTGCGAACGGGAAGCTGAAGCAGACGTGACGGTGATCACCAACCTGCTGGAGTCGCGCCTCATCGCCGGACCGGAGAGCCTGCGCGAGAAAATGCGCGAACGCTTGAGCACGCCGAACCTGTGGCCCGCCGACCGCTTTTTCGAGGCCAAGTGGCAGGAGCAGATCGCCCGCCACTACCGCTACAACAACTCCGAGTACCACCTGGAGCCCAACCTCAAAAGCTCCCCCGGCGGCCTACGCGATATCCAGATGATTGGCTGGGTGGCCAAGCGCCATTTTGGCACCGAGCAGTACACCGACATCGTCGCCAACGGCTTCATGAACGACGCCGAGCTGCGCATTCTTAGCCAGGGCCAGGCGTTTCTCTGGCAGGTGCGCTACGCCCTGCACATGCTCACAGGCCGAGCCGAAGATCGGCTGCTGTTCGATCACCAGCGCACCATTGCCGAGATGTTCGGCTTCAAGGACACTCCCGAACGGCTCGCCGTCGAGCAGTTCATGAAGCGTTACTATCGCCATGTAACGGCCCTTGCCGGGCTCAACGACATGCTGCTGCAGCACTTCGACGAAGTGATTCTGCGCGGCAAGGAGTCATTGGAAACCGTCAAGCTCAACGAGCGCTTCGAAACCAAGGGCGGCTATATCCAGGTACGTTCGCGCAACCTGTTCCGCGAGCGCCCCGCGGCCATGCTGGAACTCTTCCTGCTGATGGCCAAGCACCCGGAGATCGAGGGGGTTCGCGCCGACACCATTCGGCTGATTCGTGACCATCGCCATCAAATCGACGATCACTACCGGGAAGACCCGCGCCACCAGCGACTCTTCATGGCCATCATGCGGGCACCGGGGAACGTTCCTCGCCAGCTGCGACGCATGAACCGCTACGGCATTCTCGGCAAGTACCTGCCGGAGTTTGGTCGCGCCGTGGGGCTGATGCAGCACGACCTGTTCCATATCTACACGGTCGATGCCCATACCCTGCGCCTACTGAAATTCCTGCACGGTTTCCGCAAGCCAGAGGCCAAGGGCGACTTCCCCGTGGCAGCGACGCTCATCCACCAGTTACCCAAGCTGGACCTGCTGTGGATTGCGGGCCTGTTCCACGACATCGGCAAAGGCCGTGGCGGCGACCACTCCGAAATCGGCGCGCGGGATGTCGAGCAATTCTGTCATCGCCACCACATTTCCCAGCACGACACCAACCTAGTGAGCTGGCTGGTGGAGCATCATCTGCTGATGTCGATGACTGCCCAGAAGCGTGACATCAGCGACCCCGACGTAATCCGCGACTTCGCACTGATCGTGCGCGACGAGACCCGCCTGGACTACCTCTACGTGCTCACCGTCGCTGACATCAACGCCACCAACCCCACCCTATGGAACGGCTGGCGGGCATCTCTATTGCGCCAGCTCCACGCCGAAACCAAACGCGCCCTGCGCCGTGGGCTGAAAAATCCACCGGATCGAGACGACTGGGTGCGCGAAACTCGCACTGAGGCGCGCTCGCTGCTGCAAACAGTCGGCGTCGATAGTGGCCAAATCGACCAGCTGTGGGAGTCGCTGGGGGAAGATTACTTCCTGCAGTACGCGCCCAGCGAGATCGTCTGGCAGACCCAAGGCATTCTGGCGCACCAGCCCTCGCCGCTGCCGCTGGTGTTGATCAGCGCGCCCACCGCCGACATGGCCGAAGGCGGCACCAAAGTGTTCATTCACACCCGCTCGGTGGATGACCTGTTCGCCGCCACCGCCGCCGCCATGGAGCAGCTCGGGCTTTCGATTCACGATGCGCGCATTGCCACGTCGCACAACGACTGGACGCTCAACACCTTCATCGTGCTGGATAGCCACGGTCAGCCGATTCGTGACCCGGAGCGCATCGAAGAGATGCGCAGCCACTTGGTAGAAGAGCTGGACGACCCGGACGACTACCCCGAGATCGTCACCCGACACACGCCGCGCCAGCTCAAGCACTTCAAAGTGCCAACCGAAGTGGTGATCGAACAGGACCCGGCCAACGAGCGTACCCTGCTGGAACTGACCGCCCCCGACCGCCCCGGCCTGCTGGCTCGGGTAGGGCGCATCTTCATGGAGCAGGATATTGCCCTCTCGGCCGCCAAGATCGCCACGTTGGGCGAGCGGGTAGAGGACGTGTTCTTCATTACCACCAAGGCAGGCGAGCCGCTCACCGACCCCGAACGCCAGCAGCAGCTTCGCGAACGGCTGATAGAAGTGCTAGGCGTCTAAACCATAAAGTCGCCCTGCCCTGGTGGTTAGGTTTGAGCCTGCCCCAGGGCTTGCCTATAATCGGCGGTTCGATAAATGGTTTTGCCTACCGCTCCCGCCCTTACGCTCTCAACGGACGCGCCATGAACCCTGATCTCAACGCCCTACACCCCTATCCGTTTGAAAAGCTGGCCGCCCTCAAAGCGGCGCTCACGCCCCCGGCGGGACTGACGCATATTCCGCTGACGATCGGCGAACCTCAGCACGCCCCCTATCAAGGCGCGCTGGACGCTCTCATTGCCCACCAGCTCGACATGGCCCGCTATCCGGCCACCAACGGCCTGCCCGCGCTACGCGAGACGATCGCCGCCTGGGCGACCCAGCGCTTTGGCCTCGCGGGGCTGGACGCCGAACGCCAGGTACTGCCGGTGAACGGCACTCGCGAAGCGATCTTCGCCTTCGTGCAGGCCGCGCTGGATCGCACGCGCCCCGCCAAGGTGGCCGTGCCCAATCCGTTCTACCAAATTTACGAAGGCGCGACGCTACTGGCAGGCGGCCAGCCGCTCTACCTGGACTGCACCGCCGAAAACGGCTTCCGCCCCGATTTTTCAGCGGTCAGCGCCGACACTTGGCGCGACGTGCAGATCGTGTTTATCTGCTCGCCGGGCAACCCGACCGGGGCCGTCACGCCGCTGGCCGAGTTCAAACAGCTGATTGCCCTGGCCGATGAGCACGACTTCATCATCGCCTCCGACGAGTGCTACTCCGAGCTTTACCTAGACGAGAACACGCCGCCGCCCGGGCTTTTACAGGCCTGCGCCGAGCTTGGCCGCGATGACTACCGCCGCTGCGTGGTCTTCCACTCGCTCTCCAAGCGCTCCAACCTACCGGGCCTACGCTCCGGCTTCGTGGCGGGCGATGCGGGCCTACTCGCCCCTTTCAAGCGCTACCGCACCTATCATGGCTGCGCCATGTCGCTGCCGCTGCAGCACGCGTCCATCGCAGCCTGGCAGGACGAAACCCACGTGCGCGCCAACCGCGACGCCTACCGGGAAAAATTCAGCGCGGTGACGGAAGTACTCGCCCCGGTGATGGACTTCCCCACCCCCGAAGCGAGCTTCTACCTCTGGCCTGCGGTACCGGGCGGCGACGATATCGCCTTTACCCAGCGGCTATTCAGCGAACAACACGTGAGCGTGCTTCCCGGCAGTTTAATGGGCCGCCCAGGCCACAACGGCCATAATCCTGGCGCGGGTCGGCTACGCTTAGCCTTAGTGGCGGAGCTTGAGCCGACCTTGGAAGCGGCCACGCGCCTTCGCCAACTTATCGAGCGCGGCTAGTCCGCGCCGCCTAAGACGACGACAGGAGGCTCTATGCTGACGCTCTACATCATTCATAACTGCGACACCTGCCGCAAAGCGCGCAAAGCGCTGGACGACAAAGCGCTGATGTATAAAACCCACGACCTGCGTAAAGATGGCTTGTCGGCGGCGCTACTCGAACACATCCTGAACCGTGTTCCGCTGGTCGAGGTAATCAACAAGCGCAGCAAAATCTGGCGGGATCTTTCTGACGAAGAGAAGGATTACGATGCCAACTCGGCGCGTCAGCTGCTGCTCCAGCACCCGACGCTGCTCAAGCGGCCGCTGCTGGAACTCGACGACGGCACCATCCTGATCGGCTACCGTGACGGCGACTATGACACGCTAAGCGGCTAACCTGGACTCGACTTCTCTCACTCACTTTCTCTCACTAACCTCTAAGGAATACGCGTTATGCTGAGCTTCGCGCTTGGAATCGGCACCCAAAACACCCAGGGCGACTGGCTGGAAATCTACTACCCGGCCCCGCTGCTCAATCCGGACGCGAGTCTGGTCGCCGCCGCCCAAGAAGCGCTGGATGCACCGGCAGGCAATGCCCCGGTGAGCTTCCTGCCGGAAGACTGCACCCGCCTGGCCAAAGCGCTGGAAGCGGCAGGCCACTCCGAGCAGGCCGCCCTGGCCGAGTCGCTGGCCACTAGCCAGCGCCCGCTGGTGGCGATGTTCCTGGAGAGCGACCAGCCGCCGCAAACCGCCCCGGAGGTGTACCTGAAGCTGCACCTGCTGTCGCATCGCTTAGTGAAGCCTCACGGCCTGGACCTGACCGGCATGTTCGGCCTGCTGCGTAACATCGCCTGGACCAACGAAGGCGCCATCGACATCGAAGAGCTGCCCGCCCGCCGTCTCAAGGCACGCCTGGCTGGCCGTACGCTGTCCGTCGACTGCGTGGACAAATTCCCCAAAATGACCGACTACGTTGTGCCCACCGGCATCCGCATCGGCGACACCGCCCGCGTACGTCTGGGCGCTTACCTGGGCGAAGGCACCACGGTCATGCATGAAGGGTTCGTCAACTTCAACGCGGGCACCGAAGGCCCCGGCATGATCGAAGGACGCATTTCCGCAGGTGTGATGGTCGGCAAAGGTTCTGACCTGGGCGGCGGTTGCTCGACCATGGGCACGCTATCGGGCGGCGGCAACATCATCATCAAGGTGGGCGAAGGCTGCCTAATTGGTGCCAATGCCGGCATCGGCATTCCGCTGGGTGACCGTTGCACCGTCGAAGCTGGCCTCTACATCACCGCAGGCTCCAAAGTGACGCTATTGGATGACCAGGGCCAGGAAGTCAATACCGTTGCCGCCCGCGAGCTGGCAGGCCAAGACGACCTGCTGCTGCGCCGCAACTCACAGAGTGGCCGCATCGAGTGCCTGACCAATAAAAGCGCCATTGCGCTGAACGAGGCGCTGCATGCCCATAACTGAGCCTGACTCACTGTCGCCGACGCTGACGCTGGCGTTCGAGCTGCTTAGCCGGGCATCGGTGACCCCCGACGATGAAGGCTGCCAGAACCTGATGATCGAGCGCTTAACGGCGCTCGGTTTCCATATCGAGCAGCTCCCCTTTGGCGACGTGAAGAACTTTTGGGCCGTACGCGGTCATCACGGCCCGGTGATTGCCTTTGCCGGACACACCGACGTGGTGCCCAGCGGGCCACACACCAACTGGGAATTTCCGCCTTTCGAGCCCTGTATCGACGACCAAGGCATGCTGTGCGGGCGCGGCGCGGCGGACATGAAAGGCAGCCTGGCAGCGATGCTGACGGCGGTGGAGCGCTTTGTCGCCCGCTACCCCGACCACGAGGGGCGGATCGCGTTTTTGATTACCTCCGATGAAGAGGGGCCCGCCATCGACGGCACCCGCGCGGTGGTCGAACACCTTCGCGAGCGCAATGAACGCTTGGACTACTGCATCGTGGGCGAGCCCTCGTCTACCGCTCGCCTGGGCGACGTGATCAAAAACGGGCGCCGTGGCTCTTTGGGCGGCGTGCTGCATGTGAAAGGCGTGCAGGGCCATGTGGCCTACCCCCACCTAGCGCGCAACCCGATTCACCAAGCGATGCCCGCCCTGGATGCGCTCGTCAACGAGCATTGGGATGCAGGCAATGACTTCTTCCCTGCGACCAGTTTTCAGATCTCGAACATGCGTGCCGGTACCGGAGCCACCAACGTGATTCCTGGCGAGGTAGAGGTGGTGTTCAACTTCCGCTATTCCACCGAAGTCACCCATGACGAGCTGCGCTCACGCACCGAGGCGATTCTGGATCAGCACGGCCTCGAGTACCACATTGATTGGACCCTGAACGGCGAACCATTCCTGACCGCAGAAGGCGAGCTGGTGGATGCGGCGATTCGTGGCGTGGAAGCCGTGACCGGTGAGCGTCCGCAGCTCTCCACCAGCGGCGGCACCTCCGATGGCCGTTTCATTGCCACCCTAGGCGCCCAGGTGGTCGAACTCGGACCGCTCAATGACACCATCCACAAGGTGAACGAGCGCGTGCGGGCCAGCGATTTGGATGGGCTGAGCCGCATCTACGAAGCAACCCTGCAAGCGCTGCTGACCACCGATGAGGTAAGCGTATGATGGAGCGGTTTCCGGATATCGAAGTGTATCTGGCGCGGGTCACGCTGGATGACGTCAATGCTTGGCTGGCCGAGGTTCTGAGCGCACCACCCCTCAGCCCGGCAGGCAAGGGGAAATGGAAAACCCGCGGCCAACATCAGGGCGATAGCGTGCCGGTGCTGCTGGTGGACAACGCTGCCGATGGTTTTGCCAGTCTCTGGTTCGACAGCAACCAGACGCCGTGGCATACCGATCAGGAGTGCGCTCAGCATGCCGCTGAGGCGCTGCAGGTGGAAGTTCGCTGCTCGCTAGGCGGCTGGCATCCCGGCGATGACCCTGACCGTTTTTGGCAAGTTCTACCCAGCGGCCAAGAGCGTGCCATCGAATGGCCCGATTCGGGCCGCTAAATGCAAAAACCCCCGCCAATGCGGGGGTTTTCTCTACCAGCAAGGGACGCTGTTAGAACGCTTACTCGATAATACTCACATCATCGGCCTGCAGGCCACGATCGTTTTTGATCACGTGATAGCGAACGATTTGGCCTTCGGCCAGCATCCGTGGGCCGCGGCCACGGATGGCACGAAAGTGAACGAATACGTCCTCTCCGTTATCGCGGGTAATGAAGCCGTAACCTTTATTGGTATTGAACCACTTGACCTCTCCCTCTTCACGGCCATCGTTGGGATCGATGATGTCTTCTTCATCATCGTCCGCTACCGGCGACGTCGCTTGAGGCTGACGCGGTGCTGGTTTCACTCGGGCAACGTCCGCTTTGACCACCATGGGCGGCGCCAGGGCAGCGGCGGCTAACGTGCCAATGAACAACATGACAAAGCAGCCAAGGGCGACGGCGGCATACACACTAAACGCCGCGCCAGCTAGCCACTGTTCAGCCATCGGTGCATTGGTTAAATGAACGATCCCCGCCAACAAAAGCGGCGTGGGGGCGGCCAGTAAGATACTGATAAAGAAACAGCGAAAAACAACTTTTGGGTTCATAGATGATGAAAGCTCTCTTGTTGTATGGGTAACAGACGAAGGACAATACTCGAACTACCAGGCCCATTCCTAACAGTACCGAGCATACTACACAAGGTGACGATGTTATCATGACAAACGATTTATCGCCTGCCGAGCTCACTCAACGTCTTGAATCGTTGGAGAGTCGGCTGGCTTATCAAGAGCATTGGCTGGATACGCTCGACCAAGCGGTCGCCCAGCAAGAACGACGCTTGGAAAAACTCGAGCAACTCAGCGCCTTGATGCGCGAACGGCTACGTGAACAGCATCAGGCGCTCCAAGCAGGCGATAGCCAAGGCAGCTTTCGCCCTGAAGATGACGTTCCGCCCCACTATTGAGCATTAGACACGCTTAAGCCCTTTATCGCCCCACCACACTGCTGGGGTCGACGCTCGCCAAGCCAAAGGCCTCGGCGACCGCACGGTAAGTGATCTGGCCATTATGAACGTTCAGACCGGGCAAGAAGTGCGCATCGTCGGCGAGCGCCTTTTGCCAGCCTTTGTCGGCGAGTGCCAGCACGAACGGCAGCGTGGCGTTGGTCAGCCCTAGCGTAGACGTACGTGCCACGGCACCGGGCATGTTGGCCACACAGTAGTGCACGATGCCATCCACGAGATAGGTGGGCTCGGCGTGGGTGGTGGGCTTGCTGGTTTCAAAGCAGCCGCCCTGATCGATCGCCACGTCTACCAGTACGCTCCCCGGCTTCATGTCTGCCAGCATGGCACGCGTGATCAGCTTGGGGGCTGCAGCCCCCGGAATGAGCACGGCCCCCACGATCATGTCCGACTCTCGTACCGCGTGATCCAGCGCGTCGGCCGTGGAGTAAACGGTTTTGATGCGCCCCTGATAGCGATCATCCAGCACTTCCAGCCGGGCAATGGATTTATCCAGAATCGTGACGTCCGCGCCCAGTCCCAGCGCCATGCGAGCAGCGTTCTCGCCCACCACGCCACCGCCGATCACTGTCACTTTGCCTGGCGACACACCGGGGACACCCGGCAGCAGTACGCCAGAACCGCCCTGCGCTTTCTCCAGGCTATGCGCCCCCGCCTGTACGGCCATTCGGCCAGCGACGGTGCTCATGGGGGCAAGCAGTGGCAGGCCGCCTTTGGCATCGGTAATGGTTTCGTAGGCAATACAAGTGGCACCGCTTTCCATTAGCCCTTGGGTGAGGGACTTTTCAGCGGCCAAGTGCAAGTAGGTAAACAGCGTATGCTCCGGGGTGAGACGCGCGACCTCCTCTGGCTGCGGCTCTTTGACTTTCAAGATCAGCTCGGCGTGTTGCCACAGCGCCTCCACGCTTTTTTCGATGGTGGCGCCCGCGCTTTGATAAGCGCTATCGGGAAAGCCTGCGCCGTCGCCCGCGCCACTCTCCACGTAGACATGGTGGCCACGCCCGGTTAGCTCGCGCACCCCTGTCGGCGTAAGGGCGACACGGTACTCGTGATTTTTGATCTCTTTGGGAACGGCAATTTTCATGGCTGAATTCTCCACAGTTCGGATGAACGACACGTCGCTCACTGCATTACAGCACAGCCGGTGAGAACCACCACCCCTATGAATCAAAACGAAAAAAAACGCCGGCTAAGGCGTTTTTTAACAGAAATATCTAGTGCGTGAGCGCGGCACACGAAAAAATCGACGCTCCTCAGCTCCGCCTCATCGCTCCTCGATCACCGCACTGCCATAGATACGCTGATACTCGTCAGGCAAACGCTTCGGGCGGCCGCTGGAGAGGGCCACGCACGCAAATCGGGTGCGGGCGTTGAGCAGCGTTTTGCCATCCTCCACACGCTTCAACTGAAAGCGACGGGTTAGGCTAAACCGGCCGTCGCAGGCGACGATCCAAGTCGCAAGCTGCAGCGCATCGCCGGAAAAGGCGGGTGCGAGGTAGTCCAGCTCATGGCGGTGTACCACCATTGCCCTGTCCAGCGTTCGGTAGCGCTCAAGAGAGAGCCCCAGTGCCTCGGAGTGCGCCCAGCTAATTTGCTCAACCCAGCGCAAGTACTCGCTGTTATTGACGTGCTGATAGGCATCGATCGCCTCGGGCAGCACCTTCAGGTCGATCACAAACGGGTCTGGCAATGCCCACTCCATGTGGCTCTCTCCTTGTTCTACCTCATATTGACGGTTAGCGGGGGGTCAATCGCGGAATACGCGAACGCCCAGCGCCTTCAAATAGGCCGTTTCCGGAATGGCCGGATGTACCGGATGATCCGGCCCTTGGTGGCCCTGGAAGATGACCTGGCCGTGACGATCCTGGTGGCGCACCGCGCCACGGACTACGTCGACCAAGCGCTCGGACGCCAAGTGCATGGAACACGACGCCGACAGCAGCAGGCCGTCGCGGCCTAGCAGACGCATCGCCTCACGATTGAGACGCGAGTAGGCGCGCTCACCGTGGGGAATGTCCTTGCGCTTTTTGATGAACGCAGGCGGATCGAGAATCACCACGTCGAACTGCTCGCCATCGGCCTTCAATGCCGCCAGGGCTTCAAAGGCGTCGCCTTCACCAATCGCCACCTGCTCTTGAACACCGTTGAGTTCGGCGTTGCGCGCCACCTGCTCCAACGCCGCACCGGATGCGTCCACGCAGAGCACTTCTGAGGCACCGCTGGCCGCTGCCTGAACGCCCCAGCCACCCACGTAGCTGAAGACATCCAGCACGCGCTTACCCGCCACTTGGCTGTTGAGCCAAGCGCGGTTGACGCGGTGATCGTAGAACCAGCCGGTTTTCTGGCCGTTCAGCACCGGTACGGCAAAGGTGACGCCATTTTCGACCAGCAGCACTTCATCGGGCAGCGTGCCTTTGACCACTTCCACGTGGGCTTCCAGACCCTCCTGACGGCGGCCACCGGTGTCGTTACGGAAGACGATGGCGCTCGGCTTGACGACTTTCTCCAGCGCATCGACGATCTCCTCTGCCAGTGCCTGCATACCGGCGGTGTTGAGCTGCACCACCAGCACATCGCCAAACCGGTCGATCACCAAGCCCGGCAGCAGATCGCCTTCACCGTGAATCAGACGATAGAACGGCTGATCGAACACGCGCTGACGCAGCGCGAGCGCTTGATTGAAACGATGCACGAACAGCGAGCGGTCCAGGCGCATTTCAGGATCGCGGGACATGACGCGCCCACAGATCAACGAGTGGGGATTCACGTAAGCCACGCCCAGCGTTTTTCCGTTGGACGCCTCCACGAGCGCAGGCTCACCCGCCGCAAAGTTTTTCAGCGGCGTCTCTTTGATATCGACTTCGTTGGAGTAGATCCACAGATGGCCAGCCTTCAAGCGGCGATCGGCATTCTTGTTCAGGCGCAGGCGTTGAGTCACAACAATCTCCAAAAGAGCAGGCGAGCAACGTCGACGCGCTGCCCGCATAAGCAAAACAGGTCGCCGCCCAAGGCGGCGATTAGCGCTGGCAGCCGGGGCAAAACACGCTGGCCCGCTGGCCCAGAGTGATTCGCCTCAGCTCGCTGCCACAGCGCAGGCAGGGCTGCCCGTGGCGACCGTAAACGTTCAGCCGCTGGGCGAAATAACCGGGCTCTCCTTGGCCGCTGACGAAATCGCGCAGCGTGGTGCCGCCCTGGGTAATGGCTGCCGCCAAGACCTCTTTGACGGCGGCCGCCAGCGCATCGTAGCGCGCCCGGGAGATACGCCCCGCCGCACGGCGCGGGTCGATACCAGCCATGAACAGCGCTTCGGCGGCATAGATATTGCCCGCACCCACGACCACTCGGTTATCCATCAAAAAGGGTTTGACTGCCACGCGCTTGTCACGGGACAGGCGGTAGAGCCACTGGCCATCGAAGGCCTCGCTCAGCGGCTCGGGGCCAAGATGCGCAAGGCGGGTATCGCGACTGCCGTCGCCCTGCTGCCAGTCGACGAAACCAAACCGCCGCGGGTCATGGTAGCGCAGCACATAGCCGCTGGCCGTCACAAGATCCACATGATCGTGTTTTTTAGGTACGTCGCCCAGGCGCGCAATACGCAGGCTTCCCGACATGCCCAAGTGCCACAGCAGCGTGGCATGGCCATCGGGCATGGCTAGCGGCATCTGCAAATACTTGGCGCGGCGCGCCAGCTCGCCGACGCGCGCGCCGATCAGGCGATCGGCCAGATCGTCAGGCACCGGCACGCGCAAGCGCGGCTGGCGCACTCGCACTTCGGTAATCTCTTGCCCTTCGAGATAGGGGGCAATGCCACGTCGTGTGGTTTCTACTTCAGGCAGTTCGGGCATGATGAAAGCCTATGATGACAGCGCCGTGACAGCCAGGACCAGCCAGGGCACTAACGACAGACATGCAAAAACCCGGCTTTGGGCCGGGTTTTTCAACAGGCGCTCGCCTGCGGTGAAAGCCGATCATCGTAACCGCGATTACTTGATCTTGGCTTCCTTGTAGATGACGTGCTTACGGACCACCGGGTCGTATTTCTTGAATTCGAACTTATCCGGGGTGTTCCGCTTGTTCTTATCAGTGGTGTAGAAGTGGCCAGTACCGGCACTAGACACCAGCTTGATCTTATCGCGCATGGTTTAACTCTCCCAAAAGTGCTTAGCAGAAGCTAGCTTAGATAGCGTCGCCGCGTTTGCGGATGTCGGCCAGAACCGTCTCGATACCTTTCTTGTCGATGATGCGCATGCCTTTGGAGGAAACGCGCAGCTTGACGAAGCGGTTTTCGGATTCAACCCAAAAACGATGGGTGTGCAGGTTCGGCAAGAAACGACGACGTGTCTTACGCTGGGAGTGAGAAACGTTATTACCAGTTACCGGACGCTTGCCGGTAACCTGACATACTTTGGACATGAGAGCCTCCAACCGCTTGGCGAGTTGTTCAAAACTGTCGGGCAAACCGGAGCAGGGAGGGAGTCGACGCAGTTAACCGCCTAGCTGTACCCAAATCCGTTATTCAACCCAAGTTCAAAGGTGGCACTTTATACCAGAGCACCTAGCTACCAGCAAGCGAAACCGCCCAAAAAGGCCAAAAAAGCGCGTTTTTGGACAATTTACTTAGAAAAGAGGCATTGGCCTTACGACCCGCCGCACGTTTTCTCCTGCTGATATGACGGCTATAGCCAGCCACGCTCGGCAAACGACACCACGTCTCCGTCTCCCACCACAAAATGATCGAGAACCCGCACGTCAAAGAGTGCAAGGGCATCTTTCAAGCGTTCGGTGATACGTCGATCGGCATCGCTGGGCTCAGCCACACCCGAGGGGTGATTGTGGGCCAGGATGACAGCGCCAGCGTGTAGTTCCAGCGCACGCTTGGCAACTTCGCGGGGATAAACGGATGCGCTGTCTAGGGTACCGCGAAACAGGGATTCATAGCGAATAATTCGGTGCTGCGTATCCAAAAAAAGTACCGCGAACTCTTCATGCCCCAAATGACGCAGCTGAGAGCTCAGGTAGTGACGCACTAAGGCAGGTGAGGTTAACGCATTGCCACGCGCCAGTTGACTGGCTAAATGCCGCCTTGAAAGCTCAAGTGTGGCCTGTAGTTGCGCAAATTTAGCGCTCCCCAGCCCACGAGCGGCACAGAACTGGGTTTGGTCGGCTTCCAGCAACTGCCTTAATCCCCCGAAACTGGTCAGCAGGTCCCGCGCCAAATCCACCGCAGAGCGCCCCTGCACCCCTACGCGAAGAAAAATAGCCAGAAGCTCCGCATCCGAGAGCGCCTGAGCGCCCATATTGAGCAGTTTTTCCCGTGGCCGCTCGCCCTCAGGCCAGTGATTAATTCCCATTCGACGCCTCCCTGCCTCTACACTTGATGAGCGATGCCTACCGCACGCCTCACTTTACCTAGCTTTATTAGCACTCGCCTGAGCATGCCAAAATAATCGGTCAAATGGTATGGTAAGCCCCTTGTTGATCGTCACACTGGACTGCCCACCATGGCCTCACTTTCGCACTCCCCTTTGTCGTCACTTGCGGGTAAGCGCCTGCTGCTCGGCGTTAGCGCGGGCATCGCGGCGTACAAAAGCGCGCTGATCGTACGGCTGCTCAAGCAGGCGGGCTGCGAAGTGCGCGTGGTCATGACCGAGGGGGCCCAAGCCTTCATCACGCCCCTCACGCTTCAGGCGCTCTCGGGCGAGCCCGTGCGGACCTCGCTCCTCAATCCTGACGCGGAAGCCGGCATGGGACATATCGAGCTCGCCCGCTGGGCGGATGCCATCGTCATCGCCCCCGCCACGGCCGACCTGATCGCGCGGCTGGTGCACGGCATGGCGGATGATCTACTCACTACGCTCTGCTTGGCCTCCGAGGCGCCACGACTCATCGCGCCAGCGATGAATCAAGCCATGTGGCGCCACCCCGCCACTCAGCGCAATGTCGCCCAGCTGGCCAGCGACGGCTGGCAGCTCATTGGCCCCGCCGCAGGCGACCAAGCCTGCGGTGACGTCGGTCCAGGGCGAATGAGCGAGCCTGAGGAGATCATTGAAGCGCTTCGCCGCCATTTTGCTCCACCGTCCATTGCCTCCCAAGATGCTCCGCACGTGGTGATTACTGCTGGTCCTACCCGGGAAGCATTAGACCCCGTCCGCTACCTGTCGAATCACAGCTCAGGCAAGATGGGCTATGCCCTGGCAGCCGAAGCCGCCGCGCAAGGGGCACGGGTAACGCTGGTTAGCGGCCCGGTCAATCTGCCCACCCCTCAGGGGGTCGAGCGGATCAGCGTCGATACGGCCCTGCAGATGCACGAGGCAGCGCTGCGTCTCGCCCCAACGGCAGCACTGTTCATTGGTTGCGCAGCGGTGGCCGATTACCGCGCCGCCCATGCGGCCGAGCACAAGCTGAAAAAAACCGACGACCAGGACACCCTGACGCTCACGCTGGTGAAAAACCCCGACATCATTGCCGACGTGGCGGCACTGCCAGACGGCCAGCGCCCCTTCGTCGTGGGCTTTGCCGCCGAGACCCAGGACGTGGAGCGCTACGCCCAGGACAAGCTCACCCGCAAAGGGCTCGACATGATCGTCGCCAACGACGTTTCCCAGCAGGGCCTGGGCTTTGGCAGCGACGACAACGCCGCGCTCCTGCTATGGCGAACGCCCCATGGAAGCGAGCAATGGGCGGCGGCGCCGCAACCCAAAACCCAGTTGGCCGCGCTGATCGTTCAACGCGCTTTCACACAACTCTCCTTGACCACCTCTGGAGCCTGACCATGAGTAGCCCCCGCCCGCGCCTACAGTGCCACGTGTTGGACGAGCGTCTGCATGACTATCTGCCCACCTACGCCACGGCAGGCTCTGCAGGCATGGACTTACGGGCGTTGCTGGATGAGCCGCTGACGCTCGCCCCTGGCGAGTGTCAGCTCGTGCGCACCGGGCTGGCCATCTATATCGAAGATCCAGGCTTAGCGGGCATGATTTTGCCGCGCTCTGGCCTTGGCCATAAACACGGCATCGTACTGGGCAATCTGGTAGGTTTGATCGACTCCGACTACCAGGGCGAGCTGATGATCTCGGTCTGGAACCGCGGTCAGGCCAGCTTCACGATCACCCCCTTCGAACGGCTCGCCCAATACGTTCTGGTGCCCGTGGTGCAAGCCGATCTCGACCTCGTCGATCGCTTCACCGACTCGTCCCGCGGCAGCGGCGGTTTTGGCAGCACCGGGCGTCAATAACGCGCCGACTCACTCCCCTATCAGCGTTTTCAAGGATCGATGATGACCGTACCCGCTTCGATATTTCGCGCCTACGACATTCGCGGCGTAGTAGATGACACACTTGACGACGCCACCACCGAGCTGATTGGCCGCGCCGTCGGCTCCGAAGCGGCCGCTCGTGGCGAACAGACGGTGATCGTGGCCCGGGATGGCCGCACGTCTGGGCCGCGCCTGCAGGCGGCGCTCATTCGCGGCCTACAGGCCGCAGGGCGGGACGTGATCGACATCGGCATGGTGCCCACACCGGTCCTCTACTTTGCCACGCATACGCTGGCAGAGAGCCGCTCAGGCGTTATGCTCACCGGTAGCCACAACCCGCCGGACTACAATGGCTTTAAAATCGTCCTGGCGGGCGACACCTTATCGGGCGACGCGATTACTGCGCTCTTTGAGCGCATTCAGGCAGGTAATTTCACTCACGGCGACGGTAGCGTTCGCCACCACGATTTGCGCGCCACCTACCTGGAGCGCATCTTGAGCGATGTGACGCTAGCACGCCCGCTCAGCGCCGTGGTGGATTGCGGCAACGGTGTGGCGGGCGAATTAGGCCCCCAGCTCGTCGAACGTTTGGGCGTCGCCACCACGCCGCTGTTCGCCGAGATCGATGGGCGCTTCCCCAACCATCACCCCGACCCCGGTAAGCCTGAAAATCTGCAGGACCTGATTCGCCACGTTCAACAGACCGGTGCCGACATCGGCCTGGCCTTCGATGGCGACGGTGACCGTCTAGGCGTCGTCACGCCCCGAGGGCGCATGATTTATCCCGACCACCTGATGATGCTGTTTGCCACCGATATGCTGTCGCGCAACCCAGGCGCCAAAGTCGTCTTCGATATCAAGTGCACCGGCAACCTAGCGAAGGTGATTAGCGAGGCAGGCGGCGACCCCGAGATGTGGCGCACCGGCCACTCGCTCATCAAAGCGCGGATGAAAGAGACCGGCGCGCTGCTGGGCGGTGAAATGAGCGGTCATCTCTTTTTCAAGGAGCGCTGGTACGGTTTCGATGACGGCCTCTACTCGGCCGCTCGACTGCTGGAGATCCTTGCCCAGTTCCAAGGCGATGCGGACGCTTTTTTCGACCAGTTCCCCCAGGATGTCAGCACGCCAGAGATCAATATCAGCGTTGCCGATGAAGAAAAATTTGCCATTATCGAGACGCTTGCCAGAGAGGGCGACTTCGGCGAAGGTATCAAAACCACGCTGGATGGCATTCGCGTTGATTACCCAGACGGCTGGGGATTATGCCGCGCCTCAAACACGACGCCTGCACTGGTTCTGCGTTTCGAGGGAAAGGACAGCGAAGCACTTGCTCGCATCCGTGAACGCTTTGCAAACGCGCTGCACGGTGTCGCACCTACACTGACCATACCGGCCACCACAACGGCATGATCGCGCCTTTAGAACGCGCGACGTGTTAAACAGGCTGTGATTGCCAGCCGCGCACAGCGACGCAACCGACATTAAAAAAGAGCCAAGGGACATCGTCATGAGTTCAGCTAGCCGCGACCCTCAGGTCGTTGTGGAGGTGCTGTCAGAAGCACTTCCCTATATTCAGCAATTTTCCGGTAAAACCGTCGTCGTCAAATACGGTGGCAATGCCATGACCGAAGACACGCTGATCGACTCGTTTGCTCGTAACATCGTGCTGATGAAAGAGGTTGGCATCAACCCGGTAGTGGTGCACGGCGGCGGTCCGCAAATTGGCAGCCTGCTGGAGAAGCTCAATATCGAATCCCGCTTCGTCAACGGCATGCGGGTCACCGACTCCCAAACCATGGACGTGGTCGAGATGGTACTGGGCGGCTTGGTCAACAAGAGCATCGTCAACCTGATCAACCAAAGCGGCGGCAAAGCGATTGGTTTGACCGGCAAAGATGGCGCTCAAATTCGCGCTCGCCAGCTCAAGGTAGAGCACCAAAGCCCGGAGATGACCGCGCCGGAGATCATCGATATTGGCCACGTGGGCGAAGTGGAGTCGATCTCCACCGACCTCATCGAGATGCTGGCCGCTCGCGACTTCATCCCGGTCATCGCGCCTATCGGGGTCGATGACGAAGGGAACAGCTACAACATCAACGCCGACCTGGTGGCAGGCAAACTGGCCGAAGCGCTGAACGCCGAAAAGCTGATGCTGCTCACCAATGTGGCAGGCTTGATGAACAGCGAAGGCAAGGTCCTGACCGGGCTCACGACCGCTCAGGTGGACGGTCTGATTGCCGACGGCACCATCTACGGCGGGATGCTCCCCAAGATCCGCTGCGCGCTGGACGCGGTGAAAGGCGGCGTGAACAGCGCCCACATTATTGATGGGCGTGTGCCCCACGCCGTACTGCTGGAAATTTTCACCAACGCCGGGGTAGGCACCCTGATCACTGACGCAGGCTAATCGCGACGGAGGGCAAGAGTCATGAGTGACGATCGCAAACCTCGCCGCCGCGAGCAGATACTGCAGGCGCTGGCCATCATGCTGGAAGAGGATAGCGGTAAACGCATCACCACGGCTGCCCTGGCGCGCCAAGTGGGCGTTTCCGAAGCGGCGCTGTATCGCCATTTTCCCAGCAAGGCGCGCATGTTCGAGGGCTTGATCGACTTTATCGAAGAGAGCATTTTCGCCCGAATCACCCGCATTCTCGATGATATTCCCGACGCAACCACCCGCTGCGGAACGATTCTCTCGCTCCTGCTTGGGTTTGCCGAGAAGAACCCTGGGCTTGCCAGGGTACTGGGAGGCGATGTGCTCACCGGAGAGACCGCTCGACTGCGCCAGCGGGTACACCAGCTCTTCGAGCGCCTAGAGACCCAGCTCAAGCAGGTGCTCCGTGAAGCCGAGCTGCGCGAAGGGCTGCGCACCAGCATTTCCGCCTCGGCCGCCGCCAATTTATTGATCGCTCAGGCCGAGGGGCGTATTTCGCAATACGTACGCAGCGACTTCAAGCGGCTACCTACCGAGTATTGGGACGACCAGTGGACGCTGATCTCGGGCCAGCTGTTACGGGCCACGGCCCAACCTGCATGACGTGACAGACGAACGAGGCAAACGAAAACGCCCCGGCGGTGCGAACCGTCGGGGCGTTTTTTATCGTGACGACTCAGCGTTACGCTGCGATCGCCGCGTCGCCCATTTTCTGGCGAAGCTTCTTCATGGCGTTCTTTTCGAGCTGGCGAATACGCTCGGCGCTAACGCCGTACACATCGGCCAAATCGTGCAGCGTGGCTTTATCGTCGGTGAGCCAGCGGCGCTGCAGAATATCCCGCGAGCGCTCATCCAGCCCTTTGAGCGCCAATTGAAGACGGCGCGTGGAGTCCTCTTCGAAGTCGCTATCTTCGAGCTGCGTTGCCGGGTCGGCGGAGGCATCGTCGAGGAAGTACGCTGGCGCTTGGTACGTGCTCTCTTCGTCGTCGCTGGGCGACGCATCGTACCCGGCATCGAATGCCGAGAGGCGGCCTTCCATATCGCGCACGACTTCCGGCTTCACGTCGAGGTCTTTGGCAATTGCATCGACCTCGTCGTTGTTCAGCCATGCCAAACGCTTTTTCGCGCTGCGCAGGTTGAAGAACAGCTTACGCTGCGCCTTGGTGGTGGCGATTTTGACGATACGCCAGTTACGCAGCACGAACTCATGAATCTCGGCTTTGATCCAATGCACGGCGAACGACACCAAGCGCACCCCTTGATTCGGGTCGAAGCGCTTCACGGCTTTCATCAAGCCTACGTTGCCTTCTTGGATCAAGTCCGCTTGCGGCAGGCCGTAGCCTGAGTAGCTGCGGGCAATGTGCACCACAAACCGCAGGTGCGACAGCACCAACCGGCGCGCTGCCTCCAGATCGCCCTCATCGTAGAGGCGGAACGCTAGCTCGCGCTCTTCCTCGACGCTCAGCACAGCGATGCCATTCACCGCTTGAATATAGCCTCCCAGGTCGTTACCTGGCGAAAGCTGTCCCACCGGTAGAAGACTAGTGCTCATGTGCAGGTGGTCTCCCTTAAAACCTATCGTGGTTGACGTGCTGGCGTGACGTGAATACGTGCTGCCAAACGTCTTGCATTAACGCTTAAGACCTTAGTCGAAGCCTAAGGTTCAAATGACCGATGCCAACACTGCATCGACCAACGGGGGTAGATATTCCCCGTGGTTGCCCGCATGACACAGGGTATCGAGTCTAGACGCTGCATGTAACTCTATGATGACAGCGGTGCAGGCGTCGGCTCAGCGCGGGCGAATACTGGACAGATGACGCGTGACGGCAAGCCAAGCGCCCAGCCAGCCAAGTAGTGTACTGCAAGATAGCAGAATTGTAGAGCCTGTCACGTCCAACTGCGGCAAGCTGAAGCTGGCACCGTAGCTGGCCGCCAGCGCGGCCACTGGCAACGATAGCCAGTGGTTGCCCAAGGCCAACAGCCCCAGCGCCAGGAGCCCTCCCCCCGCGCCATACCAGGCACCGCTGTACAAGAAGGGTCGACGCACGAAGGCGTGTGTCGCGCCGATCAGCATCACCACTTCGATTTCTCGACGCCGACTCTCCACCGCCAAGCGGATGGTATTGCCAACGACCAGCAGCACACCGAAACCGAACAGCACGCCCAGCGCCAGCGCAACGCGGCGGCCGAGTGCCGCCAAATGGCGCAGCCGCTCGACCCAGGCTAAATCCACGCGGACTTCGTCGATGCCAGCTAACCCCTCCAATCGCTCGGCCAGTTCGGCCATCGCAGCGGGCTCTACATCTTGGGGGGAAATGACGATGCTCGCGGGGAGCGGATTGTCCTCGAGCCCTGCTAGGGTATCGTCGATACCCAGCGACTGCTGAAAATCCGCCATGCCTTGCTCAGGGCTAATCATGCGCGTCTTGGCCACGCCGTCATCAGCGCTCACCGCCTCTTCGATTCGGGACGCTTGCGCTGCGTCGACGCCCATCTCGAGGTACACGGTGAGCGATGCGCTTTCATCCAGCTCGGCGTCCAGCAGCTTGGCGCTGTCCAGCGTCAGCCACAGGGCTGCGGGAAGCACCAGGGCGATGGCAATCGCCAGCATGGTCAGCAAGTTGCCCAGCGGGTAGCGCACCAGGCGAAAAAGGCTATCCAGCGCCATGGCGCGATGGTGACGGCCCCACGCTCGCAGGCGACTGCTAACGCGCGTTTGCTGAGAGCGAGCGCCGCTGCGGGGCGTTTTCTCGGGTGTAGGCGTAGCGGTCTTCACGGGCGCGCGGGCGGCGCGCGGACGCGGAGCAGCGCCGCTTTGGCGAGGGGTGGTCGAGCGCTTCATACGGCCCCCTCATCGGCTACGAGACGCCCATCACGCAGGCGCAGAATTCGATGACGTAGGCGCGCGATCAGCGCCAAGTCGTGACTCGCAATCATCACCGTGGTGCCGATACGGTTAAAGTCTTCGAATAGCGCCATGATATCGGCAGAGAGCTGGGGGTCGAGGTTTCCGGTGGGTTCGTCGGCCAGCAGCAGTGCGGGTTTGTTAACCACGGCGCGGGCGATGCCCACGCGCTGCTGCTCACCGCCCGACAGCTCGATGGGCAAGGCTTTTTCACGGTGTAACAGGCCAACCTTGTCCAGCGCGGCGCGCACGCGCCGGGCCGCTTCGCGGGGTTCCACCCCCTGAATGTCCAGCGGCAGCGAGACGTTGTGAAACACGCTACGATCAAACAACAGCTGATGATCCTGAAACACCACGCCAATCTGACGGCGGTAGAACGGCACCTGGCTGGCGTGGAGTTGGGCGATGTCGTGCCCGGCCACAACGACGCGTCCCCGGCTGGGTTTTTCCAGCCGCATGATCAAGCGCAGCAGCGAACTTTTTCCCGCTCCCGAGTGGCCGGTGAGAAACACCATTTCACCTCTCGCGACGCGAAAGTTCAGGTGTGCCAGCGCCTCGAAGCGCCCTCCGTAGCGCTTCCCCACGTGCTCAAAGGCAATCATGCGCGGCCATCGTCTCCCTGGCGGTCAAATAGCGCGTTGACGAAATCGTTAGCGTTGAAGGGGCGCAGGTCGTCCAGACCTTCGCCTACCCCAATGAAGCGGATCGGCGTCTCGAGCTGCTTTGCCAGCGCGAAGATGATGCCGCCTTTGGCGGTGCCATCCAGCTTGGTCAGGGTAATCCCGCTAATCGGCACCGCTTCGTTGAAGGTCGTGGCCTGGGAAATGGCGTTCTGCCCCGTGCCCGCATCCAGTACCAGCATGACCTCGTGGGGCGCTGTGTCATCGAGCTTCTGCATTACCCGATGGACTTTTTTCAACTCTTCCATCAGGTGGCTCTTGTTGTGCAGCCGCCCGGCGGTATCGGCGATCAGCACGTCCACGCCGCGAGACTTGGCGGCCGCCACCGCGTCATATATCACCGAAGCGCTGTCGGCACCGGTATGCTGAGCAATGACCGGCACACTGTTCCGCTCGCCCCACACCTTCAACTGCTCGACCGCCGCGGCACGGAAAGTATCCCCGGCCGCCAGCATGACGCTCTTACCTTCGCGCTGAAAGCGCTGGGTGAGCTTACCGATGGTGGTGGTCTTACCAACGCCATTGACCCCGACCACCAAAATCACGAAGGGGCCATCACTCTCTTTCTCGAAGCTGAGCGGCGCCGACACGGGGGCCAGCAGCGCGGCTAACTCTTCCTGCAAGCCACGGTAGAGCGCCTCGGGATTGTTCAGCTCTTTGCGGGACACCCGCGCTTCCAAGCGCTCGATGATCTCGCTCGTCGCTTCGATACCCACATCGGCCATGAGCAGCTGAGTTTCCAGATCTTCCAGCAGCTCGTCATCGATATGCTTTTTGCCCAGGAACAGATCGGCCAGGCCGTCGGTCAGGTTGGCGCGAGTTTTCCCTAGACCAGACTTGATGCGCGCAAACCAGCCTTTCTTTTCGCCCTTTTCCGCCACCGGCTTCTCTTGAAGGGCTGGCTTCGCGGCGGGCTCTGGCTCTGGCTCTGGCTCTGGCTCTGGCTCTGGCTCTGGCTCTGGCTCTGGCTCTGGCTCTGGCTCTGGCACAGTATCCATCATCGGCGCCGGGGTCACGTCCTCATCAACCCCGGTGGGCTGCACATCCTCTTTATTCACCGGCTCGGGCGACTGCTCCTGAGCGAGCGCGTCGGCGTCCTCGCGCGCTGCCGGCTTGAGGGATTCTTCTTCCTGCGGCTCAGCCGGCGATGTCGCCGAGGCTGAAACCTCCGCCTCAGGCGCCGTATCGGGCGCGCCTTCGGGCTCTTCCGGCAGCGCTGGCTGCTCCTGGGCGTCTTGAGGCTCCTGCTGGGAGTCGTGCTTTTTCTTACGTTTGAAAAAACCGAACATAGGTGTCATCCGACTAAATAGGTGATCATTGGGATTATCCTACCACCGCAGACCAAGACTTTGGATAAGTAGCCCGCTACAATCGCGATATGAAACGACAACGCCCTTCTCGCGCTTCCTCGCGCCCATCGACATCCTCTCGCGGCCAAGCCAAACCGCCAGGGAAGCTGCGCATCATCGGCGGTGATTTTCGCCGCCGTCAGCTACCCGTACTCGACCGCCCGGGCCTGCGTCCCACGCCGGATCGCGTACGCGAAACGCTGTTCAATTGGCTAGGCCAGGCCCTCTATGGCAAGCAGGTGCTGGACCTGTTTGCAGGCACCGGCGCGCTAGGCATCGAGTCGCTCTCACGGGGGGCCGCCGAGGTCACGTTCGTCGAGCGTGACGCCCAGGTGGCGTCGCATATTCGTGAGAATCTCACCACCTTGAAAGCCGCGCAGGGCAAGGTCATCACCGCCGATGCCCTAGCGTTCGTCGCGTCGCCAGGCCAGCCGATGGACGTGGTGTTTCTCGACCCGCCCTTCCACCAGGGATGGGCCGCGTCTTGCTGCAGCGCATTAGAAGCACACGGATGGTTAGCCAAGGAAGCGATGATCTACTTGGAAACCGAACAGAGCCTGACGCCAACGGTACCGGCCAACTGGCAGCTCCATCGTGAAACTCAGGCAGGTGAAAGCATGGCCAGGCTCTATCGACGGTTACCCGCGTAAAGCGCTTGCCGCCAAGTAACAGCGGCGTTACGCTCGCCCCATTACGTCAAACATCGCGATCCATTTTATGGCAAGACGACAGGCAGCCGCCTGTCGTTCGTTACTGGAGGTAGGCATGAGCCTTGAGTTGTTCAATCAGTTGGAGCAGAAAGTCACCGACACCGTCGAGGCGTTGGAGATGATGAAGCTGGAAAACGAAGAGTTGCGCAACGAAAATGCGCAGCTAAAGCAAGAGCGCGAAGAGTGGGAGCGCCGTTTGCAGGGTGTGCTCAGCAAGTTCGACGGTATGGACGACAGCAGCGCGTCCTAAGCCAGCGTTCGAGACATCAGTAGCGCATCTTCACGCCCGGTCGCGCCGTTGGCGGCCGGGTAGTAGCCCTTCCGACGACCATCCTCCTGAAAACCTACCTGCCGATAGAGCGCAATGGCTCGCTGGTTTCCGGCGCGCACTTCCAGCAGTAATCGCTCGGCTTGCCAGCCCGTTGCCATGGCAATGACCTCATCCAACAAGCGTCGCCCTATACCTTGCCCCTGGCAATCAGGCCGCACGCCAATGGCCTGTAATTCGGCATCGAACGGTAGTTTCGCGACCAGGGCGTAGCCTGCGAGCGCGTCGCCCTGCCAATCCCCCAAGACCCACGCTTGCTCATCGGCCAGCGCCTCCTCTAGCTGCTGGCCACTGGCGCCGCTTTGCGCGAGGGCTTCGAGCGCGAGCAAAGGCGCTCGGTCGACCGCGCTCAGCCGACGAATCACACCTTACCCCACTGCTTGCCTAATGCCACCAAATGGGGCCATAGCGCGCGCTTGGCGCTAGCGTTCTGGATGAGCGCTGCCAGCGAGGGGCCTTGCCAAACCGGTAGCGCGAGCGTTTGGCTCTGCCCTTCATCAAGTGCGATGACGCGCGCCAAGTCGGGCGATGCCGTCTCTGCGCCCCACCACAACACTTGCTCTAGTTGCCAGCCTTGCCGACTTGCTGCCCCGGCAATGAACGCCGCCACGCCCTCTTGGGCTTCTTCGAGGGGCTCTTCCGGCTCGAAAGCGGTGGCCATGGGTGGCCAGGTGAAGTGAGTCACCGTCGGCAGCTCGCCGCGCCAGATGCCCGCAGCACGCAGTATATTGGCCAGCAGCTGTTGCTCCACGACCGATAGCGTGCCTTCACAGAGACTCAACCACCGCCCGCCAAGACAGACGCAGGAAAGACTGAAGTTCAGCGGTTTGGCGCGCTCGCGGGGCCGGGCCGCCGGTTCAGGCGCAGGGGCGGCTTCCGGTTGAGGTGCCGTCACGGCCTGCCCTAACAGCGCTTTGACGGCTGAAGGCGACGTCACCGACGACGCGTTTGGCTCGGCATCGGCTTGACGCGGCGGGCGAGGCGCAGGGGCGTCGTCCAGCAACGCCTGCAGGCGCTCGCGCGGGGCCGCTTTGGCCGGTGCGTCCTCCCACTCACAGGCGCCGGTTGGCAGGGCGTTGGGCAACTGATAACGAGACGCCCAGGACGTAATGCCCATGGCATCCAGATAGTGCCGACGAGTGACTTCTGGGGTCACTGGCCGCCGCCACGACAGTTGGGAGAGTTGGGACGCTCGCTGCCGCGCGCCTGCCACTCGCGGAGCGTATAGAGATGTAACGCCAGCGCGTGGACCGGGCCCGAGAGCTCGTCGGCCAACAGGGCGTATATTTGCTGATGACGCTTCACCGGCATCATGCCGTCGAAGCTATCGCTTACCAGGGTGACTTTGAAGTGCGTTTCCGAGTTGGCCGGCACGTTATGCATGTGGCTCTCGTTCTCGACTCGGAGAACGTCTGGGGTTAGCGACGCCAACTTTTGCTCAATTTGTGTCTGTATCGCCATGGGACTCTCCTTCCGTCAGCAACGCCTCTATTGTACGCCCTTACTTCCCAACAGACGATGCCCGCCGCTCGATGAGCGCCCGCTGGGCCAGCGACACCCGAGACAAGCTCGCCAGTAGCGCCAACAGCGTCGTTCCTGCCCCCAGCCACAGCGTGACCTGTATCGGCGCCCCCAGCGCCAGCGCCGCCCCTACGAGTGCCACCCCGAAAGATTGCCCCACCGTACGGGTCGTACTCATCACACCGGAGACGTTGGCGCTGCGCTCTGGCGGCAGGCTGCCCATCATTTCGCGGTTATTCGGCGGCTGAAAAAGCCCAAAGCCGATCCCGCAGAGTGCCGTCCGCCACAGGCTACCCACCACTCCCGTACTCTCGTCCACCAGCGCCAGCGCCACCAGTCCGACGATCAGCAGGACCAGTCCCGTACTCGACAGCAGGCTGGGGTTAACGCGATCCGCCAAGCGCCCTGCGACGGGCCCCACCAGCATGATCGCCAGCGGCCATGGCGTGAACAGCCACGCCGTCTCCAGAGGCGAAAACCGCATCTGTTCTTGGTAGAAAAACGACAGCGCTACAAAGGTGAGTCCTTGACCGATAAACGCCAAACCGGAGGCCGACACCGCCAGCGTAAAGCGCTTCTCGGCAAACACACTGAGCGGCAGCAACGGGTAAGGTGCCCGGTGCTGGCGACGCACGAACAGCACGCAGGCTGCCACTGCCAGTAGCCCCCAACCGCCGCTCTGCCACACCGGAGCGGCGTGTCCCACGGCGTCCATGGCGATAAAAAAGCTCGCCAGCATCAGCATCGAGTAGAGCGCCCCCAGCGTATCGAAGCTGCCTTGTCGCGGCGTCTCTTTCGGCAGTGCGCGTCGCGCCAGCCAGAGTGAGCAGAGCCCCAGCGGCAGGTTGAGCGCGAACAGCCACGGCCACTCCACGAACGAGAGAATCACACCGCTGAGCGTGGGGCCTGCGGCATAGCCGCCAGCCACGACCAGAGCGCTCAGCCCCAGCGCGCTGCCAAGCAGCCGAGAGGGAAAAATAGCGCGATAGAGCGACGGCCCGATGGAGAGCGTGGCCGCCGCGCCCAAGCCCTGCAGCGCACGAAAAACGAGCAGCGTTTCGAGGTTACGCGACAGCGCGGCACCGAGTGCCGCCAGCACGAAAGTGGCCAAGCCAAACAGATACAGCCGTCGGCGAGTGATCAACTCGCTGATTCCGGCAAACACGAGCAAAAAGGCCGCACAGACGACCTGAAAGAGATTGGTGATCCACACCGCCCGGGATGCCGAGACGTCTAGGTCCGCCGCGATGGTCGGCAAGGCCAAATTGATCATGGTGGTATCGACTACCGCCATCAGCGTGCCGGTCACTAGCGCCAGCACGGCCAACAAACGCTCAGGCCCGGGCAGCCCATCGTCGCCGGGGCGAGTTTCAAACAGTCGCATGGTGATGAATTCCTGAACAACACCCTCTGAAACGGCAAAACCGGCCGAAGCCGGTTTTACAGTGCGCTCATGCTAAAAATAATAGCACGCTAATCTTGTTCGTTGTCGAGCAGCAGTGCGTCGTCAACATCCGAGATTTCCAGAGCCGTTTCGTCGTCCAGGTCGATGGCGAGATAGCTGTGCTCCACGCGCAGGAAGTCCTGAAACAGCGACCAATCGAGTTTTTCTGGCCACTGACGCTCATCCTCTTCCCAAGCGCGCAGCTCGGTCTCTAGGATTTCTACGTGACGCTCACGCACGAACGTCTCCAACGCCTCTGGGGTATCCATCTCGGGGATCAGGTATACCGTACTTTCACGTTCGACGTCGTCCAGGGTCAGGTCGTCGTCTCCCATGGTGGGTTCGAGCGCATTGATCCAGTCCACGAAGGTCTGGGTCGGCCTGACGCTCAGGGCAGAGCGATTTAGCAGTTTCATGGGATTCTCCTCGCCGTCGAAACGTTGACCATTATGGGCGCTAAATCGCGCCCTTACCAACTTTTCGTCCGCAACCCGCCCAGTTGAGCGTCAATCCACTTCTGGACGCATGGCCGGGAACAGCAGCACATCTCGAATGGAGGGGCTGTCGGTGAACAGCATCACCAAGCGGTCAATGCCGATGCCCTCGCCCGCCGTCGGCGGCATGCCGTACTCCAAGGCGCGCACGTAGTCGGCGTCATAGTACATGGCTTCCAGGTCACCGGCGTCTTTTTCGGCCGCCTGTTCGCGGAAACGCTCTGCTTGGTCTTCGGCGTCGTTCAGCTCCGAGAAGCCGTTGGCGATCTCGCGGCCACCGACGAAGAACTCGAAGCGATCCGTGACGAAGGGGTCCGCATCGTTACGACGCGCCAGCGGGCTGACTTCGGCCGGGTATTCGGTGATGAACGTCGGCTGGTCCAGCTTGTGTTCCGCCACTTCTTCAAAAATCTCGGTTTGGACTTTACCTAGCCCCCAGCTCTCTTTGACCTTGATACCGAGCTTTTCTGCCGCAGCACGGGCAGCATCCAGGGTGTCCAGCTCGGCGTCGGTGATGCCGTCGCCGTGATCCAGAATCGCTTGGCGCAGGGTGAGACGCTTGAAGGGCTGGCCGAAATCGTAGCTGGCCCCTTGGTACGTGATCGTAGTAGTGCCCAGCACTTCCTGCGCCGCGGTGCGCAGCATGGCTTCGGTCATGTCCAGAAGGTCGCGGTAATCCGCGTAGGCCCAGTAGAACTCCACCATGGTGAACTCGGGGTTGTGCCGCGTGGACAAGCCTTCGTTACGGAAGTTGCGGTTGATCTCGAACACTTTCTCGAAACCACCCACCACCAGGCGCTTCAGATAAAGCTCCGGCGCAATACGCAGGTACATATCGATATCCAGCGCATTGTGGTGAGTGATGAACGGGCGCGCCGCCGCGCCGCCGGGGATTGGCTGCAGCATCGGCGTTTCCACTTCCATGAAGCCACGGGCTTCGAAGAAACGGCGCATGGAGCTGATCACCGCTGCGCGGGTCTCGAAGACCTTACGCGACTGCGGGTTCATGATCAGGTCCACGTAGCGCTGGCGATAGCGGGCTTCTTGATCGGTCAGGCCGTGGAACTTGTCCGGCAGCGGACGCAGGCTCTTGGTCAGCAGCTGCGCCTCGACCATCATGACGTACAGATCGCCCTTGCCGGATTTGTGCACTGGGCCACGAGCGGCGACGATATCGCCGATGTCCCAGCCCTTGATGTCTTCCAGCACGTCTTCCGGCAGCCCCTTTTTATCCACATAGAGCTGGATCTGGCCCGCCACGTCCTGAATCACAATGAAAGGACCGCGTTTGCGCATCACACGACCGGCCACCGACGCTGGGTGGTTCAACGCTTCCAGCTCGGCTTTGTCTTTCTCGCCCAGCAAGTTGTGCAGCTCGACGGTGAGGCTGTCGCGGCGGAAATCGTTCGGGAAAGCGCTCTTGCCCTGCTCGGCCGCCCGCTCACGGCGGGCCGCCAGCTTGGCACGGCGCTCGGCGATCAGGTGATTTTCATTATCGAGAGAAGACGCGTCTTGGTTAGCCATCGGGCACCCTATTCATGTTCGAACGCTAAAAAGATTACAAACCCTGCTTCAGGCTGGCGACGATAAACTGGTCTAAATCGCCGTCGAGCACTTTGTCGCAGTTGCTGGACTGAACGCCGGTACGCAGGTCTTTAATGCGCTGATCGTCCAATACGTAAGAGCGAATTTGGCTGCCCCAACCGATATCGGCTTTGGAGTCTTCCGCCTCCTGCTTGGCCGCATTGCGCTTTTGCATCTCGTGTTCCCACAGCTTCGCCTTCAACTGCTTCATGGCGAAATCGCGGTTGGCGTGCTGGCTACGCTGATTCTGGCATGCCACCACAATTCCGGTGGGTTCGTGGGTAATCCGTACCGCCGAGTCGGTGGTGTTAACGTGCTGACCACCAGCGCCGCTGGAGCGGTAGGTATCGACACGCAGGTCGGATGGGTTAATCTCAACCTCGAAGCTATCGTCGATTTCAGGAGACAAGAACACCGACGCAAACGAGGTGTGACGGCGGCCACCGGAGTCGAACGGGCTTTTGCGCACTAAGCGGTGAACGCCGGTTTCCGTGCGTAGCCAGCCAAAGGCGTGGTCGCCCTGGATATGCAGCGACGCCGATTTGATGCCCGCCACTTCGCCTGGGGAAATTTCGATGATCTCGGTTTTGAAGCCGTGGCTCTCTGCCCAGCGCAGGTACATACGCAGCAAAATATTGGCCCAGTCCTGGGCTTCGGTGCCACCGGACCCCGATTGAATATCCAGGTAGGCGTTGTTCTCGTCCATTTCTCCCGAGAACATACGGCGAAACTCAAGCTTTTCCAGAGCGCCCTGCAGGCCACCCAGCTCTTTACGCACTTCCTCAACGGTGGCTTCATCCTCTTCCATTTCGGCGAGTTCTAACAGGTCGCGGCTATCCGCGAGGCCCTGGTCTAGCTCGTCGATGGTCGCCACAATCGCTTCAAGGGAGGCGCGCTCTTTACCCAGCTTCTGGGCGTAGTCTGGGTCGTTCCAAACATTGGGATCTTCAAGTTCGCGGGACACTTCTTCTAGCCGATCTTTACGCTCGGCATAGTCAAAGATACCCCCTAAGAACGTCTGTCCGCTCAGACAGGTCCTTGATCTGGTTATGAATCGGGTTGGTTTCCAACATGGATCACTCTAGCCTTGGTCAGTAAATAGCGGGGTCTCACGCGCGTTAAAACGCAGCTTAAAAGAGACAGGCGCCGCTGGGGCAGCTCATGGTTTGGTGCTAAACACCTCCCCGAGCTATCCCAGCGGCGAAATTCTGGCAAGCATTGTAACGAAACCCAGCGCCCACCGCACCCACCCTAGGCGGCGTTCGCCACGTAAAAAACCCGGCCGAGGCCGGGTCAGTAGGTCACGAAAATCGAACAGTAAGCGCGAACCGCGGATCAGAACCGATAGGTCAGCTGGGCACCGAAACCATGGGCTTCGTTTTTGTAGTCACCAGAGTAGTTAGAGGTAACACTAGGTATGCCCTGTTGCTCTACAAGCGGATCTGTTTTGGACTGATCAACAGATGTGCCACGCTCTGTCAGATAAGAGTACGCAAAGTCTAATGTAAGATCAGGTGTTGGGCTCCAGCCTGCGCCAATTGAGAAGATACGGCGGTCGTCTGAAGGAATACGCACGCTACGGGTGGCATCCTGGGTTGGCGTGAAGTCCAGCGTTACACCAGCACGCAGTGCCAGTGCAGGCGTTAGCTGATACTCACCACCCGTTGAAAAGGCCCAAGCGTTTGAGTAGTTCTGCTGCTCGTTAGTAATCACATCACGCTCTACGCCACTCACGAGAATCTGATCAAACCGGCTCCAGCGCGCCCAGGAAGCACCGAACATAAGCTTAAGGTCGTCACTCATTTGCTGGGTGAGCGAGAAGTTGACCGTTTCAGGTGTGGTTAGATCTAAAGAGGCATCATCTGTAATGGTGCCTATACCTAACTCATCAAGTACAGGAGAGCTTGCGGTAAAGTCACCTTCGAGCGTGTAGTCAACCTTTGAACGGTAAGTTAAACCAAAGGTTGTTTCCGGCACAGGCTGATAAATCACCCCCAGGTTATAGCCCCAGGCTTCATCATCACCCTCCACCCGCGAATCCACTTCGGTCAGGCCAAGCGGCGTTACTGTCGGCACTTGGCGGTGCAGTTCGCCATTCACACGGTTATAAGTAATACCAACGCCCACGCCCCACTGCTCATTAAAACGGTAGGAAACAGTAGGTTGAGCACTAATGACTCGCACCTCGGTGTAGTTGCCTTGGTTACGCCCCATAAAGCCATCTTCATAGTCGGTTTTCGAACCAAAAGGAGCGTAAACACCAAAACCAAACGCCAGCTGTTCATTAACAGGATGTGCATAAAAAGCGAACGGAATTAGCGTTCCTGGCACCATATCACCATCGTTGGTACCTGAGACAGGAAGTGTATCTGTCATACCCCCGGTTGCTTGCGCAATAGCAGGGCTACTTTGCGATGCCTGTGCATTAGAGATAGAGCTATTTACATTTAGGTACGTCCCGCCTGCCGTAATTTGGGCACGGTCAAGGAACGACATACCTGCCGGGTTACCGAATACAATCGTAGCATCGTGTACGTTTGAGCTACGTCCCGCATGGCCATACCCCTGCCCACTGACGCTCTGCTCGTTAATCTGATATCCGCCTGCGTTAGCTTGGCTTGCAAAGGTAACTGCTGCAACCGCGGCCGCTAGGGTTACTTTCTTGAAGTTATTATGCATTGTGGGCCTCTCTTCCTATGATCCGGCGGACTCAGCCATCCACCTGCGTCGTTATTACACCTCAGTTTTCGCCCAATGACGGGTTCGGTTCAAGTGCAAACGAGCGTTTTATTTTGTTTTTTGCTTATACATTAGTCGCACGACCGTTTTAAATCAGTGTTTTAGTTATTTTGACTGATGCTGACGCGCACGCTTGACCTATGGGTTACCCATAGGTTTTACACTATTTTAAATAACATTAGATGGCGACCTGGGAGAAAAACAGTGCTGAACGACTTAAAAGTGGGCGAACTTGCCAAACGTGGCAACGTGACCGCTGAGACCGTTCGCCATTACACGCGCGAAGGACTGCTCTCGCCCACACGCCACCCTGATAATGGCTACCAACTTTTTTCAGCTACCGACCTTGAGCGGCTGCACTTTATTCAGCGGGCGCGAAAGCTGGGCTTTAGCGTGGCGGAGATCCGCGACATCCTGGCCCATGCCGACCAAGGCGACTCCCCCTGCCCGCTGGTACGCGACCTGCTTGCCCACCGGCTGCCGCAAATACGCGCACGGATTGCCGAACTGGAAGCGCTCGCCCAGCGAATGGAGCAGGCGCTGGAGAGCTGGCAAGACATGCCCGATGGCACCCCCGACGGCCATAGCCTGTGCCGCTTAATCGAAAGTTTTCCTGAGGAGGCCCCATGCAGCACGACACCGAGCAAACCGTGATGCTGATACGCACCGTGCCGGGTATGAACTGCCAGGGCTGCGTTAAGCGCATGCGTGAGGCGATTCAAGCCCAGGACCCGGCCGCCCAAGTGGAAGGGTTTCCTGCAGAAAAGCGTCTGGAAGTGACCAGCTCCCTCGACGATCAAGCGCTGGATAGTGCGCTCAACGAAGCGGGCTACCCACCCAGTGACGACGCGAGTGACGCACCACACCCCGACGCACCTGAACCCGCTGAATCGCAGAGCGCTCCCGTGGATGCGCCCCAACTGCGCCTGCTGATTAGCGGTATGACCTGTGCGGGCTGCGTGAAAAGCGTTGAGAAGGCGCTGGCCAACACGCCTGGAGTGAACAGCGCCTCGGTGAATTTCGGCACGCACACTGCCCAAGTTACAGGCAGTGCAACGCCTGATGCGCTAATGGCCTCCGTTGCTGAGGCGGGCTATCGCGCCGAACCGATTGTGGATATGCGTGAAGCCGAGCGCACTCGCGAGGCTCAAGAAGCCGTTACCTACCGCCAGCGCCTCAAGGGCAGCATTCTATCGCTTGCCCTTGCGATCCCACTGATGCTGAGCATGTTCTTTTACCATCCACACCCCATGGGCGCCGGCCGCTTGTATTGGCTGGTGATTGGCCTGCTGACGCTGGCTATTTTGGCCTTTCCTGGGCGGCACTTTTTCACCAACGCTTGGAAACAACTCAAGCACCACCAAGCCAACATGGACACCCTGGTGGCGATGGGCACCGGCACCGCCTGGCTCTACTCGATGATGGTAGTGCTCTTCGCCCCCTGGTTGCCGGAGGTGGCTCAGGGCATCTATTTTGAAGCGTCGGCCATGGTGGTCGGGCTTATTCTGCTGGGCAACGCCATGGAGCTACGCGCCCGAGGCCGCACCAGCAGCGCCCTTAAACGGCTGCTCGACCTGCAGGAGAAAACCGCCCGGGTGATACGCGACGGCGTTGAACAAGAAATCGCGGTGGACGATGTAGCGCTGGATGACCATATTCGCGTGCGCCCCGGTGAGCGGCTGCCGGTGGATGGCGTAGTGCTCGACGGCCAGAGCTATATCGATGAGTCGATGCTTACCGGCGAACCGGTGCCCGTGCATAAAACAGCGGACGATGACGTAAGCGCGGGCACGGTGAACGGTAACGGTAGCTTGGTGTACCGCGCCACGCGCATCGGCCGCGATACCCGTTTGGGGCGCATTACCGAGCAGGTGGCCAGCGCACAAAACTCCCGCCCACCGATTGGCGAGCTGGCCGATACGATCTCAGGCATATTTGTACCCGCCGTGATGATTATTGCGGTGCTAACGGCCCTTGCCTGGTACAACCTCGGACCCGCTCCGGTGGCTATTCATATGCTGGTTACTGCTACTACCGTGCTAATTATCGCCTGCCCCTGCGCGCTGGGCTTGGCCACCCCGATCTCTACCATGATTGGCGTGGGCAAAGCCGCCGAGCATGGCGTGCTGGTGCGCAGCGGCGAAGCGCTGCAAACCGCTAGCCGTCTGACCACCCTGGTGGTGGACAAGACCGGCACGCTGACCGAAGGAAAGCCGCGTGTCACTGAGGCAACGGTGCTGCATAACGATAGCACCCAAGTACTGGCCTGGGTGGCCGCCCTAGAGAGCCGCTCGGAGCACCCCCTTGCCAAAGCGCTGACGGCCTACGCCGAAGAGCAAGGCGCCCGACCCGATGCGCTGGCTAGCTTTGATAGCGTGACCGGCGGCGGTGTTAAAGGCACCAGCCAAGCTAATGACACGCTGCTGCTAGGCAATGCGCGCTTATTGGAAGCGTCTGGCGTCGACCTTTCCCCAGCAGACGAGAGCATTCGCCAGCTGGAAGCCAAGGCGCGCTCGCTGGTTTATTTAGCGGTGAATGGCAAGCTGGCCGCCCTCTTCGGCGTTAGCGACCCGCTGCGCAAAGATGCCGCTGCCGCCGTGAAGCGCTTGCAGAACGATGGGTTAATCGTTGTGATGCTGACTGGCGATAACGAGCATACCGCCGCTGCGGTGGCCCGCGAGGTAGGCATTAGCGAGTTCAAGGCAGGCATGACGCCTGACGACAAGCACGCAGAAATTGAGCGCCGCCAAGCGGCGGGCGAAGTGGTCGGCATGGTGGGCGACGGTATTAACGACGCCCCCGCGCTGGCTCGCGCCAACGTGGGTTTTGCCATTGGCCAGGGTACCGATATCGCCATGGAGAGCGCCGGTATTACGCTGATGCGCGGCTCACTACACGGCGTGGCCACGGCGATTGAGCTTAGCCGGGCCACGCTCACCAACATCAAGCAGAATCTAGTCGGCGCATTTGGCTATAACGTACTTTGTATCCCGATTGCCGCCGGCGTGCTCTACCCCGTAACCGGCATGCTGCTGTCACCGATCATTGCCGGCGTGGCCATGTCGCTCTCCTCCATCACCGTGGTCAGCAACGCCAACCGCCTACGGTTATGGAAGCCCACCCAGCAGGAGGCCGTATGAGTTTACTGATCAACCTTGCGGGTATTGCCATCATTGGCTTGATCGTCTGGTGGTTTTGGCTTAACTAGCTGATTTTACGTCATCACGGCTAGCTCACCCCGATATAACGCCCTGGCTTGTGGTTCAGGGCGATGATCAAGTTGAGCATCAGCGCTCCCAGCACCGAGTAGCCCACACGGTCTAGCGGTAGCTGGGTGAGCGCCACCAGCAGGATCACGCCATCGATGCCGAGCTGCACATAGCCCGCCCGCAGGCCGTGTTTATCTTGCAGGTAGAGGGCGAGAATATTGATACCGCCAAGGCTGGTACGGTGGCGAAACAGCATCAGCATGCCAATCCCCATTAATGCACCGCCCATCAGCGCCGCGTAGAGCGACGGCACGTTGGCAAATTCGACCCACCCCTGAGTGAGCTCGGAGAACAGCGAGACCAAGCCAATGGCAACAAAGGTGCGCAGCGTAAAGCTCCACCCCATGCGTTTGATCGCCAGATAGTAAAACGGCAGATTGATGGCAAAAAACCAGACGCCAAAACCCCACCCGGTCAGATAATTGAGCAGTAGCGCCATCCCTGCAGTGCTACCGGTGAGCAGCACCGCGTGGGTATAGAACGTCACCCCGAGTGCGACGAACAGCGTACCCAACAGCATCGCCATGATGTCTTCATAGGGCTTGTGGGGGTCTTTAGGCAGGTCTTCCATGCGCATGAGTGCGTCCTTTTTAGGATTATTAGAGCGGCCGCTTAAGCGGCCAAGGACGCGAGGATAGCGGAGAGCGTTAAACGGGGCTAGCGTGCTCCACCATCAGCTGCAGCGACTCGCGTCCCCGCCAGCGGTTACGATTGAGCTTGTACGCGCAGTGCAGCGTGTCGCCCACGCTAAACGAGGGCAGCTCCCCCGGCGTAAGCGCGCGAAACCAGATCGCTTTGCGGGTCACCGCTCCCATGGAGAGCTCCATCATTAGGTGTGAACCCTCCGCCCCAACGGGGCGTAACGCCTCGACGATAAAGCGCCCTTCGAACAGCGGCGGATCGAACTCCCGCCCGTAGGGGCCCAAGGTCTCGATCTCTTCCAGCGTGGCCAACGAGAGCTGGGCAGTCGAGAGCTCGCCATCGGTCCACAGACGCGGGTAGAGCGGCGTATCGCCCAACTGCTCGCTCACCGCCTGCAAAAACGCCGTTTTGAAGGTATAGAGCTGCTCCCGCGGCACGCCGACGCCTGCGGCACCACTGTGCCCACCGAAGCGCGGCAGCGACTCAGGAGCAAGCTCAAAAGTACGCTGCAGGGCATCTCTTAGGTGCAGCCCCTCTATGGAGCGGCCAGAGCCGGTGAGCATATTGGGCGCGGCTGCCCGCGTCAGCACCACGGCTGGACGCCCGTAGGCCTGCACCAGCCGCGAGGCGACGATGCCCTGCACGCCGGGGTGGCCATCTTCCAGCAGCACCACGACGGCAGGCTCGTTGGCTTCCAAAGCAGGTGCGGCGAGCGCCCGCGCCTCCTCGGCCATGTCCGCCTCAATCGCCTTGCGGGACTGGTTATCCTGGTCCAGCACCTCAAGCTGCCGGTTCGCGACGCCGTCGCTCTCGGCCAGCATGAAGTGCAGCGCCGCGTAGGGGTCGTCCAATCGCGAGCGAGCGTTGATTCTCGGCCCCATCTGAAACGCCAGTGTTTCGGCATTGAAGGGCACGCTGTCGGCCCCTAAGCGCGCGGCCATGGCTCGCCAGCAGGCGGCGTCCATGCGGTTGATTAGCGTCAGGCCATGGCTGACCACCGCCCGATTGGCGGGGCTTCCGCCTAGCGAGACGCAGTCCGCCACGGTGCCTAACGCCACGTAGGAGAGCCACGGTGAGAGCTTCGGCGTGGCCTCCGGCAATACGCCCCACTCCACCAGTACGCCGCGGGCGAGCGACATCAGCAGCCACGCCACCATGCAGCCCGCAATGGTTTTATCCGGGTAGTGGCAGTCGCTGCGGGTCGGGTTCACGCAGGCATACGCCGAGGGCGGTGGGCCTTCCAGGGGAAGCGCATGGTGATCACTGACCACCACGTCGATACCGGCTGCTTTCAGCCGCGCAATGCGCGGCTCGTCAGAACTGCCGCAGTCGGCGGTAATCACCAGCGTGGGCAGCGGTTTTAAGCTCAGCGTTCGCTCCACCAGCGGCAGGCTGATGCCGTAGCCGTCGTGAATACGATGGCCAATCAAGCTGTGCAGCTTGTGCTCGGGCACGCCAAATAGCTCGACCAGCGTACGCCGAATGACCACGTGGGAGGTGATGCCGTCCACATCATAGTCGGTCAGAATACCGATAGACTCGCCCTCGGCGACCGCTTGAGCAATGCGCTCCGCCGCACGACGGCCATCGGCGAGTTTTTCAGGATGCACGAGATAGCGCAGGCTCGGTGACACCAGCGGCGCAAGCTCCCCGGTATAGCCGGGCAGCCGCGAGGCCAACAGCCGCGCCTGCAGCTCGCTCAGTCCTTCTGACTGGGCACGTAAATAGACAGCCTCGTCCAGGGGACGAGGCTCTAAGCGGGGATGGTGACTCTGCTGAGAAAGGGGTGACACCTGGGTCATATCACCTCAACGGCGGTTGTCAGCAACGAACTGCTGGACCGCGCTCAATTCGGCGGGCAACACCGTGTAGCGCTCTTCGCGCTCCAGCAGGTCGTCCATGTGGGTCGGCAGCGGTACGCCCTGGAAGCCCGCTTTCACCACTGCCTCGGCGAACTTCGCCGGGTGGGCGGTGGCCAGGGTGATCATCGGCGTGGAGGTATCCACACGCGCCCGCTCGGCCGCTCGGTAGCCGGTAGCCGTATGCGGATCAAGAATTTCCCCGGTGCGATGATGCGCTTCTCGAATCACTTCTAGAATCGTCTCGTCATCGACGCTGTAGCTGGCGAACTTCTCGCGCAGCTTGGCCAGCGGCGCATCGGCAAGCGCGGTGGGCGCTTGCTGGAAGCGCTCCAGCAGCGCGGCCACGGCGGCCCCGTCGCGGTCGTAGGCATCGAACAGCAGGCGCTCGAAATTGGACGACACCACGATATCCATAGAGGGGGCCAGCGTGGCCGCCAGCTCTTTCTTGGAGAAGTCGTTAGCCGCCAACGTGCGGTGCAGAATATCGTTGGCATTGGTGGCGATGATGAACTGCTTCACCGGCAGGCCCATCTTGTAAGCCATATAGCCTGCAAAGACGTTGCCGAAGTTGGCCGAGGGCACGCAGAAGCTTACTTCCCGCTGGGGAGCGCCCAACGCCACGCCTGCGGCCACGTAGTAGACGATCTGGGCCATGATGCGCGCCCAGTTGATCGAATTCACCGCAACAAGCCGCGTGCCGTTCAAGAAGTCTTGATTGGCAAAGCTGGCCTTGACCATCGCCTGGGCATCGTCAAAGTTACCTTCAATGGCGATGTTAAAGACGTTATTTGCCAGCACCGAGGTCATCTGGCGACGCTGCACTTCCGACACGCGGTTGTGGGGGTGCAGAATGAAAATATCGAGATTGTCGCAGTGGCGGCAGCCTTCAATCGCCGCCGAGCCGGTATCGCCAGAGGTGGCCCCCATGATCACCGCGCGCTCACCGCGCTTTTTCAGGAAGTGATCCAGCAGCCGCCCCAGCAGTTGCAGTGCCACGTCCTTGAACGCCAGCGTGGGCCCGTGGAACTGCTCCAGCAGGAAGTGGTTGGCATCCAACTGTTTTAACGGCACCACCGCGTCGTGGTTGAACGTGGCATACGCCTCGATCACCAAACGGCGAAAGGTATCGTCATCGATCTCACCGTTGACGAACGGCTTCATCACCCGAAAGGCGATCTCGGCGTAGGAGAGCCCGGCCATGCTGGCCAGCTCCTCTTTGGAGAACTCGGGCAGCGTTTCCGGTACGTAGAGGCCGCCGTCGCTAGCCATACCGGTGAGCACCACCTCTTCAAACGAGAGGGCGGGCGCTTGCCCACGCGTGCTGATATAGCGCATCGGTTACTCTCCTTCGTCCAGGCTTTCCACGCGAATACGCGTGACGGGGCCTGCAATATCGGCCATGGCTTCGATCTCGCGGATCGCTTCGTTCATCTGCTTCTCTTTGGTGCGATGCGTCAGCAGAATAATCGGCACCAGCTCGCCTTCGGTGGCCTCTTTCTGAATCAGCGCTTCAATGGAGATGCCCTGCTCGGCCAGAATGGTCGCTACACGGGCCAGCACGCCGGGGCGGTCCACCGCCAGCAGGCGCAGGTAGTACGCCGTGGTGATCTCTTCCATCGGCATGATCGGCAGCTGGCTGACATCTTCGTCGATGCCGCTAAACGCCAGGTACGGCACGCGGTAGTGGTGGTCGGTGGCGATGTCGCGCGCCACGTCCAGCAGATCCGCCACCACGGCTGACGCCGTTGGCTCGGCACCGGCTCCCGCGCCGTAGTACAGCGTGGGGCCAACCGCATCGCCCATGACCGCAATGGCGTTTTTCACACCATGCACATTGGCTAGCAAACGCTCTTTGGGAATCAGCGTGGGGTGAACGCGCAACTCAAGGCCTTGATCGGTACGCTTGGAGATCCCCAGATGCTTGATCACGTAACCGAGGTTATCAGCCTGTTCCACGTCTTCGGCGGTGATGCGCGAAATGCCTTCGGTGAAGGCTTTTTCGAACTGCAGCGGCACGCCGTAAGCAATGGAGGCAAGAATGGTCAGCTTGTGGGCGGCATCGATGCCTTCCACATCGAACGTCGGGTCGGCTTCGGCATAGCCAAGCGCCTGGGCCTCGGCCAATACGTCTTCAAAGGCACGGCCTTCGTCGCGCATGTGAGTCAGAATGAAGTTACCGGTGCCGTTGATAATGCCGGCCACCCACTCGATACGGTTAGCCCCCAGGCCTTCACGCAGCGATTTGATAACGGGAATACCACCCGCGACGGCGGCTTCAAAGGCAACGATCACGCCCTTTTCGTGGGCGGCGCGGAAAATCTCGTTACCGTGAACGGCGATCAGCGCCTTGTTGGCGGTGACTACATGCTTGCCGTTGGCAATTGCGGTGAGCACCAGCTCGCGGGCAATATCGTAGCCGCCGATCAGCTCTACCAGCACATCCACGTTGGGGTTGTTCGCGACTTCAAACGCATCGGTCGTCGCGTTAATGCCGGTAATATCGCAGTCGGGATGAATACTGCGGTGGGCAACCTGCTCAATCACAATCGGGCGGCCTGCGCGGCGGCTAATATCGTCCGCGTTGCGCGTTAATACGTTGAAGGTGCCGCCACCCACAGTGCCTAACCCACAAATGCCTACTCTTACCGGTTTCAAAATACTTCCCCTTTCGTGTTGGGCACCCGCGGGTGCCGCTTCTTAAATCAGTGTCTCAGCGTGTCCGTTCGTCACTTATGTGACGTTATTCATCTTCCAAGCCTAACATGGCAACGAGCCGCTCGGGGGGTACAAATCCAGGCACCATTTGCCCATCGGGCAGGATAATAGCTGGCGTGCCTTGCACCCCTAGCGCTTGCCCCAAGGCGTACTGATCTGCCACCGGGTTATCGCAGCTGGCTTCTGCGGCAATCGTCTGGCCCTCTTTAGCCTGATTCATCGCTTCACTGCGGTTATCAGAGCACCAGACTTGCTGGAGGGTGTTAGCGGCGCCACTGCCCATACCAGCTCGTGGAAAAGCGAGATAGTGTACCGCAATCCCACGTTCGTTGAGCTCGGGCACGGTCTCATGGAGGCGCTCGCAATAGGGGCAGGTGGGGTCGGTAAACACCACCACCGTGGCCTTGGGCTCCTCGACGCCCCTAAACACGACGCGCTCGCTCTCGGGAATCGCTGCCAGCGCCGCTGCTCGCTCTTGGTTGCGGGACTGCTCGGTCAGATTCACTAGTCCATTATCCGCATTTTGGTAGAGGTCCCCTACCAAAAAGTGGCTACCGTCGGCATTGGAGTAAAACGACTCACCGCTCTCCAGACGAACATGATAGATCCCTTCCATCGGCGTGGCGCTCACCTGCTCTACCGGCATCGGCTGGCCGTTCACCTGTAAATTTTCAGCCAAGCGCTCGGCAACATCATCGGCGTAGGCAAAAGCAGGCAGTAAACTGCCCGCCAGCACCAGCCAGGGGGCACAGGATTTCGCAGCTGAGGGCATACGTTGGCGCATTCTTTGATTAACCTCGTGGATGGTGGTCAGCATGCAGTTGCTCCAGGCGCGCCTGGGCAACGTGAGTATAAATTTGTGTGGTGGATAGGTCGCTATGACCTAACAGCAGCTGTACGACCCGTAAATTAGCCCCATGATTCAATAAATGAGTCGCGAATGCGTGGCGCAACGTGTGAGGCGACAGCGGCCGCGATATTCCTGCCGTGATGGCGTGGGCTTTAATACGGTGCCAAAATGTCTGCCGCGTCATTGAGTTATCGCCTCGCCCGGGGAACAGCGCTGGGCGCGTTGGGTCTTGCATCAACGCTGGCCGCGCTGTTTTTAAGTACTGCGCCAGCCACTCGGCGGCCTCCTCCCCCATGGGCACTAGGCGGTCTTTATCCCCCTTGCCGCGCACGCGCACCACCCCCTGGCGCAAGTTGACTGCATCGCCGGTCAGGCCAACAAGCTCAGACACCCGCAGCCCACAGGCGTAAAGCAGCTCCAGCATGGTGCGATCACGCACACCCAGCGGCGTGCCCACATCCGGGGCCAGCAGCAGGCGCTCGACCTCGTCTTCCTCAAGCGTATTGGGCAGGCTGGGGCGTACCTTGGGAAGCGACACGTTGGTCAGCGGGTCGCTGTCGATATGTCCATAGAGCCGTGCCCAGCGATAAAAACTGCGCAGTGACGAAAGCATTCTGGCGTTGCTGCGCAGTTGGTAGCCTTGCTCGCGGCGCTGCTCCATCCAAGCGCCAAACCGCGCGGGGGACGCCGTGAGCAACGTTTCATCATCGCGCTCGAGCTGCTCTTGCCAGGCGGTCAAATCACGACGGTAGGCCGCTAGCGTATGGTCGCTGGCGCCCTGCTCTAACCACAGAGCATCCAGATACGCATCGATCACGCTCATCGGCTAACGGTCTCATTGCAAAGCCATAAACAAAAACCCCGCCCCGCAAAGCGGTGACGGGGTTTTCCGTATCCGAGCGCCAAGCGCTCGAGAAAAAGTGGCGATTAAGCCAGCTTTTCCTTGATACGCGCCGACTTACCGCTACGCTCACGCAGGTAGTACAGCTTGGCTTGACGAACGTCACCGCGACGCTTGACTTCGATGGAGTCTACCAGCGGGCTGTAGGTCTGGAAGGTACGCTCAACGCCAACACCGTGGGAGATTTTACGCACGGTGAAAGCGGAGTTCAGGCCACGGTTACGCTTACCGATGACCACACCTTCAAACGCCTGCAGACGCTCACGAGTGCCTTCTTTTACTTTAACCTGAACGACGATGGTGTCGCCCGGTGCAAAAGCAGGAACCTCTTTGCTCATTTGCTCGGCTTCGATCGCCTGGATCACCTTGTTCTTGCTGCTCATCTTCATACTCCTAAATAACGTAATGGCTTGCCACGCAGTCGTGGAAGGGGCAAACCGTGATCCCGGCGCTCGAAGCGAGCTACGCGGGAGTCGTTATGGGTGACGCAGGTACGTAAGCTTACTACTGTATCCGTCCTGCACCGCCGCTCTGCCTACTCCGTGTTACCCAACGTAGCGGACAGAGCGTGTTCCTCGATAAACTCGTCTAGCAGCACTTGCTGCTCGGCGTTAAGGGTTCGCCCTGCTAACAGATCAGGACGACGCTGCCAGGTACGCCCCAGCGACTGCTTTAACCGCCAGCGCTTGATGGCTGCATGATTTCCGCTAAGCAGCACGTCAGGCACTCGGCGCCCGTCAATCACTTCAGGACGGGTATAGTGCGGGCAGTCTAACAAACCGTCGTTAAACGAGTCTTCGATAGCGGAATCCTGGTGGCCCAGCACGCCGGGTACCAGCCTTGCCGCTGCGTCGATCAGCACCATCGCGGGCAACTCGCCGCCGCTCAGCACATAGTCGCCAATCGACCACTCTTCATCGATGTCACTCTCCACCACACGCTCGTCGATACCTTCGTAGCGCCCGGCAACCACCACCAGAGGGCCTGCCGAGGCGAGCGCTTGCACGCCCTGCTGATCCAACCGACGCCCTTGGGGCGACAGGTAGATCACCGTTGGCGTCAGGCCGGTGGCCTGCTCGGCACGTTGGCGCGCATCAAAGATAGCCGCTCGGAGCGTATCTACCTTCATCAGCATACCGGGGCCGCCGCCATAGGGGCGATCGTCCACGCTGCGGTGGCGGTCGGTGGCATAATCACGCGGATTCCAGAACTCAAGGGCAATGCGCTGCTTCTCTACCGCTCGACCGATCACACCTTGCAGGGTTATCGCATCGAACATGTCGGGAAACAGCGATACCACGCCAATCCACATCGCCGGCACGTCTGTCGCGTCCTCTTCGAGCACCGCTGGATCGTCCGCTGACCGTTCGTTCAAAGCGTCTTGGCTCATCAGAACTCAGGATCCCAGTCGACCACCATACGGCCATCTTCCAGGTCGATCTCAACGATCACATCATCAGGCAAAAAGGGTAACAGCCGCTCGCGCTTATCGATTGCGTCGTTATCACCGCGTACCACCATGACATCGTTCGCGCCGGTTTCAAACAGGTAGCTGACCTGCCCTAACCGCTCGCCTGACTGAGTGAAGACAGTAAGGCCCTCAAGCTCATGCCAGTAATACTCATCGTCGGAAAGCTCGGGCAGTGACTCTTTCAGCATCAGGATATCCGCTTGTGCCAGCGCTTCGGCTGCCGTTCGGTCATCCACACCTTTTAACTGCACCACCAACCCTTTACCTTGCCGACTCCCCTGAACCACGGTCATACGCGTGAGGGTTTCCCCTTGGCGCACCCACCACTCAGGGTACTCTAGAATGCTGTCCATGGGGTTGGTATAGGAGTACACCTTCAGCCAACCTTTAATCCCGTGAGGGCTAGTTAGCTTACCAAGCACCACATGTGTGTCGTCAGTATGGCTAGTGTTAAAACGCGTCATTGACGACCACTCCAGCTACAACAGCATCTATTGCTATGACTTGCGACGGGCAACAGGCTTAGGCCTGCTTGCGCGCTTCTTTAACCAGCTCAGCAACACGACCAGACAGCTGGGCGCCTTGGCTCTGCCAGTGAGTAACGCGATCCAGATCAACACGCAGACGCTCTTCTTGACCACGGGCAACCGGATTGAAGAAGCCGATACGCTCGATGAAACGGCCGTCACGGGCGTTGCGAGAATCGGTAACAGTCAGGTGATAAAAGGGACGCTTTTTGGCGCCACCACGTGCCAAACGAATGGTAACCATACGATAACTATCCTTCGGTTGAGGTTACGAGAGTGGGGCATAGCGCAAACCGCTATCAGAACACTCGTCATACTGTTTTCTTGGCGCACCACCTGCTTATATAAGCCAAGGCGACACACCATCAGGACCTTCACTGGCAAGTATTGGGGCCGTGCTAACGCACATTTTGCCAACACCCACGCATGAAGAGGCCGCATTCTACGCAAATGCGCTCGGCTTGGAAAGCCTGACAGCCAGAAAACTCACAGGCCGTCAACCTTACCAAGCGCATCAGAACGCGACGACAGGTACCATTTAGCGCCAGGGTAAGCCGCCAGGACCACCCATGCCGCCCATACCACCGGGACCACCCGGGCCGCCGCCACCCATCATGCCCGACATACCGCGCATCATTTTCTGCATGCCACCTTTCTTGCCCGCTTTCTTCATCATCTTCTGCATCTGCTTGTGCTGCTTTAGCAGGCGGTTCAAGTCAGGCACCTGCAGACCCGCCCCCGCTGCTATGCGACGCTTGCGCGAACCGTTAATGATGTCGGGCTTCCGGCGCTCTTTGGGCGTCATGGAGTTGATCAGCGCTTCTAGCTTGCCTAGCTCCTTCTCAGGGCCGGGGCCTTGCGCCAGTTCGGCCATTTGGCCCATACCCGGCAACTTGCCGAGCAGGCCGCCCATGCCGCCCATTTTTTTGAGCTGCTGAAGCTGGTCGCGAAAGTCTTCCAGATCAAAGCCGTCACCTTTCTTCACCTTGCTGGCAAGCTGGGCAGCTTTGTCCTTATCGACGGTGCGCTCGGCCTCTTCGATCAGCGACAGCATGTCGCCCATGCCAAGAATTCGAGACGCGACCCGGTCGGGGTGGAAAGGCTCTAGCGCATCGACCTTTTCACCAACCCCCATAAACTTGATCGGCTTACCCGTGACATGACGGACAGACAGTGCAGCACCACCCCTTGCATCACCATCAGCCTTGGTCAGGATCACACCGGTCAAGGGCAGCGCTTCATTGAACGCCTTGGCGGTATTTACCGCATCCTGACCAGTCATGGCATCAACGACAAACAGCGTTTCTTGGGGAGAAACCGCCTTATGCAGTGCCTGAATTTCCGCCATCATCGCTTCATCGATGGCAAGGCGGCCTGCAGTATCGACTAGCACTACGTCGTGGAACTGAATTTTAGCGTGCTTGATGGCCGCGTTGGCGATGTCGACCGGCTTCTGGTCAGAGCGGGAGGGGAAGAAGTCGACCTGAACCTCTTTCGCCAGGGTTTCAAGCTGGTCGATGGCCGCCGGACGGTAGACGTCCGCCGAGACCACCAGCACCTTTTTCTTCTCGCGCTCACGCAGGTAGCGGGCCAGCTTGGCAACGGAGGTGGTTTTACCCGCCCCCTGCAAACCGGCCATCAGCACGACAGCGGGAGAGCCTTTTAGGCTCAGGCCTTCATTGGCCTCGCCCATAATCGCTTCCAGCTCTTGCTGGACGATTTTGACGAACTGCTGGCCCGGCGAGAGGCTTTTCGACACCTCTTGGCCGACCGCACGCTCGCGCACCCGCTCAATAAAGGCTTTAACTACCGGTAGCGCCACGTCTGCCTCAAGCAGCGCTTTGCGTACTTCACGTAGGGTATCTTTGATATTGTCGTCGGTTAGCCGTGCTTGGCCTTTGATCGACTTCAGCGTCTGGGAAAGACGCTCGCTCAGATTCTGAAACATGGGGCCTCTGCCTCCGTCGCTGTCGCCGGGCGTATTCACCGGACGAATGTGGCCGCGATTATACGCGCTCGCGGCCTGAGTCTCCATGGGCGTCAGCGTTGGCGCTCGATGGCTGTGCGACGCCGCCTTGATTGGTTATAGTAGGCGGGCCGATCTAGATGACCGGAAAATACATTGAGGCGTCCTGACTGGGAGGTATTGCCACTCGGATACAGGCGCTGTTCTGACCCTATTCTTCTCAACAACGCGCTGCAAGGCGCATGGATAGCATCATGCAGGCGCTCCCGTTCGCCACGATCGCTTTTATACTCTATGTCGCCGCTGCCATTTGGCAGGGCATGACGCTGTTTCGCCGGGTGCCTCCCCGCCAGGGCATGGTACGTCTGCTAGGCGCGCTGGGCCTACTGTTGCATATTCCCGTGGTCGTGCAGTTGGTGGGGGAATCACCGGGGCTGCTGCCCGGCTTTACCACCAGTGCCACGTTATTGATGGCGGTGGCGGTGAATGTGGTGCTGGTGGCCAGCCTATTCAAGCCAGTGCTTAATGCGGGCATCGCGCTGTTTCCACTTGCTGGCATTGCCCTGATTGTGGCCACTTGGCTGCCTAGCCAGGGCAGCCATAGCGGCTTAACACCGGGTATTTTGCTGCATGCCGTAAGCTCAGCGCTGGCCTTTGCCGTGCTGGCCATTGCCGCGGTGCAGGCGGTGCTGGTGGGATTACAGAATCAGGCGCTGCGTCATCACCATATTCGCGGCATCGTCCAGTCTTTACCACCGCTCACCACCATGGAGCGTGTGCTGTTTGAGCTGGTATGGGCGGGTATTGTGCTGCTGACCTTGGCAATTATTAGCGGCTTAATTTTCCTCGATAATCTATTTGCTCAGCATTTGGTGCATAAAACGGTGCTATCGCTGGGCGCTTGGGTCATCTTTACTACGCTCTTAGTAGGGCGTTACCGGTTTGGCTGGCGCGGAATGCGAGCCGTGCGCTGGACACTCGGCGGTTGTGCTCTGCTGCTGCTGGCTTACTTTGGTAGTAAATTCGTGCTGGAAATTCTGCTTAACCGCTAAGCCTGCGGGCTTAGTGGTGATCGCGTCAGTAAACGCGCGCTTGACACGCCACTGCCATGCTTCTAAAAATCGAGCTTAATACGCCATAAAGGAACTTTCGACTTGAGCGACGACTTCCCCTTGGGGTTACTGTTCGGCCTGCTAGCCTTACTCATCCTGCTGTCTGCCTTCTTCTCTAGTTCTGAAACGGGCATGATGTCGATCAACCGCTACCGGCTTAGCCATCAAGCCAACAGCGGCGACCGTAGCGCCAAGCGTGTCATGCGCCTGCTCACCCGGCCCGATCGTCTCATTGGCGTCATCCTGATTGGCAACAACTTCGTCAATAACCTGGCAGCCTCGATTGCCACCATCATCGCCATTCACTTTTTTGGCGACGTCTCAGGCCCTGCTATTTCCACCGCACTGCTGACCATCACCATTCTGATTTTCGCGGAAGTGACGCCCAAGACGTACGCGGCCATCAAACCCGAGCGCATCGCTTACCCCACTTCCTTTGCCTTGGAGCCACTGCTCAAACTGCTCTATCCCTTGGTATGGCTGGTCAACGTGATGTCGAACGGCTTGCTGCGGTTAGTCGGTGTCAAAAGCGTGGATAACGGCGGCGACAGCCTGACCCGCGACGAGCTGCGCACCGTGGTGCACGAAGCAGGCACGCTGATCCCTTACCGCCACCGGGCCATGCTGCTGTCGATTCTGGACCTTGAGAACGTTACGGTGAACGACATCATGGTGCCCCGACACGAAGTGCTGGGCATCGACCTGGACGATTCGCTGGAAGATATTCTGACTCAAATTCGGACCAGTCAGCACACACGCCTGCCGGTCTACAAAGGCGATATCAACAACATCATTGGCATGTTGCACCTGCGTAACGCCGCACGCTTCTTATCCCGCAGCGAAGTCACCAAAGCGGCCATCGTTCAAGAAGCGCGGGAGCCCTACTTCATTCCCGAGTCCACGCCGCTGCATACCCAGCTGCTGAATTTTCAAAAGCAGAAGCGACGGATCGGCATCGTGGTGGATGAGTACGGCGATGTAGAGGGGTTGGTCACGCTGGAGGATATTCTCGAAGAGATCGTCGGCGAGTTTACGACCGACGTGTCCGAAGATGACGAGATTCATCAGCAGGACGATGGCAGCCATGTCATCGAAGGCACGGCGAACATCCGCGAGATCAATAAGATGCTCGGCTGGCAGTTGCCCACCGACGGCCCCAAGACGCTGAACGGATTGATTCTGGAGCACCTGGAAGCCTTCCCGGAAGGCCCGGCCTGTCTACAAATCGGCAATACGCGGATGGAGATTCTGGAGATTCGCGACAACCTGATCACGTCAGCGCGCTGCTGGCAAAAGCTGCGCCTGCCTCGCCGCTAACTCTGCGTTGTTGACTGGCTGCGGGCGATCTCGCTGTCGCCTGCGGCCTTCAATGCTCTGACACGCTGCTCCAAAAAGCGCCTTAACGCGACGCCTTCGACTTCATGGACGGCAATGGGCGGGCCAAAATGGAGGCTCACCGGCGCCCTAAAGCGTGACGGCCACTTCTTCAGCGCCTTACCGCCGTAGTGAGACGTCCACGACCCCCACAACCCGGCCAGCCCTGCTGGAATCACCGGCACATTGTCACGAGCCAGGATGGTTTCGAGCCCACGGCGGAACGTGTGGATCTCGCCATCGGGGGTCAAACGCCCCTCGGGAAACACCATCACGATATCGCCCTGGCGCAGCGCCTTGCTCACTTCATCCAAGGTACGCCGCAGCGCTCCTGGGCTATGGCGCTCCGACTCGATGGGAATCGCCCCCACCAGTTGAAACCACCACTTCAGCCAGCGGGATTCAAAAATGGGCTGGTCCATCACGAAGCGCAGCGGACGAGGGCTGCCACCGCCCAGCACCAGCGCATCCATAAAGCTCACGTGGTTACAGACGACCAGCGCCGCGCCCTGTTTAGGTACGTGACCTTGGCCATGCACCGACAGCCGGTAACAGCCGCGCATGGCCACGTAAATGACACGACGCAGCAGGCACCGAGTGGCGTTGATCCCCCATGTCACGTCGCTGCCCCCCGGTGTCGTAACCCGGCCAGCACGGTGCTCATGAGTTGATCCAACAGCTCATCGACCTTGAGCTGCTGCCCCTGCCAGTAGCCAAGCCGCTCGTTCAACCCCAGCTGCACCAAGCCGTGAACGCTGCCCCACAGCGTGCGGCCAAGGCGGCGCGCTTCCAGATCGTCCAGAACGGGCTGGTACTGCTTTAACGACGTTTCCACCTGGGTAAACAGGGCTTCGATGAGATCGCTCTGACGCTGGTCCAGCTCGCCTTCCTGAGCCAGCGGGTAGTCGAACAGTAGCTGCCAACGGTAGCAATCCTGCTCGGCGAATCGCCAGTAAGCGTGGGCCAGAGAGCGCAACCACGGCTCGGGGTCGTCTTCGGCCAGGCTCGTAATGGTGTGCTGCAAACGTGCGAGGGTTTCGACGTTGACGTGCTGCAATAAATTGTTAAAGCTGCCGTAGAGTTTTAGCAGCGTACTGGGCGCGCAGCCCACCTCTCTGGCCAAAGCACGCAGTGATAAACCATGGACTGGCTGCTTAGCCAACCACTCATCACAAGCGTGCATGACCTGCGCGTGGAGGGCATCGGGCGCATGCTGTCTAGGACGGGCCATGGCGATCTCTTCAGGTCAACGGCAAACAGGGAAGAATGCCTCCTCGCGCTTTAGCGTGAGCAAGGTATACGATAGGATACCTTACATCGAACACTGTTTTCGACACTAAAACGCCACATTTAACGTATTACGACTTCCCTTTGCCATTTTGCATCAGCGCCGCAGGTATCGCGCCTAAAGGAGACCGGCATGACGGGACGCCTACACGTACAGCGCCTATCGCTCGCCCGCCTTGCGCCCAACCTCAAAAGCACTGCTTCGCTCATCGAGTCTCCCAACTTAGCACCGCGCCAGCCCGTGTCGGCCCTTCGTCTAGAGCAAGGGCAGTTGACCCACACGCCGCTCTTTTGGGGGCTGACGCCGCCGTGGCTCAAGGTTCTCGACCACGCCCCGCACTGCGCGCGGGCGGAAACGCTCAGCAAACGCGCCATGTTCCAGGAGGCCTTCAGCGCGCGGCGCTGCGTGATTCCGGTGAGTGGCTTTTACGTGTGGAAGCCCCAGGCACGCAGTAAGCAGCCGTTTTTGGTGACCCACGTGAATCGCACCCCGCTGCTGCTCGGCGCGCTTTGGTGTCGTTACCACACCACGCTGACCACCTTTACCGACTCGACGGCGCTGATCAGCGTGCCTGCGAATGCCTGCCTATCGTCGCTCACCGATCGCTTACCGGTGATCCTTCCACCAGAGGCGCTACACCAATGGCTAGACCCCAACACGGACGTTGCGTCGCTGACACCGCTTTTGGTGCCCGCCCCGCTGGAACTGTTGGGCGCTTTTCCGGTATCAAAGCATGTGAATAACCCTGCCTACCAGTCACCCTCTTGCGCGCACCCTACGGGGCCAATGCTGCGCTGGACCGTGTCACAGGAGCCGTAATGTTGCCCACTATGTCTGTTATTCCGCCTCGCCTGCAGGCAAGGCGCGCGGTTGTTGGCCTGACCATCGGCCTGCTCTTGGCGCCCGCCACTCCCCTCTGGGCAGAAGAGAGCCCGGTCGCCGAGGCCATTACCCCGACCATCAGTCCTTTCGATGACCGCGACTACCGGGTCATCACTCTCGACAATGGCCTACAGGCGCTGCTGGTCAGCGACCCCGATGCCGACAAGGCCGCCGCGTCCATGAACGTGCGGGTCGGCAGCGCGCAGGATCCCGACGACCTCCAGGGCTTGGCCCACTTTCTGGAGCACATGCTGTTTTTGGGCACCGAGCCCTACCCCCAGTCGGATGCCTACCAGCAATACATTTCCGACAACGCAGGCTCTCATAACGCCTTTACGGCTCAGCAGGACACCAACTACTTTTTCGATATTGAGCCTTCAGCGCTGCCCGGCGCACTAGACCGCTTTAGCGAGTTTTTCCTCTCGCCGCTGTTCAACGCGGACCACCTGGAGAGCGAACGCAACATCGTGCACTCAGAGTACATGGCGCGCATTCGCGATGAGTCGCGGCGTGAGAACGACGTGCTGAATCAACTGCTCAACCCGGAGAACCCCACCACCGGCTTTGCAGTGGGCAGCCGAGACACGCTGGCAAACCCGCCCGAAGGCGAGGCAACGCTGCGCGAGCGGGTGATCGACTTCTACCACCGCTACTACGATGCCAACGTGATGAACTTAGCGGTAGTAGCCCCCCAACCGCTCGACGAACTGGAAGCCTTAGTGGTGGAGCGGTTTGCCGATATTCCCGATCACGACTTGAGCGCCCCCACGATTGACACGCCACTGATCGACACCGACACGCTGCCGCGCTATATCGAGCGCCAGTCGCTGCAGGATCGTCGCCAACTGCGCTTCTACTTCCCCGTTCCTGACCCTAGCGACGAGTATCGCACCAAGCCAACTCAGCTCATCGCGCATTTACTGGGCGATGAGGGCGACGGCAGCCTGCTGGCCGTGCTGCGTGAGGCGGGCTTGGCCGACGGGCTCTCTGCGGGCGTGGGGCGCGGCGATGGCAATGAGGCGCTGTTTACCGTCTCCATTAGCCTGACGCCCGCAGGTGCCGAACGCCTCGACGACATCGAAGCCACGCTGTTTGCCGCGGTCGAGCAGATTCGGGCAGAAGGGCTGGCCGAGTGGCGCTACGACGAGCAAAAAAGCCTCAGCGAGCAGGCGTTTCGCTTTCAGCAGCACGGCGCTCCTCAGCAAGAGGCTACCCGCCTAGCCATGAGCCTTTCGCGCTACCCGGTCGAGGACGTGCAATACGCCGCGTACCGCATGGACGGCATGGATAGCGAACGCCAGCAGCGCTACCTGGACGCCCTAACGTCCGACAACATGCTGCGCGTCTACTCCGCGCCGGACGTAGAGAGCGACACCGTAACCCCCTGGTTCAACACTCAGTGGAAAGAGCAGCCGCCCACCACGACCGGTCAGGCCTTGGACGGTCTCGCGCTTCCCGAGCCGAACCCCTTCATTGCCAGCGACCTCACCCTTCAGGCGGGCCAGGACGAGCAGCCTTCGACACTAATCGAGACGCCCACGTTTACCGCTTGGCACATGCAGGACAGCCGTTTCAATACGCCCAGCGTGGAGTGGCGGGTGAGCCTGCAGCATCCCAGCGCTAGCTACTCGGCAGAAGAAGCGGTACTCATGCGTCTGTTGGCAGGCTGGCTGAACGACAGCCTCAACGAGTCGCTTTACCCCGCGTGGCTTGCCGGGCAGTCGTTTAGCGCATACGCCCACGCGCGCGGTATGACGCTGTCGTTTTCTGGTTGGCGGGATGGCCAAACGCCGCTCATCAAGCAAGCCATCGAGCAGCTTCAGCAGGCGGATATCTCTGCTGGCGCCTTTGAGCGGGTGCGCTATCAGCTACAGCGGGAGTGGCGCAACGCGCCACGCGCGTCGTTGACCGGCCAAGCCAGCCGAGCCCTGGGTGAGGCGCTGCTCTCCCCGCAGTGGTCGACGGACGAACTGCTGGCCGCCAGCCAGCGGCTTGAGAAGCATCATCTGGAAGATTTCCGCGAGCGTTTCCTAGATGCTCTGTACATCGACGCCATGGCCGTGGGTAACCTGACTGCCGATCAGGCACGGGAGCAGGCCAACCTTATTCGCGGCGCACTGACACCCCGCTTAACGCGGGATGACATTCCCCCTCTGTCGCCATTGGAGGCGAGCGAGGAGCCAACGGTACTTCACCCCCATAGCACCCGTGAGGAGTCACTGGTACTGCGCTACCTGCAGGGACGCGACACTAGCATCGACGAGCAGGCGCGCCTGAGCGTGCTCGCCCAATGGCTGGACACGCCGTTCTATCAACAGCTGCGTACCGAGGAGCAGCTTGGCTACATCGTCAACGCGGGCTATTCACCGCTGCTGGAAGCGCCGGGCATTGGCCTGGTCGTGCAGTCACCGGATGCGGATAGCGGCACCATTGCCGAACGAATGGACGCTTTCATGGCAGCCGCCGGTGAGCGTCTCGAGACACTGAGCGATGAAGAGCTGGCGGCCCACCGGCAAGCGGTTCATGACCGCCTGCGCCAGCGGGATACCAGCCTGCAGGGCATGGCTAACCGCTATTGGCAAGCCACCGCACTGGACGAGGTACGCTTTGACCGTCAGGCGCACATCGCACAGCGGGCACTCGAGGTCAGCGTCGAAGAGCTACAGGCGTTGTGGCCCTCGCTGCTCGCTCACCCGCTAGACATCCGATTCAACCCGGGCGATGCACCCAGCGACATCGGCGCTTACCGTGAGACGCTCGCGCCCTTCGACCCACGCTAACCGCTCGCCAGCTCAGGCATCGAACGCCTGGGCTGGCATCATGGCTTCGACGAACATCACCAGCTCTTCGAGAATCTGCCGCTCATGATCGGTGAGCGGCTGCTGATTGTAACGCTCGATTTCCCGGGCAAATGCTTTAAGCGTAAAACCCGATAGCGCCGGGTCATTCATGCGCATCCAACGAAACGCCTCCCACTGCTCACGCTCTTCGCCCTCTAGGGTGTCCGGGTAACTGCGCGCGCGAAAGCGAAACAGCATCTCTTCCAGGCGCGGGTCTTGAAAGGCAAAGCGTTGGCCCACCAAGTCCCAAGGATCCATCGCCAGCACCCGCTCCATCTGCTGACGATCCGCCGCAGAGAAAAAGCTGCCGGAGTAGAGCATCAAATCGGGGTCTTGAGGCGACTCTTCGTAGCCGCCGCTGAATACCTCGGTCACCTTTTGCGCTACGCCGCTGGCCTCGCGCAGGGTTTTCCAGTGCCCTCGGCAAGCGGCGATATCAATCCCCAAGCGCGCCACGATCGCGCCGTACTCGCCTTTCTGCTCGCCCTCCACGTCTTTCAGCACCGTGGCTGGAAAGATCACCGGGCAGCGGTTGATATGAATGACTTTGAGCGGGATGCGCGCCTCCCCTTCAGAAAGATCCTGCTGGCTGACGAACACCCGCTCACGAATCTGCTCGGCGCTGAGCGACAGCAAATCGCCGGGATCGACGCTCAAATCGTAGACGATCACCCCGTTAGGGTTGGTAGGGTGCTCCGCCAGGGGCATCACCAAGGCGCTACAGCCTCGGCTGGCCGGGTAACGGCGGGAGATGTGCAGCAGCGGTTTGGCGCTGGGGAGGTCGAGCTGCTTGGCCACCGCGCGCTTGCCGCGCAGGCCGAGCAAGTAGTCGAACAGTTTAGGGTTACGCGCTTTCAGCAGCCGCGCCAGTGCAATGGTGGCGCGCACGTCGGCCACCGCATCGTGGGCGCCCTCATGGGCGATGCCGTTCGCCGCAGTGAGGTGCTCCAGTTTAAAGCTGGGCGCACCATCTTCCCGCAGGGGCCATTCGATGCCCTCTGGGCGCAGCGCATAGAACGCCCGCACCACGTCGATCAAATCCCAGCGGGAGTTGCCGTTTTGCCACTCACGGGCGTAGGGATCGAGCAGGTTACGATAAAACAGGTGGCGGGAGACTTCATCATCGAAACGCAGGCTATTGTAGCCGGCCACGCAGGTGCCGGGCTCGCTCATGGCGCTCTGTACCTGGCGCGCGAACTCAGCTTCGGGAAGCCCCCGACGCTGCGCTTTTTGAGGCGTGATGCCAGTAATTAGGCAGGCGGCGGGGTGCGGCAGGTAGTCATCGGCGGGCTTACAGTACAGCTCGATAGGGTCGCCGATTTCATTGAGGTCGGCATCGGTGCGTAATGCAGCAAACTGAGCGGGCCGATCGCGACGCGGATCGGCACCAAAGGTCTCATAATCGTGCCAGAGAAAACTGGCAGGGGCGGCATTCGATGGCGCCATGGATGCAAACTCCCTTGAGCGTGACAGCCCACCCATGCGCCGTGACATCTTTCGCTGGATGGGAATAAAAGCCCAAGACTAGCACACCCGCGGCGCTTCTCGCCGCCCCTCACCGTGCTCGTGTACGCTTAGCTTTTGGGCAGCGTCACGTTGAGCTCCAGCACCGAGCAGTTATCTTCGCTATCCAGCGAAATTTGAATGGCGTCGTCGTCCACATGCACATAACGACGAATCACTTCGAGCAGTTCGCGCTCAAGCAGCGGCATGTAGTCAGGCTGACCACGCTGGCTACGCTGATGCGCCACGATGATTTGTAACCGTTCTTTGGCCACCGAGGCGGATTTCTTGCGCTCACGCTTCAAGAACTCCAGCAGTTTCATCGACGACTACCCCCAAACATCCTGCTCAGTAATCCTTTGCGCTGCATCTCATGGAAGCGCAGCGGCATCTCCTCTCCCAGCAGGCGTGACACGGTATCGGCATACGCTTGACCGGCATCGCTCGAACCATCGTGAGTGACGGGCACCCCTTGGTTAGAGGCACGCAGCACGGCTTCGGATTCGGGAATCAGACCCAGTAGATCGATCGCGAGAATCTCGCGAATATCGTCCAGCGTCAGCATGTCGCCGGAAGTGACACGGGCAGGATTGTAACGGGTAATCAGCAGGTGCTCTTTCACCGGGTCAAGCCCCTGCTCGGCACGCTGGGTTTTCGAGCCCAGAAGACCCAGGATACGGTCTGAGTCACGTACCGACGAGACTTCCGGGTTGGTCACGACGATGGCTTCGTCGGCGTAGTACATCGCCAACTGCGCACCGCGTTCGATACCGGCGGGAGAGTCGCACAGGATGTAGTCGAAGTCGTCTTTCAACTGCTCCAGGATCTTCTCGACCCCCTCTTGGGTGAGCGCGTCCTTATCCCGGGTTTGCGAGGCTGGCAAAATGAACAGATTCTCAACGCGCTTATCGCGGATCAGCGCTTGATTCAGCCCCGCCTCGCCTTGAATCACGTTGACCAGGTCGTACACCACCCGACGCTCGCAGCCCATGATCAAATCCAGGTTGCGCAATCCTACGTCGAAGTCGATCACCACCGTCTTCTTGCCACGCAGCGCGAGCCCTGTCGAAATCGCCGCGGCGCTGGTGGTTTTACCGACCCCCCCTTTACCTGAGGTCACAACTATAATTTTGGCCAAGAGTCACTTCCTTCTTGAAGTCGTTCATTGCGAGCGCGATCGCGTGGCGCTGCCCGCATAACGGGAACATCAATGTCATCAAAACAGCACACTGTAACGGATCGCAGCGGTGGCGTCGCTAGGCAAGAAGCACTAACCGGCACTCCCTCATGCGGCTTACCCCAGCGGCTTAATATCTAACTGTTCTTTAATAAAATGGACTTCGGCTGCCCGCCCTAATAGCTGGGAGTCGATATCCTCCAGCCGTTTGTAATTACCCGCTACGGAGAGCAGCTCGGCCTCCAGCTCGCGGCAGTAAATACCTGCCTGGGTATTCCCATGGATGCCGGCCAACGCGCGGCCACGCAAGGCCCCGTACACGTGAATACTGCCTGCTGCCAGCACCTCTGCGCCGGCGTTGACCGCACCGATCACGATCAAATCCCCCTCGGCGGCGCTCACTTGCTGGCCGGACCGCACCGTCCCCCGGTACAGCCGGGTGGCTCCCAAACCGCTCGTCTCCGGTTCGCTGTCGACCTCGTCGGGGTCGGCAACGGGCTCGACGCTTTCCAACGCACGGGCTCGCCCCTCTTCCACGGGGGCAAACCAGCCCAGCCCCAGCGCCCACGCCGACTGACGAATCGGCTCGGCACCGCCACGGACGGCCACGGGTAACAGCTTGTGATCACGGCATACTGCGCAGATCCGCTCCAGGGCGAGGTGCGGCTCATCGAGTTTTTCCACGCTAAGCACAACGGGTGTATGCTGAAAGAACGCGGGAGATTGCGACAGTTTGCCAGCAAGCTGCCGCCGGATACGCTCCGGGTCAGCGCTCGTCAACTCCATGACGGTCATCGGCAGCATGCCGCCCTTGAAGGTGAAGGCTACGTCGGCACTGTTGGCGTTGAGGCTCATGGCCGAACTCCATGTCATGTTCAGGTAAGATAAGGGTAGCGCAATCTCGCGCCTTGCGGGGTGGCCGGCTGGAAAACTCACCGCGCAACGGCAAAGCTAAGCGACAGCGACGAGGACTGCAACCGCCTGCTCATCGATGTCTGATTTTTTTCACGTTCCGCACCTCACAGCAGGATGATCCATGCACGGACTGTTACGACGCCTGTTCGCTCCTCGGTGGCAACACCCCGATCCCGAGGTGCGCCGCAAGGCACTTCAATCCCTCGACCCGCAGCATTCAGAGCAGCGGGAGGCCCTTCTGTCTCTCGCTGGCGACAGCGACAGTACCATTCAGCTCGCAGCCCTGCTCGCGCTCGACGATATCGACAAACTGCTGGCCGCCTATCCGCAGCATCACGAGGACGAAGCGTGGTTCAATGCCGTGTGTCAACGCCTCACCGGTGCCGAGGGCCATATCGACCTACAGCAGCGCCAAGCGCAGGTAGCCCTGCTGAGCGACCAGCGACTGCTCAACGCGATTGCCCTGCAGGGCGATAACCTGGGGCTGCGGCTCACTGCCGTTGAACAGTTGCACGATGAAGACGATCTCGTCCAACAGGCGTGCCACAACAGCGTGGCCGCGGTACGCCATCAGGCCGCGCAGCGTATTAGCGGTGAGGCGTCGCTCAAGCGGTTACTGAAAGAGGCGCGGCGTGATCGCCAGGTCATGCGCTACGCCAAGGAGCAGCTCACCCAACGGCGCAACGACGAACAGTGGCTCGAAGAGCAGCAGGCCCAGCGCGAGCACCTATTGAACCAATTAGAGCAGCACGCGCGTGCGCCTTGGGAGCCGCTTTACGGTGGTCGCCTGCGCCACTTGGAGCGCGAGTGGCAGCAGCTCAGCCATTCACCCAGCCTCAGCCAGGAGCAGCGCTTCCATCAGGCCATGCTGAGTTGCCGCAAAACCCTGCACGATCACGATACCCAGGAGCAGGCGCGTCAACAAAGCCTCGCTCGCCGTGCCGAAGCGGAAAGCACTCGCGACCATTTATTAGAGGGGTTAGAAGAGACCCTGGAAGGGCTGGCCCACGCCGACGAACTGACCGCCCAGGATATCGACAGCCTGCGCGCCCAACGCCAGCTCTTAGGCCAGCGCTGGCAGGCGCTGTCCGATCTCCACCCCCCTAACGACACCACTCAGCAGCGTTACAGCCAGGCGCTGGCGCAGTACGAACAGAGCATGGAGGCGTGGCAGCGCTGGCAATCGGAAAGCCTCGCCGTGGAGCATGCCCTGGCCAACAGCGATGACCAGGCGCTAGCCAAGCATGTCAAAGCGTGCCGCTGGCCCGAGACACTGACGCCGCCCGCGCTGCTTGCCCAGGCGCAAAAGCAGCTGGCTACCCAGCCAGTGGCAGCCACCCCCACCGGAGCGTCGCTCAACGCGTTAGAAGCGGAGCTCGATAATTTCGAGCACTTGCTGGAGCGCGGCGCGTTCAAGAGCGCCAGCCGCCTCCATCAACGTTTGAAGCCGACTCTCGATGCCCTTACGGGCGAGGAGGCCAAGCCGCTCAAGCGTCGCTTGAAACATCTTGGCGCGCGGCTTGCCGAGCTGCGCGACTGGCGCGGTTTTGTGGCAGGCCCCAAGCGTGAGCAGCTCTGCGCGAGTATCGACGCTCTGGCCGACGACCCTCACATGGCCGAATCAGCGCTGGACCGCCATCATCGCCAACTGGTGAAAGAGTGGAAGGCGTTAGGCGATGCGGCGGCCAATAAAGAGCAGTCCGCGCGCTTTCGGGCAGCGTCCGATCGTATCCATGAGCGTCTGGCGCCCTGGCGCGCCCAGCTCGATCAAGAGCGCGACGCTAACCTGCGCGGACGCGAAGCGCTCTGTGAGCAGCTCGAAACGCTACTGGCTCAGCCCGCCGAGGACGCCGACCCCGACGTGCTGCGGGAGATTCGTGACAAAGCGCGCCACCAGTGGCGCCACTACTCCCCCGTCCCCCGGGAGCACGCCGAAGCCATTGGCCGCCGCTTTGGGGCGATTCGCCATCGCCTGCAAGCGCTGATCGACCAGCGCGCCGAGCAGATTGCTGCGCAAAAGCGCGCACTGATCGAGCAGGTCCAAGCGCTACAGAACGATAGCGAGCAGTCGCTGACAGCGCGCATTGCACACACCAAGCGGCTACAGCAGCAGTGGCGTTCACTAGGGCGTGCGCCGAAGGGCGATGAGCAAGCGCTTTGGAAGACCTTCCGCAGCGCCTGTGACCAGCTCTTTGCGCAGCGCGACGCTCAAAAACATGAGCAAGCCGCTCGTCAGCAGCAAACGCTTGACCAGCTTCAGCGCCTCATCGACGACATGGATAGCTGGCAACCCACACACGCCGACGAGTCCGAGCGGCTGGACGCCTACCTAGCCAGCCTTCAGCAGCTAGAGCCGCTGCCCCGCAACCGCCGTAGCGACGGCATGCAGAAGCGGCTTGGCGGCATCGTACGCGCCAAACGCGAACGCTTGAGCCGCCTTGAGGTCGTCGACAAGGTACAGCAGTGGCACGCCCTCCTGCCCCTGATCAATGCGCACCTAGCGGCCGACCATCAGGCGCTTAGTGGTGGTCATCCAGCGCCGGTGGACGCCAATAGCGAGCTGTCCACACCGCTGCCCGCAACGTATGGCGATGCGCATCAACGGCGAAACGAGGCTCGCTCGTCTACCACGCTGCCTCTCTCCAGCGAACAGCAGGGCGACGTCGAGGAGCAGTTGGCTCGACTGCGGGTGCATCTATCGCTGCTTGCCCTAGGCAGCGTTAAGCAGCGAGACGAGCCGCTGCGGCTTGCCATTCAGGTAGAGCGCTTGAATAACGGCCTGAACGCCGAACGCAGCAAAGCGGACGAACTGGAGGAAGTGCTGGTCGACCTGTTGGCCCTCGGCCCCATGCCAAACCGTCTTTGGCAGCAAGAGGTCAACGAATTGGACAACCTACTGGGCCGCCTAGCGCGCCCACCGCAGCCCTAATCGTAGCCCTCAATAGGTGAGCGTCACATAGCAAACGGGAGGCAGATCGCCTCCCGTTTTGCGTTCTCTTTCTTGTGGAAAGAGCCCGTGTCAGATGGCTTGGGCCTAGCCCATGAATTGGCCACCGTTGATATCGATGTTAGCCCCTGTAATGAAACCTGACTCTTTATCGGCCAGGAACGTCACCAGGCGGCCGATCTCTTCGGGAGTGCCGTAGCGCTTGACCGGGATCGTTTCACGAATCGCTTCGCGCACCTGCTCCGGAATTTTCATGATCATATCGGTGGCGATGTAGCCAGGCGAAACGGTGTTTACGGTAATGCCCTTCGTGGCCGTTTCTTGCGCCAACGACATGGTCAAGCCGTGCATGCCCGCTTTGGCTGCGGCGTAGTTCACCTGACCGAACTGGCCTTTTCGCCCGTTGATGGAAGAGATGTTGATGATGCGACCGTACCCGTTCTCCAGCATCATTTCGATGACGCTGCGGCAGGTGTTGAAGACGCTGTTCAAGTTGGTATCGATGACTTGATACCACTGCTCGTAGGACATTTTTTTCATGGTGCCATCGCGAGTGATACCGGCACAGTTGACCAGCACGCTGATCGGACCATGCGTTTCATGGATCTCACGGGCACCTTCGACGCAGGCATTGTGGTCGGATAAATCAACACCCGACAGCGCGATGTTGTTATAGCCGTCGGTTTGTTGTGTTGCCAGCCAGGTCTTGGCCTTGTCGGGATTGTGATACCCCGCCACGACCAGATAACCCGCATCCGCCAACGAACGGCAAATTGCCGTCCCGATTCCACCAGTTCCACCAGTTACCCAGGCGACGGGGGCTTGATTGGCCATTGACTACCTCCCTGATATGACAAATGGCTTGGACCTTAAGCACTGTTATGGCGTCGCAAGCCATTCTGAATAAGCGCTTTCGCGCTTCTTTCACTCACAGCACGCCGCTTGTTCTATTGGGCGACACACCGACAGTAAGCTTTTTATTATGCCTATTGGAAGCATAGCTTTACTCTTTCAATGTTGCAGCACGATGAAGCTGACCGCCAGCAAGGAAACGTTTCATGGCAGGGGTTGACTTAGCGTCAAAAATACGTAGAATACGCCACACGTTGATGCGGGGTGGAGCAGTCTGGTAGCTCGTCGGGCTCATAACCCGAAGGTCATCGGTTCAAATCCGGTCCCCGCTACCAAACATAGAAAAAGCCGATTCTTTCGAGAATCGGCTTTTTTGTGCGTGTACGGTAAGCAATGCTTGTGGAAGCAGCTCGTCGGGCTCAGCTCTTTATCACCCCAGGAAGGTCATCGGTTCAAGTCCGCCCCCCGCTACCAAACATAGAAAAAGCCGATTCTTTCGAGAATCGGCTTTTTTGTGCGCATACGGTAAGCAATGCTTGTGGAAGCAGCTCGTCGGGCTCAGCTCTTTATCACCCCAGGAAGGTCATCGGTTTAAGTCCGACCCCCGCTACCAAACATAGAAAAAGCCGATTCTTTAGGGGAATAGGCTTTTTTGTGCGCATACGGTAAGCAATGCTTGTGGAAGCAGCTCATCGGGCTCAGCTCTTTATCACCCCAGGAAGGTCATCGGTTCAAGTCCGGCTCCCGCTACTAAACATAGAAAAAGCCGATTCTTTCGAGAATCGGCTTTTTTGTGTGCGTTCTTCCGTCTCCGCGCTTTATTTCCCTTCACTTCCTTGAATCCCCGGGCGGCTGCCTGCATATCATGGAGCAACCTTTTCCATGCGATGCAGAGTTTACCCATGTCGATTATTGATCCCCGTACCGGCAACCCGATGACTGCCGACCCTGTCGCGAACACTGCCACGCCTACCGGTGGCGAGCGCCCCAGCGTGACGCGCGAAGAGGTCATCATTGAACTCAACGCGGGCAACATCCAGCAGGTATTAGAAGCCTCGATGCAGGTACCGGTGCTGCTGGATTGCTGGGCACCCTGGTGCGAGCCGTGTAAAAACCTGATGCCTGTGCTCGAGAAGCTGGCCATCGAGTACGGCGGTGCGTTTTTGCTGGCAACGCTAGATGTCGAAGCGAATCCAGAGATCGCAGGTCAATTAGGCGTGCGCTCGGTGCCGGACGTGAAGCTGGTGAGCCAGGGAGGCTTGGTAGATAGCTTCCAGGGCGCTTTGCCAGAGAAAGAAGTACGCGAGTGGCTCAACCGCTACTTCCCCGCTCCCGGTGACGCGCCGCCCAGCCCCGAAGAGCAGGCAGAAGACGCCCTGAGCGCGGGCGATGCCGCAGGCGCGCGGGAAATTTACCAAACGCTGATGAGCCAATACCCGGAGCATTACGCGTACCACATTGGTTTTGCCAAAACGCTGGTGGCGGAGGGGCGCGGCGACGAAGCGCGAAGCGTGCTGGATAACCTGCCGCCAGAGGAGCGCGATGCAGCACCCGCTCGTGGCGTTCGCGCCAGCATCGAGTTCAGCGAACAGGCGCTCTCAGCGGAAGAGATTGCTGCGCTGGGTGATCGCACTGACAGCGAAGCGCAGTACCAGCGGGCGCTGCGCCAAGTGGCCGACGGTCAGTATGATGCCGGCCTCGACGCACTGCTGACGCTGATGAAGCAGGACCGCGCCTATAACGATGACGCGGCCCGCAAAACGCTACTACAGGTATTCGATGCGTTAGGGGCTGACCACCCTCTCACGGTCACCTATCGCCGCAAGCTGTTCGCCCTGCTCTATTGATAGCGCCTGACGAAGGCAACGTTACGCTTTTAACAGCGCATCCATCCGTGATAACGCCGCTTCCAGTTGGGAAGCGGTGGTGCCGAAATTGAGCCGCACGAACCCAGGGCAACCAAAAGCCGCCCCCTCAGAGAGTGCTACCCCTGCCTTTTCCAAAAGCGTTTGGGCAGGGGTCTCCCCCAAGCCCGCATCACGCATATCCAGCCACGCCAAATAGGTCGACTCTGGTGCGCTCAGCGACACGCCAGGCCAGGTTGCTACACGCGCTTCCAGCGCTGTCCCATGGCGGCGTAGAACGTCCAGCAGCGCTTGACGCCAGGGTTCGCCCTCGCGATACGCTGCCTCGGCAGCGACCAAGCCCAATACGTTGCCGTCCGGCAAAAAGCCTTTGGTAGCCTCGGCGAAACGGTGCCGCAACGCAGGATCAGGAATGACCGCACAGGCGCTGGTGAGCCCGGCCAGATTGAACGTTTTCGAGGGTGCCCAGAGGGTAATCGTGCGTTTGGCCAGCTCAGGAAACAGCGCCGCCAGGGGGCGGTGGCGCGCGCCTTCATCCAGCAGCAAATCACAGTGCAGCTCGTCGGAGACCACCCATAAATCGTGGCGTTCGACCACGGCGGCGAGTTGCTCAAGTTCTCTCAGTGTCCATACGCGCCCGGTCGGGTTATGCGGATGACACCACAGCAGCAGCCGAGTCTGCGGGGTGATGGCCGCTTCCAGCGCCTCGATATCCAGCCGCCAAGGCTCGCCAGGGGCAGCAGGCTCCGCTAACATCGCCTGCTGCGCTAGCCGCCCGGTGCGTTCGGCCACGGCCAGAAAGGGCGGGTAGATCGGCGCGATGGTGAGCACGCCCTCGCCAGGCTGAGTCAAGGCTATGGCGGCAAAGTGCAGTGCAGGCACCACGCCCGGCAGCCACTGCTGCCATTCGGGTTCAATGGACCACGCATAGTGATGAGCGCTCCATTGACACAGCGCCTCACTCAGCGTGGCGGGCACTTCACCGTAGCCGTAAACGCCGTGAGCGACCCGTCGCTGGAGCGCGTCGATCACCGCGGGCGGCGAGTGAAAGTCCATATCGGCGACCCACAGCGGCAGCACGTCCGCCGCGTAGCGGTGCCACTTCTGCGAGGCATACTGTCCTTCGGGAGCGCGTCTTTCCACGGGCGTGGCAAAATCGAACGCCATAACACATCTCACTTATTTCTACGGGAGTAGACACTGAGCATGCCGCAAGATGACTTTTATACCAAGATGCGCGCAGGCCTCTCGGCGCTGTTGCGGCAATGGCGCTCGCTGGGAAAGGCGGATGCCGACCAGCTCGCGCTGATTTTGGCGGAAACCGCTAGGGTCGCCAAATTAGGCACTCCGGAGGCCACGCCAAGCGGAGCCACGCTGGAGCAGTGGAGCCAAGACCAGCAGGGCGAGATGCCCCTGTGGGCACCGCGCACGGCCGTTTTTCTCCTCAACCAAATGCCTGCTCGGCCTACCCCGCAAAGCGACGAGGAAGCCTGCGCCTGGGCCTACTGTTGGTTACGCAATCGCTCGTTCGATTCGCTGGAGGCGGCTCGTGCCGCGCTGCCCGGCCACCTCGTCGAGCCGCTCACCGAGGCGTTGGACGCTGCTTGGCGCGACCAGCAAGGGCTTCGACTGGTCTAGCGTCGCTTGCGCACGGGCGATTTTGGCTTGAAACCAGCCGGCTTGGTGGCCAGCCATTCGACGAAAGCGCGAATATCGGCATCGTCCTTGAGCGCCGCCAAACTGGCAAAGCGGTCGGCCAGTTCACGTTCGCTGTACAGCCGGTGAATGTGCTTATGGCACGGGTGGCACAGCCACACGATGGCCGTGAGCCGCTCCTCACGACTATGGCGCTTTTGATAACGCGGCTTGTTGTGCAGCGTTCTGGGAATGAGATGATGCTTGGTCAGCGGCGATGCGCGCTGACAAAGTTCGCAACCATCGGGCTTGGGCGGCGGGGAAAGCGCATGGGCGCCTGAGTCTGGAGAATGGGTCACGGCAGCAAGCCTCCCAAACGGATAATGATGAAACGGTGGTACATCCCCATTGCGCTAATAACCATTGCGCCATGTTCATGCCCCCATAATAACGAAAGGAAAACGCCCTATGGTAGACGTTCCACTCACTTGGCAACTGGCTAAGCTTGGCCTCTCCGTCAGCATGGTGCTGGGGTTGGGCACCGTCGCCGTGCGGGCTAGCCCCCGCATTGCTGGGCTGCTCTCGGGCTATCCGCTGGGCACGGCACTGGCGCTATTTTTTATCGGCTTGGAGATATCGCCTGCTTTTGCCACCCAAAGTGCCGTGCATACCCTAGCGGGATTCACGGCGACCATGGCGCTAGGCGCAGGGTATCTCATCACAGGCCGCCAGCCAGGCATCAAAGGGGTATTGGGCGGCGTGCTAGGGGGCTTTGCTGCGTGGCTGGCGGTCAGCACGCTGCTGGCCCAATTCAACTTCACGCGCCTTAGCGGTACGCTGGTCACCCTGTGCGCCATTGGTCTCTTCAGCTGGCTGTTTCGCACCATTCCAGATGTGAAGAGCACCGCTAGCAGCACCTTCTCTTGGCCCGCGCTGGTGGCTCGGGCTGGACTCGCCACAGCCATCATTTTTGTCATCACGCGCATTGCCCACTGGCTGCCGCCCGAATGGGCTGGCACGCTGGCAGCGTTTCCCGTCACCATGCTGCCATTTTTACTGATTCTTCACGTGGGGCACGGTCACGCTCCCGTCGCTACGGTCATCAAGCACTACCCCATGGGCCTTGGTTCGCTACTCAGCTATACCCTATGCGTTTCTTATACTTATAGTACGCTGGGGCTATTCTGGGGAACGCTGGCGGGGTTTCTCGCCGCCACGCTGTGGCTACTTGGCTGGATGCAGTTGACGGCATGGCGCCAGCGCCGCAACACTTGACCAAGCGCTCGCTTGGGTTAATTCTGGAGCAGGGCTACTTCGCACACTAATAATAAGGATCACGTCATGTTTACTCGCACCATAGAACCGGCGTTTTACGATACGGATGCCTTGGGCCACATCAATAACACGCGCCTCCCCGCGTGGTTCGAGCTGGCGCGTAATGACCTGTTCAAACTCTTCACGCCCGACCTGAACCCCCAACAGTGGCGGTTGATCATGGCGCGCATGGAAGTGGACTACCGCGCTGAACTGTTTTACGGCCACGATATCGAAATCCGTACCTACTTGACCCGTTTGGGCAACAGCTCGTTTACCGTCACCCAGGAAGCCCGGCAGCATGGTACGCTAACCAACTTGGGGCACACGGTGATGGTGCAGTACGATCATCAGGAGAAGCGAGCCGTTCCTATCGAGGGCGCCCTGCGTGAGGCGTTGTTGGCGCATTTAGAGACGGCGCCCGCTTCCGCTTAATTCCCCCGCCTGACATGGTGGGGCCTTCCAGGAGTCACCATGGCCATCCGCTATAATCTCTGGATTGATCCGGACAACACGGCGCAGCACCGCGCCGTGGAAGCCGACTTGGAGCGCTATTTCATGGAGCGCTTCGCCGACTACCCGCATATCCGCTTGTTCGGTGCAGACCCGTACGATTATGATGCCCCGTTCAATCGACTTTACGACGTGCTGATGGCTCGCGCCGCCGAGTACTGCGAGGAGAAGTGGCGCTACGTCGCCTCTCCTGAACAGCTCAACCGCTGCTTTTTCCGCGCCGTTGGCCGTTCGACTAAATTTGTTCAAGACGACCGAAAGTGAGACGTTGACGCAATGGTAATTCGTACCGACCAAGCACCCGACGAGCGCCAGCTGGCGATCATTACTCAACAGCTCGGGCGAGCGCCTCGCGGTATCGAAGCCGTTGCAGCCACCGACGCCCAAGGTACGCCGCTCGTACTGCGGATGGCACCTATCGTGGATGGTAAACCTTTCCCGACCCTGTACTGGCTCTGCTCGGACCTGCTGAAAATCGAAATTTCGCGCATCGAAGCCGTGGGCGTGATCAAGTCCCTCGAGCAGCGTCTGCAGGAAGAGCCGGACTTCCTCGCCGCTTATCAGCAAAGTCATCGCGATTACGTCGATGCCCGCTGGCGCTCGATGAGCGAGGCTCAGCGCGAAGAGGTGGCTCGCCTAGGCTACACCGACGTACTCACCGAACGCGGTGTAGGCGGCATCAGTAACTGGCAGCAGGTGCGCTGTCTACACACCCAGTACGCTCACCATCTGTGCGGGAACAATGTCATCGGCCAGTGGATGGACGAACACTATGACGTTCAGCGCTGCCTAGGCTAACGCCGCCCGCTTCTCTCTACCCCTCTGCGATAAGGACGCCCTGACGATGTCACGTATTTGTGTTTACCTCGGTTCTCGGGAAGGTAACAGCCCGGCCTTCCGGCAGGCCGCGCGCTCCCTTGGCAAGGCCCTTGGGCAGCGCGGCCACACCTTGGTCTATGGCGGTGCACGGGTCGGGCTCATGGGAGAGTTGGCCAATGCGGCTCTCGGGGCGGGCGGTCGCGTACTCGGCGTTATGCCGGATCACTTGGTCGAGCGCGAACAGGCACACTTTGGCTTAACGGAGCTGATTCGCGTCCCTAACATGCACGAGCGCAAAGCCACCATGGCGGCGAATGCCGATGCGTTCATTGCTCTACCGGGCGGGATTGGTACGTTCGAAGAACTGTTCGAAATCTGGACGTGGGGCTACCTGGGGCTTCACGACAAACCGATGGGGCTGCTGGATACCGAAGGCTTTTACGCGCCGCTACTGGCGTTTTTGGATAGCACGGTCAGCCACGGCTTTCTGGCCCAAACGACACGTGACATGCTGCTCGACGCTTCGACGCCAGAGCGTCTTTTAGAGGCGCTGGAAGCCCAGCTGGATTAACGAACGTCGAGCTACGATTAGGCTTTGAGAGTCAGTGTGCGAGTGCGCTGATAGGTAAGCTGGAGCAGTCGGGCATCTTCCCCTGCACGGTGGCGGTGGATGCCCCGTTCGGCCACGACGGACTCTTTGGTATCGCTCCACAGCGCCTGCTGCTCTTCACTGAGCAGGATGCGCAGCGCTTCCAGACGAAAACGGGGCAGCATGCCAGCGTGATGAAACAGCAACGACAGCCAGGTGTTATCGTAGCCCCAACTATCGCTATACGCCTTACCTAGTTCCCGCAGCTCATCGTTGAGCCACTGGGCCACTTGGCGCACCGGGTAACCCTCTTTCATCAGCCGCTCACGCGAAATGCCGTGCAGCAGTTCGGCTTTGGGATCCCAATGCACCCACTCATCCAACGGCTGAATAAGAAACGCGCAGCAGCTACCGTCGGCGCGGGCGATGCCCACTTCGATCGGGTAGCTGCCGCGCCCGAATCCGGACGCTTCGATATCTAGCACTGTAGGTAGCGTCTCGGACACTGATTTCCTCTTTTCTGTCTCGCCACCGGATACGGGGCTCAGGCGGCGGCCATTTCCACCGCAGGCTGCCGTTCGGCCATGCGCTGCCAGTAGTCGGCTTGCTCATGGTCCACTGCTAAGCCTAGCTCACCCAAGCGGTAGGCACGCGCCAAACGCTCCGCAGCCAGGTAATGGCCTGCCTGCGCCGCACGGGCGTACCAAGTCACCGCATAATCTTCACGGCGGGGATACTGCACACAGCCGTGTTCATGAATTTGTGCCACCTGATACTGCGACTTTACATCGCCTGCCTGGGCCGCTTCCAGTACGTAGCGTGCGCCACGCGCCTTGTCCTGTGGAGACAAGCTGCGGTGAAACAACATGTGCCCATAAATGGACTGTGCATCCGGGTGCCCCGCTTCGGCACACCGCTTGAACAGTCGCATGGTGAGGCGCTGCGTACGCGGTGAACGCGGGAGTAACCAACGGGTGTGAAACAGCTGCTCGGCTAGACGAAATTCCAACCGGGTAAACAACGATGATGCCTGCGGCATGGCAAACCACCCTGCCTATCTGTTGAGACCTTCGGCTAACCATCTCACCTTCCACGACGGCTAACCATGCGATAAACCGGCGCTTGGCCGGTCGATGGGCTGGCAAGCATACGCCTGCCTTCGCCCCGACTCAACCCTCTTGGTTTGCTGCTTTTGTAGACCCTCGCTAACATGCCTTCCACAGGCTGGTAACGGCGATTGGCATCGCTCACTTTCCAGCAACGTTTTCGCCCACGCGAGGAGACAACCATGCAAACGCGCCCACTGGGTAGAACCGGAATGGAGGTCAGCCGACTGTGTCTAGGCACCATGACGTTTGGTGAACAGAACAGCGAAGCTGAGGCTCATGAACAGCTCGACCGCGCAGTAGCGTTTGGTATTAACTTTATCGACACGGCGGAGATGTACCCCGTTCCGCCAAAGGCGGAAACCCAAGGGTTAACGGAAGCCTATATCGGCAGCTGGTTAAAAGCCCGAGGCGCTCGCGACGATGTGATCATTGCCACCAAAGCGGCAGGGCCAGGTTTAGAACATATTCGCGGCGGCCCTAAAATGAGCCGCGACCACCTCCACCAGGCCATCGATACCAGCCTGGAGCGCCTGCAAACGGACTACGTAGATCTGTACCAGTTGCACTGGCCCGACCGTCACACCAACTTTTTTGGCAAGCTCGGCTACACTCATGCGGAGCAGGAAGACGCCACCCCGCTGGAAGAGACGCTCTCCGCTCTGAAAGAGCTCGTCGATGCCGGTAAGATTCGCGCCGTCGGTCTATCCAATGAAACGCCCTGGGGCGTCATGCGAATGCTGCAGCTCTCAGACCAGCTGGGCCTGCCACGCGTTGCCTCCATCCAAAATCCTTATAACCTGCTGAACCGTTCGTTCGAAGTGGGCTTGGCAGAAATTGCCCATCGCGAAGACGTCGGGTTACTGGCTTACTCTCCGCTGGGGTTTGGCGTGCTGTCCGGGAAGTACCTCAACGGCGCCCAGCCGCCAAAGGGCCGCTTGACGCTCTATGAGCGCTTCAAGCGCTACACATCACCCGAAGCCGAGGCCGCGACACACGCCTACGTCGATCTGGCCAAAGCGCATGGGCTCGACCCCGCGCAAATGGCGCTGGCATTCGTCAATTCACGCAGCTTCCTGACCAGCAATATCATTGGGGCCACGACGATGGAGCAGCTGGAGAGCAACCTCGCCAGTGAGAGCCTGAAACTCGACGACGACGTTTTGACCGCCATCGACGATATCCATCGTCGCATGCCGAATCCCTGCCCCTAACGGCTCCTATCGTGTCGATAGCCTCGGCCGCCGCCGAGGCTTGATATAATCTTGCTAGCTATTTAGTGGTCGCATCTCATGCCGAGAAGCGACCCTCTTTTGTCACGGCACAAGGAGCACGCCATGCTGAGCGTTATTTCCCCCGCCAAAACGCTGGATTTTGAAACACCCCCGACGACCCAGAAGGTCACCCAGCCAGATTTTCTCGAGTACAGCCAGCCGCTGATCGATATCTTACGCGGTTACTCTCCTCAGCAAATCAGCGACCTAATGGGCATCAGCGACAAACTAGCAGGCCTGAACGCGGCTCGCTTTGCCGAGTGGCAGCCACCCTTTTCGTTAGACAACGCCAAACCCGCCGTGCAGGCATTTCAGGGAGACGTCTACACTGGCCTGGAAGCCGAAACCTTCAGCGATGCAGACAATCGGTTTGCCCAGCAGCATTTGCGCATTCTATCGGGCCTCTATGGTTTGCTCCGCCCGCTGGACTTGATCCAAGCCTACCGTCTGGAAATGGGTACCAAACTGCCCAACGACGCAGGCAGGGATCTTTACGCCTATTGGAAGCCGATCCTGACGCCTGCCCTGAATAGCGCGATCGCCGAGAGTGGGTCGAAGGTACTCGTAAACCTAGCCTCCAACGAATACTTCAAAGCCATCGAAGCGAAAAAACTGGATGCCCGAGTGGTGACTCCCGTCTTCAAGGATGAGAAAAACGGCACGTTCAAAATCATCAGTTTCTATGCGAAAAAAGCGAGGGGGTTGATGAGCGCCTGGATCATTCGGCAGCAGATCAATGACCCCAACGCGCTCAAAGATTTCGATGTGGCAGGCTACCGCTTTGATGCCGCCGCTTCCGAAGGCGATACGCTCGTATTCACTCGTCGCGAAACGGAGCGTTAAGGTTAATAAAATGTGACCGTTTGCGCCGATCTTGGCTTTAAATACCGGCGGTGAATCTCTTTAAAGGTGGCCGTATCGCAGCAGTGTAGCCATTCATAGGCCACCATATCGGCAGACACCGCCACCGCCCCCTGGGCACAGGCACGCTCGCGCGCAAGACGCGCCTCTTCGGGACGGCGGCTGGCGGCCCCTTCACTCAGCCAAAACACCTCATACCCTGCCGCTAACAGGCCCAGTGCACTTTGCAATACGCAAATATGGGCTTCCGTGCCGCACACCACGACCTGGCTGCGGCCCAACGCTGCCAGCGCCTGCGAAAACGCGGGCTCCTCGGTCACGCTAAAGTGTCGCTTCTGCCATGTCGTATGTGTGTCCAAGCTCTCCAGCAGGGTCGCTGCGGTCCCGCCTAGTCGCTCGGGATACTGCTCGGTGAGCCATACGGGCACCTGCAACTGGTTGGCGATACCTGCCAGCCAAGCCGCCTCTCGAAGAGCCGCCTCACCGCCTTCGATCACGGGCAATAAACCCGCCTGAAAATCGATCATCAACAAGATGCTTCGAGCCTGATCTAAACGCACTTTTTGCTCCTTTTTTTGTCTTTATAGTGACTCTCACCATCACCTAGGCGAGGTATTACACGGTAAACTGATGGCCCACCCTTTTCTATCTGCTTCGCACTGAAGCAGTTGGCATTACCTGCATCCTCATTGGAGAATCAACATGTTAAGGCAATTCTTTGTCATGCTATTGGTGAGCGTTATGGGCGTTAGCGCCGCCATCGAACACGCGGAGGCACGCCGCCTAGGCGGTGGTAGCAGCATGGGTAGCGTGTCACGCTCCGCTGACCGACCGGCTAGCACGCCCGCACAGCAACAGGCCCAAAGCACCCAGCAGGGCGCAGGCGCAGCCACCGCTGCTCGCCGTGGAGGTATGGGTGGCATGATGGGCGGCCTACTGGCAGGCGGCTTGCTGGCAGCGCTCTTCTTCGGTGGTGCGTTTGACGAGCTGCGTCTGATGGATCTGCTCGTCATGGTAGGCGTCGCTGCGCTGGCGATCTTCGCTTTCCGCGCCTTCATGCGTCAGCGTCGTCCTGCATCCGCCCACCCGGCAGGCTATCAGCGCGAACGCCAAGAGACTCAGTACACCCCAAACAACGTCACAGCGTCTCCAGGCAGCTTAGCCAGTGGCTTACAAAGCACACCGGCTTGGTTTGACAAGGAGCGTTTTCTAGGCGGTGCCAAAGAGCATTTCATGACGCTGCAGCGTGCTTGGGATAATAACGACTTCAATCAAATCCAGGAGTACGTGACGCCAGAGCTCTACAACCTGCTTCGCCAGGAGCGCGCCGAGCAGCCTGCCAATAATCGCACTGAGATCGTGCGACTGTTTGCAGAGCTTGGCGATATCAATGAGTACGATGGCCACGCCGAAGCCACCGTCATCTTCCACGGTATTTTGGAAGAGAACGGTGAGCAAACCGAGTTCAACGAAACGTGGCACTTGACGCGTGCCATGCGCGATCAGGCACCTTGGTATCTACAGGGTATCGAGCAAAACCCAGGTGCATGACCAAACTACTTTCCAAGCCTTAAAACGCAAAACAGCCGCTTCTAAGCGGCTGTTTTTATATCGGTAGCATATCGATACGCTGCAAAGAGTCGTTTTCTTACTCCTCTGCAGACTCTTCGATATTCTCACCCATGTCCTCTAGGCTTTCGCCTGCATCTTCCATGCTCTCATCGATGTTTTCACCTGCTTCTTCGGCAGGGCCCTGGTTATCACAGGCAGCTAAACCGCCCATCATCATGGCCATCAGTAGCGCAACCGCTAGCTTCTTCATCAATGGGGTACTCATATCGCGTCTCCTCCTGAGATGCTGCTTAAATGATAGGTACCCGCTCATACTAGTTGCTCGGCAGCCCTGCCGCCACCAAAGAGCAGTAACTCCCTGTTATTTATTTTTTTAAAACAGTCGTTTCAAGGAAACTTTGTGCACCCGTGGCGTCACTTTTCAATGCTTGGACATTCGGAAGGCACAGCCCAAAAGCCCCGAGCACAGGGTGCCCGGGGCTGGTCATGGCGCGCTTTCAAGCGCGCAACAAAAAACCCAGCCGACTGGCTGGGTTCTTTGCGGTATAAGTGCCTGACGATGACCTACTCTCGCATGGGGAGACCCCACACTACCATCGGCGCTAAGCGGTTTCACTTCTGAGTTCGGCAAGGGATCAGGTGGTTCACGCGTGCTATGGTCGTCAGGCGTAACAGGTAATGCATATCATGCTGAGTATTGTGTGATCGTCTCTTGTCCGTCAGCGCTTTGGCTGGCGGATGCGTATCCGGTTCTCTGAGTGCATTCACACTCGTTCGTTATCACTGCGACCAGACCCCTTGGGTGTTATAGGGTCAAGCCTCACGGGCCATTAGTACACGTTAGCTCAACGCCTTGCAGCGCTTCCACACCGTGCCTATCAACCAGCTGGTCTCGCTGGGCCCTTTAGGAGACTCTAGGTCTCAGGGATGTCTCATCTTGAAGGGGGCTTCCCGCTTAGATGCTTTCAGCGGTTATCCCGTCCGACCATAGCTACCCGGCAATGCCACTGGCGTGACAACCGGAACACCAGAGGGTCGTCCACTCCGGTCCTCTCGTACTAGGAGCAGCTCTTCTCAAACATCCAACGCCCACGGCAGATAGGGACCGAACTGTCTCACGACGTTCTAAACCCAGCTCGCGTACCACTTTAAATGGCGAACAGCCATACCCTTGGGACCGACTTCAGCCCCAGGATGTGATGAGCCGACATCGAGGTGCCAAACACCGCCGTCGATGTGAACTCTTGGGCGGTATCAGCCTGTTATCCCCGGAGTACCTTTTATCCGTTGAGCGATGGCCCTTCCATACAGAACCACCGGATCACTAGAACCTGCTTTCGCACCTGCTCGACGTGTCTGTCTCGCAGTCAAGCACCCTTATGCTCTTGCACTCATTGCACGATGTCCGACCGTGCTGAGGGTACCTTCGTGCTCCTCCGTTACGCTTTGGGAGGAGACCGCCCCAGTCAAACTACCCACCACACACTGTCCTCGATCCGGATAACGGACCTGAGTGAGAACGCCAATGATGCCAGGCTGGTATTTCAAGGTTGGCTCCACCCGAACTGGCGTCCGGGTTTCAAAGCCTCCCAGCTATCCTACACAGGCAACATCAGCGTCCAGTGTGAAGCTATAGTAAAGGTTCACGGGGTCTTTCCGTCTAGCCGCGGGTACACCGCATCTTCACGGCGATTTCAATTTCACTGAGTCTCGGGTGGAGACAGCGTGGCCATCATTACGCCATTCGTGCAGGTCGGAACTTACCCGACAAGGAATTTCGCTACCTTAGGACCGTTATAGTTACGGCCGCCGTTTACCGGGGCTTCGATCAAGAGCTTCGGCCGAGGCCTAACACCATCACTTAACCTTCCGGCACCGGGCAGGCGTCACACCCTATACGTCCGCTTGCGCGTTAGCAGAGTGCTGTGTTTTTACTAAACAGTTGCAGCCACCTGGTATCTTCGACCGGTTCGGGCTCGGGGAGCAAGTCCCATTACCCTACGCCGGCGTGCCTTCTCCCGAAGTTACGGCACCATTTTGCCTAGTTCCTTCACCCGAGTTCTCTCAAGCGCCTTGGGATTCTCACCCTGACCACCTGTGTCGGTTTGGGGTACGGTCGCACATGATCTGAAGCTTAGAGGCTTTTCCTGGAAGCGTGGCATCAATGACTTCCGGACCGTGGTCCGTTCGTTTCGTGTCTCGGCCTTAGCGTCCCGGATTTACCTAAGACACCAGCCTACTCACTTTCACCAGGACAACCAACGCCTGGCTCACCTAGCCTTCTCCGTCCCCCCATCGCAATCATGTCCGGTACGGGAATATTGACCCGTTTCCCATCGACTACGCCTTTCGGCCTCGCCTTAGGGGCCGACTCACTCTGCTCCGATTAGCGTCGAACAGAAACCCTTGGTCTTCCGGCGAGGGAGTTTTTCACTCCCTTTATCGTTACTCATGTCAGCATTCGCACTCGTGATACCTCCAGCATGCTTCTCAACACACCTTCATTGGCTTACACGACGCTCCTCTACCGCTCATCCAGAGGATGAACCCGTAGCTTCGGTACCTGGTTTAGCCCCGTTACATCTTCCGCGCAGGCCGACTCGACTAGTGAGCTATTACGCTTTCTTTAAAGGATGGCTGCTTCTAAGCCAACCTCCTAGCTGTCTGAGCCTTCCCACATCGTTTCCCACTTAACCAGGATTTGGGGACCTTAGCTGACGGTCTGGGTTGTTTCCCTTTTCACGACGGACGTTAGCACCCGCCGTGTGTCTCCCACGCTCGCACTCACCGGTATTCGGAGTTTGCCTCGGGTTGGTAAGTCGGGATGACCCCCTAGCCGAAACAGTGCTCTACCCCCGGCGGTGATACGTGAGGCGCTACCTAAATAGCTTTCGAGGAGAACCAGCTATCTCCGAGCTTGATTAGCCTTTCACTCCGATCCACAAGTCATCCAAATCTTTTTCAACAGATCCTGGTTCGGGCCTCCAATTGATGTTACTCAATCTTCACCCTGCTCATGGATAGATCGCTCGGTTTCGGGTCTATATCCAGCGACTGTGTCGCCCAGTTAAGACTCGGTTTCCCTACGGCTCCCCTATACGGTTAACCTCGCCACTGAATATAAGTCGCTGACCCATTATACAAAAGGTACGCAGTCACGGAACAAGTCCGCTCCTACTGCTTGTACGCACACGGTTTCAGGATCTATTTCACTCCCCTCTCCGGGGTTCTTTTCGCCTTTCCCTCACGGTACTGGTTCACTATCGGTCAGCCAGGAGTATTTAGCCTTGGAGGATGGTCCCCCCGTCTTCAGTCAAGGTTTCTCGTGCCCCGACCTACTCGATTTCACATGATCAGATTTTCGGCTACGGGGCTATCACCCACTATGGCCACGCTTCCCAGCGTATTCGCCTAATCAGTCACATGCTTAAGGGCTGGTCCCCGTTCGCTCGCCGCTACTAGGGGAATCTCGGTTGATTTCTTTTCCTCAGGGTACTTAGATGTTTCAGTTCCCCTGGTTCGCCTCCTACACCTATGTATTCAGCGTAGGATACTCAGCTGATGCTGAGTGGGTTTCCCCATTCAGAGATGTCCGGGTCACAGGTCGTTTGCCACCTCACCGAACCTTATCGCAGGCTACCACGTCTTTCATCGCCTCTGGCTGCCTAGGCATCCACCGTGTGCGCTTCATTGCTTGACCCTATAACCCGAAGGGGTCTGGTATCTCGCAATGACAACGATTGCCGGATACGCTTGAGACGTATCACTTAACAATTACGTATGAACGTTTCAATAAACGTTCATGTCAGCATGATATACATTGTTAAAGAGCGACTGTTCAGTGAACAGTGATAAGGCAACGCTGATGCGCCTGACTTATCAATGGTCACGAAACAACAAACGGTGTCGAGAATGGTGGAGCCAAGCGGGATCGAACCGCTGACCTCCTGCGTGCAAGGCAGGCGCTCTCCCAGCTGAGCTATGGCCCCATCTGACCACACTGACCTCTCGGTAATTTTATGTCTCACAAGGCATGCCATGGCACCGCATAGTCTGACTATACAAAGCACAAGAGCATGATATGTTCGATAAAATTTGGTGGGTCTGGGCAGACTTGAACTGCCGACCTCACCCTTATCAGGGGTGCGCTCTAACCAACTGAGCTACAGACCCAAGAGGGGATCGTGCGTAAACCGTTTGCTCTACTATCTGATCAGGTAATTCATTGTGAGCGCTTACCGCGAGGGGAAGACATCGTTTAAGGAGGTGATCCAGCCGCAGGTTCCCCTACGGCTACCTTGTTACGACTTCACCCCAGTCATGAACCACACCGTGGTGATCGCCCTCTTGCGTTAGGCTAACCACTTCTGGTGCAGTCCACTCCCATGGTGTGACGGGCGGTGTGTACAAGGCCCGGGAACGTATTCACCGTAGCATTCTGATCTACGATTACTAGCGATTCCGACTTCACGGAGTCGAGTTGCAGACTCCGATCCGGACTGAGATCGGCTTTTCGGGATTGGCTGACTCTCGCGAGCTCGCAACCCTTTGTACCGACCATTGTAGCACGTGTGTAGCCCTACTCGTAAGGGCCATGATGACTTGACGTCGTCCCCACCTTCCTCCGGTTTGTCACCGGCAGTCTCCTTAGAGTTCCCGCCATTACGCGCTGGCAAATAAGGACAAGGGTTGCGCTCGTTACGGGACTTAACCCAACATTTCACAACACGAGCTGACGACAGCCATGCAGCACCTGTCTCTGCGTTCCCGAAGGCACTAAGGTATCTCTACCGAATTCGCAGGATGTCAAGAGTAGGTAAGGTTCTTCGCGTTGCATCGAATTAAACCACATGCTCCACCGCTTGTGCGGGCCCCCGTCAATTCATTTGAGTTTTAACCTTGCGGCCGTACTCCCCAGGCGGTCGACTTATCGCGTTAACTTCGCCACAAAGTGCGCTAGGCACCCAACGGCTGGTCGACATCGTTTACGGCGTGGACTACCAGGGTATCTAATCCTGTTTGCTACCCACGCTTTCGCACCTCAGTGTCAGTGTCAGTCCAGAAGGCCGCCTTCGCCACTGGTATTCCTCCCGATCTCTACGCATTTCACCGCTACACCGGGAATTCTACCTTCCTCTCCTGCACTCTAGCTTGACAGTTCCGGATGCCGTTCCCAGGTTGAGCCCGGGGCTTTCACAACCGGCTTATCAAGCCACCTACGCGCGCTTTACGCCCAGTAATTCCGATTAACGCTTGCACCCTCCGTATTACCGCGGCTGCTGGCACGGAGTTAGCCGGTGCTTCTTCTGCGAGTGATGTCTTTCCTAGCGGGTATTAACCGCTAGGCGTTCTTCCTCGCTGAAAGTGCTTTACAACCCGAGGGCCTTCTTCACACACGCGGCATGGCTGGATCAGGGTTGCCCCCATTGTCCAATATTCCCCACTGCTGCCTCCCGTAGGAGTTCGGGCCGTGTCTCAGTCCCGATGTGGCTGATCATCCTCTCAGACCAGCTACGGATCGTTGCCTTGGTGAGCCTTTACCTCACCAACTAGCTAATCCGACATAGGCTCATCCGATAGCGGGAGCCGAAGCCCCCTTTCTCCCGTAGGACGTATGCGGTATTAGCCTGGGTTTCCCCAGGTTATCCCCCACTATCGGGCAGATTCCTATGCATTACTCACCCGTCCGCCGCTCGTCAGCATCCAGCAAGCTGGATCTGTTACCGCTCGACTTGCATGTGTTAGGCCTGCCGCCAGCGTTCAATCTGAGCCATGATCAAACTCTTCAGTTTAAGATCAATGCGGTTCTTGCCTGTGACCGAGGTCACAGAAGCGAACCAAACTTGGCTCAAGGGTCAAACGAATTCATTCATTAGGCCGAAGCCTGTTTGACGAGTCGCTTGCCTTGATAATAGGTGATGATTCACCCTCATCGGCAAGCGCCCACATGAATTACCTGATCAAATTGTTAAAGAGCTGTTTCGCTGTGCCGGCTCGATGACCTGAACCGTGTTGCCTTAGCGAGGAAGGCGTATTCTACGCATTCCGTGGTGTTTGTCAACCGCTGTTTTCAGCGAGTAAAGCGAGCGATCCAATCAATAACGAGACGATGCTAACTTCCTGACAAACCAGAGGTTTTCAACCTCATTCACCGCTGGTAACGCTTGGCGTCCCCGGCAGCGGATGCGTACTTTACGGATTCGAAGCCGGGTTGGCAAGAGCTAATGTGAAAAAGTTTTCAGAAAGTTCACACCAGGGTCACGCGAGCGTAACGCTTCTTGCCCGCTTGAATCACATACACTTTACCAGTGGCGAGCATGGTGTCTTGAGCAACGACCTCACCATCCACTTTGACACTGCCGTTTTTCAGCATGTCTTTCGCTTGCGCGCTGTTTTTGGTCAGACCAGAGCGGTTGAGCACGGCTGCAATCGGCGCCTGCTCGCCACCCTCGAAATCGACCTCTACTTCCGGCAGGTCTTCCGGCAGCTCACCATCGGCCAGTTGGTTACCCGCCGACTTGTGCGCATTCGCGGCGGCTTCATCACCGTGGTAACGAGCGATGAGTTCACGAGCCAGCTCCATTTTCACATCGCGAGGATTCGCACCCTGCTCGACACTCTGCTTCAGCGCCTCGATCTCTTCGTTCGATTTGAGCGAGAGCAGCTCGAAGTAACGCCACATTAAGCTATCGGGCATGGAGACCAGCTTATTGAACATGGACCCCGGTGCTTCATCCACGCCCACGTAGTTGCCAAGCGACTTGGACATTTTCTGCACGCCGTCCAGACCTTCCAATAGCGGCATGGTAATGACCACCTGGGGCTCCTGACCGAAGTGCTTCTGAATCTCGCGCCCCATGAGCAGATTGAATTTCTGGTCGGTACCGCCCAGTTCCACGTCGGCTTCCAGCGCGACCGAGTCGTACCCCTGCACCAGCGGGTAGAGGAATTCATGAATGGCGATGGACTGGTTGGCTTTGTAGCGCTTTTCAAAGTCATCGCGCTCCAGCATCCGCGCTACAGTACTTTGCGCGGCCAGCTCGATCATCTTGGCGGCACTTAGCTCGCCAAACCACTCGGCGTTGAAGCGCACCTCGGTCTTTTCTGGATCGAGGATTTTGAACACCTGCTCTTTATAGGTTTCTGCGTTCGCCTTGACGTCGGCTTCGGTCAGCGGCTTGCGGGTGACGTTTTTACCGGTCGGGTCACCAATGCGGCCAGTGAAATCACCAATCAAAAAGATAACGGTGTGACCAAGATCTTGGAACTGGCGCATTTTGGTCAGCAGTACGCTGTGGCCCAGGTGCAAATCAGGTGCTGTAGGGTCGAACCCTGCTTTAATACGCAGCTTGCGACCAGACGCGAGCTTTTTACGCAGCTCGTCTTCTACCAGGATTTCATGCGTCCCCCGCGACAGCAGCGCTAACGCCTGATCCACCTCACTCATTGCCTCTCTCCATGTACTATGTGCCGTTAAAGGCGTTTAAATAATCAATAGTGGGCGATGTTATCACGCTCCACCGCCTTGGTTGAGCCTTCACCCCGTTTTGGATGACTCGCATGATGAAAACCGCTTCCTCCACACCGACGGCCTACTATATCGGGCTCATGACAGGCACCAGCTTGGACGGCATTGATGCCGCCCTGGTCGCCATCACTCCTGGCACGCCACCTAAGCTATTAGCCACGGCCGCCGTTGCCATGCCCGATACGCTGCACGCGCAGCTACTGCACCTTTGCCACGCGCCAGCAGCGCGCTTTGCCGAACTGGCCGCCGCCGAGAATGCCTTTTGCCGCCTCCAGGCCCAGGCCGTTACAGAACTCTTAACGGAACAGGGGCTCGTCCCGGCTCAGATTACGGCGATTGGCAGCCACGGCCAGACAATTGAGCACGCGCCACAAGGTCACCAGGGGGGTCCGGCATATACGCTACAGCTAGATAACCCGAGCCTGCTGGCAGAATTGACGGGATGTACGGTGGTGGCCGATTTTCGCCGCCGAGACTTGGCCGCTGGCGGCCAAGCAGCGCCTTTAGCACCCGCCTTCCACCAAGCGCTGTTTGGGCAGCGCCCAGGCGAACAGCTCGTGCTGAACCTGGGCGGTTTTGCCAACCTTACGTGGCTTCCTCAAGAGCAGGAGCGCGCCGTGGTGGGCTTCGATACCGGACCGGCGAACGTGCTGCTGGATGCCTGGTTTGCCAAGCATCACACCGGGCGATTTGATGAGAACGGTACTTGGGCGGCCAGCGGGCAAATCGACCAAGCGCTGCTCGCCCGCCTGCTGCAAGAACCCTTTTTTCATCAGCCGCCGCCGCGCAGCACCGGGCGCGAGCTGTTTCACTTAGCGTGGTTGAGCGACCACCTCACTGGCGACGAAGCCCCCCGTGATGTTCAGGCAACGCTGGCCGAACTGACGGCGGTGAGTGTCGCGCAAGGGGTGGCCCAACTGCCGCTAAGCCAGCCCAGCGCCACGCTACTGGTGGGCGGTGGCGGTGCTCACAATGCCTATTTGATGGAAAGGCTAGCCGCGCACCTGCCCAAGGTCACGCTGCTCTCCCCCGCTACGCTGGGCTGGCCGGAAGATTGGATTGAAGCAGGAGCCTTTGCTTGGCTCGCCCACCAGCGCCTGCACGGGCTACCCGGCAACCTGCCTTCCGTGACTGGCGCCAGCGGCCCGCGGGTATTGGGCGGCATTTACGCCCCCTAGCGGCGAAGGCCATCAATAATCGTCACCGTCGCGCAGAGCAAGATGAGACGGCACCTGCGCATCTAACGGCTTACCGCTGGCGGCGGCGTCGCCCTGCTTGATCATCAGCCGCAGGTCGTTGGCGGAATCCGCATGGGCCAGCGCCACTTGCTGGCTGACTTGGCCCGCTTGATAAAGCGTGTAAAGCGCCTGATCGAAAGTTTGCATCCCCGCGTCGCGGGAGCCTGCCATGGCCTGCTTTAATTCATCAATACGCCCTTTACGGATCAGATCCACCACCCGTGGCGACGAGAGCAGAATCTCAATCGCCGCGCAGCGGCCGCCCTGCTGAGTAGGCAGCAGCTGCTGCGCGACCACGGCACGCAGATTCAGCGACAGATCCATCAGCACCTGCTCGTGCCGCTCATGGGGAAAGAGGTGAAGGATGCGCTCCAACGCCTGGTTGGCGTTGTTGGCGTGCAGCGTCGCCAAACAGAGATGCCCTGTTTCCGCGAAAGTGAGGGCGTGCTCCATGGTCTCGCGGGTACGAACTTCGCCAATCAAGATCACATCCGGCGCTTGGCGTAGCGTATTTTTCAGCGCCACCTCGAAGGACTCCGTATCCACCCCCACTTCGCGCTGATTAACGATGCCTCGCTGATGCGGATGCAGGTACTCGATGGGGTCTTCAATGGTGATGATGTGCCCACCGACTGAGGCGTTGCGCTCCTGAATCATCGCCGCCAGGGTAGTGGATTTCCCCGTTCCCGTGCCGCCTACCACTAGCACCAGCCCGCGTTTGGCATTGGCCAACGTCGCCAACTGGCTAGGCACGCCCAGCGCGCTAAGGGTCGGAATGGTCTGCGCAATACGGCGCACCACCATGGCGGGCTCGTTACGCTGTTGAAAGGCGCTTACCCGAAACCGCCCCGCACTCTCCAAGCTTAGGGCAAAGTTCGCCTCGTGCTCCTCTTGAAATCGCTCCCGCTGCTTCTCGGGAACCGCATTCAGCACCAGGCTACGCACCTGGCTAGAGGAGAGCGGCTGACGCCCCAGCGGCATCAGCCCCTTGGGCGTTTTCAAGCTGGGCGGCGCGCCCACCGAAATCAGCAGGTCAGAGGCCTGCTGCTCGACCATGATGCCCAGCAGTTGGTGCAGCCACTGGGTCGCGGTCATACCGCTGGCTGGCTCACTCATCGCGTCTATTATCCTTTTGCCGCCTTACTCATCTTTTAACGTCAGCGTGCCTTTAGCTCTTACTTGGGCTTCCTCCATACTCACCACGCCCTCTTTAACCAGCTTGGCGAGCGAGGCATTCAGGGTCTGCATTCCCAGTGCGCCGCCGGTCTGGATAGCGGAGTAGATCTGCGCCACTTTATCTTCGCGAATGAGGTTACGCACCGCAGACGTGGCAATCAGAATCTCGTGGGCCGCCACGCGCCCGCCACCCTGACGCTTCAACAACGTTTGCGAGACAACCGCCTGGAGCGATTCAGACAGCATTGAGCGCACCATGGATTTCTCTTCACCGGGGAATATATCGATGATCCGATCGATGGTTTTCGCCGCCGAGGTCGTGTGCAGCGTACCAAACACCAAGTGTCCCGTTTCAGCCGCAGTCAGCGCTAAACGGATCGTTTCGAGATCGCGAAGCTCGCCTACCAAAATCACGTCCGGATCTTCGCGCAGCGCGCTTCGCAGCGCCCCAGAGAAGCTATGGGTGTCGCGGTGAACCTCCCGCTGATTAATCAGGCAGCGTTTGCTGGTGTGCACAAACTCCACTGGGTCTTCGATGGTTAGAATATGCTCGAAGCGCTGTTCGTTGATGTAGTCGATCATCGCCGCCAAGGTCGTGCTTTTGCCCGATCCCGTGGGCCCGGTCACTAGCACTAATCCCCTGGGTAGCATCGAAAGGCGCTGGAACACCTCGCCCATGCCCAAGGTGTCCATGGAAAGCACCTTATTGGGAATGGTACGGAACACCGCCCCCGCCCCGCGTGCCTGGTTAAAGGCATTGACCCTAAAGCGCGCCACGCCCGGCACCTCAAACGAGAAGTCCGCTTCTAAGTGCTCTTCATAGTCGCGGCGCTGCCGATCGTTCATGATGTCGTAGATCAGCCGCCGAACGTCGCTGTTCTCCATGGCGGGCACATTAAGCCGACGAATATCGCCATCAACACGTATCATGGGAGGCAGTCCCGCCGAAAGGTGCAGGTCGGATGCATTCTGCTTTGCCGAGAATGCCAGCAGTTCGGTAATATCCATCTCTCTTTCCCAGCTGCGGTAAGGTGCTTGAGTATGACAGACAACGCGCTCCCCGAGTCACTTGCATCTGCGCGTGAACGCCTGCGCCGGGCGCTTGAGGATGCCGGACGCTCGCCCACCAGCGCCACCCTGCTGGCGGTGAGCAAAACCAAGCCCGCCGAGATGCTGCGCGAAGCGTGGCAGCACGGCCAGCGCGAGTTTGGTGAAAACTACCTACAAGAGGCGCTGGATAAACAAGCGGCGCTTGAGGATCTTGACGGCATTGTGTGGCACTTCATTGGCCCGCTGCAATCGAACAAGACCCGCGCTGTGGCCGAGCAGTTTGCCTGGGTACACAGCGTTGACCGGTTAAAGATCGCCAAACGCCTGAGCGAACAGCGCCCGGCAGCGTTACCACCGCTAAACGTATGCCTGCAGGTCAATATTAGCCGCGAGGCCACAAAATCCGGCGTGCTGCCGGAAGACGCCTTAGCGCTGGCCCAAGAGACTGCCGCCCTGCCAGGCCTCGCCCTGCGCGGGCTGATGGCGATTCCCGCCCCGGCGGAGACGCTAGAGGCACAGCGCCAGCCGCTGGCAGCGCTGCGCCAGCTCTTGGAAGAGCTCCAAGCGGCACTGCCTGAGGCACCGCTGGATACGCTCTCGATGGGCATGAGCGACGATTTAGAAGCGGCTGTCTTAGAAGGCGCCACGCTGGTACGTTTAGGCACCGCCATTTTTGGCGCACGGGGCTAACTACGGTTCACACAGCACGCGGCTCACACAACACACGGTTTACTTTACACGCTGCAAGACGCAGCCATTTGCAAAAAAGGATACCCCCATGGCGAGCAAGATCACCTTCATTGGCGCAGGCAATATGGCCAGTGCCATTATCGGCGGCCTGATCGAAAGCGGTGTCTCACCTAGCGACATCACCGCCACGGCACCCAACGAAAGCGAACTGGCTCCGCTCGCGGCGCGCCTGGGTATTCATACCCACACCAACAACAGTGCAGCGGTCAGCGGTGCAGATGTGGTCGTGCTGGCGGTCAAACCGCAGATCATGCGCGGCGTTTGTGAAGCCCTGCGTGAAAGCGTTCAGCAGCAGGCGCCGCTGGTAATGTCCATTGCTGCAGGCCTGGATGCCAACACCATCGACCAGTGGCTGGGCGGCGGCAACGCCCTGGTGCGCTGCATGCCCAACACCCCGTCACTGGTCGGTATCGGCGCCAGCGGCCTGTACGCCAACGCGGCGGTCAGCGATGCCCAGCGCACCCTCGCCACGCAGCTGATGGAAGCCGTGGGCATTGTCGAGTGGGTCGAGGAAGAGCGTTTACTGGATGCGGTGACCGCGGTTTCCGGCAGCGCCCCGGCTTACTTCTTCTTGATGTTTGAAGCCATGGAAGAGGCCGCCGTGAAGCTCGGCCTGCCTGCTGAAACCGCCCGCCGCTTGGCCATTCAAACCGCCTTGGGGGCCTCCACCATGGCCCAGCGCAGCGACAAAGACCCGGCTACCTTGAAGCAGAACGTCATGTCACCCGGCGGCACTACCGAGCGCGCTATTGCGCATATGGAAGAGGCGCACCTGCGCACGATCATCGCCGACGCCATGCAGGCCTGCGCCGAGCGCGCCGATGCCATGTCCAAAGAGCTCAGCGGACACGAATGAGTCACACGCCGCTAACGAGCCGTGAATGACGCCATAAGAACGATATGTTTGAGGAGAAGCCGCAATGGGAAGTCAATTAGGCAGCGCCGGATTAATGCTGGTGAACTCGCTGATCAATATTTATCTGTTTCTGTTGATGCTGCGCTTTTTGCTGCAGGCATCCCGGGCGGATTACTACAACCCACTCAGCCAGTCGGTGGTCAAAATCACCCAGCCAGTCGTGGGACTATTCCAAGGCTTTTTAGGGCCGGTCGCTGGTCGCTTTGATCTTGCCACTCTGGCGGCCGGTTTCGTGCTGAAAGTCGTCAGTATGATTGCCATTTTCATGGTGATCGGCGTGGGCATGCCGCCCGTTGCAGGGCTGCTGATTGCCGGGGTGGCCGCGCTGGCCAACGCCATCTTGAAGATCTACTTCTTTGCCATGATCGTGATGATCATTCTGAGCTGGGTCGCGCCGAATGCCAGCCACCCCGGCGCACTGCTGGTGATGCAGTTGGTCGAGCCGATCATGGCTCCAGTGAGAAAAGTGATTCCGCCGCTAGGCATGATCGATCTTTCACCAATCGTGGTCTTTATCGCCATCAACCTGGTAGACGGCGTTGTGGTGGGCTCGCTGATTCGTGCAGCAGGCATTTCGGGGGCACTCGTAGGGCTATAACGCGCCTATCGATGCAACGAACGCCCCGAGCTTACTTTTTGCAGGACTTATTTTTGCAGGACTAGCGCTTTCGATGCCTGATTCAGACACTCTTGCTTATGACGACCGGCCAGCGGACTCCGTTGGCCTTGTGACCCCTCACGTGGTTAAGTTTGATACGCCGCTGCCGCTTGCCTGCGGCAAGACGCTGCCGGAGTACGAACTGATCTATGAGACCTACGGCACGCTGAACGCCGAGCGCTCTAATGCGGTGCTGATTTGCCACGCGCTGTCGGGGCATCATCACGCTGCGGGCTATCACACCGCTGATGATCGCAAACCTGGCTGGTGGGATGCTCATATCGGCCCCGGTAAATCCATCGACACCAATCGCTTTTTCGTGGTGTCGCTGAACAACCTGGGCGGCTGCCACGGCAGTACCGGCCCGGTGAGCCATAACCCGGACACCGGCCGCCAGTGGGGCCCTGACTTCCCCGTGGTGACAGTGAGCGATTGGGTCACCAGCCAAGCGCGTCTCGCCGACCATCTGGGCATCGAGCGCTGGGCAGCGGCAGTGGGCGGCAGTTTGGGCGGCATGCAGGTGCTGCAGTGGACGATCACCTACCCCGAACGCGTTGCCAATGCCGTCGTCATTGCGGCCACGCCGCGCCTCTCGGCGCAGAACATCGCCTTCAACGAGGTCGCCCGCCAAGCCATCCGCTCAGACCCGGAGTTCTTCGACGGTTGGTACGCCGAACACGACACCGTGCCCAAACGGGGGCTAAAGCTGGCCCGCATGGTCGGACATATCACCTATCTCTCCGAAGACGCCATGGGCAGCAAGTTTGGCCGCGACCTGCGCAGCGATGATTTGAACTTTGGCTTCGACGTCGAGTTCCAGGTGGAGTCGTACCTGCGCTATCAGGGCGATACCTTCTCGACTGCGTTCGATGCCAATACCTACCTGCTGATGACCAAAGCGTTGGACTACTTCGACCCGGCGGCCAGCTGCGACGGCGATCTTGCCTGCGCCCTGGCACCGGCGCAGTGCCCCTTTTTGATCGTCAGCTTTACCACCGACTGGCGCTTCCCGCCGTCGCGCTCCCGGGAGTTGGTGGATGCGCTGACGCGCGCGGGCAAATCGGTGAGCTATGCCAACATTGAATCGCCCCACGGGCACGATGCCTTCTTATTGCCGGAACCGCGTTATCAAGCGCTGTTCAGCGCCTTTATGGGCCGCGTCGCCCGAGAGCAGCACCTAGACGCCGCAGGCGCGGAGGAAACACGCTAATGCGCACGGATCTTGAACTGATTTACGACTGGGTTCCCCAAGGTGCACACGTTTTGGACTTGGCCTGCGGCGACGGCATTCTGCTGGAGCGACTGGCCCAAGAGAAAGGTGTGACCGGCTATGGGTTAGAGATCGACCCCGACGGCATCACCCAATGCGTGGCACGCGGCGTCAACGTGATCGAGCATAACCTGGATGACGGCCTGGGCAGCTTCTGCGATAACAGCTATGACCAGGTCATCATGACCCAGGCGCTGCAAGCGCTGCGCCGCCCGGACAAAATGCTCGATGAAATGCTGCGAGTAGCCGAGGAGGGAATCATCACCTTCCCTAACTTCGCCTACTGGCGTCATCGCATTCACCTGGGGTTACGCGGCTACATGCCGGTGTCAAAATCGCTGCCCCACGCGTGGTACGACACCCCCAATATCCACCTATCGACGTTTAACGACTTCGAGCACCTGTGCAAAGAGAAAGGGCTGGTGATTGTTGACCGCGCCGTGGGCGTTGGCGACCACAAGGGACACTGGACCTCGAAGTGGTGGCCTAATCTGTTTGGTGAAATCGCCATTTTCCGAGTGCGCCGACGCGCCTAATACCGCACTTACCTCACCCATGAGAGGAGACACGCTATGGCTATTGCGACACTGCGACGCTTTCCACTGCTGCTAGTGCTGCTGGGGACACTGCTCAGCGCCACCCAGGCAGCGGCAGAGCAGATGGTGCGAGTGGGCGAATACGAGATCCACTACAACGCCATCGAAACGCGCTTTCTCACTCCAGAAGTGGCGCAGGCAAACAGTATCCAGCGCAGTATCGGGCACGGTTTGGTGAATGTGAGCGTGCGCGAGCGCCAGCCGGATGGTTCCACACGACCGGTCAACGCCAGTGTTGAGGGCTATGTTAGCGACCTCACCGACACCCGCGAGCCGCTCAGTTTTCGCACCGTTCACGATGGCGATGCCACCTACCATCTTGCCACGTTCACCCTGCGCCAAGACGAGCCGATGCGCTTCAATCTCGACGTGCGCTACGACCGCAATGAAAACCCCAAGCCAGTGAGTTTTATCCAGCGCTTCTATATCGAACGCTAAACCCGTACCGGTAGCGCCCGCGCCAGGCGGGCCGCTACCGGTACACTCTGCTGCCACTCCACCCTCACGCCATATGCCACTACTTCCACACCGGCGTTCACCGCATCACTTAACGCTGCCGCATAGGTAGGGTCGATATGAGTCGCCGGTGCCACGTCCGCAATTCCCTCATGCGCCACGCAGAACAGCAGCACTGCCCGCTCGCCCTGCTCGGCCAGCGCCGCCAATGTGTGCAAATGCTTGGTTCCACGCACGCTCACGGAGTCGGGAAAGTAGCCATGCCCATCCGCCTCTTTCAGCGTGACCTGTTTGACCTCCACGTAGGCGGCGCCCTTCTCAGGGTCATCCAAACGAAAATCGAGCCGCGCTTCGCCTACCTTTACCTCACGCTTTAACGTTTGATAGCCCGTAAGTGGTGCTATCTCGCCTGCATTAATCGCGGCTTCGACCAAGCCATTCGCTCGCCCGGTGTGAACCGATGCCAGCGCCGTTCCACCATCTGGCTCGGGCAGCTCTATCCACTCCCAGGTCCAGGCCAGCTTGCGTTTGGGGTTATGACTGGGCGAGAGCCATACCCGGCCGCCGGGCACGTTCACCGACTTCATCGAGCCAGTATTCGGGCAGTGAGCCACCACTTCCTCACCGCTATCCAGGCGCACATCGGCCAGAAAGCGCTTATAGCGGCGCAGCAGCGTGCCGGACACCAGCCCTGGATAGGTCATCATAAGCGGCTCACAAAGCGCGCGATGCGCACCACCGCCTCCTGCAGCCGTGCCACGTCGTTGGTGAACGCGATGCGCACATGGTGCTCGCCGCCCTGTACGGCAAAGTCGATACCCGGCGTGATGGCGACGTTCTCCTCCACCAACAGGCGCTCGCAGAAGGCTTGGCTGTCGCGACTATAGCGGGAGATATCCAGCCAGAGATAGAACGCTCCCTGGGGCGGTAGATCCGGCGCAAGCCCTAGCTCGGCCAAGCCATCCAGCAGCACTTGGCGGCGCTGCTTAAGAGTGGCTCGCCGGGTTTCCAGAATATCCCGGCACTCCGGGGTAAACGCTGCCAGCGCCGCGTGCTGGGAAGGCGTTGGCGCGGCGAGGAACACGTTTTGTGCCAGCCGAGTCAGCGGCTCGACAGCCTGCTCCGGGGCGACCAGCCACCCCAAGCGCCAGCCGGTCATGCCAAAGTATTTGGAAAAGCTGTTCACCACAAAGGCGTCATCCGACAATGACGTGGCCGACAGCGGCGCGTCGTCGTAATTCAGCCCCTGGTAAATCTCATCGACGATGACATCGCCGCCCTTGGCCGCCACCGTATCGATCACCTTCGTGAGCGCCGGGGCCTCCAGCGTATGCCCGGTCGGGTTTGAGGGGCTGGCCAGCATGGCTAAACGCGTCTTGGCCTGCCAATGCTGCTCGATCAGCGGTGCGGTGAGCTGCCAACCGCTGTCGCGCCCTACCGGCACGGCGTCGATCTCGGCCCCTGCCAACGCCATGAAGTGGCGGTTGCATGGGTAGTTTGGGTCGGCCATGAGCACTCGGTCGCCGCTCTCAACGAGCAGCTGGCTGGCCAACAGCAGTGCTCCAGACGCCCCGGGGGTGACCAGAATACGGGCGGGATCCACCGTGGCGTTGAAGTGCTCGGCGTAGTGCCCCGCAATGGCCTCACGCAGCGACGCCAAACCGGCTGCGGGGGTGTAGCGCGTTCTGCCTTCGGCAAGCGCCTGCTGCCCGGCGGCGACGATGGGAGCGGGCGTTGCGAAATCGGGCTCGCCCACTTCCAGGTGAATCACGTCATGACCTGCCGCTTCACGCGCCTGAGCCATTTCCAATAAGTGCATTACGCGAAAAGGCGCAACGTGATCGACACGCGAATTCCAGGCCATAACGGCTCCTTCACCTAGCAGTAGTTAAACCATGACCCAGGTCGCACAAGATGTGGGACCATGGTCGAAAGCGCACTATTATGCTTGCATCGCGCGCAATTTTCAGCTAAACAAGCATCCCTTTGGCGTGAGATCGTGACACACGCTCATGGTCGATCAGCAGTCACATACGTAAGGGGCACTCCCATGCCAGTAGCGGAAAAGAAACCGGAAGCGTCCAAGTCCTTCACACCGTATGAGCCGGCACCGGGTGAAGAGTATATGAATGAGAAGCAGCTCGCGCACTTCCGCCAGCTGCTTCTGGACTGGAAACAGGACCTCATGGAAGAGGTGGATCGTACCGTACGCCACCTGCAGGAAGATGCTAACAACTACGCCGACCCCGCCGACCGCGCCACGCAAGAAGAGGGCTTTAGCCTGGAATTGCGCACCCGGGATCGCGAGCGCAAGTTGCTGAAGAAGATCAACGAAACCATCGAGAAGATCGATGATGACGACTACGGCTTCTGCGAAGCCTGCGGCGTGGAGATCGGCATTCGTCGCTTGGAAGCACGCCCCACCGCCACACTGTGCGTCGACTGCAAAACCTTGGCCGAGCTGAAAGAGAAGCAGCTAGGCGGTTAAGCACCCTGCCATCCGGCTAAGACGATGGCCGACAGCGGGCACCCTTGAGGTGCCCGTTTTTGTTTGTCATCTTGTGTGCTTCTCACCGCTTGACCGTTTTCACGCACGGGTTGCCATGACCGCCACCGCTCACTATCGAGGGCGCTTTGCCCCCACCCCCTCCGGGCCGCTTCATCTTGGCTCGCTGGTTGCCGCGCTCGGCAGCTATTTGGATGCCCGCGCTGCGGGCGGCCAGTGGCTGGTACGTATTGAAGACATCGACCCACCACGCTGCCCAGAAGGCGCGGACAGCACCATCTTGCGCCAGCTAGAGGCCTTCGGCCTGACATGGGATGGGGAGGTGATATGGCAACGCCATCGTCATGATGCCTACCAGCAAGCCCTGGACCGGCTCATCGATCAGGGGCTGGCGTATCCATGTAGCTGCTCACGCAAGCAGTGGCAGGCTTACGATATTTACCCCGGCTGGTGCCGAGACGGTGTGCGCGATGCCAGCAAGCCGGTCGCATGGCGGCTGCGCAGCGACCTCGCCAAACGCCCCGTCGGCTGGCACGACCGGCTATTCGGCGAGCAGCGCTTCGATCCCGCCGAGCTGGGCGATGTTGTGTTAAAGCGCAAAGACCAATTATGGGCCTACCAGCTCGCGGTGGTGGTGGATGACGCCCACCAGGGCATTACCGATATCGTGCGCGGGTACGACCTGCTGGATAACACGCCTTGGCAGCAGCAGTTACAGGAAGCGCTACAGCTGCCCACGCCGCGCTACCTGCATCTGCCGCTGGTAGTCACGGCGGACGGCCAAAAGCTCTCCAAGCAAAACCTCGCCCCTGCACTGGCCGAGGAGAGCCGCGGTATTCGTCGCCAGCTATTTCAGGCGCTTCAACTCCTCGACCAGACCCCGCCACCGGCTCTAATCGATGAAGCGCCGAGCGTGCAGCTACGCTGGGCCATCGAGCACTGGACGGTGGCCCAGCTGGCCCCGCAGGCCCACCGCTCTTCGCCACCGGAGCCGTAAGATGTACGTTTACCGCATCATGCTATTTCTTGTCTTTGGCGGGTATCTTCTCTCCCCGCTGTTCATGGATGGCTGGGCTGACCCGAGCGTGGCCTGGTACCGCCCGTTTGCCATTTGGGGGGGCCTGATTGCCCTGACGCTATGGCTCGAGCAGAAGAGGAAGTTGGATGAACGCTGAGTTAGTAGGCGTCGTATTACTAGGGCTTGGCTATCTTGGGCTGCTGTTTGGCTGTGGCATGGCCGTCGAGCGGGGCTGGGTGCCGGTGCGCATTACTCGCCACCCGATGGTGTATACCCTAGCGCTCGGCGTATACGCCAGCGCCTGGGCCATCTACGGCAGCATCGAACTCGCCGCGAATGCCGGGTTTGGCTACCTCGCTTACTACCTAGGGCCAGCGGGAGCTTTCTTGCTCGCCCCTGTGCTACTGGTACCGATTCAGCGCATTACCCGCACTTACCAGCTCTCTTCATTGGCGGATCTATTCGCCTTTCGCTACCGCTCCCGCTGGGCGGGAACGCTGGTGACGCTCTTGAGCCTGCTCGCCGTGCTGCCGCTACTGGGCATTCAGGTGCAAACCTTGAGTGACGCCGTGCAACTACTGACCGGCAGTCGCTACAGTGCTGCGGTAGCGCTGCTGTTCTGTGGCATCATTGCCGCCTGCGCCGTGCTGTTTGGCGCCCGCCACAGTCATCGGCACCGCCACGATACGCTGCTGAGCGTGATTGCCTTCGAATCGGTGATCAAACTCCTGGCCATGCTCGGGCTCGGTGCCATTGCCTTGTGGTGGGTGTTTGATGGCCCTCAAGATTTACAGCGCTGGCTGGAAGGCCCGGGCGCGGCACTCCAGAGCGCCACCCCACAGCTCGAAGCCCCCCAGTGGCGTACGCTTCTGCTGCTGTTTTTCGCGGCGGCCTTCATGATGCCGCACCTATTTCAGATCACCTTTGCCGAAAGCCTCTCTCGCCATACCTTGATGCAAGCCAGTTGGACACTACCGCTCTTTTTGCTCTTGATGGCGCTACCGGTGCCGCTGATCCTGTGGGCGGCGCAGTCGGCCAACGAGAGCGTACCGCTGGCCGCTTACGCGGCGTACCTGATGACCGAGCACTGGTGGGTCGGCGCGCTGGCGTTCATTGGGGGCTTGGCGGCCGCCAGCGGCACCATGATGATGATTGCGCTCGCGCTCTCCGGCATGGTGCTAAACCACATCGTGCTGGTCGCCCGTCCGCCAGAGGCGCGTAGCGACCTCTACGGCTGGCTGCTGTGGCTGCGCCGGGGGCTGGTCGGGGCCGTGATTGTCGGTGGCTGGCTGTTTGCCGAAAGCGTCGGGCGCTATCACTCCTTGACGAACCTCGGGTTGGCCGCGTTCGTGGGCATGGCGCAGTGTTTGCCGGGCCTTCTAGCACTGCTCTATTGGCCGGGTGCCAACCGCAAAGGCATGATTGCCGGCCTTATCGGCGGTATTGGCGTCTGGCTATGGGGGTTATGGCTACCGCTGCTGTTCGATATCGCCCTCCCCGCACTGCCGTTCACTCTGTTGATGCCCGCCGATGCACCCGCGTGGTACAACGCCACGCTGATCTCGCTGGCGGTGAATATCGTCTTGCTGATCGTCGTGTCGCTGTTTACGCGCATCTCCGAGGGCGAGCGCTCGGCGGCGGAAGCCTGCTCGGTGGATGCGGTCATCCGCTCGAAACGCCTACCACTGGAAGCCGCGACGGCGGGGGATTTCCCCGCCCACTTGGCTCAGGCACTTGGCGATGAAGCCGCCAGCCGCGAAGTGGACCGCGCCCTGAAAGCGCTCAACCTGACCCCGCAAGAGCGCCGACCCTATGCGCTGCGCCGTTTACGTGACCGTATTCAGGCCAACTTATCAGGGCTGATGGGGCCGTCGGTGGCGCGGGATATCGTCGACCGCTACCTGCCCTACCGCCACGATGATGCTCCTGTCACCGACGACATCCACTTTGTCGAGAGCCGCTTAGAAGCCTACCGCTCGCGTCTCACCGGGCTTGCCAGAGAACTCGACGGGCTGCGCCGTCACCATCGGCAAACCCTGGCCTATCTGCCGGTGGGGCTGTGCGTGTTGGGCGACGACGATGAGCTGCTGATGTGGAACCAAGCGCTCTCCCAGCTCTCTGGCATCAGCGGCGATAGCGTGATCGGCTCCCGGCGCGACAGCCTGCCGCCGCCCTGGCCCACGCTACTGGGCAGCGTGCTGAACGCCAGCCAAACGCCGCTGTACAAACAGGCGGTCACGCTGCACGGCAAAGACTACTTTTTGACGCTGCATAAAGCGGTGCTCAGCGGCCACGATAGCCGCGGCGGCAGCGTCATTCTGGTCGAGGATCACACCGAGATGAAATGGCTGGAGGAGGAGTTGGTGCACGCCGCGCGGCTCGCCTCCATTGGCCAGCTTGCCGCTGGGGTCGCTCACGAGATTGGCAACCCGATTACCGGCATCTCATCGCTGGCGCAAAACCTGCGCTACGACACCGACGACCCGGCGCTTTTGGAAACCGCCGACCAAATTCAGCAGCTCACTCAGCGGGTGACTAAAATCGTCAACTCACTGGTGGGCTTTGCCCATGGCGGACGCCCGGCACTGCCGCTTCCTGCCGCCCCAGCCTCGCTGAAAACGGTCAGCGACGACGCCCTGCACTTGATCCATTTAGCCCGCTCGGGGGAGGATGTCACCTTTACCAATCACTGCCCAAGTGACATTGTGGTGAGCGGTGATGCTCAGCGTCTTACCCAAGTCATGGTAAATTTACTGAGCAACGCCAAGGATGCTTGCTCCCCCCAGGGAACGGTGCTAATTGAGGCAGGCACTCAGGCCCGCCACGCTTGGTGGCGCGTCGTCGACGACGGACATGGGATTGATCCCAGCGTCAAACACCGCCTGTTCGAACCGTTCACCACCACCAAACCGGCGGGTGAAGGCACCGGACTTGGGCTATCGTTGGCGTATCAAATTATCAATGAGCACCAAGGCAAAATAGAGGTCGCTTCGCCACCTCCCGGAAAGCCTCGCGGCACGGCCATTACGCTATGGCTACCGCTTTACCAACAGGATGATCACTTGCCCCATGCCCAGGATACTGATTGTTGAAGATGAAGCGATTATTCGCAGCGCGTTAAAGCGCTTACTGGAACGTCATCACTACAGTGTCAGCGAAGCGGCCAGCGCCGAAGAGGCCCGCACGCAGCCACTCAGCGACTTTGACCTCATCATCAGCGACCTGCGCCTGCCGGGGGAGCCGGGCACGACGCTCATTGAACTCGCGGCCCCCGCTCCGGTACTGATCATGACCAGCTACGCCAGCATGCGTTCGGCGGTGGATGCGCTCAAGCAGGGCGCGGTCGACTATGTCGCCAAACCCTTCGACCACACCGAGCTTCTGGAAACCGTCGAGCGTATTCTGCACAAGCAGTCGATGCAGCAGGGCACGCCGCCGGATGTCACCGACGGAGGCGGCGGCCGTCAAACCATGATTGGCGACTGCATCGCCATGCAGGAGGTTTACACGCGCATTCGCAAAACCGCGCCTGCGGACGTCACCGTGCTCATCCAAGGCGAATCTGGCACTGGCAAGGAGCTGGTCGCGCGCGCCATCCATCAGCAGAGCAAGCGCGCCAAAGCGCCGCTGATTTGCGTGAACTGCGCGGCGATTCCCGAAACGCTGATCGAATCCGAGCTGTTTGGTCACGAAAAAGGCGCCTTTACCGGCGCCAGCGCGGCACGCACCGGCTTGGTCGAAGCCGCCGACGGCGGCACGCTGTTTCTCGATGAGATTGGCGAGCTGCCGCTGGATGCCCAAGCGCGCCTGCTGCGGGTACTGCAAGAGGGCGAAATCCGCAAAATTGGCTCCGTGGAAACCCGCCATGTGAACGTTCGGCTGATTGCCGCCACTCACCGCGACCTGCGCGCGCTTTCCAAAAGCGGCGAGTTCCGGCTTGATTTGTACTACCGGCTGAACGTGATGCAGATCGCCCTGCCACCGCTGCGCGAGCGCGAAGACGACGTACTCAAAATCGCTGACATCCTGCTGGAAAAGGCCTGCAAGCGCCACGAACGCCCAGGACTACGGCTCTCCAGAGCGGCCCGCCAGGATCTACGCGACTACCCCTGGCCCGGTAACGTGCGCGAGCTGGAAAATGCGCTAGAGCGCGGCGTGATTCTTGCCGAAGGCCATTTGATTCATCCCGACGATTTAGGGCTTGGTCCGGTCACCAACCGTTCTCACCCGCCAGCGCCCAGCGCGGCTCCATCCCCCAGCGAGACTGCGGCGACCATCGACGAAGACGACCTCTCGCTGGAAGACTACTTCCAACATTTCGTGCTGGAACACCAGGATCAAATGAGCGAAACCGAGCTAGCGCAGAAGCTAGGGATTAGTCGTAAAAATTTGTGGGAGCGCCGCCAGCGGCTGGGCATTCCGAGAAAGAAAACCGCTCGCCGACAAAGCTAGCCCCCATAAGAGCGGTCAAGACGTTAGTCATTGGCCGTAAGACTAACGTCTAATAGATTGATTTACCTGAGAAATATCCAAAAATCGTTACCCAACCACTGTTACCTTCCCACACAATGACACGCAAAATAGCCGCTAAAATGGGTAACACTTTCTCTTCCAAATAGTTCCCTGGCCTACCCAAAAATCGCCAAACCACTGAAATACATGGGGTATCAAATGAGTGGCACGGCGAGTGCACTATTACTAGGCAAGAAGAACAAACTGGGCAGCGCGGTAAGTCGTTAACAAGAACAACATGACACCGCCCCGACCTGAGCCAAAACAAAAACAACAGGGCCAGGTAGAGATAACGGCACGAATAAGAACAACAGGCTTGAGTCTCATTACTTGCATGCGCAGCACAAGGCCACTAAGCGGAGCCATGCAACAAAGCGCAGCGAACAATAACAACAGTCAGCAAGTGCCCAAATAAGGACGCGACGTACACAAGGGTCTGCACCCAAACAACAACAATAGCAGCATACGTGTACACCCCCGGAGCCAATAACAACTCGCCGGGAGAGAAAAGTTCGCGGTTGGATTATTGTTTTGAATACGAGGCGGTCGGAATCAGAGTGGTTCTTTACGCCTGCCGACTGCGGTGCGTATTCAGGGCGATGTGCCATCATGAATAAAAACAGCAGCATGGACGCTGATTGTCTGCTTTATAGGGGAGGCTCACGTAGCCTCCCCTTTCCGCGTTTATGGGCACCCATCGACGCTCTGGTCGGCGGCTCTTTGCATACCGCTCTTTGCAAGCCCCAGGGGGTCGGATACACTCAACCCCTTACCGTCCTCCATACGGTCACGTTTTTCGAACCCGTTTTCGCTACACTGCGAGTCGACATCGCCGCATGTTTAAAGGATTTACCCGTTTATTACATAGTCCGGGAGAGCACTTGAAATCCCTGCTCGATTCCCCAGAGAGCGCCTCCGATGCGCCCAGCCCTCGTATTATTCCGCGCTCCGAGCATCCCGTTTCTCGTCAGCAAATCAGTGAAGCCGCGCTCAAGGTGCTGTACCGCCTCAATGGGGCTGGTTTCGATGCCTATCTTGTCGGTGGCTGCATTCGCGACGCACTGCTGGGCAAAATGCCGAAAGACTTCGATGTTGCCACCAACGCAACGCCCGAGCAGGTGCGCGACCTATTTCGCAACTCACGCCTGATTGGCCGCCGTTTCCGCATCGTTCACGTGCGCTTTGGCCGCGAAGTCATCGAGGTAACCACCTTCCGTGGTAAACCCCAGGACGAGCACGGCGACCATATCGCTCACCAGTCGGACGATGGCCTGCTGCTGCGGGACAACGTATGGGGCAATATCGAAGAGGACGCGCTGCGCCGCGACTTCACGGTCAATGCGCTCTACTACAACATTGCCGATTTCACGATCCATGATTTTGCCAACGGGGCGCGGGACATCGAATCGCGCACGCTGCGGCTGATTGGCGACCCCGCGACCCGCTACCGTGAAGACCCGGTACGGATGCTGCGCGCGGTCCGCTTCGCGGCCAAGCTCGACTTCACCATCGAGCCTGCCACCGAAGCGCCCATGTACGACCTCGCTCCGCTGCTGCTGCAAATTCCGCCAGCACGCCTGTTCGATGAAGTGCTCAAACTCTTCATGTCCGGCCACGGGCTAATCACTTTCCGCCTGCTGAGCCACTACAACCTGTTTGGCATGCTCTTTCCGGAAGCGGAAGAGGCCATGGCCGACGCCGCCTGGGCAGAGGAGCTCATCGAGCAGGCGCTCGCCAATACCGACAAGCGCATTGCCGACGACCGCCCGGTCACGCCCGCCTTCCTGCTTGCGGCTTTTTTATGGGCTCCCGTGGTGCATCGTCAGGCCGAGCTCGAGCGCGAGGGCATGCCTGCCGTGCCCGCCCTACAAACCGCCGCTCAGCAGGTCGTATCGCGCCAGCTTCAGCACACCTCCATTCCCAAGCGGTTTGGCATCCCCATGCGCGAAATTTGGGAGCTGCAAGCACGCCTGCCGATGCGCCGGGGCAAGCGCGCGTTCCAAACCCGTGAACATCCGCGCTTTCGCGCCGCCTTTGATCTGCTGATACTACGTGAGCAGGCGGGCGAAATTCCTCGTGGCCTGGGCGACTGGTGGGATGCCTTCCAGAAAGGCGACGATCACGAACAGCGTCGCCTGTTGCAAAAGGTTGGCAGCGACCCGGCCAGCCAAGGCGACCGCCGTCGCAAAAAGCGCCGCAAACCGCGGAAGGCAAACAGTGAATAACGCCGTTCGTTGCTATATCGGCCTTGGCAGCAACTTAGAGAATCCCATTGGGCAGGTGCAGCAGGCGCTCCAGGAATTGGCCGCCTTGCCGTTGTCACGGCAAGTGGCCAGCTCGTCGCTCTACGCCACGGCGCCCATCGGCCCTCAAGATCAGCCGGACTTCATCAATGCCGTCGCCTGTTTGGAGACACGTCTATCGCCGCTGGCGCTCCTCGACCAGCTACAGGCGCTGGAGCAGCGCCATCGGCGACGGCGGCTACGCCACTGGGGGCCACGCACGCTGGACCTAGATGTGCTGCTTTACGGCGAACATATCCTGCAGCACCCCCGCTTGACCGTACCTCATGGGCAGATGTACGCCCGCGCTTTCGTACTCGTACCGCTGGCAGAGGTCGCCACGGCGCTTCAGCAGCCCATCACGCTGCACCAGCAACCGCTCGAAGCGTGGCTGTCGCGCCTCAATACGAGCGATATTCGGCACTTAAGTGCTACCGATGTAACCGCCACTGCTACCATCTGACACAAATCTCGACACCACGCCCCCAATCAGGTAACAATTGCCGGTTACGCCACATCGCGCAGGCAGGGACGCTGCGATAATAATGGCCGAGCAGAGCGCAGGCGCCTCGTGCGCACTCGCCGCATCGGCCCCATAACGTTTGAATGAGAGCACGCCATGAAAACCGTCACCCTGAGCACCCTGCAGGCGTATAAACGCGCCGGTGAAACGTTCAGCTGCCTGACTGCTTACGATGCCTCCTTTGCCCATGCTGCTGGCGCAGCGGGTATCGATGTCCTACTGGTAGGCGACTCCCTGGGAATGGTGTTACAGGGGCACAGCAGCACCTTGCCCGTGACCATCGATGACATTTGTTACCACACCCGCTGTGCCGCACGCGGCAAAGGCCACAGCTTGCTGATGGTCGACCTACCGTTCATGAGCAATGCCACTACCGAACGCCTTTTAGAAGATGGCGCGGCGCTCATGCGAGCAGGCGCGGAACTGGTCAAGGTAGAGGGCGAAGCGTGGATGGCCGACGGCATACGCGAACTAACCCGCCGCGGCGTCCCTGTTTGCGCCCACTTGGGCTTGACGCCGCAAACCGTTTACCAACTGGGTGGCTATAAAGTCCAGGGCCGTGAGGCCGAGCAAGCAGAAAAAATTATTCATGACGCCAAAGTGCTGGTCGAGGCAGGCGCCTCGGTGATTCTGCTGGAGTGCGTGCCCGCCAGCTTGGGCAAAGCAGTGACCGAAGCGCTGGACGTGCCGGTCATTGGGATCGGCGCAGGCCCGGATACCGATGGCCAAATTCTCGTGATGCACGACGTGCTGGGCGTTACCCACGGCCGCACACCGCGCTTCGTGAAGAACTTCATGGCGGAAGCGAGCTCCATTCAGGGTGCTTTCGAGCAGTACCATGAAGCGGTCAAGTCCCGAGCGTTCCCCGCTCCAGAGCACTGTTTTTAAGTAACTGCTTTACGTAACCGTTTTTCAGTGAGCGACAGCGACTTCACTATGCGCACTTTGCGAGACATATCCGAGCTTCGCGCCACGCTGCGCGACTATCGCCAAAAGGGCCAGCGCATTGCGCTGGTGCCTACGATGGGCAACCTGCATGCTGGCCATCTGGCTTTGATCGCCACCGCCCGCCAGCACGCCGACGTGGTCGTGTCTAGCCTGTTCGTCAATCCCATGCAGTTTGGCCCAGGTGAAGATCTAGACGCTTATCCGCGCACGTTCGACGCCGACCAGCGCCAGCTCACCGACGCCGGCTGTGATCTGCTGTTTGCCCCCACGGTGAGCGCCCTTTACCCGAACGGCTTGGATGCGCAGACTCGTGTTCACGTACCCGAGGTCGGCGACGGGCTTTGCGGTGGCTCGCGCCCCGGCCACTTCGACGGTGTCTCCACCGTGGTGAGCATGCTATTCAACCTGGTGCAGCCAGACGTCGCCTGCTTTGGTGAAAAGGATTATCAGCAACTGGCGGTGATTCGTAAGCTGGTGGCCGACCTGCACATGCCCATCGAGATCATCGGCGTGCCGATCGTGCGCGCCGACGATGGCTTGGCCCTTTCGTCCCGCAACGGCTATCTCAGCGCGCAGGAGCGCGCCACGGCGCCGATGCTCTACAAAACGCTGTGCGAACTGCGTGATGCGCTGGTACGAGGGGAATCCGCCGAACAGGTACTACACCGGGGTAAAACGGCGCTGTATGATGCCGGCTTTACGCCGGATTACCTCGAACTCCGGGATGCCACCCTTGGCCCGGTCACCGATACTACGCATCATGCCGTACTGCTCGCCGCCGCCAAGCTCGGTCCTGCCCGGCTCATCGACAATCTCAGCGTGCAGCTACCCAGCGCTGCTCGTCGCTAGCCTGCAAGGCTTGCCCGTTACTCAGGAGTTTCCATGCACACCATCATGCTAAAAGCCAAGCTGCACATGGCCCGCGTTACCCATGCCGTTCTCAACTACGAAGGCTCGTGCGCCATCGACGGCGACCTGCTGGATATGGCCGGTATCCGCGAAAACGAACAGATCCAGATTTACAACGTCGAGAACGGCGAGCGCTTCACCACCTACGCCATCCGTGGCGAAGAGGGATCGCGCCTGATCTCGATCAACGGCGCGGCAGCGCACTTGGCCTCGCCGGGGCATCGCATCATCATTTGCAGCTATGCGCACTACTCGGAGGCCGAGCTGGAGAATCACCAGCCCGCGCTGGTGTATCTACAGGAAGGCAACCACGTCAGCCATACCAGTAACGCCATTCCGGTACAGCTGGCGTAAGCCAACTGACGCGCTAAGAACGGGCCGTTGATCGGCCCGTTTTTTATTGGCGTTAAAAGCGTATTGCCGCAATGCACAACCTTCCCCTATGCTGATAGCCAAGCCTGACACGACACGCTAATAACGACGCTAACAACAATGGATAGGCGACACGTCTATCTGCCGTAGGAACGATGCGACACTTACTCAAGGAGTTATTGTATGCAAGACGTGGTCATTGTGGCGGCTCGCCGCACCGCTGTAGGTAGTTTTGGGGGTTCACTCGCCGGGATTCCAGCTAGCGATTTGGGTGCGCTGGTCATCAAAGACATTATCGCTTCCACCGGCGTTGCGCCGGAGCAGATCGACGAAGTGCTGCTGGGTCAGGTGCTGACCGCAGGCGTTGGCCAAAACCCGGCGCGCCAAGCAGCCATCAAGGCAGGCCTGCCAGACACCGTCCCGGCCATGACGATCAATAAGGTGTGTGGATCGGGTTTGAAAGCGCTGCATCTGGCGACCCAAGCCATCCGCTGCGGCGATGCCGAGATCGTGCTGGCCGGTGGGCAGGAGAACATGTCCGCCTCTCCACACATCCTGCCGAACTCGCGCAACGGCCAGCGCATGGGCGATTGGAAAGCTATCGACTCCATGGTGCACGACGGCTTGTGGGATGCTTTCAATAACTACCACATGGGCATTACTGCCGAAAATCTGGCAGAGAAATACGGCATCACCCGGGAAGAGATGGACGACTTTGCCGCCGCGTCCCAGCAAAAAGCCGCTGCCGCCATCAAAGAGGGTAAATTCAAAGGCCAGATCGTGCCGGTCGAGGTGCCGCAGCGTAAAGGCGACCCGGTGGTGTTCGATACCGACGAAAACCCTCGCGAAGTCACGGCAGACAAGCTGGCTGGCATGCGTCCTGCGTTCAAGAAAGACGGCACCGTGACGGCGGGTAACGCCTCGTCGCTGAACGACGGCGCGGCCGTGGTTATGCTCTGCTCGGCGGAAAAAGCCAAAGAGCTTGGCTTGGAGCCCCTAGCCCGCATTGCCGCCTACTCCAACGCAGGCGTCGACCCGGCCATCATGGGGATCGGACCGGCCCCTGCCACCCGTCGATGCCTGGAAAAAGCGGGCTGGAGCCTGGATGACCTAGACCTCGTCGAAGCCAACGAAGCCTTCGCTGCTCAAGCGCTGTCGGTCAATAAAGAGCTGGGCTGGGACACGTCGAAGGTGAACGTCAACGGCGGCGCCATCGCGCTAGGTCACCCCATCGGTGCGTCGGGCTGCCGCGTGCTGGTGACACTGCTCCACGAAATGATTGCTCGCGATGCCAAAAAAGGCTTGGCGACGCTATGTATTGGCGGCGGCCAAGGGGTTGCCCTGGCCATCGAGCGTCCGTAACGCCCGCTGTGCCTCGCTAAAGCGTGCCCCCGCCATGGCGGGGGCTTTTTTTGCCTACCGTGTATTAGCGGCGCTTTTCACCAACGATGCGCGACGGCGTGCGCCATACCAACAGCACGCCCATGAGGAACAGTCCCGAGGCGACCCACATCGCCACCGGTAGACTAGTGCCATCGACCACTTGACCACCTACCATGGCCCCAAGGCCAATCGACATGTTGAAGACGAACGCCATTAACGCCGTGGCGGCTTCCGTGTTGGGCGCCGTGCGTAGAATCCACGTCTGAATACTCACTGATACGCTGCCAAATACAGCGCCCCACAGCATTAACAGCAGCACGCCACTGGTCGGCTCTACGCCTACCACCGGGAAGATCGCCACGACCACCAGCAGTACGCTAGGAATCGCGAGCACCGCACGGTACGGGTGACGGCCAGCAAACATCCCCGCAACGATATTGCCCAAAATTCCCGACGCACCGTACAGCAGCAGCAGGCTTCCGACATGGCGCTGCGCGACCCCACTGATCTCTTGCAAAATAGGACTAATGAAGGTGTAGGCCGCAAAGTGGCCAACCACGACAAACCCCGTGGTCAACACGGCTACCCGCACGCCACGATTCTTTAGCTGTTGCGCCAGCACCCGAAGCCGCACCGGCTCTCGGGGCGGCAGTGGCGGTAGCCAGCGCCAAAGCGCCAACGCCGTGAGCAAACTCAAGCCCCCCAAGGCACCAAAGGCCACGCGCCAGTTACTGATATCACCCAGCAGCGTGCCCAACGGTACGCCGAGCACCGAGGCCGCCGCCACGCCGCCAAAAATGATGGTCATGGCCCGCGATACCTGATCGCTAGGCACCAGGCGTGGCGCAATACTGCCCGCAATGGCCCAAAAACCGCCGATACTGATCCCCACCAACACTCGCGCCGCCAAAAGTAGGGCAAAGTTGCTGGCCATGGCGGAGAGCACGCTGCCCAGCACCATCACTGCCATCATCAACGTCAGCATGATACGGCGATCGAGACGCCCTACCGCCACCGGCAGCAGCGGCGCTGAAAACGCCGCCACGACGCCGGGCACCGTCACCATCAACCCTGCCATACCCGGGGTCACGCCCATCGACTCTGCCACCTGAGAGAGCAAGCCGATAGGTAGTTGCTCTGCGGTCACCAACAAAAAAATGCCGATCATCACGGCCACCACCGCCCACCAACGCGGCGATTCCTGCTGCTCCATGCTATGTCCTCGCATTCCTGACCTATCAAAACGACACCGCCCCCACAGCCAAGGGCTGCGGGGGCGGTGAATCCTACGCTGAGCGCTAGTTAGCTAGCGACATCCGCCTCGGCAGCTTCAAACGCTGCTTTCTCTTCTTCGGTGATCTCTTTGATCGAGAGCTTCACGCGGTTGCGGTTGTCGATATCCAGCACCTTCACGATGACATCGTCGCCTTCGTTCAGGAAGTCGCGCACGTTATTGACGCGCTCCTGGACGATTTGCGAGATGTGCACCAGGCCATCGGTTCCCGGCATGATGTTCACGAACGCACCAAAGTCGGCGATACGTACGACCTTGCCTTTGTACAGCTTGCCGATTTCCGCTTCGGCGGTGATCGCCAGTACGGTATCGATTGCTTTCTTGGCAGCGGCTTTGTCTTCGGCGTAGATGCGAACGGTGCCATCGTCATCAAGATCGATCGATGCGCCGGTGTCTTCGCAAATCTTGCGGATGGTGGCGCCGCCCTTGCCGATGACGTCGCGAATCTTGTCCGGATCGATTTTGATCGTCGCCATGGAGGGGGCGTTTTCCGACACCTCGTTACGGCTCTGGCTGATCACGGCGTTCATCTGCGCCAGGATACCAATGCGCGCATCGTGGGCCTGCTGCAGCGCAGTCTCCATGATCTCTTCGTTGATGCCCTCGATCTTGATGTCCATCTGCAGGGCAGTGACGCCCTCTTCAGAACCGGCCACTTTGAAGTCCATGTCACCCAGGTGGTCTTCGTCACCCAGGATATCGGTCAGCACCGCGTAGCCGTCTTCGTCTTTGACGAGGCCCATGGCAATACCCGCTACCGGGGCTTTCAGCGGAACGCCCGCATCCATCAACGCCAGCGAGGAGCCGCACACGGACGCCATGGAGCTAGAGCCGTTGGATTCGGTGATTTCCGACACCACACGAATGGTGTAGGGGAACTCTTCTTCAGACGGCAGCATCGCTTGGACACCGCGACGCGCCAAACGGCCGTGGCCGATTTCGCGACGCTTGGGGCCACCCATGAAGCCAGCTTCACCCACCGAGTAGGGAGGGAAGTTGTAGTGCAGCATGAAGCGGTCTTTACGCTCGCCTTCCAGCGACTCGATCAGCTGCGAATCACGCAGTGTACCCAGTGTCGCCACGGCAATCGCCTGGGTTTCACCACGGGTGAAGATGGCCGAACCGTGAGTTTTCGGCAGCACGCCGACTTCGATGTTCAGCGGACGCACGGTGACGTTATCGCGGCCATCGATACGCGGCTCGCCCTTGACCACGCGGGAACGCACCACACGCTTCTCAAGCGCTGCGAACGCGCCTTTCACGTCATCCTTGCTGAACTTGCCTTCCGCTTCCTCTTCGCCTTCCGCGGCCGCCAACTGCTCGACGGCGTCGTCTTTCAGCGCCGCGAGTGCATCTTGGCGGGCCATCTTGTCGGTGATGCGATAAGCCTCGCCCACTTTGGCTTCAAAGGCATCGGCCATGGCCGTTTTCAGCGCCACGTTTTCTGCCGGTGCCTGCCACTCCCAGCGCGGCTTACCGGCTTCAGCGGTCAGCTCTTTGATGGCGTTGACCGCGACTTGCATCTCCTGGTGGCCAAACAGTACGGCACCCAGCATTTCGTCTTCGAGCAACTCTTGCGCTTCGGACTCCACCATCAGCACGGCGTTTTCGGTACCGGCCACGACCATGTCCAACTCGGAGGTCGTCAGCTCTTCAACGGTGGGGTTCAGGAAGTAGCCTTGCTCTTCGTTGAAGCCAACGCGGGCGGCACCAATCGGGCCATTGAACGGTACGCCAGAAATACTCAGCGCTGCCGAGGTGCCCAGCATGGCCGCGATATCCGGATCGTGGTTACGGTCGGTGGAGAGAACGGTACAGATGACCTGCACTTCGTTCATGAAACCTTTAGGAAACAGCGGGCGAATCGGACGGTCGATCAAACGCGACGTGAGGGTCTCTTTCTCCGTCGGGCGGCCTTCACGCTTGAAGAAACCACCGGGGATTTTACCCACGGCGTAGGTTTTCTCTTGGTAGTGTACCGAGAGCGGGAAAAAGGGCTGGCCTGGGTTGACGTCTTTCTTCGCCACCACCGTACACAGCACGACAGTTTCGTCCATGGTGACCATCACGGCACCAGTGGCTTGGCGAGCGATACGCCCAGTTTCGAGGGTGACGGTGCTGCGACCGTATTGGAACGTTTTTTTGACCGGATTCACGGCTACTTCCTTTAACATTAATAGCTACTTGTCTTTTCGCTTGGGTCGTTTGACTCGCCACCATTCTAGGCGTTGACGCGCCGTACGGCTACCAGAAACAAAAAAACGGGCAGCCCACAAGGAGCTGCCCGTTTTAGATCATGGCCGTTAAGAACTTAGCGGCGCAGACCCAGACGCTGAATCAGAGACTGATAGCGTTCGAAATCTTTACGCTTCAGGTAGTCCAGCAGCTTACGACGCTGGTTTACCATGCGGATCAGACCACGACGAGAGTGGTGATCCTGCTTGTTGGTCTTGAAGTGGTCCTGCAGGCCGTTGATGTTGGCGCTCAGCAGTGCAACCTGAACTTCAGGGGAACCAGTATCGTTATCGCCGCGGCCGTATTCGTTGACGATCTCGGCCTTTTTCTCAGCGGTTAATGCCATCTGTCTCTCCAGTAAGCAATATGCCTAAAAATGAATGGGTGAGACCACGCATATTTGCAGTCTCAAGCGACTATTTTCGCGCAAATCGCCACATCCTTGCAACGCTTTACGAGATAGCGACCGTACTTAACAGCCGCTTGGGGGCCACTTCCCGCGGCCCTTTTACAACGCCAAGGCCGATAAACGTCTCGGCGTAATAAAGTCGTGCCAACGCATCGGGGGCCAGGTCATCGATGGCGAGCGTGGCTGACTGCCCGTGGGCCAGTCGGCCAAACGATGTGTCATCGACGCTAAGCGACGGCAGGTGATCGACCAGCACGTCCACGGGCATCAGTTCTGCCTCGCGGTCGGCTTGGCTGGCGAGGGCTTCCAGCGCCTCGAGTGTCCACATCGCATCGCCATCGAACGGCCCGGTTTTGAGCCGACGTAGCTGGCTGATATGGGCACCACAGCCCAGCGCGTGGCCAATGTCTTCCGCCAACGTGCGGATGTACGTGCCTTTGCTGCAGCTGACTTCCAGCTCGAACGCCGTGCCCTCGAACGAAAGCAGGCGCGCATCATACACGCTTACCCGCCGCGCTGCACGTTCAACCTGTTTCCCCTCGCGGGCCAACTCGTAGAGCTTTTTGCCCTGATGCTTCAGCGCCGAGTACATGGGGGGCACCTGATCGATCTCACCGCGAAAACGCGTCAAGACGAATTCGATGTCCTCGACCGCAAGGCTTGGCACCTCGCGACGCTCCAGCACCGTGCCTTCGGCATCGCCGGTGTCGGTGATCACCCCCAGTTCGACCCGGGTGCGATACATCTTGTCGGCTTCCAGCAGGTGCGCGGAAAACTTGGTGGCCTCCCCCAGGCAGATAGGCAGCAAGCCTGTCGCCATCGGGTCCAACGTGCCGGTATGCCCGGCTTTTTGCGCGTCGAACAGATGGCGCACACGCTGCAGTGCATGGTTGCTGGAGAGGCCTTTCGGCTTATCCAGCAGCACCACGCCATTGACCGGCAATCCGCGACGGCGACGGGCCATTAGCGCGTCTCCTCACCTTGCTCTTCACTGCCGCCCTCGTCTTCCGCTTGACGGGCACGGTCAGAAGAGACCGCTTCGTCGATCAGCGATGAGAGGTGCTGGCCGCGCACCACGCTTTCATCGAAATGAAAGCGCAGCTCGGGTACGTGACGCAGCTTGATGCGCTGGGCGATTTGGCTTCTCAGAAACCCTGCTGCACGTTTCAGTACCTGCAGGTTCTCCTTGATACGCTCGGGATCCTGTTCACCCAGCAGGGTGACGTAGATATCGGCGTAGCCAAGGTCACGACTGACGGTTGCACCGCTCACCGTGACCATGCCCAAGCGCGGGTCTTTCACTTCGCGTTGGATCAGTACCGCCAGCTCCTTCTGGAGCTGGTCGGCTACTCGGTCGGTACGCTTGAATTCGCGCATGGTTGCTCCTCGCGCGGCCTTACAGGCTGCGCTCGACCTTCACTTGGTCAAAGACTTCGATCTTGTCGCCGACCTGGACATCGTTGTAGTTCTTCACGCCGATGCCACACTCCATACCGTTACGCACTTCTTGTACGTCGTCTTTGAAGCGGCGCAGCGATTCGAGCTCACCTTCGTAGATGACCACGTTGTCACGCAGAACGCGGATACGCTTGCTGCGCGACACGGTGCCTTCGACGACCATACAGCCAGCCACCGCACCGATCTTCGGCGCGCGGAACACGTCGCGTACTTCGGCCACACCCACGATCTCTTCTTTCCACTCGGGGGCGAGCATACCGCTCATCGCCTGTTTGACTTCGTCGATCAGGTGGTAGATGACGCTGTAGTAGCGCAGATCCAGACCTTCACGCTCGATGATCTCACGAGCAGCGGCATCGGCACGGACGTTAAAGCCCACCACGATGGCTTCCGAGGCCAGCGCCAAGTTGGCGTCGGTACCGGTGATCCCCCCCACACCAGAGGAGACCACGGCCACCTGTACTTCTTCGGTGGAAAGCTCCTCCAAGGCGCCTTTGATCGCTTCCAGCGAGCCCTGTACGTCGGCTTTGAGGACGATGTTGACCTTGGCCACTTCGTCTTGGCCCATCTGGCTGAACATGTTCTCCAGCTTGGCCTTCTGCTGACGTGCCAGACGCACTTCGCGGTATTTACCCTGACGGAAGTTAGCTACTTCGCGGGCCTTCTTCTCGTCGGCCACGACCATGAAGTCGTCACCGGCATCCGGCGTACCATCCAGGCCCTGGATCTCGACCGGCATGGCGGGGCCTGCGGTATCGACTTGCTTGCCCAGCTCGTTGGTCAGCGCACGAACGCGGCCGTAGTGCAGGCCCGCCAGGACGATGTCGCCCTTCTTTAGCGTCCCGTTTTGTACCAGCACGGTAGCGACCGGACCGCGACCTTTGTCCAGGCGCGACTCGACGACGACCCCTTTACCCGGCGCAGACGGCACGGCTTTGAGTTCGAGAACCTCGGACACGAGCTGAATCGCTTCCAGCAGGTCTTCGATGCCTTCACCGCTCTTCGCAGAGACGTGAACGAACTGTGTATCGCCGCCCCACTCTTCCGAGATGACGCCGTGCTGAGACAGCTCGTTCTTGACACGATCGGGATCGGCCTGGGGCTTATCGATCTTGTTCACGGCCACGACCATCGGTACGCCAGCGGCTTTCGAGTGCTCGACGGCTTCGATGGTTTGCGGCATCACGCCGTCGTCGGCCGCCACCACCAGGATGACCACGTCGGTGGCTTTCGCACCGCGAGCACGCATGGCGGTAAACGCCGCGTGACCCGGGGTATCCAGGAAGGTCACGCCACCGTGGTCATCTTCCACATGGTAGGCACCGATGTGCTGGGTAATACCGCCCGCTTCGCCAGTGGCGACTTTCGCACGACGGATGTAGTCCAGCAGCGAGGTCTTACCGTGGTCGACGTGACCCATGACGGTGACGACCGGTGAGCGGGTGATCTCTTCGCCTTCGTAGGAGATGCCTTCCAGCATTTCCGTTTCCAGCGCGTCATCCTTCACCAGTTTGACCTTGTGGCCCATCTCTTCCACCACAATCGCGGCGGTATCCTGATCGATGGTCTGGTTGATGGTCACCGCCGCGCCCATGGTGAACATGGCTTTGATGACTTCGTTGGCCTTGATCGACATCTTGTCGGCCAGCTCAGCTACGCTGATCGATTCAGGGATCGAGACTTCACGTACGATCGGCTGCGTAGGCTTCTGGAAGCCGTGCTTGCCGTTGCCGCTTTGGCTTGCGCCACCGCGACGTCCGCCACGGCGCTCGGCACGCTTCACTTTCTTGCCGCCGCCACGCTTGCGCTCTTCGCGATCGCCGCGATCGTCGTCGTCGTCACGACCTTTCTTCTTCGCAGCCGCCTTTTTGGGCGGTGCGGTACGACGGTCGGTACGACCCTCTTTCGGCGGTGCAGGCGGCAGGTCATCGGCCGCTGGCGTATCGTCGATTTCCAGCTCGGGCACTTCGATATCCGGCACTTCAGCGGCTTTTGCCTTGGCCTGCTCTTCCGCTTCTTTACGCGCAGCATCTTCGGCAGCCTTGGCTTTGGCCGCTGCGGCTTTTTCTTCCGCGGCGCGGGCATCGCGTGCTTTACGCTCAGCTTCCGCTTCTGCCATGTCGCCCACTAGCTGACGCGGACCAGAGTGCTTGGGCTCAGGCGCTTTCGGCTTCTCTTCTTCCTCACGCTTGACGTACGTTTTCTTCTTACGTACCTGCACTTCGATCGTTTTACCACGCTCGCCGGTCTTGATACGGCTGCGGGTTTTACGGGTCAGCGTAATGCGATTCTTGCTCGGCTCGCTGTCGCCGCCGCCGTGGCTTTTCTTCAAAAAGCTCAGCAGCGTCTGCTTGTCGTCTTCAGAGACAGCGTCGCTTTCTGAACGGTGTTTCAAACCGGCTTCTTTCATCTGTTCCAAGAGGCGGGGCACATCGCGGCCCACCTTTACTGCAAAATCTTTAACTGTCATATCTGACATAGTGACCCTCCTCAGCCCGTGACCTGTTTACTGTGTGTTTGAGTCCGATGCGTCATCGACTTCAAACCAGGGCGCACGGGCAGTCATGATCAGTGCCGCTGCGCGCGCTTCGTCCAACTCCTCGATATCGACCAGATCGTCGACAGACTGCTCGGCGAGATCTTCCATTGTGACAATGCCGCGGCTAGCCAGGATGAAGGCCAGGTGGCGCTCCATGCCGTCCATTTCCAGCAGGTCGTCCGCTGGCTGGGCACCGTCTAGCGCTTCTTCCGAGGCAATGGCCATCGTCAGCAGCTCGTCTTTCGCACGTGCACGCAGCTCTTCTACCAGCTCTTCGTCGAACTCTTCGATTTCGAGCATCTCTTCCAGCGGCACGTAGGCAACTTCTTCCAGGGTGGTGAACCCTTCTTCCACCAGCAATCGAGCGACGTCTTCATCGACACCCAGGTGCTGGACGAACGAATCCACCAAGCTGTCGATTTCCTGCTCGCGCTTGGACTCGGCTTCGTCTTCGGTCATGACGTTGATCCGCCAGCCGGTCAACTCAGACGCCAAACGTACGTTCTGGCCGCTACGGCCAATCGCCTGTGCCAGGTTGTCCTGAGCCACTGCGACGTCCATGGCATGCGCGTCTTCGTCCACTAGGATAGACGCCACATCGGCCGGTGCCATGGCGTTGATCACCAGCTGTGCGGGATTGTCGTCCCACAGGACGATGTCTACGCGCTCGTTTTGCAATTCAGACGAGACCGCCTGAACGCGAGAACCGCGCATACCGACGCAGGCACCGACGGGGTCGATGCGACGATCATTGGTTTTCACGGCGATCTTCGCCCGTGACCCCGGATCGCGAGCGGCACCCTTGATTTCGATCAGCTGCTCGGCGATTTCCGGCACTTCGATCTTGAACAGTTCGATGATGAACTCAGGACAGGTACGCGAAAGCTGCAGTTGAGCACCGCGAGCATCCGGATCGACTTTGACCAGCAATGCACGTACGCGCTCGTTCATCCGGTAGCGCTCGCCGTGGATCATCTCGTTGCGCGGCAAAAACGCTTCGGCGTTCTCACCCAGGTCGATGATCAGACCGTCACGGGTAGTCTTCTTGACGATACCCGCCACCAGCTCGCCTTCACGATCGGCGTATTGACGCACGACTTCGGCGCGCTCGGCTTCACGCACCTTCTGCACGATCACCTGCTTGGCGGTTTGCGCAGCAATGCGCCCAAACACGGCGTTTTCGATCTTTTGCTCGACCACGTCGCCCAGTTTCAGCGGCGGATCGCGCTGCTCGGCGATGCTCTCTTTGATTTCGTAGTCTGGCGTTTCGAATTCGTCATCTTCGACCACGGTCCAGTAGCGGAACGTATCGTAGTCGCCCGTGCGGCGATCGATATGCACGCGCACATTGGCCTCTTCATGCTCAAAACGCTTGCGCGACGCGCTGGCCAGCGCGGCTTCTACCGCTTCGAAGATGACATCGCGGGGGACGCCTTTTTCATTAGAGATCGCGTCCACGACCATTAAAATTTCTTTACTCATGCGTTTGCCTCGCCAGAAAACCTGTCCTTTTGTGCATCATCCCGGCGCCTGCCGGAAGCCGCGACCCGTATTATTCGTCGAACTGCGGGACAACGTGCGCAGAATCGATGCTTTCGATAGGAAAGCAGTACTCTTCGCCTTCCAGTTGCAGCAGCACTTCATCACCCTCGACACCTGCGAGGAGCCCTTGGTATTTGCGACGCCCATCAAACGCGACGCGCAGCTTCAGAGCCACCTGATGGCCCTGATAGCGGATAAAGTGATCCAGGGAGTAGAGGGGGCGTGCCATGCCGGGCGACGAGACTTCCAAGCGATACTCGCCGGGAATCGGGTCTTCCACATCCATCACGGCACTGACTTGACGGCTAATATCAGCGCAGTCTTCCACGCTGACACCGCTCTCGCGCTCGATGTAAATCACCAGCCGCGAATGCTTGCCCTGGGAAATATGGTCGATACCCCATAGCTCGAAGCCCATGGCGGCAACGACAGGTTCGATCAGCGCGTGAAGCGCAGCGTGTTTTGTGGCCACAGACAAAGCTCCTATAGCCGTTGCATCAGGCACCTGGCCAGGAGTCATAAGAAAAGCTAGGTGGCTGATTGGCATTACCTGGGAATGTGTCTCTGGCTATTCGGACAACATCCGCTCGTGAGACACTCTTGGCTCGCAAAAAGCTATTTACAAAAAGCTACTAACAAAAAGCCCCTTCACAGGAAGGGGCTTTTTGAAAGAAACCTGTAGTACCATTCTAGCAACATGTCGCGAACTTTTCGCTGTCTTACCAAGTACAATCTTGATCACTTGTAGACATGCCATGTTACTAACTAAATGGTAGCGGGGACCGGATTTGAACCGATGACCTTCGGGTTATGAGCCCGACGAGCTACCAGACTGCTCCACCCCGCATCAATCTAGGTCGACGATAATAGACACTTGAAGAGGTTACGTCAAGAACTCATTCCGAGCACTTGTTTCAAATGCGTCTTACGTCTCAGGTGCCAATCCTGACATTCTGGGAAGCTGGTAAACCAGCGAATCAGATGGTGCCGAAGGCGGGACTTGAACCCGCACGACCGTAAGGTCACTACCCCCTCAAGATAGCGTGTCTACCAATTCCACCACTTCGGCATCAGGGGAGGCTAAAGAAAGCGACATCAAGATGTTACTCGCTGCTTTCCTCTAGCACTGGCGCGGTATTATCCATACTTGCAGGGGAGTCGTCAAGCGTTGGAATGTTTTGCTGCTGCTCGATCATTCGCGCATCGGGAATACCGGCTTCCGGTGCTTGGCCTGCCTGAGTGGCAAAGTACGCCAGCGCCATCGATGTCACGAAAAAGCCTGCGGCCAAAATACCGGTCGTGCGGGAAAGAAAGTTACCGCTACCCCGTGAACCAAAGACCGTTTGCGATGCACCGCCACCAAAGGCCGCGCCTGCTTCGGCACCTTTACCCTGCTGAAGCAGGATGAGTACAACCAAGGCGACCGCAATCACCACGTGAACCATAAGAATTGCAACTTGCATGGAGTTATCCTGCTGACTGACAAATGGCGTAGAAATCGTCGGTTTTGAGCGAGGCACCGCCCACCAAACCGCCGTCGATGTCCGGCTGAGCCAGCAGCTCAGCCGCGTTACTTGCGTTCATGCTACCGCCGTAAAGCAGTGTCAGCTGCTCAGCAAGCGACGCATCAAACCCTGCCTGATAGGCACGAATGCCTGCCATGACCTCTTGCGCTTGCGCTGGCGTCGCCGTGCGACCAGTACCAATGGCCCAAACAGGCTCGTAGGCAATGACGACCTGCAAGCGCTGTGCAGGCGATAGGCGATCCATGATATAGCCTACTTGGCCTAACACAACGTCCATCGTGTGGCCCGCATCGCGCTCTTCCAGCGTTTCGCCCACACACAAAATCGGCGTAAGCCCGGCGTCCAGCGCCGCCAATAGACGATCACACACCTGCTCATCGCTTTCACGGTAGAGCTGCCGACGCTCCGAGTGTCCCACCAGTACGTAAGCCGCGCCAACCTCTTTGAGCATACCGCCGCTCACTTCGCCGGTATGCGCACCGGCGGGGTGGGGGTTGAGCGTTTGCGCCCCTAACTGCAACGGCGTGCCGCTAAACGCCTGACGCGCAGCGTCTAAATAGGGAAACGGCGGAATCACGACCACGTCGATGGACGTGGGCAGCGCCGCTGACGCAAAGGCTTGGCCAAACGCGTCGATGAGCGCCTTGGAACCGTTCATTTTCCAATTGCCGGCAATCAATGGCGTACGCATGGAGAATCCTCACTCAAGGTGGAGCGAAATGGTATAGGAGCCGCCTTGTCAAGACAACCGCTGTTGCACGGCCAATCGCAGGCACAGCGCGCTTTTCGCACTAAAGCGGCTCCCACTTTTCGAAATCGTTAGCCAAGCAGCGCCTCGACTTGGCCCGCCAATTTATGGGCCAAGCGATCGACGTCAAGATGTGCGCGCCCTTCGACCATGACACGAATCAAAGGCTCGGTGCCCGATGGCCTCAGCAGCACCCGCCCCTGGTCACCCAGCTCCGCTTCCAAGGCGGCCACGGCATCGAGAAGCGGCTGGGCCATCATCACGTCGCTGGCATTCGATCCTGCGGGCAGGCGCACATTGACCAGCGATTGCGGCACTTTTTCGAGCCCTTTCAACAGGGCGGGCAACGGTTTCTGCTCGCGCACCATCAGCGCCAACACCTGTAGCGCCGATACGACGCCGTCGCCTGTGGTCTGCACGTGACCGCAAACGATGTGCCCAGAGGCTTCGCCGCCCAGCTCCCATCCGTTGGCGGCCATCATTTCCATGACGAAGCGGTCACCTACCTTGGCACGCTGGAAAGGTATGCCGAGCCGATCCAGCGCCATGGCAAGGCCGAAATTGCTCATCAGCGTGCCGACCACGCCGCCGTCCAGCAGCCCGCGCTCGTGGCGGTCGCGAGCAATCAAGTAGAGAATATCGTCGCCGTCGACTTCGCGGCCATCGGCATCAACGAGCAGTACGCGGTCGCCGTCACCATCGAAGGCGACCCCCAAATCGGCGCCTTGCTGGATGACCGCCGCGCGTAGCGCCGCCGGGTGCGTCGAGCCAACTTGATGGTTGATATTCAAGCCGTCCGGCGCAGCACCGATCACGCTCACCTCCGCGCCTAACTCGCGAAACACGCTGGGGGCGATATGGTAAGTGGCCCCATGAGCGCAATCCAATACCACTTTCAGTCCGTGCAGACTCAGCCGGTCCGGCAGCGTCGATTTGCAGAATTCGATATAGCGACCAGCGGCGTCATCGATGCGCGTCGCCTTACCCAACTGCGCCGCATCGGCAGTGCTGAGCGGCGCTTCCAGCATCGTCTCGATGCGGTCTTCCACTTCGTCTGGCAATTTCTTGCCTGCCGCAGAGAAAAACTTGATGCCGTTATCGTCAAACGGATTGTGCGACGCCGAAATCACGATACCGGCGTCGGCACGGAAGGTGCGCGTCAGGTAGGCGATGCCCGGCGTGGGCATTGGCCCGAGCAGCGACACATCGACCCCGGCCGCCGACAGACCGGCCTCCAACGCAGATTCGAACATATAACCGGAAATCCGCGTATCCTTACCGATCAACACGCGAGTACGCCCCTTTTCACGGCGCAACACCTGCCCGGCCGCCCAGCCCAGTTTGAGCATGAAGTCGGCCGTAATGGGCGCTTGCCCCACGGTACCGCGAATGCCGTCGGTACCAAAATAGCGTCTTGTCATTATCAAAGTTCCTTATCCACGGGCGGCTCACAGCCTTCCTGCAGCACCGCCCACGCCATGTTCACGGCATCCACCGTTGGCCCTACATCATGCACCCTTAAGATGCTCGCCCCACGCTCCACCGCCATGGCCGCCAGCGCCAAGCCACCGGCTAGCCGCTCTTCCACAGGACGTCCCAGCACTTTACCGATCATGCTTTTGCGTGACATGCCAACCAGAATGGGAAGTTCCAGCGCCCTCAGCGAGTCCATATACTTCAGCAGCCGCAGGTTGTGCTCGACGGTTTTACCAAAGCCAAACCCTGGGTCGATCAGCAAGCGCTGACGGCGCAGGCCGACGGCTTCGCAGGCAGCGATGCGGTCAGTAAGGTAGGCGGCCACTTCACGCTCGACGGGGTCGCGGTAGCTCGGCGCTTGCTGCATGCTCTGGGGCTCACCCTGACGATGCATTAAACATACGGGCAAGCCGCTGCTGGCGGCGGCGGCCAGAGCACCCTCGCGCTCTAGGGCCCGCACATCGTTGATCATGCCTGCGCCCAAGGCACTGGCTTCACGAATCACCGTGGCGCTACTGGTATCCACCGAGACCAACGCATCGAGTTCACGCACCAGCGCCTCGACCACCGGCGCGACCCGATCCAGCTCCTGCTGCTCGGAAACCGGCGTTGCCCCGGGACGGGTCGATTCGCCGCCCACGTCGATCATCGCCGCCCCTTCGGCCAGCATATGCTCGGCATGGCGCAGCGCATCGTCCAGCGCGACATGCTGACCGCCATCGGAGAACGAATCCGGCGTGACGTTCAAAATTCCCATGACGCGCGGGAATGAAAGATCAAGCGTATGGCGCCCACAGCGCAGCTGCAACGCACTCTCTGCTTGGCGTGAAGGCGATGAAGGGTCAACGTTCGGAGTCATGCTGCCGCCTAAAATCAAAAATGAAACGTAACTGTCACTGCCTCACAGCATAACAAAAAGGCGCCCCCATTGGGGACGCCTTTGGCTGCGCGACCTGCGTGGCCTAGGGGCCGGCAGGGCCGCCCAGCGGATCGGAGGGCCGACGACGAGGCTCGTCGTCATCCTCTTCACCATCGTCGCTCGATGCGTTCGACGCTTGATCGTCTGCCTTGGTGTCGGGCTTGTCATCGCTGACACGCATGCCGCCACCGGAGGAGTCACCGTCGTTCCAACCTTCCGGCGGACGAGGATCACGACCTTCCATGATGTCCTTCAACTGGTTGGCATCGATGGTTTCGAACTTCATCAGCGCTTCTGCCATGGCATCCAGCTTATCGCGGTTGTCATGCAGGATTTGACGCGCCTGCTCGTAGCACTCATCGATGATCTTGCGCACTTCTTTATCGAGCCGCGTCGTGGTTTCGCCCGACTTCAGCTTGCCGCCACCTTGGCCTGGGCCGCCGAGGAACTGGTGAGACTCGTCCTCGTCGTACATGATCGGACCCATCTCATCCGAGAGCCCCCACTTGGCGACCATGTTATGGGCCAATTCGGTCGCCCGCTTGATATCGTTGGAAGCACCGGTCGTGACACCGTTGGCACCCAATGTCATCTCTTCGGCGATACGACCACCAAACAGCGAGCAGATTTGGCTAATGATTTGCTGACGCGACAGGCTGTAGCGATCTTCTTCGGGTAGGAACATCGTCACACCGAGCGCGCGGCCACGGGGAATGATCGTCACCTTGTAGACCGGGTCGTGCTCGGGCATGACCAAACCGATGATCGCATGGCCCGCTTCGTGATAAGCCGTATTGAGCTTCTCTTTGTCGGTCATGACCATGGATTTGCGCTCTGCGCCCATCATGATCTTGTCCTTGGCAAGCTCAAGCTCATCCATGCCCACCAAACGCTTGTTACGGCGTGCGGCAAACAGAGCAGCTTCGTTCACCAGGTTTGCGAGATCAGCCCCCGAGAAGCCAGGCGTACCGCGTGCGATGAGCTGCGGCTTGACGTCATCGGCCAGCGGCACCTTGCGCAGGTGAACGCCCAGAATGTGCTCGCGGCCTCGAATGTCTGGCAGACCAACGGTGACCTGACGGTCGAAACGACCGGGGCGCAGCAGCGCCGGGTCGAGAACGTCCGGACGGTTGGTGGCGGCGATGACGATGATGCCTTCGTTGGCTTCAAAGCCGTCCATTTCCACCAGCAGCTGGTTCAGCGTTTGCTCACGCTCATCGTTGCCGCCCCCCATGCCGGTACCGCGCGAACGGCCAACGGCATCGATCTCATCGATGAAGATGATGCAGGGCGCCTGCTTCTTGGCCTGTTCGAACATATCGCGAACGCGAGACGCGCCCACACCGACGAACATCTCGACGAAGTCGGAACCAGAAATCGAGAAAAACGGCACTTTGGCTTCGCCCGCAATGGACTTGGCCAGCAGTGTCTTACCGGTACCGGGCGGGCCCACCATCAGAACGCCACGGGGAATCGTTCCACCCAGGCGCTGGAACTTGGTCGGGTCACGCAGGAAGTCGACCAGCTCTTCGACCTCTTCCTTCGCTTCGTCACAGCCTGCCACGTCGGCAAAGGTGGTTTTGATCTGGTCCTGAGAGAGCAGCTTCGCTTTGGACTTGCCAAAGCTCATCGGGCCGCCTTTACCGCCCCCAGCGCCGCCTTGCATTTGGCGCATGAAGAACATGAAGATGGCCAGAATCAGCAGAATCGGGAAGCTGGCGATCAGCAGACGTGTCCAGATGCTCTGCTGCTCTGGCTCCTTACCGACCACGGTGACGTTATTGCTGAGCAGGTCGTCCATCAGCTTGGGGTCTTCCGCTGCTGGGCGAATGGTCTGGAACTGCGAACCATCCGTGCGCTCACCGGTGATGGTGTAGCCATCGATGGTGACGCTACGTACCTGCTGATTTTGCACCTGTTGCACGAACTGGGAGTAGTTCGTGGTCTGCGGTGCGCTTTCCGTACTGAAATTATTGAACACTGTCAGTAGAACGGCCGCGATGACCAACCACAGAATCAGGTTCTTCGCCATATCGTTCAAGGGGCTACCCTCATTACAAGAATCCGTCAGTTAACCGCTAATACTCTGACCTTACACTAGAGCTTAACGTTCAACCATTGCCAAAGCCCATTGGGCGTTGGGCCATCTGTGTCACGCTCGTCCATTGTGCCTAATGTGACACACCTTGCGCTTGCCTGTCTGGCAATCGCGGTGATAAATCTTTGCTATTGCGCCAGCGCCTTGCCAGCCCTGGTTAACCGCGAAAGCCCTCCGCTAAAAAGTAGACTTCCCGAGAGCGCGCACGCGAGGCGTCTGGCTTACGAGTGACCACACGGTCAAAACTGCCGCGCAGCTCTTTTAGATACGCATCGAACCCTTCGCCTTGAAAGACCTTGACCAAAAAACGGCCTTTGGGTGAAAGCGTTTCCCGGGCCAGTTCCAATGCCAGCTCGACGAGATACATGGCCTGGGGCTGATCGATGGCTGCCATACCACTCATATTGGGGGCCATGTCCGACATAACAAGGTCTACCGGACGATTTCCCAAACGTTCGAGAATCGCATTGAGCACGCTCTCTTCGGTGAAATCGCCCTGAATGAAGTCCACACCGGCCAGAGCGTCCATTTCCAAGATGTCCGACGCAATGACGACCCCTTCCGGGCCGACTTTTTCGGCCGCGATTTGGCTCCACCCACCTGGGGCAGCGCCGAGGTCGATGACCGTCATCCCGTTGCGAAACAGCTTATCTTTCTCGTCCAACTCTAGCAGCTTGTAGCTCGCCCGAGAGCGGTAGCCATCCTGCCAGCTCTGCTTCACATACTGGTCGTCGAAGTGTTCTTTCTTCCAGTTGTTGCTGGTTTTGCTCACTGAATGTTTACGGCTTGGGGGCTTTTGCTGCATGTGGGAATCTGACACTGGAATAAGAGATGGGCGCGTTCACGTGATTGCTTTCACTTAGCGGCATTTCACCGTAAGATGGAACGTTAAGCGCTAACCGGGATACCGCAAGATACCATGAGCTTGTCACAGGCACAAAAGAAAGCATTTCGTAGCATTGGCCACCATTTGAACCCCGTGGTCACCGTTTCTGAGAACGGCGTCTCCGAAAATCTGCTCGCAGAACTCAGCCGCGCGCTCAATGATCACGAGCTGATCAAAGTAAAGCTCGCCCTACCCGAACGGGATGACCGCGCTGCGATGATCAACGAGCTGCTGGCTGACAGCAACGCCGAGCTGGTGCAAACCATTGGCAAAATGGCGCTGCTTTATCGCCGCAACCCAAAGGCTAACCCCAAGCTCTCCAACGTTACCCGCTTCGAGAACCATCACGGGCGGCACTAACGCGCACAGCACTATGCTGACACGGCGCCAAGCGCCGCTAAGCTAAAAGGCCCGAAGCAGCTACCTGCATCGGGCCTTTTTTATGGCGCTATCTGCACAGCATTAGAGGTGTTCAACACTCTCAATTTCGTACTCAACGTCGCCGCCGGGCGTTTTCACCACCACCACATCGCCCTCTTCTTTACCAATCAGCGCGCGCGCAATGGGTGAAGTGACCGAAATACGACCCGCTTTAATGTCGGCTTCATCTTCGCCAACAATGCGATAGGTAACGCTGGCATCACTATCCAGGTTCAAGAGCGACACGGTCACTCCAAAAATCACCTTACCGGTCTTCGGCAGCTTGGTGACATCGATCACCTGGGCGCCCGAAAGCTTGCTCTCAATTTCCTGGATACGACCTTCAATAAACCCCTGCTGCTCGCGGGCGGCGTGATACTCGGCGTTCTCCTTGAGGTCACCGTGTTCACGCGCTTCGGCGATGGCCGCAATCACTCGGGGGCGCTCTTCGCCCTTCAAGTGGTTGAGCTCTTCGCGAAGGCTTTTTTCTCCCGCTACCGTCATCGGGACCTTGTTCATTGACTTGCTCCTGCATGCAGATCCTGAAGGCGCCGCACCGTAATCTCCCTACCGTACTCTAGCGCCATGCAAACAGCATTAGCGCCCGCCAAGGTGGTCGCATAGGGCACCTTGCGCGCGAGAGCAGTACGGCGAATGATCGAAGAGTCGTTAATTGCCTGACGACCTTCGGTAGTGTTCACGATGTAGGCGATTTCGTCGTTCTTCAGCAGATCGACGATATGGGGACGGCCTTCGTAGACTTTATTGACGTGCTCCACGGGTAGCCCGGCGGCTTCGATGGCCGCTGCCGTACCGCGTGTTGCACAAAGTGTGAAGCCCAATGTTAGCAGAGAACGGGCCACTTCGATAATCCCCTGCTTGTCAGGTTCACGCACCGACAGGAACGCTTTACGGTCGCCGTCCAGCGCCGGGATCGCTTCGCCCGCGCCTAGCTGCGCCTTGAAGAAGGCTTCAGCGAAGGTATCGCCCGAGCCCATCACTTCACCGGTGGACTTCATCTCCGGCGAGAGAATCGGGTCAACGCCCTGGAACTTGTTGAACGGGAAGACCGCTTCTTTGACGCTGTAGAAGTGCGGCACGATTTCCCGCTCGAAGCCCTGCTCGGCGAGGGTTTTACCGGCCATGCAGCGCGCAGCAATCTGGGCCAGCGAGGTGCCGATGCACTTGGAAACAAACGGCACGGTACGCGAGGCGCGGGGGTTGACCTCAATCACGTAGATCTCACCATCTTGCCACGCCAGCTGCACGTTCATCAGGCCTTTGACGCCCAACTCCACGGCCATTTTCTTGACCTGCTCGCGCATCTCGTCCTGCACGTCGGCAGGCAGCGAGTAAGGCGGCAGCGCGCAGGCAGAGTCGCCAGAGTGAACGCCCGCTTGCTCGACGTGCTGCATGATACCGCCAATTACGACCTGCTGGCCGTCAGAGACTGCATCGATATCCACTTCCACCGCGGCGCTCAGGAAGTGATCCAGCAGTACTGGCGAGTCGTTAGAGACCTTCACCGCGTTGGTCATGTAGTTTTCGAGCTCGGAGGCGTCGTAGACGATCTCCATCGCCCGGCCGCCCAGGACGTAGCTCGGGCGCACGACCAGGGGGTAGCCAATTTTTTCGGCTTTGGCGAAGGCATCTTCGAAACTGCGCGCAGTGGCGTTGGGCGGCTGTTTCAGGCCGAGCTTGTCGATCATCACCTGGAAGCGCTCGCGGTCTTCAGCGCGGTCGATGGCGTCCGGCGTGGTACCGATAATCGGCACGCCTGCAGCTTCCAGCTCGCGGGCCAGCTTCAGCGGCGTTTGACCACCAAACTGTACAATCACGCCCACCGGCTTCTCTTTATCGGCAATTTCCAGCACGTCTTCCAGCGTGACCGGCTCGAAGTAGAGACGATCAGAGGTGTCGTAGTCGGTAGAGACGGTTTCCGGGTTGCAGTTGACCATGATGGTTTCGTAGCCGTCATCGCGCATGGCGAAGGCGGCGTGAACGCAGCAGTAATCGAACTCGATACCCTGGCCGATACGGTTCGGGCCACCGCCCAACACCATGATTTTCTGGCGATCAGACACGTCCGCTTCGCACTCTTCCTCGTAGGTGGAGTACATGTAGGCCGTGTCCGACGCAAATTCGGCAGCGCAGGTATCCACGCGCTTGTAGACCGGACGGATATTGGCTGCCTGACGAGTCTTGCGGAACTCTTTTTCGGACACACCCAATAGCTTCGCTAGACGTGCATCCGAGAAGCCCTTGCGCTTGAGCTGGAACAGCTCGCGAGCGGAGAGATCCGCCAACGCGCGCTTGGAGACCGCCGCTTCGGTCAGAATCAGGTCTTCCAGCTGAACCAGGAACCAACGGTCGATATTGGTCAGCGCAAACACGTCGTCCACGCTCATGCCCGCGCGCATGGCGTCGGCCACGAAGAAGATACGCTCGGCCCCTGCCGCCTGCAGCTCGCCCTTGATCTGGGCCATGGCGTCATCGGTGAACTCGGTAATGATCGGGTCGAGGCCGTCGTTACCGGTTTCCATGCCACGCAGCGCTTTTTGCAGCGATTCTTGGAACGTACGGCCAATCGCCATCACCTCGCCCACCGACTTCATCTGGGTGGTCAGGCGATCGTTCGCTTGGGGAAACTTCTCGAAGGTAAAACGCGGAATTTTGGTAACGACATAGTCGATGGACGGCTCGAAGGACGCTGGGGTTTGGCCGCCCGTGATGTCGTTCTGCAGTTCGTCCAGGGTATATCCCACCGCCAGCTTCGCCGCGATCTTGGCAATCGGGAAGCCGGTGGCCTTCGAGGCCAGCGCCGACGAACGGGAGACGCGGGGGTTCATCTCGATGACGACCATGCGGCCAGTCTTCGGGTCCATACCGAACTGAACGTTCGACCCGCCGGTTTCCACGCCGATCTCGCGCAGCACCGCGAGGCTGGCGTCGCGCATGATCTGATACTCTTTATCGGTCAGCGTTTGCGCCGGTGCCACGGTGATGGAGTCGCCGGTGTGGACGCCCATCGGGTCGAAGTTTTCGATCGCGCAGACGATGATGCAGTTATCGTTCTTATCGCGCACCACCTCCATTTCGTATTCTTTCCAACCCAGCAGCGATTCATCGATGAGCAGCTCGTGGTTGTTGGACAGTTCGAAACCGCGGGTGCAGATCTCTTCGAACTCTTCCTTGTTGTACGCCACACCGCCGCCGGAGCCGCCCATGGTGTAGGAGGGGCGAATGATCGTCGGGAAGCCAAGCTCCGCCTGGATTTCCCACGCCTCGTCCATGGTGTGCGCCACTTTCGCTTTGGGGCACTCCAGGCCGATGTTCTTCATCGCCTTGTCGAACAGATCGCGGTCTTCGGCTTTGTTGATGGCATCGGCATTGGCACCGATCATCTCGACACCGTACTTGGCCAATACGCCGTGCTTGTCCAGATCGAGCGCGCAGTTCAGCGCGGTCTGGCCACCCATGGTGGGCAGAATCACGTCAGGACGCTCGGCTTCGATGATTTTCTCGACCGCCTGCCAGGTAATCGGCTCGATGTAGGTAGCATCGGCCATGGCGGGATCGGTCATGATCGTGGCCGGGTTGGAGTTGACCAAAATAACCCGGTACCCCTCCTCGCGCAGGGCTTTACACGCCTGGGCGCCGGAGTAGTCGAATTCGCAGGCCTGGCCGATGACGATCGGACCAGCGCCAATGATAAGAATGCTATTGATATCGGTACGCTTAGGCATAACGGTTCCCGCAAAAAGTGGTGACGATGAGCATCAAAACGGCGTAACTAGGCAATGAGAGGCAGCGCGGCGAACCTAGCGGCGCGCCTGCATCATGGCGATAAAGCGATCGAACAGCGGCGCTACATCGCGCGGGCCAGGGCTGGCTTCCGGGTGGCCCTGAAAGCTAAACGCCGGACGATCGGTACGCTCAATCCCCTGCAGAGTGCCGTCGAACAGCGAGCGGTGCGTGGCACGTACGTTGCTCGGCAGGGTCGCTTCATCGGCCGCAAAGCCGTGGTTCTGGCTGGTGATCATCACCGTGCCGGTATCCAGGTCTTGTACCGGATGGTTGGCACCGTGGTGGCCGTGGCCCATCTTGACGGTTTTGGCACCGGAGGCCAGCGCCAGCAGCTGGTGGCCCAAGCAAATGCCGAACACCGGCGTGTCGGTTTCCAACACTTCCCGGATCGCTTTAATCGCGTAGTCACAGGGCTCGGGGTCGCCGGGGCCGTTGGCCAGGAACACGCCGTCCGGGTTCATCGCCAGCACCTCTGCCGCAGGCGTTTGCGCCGGCACCACGGTCAAGCGGCAGCCCCGCGCCGCCAGCATGCGCAGGATGTTGAACTTCACGCCGTAATCGAACGCCACCACGTGGTAGGGGCGCTCGCCCTGGCTCGCATCCGCGTAGCCTTCGCCCAAGGTCCACTCGCCTTCCGACCACTCGTAAGCCTCTTTGCAAGAGACTTCTTTGGCCAAATCCATGCCCTTCAAGCCCGGAAACGCCTTCGCCGCTGCCAGCGCCCGCTCGACGGCATCGTCGCCCTCTGCATCGGCACCTGCCAGAATCGCGCCGTTCTGGGCACCTTTATCGCGCAAAATACGCGTTAGGCGTCGGGTATCGATATCCGCAATGCCTAGCACGTTTTGGCTTTTCAGATAATCAGAGAGGGTTTGCTCGGAGCGGAAGCTGCTGGCCAGCAGGGGAAGATCACGAATCACCAGGCCCGCTGCCGCAATGGAGGCGGACTCCACATCTTCGGAATTAATACCGGTATTGCCGATATGCGGGTAAGTCAGGGTGACGATTTGGCGGGTGTAAGAGGGGTCGGTGAGGATTTCCTGGTAGCCGGTCATGGCTGTATTGAACACCACCTCACCGCTTGTGACTCCATCCGCGCCAATGGCCGTTCCATGAAACACACTGCCATCTTCCAGGGCTAATATCGCGGGTTTGCTCAATGCGGGGTTATTCAAGACAAGTTCTCCCATGCTGGTGGGAGCCTGTGGGCGCAGGCTCGGCGATCCGGTTGTCGGCGTTTGCGTGCAAACGTCGGGTCGTAAAAAAGCGGGACGAAGCCGACAATAAAAACATCGGTTTCATCCCGCTTGTTGTTCTCATCCATGCCACCATAACGGTCGTGACCATGGCGCAGCAGTTCGCTGACTCTTTTCTCTAACCTAACGGCCAGTGCAACAAGCGTGGTTCACTTTCCACTGACATCGACTACCACAGACATTCGCTGCAGGCGTTTTACTGGCTATTGAAAGCCACTCGGCCAAAATTTTTGGAATGTTACAGGATTTACCGACCGTCGGCTAGCCCTTAATTTTCAGCGTAGGGTAAAGAACGCTTTGCCAATCAGTGAAGCTCCAAGACGTCTTGCATGTCGTAGCGGCCATGAGGCTGGCTGGCGACCCAGCGAGCGGCGCGCACAGCGCCTTTGGCAAAGGTCATGCGGCTTGAGGCCTTGTGGGTAATCTCGATGCGCTCGCCTTCGGTGGCGAACATCACGGTATGCTCACCGACGATATCGCCTGCGCGAACGGTCGCAAAGCCGATCTCTTTGTCGGTGCGCGGGCCGCACTGCCCTACCCGCTCGAACACACCGTGCTCTTTTAGGGTGCGGCCTAGGCTTTCCGCGACCACTTCCCCCATTTTGATGGCCGTACCGGAAGGCGCATCGACTTTATGGCGGTGGTGCGATTCGATCACTTCAATGTCGTACCCTTCATCACCCAGCGCTTTGGCCGCCGTTTCCAGCAGTTTCAGCGTTAGGTTCACGCCCACGCTCATGTTGGGGGCGAAGACCATGGCGACTTTATCGCGGTAGCTATCCAGCTCGGCCAGTTCGTCATCGTTCATGCCGGTGGTGCCGATCACGATGCGCTTACCGTGCTCGGCACAGAATGCCAGGTTCGCCAGCGTCACCTGCGGTGCGGTGAAGTCGATCAGCACGTCGAAGTCATCGACGATGGCGCTGAGCGAATCGACCGCCACCACGCCCCGCTTGCCTACGCCCGCCAGCTCGCCGATATCGGCACCGGCCAAGGAGCTGCCCGGCTCCACGATACCGCCCGCCAGGGAGGCATCGGCTTCTTGCTCGACGGCGTTGACTAACGTGCGGCCCATGCGGCCAGCTACGCCTACAATGGCAATTCGGGTCATGGAAACTCCTACGCGTGCGCTATTTGGCATCAATCTAGAAACAAAAAGGGTGGCCGCGATTATAACAGACCACCCGGCCGATGCGGCGCTAACGCCGCCGCCCCTCGATCACTTCAATTTTCCCAGACGATCTCTAGCGGTTCGTCTTTCGCCATCCGCACCAAATGGCTTTCGACCACGCCTTCGAGCTGGTCCAGGTGCTCCTCTTCGAGGGTTTCGATAGAGACCAGCAGCCGTTCTGGCTCGGCGTGCATCAGGCAGGTACCGCTGGCAAACACGATTTTGGCGTCCTGCTCGGTGTATTCCACCTCAAGTTTATGGGCCCAGTGCTTGCACAGGCGGTTGATCAACCGCGCGCCGGATGGGGTGGCAATCTCTGCTCGGGATAAAGGCATGCGGTTCTCTCCAAGTCGACAGACGTGATGCCCTACTAGCCTAATCGCCGCCCCCGCAAGAGCCAAGCAACGAATGAGAATTCGTTGCAACGGCGTGTTGCTCAACGCTAACGCTTATCGCTTACCTCGACACCTTTCCCGCTTTTGAGGATAATGCCGACATGAGAATAGCAATTAACATCAACATCTATGTTTGATTAAACATTCATCGTTAGCGTAGACGCTAAAGAACTCAGGTAACCAATGCCACTATGCTGTTACGTCTCTCTCTTCCTTTCGTCGGTGCGCTGACATCTCTCGTTTGCGCGTCGGCTATCGCGGCACCCATCACGGTCACTGATATTGCTGGCCGACAGATCACCCTAGACGCCCCTGCCGAACGCGTCATCCTGGGCGAAGGCAGGCAAATCTATCTGCTGGGCATGCTCGAACCCGACGCACCACTGGCCCACGTGGTGGGCTGGCGAGAAGACTTTTCACAAGCAGACCCTGACAACTACCAGCGCTACTTAGAGCGCTTCCCCGAGATGGCTTCGATTCCCACCTTTGGAGGCTTCAAAGATGGCACCTTCGATGTCGAACAAGCGGCGTCGCTGAATCCTGACCTGATTCTGATGAACATCGAGGCAAAAGCAGCCACCGAGGATGCCGCCTACGATGACAAGCTCGCGGAACTGGACATTCCCATCGTGTACGTGGACTTCCGCGAAGACCCCATCGAGAACACCATTCCATCGATGCGCCTGATCGGCCAGTTGATGAACGACGAGGCCGCTGCCGAGGAGTTCATCACCTTTGCCGAAGCGCAGCTCGCCCGGGTTACGGAGGTCATCGAGCAAGCCAATCCCGAACGACCACGGGTCTTCGTCGATCGTGCAGGCGGCTATTCGGATGAGTGCTGTATGAGCTTCGGCCCTGCCAACTTTGGCGAGTACGTGACGCTGGCAGGCGGCACCAACATCGCCAACGGCATCATCCCCGCCAGCTTTGGCAACCTCAACCCCGAGCAAATCATCGCCGCCAACCCGCAGCACGTGGTGGTCACGGGCGGCAGTTGGGATGCCTACGTGCCAGGCGGTGACTGGGTTGGTGTTGGTCCCGGCGCCGATCAGGCGCAGGCACGGGAAAAACTGCAAGCGTTAACGACCCGCACCGCCATGACCGGCATCGACGCCGTCGAGACAGGGAACGTTCACGCGATTTGGCACCAGTTCTATAACAGCCCCTACTACTTCGTTGCCGTACAGCAGCTAGCCAAGTGGTTCCATCCCGAGCTGTTTGAAGATTTAGACCCCGAAGCTACCTTGGAAGAGCTTCACGACCGGTTTCTGCCGATCGATTATCAGCCCGGCTACTGGATAACGCTTCATGATGAGTAATGCCAACGTCGCCCACCCAACCGCCGGACGCACGTTCTATCGCGCTCAAGTGTGGCGTCGACAGCTGATTCTGGTGGGGCTGACCCTCGCGCTGCTGCTCAGTCTCTGTGTGGATTTGGCACTCGGCCCCGCCCGTTTCAGCTTGGCCGAGGTGATCGCTGCGCTGGTGACTCCCGATGCCGTCAGCCAGCAGGCGCGAGTCATTCTGTGGGACATTCGTATGCCGGTCGCGCTCATGGCCATCGTCGTAGGGGCTAGCCTCTCGGTGGCGGGCGCGCAGATGCAGACCATCCTCAGCAACCCGCTCGCCAGCCCGTTCACGCTGGGGATTTCCGCAGGTGCCAGCTTTGGTGCTGCCCTGGGCTTGGCCTTTGGCGTGGCTATCATCCCCACCGCCATCGAATACGTGGTGCCCATCAACGCGTTTCTGATGGCCATGTTCACCGCGTTTTTAATTCACGCGCTGAGCCTCAAACGCGGCGTCACCGTGGAAACCATCGTACTACTCGGCATTGCGATGGTGTTCATCTTCAACTCGTTGATGGCGCTGATCCAGTTCTTTGCCAGCCAAGAGGCCGTGGCTGCCGTGGTGTTCTGGACGATGGGCAGCCTCACCAAAGCCACCTGGCCAAAGTTCTGGATCGCGCTTGGCGTACTCGCCCTGGTAATGCCGCTTTTGGCACGCCACGGCTGGGCGCTCACCGCCATGCGTTTAGGGGATGCCAAAGCGGAGAGCATGGGCGTTAACCCTCGCGCGCTGCGCCTAGAGGTATTGGTGCTTGTGTCGCTGCTGGCCGCCATCGCCGTTGCCTTCGTCGGTACGATTGGCTTCATTGGCCTGGTGGGCCCGCACATTGCCCGTATGCTGCTGGGCGAAGATCAGCGCTTCTTCCTGCCCGGCTCGGCCCTGTGCGGGGCGCTGATTCTCTCGGTGGGGTCGGTGCTGTCGAAGATCATCATTCCCGGCACCATCATTCCCATCGGCATCATCACGTCGCTCGTGGGCATTCCCTTCTTCCTTTTCCTCGTGCTCAATCACAAGAAGGCCGCATGGTAACGCTACAGCTCAAGAACGTGTGCGCCCGCTATGGGCGCAAAACCATTGTTCACGACATCTCCACGCCCTGCTTTCAAGGCGGGCAAGTCGTGGCGCTGCTTGGCCCCAACGCGGCAGGCAAATCGACACTGTTCCGTCGCATTCTGGGGTTGCTGAAAGGCAGCGGCGACGTGCTCATTTCGCACACCACCGCCGAGCGGCCCGTGGCCTACATGCCCCAGGACACCGGTGCCAAAGCCGTCTTATCGGTGTATGAGTCCGTGCTGCTGGCCCGCATGCAAGGGCGTAGCCTGACGGTACAAGCCGACGACCTTGCCCAAGTGGACAAAGCGCTTGCCGAGCTGAACATTAGCGCGCTGGCCGAGCGTGACATCGGCGATTTGAGCGGCGGCCAGCGCCAGCTAGTGAGCGCCGCCCAGGCGCTGGTGCAGGAGCCTGAAATCCTCATGCTGGACGAGCCCACGTCCGCGCTCGATCTCAACCGGCAAATTAGCCTGTTGAGCGTACTGAGACGCCTAGCCGACGAGCGGCAAATGCTGATCCTGGTCGCCCTACACGACATTGGCCACGCCCTGCGCTTTACCGATCACGCCATGGTCTTGGAACAAGGCAGGTTGATCGCCTGCGGCGCCACGGAGGACGTCATTACCCCCGAGCTGCTGCGCAGCGTTTACCACGTGAACGCTCGCATCGAGCCCTGCTCGAAAGGGCGGCCTCAGCTTATCGTCGAAGAGGCCATTTAAGGCGCTTACCTTCTAACGCCGCCAAGACGACACCGCCCAGCATCAAAGGCAGCGCCAAGAAGAAGTGGTGCGAGGCCGGAATATCGAATAGCAACCAATCCGCCAACACCGGCCATAGCAAGGCGAGGTACTCGAACGGCGCTAACCGCGACGCCTCGGCATAGCGAAATGCCAGCGTCATCGCGATATGCGCCGCCCCGCCCAACAGCCCCGCCAGCACGAGCAGGCTCAACACCTCTAGGCGTAACGCTGCCCAGCCCAGCGGCAGCGTCGCCAGCCCCGCCAAGGCCGACACCAAAATGAAGTAAAATGCGATAGCGCCTGCCGTTTCCGTGCGCGAAATGCGCCGCACGGTCAGTAACGCGCCCGCCGTTAGCACCGCGCTCAGCACCGCCAATAGATAGCCCACCAGCTGGCCCGACTGGGAAGCACCGCCCACGTTCGGCAACACCAATACGGCCATTCCCCCCATCGCCAGCCCCATGGCCAGCGCACGCACCCACGTAAAGCGCTCGCCCAACAGCAGTACACCGCCTAGTGCCATAAAAATAGGCGTCAACTGCGCCAGCAGCGTGGTCTCGGCCACCGGCAACACCGCGACGGCGGCAAACGAAGCAAACATCGCCGCCGCGCCCAATCCTGAACGCAAGGCATGGCCCAACGGCCGACGGGTCGCCAACCCCTGAGGAAACTCCCGGCGTAAGGCCAGAAACACCACGATCGGCAACAGCGCAAACAGCGAACGGAAGAATACCGACTGCCCCACCGGCACCTCATCGCTCACGGCTTTGATACACACCAGCATGCCCGTAAACAGCACCCCCGACAGCACGCGCAGCCAAATCCCTACGTAGGGGCGATCAACAGCATCCAAAGGCATTAGGTGACTTCCTTCATTCGTTAGCGTCCAGCGATTGATAAGCGGATGCTGTTATTGTGACGTAAAATACGTGTCATTAACGCATCCAGTACCTTCTATGTGGATCATTTTTGGCAAGAAGGTCGTTATTGAGCACAAGACAATACTTCGCAGGTTTAACCGAACTTGAGAACAAAATGGAAGATGTAACGCTCACCTGCCTGACCAACCTCCGCGTTGGCCGAAGCCGGGGCCAATTGGCAGCGAATAAACCTTGCTTATTGCTCGCAATCCTATGCGAAATTCAACGCGGCCATATTTCAACACCCCAGGTGTATATTGATGATCGTTTAATTGCGCGCTATTTCGATCTGTATGAGATAGCCACCGGCGATCGGCATGCCGCCAACCCTCACTTACCGCTTTGGCACTTAAAGAGCGATCAAGGAGTTACAGGTGCTCTTTGGGAACCCAACTTCGAGAGCAGTATTGCCAATGTCGCGGACAGCATCGGGCAGCCGAAATCACTTAAAAAGCTCTCTACACTGTTCACCGAGGCAACGCTTGATCCAGCGTTATTCAATGCCTTTCAAGATCCATCGACCGCCCGTTCGGCCTGCGCCCTCATCGTGACGCACTATTTCGCTCGCTCTGACCAGCAAAACGATCTCAATGTTTACTTAAATAACGCTTTTGCTAGTGGCGAGTACGAGAAACAAACTGATCGCTTAGTTGGCGAGGTAACAGAGAATGCTCAACAGCAGGCACGCTCTGCAGCATTTCGCATGTTGGTGCTGGAAGCTTACGACTATCGCTGTGCGGCCACTCGTTTACGCTTTATTACACCAGACTATCGCTACCTCGTGGAGGCCGCTCACTTGATTCCCTTTGCCGAGAGCTTCGATGACCGGCCCTCCAACGGGTTAGCACTAACACCGAACTTGCACTGGGCAATGGACAACTACCTGATTGCCCCTGGCCCCGATCATAAGTGGCATGTCAGCCCCACTCTTGATGAACTGATGCCAGACAACGCATGGCTTCATCAGTTGGATGGCCAAGCGGTCATACTCCCCAGAGCTAAGCACAGCCAGCCTGATCCGCTGGCTTTGTCGTGGCGGATGGATCACCTGCTGCGTTGATGCAGATAAAAAAGCCCCAGCACCGGGGTGCTGGGGCTGTTACCTCAAAGCGCTCTGGGTTCTTACGGCTTCATCTCTTCAAAGAACTTCTTCACGCTGTCGAAGAAACCGGTTTTCTTCGGCGAGTGGCTGTGGCTGTTGCTGCCATCGAAGCTCTCTTGCAGTTGGCGAAGCAGGTCTTTCTGCTCGTCGTTGAGGTTGACGGGCGTTTCCAGCACTACTTTGCACAGCAGGTCGCCGGGGGCGCCACCGCGAACGGGCTTCACGCCTTTGCCACGCAGGCGGAAGAGTTTGCCGGTTTGGGTTTCCGGCGGAATCTTCAGCTTCACGCGGCCATCCAGCGTGGGCACTTCCAACTCGCCACCGAGTGCTGCATCGACGAAATTGATCGGCACGTCGCACTGCAGGTGTTTACCGTCACGCTTGAAAATGTGGTGCGGCTTGATGGAAACCTGAACGTACAGATCGCCCGCCGGGCCACCGTTCACGCCGCTCTCGCCTTCGCCGTTGAGACGAATACGGTCGCCGGTATCCACACCCGGCGGAATCTTCACCGAGAGCGTGCGGGTTTCACGCACGCGGCCTTCGCCGTTACATTTGTGGCACGGCACTTTGATGTGCTGGCCACTGCCGTGACAGGTCGGGCAGGTTTGCTGAACCGCGAAGAAGCCCTGCTGCATACGTACCTGACCGTGGCCGTGGCAGGTGGGGCAGGTCTCTTTGGTGGAACCCGGCTCGGCACCGCCGCCGTCACAGCGGTCACACTCGATATGGCGCGGGACGCGAATATCCACCGTGGTGCCCGCCACCGCGCTCTCTAGATCCAGCTCTAGGTTGTAGCGCAGGTCGGAACCCCGTGCGGGTGCGTTGGGCCCACGACGACGGCCACCGCCGCCACCGAAGATATCGCCAAACACATCGCCGAAGATGTCGCTGAAATCGCCAGCGCCGCCGCCACCGAAGCCACCGCCGCCAAAGCCGCCGCCCTGGCCATCCACACCGGCATGACCGAACTGGTCGTAGGCCGCGCGCTTCTCGCCGTCGCTCAAGACTTCGTAGGCTTCCGACACTTCACGGAATTTTTCCGCTGCGGTGTTATCGTCCGGGTTTCGATCAGGGTGGAATTTTTGCGCCAGACGGCGATAGGCCTTTTTGATCTCTTTCTGATCGGCCCCTTTTTCGACACCCAGGACTTCGTAATAATCGCGTTTGGACATGGGTCCTACGCCTCCTGGTTAGCTACGCACTATAGGCGTCTCGGCCGCGGAAACAGCAACGCGGGAGTTGCCTCCCGCGTCACCGCTTTCCTTGGCAGAAAGAGGTGGGTTACTGCTTCTTCTTGTCGTCGTTGACTTCTTCGTACTCGGCGTCAACCACGTCATCGTCCTGCTTGGTGTTGGCCTCTTCTGCGCCTTCACCACCCGCCTGCGCGGCGTCTGCCTGCTCGGCATACATCTTCTGCGCCAGCTGGCCGGACACTTCGGTCAGCGCATCCAGTTTCTTCTGGATGTCGTCCTGGTCATCGGTTTTCACCGCTTCTTCCAGCTCGGCGATGGCGTTTTCGATGGCCTGTTTCTCGTCATCGGTCGCCTTGTCGCCCGCCTCTTGAACGGTCTTGCGAGTGGCGTGAATCATGCCGTCCGCTTGGTTACGCAGCTGCACCAGCGCTTCGAACTTTTTATCTTCGTCCGCGTGGGCTTCAGCGTCGCGTACCATTTGCTCGATCTCTTCATCGGAGAGGCCGCTGGACGCTTTGATGACGATGGACTGCTCTTTGCCGGTCGCCTTGTCTTTGGCAGATACGTTCAGGATACCGTTGGCATCGAGGTCGAACGCCACTTCGATCTGCGGTACACCACGCGGTGCCGGCGGAATGTCGGCGAGGTCGAAGCGACCCAGCGACTTGTTCTGCGACACTTGCTTACGCTCACCCTGGACGACGTGAATGGTCACGGCGGTCTGGTTGTCATCCGCGGTCGAGAAGGTTTGGGTCTTCTTGGTCGGGATGGTGGTGTTCTTGTCGATCAGCGGCGTCATCACGCCACCCAGGGTTTCGATACCCAGGGTCAGCGGGGTCACGTCAAGCAGCAGTACGTCTTTAACGTCGCCACCCAGAACACCGCCCTGAATCGCAGCACCCACGGCCACTGCTTCGTCCGGGTTCACGTCTTTACGCGCTTCTTTACCGAAGAAGTCTGCCGCTTTCTTCTGAACCATCGGCATACGGGTCTGACCGCCGACCAGAATCACTTCGTCGATTTCAGACGCGGACAGGCCTGCATCTTTCAGCGCCATTTTGCACGGCTCGAGCGAACGCTGAACCAGGTCTTCGACCAGCGACTCCAGTTTGGCACGGGTCACCTTCACGTTGAGGTGTTTCGGGCCAGTGTTGTCGGCGGTGATGTACGGCAGGTTCACGTCGGTCTGCTGCGCACTGGAAAGCTCGATCTTGGCTTTCTCGGCGGCTTCTTTCAGACGCTGCATGGCCAGATTGTCGCCAGACAGATCGATACCGCTGTCCGACTTGAACTGGTCGACCAGATAGTTGATCAGCGCCAAATCGAAATCTTCACCACCCAGGAAGGTGTCGCCGTTGGTCGCCAACACTTCGAACTGCGTTTCGCCATCAACGTCGGCCACTTCGATGATGGAGATATCGAAGGTACCGCCACCCAGATCGTACACCGCGATGGTTTTATCACCACGGGATTTGTCCATGCCGTAGGCAAGCGCTGCGGCGGTCGGCTCGTTGATGATGCGCTTGACGTCCAGACCGGCAATGCGGCCCGCATCTTTAGTAGCCTGACGCTGGCTGTCGTTGAAGTAGGCCGGTACGGTGATGACCGCTTCGGTGACCGCTTCGCCGAGATAGTCTTCGGCGGTCTTCTTCATTTTCTTCAGCACTTCCGCGCTTACCTGCGGCGGTGCCATTTTTTTGCCTTTCACTTCTACCCATGCATCGCCGTTATCGGCTTCAGCGATTTTGTAGGGCACCATCTTGATGTCTTTTTGAACGACGTCGTCTTTGAAGCGGCGGCCGATCAGACGCTTGATGGCGTAAAGGGTGTTTTCCGGGTTGGTCACGGCCTGGCGCTTGGCGGCCTGGCCTACCAGGGTTTCGCCGTCGTCGGTGTAGGCAATGATGGAAGGCGTGGTACGACCGCCTTCGGCGTTTTCAATGACTTTAGCGCTGTCACCATCGAGCACGGCCACACAAGAGTTAGTGGTGCCCAGGTCGATACCAATAATGCGTCCCATAGCAAAAACCTCGAATTCGGTTGAAACAAAACTGATGTTTTACGCCGCTGTTACTTACTTGGCGTCTGCGGGTTTTCCCGCGGGTTGCCCTTTATTTGGGGGCCGCTTGCAGCATTTCAAGGGCTTTTTTTACTGCAATGCGTCAACGCGGCTTAATTCGCTTTTTGGCTGACCACGACCATGGCAGGGCGCACGAGGCGGCCGTTCAGCAGATAGCCCTTCTGCATCACATCCATCACAGTGTTGGGGTCGAGCTCTGGGTTCGGCACCATCGCCATGGCTTCATGCACCTGTGGGTCGAAGGGCTCGCCCTGGGGCTCGATGCTTTCGACGCCAAACTTGCTCAGCACGTCTAGCTGCATCTTGAGGGTCATGGAGACACCTTCACGATGCACGTCGGACGCGTCATCCTGCATGCTTTCCAAGGCTTTCTCAAGGCTATCCACCACGGGCAGCAGCTCTTTGACGAACTTCTCCAGGGCAAACTTGCGCGCTTTTTCGGCTTCTTGCTCCGCCCGGCGGCGAACGTTTTGAGCTTCGGCAGCGGCGCGCAGCGCTTGGTCTTTGGCTTCCGCTAGGCTCTGCTCCAGCTCTTCTACCTGGGCGGCCAACACGTCGGCTTCGGGGCTGCCGGCGCTGCCTTCCAGCGGCGCATCGTCATCGATCAGCCCTTCCAGTTCGCCTTCCACCAACCGCTCCTCGGCAGATTGGTCGGTGACCTCTGCTTCCTGCTCTTGGCGTGCCAGCTCATCTTCCAACGGGGTTTGCGGTTCTTTTGCCATGCCTTGCTCCTGAAATAAGTAACGGTGCCGGTGGCGGCCACCTGAGTTAAGTAGCGGGTGTTAACCACGTATGCAGCCTATATGGGGGCCATAAAAGCCATCTCAAGAGGGGCATTGAAGTGAGTTATCGACTACTGTATAAAACAACAATTATTGGATAAGTATCCAGCTTCTGTGCCGCACCGCCTCAGGAGGCCTTATGCTTACGCAGCTAGCGATCCAAGACTACGCGATCGTTGATCGTCTCGAACTCGACCTGACCCGGGGCATGACCGCCATTACGGGCGAAACTGGGGCGGGTAAATCCATTCTGTTGGGTGCCCTGGGGCTCTGCCTGGGCGAGCGCGCCGATGCGGGTAGCGTGCGCCACGGCTGCGAGCGAACCGATCTCTCCGCCCGTTTCGATATTCAGCATCTGCCCGCCGCTACCGAATGGCTGGTGGCCCGCGAACTGCCCGCCGACGAGTGCCTGCTGCGCCGCGTGGTCACTGCCAACGGCCGCTCCAAGGCGTGGATCAACGGCCACCCGGCGACCATTGCCGATTTGAAATCCCTTGGCGAACAGTTGATTCAGATTCATGGCCAGCATGCCCACCAAGCCTTGATGCGGGAAGAGACGCACTTGGCGCTACTGGATGATTACGCCGGACTTCGCGAACGCAGCCAGCAGCTCGCCGAGACGTTCCGCGAGTGGCGCAGCGCTCGCCGTCGGCTGAAAAAACTCAGTGAAGAGGGCAGCGAAGTCGAGGCCAAACGCCAACTGCTGCGCTATCAAGTCGAGGAGCTGGATCAGCTAGGCCTTGCCGAAGGCGAGCTGCAAACCTTGGAAGAGGAACAGCACACCCTGGCCCACGCCGAAGAGACCCTGCGTGAAACCCAGTTTGCCGCCGACTGCTGCGAAAGCGATGAAGGGGGCGCCCTGTCGCTTCTCAACCAAGCCTACGCCCACCTGAGCGCGCTGCCCGGCAGCGATAAGGGCACGCTTGCCAACACGCTTACCATGTTGAGCGATGCACGCATTCAAGTCGAAGAAGCCGCCAGTGAGCTGCACCGACTGGCCAGTACTACCGAACTGGACCCAGAGCGGCTGGCGTGGGTAGAGGAGCGGATGGGCGACGTACACCGCATTGCCCGTAAGCACCACGTCGCTCCCGAAGAGATTTGTGCGCTGCATGCCCAACTCAAACAGGAAGTGGCGCAGCTCGAAGCCAGCGATGACGATCTAGAAGCCCTCAGCAGCCAAGTGGCCGAGTACCGCGAGCGTTACCGCAGCGAGGCCAAGCAGCTCACCGAAGCACGTCAGAAGGCCGCCGTGCGTCTGGGCAAAGAGGTACAGCAGCAGTTGGCCTTCTTGGCCATGGGCAAAGCACGCTTCGAAGTGGACGTCACCCCGCGCGAAACGCCTTCCCCCGAGGGCTTGGACCACGTGCAATTCCTGATCAGCGCTAATCCGGGCCAACCCGCCCGGCCGCTCACCAAAGTCGCTTCCGGGGGCGAGCTGTCGCGCATCAGCTTGGCCATTCAAGTGGTGGCGGCGTCGCATTCGACGATTCCGAGCCTCGTCTTCGATGAAGTGGACGTGGGTATTTCTGGGGCAACGGCGGAAATCGTCGGCCAACTGCTGCGGAAGCTGGGGGAAAACGGTCAGGTGATGACCGTGACCCACCTGCCTCAAGTGGCCGCTCAAGCGCACCAGCATCTGCACATCGAAAAGCGCGCCAAGCGAGACACCACGCTCACCCACATGGCGCTGCTGGACGAGCGCGGCCGGATCAGCGAGCTGGCGCGTATGCTGGGCGGCGTGACGCTATCCGACCAAACCCTGGCCCATGCGCGGGAAATGCTCCACGCCAGCCAGCGCCCGCCCCACTAACTCCCAGGGTCTCTAACGCCCAGGTATCTATCTCCCCAGCATCCAAGCCCACGCCACCTGACTCGCGCAGGTGGCACAGCGTACCTAGGCCTCCGTTGAATGCAAAACGCCCCCAGAGCGCCAGTGATACGTTCACTCGCACGTTGGGGGCGCTTTTACACGGCGTTGCGCTTAACGATTCGCTATTTGCGATTCGTTGGGCCGCTATCCTGGCGTGTCACATCAGACCCGCGAGGGCGAACGTACAGCACCAGGGCATGGTCCACTAGCTCGTAGCCGTGCTCTTCGGCGATCTCTTGCTGGCGACGCTCGATGATGTCATCGACGAATTCGATGATTTCACCGCTTTCCAGACACACCATATGGTCGTGGTGGTCCTCTTGGGTCATCTCGAAGACCGCGTGACCACCGTCGAAGTTGTGACGAATCACAAGGCCCGCCGACTCGAATTGAGTCAATACGCGGTAGACGGTTGCCAGGCCAACATCCTCGCCCGCATCAATCAGTGTTTTATACACTTCTTCTGCGCTAAGGTGGTGTTGACCCGAAGCATTTTCGAGAATCTGCAGGATCTTGACGCGCGGCAGGGTCACTTTCAGCCCGGCTTTGCGCAGTTCATGGTTCTGATCGGCCATGGTTGCTCTTCGCAGTAACAGGTTAGGTCGGGTATCATCGACCGAAACCACGATAGTGAAGAACAGGCTCAAATGCAAAAATTGACTCGTATCATTACTCTTTCCGTTGCCCTGACCGTTGTTAGCGGCTGCAGCTACGTTGGCGTTTATAAGCGCGACATTCCCCAGGGCAACCTGATCACCCAGGAGATGGTCAGCCAGCTCCAGCCGGGTATGACCCAAGAGCAGGTGACCTACGTCATGGGGCGCCCGCTGCTGGAAGCGCCGTTCGACTCCAGTGAGTGGGATTATGTCTACCGCATCGACAAAGCCTACGAGGGCGTCGAACAGCGCCGCGTGACGCTCACGTTCGATAACGCGGGCCGCTTGGTGAACATCGAACAGGAAGGCGATTTATCCAGTGATCTGCCGATCAGCACCGACGGCAGCATGGGCCCCGCCGTGGAAGGCGCAGACCCGCTGGACACGCTGCCCAGCCAGCGTACCCCCACGCCGGAAACGGCCCCCGAGCCACAGCCCATCATTACCGGCGAGTAAGCCAGGGCTACTGCCCTTTGGCCTGACGCTTGGCCCGCTCTAGGCGGGCCGCTTTCGGGTCGATCTGTAGCGGGCGATACACTTCCACACGGTCGCCCTCGCGCAGAGTCTCTTTGTCCGGCTGGCGAATGGCCTTGCCGAATATGCCCAGCGGTGCCTGCGCGAAGGTGTCGCTGGGTACCTCTTGGAACAGGCTAGGCAAATCGGCCAGCGCGACGGCTTGTCGTGCGGTCGTGCCCTCAGGCACCACGAGCGCAACGATGCGCTGTTTGTGGGGTAACGCGAAGGCGACCTCTACCTTCAGCAGGTTATCGGCCATACATCTCATCGGCGCGCTTGGTGAACGCGTCGACCAGTTGCCCGGCAATTTGCTGGAACAGCTTGCCAAACGCCATGCTCAGCAGCCGATTGGCGAACACGAACTCCATTTCCAAACTAACCTTACAGGCATCTTCGCCCATGGGCGTGAACAGCCAGCGACCCTTGAGCTGTTTGAACGGCCCTTTCACTAGCGACAGCTCGATGCGCTCAGGCGCGTATAGGTCGTTGCGCGTGGTAATGGTTTGCTCCACGCCCGCGCGCCCAAGCGTCATTTCACCAATCAGATGATCAGCGTCATGCTCGAGCAAACGCGCCCGGCGGCACCCCGGCAGGAACTCGGGGTAGCGTTCGAAGTCATTGACCAAATCGAACATTTGTTGGGGGGTGTGCCGCACCAAGGCGGTACGATTAACGGTTGGCATTGACCTCTCCGCTGACTTCACAGTGCCCAAAGCGTATCATGGGAAACATTTTTTCAGACCTTGAATGGTATCACGCCTCCCCACATAACGAAGGGGGTGCTACTGACAGATCAACGATGAGGTTCCATGGCCACTAAGAAAGGTAACAGCAAGGGCCCCGGCAGCAGTGTCATTGCCCAGAACAAGAAGGCACGGTTTGAGTACCATATCGACGAAACCTTCGAAGCGGGCTTGGCGCTGGCGGGCTGGGAAGTAAAAAGCCTGCGCGCCGGTAAAGCGCAGCTCACCGACACCTACATTTTGATTCGCAACGGCGAAGCGTTCCTGCTGGGCAGCCATATCATGCCGCTGAACACGGCCAGCACCCATGAAATTGCTGACCCCACGCGAACTCGTAAACTGCTGCTGCATCGTAAAGAGATCGCCAAAATCTTTTCGGTCACACAAGACAAGGGCCACACCTGTGTGCCGCTCAAGCTCTACTGGAAGCGTAACAAGGTGAAGTGCGAACTGGCGCTAGTAACCGGTAAGAAAATTCACGACAAGCGGGCTACCGAAAAAGATCGCGACTGGAATCGCCAAAAAGGCCGAATTATGCGGGAACATAACAAGGCTTAACTGGTCAATTTGCCGTGAGCACGTTAGAATGCGGCTCTGACTAAGGGGGCGACATGGTTTCGACGCCGGTGACAAACCCTGCGGTGCATGCCGAGAGCGTGATGTATCTCGTAAATACCACATCACGAAAAATAGTCGCAAACGACGAAAACTACGCTCAAGGCGCGCTGGCAGCTTAAACCCTGCTAGCTTCTTGTCTGGCCCCAAGGTGATGTGCCTATTCATCGCTGCGGGGATATGAGCTAAAGCTGATAGGACCGCGGTTGGCGGTGTCTTCTCGTCAACCGTTAAACTTTAGAAGGCTCGCGTGGCTGAATCCTGACCGTCGGAGTCAGTCGCGCTAAAGCAAATGACGGAATCTAAGCATGTAGAGCCAATGGGCGCGTGCTGGCGGACGCGGGTTCAATTCCCGCCGCCTCCACCAGACACCCCTACAAATCAAGCACCCACGGGTGCTTTTTTTGTGCCTGCTCACTGCCCTTATACGTCCAAGCGCCTCTTTTTAGCGTTATTTCCAGTATGAAAGCGACCGCTTTTCTCATGCCCTCTTCCCGCCCTTTGTCTCTTTTATGTGGCCGATGCAAAGGGCTTTGCACGCCTCATGAAGCCAGCTACTGTTAGAGGCCTAAGCTTGGCAAACGTCCAAGCGTATCGAGAAGGAAGTGACACATGCTGTATGGATTGAGCTTGCTGGCCGGTATCGTGCTGCTATTCGGCGGCGGGGAGGCGTTAATACGCGGTGCGGTCGCTGGTGCCAAGCGAATGGGGGTTTCACCACTACTCACGGGATTGGTGGTCGTGGGCTTTGGCACCTCGGCGCCTGAGCTAGTGGTATCGATCGATGCCGCGATACGCGAGCAGCCGGACATCGCCGTGGGCAATATCGTCGGTAGTAACATCGGTAACGTGTTACTGATTTTAGGGCTGTGTGCCGCCATCTGCCCCATGACCGTTCAGCCCCTGGCGCTGCAGCGAGACGGCGTGGTGGTGGTCGGCGCCAGTGTCCTGTTTATCGTACTGGCCTGGAGCGGTGCACTGGGTCGCTGGGAAGCGGCCCTACTGCTAGCCGCCCTCACTGCCTATCTGGTGTGGGCTTACCGCACCGAGCGCCAACAGCCGATGCCGGAAGGCGACATGCACGCCGCCGAAGCGGAGGAAGTCACGGCCATTCCCACCTCGACCGTCATGATCGTCGCCGCTCTCGTCGTGGGGCTGGGCATGTTGATTGGTGGCTCGCAGCTCTTGCTTTATGGAGCGATTGGCCTTGCCCAAGCGATGGGGATTTCAGAAGCCGTCATCGGCTTGACCATCGTCGCGGTCGGTACATCACTGCCAGAAATGGCCGTGTCAGTAATTGCCGCGCTGCGCCGTCACGCCGATGTCGCCGTGGGTAACATCCTAGGCAGCAACATCTTCAACGTGCTTGGGATTCTCGGCATCTCGGCCGTTCTCCAGCCGCTGCCCATTGCCGAACGGGTGAGCCAGTTTGACCAGTGGGTGATGCTGGGCTCGGCAGGCCTGCTGCTGCTTTTTCTTTATACCGGCATGCGCCTATCCCGCTGGGAAGGCACCGCGCTACTGGGTGGATACGCAGCGTACATTGCACTGAGCTTTACTATCTTTTAACGGACATGCACGGGTAAGTCAGTGCCCACTTCGTCGTAGTAACGCAGAGCGCCGGGGTGCAGCGGTGTCGTCATATGAGCGAGCAGGTCCGGCGTGACGCCCGCCCACCAGGCGGCCTGCTCCGCGAGACGCGCTTTTTGCTCCCAGAAGAGCTTCGTAAGGCGATAAGCGGTCTCTGCATCCATCTGCTCGGTGGTGTATGCGATGACGGGGCGTGACGTCGTGTAGGTGGGCTGGGCGATGCCGGGATAGGTGCCTCCTGGAATGACCTGGGGCACCGCCCCCGTCTGAGCGATCTGCTCGGCGGTCAAGCTAATGAGCGTGATGGGCACGAGCGACGCCGTCTCGATCACGTTGGGTGTGGGGTAAGAACTGGCCGTGACGAACGCATCGATCAGGCCCTCTCTCAACGCTTCTGGGCCATTGGTGATCGAGGCATCGGCCAAGCGCACCCTGTCTTCCAAACCGAAGAGCTGAAAATAGCGAGCGGCCTCTCCGGCGCTAAACGTGCCACGCCCAATCAGCACATGCTGGCCGCGCAACGCGTCGAACGATGCTGTGCCATCGTCCCCCGCCATGACGAAGTGCATGGTCAGCGACGGCATGGGAAACAGTCCACGAATGGCCGCGAACCGCTCATCATCATGACCAGCGAACGGCCCTTCGCCCGCCACGGCCTGAGCCACGAGGGCAGGCGGTGCCGTGAATACATAGCGCCCCTGCCGGGTCATGACTTCTTGAACATTTTGCACCGACCCCTGGCTCTCTTCGTTGGTCAGTACGATAGCGTCGTCACTGCCTTGTCGAATGACGTTAGCAAGCTCGCTGCCCATTTGGTGATAGGCCGTGCCCGCAAGTGCCGATTTATAAGTAATGCGCGTTTGCGCGTGGGCATCCAGCCCCATACCCGCCATCATCAGCGTGAATGCCAACACACCACCGGTACGAAAAAGAGAGCAGAAACGGGCGCGCATGCAACGTCCTTTGCAGTTGAGGCCTTCTCGGCCTGATGGATTGAGCGGATTCTGAATGCCGTCACGTGAAGCTTTCGCCGTCTATTGGCTGGCTACTCATCGCCTACCGGTCGACACCGATAGCATAGCGGCATATTCGTTCTTACGTTAGCAACCCGCCGTGGCGGACACCAATGGTCGGTTTAAACGGCTCGACCCGCGCCTGCCGAGGGGCAGCAGTGCCTGCGAGGCAATATTAAACCGCATTAGGGGCTGGTCAGCGCCTCCCATGGGCGAGATGATAGCGGGCTTTGCGCTTTCGAAGCGCTCGCTGGCTTCTTAATCTGGACCTTCGTGATGAACACCTTCGTTATCAAGCTGATCGCTCAGCGCTTGGCGCTGGGCCTGTTACTCCTTCTCGCCGTCTCGGTACTGATCTTCGTGGGCACCCAGCTACTGCCTGGCGACGTGGCGCAATCCATCCTTGGGCAGAGCGCCACCCCTGACGCCCTCGAGAACCTACGTCGTGAACTAGGGCTCGACCAACCCGCCTGGGCGCGCTACATCGATTGGTTGGGCGGCATCCTACAGGGCGATCTAGGCACGGCCCTGTCCAATCGCCAGGATATTGGCGAGTCGCTGTGGGGCCGGGCGGGGAATACGCTGTTCTTGGCGTTTTGGACGGCCGTGGTGGCCGTGCCATTCGCCATTCTCTTGGGGCTCGTGGCGGTGCGTTATCAGAATCGCTGGCCAGATCGCATCATTTCCGGCACCACGCTAACGGCCATCTCGCTACCCGAGTTTTTCATCGGCTATTTGCTGATCTATCTCTTTGCCGTGAAATTCAACTGGTTCCCTAGCGTGTCCACCGTCTATAGCGGCATGAGTCTGGGCGAGCGGCTACACGCCATTGTCCTGCCTGCCGCCACCTTAACGCTGGTGATTCTAGCTCACATGATGCGCATGACGCGGGCGGCCATTTTAAGCGTGATGCAGTCCCCCTATATCGAAACCGCCGAACTCAAGGGGCTGGGGCTATTTCGCATCATTGCGCGACACGCCTTTCCCAACGCCATTGCCCCCGTCGTCAACGTGGTCATGTTGAACCTCGCTTTCTTGATCGTGGGCGTGGTCGTCGTCGAGGTGATCTTCGTCTACCCCGGCATGGGTCAGTACTTGATCGACCACGTCGCCAAGCGCGATGTGCCGGTGGTACAGGCAGTGGGACTACTGTTTGCAGCGGTGTACATCGGACTCAACATGCTGGCGGACATCATCGCCATTGTCACCAACCCGCGCTTGCGCCACCCCAAATAACTCGCTGACCACCGTCTTTAGATAGGAAAGCACCACCATGTCGATATGTTTAACGCTGCTGAAACGAATGCCGGTGACTGCGCTGATCGGCCTGCTGCTCACGTTCGGCTTTTTAGTGATGGCCCTCTTCGCCCCTTGGCTGGCCCCTTACCCTATGGCCGACAGTGTGGGCGACATGTGGATGGGGCCATCGGCAGAGTTTTGGCTCGGCACCGACAATTTAGGCCGCGACCTTCTCTCACGGCTGATTTACGGCGCCCGCACCACGATGACCATTGCCGCGCTAGCCACGGCGCTGGCGTTCTCCATTGGCTCGGTGCTGGGCATTCTGGCGGCGGTCTACGGTGGCTGGGTGGATCAACTCATGTCGCGCGGTGTCGATATCGTCATGTCGATCCCGACGCTGATTTTTGCTCTGGTCATTCTGTCGGTGATGCCCAGCACGCTGCTCATGCTGATTTTGATCATGGGCGTGCTCGATTCGACCCGAGTGTTTCGTATTTCTCGAGCGGTCGCGGTGAACATCAACGTGATGGACTTCGTGGAAGCCGCTCGGCTGCGCGGCGAGGGCAACGTCTGGATCATCTTCCGAGAAATATTGCCCAACGCACTCACCCCGCTGGTGGCCGAGCTAGGCCTGCGGTTCATTTTCGCCGTCCTGTTCCTCTCTTCGCTGTCGTTTTTGGGGCTCGGCGTTCAACCACCGGAAGCCGACTGGGGCAGCATGGTGCGTGAAAACCGCCAAGGCATCGTCTTTGGCGTGCCCGCTGCGCTGATTCCTGCGGCGGCCATCGCGCTGTTGGCCATTTCCGTGAACCTAGTAGCCGACTGGGTGCTGCGACACACCACCGATCTAAAAGGAGGCCGCCGTGGCTGATTCGCTATTAGACATTCGTCATTTGACCATCGAAGCCACGGCCTACCCGCCCGGCGAAGCGCCCCGGGAGATCACCATCGTCAACGACGTCAGCTTCACCCTGGAGCGCGGCAAAGTACTGGGGCTGATTGGTGAATCCGGCGCGGGCAAATCGACCATTGGCTTGTCGCCAGCGGGCTGTGGACGCGGCGATATTCGCTTGAGCGGTGAAGTGTGGGTGAACGGCCGCGATATCTTGAAAGACTCGCCAAAGGCACTGCGTCAGCTGCGTGGTAAAACGGTGTGCTACGTGGCGCAGTCAGCGGCAGCCGCGTTCAACCCCGCCCACACGCTGATGGAGCAGGTCATCGAGACCTCCCTGTACCACCGCCTAGCCACTCGCCAAGAGGCCGAGGCACGAGCCATCGAACTGTTCGAGCAGCTTGGGCTACCCGACCCGGCACAGTTTGGCCACCGCTACCCGCACCAGGTATCGGGCGGGCAGCTACAGCGTGCCATGACCGCGATGGCACTCTGTCCAAAGCCCGATCTGATCATTTTCGACGAGCCCACCACGGCCCTTGACGTCACCACGCAAATCGACGTGCTGGCCGCCATCAAGCGGGCCATCAAAACCACGGGGGTCGGTGCACTCTATATCACCCACGACCTTGCCGTGGTCGCTCAAGTCGCAGATGACCTCCTCGTGCTGCGGCAGGGGGAAAAAGTCGAAATGGGCAGCACCGCGCACATCATTGAGTCGCCTCAAGCGCCGTATACGCAAGCGCTGGTGTCGGTGCGTTCCATCGAGCATACGCCGAAAACGCCGTCATCCACGCCGCTGCTGGCCATCGAGGGCGTCAGTGCGGCGTACCACCAAAGCGGAAGCAACGTGTTGAAGGACATTCATCTCTCGGTGAGCGCAGGCCAAACGCTGGCCATCGTGGGGGAGTCTGGGTCGGGGAAATCCACCCTGGCGCGGGTCATCACCGGGCTGCTGCCGCCCAACCAGGGCCAGCTTCGCTTTGACGGGAGCACACTGCCCAACACCCTCGCCAAACGTGATAAAGAGACGCTGCGCGAACTGCAGATGATTTATCAAATGGCGGACGTGGCCATGAACCCGCGCCACACCGTAGGCACCCTCATCGGCCGCCCGCTCACGTTCTACTTCGGCTTGAAAGGTCAAGCACGCCGTCAGCGGGTGATCGAGCTGCTCGACGCCATCGAGCTGGGGGAAGCGTTTATCGACCGCTATCCGGCCGAGCTGTCGGGCGGTCAAAAACAGCGCGTATGCATTGCGCGTGCCCTGGCGGCCAAACCGAAGCTCATCATCTGCGATGAGGTCACCAGCGCGCTCGACCCGCTCGTGGCCGATGGTATTTTAAAGCTGCTGTTGCGGCTACAGGCGCAGGAGAACGTGGCCTACCTGTTCATCACTCACGACTTGGCCACCGTCAAGGCGATTGCCGATAGCATTGCGGTGATGCACCAAGGGCGTGTGGTGCGTGACGGCGAGCGTGATACCGTGTTAAGCCCGCCTTTCGACGAGTATACGCAAACGCTATTGGCGTCGGTGCCGCAAATGAAGCTAGGATGGCTCGAAGAGGCCCTGACGACTCACGGCCATTAACTAAGTGCCAATAAGGGCAGTGGCACCATCGCTGCCTTTATGAATGTAAGGCATTCACCTTTCGTTTAACCGGCTAAACTTCTTACACTATTGTGCGTTATTTACTATTAGCGAAACGGATAATTTCTAAAAAAAAGACGGTATCTCTAAAAGATACGCCCTGTTCATTCGGTTTAATTCCGTATTGCGACGCAATATAGCTTGTTAAACTGGCGGCGCTTATTCCCCCTTCTTTTAACCATTATAAGGATAAACGCGCCATGTTGACGCTACATCATGACCCAGGCCAGCCTCGATACACTCGTTGCTGGCCTTTTTTGTTAGCGGCCTTACTATTTTTCATCAGCCCGGCGGCCTTTGCCGTCACCGGCGAGGTGGATTTAACCACCTCTGCCGTAGGCTATGTGGCCGTGGCGATCTTCGTGCTGGCCTATGCGCTGGTGATGGCCGAAGAGAAGATTCACATGCGCAAATCCAAGCCCGTGCTGGTGGCGGCGGGCATCATCTGGGGACTCATTGGCTGGGTATACGTTCAGAACGGCATGTCGGATACGTCCGAGTACGCATTTCGCGTGACGCTTCTGGAGTTTACCGAGCTAATGCTGTTCCTGCTGGTGGCGATGACGTATATCAACGCCATGGAAGAGCGTCGCGTCTTCGATGCGCTGCGCTCTTGGATGCTACGCAAAGGGTTTAACTACCGCACGCTGTTTTGGTTGACTGGCGGCTTGGCGTTTATGCTGTCGCCCATTGCCGATAACTTAACCACCGCCCTCTTGATGTGCGCAGTCATCACCAAAGTGGCCGAAGGCGACAAGCGCTTTATCAACTTGGCGTGTATTAACATCGTGGTCGCGGCCAACGCAGGCGGTGCCTTTAGCCCCTTTGGTGATATCACCACCTTGATGGTTTGGCAGGCAGGTCTCATCGAGTTCCAAGAGTTCTTTATCCTGTTCATTCCCTCTCTCGTGAACTTCTTGATTCCTGCGATCGTGATGAGCCTGTTCATCAAGGATCAAAAACCCAGCAGCGTGTATGAAGACGTTCAGCTCAAACGCGGCGCACGGCGCATCATTGCCCTGTTCTTGCTGACGATCGTCACGGCGGTGCTTTGCCATACGCTGCTCCATCTGCCGCCGGTCTTGGGCATGATGACAGGGCTTGGCTATCTACAGTTCTTTGGCTACTACCTACGCCAAAGCCTTCCCCGCTCGCTGGAGCGCAAGCGCGAACGCTATAGCCGCTTGGGCGATAATAAAAAGCTGGAACAGCTCGGCGGCGTGGTGCCCTTCGATGTCTTCAGCCGTGTGGCCCGCGCCGAGTGGGATACCCTGCTGTTCTTCTATGGGGTGGTGATGTGCGTTGGTGGTTTAGGCTTCATGGGCTATCTGGGACTGCTCTCAGAGGCGCTCTACACCGGTTGGAACGCTACCTGGGCCAACATTGCCTTGGGTATCGTATCGGCCGTGATCGATAACATTCCGGTCATGTTCGCGGTCCTCACCATGGAGCCCGACATGTCCCATGGCCACTGGCTGCTGATCACACTCACGGCGGGAGTGGGCGGTAGCCTACTGTCGATTGGCTCTGCTGCCGGGGTGGCGGTCATGGGTCAGGCGCGCGGCTCGTATACCTTCTTGGGCCATTTACGCTGGTCGCCGGTGATCTTGCTCGGCTACATCGCAAGCATTGCGGTACACATGTGGCTCAACGCCGGCAGCTTCAGCGTCTTTGGCTAGCGCTCTGCTGAGTCGCTATGCACAACACCCGCCCAGGCAACCTGGGCGGGTGTTCTGTTTTCGGGCGTCTTATGGTGGTATGCGGCCAGTGGTTCAGTAGCTCTCGAACAGGTACTCGATGGGCGTAGGCCGCCCAAACAGGTACCCCTGATAACGATAGCAGCCGTGCCCCTTCAGCCAATCCAACTGCTCTTTCTTCTCGACCCCTTCGGCCACCACCGTCAGCCCCAAGCTCACCGCCAGCAAGATGGTGGTATCCACGATGGCAGCGTCGGTCTTGTCAGTGAGCAGCTCACGGATGAAGGATTGATCGATCTTCAGCTCGTCCAGCGGCAAGCGCTTTAGGTAACTCAGCGATGAGTAGCCAGTGCCAAAGTCGTCCAGCGCAAAACGAATGCCCTGGGTGCGAAGTTTGAGCATGGTATTACGCACGCGGGTGGGTTCGCGCATCAGCAGGCTTTCGGTCACTTCCAGCACCAGTCGACCTGGCGGGGCCTGGGTTTGCGCCAGCAACCCTTCGAGGTTACGCACGAATTCGGGCTGCTGGAACTGCACCGAGCTGACGTTCACCGAAATGGTCAGCCCCGCGTAGGCCGGCTGATGCGACCACTTGGCCAGCTGCTCGCAGGCGCACTGCAGCACCCAGTAGCCGATGGGCACGATCAGTCCGTTCTCTTCGGCCAGCGGGATGAAGGTACCGGGCGATACCCAGCCGCGCTGGGGATGGTACCAGCGTAGTAGCGCCTCCACGCCGGTGGTGGCCCCCTGGTGGTCGACCTGCACCTGATAGTGTAGAGCCAGCTCGTTACGCTCTAGCGCTTGGTGCAAATCCCCTTCGAGACTGGCCCGCTCCAGCACGCTGGTTTGCATATCGACATTGAAGAAGCGCAGGGTGTTGCCGCCAGCCGCTTTGGCCTGCTGTAGGGCCATATCGGCCTGCTGCAGCACGCTGTTGACGCCTAGGCCTTCACCGTCGAACAGCGTGATACCAATACTGGCGCTGATCGGTAGAGCGCGGTCGTTGCGCAGTTGCGATACCGTGTCCAAAAGCTGGCGCCCCAGCCGTTCAGCGTTGGCAGCCGCATCGCTTTGCCGCTCGCCCAAGCCATTGACCTGCACGACGAACTCATCGCTACTAAAACGTGCCAGCGTGGCATCGTCGCTCAGGCGCTGCTTGAGATGCTGCGCGACGTTGATCAGCAGTTGATCACCGCTCTCGTGCCCCTGAATGTCGTTGACCAGTCGGAAGTTGTCCAAATCCACGATCAGTACGGCGCTGTAACCACTAGGCCCTTTATCGGGGTCGGTGGCCTCTGCCAGCGACTCCAGCAGCAGGCGTCGGTTGGGCAGCCCCGTTAGCGCATCGTAGAACGCCAGGTGGTGGGTGCGGGACTGCATCTCTAAATATTCAGTCAGCTCGGTGGAAATACCGCACAGGCACGGCGCTTCCCCGGGGGACATCTCCAGCGGCATTTTGATCGACAGGAAAGTGCGTACCCGTTCCTCGCCCTTTAGCACGTTGTGCTCTTCTACCGTGACTTTTTTGCCCGAAGAGAGCACTTGCTGGTCGATTTCGGCCATTTCGGCCGCGCTGGCGGGGTCGAAAAAGGCGTCATCGCGCTTGCCGAGAATCTCTTTTGGCGTCCGCTTGAACAACTCGCTGATTTGTCGATTGACGTAACGGTACTCCAGCGACGGCGTCTTGATGTAGATATACGCATCGACACTGTCGAGGATCGTGGTCAGCAGGTGTTCATTGGTGGAGAGCTTGGCGCGGTTGATACTGACCCGCCGCCGGAGCAGCAGTGAGGCCCCCACGGCCAGCGCCAACACGACGATCAACAGCCCTAAGGCCCACCACAGCCAGCGGGGAACCAGCGTCTCGGTCGCGCCGCCCGAGCGCCATGCGCTGAGCGTTTGGTAGTACACCGAATCCACATCGTCCTTCCACGTTAGCAGCGTGGTGTCGATCCGCTCTAGCACATCGGCAGATAGGGAGGGCGAGGCGGCATAAAAGAGGCGCGAGGGCTGAAATATGATCGGCGTTTCACGCAGGCCGTAATCCCGCGCTCGCCAGTCACCAAACAGATGGTTGGAGGCTACGAGATCAGCGTCACCGCGTGCCACGGCTTGAAAACCTGCGGCGAAGCTGTCCACCGGCATCCAGATGACGCGGATATCGAAGCGCTCGGTCACGGCGGCAAGATAGCTCTGCTGGATCGAACCATCCACCACGGCGACTCGCTGCTGCTCTAAATCCAGGATGGCTTCAACGCGATTGTCGTTGGCTTGGTAGAGCTGGGACCAGCTATGCATCACCGGCTCACGATGAAACGCAAAACGCCCGGCACGCTCTTCGCTCCAGGCGACATCCGGCAGCAGGTCGATCTCCCCTTGCTCCAGCAGCGTGAGACACTGCTGGAAATCACACAGGCGGCTCTCTAACTGCCACTGCTCCTGCTGTGCCATGGCTTCCAGCAATTCGCCCAGCACGCCGCGCAGTTGGCCCTGCTCGCCCGCAAACAGTTTCGGCGGATTATGATAGACCCCGATCCTAAGCGAGGTGTCGCCCTGTGCCAGGGCGCTCCACCCAAGCACGTAACAGAGCGCCACCGCCCCCATGGCAGAACACGTCAAGCGCTTGGCAGAACGGTTGCTTGGCATCCGGTTCAACGCGAACACTCCCTTGCGCTGCATGGTAGGCGTTACTCACCCGGCATGGTTAACGGCCCTGCGCGCTCCACCACGCACTGCCAAGCAGAGTCGTTCTCGACCCGCTCCACGAATGCCGCAATGGCCGGATATTCGGACAGTGACTGGGTCGCTTTTAACGCCTGAAGCGGAAAACTCATTTGAATGTCGGCGCCGCTGGGCCACTCGCCGGCAAAATGGCCGCGCGTCGCCAAGTGGGACTCCATCATATCCATATGCTGCGTTAACTGAGGCTGAATGAAGCGTTTACGTACGGTATCGCTAATACCCTTGGCCAGCGGTTTGATGAACCAGGGCGACTGTTTGGGCACTTGGTTAAACACGAGCCCCATGACCAATAGCGGCATTAACGAGCCTTCCGCATAGTGAAGCCAATAGCGATAATTGACCCACTCCTCACCGGCATCGGCGGCGGGTTGAAGCCGCCCGTTACCGTAACGGTTCACCAGGTAATCGATGATGGCCCCTGACTCCGCAATCGTTAAGTCGCCATCGGTGATGACCGGCGATTTGCCCAGCGGGTGCACTTTTTTCAACGCGTCCGGCGCCTGCTGAGTCTTGCTGTCACGCTGGTAAACTTCTATCTCATAATCGAGATTCAAAGACTCTAAAAGCCATAAAACACGGTGAGAGCGGGACTTTTCAAGATGGTGAACGCGGATCATAACTACTCCATGAGGCGACTTGATACATCTGCTTCACGCAGATGTCAGTTATCCATTGACTGCAAGCTTTCTCAGCTTAGCACTATTACAGCGTTGAACCCCATGGAGAAAGCGATGGCGAGTGTGCAAATGCAACAAGGGGCGAACACCGATGTTCGCCCCTTGCTTTTTCAAACGTTTAAGCCGTTGTTTTACTATATGTTTAAGAGTTAAAAGGCCGCTGCTGAGCGATGTATCACGCTCTATGCTGCGTCTTTAAACGGGCTAAAAGATCCATCGGCGACCACTTGCCTTGTAACCAGGGCGCCAATAAACGTGTCGATAGCGGTATGAATACAAACACCATGACCGGGGTCAGCATTAATGTGCTCACGAGCACACGGGGCACGAGCGCCCAGTCGGCCAGTACGCCGCCGAAAAGCCACTGAAACAGCAGCGAAATCGGGAAAAAGGCCAGCCAAACGGCCACCGCTTGCTTCCAGCGCGGCGGCGTCACACCGGGGCTCACGTTGAACCATGCATCCAGCCCGGTCGCTCGGTGCTCGTGTGGCGCATCGTAGAGTCCTTTGCCGCGCTCCAACCACGCATGACGAGACGCCGAGTGCTCCCAGGCGGCCAGCGACGCTTGGTTCTCGAAACGGAAGATAATCTGAAACTCATCGTCGTCTTGAGGGGGGGCTAGCACACCAGACCCTAGGTAGCCGGGAAAGTCAGCGGCCAGCTCGCGCCCTTCATTGAGCCAGCGATGAAAATCTTGGTAACGGCCATTCGCAACGCGACGGGCCACCATCAGTGTGACGGGTAAGGCAGACATGGGTGATCTCCTAATGTGTAAGCAGCGACGGCCGGGTAGGCCAGCTGCAGGCAATCAGGCGGGTAATCCTGATGCATGAGCCACATTATACAGGCAATATTAATGCCATGTAGATCTATCGTCGCGGTAAAGGATGGCTGCGCTCGCCGCGTTGAAAAGCACGCACGTGTTGATAGATATCGATCGCGCTTTGAATGGCATCGGCTTCTAACGCGTCAGGCTGAATCACCGGCCCTTTAACGCCCCCTTCCGTGCGCAATATTTCATCCACATCGGCGCGATAACGCGACAGAAGATGTTCGATATTCATACGAACGCGGTGAATCTCTAAATTAAAAGCCTGACGCTGTTCGGTGCGTTTAAAAATATCGAGAGGGTTTTCAGCAGACTCGATTAGGCTATCTAAGGTATTGCACACTAAACGCTCGGCGGTATTTAAATTGGGAATCACGGAATAGATCAGTTCGTAAAGCGTCATCGTGGCATCGTGCGGGTGCATAAACAGACTCAATAGCGGTTTAATGGAACAATATGGTGAAAGCGGCCTTGATCGGTAAACGTAATCCGAAAGACACCATGCACTCCCTCATGGCCCACCACCCGCTGCACGGCGTGGGCGGGGAACACGACCCAACGGCCATCCACACTGCGCGCCCGCACGTTATCGTACCGGCCTTCGTAGTAGGCCAGACATTCGGTGACACTTAGATGAAGAATGACGTCGATGGAGTGCATAACGTTGCGCAATTCGGCTGGCTCACAGATACTCTATGCTAACTGAAATGGCCGCCAATATCGGTAACCGCTTATGGATCTTTCCTCTATCACCCCGTTTTCCGCCACGTCAGCTGGCTGGACCTCACCGAACGTGCCTACTGCACGGGTATCGCGTCATGAGGTGGAGAGCCGGGAAGCCGGTATCGACCGTGGACTGAGCGCTCCAGCCTCCGACGACGTCAGCGAGAGCGACGAGAGCCGTGCCAGCGAAACGCCCACCGGCCCTACTCGGCCCGACGGCACGCCGCTGGCACCGGAAGAGATTCAGCAGCTCGAACAGCTCAAACAAACCGATCGCGAAGTGCGCCAGCACGAAATGGCCCACCAAACCGTTGGTGCCCCCTATACGGGAGGCGCTACCTATGAGTACGAAGTCGGCCCGGACGGTAAACGTTATGCGGTGGCTGGAGAGGTGTCGATCGATTACGGCCCCGTTCCCGGCGACCCGCAGGCCACGGTGGAGAAAATGCAGACCGTCATTGCAGCGGCCCTGGCTCCCGCGGACCCGTCACCGAAAGATCTGCAGGTGGCCGCTCAAGCGCGCCAGTACCTGCTAGAAGCCAAGCTGGAAGCGGCTCGTGAACAGAGCGAAATGAACCAGGCCCGCGCCACCGAGCAGCCGGGAGACGTGCCCGCCAATGATGAGCCGCAGCCTCCCGAGCAGGCCGCCTAACGGCCTGTTCTCCGCACTACTGTAGCATCGTCAACCCTTTCCAATCTTGCCGTTCGGGCCAGTGAGCCATCCACTCGGGCACCGATTCCGCGGGCATCGGGCGCGCAATTCCGTAGCCCTGAGCCAGCTCGCAGCCCAACGCCATGAGCGCTTTCGCATGGTCCAGCGTTTCCACGCCCTCCGCGAGCATGGGTCGCTGGAACCGGTTGGCCATGTAAATCACGCTCTCCACGATCGCCATGTCATTTTGATCGCTCAGCATATCGCGTACGAAACTCTGGTCGATCTTGATCAGGTTGACGGGCAGCTGACGTAAGTGGGTCAGCGATGAGAATCCCGTACCGAAATCATCGATGGCAAACCCCACGCCTAACGCTTGGCAGCGGGCCATGTTCTTCAGCGCGGCTTTCACATCGTGCATGGCGGCACTTTCGAGCACTTCGAGCTTTAACAGCGAGGGCGACACGGTGGGATAGCGCGCCAGTAGCTCCGCCAGACGCTGGCTGAACGTATTCACCAACAGGTGTGACGGGCTGATATTGACGTTCACGGGCAGCGCCATCCCTTCGCTTTGCCACAGGGCGAGCTGACGCAGCGCGTGCTCCAATACCCACTCTCCCAGATCCACCTCTAACGGCGTGCCATCGATGATCGGCAAGAAATCGCCCGGCGACAGCAGCCCAAGTTCAGGATGCTGCCAGCGGATCAGCGCCTCGACGCCCACGACGCAGCCACTGCGCATATCGACCTGTGGCTGATAGAACAGGCGCAGCTCGTCGTGGTGAATCGCATCCATAAAGCGCTGTCGCTGCTCATGACGCACTTGAAGCCTGCGATCCTGATGGGAGTCGAAAAAGTGATAGGTGTCGCGTCCACGCTGCTTGGCTCGGTACATCGCCTGATTGGCGTGGCGCAGCAGCACGTCACCCTGAGCGTGGTCGTCGGGATAGCAGGTAATACCAAGACTGGCGGTGAGGTAAATCGTTTGCCCTTCGATCAGCAGCGGCTGGCGAATCGACGCAAGCAACTTCTCGAAAAAGGCTTCCTCGACACCGTGATGCAGCAGCAATACGAACTCATCGCCGCCGATGCGCGCCAGCACGTCATCACCAAACAGCAGGTGACTGATCCGCTGCGCAAAGGCGGTCAGCAGCGCATCGCCAATCTGCGGGCCCAGTCGGTCATTGATGCGCTGAAAATGGTCGATATCGAGGGCGCAGACGGCCAGCGGTAGCTGGCGGTTTTCGGCGTGCTGAATCGACTCCTGAATCAGTTGCGTCAATAGCTGTAAGTTGGGCAGACCGGTCAATGCGTCAAAATAGACTTCACGGTTCAAATGGCGTGCGTGGGATGGAATGGCCGACAGGTCCGCCAGCACGATCACATGGTGATCCACCTGCCCCTGCTCATCGCGCACCCGATTGATCGACATCATGCCCGGATAGAACTGACCGTCGTGGCTACGGTAGCTGATCTGCCCTTTGCTACGGTCGCGAAGCTGCAGCTCTTCACGCATCAAGCGCGTGGTGCGGCTATCGTCCAAGGGGAGAATGCTGAACGCCTCGGGGGTTTTTCCCTGCACCTCGCTCAGCGCCAAGCCCGTCAGCTCGCTGAACGCAGGATTCACATCCACGACGGCGTTATCGGCGTTGGTAATGATGATGGCTTCGTTGGCGTAGCGAAACGCCGACTCGGCGGGTGCCAGCGGCGTACCGGCATCTAGGACCGACATCGCCACAGCGTCAACGGGGAGGGAGGCTGAACGTGCGGCTGGCTGAGGCAAAGACTGCTCTTGTGTGTCATTCAAGGGCGGGCACATGCGTCTCTGCTCTCCTCTTATAAGTGTTGGTGATTTAATGTCTTTTGGTCATATTAACACCGTCTCCTTCCCCGTGTTTTAGATTCAACAGCGCTGAATCAACGCGCTTTTTTCCTGTATGGCACACCGTCACCCGCACAGCATACCGCAGGGAGCGCAAGGCTCCCTGGGCGTGATCGACGCTATGTCATTCAGTGTAAGCGAGCTGGCGATGCTCGCGGGTGGATGGCTCTCCCACCTGGAATCGGCTCACCAGCGTCGACATTTCGTCCGCCTGCTCATCCAGCGAACGACTCGCCGTGGCGACGTGCTCTACCAGGGACGCGTTCTGCTGGGTGACATCTTCAAGCTGAGCCATCGCATGGCTAATTTGCTCGACACCGGCTGACTGCTCATGGCTCGCCGTGGCGATCTCATCGACCAGTGCCGCCACGTGCTGCACTCGCTCGGCAATGTGCGCAAGCGTGGTGCTCGTGGTAGAGACCAGCGACTCCCCTTCGCTAATACGCGCCACGTTGTTGTCGATCAACCGACGAATCTGCTCGGCCTCTTCCGCGCTACGGCTGGCCAGTTTGCGCACCTCGTCGGCCACGACGGCAAAGCCTCGCCCATGCTCCCCGGCTCGCGCGGCTTCCACAGAGGCATTTAGCGCCAACAAGTTGGTTTGAAAGGCGATGTTATCGATGGCGGCCACGATCGAGGTGACCTGCTCGTTTGCCTGAAGAATGTGCTGCATGGCTTGGCGCGCCTGCCTCGCCACGTCCGTGGCCTCTTGAGCTTGGGCGGCGACATCGCCCGTCATCTGCTGGGCTTGATGCGCATTTTCCGCATTTTGACGCACGGTGGCGGTCATCTGCTCCATGCTCGACGCGGTTTGCACCAGCGAGGCGGACTGCTCTTCGGTGCGCTGCGCCAAGTCCTGATTACCCTGGGCGATTTCATTACTGGCGAGTGCAACAGCATGCGCATTGCGCTTCATCTCTGCCACCAGCTGCTCCGTTTGCGCAGAGGCATCGTTGACGGCTTGGTAAAGCTTGGAGAGTTCGTCACTGCCGATAACGGGCAGACGCTGGGTCAGGTCATCCCCCCGGGAGGCAATGTTCACTAGGGCCTGCCGCAGCGGTCGAGTGATGGTGCGCACAATCAATATGGCGATCCCAATCGCCACCATCGTGGCTATTACAGCGATGCTCAAGTACCACCATAGCGCCTGCTGAGCCTGCTGTTTCAGTGCCTCGGTGGTCGTGATGATGGCCGCTGCGGCGCTGTCTTCCAGGGCTTTCAAACGGCCAATCTTGACGGTTTGCCAATCGAACCACTCTTCGGGGTTCACGCCGTAATCGCTGCTTTGCTGAATCGCCAGCGCTCGGCGCTCTAACACCCGCTCGATCTCAGGGCCACTCAGCGCACGACTGAGCGCTTCGCGCTGGGTGTCGTCAGACAGTACACGGTACGATTCTAGGAAGCTTTGCTCGGCCCCCACCAGCGAAAGCAACCGCTGAAGCGTGCTATCGGGCATCACGTCTGCCGCAAACACGTTCGAGAGTAGCGCTCGCTCGATACCTGCCAGATCTTTCGCTTCGAGGAGGTTGTAGTACGCAGCCAGCTGACGCGTGATGGTGCCCTGCCCCGTTAAGTGCGCCAGCTCGCCCACCAGCGTCATGAGCGCACTGTTCAGCCCCGTATAGTGGGCCAATGCCTCCGGGGCGGGCACACTTAGCTGGTCAACTTGGCGGCGCAGGGGTGGAACGCCTTGCCAGCGCTGGTCGATCTCCGTCAGCAGCGCGCTCAACCCTGTACTGAGTTGCCCTGCGTCCAACGCTTGTCGCTGCTGGAAGAACGCCTCGGCAGCCGCCTCGGTCGCGGGGCGTTGCTGACTCAAGCGGTTACCGAAGGCGTTACCCTGGCTGCCCAGAAAGCCAGCCGTCATACCTCGCTCTAGCTGTACTTGATGCACCCAGTGGCCTGCCTGTTGCGCCAGCGCCGTCAGCGCCTGCATACGAGACAGCTCCGTCACAGCGGCTTGTCGCTCTATCACACCGCTGGTGGCGAACCAGCCCAGTGCCATCAACGGAAACACCAGTACCAAGGCAAATTTGTACCGCATGGATAAGCGGTGGAGCAGCTCTTTCATCGCGTTGCTTAACCTCATGTCATGTCTTTCGGGGAGGTAAGCGGCGTACTCGTTTATTGTTCACGCTTGAGAGCGCATTGTTCGCTAAGTTTGCCGCATTTTGCGGCTAAGTTAAATATGCTTAGCCAGCAAAACGGCATCAGTGTAACGCGATGACAAGCGTGCGCATTGACGCAGGTCAGCATCGGTGACTCTCAAGGCGCGACCGACGCTGCCCCTAAAAAACGCTGCTGCCAATAGTCGATATCCAGCGGCACGCTGACCACCGCACGCCCGCTGCCGGGGGCGTGAATCATCTGTCGGTTGCCGCCGTAGATGCCCACATGGGTGGCTTTGTTACCATCGCCGAAAAAGAGCAAATCGCCGGGGCGGGGCGTCTCGACGTGGGGAAGGGTGCGAAACTGAGCATCGGCGGTGCGGGGGACGCGAATGCCCGCTGCCCGGTAGGTCATTTCGACCAAACCTGAGCAGTCCAGGCCATCCGGCGAGTTGCCGCCAAAGCGGTAAGGAGTACCAATGGCCTGCTGAGCATGGGAGAGAATCAACGCGCGCTCCATCGAGATGCCCGATGGCGAGCTGGGCGCGGGCGTCATGGCGACCTCTTTACTGGCACAGCCTGCCAATAGCAGTAGAGCGACGAGCGTCAACAGCGAAGAGAAGCGGGTTAACGGCATGAACAAGCTCCAAGGTGGCCTAGTCACAGTGCCTCTTATCATGGCTTAAGCGCCGTTCACCCGCTACTCCACCACTCGCCGTTAACGGCCTATCCACTCGATGAACGTGCTATCACCCAGCGCATGGCGCTCGTGACGCAGGCGGCTCATCGCCGCGTAGGGCAAATCCATGACCAAGCCATTGCTCAGCGGCTGTTCCAGCACCTGGCGCAGCAGGGCGTTGCACACGAACAGATGTGCCACCACCAGCACATGGCGGCCGGGGGGATGGAGCAACAGCCGACGCCACGCTTCGCTGACGCGGGCATCCAGCTCGGCAAGGGTTTCACCACGGGGCGGCGCGGCGCGGGCGGGGTCGTACCAGAAGGCGCTCATTTGCTCGGTGCCTTCCTGCTCATACACCTGCGCGTAGGTTTTTCCCTCCCACTCGCCCAGGTGCAGCTCGGCTAGGTCGTCGTCTACCTGTACTGGCAGGTCGAACTCCTCCCCCAGCCAAAGCGCGAACTCCCGGCAGCGGGCCAGCGGCGAGCTGACGATGGCATCATAGGGTGGGCGTCCATCCACCGTATGGCGCATCACTGCGTCGGTCACCTGCTGCCAGCCGGTGTCGCTGAGCGGATGGTCGGTACTGCCCCGCAGCATCCGTCCACCCTGCGGTTCGCCGTGACGCATCAAATCGATGGTGGTGATCTCGGCATGAGGAAAGCGCATGGCGATGCTCCTAACGTGAACGGATTAAATGATAGCGTGACGTACGCGAGCCGAGACCCACTCCGACACCAGCACCGTGGCAAAGATGAGCACGAAAATCACGCTGACCTGATTCCACGCTAGGCTGTTGATGGAGGCGTTCAGCTGCAGGCCTATGCCACCTGCGCCCACCAGCCCCAGCACCGTCGATTCGCGAATGTTGATATCCCAGCGGTACACGCTGATCCCCGCAAAGGCAGGCATGATTTGCGGCAGCACGCCGTAGTTCATCACCTGCAGGCGGCTGGCGCCCGTGGCGCTGATGGCTTCCACCGGTGTGGGATGGATCTCCTCAATGGCTTCATAGAGCAGCTTGCCCACAAAGCCAATCGAGCGCAGCGCGATGGCGATGATGCCCGCCAGCACGCCAGGGCCAAGAATGGTCACCAGCAGCATCGCCCAAATCAGCGAGTTGATCGAACGCGACGAGACGATGATGGTCAGCGCCAAGCTGCGCACGAGCGGATGCGGCGTGGTGTTACGCGCGGCTAAAAACGCCACCGGAAACGCCATCATAATGCCTAGTGCGGTGCCCAAGGTGGCGATATTGAGCGTGTCCCACATGGGTTTCCAAAGCTCGCTGGCGTACTCCCAGCGGGGCGGCATCATACGGCTAATCAGGTCGCTACCCTGGCGGCCAGCGTCTTCCACAAACACCCACATGGTGTTGTCAGAGATCACTTTCCAGCAGAGTAAGAACAGGCTAACGCCCGCCAGCCAAGCGAGGTACTGCAACCACTGGGCGCGGGTGGTGCGCCGCTGCCACTGTGGCACACCGTTTGAGGAAGTTGACACCGGCATGGAGAATTCCTTTTACCTTCAGACTTTACGTAAAGGGTGGGCAACAAGCGTTTGACGGCGCGCTACTGCGTCCAGCGACGCACATGGCTGGAGGCGTACTCACTCATCAGCACAATGGCGATGATGATCAGCAAAATGGCGGCCGAGGTGCCGTACTCGTAGCGGCTGAGCGAGGTGTTGAGCGTCGCGCCAATCCCCCCCGCCCCGACAATGCCGATCACCGACGACTCGCGGAAATTGATATCCAGCCGGTACATAGAAAGCCCGATCAACCGCGGCATCACCTGAGGCTGCACGGCATGATTCATGGTTTGCCACCAGCTCGCCCCGGTGGCGCGCACGGCTTCTACCTGTTTCCAGTCGAGGTCTTCGATATCTTCTGCCAGCAGCTTGGCCATAAAGCCGATGGTGGCAAAGGCCAGCGTGAGCATGCCCGCAAAGGGGCCAAAGCCGAACATCACCACAAACAGAATGGCAATGATCACCTCTTGGAAAGTGCGCGAGACGGCGATGATGGCCCGGCACACCGCGTAGATCGGTAAAGGGGCGATATTGCGCGCAGCCCCTAGCCCCACCGGGATGGCCAGCAGAACGCCGATCACCGTCGAGGTCAACGTCATGGTCAGGCTTTCCATCAAGCCCGCCAGAATATCGCTTTGGCGGCTGACAAAATCCGGCTGCAAAAACGCGCCGAGAAAGTTCAGCGCACGCCCGGCACCTTCCGCCACCCGCGCCCAGTTCACTTCCACCGATGCCAGCGCCAGCATCAGGTACACCACGCCACCCAGCGCCAGCGCCCAACGCAGGCGGCGGCTCTCTATCAGCGGCAGCCGACGCCACTGGCCTTGGCGGGCGGCCTGCTGGCGGGCTTGAGTGTCCGTCGTGCTCATTGCGCGCCTCCACTCGCTAAGCGGTTCTGGCGCGGCGCATGTGGTGCCGTGGCTGCCTGGGGCGGCGTGGCGTTAGACGTAGCGCCGCTGCCCTCCTCCTCGTCATCATCGGCAGGCTCAGGGGTGGTGTCCCAATCCTCTTCGCCGTAAATAGTGGTCAGCATCTCGCTGGTCAGATCGCTGGGCTTACCGTCGAAAACGATCTCCCCGGCGCGCAGCCCGACGATGCGATCGGCAAACTGCTGGGCCAACGCCACATCATGAATGTTAATGATGGCGGCCAGCTCGCGCTCGGCGCACAGCTCGCGAATCAAGCGCATGATTTGGCGAGAGGTTTTAGGGTCCAGGCTCGCGGTGGGTTCATCCACCAGCAGCAGTTTGGGGCTTTGCAGCAGCGCTCGAGCAATGCCCACCCGCTGGCGCTGGCCACCGGAGAGCGCATCGGCGCGCTTATCGATCGCGTGGGGCAGGCCTACACGCTCAAGCAAGCGAAACGCTTCTGCCACGGCTTCCTGCGGGTAGCGGCGTAAAAAGCTGCGCCAGAAACCTACATAGCCCAGCTGGCCAGAGAGCACGTTCTCCATCACGCTCAGGCGGTCCACCAGGGCGTACTCTTGGAAAATCATCCCCATGGAGCGGCGGGCATGGCGCAGGCGGCTGCCTGAGAGTTTCGTCAGCTCCACGTCTTCCAGTCGAATGCTGCCTTGGGTGGGCTCTACCAGACGATTCACGCAGCGGATCAACGTGCTCTTTCCCGCGCCAGACGGGCCAATAAGTGCCATAACCTGCCCTTTCGGCAGCGAGAGCTGGATATCGGTCAGCGCGCGGTCGCCGGTCGGGTAACGCTTGCCAACGCCGGTGAGTGTCAACATGGGGGATGCCTCAATCTCTTATGCGTCCGTGCTTGCGTTCACAAGCACGTCTCTAATGACTACATAGCGGCTCGGCCAGGAGGTCGCCCTCCTGGCCGAGAAAATCATGGAACGACCGATGGATTAGTCGCAGTCGTACGTCACACCGTTGGCATCGGCGATGGTACGGATCACTGACCAGTTCTCTTGATAGGTGATCGGAATGAACTGAGCTTCACCGGAGTTGGCAAACTCGGCTTCCAGCGGTGTGCCTTCCCAGTCGTAGCTGAAGAACGCATCCTGAATCTGCTCGGCAAGCTCCGGGCTCAGGTTGTGCGCCAGACCATAGGCCGTGGTGGGGAAGGTTTCCGAGGTGTAGATGACGTTGTAATCGCCTTCGCTCACCACATCGCGTGACAGCATGCGCTTGGCCACGGAGTTGGCAATGGCGGCGGCGTCGTAATCTTTGTTCACTACGCCAAGGATGGAATTGTCGTGAGAGCCAGAGAAAGCTGTCTCGAAATCTTCACCCGCTTCCAGACCGTACTCAGAGCGCAGCAGCGCGGAAGGCGCGCGGAAACCGGAGTTGGACGTTTCGGAGGTAAACGCCAGCTGACGACCGGCTAAGTCTTCCACCGACTCGATACCGCTATCGGGGTAGGTGATGATTTCCATCTCGTAGCCGAAACTGCCGTCTTCCGCCGCCATCATGGCGAAGGGGCGGAAGCCACCGCAGTTGACTGCCACCGGCACACCGCCCGTGTTGAAGCCCGCCACGTGGAGACGACCAGCGCGCAGCGCTTCCTGCTGGGCAGCGTTGGACTGCACCGGGAAGAACTGAACGTTTTTACCGGTAGCGTCGCTCAGGTGATCCAGGAAATCGGCCCAAACGTCGGCATACACGGCCGGATCTTCAACCGGCGTGTAAGCAAACACCAGCGTATCCGGATCGACCCACTGCGACTCATCGCTGGGCACGTCGGCGATCATGTCGCCGTCGTTGTCCATGTAGCGCGAAGAGAGATCAGCAGAGGCAGTGACCGCTGCCAGTGCAAACGCGCCCGCAACGGCGGCGCTCAACAGCGTACGAGAGAAAGAGAGAGTATGCATGCATCACCTAAGCGAGTTAAGAAGTGTTAACGCCATAGTGGCGAGCCGATGTGACAGCCTCGGGACACTCTCATGACGCCTAGGTGACGAATCCGTGACGACTAACAGTCGCCGCCCACGCAGCAGCCGCGCCGCTCCACGAACAGGCTGTTGCCGGCGATTTTCTTGGCCTGATGCTTCAGCTCCGAGAGCTGCGCAGCGATATCCAGCGCCTTGCAGGGAGCGGGGTCGGTAATCGGCTTGACGGCAACCGAGACGCTGACGAAGGGGAAGAATGTCACGCCGCCCTGGCGGCTTTCGATGGAGATCCCGCCCTGAAGACGGTCACTCTCCTCGTAAAAGCCAGGCGCCATCACTTCGAAAGAGTGGAGAATCTGCTGGCAGACGCTTTCCCAGTGTTCCAGCGGCAGCAACATCATGAAATCGTCGCCGCCGATATGGCCGATAAAGCCGCCGGCACTCTCCACCTGCGCCTGCAGCAATCGGGACAGTGAGATGATCACGTGGTCGCCGCGGGCATAGCCGTAGGCGTCGTTAAACGCCTTGAAGTTATCCAAATCCACGTAAGCCGCCGCGAAGCCGCTGCCTTGGGATAAATACGAAGCCAAGGTTTCGTTGATCAGAATATTGCCGGGCAGCCCGGTGAGTGGATTGGCGTGGCGCGCTTGGCGCACTTGAATCGCGGTAATCTCACGCAGCAGATCGACGATATTGCCCATCCCAAGGTACTGCCCCTCGCCATCGACGATGACGAAATCCTCCTGTTCGATGTCGCGGCTGTCGGTGAGCTGCTGGCTCAGCGCCTCCAGGGAGAGATCCGCATCCGCCACGATCATTTTAGGATCGGCGATCTCCAGCACGCAGCGCTTAGCGTACAGCGCGTGGCTGTACTGGTTGGTGAACAGCGTGAGGAAGGCATTGCGGCGCACCACCGCCACGGGAACGCCCGCTTCGATCACCGCCACGCAGCGCAGCCGAGGATCCCCGCGAAAGCGCTCGGCCAGCGTGGGCACCGAACAGCTCGCCGAGACGCTCTCGATCGGGCGTAAAATGGAGTGCGCGGTGCGACCCGCCGGGCTTTTGAGCTGGGTCGTGGCAGGCAGGAGCGTATTGAGCTGCATGGGAGGCTGAAGGCTTGGCCGAGCGAAGTAGAAACCTTGCAGCAGCGCAAGGCCTCTGTCTAGCTCCCATAAACAGAGATGTTCAGCGGCCGTTTCAACGCCTTCGGCGATGAGCTGGCAGTCGAGACTGCGCGCCACGTCCAAAATGGAGCGCAAAAACTCCCGTTTGGCAGGCTCTTTGTCGATCCCTGAGATGAAGTGACGGTCGAGCTTGACGAAGTCGGGCCGCAGCTCTGACCAGTGGCGCAGGCTGGAGTGCCCGGCCCCCAAATCATCCAACGCGACCTGAAAGCCCATATCGCGGTAGTGGTCCACCGCTTGACGCATCAGTTCGTAGTCATGAATCGGCACGTGTTCGGTCAACTCGATGACCACGCGCTCAGGGGGCAGGCCGCTCTCTTGGATGAAGCTCATCGTCAGCCCTTCGCGGAAATCACGCTCCACGATGGTCAACGGCATCACGTTGAGAAACAGCAGTCCCGGCAGTTCGAGCTCGGCAAACCGACGAATGGCGAGACGCCGACACAGAAGATCCAGCTCGACCAGCAGGCCCGCCTGGGTCGCCACATCGAATAACCGCAGGGGAGAGTGCAGCGGGGACGTTTTTGGCCCGCGAATCAGCGCTTCATAGCCGTAAATGGCCTGCTGATTGGCGTCCACGATGGGTTGGAACAGCACGTGCAGCTCTTCTGCCGCAATAATTTGATTTAGCCACTGCGCTTCTTGTGCGGTCATATGCCTGCTGCCCTATCAAACGTCTACTATCCCTATGATTTGTAACGCTCCATGAGGAAGGTTCTAGGGCAGCAAGCCTGCGTTATTGTGATGACAATTGTATGACAGCTAGCGGTTCTTTACGGGTCGATAGGCACCTTCGGCGGCGGAAAGACCACGTCGCCCCCACTGGCATCAAGCTGGCGAACATCCGTTGGTTTGCCCTGCTCGTCCAGGCTCACCAAACCGATGCCACTGGCGTTCCACAATCGCTCTCCGGCGCTGGCCTGGTCTGGATCGCGGGGGTAGATGCTGAGCTTGCGCCGCTTGGTGAACCAGTTAAGCGGCGACAGCGGCGCGTAGAGCCAGCGGTTCAGGCGGTCAAAGGTATTCAGCAGCTGTTTGGGAAAGGTGTTCTTCACCCCGCTCGACGTGATTTGCCAGAGCTGTGGCGCCCGCTTCTGGCGTCGCACGACGATGTCGTAGGCAAAGGAGTAGTGAACGTCCCCCGAGAGGATCACGTAGTTACCGGGGGTTTTGGAGTGCCGCCAGATATGCAGCAGCACGTTGGCCGCGCCCCGGTGCGCCATCCAGTTCTCGGCGTCGACCACCAGCGGCTTGCCCGCCAGGGTGAAAAGTTTTTGGATACTTTCGATCAGCTTGACGCCAAACATGGGCGCAGGCGAGACGATCACGGCGCTTTTAGTGCCCAGCAGCGCCTGCTGCATCTCCATCAGCGCTTCCCAATCCATCAAGCCCGATGGGCGACTGGGGCTGCGCTCGCTGCGCCAGCGGCGCGTGCGGGTGTCCAGCACGATGAGGGCGGGCGTGCCCGGCACCTGAAACTCCCAGCCCTGAAAGCGCAGCAGCCGCTCGATGAGGGCATCCTGGGCGCTAGGATTCAGCGGGCCGATATCGTCAAACAGGGTGATCGCCTGGTGGAGCAACGGGTTAAGTTTATCGGGCGCATTGCCCCAGCCCTGGCAGAGCAGGTACGCCACCAGCGCGTTGCCGATGATGCGTTTCGAGAACGGGTGGCCGTAGGCGCAGCGCTCCCAGTCGGCGGTCAGGTTCCAGTCGTCGGTCACATCGTGGTCATCAAAAATCATCAGGCTGGGCACGTGGGCCATCAGCCGCGCGCACTGAGGCAGGCCCTCTACAAAGGCTTCAATGATCGCCTGCTCTTCTCGATAAGCCTCGGCCTCTTTGTCGCCTAACGCCGGGGCGTCATAGGCAATCACCTGCCACGGCGTGGGCGACCACACCAGGCAGTACATGGCGAGCATCTCGGCCAGCGTCATCAGGTGGTTCTGGGCGTTCGCCGAGGTGAATACCGGCTTTTTGACGCCGCCAAAAAAGCGCTCGCGCAGCGCCGCATTGCTGGTGACATCCGGCAGCAGCGCTTCCCGGTGATAGTAGCTTTCCGGGGCGTTATACAGCGCTTGGCTGTCATCGACGGTAGCGCCCTCAAGCAGCTCATCCACCAGACCCAGACGGGCAATCAGCGCATGCACCGCCCGCAGCATGGGGCCTGCCACGTCATCCACGTACACTTGGTCGCCGGTCATCAGCAGCCACGCGGGCCACTCGGTAGGAGACTCCTGGCGCTCGGCTATCCAGTGATCGGCCCGCACTAGGCCATCGGCGCTGTCGTGATGGGGTTTACGGCAGGAGCCGTGCATCAAACGGTGGTGGCGAGAGGCCAACACAAAGCCTGGGTAGTCATAGCCATCGTGGCATAGCCACGGTGCCCACTCCGGCATGGGTTGCCACGCGCCGTCAGTGCTTTGTACCTGCAGGTCGTAGGCAATACGGGTATCGGTGGGCAGCGCAGCGGGCAGCGAAAGGTCGATACAGTGAATGTAAGCATGCCGTCCAATCGCCACGCACTGATGGGCGTTGTCTAACGCGTGGGTCTGCTGCTCCTCTTGCTCGGGGTTCAGCACGAGCTGCATGGTCAGCGGACGGGTCGCTACCAGCCATAAGATGAGCCGCGACGGCGACAGCCGACGCAGCAAAGGCCCGACCAGTACGTCGGGTAACGTCGTGGCGATTTGTGTCATTTCACACCCTCTGTGCTGTGTGTTGCATCGCTCTTAAGCTCGTTAAGTAGCGACCACAGGCAGTTCAATGACTACCTCTAAACCGCCAGACTCGGCGCGCTGAAGGCGCATCTGGCCATGATAAAGCGTGACGAGGTCCGTCACGATGGCTAATCCCAAGCCGCTGCCAGAGCGCTGTTCATCCAGCCGCTTGCCGCGCTGGACCGCTGCCTGGCACTCCTGCGGGGTCATACCGGGGCCGTCATCGCCCACCACCAACCGCAGCGTGTTCCCCTGTGCCTGCAGGCGGATATGCACATCGCTGTTGGCCCAGCGCAGGGCGTTGTCAAGCAGGTTACCCACCATCTCCTGCAGGTCCTGTCCGTCCATATGCACCCGCACGCCGCTATGCACGGTTTGACGCAGCGTAATATGACGGCGCTGCGCGAGCCGGGCAAGCCCGTTGATGAGCGGCGATAGTGTCTCTTGTAGTGCTACTGGGGCAAAGCGCACGCCCTCGCCTGCAGCGGAAGCCCGCGCCAAGTGGTGACGCACGGCGCTATCGATACGCGACAGCTCGGCTTCCCAGGCACTGCGGCTCTCGCTGGGTAGCTGTTTGGCCAACAGCCGCATGACGCTGATCGGTGTTTTGAGGGCGTGGGCCAAGTTGCCTGCGGTGTGGCGGCCCCGCTCGATGAGCCGCTGATCGCGGGCCAGCACGGCGTTCATGGATGTAGCCAGCGTGGCCAGCTCGTCAGGCAAACGAGTATCCAGCTGCTCTACCCGCCCCTGCTCTACATCACGTAAGTTGGCGTTCATGCGCCGCAGCGGCGCGAGCCCCCAACGCACTTGTAGTGCCAGCACGCCTAGCAGCAGCGCACCCAGGCCTAACAGTCCCAGCCACAGCATCTGCTGAAAAGCCCGAACGTCTTCGCGCAAGTCGTCGTCACGTGCGGCGACGCTCACGTGCAGCGGCGTCTCCAACGCGCCCAAATAGATATCGCGCTCTACGACGCGTAGCTGCTGGCCACGCGGGCCTGGCAGCGTGCGGGCGGTCACTCGCTCGCTCTCCAGTACCGGCAAGCGCTGATCCCATAACGACCGCGACGTGACCGAGTGGTTCGCATCGTCGGTAATCTGCCAATACCAGCCTGAGTAAACGTGGTCGAAACGCGGGTCACCCAGCGCGCGCTCGTAGTGGAGCTGCTCGGTGAGCGGGTCGTAAGTCACCCCCGCAATGACCACGTTGAGGGTCGCTTCCAGCCGTTCATCGAACGCGTTGACCGCAGAGGCACGGTAGTGATGGGACAACAGCCAGCCGGCCACGGGGAGTGCCAGCAGCACCATGAGCAGCACCGCCAGCAGCAGACGTAGGGTGATGGAGCGGTTAGCCCAGCGCTGGCTCCAAGTAACGACATTGGCGCTCATGAATCGCTTGGCTCATCGGCTAGCAGGCGGTACCCCTGACCACGCAGCGTTGCGATGCGCCACGCGCCCAGCTTGCGACGCAGACGGCTAACCTGAACGTCGATCACATTGGAGTCGGGTTCGTGGTCACGGTCGTACACGTGCTCGGACAGCTCGCTACGGCTGACGACCCGAGGAGAGGCGTGCATCAGGTAGCTCAAGAGACGGGTTTCCTGGGCGGTCAAGCTCACCGGCCTGCCCACCAAGGTGACATGCTGCGTATGGGTATCCAGGCTAAGCTCGCCCACTTTGAGCACCGGGTGCGCATGGCCATGGGTACGGCGCACCAAGGCCCGCAGGCGAAATAGCACCTCGGCGGGTTCAAAGGGTTTGGTGACGTAGTCATCGGCACCGGCGGTAAAGCCAGCGGCTTTATCGGCCCACCGTTCGCGGGCGGTCAAAATCAGCACGGGAAGATCGATGCCATCCTCCCGCCAGGAAGAGAGCCAACGGGTGCCGTCACCATCGGGCAGGCCGATATCCAAAATGACCGTATCGTACGCTTCGGTGCGCACTAAAAAGTCCGCTTCCTGGCCGTTCTCCGCACGCTCGACGATCCAATCGCCATCTTGCAGCGCTTGGCTCAGCTCACGGGCAAGCGCCTGGTCGTCCTCTACCAGTAAACACTTCATCAACACACCCTTATGAATACACTCAGTAAAGACGGGATATTGCAGGTAACCGTATCAACGCTGCATGTCGCGGATGCGCACGCCTTCGATTTGCATGAGCTGGCCATTCTGGCCATCGAACTCGAACTCGACGACCTGCCCTTGGGGACCTAGCAGCTTGATTTCATACTCGACCAGCCCATCGTCGCGCTCGATTTCGACCTCCAACACGTCGCCGATGTAGTGGGCGTCGAGCCAGTCGAGAATGGTATCCAGGGGAACCACGTCGCCTCGCCGCACTTCGCCATGCAGCGCCTCCCAGTGCTGGTCACCGGTCGCACTACCCATCAATACGAGCACCAGCAGTAGCGCCAGCCCCCCTGTCAAAGGGAGCCGCTGCCAGGGTAACTGCTTGAGTGAGAGGAGAGACGTCGTTTTCATAAGACTAGGATGCCAAAGGCAACATGAACGCTAGATGAACGGCTTTGTCAGGTTTAGGAAAGAACCCCGGTGATATAAATACCCTGTCGCATTCGCTGACTGACCTTCGTCAGGCATCATCCGGCAATGCATTCACTAAGCAAAGAAGGAATTTGATATGAACGCTATGAAAAAAATGCTGCTGATCCCGACCTCTGCTCTTCTGCTTGCCGCCGCAGCGGGCAGCGCCCAAGCCGACACGCAGCCGTTGGACCGGATCGATGACATTCTGACCTACGCCAACGACTATGGGTTCAGCCACATCGAAGAGATCAACGTGGACGACCGTGGCCGCGTGGAAGTGGAAGGTTGGCTGGATGACGAATGGTACGCCGACGTGGATTTCTCCATCGATAACGGCGAAAGCCTGCAAGAAGAGCGCAAGCGTCTGATTACCGGCGCCTGGGGTATGAGTGAAGAGGACGTCCGCCAAGCACTTGATGCTGCCCGCCAGGAAGGCATGACCGAATTCGAAAGCATCGATATCGATAAGAGCGGCATCATTGAGGTCGAGGGTCGAGAGCAGAACGGCCGCGAGCTGGAGCTGAGCCTGCGTCAGGGCTCCTTCGACGTCACCCAAATGGATCGCGACTGATCACTCAAGCGATCCACATGTCAGTTAGCATGGCAGTGTGCCAGCACTGACACAGCGGCGGGCCTTCGGGCCCGCCGCTTGCGTTGCGTCGCTCATTAGCGGCAGTCTTGGCAGTTCCCTCGAGCCATGATCGCCGCTGCAATGCGCTCGATACCTTGCCGGTAAGCAGCCTGACGATAGGTGATCTGCTCCTCCTCCGCCCTCATCAGCACCCGCTTGGCCTCATCGCCGAGTCGGCGATCCAGACGCTGATTGACCTCCTCTTCCTGCCAGGTTTCGCCCGCACGGTTTTGCAGCCACTCGAAATAGCTCACGATGACGCCGCCGGTATTCGCCAGCACGTCGGGCAGCACCGGCACGCCGCGTTTTTCCAGCGCCGCATCCGCATCGCTAGTGAGCGGCCCGTTGGCAATTTCAAGCACCGCGCCTGCCTTCACCTCGCCCACGTTGTCGCGATGCAGCTGATTTTCCAGCGCGGCGAGCACCAGCACATCGACCTCCAGGGTCAACAAGTCATCTCCAGACATGGCCTTGCCCTGCTGGCTTTTTGACAGCTTGCCATGCTGCTTCTTGTCCTCCTTCGCCGCCGCGATATCGAGCCCATCGGCATGGTAGATCGCACCGCTGGAGTCGGAGACCGCAACCAACTTGTAGCCACGCTGGCTTGCCAAGCGCGCAAAATGGAAGGCCGCATTGCCAAACCCTTGCACGGCCAGCGTGGTCTCCTCGGGCTTGCGCCCTTCGCGCTCGGCCCATAAATCCAATACGGTGAGCGCTCCGCGCCCCGTGGCCTCGACACGCCCCGGCGAGCCGCCAAGCGATAGCGGTTTCCCGGTGATGGCAGCAGGCGCCTGGGCGCGCCGAATCTGCTCATACTCATCGATCATCCAGCCCATGACGGTGGCATCGGTATTCACATCCGGTGCGGGAATGTCTCGGTCTGGCCCCATGATGTCGGCAATGGCGCGAATATAGCCCCGCGCCAAGCGCTCGCGCTCTAACGAAGAAAGCGCCTTGGCATCCACCTGCACGCCGCCTTTGCCGCCGCCATAGGGCAGGCCCACCACTGCACACTTCACCGCCATCCAAAAGCTCAAAGTGGTCACTTCATGCTGATTCACATCGGGGTGAAAGCGCACGCCCCCCTTGGCCGGGCCGAGGCTGGTGTCGTACTGCACTCGCCAGGCGGGAAACGCCTTCAAACTGCCATCGTCCATGCGCACCGGTACACTCACTTGCAGCGAGAGGCTGGGCTGCATCAACCGGGCCTGGGCATCGGGATGAATCGCCAGCGCGTTGAAGACCGCTTCAAGCCGTGAGCGGGCATCTTCGAACAGCGCGGCGCCCGTCTCGGGGGTTAGCCGCTGCGGCGCATTGGTGGTGGACGTTTTCGCCGAGGATTTCTTCGCTTTAGATTTTTGCTTTTTCGATTTGGCACTGCCCATGCAACACTCCTTTGCGTGTATCTAGGGGATTTTATTGGCATCGCGAGGTAATGTGTTTAGCGTAGCAGCAAGCGGCTAACTCAGTCGTATATCGGGCCGGTTGATAGGAGAGACTTTTGACGACCTCCGCCGAAGGTGTCAGCGATGGGATTCACCATGCGGTGCTGCGCGATATGGCGTGGCTCATCGTCACACCAGATTTGGTGACCCTTGGCGATTACCCAGGCCGCCCCACACGTTCCGCGCTGGGCTTAGCAGAGGAGCAGCATAAGTGGCTCGACACCCTGCTACCCAGGGTGCAAGCCCTAGATGGCAAGCTGATCACGCGCATGGGCCACTACCATGAACGGCTTTGGCAGCTGTTACTGGATAACGCCCCTAATACTCGCCTACTGGCCAACAACCTACGCATCACCCAGCGCCGCAACACCTTGGGAGAGCTGGACATGCTCTACCGCACGCGGGATCTCCCCTCCCCCATTCATTTAGAAGTGGCGATTAAGTTCTATCTTGGCCTACCCGAGGGGCCGGGAGAGCCCACCAGCCAAAGCCGCTGGATTGGCCCCGGCGGCTTGGACAGCTTGGCGTTGAAGTGCGGTCACCTTCTGCACCACCAACTGCCGCTCTCCCGCACGGCCCCTGCAAAGGCCGCCATGGCGCATTGGCTCACGCCCAGAGACATCGCGGAGTCCGCGACGCTCAGCGCACGGCTCACCCAACGGCTTGCCATGCCCGGCGTGCTGTTTTACCCCTGGCATGTCGCACTGCCACCACCAACCGGCGCAACCGCCGAGCATCGGCGAGGGTGGTGGTGCTATCAACACGCTTGGCCCAGCGTGGCCGAACGCTACAGCACGGCGCTACAGGTCGCGTGGCTAGCAAAGCCCCACTGGTTAGCGCCGCCATCGCTCGACGCGTTTGGCAACGCCAATGAGCGGATGGAGGCCGTGATGGCGCAGATCAACCGCTACGGGCCGCAGCAAGTAATGCTGTACGACCCACAGGAAGAAGAGAACTGCTGGGAAGAGAACTACTGGGAAAAGAGTTGCCAAGAAAATAGTGGCCAGGAGAGACCGCTAACGCGGCTGATGGTGGTGCCCGACGACTGGCCGCGCCAGGTACCGCTACCGCCGAAGCGGCGCGGCTAACCCGTCGTTTAAACCACCACCAGGTTGTCGCGGTGGATCAGTTCGTGGGCTTCCACGTAACCAAGGATGGCTTCGATCTGGTGGCTTGGCTGGCCTGCTAGCTGACGGGCTTCGTCAGCGCCGTAGTTGACCAACCCCTTGGCCACGCGAGCGCCCTGCTCGTCCACACACAGCACCATGTCGCCGCGCTTGAAACTGCCCTGCACGTCACGCACGCCCACCGCCAGCAGGCTGGAGCCTTTGTCGCGCAGCACGTTGACCGCACCCGCATCCAGCACCAGCGTACCGCGCACCTGAAGCTGTCCCGCCAGCCAGCGCTTGCGCGCCGCCATCGGCGCTTGATCCGGACGCAGCAGCGTGCCGAGCGCTTCGCCCCCCATGACGCGAGTGATCACCTCCGGCTGGCGGCCGCTGGCAATCACGGTCACCGCGCCGGAGCGCGCCGCGAGCTGGGCAGCACGCACCTTGGTGCTCATCCCCCCCCGGCCCAGCGCCCCGCCGCCGCCCGCCACGGCGGCCAAGCGGGGGTCGTCAGCACGCCCCTCAGCAATCAGCGTGGCGTCAGGATTATGGCGGGGGTCGGCATCGAACAGGCCTTCCTGGTCGGTGAGCAGCAGCAGCGCATCGGCTTCCAGCAGATTCGCCACCAACGCGCCGAGGGTGTCGTTATCGCCAAAGCGGATCTCGTCGGTGACGACGGTATCGTTTTCGTTGATGACCGGCACCACGCGCATCTCGACCAGCGTGCGCAGCGCCGAGAGCGCGTTCAGGTAGCGCTTGCGGTTAGAGAGGTCGTCGTGGGTAAGCAGAATCTGCGCGGTGAGCATGCCGTGGCGCGCAAAGTGCTGCTCGTAGCACTGGGTCAGGCCATTTTGGCCCACGGCGGCGGCCGCCTGAAGCTCGTGCACGGCGCTAGGGCGCGCCTGCCAGCCTAGGCGTACCATACCGGCTGCCACTGCACCGGAGGAGACCAGCACCACCTCTTTCCCCTGCTGATGCAGGGCGGCGATTTGATCCACCCAGCCGCCGATGGCCGCTTCATCCAACCCGCGACCATCATTAGTGAGCAGCGCGCTACCAATTTTGACCACTACCCGGCGGGCGCTACTCAGCGCCTCACGGCCCGGCAACTGCTCGTTGTGTTCCACGTCGCGACTCTCCCACGCCATTGCGCTCACGCGTTTCATCCTAGCTAGTACGCCGCTGGCTTACGGGGCGTACTCCACTTCGACATCGTAATCATCGTCGTCGAAATCGTCATCGTCTTCTTCATCATCGCGCTTACGACGACGGCCAAGGCGGGCCTCGGTACGGGCCACCGACTCCTCTTCCATGCGGCGACGCATCTCCTGCTCGCGGGCATGGGCCTCTTCGTCTTCGTTTTCCAAACGCTGCTGCTCGGTGAGCCAGCGGTAAGCGGCCTGCACCAGCTTATCGGTGCCTTCACTGCTGATCGCCGAAATACGGAAGACGGGGCCATCCCAGTTCAGCGCATCAATAATCGCCTGGGCGCGCGCCTCGCGCTCCTCTTCCGGCAGCAGATCGAACTTGTTCAGCACCAGCCAGCGGGGCCGCTCGGAGAGCGCCGGAGAGAACTGGCCAAGCTCGTGAATAATCGCCTGCGCCGCTTCTACTGGGTCGGACTCATCGAACGGCGCCACATCGACCACGTGGAACAGCAGCCGCGTGCGGGTCAGGTGCTTCAAGAAGCGCAGCCCCAGGCCAGCGCCGTCGGAGGCACCTTCAATCAGCCCCGGTACGTCGGCCATTACAAAGTGCTCATGCATACCCAGCTTCACCACGCCCAGGTTCGGCACCAGCGTAGTGAACGGGTAGTTGGCCACTTTGGGCTTGGCCGCCGACACGGAACGAATCAGCGTCGACTTACCGGCGTTGGGCATGCCCAGCAGGCCCACATCCGCCATCACTTTCATTTCCAGGCGCAGGTTACGACGGTCGCCTTCGGTGCCCGGCGTGGTACGGCGCGGTGCACGGTTGGTGGAGGATTTGAAGTGAATGTTTCCCAACCCACGGCGACCGCCTTCGGCCACCAGCACGACCTGACCGATTTCCGTCACGTCGGCAATCACCTCGAGGGTGTCTTCATCGATCACCGTGGTGCCCACCGGCACTTTGACGTGCAAGTCTTCCCCGGCTTTACCGCTCATCTGGCGGCCCATACCGCCCTGCCCGTTTTCAGCTTTGTAGAAGCGCTGAAATTTGAAATCGATCAAGGTGTTGAGCGCGTCATCACCAATCAGGTAGACGCTGCCACCGTGGCCGCCATCGCCACCATCGGGGCCACCTTTGGGCACATATTTCTCGCGGCGAAAGCTCAGACAGCCATTGCCGCCTTTACCTGCCTCAACAATGATCGAGGCTTCATCGACGAACTGCATTGGATTCTCCCGGCCGCTTCCGCCGCCCTCACTGCACTATCCCCACCCGCCTCATGCGGACAAAAGGGATCAAAAAGACAAAAAAGCCCCGCCATGGCGGGGCTTTTTTTCGTCATCTTCGCACTGCGTAAGTGACACAAGAACACTTACACAAAGCAACCTAGGCTGCTTAGGCAGATACGATGCTGACGAATTTACGGTTCTTCGGACCTTTGGTCTCGAACTTCACGACGCCATCGTTCAGTGCGAACAGCGTGTAGTCACGACCAACGCCCACGCCAGTGCCGGCGTGGAAACGCGTGCCGCGCTGACGAACGATGATGTTACCAGCGGTTGCCGCTTGGCCACCGTACAGTTTCACACCAAGGCGTTTGGATTCGGAATCGCGACCGTTACGCGTGGAGCCGGCTGCCTTTTTATGTGCCATTGCAAAATCCTCCTAAAGGGAATTGGCTGCTTACGCAGAAATTCCGGTAATTTTGACTTCAGTGAACCACTGACGGTGGCCCTGACGCTTCATGTGGTGCTTCCGGCGGCGGAATTTGATGATGGTGACTTTGTCGCCACGGCCGTGGGAAACAACTTCGGCGGAAACCTTGGCACCGCTTACCAGCGGAGCACCAACGTTGACGTCGTCGCCGTCTGCAACCAGCAGCACTTCATCAAACTCAATCGTTTCGCCGGTAGCGACTTCGATTTTCTCGAGCTTGAGGGTCTGACCTTCTTGAACGCGGTACTGTTTGCCACCGCTTTTGATAACTGCGTACATGTCGCTCTCCGGACTTGTCGTTAATGCCGGTTACGCCCCGCGTAACCAACGCTCATCGCCTTCCGCTCTTATCGACCTGCTGCGAGTGGCGCCCCTTTTGGCAACCATCTGACAGGGAGCATGATGAGTGGGTCGCGGATTATAACGACTATCGCGCCTTACCACAAGGCCACCGGTACTTGTCAATCACCGGCATGCCGCCCCCATGGCGCTACGCCTTGACGCCTTACAGGCAGCCCCATAGCATGACCTCACTCTTCTTACCCGCCGCGATGAACGGAACCCATGACAGCCAACGTCTCTCCAACCCCGCCTGCCAGCCCTTCGCCCTCACCGCTGCACGCCGTGGTGGCCGATGACTTTGACGCCGTCAACCAGACGATCGTCGCTCAGCTCAACTCTAAAGTGCCGCTGGTGGAAACCATTGGCCAGTACATCATCGAAAGCGGCGGTAAGCGTCTGCGCCCGCTTCTGGTGCTGCTGGCGGCCCGTTCGTTGGGCTATGAGGGCGACAAGCACATCACCCTCGCCACGCTGATCGAGTTCATGCACACCTCCACGCTGTTGCACGACGACGTGGTGGACGAGTCGCACATGCGCCGGGGCAAGAAAACCGCTAACGACGCCTGGGGCAATGCGCCTTCGGTGCTTGTGGGCGATTTTCTCTACTCCCGCTCGTTCCAGATGATGGTCGACGTTGGCTCCATGCGTATCATGGCGATCCTTTCCGGCGCGACTTGCGTGATTGCGGAAGGCGAAGTGCTGCAGTTGACCAACATTGGCAACCCCAGCATTTCCGAGGCGGATTACTTCGAAACGATTCAGGGCAAAACCGCGATGCTGTTCGAAGCCGCCTCCCATAGCGGCGCAGTGCTCGCCGAGGCCACGCCCGAGCAGGAGCGCGCCCTGCAGCATTACGGCCGCTACCTGGGCCTGGCTTTCCAACTGATCGACGACCTGCTGGACTACCAGGGCGACGCCACGGCCATGGGCAAAAACGTTGGCGATGACTTGGCCGAAGGCAAGCCCACGCTGCCGCTGATCCACGCCATGGAGCGTGGCACCCCCGAGCAAGCCAAGCTGATTCGTCAGGTGATTCGTAAAGGCGGTCTCGAGCAGCTAGACGACGTACTCGCGATCATCCAGGCCACCGGCGCCCTCGAGTACACCCGTGCCCGGGCAGAAGAGATGGCGGACAAAGCGCTGGCTGAACTCGACGCCCTGCCAGCCAGCACCTACCGCGACAGCATGGCGCAACTCGCCCGCTTGGCCGTCGATCGCCAGGCCTAATCGCCGGGAACGGCGTCTCTGCACAAACAGCGCAAAAGGGGCTTGAAAAAAGCCCTTCGCCTGCGTATGATTCGTCCCGTTGTTGAGCACGCCTTAGCAACCTTCGGAATATAGCTCAGCTTGGTAGAGCGCTGCCTTCGGGAGGCAGAGGTCGTAGGTTCGAATCCTGCTATTCCGACCAAGAATTTAGTGAAAACGGCCACTTAGCTCCTAGAGCAAGTGGCCGTTTTTGTTTTTGCGCTGCTATTTTCCGAGCGATCAGTCCAGGTGCCACCAGCGCGGCAGCAGTGCGCGCACCTTGGCTTGAGCAAAGCGGTCATCCATCAATACCACCACTCCTTCATCGTCCGGGCTGCGGATCACTCGCCCGGCGGCTTGCACCACTTTGATCATCCCTGGAATACGATAAGTGTAGTCATCACCTTGGCCAAAACGTGTTTGCAGGCGCGCTTTTAGCGCTTCGTTGAAATCGTTAAAGGGCGGCAGGCCCAGTGTCGCCACGAAAGCGCCGATGAGCCGATCACCGGGAAGGTCGATTCCCTCCGCGAAGGCACCGCCCAGCACGGCAAAACCGATGCCTTTACCGCCGGGCGTAAAACGCGCCAAAAACGCCTCACGCTCGGCTTCCTGCATACTGCGCGTTTGCGCGAACACCGGAATCTCAGGGTGCGCCTGCTCGAACGCGTCCATCACCTGCTCTAGATAAGCAAAGCTGCTGAAAAAGGCTAAATAGTGGCCCGGCGAGCGCCGGTACTGCTCTGCCAGCGTAGCGACGATGGGAATTACCGACGCAACACGATGATGATAGCGCGTAGAAATGTCCGTACGTAGCTGCACCTCTAACTGACGGGCGACAAAGGGCGAATCCACCTCGCGCCATACGCTCTGCTCGGGCAGGCCCAGCAGGTTACGGTAGTAATGGAAAGGCGACAGCGTGGCGGAAAACAGCACCGTGCAGTGAGCGCGCTTAAAGCGCGGGGCGAGAAAGTCCGCCGGGATCACATTGCGTAACCCAAGCACCGCACTTCCCTTGCCTTGAATCTCCAAATCGCACAGCGAGTGGTCGCCGAACGATTCCGCCAGGCGGCAGAATGCAAGCGCTTCGAACAGCAGTTCCTGGAGTGCCTGATTCGCGCCGTCGGGGTGCTCCACGAGATAATCCGAGATAGCCCCGGCCAGGGTATGCAGTGCGCCCACCAGCTTGGTGGGTAGCGCTTCTAGCAAGTGGTAACGCCGTTCTGAGTGCTCGGCGGCCTCTTTATTGAGCGCCTGCCACTGCCTGCCCACGCGGGCCAGCGGCTTGGCTAAGGCGGGCGGGGAATGACGGCGCAGGAAGCTCAAACGCTGCTGGGAGAGCGCGGCGCTGTACATGCCGCGAGCACGGTCTACCAGGTTATGCGCCTCATCCACCAGCAGCCCCACTCGCCAGTCGTTGGCCTGGGCAAGCCCGTGCAGCAGCGCGTGGCTATCGAACCAGTGGTTCACATCCCCCACCGCCACATCCGCCCAGCGGGCCAGCTCCTGGTCTAAGTAGTAGGGGCAAACCTGATGCGCCAGCGCCACCTGCCGCAGCGCATCGCGCGCTAGCCAACTTTGTTCCACCGCTGCCTGGCGGGCGGCAGGCAAGCGGTCGTAAAACCCTTTTGCTAACGGGCAGGCATCACCTTGGCAGGCGGTGCCGGGGTATTCACAGGCTTTATCGCGGGCGACGAGTTCCAGCACCCTCAACGGCTGCGCGGGGGCATCTAGGCTCGCCAAGGCATCGAGCGCGAGGCGGCGGCCAGGGGTTTTCATAGTGAGAAAAGCGATGCGGTCGAGCCGCTGGCGGGGCATCGCGGAGAGCATGGGAAACAGCGTGCCCAGGGTTTTGCCAATGCCGGTGGGCGCTTGGGCCAGCAGGCAGCGCCCGGTGCTGGCGGCTTTGAACACATCTTCGGCCAACGCCCGCTGGCCTGGGCGAAAATCCACGTGGGGAAAGGTCAGCGTGGCGAGCCACGCATCGCGGCGTTCGCGGTGGGCAGCCTCCTGCTCGGCCCAGGCTAAAAAGCGCTGGCACTGGTCGGTAAAGAACGCATCAAGCTCTGTGGCACTGGCCTCCAAGGTCAGCCGCGTTTCCTGACCGCTGGCAATATCCAGGTACACCAGCGCCAGCGTGATGTGTGAAAGGCCGCGCTCGGCGCAGAGCAGCGCGCCGTATATCTTCACCTGGGCCCAGTGCAGTGCGCGCTGGTTATCCGCCATACGCGCCAGGCTGCCGCGATGGGTTTTGACCTCTTCAACGCAATTCGCCGCCACATCGAAGCCATCGGCGCGGCCCGCCACGCGTAGCCCCTGATATTCGCCGGAGAGCGGCAATTCGGCCAGGTAGCCCGCTATGTTTTCCCGCCGTTTGGCCACCAGCGCGTGGCCTTCAATGCCCTCCTGGGCGCTGGGAGCGGGGGTAAAACGGTGGTCGAGGTCGCCTTGGCGTGCGGTGAAATCGCACAGCGTACGCACTGCGACCCGATAGCGGCTCATGAAGTTGGCTGCCAGCGCACGTGGCACACCTCGACCGGCATGTCGTGGCGGCAGAAGAAATCAATCCAGCGGCGCTGGTTATCCTGCAGGCGGTCACCGGGGCCTTTCACTTCGATCATACGGTAGCAAGGCTTCCCGGCGGGCGCATCGGGCATTAGCTGGATAAGATCCGGCAGGCCTGCCCGATTGTGCTTTAGGTCACTCAGCAAGCGGATAAAGCAGGCACGTAGGTGCGCGGCGGGCAGGCAGCTAAGCGCGGCTGTTAACAGCGGTTCGCTCAAGACACCCCAGTGCACAAACGGCGAGGTAATGCCCTGCTTCGCGTGCCATGTCGCGCGCATCGTCTCGCGGTAGCGCCCGTCGTCTAGCTGTGCCAGGCAGGCGTCGATCTCGGCTTGGCGCTGACGAACGAAGTCCTCGCGGTACAAATCCGCAGGCCCACTATGAAACGGGTGAAAAAACGCCCCCGGTAGCGGTTTGAAAATCGCTGGCCAGAGCAGCAGACCAAAAAGCCCGGTGATTAGGCAGTTTTCCACATAGAACACCGGAGCACTGGCGGTGGAGAAGTGTTCGGCAACGGCGCGCTCTACCGATTGAGGGCCAGGAAGCTCCAGCACGTAGGTCGGGGCCTCGGCGGCTTTCACGGCCTGGGGGGCGGGCTGGTTCAGCTTGCGCGCCAAGCGGGGCAACAAGCGCCCCAGCGCTTGGGCTTCGCTCTCCCCCGCCTGCTCGCGCGCGGCCTGAGCGAGTTCATAAGCCTCTGAATAGCGCTTCAGGCGTTCCAACACTCGCAGCCTGCGTATGCGCGCCTCGCTGTTAGTCGATTCAGCGTAAAGCGACAGGGCCAGCTCCGTATTGCCGCTACGTTCCGCCGTTTGCCCCAGGGTTAGCAGCAGCCGCGAACGGCGTGCGTCTAGCCAGCGGTTGTTGGAGGCTGCGGGCACTTCTGTGGCCAGCTGTTCAGGCAGCTCACCGTTTTCTAGGCGTTCGCGCAGGTGGTGTAGTGCCAGGTAGGTGTCCACCTCGTCTCGATGCTGAAACGCCCGTGATTCGGCAGTCAGCGGCACCTGCTCGAAACGCTGTAAACCCAGCTCGGTGAGCACGAACTCGGCCCAGTCCTGACGCAGGTTGCCAAAGAACATCAGCCGCAGGCGGTCGCACAGTGCCATGACGTTGAGTCGCACGATGTGCGTTGTGGCGGCAGGCCACCACTGGCGCAGCGGCAGTGCAACGGTGAGCACCGGCGTTAACGCCGCCTGAAGCACTGTTTTGGTGACGTTAGACGGCAGCCCAACGGAATTCATAGAGGCTTTCAGGGCGTCGCGCAGCTCGCTTAATCGCAGCAGCCGAAACAGCTCCTCCACGCTTAACAGCGGCGCGTCATCCACCCAGCCAAGCGCCAGTAGCGGCGCCAACGCCTGATGAGTATCGCCAATTTCAGGGTAGCTAAGCTTATCCACGCGGAACAGCTCGCCTTTACGCATCACCATCCGCACTAACAGCGCTTGAGAAGCGCGGGGCAGCTGCGACCACTGCTGGAGCGTGTGATGCTCATCGGCACTGAGTAAATCTCCGTGGCGCGCCTGCACCCACGCGACCACGAAGCGAAAATTCGCTAAGTAGTAGAAAGGATCATCGAGGGAGGCGGTCGCCGGAGCGGCAGAGGCACTGTTCATGCATCCATTGTAACAGTGCAAGCAGTCGTGGGTTAACCCACGCGGTGTTGGTAAAGCACTTCCAAGGCATCGTCAGCGGCTTGCTCGTCGGCGTTCGGTGTGTCAGAGGTTGGCTCGCTCACACGCGGGGCAGGCTTCGCTTGGGCAGCTGGCCTGCGCCCGCCGACCAGCACATACCACTCCGCTTCGGTGAGATAGTGCTGGCACCAGCGGCTGAGGCCATCGGCAACGGCGTCGCGGCTGCGCTCGCCGCCTCGAAACGCGGTCGCCAGGTGAAGCAAATCCTGGCGGGCAGTGCGAGCACGGGCGTTTCCCCCGTGCACTTTGGAAAGCGGGCAGCGTCGGTCATAGGCCGCGTTGGTGAGGGCATTTAGCCAACGCTCCACTTCATGTGCCTGAATACCGCCGTAAACTGCCACGTGCCGCTCCCGCGTTGAACGATCAAATTAAAAAAGAGATAACGACCTATAGCATAGGCCAAAAAGGCATAAGACTGCCCGAATTTCGTGCAACTGTCACCTTAATGCCTTATTTCACGCCCTGCATGACCTCCTCAAACCCTTGTAAGACGTTCACCACGTTGACCCCGATATCCTCAACGGCATAGCCCCCTTCCATCAAAAACACGCAGGGTAGCCCGGCGGCGGCAAGGCGCTGCCCGAGGGCAATAAAGTCGGCGTGTTGAAAGGTAAAGGCGCTGATCGGGTCACCTTCAAAAATATCCACACCCAGCGATACCACCAGCAGCTCGCACTCTGCTCTGTGGATGTGCGCCAGCGCCTCATCCAACGCGGCCATCCACGTCGCAACGGAGGTGCCCGGCGGCAGCGGATAATTGACCGTGAAGCCTTCACCTACTCCTTCGCCGGTTTCGTCGCTGTAGCCCGAAAAGTAGGGGAAGGTCACGTCAGGGTCGCCGTGGAGCGAGGCGAACAGCACGTCGTCACGGCGATAGAAGATCTGCTGGGTGCCGTTACCGTGATGAAAATCCACATCGAGAATCGCGACACGGCGCTTGCCAGCGTCCAGCGCGCGCTGGGCAGCGATGGCGGCATTGTTAAAGAAGCAGTAGCCGCCAAACTGGTCCACCGCCGCGTGGTGGCCCGGTGGGCGGCACAGGCCGAAGGTCGGCTCGCCAGTAGCGAGGGTATGATCGATTGCCGCCAGCGCCGTATCTTTACTTGCCAAGGCAGCGGCAAAAGTGCCTTCCGTAATCGAGGTTTCAGCAGCCAGGGCGTAGTAGCCCAACTGGCCGCTCACCGATTGGGGAATACGGTCGCCGCGCATCGTTCGTGCAGGCCAAATGTTGGGAATTGCTTCCCCCGCATGGCCCGCCGCTTGCCATGCCTGCCAGCAGTTTTCCAGGAACGCGACGTACTCGGCATCGTGAACCGCCAGCACGGGCGCTAGGCCGTAATCGTTGGGCGCGCGCACCTCGAAGTCCGCTTGGCGCAGGGCTGCCAGCACCAAATCGATTCGTTCCGGGCACTCGAAGGGCGTGACCAAGGCACCATCGTGCAGCTCGCTGCGTGCTTGGCGGCGGCGACTGCCTTCGGAGAAAAACGTCAGCATCAAGGCTCCTTACTCTTCATACGTATATGGCCACTTGGCGGCCCAGCGGCGTTTTTGATCGGGTGACTGCTGCTTTAGCCGATACTCTGCTCGGCTGGCCTCAGCGCGGTCGGCAAACGGCTGCGCGCCGAGCAGGGCTAACGGCGGATTCGCTCGGGTATAACGCGCGCCTTTACCCGCCGCATGGGCGCGGTAGCGCTTGGCGAGGTTGTTGGTAATACCCACATAGGTACCCCGCTGACACTCTAGCAGGTAGAGATACCATTGGGGCGGCGAACTCTTGTCCATGATGACTCATTGGTTGACGGGCGTGGTGGCCGTTCGCTGAGCGGCCAGCAGGCGCTCGAGCTCCGCCAAGGGCATGGGCTTGGCCAACCCGAAGCCTTGGAAGCCGTCGCAGTGATAGCTTAACAGCCGCTGGTGCTGCTCGCTGGTCTCGACCCCTTCGGCCACAACGCTCAGCCCCAAATGGTGGGCCATGGAGATGATGCCTTGAACGATGGCAGCATCATCGCTGCTGTTGGTCAGCTCGTGAATGAAACTGCGGTCGATTTTCACCGTACTGATGGGCAGATGCTTCAGATAACTCAGGCTCGAGTAGCCGGTGCCAAAGTCATCGATGGAGACGCTGACCTGCATACCGCGAAGGGCATGTAGAATCTCGATGGCGGAGGCGGTGTTATCCATCAAAGTACCTTCGGTCAGTTCCAGGGAGAGCTGTTCGGCAGGCAGCCCGGTATCGGCCAGGGTTTGGCGTAGCGTGGCCAGGAAGCTGTCACGATGGAACTGTAGCGGTGACAGGTTGACAGCAACGCGCAGTGCGCCCAAGCCGCTGCGCTGTAGTGCCAGCATGTCGTGACAAGCGCGTTGCAGCACCCACTCGCTGATCGGCATGATCTGCCCGGTGGCTTCCGCTAGTGGAATGAAGCGTGCCGGCGAGACATAGCCTTTGCTGGGGTGCGGCCAGCGCAGCAGCGCCTCCACGCTGGCAATATTGCCTTGCCGATCCATCAGCGGCTGATAGTGAAGCTCGAAGCCTTGGTGGTCGATCGCTTCTTGCAGGTCATTGCGCAGGCTCACTCGCTCGCTGGCCAGCGCATTGATGTCGTGACTGAACCAAGCGTACGCGTTGCGTCCCTGCTGCTTGGCCTTGTACATGGCCATGTCCGCCTGCTGGATCAGCGTTTGCGGCTGCGGCGTGTCGGGCTGGCTCATGGCAATCCCCACGCTGGCGGTCAGGTACAGTTCATGGCCCTCCAGGCAGTAGGGTTTGGCGAGCGCGGGCAGCAAGCGCTCGACCACCTCGATGACCTGCTGCTCGTCGCCCGTATTGGTAATCAGCAGCACGAATTCATCGCCCCCCAGGCGGGCGACCGTGTCTTCCTGGCGTAGCCCGGCCCGCAGCCGCTTGGCCACTTCGATCAGTACCTGGTCGCCTACCGCATGCCCCAAGGTATCATTGATGGGCTTGAAGTCGTCTAGATCGACGAACAGTACGCTGATCCGCTCACCGCTGCCTTGGGCGGCGGCAAACTGCTTATGCAGGGTCTCTTCGAACATCATGCGGTTGGGCAGACGGGTCAGGTCGTCATGGGTGGCATGGTAAGCCAGCCGCGCTTCATAGGCTTTGTGCTGCGAAATATCGTGCTGAACGCCCACAAAGTGCGTGACCTGACCTTCGCTGTCTCGCACGGGCGCAATATAAAGATCGTTCCAGAATGGCGTGCCATCCTTACGGTAATTGCACAGCGTGACATGGGTTTCGCGCTGCGCTTGAATCCCGCGCCGTAGCTTGGTGACCATGGCGGGATCGCTCTCTGGCCCTTGCAAGAAACGGCAGTTTTGGCCAATCACGTCACTCTGGGCGTACCCCGTCATGGTGCTAAACGCTTGGTTGGCGTAGATGATGGGCAGGTCAGGCTGTCGGGCATCCGCGATCAGTACGCCGTTGACGCTCGCTTCCACGCTGCGCTCCAGGGTGCGAAGCCGCGTCTGCTGACGCCGCTTGTCGGTCACGTCCTGGGCGATACAGTAGACCCCCTCGATGTGCCCGTTGACCGTGACGGGCAGGCTGATCAGATCCAGAATGCGTTGCTGGGCCTCCCGGTCGGTCATGGTGACTTCGTAGCGGCTAATGCCTCCCTGAAGCACATACGTGAAGTGCGCTTTGATGCGCTCTCGCTCGTGGGGAGCAATGAAATCGGTGAAGTGCCGCCCCACGACCTCGTCCAACGGGTAGCCGGTCACATCGGCACAGGTGGTATTGGCGGTTTGGAAATAGCCGCGCTGATCCAGCGAAAAGACGGCGTCGGGGTGGTGCACGAACAGCGAGCGGTAGCGCTGCTCGTTCTCTTCCAACGAGTGACGCGCCGCCGCCAGCTCCCGAGTACGGGCAATGGTAGCCCCCACGACGCCCACACTAAAAGCCAGCAGCCAGCTCATCACCAAGCCACCCATGGCCACACTGATGGGCATCACCCCCAAGAGGTACCAATTATGATGCTGCCCAGGATACGCGGTCAGCATTAAGTTCACGCCGCCAGGCAAGCCGGTGAGCCGGTTGGCCAAGGCGTTCACGGGGGATTCTACGCCTTCCACGGCGAAGCCCGAGGGGTGCAACATCATCAGCAGCTGCTCGCCTCGGCTCACGCCTACCTGAAACGGCCCCAGCGCCAGGCTTAACTCATGGTTGAGCAGCGCGCTCAAATCGATGGCCGCCAGCAGCTGCTGTGCTCGGTTGGGCACGGGAAGCGCCATCAGCATCATGCTGCGCTGCTCGCCATCGGGCATCAGCAGCCGCGGACGATCAAAGGGCACCGCCAGCCACGCCTGTACGCTGGGTTTGGCTAATTGTTCTACCAACCAACCATCGCGCCCCTGCTGACGCCCCTGGCGCCAGATCAGCCCCCCTTGAGCATCGATCAGGGCGATGGCATTCAAACTCAGGGTATCGCGGAAATAGCTCTGGGCATCTTGTTGGAGCAGTGTCGTGCGCTGCTCGTCAGGCAAACTCCCCAGGCGCTCTGCCATACGGTGCATGAGCTGCAGACGCTCTGACATGGCCTGCTCCGCGTTGAGCTGCACGTTATCCAGCAGATAACTGGCTTGCAACTCGATGGTCGAACGCTGGTTCATGCTCAGCAGTAACCACGCGAGACTACTCACCAACACGCCCGCCAACCCCACCATGACCGTGAGCTTACCAGGGCTCAGCCGCTCGGCGCGATGTCGCCAGCCCGCGACCAGCAGCGCGGCTCCCAGCAGCACGATGAAGACCAGCACCGCAATGGGCGATGAGCTGAACAGCGGCCGATCCTCTGCATCGCTCATCCATAGCCGCGCCACCACCCAACCGCCGAACAGCAGTAGCCCGACCCCAGACGCTCGCCAGCAGACTCGGCGCCAGTGGCTGCCCACGCCGACCCACAGACACGCGGTCATCCAGCCGAGCATCAGCACCGCTAGGGTGGTCATGCGCTCGTCCTGAGTCACCAGTGACGTTGCGACGCCACCATCCACCACGTTATGTAGCAGCGTATAGAGCAGCAGCACAGCCAGCACGGCGGCGCTCAGTTGTCGCAGCCAAGCCAACTGACAGAGCGTTGCCAGCAAACTCACCCCTATCAGAAACGTGGCCAGCGACGCATCGGGGACCAGCAGAGGGCCGAGCAGTGTTTCAGGCAGCACCAGCCCGACTAGCAGGCCAGCACTTCCCATCAGCAGCAGCGTGGCCGAGACGATTAAGAGCAGCGTTTCGGCTGCAAGATCACGGGTATTTAGCGGCACGCGGCCTCTCCTCTGCGTTCTGTGGCCTCAAGGCTAGCGCTCAAACGCCATGGTATCGGCCAATCGCTGCAGCTGGTCGTACTGGGCATCGAGATAGCGGCCATACGCTTCGCGGGGCATGAAATCGACGTGGGAGCCGTGGGTATGCTGCAGCGATTCCACCAGCGCAGGCTGTTGAAGGGCTTCCTCGAAGGCCTGGGCCAAACGCTCCAGACGCTCCGGCGGCGTATTCAGCGGCGCAAAAAGGCCGCGATCCGTCGTATTGACCAGCGCGATACCCTGCTCGATCAATGTCGGCACCTCCGGCAGCGCCGCGAGCCGCGTGTCACTGGCCACGCCCAGCGGCACCAGCGCACCACTCGCGAACAGCCCCCCGGCGGAGGGCAGGTTCAGCATGGCCACGTCCAATTCGCCGCCCAGTAGCGCCACGACCTGAGCCCCCGTATCGGGGTAGCGCACGAACTGGATGTCGTCCGGCGAGATGTCCGTCTGCTCGAAAAAGTGCAACCAAAAGAAGTGATCGGTCGAGTTGGGAATGATGCCCACCAACAGCTCACCGGGATGCTGCTCGACGAACGCTGCGATCTCGCTGGCCGTGGTGAGTGTATGGCCGGACACGGTGGCGGGAATGTTCACGGTGCGAGTCAGCAGGGCAATGGGGGCAAACGCATCGTGGGAGTAGTCGGACAGTCCGGCGATATAGGCCAAGTCGATGGTTTGATGGCTGCCCAACAGCGTGAGGCCATTCGGGGCGGCTTGCTTCACGAACTGCGAGCCAAGCGTGGCACCGTTGCCCGGCATGTTCATCGTGATGATCGATGTCCCCAAATAGGTCTGCGCTTGCTCGGCAATGACCCGAAATAGAATATCGGTCGCGCCGCCCTGCCCAAAGGGCACCACCAAGTTGATGTCCGATGTTGAGAAAGCGTTCGTGCGGGGCGCCTCCTCGGCGGTGGCTTGAGGCACCCCAATAAGGGCGGCCAGCAGCAGTGTCCCCATGAGGAATAGCGACGTGACCGTGTGGCGATGAACGCCCATGTGCCGCCGTACGGTTTTCAGTGCGTTAGTCGACCCAACGATCATGGCGTTTCATGCCTCACACGACTTAGCAGTGATGTGCTTATGCTTTGCAACATACCTTTAATTTACGCCCGCTACCACAGGGGCAAGGCGCATTGCGACCCGGCTTTAAACGCGCCACGCTGGGCGTACCGTCGACGTACCACCAGCGCCCCGCTTCCTTCACGAACCGCGAGACCTCCTCTAACACATGCCAGCCACTGGGCTCGCGAAACGTGGCGCGAAAGTGCACCGTTCCCTGGTCATCTTGTGCGCTAGGCGCCTCGACAATCACCAGCGACAGCCACTGTGTATCGGGGTCGGGCGGTAGCTGATGGGGACGCGTCGTGGCGTGCCACGTTGCCAGCAGATAGTCACGCTGATTCAACGCGAACGCCGCGTAACGTGAACGCATCAGCGCTTCTGGCGTGGGTGGCAGTGCCCCTTGGTGGTAGGGCTGGCAGCAGCCGTTAAACGGAAGACCGCTACCGCAGGGGCAACTTTCAGGCTGTGAGTGAGTCATAGCTGTGGCTCTGGCTTATGCATTTTGCGGGCGCTGTAGATGTTTTGTTTCGGTATTAGCCCTGAGTTAGGTATAGTAACAGAGCAAGATCCCTAGACAGACGGAGTACGACAACACGATCGATCATTCTTTCCAAACGCAGTGGAGGTTCTCCTATGAAGGTTTACAAACCGGAATGGCAGTGCACGTTTAGCGTAAACGAAGGCGCGGAAGAATCAGCAAACTGGAAAGAGCGAATCGCGTGGCGGCTTAGAGAACTCGCCGACCGGCTTGAAGGCGGCGGCCGCACGATCAAAATCGACTGCAGCGTCTCGCCCCAGGTGAGCCGTGACGAAGTGGATACTTGCTTGGGGAAAGGGTTTGAAGTCACCCAACGACTGCTAACCCAGCTGGCCCAGCAGCAGGCGTGCGAAGATGTGATGCGCCATGCGAAAGCCGAGCTTTACGAAGAGCAGCATCAGCACTAACAGCCAGACCGTAAGCGTCTCAAGAAAACACCCGCCGATCCTACTGGCGGGTGTTTTTTATTGGGTGCAAATAAACGCGTTAGCCTGAATATGGCGTTTCCAGAGCGTTGCCTAAGCGCTGCATAAACGCACTGCACTCATCAAGCTGCGCCGTTTCAATATACTCATCCGGCTGATGCGCCTGGGCAATACTGCCCGGCCCTAAAATAATCGCCTGGAGACCTTGCCCCTGAAACTGCCCCGCTTCGGTCGCATAGGCCACCGCATGCTGGCAGCAACCGTTAGGCAAGTGATCTTGCGCTAGCCGCAATACTTGCTGATTGTCACGGTCGGCCAGCCCTGGCACCGTCACATTCAGCGGTTCAGTGATGATTTCCACGGTTTTGCCCTGAGCACTTAACGCCTCACTGAGCGTTGCGCAGTAGTCGCTAAAGCGCCCATACACCTCTTCAAAGGTTTCTGTGGGTAGGTGGCGAATCTCCCACTCGAACTGGCACTCCCGTGCCATGATATTAATGGCCGTGCCGCCTTTGATTTTACCCACATGCAAGCTGGTATGCGGCACGTTAAAAGCCTCATCCACGCGCCCCTCTTCCACCAGCGCCGCCATAGTGTCCTCGATGAACGTCACCAGCCTGGCGGCCACGTGGATCGCGGACGTGCCTTGATTCACTTGGCTGCTGTGCGCTTCACGGCCAATCACTGTGGTACGCAGGTTGGTCGCGCCCTTTTGCGCCACCACCGGCTGCATGCTGGTGGGCTCGCCGACAATCACGTGGGCCGTGGTGGAGTAGTGCTCATAAAAGCGCTTAATCAGGCTGGGGGCGCCCACGCAGCCGATCTCTTCGTCATAAGAGAAGCCGAAGTAGATCGGCTGCTTCAGCGGTGCCTTCGCCCAGGTGGGCACCATGGCGAGCGCGCAGGCAATAAAGCCCTTCATATCGCAGGTACCGCGCCCGTATAAACGGCCATCGCCGCCATCGCGCAGGGTGAACGGGTCGCTGCTCCAGGGCTGGCCAGCCACAGGCACCACATCGGTATGACCAGACAGCATCACGCCACCGGGGGCATCCGGGCCAATGCGGGCAATCAGGTTGGCTTTGGTGCCACAGGGGCTCATCACCCGTTCGGCGGTCACACCGTAATCGGCTAGATAGCCCTCGACGAATTCGATAAGTGCCAAATTCGATTCGCTGGAGGTCGTGTCGAACGCCACTAATTGGGCCAGCAGCGCAGTTGCATCGGTCATGTTGATCTCGTTCGTTAGGCTTTTCGGTCACCCTAGCACCCCGCCTGTCCTTTGCCTACTGGGCACTGCAAGCGTCTCACTAAACGTTGACCGTCACGGCAAGTTCACCGTGCATTCACGAAAGCGTCATCTACACTTCCTACTGTTCAGTGCACCCAACAACTCAATAAACGTACTGCGCAAGACCTACAAGGAGCCGTTATGTCTCGTTTCACGTTGCACGCGCTTGCCCTCGGTGTTGCCACCGCCTCGTTCAGCCTCTCCGCCACTGCCGCCACCGAAGTGACCTGGTGGCATGCCATGGGCGGCCAGCTGGGTGAGATCCTGGAAGGCATGACCGAAGAGTTCAACGCTTCTCAAGATGAGTACCGCGTGACCCCCAGCTATCGCGGCAACTATACCGAAACCATGACCGGCGCCATTGCAGCGTTCCGCGCAGGCGAGCAGCCGCACATCCTGCAGGTGTTCGAGGTCGGCACCGGCACCATGATGAACGCCGACGGGGCGATTTATCCGGTGTATGAGCTAATGGAAGACCATGGCCGCGCGTTTGACCGTGACGCCTTCCTGCCCGCCGTAGTGGGCTACTACACCGATACCAACGGCAACATGCTGTCGTTCCCGTTCAACTCCTCTACGCCCATCATGTACTACAACCGCGATGTGTTCGAGGAAGCCGGCTTAGACCCCGAGCAGCCGCCACAAACCTGGGAAGAGGTGGCTGAATACGCTACCCAAATTACCGAATCGGGTGCTGCTAACTGCGGCTTTACCACCTCGTGGCCGAGCTGGGTGATGCTGGAGAACTTCTCCGCTATGCATAACTCCCCGCTGGGCACGCTGGAAAACGGCTTTGGCGGGTTGGAGACCGAGCTGAACTTCAACAACGAGCTGGTCGCCCGCCACTGGGATAACCTGAAAACCTGGCAAGATGCCGGCGCCTTCAAATGGGGCGGCCCCGGCCCTGGCCCAGATGCAGAACCGCTGTTCTACTCCCAAGAGTGCGCGATCTTCTTCGGTTCGTCCGCCTCCCGTGCCGATGTGGCTGCCAACGCCGACTTTGAAGTGGGTTTTGGCATGCAGCCCTACTACGCTGACGTAGAAGGCGCGCCGCAGAACTCCATCATTGGGGGGGCAACACTTTGGGCCTTGCAGGGCCACACTGATGACGAATACGCCGCCGTCGCCGCATTCTTCGAGTACCTCTCTCAGCCGGAAGTACAGGCCGAATGGCACCAGCAAACCGGCTACCTGCCGATTACTCAAGCCGCTTGGGACTTGAGCCAAGAGCAGGGCTACTACGATGAGAACCCCGGTGCGGATACCTCGCTGAAGCAGATGACGCTGAACGAGCCCACCGAGAACTCCAAAGGCCTGCGCTTTGGTAACTTCGTACAAATCCGCGACATCATCTCTGAGGAGATGGAAGCAGTGATGACCGGAGGCAAATCAGGCCAGGAAGCGGCCGATGCGGCGGTAGAGCGCGGCAACCAACTACTGCGCGATTTTGAATCCGCGAACCAGTAAGTAAGCACCGGCATCGCCGTCTGCCTTTTAGGCAGGCGGCGATGTCGTTATTAGTGCCGTCTGTTAATCGCAGGTTTCGTCGCTTATGCAAACCAAACGCATGACCTTTCCAGGGCGCTTTCTGCCCTATGCGCTACTCGCCCCTCAGGTCATTATCACGCTGATTTTCTTTATCTGGCCTGCCGGTCAAGCGCTCTACCAATCGCTGCTCCGTGAAGACGCGTTTGGCCTACGCACCACCTTTGTCGGGTTGGATAACTTTGCCCGCCTGTTCCGTGACGGCAACTATCTCAACTCGCTCTCGGTGACGGCAGTTTTCGCCATTGGCACGACGCTGCTCTCCATGGCAGTGGCGCTGCTGCTGGCCTGCACGGTGAATCGCATGATTCGCTCGCGCAGCACCTACACCACACTGCTGGTGTGGCCCTATGCCATTGCCCCCGCCATCGCCGGGGTGCTGTGGTGGTTTATCTTCAACCCCTCCATCGGCATCGTGCCTTACATGCTGGATATGGTGGGCTATCAGTGGAACCACCGCACCTCAGGGGCGGACGCCATGCTGCTGGTGATTTTTGCCGCCGCCTGGAAACAGATCTCCTATAACTTTCTGTTCTTCCTGGCCGGGCTGCAGTCGATTCCCCAATCGCTCATCGAGGCCGCCGCCATTGATGGCGCCAGCCCCATGAAGCGCTTCTGGACCATTGTGTTCCCCCTACTGTCTCCCACCACCTTCTTCCTGATGGTGGTGAACGTGGTGTACGCGATGTTCGATACCTTCGGCATTATTCACGCCACTACCCAGGGCGGCCCTGCCCAGGCCACCAACACGCTAGTGTACAAAGTGTACGCCGATGGCTTTGTCGGCCTGAACCTGGGGTCATCCGCCGCGCAGTCGGTGATTTTGATGGTGATTGTGGTCGCACTCACGGTGGTGCAATTCCGCTTTATCGAGCGCCGGGTGAACTACTAGCCGCAGGCTGACTGTTGGAGTCTTGACATGGTTGAAAATCGTCCCTGGGCGAACTTTTTTGCCCACTTAACGCTGATGGTAGGCGTCGCGGTGGTGGTGTTTCCCGTCTACGTGGCGCTGGTGGCCTCGACCCAAGCGCCGGGCGACCTGCTGCGCGGCACGCTGCCGATGCTGCCCGGTGCCCACGGCATCGAAAACTTTACCCGCATGTGGCAATCCGGCGTATCTAACGCGGGCGCGCCACCGGCCGGCACCATGCTATGGAACAGCTTTATCATGGCCATGGCGATTACCGTGGGTAAGCTGTCGATCTCGCTGCTCTCCGCCTTTGCGATTGTGTACTTCCGCTTCCGCTTTCGGATGTTCTTCTTCTGGCTCATCTTTCTTACCCTGATGCTGCCGGTGGAGGTACGCATTATTCCTACCTTCCAGGTGGTCGCGGATCTCAACATGCTCAATAGCTTTGCCGGGCTATCGATACCGCTCATTGCTTCCGCCACCGCGACGTTTCTGTTTCGGCAGTTTTTTATGACCATCCCCGAAGAGATGTTGGAAGCGGCCCGGGTGGATGGCGCAGGCCCGCTGAAATTCTTCAAAGACATTTTGATGCCGCTCTCCATCACCAATATCGCCGCGCTGTTCGTGATCATGTTTATTTACGGCTGGAACCAGTATCTATGGCCGCTGCTGATCACCACCGACCCGGACTACTACACCATTGTGATGGGCATTCAGCGCATGACCTCTGAAGAGAACCCCCAGTGGCACCTCATTATGGCCGCCGTGGTGATGGCGGCTCTGCCACCGGTATTAGTGATTCTGTTTATGCAACGCCTGTTTGTGAAAGGCCTGACCGAGACGGAGAAATAACCATGGCCAGCATTACCTTGGAAGGGCTGAAAAAAACCTACGCGGGCAACGTGGCGGCGGTCAAAGGGGTCGATTTACACATTCAGGACGGCGAGTTTGTGGTGCTGGTCGGGCCTTCCGGCTGCGGTAAATCCACCCTGCTGCGCATGGTGGCAGGCCTAGAGACCATCACCGAGGGCACCCTAAAAATCGGCGAGCGTGTAGTGAACCAGCTAGAGCCCGCCGAGCGGGATATCGCCATGGTGTTCCAAAACTACGCCCTCTACCCGCATATGACGGTGTACAACAACCTGGCATATGGCCTGAAGAATCGCGGCTTCAAGAAAGACGACATCGACCAGCGGGTGCGCACGGCGGCTAAGATGCTGGAGATTGAGGACTTTTTGGAGCGCAAACCGCGCAAGCTCTCCGGTGGCCAGCGCCAGCGGGTGGCGATGGGCCGTGCGTTAGTGCGCGAGCCCGCTGCGTTTCTGTTCGACGAGCCGCTCTCTAACCTGGATGCCAAGCTGCGCGTGCAGATGCGCGTCGAGATCAAGCAGCTTCAGCGGCGGTTAAAAACCACCAGCCTCTACGTGACCCACGACCAGCTCGAAGCGATGACGCTGGGCGACCGGCTCGTGGTGCTGAATGCCGGGCAAATCGAGCAGGTAGGCACCCCGATGGAGATCTACGCCCGCCCAGCTACCATGTTTGTAGCGGAGTTTATTGGCTCCCCGGCCATGAACATGCTGCCGCTGGATTACCTTGCTCAGCAGGATACCCAGGGCGTGCTGAGTCAGTTGCCGAAAGAGACTGATACCGTCGGCATCCGCCCGGACGATATGCTGCTCGCCCCGCCAGCCGCGCCCTATATAACGCTGAACGCTACCTTGATGCTGTTTGAAGCCGCCGGGGCAGAGAGCCATCTCTACCTAAACTTGGCAGGCAGCGACCAACCCACGGTGGTGCGTACCGCAGGCCAGCCGCCGGTCAGCGAAGGTGAAACACTGCAGGTGTACGTCACCAGCGATGCACTTCACCCGTTCAACAGCACCACTGGTAAACGTACTGGAGAGGTGTAGGCAGCCAAGCTGGCCGATTACTACCAAGGCAACTGTTCGCCATTGGAGTGCCAGAAGCCGCCGCTATTCTCTAAGTTAAGCGCTTTGATGCAGGCGGCAATGCCCGTCGCTGATTCCTGCGGGCTGATGTGGCCACCAAAATTGACCATGCGGGTTTTCACATAGCCCGGATGCAGCTGTGCCACGGCGATGCCGCGCGGCTTGAGATCGATGGCTAACGATTTACCAAAGGCGTTCAGCGCCGCTTTTGACGCACGATAGCCGTAGCGGCCACCTGAGTCGTTATCGGCCAAAGAGCCCATCCGGCTAGTAATATTGGCGATTTTACTGCCCTTTTTCATCAGCGGCAGCAGCGCTTCGGAGACTCGCAGCGGCGCATAGGCATTGATTTCCATCTGCTGGCGTAGGCTGTCGATCTCGATATCTCCCAACACATCATCGCGCAGCAGGCCCGCGTTATTGATCAACAGGTCAATGGTGTGCCCGGCTAGCGCCGCAGAAAGGCGCGCGATATCGTCGTCCTGGGTCACATCAATGCCTTCTATCACGTTGTCGGCGACACGTGCTAATTCATCAGACGTTTGGCGACACACGCCGATGACTTTCCATCCCTCCTGTTGATAATGCTCAGCAAGGGCTAATCCTACGCCACGATTTGCGCCTGTAATTACAACGGTGGACGACATCCTCTCTCCTTAAACACGCGATTAAATAATAAAACAGCATAACGAAAAAAGCCGATGTGTCATTGACACATCGGCGATAAATGACTTTCGAGTCTTAAAAGTCAATCTTTAAACATAGTCGGCGTCTTTAATCAGCCGTTGCCTGGAGCAGCACTTCTAACGCTAGAATAAAGCTATAAGCCACTACAATTGCGCGTTGCGAAGGCACGATAGAGGCACTACAAACCTCTTCGTCATTCACTATAGACGTATCACATTTCATTTTTGTTAACGCTGCATGTTGCGTTTCATCAATACTTAATTGAGAACAATATGTCATTGTACTCATTGCGATTGGGCAACTATTAAAGCCAAGAATTGAAGGATCTATCCTGATCGCATGCGCGCACCTCTGCTGTCATCGCTTGTTCACTTACCTGACTCGGCAGTGTCATTGTGACTGCGCATCATGTTCGAAAACGTGATAAAGGGATGCATCGCTCATGCGACTTTGTATCGTTAGCGAAACATGGTCACCAGAAATCAACGGCGTCGCCCACACGCTTAACCGGGTGTGCCGTGAGTTACAGCGTCTGGAAGTCACAGTGGATGTGATTCGTCCAACGCCAAGAGTGGCTGGCACCGCCCAGGGTGTCGAGCAAGAACTACAGGTCAATCGCTGCTCGATCCCAGGCTACCGTGATGTACAGGTGGGCTTTGCTCGCCCCGCCACGCTGCGTCGTTTTTGGCAGCAGCATCGGCCCGACGTGGTTTATCTAGCGACCCAAGGGCCGCTTGGTTGGGCGGCTCGGCAGGCGGCCACACAGCTCGAACTTCCACTGGTAGCGGGTTGGCATACCAATTTCGATCACTATTGCCATGATTACGGTGTCTCCTGGCTATCATCTGCCACACGCCGCTACTTGCGCTACTTCCACAACGGTTGCGCGCTCACTCTGGTGCCTACCCAGCAACAGGCCGCGCTGCTGCGCCAGCAGGGTATCCACGACGTACAAGTTTTGTCGCGGGGGATCGACGGCGATAAATTTTCGCCCGCCCACCGCGATGATGCGCTGAGAAAAGCGTGGGGCGTCAGCGAACATCAGCCAGTCGCGCTTTACGTGGGTCGGCTAGCGCCAGAGAAGAATCTCGCGTTGCTGCAAGAAACCCTCCAGGCCATGCGTGACGTACGTCCCGACATGGCCCTCGTGGTCGTCGGCGACGGCCCCGGGCGAGCACAATTAGAGAAAGCGCTCCCTGACGCGCATTTTACGGGATTCGTCGATAAACAGGCGCTGGCTCGACACTACGCCAGCGCCGATATGTTTGTGTTTCCCTCGCTGTCGGAAACCTGGGGTAATGTGGTCACCGAGGCCATGGCGAGCGGACTCGCGGTGGTGGCGTATCGCCACGCTGCTAGCGCCGAACTGATCCAGAGCGGTCATAACGGGATTACGGTCGAACCCAACGACGCCATGGCGTTTCAGCAAGCCGCCGTTGCGCTTTGCCAACATCCCGCCGAATACGCACGAATAGGAAGAATTGCCCGTTTACGCGCCCTGGAACAGAGCTGGTCGGGCATCGCGGAGCAATTTCTGCGCTACCTCAACTACGCCCAGGAGGCTAATCATGCGAGCTCGTCCGCTTGTCGTATTCGATCGTCTTGATCTCTGGGAGTGGCGGTTTTGCCAGCGAGTGACGCATCTCTCGCTTTATCGCCCCTGGCGCTTGGCCTTACAAACCGCCAGCAAACTGGGTGATTGGCCGGTGTGGGTGCTGTTGATTGCGGCGCAGCCCTGGCTACAACCGGACGGCGTATGGCGCATGCTGCAATACTCGCTGATTGCCCTCGTGGCCGTCACGGTTTACAAACTGGTCAAAACCAAGCTATGTCGCGAGCGCCCCTTCATTACCTATCTGGGCGGCGTGCACTGTGGCGAACCTGCACGAGACCGTTACAGCTTCCCCAGCGGACACACCATGCACGCCGTCATGTTTAGCGTCCTGGTAGCCGTACATACCCCCTGGCTGCTACCCATCGTTCTGCCACTGAGCCTGCTGATTGCCATCTCTCGTGTGGGGCTTGGGCTGCACTATGTCAGCGATGTACTTGTCGGCGGTGTGATGGGTTACGGCTTCGCGTTACTGAGCCTGTACTGGATGGGGTAGCTAAGCCCCACATCCTCTAAACCGCTGTTCTCCTACCACAGCGCTCTTGAACGTAAAAAGCTACGCGCTCCATTTGTCGATGGAGCGCGTAGCTTTTTTCACGGAGCACTACATATCGGGCGGCCTATCGTCTCGATCATCGGCGACGGTCATCAATGATGTCTTGAACATCATGTACACACCGACCCCTGAAAACCCCAAAAACAGGACGAACATGCCCAACATCAATACCATCGCCATAGCGTTTGTCCCTGAAAGTACACGGCTGCGACGTTGACGTCTTCTAACCGCTCAATTTTGGTGTAAACGAAAGGATAGACCAAAACCGAACCTTCATCTGTACAAATGCTGTGCAAGTCACGCCATGAGCACATGACAACCATCTATATCAGGAACTTACGTATACATATCGACGCAAAAAAACCACCTCACAAAAGCGAGATGGCTGTTTTGCATCGCGGCCGCTCCTTGGCATCGATGATCGACACGTCCTATGTCGATAAGAGTGAGCAGGCTGAGCGTCCTTCACCTCCCTGTTACATACTAGGCATCCTGCCTTCCTGAGTTGCTTGTCAGCCTGCTCACGCTGTTAAACGTTCCTGTCATACTGATGTCGTGGCGACTGCAGGTCTTCATATCTATCTAGAATACTGCAGGCTTTGGGCCAATCGTGAAAAATAGAAAATAAATTTATTAAAAACATAAACTTAAAAAATAACTCAAGCTCACGAGGAGGTCGCGCCATGCCAACGATGGCTAATTTTCATGTAGCAAACTGGCACATGCGACAAAACCGCACGGCACGTCGCCTCCTTGCCCCCGTCGTTGGCACAACGTGACCAAAACCCGCGTTTCCGAGTGGCGGCCGAATGCCACAACGCTTATGTTACTCATCACACCAAGACGCTCGCATGGGCATACTGAGGCATGAGGAAAGACCGATGAAACGTACCATCGCACTAGGCATCCTACTGTTGGCAACGCTATTGGTAATGAGTGGCTGCAATACCGTTCGCGGTATGGGGCAAGATATCGAACAGGGCGGCGAAGCCATTCAGCGCTCGGCGGACTGACCATGATGATGACCGTCTACCTTTCACACGGGCTGGAAAGTGGCCCCGGCGCCCTGAAAATGCAGGCACTCAAAGGGGTCGCCGAACAGTTGGATGACTGTGAGCCGGTCATCATGGATTACCGCGGCATGGACGAGCCAACCGACCGGCTGGCACACCTCACCAGAACGCTACAGTCGCGCGGCGATGATCCCACCCGCTGCGTTTTAGCAGGCTCTAGCCTGGGAGGCTGGTTGAGTGCGGCGGTCAGTGCCCAAACGCCCGTATTGGGCTGTTTTCTACTCGCCCCTGCGCTGGGGTTGCCCGAGTATCCTGAAACGTCCCCCACGATCCAAGCGCAGTACACACATATCATTCATGGCTGGCAGGACGATGTCGTTCCCCCAGGGCCCGTGATCGAACGCGCCCGTGTACAGCGACTCTCGCTACGAATGATCGATGACGACCACCGTTTGCACGGCAGCCTGGACACGATTCTAGCGGATTTCAGACGCTTTCTAGCGCAGTGCTCTGACGGTCAGCGAGGGGCGACATAAAAAAATACGACAAATAGTCGACATTGCCACCTCATATCTATACAAAGGATATACACGAAAAAGGAGAGTGCTCATGTTTGGACTATTCAATCGCGATCCCCAAAAGAAGCTCCAGCAGGCCTATGAACGCAAACTCCAGGCAGCGATGGAGGCTTCCCGTAACGGCGATATGCGGGCCAATGCCACGCTGACCGAAGAAGCAGAAGAGCTTCTGGCCGAGATCAACCGGCTCAAAGCGCAGAAGGGCTAACATGATGCGCCCAAGGTGGCCGTGGATTCTGCTGACGCTAGCGCTTGCCACGGGTCACGCCTATGGCGACTGCCCGTCAACCGGACAGTGGTGGCAGGCAGGCGGTGCCGTGGACGCACCAACGCTGCTTGCCCAGGCCGCTCAGCAGCAAGTCGTACTGCTGGGTGAACAGCACGACGCCGAAGACCACCACCGCTGGCAGCTACACACCTTAGCGGGACTCTACGCGCACCGTGCCGACATGGTGATTGGCTTGGAGATGCTGCCTAGAAGCGCTCAGCCAGTGTTGGACCGCTGGGTAGCGGGCGAGCTGACCGAGACAGCGCTGCTGGCCGAAAGCCACTGGGAAGAGGCGTGGGGGTTCGATGCTGCGCTTTACCTGCCCATTTTTCACTTCGCGCGACTACAAGCGATTCCGCTCGTCGCCCTCAACATCACGCCAGAACTGCGCCAACGGCTCGTCCAAGAGGGCTTTGATCAGGTACCCGCTGACCAGCGCTACGGAATTCCTGCCCCGCTACCCGCCCATGCAGCCTATCAGCAGCGTTTGACCCAGGTATTCGAGCAGCATGGCATGGGGCAAGAGAACCCTGCGATGTTGTCCCGCTTTACCCAAGCGCAGCTCGCCTGGGACACCGCCATGGCGCACGGCCTGGCAGAAGCCGTCAAAGAGGGCGCGTTAGCCGTTGGCTTAATGGGCCTTGGCCACGTCATCTACGGCCACGGCGTAGAGCATCAGCTCGAAGGGATGGGGATCCAGCACACCCTCAGCCTGCTGCCCTGGGAACAGGCGGAGTGCCGTGTCCCAGACCCAGCGCTTGCCGATGCCGTCTTTGTTCTCCCCCCATCCCTTACCCGCGGGCCCACGAATTAGGCGTCATCCGCCAGCGCAGGCAGCAGCGTTTTAAGCTTACGGGTCAAGGTGTTGCGCCCCCAGCCCAGCAGCTCGGCGGCTTCGCCCTTACGTCCACCGGTATGCTTGAGCGCCGTTTCGATCAGAATACGCTCGAAATCGGGCACCGCTTCTTCCAGCAGATGCGTATGCCCTTCGGCCAACGCATGATCGGCCCAGTCTCGAAATGCCGTACGCCAATCGCCGTGTACGCTGCTCTCGGAGGCTCCTACCGTCCGTAGTTCGGGCGGCAGGTCTTCGACCAGGATTTCCCGACCGGAAGCCATCACCGTCAGCCAGCGGCAGATATTTTCCAATTGACGGACGTTCCCTGGCCAGGGCAGACGCGTTAAATGCGCTTCTGCTTCGGGGGTCAACACTTTGATGTCGGTAGACAACTCTTTGGCGGCTTCGGCCAGGAAGTGGCGGGTGAGCCGAGGAATGTCTTCGCGCCGTTCGGCTAAACGCGGAAGATGAACGCGAATCACGTTCAGGCGGTGGAACAGATCCTCCCGGAAGCGCCCATCGTCGACGAGCGATTCGAGATTTTGATGCGTTGCCGCGATGATCCGCACATCGACTTTCACCGGCGTGTGACCGCCCACCCGGTAAAACTCGCCGTCGGCCAGCACGCGCAGCAGACGCGTTTGCGTTTCGGCCGGCATATCGCCGATCTCATCCAGAAACAGCGTGCCGCCGTTGGCCTGCTCGAAGCGGCCTTGGCGCTGCTGGGCCGCACCGGTAAAGGCCCCTTTTTCGTGCCCAAACAGCTCGGATTCGATCAAGTCGCGCGGAATCGCCGCCATATTCAGTGCAATAAACGGCTTGCCAGACCGGGGGCTGTGCTGGTGCAGCGCCTGGGCCACCCGCTCTTTACCCGTGCCCGACTCGCCGTTGATCAGTACCGTAATATGCGAATGGGATAGCCGACCAATGGCGCGAAAGACTTCCTGCATGGCGGGCGCTTCACCGATGATTTCGGCGCTCAACCCCTCTGGCACGCTCACCGGGCGCTGACGTTCACGGGCATGGGCGACCGCACGGCGCACCAGCGCGAGCGCTTCGTCCACATCGAACGGCTTGGGCAAGTACTCGAACGCCCCGCCCTGATAAGAGGCCACGGCGCTGTCCAGGTCGGAGTGTGCGGTCATGACGATGACCGGCAGGTCCGGATGGGCGTCACGCACCCGCGACATCAAATCCAGCCCGTCGATGCCCGGCATACGGATATCGGTGACCAGCACATCCGGCGGATTGTCCAACAGTCGCGCAAGCGCCGTATCCGCTCGCTCGATACACTCGACCTCCAAGTCGGGTTGCGCCAGCGCGCGCTCCAACACCCAGCGGATAGCGCGGTCATCATCGACAATAACCACTCGTGCAACATCGGTACGTGTCGCCTCAGTCATGACGCTTCTCCGGTGCAATTAATAACCAATGGAATCAGTAAACGAAATTCGGTATGTCCGGGTCGTGAGTCGCATTCGATCAATCCTTGATGTTGGTGCAATATTGACTGGGCAATCGATAGCCCTAGGCCGCTGCCTTCCGCGCGGCCAGAGACCATCGGGTAAAAAAGCGTGTCGCGCAGCGCCTCGGGAATACCAGGGCCGTTATCGATCACGCCCACTTCACTCACCAAGCGGTGCCGTTCGGCCCCCAGGGTAAACTGACGGCGCGCACGGGTCCGAAGCGTCAGTTCGGGAGCGGACGTGCCCGCATCGCTCATGGCCTGAACGGCGTTGCGCGCTACGTTGAGCACCGCTTGGATCATTTGCGATTCGTCACCGGACAGGTCCGGTAGGCTAGGGTCGTAGTCGCGACTGATGGTGACCTGCGGATGCTCGGCAATCAGCAGCGCCCGCACGCGCTCCAACACTTTATGAATGTTGACGGGCTCGTGTTTGATAATGCGATTGGGGCCCAGCATGGAGTCGACCAAATCCCGCAGGCGGTCGACCTCCTCCACGATGATATGGGTAAATTCCCGCAGCGCCGGGTCGTCTAAATCACGCTCCAGCAGTTGCGCCGCACCGCGAATGCCGCCTAATGGGTTCTTCACCTCGTGAGCCAAGCCCCGCGCCAGCACCTTGATGGTCTCTTGGCGAGTGGTGAGCGCCTCTTCCCGGGAGATCTGCATCAAGCGATCCCGCGGCTCGACCTCCAACAGCAGTTCATCGGCAGAGAGCGGCGTGACCGTATAATCGACGGTCAGCGGGTCGCTATTGAGCGGCGTAATACGCGCCTCGCGCTGTGTGTAGGGATGGAACGCATCGCGCGCTTTGGCCAGCACTTCATCGATGCTTTCATCACCGCCGAGCAACGTATCCAAACTGATGCCCTGCACGCGGCTGAAGCTCACCGCCAGCAGCGCTTCCGCGGCCGGGTTCATCCAGCGCACGCAGAGTTCACCGTCGAGCAGCAGAACTGCGGTGGTGAGGTGTTCGAGTAAACGCTGATACATGGCGTGTCCTGAAGCGTCGCTCCGACCAATACTCATGGGCACTGATCCATTAAAGAGGGGTGTTAGGGGAGGAGCTGCAAAAAGCGCGCCAATTCAGCGCAAACCGCGGCTTGCACGGCTTGTGGGCAGATGACGGGCGCATGGCGAGCCTTTATAGCGCAATGCGCTGTCGCCCTCGCCGCCCTAATGCACCATTATAGTGCACAAGACTATTCAGCGATAAAAATAGTCACCGGATCGGTGCGGTGCTGCACACGGCCCTGGCTATCCAGCAGCTCGGCGTACACTTGGTGCGCCCCTGCAGGCAAGCCTGCCAACCAGAAAGCGTCACTATGCAGGGCCGACTGGCTGAGTTCGCCATTCACCCGCAGTTGAATCTGATGGTCGTCTCGCAGCGGTGGCACCACCTGCACTTCCACTGGCGTCATACCGCCCCGCACGGAAGCACCGCTAGCGGGATTAGCAATCGTAAAACGGTCATAAGGCATAAACGGCTGACCCGGCCTGCCCAGGCTGCGCGGTGCCGCTGTTGAAGGGCGCGACGCCGATGGTATGCTGGGCAGCGGTGCCAGCGTAATGGCATCCCCACCCCGCTCAGGGTTATCGGTAAACGTCACGTTGCCCTGCTCATCCACCACGCGATACACCGTTTGCGACTGGGCCACGCTTACCCACAGGCACAGTAGAAGCACCGCCGCTGTGGATAAACCTATTCTGTTTTGCAAACGTCGTCTGCTTATCATTACTAGCCCCTGCGTATTTCGCTTCCATAAAAAAACCCCGCCGAGGCGGGGTTTTCTGGCTAATCACACCGCAAGGGTGATTTTAGCACCGTCATTAAAGACCGTTCTTAGCAAGAGTAGTACATGTCGAACTCAATCGGGTGAGTCGTCATGCGGATACGCTCAACGTCTTCCATCTTCAGTTCGATGTAGGCATCAATCATATCGTCGGTGAACACGCCACCTTCGGTCAGGAACGCACGGTCAGCATCGAGTGCTTCCAGTGCTTGATCCAGGCTGTTGGCAACGGTCGGTACGGACTTGCCTTCTTCCGGCGGCAGGTCGTACAGGTTCTTATCCATGGCATCGCCAGGGTGGATCTTGTTCTTGATACCGTCGATACCCGCCATCAGCATCGCGGCAAACGCCAGGTAGGGGTTGGCGGTCGGATCCGGGAAGCGAGTCTCGACACGCTTGCCTTTCGGGCTAGCGGTGTACGGAATACGGATAGACGCAGAACGGTTACGGGCACTGTAGGCCAGCATGACCGGTGCTTCGAAGCCCGGTACCAGACGCTTGTACGAGTTGGTAGAAGCGTTGGTGAAGGCGTTCAGGGCACGAGCGTGCTTGATGATACCGCCAATGTAGTACAGCGCCATTTCAGACAGGCCCGCGTACTCGTCGCCAGCAAACTGGTTCTGGCCATCTTTCCAGAACGACTGGTGTACGTGCATACCCGAACCGTTGTCGCCTACCAGCGGCTTCGGCATGAAGGTAGCGGTTTTGCCGTAAGCGTGTGCCACGTTGTGGATCACGTACTTCATTTCCTGAACTTCGTCAGCTTTCTTCACCAGCGTGTTGAATTTAACGCCGATTTCGTTCTGACCCGCGTTAGCTACTTCGTGGTGGTGTACTTCCACGGTCTGACCGATCGCTTCCAGGGTATTACACATCGCGCCACGGATATCGTGGAAGCTATCGACCGGGGGAACCGGGAAGTAGCCGCCTTTCACGCGGGGACGGTGGCCCAGGTTGCCACCTTCGACTTGGTTGCTGGTCGCCCATGCACCTTCATCAGAGGTGATTTTGTACATGGCACCTTGGATGTCGGCTTTCCAGTGTACTTCGTCGAAGATGAAGAATTCCGGCTCCGGACCGAAGAAGGCCGTGTCGCCCAGACCGGTAGACTGCAGGTACGCTTCGGCACGCTTAGCGATGGAGCGCGGGTCGCGATCGTAGCCCTGCATGGTCGCCGGCTCGATGATGTCGCAACGCAGAATCAGGGTAGCGTCTTCGGTGAAAGGGTCCAAGAAACCGGTGCCGTCTTCCGGACGCAGGATCATGTCAGACTCGTTGATGCCCTTCCAACCGTTGATGGAAGAGCCATCGAACATCTGGCCATTTTCAAAAAACTCTTCGTTCACGTCACGTGCCGGTACGGTGACGTGCTGCTCTTTACCGCGCGTGTCGGTGAAACGCAGGTCTACCCACTTAACATCATGTTCTTCGATTAGCGCGAGAGTCTTGGCTGACATAGTGTCCTCCGGTATGAGCGTGGCTTAAAGCGTGTAACTGTAAGCTATCGATAAAAGTGTTATTCAACAAATCGTTCAACACGCAATTGCATGTGGCGCGTTTGTCTTTTTTGTTCGCTTAACGTTTGTCTGACGATGGATAACAAACCGCCCAGCGATCATTTCAGACCGGCTATCGTTGTAGCACGCCTGGAGGCGTCTGCCTACGCTTCAATAGCCGCTGATGAAACTATCTATGATTCATAAGCACAGAGCATGCCAATCCTGCACCATAATGGCCATAAAAAACAGCAAGCCATTGTTTTTAAATACGAAAAATCACTAAACGTCTGCGTCTTAATGTGGCAACACATCGTCACGCTTCGTACGGAAAGGGCATCTCGTGTCTCATATGCACAAAAATAGTGCACGCAAGCCACAGAGCGCACCAAATTGGTTAGAGGAGAGGCGCTTGCACCTCCCTGTTGTTAAAAAAGTTTCTCTTGCTACGCAAAGAAACCCACATCTACAATAAATTACAATCGGAGATGCTTCATAACAAAAGGAAGCCGCGTGCATGGGTACGGTTTGCTTTATCGTAGACGCTTCAGTGACAGGGGCTTTGCTACCGCGCCACTTGCGCTCCATTCGCCAGTCCGGCCTGGCCGACCATGTGATGCCGATCATCGTCACCTGCGCGCAGGCGGACGAGCGGCTCACCGCCCTCGAACAGCGTTATCATGCCCACTGCCTGGTGACCCCCTCGCAAATGCTCGGCGCGCGCCTCAATCAGGCGGCTTATATCAGTCAAGCAGAGTGGCTGCTGATTGCGCTGCATAAAGAACCTATGGCGGCACAGCTTTGGTACCTGCTCTATCCTCAGCTCAACACGGCGATGGATGCACTGCTCATCAACGCGGCTACGCCCCGGTTTTCGGAGCGATTGCTGCTGCACTTTCTCAGTACGGCCGTGTCCGTACCGCCCTACATTGCCATTCGGCGCACCTGGTTAGAGCGCATTGGTGGCTTCGATCCCGAGCTGGATGAGCCAGCCCTGCTCGATTTTTTACAGCGCCTTTACGCTTGCCCGACCCGGCTTAAAACCTTGAGCGGCGAATCGTTGGGGTTGGCCCGTGGCTCACCAAACAGCCAGTCATCCACCTCGCCCTAGCCTTTTCTGGTTCCGCGCATCGATGCCCGCCCTGTCACCTACCCTACCCTGTACTCATACCTTCAACCGCTTACCCAACAGCATGGCCCCCATCGTCGTGGTATTGGCCGCTTTGTTGAGCAAAATAGAGCCAACGCTGCCTACGACGATGAGCAGCACCGCGTAAACCACCAGCGGCAGTGTCGTCACGCCCACGAACGTATCGGTGAGCGTGAAAAACATCGGATGCGCCAGATAAATACCAAACGAGTAAGCATTGATATAGCGCACCCAGCCAGGCGCTCTGCGTCCTTTCAAGCCACGCATCAGCGCCAGGGTGAACAGTACGAAGAAGGGAATGACCCAGACTTCCTTCGATGAGAACGCCAGCCAATGCTCGAACGTGGCCAGCACGATTACGCCGACGAACAGGAAAAGCCAACGCGGTTGGGAAAGGAGTTGCAGCCATACGGGCCGCTCGACCAGCGTAGCCGAGGGCGTTAACGGGTAGTAACGCACCAGAACCAGGGCCAAAAAAAACAGATACACCCAGCCCAGCGGTGCCACCCAGAGCAAGTAGCCCGGCGGCTCGATCTCGAAGGCATAGGCCAAGCCCCAATACGCCATGCTCACCCAGCAGGCAGCCACCAGCCACGGTACCGGGTGATAGCGCCATAGCCGCCAGCGCGTGTACGCCCAGTACGCCGCATAGAACTGCATGGCGATAATCAAAAAGTAGCCATGCCACTCGGCGTAAAGAAAATAGACTTTGGCATTTTCCCAAAACCCCACGGCGTTCTCGCTTCCCGCCAGCTGCCGCCACTGGGCCATGGAGTAGATACTCCCGTACACCACATAGGGCAACATGACGTACTTCACCCGCTGCAGCAGAAAGCCTGGCGGCACCTGTTGATCGTATCGAACGGCAAAGACGAAGACCGAAATGAACAAGAAAACCGGCGTGCCCAGCACCAGCGGTATGCGCATCAGGTCCGTGGCGACGTTATCCACACGCTGGTTGATATGATCGAGCCAATGGAATAGAAAGACGGCGACACAGCCGTAAGCGCGCAGCCAATAGATCTCCTCGATTTTTTGCATCGAACCTCCACCAAACCACCGCTGCTAAGCTGATGTATGGGCTTACGGCAATGAACACGCCGAGTTACACCGCTGTCCGACCCTTTAACCGACGGTAAATTCCTGGAGGCTTCGTGCGCAGACACTTTTCCCTCGCTCGCTTTATCCGCTGGATGAGCACGACGATCGGCGTGATGAGCGGGCTGATGCTCAGCGGCGCGACCCTGGCTGGCGACGTGTCCCGTGAACAGTTCTTCTCGCCCACCCTAGGGTACGACTATCCGTACACGGTCTATTTACCGGACGATTATGATCCACACGCCTCGACGCCCTATCCGGTGGTGTATCTACTGCATGGCTCGTTTGGTAACGAGCTCGACTGGGCCACCAAGGGGAACCTTCCCAACACCGCCGACCGGTTGATCGACGCGGGACATGTGCCCCCGGCCGTCTTCGTGATGCCCGGCAGCCGCAGCTGGTGGGTCGACGGATATAACGAAGCCGCCCGCAGCGCCTTTTTCAACGACCTGATGCCGCATATCGAGGCAACCTATCATGTCGGCACGACACGCCAGCAGCGCGGCGTCGCCGGACTCTCGGCCGGAGGGTATGGAGCCGTCAACTTCGCCCTCGAACGGCCGGAGCTGTTCGCCGCTGCGGCCGCCCTCAGCCCTGCCAGCTACGTTCCCGCCCCGCCTGAGAATTCGTCAGCCCACCGGCATCCGGCGTTTTTGAACGCGCAAGGGGCGTTCGATCAGACGCTCTGGGAGCGGCTCAATTACACTGCCCATTTGGAAAGCTACCGACTGCGCGTGACGCCGCGCCCGGAAGCCGAACGAAGCGACACACCCCCGGTGCCGCTCTATATCAGCGCTGGTCGCAGCGATGTGTACGATGCCGAGTTCCATGCCCGCCAGCTTCGTCAGGCCATGGAGCGTATACAGCCCGGCGCGGTGCGGCTCGACCTGTATCCCGGTGGCCATACCTGGCGTGTTTGGCGAGCCAGCCTGCCCGCAGCACTGACGTTCATGTTTCAGTACGTCGGCTCGCCGCAAACGGCCCTATCCGAGGCGCCAGCGGAGTAGAGAACCGCGCGATTGCGACCTTGGGCTTTGGCGTGGTACATCGCCTGATCCGCACAGTGAACCAAGGAGGCTTCATCCCGGGCATGCTGCGGAAAGAGCGCTACGCCGATACTGGCGGAGACGCGCACGTCGCCCACCGTCAGAGCAAACGGCTCGGCCAGCGCACGGCAGAGCTGGTTGGCAACGGCCAGCGCCTCCTCTTCCATGACCGGGCCGCCCAACAGCGCCACAAACTCATCACCGCCAATCCGCCCCACCATATCCGTGCCGCGCAGCCGACATCGCATACGCTGGGCAACGTCTTTCAGCAATTGATCCCCCACACCGTGTCCCCAGCGGTCATTCACCGGCTTGAAGTTATCCAAGTCGATGAACAAGAACGCCAACTGACCACCCGAGCGCAGCGCCTTGGCCAGCGCCTGCCCCAGCTCATCAAAGAACATCGCCCGGTTGGGCAGGTCGGTCAGGGTGTCGTGCTGGGCAAGATGCAGTACTCGCTGCTCCATCTCGCGCCGCGGGGTAATATCGTGGGAAATACCGAGAAAGCTGGTCACATTGCCCTGGTCATCCAACAGTGGCGCACCGTTGGTGAAGTGCCAACGCCACTCGCCGTTGGCATGCTGTACGCGGTACTCGATCAGCCCCTGCGGCTCGGCCGTCACGAACACTTTCTCGATATAGCGGCGGCACGCTTCCAAATCCTCCGGGTGCAGCACGGCACTCATATTACGGCCGAGCACATCGCTCACTTCGTGGCCTAAAATGCGCTGCCAGTTAGGAGAGATATAGGTCATCGTGCCGTCCGCGCTGAGCGTGTAGATGATATCGTTCGCCTGCTCCACCAACTGGCGAAAACGCTGCTCGCTGGATTTCAGTGCCGATTCCAGCGCTTTGCGCTGGGTAATATCGTTGGCGTACCCCGTCCACAGCACGCTGCCATCCGGCTCGCGTCGGGGTTGGTCACTGGCTTCCACCCACAGCATTTCGCCACGACGGTGGAACATTCGAAATTCCTGTTTCCACGGCGTCATCGTGCGTGCGCTCTCCAGCGAACTTTCGATGACCGCATCGCGATCCCCAGGGTGAATGTTGGCTAGCAGCGTCTGCGCATCGGCCAGCGCTTCTTCCACGCTCACCCCAAACATCTCCTCGACCCGCTGCCCCACATAGGTGTAACGCCAGCTGCCCGTGCGCGAGTAGTGCAACTGGTAAATGAAGCCCGGTAGCTGCGAGAGCAACGCATCCAACGACTCGCCAAACGGAAGCGCGGGCTGATGCAACGCCCCATACACGGCGCGATACTCGCCGTCCACCACGGGCGAGAGCTGCAGTTGCCAACGCCGTGAGGCGTCTGCCCAGGTCACCATCAGTTCCTGAACGGCCTGCTGCTGGTCACAAGCCTGTACGGCGGCCAGCACGTTAGTCACGTCGAGGGGAAAGCAGTTGGCCAGCGCCATCTCGCTGTTATCGGCGGCCCATCCCACCACGCGCCGAAAGGCTGCGTTCGCGTACACGTTCATTGCATCAGGGGCTGAACGCTCGACGACGAAAAGCGGTGTGCCCGACTGCTCGAATAGCGCTCGGTACGGATGCATCGCGGCCTCTCCACCAGGTTCCCTTAAACTCGTAAGTTAAGCGCATAGGCCACAGCTGTCTATGCACATTGGCCGAGTGCCGCCAACGCACACTACACTGAAAGCGTCTGCTTGTTTTCTAACGACTTATGTAAGGACACTGACCATGCATCAACACGTCGAATGGGACGACCCCGGCAGCGCCAGCGTCGCCGCCTTCTTCAAAAACGACCCCGACCACACGCCCCCTTACCCCGGCGCTATACTCTCTGCCCGTTATCAAGGCCGTATCGTACGGGTCAAGGTCGAAGCCTACCGGGAGGAAGATGCCGTGAGCATCGGCAGCGTCGCCGCCATTCTCGACCAGCACGGCCACCGCTTTAAATCGCATCACAAGCTCACTGTGGGCGACATGGTCCGCCTACCTGACGACAAACGCGCCATGGAACGCTGGGAAGAGGATGAGGAGAAGGAGTAAGTGATGACGGCCCCGCTAGCGGGGCTTGGCACTACCCACCACTGCCAGCGCTAACTATTCTCATATTGAACGCAGCCTGGGCGGCATCTAACGGCGACCAGCAAGAGAACGAACGCTTGCGCCTTTTCTGAGCTGCCTGGGCGGCAGCTAACCGGCCACGATCAACGAGTGACCACCGGTAGTTTTTCTGAGCTGCCTGGGCGGCAGCTAACTACGGTCGGCTTGCCATGTCACGCGACCCACTTTTCTGAGCTGCCTGGGCGGCAGCTAACCTTGACCAACTCGCCAGGCGCGGCCTGGTTAATTTCTGAGCTGCCTGGGCGGCAGCTAACGCCCGGGTCGTCGCTTCGCTTTGAATCGCGGCTTTCTGAGCTGCCTGGGCGGCAGCTAACCTGGACTGCGTACTTGAGCAACGCGATGCCATTTTCTGAGCTGCCTGGGCGGCAGCTAACTGAATCTCGCCTGTGGCCACGTCCACGTAGTGTTTCTGAGCTGCCTGGGCGGCAGCTAACTTAGACAAAGCGCTGTCGGCATTAGCGCGAGCTTTCTGAGCTGCCTGGGCGGCAGCTAACAATCCAGTCATCCAGAAGCAGAACGGCGTGAATTTCTGAGCTGCCTGGGCGGCAGCTAACAATGGCTTGCCACTCGCGGGAAAGCTCCTCGCTTTCTGAGCTGCCTGGGCGGCAGCTAACAGGCTGGGTAGGTTTGCCGGAGTCGTCAAAATTTTCTGAGCTGCCTGGGCGGCAGCTAACCGTGTCAAGCAGACTGGACAGCTGCTTCTCGTTTTCTGAGCTGCCTGGGCGGCAGCTAACTCATCGTTACACCTGGTTCTGATGGGGCCGGATTTCTGAGCTGCCTGGGCGGCAGCTAACCATCAAGACTTCTCACACCGTCAAGATGTTCATTTCTGAGCTGCCTGGGCGGCAGCTAACATGCGGACGACGACCCGCGAGCCTAGCGGGGATTTCTGAGCTGCCTGGGCGGCAGCTAACATGTTGATTTCATTAGCAGAGTGGCGCTGAACTTTTCTGAGCTGCCTGGGCGGCAGCTAACCCGGTTCAGTAATACCGGCTATTTGTCTCACTTTTCTGAGCTGCCTGGGCGGCAGCTAACGTTACCATCGCCGGGATCGGTGGGCTCTTGTTTTTCTGAGCTGCCTGGGCGGCAGCTAACAGCATCGGCTAAACCACTAATCTCAGAGCCAATTTCTGAGCTGCCTGGGCGGCAGCTAACCTGAAGCAACTGACAAGCTCGGCAGCATTGATTTTCTGAGCTGCCTGGGCGGCAGCTAACGTCTGCTACTCTTTCCGGCATTGTTTCACGCTTTTCTGAGCTGCCTGGGCGGCAGCTAACGAACATCACAAAGAATTGCAAAACCGGAGCCATTTCTGAGCTGCCTGGGCGGCAGCTAACACTGCTATAGATAAACACCGTCATTATAACTGTTTCTGAGCTGCCTGGGCGGCAGCTAACCTCGAACTCTACCCGGCCATAGCTGCCGTTTATTTCTGAGCTGCCTGGGCGGCAGCTAACCGCAATACCCACGGCAGCCTAGAGGGGGCGTGTTTCTGAGCTGCCTGGGCGGCAGCTAACACCTCCTAAGTGCAGAAGGCGGTCTTTAACGTTTTCTGAGCTGCCTGGGCGGCAGCTAACGATGATCAACCATGCGATTGAGCAATTAGAGTTTTCTGAGCTGCCTGGGCGGCAGCTAACATGTAGATGAAGAGGGCTACCCCCTTACAGAATTTCTGAGCTGCCTGGGCGGCAGCTAACGAGTACCTGGCATCGCTGCAGCGGGTGATGATTTTCTGAGCTGCCTGGGCGGCAGCTAACTATACGACAACGGCATACCGCTGACGTATGACTTTCTGAGCTGCCTGGGCGGCAGCTAACTCTAGCGCGACCTGTAATAGGTAGCTCATGTTTTTCTGAGCTGCCTGGGCGGCAGCTAACATCAATACGCTAGGCGTGGCCCAAGCCGAGGTTTTCTGAGCTGCCTGGGCGGCAGCTAACCTGGCGGAAGATGCTAGCCAAGCCATCACAGATTTCTGAGCTGCCTGGGCGGCAGCTAACGTTTTACCTTTATTGTCAGCGCCTTTTTTAATTTTCTGAGCTGCCTGGGCGGCAGCTAACGTTCTACTGGTGGCGACTCCGGCGGCTCTACTTTTCTGAGCTGCCTGGGCGGCAGCTAACCCCGCGACCAGCTGCAAGAGCTAACCGGGCTGTTTCTGAGCTGCCTGGGCGGCAGCTAACGGAAATGACCCGCACCACGGATCAATTCGTGGTTTCTGAGCTGCCTGGGCGGCAGCTAACTAAAAGAGCTTCCGCGCTTGCGCGGGCATTGTTTTCTGAGCTGCCTGGGCGGCAGCTAACGCGTGGGCCGCTGCCTGCTGTGCTCGAGCACGTTTCTGAGCTGCCTGGGCGGCAGCTAACGGCGGCCAAACGCTGGTAGCCGGGCTGTTAACTTTCTGAGCTGCCTGGGCGGCAGCTAACATGGCATTAGGCAGCAATCACACGTCAATGATTTTCTGAGCTGCCTGGGCGGCAGCTAACAGGCGCGCCACGCGCTTCGATTTTTTGCACTATTTCTGAGCTGCCTGGGCGGCAGCTAACGCTAATGACTCTTATGGGCATGGTTCGGTGCGGTTTCTGAGCTGCCTGGGCGGCAGCTAACCTCAAGTCTGAGAATGAATGGGACCACCGTCATTTCTGAGCTGCCTGGGCGGCAGCTAACGTACGCAGTCTATACGGCACAACCCTTATCAATTTCTGAGCTGCCTGGGCGGCAGCTAACGCGGTGTACGCGTCGTTGATCTCACGGATTTTTTTCTGAGCTGCCTGGGCGGCAGCTAACGGCGGCGCGGGCGTGGAGGTTGACCGCTTACTTTTCTGAGCTGCCTGGGCGGCAGCTAACTGGGCGTTTGACGATGTGGTGATCGACGTGCCTTTCTGAGCTGCCTGGGCGGCAGCTAACACTGGCAGAGGCGAAAGCAGGCGTCGGGCCACTTTCTGAGCTGCCTGGGCGGCAGCTAACCACGCGAGTGGCTCTCCAGCGCTTACCATCATTTTCTGAGCTGCCTGGGCGGCAGCTAACTGAAGCTGGTCACGCCTGCCAACGTCATCGACTTTCTGAGCTGCCTGGGCGGCAGCTAACTCTCAGGTGTGGTGTCAGTGGTTGCCTGTACCTTTCTGAGCTGCCTGGGCGGCAGCTAACCTGCTCATTCACCACCGTTTGCGCTTCCCACTTTTCTGAGCTGCCTGGGCGGCAGCTAACAAGCGGCGATCTTAGGCGCCCTCCCCAGCGACTTTCTGAGCTGCCTGGGCGGCAGCTAACTTGGTGAAAGCGGTGCGGGCGGCTGGGACGGTTTTCTGAGCTGCCTGGGCGGCAGCTAACCCGAACGCTAGTGAGGAAGGCGTCAGTAAGCATTTCTGAGCTGCCTGGGCGGCAGCTAACACTCAGCAGCAGATCGTGACAGCGCACCTGATTTTCTGAGCTGCCTGGGCGGCAGCTAACTAGAGCATATCAAATATAGTGTGCTGATTGTTAAAGAGCTTTAGGTGAAAAAAGCGGCACCACCCTTTTCAAAGTGATACCGCTAAGTGGTTGATTATTAGTTACCTATTTCGTCAACGAAAAAAAGGGTCAAAACCAGGGCACCGTCGCTTGAGGGCTTAGCCCATAGTGGTTGAATGCTCCTCCAAGCGCGGTATCCGTCGGCTTATTGTGCTCAATAAACAAGCTGAAACGCTGCTGAGTGGAGCGACTATTGATCATCATAAAAGGCAGCTCAATGCGTTTGTCGGCCACTTTGGCATATAGCTGTTTGGCTTCTTCTTCCGTGATGTTGTGACGCTTGGCATAGCGTTTGGCACGGCTGGGGCTGCCCGTATTAAACTGCCGCCTCGACACATTAATTTGCTTGGCATGGTCAGGTACCGCCAGCACTTCGCTTACGCTAACGTGGTCTCGCATCCCCGTTAGCCATGCGTCACTCATCAGCTGTTTTAGACGCGCTTGAGTGCCATGCAATCGCAAGTGTTCGCCCAAGCTTCGCGCGCGAACGCCGTGTTTATGCATGGGAAAACTGACGCCGATATCGTCGCTTTCCAGATCAAACAGCGCCCGGTGCAGTTTGTTATATAGCGCGCCCATTAGCATCGCTGGAGCAAAGTCAGGATCAGGTCGCAGCCGGATATCAATATAGTGATCCATGGCTTACCCCGCTTCGCCGAACACACCGCCTCGGATCAGCGTTGCCATCACAAAGTGCTGATTTTCCTTGGAGGGCACTTGGTCTTTAATCATCCAGTTGTCTAGCAATGAGTAAAAGTCGGCCTTCTGCTTGGGCTGGCGATACGCTTTGCCCTGGGTGGTCACCGAGCCATAAGGCTCGACAGCAATAGGCCCCAGATCCTCATCGTTTTCATTGGGGTACCAAGTGTCGATGGTACGGATGGCGTTACCCAGTTTCTGAGAGTGAATACCGGCAATCTCGCTGACGTGATACAGCGTCTTGCTCTTGTCGCCTCGGCCTCGATCAAGAATTAGCTCTTGAGAGGGGAACACCTCTTGTCCGCTACCCATGCGGACATAGGCCACCACTTCTAGCAGTAAGTGCTGCTCGCCCGCCAACGCGGAAGCGATGACACCCGCAAGCTCTTTAAGCTCGGTCGTATCCTCGAAGGCACGCAACGAAAGTGACAGTGCATCAAACGTCCACTCTTTGGTGGCTTTGCCTTGCGCTAACTGGCGAATGCTGACTTCTACTTGCTCTGCGCCCATGCGGTTGCGCCACAAAAAACGGCCATTGGCGAGGTTATTAGCGTAACGATGCGCCAGTTCGCCGAAGCCTTGTGCTTGTTTATATTCGGCAACGGCCTGTTCTAGCTTGGCTTGGTACTCAGCGTTATTACAGGCTGACGGTGTTCCAGCACCCGCAAGTACGCGCAGAGTGAAGCGGGCAACTAGGGTATCTGCATCATGGGGCAGTGTGGCTACATCGACGGTTTGTAGGTTGGGGTTTTCAATCTGCGCATCTAGTTTTGCGGGGTCTTGGTCTTTGGCTTTCAAGCGGTTGGAAATGGTGCCGCGCACCGATTTTTCGCGCACCTCAACCGGCTGCCACTGCTGTTCATCTTGCCGCTTATCCCAGTTGCTGGCGTATAGCAGTGCATCGGAAGGGTCGAGCTTGCGCTCAAACGCGAGGACGGAAGCGGTTTTGAGGGTATCATTTTTAGCCATGATAAAGCTCCTTGTTTACTGTGCTGAGGCGCGAAGGTGATAGTCGTTATTGAGACGGTAGAGGCCCGCTTCTTCGTCGTTATCAACGTACCAAAGCAGGTCTTCAGGTTGCTTCATGCGGTGCGGGCTAACCCATTCACCCATGGAATAGAGGCTTTCGACAAAGCGGAACGGGGTCTTGGTATCGCGGGCGTTGGTGACTTCACCTGGTTGGAAAAGATCTGAAATAGCGCCATAACCCACTGGAATGGGCACCAGCCAGCCGCGATAGGGCCGCTGCGCCTGCCAAACGGGCTTCTCGTTGGGTTCGCCTTCATTTTCTAACGTGCACACATGGTTAAGACGAGAGAGGTCTAACCATGCATCCAGTAAACTGGCGTCTGGATGTTGCTGTTGCAGTGTTTGAAGATGCTCGGTGAGGTAGTCATCGCGCAGTGTGAGGGCAAAGCCCGGCAGCCAGCGCCGCTTTAAGCGCGCGAACTGCGTTTGACGCCGCTCTTCATCGTCATCAAGCATGACCCATTGCGGGCGTTGTTTGTGGCTTGGTACCGCACGGTTAGGGATGACACTGCCTCCGGCAATGCGCATGCCCGATACAGTCTCTCCGATTTGTTTAGCGATATGCTCATGCTCGCTTTCTGCAGCGCCGGTATCAATCGAGAAGATCAGCGTGATATCCAGATGGATACGCCCTTCTTCTACAATTGCTGCCGTACCGCCTGTCTTATCCACCGGATTACGCGTCAGGTGAAAGCCACGGATATAACCACCCTCAGTGGCCTGGGCTTCAAAGTCATGGCAAATAACCCCAACGCGGCCTAACGAAACGGGAAGACTCGCCTCTGCTAACTTCCGCTCTAGAGCATGCATCAAACCTACAAATGCACTCATGGCAGGAAAGCCCCAAGTCATTGGGCTGGAAATCGCGTTGGCGTTTTGCACCCGCAGGCGCGGCAGGACTAGGAGGTTTTTTACTTCACTCATCGTCATCACCTCCTGGCAGGTTGGTTAAGTCTTCCGTTAGGCTTTCCATCCAGCGGCGATCACGATCCTGCAGGCGTTGATGGGTCGCATCTTTTGCGAGCGCTTTCTTCCAGTGCCGGAACTCCACATCCCCCAAAGGCAGCTTTCCGCCTAACGCGGTATTGAGCCAGCTAGCAAAGCGGTGGCGAATATCGTCGGCCCACTCCACGCTGTTTCGCGCTTCACGAAAAGCGATATCCTCTTCGGCGCGACCAGGGTCTAGCCAATACATTTCTTCTACTGATAATTCGCACTTTTCATCGTCGCTCCAGCCCGCAGGCAGGCTATGCATCTGCATGGCAAACAGCGCCAACTCATCCATCAACATGGCAGTGTAGTCATCGCGCAGGTCGCGGGTGTGCATGTCTGACGTAGGGTTCGTTTCAAGAAACTGTTTGAGGTCTTTAACCAGCGAACGTACGTCTGAACGACTACCAAAGACGCCAGGGTGAGAGAAAACCGATGCGACTTTCAGCGGTGGGCGAATATCGCGCACATTCCAACTGGGTGGCATGGAAGCTAACAAATAGTTATTACCGCCCCGCTCGCTATTCAGCTGCGAGATGTTTTGTGGCTTGGTACCGCCCATTTTCTGTGCGGCCAAGTTGGGATAACTGCGCACCGATTGCTCAGCGTATTTGCCTTCCCGTTTGGCTTTACGTGCCTCTTTGGCCTCTTCGCTAAAACGGTCATGGTTAATGGTTTGAAAGACACGGTGCGCCAGAGAGGTGGCATAGAGCGGTGCTAGCAAATGGAAGTTCTCAGCGTCATTTTCTACGTCTGCGGCATCATCTCCCACCAGCCAGTAGAGCTGTTTGCCTCGGGTATGCGAGGCATGCTCACCACGCGGTTCGGTAATCGCTGCAAAGGCGCTGATCCACGCCTGAGCTTGCTCAGGATTATCGCTTAACGCTTTTGCCAGCTCAGTGTCATTTTCCAGCGCCCGCTCAAGTAGCGACTTTCCCTCAAATTGCAGCTTCAAGAACTTATAAACATCCAAAGCTGCAGCATTTCCCACAACATCGCCCGCAAAATCAGCGGATAGCGTGTGGCTGCCAACAAGATGATGATTATTTAGCGATTCAGGTGGGGCGTAAAGATTGGAGCCTTTGGCATCCGGATGAATAGGTTTGAGGGAGTGGGTGACGACTTGCAGTTGACCAACGCGTCTGGCTGCATCGTTGATCCAGGTATCGAATTGGAACTGCTCAACCAGCGCTTGATATTTAGGATCATCAGGAGCTAGCTTTTCTGCCTTGGTATCAAAGCGCTCTTTTAAGAAGGCTTCAATCCCAGAGCGTATTTCTGACGCTCTACTATTATCTGCCATACATTCTCCTTGTCGTTATCCCACCCTGCTGGCATAGAAATGATGATAAATCACAGCGACCACATCTTTATTATTCTTTGGCCTGCAGAAGATCAGCAGTTTGTAGGTTTATGCTCTCATTTCCCAAGTCTTTTCTGGCTTGCTAATGACAGCGCTGAAGCTCTTGCTGGCATCAAAACGCTTGTACGCGAAACGCTCGCGGATACTAACGAGCATGTTTAATGTCATTTGCTCCGCCAAAACCCCAATACGGAGTGGTACCCCCATCGCTGGTTTCTAGCCGACGCAGTCACCGTGCCGAAGGTACGGGCGGCGCGTTCAAGGGAGATATTCAAGTCTTCCGCTAAGTCAGCCAGCGCCGTTAAGTAGTCGCTTGCGCCCCAGGGTTGTATCCGCTCGCCCTGTTCTTTTGATAGCTCTACCCGCACCAGCAGACTTTCTTCCACTGGAACGTAGAGTTTTTCGCCTCGCCTTGCGCCATCGTCTACACGGTGTAGCGTCCAGGTTTCACCGCCCTCATCAGGCAGCAACGCTAACGTTATTTCAGGTTCGAGCTGCTGGCGAAATGGATCACGCTGAATCAATACACCGGTTAAATGTAGTTGCGGCATCACATGCCAGCTGTAGGCTCCTAAGGGCGGAGGCTTGGGCGTTTTGCCAATTCGTAGCTCTTTTTTGGTTAACGGCTCGGCGGGCTGCTCGATCATCAGTTGGCGTAGCCGCTCGTGCTCCAGGTCTACCAGGCTATCTTTGGCGTGCAGCGTTTCCCGCGCCAGCACGCGGGGGCGGGCATCAATTACCTTGTACTCATCTTCCGTTAATAACTCACTAAGAGAGTGGCTACTTAGCCGCCATTGAAGATCTGTTTCAAAGCCAGGTTTGTGGAAGGCAGGCTTTCCAGATTGCTCTAAATGTTTGAGGTTAGTATCGAGCAGCAAGATATTGGGCGATTCACAAACTTGCTCGCGGTGTCGGCGTACGCGGCCCGCTAGTTGGATAATTGAGCGCATAGAAGAAGGCTCGACAATGGCCCAGTCGTAATCGTGATCGCGACCCACTTCTGTTACCGGCGAGCCGAGCACGATAAACAGGTGGTCGTTTTCTTCGCTGCTATCTAGCAGGCGGCGGATATCCGGCTGCTGGAAAACGCGATCTGGCTCCGCCCGTTGCAGTGTTCTGTCTAACTGGCGCTCAATGCCAGAGCGCATCACCAACGGGTGGCGTGAGTGATAAACGCAGAGGTGAATGCGAACACCTTCTGGCGCGCCCTGTTGAAACAGTGCCCTGGCCACATCTACCAGTGGGTCGATATTAGCCATGCGAACCAACCCAAAGCTGGCGCGTTTGCCCGAATGCGGGTCAACGGAGTGATGCTGCTGGTGGAGCGCTAGCGCATGTTCACGCAGTAGGGTCGCAATGGCGGGCCTTATCTCTTCAGGGCGTTTGCCCAGCGGCGGCAACGCTACAATATCCGCACGGCGGCGTACCGGGCTTTTAGCGAGGCGCTCTAACCGGCGCTTGGCAAAAGCAATGTGCGCGGCCTTGAAGGTCTCGCTACTGGCACAGCTTTCATGCTGGCGGTCGTGCTCATCGAACCAGGCGCAGCAAATATCCACCGCCAAACCCGGCTCGCCCCGGTGGCGCTGAAAGGCTTCGCGACCGCTGCGATAGGCTTCATACAAACCTTCCACCAGCGCAGGCGGCAAGGTGGCCGATGAAAGCAGCACCCGTGACCCTAGCAGCCCCGCCCAATTGACTAATCGAGTAAGCGCAGGTAGGTCGTTGATATCGAAATCGTCGATTTCATCGAGCACTAAATCGCTGCTCATCAGGCGCAGCATGGGTACGATCTGTCGCCCACCGCGTGTGCTTTCCGTGGCAGGCACGAGATGGTCAACGGTACATACCAAAATGGGCGCGGCGATTAGCGCGCGAGTGCCCGGCTCACCGCTTAAACGACGCAGCACCGGGTGGCTATCAAAATTACCGTCAAACACAACATGGGCATCTTCTTCGATCAGCGCTTGTTTGGAGGCTGAACCACTAGCTTCGGCTTCTTGCTCGTAGTGCTCAAACAGGGCTTTATTAGCGCTGCCACCCACGCGCACGGCGAGTTCATCTTCACCCAAATTCAAACGGTCACGGAGGGCTTGGCCGGTTTGCAGGGTTAATGTGCGTAGCCCCAGTGCAATACTAAAGCGCGCGCCCTGCTGAGGGTCGGCCAGGGCGTACATAATGCGCCCATTGGCGAGGGTTTTGCCGCAGCCGGTAGACGCCATGTTAATGCCAAAAAAGCCTTGGCGCTGGCTGCGCTCCCTAAGCGATTGCGCCAGGTCGAAAGCTTTATCTTGCCAGCGAAAGCGTGGGTGGCTACTGCGCTTACGAAAGCCTTTATGGCGCGCTAGACGGGGTAAGTGGCTGTCTACGCTGGGTAGTGCGCGGGCAACCGCAGCGGCATGTTTTTCAACCCCTAAAATATGCTCATCCAACGGCTGATTGGGCTTGCCGGTTTTGCGCACGGTATTGGCTATTAACGGGTAGTTAGGTTCGCCGCGCACGCGGTGCTGGAGGTCTTCCAGGCTTGAATAGTGGTGGTCGGCCAGCATTAAGCTAAGCCGGGCTAAATGCATAACGTAGCGGCTTTCCAGCCAGTGGCTACCATTGTGCAGCCGTGCCTGTAACCGCATGGCAAGCTTTGTGGCACGCTCACGCCATCGTGACGTACTAACGGGCAACCCTCTTTTAAACTGCCAGTAGGGCGCAATGCGTTTAGGATCTTGGGTCTCAGGAATCTCGTTCCACTCGGCATGAATAGAAGCAAACAACCCGCCTAGCTGCTCCGATTGAAGTGGTGCCTTTCCTCTACCCCAGCGCCGTTCAGCCTCGCCATCGCGTTCCGGGGGCTTTAACGGTAGCCGGTGGTGGCTAAGCACTAGCCAACCCAACGCAGCCGCCAGCGGGGGCAAACGGCTAAACACCGCAGAGGTGGGTGTATCTAGCCCGTCGCGCTCTAATCCCTCCAGCCAGTCTTGCTCTTGATAATTACCTTCAGCCAGACGCGCCAACCAGGCAGCGTCGTCATCACTTCCTACAAACGCTTGGAATAGGCGGAGCGATATCCACTCATGACGGTATAGGTTGCGTCCATCTACTTTGCCTTTGAGCCGCTGCTGAAAAGCATCACAAGCTTTGCCCAGATCGTGCAGTAACGCGGCCAAGGCGGTGAGCAGGAGAATATCTTCACCGCTATGCCAGTCGTTTTCATCACGGCGGCGCAGAATATCTCGGGCGGTGGTATTGGTCGGTACGGCTCCATTGAGATTGAACTGGGCAGCATCCCCCACTACCCACATCAGCTCGCTGTGGTCGTGGCCACGAATCCAGTGGCAGGCAACGGCGGTATTCTTACGGGCGGTTTTACGCAACAGCTTACGCAGAGTCTCCAGCCCAGCTTGGGTAATCGGCGTTTGCCAAGTGCGGTCACCCCGGCGCTCGGCAAACTGGTCGAGGATGCGGCGTGTTTCCTTAAGGGCATTTTTATTGCACTGGGAAATCAGCAGCACGTTCATGAATCAGTGCTCCCCAGCGCTTGGGCGACGTCCTTGAGTGTATCAATCATGAAATCGAGGGATTCGGTACGGGTTAAGCGCTCAATGCACGCTTGGCGGAACTCTTGCTCTTCATCGCCGCGCATGGCGGAAATAAACGCTTGAGGCAGGATGACGGCGTCTTTTACCAAGTCCGCCACATCAAAAACCAAGCCGCCCCGGCGGGTTTTGCCATGAAGTACCGCTAGGCCGTGGGGAATCCCCAACACCCAAGTGGCGGTGGCTGCTAATCCGTAAGCCAAATAGTTGCCGTGATCGAGAAAGCGGTTGGCGGGGTCGGTGCCTGCGCCCCGCTTGGCTCGGGTGAAATCGCCGTAATCGACTGCATTTACGGCGAGCTTAAACAGGGTTTTAGTTAATCGCGCTTCTAAGGTGAGCAGGTCGACAGTGCTGGGGGCTTGCTTGATCGCTTCGCGGTGATGGTTGAGCGCGCTGTACAGGTGATCGGTGGCAATAGTAAAGCCTGCATCTTTCATCACTCGGCTTGTCCACAGCGCTTCAATACGCGCAAGGCGCGCTTGCTGAAATGCGCGGGCGGCATCCAAGCGTTTGGCATCATCAAACCAAAAACGCACCCAATATTGCAGATACTCGGTGGGCCGGTACTCGCTTTGTGGCGTCAGCCAAGCGACATCCACATCCACTTCATTGGCAGCAAACAGCGGTGTGCCACCGCCTCCACAGAATCCGACTAACACACCCGCTTTGGCGAGTTCGCGCATGGCGGCTTGGGTAATCGAGGTGCCCGTTCCCAGCAACAGGGAAGTGGTATTGGCGATGGGGATATTCCAATAGCGAGACTTGCTGCCCTCATCGGTCACGTACTCCACCCGGCCACCGTTCACCAATACTCGGCAGTGTTGAAGGTAATACAGATTGGCACGCTTGGAATGCAGGATAGTTTTAAGATCAGAAGGCGAAAAGTCATCCATGGCCACTCTCCTATTATTTTACTGCCATCTAACCATTCTTTACTTTATAACACCATGATCGTCGCCCTCCTTCGCCTCCCTCCTGTGTGCGGTTATTGCGCTCACTTGCCATACTACGTTTGATGCTTCCTTGCCTATGGCTCATGGGCTTGGTTACATCAACGTCCATGGTGGCGCTGATGGCACCCACCAGCTCTCGCCTCTTCGTTTGCCCGCCCTTCTCCTCACTCGTTAGTGATAGCGTTGGGAAGAGCGCTTATTACGCAGCTCAAAGATTAGCGCGCTCACCGTTGTCAGCGCGCTGTGAGCGCGTAAAATATCCGCCACTTTTTTGGTTTTACCGAATGTTATGTTATAACTTATTTATACGTTAGCGAGGTCGCTCGATGAGTGAGCACATGCATCGCCATAACAAGGAAGGTCCTTGTCATTTTTCGCTGATGTCGCTGTCGGCCCGTAAGCGGCTGGGATTGGTGGCACTGCCGCTGTTTGCGCTATGGGGCCTTGTGGTGTGGGCTGGCGCTGGCGGGTGGCCGCTATGAGCGAACGTTCCTCTTCGCGCTTGCAGCTCCACGATCTGCACCTGGCGCAGGGTCGCCGCACGGTGCTCGAACATGTGGATGGCGATATCAAATCCGGCGCGATTACCGCACTCATTGGCGCGAATGGCGCCGGTAAGAGCACGCTGATTCAGGCCATCATGGGCGAACTCAGGCCCATTAGTGGCAAGGTGATATGCACGGTAGATAACGCCCGCCGCGCTTGGCTGCCTCAGCAGCTGGCGCTCGACCTGACCTTCCCAATGAGCGTGGAAGAGCTGGTGATGACCGGCAGCTGGCCTAGCCACGGGGCCATGAAAGGTTACTGTGCGGCCCACTACCGCAAAGGCCGTGACATCATGGCACGCCTGGGCATTTCTCACTTGGCTCACCGCCCGCTGGGCGAGCTGTCTGGGGGCCAGCGCCAGCGGGCGCTAATTGGCCGAACGTTGATGCAAGAGGCCGAGCTGCTGCTACTGGATGAGCCGTTTGCCAACGTGGACAGCGACACCGTCGATATCTTGATTCGTATTTTTCGCCAAATGGCCGATGAGGGCGTGACGATCATCATCGTGCTGCATGACATGGATCACCTGCGCCGCTTGGCCGACGAAGTGCTGATGCTAAGCGGTGGTCATGGCCGTTGGGTCGCGCCCAGCGCGCTGAACCAGCAGCACGCGCCTGCTCAAGTGGTGCCGTTTACCTTAGGAGGCCGCCATGCTGGCACTGCTTGATGCGTGGCTGATCGCGCCGTTCGATTACGGCTTTATGCGCCGTGCCGTGGTCGGCGGGCTAGCGCTTTCACTAGCCGCTCCGCCCCTTGGGGTATTTTTGGTGCTGCGCGGCATGAGCCTGATTGGCGATGCCATGGCCCACGCGATCTTACCCGGCGTGGCGCTGGGCTTTTTGCTAGCGGGCTTTTCGCTGCCGGTGATGAGTGTCGGTGGCGTGCTGTTTGGGGTCATGGTGGCGTTGCTGGCGGGGGCGGTCTCGAAGATGGGCGGCCAGCGGGAAGATGCGGCCATGGCGAGCTTTTTTATCATTTCGTTGGCCGCCGGGGTCATGCTGATCTCCATGGGGGGCAGCAGCGTCGACTTAACCCACGTGCTGTTCGGCTCCATTTTGGCGATTAACTCCACGGCGCTACTGCTGATCGCCTCGATCAGCACGCTGATCGTCATCACCCTGGCGGTTATTTTCCGCGCCTTGGTGGTGGAGTGTTTAGACCCGCTGTTTCTACGCGGCCAAAACCGCCGCAGCGGTTGGGTACATAGCGTCTTTTTAGGTCTGCTGGTGCTCAACTTGACGGCGGGCTTCCAAACCCTGGGCACGCTGATGGCCGTTGGCTTAATGATGTTGCCCGCCACGGCAGCGCGGTTTTGGAGCAAGCGGTTAGAGGGCTTGATGGGCATCGCCGTGGTGTTAGCGATGCTGGCCAGTACCGGCGGGCTGCTGCTGTCGTTCCATTTGGACACGCCATCTGGCCCGAGCATTATCTTACTGGCCGGGGGAGCGTACTTGTTCTCGGCGCTGTTTGGCCGCTACCACAGCTTGGCCGCGAAGTTACGGCGTAAAACCACGCCGCTGGCGATGGAGCAGTCGCATTAGCGGATGATCGTCTCACGTTTATTTCATCATCAGGAGCATGTTATGTCGCTTATCTCTTCATCGCGCTGGTTAGTCGGCGTCTCGGCCATGTTGGCACTGCCCGCGGCCATGGCGAACGAGCGGGTTCAGGTCGTCACCAGTTTCTCCATCTTGGCGGATATGGTCGAGAACGTCGGTGGAGAGCATGTGGACGTCAGCTCCCTGGTCGGCCCGGATGGCGATGCCCACGTTTACTCCCCGAGCCCTGGCGATGCCCGCGCGCTGGCCAGCGCCGATCTGGTGGTTTTCAATGGCCTGCTGTTCGAAGGCTGGATGGAGCGACTGATCGACTCCAGCGACTACCGCGGGGCGCTGGTGACGGCGACGGATGGCATCGCCCCACGTGCGTTCGCAGCGCATGACGAGCACGGGCATGACGAGCACGACGATCATGAAGCGCACGATGAACACGACCACGACGCGCACGCTCATGACGCGCATCACGACGAGCATGCAGAGGACGATCACAGCGAGCACGTCCATGGCGATGACGACCCTCATGCGTGGCAAGATCTGCAGCAGGCGAGGGTCTACGTCACCAATATTCGTGATGGCCTGATCGAGGCCGATGGTGCCAACGCGCAGAGCTACCAAGCCAATGCCGAGCGCTACCTGGCAGAGCTGGATAGCGTTGATGCCGAGATTCGTGAGCTGCTCAGCGAGATTCCTGCGTCGGCCAGCGTGATCACCGGGCACGATTCGTTTGGCTACTTCTCCAGCGCCTACGGCGTAAATTTCCTCTCGCCGGTTGGTCTCTCGACCGAAGCCGATCCCAGCGGTGCCAGCATGGCCGCCCTGATCGATGTGATCGAGCAAGAGAACGTACAGGCGCTGTTCCACGAGAACATGACCAACCAGGCGATCATTACGCAGTTGGCAGAAGAGACTGGCCTTCCCATCGCCGGCACGCTGTATGCGGATGCGCTGGCCAGTGAAGGCGATGCCAGCACCTACCTGGGCATGATGCGCCACAACGCCCAGGTGCTCCACGATGCTCTGGCAGCGCCGGGCCATAATGATCCTGGTCATGACGACCACGACCACGACCACGACCACGACCACGACCACGACCACGACGATCATGGTCATGATCACTGAGCCATGTCGTAAAGACGTGCCGTAAAGAATCGAATACCGCCTGCGCCAGGCGGTATTTTTTTGCGTTGCATTTTGTCGTGAGGATGGGGAGACTGGCTCCACCATGCGCCGCTAACGTTGTTTAAACCCCTGCAAAGAGCCACTACCATGCGCCTAAACGCCGACTTTAGCCACTTTGCCTGTGTCACGCCGGAGCAGTATCGCTGGGTCGCCTCGCCCAGCGCAGGCGTAGAACGAATGATGCTGGACCGCATTGGCGATGAGGTGGCCCGCGCCACGAGCCTGGTACGCTATGCGCCCAATAGTCAGTTCAGCCGCCACACCCACGGCGGCGGTGAAGAGATTCTCGTGCTCGAGGGCGTGTTTGCCGACGAACATGGCCGCTACCCGGCGGGCAGCTACCTGCGCAACCCCATCGGCACGGGCCATACGCCCCACATTGGCGATGAGGGCGCGCTGATTCTCGTGAAGCTCCACCAGTTCGATGAGAACGACCTGCTCCAACTCGCCATTCCCGCCCACCGTTTGCCCTGGCAGCCTGATCGTCGGCCCGGCATCACGTACAAAATGCTGCATACCTATCAAAGCGAGCGTATCAGCCTGGAGCGCTGGGAGTGTGACATCGTCACCGACTATCCTGCCCTACCGGGCGGATTGGAGCTGTTCGTGCTGGAAGGGTCGCTGTGCGATGCGGACACCGAGTACCCGGAAGGGAGCTGGTGCCGCTACCCGCCGGGGGCTGCGCCACGGCTTCGCGCAGGCCAGGCCGGGGTAATGATGTACGTCAAGCGCGGGCATCTGTCTGACGCTTCTGACGACTAGCGAGCTAGCCCAATAAACGGCAGCAGGGTGAGCAGAGCGATCATGAGCACCGCAACGATCACTAGCGTGACCTGCAGCGGGTGCGCCACGAAACGTCGCCACAACGTCGGCGCCTCATCGCGGGCCAACGCGTTTTCATGCGCTTTGCGCGCCTTTGCTTGCCGCTCGGCCTGATAGTGCGCCAGCACCGTTTCGGCATCGTCTCGCTGGGCAGGGTTGCGCAGCCAAATGGCATCGACTCCCAGGCGAAAAAAGCCCGCCTGGGTTTCGTACACATCGAAGCCATGCGCTTCCAGCAGCTGGCGAACCTCCATGGCCTCTTCGTCGGTCACGTGACGCAACCGAAACAGCAGATGCGCCATATCAATCGCCCATGGCGGCCATACGGTCTGCTTGAATCACTTCGATCCAGTAGCCGTCGGCGTCCTTGACGAAGATCACGTCCTTCATCTTGCCCTGGTCGGCGCGCTTGACGAAGGTCACGTCATGCTCATCGAACCACGCCTGCGCGGCTTCCAAATCCGGTACGCTAAAACAGATATGCCCGAAGCCCTGCGGCTCTGCATTGCCGTCATGGTAGGCAAAGTCCTGCTCGTTTTCGGTACCCCAGTTGTGGGTCAGCTCCAATAGACCTTTCTGGCTAAAGGTCCACGCGGTCCGCGCTTGGGTCTCTTCCGGCACGTTATCACCGGCCTCTACGTTAGCCAGGAAGTAGAGCGAGAACTGCATCTCCTCGAAGTCCAAGCGCCGCAGTACCTGCATTCCAAACACCTTGGAGTAGAACGCCAGCGCGCGCTCGGGGTCTTTGACCCGCAGCATGGTGTGGTTTAAGCGAAAACCCTGTGTTTGCGGGGCGGCTGGGGCAACGCCTGGATGCTGTTCACCTTGATACGACATGAGACTCTCCTTATGGGGGGTGACGCTTTCGTGGATACGGTGCAAATTCTTTGACGAACGTAGTACTTTGTACAAGGCTTAGGCTGCTAAGCGCCCGCCATTTGACCATCGCTCCAGCGCATCGGTCATAACGTGCGATGGCGCGTTTAATGTCTAGTTATGAGGGCAAGGCGCTTGGAATTCCAGCCCGGCCCGAAGGAGTCTCTATGTCCCGTGATCGAAACGTACTGGGTGAGCCACTCACGCCCTGCTGCCATGCCCCAAAAACCGGCTTCTACCGCGACGGCTTCTGTCGCGTCGGGCCTGACGATGTCGGCATCCATTCGGTGTGCGCCATGGTGACCGAGGAGTTTCTGGCTTTCTCCAAGGCTCAAGGTAACGATCTAGTGACCCCGCGCCCGGCCTTCGGCTTTCCCGGCTTGAAGCCCGGCGACCGCTGGTGCCTGTGCGCCCACCGCTGGGCCGAAGCAGCCCAAGTGGGGCTTGCACCACCGGTGATTCTCTCGGGCACAAACGAGCGCACGCTGGAGATCATCCCTCTGACCAAACTTCAGCAACACGCGCTGGATGCCGTGCACTGACCTCTCGGCACGCGCTCTGATCGAATGCGCCTGGAAAAACGATGCAGACCTTCTACACTTCTATCTCGATAGTTTTACAAATTCAACCGTGATGCCCTGCGAATGGCGTCAGATAGGAGAGCGTCATGACAGCCATCGATATGACCCTTGGCGATCGCCTGACTCTGAAGCAGCTGAGCCATGCGATTCAAAACGGCTTTTCCCCTATTGTCGAAGTCGAGTCCATGGACGGTATCTACAAGGTGCGCTTTCACCATGCCAACGGTGTATCGGACCTGAGCGACGCCGAAGGCCGCGTCAGTACCTTTTTGGGAACCGGTGAAATCCGTGACACCCTGGGCCAGCTTGGTCTGACCCACGGCGTGCTGACTTTCGCCGACCAGTGCGGCGATGAGATGATTGGCGTGTCGGGCCGTGCCATCACCCCTGATGAAATGCTTACCTACGGCACGCGCATCGCGTTTCGTTAAGTCTCTTCCGGCGGGGCTTTACAGCTCCGTCCAAGGCTAGGATAGTAGCCACCAACGACAGGGGCGCCGCCCAGCGGCTGAGAAGCACCCTTCGAACCTGAACCGGATAACGCCGGCGTAGGGAGTCGTGGTGCCTCTCACCACCTCCCTGGCCGGGAGGATACTATGACCTACCCCCCGCTTGGCGATATGCTCGCCGCTCTGCGCGAAACCACGCCGCTCGTCCACTGCATGACCAATTACGTGGCCATGAACAGCACGGCCAACCTGCTGCTGGCCACGGGGGCATCGCCCGCGATGCTGCACGCCCCCGAAGAGGTCGCCGAATTTACCGCGCTGGCAGGTGCGCTTTCTATCAATATCGGCACGCTCTCTACGCCCTGGGCCGAATCGATGCAGCTGGCGGCTCGCACGGCCAACGCAAGCCAAACGCCGTGGGTGCTAGACCCGGTGGCGGTCGGGGCAACCGCCTTTCGCCAGCAGGTGTGCCAGGCGCTGCTGCCCCACTGGCCCAGCGTCATTCGCGCCAATGCCTCTGAAGTGATGGCGCTCACCGGCTTGGCAAGCCAAGGACGCGGAGTCGATGCAACGGCATCCACCGATGACGCCGCTCAAGCAGCCATATCGCTCGCGCAACGGCAGCACTGCATCGTCGCCATGACCGGCGAGACCGACTTTTTGACCGACGGTACCCACCATTTCCGGCTGACCGGGGGCCACCCGTTGATGCCCCGTGTCACGACGCTGGGCTGTGGATTGAGTGCGCTGGTGGCCGGGTTCGTCGCCGCTAACCGCGAGCACCCGCTGACGGCAACGCTGGCCGCCCTGGCGTGCTTTAGCATCGCCGGGCATCGTGCTGGCCAACGGGCCGATGGGCCGGGCAGCTTTCAGGTTGCCCTCTTGGATGCTCTGTACCAGCTCACCCCGGATGATCTCTCGTCGCTCAGCCAGGTGGAGGCGCTCCATGCAGTGTGATCTCTCGCTCTATCTAGTCACCGATGCCATCCTGTGCGCGGACGCTGGCCTTGAGGCGACGGTGGAGGCCGCCGTCAAAGGCGGTGTCACCGTGGTACAGCTGCGCGACAAACACGCCAGCGACGCGGCGATGGTCGCCCAAGCCAAGCGGCTCAAAGCGCTGCTGGCGGGCACCAGCGTGCCGCTGATCATCAACGACCGGCTAGCCGTGGCCATCGCCAGCGGCGCCGATGGCCTGCACGTGGGGCAAAGCGATACCGCCGTACAAGAGGCGCGTGAGGTGCTGGGACCGCATGCCATTTTGGGGCTGTCGATCAACACCGTCGCGCAGCTTCGTAACGCGCCCATCGCGCTGTTGGACTATGTCGGGCTAGGCCCCATTTTCGCCACCGCCAGCAAGCAGGATCACGCTCAGCCGATAGGCTTCGATGGTTTGGCCGAACTCGTCCGCGCCTGCCCGCTGCCCAACGTGGCGATCGGCGGCTTGAAGGCGCAGCACGCCGCCCAAGTCAGGGCCGCCGGTGCCAACGGTTTAGCGGTGATTTCCGCCATCTGCGGCCAGCCTGACCCTTATCAGGCGGCGCTGGCGTTTCGCGCCCCATGAGCAAGCTCGATCAGCTCGCCGCCTTCGTCAAAGTGGCCGAGCTCGGCAGCTACACCCGTGCCGCCGAGGCCTTGGACCTCTCACGCACACGCGTCTCGCGGCAGGTCATGGCGCTGGAGGAGACGCTGGGCGCTCGCTTGATTCAGCGTACGACTCGGCGGCTGCATCTCACCGATGCCGGAGAGCGCTATCTGGCTCGCGCTCAAGCCATTCTGCTGGCCTTGGACGAGGCCGCTGCCGATGTCGGTAGCGGCACCAGCACCGTCAGTGGACGCCTGCGCATCAATGGTCCGATGAGTTTTGGTACCCGCTACCTTGCCCCGCAGGTAGCGCACTTCATGCAGGCACACCCGGCGTTAGACGTACGCTTGGACCTGAACGACCGTCGCGTGGATTTGCTGGAAGAGGGCTACGATGTCGCGATTCGCATCGGCAGCCTGCCGGATTCCAGCCTGATCGCCAAGCGTCTGACCCGCTGCCAGCTGGTGCTGTGCGCGTCCCCCGGCTACTTGGCACAGCATGGCACCCCTCAGCGCATCGAGGATCTGACCCAGCACCACTGCCTGCGCTATCGCAGCGGGCAGAACAGCGGCGACTGGCGCTTCAATCAGCAGCACGTCAGCGTCACGGGGCCACTAGAGAGCAATAATGGCGACATGCTGACGTATGCCGCCGAAGCGGGGTTAGGCATTGCCCAGCAGCCCAGCTTTCTGATTCATGAGAGCATCCAACGGGGGCACTTGGTGCCGCTTCTGTTAGACCTTCCGCCGACCTACCTAGACATACACGCCATCTACCCCGCGCGGCGCTTTCTGCCCGCCAAGGTGACGCGCTTCATCGACCAGTTGGTCGATGCCTGGGGAGACCCACCGGTATGGGAACAGGGGCTGGGATTGTCGCGCATTTCGCAACAGTGAAGTGCCAATCGGCGGGATTATCATCTCGCTCTGCTGACGTACAGTTGTCTCATCGCATCCACGGTGATGCACACACACAGCGAGAGAGAGCTATGACAACCTTAACGACCCCTGCTGCAACCCTACATGCCACCGCCTTACTGCGCATTAGCCTGGGCGTGATGGCCCTGGCCCACGGCTTAATGAAAGTGTTCGTGTTTACGCTTCCTGGCACGGTGGGCTACTTCGAATCGCTCGGCCTGCCCGGTTTCATGGCTTACTTGACCATTGCGGCCGAAGTCGGCGGCGGCCTGGCTTTGGTGCTGGGCCTATACACCCGCTGGGTGAGCCTTGCGCTAGTGCCGGTGCTGCTCGGCGCCGCCTGGGTACACCTGGGTAACGGCTGGGTATTCTCCAACCCCGGCGGCGGCTGGGAGTTCCCAGTGTTCTGGGCCGTGGCTCTCCTGGTACAGGCAGGCCTAGGCAGCGGTAGCCTCGTCATCAGCCGCCGACTGGCATGATCCAATGGCCTGCCGAGCCCCTCGTCTCGGCAGGCCAATCGACTGGAGTGCGTTCCATGTTACCGAGTCTCTTCATCTCCCACGGCTCTCCCATGCTGGCCCTCACCCCCACCCCTGCCCATCACTTCTTACGGGCACTGGGCCGCCACCTTCGCCCCAAAGCCGTCTTGGTGGTCTCTGCACATTGGGAGACGGACCACCTACAGGTCAGCCGCAGCGCCGCGCCTGCGACCCTCCATGATTTTGGCGGTTTTCCCGACGCGCTGTTTGCCGTGCAGTACCCAGCGCCCGGTGACCCCGCCTTGGCAAGCCGACTGGCCGAGCAACTAGGGGCCACAGAGGTGGAGCGCGGTCTGGATCATGGGGCCTGGGTGCCGCTGTCACTGATGTATCCTGACGCCGACGTACCAGTGGTATCGCTCTCGCTACCCAGCCGCTGGGGAGCTGAGGCGTTGCTAACGTTAGGTGAACAGCTAGCGCCGCTGCGCCAAGAAGGGATACTGGTGATCGGTTCGGGCAGCTTGACCCATAACCTCTACGAGCTACAGCCTCAAGGTAGCCAGGTGCCGACCTGGGTCGACCGTTTCGCCGAGTGGGTGCATGCACGGCTGCGAGAGGATGATCGCGACGCGCTCGTCCACTGGCAAAACGCGCCCGATGCCCAGCGCAATCACCCCACACCGGAGCACTTTCAGCCGCTGTTGGTGGCGATGGGGGCGGGCGGCCGCGCAACACAACGACACCATAGCGTCGAGCACGGCGTGCTAGCGATGGATGTCTATCAGTTTGCCTAACGTCTACGCCGTGGGGCGGCGTTTCAAGGTGGTGCGTCGGTCATGATAAGCAATGGCCAAACCACTTAGCATAATCAGCGCACTGCCTACCCAGACCCAAAGGTCCGGCAATTCTCCCCAGAACCACCAGCCCAACAGCACCGCCCACAGCATGGCGGTGTAATCAAAGGGCGCGGCAATGGCGGCAGGCGCATAGCGAAAAGCCAAGGTAATAAACGCCGTCGCCCCCACTCCCAACACGCCCGATACCAAAAATCCGAGCCAATGCCATGGCTGTGGCGTTTGCCATACCCACGGCAGGCTCACCGCGGTGACTGCCAGCGGCACCATGGTCATATAGAACACCATCGCCCACAGATGCTCGTTGGCACCATAACGTCGCGCCGTCACCATCATCAGAGCATAGAACACCGCCGCTGCGAGAACGATCATCGCGCCCAGTTGAAACGCATCGCCGCCGGGACGCACGACGATCAGCACCCCCACAAAGCCTAAAAGCGACGCCACCAGCACCGGCGGGTCGATACGCTCACCCAGCAGCGGTACGGAGAGTAGCGTCACGAACAGCGGCGCCACGAAGGCAATCGCCGTGGCCTCGGCCAACGGCAGCAGGGTCAGGCCCCATACGAAACAGACCATCGTGGCGGTGTAAATCACCCCCCGCAGCAGATGCACGCCTGGACGCCGGGTACGCAGCTTGCGCAATCCGCCACTAAAATGGGCCAGCAGAGCAATCAACGGCAGCGATACCAAGGTGCGGAAAAAGATGATCTGTAGCGGGGAGTGCACGGCGCCCAACCATTTGGACACCGCATCACCCAGGGCCAAAAACAGCACACCTAAACACATGCATAAAATGCCTTTTAGCGAGGGTGTCATCCGTCACCTCCTACGACGATTATTATTGTCTTCACAGCACCGGTAGCACTGCATAAAAAAGCCCCGCCAACCTGCGATTGGCGGGGCAGCGATGTCATGCTTTCAAAGACTCGCGTTGACCACCATGCAGTCCATCCCCTGCGCCTGGAGCGTTTGACACGCTTGTCGTGCCTGGGACTCGTTCAACGAAACGACACGTGCTCGAAATACCGTGGTTGCCCCCTGAAGCGGGTCAATGGCGACACGCCCCCCCACGCTGTTCGGCAGGCGCTGCACGGCCTGGCGGGCCAGCTGCTCTGCCTGCGCGGCTTGGCTGAACGCGCCCACCTGAATGCCCCATCCCGCCGAGGCTGCTTGCGCGCCCGGCGAGGCGTCAGCCAAAACCCGCTCTCGCTCGATGAATGCCTGTAGCGGATCTGGAGAGGCAGGAGCATCCCCACGGGCCGCCTCTGCTTCGACGAGCTGGGCCTCGACCGTTTGTGCAGGCGTGCTGCGCGCAGCGGGCGGCGTGGGGGACAGTGACGTCGCCGAGACGCTGGCCACCATCGGCTGCGTCATGGGACGCGTCGGCGCTGGCTGTCTCAACGGCTGAGCGGATCCGGTGAAACCCATGAATTCACTGGAAAAGCGAGTACTGGCCAACCACGTGCGCTGATCCCTGAGCGATGCCCGCATAAAGCTGCGATCCAACAGATCGGCCATGTGCGTATCGCGGGAGGAGGAGCTAAATCCCCCCATGACGACGGCGACCATGCGTCGACCGTCGTGCACGGCGGTCGTCGCCACGTTGAATCCCGAGGCTCGGATAAACCCGGTTTTCAACCCATCGGCACCGGGGTAGTCGCGCACAAGACGATTATGGCTGGTGTGCCGTGTGCCGCGATAGGTAAACTCCTGCAGTCCAAAATAGTGGTAGTACTGCGGAAAATCCTGCATCACCCGTACCGAAAGCGTCAGCATGTCGCGCGCGGTCGTCATCTGCTGGTCATCGGGCAAACCAGAAGCGTTACGAAAGGTGGTGGCGTTCATGCCCAGCTCGCGGGCTTTCACGGTCATTAGATTGGCAAAGCGCTGCTCGCTCCCTCCCAAGGCTTCGGCGACGACGACGGCAACATCGTTGGCCGAGCGGACGGCCAGGGCGCGAATCGCCGTATCCACCGGAATAGAACTTCCTGCCGAGAGCCACAGCTTGGTCGCCGGCATGGCCGCTGCCTGCGCAGACACGGGCAGCGGCTGATCGAGGCTCAACGTGCCGTTTTCCAGCGCTTCGAATGTGAGATAGAGCGTCATCATCTTGGTCAGCGAGGCTGGATAGCGAGGTTCATCAGCATTCTCGGCATACAGTACTTCACCGTTTTCCAGGTCCACCACGATGCCTGCATAGCGAGGGTTCGCCTGGGCAGCGGCACTGCCGAGCAACATCAAGAGCAGCGCCACCCACAGCCAATTCGCCACCCACACCGCAGAGCCCACTCCCCGAGTTGTTGCCATACCGACCTCTCGCTGATTGATCACGCACCGACGCTCGGTCGCTCTCACGACCGCTGCATTAGCCTAGCATGCCTTGTCGATAAATTGATCTTCCCTCGGTGTATTCATACGATAATCCAGCGCAGAACCATACGCTCATAAAAAAACCGACCCCTTGGGGTCGGTTTTCATTGTGCCTATTAGAAGGAGCAGCGCTTACTCAGCGACGGCTTCTTCTTCGGCAACCGGACGGTCTACGAGCTCAACGTATGCCATGGGCGCGTTGTCGCCTGTACGGTAACCGCACTTGAGAATACGGATGTAACCACCCGGACGCTCTGCGTAACGCGGACCCAGCTCGTTGAACAGTTTGCCGACGGCTTCTTTGGAGCGCGTGCGGGCAAACGCCAAACGGCGGTTTGCAACGCTGTCCTGCTTGGCCAGGGTGATCAGCGGCTCGATGACGCGACGCAGTTCCTTGGCCTTAGGCAGGGTTGTCTTGATGACTTCATGTTCGACCAGCGAGACAGACATGTTCTTGAACATGGCCTGACGGTGCGAGCTGGTACGATTCAGATGACGACCACTCTTACGATGACGCATGGTTGTGATTCCTTACCAAACTGGGACTCGAGTCGACACTCACGCGGAGGCCTTGTCGTCCTTCAGGCTAGCGGGTGGCCAATTTTCCAACCGCATACCGAGAGACAAGCCACGCGCTGCCAATACGTCTTTGATTTCATTCAAAGACTTCTTACCGAGGTTCGGGGTCTTCAACAGCTCCACTTCTGTGCGCTGAATCAGATCACCGATGTAGTAAATATTCTCGGCTTTTAGGCAGTTCGCGCTGCGTACGGTCAACTCAAGATCGTCTACGGGGCGCAATAGGATCGGATCGACGTGATCCTCTTCCTCTTCGACTTCCTGCTCTTTGTCAGCTTCCAGGTCGACGAAGGCGGCCAGCTGCTCTTGCAGAATGGTCGCACTGCGACGGATAGCCTCTTCCGGATCCAGGGTACCGTCAGTTTCCAGATCGATAATCAGCTTATCGAGGTCGGTACGCTGCTCGACACGAGCGGCTTCGACCGAGTAGGAAACGCGGCGAACAGGGCTGAAGGTGGCATCCAGCTGCAGGCGGCCAATAGCACGGGTCTCTTCATCAGAGCCACGAGCGTCAGCCGGTTCGTAACCACGACCCAGCGCGACCTTAAGCTGAATTTTCAGCTCGGCACCTTCATTGACGTGTGCAATGACGTGGTCCGGGTTGACGATTTCGACGCTATGATCAAGCGCAATGTCGCCAGCGGTGACGACGGCTGGGCCCTGCTTGTTCAGCGAGAGCACCGCCTCATCGCGGCTGTGCATCTTGATCGCAACATCTTTCAAGTTCAGGAGGATTTCGATGACATCTTCCTGCACCCCTTCGAGCGCACTGTATTCGTGCTCTACACCGGCAATTTCAGCCTCTACCACGGCTGCGCCGGGCATGGATGAAAGCAGAATGCGACGAAGTGCATTCCCCAGGGTGTGACCAAAGCCGCGCTCGAACGGTTCGAGGACGATTTTGGCATGATGTGCGCTGATTTCTTCGACCTTGATGTCGCGAGGACGAAGAAACTCTGTCACTGAACGCTGCATATGAACACCTTTCAGGCTGCCAAACGGATACTGAGTACTCTAAAGCACAATACTCAAGAGCATCTGGGCGGTTAGCTTTGCTATCCCGCCCAGGCCTCAAGAAGCAGAAACGTAAATCAAACTGCTTACTTGGAGTACAGCTCGACGATCAGGTTTTCGTTGATGTCGGCAGTCAGGTCACCGCGTTCAGGCAGAGCCTTGAAAGTGCCTTCCATCTTCTTGGCGTCGATTTCGATCCAAGCGATGTCGCCACGGTTGGCCGCAATGGTCAACGCGTTTTGAATACGGGCTTGGTTCTTCGCCTTTTCACGGATAGCCACTACGTCACCGGGCTTCACTTGGTAGGAAGCAACGTTAACGGTACGGCCATTCACGGAAATCGCCTTGTGGCTGACCAGCTGACGCGCTTCAGAGCGAGTCGAGCCGAAGCCCATGCGGTAGACGACGTTGTCCAGTCGGGATTCGAGCAGCTGCAACAACACTTCACCGGTCGCACCTTTCAGGCGAGCGGCTTCTTTGTAGTAGTTGCGGAACTGCTTTTCGAGTACGCCATACATACGGCGTACTTTTTGCTTCTCACGAAGCTGCAAGCCGTAGTCGGAAAGACGCTGACGACGCTGGCCGTGTACACCCGGGATTTGCTCGGATTTACACTTTTTCTCGAAGGGAGTCACGCCACTCTTCAGGAAGAGGTCGGTGCCTTCACGACGAGACAATTTGCACTTAGGTCCAATATAACGAGCCATGAATCTGTCTCCTTAAACGCGGCGTTTCTTAGGCGGACGGCAGCCATTATGGGGAATGGGCGTCGCGTCTACGATGCTTTGCACGCGGAAGCCGGCGGCATTCAGTGCGCGCACGGCGGATTCACGGCCGGGACCGGGGCCTTTGACCAGCACGTCTACGTTTTTCACACCATACTCGGCTGCAGCAGTCGCTGCACGTTCGCTTGCAACTTGCGCAGCGAACGGGGTGCTCTTACGAGAACCACGAAAACCCGAACCACCGGCAGTTGCCCAAGAGAGAGCATTGCCCTGGCGGTCTGTGATCGTCACGATCGTGTTGTTAAAAGAGGCATGGATGTGCGCAACGGCGTCCACTACCTGCTTTTTAACCTTTTTACGGTTACTACGCGGGTTAGCCATGTTGATGTCTATTCCTGTCTTTACGCCAGAACGTGCGTGTTATTTGCGGATCGGCTTACGCGGGCCCTTACGGGTACGCGCGTTAGTCTTGGTCCGCTGACCACGCAGCGGAAGACTACGACGATGACGCAGACCACGGTAGCAGCCTAAGTCCATGAGACGCTTGATGTTAAGCGTGACATCACGACGAAGGTCGCCTTCTACGGTGAACTTACCAACTTCAGAACGCAGGGTGTCCAGCTCGTCGCTAGACAGGTCCTGGATCTTGGCAGTCGGCGCGATACCGGCAGCAGCACAGATGTGCTGAGCGCGAGTACGGCCAATCCCGAAGATATAGGTCAGCGAGATCGCCGCATGCTTGTTGTCCGGGATATTGACGCCTGCAATACGGGCCATCAGCTTACTCCGAAATTTGAGCGGCTTGCTCGTTTATTCATCTACAAAAGGCGCAACAGCATACCCCTTTATAAGCCCTAAGGCAAGGGGTATGCCGGCACCCGCTTAATACAGCCCAGGTTTAGCCCTGGCGCTGTTTGTGCCGCGGCTCGATGCAAATGACGCGAACAGCGCCATTGCGACGAATGATCTTGCAGTTACGGCACATCTTCTTTACGGAAGCTCGAACTTTCATCGTTCTCTCCAATTCGCAACGGCGCGCCTCAGCGCGTGATGCCGCCGCTACCGTAGCCTTTCAGGTTGGACTTCTTCATCACTGAGTCATATTGATGCGACATGAGATGCGACTGCACCTGGGCCATGAAGTCCATGATGACCACCACCACGATCAGAAGCGACGTACCGCCAAAGAAGAACGGAACGTTCCACGCTACGATCAAGAACTGGGGCATCAGGGAAACCGCAGTGATATACAAGGCACCGAACAGAGTGAGACGAGTCATCACTTTGTCGATATAGCGAGCGGTCTGCTCGCCGGGGCGAATGCCCGGCAGGAAGGCGCCTGACTTTTTCAAATTGTCAGCCACATCCTTGGGGTTGAAGACCAGCGCTGTGTAAAAGAAGCAGAAGAATACCACTGCCGCCGCGAAAAGCAAGATGTAAAGCGGTTGGCCAGGGCCTAACGCTTGCGATGCACGCTGCAACCACTCCATTCCTTCGCCAGCTCCTACCCACTGACCGATCGAAGCCGGAAAGAGGAGGATGCTGGAAGCAAAGATGGCTGGAATAACACCGGCCATGTTCACCTTCAAAGGCAAGTAGCTGCTTTGGCCTGCATACATCTTATTGCCGACCTGGCGTCGCGGATAGTTCACTTTGAGGCGGCGTTGGCCGCGCTCGATGAACACCACGAACGCAACGGTGGCAATACCTAGCACTGACAGCGCTAACAGCGGAAGAACATTCCAGGCCCCTTCATTGCGAGCAAGCTCGAACGCTTGCCCCACGGCACTGGGCAGCCCAGCGACGATCCCCGCGAAGATCAGCAGCGAAATACCGTTGCCAATGCCCTTCTCGGTGATCTGCTCACCTAGCCACATCATAAACACCGCGCCCGACACAAACGTGATGATCGCAGTGAAATAGAAGCTGAAGTCAGCGCTGTAAGCGATGCCTTGGCTAGCCAGACCCACGGACATGCCGGTAGCCTGGACAAGTGCCAGTATCACCGTGCCGTAGCGGGTGTACTGGCTGATCTTGCGGCGGCCAGCCTCGCCCTCTTTCTTGAGCTGCTCAAGATGAGGGGAGACCGCAGTCATAAGCTGCATGATAATCGACGCCGAGATATAGGGCATAATGCCCAGGGCGAGGACGCTCATGCGCTCCAGGGCGCCACCCGAGAACATGTTGAACATGCCTAGGATGGTGCCCTGTTGCTCCCTAAACAAGGCAGCAAGCTGGTCAGGATTGATACCGGGAACGGGAATGTGGGCACCGATACGGTACACCACGATGGCGAGGAGCACGAAGCGCAAACGCGCCCACAGTTCACTCAGACCGCTGCCCATCGCCGGCATATTTCCTGACTTGGCCATTTAGTCCTCTACCTTGCCGCCAGCGGCTTCGATCGCTTCACGGGCACCTTTGGTGACCTTGATACCACGAACGGTAACCGCCTTGTTCAGTTCGCCAGAAAGGATGATCTTCGCGTGTTGCGTTGCATCCTTCAGCACGTTGGCTTGCTTCAGGGTTTCCATGGTGACTTCGTCACCGGCTACCTTGGCAAGCTCGGCCAGACGGACTTCTTCAGATACCAGCGACTTGGCAGACGTGAAGCCGAACTTCGGCAGACGACGCTGCAGCGGCATCTGACCGCCTTCGAAACCAGGCTTGACGCTACCGCCACTGCGAGATTTCTGACCTTTGTGGCCACGGCCACCGGTCTTACCAAGACCGGAACCGATACCACGACCAACGCGCTTTTCAGCGTGTTTGGAGCCCGGTGCCGGGCTCAGGGTATTGAGTTTCATGGATTACTCTCCCTCAACGCGCACAAGGTAGTTAACCTTGTGGATCATGCCGCGTACGGCAGGGGTGTCTTCCAGCTCAACCGTATGACCGATGCGACGCAGGCCCAGGCCTTTCATAGTAGCCTTGTGCTTGGGCAAAACGCCGATGGTGCTGCGGATCTGGGTAACCTTGATCGTTGCTGCCATGGTGCCTTACCCCGTGATCGCTTCGACAGACAGACCGCGCTTGGCGGCCACGTCTTCCGGTGCTTGCATGGAGGAGAGACCTTTGACAGTCGCCCGTACCACGTTAACCGGGTTGGTGGAACCGTAGCACTTGGCCAGTACATCGTGGACACCGGCCAGCTCTAGTACAGAGCGCATGGCGCCACCGGCGATGATACCGGTACCTTCAGAGGCCGGCTGCATGTACACCTTGGAAGCACCGTGACGGGCTTTTACCGGGTACTGCAGCGTGTTGCCTGCAAGGTTGACCTTGACCATGTTGCGACGAGCTTGGTCCATCGCTTTCTGGATTGCGACCGGCACTTCACGCGCCTTGCCACGACCGAAACCGACACGACCTTTACCATCACCAACGACGGTCAGTGCGGTGAAGCCGAAAATACGACCACCTTTGACCACCTTGGCGACGCGGTTGACCTGCACTAACTTCTCTTGCAGATCGCCGCTTTGCTGTTCGTTCTTCGCCATCGTAAAACCCTTTAGAATTCCAGGCCGCCTTCACGAGCGGCGTCGGCCAGAGCCTTGACGCGACCGTGATACTTAAAGCCAGCACGGTCGAAGGCCACCTGGGTGATGCCTGCTTCTTTAGCGCGCTCGGCAATCAGAGCACCGACCTTAGAGGCCGCGTCTGTGTTGCCGGTCGCACCCTCGCGCAGTGCTTTGTCCAGCGTAGAAGCACTGGCTAGCACTTTGCCACCATCCGGCGAGATAATCTGCGCGTAGATGTGACGCGGGGTACGGTTGACGCACAGGCGATACACGCCCAGCTCGCGAATCTTGGCGCGAGCGCGGCGGGCACGACGGAGACGAGATTCTTTCTTCGCGTTCATAACCCTGCCTTACTTCTTCTTGGCTTCTTTGCGACGCACCTGCTCGTCGGCGTACCGAACACCCTTGCCTTTGTACGGCTCAGGCGGACGGAAGGCGCGGATTTCCGCGGCGCACTGACCGAGCATCTGCTTGTCCGCGCTTTTCAGCACGATCACGGTGTTTTTCGGCGTTTCCGCTGTAACACCCTTAGGCAGTTCGTAGTCGACCGGGTGCGAGAAGCCCAGTGAAAGATTGAGCGTCTGGCCCTTAGCTTGGGCACGATAACCGACGCCAACAATTTCGAGAGTTTTTGTGAAACCCTCAGATACGCCCGTTACCAGGTTCTGAACCAAGGCGCGGGTAGTACCGGCCATTGCCCAGCTCTTGGCAGACTCACTCGGGGCGAAGGTCAGCTGGCCATCTTCTTGACCGATCACCACGTCCTGGTGAATGGTCATAGACAGCGTGCCCTGGCCGCCTTTGGCGGTCAGCTGGCCAGCGTCGATTTTGATATCGACACCAGCAGGCACTTTAACCGGATATTTCGCTATGCGGGACATTCCAGCCTCCTAGAATACGGTGCAGATGACTTCGCCACCGACGCCTGCTTGGCGCGCGGCACGATCGGTCATGACACCATTAGAGGTGGTGACAATCGCGATACCCAGACCATCGGCGACCTTAGGCAGGTTGTCCTTGCCCTTGTACTGGCGCAGAGACGGCTTGGAAACCCGCTGAATGTGCTCAATAACCGGCTTACCCTCAAAGTACTTGAGAGTAACGGTCAGCTCGGGTTTAACGCCTTCAGCCACCGTAAAGTCGGTAATGTAGCCTTCTTCCTTTAGCACGCGGGCCACTTCGACTTTCAGCTTGGAGGACGGCATGGTAGCCGTCTCCTTGGTGGCCATCTGCGCATTGCGGATACGGGTGAACATATCCGCCAGAGTGTCTTGCATGCTCATTTAATGTGCGCTCCTGATGATTCTACGTGGCGTTACCAGCTGGACTTCTTCAGACCAGGGACGTCGCCACGCATGGCGGCTTCACGCAGCTTGTTACGGCCGAGACCGAACTTGTTGTAAAAACCGTGCGGACGGCCAGTCACGCGGCAGCGGTTACGCTGACGCACCGGGCTTGAGTCGCGCGGCAGTTGCTGCAGCTTCAGCGTCGCCTCGAAACGATCTTCTTCAGAAGCGTTCACGTCCGAGATGATTTTCTTGAGCTCTGCGCGCTTAGCCGCATACTTCTCGACTAGCTGAGTACGCTTGAGCTCACGCTCTACCATACTTTTCTTAGCCATGATCCAACCCTTATTTCTTGAACGGGAAGTTCAGTGCAGCTAGCAGCGCACGACCTTCCTCGTCGGTGTTGGCGGTAGTAGTGATAGTGACGTCCAGCCCCCGAACGCGATCGATTTTATCATACTCGATCTCCGGGAAGATGATCTGCTCACGCACACCCATAGAGTAATTGCCGCGACCGTCAAAAGACTTCGGGTTAAGACCACGGAAGTCACGCACGCGGGGAATCGCAATGTTTACCAGGCGGTCCAGGAAGTCCCACATACGCTCAGAGCGCAGTGTCACTTTGATACCGATCGGCCAACCTTCGCGCACCTTGAAGCCCGCGATGGACTTGCGTGCCTTGGTCACCAGCGGCTTTTGACCAGAGAGCTTCTCCAGGTCGCCGATGGCGTTGTCGATCAGCTTTTTATCGCTGACCGCTTCGCCGATACCCATGTTCAGAGTCACTTTCGTGATCCGGGGTACCTGCATTACGTTGGCGTAGCTGAACTGCTCTTTGAGTTGAGCCACCACCTCGTTTTGATAACGTTCTTTCAAGTTCGCCATTTTGCTACCCGACTCGCGTTAGGCGTCGATCTGCGTCTGCGTCGACTTGTAGATACGTACCTTGGTACCGTCTTCCTTAACTTGGAAGCCGACGCGATCCGCCTTACCGGTCTCCGAATTGAAGATGGCTACGTTGGACGCGTGAATCGGAGCCTCACGCTCGACGATACCGCCCTGATTTCCCGCCATGGGATTGGGCTTGGTGTGACGTTTAATCATGTTCACACCGGACACCACGAAGCGGTTGTCTAACACCCGCTTAACGGTGCCGCGCTTGCCCTTATCCTTCCCGGCGATGACGATGACTTCATCGTCACGTTTGATCTTTTGCATATCCGCCTCGCTCCTTACAGCACTTCAGGCGCTAGGGAAATGATCTTCATGAACTTCTCAGTACGAAGTTCACGAGTTACCGGCCCGAAGATACGCGTGCCGATCGGCTGTTCGTTGGTGTTGTTCAACAAAACTGCCGCATTTCCATCGAAACGGATCAGCGAACCGTCACTACGACGGACGCCACTACGGGTACGAACGACTACCGCTTTCAGCACTTGGCCTTTTTTGACCTTACCGCGCGGAATCGCTTCTTTCACCGTTACTTTAATGACGTCACCAACGCGGGCGTAACGACGGTGTGAACCGCCTAGCACCTTGATGCATTGCACCCGGCGCGCTCCGCTGTTGTCGGCGACATCCAGCATTGTCTGAGTCTGAATCATCGGTTTTCTCCAAACCTAATCTGACTGCACTGGTTGGACAGACGCAGGGGTTAACCTTTGGCCTGCTCGACCACCTCGACCAGCGTCCAGGCTTTCTTCTTGGAAAGCGGACGGCACTCCTGAATGGAAACCGTATCGCCTGCCTTTGCCTGGTTCGCCTCATCATGGGCGTGCAGCTTGGTGGAGCGCTTAACGTATTTTCCGTAGATCGGGTGACGCTCACGACGCTCGATCATAACGACGATGGACTTATCCATCTTGTCGCTGACCACCTTGCCGGTCAGCGTACGTGTTTTCTTCTCTTCGGCCATCTCAATCACCTGCCTTCTCGTTGAGCACAGTCTTAACGCGGGCGATATCCCGACGGACCTGCTTGAGCAGATGAGTCTGGCTCAGTTGGCCAGTGGCCTTCTGCATGCGCAGGTTAAACTGCTCGCGGAGGAGCTCGAGGAGCTGCTCTTTGAGCTCTCCTGCGGACTTTTCACGAATTTCCTGGGCTTTCATCACATCACCGTCCGTTTCGCAAAGGTGGTGGACAGGGGCATCTTCTGGGCGGCCAGTTCAAATGCTTCACGGGCCAGCTCTTCGGATACACCTTCAATTTCGTACAGGACCCGACCCGGCTGGATCTGGGCTACCCAGTACTCAACTGAACCTTTACCCTTACCCATACGAACTTCGAGCGGCTTCTTGGAGATCGGCTTATCAGGGAATACGCGGATCCAAATCTTACCGCCACGTTTGACGTGACGTGTGATCGCACGACGGCCGGCTTCGATCTGACGCGCAGTGATGCGGCCACGACCGGTTGCTTTGAGACCGTACTCCCCGAAGCTGATCTTGCTTCCGCGATGCGCTAGGCCACGGTTGCGGCCTTTCATCATCTTGCGGAATTTCATACGCTTGGGCTGTAACATCGACTCGCTCTCCCCTTACCTGGAACCTTTCTTCTTGGGCGCGTTGCCGGCAGGCTGCTGTTGCTTAGCCTTGGCACGTACTTCCTCGATACCGCCGAGGATTTCGCCCTTGAAGATCCACACTTTGACGCCGATGACGCCGTAGGTGGTGTGAGCTTCGTAAGTGGCGTAGTCGATGTCCGCACGCAGAGTGTGCAGCGGAACGCGACCTTCGCGGTACCATTCGGTACGTGCGATTTCGGCACCACCCAGACGACCTGACAGCTGAATCTTGATGCCGCCAGCGCCAAGACGCATTGCGTTCTGTACCGCGCGCTTCATGGCACGACGGAACATCACGCGACGCTCAAGCTGACCGGCTACGTTAGCAGCGACCAGCTTGGCATCCAGCTCCGGCTTGCGAACTTCTTCGATGTTCACATGAACCGGTACGCCCATCATCTCGGTCAGATCACGACGCAGACGGTCGACATCTTCACCTTTTTTACCAATCACGATACCCGGACGGGCAGTGTGGATGGTGATGCGGGCATTGTTCGCCGGACGCTCGATGTGGATGCGGCTTACGGAAGCGTTTTTAAGACGCTCTTCCAGGAAGCTGCGCACTTCGAGATCGTTGTTGAGCTTATCGGCATAGGCGCCGCGCTCGGCATACCAGACAGAAGCATGGTCTTTGACGATGCCCAGTCGAATGCCTGTTGGATTGACTTTCTGACCCATCTGGTCGACTCCTACTTCTCGGCTACCTTGACGGTGATGTGGCAGGTGCGCTTCAAGATACGATCCGCACGGCCTTTGGCGCGCGGCTTGATACGCTTGAGCGTCATGCCCTCATCGACGCAGATGGTCGAGACACGCAGCTCGTCGATGTCCATGCCGTTGTTTTCTTCCGCATTCGCGATGGCGGACTGAAGCACTTTCTTGACCAGTTTGGCAGCCTTCTTCGGGGAGAAGGTCAGCAGGTCAAGCGCTTCGGCGACCGGTTTACCGCGCACCTGGTCAGCCACCAAACGGGCCTTCTGTGCGGATAAAGCAGCGCCACTCAGCTTAGCTGTGACTTCCATCTCTTAATCCTCTCTGGCTTACCGTTTGGCTTTCTTGTCCGCCGCATGCCCGCGATACGTGCGAGTGGCAGCGAATTCGCCCAGCTTGTGGCCAACCATTTCCTCGGAAACATGCACCGGGACGTGTTGGCGACCGTTATGGACAGCGATTGTGAGGCCTACCATGTTTGGCAGGATCATCGAACGACGCGACCAAGTCTTGATCGGTTTACGGTCGTTCTTCTCCACTGCAGCCTCTACCTTCTTCAAAAGATGAAGGTCAATGAAGGGACCTTTCTTTAGTGAACGTGGCACAGCCGTTACCTCTTAATGTCTTGGCAATTTAGATCAACGTGTCTTATTACGACGACGAACGATCAGCTTGTCGGTGCGCTTGTTCTTACGCGTCTTGTGACCCTTAGTCGGTACGCCCCACGGGGATACCGGGTGACGACCACCACTGGTGCGGCCTTCACCACCACCGTGCGGGTGATCCACCGGGTTCATCGCGACACCACGAACAGTCGGACGCACACCTCTCCAGCGCTTCGCACCGGCCTTGCCAAGTTGACGCAGGCTGTGCTCGGAGTTGCTCACTTCACCCAACGTTGCGCGGCACTCTGCCAACACTTTGCGCATTTCGCCAGAGCGAAGACGCAGCGTGGCGTAGTTACCTTCACGAGCAACCAGCTGAGCGCTAGTACCGGCACTGCGAGCAATCTGCGCGCCTTTACCCGGCTTCAGCTCGATACCGTGAACGGTAGAACCCAGCGGGATGTTGCGCAGCGGCAAGGCATTGCCTTTCTTGATGGGCGCGTTAACACCAGATTCCAGCACGTCACCCGCGCTGACACCTTTCGGTGCAATGATGTAACGACGCTCGCCATCGGCATACTTCAGCAGTGCAATGTGCGCACTGCGGTTCGGGTCGTGCTCCAGACGCTCAACGGTGGCCGGGATGCCATCTTTGGTGCGTTTGAAGTCGATCAACCGATAGTGATGACGGTGACCACCGCCCACGTGGCGGGTGGTGATGCGACCGTAGTTGTTACGGCCACCGGACTTGGACTGTTTTTCCAAAAGCGGCGCATAAGCACGGCCTTTGTACAGTTCCTCACCAACGATCTTGACGACGTGGCGACGACCGGCGGATGTGGGTTTGGTCTTGACGATTGCCATTATCCGTACTCCTGCCCTTATTCGGCGCCAGAGAAGTCTTCGAGCGTTTCACCCGCAGCCAGGGTCACATACGCTTTGCGGTAACCCTTACGCAGGCCAACGCCGTGAGCAGTACGCTTAGTTTTACCCTTGACGTTCAGCACCTGAACGCTGCCGACCTTCTTGCCGAACAGTGCTTCAACGGCTTTCTTGATCTCGGGCTTGGTAGCATCGCTTGCCACCTTGAAAACGTACTGGTTGCGCTCGGCTGCCATCGCGGCCTTTTCGGTCACGTGCGGTCCAAGCAGAACCTTGAATACGCGTTCCTGGTTCATGCCAGCTTCTCCTCGAATTTACGCAGGGCGGAGACGGTGACCAGGACCTTATCAAAGGCAACCAGGCTCACCGGATCAGCTGCAGCGACATCCACCACGTCAACGTGGGGAAGGTTGCGTGCGGCCAGATAGAGCGTTTCGTCGACTTCTTCAGTGACGATCAACACTTTCTCAAGGTTGAGCTCTTTCAGCTTGGCAGCGACCTGCTTGGTCTTCGGCGCTTCTACGCTGAACTCTTCAACAGCGACCAAGCGCTCTTGACGTACCAGCTCAGACAGGATGGAACGCATCGCCGCGCGGTACATTTTGCGGTTAACTTTCTGGGTGTAGTCCTGAGGACGCGCCGCGAAAGTCACACCGCCGCTGCGCCACAGCGGAGAGCGGATAGTACCGGCACGTGCACGGCCGGTACCCTTCTGACGCCACGGCTTTTTACCACCACCACGTACGTCGGAACGGTTCTTTTGAGCGCGCGTACCCTGACGGCCACCAGCCAAGTAGGCAGTAACGACCTGGTGCACCAGCGCTTCGTTGAATTCTTTGCCAAAAGTGGCGTCGGCTACTTCAACGGTACCCGTGCCTGCAGCAAGATTCAGATTCATTGGTAATTATCCCCTTCAGCCAGCTTTCACGGCGCTGCGAACGATAACGTCGCTACCGGTAGCACCCGGTACTGCGCCCTTGATCAGCAGCAGGTTACGCTCGGCGTCGACACGGACGATCTCAAGGCTCTGTACGGTGCAACGGGTGTTACCCATTTGACCGGCCATTTTCTTGCCTTTAAATACGCGACCCGGTGTCTGACACATGCCGATAGAACCCGGCGCACGGTGCGACAGGGAGTTACCATGGCTGTTGTCTTGGGTACGGAAGTTCCAGCGCTTAACAGCACCCTGGAAGCCTTTACCCTTAGAGGTGCCGGTCACGTCAATCATTTGACCAGCTTCGAAGAGGGATACGGTGAGTTCGCCACCCACTTCAGGAGCTTCTTCGCCTTCTGCAAGACGGAATTCCATCAGTGAACGACCAGCCTCAACACCCGCCTTGGCAAACTGTCCAGCTTGCGCTTTGGTGAGGTGCTTGGCTTTACGAGAACCTATAGTCACCTGAACCGCTGCGTAACCGTCAGACTCGATGGTCTTGACGCGTGTTACACGGTTAGGATCAACTTCAATAACGGTCACGGGCACGGATGCGCCATCTTCGGTAAAGACACGGGTCATCCCGGCCTTTTTACCGACTAAACCGATAGTCATACTCAGTCTCCTATAGTGTACGGGGCTATCACCCGCTATGGCTGCCCTTTCCAGAGCATTCCACTAGCACATTGTGTGGCGCCTCACGGCGCGGCGGCTGCTGCTCAAACATGTTCAATGAGCGCTGGGCCGCAAAGTGTCTAGTGTATTAGTCGAGCTTGATTTGCACGTCTACGCCAGCGGCGAGGTCGAGCTTCATCAGCGCATCAACGGTTTTCTCGGTCGGCTCAACGATGTCGAGCACACGCTTGTGAGTACGAATCTCATACTGATCACGCGCATCTTTGTTGACGTGCGGTGAAATCAGGATGGTATAGCGCTCGCGGTTGGTCGGCAGCGGAATCGGACCACGGACCTGAGCACCAGTACGCTTAGCGGTTTCAACGATCTCCGCTGTGGACTGATCGATCAGGCGGTGGTCGAACGCTTTCAACCGAATGCGAATCTTTTGGTTCTGCATTTGCCCTAAACTCCAATGGATGTCGACGGCGCGAGCCGTCTACCCACGCATTCAAAGGATGCGCATTATAGGCACGCCAACAGCACATGTCAAACATTTGCGATTGGTGCGCAGAAAAGGGGGCTCACAAGAGCCCCCTCTTATCATCAAGTAATCAGATTACTTGACGATTTTGGCCACAACGCCAGCACCAACGGTACGACCACCTTCGCGGATCGCGAAGCGCAGACCGTCGTCCATAGCGATCGGAGCGATCAGGGTAACAACCATTTTCACGTTGTCGCCCGGCATGACCATTTCAACGCCTTCCGGCAGTTCACAAGTACCGGTAACGTCAGTGGTACGGAAGTAGAACTGCGGACGGTAGCCTTTGAAGAACGGGGTGTGACGACCACCTTCTTCTTTGGACAGCACGTATACTTCGGCTTCGAAGACAGTGTGCGGGTTGATGGTGCCCGGCTTCGCCAGTACCTGACCACGCTCAACGTCATCACGCTTAGTACCACGCAGCAGCGCACCAACGTTCTCACCTGCACGACCTTCGTCGAGCAGCTTACGGAACATTTCTACGCCAGTAACGGTGGTTTTGGTGGTGTCGCGGATACCCACGATTTCCACTTCTTCACCGGCTTTCACGATACCGCGCTCTACACGACCGGTAACAACGGTACCACGGCCAGAAATAGAGAATACGTCTTCGATCGGCATCAGGAACGGCTGGTCGATAGCACGCTCCGGCTCAGGGATGTAGTCATCCAGAGCTTTGATCAGGTTAGCTACCGCAGTAGTACCCATGCCGTTCTCGTCTTCACCGTTCAGTGCCATCAGGGCAGAACCAGTGATGATCGGCGTGTCGTCACCCGGGAAGTCGTACTCAGACAGAAGTTCACGAACTTCCATCTCGACCAGCTCGAGCAGCTCTTCGTCATCGACCATGTCCGCTTTGTTCAGGAACACAACGATGAACGGAACGCCAACCTGACGAGACAGCAGGATGTGCTCACGAGTCTGCGGCATGGGGCCGTCAGCGGCAGAACATACCAGGATCGCGCCGTCCATCTGGGCAGCACCGGTGATCATGTTCTTGACGTAGTCAGCGTGTCCCGGGCAGTCAACGTGCGCGTAGTGACGCACTTCAGACTGGTATTCAACGTGAGATGTCGCGATGGTGATACCACGCTCACGCTCTTCCGGAGCGTTATCGATGGTATCGAATTCACGCCAGTCGCCGCCGAAAACCTCAGCAGACACGCGGGTCAGGGCCGCTGTCAGAGTCGTTTTACCGTGGTCGACGTGACCGATGGTGCCGACGTTGACGTGCGGTTTGGAACGTTCAAATTTTTCCTTAGCCACTGCTATAACCTCTTTACGTTAGCTAACGGTTAACCGTTTTGGTTGATGACGGCTTCAACGACGCTGGAGGGCGCCTCCTCGTACTTCGCGAACTCCATAGAGTAGCTCGCACGGCCCTGGGTTTGTGAGCGCAGATCGGTTGCATAACCGAACATCTCACCCAGTGGCACCGTTGCACGAATGACTTTACCAGAAGAGGAGTCATCCATGCCCTGCACCAGGCCGCGACGACGGTTCAGGTCGCCCATGACGTCACCCATAAACTCTTCGGGGGTCACGACTTCGACCTTCATCACCGGCTCCAGCAGCACGGCCTTGGCCTTCCTGGCACCTTCTTTCACTGCCATAGAAGAAGCAATCTTGAACGCAGTCTCGTTGGAGTCCACGTCATGGTAGGAACCATCGAACAGCGATACTTTAACGTCGATCATCGGGTAGCCCGCGATGACACCGTTTTGCAACTGCTCGAAAGCACCTTTCTCAACCGCAGGTACGTATTCCTTCGGAACCACACCACCTACGATCTCGGAGTTGAACTTGAAGAAGATCTCTTCTTCGCCTTCACCCTTCTCTTCTGCAGTCAGCGGCTCGATACGTAGCCACACGTGACCGTACTGACCACGACCACCGGACTGACGTACGAACTTACCTTCCTGCTCGACGCTGCCACGAATCGTTTCACGGTAGGCAACCTGCGGCTTACCGATGTTCGCTTCTACCTTGAACTCGCGACGCATACGGTCAACGATGATGTCCAGGTGCAGCTCGCCCATACCAGAAATGATGGTCTGGCCGGTCTCTTCGTCGGTCTTGACCTGGAAAGAGGGGTCTTCCTGGGCCAGTTTACCCAGTGCAACGCCCATCTTCTCTTGGTCGGCCTTGGACTTCGGCTCAACGGCAACCGAGATTACCGGATCCGGGAACTCCATGCGCTCGAGAACGATTTTGTTATCGATGTCGCACAGGGTGTCACCTGTCGTGACGTCCTTCAGACCGATACAAGCAGCGATGTCGCCTGCGAGTACTTCTTTGATCTCTTCGCGAGAGTTGGCGTGCATCTGAACGATACGACCAACACGCTCTTTCTTCTGTTTGACGGAGTTGTAGACGCCATCACCAGATTTCAGAACACCCGAGTAGACGCGGATGAAGGTCAGCGTACCAACGAAGGGGTCGGTGGCAATTTTGAACGCCAGAGCGGCGAACGGAGCGCTATCGTCTGCTTCACGCGTCGCGACGGTGCCGTCTTTGTCGTCCAGCTCACCCTCGATGGCCTTAACTTCTGTCGGCGAAGGCATGTACTCGATAACGCCGTCCAGTACCGCCTGAACACCTTTGTTCTTGAAGGCAGAACCACAGGTAACCAGGACGATTTCGTTAGCCAGCGTACGAGCACGCAGACCCGCCTTGATTTCAGCGACGGTCAGCTCGCCTTCTTCAAGGTACTTGTCCATCAGCTCTTCGGAAGCTTCGGCAGCGGCTTCGACCATCTGCTCACGGTACTCTTCAGCGGTCTCTTGCAGCTCCGCCGGAATGTCCACGAGCTCGAAGTTCATGCCCAGGCTCTCTTCGTCCCACAAGATGGCTTTCATCTCGATCAGGTCGATAACGCCTTTGAAGTCTTCTTCCGTGCCCCAGTTGATCTGGATCGGCACGGCGTTGGCACCCAGACGCTCTTTGAGCTGGTTGACCACCATGAAGAAATCAGCGCCGGTACGGTCCATCTTGTTGACGAAAACCATACGCGGAACTTCGTATTTGTTGGCCTGACGCCATACGGTCTCGGTCTGCGGCTGAACGCCGGAGGAACCGCACAGTACGACGACCGCGCCATCGAGAACACGCAGAGAACGCTCAACTTCGATGGTGAAGTCAACGTGCCCGGGGGTATCGATGATGTTGATGCGGTGCTCGTCGAACTGCTTACTCATGCCCTGCCAGAAACAGGTCGTCGCAGCTGAGGTGATAGTGATACCACGCTCCTGCTCCTGCTCCATCCAGTCCATGGTCGCCGCACCATCGTGCACTTCACCCACTTTGTGGGAAAGGCCGGTGTAAAACAGTACGCGCTCGGTTGTTGTGGTTTTACCCGCATCAACGTGTGCCACGATACCGATATTGCGATAACGCTTAAGTGGAGTCTTGCGTGCCACGGTGAAACTCCCGTTAGTTGGCGATGCTCGTTAATCCAGCGGTGTACTTTTTGCTTATGCCACCGCCGCCATCGACAACGATAGCGGCGGCGTGTTGCAACATGACGAAAATCTTTCCCACCACACCACAACTGGCAAAAAGCGACACAAACTTAGAAGCGCCGAGCTTAGAAACGATAGTGAGAGAAGGCCTTGTTGGCTTCTGCCATGCGGTGAACGTCTTCACGCTTCTTAACGGCAGAACCTTTACCTTCAGCGGCATCCAGCATTTCACCTGCCAGACGCTGAACCATCGTTTTTTCACCGCGACGACGCGCAGCGTCTACCAGCCAGCGCATGGCTAGCGCTTGACGGCGTGACGGACGAACTTCAACCGGCACCTGATAGGTCGCACCACCTACGCGGCGAGACTTCACTTCGACCATCGGCTGGATGGTTTCCAGCGCCTTGTCGAAGATTTCCAGCGGCTCTTCTTTACTACGCTCGGCAACCTTGTCCAACGCACCGTATACGATGCGCTCAGCTACGGACTTCTTGCCGCTGACCATCAGGTGGTTCATGAACTTCGCCAGACGCTCACTTCCGAACTTAGGATCCGGCAGGATTTCGCGTTTAGCTACAACTCTTCTTCTAGGCATGATAAGCCCTCAATTAAGGATCCTTCAGGTAAACCCGGGACTCACGTCGCTTTTGCGCCGCCCGACCTTACTCTTATCAGACCGTCATATTCGTGTGAAAGGTAACGCCGCAGCGCTGCACGCTGCGATAAGCCGTCTTAGGACTTCGGACGCTTAGTACCGTACTTAGAACGACCCTGCTTACGATTCTGTACGCCAGAGGTGTCCAGGGCGCCACGAACGGTGTGATAACGCACACCCGGCAAATCCTTTACACGACCGCCGCGGATCAGAACAACAGAGTGCTCTTGCAGGTTGTGACCTTCACCACCGATGTAAGAAGACACTTCAAAGCCGTTGGTCAGGCGCACACGGCAGACCTTACGCAGGGCCGAGTTCGGCTTCTTAGGGGTAGTGGTGTAAACGCGCGTACATACGCCACGTTTTTGCGGGCATGCCTGAAGCGCAGGCACGTCACTCTTGGTGACGGGGCGCTTGCGCGGCTTGCGCACTAGCTGATTAATCGTTGCCATGGTGTTTAGCTGACTCCAATGGTTGCCTTAGCCTTTAACAAGTACTAGCAGCGGATGCGGGCGCACCCGCCCCACTGTTAAAGGCTGCGCATTCTAAAGGCTGACCCTAGGTGGCGTCAAGTCTTGCCGACGGATTCGCCGCCAAGACCGTGCTCTTTGGGCCAGCCACTCGTGTTGCTCGTTGTACCGGTGGTTACAGATCGTCGTCTGAATCCAGGGCGGTCAACTGAGCGCCAAGCTCCTGCTCTACCTCGGTCGCCGAGGGGTTGAACAGACGCTCTACGTCTTCGCGCTTGCGACGACGCTCTGCGTGGTGGGTCAGACCGGTACCTGCCGGAATCAGACGTCCAACCACCACGTTCTCTTTCAGGCCGCGCAGGTAGTCGCGCTTGCCGGTGACCGCTGCTTCGGTCAGTACGCGGGTCGTTTCCTGGAACGACGCGGCGGAGATGAACGATTCAGTGGCCAAGCTGGCCTTGGTGATACCCAGCAGCAAGCGTTGATACTTGGCCGGGAACTTACCTTCTTTCTCGAGTCGTGCGTTCTGTTCGAGGACGCGCACGAGCTCGGCCTGGTCGCCGGTGATGAAGTCAGAGTCGCCGGAGTCGGTGATCTCTACCTTACGCAGCATCTGACGCACGATCACTTCGATGTGCTTGTCGTTGATGCCAACACCCTGCAGACGATAAACGTCCTGGACTTCAGCCGTGATGTACTTGGCCAGTTCCGCAACACCCAGCAGACGCAGGATATCGTGCGGGTTACTGGGGCCATCGGAGATCACTTCACCCTTCTCGACCGCTTCACCTTCGAACACGGCGATTTGACGCCATTTCGGGATCAGCGCTTCGAACGGATCGCCAGATTCCGGGGTAATCGTCAGACGACGCTTACCTTTGGTCTCTTTGCCGAAGCTCACCACACCGCTGATTTCCGCCAGAATGGCAGACTCTTTCGGTTTACGCGCTTCGAACAGGTCGGCCACGCGCGGCAGACCACCGGTGATGTCCTTGTTACCAGACGCCTCGACCGGAATACGAGCAACGACTTCACCGACGCCGATGGTGGCGCCATCGTCTACGGAGATAATCGAGTTACCCGGCAGCAGGTACTGAACCGGCGTGTTGGAGCCGGATACAGAAACGTACTCGCCAGCAGCGTCTTTCAGCATCACCATCGGGCGCTTGTCACGACCCGCCATCGGGCGTGCGGCCGATTCGATGACTTCGATAGACGATAGACCGGTCATCTCATCGACGCTGCGGTGCATGGTGACACCCTCGTCGAGATCGATGAACTGCGCCTTACCTTCTACCTCGGCAATGATCGGGTGCGTGTGCGGATCCCACTTGGCCACGACCGCACCGGCATCGACCACGTCACCGTCGCGTACGGAGAGCTCAGCACCGTAGGGCAGCTTATAGTACTCACGCTCACGACCGTGATCGTCGGCGACCGCCAGGGCGCTCGAACGAGACACCACGACCAGTTTGCCGTCGGCACGCTCAACGTGCTTGATGTTGTGCAGGCGCACTTTACCGCCGTGCTTGACCTGAACGCTATCCACCGCAGAAGAACGCGAGGCCGCACCACCGATGTGGAACGTACGCATGGTCAGCTGGGTACCCGGCTCACCGATCGACTGGGCGGCGATAACACCGACAGACTCACCGATGTTGACCTGGTGGCCACGGGCAAGGTCACGACCGTAACAGGACGAACACACGCCGTGCGCAGTGTCACAAGTAATCGTGGAGCGTACGACGATCTCGTCCACGCCCATGGTGTCCAGCGACGCACACCACTTCTCGTCCAGCAGCGTGTTGCGCGGAATCAGCACTTCTTCCGTGCTCGGATCGACCACGTCCTGCGCGACGACACGGCCCAGTACGCGCTGAGACAGCGGTACGATGATGTCGCCACCCTCGATGATCGGGTGCAGCGTCAGGCCGTTTTCGGTGCCACAGTCGGTCTCGGTAATGACCAGATCCTGCGCCACGTCGACCAGACGACGGGTCAGGTAACCGGAGTTAGCCGTTTTCAGAGCCGTATCCGCCAGACCTTTACGTGCACCGTGGGTCGAGATGAAGTACTGCAGTACGTTCAGACCTTCACGGAAGTTGGCCACGATCGGCGTTTCGATGATCGAGCCATCCGGCTTGGCCATCAGGCCACGCATACCCGCCAGCTGGCGGATCTGGGCGGCACTACCACGGGCACCGGAGTCGGCCATGATGAAGACGCTGTTGAAGGAGTCTTGCTCGACTTCATTACCGTCACGATCGACGACCGTCTCTTTCGAGATGCCAACCATCATCGCCTTGGCCACTTTATCGTTGGCCTTGGACCAGATATCGATGACCTTGTTGTACTTCTCCCCTGCCGTTACCAGACCGGAAGAGAACTGATCTTCGATCTCTTTAACTTCTGCTTCTGCCGCGTCGACGATTTCGGTTTTGGCTTCGGGGATAACGAAGTCGTTCACACCGATCGAGGCACCGGACCAGGTCGCCAGACGGAAGCCGGTGTACATCAGCTGGTCTGCGAAGATGACCGTGGGCTTCAGGCCCGCACGACGGTATACCTCGTTGATCAGGCTGGAGATCGCCTTCTTCTTCATCGGCTGATCGATCAGCGCGAACGGCACGCCTTCCGGCAGAATGCGGAATAGCAGCGCACGACCCACGGTGGTGTCGTAAAGGCGACGATGCTCGGAGCGCTCACCGGTCTCTTCGTCGACATCCACTTCATCCAGACGCACCTTGACGCGGGCATGCAGCGACACGGACTGAGTGCCGAACGCACGCTCCACCTCGTTGAGGTCAGAGAACACCATGCCTTCGCCTTTGGCGTTGATCTTCTCACGGGTCATGTAGTACAGACCCAGAACAACGTCCTGCGACGGTACGATGATCGGCTCGCCGTTAGCAGGCGACAGCACGTTGTTAGTCGCCATCATCAGCGCACGTGCTTCGAGCTGTGCTTCCAGGGTCAGCGGTACGTGAACCGCCATCTGGTCACCATCGAAGTCGGCGTTGTAGGCCGCACAGACGAGCGGGTGCAGTTGGATCGCCTTACCTTCGATCAGCAGCGGCTCGAACGCCTGGATACCCAGACGGTGCAGCGTTGGCGCACGGTTGAGCAGTACCGGGTGTTCGCGAATAACGTCGGCCAGGATGTCCCACACTTCCGGCAGCTCGCGCTCGACCATCTTCTTCGCCGCTTTGATCGTGGACGCATGGCCCAGCGACTGCAGCTTGGAGTAGATGAACGGCTTGAACAGCTCGAGCGCCATTTTCTTCGGCAGACCACACTGGTGCAGACGCAGGGTCGGACCAACGGTGATGACCGAACGGCCAGAGTAGTCCACGCGCTTACCGAGCAAGTTCTGACGGAAGCGACCCTGCTTACCCTTGATCATGTCGGCCAGGGATTTCAGCGGGCGCTTGTTGGAACCGGTAATCGCACGGCCACGGCGGCCGTTGTCCAGCAGCGCGTCGACCGCTTCCTGGAGCATCCGCTTCTCGTTGCGCACGATGATGTCCGGCGCGTTGAGGTCCAGCAGACGCTTCAGGCGGTTGTTACGGTTGATCACACGACGGTAAAGGTCGTTGAGATCCGATGTCGCGAAGCGGCCACCGTCCAGCGGTACCAGCGGACGCAGATCCGGCGGCAGCACGGGCAGCACTTCCATGACCATCCACGCCGGCGCATTGCCGGAGTGGTAGAACGCTTCCAGCAGCTTCAGGCGCTTAGACAGCTTCTTGATCTTGGTTTCAGAGTTCGTCTGCGGAATTTCTTCACGCAGATGGTTGATCTCTTCTTCCAGGTCGATGTCTTTCAGCAGCTCTTGGACCGCTTCGGCACCCATGCGGGCGTCGAAGTCATCGCCGAACTCTTCCAGCGCTTCGAAGTACTGCTCGTCGTTGAGCAGCTGACCACGCTCCAGCGTGGTCATGCCGGGGTCGATGACCACGAAGCTTTCGAAATAGAGCACGCGCTCGATATCACGCAGGGTCATATCGAGGAACATGCCGATACGCGACGGCAGAGACTTCAGGAACCAAATGTGAGCGACCGGCGATGCCAGCTCGATGTGGCCCATGCGCTCACGGCGCACGGCTGCCTTGGTGACTTCGACGCCACACTTCTCACAGATGATACCGCGGTGCTTCATGCGCTTATATTTGCCGCACAAGCACTCGTAGTCTTTGACCGGGCCGAAAATCTTGGCGCAGAACAGACCATCCCGTTCCGGCTTAAAGGTACGGTAGTTGATGGTCTCAGGCTTCTTCACCTCGCCGAAGGACCAGGAGCGAATCATGTCCGGCGACGCCAGGGTAATCTTGATCGCGTCAAACTCTTCGGACTGAGATTGCGATTTGAGTACTTTCACCAAATCTTTCATTGGACGGCTCCTAGCTCTCTAACTCGATATCGATGCCCAGCGAGCGGATTTCCTTCACGAGTACGTTGAAGGATTCCGGCATGCCTGCCTGCATGGTGTGGTCGCCATCCACGATGTTCTTGTACATCTTGGTGCGGCCTTCGACGTCGTCCGACTTGACGGTGAGCATCTCTTGCAGCGTGTACGCGGCGCCATAGGCTTCCAGCGCCCACACTTCCATCTCACCAAAGCGCTGACCACCGAACTGCGCCTTACCACCCAGCGGCTGCTGCGTAACAAGCGAGTAAGAGCCGGTAGAACGCGCGTGCATCTTGTCGTCTACCAGGTGGTTGAGCTTCAGCATGTACATGTAGCCAACGGTCACCGGACGGTCAAACGCATCGCCGGTACGGCCATCGTACAGCGTCATTTGGCCCGACTCCGGAATGTCTGCCAGCTTCAGCAGGTGCTTGATTTCGTGCTCTTTGGCACCGTCAAACACCGGCGTGGCCATCGGCACACCGCCTTTGAGGTTCTTCGCCAGCGCGATGACTTCGTCATCGGTCAGGGAGTCGATGTCCTCGACGCGGGTACCCGGCGTGTTATACACCTGGCCCAGGAAGTCACGGATTTCCGCGACCTGCTGGCCACGGGCATCACGCAGCATGGCATCGATCTTGACCCCAAGGCCGCGCGCCGCCATGCCCAGGTGGGTTTCCAGGATCTGACCAACGTTCATACGCGACGGTACACCCAGCGGGTTCAGCACCACATCCACCGGCTCGCCCTTCTCGTCGAACGGCATGTCTTCGATGGGCATGATCGCGGAGATAACACCTTTGTTACCGTGACGACCAGCCATCTTGTCACCGGGCTGGATACGACGCTTCACCGCCATGTAGACCTTGACGATTTTCAGCACGCCCGGCGCGAGATCGTCGCCCTGGGTCAGCTTGCGCTTCTTGTCTTCGAAACGCTCGTCCATCTCTTTACGACGGTTTTCGAGCTGTTCGTCGGCCTGGGCCAGCAGCTCGTTGTACGACTCGTCCTGCATGCGCAGCTTGAACCACTGCTGACGGGGCAGTTCGTCCAGGTACGCTTCGTCCAGCACGTCGCCTTTCTTCAGCTGCGGTCCACCGTTGACGGCTTGACCGGCCAGCGTGCGCTTCAGACGCTCGAAGGTGGCATCTTCGGCGATGCGGTAGGTCTCTTGAAGATCCTTACGCACTTCGTCCAGCTGCATCTGCTCGATGGAGAGCGCACGGGAGTCTTTTTCGACGCCGTCACGGGTGAAGACCTGAACGTCGATGACCGTCCCTTTCATGCCGGTGGGGGCACGCAGAGAGGTATCTTTTACGTCGGACGCTTTCTCACCGAAGATGGCGCGCAGCAGCTTCTCTTCGGGCGTCAGCTGGGTTTCGCCTTTGGGCGTAACCTTACCGACCAGAATGTCACCAGGGCCGACTTCGGCACCGATGTAGACGACGCCTGCTTCATCCAATTTGCCCAGCGCGGACTCACCGACGTTGGGAATATCGGAGGTGATCTCTTCCGGCCCCAACTTGGTGTCGCGGGACACACAGGTCAGTTCCTGAATGTGGATCGTGGTGAAACGGTCTTCTTGAACGACCCGCTCGGAGAGCAGAATGGAGTCCTCGAAGTTGTAGCCGTTCCAGGGCATGAACGCGATACGCATGTTCTGACCCAGCGCCAGATCCCCCATGTCGACGGACGGACCGTCGGCGAGGATATCGCCACGTGCCACGTTGTCGCCAGGACGCACGATGGGACGTTGGTTCATGCAGGTGTTCTGGTTAGAACGGGTGTACTTGGTCAGGTTGTAGATGTCGACACCGGCTTCACCGCCGATGATTTCATCTTCGTTGACCCGCACCACGACACGACGCGCGTCGACGGAGTCAATGACGCCGCCACGGCGCGCCACGGCACACACGCCGGAGTCGCGTGCCACGAAACGCTCCATGCCGGTACCGACCAGCGGCTTGTCGGCGCGCAGGGTCGGCACGGCCTGACGCTGCATGTTCGCACCCATCAAGGCGCGGTTAGCATCGTCGTGCTCGAGGAACGGAATCAGCGCGGCGGCCACGGAAACGACCTGACGCGGAGACACGTCCATCAGCGTCACTTGCTCGGGACGCATGAAGGTCGTCTCGCCACGGTGACGCACCTGCACCAGGTCATCGCTCAGCTTGCCAGACTCATCCACGGCGGCAGAGGCCTGCGCGATAACGAAATCGCCCTCCTCGATCGCGGAGAGATGCACCACCTCATCGGTCACCTGGCTGTTGATGACTTTACGGTAAGGCGTTTCCAGGAAGCCGTAGCTGTTGGTGTGGCTGTACGTCGCCAGTGAGTTGATCAGGCCGATGTTCGGGCCTTCCGGCGTTTCGATCGGGCATAGACGGCCATAGTGCGTGGCGTGTACGTCGCGCACTTCGAAGCCTGCACGCTCACGGGTCAGACCACCCGGGCCGAGTGCGGACACACGACGCTTGTGAGTCACCTCGGAGAGCGGGTTGTTCTGGTCCATGAACTGAGACAGCTGGCTGGAGCCAAAGAACTCTTTCACCGCCGCCGCAACGGGCTTGGCGTTGATCAGGTCTTGCGGCATCAGGCCTTCGCTTTCCGCCATGGAAAGGCGCTCTTTCACTGCGCGCTCGACACGCACCAGACCGACGCGGAACTGGTTCTCGGCCATTTCGCCCACACAGCGAATACGACGGTTACCCAGGTGATCGATATCGTCCACGTCGCCGAAGCCGTTACGAATATTGATCAACTCACGCAGGACATCGAGGATGTCTTTACGATCCAATACACCAGAGCCCGTATCGCTTTCACGACGCAGACGACGGTTGAACTTCATCCGACCGACGCCCGACAGGTCGTAGCGGTCTTCAGTGAAGAACAGGTTGTGGAACAGCGTCTCGGCAGCCTCTTTGGTGGGCGGTTCGCCGGGGCGCATCATGCGGTAAATTTCGACCAGCGCTTCCAACTGTGAGCCGGTCGTATCCAGCTTCAGGGTGTCGGAAATGAACGAACCACAGTCGAGGTCGTTGGTGTAGAGGGTTTCGATATGCGTGATACCGCCCTGCGCCATACGCTCCAGGACTTCCGGAGTGATTTCCGTATTACACGGACAGATCAGCTCACCGGTTTTGGTATCGATCTGGTCTTTGGCCAGCGTTTTGCCGAACAGGTACTCCATCGGCACTTCCAGACGCTCAAGACCCGCTTTTTCAAGCTGACGAATGTGCTTCTGGGTAATGCGGCGCCCTTCTTCCACAATCACGTTGCCTTCGCCATCTTTGATGTCGAAGGTGGCCGTTTCGCCGCGCAGGCGTGACGGTACCAGCTCCACAGAGAAACCGGTCTTCTCGATGTGGAATTTGCTGGTTTCAAAGAACTCCGTCAGGATCTCTTCGGTGCTCATGCCCAGCGCACGCATCAGTACTGACGCCGGCAGTTTGCGGCGACGGTCGATACGGACGAAGACGTTGTCTTTCGGGTCGAACTCGAAGTCGAGCCAAGAACCACGGTAAGGAATCACGCGAGCAGAGTAGAGCAACTTACCAGAAGAGTGGCTCTTGCCTTTGTCGTGATCGAAGAACACACCGGGCGAGCGGTGGAGCTGGGAAACGATAACCCGCTCAGTACCGTTGATCACGAAGGTACCGTTCTCGGTCATCAGGGGGATTTCCCCCATGTAGACTTCCTGCTCTTTGATATCCTTGATGGCCTTGTTCGAAGAGTCGCGATCATAGATGATCAAGCGAACCTTGACACGCAGCGGAGCGGAATAGGTCACGCCACGCAGCTGACACTCTTTGACATCGAATGCCGGCGTACCGAAACGGTAGCTGACGTACTCCAGGGCCGCATTACCTGAGAAGCTCTCGATCGGGAACACGGACTTGAACGCCGCGTGCAGGCCAACCTCGTGGCGCTCGTCGGGCGAACGATCCTGCTGGAGAAAGTCGTAGTAGGAATCAAGCTGGATGGCCAGCAAGTAAGGCACATCCATCACTTGGGGCAGTTTGCCGAAATCCTTGCGGATGCGTTTTTTCTCAGTATATGAGTAAGCCATCTGTATTCCCCAGCTTGTTCACCATGGGTGACCGATGCGTGGTCATCTGCCCCGCGGGCGTTTCAGACGCAGACAGCAAGCTCCTAAATCGGTAGCTCGCCGTCAAAAATCTTGATAGATAACAGTGTTACAGTAGTGCTGTTCGCGCTTTGCTGTCGCTTGCTAACATCACTCGCGCTTCACAACTTACGCGTTACAACAACGTACGCTTCACAACAACGGTCTTACTGTTTTGCTGCTTTTTACCGCAGCGCTTCTGCTGTTGCCTTGCAGCATATTACAACAGAAAAAGGCCGGCAGCGGGATAGCCCGCCGCCAGCCGTGGAAGCTTACGCAGCGCGTAAAGCCATCAGCACAAGGATTACTTGAGCTCGACGGTTGCGCCCGCTTCTTCCAGCTTCTTCTTAGCTGCTTCAGCGTCTTCTTTAGACATGGCTTCTTTGATGGTCGCCGGCGCGCCGTCAACGGCACCTTTGGCTTCTTTCAGGCCAAGACCGGTGATTTCACGAACTGCTTTGATGACGTTAACTTTCTTGTCACCAGCAGATGCCAGTACCAGGTCAAATTCAGTCTGCTCTTCAGCAGCTGCTTCGCCGCCAGCAGCCGGGCCAGCCATAACGGCCGCCGCTGCAGAAACGCCGAACTTCTCTTCCATCGCTTCGATCAGCTCGACAACTTCCATTACGGACATGTCGGCTACAGCATTGATGATATCGTCTTTGGTCAGTGCCATTGTTTCATTCCTAACTTTGCGGGAGTCTCGGTCGACCGAGAACTCAGGGTTCATTGCTTGGTTCAGGCAGCGTTGCGATCACATCGTTCACGCCGCCTGCAAGAAACGCTGCTTAGGCAGCTTCGGCTTCTTGCTTCTGGTCGCGCAGGGCGGCCAGAGTACGAACCAGCTTGCCAGCGGAGGCTTCTTTCATGACCGACATCAACTTGGCAATGGCCTCGTCGTAAGTCGGCAGGGTTGCTAGACGATCGATGTCAGCAGCCGGAATCAGCTCACCTTCGTAGGCCAGCGCTTTGACTTCGAAGTTCTTCTCGTCTTTAGCGAACTCTTTGAACAGACGAGCGGCAGCGCCCGGGTGTTCGGTAGAGAAAGCCAGCAGAGTAGGACCAACAAAGCTCTCGTTCAGACACTCCCACTGAGTGCCTTCGAGTGCGCGGCGAGCCAGCGTGTTACGAACAACACGAAGCTCAACACCGTTCTCACGGGCCTGCTTACGCAGATCGGTCATTTTGCTGACCGTAACGCCACGAGAATCGGCAACTACGACGGAGAGTGCGCCCTTGGCCGCTTCACTGACCTCGGCAACAATCGCTTTCTTGCCTTCAAGTGCTAGTGGCACAGTGATCACTCCTTCGTGCCGGAACCCATAAAGGCTCCGGTGGTTACCATCTCTTCCAAGACATACTGCTCACCTTGGAAGCCTTAGGGGATGGTGCTCACCAGAAAGCGGCTTGCGAAAAGCGTTAACCAACTGGCGGCCACACCATCTGCGCAGGCGCTCTAAGGCGATTAAGCCGCCCAATCTTCAGTAGATCTGGCGGCACCTGCGGTCTTTGACGGCGCCTCGACCGACTGAGCCAGACGAGGGACCGCAAAGTTCTTGCTCGGTACTTACTAAAAACCTGCCGACGACTCGCTTATACCAGCGCAGAGTGGTCGATGGTCAGACCCGGGCCCATGGTAGTGGACAGGGTGATTTTCTTAAAGTAGATACCTTTAGAGGAGCTCGGCTTAAGCTTCTTCAGGTCAGCTACCAGCGCTTCCAGGTTGCCCTGAACGGAAGCTGCGTCAAAGTCCACTTTACCCAGGGTAGTGTGGATGATGCCGTTCTTGTCGGTACGGAAACGCACCTGACCCGCTTTGGCGTTCTTGACCGCAGTCGCCACGTCAGGCGTTACGGTGCCTACTTTCGGGTTCGGCATCAGGCCGCGCGGGCCAAGAATTTGGCCCAGCTGACCCACAACGCGCATCGCATCTGGAGAAGCGATAACGACGTCGAAATCCATCACGCCTTTTTTGACTTGCTCAGCCAGATCGTCCATACCCACGATGTCAGCGCCGGCTTCTTTAGCAGCATCAGCGTTAGCACCCTGGGTGAAGACCGCTACGCGTACGTCTTTGCCAGTACCGTTAGGCATAACGGTGGCACCACGTACAACCTGGTCAGATTTACGCGGATCGACACCCAGGTTGATCGCAACGTCCAGAGACTCTTTGAATTTGACAGTCGACAGTTCGGACAGCAGCGCAACGGCTTCTTCCAAAGAGTATGCTTTATTCGGGTCTACTTTCTCGCGAATGACTTTCGCGCGCTTAGACAGTTTAGCCATGATCAGAGACCCTCCACGTTTAAGCCCATGCTACGAGCGCTACCAGCGATGGTGCGCACTGCGGCATCGAGATCAGCAGCCGTCATATCCGGCTCTTTGGTTTTAGCGATCTCTTCGAGCTGCTCGCGAGTCACGGTACCAACTTTCTTCTTGTTCGGCTCACCAGAACCTGACTTGATGCCCGCTGCTTTTTTCAGCAGTACGGCAGCAGGCGGCGTCTTGGTGACGAACGTGAAGCTGCGGTCAGAGTAGACAGTGATCACGACAGGCGTCGGCAGACCCGGCTCAATTTCTTGAGTCGCTGCGTTGAACGCCTTACAGAATTCCATGATGTTCACGCCGTGCTGACCCAGCGCGGGGCCTACGGGCGGACTCGGGTTGGCTTTACCTGCAGCAACCTGCAGTTTGATGTAAGCCTGTACTTTCTTGGCCATGGTAAATACTCCAGTTGGGTGATAGCGCCTGACGGCTCCCCGGTACGCGTAAAGCAGCGCTGGGCTGCTTTACATGAATCCAGGATGGCACGCACTGCGCACCACCCTGCAACATCTTAAAATTACTCTTTTTCTACCTGTGAGAACTCAAGCTCAACAGGCGTCGCACGCCCAAAGATCAGCACACTGACCTGCAGACGGCTCTTGTCGTAGTTCACTTCTTCAACAACACCGTTGAAGTCAGCAAACGGACCATCAATAACGCGGACAGACTGACCCGGCTCAAACATCGTTTTAGGCCGCGGCTTGTCGGTACCGTCTTTCACGCGACGCAAGATTGCTTCGGCTTCGCGAGTAGTAATTGCGGCGGGCTTCTCTTTGGTGCCACCAATAAAACCCATGACACGTGGCGTTTCATTCACCAAGTGCCAGGTTTCATCCACCATCTCCATCTCGACCAATACATAGCCGGGATAGAACTTGCGCTCACTCTTGCGGCGCTTGCCGTCGCGCATCTCGACCACTTCTTCCGTCGGCACCAGGATTTCGCCAAAGCGATCTTCCATGCCGTACATCTTCACACGCTCGATCAGCGAGCGCATGACATGCTTTTCAAAGCCGGAATAAGCGTGGACGACGTACCAACGTTTGGACATGAATGCTCCTAACCAATGACGCCGGACATCGCCCAGCCAAGAAGAGTATCGATCAACCACAGCATCAGACCCACCACCAATACAGCCACCAGCACAATAGCGGTGGTCTGAATGGTTTCAGGACGGGTCGGCCATACAACGCGCTGAATCTCTTTCTTGGCGCTGATGGCCAGCTCGACTAAGTCGCGACCTTTAGTGGTTGTTAAGGCGATCAAACCCGCAAGCGCACACAACACCACCACACCCAAGACGCGGTAGAGCAGGCCAACATCGGCGAAATAGGTATTACCAACGACTGCAACGACAAGCAGCGCCATAACCGCCGCCCACTTGAGCCCGTCATGGCGCGTCTGTTGCACCTCTGCGCCATGTTTTACGGAACTAGGCTTCATAAAAACGAGACTCCTAAGGGTGCAGCGAGCGACAAAGGAATTCTAGAAAAGACATACCAACCTGGGGAAGGTTGGCAGGCCAGGAGGGAATCGAACCCCCAACCTGCGGTTTTGGAGACCGCTGCTCTGCCAATTGAGCTACTGGCCTGTATCGTCATGTGCGCAAGCCAAACGCCTACGCAACAGCGGGCGCCATGATAGCGGAGAAACCTCCACCTGACAACCCCTACTTCCACCCCCACTCAATTGGAGGGAAAAGACAAAAAAAGCGAGCTTCGCTCGCTTTCTTCGCAATATGGAGCTCATGGACGGAATTGAACCGTCGACCTCACCCTTACCAAGGGTGTGCTCTACCCCTGAGCTACATGAGCCAAAACACATCAAACTGGAGCGGGCGGCGGGAATCGAACCCGCACCATCAGCTTGGAAGGCTGAGGTTCTACCATTGAACTACGCCCGCCGAACTTGCCTATAGAATGACAATCCGTTGCACGAGTAACAGTAGCTAATGCCCGCTTACCGGCGTTTCATTCCCAAACGCTGACTAGCTCAACGCTTGCTCAATCTGGTGGAGAGGGAAGGATTCGAACCTTCGAAGCTTTCGCGGCAGATTTACAGTCTGCTCCCTTTGGCCACTCGGGAACCTCTCCAGCTGTGGCGGCACATTATGCCAGCCTCCAAAGCGGTGTCAAGCCTGCAAACTCTTTATTTATCAAAGCTTGCTGGAGGCGGCGCTTCTAAAACGCTGCTTCCGCTCTGGAACGCGCTGCATTCTGTCAAAGCAGCATGGAGAATGCAAGGCCTGCGCGAATTTTTTCTAACGATACTGGCTCGGGCACTCGCGGTGCTCCCGACATCTTTCCCGCCCGCTCGGCAAACGTAAGCGGATAGCAGGCTTCCAACCCGCCGTATACCATATCGGGCCACACCGCGTGAGGCACTTGAACACCACGGGAAACCACGCGCGCATCGCCGCCGGTCAACAGCACCGGCAGCGCCACGCCCTGCTGATCACATACCTCACTATAAATGCGGTTGATGGCACTGACGGCCGCCATGTAAATGCCGTGGTTCACCGCATCCACCGTGCGTCGCCCAGGCTCCAGCAGCGCATCGGCTTCGCTTTCAGGATCGATGGCGACATTACGCGTTCCCAGCTTCAGGCTCTCTTTCATCAGCCGCAGTCCGGGAATGATAAAGCCACCCAAGTGCACACCGCCTGGCAGGACGAAGTCGATGGTGATGGCGCTGCCGCAATCCACCGCGCAACACCCTCCCGCCAACTGATAGCCCGCTAGCGCGCCCATCCAGCGGTCGACCCCTAGACGCCCTGGCTCGTCGTACCCGTTGACGACGCCAAGCGCTTCCGGCGTGGAGCGGGCCACATAGACGTGTCGTACTTGGCGGCGTAACAGCGCAACAGTCTCTTCGAGCACGGCGGCCCTGGCCACGCTGGAGATACGCACTGCCTCCACGACATCCAAGTCGGGAATGTCTGCCCCGGGACGCCACTCTTCCCGCGTCCACACGGCACCTCGTGAGCGGATCTCACTACTCTCGGCATCCTTTAGCCGCCATTTCGACAGCGTGTTGCCGATATCCAAATCCAAAATCATAGGCGCCTACGTACGCTGATCTCACCGCCCGACAGGCGTCGCGAGTGACCGTTTTCAGTAACCCAAAGGTTACCACTTTCATCCACATCTCCCGCCACGGCGTCGCTGGAACGCTCTCCTTGAATCACGCGGATGGGCAGTCCCGAGTAGGCATGGCGCTGGTTCCAAGCCTCCAACCAGGGTGCAAAGCCGTCAGCTTCGAACCCAGCCAACATGTTGAGCAGCCCCGACACCATATTCGCGGCCAGTTGATTGCGAGAGATACCCGGTTGCGCATCAAACAGCGCCGCCACTGGCTGGTCGATGGTGGCACGCAGGCTATCCGGTAGCGAGAGGTTCATACCGATACCGATGACCACTTCGCAAGGGCCTGCCGCATCACCGGTCACCTCGATCAGAATGCCGGCCAACTTACCCAGCTCATCCCCCTTTTCAGCCAGCAACACGTCGTTAGGCCACTTCAGCTTGGGCGATACGCCATACTGCTCGAGCACCTGGGAAACCACCACCCCCACCGCCAGGCTCAACCCCTCCAGCGCATTGATGCCAGACTCGAAGCGCCAGCCCATCGAGACCATCAAGCTCTGGCCCCACGGGGTCGACCACACGCGTCCACGACGGCCACGCCCAGCGGTTTGCAACTCGACGAAGCAAACTTCGCCATGCCCAGCCCCTTGGGAGAAGCGCTCGCGCAGATATTCGTTGCTGGAAGGCAGCTGATCCTCTACGAACAGCCGCGTCAGTAGATGACGCGCCTCGGCGGGCAGCCGCTCGACGATCTTGGCACCTTCTAGGGGCTCCAGCGGGTACGCGAGCCGATAGCCGCGCCCTTTGACGGCCACCAGCTCCACGCCCAGCGCCTCTAATTTCTTTAGCTGTTTCCACACGGCGGCTCGGGAAACGCCCAGCGCTTCGCCTAATTGTTCACCGGAATGAACCTCGCCATCGCTCAACAAACGCATCAGGTTACCGATGGTCATGTGCTTGCCCCAACTGGGAAAACGCCTATCTTAACGGAAGCGTCACAACAGCGAAAACTGCCGCGTTTAGGTTATTGACTTGCTGCTTTATTTAAGACAGCGCTGGTAGTCGACCGCCCCCAGACCCTATAATGCCGCCCTATTTTTCCAGCAGGATCGCGTCGTGATCGAGAATCTTCGCAACATTGCCATCATCGCCCACGTTGACCACGGTAAAACTACCTTGGTAGACAAACTGTTAAGCCAGTCCGGCACGCTCGACCGCAAGGCCGAAGGCCAAGAGCGTATCATGGACTCTAATGACCAGGAGAAGGAGCGCGGTATTACCATCCTGGCCAAAAACACCGCTATTCAGTGGCAGGATGGGAATGGTAAGGGCTACCACATCAATATCGTGGACACCCCTGGGCACGCTGACTTCGGTGGTGAGGTCGAGCGCGTCATGTCCATGGTGGACTCGGTACTGCTGCTGGTCGACGCCGTCGACGGCCCGATGCCGCAGACCCGCTTCGTGACCCAAAAAGCCTTCTCTCAAGGCCTGAAGCCGATCGTCGTCGTCAACAAGATCGACCGCCCTGGCGCGCGCCCTGACTGGGTCATCGATCAGATTTTCGACCTGTTCGACAACCTGGGTGCCACCGACGAGCAGCTCGACTTCCCGATCATCTACTGCTCGGCGCTGAACGGGATTGCCGGTATGGACCCGGAAGAGCTGTCCGACAACATGGACCCGATGTTCCAAGCCATCGTGGACATCGTCGAGCCGCCGAAGGTCGAAGTCGACGGTCCCTTCCAGATGCAGATCTCTGCCCTGGACTACAACAGCTATGTTGGCGTTATCGGCCTAGGCCGCATCACCCGCGGCAGCGTCAAGCCGAACCAGCAAATCAGCGTGATCACCAAGGAAGGCAAGACCCGTAAGGGTAAGGTCGGCCAGGTGATGACACACATGGGCCTCGAACGTGTGCAAACCGACGAAGCCACCGCTGGCGATATCGTCTGCATCACCGGCATCGAAGATCTGGCGATCTCCGACACGCTGTGCGACGTGAACAACGTCGAAGCGCTGCCGCCGCTGACCGTCGACGAGCCGACCGTTTCCATGACCTTCCAGGTCAACGACTCGCCGTTCGCCGGCAAAGACGGTAAGTTCGTCACCAGCCGTAACATTAAAGACCGTCTGGATCAGGAGCTGATCCACAACGTGGCGCTGCGCGTTGAGCAGGGCGAAACGCCCGAGAAATTCAAGGTATCAGGCCGTGGTGAACTGCACCTGTCGGTGCTGATCGAAACCATGCGTCGTGAAGGCTTCGAGCTGGCCGTGGGCCGCCCGGAAGTCATCATCAAAGAGATCGACGGCGTCAAGCAAGAGCCCTACGAAGAAGTCATCATCGACTGTGAAGAGCAGCACCAGGGCTCGATCATGGAAGAGCTCGGCTACCGTAAGGGCGAAATGACCAACATGAACCCGGACGGCAAAGGCCGCGTTCGTTTGGACTTCATCATCCCCGCCCGTGGCTTGATCGGTTTCCGTGGCCAGTTCCTGACCCTGACCTCCGGCACCGGCATTCTGACCAGCCGCTTTGACCACTACGGCCCGCTGAAGCCCGACGCCGCCATCGAGCGTCGTAACGGCGTCATGGTCTCCATGGTCGACGGTAAAGCGCTGGCGTACGCGCTTTATACGCTGCAAGAGCGCGGTAAGCTGATCGTCGATCACGGTACCGAAGTGTACGAAGGCATGCTGATCGGTATCCATAGCCGTGCCAACGATCTGGTGGTCAACCCCACCAAAGGTAAGAAGCTGGACAACATGCGCGCCTCGGGTAACGACGAAAACATCGTGCTGACGCCGCCAGTGAAGTTCACCCTGGAACAAGCCATCGAGTTCCTCGACTCCGATGAGCTGGTCGAGGTGACGCCGAGCTTCATCCGCCTGCGTAAGAAGCTGCTCAAAGAGAACGAGCGCAAGCGTTCCAGCAAAAAATAAGCTGACCGCCGCCTCAAAGCCCGCCACCGTGCGGGCTTTTTTGTGTAAGTTCGCAGCGTGGCGCTCTTTTTGCTTCTTCAGCGCCTATGGCCGAGTGGCCTGCGCCGTCGCCAAGCCAGCCCATTAACGCAACCTAAACGCTATCACGCTGGAAAGCGCCGGCGTTCTATCGCAAAGTAGCGCTATTCTCAGCGCGCCCTAGGGCCGCTGACACGCCATAATTCATACAAGTGTTTGGATACCTACCCCCATCCTTACACCCTTAATACGGACACTCCTTCACATGAGCGGTCATAACGTCTGGACGCATAAAGGCACGTTTCTGCTGGCAGCGGTTGGTTCTGCCGTCGGTCTTGGTAATCTCTGGCGCTTTCCCTATCTCACCGGTGAAAACGGGGGCGGTGCGTTCATCCTCATCTATGCGCTGACCATCTTTGCCGTAGGCATTCCCATCCTCATCGCCGAAACCATGCTGGGACGCACCAGTCGTCGAAGCCCGATCATGGGCATGCGGCATTTGACCAAAACGCATCGCACCTCACGGGCGTGGGAGTCGATTGGTTGGCTGGGCGCCGCCTCTGCCTTTTTGATTTTGAGTTTCTACTCGGTGATCGCGGGCTGGGCGCTGCACTACACCTGGCTGATGCTCACCGGCTCGCTGGTCGGCGCCGATGCCCAAACCATCAGCGACGGCTTCAACGCCCTCCTCGCCTCCCCCGGGCTGATGACGATGTACCATACGCTGTTCATCGCGGGATCTGCGCTAATCGTTGGCATGGGCATCCATAAAGGCATCGAATCGGGCCTACGCATCATGATGCCTGCGCTGTTCGTCATTCTGATCGTGGTGCTGATCTACGGCATCATCAACGGTGATGTGGGCGCTGCGGCCAGCTTCCTGTTCACCTTCAACATTGGCGATCTCAGCTTGGAAGGCTGGCTGCAGGCCATGGGGCAGTCGTTCTTCACCTTGAGTCTCGGCATGGGCGCGATCATGGCCTACGGCGCTTACATGTCCAGCGACGCCTCGCTGACGCGCACCGCTATTGCCGTGGCGTTCGTAGATACGGCCGTGGCCATGGTCGCAGGCCTGGCGATTTTCTCGCTAGTGTTTGGCGCAGGGCTGGAAACGGGCCAAGGCCCTGGGCTGATGTTCGTGACGCTGCCGCTAGCGTTTGCCGACATGCCGTTTGGCGCGCTGGTGGGCGGCGTCTTCTTCATCCTGGTGCTCGGCGCAGCGCTCAGCTCGTCGATCTCACTGATCGAGCCCGTCGCGGCGTTCCTGGTGGAGCGTTTCGACATGACCCGCCCCCAGGCCGTGACCATCATGGTCGTCGCCGCCTGGGCCATGGGTCTGCTGACCGTGGTGAGTTTCAACGTATGGGCGGAAGGCACGATCTTCCACAGCCTGTTTGGGCGCAGCGCCTTTGAGTTCATCGAACTGCTGACCAATATCTTCATGCCGCTAGGCGGCCTGATGATTGCCCTGTTTGCCGGATGGGCGCTGACCCAGAGCGAAGTCATGAAAGAGCTGGGCACTCACCCCACTTGGTTCGCTCTCTGGCGCTTTCTAGTGCGTTTCGTTGGACCGGCAGCGGTATCGTTCGTGTTCCTGCGCACAATCCCCCAGGTCGAGGGGTATCTGATTCCGACGCTCGGCTCGCTGATCATCGTGGCGGCTTTTGCGATTGGCCAGCGCCTGCGGCACTCTAACCCCTCATAATAATATCCATACAGCAGGCGGCGACGAGGCCGCCTGCCTTACGAGGACACCATGCAACCGCTTATCGAAGTACAACACGTTAATAAAGCGTTCGGTGGGCTACACGTCATCAACGATTGCTCCATCCGGGTGGAGAAAGGATCGATCACCGGCATGATCGGCCCCAACGGGGCCGGCAAGTCGACGCTGTTCAACCTGATCGCCGGCGCGCTGATGCCCGACAGCGGCCACATTCTGCTGGATGGCGAAGACATCACCTCGTTAAGCGCCGACCAGCGCTTTCATAAAGGGCTGCTGCGCACCTTCCAGATTGCCCACGAGTTCAGCCAGATGAGCGCGCTGGAAAACTTGATGATGGTGCCCCCTCAGCAGGCCGGCGAAAGCCTGTTCAACACCTGGTTCAAGCCATCGCTGGTGCGCGAACAGGAGGCCGAAGTGCGCCGCCGCGCGCTGGAGGTGATCGACTTTGTCGGGCTACACCACGTGCGCAACGAGCTGGCGGGGAATCTGTCCGGCGGCCAGAAAAAGCTCTTGGAGCTTGGCCGCACCATGATGACCGATGCCAAGATCGTTCTGCTCGATGAAATCGCCGCTGGGGTGAACCGTACCCTGCTGGGCGATTTGATGGGCAATATCGAGCGGCTCAACCGCGAAATGGGCTACACCTTCCTGGTCATCGAGCACGACATGGACATGATTTCGCGACTTTGCGATCCCGTCATCGTCCTGGCTCAGGGTAGCGTCATGGTGGAAGGGCACATCGAAGCGATACAGAACGATCCGGCGGTCATCGAGGCCTACTTCGGCTCGGACGCCGCCTAACTCCCGGCAATACGCTTCACACTGTCACGACCAACAGCCCACCCACGGCTATAACAACATGATCGCGCCTGGAGACCCCAGCGCGACGTTTGCTGAGACGCGTTTATGTCATCGACACAGGCATCACCCCAGCCACTGCTTGAAGCACGCGACGTGCACGGCGGCTATGGCAGCATGAATATCCTGAACGGGGTCAATATGACCCTGTATGCCGATGAGGTCGGCGTAATCGTCGGCCCCAACGGCGCGGGCAAGTCCACCATGCTCAAAGCGGTATTTGGGCTTTTGAACGTCAACCAGGGCGAGATCCTGCTTAACGGCCAGCCGATTCACAACTTACCGCCCAACCAGCTGGTGGAGCGCGGTATGGGCTTCGTGCCCCAGGAGAAAAACGTCTTCCCCAGTCTCTCGGTCAAAGAGAACCTGGAGATGGGCGCCTACCTGAAGCCGCAAAACGTTAAGCGCATGCTGGAACAGGTCTACGAATTCTTCCCCCCGCTGGTCGAAAAGCGCCACCAGCCTGCTGGCGAGCTGTCAGGCGGGCAGCGCCAGATGGTCGCCATGGGGCGCGCCTTAATGGCGGAACCTAGCCTGCTGCTCCTGGATGAGCCCACGGCGGGCCTATCACCGCTCTACATGAATGAGATCTTTGACCGCGTGAAGAAGATCAACGCCGCAGGCGTGGGCATTTTAATGGTCGAGCAGAACGCTAAGCAGGCCTTGGCCATTGCTGACAAGGGCTTTGTACTGGCAGCAGGCCAGAACCGCTTTACGGATACCGGGGCGGCCCTACTGGCCGACCCTGATGTCGCCAAAAGCTTTTTGGGCGGCTAGCCCGGGGGAGAAACGCGTGAACGAACTGGCTTTTTTTATTAATAACGTGGTGATTGCGGGCAGTGTCACTGGCTCGATTTACGCCATTGGCGCGATTGGCGTCACGCTGATTTTCAGCATTATGCGCTTTGCCCATTTTGCCCATGCCGACATGATGACCTTCGGTGCCTTTATGGTGCTGCTGCTCACCACGGCGTTCCCTGCCGTCGGCGCCAGCATCGGCGTGCCCACGGCGCTGATCATGCTGCCGCTGGCGATGCTGCTGACCGCGCTGCTGGCAGTGGGTATCGATAAGGCGTTTTACAAGCCGCTGCGCGCCCATGGCGTGAAACCGATCGTGATGGTGATTGGCTCGTTGGGCGTCACGCTGATGCTGCAGGGCCTCATTCGTCTGTTCTCAGGTACCGGCGGGCAGAGCCTCTACGTGGATGACCGCAAAGAGATCTTCCGCATTGCTCTACCGTTCGAGGGTGCACGGGCACCCATCGTCGTCACCGAGCCGCAGATCTATCTGTTCGTGATTACCATCGTGGCGGTGATCGCGCTACACCTATTCCTAAACCGTTCGCGGTTAGGCAAAGCCATGCGCGCCATGTCGGACAACCCGGAGCTGGCTCAGGCATCGGGCATTAATACCAATACCATCGTAGCGGTCACCTGGGTGATTGCGGGCGGCTTGGCCGCCATTGCGGGCACGCTGCTCTCGCTGGACGTAACCTTCAAGCCCGACCTGAGCTTCTTCCTGCTGCTACCGATTTTCGCGGCGGCGATTGTCGGCGGCGTGGGCCACCCCTACGGCGCGATTGCCGGTGGTTTTGTGGTGGGCTTTGCCGAAACCCTGGCGGTATTCAATTGGAACGTGCTGCTGCGCCCCTTCCAAGACAGCTTCCCCGAGTGGCTGACGCTGCCATCGAATCTCGCCTTCGTGGGCACTGAATATAAGATTGTGGTGCCGTTCTTTATTCTGGTGGCCATCTTGGTGTGGCGCCCGACCGGCCTGTTTAAAGGCAAGGTGATCTAATGAGCCATCCAACCAATACTCGAAATCCGGCCTACACGCCGAAAGACGCTACGCCACAGCGCCGCTTCCCGCTGCGCGAGCTGGTGCTGTTTGGCGCGCTGCTGGTCGCCGTCCTGGCGGTTTATGCCATGATGGGCGCGGCGTATAGCACGCGCATGCTGGTCGAAGCCGCCTGTTACGCCATTCTGGCGTTGGGCCTGACGATTCAGTGGGGCTACGCCGGGCAGTTTAATGCCGGGGTGATGGGCTTTGTGGCTCTGGGCGGCTTCTGCGCCATGCTATTTAGCGTACCGGTCAACGATGCCTTCTGGGGCACGGAGCTGCCGGGCGAACTCGGCCAAGTGCTGCTCTATGGCCTTGCGGCCACTGTGCTGGTCATCGGTGCCACCAAGCTTGACCGATTGGGCGTCCCTAAAACGTTGCGTACCGTCATCGCCGTGGTGCTGGCGGTGGTGCTCTATCTGGTGGTGATCAGTCTGCTGCGCGACGTGACCAGCCAAATCCAATCCCAGGCGGGCTTCGTGGGCGGGTTTGGCCTACCGCCCTGGGTGGGTTGGATCGTCGGCGGCGCGCTGGCCGGTGGCGTAGGCTACTTTATTGGCCATGTGTGCCTTGGCCTGCGCAGCGACTATCTCGCCATTGCCACGCTGGGCATTGCCGAGATCATCAAAGCGTTTTTGAAAAACTCCGACTGGCTCACACGCGGCACAGCAACCGTCTCGCCGCTGCCCTGGCCAACCCCTGGCCCCGCCGAGCTGGGGTTTACCCTTTCCCGCGCGATTTACCTGTCGGTGACAGCGGTGGTCATTGCGGTGATTTTCTTCCTGCTGCATCGCGCTTACCACGCTCCTTGGGGGCGGATGATTCGCGCGATACGCGATAACGAAGTCTCATCGGCGGCCATGGGGAAGGACATCAACAAGCGTCGCTTGGAGATTTTCGTGCTGGGCTGCATTTTGATGGGCCTGGGGGGCGGCATGCTGGGCACGTTCAACAGTCTGTTCGACCCACAGGGCTACTTGCCTTTGAACCACACCTTCCTGGTACTGGTAATGGTTATTCTGGGCGGCCCCGGCAATAACCTGGGCACCATCTTTGGGGCGGTGGCCGTCTACATTATCTGGATCATGTCGGAGCCACTGGCGCTTTTTTTGATGGAGCTGTTTGTCGCGCTCGGAGAGAACGCCTTTGGCTGGGAGGCACCCAGCAATATGGACAGCCGAGCGCTACAGGCGAGGGTCTTGGTGATCGGCATGCTGATTACCCTGGTACTGCGCTTTGCGCCCAAAGGGCTGCTGCCTGAAAAGATCAAAAGCCACGGTTAATACCATCAGCGCCACAAAAAAACGCCCCGCTCATTTGAGCGGGGCGTTTTGCTATCGGCAGATGGTAAGTAATTACAGATCCACCTGACCTTTGCTGGTAAAGGTGCCGTTCTCTACGGCCATCTCGACCACTACCCCCGGTACGTCGCCGTTGTCATCGAACTCGTGAGAGCCGGAGGCCCCTTCGTAGTTGATGTCGGTACCGGCAGCGATCAGCTCGACCGCTTTTTCCCACTCGCCCGGTAGAATCACTTCACCCGGCGCGCTGGAAACGTTACGCAGCGCTTCTGAAAGCCCTTCACGGTCGGTGCTGCCGTTCTGCTCGATGGCCAGCGCGATCAGGAAGGCGGCATCGTACGCCTGGGCTGCAAACACGGCGCTGGGATCGATCTCTGCTTCAGCGGCCGCGTCATTGAATAGCTCGGTGCCGGGAAGCTCTGGGCTGCCGGGCCGGGTGGCAATCATGCCATTCAACACGTCGGCACCAATCGCCTCGACTAAGCTGTCACCCACCATGCCGTCGGCCCCCACGTACTGGGTGAACATGCCGCTCTCGTAGGCCTGGCGCAGCACCGTTTGGCCGGAGGTATCGGCATACGCCAGCACGACGAGGGTATCGGCGCCGCTGGCGGAGAGTGAGCCCAGCTCCGAACGGTAGTCGGCACGGTTATCTTCGTGGGCGAGGTTCTCGGCGACTTCGCCACCACCAGCGGTAAACGCGGCGCTAAAGGCGTCCGACAGGCCACGGCCATAGTCGTTGTTGACGAAGGTGACGGCCACGTAATCGATGCCTTTATCCAGCAGCAGCTTGGCCAGAATTTCACCCTGGAAGGCATCGGACGGCACGGTACGGAAGACCAAGTCATTGTCGTCCAGCTCCGACACCGCAGGCGCCGTCGACGCAGGAGACACCATCAGTACACCGCCAGGAATCGCGGCATTGTTGGCAGCGGCAATCGTGGCACCGGTGCACAGCGCGCCGACGATGGCCGTCACGTTTTCAGAGTTCACCATACGATCGGCGGCGTTGGAGGCAGCCGACGCATCGGAACAGGTGGTGTCGCCCGATGGCATGGCCAGGGTTTGGCCACCCAAAATACCGCCCTGCTCGTTGACCTGCTCGACCGCCAGCTGCGCCCCTGCAAAGATGGGCGGTGTCAGACTCTCAATTCCCCCGGTAAAGCCGCCCAAGAAGCCAACTTTGACCTCCGCCTGGGCCATCCCGGTTAAGGCAAGTGATGAGGCCGCTACGGCAATGGCTAATGCGCGCTTATTAATCATATTGTTTGTCGCTCCCAGTGTGTTGAGTGCCCCGACTGTCCAGCGCAGGGCTCCCCTTAATCTGGAACCGTCGCGCCAAAAACACAAGCAACGGTTTCTAACGCTCGTGGTTTTCTGACGCCGACGCGTCTAGTCGCTCTGCCAAGCGCTTCTGGCGGCGCTTGTTGCGGTACATACGCACCAGCGCAATGACCAGTGCACACGCCACCATGGCGGCCAGCACGCCGCCCTGCCAGGGGCGTGCGGCGTCGCCGAGGACGGTTTCGAGGGTAATGATGAGCGCCAGGCCAAGTGCCTGGGTGCCTATGGCCAGGGCGCGCAGGGTGTCAAAAGAGGATTGCGGCATCGACATCTCCGTCATGAGTAGCGTGCATGGTATGGTGGCCCAGTGTACCTGCTTACCGGAACGACTATGAATGCCATTGCCCTCGGTCCACTGCTGATGTCGACGCCACGGCTCTACGCGTTTGCCTGTGCGCTCCTGCTGCTGTTGAGCAGCCGCTACCTGCTGGGACTGCCGGCCAAGCCCCATGGCCGCTGGTTCAACGGCTTGCTGATCGCTTGGCTCATCGGCGCGCGGATGACGTTCGTTGCCCTCCATTGGGACAGCTATAGCGCCACACCGCTGGACGCGCTGAAAGTATGGCAGCCTGGCTATCACGCCCTTGGCGGGCTGCTTGCTGGCTTGCTGTGGACCGCCTGGGCACTGCGCGCACGGCTGCTGGCGATGATCGGCGGTCTCGCCATGACGGTCGGCGCCGCCAGTCTCTGGCTGGTGCTGGTGACACTGGCCCCGCTCAGCCAGCCGTTTGCCGTGGCATCGCTGCCCGATGTGGCTCTGAAAGATCTCGACGGTAACACGGTCCACCTTCCGTCGCTGGCCAATCAAGGCGACCGAATCATCGTCAATTTATGGGCCACTTGGTGCCCGCCCTGCCTGCGCGAGATGCCGCTATTGGAAGAGGCGGATCAGCACGATGGCATCACCGTCGTCGTTGCCAACCAAGGGGAGGACTTGCTGCCCATCGCCCGCTATTTGGATGAGCAGTCGCTCCACTTTCGCTACCCACTACGCGACCCACAGCAAACCCTGATGGCACAGTTCCAGGCGCCGGGACTACCGACGACCGTGCTCTTCGACACCGACGGCAAAACCCTCGACGTGCACGTGGGTGAACTGACCCGCACCCAGTTAGAGCGCTGGTTGAGCGATAGACCTTAATCCCCCCGCTGCTTTGCGTTAGAATCCCCCGCCCTGTTAGCCGCCGGTGACCTGCCCCGGCGGCGTACGACCCGATTTTGACGACTTCCTCGAGGCATCATGAGCGATTTTTCTCCCGGCCAGCGCTGGATTAGCGACGGCGAGGCCGAGCTTGGACTCGGCACCGTGCTTAACTGCGACGCCCGTAGCGTTACCATCTTGTTCAGTGCCAGCCAGGAAACCCGCACCTACAACACCCGCCAAGCGCCGCTCACCCGTGTGATGTTCGGCAGCGGCGACCGCGTCCTCTCTGCCGATGGTTGGCAGATGATCGTCGATGACAGCAAAGAGAGCCGTGGCCTGATCACCTACATCGGCGAAGACAGCGACGGCAACCTGCGCGAGCTGCCCGAGGCCAAGCTGGCCGACACCATGCAGTTCGATCAAGCCCGCGACCGCCTGCTCACCGGTCAAGTCGACCGCAACGACTGGTTCGATCTGCGCTTTCGTACGCTGCACCACTTTCAGCGCATCGAGCAGCACAGCGCGCTGGGCTTCGCCGGGCCGCGTATCGATCTGATTCCCCATCAGCTCTACATCGCTGACGAAGTCGCCGGGCGCCATGCGCCGCGGGTTCTGCTGGCCGATGAGGTAGGCCTGGGTAAAACCATCGAGGCAGGTCTGATTCTGCATCGTCTGCTGCTGGCAGGCCGGGTAGAGCGCGCGCTGATTCTGGTTCCCGACAGCCTGACCCACCAGTGGCTGGTGGAGCTGCTGCGCCGCTTCTCGCTGAACGTCACCCTACTGGATGAGCACCAGAGCCAAGCCCACGGCAGCGCCAACCCGTTCGAGAGCGCCCAGCTCGTGCTGGCCAGCCAAGGCTGGCTGTTCGCCAACATTCATCGCCAGGACCAAGCCCTGGCCAGCCGCTTCGATCTGCTGATCGTCGATGAAGCGCATCACCTGGATTGGAGCCCGGAGAAGAGTGGCCCCGGCTACCAGTGCGTGGAGCAGCTCGCCGCCGAGATTCCCGGCCTGCTGCTGCTCACCGCCACGCCGGAGCAGATGGGGCTGGAGAGCCACTTCGCCCGCCTGCGCCTGCTAGATGCCGAGCGCTACCACGATATCGAGCGCTTCAAAGAGGAGGAGCAGCACTACGTGGCGGTGGCCGAGGCCATCGATGCTCTCGAGGAACTGCCCCAGACCGCGAGCGCCCGTGAACGCGTCGCCGCCGTAGCCGACGACCGGGATAGCCAAGCGCTGCTCGCCACGCTGTGCCATCCAGAGGCAAGCCCCGAGCAGCAGGACGCCGCCCGCGCCCAGCTGCGCGACGCGTTGCTCGACCGCCATGGCACCGGCCGCGTGATGTTCCGCAACAGCCGCCGCCATGTGGGCGGCTTCCCTGAGCGCCGCCTGCACCTGGCCGAGCTGGAGCTGCCGTCGGCTTACCGCCGCGTGTTGCGCCGCCTGGAGCGCGACGACGACTACCTGGACGAGCTGCTGATCGAAACCGGCATGGACCACCCGGACGTGCTGATCTACCCGGATGCCATGTACCGGGAGCTCAGCAACGACCCGTTGAATACCGAGTCCTGGTGGCATATCGACCCACGCGTCAACTGGCTGCTCGAAAAGCTCAGCGACGACAGCGAGACGGGCTTTGCCAACGACAAAGTACTGGTCATTGCCCACCACCGTGAAACGGCGGAAGGGCTCGCCGAGGGCTTACGGGTATTAGGCGGCTACCACGCGCCGGTCTTCCACGAAGGGCTGTCGCTCGTCGAGCGCGACCGAGCCGCCGCCGCATTTGCCAATGAAGAGGATGGCTGCCAGGTCTTGGTGTGTTCTGAGATTGGCTCCGAAGGGCGTAACTTCCAGTTCTGCCGCCATCTGGTGATGTTCGACATGCCGCAACATCCCGACCAGCTTGAACAGCGCATCGGCCGTCTGGACCGGATCGGCCAGCGCCACGCCATCGAGCTGCATGTGCCCAACTTCACCGGCAGCCCCGGCGAGCGTCTGATGCGCTGGTACCACGAGGGCATGGACGCCTTTAGCGCGCCTCACGGCATTGGCAGCGACCTGTTCGACGCCTTTGGCGATGCCTTGGCCGATGCGCTGCTCGACGATGAGATGCTCGACGAGATCATCGAAGAGACTCGGGAGATGTTCACCGCCAAGCTCGCCGAACGGGACGCGGGCCGCAACCGCCTGCTGGAACTCAACGCCTGCCGCCCCGGGCGAGCGCAGCAGGTGATCGATGCCGTGCGCGAGCTGGACGAGGATCCGGCGCTGCCTCGCTATGTGGAGCGCGCGCTGGATATCTTCGGCGTCGACAGCCAGGAGATCGGCAACGGTCTGCTGCACCTTCAGCCCAGTCAGCACATGCTGGATGGCCTGCCCGGGTTGGTCAAAGGCGAAGAGGGCTTCTCTGCCACTTACAGTCGCGCCCAGGCACTGGCGCGGGATGACGTACAGCGACTCTCCTGGGAGCATCCGCTGGTGCGCGAAATGATGGGCCGGGTCCTCGATGGTACCATGGGCAATACCGCGCTGGCGCTGCTACGCCACCCGGCGATTCCCAGCGGGCGTTTGATGGCCGAACTGGTGTTTCGCACCCACTGCCCGGCCCCCAAATCGCTGCACCTGAACCGCTTCTTGCCGCCCACCGCCGTACGCGTACTGCTGGATGAATCGGGCGCTAACCTGACCAGCAAGATCTCCTTCACCGGGTTGGGCAAAAACCTGCAGAAGGTGAATAAATCGCTGGCGCGGGATTTGATCAAGAGCCGCCACGATCAGCTTCGTGAACTGCTCACCCAAGGGGAAGGCGAAGCCGAGCGTGAACTGCCGAGTATCGTGGAAGCCGCAGAAACTCGCATGCGCGCCCAGCTGGACGCCGAGCTGGCCCGCCTGACGGCGCTAGCGGAGCATAATCCGGCGGTGCGCAGCGAAGAGCTGGAAGCGCTGACACAGGAGCGTCAGGCACTGAGCAGCGCCATCGAAAACACCCGCCTGCGACTCGACTCGGTGCGGGTGATCATCACTGTCGATCCCAACGCGAACTAACGCTCGCCACTGGCGGCTAGAGGATGGCCGCCAGCGCTTTCGAAAGCGTTGGGTACTGGAACTCGAAGCCCGCTTCGCGTAGCCGCTCGGGGCGCATGTCTGCCCCGGTCAACAGCAGCTGCGACATCTCCCCAAAGCCCGCTTTCAGCACGAACGCGGGCACCGGAAACATGGCCGGACGATGCAACTGCTTGGCCAGCGTCTGAGTGAATTCCGCGTTGGTCACCGGATGCGGAGCACTGCCGTTGAATGCTCCAGAGAGTGCCGGCTGGTTGATCAAGTAGATGATCGCCGCCACCAAGTCGTCCCGATGAATCCAGGGCATGAACTGGGTGCCATCGCCAAACCGCCCGCCTACACCTAACTTGAACGGTGGTAGCATTTTTTGCAGCGTGCCACCGCCCGCCTCGAGCACTAACCCAATGCGTAGAATGGCTAGCCGGATGCCCATGGCCTCCACGGGCTTGGCCGCCGCTTCCCACTGCGCGCACAGCCGATGGGCGAACTCGTCATGGGGAGGTGTGGACTCATCCACCACCTTGTCCCCCTGATCGCCGTAATAGCCCATCGCCGAACCGCTCACCATCACGCTCGGCAGCGGCTGGCCGTTGGCCGCGAGCTGCTCACACAGGGCGATGAGCTGCTGAGTACTCTCGACCCGTGAACGGATCAGCCGCTCTTTCTGCTCGGCGCTCCAGCGCTTTGCCGCGATGGATTCTCCAGCCAAGTTCACCAGCGCGTCCGGCGGCGTATCCACGAAGGCTTGCGCGCTGTCGCGGATGTCGCACGCCTTGGGCAGCCTGCTGCGCACCTTTTGGGGCGTTCGAGACACCACCTGAACCTCATGCCCCTGGGCGATGAGCTGTTGACAGAGCCGCTGGCCTACGAAGCCGCTGCCCCCGGTGATCAATACCCGCATGGTGTCACTCCTTTGCCGTTAAACGTGGTGTGCACGAGAATCCGCCGACGGCGGTGGCGACACGATCCACTCGACCGCTCGTACACATTGCAACCTGTTTAATTGTACGATATTTATACACAACTGCTACAATCAATTTAGACAAGCACTGCTGATACCGTGAGGATGTATGGCTGAACCGGCGAACGAGACCTTCTCTTCTGCGGCCGCGCAACGCGTGGCGATTATTGGTGCCGGGCTATCCGGGTTAGCCTGCGCTCATCGACTGGCACAGCAGGGTGTCAATGTTCAGCTATTTGATAAAGCACGCGGTCCTGGCGGGCGAATGTCGAGTAAACAGCGCCCCTCTGCCACGCTCGATTTAGGCGCTCAGGCCTTTACCGTTCGCGATGCACGCTTTGCGAGCAAAGTTGCCGAGTGGCAAGCCGCTGGCTGTGTCGCTATGTGGCCAGTACACAGCTATCAGGCTAGTGCATCCGGCTGGCAAACACACGATGACGGCCAAGTGCGCTACTGTGGAGCACCGCGCATGAGCGCGATTACCCGCCACCTCGCCGATGGGCTTAACGCTTTTCCCCATGCGGCGCTCTTATTGGAAACGACCATTACAGCACTAGAGAGCACGCCCCAAGGGTGGCAGCTTCGCGATGCCAACGACCACCAGTACGGGACGTTCGACCGTGTGGTGATCAGCGCCCCACCCCCTCAAGCAAAAGCGCTGCTGGCCGACTGGGAACTGATGCTGTCCGACGCCTGCGATGCACGACCACAGCGGGGCTGCTGGACGGCATGGGCGATCGTCGATGCTCCTCTACCGCCCCCGCCGGGCGTCGATGCCGATTGGCAGAGTCTACATGTCCAGCATCCAGCGCTACGCTTGGTGTCTCGTAATCACACCAAGCCGGGGAGAGAGCATCAGCCGGAAAGTTTGAGCCTGCTGGCCCAGCTCGACTGGAGCGACGCGCATATCGAGGAGACGCCGGAAGCCGCGGCGCAGCAGTTATGGGAGGCCTTCATCACGACGCTGCCCCCCGACACCGCGCTTCCCCCCCTCGTGGAGCTAGGCGCCCACCGATGGCGCTATGCCCAACCCGCCTCGGCGGGAAGCCAGTCGTTCTTATACAGCAAGTGCGGTTTAGCGCTGTGCGGCGACAGCTTTCGCGGCAGCCGAGTCGAGGATGCCTGGCTCTCTGGCGATGAGCTGGGAGAGGCGTTATTAGGCCGGTCGGTCTAATGTCAGCCAAGGCAGTGATGCACTTACCTGGACACAGCAAAGGTTGTACCCAGTGGCTACAAGTTGTACAAAGGTGCCTATAATAGCGTGATCCTATCTAACCGATTAGGTGCTCTTCGACGACGCGCTATACGACTACGTGACCTGGCGCCGAGCTGGCGCAACAACGCGGTCATCGCAATTATTGACAGACCCCTGCAGCGCTCGCTGCAGGCAACCAAGAGGCAATGGCGCCCATGAGCAACAAGGCGACCCACCCACCCGATACCCCGCTCTATCCGATTCGGGAAGTTTCCCGCTTAACGGGTGTGAACTCGGTCACCCTGCGCGCCTGGGAGCGACGCTACGGATTGATTCGCCCGCAGCGCACGCCCAAGGGCCACCGACTCTACGCCCAGGACGACATCAGCCGTATCGAGCGTATTTTGCAGTGGCTCAACCGCGGCGTGCCGGTCAGCCAAGTGGCCGACCTGCTCGATCAGCCCGAAACGGTCGAGACCCCCGCTCCCAACGCCGGTGACTGGGCCAGCCAGCGCCAACAGCTGCAGGCGGTGATCGAAGCCGTCGACCTGCCCAAGCTGGAAGCGCTGTATCATCAGAGCTTGGCGCTCTACCCGCTGAGCGTGGCGATCAACGAACTTTGGCAGCCCGTCATACTGACCCTGGAAGCCAAATGGGCCGCGCAGCCAGATGACCTGGTACGTCGTACGTTCGAAGCTTTTTTACGTAGCCAAGTCGGCATTCGTTTGCACTACGCGAACCAAGCGACCCGTGGCCCGCTGATCCTACTCAGCGCCATGCCCGACGATCCAGGCCCGCTGTGGGTGCTGATGTGTGCGCTCATGGCCAGCGAACAGGGTTACCGCGTGCAGCTCTTTGACCACTCGCTGTCCCTCGACGATTTGCCGCAAGCGGTGTCTCGCCTGCACTCGTCGATGGTGTTGCTCTCCAGCGGCCAGCGAGAGAGCGATCAATATATTCGGGTCGATTTACCCAAAGCGGCCGACGCCCTGGGCGTGCCTATCGGCGTTTGCGGCGAAGTCGCTCGGCTACGCGAGAACGACCTCCGAGACGGTGCCGTTCACATGTTGGGTGACGACCTTCCCCAAGCGATTGCCCGTTTGCGCCCGCTGCTGCGGGAATCCGGCATTCTGTGAGCGTAGGCCAACCGGCCCACTTAAGGAGTTTGCATGAGCTTGCAGCTTGTTTGGTTCCGCAGCGACCTTCGTATTCATGACAATTCCGCACTGGCCGCCGCGGCCGCCAAAGGGCCGGTCGTGGCGGTTTTTTTGCGCAGCATTGAGCAGTGGCGCGACCACGGTCACGGCGCCAACAAACTCGATTTTTGGGCGCGCGGCGTTAGCGCGCTCAAGGCGTCGCTCAATGGCTTGAACATCCCGCTGCTGCACCGCGATATCGAGCGCTACGACGACGCTCCTCAAGCGTTGCTGGAGATTGCCCGGGACTACGGCGTCAAACAGCTTCACTTCAACTACGAGTATCCGCTGAACGAACAGCGCCGCGATCAGGCGGTGCTGGACGCCTTTCAGCAGGCAGAGATAGGCGCTCAAGGGCACCACGACGCCGTTGCCTTTGCCCCAGGCAGCTTGCTGACCGGCAAAGGCGATTACTACGGGGTGTTTACGCCCTTTTCGAAAGCGTGGCACAAACAGGTAACGGCAGAGCAGCTTGCCCTGCGTGACACGCCTAAGGCGCAGTCGCCCCTCGACATCCCAAGCGACGCGCTTCCGTCACTGCCTGCGCTCGACGACGCGCCGCTGGATGGCCGCCAGTGGCCCGCAGGTGAGAATGCCGCCAGCGACAACTTGGAGCGCTTTCTGCGTTTTCGCGGGCGGCACTACAAAGAGCAGCGCGATTTCCCCAAGGTACGGGGCACCAGCGAGCTGTCACCCTATTTGGCACTGGGGATGATCTCTCACCGCCAGTGCCTGCAAGCGGTCATGAGCGAAAACGGTGGGCACCTGGCCGACGGCGATGCTGGCTTGACGGCCTGGGTGAACGAGCTGGTCTGGCGGGAGTTTTATCAGCACGTCGCGGTCGGCTTTCCCCAAGTATGTCGCTATCAACCGTTTCAAGAGCACACCCAGCAGCTCCAATGGCGCGATGACGACGATGGGTTTGCCGCTTGGTGCGAGGGTCGCACCGGCTACCCTATCGTGGATGCCGCCATGCGCCAGCTCGTGTCGACCGGCTGGATGCACAATCGTCTGCGCATGATTACGGCGATGTTCCTGAGCAAGCACCTGCTGATCGACTGGCGACGTGGCGAAGCCTTTTTCATGCGCCACTTGGTCGATGGCGAGTTTTGCGCCAATAACGGTGGCTGGCAGTGGGCCGCCTCGACGGGGACCGATGCGGCGCCGTACTTCCGCATTTTCAACCCGACGACCCAATCGACCCGCTTCGACCCCAATGGCGACTTCATCGCCCAGTGGCTGCCCGAGCTCGCATCGCTGCCAGCCAAAGCGCGCCATGCGCCGCCTCACGACATGCTCAACCCCATCGACTACCCGGCGCCCATCGTCGACCATAAAGCGGCGCGCCAACGGGCGCTCGACGCTTTCAAAGCGCTCTCCAAGTAACGCGCCTGACGCCTCTCCCCATAGCGGCACTGCGCCGCTATGCTCCTTAACGACGCACCTTTCCTCTTCCATGCCGTCTTACCGCTTGTAAGGAGTGTGTGATGACCAACGACACAGCTTTGGCCAACTTTTGCGCCTTCTTCAATAAACTAGACAACACCTGTACAGAAAAACTATACGAGGTATATACTGAGGAGGTTGTTTTCAACGATCCGCTACATCACATTGAAGGTCGCGAGGCGCTGGAGCGCTACTTCGCCACCATGTACGAGAACGTTGAGCGCTGCCATTTCACTTTTCACACGCAGCAACAGCAGGGAAACCAAGCCTTCGTAACGTGGACCATGGAGTTCGTTCACCCCCGCTTGGCCCGCGGCAAGCCGGTAAGCGTGGAGGGCTGCAGCGCGCTCACGTTTGCTGACGACGGAAAAGTGGCGCGTCACCGCGACTATTTCGACGCCGGGGCCATGCTCTACGAGCACCTTCCCGTCATGGGGCGTGTCATACGCTGGTTAAAGCAGCGCCTTGGTTGAATCGTGTGACCTCGTTGATCTGCACGCAGGCTGCGTGCTAACAGGCCGCTACAGGAGAGCAGGATGAGCACATGGAAAACGCCCCAACGCATCTGGTTAACCGGCGCGACGTCCGGCATTGGTGAAGCGCTGGCCAAGCAGCTGATCGAGCAAGGCCATCGCGTCGTCTTGAGCGCTCGTAATGAAGAGGCGCTGCACAAACTGTGCGATGGCCATGACAACGCCTACCCGTTGCCGCTGGATGTTAGCGACCATCAAGCCGTCCTCGCTGCGGGTGAGCAGATTCGCGAGTGGCTCGGCGCGTTGGACGTTGCGTTGTTCAATGCGGGCACCTGCGAATACCTCGATGCACGCCACTTCGATATGGCACTCGTCGAGCGGGTCTTCACTCCGAACCTATTTGGCACGCTGTACGGCGTCGACGCCGCTCTACCGCTGCTGCGTGCCGCTCGTAAGGAAGGCAAGCCCGCCCGCTTGGCCGCCACCTCGAGCGCGTCGGCCTACCTGCCGCTACCCCGCGCGGAGGCGTATGGCGCGTCGAAAGCAGCGGTCAGCTACTTCTTGGAGTCTCTGCGACTCGACCTGCACCAGGAGGGCATCGACGTGAGCTTGATTCATCCTGGCTTCGTCAAAACGCCACTCACCGACCGCAACGATTTTCCCATGCCCATGCAGGTTACCGCCGACGAAGCTGCGAAGGCGATCATTGCCGGGCTGGCCAAAGGCCGCCTGGATATTCATTTTCCACGGCGGTTTACCTATATCGTCAAATGTTTGGGAATTTTACCCCCCGCCCTGCGGCGGTGGATCGGCCTGCGCATGACGCGGCAAACCAAGGAGTCTCCATGAGCGTCACAGCGTCACAGCGCATCGCGGTTATTGGCAGCGGCATCAGCGGGATGGCTGCCGGGTGGTACCTCTCCTCACAGCACGAGGTGACCCTGTTCGAAGCCGATAGTCGACTAGGGGGCCATACGGCCACCATGGACGTTGAGGTCAACGGCGTCCCGTACGCCATCGATACCGGCTTCATCGTCTTCAATGACTGGACCTACCCCCACTTCCAACGCCTATTGGCTACCCTTGGCGTGCCCAGCCAAGCCACCGAGATGAGTTTCTCGGTGCATGAAACGGACGTCGATTTCGAGTACAACGGCCACACGTTGGCATCGCTTTTCGCCCAGCGCCGCAACCTGCTCAACCCTTCGTTCTATCGTCTGCTGCGCGACATCTTGCGCTTCAACAAGCAGGCCACCGCCGATCTGGAAAGCAAACGACTGCCCGCAGACATGACGTTGGGCGCGTACCTGGACCAACACGGCTACGGCGAAGCGTTTCAGCGTCGTTACTTGCTGCCCATGGGGGCCGCTATTTGGTCGGCGAGCATTGGTGACCTGCGCGCTTTCCCGCTGACGTTTTTCGTACGCTTTTTCCGCAACCACGGGCTGCTGTCGGTGAACCACCGTCCCCAGTGGTACACCCTCGTGGGCGGCTCCAAACGCTATATACCCAGCTTGACCGCGCCCTATGCGTCGCGCATCCGCCTCAATACCCCGGTGACCCACATTACCCGAAGCGACACGGGCGTCGTGGTGACCACGGCCCAGGGCAGCGAACGTTTCGACCAGGTCGTATTGGCGTGCCACGCCGACCAAGCCCTGGCCATGTTAGGGGATGCCTCGGCTGCCGAGCGCGAGATCCTGAGCGCAATGCCCTACCAGGACAACGAGGTGGTGCTGCACACCGACACCTCCCTGCTGCCCCGCCGCCAACGCGCGTGGGCAAGCTGGAATTATCGGCTGGATGGTCGCGGTGCCGATGAGCGGGTATCGGTGACCTACAACATGAATATCCTGCAGCGCTTAGAGGCAGACACGACGTTTTGCGTCACGCTGAACGACTCCGACAGCATCGACCCGGCCAAGGTGCTGGGCCGCTATGTCTATGCACACCCACAGTTCACGCTGGCGGGCCAGGCCGCCCAAATGCGCCACGATGAGATCTCATCGGTGGCGCGGCGCACCCACTTCTGCGGCGCTTACTGGCGCAACGGCTTTCATGAAGACGGCGTCTGGAGCGCGCTGCGCGTGGCACAGGCGCTGGGCTGTGACGAAGCCGCCGAGCCGCCCACCACGCCGACGGCGCTGCCCGCCCATGAGTTGATGCCCAACAGCGTTGGGGAGGGGTTGGGATGATTGCTGCGCCGCGCTCGCGCATCTATCGCGGTACGCTCCGCCACCGCCGCTTTACGCCCAAGACGCATACGTTTAGCTATCAGGTGTGGATGGCGTGGCTCGATCTCGACGAGCTCCCCACGCTCTTCGACGGCGTGCCGGGGTTTAGCGCACGACGCCCGGCGTTGGCACGTTTTCGCCGCGAGGATTATCTGGCCCCCACGGATCGCCCGCTGCGCACTGCCGTGCGGGAGGAGTTGACGCGCCAGCTTGGCAGCGCCCCTAACGGGCGCATTTGCATGCTGACCCAGCTGCGTACGCTCGGCACGATGTTCAATCCCATCACCGTTTACTATGCCTACGACGAACATGGCCGCTTGGCAGCGGTGCTCGGCGAGGTCACCAACATGCCCTGGCGCGAGCGCACCTGTTACGCCTGCCATGTCGAGACCGACCGCCACGCGCATCAGGCAAGCTTTGCCAAAGCCATGCACGTCTCCCCCTTCAATCCCATGGAGATGACCTATCGCTGGAAATTCAATGCGCCCGGCGATCAGCTCTATCTACATATGGAAAACTGGCAGCACGAGCAGCGCCATTTCGACGCCACGCTCACGCTCGACGCAGCCCCCGCTACGCGCGGCGTGCTGCTGGCCACCCTCGCCAAGCACCCTTGGATGAGTCTGAAAACGGTCGCGGGAATCCATTTTGAAGCGCTTCGCCTGTGGCTCAAGCGCGTCCCCGTTTATAACCACCCTAAGCGCAAGGAGACTTCAAAGTGACCACCCTGCGTACCACACCTCCCAGTAGTCAGCCCGCCCGCCAAGATCGCTTTACCCGCTGGTTAAAGCCTCGTTTGCTGGCCCAGTTGGACGCGTTTCGCGGCGGACGTATCACGCTGATCGAAGGCAACCAGTGCCATCACCTGGGCCAAGAAGGCCCGCTGCAGGTCACCGTGGTGATTCGCCACTCTCGCGCCTGGAAGCGGCTCGCCTTTGGCGGCACCGTGGGCGCTGCGGAATCCTACATGGATGGCGACTGGGATGCCGATGACTTGGTGGCCTTGGTGCGCCTGTTTGCGGCCAACCTAGAGCACGTCAATGGCAAGATGGAGAACGGCAGCGCCCGTTTCACCCGCTGGTTGCTGGGCCTGGCTTACCGCTTCCAGCGCAACAGCCTGTCCGGTTCCAAGCGCAATATCGCCGCCCATTACGACATTGGTAACGACCTCTTTGCAACGTTCCTGGATAAACGCCACTGGATGTACTCCAGCGCCGTCTTCCCCTACCCGGAAGCCAGTTTGGAAGAGGCCTCGACCTACAAACTCGACATCATGCTCGAGAAGTTGGACGTTCGTCCCGAGCATCATTTGCTGGAGATCGGCACGGGCTGGGGCGGGCTGGCCATTCATGCCGCCAAGACACGCGGCTGCCGGGTGACCACCACGACGATTTCCGAGGAGCAGCATGCACATACGGCCCAGCGCATCAAAGAAGAGGGCCTGGAAGACAAGATTACGCTGCTAAAGCAGGATTATCGGGAACTCACCGGGCGCTTTGACCGCTTGATCTCGGTGGAAATGATCGAGGCCGTGGGGCACCAGTACCTCAACACGTATCTCGAAAAGGTCGATAGTCTGCTGACCGACGATGGTCAGGCGATGCTGCAAGCGATCACCATTCGCGACCAGCGCTTCGAAGAAGCCAAGCGCGACATGGACTTCATCAAACGCTACATCTTCCCCGGCGGCTTTTTGCCCTCCCACCACGCCATGCTGTCTGGCGTGATGCGCAAAACGTCCCTCAACGTGGTGGCGCTCGATGAGATCGGTCAGCACTACGCACGGACGCTGCGGGAGTGGCGGCACCGTTTCGAGGCGAGCCTCGATCAGGTCCGCAGCCAAGGCTACGACGAGCGCTTTATCCGCATGTGGCGCTACTATCTGTGCTACTGCGAGGGAGGCTTCATCGAGCGCTCCATTGGCACCTGCCACCTACTGCTGGCAAAGCCTGCTGCAAAACCGGTACCGCTGACGGGAGCCCTGTAAATGGCATCGCCCTCCCCATGGCCCGTGCGCGCGTTGCTGTTCAACGCGCTGCGCTTCGAGGCAGGCTGGACGCTGTGCGTGCTGGGTGGCTCGTGGGTCGCTGCGGCCACGGGGGTGGCGCTGCTGGGCTGGCACTTTTGGCACTGGGCCAGACCCGGCGAATGGCGCTTCATCGGCTTGTTTGCCCTGCTAGGGCTGGTGCTGGACGGCGGGCTGCACTTGGCGGGCGGTTTCGATTTTGGTGACCAGGCGCTCGTCGCGGGCCTGCTGCCCCTATGGCTGTGGATGCTGTGGCCGCTGTTCGCCACGCTGGTGTTTCACTCGTTGGCCTGGCTGTGGCGCTATCCGCTCGTCGCCGCTGCCTGCGGTGCCATCAGCGGCCCGCTCTCTTACCTGGGTGGGGCAGCGTTGGCCAACGTGAGTTTGGCGCCGTGGCTACTGCCCGTGCAGGCAGTCATCTGGGCAGCGCTCTGTCTGGGTATTTGCCGTTACGCTGGGCGAGTCATCACGACGCGTTAGTGGGCACCTTCTGCCAGTGCGACGGGCGACCAGCGCTGCTCTAGCTCAGCAGCGGGTAACGGCTTGGCAAAGTAGAATCCCTGCACCAGCGTACAGCCCGCGTTGACCAGGAACTGGCACTGGGCTTGCGTTTCGACGCCCTCCGCGACGACTTCCAACCCCATCCCCTCGGCCATGGCCAAGACCGCCGTTACGATCGCCGCATCCGCCTGGTCGTTGGGAAGCTCGCGAATGAAGGCACGGTCCAGCTTGATCTTATCCACCGGCAGCCGCTTCAAGTAACCTAACGATGAGTAGCCGGTGCCGAAATCGTCGATGGCAATGGCGTAACCAAGCTCTCGGAGCGCCTGCAGGCGCGGCCCCATATCACCGGCCCGCTCATCCAGCAGCACCGATTCGGTCAGCTCCAGACCAATTTGTGACGGTTTGAGCTGATAGCGCTCCAGGCAGGTCGCCAGCTGGGTTTCCAGATCGCCCTGAAAGAGCTGTAGCGCGGAGATATTGATCCACACGGTCACCTTGGGCATACCGCTGTTTTGCCAGTGCGCCTGTTGAGCGCATGCTTTCTCGATCACCCAACTGCCCAGCTCGGCCATCAGGCCATGGCGCTCCGCCAGTGGAATGAACTCGCCCGGTGAAACCATACCATCTTGGGGGTGGCGCCAGCGCAGCAGTGCCTCCATGCCCATCAGCTCACCGCTGCCAGGATGGTGCTGGGTCTGGTAGTGAAGCTCTAGCTGGTCACCGGAGATCAGTGCGGCGCGCAGGTCACTGACCAGCGCAAGCTGGGGGTTATCCTGCTTATCCAGCGCTGGGCGAAAGCGCTGGCTATGGTTGCGACCCAATCGTTTGGCACTGTACAGCGCGGACTCCAGCCGCTGGAACAGCACGCCGGAATCGCGGCCATCCTCGGGGGCGCGACAGCTACCGATGGTCAATCCTAAACGCAGCGACTGATCGTTGATCTCGAACGGACTGCACATGTGGTCACGCAGGGTCATGATCCACTGATCATGATCATCGAAGGTAGTGGTGCGAATCACCAAGAACTCATCACCCCCCAGGCGGCCGACGACGCTGCCCGCCATGTAGCTGGTAAGCCGCTGAGCAAAGCGCGCCAACAGACGGTCGCCCTGCTCGACGCCCAAGCTGTCGTTGACCGATTTCAGACCATCGATGTCGATCAGCGCCATGTCCAGACTCTCGCCGGCACGCAAGTGACGAAGCCGTGAGGACATCAAATCGTGCAGGCGGCGTCGGTTAGGCAGGCCGGTCAGGGGGTCTTCGTAGCCGATGCGGCGCAGGTCGCGCTCGCGGGCTTTTTGCGCGGAAATATCGGTGAACAGGCTGATGAAGTGGGTGATCTTGCCGCGTTTGTCGGTCACCGCGCGAACCTTGAGCCACTCTGGGTACTCGTCGCCATGTTTACGACGGTTCCACATCTCCCCTTCCCACCGCCCGGTGGCTTTCAGGGTGCTCCAGAAACTTTGGTAGAAGGCTTTGTCGTGACGCTGTGCGGCCAGGGTTTCGAGCTTGCGGCCGACCATCTCCTGGCTCTCGTAGCCGGTAATGTCGGTAAAGGCGGGATTGACGGCCAACACACGGTTCTGCACATCGCTGATGACCATGGCATCCCCTGCGAGCCCCATGGCGTCTTGGGCAAGCTTCAAACGCAAGCGCTGTTGACGCACCTGGTGCCAAGCGTCCCACAACCCCAACGCCACCAGGCTGGCGGCCACCATGCGCAGCGCAGTATCGGGAATCCATACACATGCAGGCAGCGCCATGAGCGCCACCCAAACCAGCGGACGATTAAGAGAAACAGGCAGCCACATGGCGGTTCTTGTTGTCCTATCAGCAGTCACTACAAAACATCACGTGGACGACATCATGCCGCCTAACCAAAAACTTGGATAGAGCATATTACGTCAATAGGCCGTTTATTGTGCGAATTCGCCTCGACGATTGTCACAATAACGTCATTTGCTTTATCGGCAAGCCCTTAAAAAGGGTTAGAAAGTCACGATAAAGCGCCTGCGACGTGCATTCGGAGGTTTCGGGAAGTAGACTAGGCGCAACAACCATCTTCATACTCGGAACGATTCAGTGACCAAGCAACATTCCTTTGATCGCGAAGAACTGCTGGCCTGCTCGCGCGGCGAGCTTTTTGGCCCAGGCAATGCCCAGCTGCCAGCGCCTAACATGCTGATGCTTGATCGCATCACGCACATTCATGAAGAGGGCGGTGAGCATGGTAAGGGCGAGCTGATCGCCGAGCTGGATATCACCCCGGATCTGTGGTTTTTCGACTGTCACTTTCCCGGTGACCCGGTGATGCCCGGCTGCTTGGGTCTCGACGCGATGTGGCAGCTGGTCGGTTTCTACCTGGGCTGGCTCGGCCATCCTGGCCGTGGCCGTGCGCTAGGCTGCGGCGAAGTGAAATTCAGCGGCCAAATTTTGCCCGACGCTCAAAAAGTGACGTACCGCATCAACATGAAACGCGTCATTACCCGTCGGCTTATCCTAGGCATCGCCGACGGCACCGTGTCCGTCGACGGGCGCGATATCTACCAGGCTAATGACCTGCGCGTTGGCCTATTCACCTCCACTGCGAATTTCTAACAGGAGGCTCCCATGCGACGAGTGGTAGTCACCGGCCTTGGCATCGTGTCGTGCTTAGGCAACGACCAGCAACAGGTCTTAGACGCGCTCAAAAGCGGGCGCAGCGGTATTCGTTTCAAGGAAGAGTACGCCGAGCGCGGCTTCCGTAGCCATGTGGCAGGCAGCGTCGATATCGACCTAGACGCGTTGATCGACCGCAAACTGCGCCGCTTCATGGGCGATGCAGCGGCCTACGCCTACGTTTCGATGGCTCAGGCCATCGAAGACGCAGGCTTGACCGACGCGCAAGTGTCGAACGAGCGCACCGGCCTGATTGCCGGCTCGGGCGGCGCGTCCAGCGCCAACCAGGTCGAAGCCGCCGATGCAATGCGTGAGAAAGGCCTGCGCCGCGTTGGCCCTTACCGTGTGACCCGCACCATGGGCAGCACGGTGTCAGCCTGCTTGGCCACGCCGTTCAAAATCAAAGGCGTGAATTACTCCATCTCCTCTGCCTGTGCGACTTCCGCTCACTGCATCGGTAGCGCCATGGAGCAGATTCAGCTCGGCAAGCAGGACGTGGTCTTTGCTGGCGGTGGCGAAGAGGAGCACTGGACGCTGTCGTGCTTGTTCGACGCCATGGGCGCGCTCTCCACGCACTACAACGACACCCCGGACAAAGCCTCTCGCCCCTACGATCAGGCCCGCGACGGCTTCGTCATCGCGGGCGGTGGCGGCATGCTGGTGCTTGAAGAGCTCGAGCACGCGAAAGCGCGCGGCGCGAAGATCTACGGCGAGCTGGTAGGCTATGGTGCGACCTCCGACGGTCATGACATGGTCGCCCCTTCTGGAGAGGGTGCCATGCGCTGCATGCATCAGGCCATGGCCACGGTGCAGGGCGACATCGACTACATCAACACCCACGGCACGTCGACGCCGGTAGGCGACGTCGCCGAGCTGAAAGCGATCCGCAGCGTGTTCGGCAACTCCACGCCCGCCATGAGCTCGACCAAGTCGCTGACCGGCCACTCGCTGGGCGCTACCGGTGTCCAGGAAGCGATCTACTCGCTGCTGATGATGCAGCATAACTTCGTCGCCGCGTCTGCCAACGTCGAGACACTCGACGAGCAGGCCGACGGTTTCGATATCGTAACCCAGCGTCGCGACGACGTTACCCTCGAGCGCGTGCTTTCCAACAGCTTCGGCTTTGGCGGCACCAACGCCTGCCTGGTGTTCCAGCGTTACGACGGCTGAGGCACATCAGCAGCCATCAAAAACGGCGCCTTCGGGCGCCGTTTTTTGTGCTGCGTTCTCTGCCCCGCGCTGCTTAGCGCGCCGTGGGCCTGGGGACCTCGGAAATCTCCTGTAGCTGACCCTCGATCCAGGCTTCGACATCCGCCAACACCTCGTCCGGTGTGCGCCCTTCGGTCGCAATGGGGGCGCCAATGCGTACGCGGAGCACCCCTGGGCGCTTGACCCAGTGCCGCCCGGGCCAACGCTCACCGGCATTGTGAGCCACGGGAAGCACCGGCACACCGGCACGGCAGGCAACGACGCTACCGCTTTTGTTGTAGCGCTTGCGCACGCCAGGATCTACCCGTGTTCCCTCCGGAAAAATCAGGACGGACAACCCCGTCCCCAGGCGCTCAACGCCCTGGGTCAGCACCTGCTTCATGGCCCGGGCAGGCTTGGAGCGATCCAAACTGATCGGGCGTAGCAAACGCAGGCCCCACCCAAAGACCGGGATGCGCAGCAGCTCGCGTTTGAGCACGGTGCACACCGGCGGCTTCATCACTTGTAGAAAGACCGTCTCCCACTCGCACTGGTGATTGGCTTGAATTACGCAGGGGCCTGTCGGGATATTCTCCCGCCCTTGAATCTCGTAGCGCACGCCGCAGGCAATGCGAAACCACACCATCAGGAAGTAGTTATAAAGATTCAACAGCCGGTAGCGCGCCGCCAGTGGCAGAAACGGTGCGATGGGTAGAAAAAGCACGCCAATGAGCAGCATGGCAGTGAAATAACCTACATAAAACAGCAGGCTGCGTACCACATTGATCAAACTGACTCTCCTGTCCCAACGTCATCGGGCTGCTGGTCGCGCGTGAGGCACCAGGCATCCAGCATCCGTCCTACTTCCAACCGCCATGGCTTTTGATGAACGCCAAACACGTCCAGCACGCGGCGACAGTTCAACACGCGGCGCAGTTTGGCATCGTGATGGTGATTCAGCGCTTGAACGTCGCCGAGCGCGACCGTCTCCCCCCGCCCTTCCAAGTGCGTGGCCAGTTGGGTGCGCACCATCGACGTGAACGTGAACGCACTGACCGGCTCGGTACCTGCCAAATGGTAGGCCCCCCAAGCGTCGGCCCCGCAGGCCTGCTGCTGCAGCATGCCAATGAGCGCCATGGCGACCGCATCGGCCGACGTGGGGCAGAAGACGACATCTTCGGCGGCACGCACCGCTTGTCCGGTCACCAGACTGTCGATGATTTCATTCAGCCAAGCGTGGCTGCCTTCTAGCGCAAACAGCGGCCCCAAACGTACGATCAGGTGGCGATGGTATTCGGCGCGAATGCGGTCGCCGGTCTGTACGAGGCGGCGTAAACACTCGTCGCGCGGAGCAGGCACGACGTGCTCATCGATGGGGATATCGAATCCCTCCTCGTAGAGCTGATCGGACACGCACCATACCAGCGCCACCCCTTGGGTTTGACACGCATCCACGCAGCGATCCACGGCGTCCGCATGGGCTTTCACCTCGGCAGGGGTCATGCTCAGCGGATGCGCCAGCGGTGGAATGATCACCGCATCGGGCGCGATGGCCTGTAGCTGGCTCGGCGTGACGTCGAGGCCCTGTTCAATCACGAGCTCGGTATCGGTGCGCCGGCTCGCTTCCCGGGCGAGTGCTAAACTCAAGCAGTGCCCGGCATCCAGTATCAGCAGCTTCAAGACAGACCCTCTCCCTCAACCCAAGAACATAGCGGCTCGCGCGTCACCCCATGACGACGCAGCAAGACGCGAATCAGAACGGAATTTCGTCATCGAAATCGTCGAAATTGCCCGGATCGGGCGCGCCGTAGCTGCTGTTCTGCTGGTTGGGTGCAGGCTGCTGAGGCTGCGGGGCAGGGGCGTTACGCTGGGGAGCACCCTGCGACGGATAGCCACCCTGCTGAGGGCCATAGTGTTGCTGCGGCGGCGCCTGCTGAGCGGGAGTCTGCTGGGCGTAGCCACCTTGCGGCGCACCGCCGCCCTGGTAATCGCCGCTGCGGCCATCGAGCATCTGCATGTCGTTGGCGACGATTTCCGTGCTGTAGCGCTCCTGACCATTTTGATCCTGCCACTTGCGCGTTTGCAGGCGGCCTTCGATGTAGACCTTCGAACCTTTTTTCAGGTACTGCTGGGCAATCTCGGCCGTCTTATTGAACAGCACCACTCGGTGCCACTCGGTGCGCTCCTGGCGCTGGCCGCTCTGACGATCCATCCAAGTGTCGGAGGTGGCCAAGTTCAGGTTCGCCACGGCAGTGCCGGAGGGCGTGAAACGAACTTCCGGGTCTTGGCCCAGGTTGCCAATCAAGATTACTTTGTTAATACCGCGCGCCATAAGGTCGCTCCTCGTCATCATTCATCGTATACATTAACGGCTCACTGACTGCCCGTCACAGCATAGCCAGCGGTAAGTCGTTAGGTTCGTGGCGGTGACATCAATCTCGCCAGCGCCGCTTGGTCCAGCGCGTCCCGATTGACTTTCAAATAGACCAACCGCTCTTCGGGCACGACCATCACATCTTCCACACCGACCACGTCGGCGAGATGCTCCATCAACAGGTTCATCGCATCGGGCTGCGTCTCGTGCAGCGCCATCACTTCACTCGAGAGCGGCGGCGGCGAGGGCATGCGCCACATGGCCGCCCACCACCCCAGCGCCAGCACGGCACAGCCGATAAAGACAGCGTTGAGCCCCCACACGTTGGCTAACAAGCCGCCCAGCGTGCCGCCCAAAAATGCGCCTAAAAACTGGCTGGTGGAGTACACCCCCATCGCCGTTCCTTTGGCGCCGGCGGGAGCCAGCTTACTGAGCATGGAAGGCAGCGTCGCCTCCAGCAAATTAAATCCGGTAAAAAACACGAACAGCCACACGAACAGCCAGTGCCCTTGGGAGAGCGGCATCCCCAGGCTCGCCAGGCTCAAGGCAATGGCCCCAATGGCCAGCAGGCACATCAGCTTCATCCGCTGACGCTTCTCCGCGACGATGACCAGCGGCACCATGGCGACGAACGACAGTGCCATGATGCCGAGATAGGCAAGCCCATGGTACTCCACCGCTACGCCAGCGTTGAGCAGGCGAAACGGAATGGCGACGAAAATGGCCATCAGCACCAGGTGCAGGGCAAAAATCGATAGATCCAGCCGCCACAGGTCTGGCCGGGTGATCACACTCTTGAACTGCTGACGGTCCAGCCCTACGTCGCGATGACGCAACCGACGTGGCGCGGGCGGTACCCAGCGCCACAGCACGACCAGCCCCACGAGCGTCAGCAGCGCGGTAAACCAAAACACCCCGGAGAGCCCGGCCCAGGCGGCCAGCCAGGGGCCAAGCACCATGGCAATGGCGAACGAGACGCCAATCGAGAGACCGATAGTGGCCATGGCGGCGGTGCGAACCTGCTCGCGGGTTTGATCGGCGAGCAGCGCCATGATGGCGGCGGCCACGGCGCCGCCGCCCTGCAGCGCGCGCCCGGCGATCACGCCGACAATCGTATCCGCCATCGCGGCGACCACGCTGCCGACGGCAAAGATCAAAAGCCCCATGGCAATCACGCGTTTGCGCCCGATACGATCAGAGAGCAGGCCAAACGGAATCTGCAGCGACGCTTGGGTCAGGCCATAGATGCCTAGCGCTACCCCAACGAGCAGCGGCGTCGCGCCTGCCAGCGTATCGGCATAGAGCGCGAGCACCGGCAGAACCATGAAGAGTCCCAGCATACGAGACGCATAAAGGCCAGCCAAGCCGCTGATTGCACGGCGTTCAGCGGCCAGCAGCAGTGCGGAAACCTTGCGCATAGTGCCCTTGTGTATGGTGGATGGGCCAGAACGGCCTGAGGTAACCCCCCATTCTAGCGCTTTGTCATCACGCTGGAAACGCCAAGCACAGCGGCGACAGCCGAGACAGTTTTGCCGGGAAGGGTACAGCAAACGTATAATTACGCTTTTGCCACGCGATTCGAGGTGTTGATGGACAGCATTCTGGTCAGGGGTGCCCGCACCCACAACCTCAAGCAGATCGATGTGGAGCTGCCCCGTGACAAACTGATTGTCATTACCGGGCTCTCCGGCTCCGGCAAGTCATCGCTGGCGTTCGATACGCTTTACGCGGAGGGGCAGCGTCGCTACGTGGAGTCGCTCTCCACCTATGCGCGCCAGTTCCTGTCGATGATGGAAAAACCCGATGTGGATCACATCGAAGGACTCTCTCCTGCCATCTCCATCGAGCAGAAATCCACCTCGCACAACCCCCGCTCGACGGTCGGCACGATCACCGAAATTTACGACTACCTGCGCCTGCTGTTTGCCCGCGCGGGCACACCGCGCTGCCCTGAGCACGGGGAAGACCTGGAAGCACAAACCATCTCGCAAATGGTCGACCAGGTGATGAACCTCGCCGAGGGCACCAAGCTGATGCTGCTGGCCCCGGTGGTGAAGGGCCGCAAAGGTGAGCACCTGCAGCTGCTCAGTGAGCTACGCGCCCAGGGCTTCGTGCGGGTTCAGATCGACGGTCAAGTGCTCGAACTCGACGACATCGCGCCGCTGGATAAGCGTAAAAAGCATGACATCAGCGTGGTGGTCGACCGCTTCAAAGTGCGCAACGACATTGCTCAGCGACTCGCGGAGTCGTTTGAAACGGCGCTGAACCTTGCCGACGGCACGGCGATGATTCACTTCATGGACGGCGAGCAGGAAGACCTCGCCTTCTCGTCGCGCTTTGCCTGCCCGGTGTGTGGCTACTCGCTCTCCGAGCTCGAGCCGCGCATGTTCTCCTTCAACAACCCGGCGGGTGCCTGCCCGACCTGCGACGGCTTGGGCGTTCAACAATACTTCGACCCCGACAAGCTCATCAGCCACCCAGAGCTCTCTTTGGCGGAGGGCGTGATCAAGGGCTGGGATCGCCGCAACATCTACTACTTCACCCAGCTACAGGCCCTGGCCAAGCACTATCGCTTCGAGCTGGAAACGCCGTGGCAGGAGCTGGCGCGCCACGAGCGTGAGATCATCCTCAACGGTAGCGGCAATGAGCAAATTCCGTTCGTGTACGTCGGGGATCGCGGCCGCAAAGTCACCCGGGAGCATGCCTTCGAAGGCGTGCTGCCCAACATGCAGCGCCGCTATCGGGAAACCGAATCCAACATGGTGCGTGACGATCTTGCCAAGTATATCGCCGTGCAGCCGTGTACCACCTGCGGCGGCTCGCGGCTGCGCAAAGAGTCGCGCCATGTGTACGTGGACGACCAAAACATTGCGGATATCGTTCACCTGCCGATTGGCGACGCGTGGCGCTACTTTGCCGAGCTGGCCCTGCCGGGCCGCAAAGGCGAAATCGCCGACAAGATCGTCAACGAGATCCACGCGCGCCTAGAGTTCCTGGTCAACGTGGGCCTGGACTACCTGAACCTAGAGCGCAGCGCCGACACCCTCTCCGGCGGCGAAGCCCAGCGCATCCGTCTGGCCAGCCAGATCGGCGCGGGGCTGGTAGGCGTCATGTACATCCTGGACGAGCCCTCCATCGGCCTGCACCAGCGGGATAACGATCGCCTGTTGAAAACCCTGGAGCGGCTGCGCGACCTGGGCAACACCGTGATCGTAGTCGAGCACGACGAAGACGCCATTCGCGCGGCGGACCATGTCCTGGACATTGGCCCCGGTGCCGGGGTGCACGGCGGTGAAATCGTCGCCCAAGGCACGCCGCAGCAGGTGATGGACAACCCCCACTCACTGACCGGTCAATACCTCTCCGGCACCCGCGAAATTGCCGTGCCGCCCTACCGCATTCCCGGCAACCCGGAAAAGCAGCTGGTCGTGCGCGGCGCTACGGGTAATAACTTACAGAACGTTACCCTCAGCCTGCCGCTGGGGCTGTTCATTGCCGTGACCGGGGTCTCCGGCTCGGGCAAGTCGACGCTGATCAACGGCACGCTGATGCCCATTGCGGCCCGCGAACTCAACCGCGCCACCACCTTGACCCCAGCGCCCTACGAGAAGGTCGAAGGTCTCGATCAGCTCGATAAAGTGATCGATATCGACCAGAGCCCCATTGGCCGGACACCGCGCTCCAATCCAGCGACGTACACCGGTATTTTCACACCCATTCGCGAGCTGTTTGCGGGAACCCAAGAGGCGCGCTCGCGGGGCTATAAGCCGGGCCGCTTCAGCTTTAACGTCAAGGGCGGGCGCTGCGAGGCGTGCCAGGGCGAAGGGATGATCAAGGTAGAGATGCACTTCCTGCCAGATATCTACGTGCCCTGCGACGTGTGTAAAGGCAAGCGCTATAACCGTGAAACGCTGGACATTCACTACAAAGGCAAGACCATCCACGAAGTGCTGGAAATGACCGTGGAAGACGCGCTGGCGTTCTTCAGCCCGGTGCCTGCCATTGCCCGCCGTCTGCAAACGCTGATGGATGTCGGCCTGTCGTACATTCGCTTGGGGCAGAGCGCGACCACGCTCTCCGGCGGCGAGGCCCAGCGGGTCAAGCTGGCCCGCGAGCTGGCCAAGCGCGATACCGGTAAAACGCTCTACATTCTGGATGAGCCCACCACGGGGCTGCATTTCGAGGATATTCGTCAACTGCTCACGGTACTGCACCGCCTGCGCGACCACGGCAATACCATCGTGGTCATCGAGCACAATCTGGATGTGATCAAGACCGCGGACTGGCTGATCGACCTTGGCCCAGAAGGGGGGTCCGGGGGCGGACAAATCATCGCCGAAGGCACCCCAGAGCAGATTGCCAAGCAGAGCGTTTCCCACACGGGGCGCTTCTTGGCTCCTCTTCTTGAGCGGGGTAACCGTGCGTCGTCCACGTCCTAAGCGGCCTCTCCCCGGCGCGAGCGCGCCGGGGAGAGTAAAAGAGCAGGCATGCCCCGCATAGACTGCTTATAGTAAGTAGCGACGCCGTTTAACAAAGGTGGATTGCATCGAGGAGAAGGACGCGTGGAACAGGATAAGAGCTGCATTATTCGCCACTTTAGCCACTACTGCACGCTGACAGACGACGAAAAGCAGTTGCTCGACTCGCTGGAAGAGAGCCCGACCGACATCAAGTCTGGCTCGCTACTTTGGGAGATGGGCGCCCCCGCCAACGAGTTTTGTACGCTGCGCAGCGGCTGGGCTTACTCTTACCGTCACTTGGAAAACGGTGATCGGCAAATTTTGGAAGTGTTTCTCCCCGGCGACATCATCGGCTTGAGGGAATTCGCCTTTTCTCAACGGCTTGAGAACGTGCGCATGATTACCGACGGGGTAGTGTGCCACTTCCCCCACAAGCGGATGTTGGAGCTGTTTCGCCAGTCGCTGCCATTGACCTCGGTGATGTTTGCCATCGGCAGTCGTCAACAGGCGCTGCTCACCGAGCGGTTGGTGAATCTCGCTCGGCGCAGCGCGCGCCAAAAAATGGCGCATTTTCTCCATGAAATGTACCTGCGCCTACGCCAAACCAATGACGATATCAGCGGGCAGTTTCGTTTACCGCTCTCCCAGGAGCAGCTGGCGGATATTCTCGGGCTGAGTCCGGTGCATGTCAGCCGCACGTTCAGTGCACTCAGCGAGGATGGACTGGTCTTCCGTGACCGCCACCACGTGTCGATTCCCGATCTCGAGGCGCTGGCCACAGAAGGAGAATTCGATGACTGCTACCTGACCGATAACGTTCGCCCCTTATTCAATGATTGATGGCTTCACGAGGGCCTCTTTCCGTCGCCCTGCTGGAGGGCGACGAGACGGGAGGCGTTAGCCGCATTTGGACCAGCCGCAACCGGCATAACAGGTAGGGCAGCCATCCATCATGATCAAGTCCCCTCGGCATTCGGGGCAGGTGCCCACGGTGGCTGGAGTGCCGCTGGCGGATGTAGGCGTGGCTGCGGCCTCATCGACGGTTGGGCGCTCGTCGGGCTGCCACGCATGGCCGTGCTGCATCCGATGGGCATAGCGAGCCACCAGCGTCTCCACCGGCACTTGGTTGCCCTCCTGATCCAAGAAACCTCGCCGATAGAGAATTTGCTGAATCGACCAGGCAATCGCCGCCACTTCCGAATCGTGAAACATCGGTTTGTTCCAGCGGTTCATTCCGCAGCGCACCAGCCCTTTGTCCCAGGCCACCTTGCGCAGGTCCGCCACGGCCTGCGTGACATAGCCACCCCGCGCAGCCAGCGATAGGCTGCGCATGGTGGCGGTGATCCACTGGTGCTCGCTGGAGAGCTGGCCCGACGGGAAGAAGAACTCTACCGGGCGCTCGATCACGACGCGCTGCCCGCCGACCACACCCTCCACGGGCATGAACGACACCAGCAAATAGACCTTCTTGCGCCCTTCGGCCCCCACGTAGGAGATCTTCTCCGACACCGCCTCCAGCGTCCCCTCTGGGCGCGATGGAATACGGACCGTCAGCGGGTCCTCTTCGGCCAACACGGGCTCGAGGGCTGGCTGCTCCGGCTGCTTGATCCGGTAACCGACAATTTTCGACGTAATTTCGACCGCCATAACGTTCTCTCCAGGTCTTTCGACAGTTCATCAAGCCAGCGTTGGCGCTTACCACTTGCCGTAGGTGCCCTCTTTCAAGGCATCGAACAGATTGGCGGCGTTATGCTCCTCACCGTCGTAAAGCACTTTTTCGTCACCCGTTAGCTCCAGCGTCTCGCCACTCTCCAGCTCGAACACGTAAGTGGTGTTCTTCAGGTCATCCTCACGCACCAGCACGCCCTGGAAAGCTTCCGGGTTGAAGCGGAAGGTAGTACAGCCTTTCAAACGGCTCTCATACGCCTGCAAATAGAGGTCTTGGAACTGCTCGAACGGGAACTCGGTCGGCACGTTGACCGTTTTGGAAATGGCAGAATCCACCCACTGCTGTGCCGCTGCTTGTACCGCCACGTGCTGCTCTGGGGACACCGAATCAGCGGTAATGAAGTAGTCCGGCAGATCGCTTTCTACCGCATCGGCAGCGATGAAGTGGCGATAGGCGGCCAGCTCGAAGGAGACCACTTCCACCTGCTCCTTGGTCTTTTTGCCGGACTGAATGATGTTGCGGAAATAGCGATGAGAGAACGACGGCTCGATACCATTCGAGGCGTTGTTACCCATGGAGAGCGAGATAGTACCCGTAGGGGCAATCGAACTGTGGTGGGTAAAGCGTGCGCCGTGTTCAGCAAGCTGTGCCACCAGCTCCGGCTCCAGCTCGGCCACTTTGGCCATGTATTGACTGTAGCGGGCGTGAAGGATGCGGCCCGGCACCTTGTCGCCTACCTCGTAACCGTCGCTGGCCAGTTGTGGGCGCTCGCGCATCATCTTGGGCGTAATGGTGTGCTCCTCTTCAAGCACAGGCGCCATGCCCTTCTCTTTAGAAAGCACAAGGGCCTGCTTCCATCCCTCTAACGCCAGATGACGGCTCACCTCTTCGGTGAAGGCCAACGACGCTTGAGAACCGTAGGGAATTTTCAGCATCGTCAGCGTCGAGCCCAGACCCAAAAAGCCCATGCCGTGGCGACGCTTGGCTTCGATTTCACGCTGCTGCTGGGGAAGCGGCAGGCCAGCAATGTCCACCACGTTATCGAGCATGCGCGTAAAGATCGCCACGACGTTGCGATAGCGCTCCCAATCAAACCGCGGCTCGGCGCCGAACGGTTCGATCACGAACTTGGTCAGGTTGACCGAGCCCAGCAGGCAAGCTCCCTCTGGCGGTAGCGGCTGCTCGCCGCAAGGGTTGGTCGCGCGGATATCTTCGCAGAACCAGTTGTTGTTCATGCGATTGACCTGATCGATCAAGATGAAGCCCGGCTCGGCGTAGTCGTAGGTGGAGGCCATGATCGTGTCCCACAGCTCGCGGGCCTTGATCACCTCGACAATACGGCAGGCCACACGCCCCTGATCATCCACCGTGTAGCCCTCTTCTACCACCGGCCAGTCGCGGTAAATGATGTCGTCAGCGCTCACGTCCTCTTTTTCACCTGGGTGCAGCGGAAAGGCCAGCGGCCAGTCGGCGTTGTGCTTCACGGCTTCCATGAACTCGTCGGTGATCAGCAGGCTCAGATTGAACTGACGCAGCCGCCCGGCTTCGCGCTTGGCCTGAATGAACGCCCGCACGTCAGGGTGGCCCACATCGAAGGTACCCATCTGCGCACCGCGACGGCCCCCGGCAGATGCCACGGTGAAACACATCTTGTCGTAGATATCCATGAAGGCCAACGGGCCATTGGTGCCCGCGCCTGCGCCAAACACGAACGCGCCCTTATGGCGCAGAGTGGAAAAGTCGTAGCCGATCCCGGCCCCTGATTTCAGCGTCATTCCCGCATCGACCACGGAATCGAGAATATCGCGCATGGAATCCCGAATGGTGCGCGACACGGTGCAGTTGATCAGGCTGACGGCGGGCTTATAGGCTTCGGCGCCGGCATTGGAGAGAATGCGCCCGGCGGGAATGGCACCGTTCTCCAGCGCCCAGCGGAACTTGGGCAGCCACTCGTCAGCGCGATCTCCCTCGACGGCCGCCAGCGCCCGCGCTACGCGCTCGAACGTCGCCGAGACGTCCTGATCCACCGGATGGCCATGGCGATCTTTCAATCGATATTTGGCATCCCAGATCTCTCTAGAGGGGGCCTGTAGAGGGACCTCACTGGATGTCTTCATCGCCTTGGCTGCGGTGTTCATGTCAAGAAACTCCTTCACGAGGGATCAATAGCGGCTGAGAACAGCCCGATTATACGAGGCATCGCCAAGGAGTATAGACCCGACTTTCTACTATATGGGCCGTCTTTTTTCATCAAACACACTAGATATAGAAAAATCAGCACCTTACCCTTTTGCTTATTCCCAACACGCTATAGGCTTAGGGATTTCGATGACGATACGACCTATGAACCTCACACGCGCCCTTAACGCTATCCCCTACGCCCTCTCCGCCCTACTTCTCGCCAGTCCAGCGCTGACGCAGGCAGCGACGTTCAATGTCAACGCCACCGAGCGTCACGAGCACTGGCAGTCGATGGCCCTCACCCTGGGCGACGAACGTCACTTCCGTGCCGTAGAAACCCACAGCTACTCCGACGCTACGCTCAGCGTGAACGCGACCCAAGGCGTCTGCGATCTGCCTTGGCTAGAGATGCGGGTCACGCTAGAACAGCAGCAAGGAGAGAGTCGCGCGGTAAACCTCGTGCCCACGCGGCTGCGCATCGATGATCAGCCAATCGTCGATACCATGGCCGAGTTCATCACCGAACGCGGTGATGACGGTTTCTACGCCCACTTCTATCTGGGCGATATGGCGCAGCTGATCGAGGAGATGCAAACGGGGGAACGGCTCTTTCTGGGCTTCGATCAGAACGAGCAGGAGCCGTGGTACATGACCTTTAGCCTGGCGGGGGCAGACGAAGCCTTGGCGCGGATGCAGGCGCTATGCGCTGGCGCGGCTGCCGAGGCACCCAGCGCGCCTTAGAGCACGCGCTCTTCGGCCAGCTCTACCCGGTTGCGTCCGCTGCGTTTGGCTCGATACATGGCCACGTCGGCGCGGGCCATGAGCGTTTTACAGCTATCGCCTGGCTGCCAAATCGCCACGCCAATGCTCACCGTGATGGGTTGCTCAAGACCGTTGACGTGCAGCGTCGCGACGAGGCTACGCAGCCGCTCCGCCAGGCCGACGGCAGCGTCCATGTCCGAGTGGGTCGCCAGTACCACGAACTCTTCGCCGCCCCAACGCCCCAGGTGGTCGCAGCCGCGCAGGGACGTCTCCACTAGGCGCGCCAGCGACACCAGCACGTCGTCGCCGACGCTGTGGCCATGGGTATCGTTGATCTGTTTGAAGTGATCCACGTCGAACAGCAGCAGCGCAAAGGCCGCGCCGTATCGCTTGGCCGCCACCAGCTCTGCATCGATGGCTTGTTCGATACGGTAGCGGTTCCACACCTGAGTGAGCGGATCGAAGTGCGCCAGCTGCTCCAAGCGCTGGTTCGCGGCGGCCAGCGCTTTACGCTCACGCTCTAAATGCATGTTCAGCGTGCTGATCTCATAGGCGGAGATGGCCAGAGTCAGATCTTCCCCCAAGTCCATGACGGCCAGTCGCTCGACGCGCTGCCACGCCTCGCTCTTGCCCACCACCTCTTCGCACCAGGCCGCCGACGGCGCGACCATCACCGACGGTAACGGTGCCGAGGTCGGCTGCATTGCCCAGTAGAGGGTTTCCACCTGCTCGGGCCGGAAGAACATCAGCCAGCCACGCTGGGCAGGGCTCATGGGTAGCGGTACGGCCAGAATGCCGCACTGTTCGGGCATGCGCAGCGATGCGGTCAGCGGCTCGCTTGCAGCCCCTCGTGTGCACCAGGGGCCGCTATGCCGATGGGCTTTCTCCAGGCGTTTGACGAACTGGCAAATCACCGCCGCTTCGGGAGTATGACCACAGGCGTAAACACTGCCTTTCAACCACAGCGCCACACCGTGGGCGCGGAACAGCGAGCACCACGTCTCTGCCTGAGCCTCCAACAAGTCGGCGGGACTTTGCGGCTCGCTCCGGGCATTCGTGGATAGCACCAGGCTATCCTGCACGCGCTGCAAATAGCGGGCCTCTTGTCGCGCCCGAAGTAGCAACAGCCGCTGGGTCGCCATCTGCACCAGCGTGCGTACGGCATCGCGCACCGGGGGCGATACGGGATGCGGCGCTGCCGAGTGACAAAACAGCAGGCCCCATAGCCCATTATCGCCCTGCATGGCCAGGCTCAGCGAACCGCGTACGCCTAGCCGCTGCAAGTAGCGCTGGCGCTCCGGCGCAGGGGCTCGTAGAAAACAGTGGCGCAGATCGACGTTCTCACCATCTGGCGTACACGGCAGCGGCGGTTCGGCGGGGGCACAAACGTCATAAATCAGGCGAACGGGATGCCGTTCGTAGGTTCGGCGTAGCGTGACGGGGAAGTCACTGGCCGGGAAGCGCTGCCCCAGCAGCGCAGGCAAAGGACCACCTTGCGCCTCGGCGACGATCAGCCCGTGCCAGTCGCTATCGAAATGGCACACCGACACACGGTCGTGGCCGGTCAACTGCTGCACGGCGCTCACCAGCACATCCAACAGCTCTTCTTGATGGGTCGCTTCGGCCAAACGCATCAAGCGCTCGTTGACAGTGCCTAGCAGTCGCCGTTTGCCCAACGGATTAAGAGGTTCGAGCTCGACGATCACATGGTGATGGGTGCGGTGAGCGTGGATCTGCAGCCGCGTGGTGGTATTCGGTGGCCGGAAGGCCAGGGGGCTCGCCAGCCGCTGCTGCCCTTGAAGCTCTTGGCGCAACCGCTGACTCAATCGTTTACCCAGGACGCTGGCAGGCGTCAGCGCCTGGTGCTCTTGATCCACCACCCCTAGCAGCTTGGTCAAATGACGGCTGACCGCTTGAATGTGCTTACTCTCAGCATCGAGCACCATGACGGCGCCAAACGATTGGAGTAGCGAGTGATGCTTCGACACGAAGATAGCCTCGAGATAGTGCTTTACCCCTCGACCTGCTGCCGTAGCAACAGTTCAACGCGCCGGTTGGCTGCTCGCCCTTCCGAGGTAGCGTTACTTTCCATGGGTTGGGTGTCGGCGTAACCGACCGCCCGCATACGTGAAATGGCAATGCCTTGCCGTTCTAATTGGCGCACGACCGCAATGGCACGCCCTACCGACAGTTCCCAGTTTGAAGGAAACCGCGACGTCGAGATAGGCACATTATCGGTGTGGCCTTCAACGGAGATTTGACCGTCGAAGGTCTCCAGTACGGAGGAGAGCCGTTCTAACACATCTTGCCCTTGAGGCGTTAGCACATCGTTCCCGCTGGGAAACAAAAGGCTGTCATCGATGCGCAGGGTCACCCCTTCTTGACCCTGGGAGACGCTCACACCGGGTATATCCAGCCCTGCCATCTGAGGCTGCAAGCCATCATAACGGGGGTGGATACCGGTGGCGAGACTGGCCAGCGGCAGCGATGTCACGGCGTTGGCGGCACGCATGGCATCGCTGTCGTCCCCTTCGCCACCGTCCGGCGGCGTCAGGGCCAGCAGCAGAACGAACAGCGTGATGAGCAGGGTGAGGACATCCAGATAGCTGGTCAACCAGCTTTCGTCGCTCTCCCCCGCCGCAGCGGGCAGCTCCAGGGCATGCCGTGAGTCGCGGTCGAGCATGGCATTACCCTTTGAGTGCGGAGCCTACGTCGGGACGCGGTTTGACGTTGGCGTCACGGATTTCATCATGGTAGTTCGCCACGAAAGAGTTGAGCGTCTCTTCGATGAACGATGGCAGGCGACGCTTGGTGATCAGAGAAATGCCTTCTAGCACCATGTTCATGGTGATCAAACGCTCTTCGGTGCGCCGCTCTAGTTTGACCGCGATGGGCTTAAACACGAGATTGGCCAACAAAATGCCGTAGAACGTGGTCAATAGCGCCACCGCCATACGCGGGCCGATGACCTGCAGATCACCCGCATCCATCACTTCGAGCATGTTGACCAACCCCACCAGCGTACCAATCATCCCGAAGGCGGGTGCGTAGGTCGCCATGGTGCGAAAAATCTGCGCTTCGGCGTGTTCGCGGGCTTTCAAGCGGGCGATACGCCAGCGCAACATGTCGAAAATCTCATCCTCTTTGGTGTTGGCGATCACCAGTTGGATGCCGGTGCGCAGAAACGGGTTACGGGTGTGCTCGAGCTCCCGCTCTACGGCACGCACATCGCCTTTGAACCATAGCCGCGACATGGCGACCAGTTCGTTGATGTCGTCGCGCACGTACGTATTTTCACGGCGGAATACCAAGCCCACCAGACGAACCACCCGCAATACTTCCTTCAACGGATAGCTGATGAAGGTCGCCGCCAGCGTACCGGTGATCACGATGGCCAAACCCGGCAAATTGATAAAACTTTCGGGCGACTCTGCGGTAAAGAACAGCACGCTCACCAGCAGCAACATGCTGGCAAAGATACCGATCAGCGTAGATGGGTTCATCAACGGCTCCTCGCCGGTTAGGGTTAGTGAGTTCCAGGGTTAATCGTGTTCGTGCAGGCGCGCCCGCAGGCGGCTCACCGCCTGGCTGTGCAACTGGGACACCCGCGACTCGGTGACGCCCAGCACGGCACCGACCTCTTTAAGATTCATCTCTTCTTGGTAGTAGAGCGCCATCAAGAGCTTTTCACGCTCGGGCAGTGCTTCGATGGCCTCGATCAGCGTTTGCCGCTGCTGCTCGTCGAGCAGCTGGTCGAACGGCCGGTGCTGGGCATCGTCCCCGGCGGGCTCGCCGCCATCGGCGACCAGCTCTTCGAACGGCAGCAGTTGGCCGCTATTGGTGTCGTTCAACAGCTGTTGGTATTCGCTCAGCGGCATCTCCAGTTCGCGGGCAATTTCACCCTCTTCAGGAGGACGCCCCAACCGCTGCTCTAGACGACGCACTGCGTCATCCACCGCCCGCGCCGAACGGCGCACGCTGCGCGGCAGCCAATCGCGGGTGCGCAGCTCATCCATCATGGCACCGCGAATCCGCTGGCTGGCAAACGTTGCAAACGTTGCGCCCTGGGCAGCGTCGAAGCGTCCCAGCGCTTCCAACAGCCCGACCATGCCCGCCTGGATCAGATCATCTAGCTCAATACTCGCGGGCAACCTTACCTGCAGCGTTAAGGCCTGACGTCGCACCAGTGGCATGTATTGGGTTAACAGCTCACTCTGTTTGATCCTGCCTTGTGCTGTATACATCCTCGTGCCTCGCGGCTAAACGACCTTTACTGATAGTTCACTATCACCTGTAAACCCTGCACGCGTACCGGCCGCTGGCCGGGGGACAGGGCAAATCGGAAGTGCAGCGGCGCATTCGCCAGCGCACCTTCCAGCGCGGTGGTGCTGCCACGCATGCCCGACAGTGCTACACAGCGCTCTGGGTGACACAGCCACGCGTTGATAGGCTGGCTGGGAGGCGCCTCGAACCGCCACTGAACACGGGACAGGGTCGCCGCCCCCAACGGGATGCCTGCCGGTGGCGCAATCGCCTGACTGTTGCTGGTGCGGTCACTCATGGCCACCAGTACGCCTGGCACGTCGCGACTCCAGCTGCCGGGGGTCGCCGCCTGTACGTCAAGCGACAGCAGGGCAGCACTCAGCATTGCGGCGAGCGCTAACCGCCCAATGCACGACTGTACAACGTTTTTCCACACCGGTAAGGCCATCGGTCTCATACGTTGGTCCCCATGCTGCATCATTTTCACCTCGGCGGACAGCCGTTCAGCGCGCCAGCAGTAGCAGCTCGATGTCCAAGTAGTGCGCGGCGGCATCACGCAAATTCTCCAGCAGCCCTTGGCGCGGTAGGTGCGGCTCGTGGAGCGCTAGCAGACGTCGCGGGCCGCCGTGCTCCCGCACTTGGCGAAGCACCCGATACATACTGGCGAAGGCATCGGCATCGCTGCTGACCCATAGCGCCCAGCGGGCATGCGCCTTCGCCAGCGTGGCCAGCGACGGCGTGTCGGCCATGACCACCTGAATCTTCCAATCCTGGGGATCGCCTGCCCATTGGCGGCCCAACGCAGACCACTGCCCCAAGCGGCCGCGCACTTTATCCACCTGCGCGGCCCCCGTGTTCGGGAGCCCTACCACGACCAGCGGTTTTTGAGGGCGCGGTGGCGTCACCGTCGCGGGCTCGGCGGCCGAGGCGACCGTGGGTGCCATGGCGTCCTGGGTATGCACCGCGGCCTCTTCGGCAGTGACGGGCGCGGCAGGAGCCGCTGTTGCGTCCTGGGCATCTTGCGGCTCGTCCTCTGCGGCCCGCTGCTGGCGCTGCAGATCGGCCCATTTACGCAGGCCCGCCGCTTGATCTTGACCGCTCATACCAAGCCCTCACGACTGACACTGCCTAGCTGACGAATGGCATCGCGGGCCATCAATACATGCACCAAGGCGTCCAGCAGCGCGGTGTCGCGGCGTTTTCGCTGGGTACCTAGCAGACGCAGCAGATCGGCCCGTAAGGCTTGGGCCGCTTCGTCATCGGCCAGGTCCAAATGGCCCGCCACTGCGGCGGCACCGCTGGCCATGAGTAGCCGCAGCTCACTGCTCACTTCGCCGCCATCCGCTTCTTTCAACTGCTGCCAAGCCCGCTTGGTGAGCGCCGACAACCCGTCACTCTGTAACTGGGTGACCAGCAGCGATAGCACATCGCTTCCCAGTCGGGCAGGCGTCAGCCAGTAGCGGCGCACCACGCGCTTGCTGCTCTCTGGATCGCGAACCTCGCCGACCCAGGCCAGCACGGCGTTGCCAGCGGCATCTGTCGCCTCCACGTAGGCGGTCAGCAGCTGCATACCTTGCCCGCGAAACCGAATGTTCACGGCGTGAGTGAGCGTACTCTCTTGAAACAGCGTGCGCAGGGTGTAGCGCTCGCCCTGACAGTGTACGCGTTGACTCGCGGACACGGCGCTGACCCAGGTCAAGTGTTGGTCGGCGAGCCATGCCAGCGTGTCTGGCTCCGGTAGAGCGGGCAGCAAGTGGACGGCAATGTCTGTCGGGCAGTGCGCCAAGCGTGGCTGCCATCCCGCCGGTTGGCGGTGCTGTAAACGCGTTAGCGCCAGCCAAGCGCCCTGTTCGTTCAGCGCCACGTCCGGCATCGACCAGTCGCAGCCACGCTCGTTGCGTCTTGGCGACCACACGATGCCCATCGCGTCATGGGTGGCCTGCGCGCCGGTCAGCAGCGCCTCCAGGCGCTGGTCTTGCACTACGCTGGGCAACGCAGCGATGTCCCAGGCGGCCTCTAACCGATGAAAATCGACGACCCGCTGACGCAACCGCGTCAGGACCGACGACAGCCTGCGTCCTTGGCCCAGCACGTCCCGGGACCAGCGCGGCAAGCTCACCGGCGCGGACCGGTTCGCCGAAACGTTGGAAGCACGGGTAGATAGCGCTTGATCGATCAACCCAGAGGGCGTTGCCACGGCCATGTCCTCGGGCACCTGCTGGCCGTATGAGCCAAACAGCACGCGCATACCGTGACGCATCACGATATCCAGCACGGGTGCCAGCCGCCCGGCTTCGTCTTGCTTGGTGATGATGCAGTCGTCGAGTTCGGCTCCAGCGGCACGTGCCGCCTGACGATAGCGCAGCACCACTTCTTCGAGGGTCTCCGGCTGACTGGCGGCATTGAGCAGCAGCACCAGCCTGACGGTCGACTGCCCGCCCTGTAAATGCGCAATTTGCTCGATGACCCGCTGATCCCGCTGGCTCATGCCGACGGTGTCGATGATCACCCACTGCTTGCCTTGCAGCCGCCCTACCAGCTCGTCGATGGGCTGCTCGACGTCGAGGGCATACATGGGCGTATCCAGCAGCCGGGCGTAGATACGCAGCTGCTCGTGGGCACCGATCCGGAAACTGTCGGTGGTCACCAGGGCCACGGGCCGGGTACCGTGGCGCATCACAAAGCGCGCCGCCAGTTTGGCCGTGGTGGTGGTTTTACCGACACCGGTAGGCCCTACCAGCGCCACGATACCGGTTTGATCGAAAAAGCGCTCTTCGTGCGTGAGCACTTTCAAGCGCGCCATGAGCTGCTCGCGCAGCCAGGCGGTGGCAGCGTCCTGGCTGCCTTCCCGTGTCATCAGCTCGTCGGGCAGCGCTTCGAGCACCTCATGGCTCAGCTCGGCGCTAAAGCCTACCCGCGCCAGCAGCTCTTGAAGGTGCTCGTAGGTCGTTTGTGCGCCGCGCGAGGGGTCAGCGACCGGCTGACGGCGGGAGAGAAGCTCACGCATATCCTGCATTTCCCGCAGCAGGCGCTCGCTCATCGCTTCCAGCGGGTCCGGCTGCGTCGGCAGCGAGAAAGCGGGGGCTGAGGCGGGAGCCGGTGCTTCACGGGGGGGCTCTACGGGGGTCGTCGGCGACGGGTCGAACTGATCGACGGCGTCGTCGGCCATGGCCAGAATTTCAACGCCGCCTTCGGTGCGGCGATTGGCGACGATTAGCGCATCGTCGCCCAGTACTTCGCGCACTTGGCGCATTACATCGCGACTATTTGCTCCGACAAAACGTCTCACGCTCATATGTCACCTGTTACCAATTTAGCGGCCACCCACGAGGGTGGTCACACGCAGGGTGCGGTCGTCGGGAATCTCGGCCTGGGACATGACCACTAGGTGGCGCATCCGGCGGCGCAAAAAGCGCGACAGCACGGCTCGCAGCGAGTGCTGAACGACCAGGACCGGCGCTTCACCACTGCCTTCGTGCTTCTCCAGCGCCTGCTGCGCCTGATTCATCAGCGTATCCGCCAGTCCCGGCTCCATGGCACCGTTACCGTTCATGGCCTGCATCAATACTTGTTCAAGCTGCGCATCGAGGCCCATGACGTGCAGCGTCTCTTGGCCTGCGAACCACTGCTGGGTAATCGCGCGACCCAGCGCGATACGCACCAGCGCAGTCAGCTCGTTGGGGTCTTTCTGCTGCCCAGCGTACTCGGCCAGGGTATCCAATACGGTGCGCATGTCGCGAATCGAGACGTCCTCGTCCAGCAAATTCTGCAGAATCCGCTGCAGTACGGTGAGCGAGATCGCTTTGGGCACCACTTCCTCGACCAGCGATTTTTGATCTTCGCCCAGCTTGTCCAGCAGCTTTTGCACTTCCTGGCGGCCCAACATTTCAGGAGAGTGGCGATGTAACAAGTGGTTCAGGTGCGTGGCAATCACCGTGCTGGCATCCACGACCGTGTAACCGTAGACCTGGGCATGCTCGCGCTGATTGGCGTCGATCCATACCGCGGGCAGACCAAAGGCGGGGTCTTGGGTCGGTGTGCCCTGCAGCTCCCCAGACACTTGGCCAGGGTCGATGGCGAGCCACTTACCGGGCTGCGCCTCGGCGCGACCGATTTCGGCACCCTTCATGGAAAGCACGTAGGTGTTGGGTGGCAGCTCTAAGTTATCGCGAATATGCACCACCGGCGGCAGGAAGCCCACCTCCTGGGCGAATTTCTTGCGCACGCTTTTGATACGCCCCAACAGCTCGCCTTTTTGCCGTGAATCCACCAGCGGAATCAAACGGTGGCCCACTTCCAGGCCCAGCGTATCTACCAGCTGGACGTCTTCCCAGCTGGCCTCTGGCGTTTCCTGAACCGGCGGTGGTGCCGTGGATATCTCTTCTTTGACTAGCTTATGCTCTTTGCGACGGATCAGATACCACGCCAAACCGCCCAGCAGCGCAGTGAAGACCAGGAACACGAAGTTCGGCATGCCGGGCACGAGGCCAAGCAAGCCCATGACCATGGCCGCCAGAATCATGACTTGGGGATTGACGAACAGCTGGCTGATCATCTGCTGACCCACGTCCTGCTCGGTGTTCACGCGGGAGACGGTAACGCCTGCAGCGGTCGAGATGACCAGCGCCGGAATCTGTGCGACCAAGCCGTCACCAATCGTCAGCAGCGTGTAGGTACGCGCGGCATCGGCAAAGCCCAGGTCGTGCTGCATCATACCGATCAGCAAACCGCCAATGATGTTGACCACCATGATGACCAGACCCGCCACTGCATCACCGCGGACGAATTTACTGGCACCGTCCATGGAGCCGTAGAAGTCGGCTTCCTGGGCCACTTCGGCACGGCGCTTCTTCGCTTCGTCTTCCCCGATCAGACCAGCGTTCAAGTCGGCATCGATGGCCATCTGCTTGCCAGGCATGGCATCGAGCACGAAGCGAGCGCCCACTTCGGCAATACGCCCGGCACCCTTGGTGATAACCATGAAGTTAATGATGACCAGAATGAGGAAGACCACCAACCCCACCGCGAAGTTACCGCCCACGAGAAAGGTACCAAATGCCTCGATGACCTTGCCCGCCGCGTCGCCGCCTTCGTGCCCTTCCATCAGCACCACGCGGGTGGAGGCAACGTTTAGAGAGAGTCGCAGCAGCGTCGTGAATAGCAGTACCGCCGGGAACGCCGCAAAATCCAGCGGCTTTTCGGCAAACATGCTGACCAGCAGCACCATGATCGACAGCGCAATATTGAAGGTGAACAGCAGATCCAGCGCGAACGGTGGGAGGGGCAGAATCATCATGCCCAGAATCATTAAAATCAGCAGCGGGCCAGCGAGCAGCTTCATGCTCACGTCGTTCATCCAGGGTCGCTGATTGATCAACTGGCTTAAGCCTTTCATGTTTGCGCCTCATTGCCACCGGCGCGACGGCCGGGACTGTCCATTTCCGGGGGAACCGGTAAATTATCGGGAGTGGGGGGCACCTCGCCTCCTTGCTGTGCAACGTGCTTCAGACGGTAGGCCCAGGCCATGACCTCGGCCACGGCGGTGTATAGCTCTGCGGGCACCTCGGCCTCTAAGTCCACGTGATGATACAGGGCACGCGCCAGAGGCGCTGCTTCCAATCGCGGCACGCCGGCCTCTTCGCCTATGTCACGGATGCGGGCCGCCACGGCATCCGCCCCTTTGGCCACTAGCCGCGGAGCCCCCATGCGCCCCTCTTGGTACACCAGTGCCACCGCATAATGCGTCGGGTTGGTGATGATCACATCGGCTTCGGGCACTTTGCTCATCATGCGCCCACGTGCCATGGCCTGCTGCTGCTGGCGAATGCGCCCTTTGACGTGAGGGTCGCCTTCGGAGTCCTTGTGCTCCTGCTTCACCTCTTCTTTGGTCATGCGCAGCTGCTTGGCGTTGTTCCAAAGCTGGAACGGCACGTCAATCAAGATCACCACGATCAATGACAAAACGATGAGCCCTGCCGCGAGCGCGGCCATGTTCAGCGCGCTCACCAGCGCCTGCTGAACGGGCTGATCCATCAACCCTAAGAAGCGCCCCATATTAAAATATAAAAAGCTAAACGCCACGCTCCCCACCAGCACCGACTTGGCAATCGCCTTGGCCAGCTCGGCCAGCGCCTGGGTGGAGAAGAGGCGTTTGATCCCCTTGATGGGATTGAGCTTCGAAAATTTAGGCTGCAGGGATTTGGCGGAGACGAGCCAGCCGCCCAGCAGAGCGGGCGCAACCAGCGCAATGACCGTGAGCAGAAGGAAGAGCGGCAGCATCGCTATCAGCGTTCGCTGGCCCAAGTCGAGTGCGTTGACCAGCATCGGCATGCTTTCCATGGCGTGGCGGCGCTCGAACAAGAACGCCTGCTCCATCACCATACCGAGCTGGTCGTAGAGCATCTGCCCCATGCCCCACAGACCCAGCACACCTCCGAGCAGCATCATGAAGGTCGTCAGCTCTCGGGACCGAGGCACCTGACCCTCTTCCCGCGCTTTGTCCAAGCGTCGGGGCGTGGCCTCTTCGGTTTTTTCCTGATCGCTGTCGTTATCTGCCATGCTGTCATCCGGCTGACGAGTGGTCGGTTGACCAAAATAAGGCATACCATAAGCACAGCCGCCCTTGAGGACGGCTGAACTGAGGTCTTATTTTGCCAGATGCAGGGGGTTACAATGTGCTAATAACCCGGCATTAAAAGCCTAATTCGTCCAATAAGTCGTCTACCTGATCCTGTCCGGTGACGATATCGGGGGCGTTCTCTTTGACCTGAGGCCCATTGAGAAGGTCTTCGTTACGGCGAGCGTTCTCGTTTTTCCACTGATCTTCGGCCTTGCGCTGCATCGTTTCACGCGCTTCTGCGCCGGGCACGTTGTCGATCAGCACCTGAACCAGCTGGTGTTCGATCTCGCGGATCACGTCCATCATCTTCTTGATGACCTGACCGGTGAGATCCTGGAAGTCCTGCGCCATCATAATGTCCAGCAACTCTTTGTTGGTCGCTGCAGTCATCTGCGGTACATCGCCCAGGTAGGTACGCGTCTCTTTGACCAGCGCCTTGGCGTCATCCAACTCCTTGGGCGCTTCGAACCACTCGGCCCAGCGCTTATCCAAGGCTTCGGCGCGTTCAGAGAGCTGGTCCTGCAGCGGCTGTGCACGGTCGATGGCATTGAGCGCCTTGTCCGCAGCCTGCTCGGTCATCGTCGCCACATAGTGCAGTCGGTCACGGGCGTCGGGAATCGCTTCGGCAGCCTTCTCGATCTCTTTGTCCAAGCCCAATTCACGCATGTTGTCACGCAGCATGCGGGTGAGCTTACCGATACGAAAGATCAGGTCTTCAGCGGCTTCTTCGGACAGTTGGGCAGAACCACCCTGCTCATTCTGACTCATTGTGTTGTCTCCTCGTTAACCGAGCACCTTGGCTCAGCCGCGTCATTTACCCATTTTCTCGAAGATTTTATTCAGCTTCTCTTCCAGGGTGGCGGCAGTGAACGGCTTGACGACGTAACCATTGGCACCTGCTTGTGCGGCAGCAATGATGTTCTCTTTTTTGGCTTCCGCCGTCACCATGAGAACCGGCAGGTCTTTCAACGCATCATCCTGACGGATCTCCTTCAGCATCTCCAGGCCGTCAAGGTTCGGCATGTTCCAATCTGACACGACGAACTCAAAGTTGCCAGCGCGCAGCTTGTTGAGCGCGTCTTGCCCATCTTCGGCTTCATCCACGTTGGTAAAGCCAAGCTCTTTGAGCAGGCTGCGGACGATCCGGCGCATGGTGGGAAAGTCGTCTACTACCAAGAAGCTCATGTTCTTATCGGCCATGGGTCATCCTCTCACTAACATCATGTATTGGGTGACTGTCAATTCAGTCAGGGTTAAAACTCTTCCCACTCATCGTGGTGTTGGGGTGTCGCTTGACGCGGCGACGGCGTAGCGGCAGACGGTGCTGCTTTCCCCAGCGCGGGTTTGCTAGGCGCGCTCGACGCCGCGACACGCTGCGGCGGTAACGCGCTGCGCGCGGACTGGGCGCTCACCACCTGAAAGACCGCGACGGCTTCCTCTAAGCGATTCGCCTGCTCTTCGAGCGACGCCGCAGCGGCAGAGGCTTGCTGCACCAGCGCAGCGTTTTGCTGCGTCACCTGATCCATCTGGCCAACGGCCTGACTCACCTGCTCGATACCATCGCTCTGCTCCTGAGACGCAGCGGAGATCTCATCCATGATATCGGTCACGCGGCGCACCGCCGTGACCACGTCGGTCATGGTTTGCCCCGCCTTTTCTACCAGAGAAGAGCCCTGGTTGATTTGGCTAACAGAGGCGTCAATCAGCGTTTTAATCTCTTTTGCGGCATCGGCACTCCGGCTAGCGAGGTTACGCACCTCGCCCGCTACGACGGCAAAGCCGCGCCCCTGCTCACCGGCCCGCGCCGCTTCAACGGAGGCGTTGAGCGCTAGAATATTGGTCTGAAAAGCAATCGAATCGATCACACTGGTAATGTCGGCCACTTTCTGCGAGCTCGTGGAGATACCCTGCATGGTCTCGACCACTTGCTGAACCACGTCGCCGCCCTGCTCGGCCGTGGTCGAGGCGTCCGCGGCCAAGGTGCTGGCCTGACGGGCATTGTCAGCGTTCTGCTTCACGGTCGCGGTCATCTGCTCCATGCTGGCCGCCGTTTGCTCGATCGAGGCAGCCTGCTGCTCGGTGCGTGACGAAAGATCCGCATTGCCGCTGGCGATTTCTCGGGTACCGTGGTGAATCTCGCGGCTGCCTTCGCGTACGCGTGTCACGGTCGCGCTGAGGTTCTGTTGCATGGTCGCCATGGCCGCGAAAAGGCGTCCAATTTCATTCTTACCGGCTTCGGGCAATGGCTGGGTCAGATCCGCCTCGGCGATGCGATCCAGCCGTTGAACGGCATTGTTCAACGGCGCAATGACCGTACGGCGCAAGCCGAGATAGATCAACAGCGTGACCAGAAGCGCCAACCCAACGGCAAGAGCGTTAATCAGCGTAAAGGTATCGCCCTGGGACTCGGCATCAGTACGGATATTGTCAACCCGATTAAATCCATATTCGACAAAGGCTGTAATACTGGCTGAAAGCGCTTCAAGCGGTTGAGCCAATTCACCGCGCAACTGATTGAAGGTATTAATATCCATGAACTCGAAGCTGGCGTGCTGCTGTTTGACCAGCTCGAGTACCGTGCGGAAATTGTCATCCACCGCCTCACCCAATACTTGCCCTTGGGGCGTACGTGGTGCGGCCGCGAACTTATTGAAGCGCTGCTCGGCCCGCTCGATGCGGTTGGCCGCCACATCGACCTGCTCGTTGGATTGCTGCGTACGCCCCACCATCAACAGATTCGACGCCGTTTCCATCGCCAGCATGGCCTGATTGAGCAACGAATCCGCGCGGTTCAGCTCGTTGAGCTGCTCATTGCCAATCAAATTGAGCGTAGCCAGATTGGTTTGCGCGTTACGGTCGGCCATGACCCCTAGCCCGGCCACCACCAAAATGAGGGCGACGAAGCATGTAAGTGCCGTGACGACGGCGGCATGAATACTGAGATTGCGCAGCAAGCGAGTCATTGTTGTAGCTTCCCTTGTCAATATCTGTCCTGGTGATGATCGTTATCGTGTCGTCAAACGCGCTGGGCGCGACCGGAGGCGGCGATGAGCGCCATCAACCGTGACGGGATGTCGTCGAGCGCGACGACTTCGACGGCGCCGCCAACGGCAATCGCTTCACGAGGCATGCCGAACACCACGCAGGACTCTTCGTTCTGGGCGATGGTGGGCGCGCCTGCCTGGCGCATCTCCAACAGCCCCGCCGCGCCGTCTTTCCCCATCCCAGTGAGAATCACGCCGATGGCGTTCTTACCGGCATGCTTCGAAGCCGAGTGAAACAGCACATCGACCGACGGACGGTGACGGTTCACCGGCGGTCCATCGTTGAGCCGGGCCACGTAGTTCGCACCGCTACGCGCCAGCTCTAGGTGCTGATCGCCGGGCGCAATGTAAGCGTGACCGGGTAGCACACGCTCGCCGTCGGTGGCCTCTTTCACGGTGATGCGGCACAAACGATCCAGACGCTCGGCGAAAGAGCGGGTAAAGCCCCCCGGCATGTGCTGAGTGATCAAAATGGCAGGCGCGTTGGCGGGCAACGGCTCCAGTACCGCGCGGATGGCCTCGGTACCTCCCGTGGAGGCGCCGATGATGATGAGCTTTTCACTGGTCGTCATCGGCGCTTTTAACTGGCTGGGCGGGGGCGTGTTCTTATGACGCGCCTGACGCGGGCGAGAGCGTGCGGCAGCGCGGAGCTTATCGGCGATCTCGTTGGCGTACTCCATCATGCCGCTACGAATGCCCAGGCTCGGCTTGGCAACAAAATCCAGCGCGCCCAGCTCCAGCGCTCGCAGGGTGATTTCAGAACCGCTTTGCGTCAGCGATGACACCATCAGCACCGGCATCGGGCGCAAACGCATCAAGCGCTCCAAAAAGTCGAGTCCGTCCATACGCGGCATCTCGACATCCAGCGTCAGCACATCAGGGTTGTGCTGCTTGATCAAATCACGGGCAGCAATGGGGTCAGGCGCAACGGCGACGACTTCCATGTCGGGCTGTGAGTTAATGATTTCCGTCAGCAAATCACGAATCAACGCCGAATCATCGACGCACAACACTTTAATCTTGGCTGCGCTCAAAGCACGCCTCCTCTTACGGTAGCCATTGCCGCGTCGCTCGTGGGGGGATAACGCCCACGGCCGAGCGAAGCGCGCATCTTTTGTTCACTTATTTCGCGAGGGTGTAAACCGTCTGCCCGCGCAACTTAAACGCATCGCTGATATACGAGAAGTTTTCGGAATGCCCTGCAAAAAGCAGACCGTCGGGCTTCATGAGCGGTGCGAACCGCTTCAAAATCTTGGCCTGCGTGTCTTTATCGAAATAAATCATGATATTACGGCAAAACACTGCATCGAACGGCCCTTTGACCGGCCACTGGGGTGCCAATAGATTGAGTGGCATGAACTCTACCAGTGCCGACACCTCCGGCCGCACACGGGCAAGCCCGATATGGTTGCCGGTCCCCTTCTGAAAGAACCGCTTAACCCGCGCTTCGTCGAGTTTGCGCACCTGCTCCTGGGGATAGATGCCCTTACGCGCTTTGGCCAACGCTTCGGTGTCGATATCCGTGGCAATGACCTTGGCCTGGGACGCTTTGGGCCCCAGGGTTTCCAACAGCGTCATGGCGATGGAGTAGGGCTCTTCCCCCGTCGATGCCGCCGAGCACCAAATGGTGACGGGATCAGGCTTGTGCTTGATGTGGTCGGCAAGCAGCGGAAAGTGGTGTGACTCACGGAAAAAAGCCGTGAGATTGGTCGTCAGCGCGTTAGTGAACGCTTCCCACTCTTTCGCGTCAGGCTGACGCTCCAGCCGCGACAGGTAGTCGGTAAAGCGCGTCATGCCGTGATGACGCAGCCGCTTGGCCAAGCGGCTGTAGACCATTTCACGCTTATGCTCGGCCAAAACGATGCCTGCGCGCTGATAAATCAACTCTCGAATACGCGCAAAATCCGCATCGGTCAGCACCAGATCACGCTCGATCTGTCCACTGGACGCCCATTGGCCGGCGTCGCTACCCCGTTCGCGTTGGTCTGTCAAAACTCTTCCCACTCCTCTACAGAGGCCATCTGCCGCTTCTTATGACTCGGCGCAGGCGTTGTGGCGCTGCTGATCTTGTCTGCCGCAGGCGGTGCCTTGGCGCTCGGTAAAGCGGCCATGCCAGATTGACCGGCTGGCGGCGTCAACGGCCCCTGGCTCGTGAGCCGGAACGCTTCCACCGATAGCGCCAACAGGCTTGCCTGCTGCTCTAATGCCATTGCCGCTTGCGCCGTTTCTTGAACGCGCAGGGCGTTTTGCTGTGTTGCTTGATCCATCTCTGCGACGGCCTGATTGACCTCCGCAATCCCGCTGCTCTGCTCTTCGGAGGCTGCCGAGATATCGTGCATGATGTGGGTCACGCTGCGGGCGGCGTCAGCAACGTCAACGATGGCTGCTTCGGCTTTCTCCACCAGACCGGCACCCGCACTGACTTGCTGGTTGGATGCGTCGATCAACGAACGAATCTCTTGCGATGCCCCAGCACTGCGTCCGGCCAACTTGCGCACTTCTTCGGCCACTACGGCGAATCCCCGGCCATGCTCACCAGCGCGAGCGGCCTCTACCGATGCATTCAAGGCCAAAATATTGGTCTGAAAGGCAATCGAATCGATGACGTTGATGATCTCGGTCATTTTCTGTGAGCTTTGGGTAATCCGCTGCATATTGGCGACCAGTTGTGTCATCAATTCGCCGGTTTGTGTAACCCTTGTTGCATTATTATCGGCCAGCCGCCGCGCTTCTTGAGCATTATCACTGTTTTGCCGTACCGTCGTGGTCATTTCCTCCATGCTCGAGGCGGTTTGCTGCAGCGATGCGGCCTGCTGCTCGGTACGCGACGAAAGCGCTTCGTTACCGCTGGCGATCTCTTTGGCGGCGGGCGTGACGACTTCGATGCCCCCTTTCACGTCACTAATGATGCTGCTCAGGCTTTTGCGCATGGTATTGAGCGAGTCCATCAACTGACCAATCTCATCGCGCCGTTTGGGCGGTACGCGGGCCGCCAGGTTGCCACCGGCAATTTGCAGCGTGAAACGCGAGGCGCGCTTGAGCGGCGTAATGATCGAGCGCAGCGTCACGACGCTGATGAGCACCAGCAGCAATAGTCCTATGCCCAGCATCGCGGCCTGTGCCGTGAACATGGCTGTCTGGCCACGCTCGGCATCTGCGGCCATGGCCTCGGCGGCCGCCTGTTTTTGCGCTATCAGCTCGTTGACCATGCCCGATAGCGCACGCCCATCCTCATTCATGACGTTGATCACCCCGTCCAGGCCGGTGAAGGCTTGGTACGTCTCTTCGGCTTGTAGCACGCTTGCCGCTTGGTTCATGCCGTTCGTCAAGAAGGCTTGCAACTGTTCGTTGAAGGCATCGGCAAGCGGGGTCGCGTTCACGTCACGGCGGTAGAACGCCTCCCACACACTGGCCACTTCAGCAGCATTGTCAGCAACGGCCTCGCCCATCTCGAAGCGCTGGTTGATCAGTTCCATACGCTCGGGCTCGATCATCGATTGACGGGTCTGAGCGATGGTTTGGTCGATCTGCTGTAACCGAATAACGTCTCTGAGTCCGTCGTCGTTTAGCTCGCCCAACCGATCACCCGCCACGTTCAGGCCGTAAAGCCCTAATCCACCGCTGGCCGTCAGTAGCGCTCCCGCGACCACCACCATGCCGATCAACTTGGCACGAATGGTGTCGAGCCGAGTGCGCTTGATACGCTGCCACACCCCTTTCTGGCGTACACGACCCTTATCGAGGTAGAGACGCTTTTGGCGCCCCTCACGCATGTCGGCGTAGTGCCGTTCCGCTTGCGCAATCGCCTCACGGGTTGCCTGCACGCGAACCGAGGTGTAACCAATCACTTGGTCGTTTTCCACGATCGGCGTTACGCTGGCGTCGACCCAGTAGTGGTCGCCGTTCTTACAGCGGTTCTTCACCAGTCCCCGCCAGGTGTCACCGGCCTGAACGGTTTTCCAAAGATTTTCAAACGCGGGCGACGGCATATCCGGATGACGTATCAGGTTATGCGGTGCCCCGATCAGCTCGTCGTGCTGATAGCCGCTTATCTCGATGAACGCCGGATTGGCGTAGGTAATCCGCCCTTTCAAATCCGTGCGTGAGACAAGAAAATCATCTTGTTTAAGCTCAACTTCCCGTTGAGTCACTGGCTGGTTATTACGCATCATGCTGCCTTATTGTTGATGTTGTGGCACGTCTTCGGGTCATTCTGGTGGCGGAAAATGCCGCCCTCTTAAAAAGCTTCCCATTCGTCGGTGCTGGTGGTCGCGACGGGTTTCGCAACAGGCTGGGGGGCGCGAGGCGCGGGGGCGATAGCCGGCGCGGCCGCTCGGGTGTGTGACAGCGCTTGACCGGAGCCTGCTACTTGGAAGCGTTCGACGGCTTCACGCAGACGCGCCGCCTCACTTTCGAGTTCGTTGGCACTGCGAGCGGCTTGCTGCACCAACTGCGCGTTCTGTTGCACGACTTGGTCCATTTGGGCAACGGCCTGATTCACCTGACCAATACCATTGCTCTGCTCTTCGGAGGCGGACGCAATTTCATCCATGATATCGCTGACGCGTTGCACGGCGGCCACCAGATCCTGCATGGTCTGACCTGCCTGATTGACACGCTGGGTGCCGACATCCACTTTGCCGAGCGAGGTATCGATCAGCGTGCGGATCTCTTTGGCCGCGCTGGCGCTTCGGCTAGCAAGGCTCCGCACTTCCTGAGCCACCACGGCAAACCCTTTGCCGTGCTCGCCAGCGCGCGCCGCCTCGACCGACGCATTCAGCGCCAGGATGTTGGTTTGAAAGGCAATGTTATCGATCAGCGTGATGATGTCAGCGACCTGATGGGAACTGGCGCTGATCTCTTGCATGGTATCGACGATCTGACTGACTTCCTCGCCGCTGCGCCGTGCCGTGAGTGTCGCGTCACCCGCTAACTGGCTGGCCTGACGGGCATTGTCGGCATTGTGACTGACGGTCGAGGCGAGCTGCTCCATGCTAGACGCGGTCTCTTCGAGGGAGGAGGCCTGCTGTTCGGTACGCGAGGAGAGGTCGTTGTTACCGCTGGCAATATGCTGCGAACGCTCGAAGATGGTCGTTCCACTGCGCCGGACGACACCAACGGTCTCGGAGAGCGAGCCTTGCATGTGCGCCATCGCGCTATAGAGCTTGCCGATCTCGTTATTACCGGGCGAGCGGATCTGTTGATTGAGATCTCCCTGCGCCATGCGCTCGAAATAACCCACCAGTCGATCTAGCGGGCGCAGCACGTTGGCGCTCACGCCCCACACCACCACCGCGACCGTGAGCAAGGTCATGGCGACCACGCCGATCAACACCCAGCGAATTTGGGTGGCAAAGGCACTGAACGCCAGCTGCTGCGCCTGCGGGTCGTTGGCACTCTGGACGATGTTCGCCCCATGATGCAGCGCATAAAGCCCAATCCCACAGGCGATGAGTACCCAGACGCTGAAGGTGGCGAGCACCAGCCCCCAACTGAGTCGGACGGTCATGTTACTCATCAGTTGACGTACTAGCTGTGTCACACGCTTTTCTCCAAACACAACCGTACTGGCCAGCGCTATCCATGGCGCCAGAGCGGGTTGTTCATTGGCTCGAGGCGGGCACGCTCCGTGTGCCCCGTGGCAGGTCGTTAGCGGTTACTGGTGCTGTCGACCAGTGCCATTTCTTCGCTGGTCAGCAGTTTGTCGATATCGACCAAGACGAGCATCCGGTCGTCTAGGCTACCGAGGCCGCTCAGGAAATCGGAGGAGAGCGTGACGCCAAACTCGGGCGCCGGCTTGATTTGATCCGGCGTCAGGGTCATGACGTCGGAGACGCCATCGACCACGATACCGACGATACGATCGGCCACGTTGACGACGATCACCACGGTCTGGCCGCCGTACTCGACGTTATCTAGGTGGAACTTGATACGCAGGTCCACGATGGGCACGATCACACCGCGAAGGTTCGTCACCCCTTTGATGAAGTCGGGCGCATTGGCAATCCGGGTCACGTTTTCGTAACCGCGGATCTCCTGCACCTTCAAAATATCGATGGCGTACTCTTCATCGCCCAGCGAGAACACCAAAAATTCGCGATTTTCCGCTTCGGCGGCGGCTAGCACCGCCTCATTAGATGCTTGACTCATGACGGCTCAGCCTCCTTGTAATAAGAGAGATGGGGTGGATTAGCGACTTTCCCTGCTTCTTTCTTGGCACGGCTCAAACGGTGTAAGCCAGTGATATCGAGAATTAGCGCAACGCTGCCATCCCCCAAGATGGTAGCGGCCGATACGCCGGGCACTTTGCGATAATTGTCTTCGAGGTTCTTTACCACGACCTGCTGCTGGCCGATCAACTCGTCCACCAGCATGGCGTAACGCCGTCCTTCCCCTTGGACGATCACGGCAATGCTTTTGGTCGGGTCGGTAATGGCGTTTTCGACGTCCAGCACTTCGTGAATGGCGATGACCGGGAGGTACTCATCGCGCACCTTGAGTACCACGTCGTCTCCGGCCATGGCATACATATCGCCTTTGGCAGGCTGCAGCGACTCAAGCACGGTAGAGAGCGGCAGAATAAAGGTTTCGTTGCCGACTTTGATCGACATACCGTCCAAGATGGCCAGCGTCAGCGGCAGCACGATACGTGTATTGGTGCCTTCGCCTTTCTTGGATTGAATTTCTACCCGGCCACCCATTCCTTGAATGTTCCGCTTGACCACGTCCATCCCCACGCCACGGCCGGAGACATCGGTCACCTCCTTCGCCGTGGAGAAGCCGGGAGCGAAGATCAATTGATAGACGTCCTCGTCCGACATGGTGTCCGAGACGTTCAAGCCGTTTTCACGGGCTTTGGCCAGCAAGCGATCACGATCCATGCCGGCACCGTCGTCGCGCACTTCAATCAGGATGTTGCCCCCCTGATGGCGGGCAGAGAGGACCAGCTTGCCGGTACGTGGCTTGCCCAGCGCTTCCCGCTCATCGGGCATTTCGATGCCGTGATCCAAGCTGTTACGCACCAAGTGCGTTAGCGGGTCGGTGATACGTTCGACCAAGCTTTTATCCAGCTCGGTGGATTTTCCTTCCGTCACCAGCTCGATCTCTTTACCGAGCTTGCCAGCGGTGTCGCGTACTACGCGAGGGAAGCGGCTGAACACGAACTCCATGGGGATCATACGGATCGACATGACCGCTTCTTGCAGATCACGCGCGTTACGCTGCAGCAGGCTCATGCCATTTTGCAGTGAGCTGTTGCCTACCGACTGGTCGCCCAGGTCGCTAACCGTTTGATCGAGCATGGACTGGGTAATGATCAGCTCGCCCACCAGGTTGATGATCTGGTCGACTTTATCCACCGAGACACGAATGGAGGAGGACTCAGCAGCCGCTTTCTTGGGCGCAGCCTTCGTCGATTTGTTGGCGGGTGCTTTGGCAGGCGCTTTTTCCAGAGCCGGTGCGGCCGGTTTCTCTTCAACTACCGGTGCTTCTGCGGTAGGGGTGACGTTGTCTGCTTTCGCGTCGGGTGCTGGTGCCGCAGCGGGGGCTGCCTCGCCCAGCGTCGTGATTTCGATTTGATCCGGCTCGATGATGAAGCACATGACCGCTTCGATATCATCGGCACTGACGCCACCCGTCAGCGTGACTTCGTAGCGCTTTTCGTCCCCCGACTGGGATTGAATATCGCCTAGCTGCTCTAGCTCTTCGACGAGCAGTCCACGATCTTTATCACCGACGTTCAGAAGCGCCACTTTGAGCCTCTGCTCACCGCCACTGCTCGCGGACGCGGTCTCTTTCTCTTCTTTGGGCGCCTCTTGTTTGGGTGCAGGGGCAGCCGCAGGAGCATCGAGCGTTTTGCCTATCTCTTCGAGGGCAATTTGCTGCAGCGTTTGGCAGATTCGCTCATACGCTTCTTGATTGGGCTCTTCCTCGTTGCGGTAGGCATCGAGCTGCTCGTGCATGATGTCTTTGGCCTCTAAAAAGGTATCCACGTGCTCCGCACGCAGGGTCAGTTCGCCTTTGCGAGCATGATCCAACAGGTTTTCGAAAATGTGCGTGGTTTTCTGTAGCACGCTAAAACCGAAGGTTCCTGCGCCACCTTTGATAGAGTGGGCTGCGCGGAAGATAGCGTTTAGCTGCTCGCTATCCGGATCATCGACATCCAGTTCCAGTAAGTGCTGCTCCATGTCGGCAAGCAGCTCTTCAGCCTCTTCAAAAAAGGTGTCAAAAAAATCCGCTATATCCATGCACCGCTCCACGTGAACGTCATATTTTTTTGTGACAAGCCGCGATTACCCTTCATCGTCGACCTGTGGCGTATTTGGTGGCACTTGTTCTGCTGGTACCGGCTCATCGAGCGCCGTGTCACTGGGCAAGGCGTCGTCGGGAAGCAGTGCCTCGGGCATCTCGCCCTCTGGCAGGGTGTCGTCCGCCGAGAGAATGCCTGGGTTGCGAATGGCTTCGGCGATCTCTGGCAGCAGCACGACGAGCTCGATACGACGATTGATCGGATCCGTGGGCGCAGTGTCAGACAACAGCACGCGATCCGCAAAGCCCGATACGCGTAAAAGCTGATCTGGATCAAGCCCACCGGCCACTAATTCACGACGCGACGCATTGGCACGGTCGTTGGAGAGCTCCCAGTTACTGTACCCGCGATAACCACCGGCATAAGGAACGCTGTCGGTGTGACCGCTGATGCTGAGATCGTTAGGTAAATCGTTCAACAACGGAGCCATGGTACGCAGCAGGCTGCGCATGTACGGCGCTACCTGATCGCTCCCTAACTCAAACATGGGGCGCTGCTCGGTATCCAGTAGCTGAATCCGTAACCCTTCCCGGGTTAAGTCGAAACGCATCTGGTTACGCAGTTCACGCAGCTCCGGGTCACGCTCGATGGCGCGCTCGATACGCTCTTGCAAGTCATCGAAGAAGCGTCGTTCTTGAGCGCTGGGGCGAGTGTGCTGCAGCACGTCGATGCGCGCGCGCTCACCATCGCTGTGCGTAGGGTCAGGCCCACCACCGGGAATGACGCTGGTGCTTCCCGACATATCTCCCCCGGTAATGGCCGTGACGAGTGGGGTACTGAAGTACTCCGCCACGCCCCGCCGAGTCTCTTCACTGGACACACTCAGAATCCACATCACCAAGAAGAGCGCCATCAGCGCGGTCATAAAGTCCGCCAGCGCGATCTTCCATGCCCCCCCATGGTGGGCATGGACCACTTTTTTGCGCCGGATGACAATCGGACGCTTATCCCCACCCTTACTCATGCATTACCGCCCTTTTTGGCGTCGCGCACGTACTCTTCCAATTCGGTGAAGCTGGGACGCTCTGCGGTATGCAGCGCTTTACGGCCAAATTCGACGGCAAGCTGAGGCGCATAGCCATGCAGGCTCGCCAGCAGCGTGACGCGGATACACTGCAGCATTTTCTCCGCTTCTTTGGCCTGACGGTCGGCGTAGCTCGCAATCGGGCTGATGAAGCCGTAACCCAGCAGAATCCCTAGGAACGTACCGACCAGTGCCAGTGCGATCATCTCCCCCATCTGCGCAGCGGTGGCGTCCGCATAGGTCAACGCCTTGATGACCCCCATGACCGCCGCCACGATGCCGAACGCAGGCATGGCATCACCCACTTTGGCAATGGCGTCGATGGGCACGTGCGCTTCCTGTTCGAAGACCTCGATCTCATGCAGCATCAGCTCGTCGATTTCCATGGGCTCCATACCGCCACTCACCATTAGGCGAAGATAGTCGGTCAAGAAGTTCATGATATGCGGGTCTGCCAGCACCGACGGGTGCTCTTGAAACAGCGGGCTTTCCTCGGGGTTGTCGATATCGCGCTCGATGCCAAGCATCCCCTCACGGCGTACCTTGGAGAGAATTTTGTACTGCAGCGCCATTAATTCCATATAGAGCGCTTTGTTATATTTTTTGGTTCGCTTTAGCCGCGGCAGAATTTTGAACGTTGCTTTGATGGCCTTGCCGTTGTTGGCGGCAATGAACGCCCCCACGCCCGCCCCACCGATCATCAGCAGCTCCGTCGGCTGATACAGCGGCCCCAAGCTGCCACCTGCCAGTACATAGCCGCCGAATACGCACACCAGTACGACCACATAACCTAAAAGAATCAGCACAAGCAGAGTCCTTGCGATATCAGTTTTTTCAAAAAGAGCAGGGCCTCAGGCTTGACCACACAGGCACCGCTCCATCCCGAGTGCTACTTAGCCACATCATACTAAGACGAGTGCGCTGTTTAATGAAAAAGTACCACCGCCTTTTACCGCTATCTAACCGTTAAAGAGGTAGTTTATTAATTCTCGGCCTCGCCGCTAGGGGCGTGACAATTTTATACGTTCAACGCGATGCTTTACGGGTCTTGCCAGCACGCGAGGGGGGCTGACAAATACCGCACACGTAATCGTGCGTCGGGCTGTGGGCGTGAGCGACAAAGTGGCCTTCACAGCGCGTGCAGGTAGTCAGCTGTAGCAGATCGCTTTCAAAAAAGCGCACCAGTGTCCAAGCGCGCGTTAACCCTAATACTGGCTCCACATCCTCCAGCGAAATTTGCTCTTCGTACAAGCGATACGCCTTGACGAAAGCATCGATGCGCTCACAGCCCGCGCCTTTCAACAGCCCGACATAGATGTTGTAGAAAAAAGAGGAGTGCACGTTGGGCAGCCAAGTGACGAACCAATCTGCAGAGAATGGCAACATCCCTTTGGGCGGCGACATGCCCCGCACCTCTTTATAAAGTTTGATCAGGCGCGTGCGGCTCAGCTCCGTTTCCGTTTCCAGCACCTGCAAACGTGCACCTAACTCAATCAGCTCGATTGCCAGCTGCACTTGGTGCATTTCATCAACCAAGCTCTTCTGGCTCACTTCGACTCTCCTGACGTTAGCGATGTCATCGGCTCACAGGCAGATAACAGCGACGCATGCAGGCCTGATAGCTCTTGATCCCTGGGGTTTTCGAGAATTTCGCGTAGCCGTTGACCACTCGAATGGCTGAACCGGCATACCAACTGATTGCTACGCGCAAGCTTGGTGAGCTGCCATGCATTGAGCGATACCAAAAGGTCGGCGAGCTCGCCGTCGATTTTTAGGCGAAACATGGCCGCCTCGCGATCTTCGCTTAGCAGGCGTTGCGCAAGTAGCAAATACGCTAAGTTAATTTCTTGAATCTCATCGAGAAAGCTTGTTTGACTCATAGTGTCCCATCGAACGACACAGGCGCGACATTGTGACCATTATACTGGCGCCATTGATGACTTTTTCTTACCCAGTATCATGGTTGCATACAACGCTTGTATTGGCTACTTGAGCCTTTCACGCTGATTCAGCCCTCCGTCCGATAGCTCGAAGACCCAGACGAGCAGCTCAGCGACGACTTGGTACAAACTGGCGGGTATCTCTGCATCCAAGTCCAATTGCATCAGTAGTGCTACCAACTCCGGGGCATCGTGTACGTAGATCCCCTGGCGCTGCGCTTCCGCCATGATGCGCTCCGCGAGTTCGCCATACCCTTTCGCTACCACACGAGGGGCTTGCTCTCCCTCTTGATAGGCCAGCGCGACGGCTTGGCGGCGTCGATCACCCGAGGTCGCCATCATCGCTCTCCAATGTTACATGTCTAACCATGACCTTAACTTTACGAAAATCGAACGCGCTCAATCGTTGTTCCAGTGCGCCCACCCCCTCTTCCAGGCGCTGTCGCGTCTCGGCGTCCTCGGCCGTTAGGTCGATCGTCAAGGCTCCCTGGTAAAGTGCAAGTGCAATGTTGAAACGCCCCAGGTTAGGGACATCGAGCTGCATTTCAGAACGCCACCCCTTGTCGGCTTCGCCTTCGTCACCCGCTCCCTCTTTTTGCCCGTCGCGGCCGGGCAGGTTGATGACGAGCGCCATAAAAATGCCCGCCCAAACATCCCCTTCCCAACGCAGCGTCGGCGTTACCATCATCTCTAGCTGTTGACGCACCAGCCCTTGAAGACTCTCGTGCACAATCTCTCTTGGCCCACGACTCGACACGTCCCATTCGCTGCTTGCCGGCAGGGCGGCAGGCACCTGGGGGAGCTCTCGACTGTTCGTCAGGGGCGATGGCACGGCATTGGGGCTGGGCGGCAACATGGCGGGCCGCTCCAGCAACGGTTGATTGCCTGTCAAAGGGGTCAGTGGGGTATTCGGCAAAATGGTGAATGGCGCGGTGCTTGTCACCAGCGCCGAGGCGGGCGCAGTGGCGGTGGCACTCAGCACTGCCGACGTGAAACTGGGTACGAAAACAGCGGCAGGGCGAGGCCCTGGCTGCATCTGCGGCTCACGCATCAACTGCTGCCGAGAGGTATCGCCTTGAAACCAGCGCTTGAGATGCGCTTCGTAAAAGAGCCCACTATCACGAATGCTCGACTCTAACCGATTGGCCACTACGGGTGCCGAAGGCGGCTCCTGCGTCGACATTAACGGGGCCTGGGGGCGCAGCACGGTGGGAGGCGCAGGAAAACGCAGCAACACATCGGCGATGGTGCGTGCAGCAGGGCTAAAGTGGGTTTGTGTCGAGCTGGGCGCATTACCGGGCAGCGTACCAGGAGGCGCCTGACGAACCCCATCGGGAGAGCCTGGCAGGCGCTTTAGGTCACCGAGTAGCGGTGCCAGTGGGCGCCCATCCAGCCCGGCATCTCCTTGCAGTGCTCGCGGACCGTCACCGGCATACACGGGTTGCACGGGGGCATTCAGCGCACGCTGCGTGGACACCTCGGCTTGGCGACCAAGCACTTGATGTAAAAGAGTGTCGATAAGCGGCGTAATGCCACTCACGATGCCCCCTTATCGCGAGAGGGGTCGCTCTCGTAACCGTTGTATGCCCCCTGCTGCGGCGCATACGCACGGTGCAGGTCGCGCTGACGCTGGGTCACGCCAATCAACTTACCAAGCTCATCGCGTCGGGCGACCAAACGGCGGCGAATCTCGACATCGTGCTCCAGGATTTGCTCCAACAGCTCGGACTTGCGCTGCTTGGCCTGAGCATCGAGCACCACCGTGACATCTAATTCACGCACCTCTTCGACCAGCACTACATAGTTGCTGCGCTGCTCGATCAGTTCTGCCCACTTTTCTGCGTTGGCGAGCTCGTGCATATAGTGCACGCGCACCAACAGCTTTGCATAGGCATCCAGGAGTGCCTGCTGCGAATGACGATGGGCTGTTTCGGAAGCTGCCATGCTTGCCTCATGCACTCTGCTGTTGACCGATTTCACGCCAGGCGGAAGCGATATCTTCAAGCAACCGTTCGGCTTGATTGAGGCTCTCTTCGTCGTTGCGCAGGTTAGCCGTCAACAGCAAGCGAGCAATGTAGTCGTAGAGCGATGCGAGTCGCTCGGCAATCACACCGCCTTTCTCTTGGTCGAGGGCAGCTGCCAAACCGTTATTGATGATATCGAGGGCTTTGGAAATCGAGCGCCCTTTCTCTGCCCGATTACCAGCCTGCATGTGAATACGCGCCGCACGGATGGCTGCCTGAGCACCGTCAAAGAGCATCACGATCAGCTGATGCGGATCAGCAGACATAACACCACTTTCAACGCCGACACGGGCATACGCATTTGCACCACGTCCGTTAGCGGCGCCACCGCGAGTGTAAGTCATTAGCGGGCACTCCTGTTTGAGGTAAAACCACAGCCGCGCCCATCGCGGCAAACGGCTGTTTCATCTTGATGGTTGAGCGTGCTTGCTCACTTACTGAATATATCGGCGCAGGCAGCGCGGACTTTAAGCCTAATTACGTTTTAATTTTGGCCGGTTGCACTGCCCTGGTGCTTTACGTTGAGACCGCCACTTCTCGAATGGGTTTACCCAAACGCTCCAAGACATCACCGCGAACAACCGCTCCCAGAGTGTCACGCATGGGCGGCTCTGACTGCTGCGTCAGCACCACCTCCGACGGCGCGCCACTCTCATCGAGGCGTAGAATCCAGGCCAACTGCTCGCTCGAGAAGAGCGCCAGCGAACCCACCGGCAACGTTTTGAAATGCTCGATGTAACGCTTGATCCAGCGCGGGTCGAACTGGTGAGGATGCGCGAGAAGATGACGATAGATCTGCTGAGCCGTGCGCGCAGGACGATCGGCCCGATCACGCCGCATAGCTTCAACCACGTCGACGATCGCACTCGCTTTCGCCAGCTCGTTGATATCGTCTCCCGTCAACCCTTCTGGATAACCGCTGCCGTCGAGACGCTCATTGATTCCGCCAATCACCGCTTGCGCCACGGTGGCAGACAGCCACTGACAGGTATGCAAACGCGCCAATAGCAGTGATACGTGCTCGCTTAACGCGCGGCGGTGGTTCGCCTCGAAGTGGGGCGCCTTGAACACCACCTGAGGGACCAGCGCCTTGCCCAGGTCGTGCACCAGCCCGCTCGCCACGATCGCTTTGCGCACTTCTCGGGGCATGTTATCGCCCACCAAATCCAGCAAATGCACCGCGACGGCAATCCCGTGGCGCACCAGCAGTGGCTCCAAAGAGAGGCAGCGAGAGGCAAAAAGCAAGCCCTCACGATCCTCTTCGTGAAGCATCAACAAACGATCTGCGTTGCGCGACAGCTGGCGCGAATCGATGTCACTCCCCTGCTGTAACAGCAGCAGCTGAGCATCCAAATACGCCGCCACTTTGACCAAGCGGCGCGCCATCGGCGTCGCGTAGCGGCGAATATCGCGTCGTCCTACATGCTCGGTATCCGGCGTCCGCCGACCGGGCTGCTCGAAGAGTGGCGACGGCTGACGCTCTTCCTGAACGTCCTTCTTATAGCGCGATGCCTCGCGTTCGATCTCGCAGACGAAGTACCAAATCTGCCGCTCTTGCTCAGACGTGCAGCCGGCAAAACGGAAGCCAACGCGAAGCAAGTGGCGCTCAGGATCGGTCTTTTGGTGACGGGCGACCGCGTGAACTTCAAAATAAGTGCCGTTTGGAAAGGTAAAAGCGAGCTTCAGCGGCGCATCGGTCTCGGCCAGGACACCGCTGGCCGTCAGCGGCAATTCGAGCTGACAGCCGTCTTGAGATAGGTCGCGCAGCTCTCCCAACGCGCTGTCGCCCCCCTCCCCAAACACGGTTGCCGCAACCACCATACCCATGCGCAGTTCGGCACGGTAAGATTCACGACGCTGCAACACGTCAACCGAGGCCGGATAATCACTACAGCATAAAAAACGACCGCCAGAACGGCGGGTTTCGGTCAACGAGAGAAGCGGCGTTCTGACCACTTTCCCCTGGGACTGACCACGTAGGAAGAACTGCTCCCCCTGCTGCAAACGACTGAGCAGATAATCAACGGACGACAGATCCATGACGAGCGTGTCGCCCTCGTGCTGCTCCATCAACACGATAGGCTCGGGCCGCGCATCAGGAGTTGCCAAGCACAGAGAAACGCCGCCGCTCTCGATCATGGTATTTAACAGAGAGCTAATGGCCGACGGACTCGTGATGCTCTCGTACTCATCTTGCTGGACTTCCATGCGTGCCTCGCTTTCCCCGAACGCGTTATGCGTTAACACTCATCACAAAGCAGCAGAGCATAACAGAAGCTTTTATGGAGCCGTATGCCCGCCATAGGGCTAATAACACTTTCTTTTCGTCTATAGTAAAAACTATAAAGTTGGCGGCAAATACGCCGATAGACTTCTGAAGAGGCTCATCACCGAACGGTAAACGGCCTCGCGCCTTTACTCGGTTACGTTACCCAGCCATGACAGGCTTAGCTTAAAGAGGAACGTTGTACATGGGCCCACTCATCATCGACTCAACCACACCCCCGCTCGTCGCTGCTCTACCCCAGGAACGCTCACGCATCGACACTCACTCCGCCAAGATCGCGGCCATCACGGAGGCACCTTCGGACGCCGAACAGACCACGAAAGACGCCCTGATCGAGCACCTCCAGCGCATCAATGACGTCATGCGACCGCGAGGGCTAGAGTTCGATATCAGCGAACACTCTTCACGCATCATCACCCGGGTCATCGATCGTGAAACGGGCGATGTCATACGTCAGATACCCGCCGAGGAGCTACTGCAGATGGCTGAGCGTCTGGAGGAGTTACAAGGCAAGCTCATCTCGCTACAGGCGTAACAACAAGGCATCCGACCCTCTCATCCAGACCGAGCGCCCAAGGATGAGCGCTACCACCAAGAGATGACAGACCATCAACTGCCCTATGCCCATGCCGACCTCATGTCCCGTCGACCTAAGCCAGTCGCATTACACCTGCATGTTCATGACATCGCGGTAGGCGGTTACTAAGCGGTTGCGCACCTGCATCCCCATTTGGAAGGCCACGCTCGCTTTTTGCATGTCGACCATGACATCGTTGAGCTCGATGTTCGGCTCGCCAGCCTGAAAGGCCATGGCTTTTGCATTCGCCGACTGCTGCAAACGATTGATGCGCTGGATAGAGGCCTGTAGCTCGCTGCCAAAGCCAGACTGCCCGACCGCCGTCGTCAGTTGCTCGCCCTTGATAGGCTGGGCCGCTTGGGCGGCGAGCCCCTGCATCTGCTGCAGCGCAGACTGTATGGAAGGTGAACTCATACGCTTGCCTCAATGTGCGGGTGTTCATTTAATGCCGCAAGCCTACCATCGGTACGAAAAGCCTCATACGAACAAATGCGTGTGAAAAGCCAAGCTTTTCGTTCATTTATGGTCGACGCACCCCCGGATAATGGCGTCCATCACAATTCCGCTTCATTCTTTCAGCGGATAACCGCGATTGACGGATATAGCCTATGCCTTCTTTGGTGATGCGCCTTGGTCGACCCCCGTTTTGCCTTCCCTTGTGGAGGGACGCATGAGCGAAACGGGTGCGACGGCAGGCCGTCAAAACAGCACGACACAAAGCCCTCCGCGTAGCGGAGCCGCAGAGAACGAACCCAGCAACCCATCGGCTTTTGAGCGCACTATGAAACAGCTGCGCGGCAATCCGCTTGTGGTGGTACTGGTGGCGGCTGCCGCGTCCATCGCGGTGGTGGCGGCCCTTTTCATGTGGGCCAGCAGTCCCGACTACCGGGTGCTCTACAGCAATCTCAGCGAAGCCGACGGCGGCCGAATCATCACTGAGCTAGATACCCGCGGCGTTCCTTACCAGTTCAGCCAGGGCGGCCAAGCACTGCTAGTCCCGAGCGACCAAGTGCACACGCTGCGCCTTCAACTGGCTGAGCAGGGTCTCCCGCAAGGGGGCAATCTTGGCCTTGAACTCATGGAAACCCAGGCGTTCGGGATCAGTCAGTTTGCTGAGCAGGTCAACTTCCAACGCGGCCTGGAAGGCGAGCTTGCTCGCTCCATCGAGTCGCTTGGCCCCGTCGAAAGCGTGCGGGTTCACCTATCCATGGCGAAGCCGTCGGTGTTCATCCGCGACCGCGAGCCTGCTAAAGCGTCGGTGGTGCTGACCCTGCTGCCGGGCCGAGTGCTGGGCGAGGGACAAGTGAGCGCCATCGTTCATATGGTCTCCAGCAGCGTGCCAGAGCTTGCCATCGAAGATGTCACCGTCGTCGATCAAAACGGGCGTCTCCTCACAGCCAACAGCGCCCAGGGGGGTGACCTCGACGGCACTCAGTTGGCGTACATCACGGAAGTCGAGCGCTCTTACCAGCAGCGTATCGAAAACATCCTGTCGCCCATCATGGGCAGTGATAACGTGCGCGCCCAAGTAGCCGCGCAGATCGATTTTTCACGTCGTGAGCAGACTTCCGAGCGCTATAGCCCCAACCAGGCGCCCAACGAATCAGCCGTGCGCAGCCGTCAATTGAGCCTCTCTTATGATGGCGAAGACCCTCTTGCCACCGGCATTCCCGGCGCCCTCAGCAACACCCCGCCGGGTGTGGCGCCCTCCCCGATCAATCAGCCCGATGCCGAAGAGGGCGATGGCGAAGGAGACGGCGAGGCCGAACCGGGCGCGTTACGCAATCTGCGCCAAGAAGACGTCGTGAATTACGAAGTTGATCGTAGCATCGAGCACATTCAGCATCGTCTGGGCCAAGTGCAAAGACTCTCTGCAGCGGTCGTGGTCAACTTCCGTAACGTCACGAACGAAGAGGGCGAAGTAGAGCAAGTGGCCCTCAGCGCCGAAGAGATCGCACAAATCGAGCGCTTGGTTCAGCAGGCCATGGGGTTCTCTGAGCTGCGAGGCGATCAGGTAGAAGTGGTGAATACGCCCTTTGCTGGCGACGATGACACTCGCGTCGAGCCTGTTTGGTGGCAACACCCCGACAACATCGCCATGGCAGCGACCTTGGGTCGCTACCTTCTTGTTGCTATCGCTGCCCTACTGCTCTATTGGCTGATTTTGCGTCCGCTGATCAAACGCTATACACAACCCCCGGTCATGGCGGCTGCCATGCCTGGCGGCACGCTGAACACCAGCGTAGGCGGTGAAGAGGACGAGCAAGAAGGCAGCGAAGGCGAGGGCGACGAGGAAGACACCTACAGCAACAAGCCCAAGCGTCGTCGTAAAACGTCGCTCTACGAACACAATCTTAACGACCTGCGGGAGATGGCCCAGGAAGATCCCCGCATGGTCGCTATGATCATTCGCAGCTGGATGAACGCCAATGACTAGCATTGCTGAAATGAGCGGCGCACGTAAAAGTGCCATTCTCCTGCTGGCACTGGATGAAGACAGCGCCGCCGAGGTCTTCAAGTTCCTCAGCGCCAGCGAAGTGCAAGAGATCAGTACCGAAATGGCACGGCTTCACCAAGTTTCGCATGAAGACATGAAAGCCGTGCTGGAAGCGTTCCACCGTGAAACCGAAGAGTTCGTGGCGCTGAACCTCAACTCGAGCGAGCACATTCGCTCGGTGCTGACCAAAGCGCTCGGCAGTGAGCGGGCTACCAGCCTCATCGAAGACATTCTCGAAACCACGGGCGAAAATTCAGGTATCGATGCCCTGAACCTGATGGAAGCGTCCATGGTCTCCGAGCTCATCCGCGACGAGCACCCGCAGATCATTGCCACCATTCTGGTACACCTGGACCGCCATCAGGCGGCCGATATTCTCGAGCTGTTCGAAGAGAAGCTGCGCAACGATGTCGTCCTACGGATTGCGACGTTCAGTGGCGTACAGCCAGCGGCTCTCCAAGAGCTCACCGAGGTACTCACCAGCATGCTCGACGGTCAAAACCTCAAGCGCAGCAAGATGGGCGGCGTAAGAACGGCCGCAGAGATCCTCAACCTGATGAACTCTTCTCAGGAAGAGGTGGCCATCGAAACCGTTCGCTCGCACAGCGAAGACCTTGCCCAGAAGATCATCGACGAGATGTTCCTCTTCGAGAACCTGCTGGACCTGGACAACCGCGCCATTCAGATGGTCCTACAGGAAGTCGAAACCAACTCCTTGGTGGTGGCCCTCAAGGGTGCCCAGGACGCGTTGGTGGACAAGTTCCTGCGCAACATGTCGCAGCGCGCCGCCGATTTGGTACGCGAAGACATGGAGGCCCGTGGCCCCATTCGCGTCTCTCAGGTAGAAACCGAGCAGAAAGCGATCCTGCAGATCGTCCGCCGTCTGGCCGATTCCGGAGAGATCGTCCTAGCGGGCGGAGACGACGAGTATGTCTAATACGCATACGCCAGAGTTCGATCGCCACGGCGAGTGGCGGCGCTGGCAGATGGACGAGCTGGCAGCGCCCAGCCGTGCACAGCCTGACAGCCGCGCCGCCGTGCCAAGCGAGCACCAGCGTAAAGTCGAGGCCGCCCGGCGCGCCGCAGAAGAGGCGCGTGCCCGTGAAGAGCAAGAGCGCCAAGAGATTTACGAACGTCTTCGCCAAGCTGCCGAAGAGGAGGGGTATCAGGCAGGGTTGACGCGTGGCCACGACGAGGGCTATGCCCAAGGACTAAGCGAAGGGCGTGAGCACGCCGCGCAAGAACTCAATGAACAGATTCGCAAGAGCGTGACCCCGCTAGCGGCTTTGGCCAAACAGTTTTCGGAGGCCCTCGAGCGTCTCGACGAAACCATCGCCCACGATCTGGCAGAGCTGGCGTTGACCACCGGTAAGCAGCTAGCAGGCGACGCACTAGACGCGCACCCCGAGCATATCCTCGCCATCGTGCGGGAACTGCTGCACACGGAGCCTCCACTGGTGGGTAAACAGCGACTGTGGCTCAACCCCACCGATCACGAGCTGGTCACCGAGCACTTAGGCAGCGAACTGGAAGCCGCCGGCTGGACGCTGCAACCAGACGACCAACTGACTCGGGGGGGGTGCCGCCTGACCAGTGCCCAGGGCGAACTGGATGCCACGTTCGAGAGCCGTTGGCACAGCGTTCAGGCTCAGCTCCGTAAACGCCATAGCGCGGCATCCTCGGGGTAATGCGATGAACCACCTCCGTTGCCCCCATCAACAACGATGGCAAAAAGCCCTTCAGCGCACGACTCAGCGCGTTGGTCGGCTGCCGTATTACCGCTCTAGCGGTCGTGTGGTGCGTGCAACGGGCATGGTGATCGAAGTGGTCGGTTTACGCGTCGCCGTTGGCAGCGCCTGCCAGATCGAACTTCCGGGCGCAGATGGCCGCTTGAACGACAGCGATAAGCATGCCGAAGCCGAAGTCGTCGGCTTCTCGGGCGATAAGCTCTACCTGATGCCCCTCGAAGAAATTTCCGGCTTGATGCCGGGCGCACGCGTCACTCCCCTGGTCGATGGCAATGGTCACAGTGCGCGCCGCTTCCCGATCGGTGACGAGCTACTCGGGCGAGTCTTGGATGGTAATGGCAATCCGCTCGATGATCGTGAAGGCGTGGAGGAAGCTCCCCGCACGACGCTCCAATCTCGGCCGCTCAATCCGCTGTCACGTGCGCCCATCGAATCACAAATCGATGTTGGCATTCGCGCCATCAATGCACTGCTCAGCGTGGGTCGTGGCCAGCGCATGGGGCTATTCGCAGGTTCCGGCGTGGGTAAATCGGTTCTGCTGGGCATGATGGCGCGCTATACCCAAGCCGATGTGATCGTGGTGGGCTTGATTGGCGAGCGTGGTCGCGAAGTACAGGACTTTATTGACAATATTTTGGGGCCAGAGGGGCGCAGACGAGCAGTGGTTGTCGCCGCCCCTGCTGACACGTCGCCGCTACAGCGCTTACAAGGGGCTGCCTATGCAACGCGCATCGCCGAAGGGTTTCGCGATGCCGGTCGCAACGTGCTGCTGATCATGGACTCCCTGACACGTTATGCGATGGCACAGCGGGAGATCGCCCTCGCCATTGGCGAACCGCCCGCCACGAAAGGCTATCCGCCGTCCGTCTTCGCCAAATTGCCTGGTTTGGTAGAGAGAGCCGGCAATGCAGAGCGAGGTGGCGGTTCGATTACGGCGTTCTATACCGTGCTCACCGAGGGGGATGACCAGCAGGATCCCATCGCCGACTCGGCCAGGGCGATCTTGGATGGCCATATCGTGCTGTCTCGCACGCTAGCCGAGGCCGGTCACTACCCTGCCATCGATATAGAAGCCTCTATCAGCCGTGCGATGACCGCCATCGTGACGCCAGCGCAGCAGCAAGAGGCGCGCACGTTCAAACAGATTTTTTCACGCTATCAGCGCAACCGCGATCTGATTAGCGTAGGTGCCTATAGCCCAGGACATGACCCTCGGCTAGACGAAGCCGTCAATCGCTTTCCTGACTTGGAGCGATTCCTTCAACAAAATATCGAGGAGTGTGCGACGCTTGAAGAGTCACGCCAAGCCCTGCACACGGTAGTGGGAGGCTAAATGAGTCATCAACAGCTCGATATGCTGACAGATCTCGCGCGCGATGCGCGCGATCAAGCCGGCAAACTGCTGGCGCAAGAGCGTCAAACGCAGCAGCAAACCGAAGCACAGTTACACTCGCTCAACCGCTATCGCGTCGAGTATGCCGAGCGTTTGCAGCAGGCCATGCGTGACGGTATCGACCCCGCTACCATGTACAACTATCAACAGTTCTTGGCGTCGCTGGACGCCGCCCTGAGCCGTGCTCGGCAAGCGTTGGCGGCGCAGCAAAAACGCGTGCAACAAAGCCAACAGCACTGGCAGCAGGAGCAGCGCAAACTCTCCTCTTACGATACACTGGCCTCGCGTCGGTTATTAGAGGAGCACCGCCGCCAAGCACGCCACGAGCAAAAAGTGAGCGATGACATGGTGACTAACCGTCTGGCTCGTCAGCAGTCTGATAAACCCCTTTAGCGTCGCGTCAGGAAGCCTATTCATGAATATTCAACTGTTACTTTCTGCGAATCCTAGTCAGGGAAGTGGCGCGTCGACGTCGCAGACGACGGGGGCTCAAAGCGTCTCGAACGGCCTTTTTCGTCAAGCCATGCTGCAGGCCAACGAAGGACAACCGCGACTGCCCCAAGCGCTTTCTGCCAGCTCGACACCTACTTCGCAGGCCACGACCGATCTAAAAGAGTTCGCGGCACTGCTAGACTCACTGGGCATTGAGCTTGATCAAGAAGGTTTGGCAGCGCTATTTGCGCAGCTGCAAAACACAGAGCAACCCTCTGCAGAGCAGCTGGCGATGCTGCCAGGCGTGCTCGACGGCACGACCGATGTTTCTCTGTCAGCGCTGGATGAAATCGCCAGCCGTCTCTCGTTGGTCGCAGCGTTTAGCGATTCGCCAGCTCAATCGAGCGCATCTACGACAGACACCTTGTCGATTGCCGACATTGCAGAGCAGTTAGCGATCAGCCACCAGGACGCTGCCGCCCTGGTGACCGCCTATCAACAGCTCACTGCCAACACGGACACGACGGGGTCTCGCCAGCGTGTTGACACACTCAATCAGCAAATTGCCGCGCTACTCAGTCACACGCCCGCCCATTCCCCCACGGAGGGCAAGCCAGCCACCCCTGGCATGTTGACAGTACCGTCGGTGCAAGATGCATACACAACTTCTGAGAAGACGCTCTATCAACAAATTGACTTTGCTAGTCAGCTATCGCTCAGCCCACAAGACACCGCACCACTCGCTGCATTATATCCTCAGTCCAATGTAAGCACTGAATCAATACACATTGAGGCCCCCTATCAGCGATTAACCTCCTTATTCTCAGCTAATGCGCCATCAGATAACCAAACAGCGCATCTTTCCATACTGACTGTACCAATTTTGCAAATTGACACGCCTAACCTTCGCCTAAGCAGTGAAGCTACGGAACTTATTAAGATTAGCAATAGTGCAAAAAATCCGATAACGCTACAAAGTAACCTCATTTCTTCTGAGAGCTTGCTTTCGAAACAAGACCACCTTATTGCCCAACTTTCCATGATATCTGGGAACACCGATTTCAAGGGTAAGTTAGACTTTCCAGTGACATACACTTTGTCGATTGCCGACATTGCAGAGCAGTTAGCGATCAGCCACCAGGACGCTGCCGCCCTGGTGACCGCCTATCAACAGCTCACTGCCAACACGGACACGGCGGGGTCTCCTCAGCGTGTTGACACACTCAATCAGCAAATTGCCGCGCTACTCAGTCACACGCCCGCCCATTCCCCCACGGAGGGCAAGCCAGCCACCCCTGGCACGTTAACGGCACCGACGCTGCCAACACCCCCGCCTCACCCAGGGATCAGTAGCGAGGCCATCGCGAGCGCTCTGGCGGTCAGCAGTGGTGCAAGCGAGGGAACTGCACGGTTTGGCAGTGCAGGCGAGCTAGCCTTGAGCTTACCGGGCACCGCCAACAGTGCCAATCCAGCTTCGACACCTATCGCCGCGTCATCGAGTACGCCACTGCCCCCATCCATTGGGACGCCAGTGTCGCATCCTGCGTGGCCATCACAGCTTGGCCAGCAGCTCGTGCAATTTGCCCAGCGAGGCGGTGAGCAGCACATTCAAATGAAGCTGCACCCAGCCGAGCTGGGACCCCTCTCCATTTCACTGAAGATGACCGAGCATGGCGCTCAAGCGCATTTCCTGTCGGCTCATGCGCAGGTGCGCCAAGTCGTAGAGCAAGCGATTCCACAGCTTCGCGAAGCGCTGGCAGAACAGGGAATTTCGCTAGGAGAGACCTCTGTAGGTGAGCAAAATGCCTCCAACGAGCAAACTTTCGCCCAACAAAGCGGTGGCGGTGCCTCGGCCTCGGGTGATGGCAGTAGCGTAGAGGGCGACATGGGAGCGCCTACGTCGGAAAGCACGCCCGTGACGCTGGATGGGCGAGTCGACCTGTATGCGTAAGGCAACGTATACCTTGGTCATGACGTACGTAGTAATGATCGGATTAACTAGCTAAACCAAAAGATAGGCTCCCCAAGGAAGCCTGTTCGTTTCTTCACCATCACCCGCGTTAGGCATAATGCTTGGCTAGCGTCATGCGTGAACATCATGGGAACAACAATGGCAGAATCAAGCGGCGGATCAAAAAAACTGCTTTGGGTAATGATCGTTCTTGTCTTGCTCTCCTCTGCAGGAGCAGCAGCAGCGATCTATCTCGTACTCGACCAGCGCGATAACAGCGCCGAGGGTGACGCTCAGCAGCAAACGGTGGAGCACACCCCTCCGGTGTTTACCCAGATCGAGCCCTTTACCGTCAACTTAGCGGATGACCGCTACGGGTCACGCCTTCTCTATACAGGCATTACCCTGCGTGTTGGTAACGAGGAGAGCAAGGCGCTCATCGAAGAGCACATGCCGCAAGTGCGTAGCCGTCTCCTGATTCTTTTATCCGGCAAGCAGGCAGAACAGCTGACTTCGACCGAAGGTAAAGAGACGCTCGCCCAAGAGATCATTCGCCGATTGAGCGTTCCGCTAACGGAAAACCAGCCTCCCTTGGATCTTCAGGAAGTGCTGTTTACCGAATTTATTGTGCAATAGCCTAGGGAACGGGAGCCGTTCATGTCGCAGGACGATCTACTGTCCCAGGAAGAGATCGATGCCTTACTCAAAGGCGTCAGCGGAGATGACGAGCCGTCGGCAACGTCGTCTCCAACCCAGGATGAGTCGCGGATTCGCCCCTATGACCCGTCGACACAACACCGGGTCATTCGCGAGCGCCTGCACGCGCTCGACTTTATCAACGAACGCTTTGCTCGTTACTTCCGCAACGGGCTGTTCAACCTGATTCGCCGTAGCTCTGACATTACTGTCGAGTCAGTGCGCTACCAAAGCTTCAGTGACTTTTCACGCAACGTACCGGTGCCGACCAACCTTAACATCGTGTCGATGAAACCGCTGCGTGGCTCGGGTCTTGTCGTTTTCCCACCAAACCTGGTCTTCATGGTGGTAGACAACCTGTTTGGGGGCGACGGACGCTTCGTTACCAAGTCGGATGGGCGCGAATTTACGAATACCGAACAGCGCATTATTCAGCGGTTATTGAATCTTGCCATCGATGCGTATCAAGAAGCTTGGAAAGTGGTCTATCCGATCGATGTCCACTTTTTACGCTCCGAGGTACAGTCGAAGTTTGCCAACATTACCAATTCACCCAACGAAATCGTGGTGAATACCAAGTTCAACATCGAAGTTGGCAATCTCTCGAGCAGCTTCCAAGTCTGCATGCCCTACGCCATGATCGAGCCGCTGCGCGACTTGCTGGTCAACCCGATCAACGACAGCAACCACGATAGCGACGGTTCTTGGTCACGCCGTATGGCCAGCGAGCTACGCCAGTCGGAGGTGGAGCTGGTCGCGGAATTTGCACAAATTCCCAGCCGTATCGCTCAGGTAATGGGACTGAAAAAGGGGGATGTCTTGCCGGTGGATATTCCCAGCACGATTACTGCACGCGTTGATGGGGTCCCCGTCATGGAGTGCGAGTACGGTAGTCAGCGTCAGCAGCGCGCGTTACGGGTGCTACGTATGATCGACCATGCTGCTATGAATAACGTATCGTCCAAGGACTTTATTAAAGGTTCAACGCGACAGAAAGCCAAGGAATCCAAAGCATGACTGACCCTAACAAACCCGATCAAAAAGTCTCTGATGACGATTGGGCGGAAGCCATGTCTGAGCAAGAAGAGCCGTCCTCTGACGCGGATGCCGCCAGCGAAGACGAGGACCCCTGGGCAGCCGCCATAGCGGAACAGGAGGCAGCCGAGCAATCCGATGCAGAGGATGAGCCGGAACCCGAGCCCCCCCAGGCTAAATCCGCCAGCGACGAAGTATTCCGCCCGCTGAGCGGTGAGCAGGGTAGCGCCCCTTCTCGTGATCTCGAAATGATCATGGATATTCCGGTCAAGCTGACGGTGGAGCTGGGTCGTACGAAGCTTACGATCAAACAGCTGCTAGAGCTGGCACAGGGTTCCGTCATCGAGCTAGAAGGCCTGGCCGGGGAGCCTATGGATATCCTGATCAATGGTTATCTGATTGCCCAGGGCGAAGTGGTCGTCATCGAAGACAAATACGGTATCCGCATTACGGAAATCATTACGCCCTCCGAGCGGATTCATAAACTCAACCGATGAGCGTGGCAACCTCCAGCGCCCAATCCTCGGTGGATGCACTAAGCGGCGGCGACGCTCTCATTGGTATGGCGGCACTGGGCAAAACCGCCGCTGCGCTTGCGCTGGTGATTGCGATCATTCTGCTCTGCACCTCGCTGCTCAAGCGCTGGCAACAGCATCGTTTCGACCAGGGCGCGCGATTGCGGATCGTCGGAACCACCGCAGTGGGTAACCGCGAACGCGTCGTCGTGGTCGAAGTGGAAGACACGTGGCTGGTACTGGGCGTGAGCAGCGGTCGCATCAGCAAGTTGCATGAGCGGCCGGCACCGGCAAACCGCCCCCACACACCCGAAACTCCGCCGTCTCGTTTCGCTCAGCGCTTGGCCAATGCGCTGGCCAAGAACCGTGACAAAAGCGACCGCTCCCCTTCAGACTCTCAGCACTCACCATGACACACGTTTTGTATGTTGCTCGGTTCTTTTCGCGTCGCTGGTGGCTATTTGCGCTACTGCTTGCGGGCGGTCTGATGGCCTTCCCCGCCGTAGCACAGCAGTTACCCGGCCTCGTCTCACAGCCCACCGAAGATGGCGGGCAGCAGTGGTCACTCTCGTTACAAACGCTGCTTTTTTTAAGCTCTCTGGCCTTCTTGCCAGCGATGCTGTTGATGATGACCAGCTTTACGCGCATTATCATCGTGCTTAGCCTACTGCGTACCGCCATGGGTACACAGGCAACGCCGCCCAATCAGGTGCTGCTGGGTATTGCACTGTTTCTGACGTTTTTTATCATGTCTCCCGTGTTGAATCAGGTGTACGACACCGCCTGGGTGCCTCTCACGGATGAGGTGATCAACTTCGAAGAGTTTCTACTGCGTGCTCAACTCCCATTTCGTGAGTTCATGCTGGCTCAAACACGGGAACCTGATATTGCTTTGTTCGTTCGCCTCGCCGATATCGGCCCTCTGCAAGGTCCAGAGGAGCTACCGATGCGCGTGTTGCTCCCCGCCTTTGTCACCAGCGAACTCAAAACGGCGTTTCAAATTGGCTTTACCATTTTCATTCCTTTTTTGATTATCGATTTGGTGGTGGCCAGTACACTGATGGCGCTGGGGATGATGATGGTGCCTCCTGTCACCATCTCACTGCCTTTCAAACTCATGCTCTTCGTGTTGGTCGATGGCTGGCAGCTCATCATTGGCTCGCTAGCAGAAAGTTTTTACATGATTTAACGTCGCGGGGGCGCGGCAAGGAGCATCTATCCATGACACCCGAAATGGTGATGAGCGTCGCTTATCAAGGCATGCGCGTAACGCTGTTCCTGGCAGGCCCCATGCTACTCGCCGCCCTTTTTACGGGCCTCATTATCAGCTTGTTTCAGGCGGCCACTCAAATTAACGAGATGACGCTCACGTTCATTCCCAAGATTCTGGCTGTTTTTGCCGTTTTAGTGCTGGCGGGCCCCTGGCTCATTGGCTTGATTACCGATTTCACAACGCGCCTGTTCACCAATATCCCTGCAATGGTGATGTAAGCAGTGGTCGAGGTCACCTTTGCACAGTTACAAGGATGGCTGGTTGCCTTCTTTTGGCCTTTCGTACGCATCACTGCGTTTATGACGGCCACCCCGCTCTGGGGACACTCCAGCATTCCCACACCAGCAAAGGTGTCGTTAGCGGCTGTCATTGCCATCGTGATTGCGCCGGTGCTGCCTCCCATGCCCGCCGTACCGCTCATGTCGTGGGCAGGCCTTGGCATCATCATCGAACAAATGCTGATCGGCATCGCGATTGGGCTGGTCATGCATGTCGTATTTGCTGTCGTGCAGGCCGCCGGTGAGTTTATCGGTTTACAGATGGGTCTGGCCTTTGCGAGCTTTTTCGACATGTCGAGCGGCACGAACATCATGGTGCTATCACGTATTCTCTACATGATCACGCTGCTGATGTTTCTCGCGTTTAATGGGCATTTGATGGTACTAGAGACGCTGGTGATGAGCTTTCAAACGCTCCCCATCGGGGTTGGCAGTTTAAATCCGAATGCCTTCGAGCTGCTGGCAAGGTATGCAGGGACAATTTTTGCCTCCGGCATGCTGCTCGCCCTTCCGTTGGTGGCTTCGCTGCTGATTATTAGCTTATCGCTAGGTATCTTGAACCGCTCAGCGCCGCAGCTGACCGTTTTCAATATCGGCTTTCCTACGTCGTTGACCGTTGGCATCGTCCTGCTAATGGTATTGATGAGTGATATTGGCAGCTTTCTGCAACAGCTGTTTAGCCAAGGCATCAGCTTCACCCAAAGTCTTATCGAAACGATGGCGCCCTTGAACTAAAAAGCCCCGGCATGATGGCCGAGGCTTTCCATAAGACGTTACACGCTGGAAGACTACATGAAGTCGAACAGCGACATGCCTTTGATGTCTACGAACGCTTTCTGAGCCGCCTGAAGGCCTACTTGGCGCAAGCTGTACTCGGAAATAGCGTCGGCATAATCGAGATCAACCAAGTCCGAAAGCGTTTGTTCGTAGTTGAGCATGCGGTTACTGCCAACTGCATCGATGACGTCTAGCTCGTTGAGCCGGGCACCGGCGGAGGCACGGACCGTCAATACGTTGTCCAACGAGTTATCCAACTCACGCATGGACGTGTTCAGCGTATTCCGCAGGGCTGCTTTCTGCGTGCCATTTTCTGCTGGCGTTTCTAGTACACGGATAGCCGCTTCCATCGTTTGAAACAGATCGGCCGAAAGCTGATCACTGCCAGGCTGAGCGACTAGAATTTCATCGCCAACTTCAGGCGCCCCTTTCAGAGTCAGGCTCACCCCTCCAAAACTCACTTGCTCGCCTGCTGACTCGTCGTAAGCTTGATTCTCAAGACCGGCGACTGGCTGCCAAGCAGCCCCATCGAACTGCTCGACGGTGTAAGTCGGGTTACCACCTCCATCTTCGTCGAAAAGAACGCGGAAGCTTTCACCATAATCTGGATCGTTGACATTGGTCACTTGTGGACCACTGAACGTCACGCTGCCCTGGTTGGCTGACTCGGCTTTGGCTATATAGCCTGCGCCGCTTGGCACTCCTTGGAAAATCGTCGCCCCATTTTCCGTCACGGGCATTAGGCGAGACGCATCGACGCGCTGAACGCGCGCGTTCGTATCACCGTTGTATTGGACGTTGCCAGCGGCAGACTTAACAAAGGGCGGAGCGTCGTCTTTGTAACCACCAAAGATATAGCGGCCGTTACCATCGGTGGCATTTGCCTGACCGATCATCGTCTCGTAAACACCCTTCAACTCACTGGCAATGGATTCACGGTCAACATCACTCAACGTATCGCTGGACGCTTGGATCAGCAGCGTCTTGGCGCTAGTCACCGCATCGCTAATACTGTTGAGAATGCTTTCCGTTTGTGCCAATGAGTTACGCGCAGATACACGAGAGTCTTCGTACTGCTGTGTGATGGCTTTCGACTGGTCGACACCTACCGCACGGGATGCCGCTTGTGGGTCATCCGACGGATTGACGACACGCCGCCCACTGGCAACTTGTTGCCCCACTTTCAAAAAGTCATTTTGCTGACGATTGATAGAAGCCGTACTCTGCTCATACATCGTGACCGTACTGACACGCATCGCCTAAGCTCCTATTAGTTACGCAGATTCAAAATGGTGTCCATGATCGTACCGGCGGTATCGATCACACGGGCATTGGCTTGATAGAACTGTTGGTAACGAATCAAGTTGGCCGCCTCTTCGTCAAGGTTCACCCCAGACTCCGACTGCTGTATGGCGCGTAGTTGATCCGTCAGGCCCTGGCGTGCATCCAGATTGACCTGAGTAATGTTGGTGCGATTACCCACGTCACTGACAAGCGCGCCATAGGCACCGCTTACGGACGCGCTGCCGCCAACAATATCCTGGCCTTGCAAATCTTGGAGCAATAATGCATTGCTATTATCACCCGTGCCTGCGGCAATCCAATCTGCAGGATCGTCATTAGGATTAATAGGTAAGCCCGCGGCAATTTTATCAGCATCAATAAGATTAACTTCCATACCGTTAGCGGCTCGACGAACGGGCTGAACCTCAAACTGGTCCCCGTCGGCCGGCGTGTTGCTAAACGTCATGGATAGGCCGCCAAACGATAGCGTATTATTGGCAGCGTCCCAGCTTGTACCGATCTCGACGTCTGCACCGCTATCGTTACGAGTCACGGTAGGTGCGCCGCCTGCAAAACTGATGGTGTAATCCGTTGCACGTAGCTGATCGATAGCATCAGCATCAAACTCGATGGCGTCGATCGTTACAGGACTGTTGTCTTCGTAACTGTAGGCTTGAGGTGCGCGCACATTGAAAAAGTCGCCGCCCTGCTCGCCGTCCAAATCGACGCCTTGCTTGTGCTGTTCGTTAAATACGACGGACAGCGATACGGCAAGCTGACCAACCTGATTCTGCGTTTTATCGAGAGTTTCTGACCGGAATGTCATCAATCCCCCCAGCGCGCCCCCTTTGACCGTGGACTCGTCCAACTGAATCAGGTTACCGCCTCCATCGCGATAGCCCACGATCGTCCGCTGCGGATCGTAATCGGCCTGCACGGGTTCTAATTTGAACGAGCTGGTCCCCGCGACGAGCGGCTGACCGTTGGGCAAGCTGATGTTGTACGTCTTGCCATCCTGCACGTTCAGCCGCAAATCCATGCGCTCGTTGAGCTCGGAGACAAGAAAGTCGCGCTGGTTCAACAGGCTGTTGGGCGCTTCGCCCGTGCGTGCGCGAGCCAATGCGATCTCTTTATTGAGACTGGCAATTTGCTCCACCGTATTGTTGACCTGAGTGATCTCATCTTTGATCTGGTTGTTGATGTTGCTCTGCATGTCCTGCAAGTAGCCATCGAACGAGCGGAACTGCGCACTCAGCGTGTTCGCCGTCCCAAGCACTCCCTGGCGTGCCGCAGGATCAGAGGGAGAGCTTGCCAGATCTTCCAGCGAAGAAAAGAACGTCTGCATGAGCGGGGAAAGGCCCGCATCCCGGTCGGCTAGCAGGTTATCGATCTGCGAGACTTGGTTGTAGTACGTATCTAACGCGCTGGACTGGGTCTTGGCGTTATTGAGCTGATCGGCCACATAGGTATTGAACTGGCGCTCAGTATTATTTACCCGAACACCTCCACCACTCAGCCCTTCACCAAGCTGTGTTAGCTCACGGTTGTAACCAGGAGTGTAAACGTTACTGATGTTGTTACTCGTGGTATTGAGGGCATTCTGCGCCGCGTTGAGGCCGCTTAAGCCGATCGAAAACATGCTCATGGTTCAATTCCTTAGGCCGATTCTCTACTTATCGGCAATACGCAGACAAACTTGAGGTGTCGCTAGCGAGAATCCGCTAGAAGGCTTCCTGCGGCATTTAATGGGCCCATGGTATTCATCACCGATACCAGCTTATCGGCGTAACGCGGATCGGTCGCATAACCGCCACGCTGCAGCTCACGTGCTGCCTGCTCGGCATTGGCCGCTTGCAAAACACCCGCATAGCGAGGGTTGTTGCCAATCAAGTTGGCATAATCGGTAAAGGCGTGCTCGAAAGAGTCGTACACACGGAAAGTATCGACGACTTGCGTACGGCGACCGTCCACGTACTCGTGTGTCACGATATCGGTGGTTTTGCCTTGCCACTGGCTACCCGCTTTAATGCCAAATACGTTGTAGCTGTTGCGGCCTTGCTGGGTGGCTATTTCATGCCGCCCCCAGCCTGTCTCCAGGGCTGCCTGCGCCAAAATAAGCTCGGCAGGCACACCGGTAACAGCGCTGGCCGCCTGCGCAGGCGTGGCCAGCGTTTGCACGAACCGTTCGACATGCTCATGTGAAGACGCCGCCGGACGCGGGGCGTCTGCTAACGCGGCGGGGGCACTGCTCACCTCCTCCTGTTGGCGAATAGCGTCCAGCTCGTCATAAAAACGGCCGCTGCCCGTACTGGCAGGCGCCTGGGCGTTGTTAGGCTGTAGCGGATTGTCTAACACGCGCGGCGTCCCACGGGGGATGCCTGCAATCAGTGCCTGAAGCTCTTGGTCCGGGTTGCTGGCTTGTCCAACTGCGCCTTGACGCTGCAACTGCTCCACTAGCGCATCGGCCAGACCAATGCCACGGGAGGCCATGACTTGGGACCACTGCTGGTCGAGCATGGATTGATAGAACGTAGTATCGCGACTCTCCAACAGTCCCGAGGTCGGCGTGGCATCCCGCATGCTTTTGACCATCATTTGGATGAACAAAGCTTCGAATTGCTGTGCCGCACCTTGCACACCGGCTTCAGGGTCGACGCGGGCATTGTGCTGCAGGCGCTGGAATCCGTTCATATCCAGCGCAAACTGGCTGGTCATATCGCCCATGCTCATCAGATGATCTCCAGCTCAGCACGTAAAGAGCCTGACGCTCTCAACGCTTCCAAAATCGACATCAAATCTTGAGGAGTGGCCCCCAACGCGTTCAATGCGTTCACCACATCTGCCAAATCGGCGCCTTCGACGATTTGTAGATAGGCTTCTTGCTGTTCGATATCGATATCCGCGTCAGGCACGACCACGGTCTCGCCCTGCCCTAAGGGGTTAGGCTGGCTGACGCCAAACTGGGTATCGATCATGATGGAGAGATTGCCATGCGCGACGGCGGCGCGACGAAGCGTCACTGCACTATTCATCACGACGGAGCCAGTGCGTGCATTCAGCACGACTTTGGCGGGCGCCTCGGTCGGTGTCACCTGGACGTTCTCAACGCGCGCCATGAAGTTGACCCGCTCATTGGCATCCATAGGGCCGTCCAAAGCGATGACACGGCCATTGCGCGCATAGGCGACGGATTGCCCAAACTCGCTATTAATCGCGGAAACCATACGCTGCACGGTCCCAAAGTCGGCATCGTTGAGCTGCAACTCCAATATTCCCCCGTTGCCTCCCAGGTTCAACGGAACTTCTCGCTCGACGAGGGCACCGTTGGGAATACGGCCTGATGCCTGCTGGTTGATCTGCACACTGCTGCCACCCGCTTGTGCCCCCGCACCGCCTACCAGCATATTGCCCTGGGCAATCGCATACGTATCACCATCGGCACCTTTGAGGGGCGTCATGAGCAGCGTGCCACCGCGCAAACTGCTCGCGTTGGCAATGGAGGACACGACGATGTCCAAACGTTGGCCTGGACGAGAAAAGGGGGGCAGATCTGCTGTGACCATGACGGCGGCCACGTTACGCAGCTGCAGGTTGGTACCCGGCGGCACCGTCACACCCAACTGCGACAGCATGTTGGTCAAACTCTGACTGGTGAAGGGCGCTTGGGTCGTTTGGTCGCCGCTTCCGTCGAGACCCACGACCAAACCGTAACCGACTAATTGGTTATCACGAACGCCTGCAAAGCTTGCCAGCTCACGCACGCGCTCAGCGTGGGCTGGCAACATCACCAAACAGAGTGCCACGAACGCTGCGACACGCACGGTAGCTGTTAGACGTTGATACGCTTTCCACTGCATAGCCATTTCACCAGGTCTCTGTTGTCGAGCTCGTTAACACGCCTAGAACGGCGACACATTCAGGAAAAAGCGCTGCAGCCACCCCATATGCTGCGCTTCGTTGATGTAGCCATCGCCCACGTACTCGATCCGTGCATCGGCCACTTGAGTCGACGGCACGGTATTTTGCGCGGTGATCGTACGAGGATTCACGACACCCGAGAAGCGAATGAATTCGGTGCCCTGGTTGATCGCGATCTGTTTCTCGCCGCGCACCCGCAAGTTGCCGTTATTCATCACTTCTAATACGGAGACGGTGATCGTACCGGTAAACGTATTGTTCGCCTGAGAGCCGCCGCCGCCCGCAAAATCGCTGGCGCCCTCGATATCGAAACCGTACTTGGCCAACGTATCCAGCACATCTGGAAGCTGGGCTAAGTCCAGACTCGCACTGCCGGAGCGGTTGGCGTTGGATTGGGCATTCTTACTCGCGCTCACCTCTTCATCGAGCACGATGGTGAGAATATCGCCTATGGTACGCGGGCGACGGTCTTCGAATAGCGGCTGATAGCCCCGGCGCGCCTGATAGATGGAGCCGTTAGGCACCGGCGGTGGCCGATCGACGATGGTGATCTGCTCTTGCTCGCCCACGACGGACGCGCGGGGTATCTGCGCGCACCCTGCGGCCAGCAGCACCAGCAGCGCTAAGCTAGCCAGCACGACGCGGCGTAACATAAGGTTTGATTTCAACATAGCGCGATCCGTTAAGAAGCTCTGACGAACAGTGGCATTAGAGCTGGCTTAAGCGCGCTAGCATTTCGTCACTGGTCGAGACGGCTTTACTGTTGATCTCGTAGGCTCGTTGCGTTTGGATCAAATTAACCATTTCTTCAACCACATTAACGTTTGAGGTCTCTACATAGCCTTGAAACAATCGTCCAGCACCATTATTGCCTGGGATATCCTGGTTAGGTGCGCCTGATGCGCCGGTTTCAAGGTAGAGGTTGCCACCAATACTCTCGAGGCCGGCGGGATTAATAAAGGTGCTGAGTGAGATTTGCCCCACTTCTGTATCCGTTGCAATCCCTGGCTGGCGAACGCTGACGATTCCGTCTTCACCAATAGTGACAGAAAGCGCATTCACAGGAAGGAAAATGGCTGGCTCAATTGGGTAACCGTTTGCTGTCACCATCTGACCATTTTCGTTGAGTTGAAAGCTGCCATCTCGTGTGTAACCCGCCGTACCGTCCGGCAGTAACACCTCGAAGAAACCGTTCCCTTCAATGGCTAAGTCACGAGAATTTTGTGTTTCTTCTAGGCTTCCCTGCGTATGTAAACGCTCAGTAGCAACCGCACGCACACCTGTACCTACTTGCATCCCAGACGGTAGCCGGTCCTGAATATTGTTCTGGGCACCTGGCTGGCGCATGTTTTGATAAAGCAGGTCTTCGAAAACAGGCCGCGAACGCTTGAAGCCATTGGTACTGACGTTCGCGAGGTTGTTGGAAATGACATCCAGCTTGGTTTGCTGAGACTCTAGTCCGGTTTTGGCAGTCCACAAAGACTTGATCATACGTAGGTTCCCTTGGCTGAGTGGCTGCGATTAGCCCTGAATAGCGAGAATACTGTTGGCTCGCTGGGCATTTTCGTCCGCCGAGCTGAGCATTTTCATTTGCATGTCGTAACGGCGCGCCACATCGATCATCGATACCATGGCATCGACGGCACTCACGTTACTGCCTTCCAGCGCACCACTGACCAAACGAGCATCCTCATCCGCTTGCAGCACGCCAGGCGCACCATCCTCACCGGGTGGCGCTCTAAAAAGTCCGTCGTCGCCGCGTTCTAATCCCTGCTCATCCGGCGTGACGAGTTTGATACGGCCAACGTTCACGATTGCTTCAGGTCCTTCCCCCTGAGGAATGGCACTGATCGTACCGTCGGCCCCAAATGAAATTTGCGCGCCCTGCGGCACCGCAATGGGACCGGCATCTCCCATGACAGGCCGACTTACGCTCAACAGCACCCCATCGCTGTCGAGCTGCAAGTCGCCTCGGCGGGTATACGTCTCGGTCCCATCGTCTGCTAACACCGCCATCCAAGCATTTCCCTGCATGGCCACGTCCAACGTACGTCCAGTACGCTCGATAGGGCCTTGTGAGAAATCGGTTCCCGGCGTCGTGGCTACTGCCGAGACCCGAGTGGGTAGTGCGCCATCGCCCTGCACGGGCACCGAGCGCACGGACTGAAGCTGAGCGCGGAACCCAGCGGTCGACACGTTCGATAGGTTGTTGCTCACTACCGACTGTTGATCCATCGTGTGTTTTGCGCCGCTCATGGCGGTGTATAGCATGCGATCCAAGACGCTTACTCCTTAATTTAATTATTGATCATTAAAGATTAATAATCGTCTGCAAGAGCTCGTCTTGAGTACTGATAGAGGTTGAGTTTGCCTGATAAGCACGCTGGGCAACGATGGTATCTACCAACTGTTTAGCCAAATCAACGTTCGAATTTTCTAATACACCAGATTCAATGGTACCGAACACCCCAGCCCCTGCCGTTCCGATAATACCTATTCCTGAGGCATTGGTTTCACGCCAAGCATTGTCACCAATGGGTTGAAGCCCTTCCTCATTGGCAAAATTTGCTAACACAATTTGTCCTGCATCACGCCGTTCTTCGTTGGTATAAAGACGAATAACGCGCCCTTCACGGGTTACTTCTAGTCCGGCAAGGCTGCCAGAAGAATAGCCGTCTTGGGTCAACGTATTTTGCACCGAATTATTATTAAACTGAGTAGTGCCTTCTAAGTCCAACTCAAAGTTCACTTGATCAGCACCGCCTCCTGGGGCAAATGCAATATTTGCAACAGTGGCACCAGGGCCTGTGCCAACCGTGGTACCATTAATATTTTGTATCGCCGTAATATCACCATCAGCATTGCGCGGAAGCTGACCATTCGAATTGAATGAGATAGCGAAGGCATTCGTACCATAGTCAGCAACTGCACCTTGATTAGGAACATTATTAGGGGCAGGTCCGGGATTACGTGCATAACCTGCAATCTCGCCATTAACCGCAACTTGCGCTATCCACTGATTATTTTGATTTTTCAAAAAATAAGTAGAAACAACATGGGTATTTCCTAGCGAGTCGTAAACTGTATAGCTGTTTGAATAATGGTAATCTACAGCCATCTCTGCACCATTTCCTCCTACAATAGTTGCAGATTGAGTTGGTGTATTACCTTCTGCTTGGCCTACCACAACACTAGCATTCAGATTGTAGGTGGCCGTCACGGCTTCGGTTGCATTGGCTGGAATATCATCCGCTGGTATTTGAAGGGCTTGTGGAGCTCCTCCAGCCACCACCTCAGAAAAAGGATCGTTAGGGTCAGATAAACCATAACCTGTTAGGCGTTGGCCAGAAGCATTGACTAAAAAGCCTTGATTATCCTGGCTAAATTGTCCATTCCTTGTATAAGCAGCTTCACCGTTTGTCTGCTCTACCCGATAAAAGCCTTCACCAGCAACTGCTAGATCCAGCGTACGTCCCGTAGTTTCCAAATCACCTGCTGTAAAATCTTGAAGTACACTAGCAATTTTAACGCCTAAGCCCACTTGGCTATTTGCACCTGCAAACACATCGGCAAAAATAGCGCCGGAGCTTTTAAAGCCTACGGTTTGCGAGTTAGCAATATTATTACCGAGAATTTTCAGGTTTTCGGACTGGGCATTCAGACCACTTAATGCTTGAGAAAAGCTCATTTTTTTCTCCTAGAAACAGGTTATGTTAGAGATCAAAGAATTTGTTTCACGTCATTCAGGCTGATTTGCCCGTAAATGGCCCCAAGGTCCAGCCGAACACCGCCATTGCCATCGTTGGGTGTCACGCTATTAACAATGGCGTAGTTAAGGGCAGTAGACTCAATCACTTCGCCTTCGGCATCCGTTGCTTCTAGCTGCACTGTATAGCGATTACTGGCGACAACGTCACCCTGATCATTTTTCCCATCCCACTGGAAAGACTGCACGCCCTCTTCAACAGATCCCAAGTCGTAGCGACGGATTACCTGGCCGCCTTGACCCAAAATCGTTGCCTGCACATTTGCTGCTGGTTGCGCTAGCTCAATGCCAAAGGGCGTAGAGTAAGGCTGGCCTTCACCATCCTGCTCCAACATGATCTGACGACCAGGCACCATGACGCCTTGGCCAATTAGCCCACTCGCCTGCAGCGCCTGGTTGGCATTCATTTGGCTGGTAATGCTTTCCAACGTCGAGTTGAGCTGCTCAATACCACTGACGGTGTTGATTTGAGCAATCTGTGACGTCATCTCCGCATTTTCCATCGGCTTCAGGGGGTCTTGGTTCTGAAGCTGGGTGATAAGCAACGTCATAAAGCTATTACGTAGTTCTTCTGACTGGCTCTGCTGTAGCTGAACGCCACCACCATTAATACTAGATAACGTTGCTGGGTTAATTGTGCTCATCGTTAGCCCTCACCGAGCGATAGCGTTTGAACCATCATTTGCTTGGTTGTGTTGAAAACTTCCACGTTTGCTTGATAAGAGCGTGACGCAGAAATCATATTGACCATCTCGTGCACCGGCTCGACGTTGGGCTTGGCAACGTAGCCTTCTTCGTCCGCTGCGGGGTGGTTCGGCATGTACTCCATCCGTAGCGGAGAGTCGTCTTCCAGTACTTCCGTGACCCGTACGCCCCCCACCCCATAACGGTTATTCTGGGCCTGAGCTTCGAACATGACCTGTTTGGCGCGGTAGGTTTCTCCATCGGGCCCTGCCACACTATCGGCATTCGCCATGTTGCTCGCCGTGACGTTCATCCGCTGGGCTTGGGCGCTCATGGCCGAACCGGCAATATCAAACGCTGAAAACATCGACATCGCTTATTCTTCTCCTATCACTAGGTTATTCAGGCTGCATCGCATTTTTCAGGCCTTGAATACGACGGTTCATGATGGTGAGCGCAGCCTGATAGCGCACCGCATTGTCGGCAAACTGTGTTCGCTCGCGATCCATGTCGACGGTATTGCCATCGAGACTTGGCTGGTCAGGAATTCGATACAGCAAATCTGCACTTCCTGCGCCTTGCCAGGCAGGCCCCTCACCCGCCAAATGGCGATCGGAGGTACGCGCCAATGCCAACCCACCGTTCTGCTGCTGGGCCTGGCTGCCGTCCACGGCTTTCTTCAGCTCGCTGGCAAAGTCGATATCCCGCGCCTTATAGTTAGGCGTGTCGGCATTGGCAATGTTAGCGGCTAGCACTTGGTGCCGTTGCTGCCGCAACCCCAGTGCCTGCTGATGGAAGTTAAAGGCAGATTCAAGCTGATCAATCATGCCGACCCTCGCTCGCTGAGAGGCAAAAATAAATCGGAAATTGTTGATGATGAATGATAGGCGTGCGGCTTTCACCTTAAAGCATGGAACAGCTACCGTTTACACCAGCATTTCCCATGATGCGGGAGGTACTTTTGCATTACACTCCCGGGCTGATGCTAGCCGTCTGTTCTTCTAACCTGAGCGACTTTCCCATGCGCCACTTGCTGCATTTTGCTGCACGCTGCTCAGCAATTTTTAATGGTTTGTTATTACTTTTGTATGTCGGCGCGCCTCAGCCCGCCTGGGCACAAACGACAGACCAAGCACTGGTCGACGCCGTGCAGCAGTTCTTGTACCAAGAAGCTCAAGCGCTGGGCGAGGAAGTGGTCATCGATATCGCGCCGCCGTCACCGCACCTACCCGCCTGTTTGCAGCCCACCCCATTTTTACCCAATGCGGATCAGGCTCCTATTGGTCGTGTATCTGTGGGCGTTCGCTGCGGTGAAGCAGGCCGCCAGACCCGCTATCTGCAGGCGCAGGTGGACGTGATTGGTCGTTATATCGTAGCGAGCCAAGATATCGAGCGCGGAGCATTGATTACAGCAGCCATGCTGACTCAGCGTGAAGGCAACTTGAGCGATCTCTCCTCTCAAGCACTTACGAGTGAAGATGACGTCGTAGGCAAGGTCGCACAGCGGCCTATCCGCAGCGGCAGCACCTTCCAAGCACATTTTTTACAAGCCCCTAGCCTCGTGGAACGTGGCCAGCGTGTCACGGTCATAGCGGAAGGTACCGGCTTTCGCGTGTCTCGGGAAGGGGAGGCACTTGCGGATGGTGCCCAAGGTGAAACCATCCGTGTACGTTTTGGTCCTCGTGAAATCATGAACGCGCGAGTGATTGGCCAAGGGACTTTAATGGTGGATTTTTAGTCGATCATCTAAAGTTTCTCTATAGAAAGCCGATAAAAGTAATATAGCGCGCGGCGCCCCAACGTTGACGATGAGGCCAACAACGTGAAAATCGATAATCTCAATCCGCTGCTTCGCAACACCCCCGCGCAGCAGCGTGATGATGCTCAAAAAATTGGTGGCACTAAGCCACCGGAAACGGGTAATTCGACCCGTGAAACGACTCAGCTTAGCCCATCTAGTATCGATGACAGCCAAGACATCGACATGGCTAAGGTCCAAGAGATTCGTGATGCCATCCGTGAAGGTCGACTCGAAGTGCGTGCCGATCGTATCGCAGATGGCCTTATCGCCAATTTGAACGACCTGTAACGTTTATCCTATGAGCCTTTCACGCCTTCTTTCCAGCCAGTTGCAGCGCCTTGAAGATCTCATTGCGCTACTTTCCAATGAGCAGGAGCAGCTGACCAAAGGCAGTATCGACGGTGACGTATTAACGCAGATCGCTGCTAAAAAACAGGCACTACTGGACGAGTTGGAGCGCATGGAAGTGTTGCGCCGTGGCGTCCAAGCCAAGCTTGGCTATCCGGAAGGTGCCCTGGGAGCCAACCAAGCCGCTACTGACGCAGCGTGCCTACCGACATGGGAAAGCCTGCTCGAAAAGAGTGAACGCGTCTCACGAATGAATGCATTGACCGGCCAAATGCTGTCGTTACGCATGAAGCATAACCAAGAGATGCTCGACTACATTCGACAAATTGCCGAAAAAACACTGTATAAGCCGAATGGTCGTAACAGCGCCCAGCCAGGTCGTATCAATGCATCGGCTTGAACGGCTATCCTAGACAAAATCTATACAAAGCGCTTCAATGAGAACAAGAGTGTTCATTATTGGAGCGTGTCATGTTTCCTCATCTCCCCGAAGGCTTTAACGCAGTCATTACAGGCGCCAATGGCGGCATTGGTCATGCAATGCTGCAATGCCTTTTATCATCCCCTCAAACGGGGCGTGTCATCGCAGTTAGCCGCTCAGCGATAGCTGCACATCACCCCAAACTCGATGCGCTGGCTGCAGACATCACTACTCCATCAGGCCGAGAGGCGCTATGTAGCGCCTTAGACGGCCAACCGGTTCACTTACTCTTCAATGCGGTGGGCCTACTCCATGATGATTCCCGAGGTATACAGCCTGAAAAGCGCCTAGAGCAACTGGATGACGAGGCATTCGCCCACGTCATGCACATCAATGCGGCAACGCCTGCGCTGCTAATTGCCGCCCTCAAGCCCTCGCTGCAAGGGAAGCACCCCACGATCATCGCTAGCCTCTCAGCCCGTGTCGGCTCCATCACTGACAATGGGTATGGCGGTTGGTATAGCTACCGTGCCAGCAAAGCCGCGCACAATATGTTGATGAAGACCGCCTCGATCGAGCTAACACGGTTGAATAAGCAGTCGATCGTTCTCTGCCTGCACCCAGGCACGACAGATACGTCTCTCTCGAAGCCGTTCCAAGCCCGGGTTCCAAGCGGTAAGCTGTTTACCGCTGACTTCGTGGCGAAACAGCTGATCGACGTGATGGCCAAACGGTCGCCGGAAGAGACTGGCAGTTTCTGGGACTGGGCAGGCGAGTCGATCGAGTGGTAACGACGTCTTTCATCAACGTCTGACACCACCCACACAACCAAAAGCCCCGAGCACAGGGTGCCCGGGGCTGGTCATGGCGCGCTTTCAAGCGCGCAACAAAAAACCCAGCCGTTTGGCTGGGTTCTTTGCGGTATAAGTGCCTGACGATGACCTACTCTCGCATGGGGAGACCCCACACTACCATCGGCGCTAAGCGGTTTCACTTCTGAGTTCGGCAAGGGATCAGGTGGTTCACGCGTGCTATGGTCGTCAGGCGTAACAGGTAATGCATATCATGCTGAGTATTGTGTGATCGTCTCTTGTCCGTCAGCGCCTTGGCTGGCGGATGCGTATCCGGTTCTCTGAGTGGCAATCCACTCGATCGTTATCATCGCGACCAGACCCCTTGGGTGTTATAGGGTCAAGCCTCACGGGCCATTAGTACACGTTAGCTCAACGCCTTGCAGCGCTTCCACACCGTGCCTATCAACCAGCTGGTCTCGCTGGGCCCTTTAGGAGACTCTAGGTCTCAGGGATGTCTCATCTTGAAGGGGGCTTCCCGCTTAGATGCTTTCAGCGGTTATCCCGTCCGACCATAGCTACCCGGCAATGCCACTGGCGTGACAACCGGAACACCAGAGGGTCGTCCACTCCGGTCCTCTCGTACTAGGAGCAGCTCTTCTCAAACATCCAACGCCCACGGCAGATAGGGACCGAACTGTCTCACGACGTTCTAAACCCAGCTCGCGTACCACTTTAAATGGCGAACAGCCATACCCTTGGGACCGACTTCAGCCCCAGGATGTGATGAGCCGACATCGAGGTGCCAAACACCGCCGTCGATGTGAACTCTTGGGCGGTATCAGCCTGTTATCCCCGGAGTACCTTTTATCCGTTGAGCGATGGCCCTTCCATACAGAACCACCGGATCACTAGAACCTGCTTTCGCACCTGCTCGACGTGTCTGTCTCGCAGTCAAGCACCCTTATGCTCTTGCACTCATTGCACGATGTCCGACCGTGCTGAGGGTACCTTCGTGCTCCTCCGTTACTCTTTGGGAGGAGACCGCCCCAGTCAAACTACCCACCACACACTGTCCTCGATCCGGATCACGGACCTGAGTGAGAACGCCAATGATGCCAGGCTGGTATTTCAAGGTTGGCTCCACCCGAACTGGCGTTCGGGGTTCAAAGCCTCCCAGCTATCCTACACAGGCAACATCAGCGTCCAGTGTGAAGCTATAGTAAAGGTTCACGGGGTCTTTCCGTCTAGCCGCGGGTACACCGCATCTTCACGGCGATTTCAATTTCACTGAGTCTCGGGTGGAGACAGCGTGGCCATCATTACGCCATTCGTGCAGGTCGGAACTTACCCGACAAGGAATTTCGCTACCTTAGGACCGTTATAGTTACGGCCGCCGTTTACCGGGGCTTCGATCAAGAGCTTCGGACGAATCCTAACACCATCACTTAACCTTCCGGCACCGGGCAGGCGTCACACCCTATACGTCCGCTTGCGCGTTAGCAGAGTGCTGTGTTTTTACTAAACAGTTGCAGCCACCTGGTATCTTCGACCGGTTCGGGCTCGGGGAGCAAGTCCCATTACCCTACGCCGGCGTGCCTTCTCCCGAAGTTACGGCACCATTTTGCCTAGTTCCTTCACCCGAGTTCTCTCAAGCGCCTTGGGATTCTCACCCTGACCACCTGTGTCGGTTTGGGGTACGGTCGCACATGATCTGAAGCTTAGAGGCTTTTCCTGGAAGCGTGGCATCAATGACTTCCGGACCGTGGTCCGTTCGTTTCGTGTCTCGGCCTTAGCGTCCCGGATTTACCTAAGACACCAGCCTACTCACTTTCACCAGGACAACCAACGCCTGGCTCACCTAGCCTTCTCCGTCCCCCCATCGCAATCATGTCCGGTACGGGAATATTGACCCGTTTCCCATCGACTACGCCTTTCGGCCTCGCCTTAGGGGCCGACTCACTCTGCTCCGATTAGCGTCGAACAGAAACCCTTGGTCTTCCGGCGAGGGAGTTTTTCACTCCCTTTATCGTTACTCATGTCAGCATTCGCACTCGTGATACCTCCAGCATGCTTCTCAACACACCTTCATTGGCTTACACGACGCTCCTCTACCGCTCATCCAGAGGATGAACCCGTAGCTTCGGTACCTGGTTTAGCCCCGTTACATCTTCCGCGCAGGCCGACTCGACTAGTGAGCTATTACGCTTTCTTTAAAGGATGGCTGCTTCTAAGCCAACCTCCTAGCTGTCTGAGCCTTCCCACATCGTTTCCCACTTAACCAGGATTTGGGGACCTTAGCTGACGGTCTGGGTTGTTTCCCTTTTCACGACGGACGTTAGCACCCGCCGTGTGTCTCCCACGCTCGCACTCACCGGTATTCGGAGTTTGCCTCGGGTTGGTAAGTCGGGATGACCCCCTAGCCGAAACAGTGCTCTACCCCCGGCGGTGATACGTGAGGCGCTACCTAAATAGCTTTCGAGGAGAACCAGCTATCTCCGAGCTTGATTAGCCTTTCACTCCGATCCACAAGTCATCCAAATCTTTTTCAACAGATCCTGGTTCGGGCCTCCAATTGATGTTACTCAATCTTCACCCTGCTCATGGATAGATCGCTCGGTTTCGGGTCTATATCCAGCGACTGTGTCGCCCAGTTAAGACTCGGTTTCCCTACGGCTCCCCTATACGGTTAACCTCGCCACTGAATATAAGTCGCTGACCCATTATACAAAAGGTACGCAGTCACGGAACGAGTCCGCTCCTACTGCTTGTACGCACACGGTTTCAGGATCTATTTCACTCCCCTCTCCGGGGTTCTTTTCGCCTTTCCCTCACGGTACTGGTTCACTATCGGTCAGCCAGGAGTATTTAGCCTTGGAGGATGGTCCCCCCGTCTTCAGTCAAGGTTTCTCGTGCCCCGACCTACTCGATTTCACATGATCAGATTTTCGGCTACGGGGCTATCACCCACTATGGCCACGCTTCCCAGCGTATTCGCCTAATCAGTCACATGCTTAAGGGCTGGTCCCCGTTCGCTCGCCGCTACTAGGGGAATCTCGGTTGATTTCTTTTCCTCAGGGTACTTAGATGTTTCAGTTCCCCTGGTTCGCCTCCTACACCTATGTATTCAGCGTAGGATACTCAGCTGATGCTGAGTGGGTTTCCCCATTCAGAGATGTCCGGGTCACAGGTCGTTTGCCACCTCACCGAACCTTATCGCAGGCTACCACGTCTTTCATCGCCTCTGGCTGCCTAGGCATCCACCGTGTGCGCTTCATTGCTTGACCCTATAACCCGAAGGGGTCTGGACTCTCGCAATGACAACGATTGCCGGATACGCTTGAGACGTATCACTTAACAATTACGTATGAACATTTCAATAAACGTTCATGTCAGCATGATATACATTGTTAAAGAGCGACTGCTATGCGCAGTGATAAGCGGATGCTTTTTTCACTTTAAAAGGAAAAGAAAGACCTTTTCTTTTTTTAACGTGAAAACAGCGCTTATCACTGCGTAACAACAGCATTCTGATCAGGTAATTCATTGTGAGCGCTTACCGCGAGGGGAAGACATCGTTTAAGGAGGTGATCCAGCCGCAGGTTCCCCTACGGCTACCTTGTTACGACTTCACCCCAGTCATGAACCACACCGTGGTGATCGCCCTCTTGCGTTAGGCTAACCACTTCTGGTGCAGTCCACTCCCATGGTGTGACGGGCGGTGTGTACAAGGCCCGGGAACGTATTCACCGTAGCATTCTGATCTACGATTACTAGCGATTCCGACTTCACGGAGTCGAGTTGCAGACTCCGATCCGGACTGAGATCGGCTTTTCGGGATTGGCTCACTCTCGCGAGTTGGCAACCCTTTGTACCGACCATTGTAGCACGTGTGTAGCCCTACTCGTAAGGGCCATGATGACTTGACGTCGTCCCCACCTTCCTCCGGTTTGTCACCGGCAGTCTCCTTAGAGTTCCCGCCATTACGCGCTGGCAAATAAGGACAAGGGTTGCGCTCGTTACGGGACTTAACCCAACATTTCACAACACGAGCTGACGACAGCCATGCAGCACCTGTCTCTGCGCTCCCGAAGGCACTAAGGTATCTCCACCAAATTCGCAGGATGTCAAGAGTAGGTAAGGTTCTTCGCGTTGCATCGAATTAAACCACATGCTCCACCGCTTGTGCGGGCCCCCGTCAATTCATTTGAGTTTTAACCTTGCGGCCGTACTCCCCAGGCGGTCGACTTATCGCGTTAACTTCGCCACAAAGTGCGCTAGGCACCCAACGGCTGGTCGACATCGTTTACGGCGTGGACTACCAGGGTATCTAATCCTGTTTGCTACCCACGCTTTCGCACCTCAGTGTCAGTGTCAGTCCAGAAGGCCGCCTTCGCCACTGGTATTCCTCCCGATCTCTACGCATTTCACCGCTACACCGGGAATTCTACCTTCCTCTCCTGCACTCTAGCTTGACAGTTCCGGATGCCGTTCCCAGGTTGAGCCCGGGGCTTTCACAACCGGCTTATCAAGCCACCTACGCGCGCTTTACGCCCAGTAATTCCGATTAACGCTTGCACCCTCCGTATTACCGCGGCTGCTGGCACGGAGTTAGCCGGTGCTTCTTCTGCGAGTGATGTCTTTCCTAGCGGGTATTAACCGCTAGGCGTTCTTCCTCGCTGAAAGTGCTTTACAACCCGAGGGCCTTCTTCACACACGCGGCATGGCTGGATCAGGGTTTCCCCCATTGTCCAATATTCCCCACTGCTGCCTCCCGTAGGAGTTCGGGCCGTGTCTCAGTCCCGATGTGGCTGATCATCCTCTCAGACCAGCTACGGATCGTTGCCTTGGTGAGCCTTTACCTCACCAACTAGCTAATCCGACATAGGCTCATCCGATAGCGGGAGCCGAAGCCCCCTTTCTCCCGTAGGACGTATGCGGTATTAGCCTGGGTTTCCCCAGGTTATCCCCCACTATCGGGCAGATTCCTATGCATTACTCACCCGTCCGCCGCTCGTCAGCATCCAGCAAGCTGGATCTGTTACCGCTCGACTTGCATGTGTTAGGCCTGCCGCCAGCGTTCAATCTGAGCCATGATCAAACTCTTCAGTTTAAGATCAATGCGGTTCTTGCCTGTGACCGAGGCCACAGAAGCGAACCAAACTTGGCTCAAGGGTCAAACGAATTCATTCATTAGGCCGAAGCCTGTTTGACGAGTCGCTTGCCTTGATAATAGGTGATGATTCACCCTCATCGGCAAGCGCCCACATGAATTACCTGATCAAATTGTTAAAGAGCTGTTTCGCTGTGCGGGCTCGATGACCTGAACCGTGTTGCCTCAGCGAGGAAGGCGTATTATACGCACTTCCTGGTGTTTGTCAACCGCTGTTTTCAGCGAGCGAAGCGAGCGACCCAATCGATAACGAGACAGCGCTAACTTCCTGACAAACCAGAGGTTTTTAACCTCATTCACCGCTGGTAACGCTTGGCGTCCCCGGCAGCGGATGCGTACTTTACGGATTCGAAGCCGGGTTGGCAAGAGGGTTTTGTAAAAAAACTCCAACATGACCCTGCTAAGCTGAAACGTTGTGTGTCTCTCCACTCTACTAAGCTGAATGATTCAGCGTACTCATCGCTTCAGATACCAGCGATTCAGAGTTTAAGTCTGCAATCGTACGAGCGCCTGTCAGGGTCATGGCAACCTTCATCTCTTTTTCGAACAGGTCGAGCAGGTGGGCCACCCCTGCTTCACCCGCCGTTGCCAGTGCATAGATGAAAGCACGGCCAATGAGCGCAGTGTCCGCCCCCATGGCAATCATTCGCACCACATCTAGTCCGCTGCGTACGCCAGAGTCAGCCAAAATGGCCAAGTCACCTTTGACAGCATCTGCAATGGCAGGGAGCGCACGTGCGGTAGAGGGCACGCCATCCAACTGTCGGCCGCCATGATTCGACACCACGATTCCATCGGCACCAAAACGCACGGCATCTCTCGCATCTTCTGGGTCTAAAATCCCTTTGATGATCATCGGGCCATCCCAGAACTCACGGATCCACTCCAAATCTTTCCAAGAGATAGCCGGGTCGAAGTTATTACCCAGCCAGGCAATGTAGTCTTCCAGCTCGGTGGGCTTGCCTCGGTAGTCGGACACATTCCCCAGATCGTGGGGGCGGCCATGAATGCCGACGTCCCATGCCCATAGAGGATGCAGCGCTGCCTGAAGCATGCGCCTCATGGGGCCATGCTTACCACTCATACCGGAGTGGGCATCACGATAGCGAGCGCCAGGCACCGGCATATCGACGGTGAAAATTAGCGTTTTCACACCTGCAGCTTTCGCGCGCTCCAGCACGTGCTTCATGAAGCCACGATCTTTCAGCACGTAGAGCTGAAACCAGATGGGACGCTCCACGGCGGCGGCGACTTCCGCTATGGGGCATACCGACACGGTAGAGAGCGTGAACGGCACCCCCTTCTTGGTGGCTGCGCGCGCCGCCTGCACTTCGCCACGCCTAGCATACATACCCGCAAGCCCAACGGGGGCTAGTGCGAGCGGCATGGCGAGCTTTTCACCCAATAGCTCGGTTTCCAGTGAAAGCGACGACATATCTTTGAGCACACGCTGACGCAGCGCGACATCGCGCAAATCATCGACATTGCGACGCAACGTATGCTCGGCATACGACCCGCCATCGGCATAATGGAAGAGAAAGGGAGGAAGGCGGCGCTTGGCAGCCTGGCGGTAATCCGTTGAAGCAGAGATGATCATGACGGGCCCTATGCACGGAAGAAGTTATTGTAAGTAGCCACTAAGAGTAGGCGCGAAATCGCTGGCGATGGCTTTACACTACGACTGACCGTACACAGCGATACACCTGCCATTCAGCTTTCATTGGTCATACCAATTGACAACCAACGTTCAGTAACGTTAATGACAAGCTGATGGCATGTCAAACGAAGATCCCACCTGACGGGTAGCCGAGCTATAGACCTTAGTTTAGCCACGATCTCTGGCGAACACGGTATTCGCTGCTTGAGTCGCCCTCTAAAACGCCCTATTATTGGTCTTACCAATTAAGGGAGCACTTATCGATGACCTACCCTCCGCTCCGTCAACAGCGCCTTGCCGACGTGATAACGGAACGCCTGGAAGCCATGATTTTGGAAGGCAGCCTCAAGCCCGGCCAGCGTTTACCCCCAGAAAGGGAGCTGGCCGAGCGTTTCGGCGTATCGCGCCCATCGCTGCGAGAGGCCATTCAAAAGCTGGCAGCCCGAGGCCTGCTCACCAGCCGCCAGGGCGGCGGCACGTTCGTGAACGAAACGCTGAACAGCGGTTACACCGATCCGCTGCTGGAAATGCTTTCGCGCCATAACGAATTCCATTTGGATCTGTTGGAATTCCGTGACGCCATGGAGGGCATTTCCGCCTACTACGCGGCCCTTCGCTCCACGCCTGCCGACAAAGCCGTTCTCATTCAGCGCTTCGAGGAGCTCGATGGTGGCTTCGTCGGTGCCGACCCGGCTCAGGAAGCAAAACTAGACGCAGCCTTTCATCTCGCCATCGCGGAAGCCGCGCACAACGTGCTGCTGCTGCACACCATCCGCGGCATTTTCCACCTGCTCGAACAGAGCATCGTGGATAACTTGGCCCATCTGTTCGCCAAGCCCGACTCTCGCACCCAACTCATGAAGCAGCACCGCGCCTTGCTGGATGCCATCCTAGAAGGCCGTGCGGAAGACGCCCGAGCACGCGCCCACGAGCACTTGGTGTATGTGGAAGAGGGGCTACTTGAAATGGCTAGAGCCGAAACCCGCGCCCAGCGGGCCTTACGCCGCGCCCAGGGCACCAGCAGTCCGGCATGAGTAATCACCTCAGTCCTACCGCACGGCGCTGGCGTCGGCTATGGCTGATCGCCATTCCTGTGGGGCTATTGCTGTGCATGTGGCAGGCGGCCCAGCTCGCCCGTGAACAGGCGCTGTCGAATCTGCAGGATGACGCCGAGAACGAGCTACGTCTCTCAGCCGCCAACTTGAACGGCTATCTGCTGCGCTACGACTACCTGCCACAAATGCTCGCCACTCGGGAAGGCGTTCAGCGCTTTTTGGACTCTCCTGATAGCCAAGACCCTATGCCGCTCAACCTGCTGCTGGATCGCTTTCGCTTCACCTCAGGCGTCTCGGACGTGTACCTGCTGGATCGCGATGCCAACACCATTGCCGCCAGCAACTGGCATCGTCCGAACACCTTCATTGGCCAGAACTATGCCTTCCGTAGCTACTACTCGGATGCCATCGCAGGCGGCCAGGGACGGTTTTTTGGGCTAGGTATCAAGTCCCTGGAGCGCGGCTACTACTTCTCCTCACCGGTATGGTTGGACGATACCTCTCCCGATGCCAAGCCCGATGGCGTGATCGTCGTCAAAGTGCTGCTCGATGATGTCGAAGAGAGCTGGGCCGAACAGGACGCCGAGCTGTTCGTCACCGACAGCGACAACATCATCTTCATGGCCAGCCACCCCGAACTGCGTATGAACGCTCTCTATCCGCTGAGCGACGAACAGCGTGATGCGCTCCGTGACACCCGCCGATATGCCATGGAGCCGCTCACGCCATCCGGCATTCAACTGGATACCCCCTACGGGCCCGGCAGTTACCTTGTGAGCTTTGCCCATGGCCCGCTAAGCGGCGGGCGCTATTTGAGCCTGACGCGCCCCATCCCCGAGTTTGGCTGGCAAATGCATATTCTCAAGCCGCTGACGCCGGTCATGAACGCCCAGTGGATTGCCGCCCTGATGGCGGGCGGGCTTTACGGCGTCATCGCCCTGGCGGGCGGCATTGGCTGGCAACGTCTCCGACTGCGCCGAGAGCGCGAAGCCTTTGCCGAGCGGGAGCGCCAAACGCTCGCCCGCGTACGCGATGAGCTCGAAGTCAGCGTCGAGCGGCGAACCCGCGACCTGGTCGCCAGCAACCAGCGCCTCTCCGATGAGATCGAAGAGCGGCGACGGGCAGAGGCCAACCTACGCCAAACCCAGGACGAACTGATTCAAGCTGCCAAGCTCGCCGTGCTAGGGCAACTGGCAGCAGGCATCAATCACGAACTCAACCAGCCCCTGGCCGCCATTCGCGCCTATGCGGAAAACGCTCGACGTTTCATCGAACTGGCACGGATCGAACGCGCCGACGCCAACTTGGCGCACATTGTCGAGCTCACCGAGCGCATGGCCGACATTAGCGCCCAGTTGCGCCAGTTCTCCCGCAAGAGCAGCGAGCGCCAGGAAACGATTTCGGTACAGGCGTGTATCGAGTACGCCCTGCGGCTGTTCCATAGCCGCCTTCGCGATGACGGCATCCACGTCGTCCAGCAGTGGCCGGAAGAGACCCTCTGGGTAGAGGGCGACCTGGTGCGCCTGGAGCAGGTGCTGGTGAATCTGATCGGTAACGCGGTTCAGGCCATGAAGGAGATCGAAGCGCCTGTGCTCACGCTTAGCACCCACGTAGACGATCACTACGTGGTCATCAGCGTGGCAGACAATGGCCCAGGCATTGCAACGGATCATCTGGGACACATTTTTGAGCCCTTTTTTACCACCAAAGCACCGGGCAGCGGATTAGGGCTAGGACTCTCGATCTCCTCGCGTATTATGGAAGACCTGGGAGGCAAGCTACAGGCCAACAATCTGGCCAATGGCGGTGCCTGTTTTACGGTAACCCTGCCACGCTCGCCAGCGCCTTCCCCCTCCCGCCATGAACAGGAGAACCCATCCCATGCATGAGCCGTCGACACTGCCGGTCATGGTGATCGACGACGAGCCGCATCTTCGCATCACCGCCAGCCAAACCTTAGAACTCGCGGGCTATACGCCCCACTGCTTCGAGTCCGCCGAACAGGCGCTGGCCGCTTTGCCACCCGACTTTCCCGGCGTCATCGTCAGCGATATACGCATGCCCGGCATGGACGGCATGGCGCTGCTGCATGAACTGCATAGCCGCGATGCCACGCTGCCGATCATTCTGATTACCGGCCATGGCGATATCTCCACTGCGGTAGAGGCGATGCGGGCAGGTGCCTGGGACTTTCTGGAAAAACCCTTCGCGGGCGACCAGCTGCTGGATGTGGTGAGGCGTGGCATCGAAAAGCGCCAGCTAAGCCTCGAAAACCTGCGCTTGAAAGCCGAGCTAGAGGTGCAGCAAGCTGCGCTGGGCCCGCGCCTGGTTGGGCGAACGCCAGTGATCTCACGGCTTGCCGCCATGATCCAGCGCATCAGCCAGGTGGAAGCCGACGTGCTGCTGTTTGGCGAAACGGGCACCGGCAAAGACCTCGTCGCCCGTGCCATTCACGAGCGCAGTGCCCGGCGTAACAGCCCCTTCATGGCCATTAACTGCGGCGCGGTGCCGGAAAACACCATCGAGTCCGAGCTGTTTGGCCATGAGAAAGGCGCCTTTACCGGTGCAGTCGAACGGCGCATTGGCAAATTCGAGCACGCCAACGGCGGCACGGTCTTTTTAGATGAGATCGAGTCGATGCCGTTGGCTCTACAGGTGAAGCTGCTGCGCGTGCTGCAAGAGCGCAGCGTGGAGCGCCTAGGGGCCAACGAAGCGGTGCCGCTCAATATTCGCGTTATCGCCGCTACCAAAGTGGACCTGAAAGTCGCCGCTGACGAGGGGCGCTTTCGCGAAGATCTTTATTACCGGCTCAATGTGGTGACGCTCCCGCTGCCTGCTCTTCGGGAAAGGCGGGAAGATATCCCGCTGCTGTTCCAACACTTTGCCGTGGTCGCCGCCAACCGCAGCGGCCTGGAAGCACCAACCCTGGATAGCCATGCCGTGGCCGCGCTGCTGGCCCACGACTGGCCCGGCAACGTTCGCGAGCTGCGTAATTTAGCAGAACGCTATGTACTGTTAGGCGCGGCGTTCGACTACCGCCTAGATGTCCTGCTGGAGGGGGTTGCCGCAGATACGCAAGAACCCACGCTACCGCGTCAGGTAGAGCTATTCGAGAAGAGTTTGATCAGCCAGTCCCTGGCCCGCCACCATGGCCGCGTGACCGATGTTTGTCGCCATCTGGGGATTCCCCGCAAAACCTTTTACGACAAGCTAAAGAAGCATGGCCTCAGCGCCGACGACTATCGCCACAGCAGTGAGCCTTGATGAAAGAGCTCCAGCAGCACCCCCCACGGGGGCACCCAGGGCACCAGCACCAGCAGGGCAATCAGCATCAGCAGGTTAGAAAGCGGGCGGCGGCTATCGCCCAGCTTCAGCGCCGTACCGAACGAGCGCTTCAGCCGCGCGCCCTCCAAGTCGACGCTAAACAGCTCGTCCAGGCTCAGATGGATGATGAAGCCGAGCAGCACCGCCGCCCCGTGGGACCACGCCAGCCAAGCCGGCTGCACCAATAAATGGTAGCTAATGGCAGCGGTGGCCAGCGCGCAAAGCCCGGCGGCCATCAGCGAATGCCAGATGCCACGGTGCACGGTCAGGCGCGAAAACAGCACCGCTGCTAAATAGCGCACCGAAAAGTAGATGCCCCCGCAGGCCACCAGCAGCAACCCAGGCGTCAGCCAGGGTTGGAGCAGCAGCACGCCCAGCACCAGCGACGGAACGGATAATAGATTGAAAATCAGGCGGATAGAGCGGGACCGATCGGCGTCGATATCGGGCAGAATGCCGCCAAAGGCCACCAAAGCAATGACCAGCAGCGCTTGCGGCGCTCCCCACCACTGGGCCTGCCAGCCAACGTAGGCCATTAGCGTGCCGCCTGCTGCTGCTACCGTAATATGCGTGCGAAAATTAGCCATGTCGCGGCACCCTGGAAAACTGGATAAATTACCAGATTTTTAGAGCGTGCAACATGGCTATGTTAGAAAAAAGAGTGGTAGGGCAAGCGCTTAGCGACCGCTTTCGGCATCGCCGAAAAACTGATCTTTTAACTTCACGTAATTGCCAGCGGTATAGGGAAAGAACGCGCGCTCTTTCTCCTTGAGCGGGCGCAGCGCCTTTGCCGGGTTGCCTGCGTAAACATAGCCGCTCTCCAGCCGCTTCCCGGGCGTCACCACGGCGCCAGCGGCAATGATCACCTCATCTTCCACCACGGCACCGTCCATGACGATCGCTCCCATGCCCACCAAGATACGGCTACCTAGCGTGCAGCCATGCAGGATGGCCTTATGGCCAATGGTGACATCCTCGCCAATGGTGAGCGGAAAGCCGTCGGGGTTAAAGTCACTCGCGTGAGTGATGTGCAGCACGCTGCCATCTTGAACGCTGGTACGCGCGCCGATGGTAATGCGGTGCATATCGCCACGAATCACCGTCATGGGCCAGACTGAGCAGTCATCGCCGAGCGTGACATTGCCAATCACCACGCTGGCGGGATCAATGTAGACACGCTCACCCAACTGCGGCGAGACGCCTTGATACGTTCGTAGGGCACTGCTCATGGCACACTCCTCTAAAGCGTTTTGCGTTTCGTGACGACGCGGGATGACATCACTATAGCAACCCGCCGAGTAGAACAATAAACGTCAATGGAATCGAGACCCAGCGAACGATATTACGCCACATGACATAGCCACCATCGCCCACGCCCAGCGCTTTCACGACCAGCGCTTGCGGCATCACCCAAGCGGCAAAGGTAGCAATCAGCAAACCACCCAAGGGCAGGAAAATATCGGGCGGAATACTGCTCACCAGTTCGAACACGTTACGCCCAAACAGCGGCCTAAACTCGGCCAGCGTCGAGAACGAGAACGCCGATAGCAGGCCCAGAAGCCAGACGCTGATCGCCACCACGGCGGTCGAAAGACTGCGCCGCCAGCCCAGCCCCTGCAGCGTGGCCACCATCGGCTCGGCAAGGTTAATCGCCGAGGTCCAGGTGGCCAGCAGCAGCAGCAGGAAAAATACGCTGAGCCAGAGTGAGCCCCAGGGCAGCTCGGAAAAAGCGATGGGCAGCGTCACGAACATGAGTCCTGGTCCATCGGCGGGGTCCATGCCCTGGGCAAACACCACCGAGAAAATCGCAATGCCTGCCAGCAGCGCCACGCTAATGTCCAGCACCGCCACGGCAAAGGCCGCCTTTGGCAGGCTCTGCTCATCGGGCATGTAAGCCCCGTACGCCATCAGCGCACAGGCACCGACTGCCAGCGTAAAGAAGGCATGGCCCATGGCATGTAACACGACAGTAGGCGTCACGTCCTCGAAGGAGGGCAGAAAGAGCCACGACAGCGCGGTACCAAAGCCCGACGTAGTAGTGGCATAAATAGCTAATAGCAGCAGCAACCCGTAAAGCAGCGGCATCAGCAGGTTGTTGAGCCGCTCGAGCCCTTTGGCCACCCCGGCTGCCACCACCGTCATGGTCATGAAGAGGAACAGCGAGTGGTTGAAGATCAGCAGCCCAGGGTTCGCCAGAAACGCGTCGAACCCCGCGCCGATCTCGGCAGCGCTGGCACCGTCAAAATTGCCGTTCACCGAGGCCACTAAAAACTCAATCGACCAGCCGGAGACCACCGAGTAAAACGACAAAATACAGAACACGGTGAACGCGCCAAACAGCCCCAACCAGCGCCAATGGCGGGAAGCCCCGGCTTCTGACGCCAGCACGCCGAGCGCCTGCACCGGCCCACGCCGCCCGGCACGCCCAATCAGGATTTCCGCCATCATCACGGGAATGCCTAACAGCAGCACGAACGCTACGTAAATCAACAGGAAAGCAGCACCGCCGTTCTCTCCCGCCACATAGGGAAAGCGCCAAATATTACCCAGCCCAACCGCAGCACCTGTTACCGCCAAGATAAAGGCCCGTTTCGACCCCCAGCGCTCTAGCGTTTCACTCATTACTTGCTCCTGCCATGGGTGGCATTGTTGGTGACACTTGCAGATTACGGATATGGAAAGGCGGCAAGACTAGCAGGCGCCTGCCCCCAGGCCAAACGCTTGCAGCGGGTCAAGCATTGAAACAACGCCTCACTGCCCGCACTGTGTCATCATCAGCGCACGTTTTTGTGCGCCCCTAACTTGATTGCTACCGAGGTGCTTATGTCCCGCAACCCGTTGCTAGAGAGCCACGAGCTTCCCCCTTTCGCCGACATTCGTGCCGACCACGTGGTGCCTGCCGTGGACACGCTGCTCGATGAGAGCCGCGAGGCGATTGATCGCCTAGCCCAGCAGTCCGCTACCACACCCCCAACGTGGGAGAACTTTGCCGCCCCGCTGGAAGCAGTGAATGACCGTCTTTCTCAAGCTTGGTCGCCGGTGTCGCACCTCAACGGCACCATGAACACCCCCGAGCTGCGCGATGCTTACCAAGCCTGCCTGGAAAAACTCTCTGCATTTGGCACTTGGGTCGGTCAGCACGAAGGGCTGTTCAAAGGCTGGCAGGCGCTAAAGGAGAGCGAGAGTTGGCCAACGCTCACGGCTGCTCAACAGCGTACGGTGGATAACGCCCTGCGGGATTTCCATTTGGCCGGGGTCGACCTACCGGCGGATAAGAAAGCCCGTTACGGCGAGATTCAGTCCCGCCTCTCTACGCTTTCTAACCAGTTCTCTAACAACGTGCTGGACGCCACTCAGGCGTGGCACAAAGACATTCAGGATCGCGAGGCGCTGGCGGGCGTTCCGGAGAGCGCCCTGGAGACCCTTAAAGCGCTAGCAGACGCCAAAGGCGTGGAGGGTTATCGCATTACGCTGGATTTCCCCAGCTTCTTCCCCATCGTCAGTTACGCCGACAGCCGCGAGCTGCGCGAGGAGGTGTATACCGCTTTCGTGACCCGCGCCTCCGACCAGGGCCCCAACGCAGGCAAATTCGACAACGCCCCCATTTTGGAAGAAATACTGACCCTGCGTCAGGAACTGGCGGGACTGCTGGGCTTCGACACCTACGCCGACTACTCGCTGACCACCAAAATGGCAGACTCCCCCGCGCAGGTGCTGGACTTCCTGGAAGATCTCGCCCGCCGCGCCAAACCGCAAGCGCAGGAGGAGTTTGCCGAACTCAGCGCCTACGCCCGTGACGAGCTAGGTATCGAGACGCTCAAACCCTGGGATGTCGCCTACGCCAGCGAGAAACTGCGCGAAGCACGCTACGCTATTTCCCAAGAGCAGCTGCGCCCCTACTTCCCCGCGCCGCGGGTCGTCGATGGTTTGTTCCAAGTCGTCGAGCGCCTTTATGGCGTTCAAGTAACAGAAGACAGCAGCGCTCCGAGCTACCATGACGATGTGCGCTTCTTCCGTATTACCGAACAGGGCACGCCGATTGCCGGGTTCTACCTGGATCTCTACGCCCGCGAAGGTAAACGGGGCGGTGCGTGGATGGCCGACTGCCGGGTACGCCGCAAAACCGAAAACGGCGTGCAGCTCCCCGTGGCCTTCTTGACCTGCAACTTCACCGCGCCGGTGGGCGGCAAGCCTGCACTCCTCACCCATGACGAAGTGACCACGCTGTTCCACGAATTTGGCCACGGCCTGCACCATATGCTGACCAAGCAAGAGGTGGCAGACGTCTCGGGCATCAACGGCGTCGCCTGGGATGCCGTCGAGCTGCCCAGCCAGTTCATGGAAAACTACTGCTGGGAGCGGGAAGGCCTCGACCTGCTGGCCAAACATGTGGACACCGGCGAACCGCTGCCGGACGTTCTGTTCGAGCGGCTGCAAGCGGCGAAAAACTTCCAGTCCGCCATGGGCATGGTGCGTCAGATCGAGTTTTCACTGTTCGACCTGCGCCTTCACCACGAGCTGGAAGCGCCTTCGGCCAGCGATGTTCAAGCGCTGCTCGACGACGTGCGTCGCCAAACCTCCGTCGTGCCCGTGGTCGACTTCAACCGCTTTCAAAATAGCTTCAGCCATATTTTTGCGGGCGGTTACGCTGCCGGCTACTACAGCTACAAGTGGGCAGAAGTGCTCTCCGCCGACGCCTGGAGCGCTTTTGAGGAGGCGGGTGTCTTTGATCCCACCACTGGTCAGCGCTTCCGTGAAGAGATTCTGGAGCAAGGCGGCGCGCGGGATGCCGCCGAGCTATTCCGCGCCTTCCGAGGCCGTGAACCCAGCGTCGAGCCGCTGCTGCGCCATAGCGGTATTCGCGCGGCCTGAGCCGCCCCGACCGTTTGTTTCGATACGGTGTGGCGGCATGGCCGTCACACCTTGGGAGTAAAGGTATGTCGAGTGTTAAACGATTTATCGCGGGCGTGACCTGCCCACGCTGCGCCGCCATGGATCGCATCCGCGCCTGGGAGCAGAACGGTATTCGCTACCGGGAGTGCGTCAGCTGCGATTTTTTCGAACAGCTGCCCATCGAAGACGAAGCGGCCCCGGAGCTCACCACCCGAGTGAACCAGGTCCGCGACGAGCAGAAAGTTCAGGACATCCAGCCCGTGCGTATTCTAGATCCTGGCAAAAAGAAGTAACGCCCCTCGCCGCCCCGTCGCAGGGTGCGGCGAACACCCCGCCTGCCAAGTGTGCGGAATTCCGCACATCTGCCTGCCTAATCCGTGCGAAAAGCCAGACACTCCGCGCCTTTTGTGTTTCAACCAAAGTTGAAGACCGACTTTTCAATTCATTGATTTAAAAATAAAAATGCATACATGGCACGAGTATCGCTCTGTATAAGCTGCTTAATGATGAAGCACTGGCGGTGTCCCGCACACGCCAGACGATAATCCCAATAACAGCTTAGGAAATCTCGCCATGCGCAATACGATGCCCAAAACGATTGCCCTGCTCGCAGGTAGCGCACTTCTCGCCGCTGGCACTGCCCAAGCGGACCGCTCCGAGTGGCCGACCAACTTCACCGTAGGGACTGCCAGCCAGGGCGGCACCTACTTCGTTTACGGTTCTGGCTGGGCAAACTTCATTGCCGAAGAGCTAGACGTTTCTGGCGGCGGCGAAGTCACCGGCGGCCCGACCCAAAACCTGGCGCTGGTGCACAGTGGCGATATGGCCTTCGGCCTGACCACCATGGGCCCGGCATCCGATGCCATGAAAGGCGAAAGCCCGCTGGCCCCCGGCCTGGTGATGGACAACGTGTGCGCGCTGTTCCCGATGTACGAGACACCGTTCTCCATCGCGGCGCTCTCTAGCTCCGGCATTACCTCCATCTCAGACATTCCTGATGGCGCGCGCATCGGTTTCGGCCCGGCGGCGTCTACCTCTGACACTTACTTCCCGGCCATGCTGGAGACCCTGGGCGTGAACTTCGAGCGTCGTAACGGTGGCTGGTCGGATCTGGGCGGCCAGCTTCAGGACGGTCTGCTCGACGTTGTCGCCTTTGCAGCGGGTATCCCGATTCCGGCGGTTAGCCAGCTAGAAGTACAAACCGACGTGAACATCATCGAATTTACCGAAGAAGAGCTGGCCACCGTGCTGGACAACTATCCGGTTGCTGAGTTCACCATCCCCGCCAGCACCTACACCACGCTGGAAGAGGACGCTCGTGCCGTTTCCATGTGGAACTTCGCCATTGCCGGTTGCGACCTGCCGGAAGACTTCATCTACGAAGTCACCAAAGCGACCATGGAAAACAACGATCGGATGCGCGACGTACACCGCAGTGCTGAAACCAGCATTCCGGAGAACATCGTTCATAACACCGTCCTACCCTTCCACCCGGGTGCAGCACGCTGGTACGAAGAGAACGGTTACGACATCTCTGACGACATGATCAAGTAAGTACGACGCACCATCGCGCTGCCCCGCTGCCGATCCTGTCGGGCGGGGCAGCGTTCGCTACTGCCCCTTTCTCTGCTTTTGCTGTGAGGGTGACCTCTGATGAGTCACAATACCGACCAAGACCCCAACGGCCTCAAGGATGACGCCCTAGCGGCTTCATCAACGCCCGACTCGATTGCCGATGGCGTCGATGAAGAAGTTGTTGAGCCCAACCGCCGCCTATTCGTTGGCTGGCAGTTCCTGCTATTTGCAGCACTGGCGATTGCCTACTCAGGTTTCCACCTGTTTTCACTCAACGTGTACCCCATGGAAACCTGGTCGTTCCGTATCGTTCACATCGCCGGTGCGTTGATTTTGGGTTACGGGCTGTTTGCCGGTGCCCGCTTTGCTGAAGATGACCAGCAAGCCTCCCCTGCTTGGCTGAAATGGGTGAGCTATGCGCTGTTGATCCCTGCGGTGTACTCGCTGGTCCAAGTGGTTTTGATGCAGCAGACCATCAACGGCGGGGCGATGCGTATCGACCCGGCCGTAGAAACGCTGCACTTTGGCTACCCACTGATGGCCACCACGGCGGTCGCCATCATGCTCTCCTGGTTCTACCGCCAGGCGCGCCACCGTTTCAACGCCGCTGATCTCGTGCTCATGGTGTGCGCACTGGCCAGCGCGGGCTACCTACTGATGGCCTTCAACACCACCATGCGGATGTCCACCGGCACCTCGTTTGCGCCGCCCGGCATCTCTTGGGCAGCCATCGCAGGCTCGCTGCTGATTCTCGAACTGACTCGCCGGGTGGCAGGGTTGGCGCTGGTCGTTATTTCGGCCGTGTTCCTGACCTATGTCTTCGCAGGTCCCTATTTACCCGGCTTCCTGGGCTACCCTGGCCTGTCGGTCCAGCGCTTCTTTAGTCAGGTCTATACCGATGCGGGCATTCTTGGCCCGACGACGGCGGTCTCGTCCACCTATATCATTCTGTTCATCATTTTTGCCGCGTTCCTGCAGGCCTCCAAAGTGGGCGACTACTTCGTCAACTTCGCCTTTGCCGCGGCAGGCCGTGCCCGCGGCGGCCCAGCGAAAGTGGCCATCTTTGCCTCTGGCTTGATGGGGATGATCAACGGTACGTCGGCTGGTAACGTGGTCTCCACCGGCTCCCTGACCATCCCGCTGATGAAGAAAGTAGGTTACCCCGCTCGTAGTGCAGGGGCGATCGAAGCAGCCGCCTCGACCGGTGGTCAGATCATGCCGCCCATCATGGGGGCGGGTGCGTTCATCATGGCGGAAGTGACCGGTATCCCCTATACCGAAATCGCCATTGCCGCCGTCATTCCGGCCATTCTCTACTTTGCATCGATCTACTTCATGGTAGATTTCGAAGCCGCCCGTAAAGGCATGCGCGGCATGCGCAAAGACGAGATTCCCCTGTTCTCCAAGCTAGTGAAGCAGGTCTACCTGTTCGCACCGATCATCATTTTGATCGTGGCGCTGTTCATGGGCTACTCGGTGATTCGTGCGGGTACGCTGGCCACTGCCTCTGCGGCCGTCGTCAGCTGGATTTCACCCAACAAGATGGGCCTGCGCGCCATTCTAAGAGCGCTGCAGCTTGCCGGTACCATGTCCATCCAGATCATTGCCGTGTGTGCCTGCGCGGGGTTGATCGTGGGCGTGATCTCGCTGACCGGCGTTGGCGCGCGCTTCTCTTCGCTGCTGCTGGGCTTGGCGGGCGTTAGCCAACTGCTGGCGCTGTTCTTCGCCATGCTGATCAGCATTCTGCTGGGCATGGGGATGCCGACCACAGCGGCCTACGCAGTGGCCGCATCGGTAGTCGCACCAGGGTTGATCAACATCGGCATCGAGCCGCTGATTGCCCACTTCTTCGTGTTCTACTTCGCCGTGGTCTCGGCCATTACGCCGCCGGTGGCGCTGGCCTCTTACGCGGCCGCCGGTATCTCTGGGGACAACCCCATGGGCACCTCGGTGGCGTCGTTCAAGATCGGCTTGGCGGCGTTTATCGTGCCGTTCATGTTCTTCTACAGCCCGGCCATGCTGATGGAAGGCTCGGCGATGCAGATCCTGCGCGTTGGCCTCACCGCCACGCTGGGCATCGTGCTGCTCTCCGGTATGGTGCAGAAGTGGTTCTTCGGGCCGGTGAATGTAGTGCAACGCTCGGTGATGTTAGTGGGCGCGCTATTCCTGATTTACGGCGGTATCTATACCGACGTGGCAGGCTTGGCGATTGGTGCCGTGCTCTTCCTCATGCAGCGCAAGCAGCACGGCGGCAAAGGCAAGGCAACGGCAAACGCTACCTAAACCGTTACGTTTACCAGAGCCACGCTACGCAAAACCGCGTACCACCCACGCAACAGCCGGAACCGAAAGGTTCCGGCTTTTTTATTCGCCTAGCGGATGGCGCTCAGCCCAGCGTGAACCAGAGCGCTGCGGCCAGCATCGATAGCAGGGTGACCGGCACACCCACTTTAGCGAACTCTATAAACCCAAGGTGGACCCCTTGACGCTTCGCGCCTTCTGCCACAATCAGGTTCACCACGCTGCCGATCAGCAGCAGGTTCCCGGCCAGGGTCGACATCACCGCCAGCATAACGAGGGTGGGCTCTGACAGCGCAGGGAATAACCCCAACAGCAGCACCACAAAAGGCACGTTGCCAATCACGTTACTGGCCACCAGCGAAATACCCGCGATACTCCACGCATCACTGGGCAGCCCGCCTTCACCGACCAGACGATTCACTACCGCGCTAGCCTCTGGCAGCGATGCCACGCTGCCCGTGACAATAAACAAGCCCACAAACAGCAGAAGCAGGTTCCAATCGACGGCGTGGGTATAGCGGTGGCTGGCTACCCGGCGCGACATCATCAATACCAGCGCCACGGCCAGCGCTGACCACTCTCTGGGTAGCGGTGTCGAGAACAGCACCAGCAAGGCAACAGCAGCCAACAGTGGCTTATAGCGAAGGCTTTCTGCCACAGGCGCCGTTGCCAATGGCACCGAAGCTGGGCCACTGAGCCACCAGCGTCGCCGCCAGGCGAGCCAGATGACGCTGTAGGTTGTCATCAGCGCGACCAGCGCAGGGACAGCGGCTTGCAGGCTGTAATCCCAAAACGCTAAGTCGCCCGCCTGACCAATCAGAATATTTTGCGGGTTGCCAATCAGGCTAGCTGCCGATCCGGCGTTACAGGACATCGCCAGGGCCAACAAGAACGGGCGTGGATCTAACCCCCGCGCTAGCAGGGTCTGGCACAGCAGCGGTGTCAGCGCAAAAGCGACAATATCGTTGACCAGCAGCGCCGATAGCACGCCGCCTAACAGCACCACGCCGAGTAGCAGCTTGCTGGGATGCTCCGCATACCGGGCCATCCACTCTGACAGCTGGTGATACACCCCTGAAAAGCCAAACTGCGCCGACACCAGCATGAGCGCCATAAGCAGCACCAGTGCTCCGATGTCGATATGGCTGGCAATCTCCTCCAACTGAACGGTGCCGGTCACCAGCAGCACACACGCCGCCGCGAGGGCCATCCAAGAGCGGTCTACCTGCAGGCCAGGCAATCGGCCCACTGCCATGCCCAGGTAGGTGAATGCGAACATGGCAGTGATCAACCACATCGTGTGGTGCTCCTTCTCAAAGCGCAAAACGAGCAGGCATCATACGGCGCGTGCCGAACGCCACAAAGCGCTAGATACCGGTTAAATGGCCATAAAAAAACCGGCCTGCATCAAGGATGCAGGCCGGTATCATCAACAGGAGACAGCGTTAGCTCAGGTTATCCACCACCTTCAACACCGGGGCTGCCTGATTCAGCGTGTAGAAGTGCAGGCCTGGCGCGCCGCCGTCCAGTAGCCGCTCGCACAGGCGAGTCACTACATCGGTACCGAAGGCGGCAATGGCGTCGCTGTCATCGCCGTAGGCTTCTAACTGCTTGCGAATCCAGCGGGGAATTTCCGCGCCGCAGGCATCGGAAAACCGCGCCAGCTTGGTGTAGTTGGTGATCGGCATGATGCCGGGAATGATCGGCTGCTCGACGCCCAGCGCACGCGCTTTATCGACGAAGTGGAAGTAGGCATCGGCGGTAAAGAAGTACTGGGTAATCGCCATGTTGGCACCCGCGTTCATCTTGCGGGCAAAGTTTTCCACATCCTTATCGAGGCTGGGGGCCTGTGGATGAGATTCCGGATACGCCGCGACCGCGATGTCGAAGTGGTCGCCTGTCTCGTCACGAATGAACTCGACCAATTCATTGGCGTAGCGCAGCTCGCCGATACTGGCCATCCCGGAGGGCATGTCACCGCGCAGGGCCACTAGGCTATCGACGCCCTCTTCGCGGTACTGCGCCAGCAGATCACGGAGCTGGGCCTTTTCGCTGCCGATGCAGGAGAGGTGCGGCGCCGTGGTGATGCCACTTTGGCTAACGGTGCGCACGATATCCCGAGTGCGCGCCTGGGTGGAGCCACCCGCGCCGTAGGTGACCGAGAAGAAACGCGGGTTACGAGCGGCCAGCTCATCACGCACGTGAATTAGCTTCTCCCGACCGGCATCGGTGTTGGGCGGAAAGAATTCAAAGCTAATACCTAACGGGTGCTCTTGGCTGCTCATAGTTTGTCCTCGCAGTGCGATAACGTGATCATTATTTAGGGTATTCTCGCTGCTTCGCCGCGCAGCGGCTAATGAAAGATTCCACGGTCGACCTTCAATTCGGCTCATGTTGGCACCACCGCGTCTATCAAGGAGGAGATATGGACTTAGCACCCAGCGCGTTAATGGGCCCGCTGCTCATGCTGTTAGGGTATGTGGGGCTGGGCTTTATTGCCGCCCAACGGTTGAAAATAGACCCGCGCCCGATTGCTACCTTGTTGGTGTACCTGATCGCGCCGCTGACAATTTTTCGCGCGCTGATGAATGGCGGCCCCACTTTAGAGTATTTGGTGCTCACCCTGGCGATGTTTCTATTGGTCAGCGCCATGGCCCTGGCCGTGCGCTGGGCTACCCAGCACCGCTTTGGCCCGCAGGAAGGCGCGCTGCTGGCGTTCTCTTCTGGCACCGGTAATACCGGCTACTTTGGACTGCCCGTCGCACTAATTCTGCTGCCGCCGGAAGGGGTGACGCTGTATCTCTTCTGTATGCTGGGTATCAACCTGTATGAGTTCACGGTGGGATTTTATTTGAGCGCCCGGGGCCACTTCTCGGTACGCCAGAGCTTGGCCAAAATTGTTCGTCTGCCGCTGGTCTATGCGTTTCTCTTAGCGCTACTGCTAAACGCGCTCAACGCCACGCTGCCGGAATCACTGATGAGTTCATTAGCGGTCTTTCCCGCCACCTATACCCTGCTGGGCATGATGATCATTGGCATGACGTTAAGCCAGGTCACCCTCGCCGCGTGGGATACGCGCTTTGTGGCGACCTGCGTGGGCCTGCGCTATTTGCTCTGGCCGCTGGTGATGCTGGGAGCGGTGCTGGTGCTCCAGCAGTTCACGCCGCTGGCACCAGAGCTGGCGATGGCGCTGCTGCTATTGGGCGTGGTGCCCATGGCCTCTAACGTCGTCGTGGTGGCCATGGAGTTGGGCATTCAGCCGCAGAAAGGTGCTTTAGCGGTACTCACCACCACACTGCTGGCACCGCTGTTGATCCCGCTCTACCTGGGGCTGATGCTGCGGCTCACCGGACTCGCTTAAAACCCATCGACGCCCGCCTGCTGCAGCTGGCGGGCCATGCGCTGAACGGCTGGGTGACTGAAGAAGGCAACGAGCGCCTCGCTTCGCACCGGGCCAACGCCGGGCACGGCTTGCCAGTCGGTTCGGGAGTAACCCGCGAGGGTGTACCAATCACCTAGCCGGGCATCGCCTCCTGGCGGCATCCCCAGCGCCTTCAGCCATGTTGCATACGGCGCTTGGCGCGCCGCATTGAATTGCGCCATCAGCGCTGTGGCGGTGGTCGCGCCAATACCGTGGGCTTGCTGTAGCTGCCCCGGCGTCAGCTCCAACCAGCCAAGCAGCTCCGTCACCACACCGGCCTCCATCAGCGCCTGCCACGTGCCTTCGCCAATCCCCCGCATGCCCAGCTGCTCGCTGAGATAGGTTAAGCGGGCCAGCAGTTGGGCGTTGCATCCTGATGTTAGGTCTGAACTTAGCGTAAAGCAGCTCAACAGATGGTAGCGCTCGGGTGGCGGGGCGCTTAGGGCGGCTCTTTCACGGGTTTGCCACACCACGCTGTCTACCTGAGGAATCGTCAAGCCCGCCAGCGTCACCGCCACTTGGTCACCTGGGCGCACGTCCCACGCCTGCCAGCGCTCCAATGAGCCAAGCGACACGCGGCTGATGCGCCGCCCTTCCAGAGTCACCGGGTAGAGCCATAGCAGCGGCGTTACGCGCCCGGTGCGCCCCACCCGAAACTCGACCCCGCGCACCTGGGCTAGCGCCTGCTGAGACGGATACTTCCAGGCCACCGCCCACTCGGGGGGCGATGACGACCAGCGGCGCACGCCAGGGCGCTCAGCCTGTTTTAATACCACGCCGTCGGTGGCAAACGGCAGCGGGCCGTTAAACCACCGCTCGCGCCACTCGGCGGCCGCCTCCTGGCCGCTGATCGAGTGGGTGTAATCGGCCGTATTGAACCCCAGCGCCGTCAGTTGTTCCAGCCGTTCAGCCATCTGCGTCGGGCCATCCGGCCAGTCCCATACGAATAAGCCGATGCGATTCAGCGTCTCTTGGCTCGGGTCGCGCTGCGCCATGGCACCGGCCACGGCACCTCGGGCACCCGAATCTGGCTGGCGTGCCTGCACGTGGTTCTCCAGCCGCCAGTAAAGCTCGCCCTGCAGCACTGCAGAGACGGGGGCAGGAAGCGTAACGGGCACACCGGGCAGCTGCTGAACCCGCGCCGTCCAATCCTGCCCCCGCTCGCCGTCTCCACGGCTAACCGCCTCGACGAGCTCCCCATTCTGATAACGCAGCGTCACCGCCACGCCATCCACCTTGGGTTGAATCCATAGGTCTTCGCGGCGGCTGATAAAGCGTCGAATACCTTCTTCATCGGCTTTAGTGAGTCCGGTTTGAGCGGCCGGATGCGTGCGGGTACCGTCGCTGCTGGTCACTCGGGTAAGCGGCTGATGGGGAGTCGGGGAATCCAAGCAAGCTTGCCAGTTTTCCAAGCGTGCCAGCGCTTGGTCGTACAGCTCATCAGCAATCAGCGATTCGCCATTATCATGGTAAGCGCGGTCCCACACTTTGATATGTTCAGCTAGCGCCTGGGTTTCCAGCGCCAGCCGCTCGGCGGGCCAGTCGGGGCACATGTCTGCCTGTGCGGAAAAAGTGACACTCATTAACCAAGCTGCCGCTAGGCTCGCTATTCCTGTCATTCGCCAACCCGACATACGCATCCTCACGTGGTGAACGGGAAATTTTTCAGTCCTTATTAAAGTTAACTTATAGGAAACTGACAGAGATGCAATGCGCAGCAAGCCGCTCTCGGAACCGTGTTCGACCCATAAAAAAAGCGCCCCCTGGCGTGAACCAAGGGGCGCTTTTCGCTAACCCATGACGCTCATTGCGCTTGCGGGAAGCTTATAGGCCAGCGGCCTGACGCAGCGCGTCTGCTTTGTCAGTTTTTTCCCACGGGAAGGCTGTAAACGTCTCGGTATGCGTTTCGCCTTTGTCGTCTACCCAGCTGTAGCTGTGCTCGAACGGCTCGCGGCCAAAGTGGCCATACGCAGACGTGAGGCGATACATCGGATGCAGCAGGTCGAGCATCTTGGTGATTGCGTAGGGGCGCAAATCGAAGTGCTCGCGCACCAGCTCAACGATTTTCGCGTCGTCGATTTTGCCAGTACCGAAGGTGTCGATAGACACCGAGGTAGGCTCGGCCACGCCAATGGCGTAGGAGACCTGAATCTCGCACTTGTCCGCCAAGCCCGCTGCTACGACGTTTTTCGCCACATAGCGGCCAGCGTACGCGGCGCTGCGGTCTACTTTCGACGGATCTTTGCCCGAGAACGCGCCGCCACCGTGGCGCGCCATGCCGCCGTAGGTATCGACGATGATCTTACGACCGGTCAGGCCACAGTCGCCCACCGGGCCGCCAATCACGAACTTGCCGGTCGGGTTGATGTGGTACTGGGTATTGGCATCCAACCACTCAGCGGGAATCACCTGCTCAATGACTTCACGCTTAATCATTTTGCGCAGGTCTTCTTGATCGATTTCCGGGTCGTGCTGAGTCGACAGGACAATCGCATCCACGCCACACGGTTGGCCTTCAGCGTTATAGCGGAAAGTGACCTGGCTCTTGGCATCCGGACGCAGCCACGGCAGCAGGCCGTTTTTACGCAACTCCGCCTGACGCTCGACCAAACGGTGCGAGTAGTGGATCGGCGCTGGCATGAACGAATCGGTTTCGTTCGTGGCGTAGCCAAACATCAGGCCCTGGTCGCCCGCGCCTTGGTCTTCCGGCTTGGTACGATCAACGCCCTGAGCAATATCGACACTCTGCTTGCCAATCAGGTTGATGACGCCGCACGTGGCACCGTCGAAGCCCACCTGAGAAGAGGTGTAGCCGATATCGGTAATCACATCACGCACCAGCGTCTCTAGATCCACCCACGCGGAGGTGGTGATCTCACCGGCAATAATGGCAACGCCCGTCTTCACCATCGTTTCACAGGCAACGCGGGCCTGTTTATCCCGGGCGATAATGGCATCTAACACCGCGTCTGAAATCTGGTCGGCAATCTTATCGGGATGGCCTTCGGAAACGGACTCGGAGGTAAACAGGGAATATTCGCTCATCGCGCACTCGACCCTCTGTATGACGGCTGCTCTGTTATGACCGCAGCATCAGCAGGAAATCATGGCAGGAAGTCCCCTGCCCGTATAAAGAAGCGGCACCATCACTTTCACCACCACTTCGGGAGCCAGAGTCTACACGCTGTTGCAAGTTCTTCCCACAACGTGCCCCTGAGAATTTGCCGCCGCCGGGGAAGTCAGCGACAATAGCGCCTTTATTCTTTCCGTTTTCAGGCGAGGAGCACCCCCATGCCGTCCCGTTTTGAGCTGGCCAATGCCATTCGCGCCCTTTCCATGGATGCTGTTCAGAAGGCCAAATCCGGCCACCCTGGCGCCCCCATGGGTATGGCTGATATTGCCGAGGTGCTGTGGAATGACTACCTCAAGCACAACCCCGAAGACCCCAAGTGGGCCGATCGTGATCGGTTCGTGCTGTCGAATGGTCACGGCTCCATGCTGCTCTACTCGCTTTTACACCTAAGCGGCTATGAGCTGAGCCTGGAACAGCTGCAAAACTTCCGCCAGCTGCACTCGCCCACCGCTGGCCACCCAGAGTTTGGCTACGCCCCCGGCATCGAAACCACTACCGGCCCGCTGGGCCAAGGCTTTGCCAACGCAGTGGGTTTCGCGATTGCCGAGAAAACCCTGGCCGCGCAGTTCAACCGCCCCGGCCATACCATCGTTGACCACCACACCTGGTGTTTCTTGGGCGATGGCTGCTTGATGGAGGGTATCTCCCACGAAGCGGCGTCCCTGGCGGGCACTCAGCAGTTGGGCAAACTGATAGCCCTTTACGACGACAACGGCATCTCTATCGATGGCGAAGTCGAAGGCTGGTTCACCGACGACACCGCCAAGCGCTTTGAGTCCTACGGCTGGCACGTGGTACCGAACGTCGACGGTCACAAGCCTGACGAGATCAAGGCGGCCATTGAGCTGGCGAAGAGCCATGACGACAAGCCTAGCCTGATCATCTGCAAAACCATTATCGGTTTTGGTGCCCCCAACAAGCAGGGCAAAGAAGAAGCTCACGGCGCACCGCTGGGTGACGACGAAGTGGCCCTGGCACGTAAACAGTTGGGCTGGGAGCACGCGCCTTTCCATATCCCCGAGCCGATTTACTCCGCCTGGGATGCCCGCGACGCCGGTAAAACGCGCCAGCAAGAGTGGGAAGGCCGCTTCGCTCGCTACACTGAAGCCTTCCCGGAAGAAGCGCGTGAATTCAAGCGCCGCATGAAAGCGCAGCTGCCCACGGAATTGGCGACCGAAGCGCTGATCCAGCAGGCCCAAGAGAAAGGCGACAGCATTGCCTCGCGTAAAGCGTCGTTTGAAGCGCTGAACGTGATTGGCCCGCAAATGCCGGAACTGCTCGGCGGCAGCGCTGACCTAGCGCCGTCTAACCTGACCTTCTGGAAGGGCGCGAAAGCGATCACCCCCGACGACGCCAGCGGCAACTACCTGCACTACGGGGTGCGTGAATTCGGCATGGGCGCGGTGATGAACGGTATCGCTCTGCACGGCGGTTTTGTGCCGTACGGCGCCACCTTCCTGATCTTTATGGAGTACATGCGTAACGCCGTGCGTATGGCGGCGCTGATGGGTCAGCAGGCTATTTATGTGTTTACCCACGACTCTATTGGCCTGGGCGAAGATGGCCCGACACACCAGCCGATTGAGCAGCTCACCAGTCTGCGCACCACGCCGAACCTCAACACGTGGCGCCCCTGTGACGCCGTGGAGACCGCTGCTTCCTGGGATGCCGCGATTAAGCGCCATTCTGGCCCGACAGCGCTGGTACTCTCGCGCCAGAACCTGCCGCACCAGCCGCGTACCAAGGCCCAGCTCGCGTCTATCCAGCGCGGCGGCTATGTGCTGAAAGATAGCGACGGCACGCCAGAGCTGATCCTGATTGCCACGGGTTCAGAAGTCTCCCTGGCGATGGACGCCGCGGCCGAGCTGGAGCAGCAGGGTAAAGCCGTGCGCGTGGTCTCCATGCCGTCCGCTTACCGCTTTAACGGCCAAGACGCTGACTACCGTGAAAGCGTGCTGCCCAAAGCCGTGACCAAGCGTATTGCTATCGAAGCTGGCCATGCCGACTACTGGTACAAATACGTTGGCCTAGATGGCCGCGTGATTGGCATGACCACCTTTGGTGAGTCGGCCCCGGCTGGCGAGCTGTTCAAGCACTTCGGCTTTACCGTCGAGAACATTGTTAAACAAGCCAATGAGCTGCTGGGTTAATCCCCCGCTCACGGGTCACGCAGTGCGGGCATCGCGATGCCCGCGCTAAACGGTCTGCTATGGCTAATTAGCTACTGGTTAATCGGAGAAGTGGTCATTCACTTCTCCGGTTTACCCATCTCTTCTGGGGTGGTGGGCATGCTGCTGCTGTGCGCCACCCTCGCTATGATCGGCAGAGTGCCCTCCAGCCTTGCTGCCGCTGCCCAACCGCTGATTGCGCTTCTGGCTATGCTGATTATGCCGGGTGTGGTGGGTGTGTTCTTTATTCTGGATGAGCTGGCGGGCCAATGGCTGGCCATTGTGGCCGCCCTGCTACTCGGCACGCTGCTCAGCGTGTTCACCACGCTATGGTTACTAACGCGTTTGATGGGACGCAGCCATGCTGACTAACCTGCTGCCCACCTTAACCGCAACGCCTTTACTGGCCGTTGGGCTAACGCTGGCCGCTTATTTGGTGGGCAGCGCAGTTTTTATACGGCTGGGTAAGCCCTCCTGGCTGCCCGCTATTTTGATCGCGGCACTCCTTTTGGCCGCAATACTGGCGCTGCTGGGGCTGCCTTACGCCACCTACCAGCAGGGCGCTACGTGGCTAACCGTGCTGTTAGGCCCCGCTACGGTGGCGTTGGGTATGCCGCTTTACCAGCAACTGCCGCGCATCCGTGAACTCTGGCGACCGCTAGCCGCCTGCCTGCCTATTGCTGCCTCCTTAGCTGCTTGCTACGCCTTAGGCATTGCCTGGCTGCTAGGTGCTGGCCCAGACATTTTGGCCTCCATCGCGGCAAAGTCGGTGACCGCGCCGATTGCCATCGGCATCACCGAACAGCTCGGCGGCAACGTTGCGCTGTTAATGGGCTCGCTGCTGGTGACCGGCGTGCTGACCATCCCCTTTGTTAGCTTGGCGGCTCGGCTGCTACGTATCAACGATGAGCGCATCATCGGTTTTGCTCTGGGGCTCAATGGGCACGCCATTGGTACCGTGCGGGCGTTTGATATTAGCCCTACCGCCGGGGCGTTTGCCTCGCTCGGAATGAGCCTAACCGGTATCTTTACCGCGCTGCTGTTGCCGCTGGCGTGGCGGCTAGTGGGCATCGGGGCTGGGTAAGCAACCCCCGGTGAAATACGCTATCATCGGGCCACTTTTTCTAAGAGCCGCATCGCAACATGGCGAACGCTTCCACTAAATATCGCATTGCTATCAATGGTTATGGGCGCATTGGCCAGTGCGTGCTGAGAGCACTGGTGGAACGCCAACACCCAGAGCTTGAGGTGGTGGCGATTAATGAGCTGTCTGACCTCGCCACCATCACGTATCTCACCCGTTACGACACCACCCACGGACGCTTCCCTGGTGAGGTGGACAACGATGGCAGCGCTCTGCTCGTCAACGGCCAGCGCATCCACGTGCTGTGCGAACGCGACCCGCAAGCGCTGCCCTGGGGTGAGTTGGATATCGACCTAGTGTTGGAGTGCTCGGGTAGCTTTAAGGATCGCGCCACCGCCGAGCAGCACTTAACGGCTGGGGCCAAGCGGCTGCTGTTCTCCCAGCCCGCTGAAAACGATGTGGATGCCACCATCGTGTGGGGCATCAACGAGCATGAGCTTATCCCCACCCAGCGCATCCTCTCTGCGGCGTCCTGCACCACGAACTGTTTGGTGCCGCTGCTCACCGTGCTGGATGAAGCATTGGGCCTGGAGCACGGCGTCACCACCACGATTCACTCGGCGATGAACGATCAGCCGGTGATCGATGCGTATCATCAAACCGACCTGCGCCTGACCCGCTCCGCCATGCAGTCGATCGTGCCGGTGGATACCGGCTTGGCAGTGGGTATCAGCCGTCTGATGCCGAGCCTGGCCGGGCGTTTTGAGTGCCTGCACGTGCGGGTACCCACCATCAACGTCTCGGCCATGGATGCCGCGCTGACCGTACGCCGCGATACCAGCGCCGCCCAAGTGAACGCGCTGCTACACAGCGCCAGCCAGCAGCGCTTGCAAGGGGTGCTAGGCTATACCGAAGCCCCCATGGCATCGATCGATTTTAATCATGACCCCCGCTCTGGCATTCTAGACGCCACCCAAACCCGGGTGGCTGGCACACGCTTGATCAAGCTGCTGTGCTGGTTTGATAACGAGTGGGGCTTTGCCAACCGCATGCTGGATATCAGCCAGCGCTTGGCAACGTTTCGCTAATTGATGGGTAGCACCACCTAGAGCTCTTACATTCGCTTGAACACGAGGAAACCGCTCACATGAACGTGCAAAAAATGACCGACCTGCCCCTGGAAGGGCAGCGCGTGCTGATTCGTGAAGACCTGAACGTGCCGATCAAAAACGGCCGTGTTTCCAGCGATGCCCGCCTGCGCGCCGCACTGCCGACCATTCAAGCGGCAGCCAAGGCGGGAGCCAAAGTAATGCTCATGAGCCATCTGGGCCGCCCCACGGAAGGCGAGCCTGCTGAAGAGTTCTCCTTAGCTCCCGTGGCCGAACACCTTAGCGAGCTGCTGGGTAGCCCCGTCAAACTGGTCGACGACTACCTCGACACCGCGCCCACGCTCAGCAACGGCGACGTGGTGCTGCTTGAGAACGTGCGTTTTAACAACGGCGAGAAGAAAGACGACGAACCGCTGGCCAAGCAGTACGCCGCGCTGTGCGATATCTTCGTGATGGACGCCTTCGGCACCGCCCACCGTGCTCAAGCGTCCACCCACGGCGTGGCCCGCTTTGCGCCCACCGCCTGTGCAGGCCCGCTGCTGGCCCAGGAGCTGGACGCACTGGAGAAAGCCTTAGCGAACCCGGCGCGACCCATGGCGGCGATTGTGGGCGGCTCCAAGGTCTCCACGAAGCTCGACGTGCTGACCGCCCTCTCCGACAAGTGCGACCAGCTCATCGTCGGCGGCGGGATCGCCAACACCTTTATCGCGGCGGCAGGCTATAATGTGGGCAAATCGCTCTACGAAGCCGACCTAATCGGTCAAGCCAAAGCGCTAATGGAGAAAGTCTCTATTCCGCTGCCCACTGACGTCGTTGTGGCCACGGAGTTCTCTGAATCCGCAGAAGCGGTAGTCAAACCGGTGGACCAGGTCGCTGATAACGAGATGATTCTGGATATTGGCCCGGACACCGCGGCCCACTTGGCCAGCCTGCTCAAAGATGCCGGCACCATTTTGTGGAACGGCCCCGTGGGCGTTTTTGAGATCGATCAATTTGGCAAAGGCACCGAAGTACTCTCTCTTGCCATTGCCGAAAGTAGCGCGTTTTCGATTGCTGGCGGTGGCGATACCCTGGCCGCTATCGACAAGTACGCCATTGCCGACCGTGTTTCCTATATCTCTACCGGCGGCGGCGCGTTCCTAGAGTACGTCGAGGGCAAACAGCTACCGGCGGTAGCCGCATTAGAAGCCGCAGCAAAGCGCGGCTGAACCATCACGCTGACACTGCACGCTCACTGCACCCGTTCACACTGACAACCTACAAGGTGACCCCATGGCTTTAATTAGCATGCGCCAGATGCTCGACCACGCCGCCGAATACGGCTACGGCATCCCCGCGTTCAACGTCAACAACCTCGAGCAGATGCGGGCCATCATGGAAGCCGCCGATGCCACCGACTCTCCGGTGATCGTGCAGGCCTCCGCTGGCGCGCGCAAATACGCAGGCGCCCCTTTCCTGCGCCACCTGATTTTGGCGGCGGTAGAAGAGTTTCCGCATATTCCGGTAGTGATGCACCAGGATCACGGCACCAGCCCCGCCGTGTGCCAGCGCTCTATCCAGCTCGGTTTCTCCTCCGTCATGATGGACGGCTCGCTGGGTGAAGATGGCAAGACGCCGATGGATTACGACTACAACGTTGACGTCACTCGTCGCGCAGTAGAAATGGCCCACGCCTGTGGCGTATCGGTTGAAGGCGAGCTGGGCTGCCTAGGTAGCCTGGAAACCGGCATGGCCGGTGAAGAGGACGGCATTGGTGCCGAAGGCAAGCTGGACATGGAACAGCTGTTGACCGATCCCGAAGAAGCCGCCGCGTTCGTCAAAGCGACTCAGGTCGACGCGCTGGCGATTGCCATCGGCACCAGCCACGGCGCATACAAGTTCACCAAGCCGCCCACCGGCGACACGCTCTCTATTCAGCGTATCAAAGAGATCCACGCGCGCATCCCGGACACCCACTTGGTCATGCACGGCTCCTCTTCCGTGCCGCAGGAGTGGCTTGAAGTCATCAACCGTTACGGCGGTCAAATTCCGGAAACCTACGGCGTGCCGGTTGAGGAAATCGTCGAAGGCATCAAGCACGGCGTGCGCAAGGTGAACATCGACACCGATCTGCGCCTAGCGTCCACCGGTGCCGTGCGCCGTTTTATGGCAGAGAATCCGTCGGAGTTTGATCCGCGCAAATTCTTGAAAGAGACCGTCACCGCTATGCGCGATCTGTGTATCGCCCGTTACGAAGCCTTTGGCACCGCTGGCAACGCAAGCAAAATCAAGCCGATCAGCCTGGAAGCGATGTTCCAGCGCTACGAGCGCGGCGAGTTGGCTCCTAAAATTAAGTAAGCAGCTAAGCAATTAGCAACGCTAAGGCGGCCTTCGGGCCGCCTTTTTTGTTGCAATGCAGCACAAATAGGCTATTACTAGAGAGCGCTACCCCACATTTCTTCACCAGGCAGCTCTCACTATGAAGCACTCCCCAATGCCCCTGTTTACCCCGCCCACCGCTATGTTCGATTTGTGGAAAGTCGGCATGATGGGGATGGAACTATGGAGTTCGTCGCTGTCCACGATCGCTATGCGCCAACAGCTATGGCAAACCCAGCCCTTTTTTAGCCCCGCCATGATGCGTGAAAACCAGCGCATGGTGACCGAAAAGATCGAGGCCAGCATAGAAGCTGGCCTCGTGATGCAAAAAGCATTTTTCAGCGCGATGAGCGGTCAATACGCCCCCTGGTGGATTACCAGCCAGAAAGCGATGAAACCTTATCATCGACGCAGTAGCGCCAACTCACGACGCCTCTCCCGCTAACGGCACACTCACTCGTTATCGTCGTTACTCTGCTCGTCCTCGCCGTTTTCAATGGCATCTTCGGCGCTACCGGTACCACCGGTGCCGCCTTCGGTGTTGTCGCTATCGTCACCACCGTTGTCGGTGTTTTCTTCCGTCTCGTCAGCCGTGGCCATATCGGCGGTCGACTCGTCACGCTGAACGGCCCCGGCCTTGATGCCGTACTTCTCCTCCAGCGCCGCATCATCCAGCGCTTGGTGCTGCTCGCTATCGGCATCGGCTTCAGGCTCTGCCAACACGCTACCTGCAGAAGCCATCAGCGCGGTGCCCACGACCAATGAGAGGAACCAAGGGGTGAATCGCATATACATCTCCATTTTATGGTTATCGCGGCGTCGCCTACCTACTATAGCCGGTCTCTCGATGATTCACATAGATTGCCTTGAAAACCGGGCAGTTAACCGAGGGTAGCGAGCGCTCAGCGGTATGGTCGCGCAGCTTCACTGTAAAAAATTATAAAACAGTGTTCACAAAGCCAGAAAAATCTCGTTCAATAGTCGTCTAGTCGGCTTAAATTAACGCGAGTAGCGCTTGTCACGCTGCAAGGAACTCCCATGCCGCTCCCACTTCTGCTGTTTGATTGTGATGGCACCCTCGTCGATAGCGAACCCCTACTGGCCGAAGAGATGGCTCGCGGCCTAAATACGGTCGGTCTCCCCTTTGCTTCTTCCGATTATCTTGGCGAGTTTCGGGGGGCACGCTTCCGACGTATCGTGGCAGAACTGCAAACCCGCTATGGCGAGGTCGATGCCGAGCGCTTGAACCACATGGAACAGGCCATGCGTGCCAAACTGGCAGAGCGCCTCGCCAATGAGCTCACCACCATTCCCGGCGCGCGTGAGTCGCTCGATGCACTGGCCCACTACCCCAGCGCCGTGGTCTCCAATGGGCCTGAAACCAAGATTCGTACCGCTCTAAAGGCGACCGGTCTCAGCGACTATTTCGGTCATCGGCTGTTTAGTGGCTATACCGCTAACTGTTGGAAGCCGGAGCCCTGTTTACATCTGCACGCAGCCAGTATCATGGGGTTTGCGGCGAAGGACTGCATTGCCATCGACGATGCGCTGGTCGGTGTTCACGCGGCGCTGCAAGCAGGCATGACCGTGATCCATCTGAATCGCTTTCCCGATGCCGAAGCAACGCCGGAAGGCGCTATCATGATGAGTAACATGTATCAGCTGCCTGCCGTTGTCGAGCAACTGACCCACGAGCGATGGCAGGCCGCAATGCCTCATCACTCAACAGAGAAATAGTATGGCTTCATTACGTGATCAGCTAGGTGGCCTCGTTTACTCCACCGAGCATGGCAAAACGTGCCCTGACTGCCGAGCTCCCATCGACGACTGCCGCTGTGAGGACACCAGCGAGCAAGCGCGGCTTGCCGAATTGGATGGGATCGTCCGTATCCGCCGTGAGACCAGCGGTCGTAAAGGCAAGGGAGTCACGACCATCAGCGGCGTGCCGCTCCCCCAAGGGGAGCTCAAGGCACTGGCCAAAACACTCAAACAGCGCTGCGGCACCGGCGGCGCCGTTAAAGAGGGTGTGATAGAAATCCAGGGCGACCATCGCGAAACACTGCGCGATGCCTTAACCTCAATGGGTTATCAGGTGAAATTGGCGGGCGGTTGAAGCGGACAACGCACATCCCCGGCTCATGGCGAAAGGGCAAGGCACGATAATGGTTTGGTTGGAATACTTGCTACCGCTCATCTTCTTGTTTCCCATGGCAGCGATGGGCGGCATCGTATTAGCCTTGCGTAGTCTTCACGATGCCCGCGTTCACTCACCCTTCGATGCGCCGCTCCGCGAGCCGGGGCAGGCGCTTCGCCATCGACTCGATCAAGCGTTTTCAAGCCTGTTTCTTAACGGCACTTTAGGGCCTCTGGTCAGCCTTGCACCGCTGGTCTACGGCATGGGACGAATGCTCTTCGTCGATAAACAGGACTGGGTCGAGTGGGCGCTGTATGGCCTGCTGAGCACGCTCTTGGTGCTGGCGTTTTCGCTGCTGTTGGTGCGTGACTATCAGCGCATCCGCCGCTTGAAGCTGGGGCTTGCCTGCGAACTTGCCGTAGGCCAAGAGCTGGAACGTCTGGTTCGCCCTGAAGCGCACCCCTATTACGTGTTTCATGACGTCCCTACGGATAGCTTCACCATTGACCATGTGGTGGTCACCCCTCACGGCGTATTCGTCGTGGAAACCCGCGCCAGGGCACTGGCCATTGGTAGCAATGGCAGAGAGTTGAACTGCGTGGCGGTAGAGCGTGAGCGGCTGCGCTTCCCGCACTGGCAGGAGCGGCGGCCGCTGCACAAAACGCGCCAGGGTGTCAGCTGGCTGAGCCAGTGGTTAGAGCGCCGCTGCGGTGTACCGGTACCGGTGAAAGGGGTCCTGGTTTTGCCCGGCTGGGAAATCGACACCAGCGAAGCCTCGCCGGATATTCTCGTGGTCAGCGGCGAACAGCTGGCCAAGCAGCTGACCGACATCACGCCAGGACAGCTAAGCGATGCCATTCATGACAAGGTCATTCATGTTTTGCTAGAGCGGGCACGGTTGATGGAGCTCAAGCACCTCCGTCAACCGTCTGTCTAATGCCTCATTTAGTCGCCGCGTAACCGCCCGCCCATCTCTTGGGCAAGATCGACCGCGTAGTGGTCGGTCATCCCGCCAATGAAGTCCAGCATGCGCCGGTAGCTGTCATAGAGGGTCCAAGAGGGTAGCGGTGTGTTCTCGCCAATTAACGCCAGTACCCGCTGGTGTTTAAAAGAGCTTTGCCCGGTGTGGTGCAGCTCATGAGCGGCACCGATGAAGGCTTCTAACAGGATACCCAGCGTAGTGTAGGCACCAATCTCCAGCTTCGCCTTGCGCTCATTCTGAAAAATGCGCTCTCGGGCAAGCTGCTTGGCGGACTGCACTCCCCAGCCTAAATCCGGGTGACACAGCTCCAACAAATCTTCGCTGAGAGTACCGCTGAGCAGCGCCTGCTCATGCTGTACAAAGACAGCCCCCACATCGTTGACGGCACGCTCCATGGCGGCGCCTCTGAGTAGGGCGATCCGGCGGCGTTGCGAGACATTTTTACGCTGCATCTCGGCATATTCGGGCGGAAACTCACCAGCGATTTGACGCAGAATCTCGACCACTTCCTCGTAGCGCAGAATGCCCATCTCCAGACCGTCTTCCAGGTCTAGCAAGGCGTAGCAAATATCATCGGCTGCTTCGACCAGCCAGGCCAGCGGGTGGCGACACCAGCGCTGCTCTCCTTGGGGAAGTAATCCCACCGCATCCGCTACCTCTTTCAATAGCGCCTGCTCTGACTGGTAGCAGCCAAACTTACCCGCCCGCCCGCTATAGCGGACCGTCCATGGATATTTCAGCAGCGTGCCTAAGGTTGCCGCCGATAGGCGCATGCCACCGTTGAACTGGTTGTACTCGATCTGTGTGATGACGCGGAAGCCCTGCGCGTTGCCTTCATAGGTCAACAGGTCGTCTCGCTCGGCATCGGACAAGCCATCCAGCAGGCCACTGCCCTGGGCACGGCGAAACCAGTCGCGTATCGCGTACTCACCGGCGTGACCAAAGGGCGGGTTGCCGATATCGTGGCCAAGGCATGCGGTTTGTACGATCACGCCCAAATCTGCGGGGGTGATCCAGTCAGGGAGGCGGTCGCGCAGCAGCTCGCCCACGATCATCCCAAGCGAACGGCCGACGCAGCCAACTTCGAGAGAGTGGGTCAAGCGGGTATGAATGTGGTCGTTTTCCGTCAGAGGGTGCACTTGGGTTTTACGGCCCAAGCGTCGGAAAGAGCCGGAAAAAACAATGCGATCATGATCTTTATGAAAGGGACTACGCCCAATTTCCCGGGTGCTGTCCGTTCGTTTATCGTGAAGGCGTCGTGGGGAAAGTAACTGATCCCATTGCATTTGTGTCATAGCGCTCCTCCTTGGAGTGCACATTCTGACATAAAAATGCTGACATAAAACGACGGGATCGACGGGCAAACAAAAAACCCAGCCGTTTGGCTGGGTTCTTTGCGGTATAAGTGCCTGACGATGACCTACTCTCGCATGGGGAGACCCCACACTACCATCGGCGCTAAGCGGTTTCACTTCTGAGTTCGGCAAGGGATCAGGTGGTTCACGCGTGCTATGGTCGTCAGGCGTAACAGGTAATGCATATCATGCTGAGTATTGTGTGATCGTCTCTTGTCCGTCAGCGCCTTGGCTGGCGGATGCGTATCCGGTTCTCTGAGTGGCAATCCACTCGATCGTTATCATCGCGACCAGACCCCTTGGGTGTTATAGGGTCAAGCCTCACGGGCCATTAGTACACGTTAGCTCAACGCCTTGCAGCGCTTCCACACCGTGCCTATCAACCAGCTGGTCTCGCTGGGCCCTTTAGGAGGCTCTAGGCCTCAGGGATGTCTCATCTTGAAGGGGGCTTCCCGCTTAGATGCTTTCAGCGGTTATCCCGTCCGACCATAGCTACCCGGCAATGCCACTGGCGTGACAACCGGAACACCAGAGGGTCGTCCACTCCGGTCCTCTCGTACTAGGAGCAGCTCTTCTCAAACATCCAACGCCCACGGCAGATAGGGACCGAACTGTCTCACGACGTTCTAAACCCAGCTCGCGTACCACTTTAAATGGCGAACAGCCATACCCTTGGGACCGACTTCAGCCCCAGGATGTGATGAGCCGACATCGAGGTGCCAAACACCGCCGTCGATGTGAACTCTTGGGCGGTATCAGCCTGTTATCCCCGGAGTACCTTTTATCCGTTGAGCGATGGCCCTTCCATACAGAACCACCGGATCACTAGAACCTGCTTTCGCACCTGCTCGACGTGTCTGTCTCGCAGTCAAGCACCCTTATGCTCTTGCACTCATTGCACGATGTCCGACCGTGCTGAGGGTACCTTCGTGCTCCTCCGTTACTCTTTGGGAGGAGACCGCCCCAGTCAAACTACCCACCACACACTGTCCTCGATCCGGATCACGGACCTGAGTGAGAACGCCAATGATGCCAGGCTGGTATTTCAAGGTTGGCTCCACCCGAACTGGCGTCCGGGGTTCAAAGCCTCCCAGCTATCCTACACAGGCAACATCAGCGTCCAGTGTGAAGCTATAGTAAAGGTTCACGGGGTCTTTCCGTCTAGCCGCGGGTACACCGCATCTTCACGGCGATTTCAATTTCACTGAGTCTCGGGTGGAGACAGCGTGGCCATCATTACGCCATTCGTGCAGGTCGGAACTTACCCGACAAGGAATTTCGCTACCTTAGGACCGTTATAGTTACGGCCGCCGTTTACCGGGGCTTCGATCAAGAGCTTCGGACGAATCCTAACACCATCACTTAACCTTCCGGCACCGGGCAGGCGTCACACCCTATACGTCCGCTTGCGCGTTAGCAGAGTGCTGTGTTTTTACTAAACAGTTGCAGCCACCTGGTATCTTCGACCGGTTCGGGCTCGGGGAGCAAGTCCCATTACCCTACGCCGGCGTGCCTTCTCCCGAAGTTACGGCACCATTTTGCCTAGTTCCTTCACCCGAGTTCTCTCAAGCGCCTTGGGATTCTCACCCTGACCACCTGTGTCGGTTTGGGGTACGGTCGCACATGATCTGAAGCTTAGAGGCTTTTCCTGGAAGCGTGGCATCAATGACTTCCGGACCGTGGTCCGTTCGTTTCGTGTCTCGGCCTTAGCGTCCCGGATTTACCTAAGACACCAGCCTACTCACTTTCACCAGGACAACCAACGCCTGGCTCACCTAGCCTTCTCCGTCCCCCCATCGCAATCATGTCCGGTACGGGAATATTGACCCGTTTCCCATCGACTACGCCTTTCGGCCTCGCCTTAGGGGCCGACTCACTCTGCTCCGATTAGCGTCGAACAGAAACCCTTGGTCTTCCGGCGAGGGAGTTTTTCACTCCCTTTATCGTTACTCATGTCAGCATTCGCACTCGTGATACCTCCAGCATGCTTCTCAACACACCTTCATTGGCTTACACGACGCTCCTCTACCGCTCATCCAGAGGATGAACCCGTAGCTTCGGTACCTGGTTTAGCCCCGTTACATCTTCCGCGCAGGCCGACTCGACTAGTGAGCTATTACGCTTTCTTTAAAGGATGGCTGCTTCTAAGCCAACCTCCTAGCTGTCTGAGCCTTCCCACATCGTTTCCCACTTAACCAGGATTTGGGGACCTTAGCTGACGGTCTGGGTTGTTTCCCTTTTCACGACGGACGTTAGCACCCGCCGTGTGTCTCCCACGCTCGCACTCACCGGTATTCGGAGTTTGCCTCGGGTTGGTAAGTCGGGATGACCCCCTAGCCGAAACAGTGCTCTACCCCCGGCGGTGATACGTGAGGCGCTACCTAAATAGCTTTCGAGGAGAACCAGCTATCTCCGAGCTTGATTAGCCTTTCACTCCGATCCACAAGTCATCCAAATCTTTTTCAACAGATCCTGGTTCGGGCCTCCAATTGATGTTACTCAATCTTCACCCTGCTCATGGATAGATCGCTCGGTTTCGGGTCTATATCCAGCGACTGTGTCGCCCAGTTAAGACTCGGTTTCCCTACGGCTCCCCTATACGGTTAACCTCGCCACTGAATATAAGTCGCTGACCCATTATACAAAAGGTACGCAGTCACGGAACGAGTCCGCTCCTACTGCTTGTACGCACACGGTTTCAGGATCTATTTCACTCCCCTCTCCGGGGTTCTTTTCGCCTTTCCCTCACGGTACTGGTTCACTATCGGTCAGCCAGGAGTATTTAGCCTTGGAGGATGGTCCCCCCGTCTTCAGTCAAGGTTTCTCGTGCCCCGACCTACTCGATTTCACATGATCAGATTTTCGGCTACGGGGCTATCACCCACTATGGCCACGCTTCCCAGCGTATTCGCCTAATCAGTCACATGCTTAAGGGCTGGTCCCCGTTCGCTCGCCGCTACTAGGGGAATCTCGGTTGATTTCTTTTCCTCAGGGTACTTAGATGTTTCAGTTCCCCTGGTTCGCCTCCTACACCTATGTATTCAGCGTAGGATACTCAGCTGATGCTGAGTGGGTTTCCCCATTCAGAGATGTCCGGGTCACAGGTCGTTTGCCACCTCACCGAACCTTATCGCAGGCTACCACGTCTTTCATCGCCTCTGGCTGCCTAGGCATCCACCGTGTGCGCTTCATTGCTTGACCCTATAACCCGAAGGGGTCTGGACTCTCGCAATGACAACGATTGCCGGATACGCTTGAGACGTATCACTTAACAATTACGTATGAACATTTCAATAAACGTTCATGTCAGCATGATATACATTGTTAAAGAGCGACTGCTATGCGCAGTGATAAGCGGATGCTTTTTTCACTTTAAAAGGAAAAGAAAGACCTTTTCTTTTTTTAACGTGAAAACAGCGCTTATCACTGCGTAACAACAGCATTCTGATCAGGTAATTCATTGTGAGCGCTTACCGCGAGGGGAAGACATCGTTTAAGGAGGTGATCCAGCCGCAGGTTCCCCTACGGCTACCTTGTTACGACTTCACCCCAGTCATGAACCACACCGTGGTGATCGCCCTCTTGCGTTAGGCTAACCACTTCTGGTGCAGTCCACTCCCATGGTGTGACGGGCGGTGTGTACAAGGCCCGGGAACGTATTCACCGTAGCATTCTGATCTACGATTACTAGCGATTCCGACTTCACGGAGTCGAGTTGCAGACTCCGATCCGGACTGAGATCGGCTTTTCGGGATTGGCTGACTCTCGCGAGCTCGCAACCCTTTGTACCGACCATTGTAGCACGTGTGTAGCCCTACTCGTAAGGGCCATGATGACTTGACGTCGTCCCCACCTTCCTCCGGTTTGTCACCGGCAGTCTCCTTAGAGTTCCCGCCATTACGCGCTGGCAAATAAGGACAAGGGTTGCGCTCGTTACGGGACTTAACCCAACATTTCACAACACGAGCTGACGACAGCCATGCAGCACCTGTCTCTGCGTTCCCGAAGGCACTAAGGTATCTCTACCGAATTCGCAGGATGTCAAGAGTAGGTAAGGTTCTTCGCGTTGCATCGAATTAAACCACATGCTCCACCGCTTGTGCGGGCCCCCGTCAATTCATTTGAGTTTTAACCTTGCGGCCGTACTCCCCAGGCGGTCGACTTATCGCGTTAACTTCGCCACAAAGTGCGCTAGGCACCCAACGGCTGGTCGACATCGTTTACGGCGTGGACTACCAGGGTATCTAATCCTGTTTGCTACCCACGCTTTCGCACCTCAGTGTCAGTGTCAGTCCAGAAGGCCGCCTTCGCCACTGGTATTCCTCCCGATCTCTACGCATTTCACCGCTACACCGGGAATTCTACCTTCCTCTCCTGCACTCTAGCTTGACAGTTCCGGATGCCGTTCCCAGGTTGAGCCCGGGGCTTTCACAACCGGCTTATCAAGCCACCTACGCGCGCTTTACGCCCAGTAATTCCGATTAACGCTTGCACCCTCCGTATTACCGCGGCTGCTGGCACGGAGTTAGCCGGTGCTTCTTCTGCGAGTGATGTCTTTCCTAGCGGGTATTAACCGCTAGGCGTTCTTCCTCGCTGAAAGTGCTTTACAACCCGAGGGCCTTCTTCACACACGCGGCATGGCTGGATCAGGGTTGCCCCCATTGTCCAATATTCCCCACTGCTGCCTCCCGTAGGAGTTCGGGCCGTGTCTCAGTCCCGATGTGGCTGATCATCCTCTCAGACCAGCTACGGATCGTTGCCTTGGTAAGCCTTTACCTCACCAACTAGCTAATCCGACATAGGCTCATCCGATAGCAGGAGCCGAAGCCCCCTTTCTCCCGTAGGACGTATGCGGTATTAGCCTGGGTTTCCCCAGGTTATCCCCCACTATCGGGCAGATTCCTATGCATTACTCACCCGTCCGCCGCTCGTCAGCATCCAGCAAGCTGGATCTGTTACCGCTCGACTTGCATGTGTTAGGCCTGCCGCCAGCGTTCAATCTGAGCCATGATCAAACTCTTCAGTTTAAGATCAATGCGGTTCTTGCCTGTGACCGAGGCCACAGAAGCGAACCAAGCTTGGCTCAAGGGTCAAACGAATTCATTCATTAGGCCGAAGCCTGTTTGACGAGTCGCTTGCCTTGATAATAGGTGATGATTCACCCTCATCGGCAAGCGCCCACATGAATTACCTGATCAAATTGTTAAAGAGCTGTTTCGCTGTGCGGGCTCGATGACCTGAACCGTGTTGCCTCAGCGAGGAAGGCGTATTATACGCACTTCCTGGTGTTTGTCAACCGCTGTTTTCAGCGAGCGAAGCGAGCGACCCAATCGATAACGAGACAGCGCTAACTTCCTGACAAACCAGAGGTTTTTAACCTCATTCACCGCTGGTAACGCTTGGCGTCCCCGGCAGCGGATGCGTACTTTACGGGTTCAAAGCCGGGTTGGCAAGAGCTAATTATCAAATAGTCGAAAAAAGTCTCGGCCAGAACATCTGCCCACTTATATTGGACAGCGGAAACCGCTTCGGCACGTCTGGATTGGCGGTTACACTTAGCGCCGTAATACAGCGGCCACCTTCACCCACGCCCACTTATGATGAGGTCCATGATGAGCCAGCACCTATTAACCGTCGATTCATTAAACCGCGAGAGCGTTGATCACTTATTACGCGTGGCGGCACGCATGGAGCCGATTGCTAGTCGCCGCCAGGTGACGAGGGTGTTGGAAGGGGCCGTGCTGGGCAACCTGTTTTTTGAAGCGAGCACTCGGACACGAGTGAGCTTCAATGCCGCGTTCTGCCGACTGGGGGGAAGCGTGTGCGACACCACAGGTTTTACCTTCTCGTCCATGGCCAAGGGCGAGTCGCTTTACGACACCAGCCGCGTCATGAGCGGCTACTGCGATGCGATCGTGATGCGTCACCCCGACCAAGGTTCGGTAGCCGAGTTCGCCGCTGCCACCCATGTCCCCGTCATTAACGGTGGCGATGGCCCAGGCGAGCACCCAAGCCAAGCCCTGCTGGATCTTTATACCATCGACAAGGAGTTCCAGCGGCTGGGTAAGCGCTTGAGCGGGGCGCACATTCTGCTGACCGGTGATTTGAAATATGGGCGTACGGTGCATTCGCTGATTAAGTTGCTGTCACTCTATGACCCGCTGCGCATTACGCTGGTGTCGCCACCAGGGTTGGAGATGCCTTCCTACTTAATTGATCTAGTCGCTTCTCGCGGGCATCGCATTGAGCAACGCGACTCATTGGCCAGTGACTTTGCCGATTTAGATGTGGTGTACACCACCCGAATTCAGAAAGAGCGCTTTACGGATGAAATGAACGAGAGCTTCCAGGGGCTTTCCGATGACTTTATGGTCAACCGCGATTTTCTTGACCAGCGCTGCAGTCAAAGCACGATCGTAATGCACCCGCTGCCCCGCGATAGCCGCCCTGGCGCCAATGATTTGAACGTCGATTTGAACGGCGACCCGCGGTTGGCGATTTTCCGCCAAACCGATAATGGCATCCCCATGCGGATGGCGATTTTTGCCACGCTGCTCAAGGTGGATGATCTGATCGAGAAAGACCTTCGACCTGTCCGCTGGTTCGTGCCCACTCAAACCGGCACGCTCGATCGTTAATACTGTGCTGGATCAGTACGCGCTGCGCCCACCGGGAAGGCCTTCCTGGTGGGCAAACCAACCTTCCAAAATCAGTACAGCGGCGATGCCATCCACGCTCTCTTCTCGGTAGTTGCCTCGGTGGCCCGCCGTACGCGCAATCTGCTTGGCCTCGCGCGTCGAGCCCCGCTCATCGACCATTTCACAGGGCTTCCCATAACGGCCGTGTAAGCGATTGCCAAACTTGCGGGCACGGGTGCTCATCAATGACTCGGTGCCGTCCATATTGAGCGGCAAGCCGACGACGAATAGGTCTGGCTGCCACTCTTCGATGAGACGCGTGACCAAATGCCAATCGGGTATACCATCCCGCGCCGTCAGCGGCGGCAACTCACGGGCACTGTGGAGCAACTCGTTACCCACGGCGACCCCAATGCGGCGCGTACCGAAATCGAAGGCCAAGATGAGACGCTGCCCTTGCTCTGCCATGCTAGGTCTTCTCCGCACAGGTCATGCATGACCCGCGTTGCGCGTCATCAAATTGAGATCGACACCCAAAATACCGGCCGCTGCCGCTAGCCGCTCTGCAGGAGGCGTATCGAACAGCACACTGCCTTGGCCTTCGACGGTCAGCCAAGCGTTCTCTTTGAGCTCCTCTTCCAACTGCCCCACGTCCCACCCCGCGCAGCCTAAACAAACCAGGAAGTGTTCGGGGCCGGTACCGTCTGCCAAGGCTTGCAGAATATCCATGGAGGTCGTCAGCGCGATACCGTCCTCCACCTGGATGCTGGAATCCCACGCTTGGCTATCTCCCATGTGGAGGATGAAGCCACGATCCTTATGCATCGGGCCGCCGTAGTAAACGGGCGCATTGCGATGCGGGCTATCGTCGCCTCCTAGTGAAAGCTGCTCGAACAGCGCATCTAGCGTGATGTCCATTGGGCGGTTGGCAATCACGCCCATGCAACCGTTGTGGTCGTGATCACATAGATAGATCAGGCTGCCCGCGAAGTTGGGGTCTTCCAAATGGGGCATCGCCATCAAAAAATGGTGCTTTAAACTTTGCATGCGTCTCCTACGGCTTGCCGATGGTTCGGCAAGCCTCGCGTCATAGGGCGGGTGCGCCGTGACCGGTTAAGCCAGACGACGCTCGATCGCGTCCAGCAGCATTCCGGAAATGTCGGTGCCACGCTGATCATCGATTTCACGAACGCAGGTAGGGCTCGTCACGTTGATTTCCGTGATGTAGTCGCCAATCACGTCCAGGCCGACAAACATCAGGCCTTTCTCACGAATCATCGGCTGCACCTGTTGAATCAGCCAGTGGTCGCGTTCGGTCAGTTCACGGCTCACGCCGCGCCCGCCTGCGGCCAGGTTGCCACGGGTTTCGCCCGCCGACGGGATGCGCGCCAGCCCGTAAGGCACCGGCTCGCCATCGACCAAGAGAATCCGCGTGTCGCCATCCTTGATGTCCGGCAGGTAGCGCTGGGCCATGATTTGGCGCTGACCGCGTAGGGTCAATTGTTCGATCACCGCGCCAATGTTGCGGCCCTCGGGGCCAATATGAAAAATCCCCGTGCCGCCCATGCCGTCGAGCGGCTTGAAGATCACATCGCCATGCTCGGCATGAAAGGCGCGTAGCACGTCATCGCGGCTGGCGACGACCGTCGGCGCGCAGCACTGGGGAAACTGCTGGGCAAAAAGCTTTTCGTTACACTGCAGCAGCGCGGCGGTGGGGTTCACCACCAGCACGCCCTCACGCTCGGCAAAGCCCAGCAGGTGTACCGCGTTGATGAATTCGGCATCCACCGGCGGGTCTTTTCGCATCAGCACTACGTCCAGCTCGGCCAACGGGCGTTGAGTCGCTTCGCCCAGGTCGTACCAGTGTTCAGGGTTGCGGTGCACGGTGAGAGGACGCATCCGCGCATAGGCCTTACCCGCCTGCAAGAAAAGATCGTCCTGCTCCATGTAGTGGAGCGTATAGCCGCGCTCTTGGGCGGCCCAGAGCATGGCTAAGGTGGTGTCTTTCTTGTACGCGATGTCGCTGATGGGATCCATCACCACACCGAGATGCAACGTTGATTGGCTCATCGAAATACAGTCCATGCAGGATCAATAGGTCATCAGTATGCCGCACTGCAGGCACGGCTCCAACCGCGGCTAGGTATCCGACGTATCGGAGAGCGCACCGGGTACCAGGCGGATCGCATCCGGCGCCAGGGTGATCAACTGCTGTTTATAGAGTCGGCCAATCGCCTGTTTGTAGGCGCTTTTGCTCACCCCTAGTCGCGTTTTGATATCATGCGCCGAACTTTTATCGCCTAGCGGTAAATAGCCACCGCTCTCGCGCAGCGCCTTCAGCACTTTGTCACCCACCACGTCCAGACGTGCCGCGCCGGGCGGTAGCAGCGAAATATCCACGCGGCCATCCTCGCGGCGCTGTTTCACAAAGCCTTTTAGCGACTGCCCACGGCGCAACGGCTGAGTGATGTCGTCTTGGTAGATCAGCCCCCAGTAGCGGTGATTGACCACCACTTTCATGCCTAAATCCGTGCGGTCGGCCACCACCACATCGACTTCGTCGCCTTTCTCTAGCGCCCAGGCGTCGTCCGTTAGGAAACGGTCGAGTCGCATGGTAGCAACCGGTCGCCCCTGGTCATCGCTATACAGCATCACCAGCACCCGCTTGCCGGGGTCGGGGCGAAAGCGCTGCTCGCTATAAGGGAGCAGCACGTCTTTGGGCTGCCCCCAACGCAAAAACGCCCCGGTGCTGTTCACCGCTGTCACGGTTAAATAGGCCACATCGCCCAGTTGGGCAGACGCATCGCTGACAGATCGAGGGGTGGCGTGTGATTCACGGACCATGGGTGCCGTCCTTACAGGAAGTAGATCTTCATTATGGTACCTTGCCAAAGCAAGGCAAAGCGGCGTCGAGTGACGCGAGCGCCGGATACAAAAAAACCGCTGCCGCAGCAAAGACGGCAGCGGTTCGATAGTGAGCGCTTACAAATCGCCGAAGTGGTGCTGCAAGAGCGTGAGCGCAACAACGGGAGCGGTTTCGGTGCGCAGCACTCGCGGTCCCAGGGTGAGAGGCGTGAAGTGGCTGGCCGTCGCAGCCTGAATATCCGTGTCGCTCAGCCCGCCTTCCGGACCGATCAGCAGCGCGGCGGACGTAGGCCGCTCTGACTGAGCAAAGCCGTTACCCGTCGCTAGATGCAACATCAAGCGCAGCGGCTCTTGGCGCTCGGCCAGCCACTCGCCTAACGTCTGCGGGGGGTGAACAGGCGGCACTACTGCCCGGCCGCTCTGCTCGCAGGCGCTGGCCGCCACGGCCTGCCAATGCGCCAGCTTCTTTTCTTCACGGTCGCCTTTCAAACGCACATCGCCCCGCTCGGTATAGAGCGGGGTAATCGCCGCCACTCCGAGTTCGACGGCTTTTTGAATGGCGTAATCCATGCGATCGCCCTTGGAAATCGCTTGCCCAAGATGCACCGCCAGCGGTGACTCGCCGCTACCCGCCCATACCGCTTCCACGGTCACGGTCGTCTGCTTGCGGCTCACCTCGGCTAACCGCACGCCCGCCTCATGCCCACTGCCATCGAATACGATCAGCGGCGCGCCTTCACCCATGCGCAGTACGCGGGTCACGTGCTTGGCCGGGCCGTCAGGGAGCGCCAGCGTCGTGCCCGCGGCTAACTCGGCAGGCACATACAGACGGGGCATTTTACCGTGTTGGGCCTGCCAGTCGGCGGCGGTCAGCGTGTCCGACATGGGTTAGTGCGTGTTCTCAGCCGCTTGGCTGGCCTGCTGCGCTTCGCGCTGCTTGCGCTGGGCGTACATGGCTTCGAAGTTGACCGGCGCCAGCATCAGCGGCGGGAAGCCACCACGGTTGACGAGGTTATCAACGCACTCACGGGCGTACGGGAACAGCAGGTTGGGGCAGAACGCACCCAAGGTTTGCTCGAGCTGTGCGCCTTCGATGCCCGAAATACGGAACAGGCCCGCCTGCTCGACTTCCGCCAAGAACGAGGTAGTGCCGGTTTCGCTGTCGTTGACCTGTGCGGTCACTTTGACGACCACTTCATACTGGTCATCGGCCACTTTCTGGCTGGTGGTATTGAGGTCCAGGTTGACCTTCGGCTTGAACGCTTGCTTGAACACGGACGGAGAGTTCGGCGCTTCGAAAGAAATGTCTTTCACGTAAATACGCTGTAACGAGAATTTCAGCTGAGGCTTTTCGCCTTCTGCGGCGCCTGCCTGCGGGGTGTTGTTATCTTCCGCCATGGGATACTCCTGATTGTTCATCCATTAAAAAGGGGTGCGGCGTTACCGCGACGTATGCTCTCGTTTACTTCTTGACCACCGGAAGGCCATCCGCCTGCCACTGCATCATGCCGCCGCGCAGCTTCATTGCCCGCTCAAACCCGGCTTTGGCAAGCTTTGCCTGGGCAGCGCCAGAACTTTGGCCATGCTTGCACACCACGATGATCGGCTGGCTCTTCACTTTCTCCAGCTCGTTCATGCGGCTATCCAGGCTGCTTTGGGGAATGTTACGAGCGCCTGCGATGTGGCCGGCTTTGAAGTCTTTGCTCTCACGGATGTCCAGCACCACCGCGTCTTCGCGGTTGATGAGCTGAGTGGCCTGGGTAGAGGACACCGCATTCGAGGAGGCGCTGCGCGTTTCGTAAACGATCCACGCTATGAGCACCAGCAAAAATGCCCCTACGAGAAGGGGGTGGTTCATTACGAATTCGAACAGCTGATCGATCATCGCGAACACAATCTCTTGGTCTATGCAGAAAAAAGCGGCGTCACCGCCCTCAGAAACGCGACAAGTATACACGTCACAGGGCATACCGCGCAGGCCATGACGCCCGACGGCTGCCTGCGTTATGATGCCCCAAGCGCGCGCCTGTCGCGACCCCGATTATCAGGTGTTGTCTGAAAACTGGCTGAGCTGGCCTCACCAGCGTTTCAAACAGTACCTCACGTCGCTTGGCTGACCCACAAACGAGGGATTCTTTCATGGCATCATCTGCACCGCGCCCCGTGGCGCTGATCATCCTAGACGGCTACGGCCACAACCCCGATAGTGCTCACAACGCCGTGGCAGCGGCCAATACGCCGGTGATGGACGCGCTATGGGCCAATCGCCCCCACGCCTTCGTGCATACCGATGGCCGTCATGTGGGGCTACCCGACGGCCAGATGGGCAACTCCGAAGTCGGCCATATGAACCTGGGTGCCGGGCGTATCGTTTACCAGGACTTCACTCGTATCACCAAAGCCATCGAAGAGGGTGACCTGGACACCAACGAGGTGCTCACCAAGCCCATCGACGACGCGGTCGCCAATGGCCGTGCCGTGCATCTGCTCGGCCTGCTCTCACCCGGCGGCGTGCACAGCCACGAAGACCACTTTATCGCCATGGCCGAGCTGGCGGCGCGACGCGGTGCCCAGCGCATCTATGTACACGCCTTTCTAGATGGCCGGGACATGCCGCCGCAAAGCGCGCTGGCGTCTATCGAGCGCGCCAACGCCCGTCTAGCAGAACTGGTCGGTGCTGATAACGGCTTTGTCGCGTCCATCATTGGCCGCTTCTTCGCCATGGACCGCGACAACCGCTGGGAACGCGTCGAGCAAGCCTACCGCCTGCTCACCGACGGCCACGCGGAGTACACCGCCACCAGCGCGGAAAGCGGCCTGCGTGACGCCTACGAACGCGGCGAAACCGATGAGTTCGTCGCCGCCACGCGCGTACCGGGCAACGGTAACGCCGTGACGTTACAGGATGGCGACGCCGCCTTGTTCCTGAACTTCCGCTCCGACCGCGCCCGCGAACTCACTCGCGCCTTCACCGAGGCAGACTTCGACGGCTTCGAGCGTCAGGTGCGCCCAACGCTGGCGGGCGATGGGTTGGTGATGATGACCCAATACGCCGCCGACATCGATGCCCCTGCGGCGTTTCCGCCTACCGACCTCACCGACACCCTAGGCGAAGTGGTGGCCAAGCGTGGCCTCACCCAGCTGCGCATTGCCGAAACAGAGAAGTACCCTCACGTGACGTTCTTCTTCTCCGGCGGTAACGAAGCCGAGTACGAAGGCGAAGAGCGCATCTTGGTGCCTTCCCCCCGCGACGTGAAAACCTACGACGAAAAGCCGGAAATGAGCGCGTTCGAGATTACCGACAAGCTCGTGGAGGCCATCGATAGCGGCCGTTTCGATCTCATGGTGTGCAACTACGCCAATGGCGACATGGTCGGCCACACCGGGGATTTCGACGCTGCCGTGAAAGCGATCGAGACCGTCGACATTTGCGTTGGCCGCGTGGTGGAAGCAATCGAGCGCGCGGGTGGAGCCTGCCTGATTACCGCCGACCACGGCAATGCCGAACAGATGGTCCACCCGGAAACCGGCGCCCCGCAAACCGCTCACACCACGTTTGTGGTGCCGCTGGTGTACGTGGGAGAGCGGGCGGCAGAACTCGACGACGGCCGCCTGTGCGACCTGGCCCCCACGCTGCTGACCATGATGAATCAACCACAGCCTGAGGCGATGACCGGCACACCGCTGCTGCGCTTCACGTAATGCCCATGTGGCGACCACTCGCCCTTGCCACTCTGCTGCTGGCCTTGGGCCAGCAGCCCGCCTTGGCGCAGCCGGACGAACGCGCTGCTCGTGAGCAGCTCGATGCGCTCGGGCAGGAGATCGACGCCATGGCCGAGCGGCTCAGCGCGACCGGCCAAGCCCGCGATAGCGCTCAACGCGAGCTAAAGGCGGTGGAAACCGAGCTCGCCCAGACCCACCAGCGGCTGGACCAGCTTCAGGCGGAGCGGCGCCAACTCAATGACGAGACCACCCAATTACGTCAGCACCGCGAACGCTTGCAGAGCGAACGGGAAGCGCAATATCAAGCGCTCGGGCAGCAGCTCGCCGCGCTCTATCGGCTAGGGCCTACGCCCCAGCTCAAGCTGTTGCTCAACCAACGCGACCCTGCCGAGCTGGACCGTATGCAGGCCTATTTGAACCGGCTAACACAGGCGCGCCAGCAGCGCCTGGCCGATATTGCGCGGCTGGACACGGCACTTGCCGATACCGAACAAGCACTGGCAGAGCGCCAAACGCGTTTGGATACCTTGGCGGACGAGCTGGAGACCCAAAGCGCCCTGCTCGCCGAGCGCACCGAAGCGCGCCGGGGCGTCGTCAATACGCTCGATGATCGCTACGGGAGCGAGGCGGAACGCTTGGCCGACCTGAACCAGAGCCGCGAGCAGGCAGAGCAGCAGCTCCGCGCGATTCAAGCCGAATTGGCACGCCTGGCAGAGCCCACGCCCACTACGCACATCACCCGCACACAAGGGGATCTGCCCTGGCCCGTGCAGGGCAGCATCACCGCCAGCTTTCAGCGGCGGGATGGGGTGCACTACAACGGTATCGTGATTCAGGCCAGCGAAGGCACGGCGGTCACGGCGGTCCACTCGGGTCGCGTGGTCTTCGCCGATTGGATGCGAGGGTTCGGCAACTTATTGATCATCGACCATGGCGACCAGATCATGACGCTTTATGCGCACCTGCAGCAGTTCAGCGCCCGCCCCGGACAGCAGGTGAATCGTGGCGACGCTATTGGCCGGGTGGGCAACAGCGGCGGGCAGCCCCAGCCAGCGCTCTACTTCGAAGTGCGGCGAGGCGGGGAACCCATTAATCCGCAACGTTGGATTGCGCGCCGTTGACGGGATAAGCTGATGCTACTCTCTTTATAGTTACTCTCTTGACCATGACCCTCACAACCCGCGCAGTGCCACTGGCGCTGCCTTTCGCCTAGCGGAGTCCGCATGACGCTATCTGTTACCGAGGTATCGGCCCCTGCCAAGCGTTTCTTGGCCACCCTGCTTCCGCTCGCGCTGCTGGCTGCCCCGCTCCCCTTGGCCGCCCAGCCGGCGAACAGCGTCGCCGATGACCTGCCGTTGGAGGAGATTCAAACCTTCGCCGAAGTATTCGAGCGTATCAAACGCGGTTACGTCGAAGAGGTCGACGACCGCACGCTGCTGCGCAACGCCATGCGGGGCATGCTCAGCGAGCTCGACCCTCACTCGGCCTACCTGGATGAAGAGGAGTACCAAAGCCTGCGGGAATCCACGCAGGGCGAGTTTGGCGGCATCGGTATCGAAGTCGGCACCCAAAATGGCCAACTGATGGTCGTCACTCCCATCGATGACACGCCCGCCTCACGGGCAGGCCTGCTGTCTCAGGACATCATCGTGGCCATCGATGGCACCCCCACCGATAGCCTCTCACTGCAGGAAGCCGTCAACTTGATGCGTGGCGAACCCGGCACGCCACTGCGTTTGACGATTCTGCGCTCCGGCGAAGAGTCACCGCGGGAGTTCACCCTCACCCGTGAAGTGATCCGCAGTGAGAGCGTCAAGCAAGAGGTGCTGGAGCCCGGCTACGGCTATTTGCGCATTAGCCAATTTCAGTCCCGCACGCCAGAACAGGCTCGCCGTGCTCTCGAGCGTATGGCCCGAGAGCAGCCCTTAGAAGGTTTGATTCTGGATCTGCGCAATAACCCCGGTGGCGTCCTCCAGGCAGCGGTGGGCGTCGCCGATCTGTTCCTCGATGATGGGCTGATCGTGTATACCGAAGGGCGACTCTCGGATACCGAAATGTCGTTTTCGGCGTCTCCGGATACACCAGCGGGCGACATCCCGCTCGTGGTCCTCATCAACAGCGGCAGCGCGTCGGCGGCGGAAATCGTCGCGGGCGCGCTGCAAGATCAGCGCCGGGGCGTCATCATGGGGACCGAGAGCTTCGGTAAGGGCTCGGTGCAACAAATCATGCCGCTGGGCAATGGCGAAGGCTTGAAGCTGACGACCGCCCTTTACTACACCCCGAATGGCCGCTCGATCCAGGCGCAAGGCATCGAGCCGGACGTCGAAGTGGTGCGCGGCCGCCTGGAAGTGGCGGAAGGGCGTCGCGAAATCCGCGAATCGGATTTAGACGGCCATCTAGGCAGCCAAAGTGATATGCCACCCGAGCGCGCCGCCATGTCTCAGCGGCTGCGCGAGGATTACCAGCTCAGCGAAGCGCTGAACCTGCTGAAAGCGCTGAACGTGGTGGATCGTCGTCGCGGCTAGCTAGCGGCACGATAGCGGCAGGCGGCCTCGCTCTCCGGTCGCCTGCCGCATTACCAAGCGTTTAAGCGGCACGAGCTGGTTCATACCGCTCATACCCACGTTGCGCGCCAGCGTAAACACCGGATGCTGGCTGCCAAACAGCCCCTTAAACCCCTTCATCAAGCCCAGCATGGCGCTGTTATCGAAGCGTCGACGACGCTCGTAGCGGCGCAGCGTGGCCACACTGCCCCACGGCGCGCCGCGCCGCCAAGCCAAGACCACTTCTTCCGCTAACACTGCCGCGTCCATCAATCCTAAATTGACGCCCTGCCCGGCCAGCGGATGCAGGCTGTGGGCGGCATCGCCGACTAACGCGAAGTTGGGCTGCACATAATGCTGGGCGTGGCGCTGTACCAGCGGAAACCGATAGGCGCTATCCACGGGCATGACATCACCCAGACGATGATCAAACGCCTCGCCCAGCGCCTGCCCCAGCGCCTCTGCCGAGCACGCCGTCAGCGCTTGGGCATGTTCAGGCGTGGTGGACCAGACAATGGAGCAGTAGCGATCATCCTCGTCGACGGTGAGGGGTAAGAACGCCAGTGGACGACCCGCGATAAAGGCTTGCCGTGCGGTGGCCCCATGGGGCTGTGCGCAGCGCACCGTGGTGACGACGGCCTCTTGCGCCATGGACTCCTCCGCTACCGAGATGCCCGCTAGCGCGCGCAAGGCAGAGCGCGCACCATCGGCCGCGACAAGCAGCGGCGTTTGCAGCTGCCGGCCATCGTCGAGCACCAGCCAGCGGCCACGCGCCGTGGTTTGCAGCGCCTCTACCCGCACGCCATTCAAGCGCGTTAGGGTCGGCTGCTTGGCGACCTGCTCGTTCAACGCGGCCAGCGTCACGTCATTCTCGACGATATGACCCAACACGGCGGTCCCCGCTTCGTCTGCCGAGAAGCGAATATGACCACTGCCTTCGGCATCCCATACCTCCATGTAACGGTACGGCGTGACGCGTGCCGTCTGCATAGCGGGCCAGGCACCCAAATGGGTGAGCAGTTGCTGGGACACCGGGGTCAGCGCGCTGACGCGGGGGGCGGGAATCTCGCCAGCGACGTCATCCAGGTGCAACGTCGATGCTTTGGCTTCCACCAGCGCCACCTGCATTCCCGCTTCTGCCAATAGCCCGGCCAGCGCAGTGCCCACCATACCCGCGCCAACAATTACCGCATCGAAACGCGTGACGGGCGGCTTAGCTGCTTGTGATTGCGTTGTCATAACACTCCTTGGCTTGGGTCATTGAGGGCGCTGGATGAGAGCGTCAGCGCTCCAGGCCCATCGCGCGGCGTGCCAAGCCACGGCGCAGCGGGCCGATCAAATTAAGGCCGATCAACCCAGCGCCACGGGCGTGGGGCAGCAGCGGTAGCGAGTAACCAAACAGCCGCACTAAGCCGTCACTAAAGCGGATCACATTGGCGCGGTCTTGGGCGCGGCGGCGCTCAAACGCCTGCAACGTGCTCATATCTCCCAAGGAGCGCTGCTGCTGAGCCCCTTGGGAGAGCGCTTCCACTAAATCCATCACCGAGCGCAGCGCTAAATTGAAGCCCTGGCCAGCCACCGGGTGCAGCGCATGGGCCGCATTGCCCAACACGGCTAAGCCGGGGCGAACGGGCTCTTCTGCCGTCACTAGCGACAGCGGATAGCTAAACCGCTGGCCAACGCGGGTGAAGCGCCCGACGCGGTCGCCAAACGCCTGCTGAAGCTGGCGCAAGAACGCTGCATCCGGCAGCGCCATTCGAATGCCTTCACTGCCGCTGGCGTGGGTCCAGACCAGCTCCATGGCCTGCCCCGGCAGTGGCAGCAGCGCAATGGGCCCCTCGGAGGTAAAGCGCTCGTAAGCAACCCCTTGATGGGGCTGGCTAATGCCTACATGGGCAATGACCGCCGTTTGCTCATAGGAGTGACGGCGGCTGGCGATTCCGAGCTGCTCCTTCAGCCCCGAGCGGCCGCCATCGGCCAAAATGGTCAACGCCGCCGTTAGCTCGCTTCCATCGGAAAGCCGCAAATAGTGGCCGCTGGCCGTGGGCGTTAGCCGTGCCACCGTGGCCGGGCAGTACCACTCGATAGGCAGTTGCTGCAGCTTTTGATGCAGCACGCGCCCCATCCAGGCGTTGGGAATCACGTGCCCCAAGGCAGCGACGCCTAGCTCTTGTGCATTAAGGCGCGTCGCGCCCAAACGGCCCCGCTCGCTAATATGAATACGATTAATCGGTGTGGCCTCGACCTGCATCGCTTCCCACACGCCTAGCTGGCGAAAGCGCTGCGCCGAGCCTTCGGCAATGGCGCTTGCCCGGGCATCGAAGCTCGGCTGCCACGTCGTGTCCTCAGTGCTCTGCGGTAGCGCATTGGCTTCGATGATGGCGACCCGCCAACCGTGGCGCTCGATGAGCGGTGCCAATGCACAGCCCAAACTGGCCCCCACCAGTCCTCCGCCCACGATCACGATGTCATGGGTGGGCGACGGCGCTTGTGGACGTGGTCCCTGCTCAGCCCCATGCATTGGCCTCTCCTCGTTCATATCGCACGATCACTGCGATTCGTAATTTCGTAACGTAGCTTACATAATCAATTAGCCGCGTGATGCAGCTGGTTATTTATTCGCCATTAACTGCTCGATATCGGCCACCTGTTTCGGTACGTCCGCGGTCAAGATGTCATGGCCCTGGTCGGTGACCACCACGTTATCCTCGATACGAATACCGATACCGCGATAAGCCTCGGGAATATCGTTGTCGCTGGGAATGTAAAGGCCGGGCTCGACGGTCAGCACCATGCCGGGTTCCAGCGGCCGTGGAGTGGCCTCGTCGAGGCGATAGGTGCCCACGTCGTGAACATCCAGCCCTAGCCAGTGCGAGGTAGAGTGAAGATAGAAGCGCCGATAGCTCTCGTCATCGATACGCGCTTGCACGTCGCCCGACAGCAGGCCTAGCTCGATGAGGCCAGCGGTGAGATCCGCCACGACTCCTTGATGGATCTCCGCTAACGTCGCGCCGGGGGCGATGGCATTCACCGCGCGCACTTGGGCATCGAGCACCACTTGGTAGAGCGCCCGCTGAGCGTCATTGAAGCGACCGCTGACCGGAAAGGTGCGCGTGATGTCACCTGCGTAGAGATCGAACTCTGCCCCAGCATCGATCAGTACCAGCGTGTCTTCCTCCAGCACATCGCTGTTTTCAATATAGTGCAGCACACAGGCATTGGCCCCGCCGCCGACGATCGTGCTGTAAGCAGGCCCGCTAGCGCCGTGCCAAACAAAGGTGTGCTCCAGCTCGGCCTGGAGCTGATATTCGCTCAGCCCAGCTTGGCAGGTGCGCATGGCGCGCACGTGGGCCTGAGCGGAAATCGCCGCCGCATGGCGCAGCAGTGCAATTTCGGCGGGGCTTTTGATCAAGCGCATCTCGTGAATCAGCGGGCGACTATCCAACCAGCCTTTTAGCGCGGGCTTGCCACGGCGCATGCCCGCCTGCGCGTAGGCCAACGCGTCTTCGGCAATGCTCAGCGCGTCGGGATTATCCAGCGGCACATAAAGCAGCTCACGGCCATCGAGCAGCGTGGGCAGCAGAGCGTCACGCTCGGCATTTTCGAACGCTTGGTCGAGGCCATGCTGGCTGACAACGCCCTGCGCCCCTAAACGGCGGCCGGTCCAGGCTTCCAGGGTGGGGTCGCGGTCTTGGCAGAACACCACGCTTTGGCCTTCAGCACGGCCCGGCAACAGCAGCAGTAGCGCCTCCGGCTCCTGAAGGCCGGTCAAGTAGTAAAAATCGCTCTGCTGACGGAAGGGGTACTCGCTGTCGTGGGAGCGGGTCACCAAAGACGCCCCAGGCACCAGCAGCGCGGCATGGCTCGGCAGCTTGGCCATGAGCCTCTCTCGACGCTGACGGTACTCCTCAGGCTGAATGGCAGCGGGGCGAGGCAGTTGCGTGGGCATAACGGCTCCTTTAGGCGTGGTGGCTCAATGAACGGGGGCGTCGGTTTGCTCTACCTGGGGCTGCCCCGGATGCTGTTCGGTATAGAGCAGCATGGCCGCCATCCGAGCGTGTTCGGTCAAGGCAAACAGATCGTTCTCGTTCTCGGGGCTATCGTCGATGTCGGTCTCGATCTGACCGAGGCCTTCCAGGTCATCGATCGCTTCTTTTAGGGTTTGCGACCAGCGCTCCCGCAGGGTGTCGTCGGCGACCTCCTCGATCACTTCCATGAAACCCAATGTCCACTCTTTCAGCCCCTGCGCCTGCTCGGCAAGAGAGAACAGCTCGTCGGGCAGCAGCGGCGCGTAGTTCATATCGCTCGCGCTCAATGCTTCCAACGTCTGGCGCCGCCAGCCCAACAGGCGCTCGGCGCTGGCCGGGTCACGGGGTTGCTCGACCCCTAGACTGAGGCACACTTCTTCCAGCCATGCGTCGGCGGTGACATCGCGCAGCGCCAACAAGCCGCACAGTCGTCCATCCAGAAAGGCTGGGGACTGCATGCTGCCGTGGAGTAAAAATACATCCGCTACGTCAGAAAAATCCTGGCGCTCGTCAATCAATGACATGATTCTTGCTCGCTTTACCAAAGATGAAGGTATGACCACAGGGATAGGGCGGGGTGCCTGCGCGTTGACCCCGCATGAGCGGCTCTCTTATAGTGAACGCCGTCTATCCTTCCTATGTAGTGATGTTAACGCATCGGGCCCCTTGCTGGCCCGTGCTGGAGCCTTTGATGAGTCACGCAAAGCGGCCAACGAAAGAGATTACCCTACTGGGTCGCAGCTATATGATTGCCTGCGACACCGGCGAAGAAGCCCAGCTCGAACGCGCTGCTCGCTATTTGGACCGCGCCATGCACGGCATTCATGCCCAAAGCAGCGTCCTGGGCAGCGAGCGCATCGCAATCATGGCCGCGCTCAATATTACCCATGAACTGCTGGAAGCGCTGGATGAGCACCGTGCGGGTGAAGCCAGCCTCAGCCGTTTGAACGACCGGCTCGAACGTGCATTGGCCGGTGCCCGGCCGCGCAAAGAGCCTTGAGCGGCTCGCCCACTGCAACCGAGACTTTGGCATTGGCAGCGGCTCTGTTAGGATAGCGGTGTTCTCTGGGATGTACGCCAGTCGTTATAGTCCCTCGAGCCTATGCGCAGTACCCAGGGGGCCAAATGCTAGCCAGACCCGTGTGCATGTCCGTGCGTCGGAAAGCCTGACGGTTTGGCTGCGGCCACCCACCTGAACCAGTAGGTTCAGGGCCAGAACGACAGCGGCATTCTGGGGAACACTTTGTGATGACCTTTCGCGAGATGACCTCTACCTCACCTAGCGACAAGCAGGCCCTTCGGCGCGATTTGAAACGCCGCCGCCGTGCGCTCTCCGCCCAGCAGCAACGGCAAGCCGCCTTGGCTCTGTGTCAGCGCTTGAAACAGCTTCCTGAAATTCGTCGCGCCAAGCGCATCAGCCTCTACTTGCCGGTCAATGGCGAGATTGATCCTACGCCACTGATTCCTTGGCTACGCCAACGCCGTGTGGCCATCTACCTGCCCGTACTTCGCCCGTTTAGCGGCAACCGCCTCTGGTTCGTGGCGTATGATGCCAACACCCCGATGATCAACAATCGTTTCGGCATTGCTGAGCCCAGCCCCCGATTTGCTGCCCAGCGCCGCCATCGGCTGCCCGCCTGGGCCCTGGATACGCTCATCGTGCCGCTGGTGGGGTTCGATCAGCAGGCCAACCGGATGGGTATGGGCGGCGGATTCTATGACCGCAGTTTGGCGTTTATGCGTCGTCCGGGGCCTGCGCCTGCGCTGATTGGCGTGGCCCACGCCTGCCAGCAGGTAGAAGCGCTGCCCGTGGAACCTTGGGATATTCCGCTGACTGCGGTCGCCAGCGATATCGGCGTGGCGCGCCCAAACAAAACGGGCTGATCACAAGGATCAGCCCGTTTTGTTATCTAGTCACCCAGTAGGTGCAGCATGAGTGCTGAGCGCGCTATCATTAACCATTGGTTAACTCCCCGACAGCGCCTGTGCATATCCAGTGGCTAATACACCGAGCAAAAACACCACTGTCAATGCCATCACCATATCAGGCTTTCTACGCCGCATGCCTCTTCTCCAACGTCTTTCGCAGTTGCCAAATGCCCTTAGTGCGTCACCAAGCTTTTCATTTTGGGAAGATGACACACCTCATTAATTTCGATCACGACTATAGGGCCATAAGGGGCTCGATGACAACTGCTAAAAGCACTATTTTAGCCCCGCAATTAAACGTTTCAGACTCCCTCAACTGCCTAGCAGCTCTAGCTTGCGCCGTTAGCGGGCACTTACATTACGTTACGCCATGAAGAGTCGGTAGGCGGGGTTGTCGCTCTCTTGCCAGTAGCGGTAACCGATGGCATCTAAGTACTCGGTCACGTGAACCCGGTCTTCGCTCGGCACTTGCATTCCCACGAGTACACGCCCATAAGCGGCCCCATGATTGCGATAGTGAAACAGCGAAATATTCCAGTCGTGTGGCAATTGGGTTAAGAAATTCATCAAGGCCCCGGGACGCTCTGGAAACTCGAAACGATACAGCTCTTCTTCGAAACGCTCGCTGGGGCGGCCGCCGCTTAAATGTCGAATATGCAGCTTGGCTAACTCGTTATCGGTCAAATCTTCGACGTGATAACCGCCTTCGCGCAGTTTATCGATCACCGCTTGGCGGTCTTCACCACCCGGCTTGACCTGTACGCCAACGAAAATGTGCGCTTCGCTATCGTCGGCATAGCGGTAGCTAAATTCGGTCACCATGCGTTTGCCCAGCGTGCGGCAGAACTTCTTAAAGCTGCCGGGTTTTTCGGCGATGGTGACGGCCAGAATGGCTTCGCGCTGCTCGCCCAGCTCGGTGCGTTCGGCAATATGCTGCAAACGGTCGAAGTTGGTGTTGGCGCCCGAGTTAATGCACAGCAGCGTCTCGCCTTCTGCACCGGTTTGCTGCACGTACTTCTTTAGGCCCGCTAACGACAGCGCGCCGGAGGTTTCAGCGACGGCGCGGGTATCCTCGAAGATATCTTTCACCGCGGCGCACATTTCATCGGTATTCACGGTAATCACATCGTCGATGAGATCACGCACCAGCGAGAACGGCACCTCGCCAATTTGCGCGACCGCCACACCTTCGGCAAAGACGCCCACTTGGTCCAGCACCACGCGCTCACCGGCGTCCAGCGCAGCTTTCAAGCAGGCGCTATCCTCCGCTTCCACACCGATGATTTTGATATCCGGGCGCAGGTACTTCACGTAGGCAGCCACCCCGGCAATCAGCCCGCCGCCGCCCACGGGGATGAAGATTGCATCCAAACGGCCGCTGTGCTGACGCAGAATCTCGACGCCAATGGTGCCTTGCCCGGCCACCACGTCGATATCGTCGAACGGGGGAATATAAGTGTAGCCATGCTCTTTGATCAGCTCTTGGGCGTGTTCGGCAGCGGCGGCAAAGGCATCGCCTTTCAGCACGACTTTCGCCCCACGGGCACGCACCGCCTGTACTTTGATGTCTGGCGTGATGCGTGGCATGACGATCACCGCTTTCACTCCCATCAGCTTGGCTGCCATGGCCAACCCTTGTGCGTGGTTGCCCGCGGAAGCGGCGATCACGCCCTTGGCTTTCTGCTCATCGGTCAACTGGGCCATTTTGTTGTAGGCCCCGCGAATTTTGAACGAAAAGACCGGCTGCAAATCTTCCCGCTTAATCAAAATCTGGTTGTTGAAACGACGCGACAAAAAGGGAGCGGGCGAAATGGGCGTCTCACAAGCGGCTTCATAAACGCGGGCTTGGAGGATCTTTTTGACGGTTGCTTCGAGCATGCTGACATCCCAGAAAAATGACGTGGCCCTGGCGGGTGCGAACAAAACCTTTATTGGTAGCAGATTACGACTGGCAACGTCTAGCGGCGTTTCCATCGGCACTCGCCGCTTAGGCCGTTATACTAAGGGCGACTGCCTCCCTGATACTGGAACCATCATGACACAAGATGAACTAAAAGCCGCTGTGGCGGATGCCGCTATTCGCGAAATTGAGCCGTACCTGGAAAAAGAGACGGTACTAGGTATCGGCACGGGTTCGACAGCCAACCTGTTTATCGACCGCTTAGGCCCTCTGCGTGACCGATTCAAGGGCGCCGTGGCCAGCTCGGAAGCCAGCGCCGAACGACTCAAAGGCCTGGGCATCGAGGTATTTGAACTGAACCATGTGGGTGACGTGCCTTTCTACATCGATGGTGCAGACGAAGTGAATGCTCACCTACATATGATCAAAGGCGGCGGTGCAGCGCTGACTCGAGAAAAGATCGTCGCCGCCTGCGCCAAGCGCTTCATCTGTATCGCCGATGGTTCTAAATACGTGGCACAGCTAGGCCACTTTCCGCTGCCGGTGGAGGTGATTCCCATGGCGCGCTCCTACGTGGCGCGGGAGCTGGTCAAGCTAGGCGCCGAGCCCGTCTATCGTCAGGGCGTGGTGACCGATAACGGTAACCATATCATCGACTGCTTTAACTTTATGATCGATGATCCGGTCGCCATGGAAGCGCGCATTAACAGCATCGTGGGCGTCGTGACCAACGGCCTGTTCGCCGCACGCGGAGCCGACGTACTGCTGCTCGGCAAAGCAGAAGGGGTAGAGCGGACGGCGCTATAAATAGCGACTCAGCCCATCCAGGGTGCGCGACAGCGCCCCGCGATGGGCTTCGATCACCACCTGCCCTGCCTCACCCGCCTGCCGAGCACGTTGAGGGTAGGCGATATACTCTGCCAGGGTGCTTGCCAACGCTTCTGGGGTATCCACCACGGTCAGCGCCTTGGCCGCCAGCAGTGGCTCAGCGACATCGCTAAAGTTCTCCAGCGACGGCCCACACAGGACGGGCTTACCCAATGCGGCAGGCTCTAACACGTTGTGCCCACCCAGCGGTACCAGGCTGCCGCCCACGTAGGCCACGCTCCCCGCGCCGTACAGCGCCGCCAGCTCACCCAATGTATCGCCCAGGTAAATCTGGGTGGCGGGTGTAACGGGTTGCTGCTGGCTATGGCGACTGACCTTCCAGCCCTCGCGTTCGCACAGTGCCGCCACCTCGTCAAATCGCTGAGGATGGCGAGGCACCAGTACCAGCAGTGCGTCTGGAAAGCGTTTAAGCAGTTGGCAGTGGGCCGTGAGCAGCAGCGCTTCTTCCCCGTCGCGGGTAGAGCCCGCGACCCAGACGGGCCGCTCTCCCCACGCCTGAAGTAAGCGTTCACTTTCCGCCAACGCCTTCTCAGGCAGTGCTTGTTCAAATTTCAGCGACCCCACCACGGTGGTGGCGTCGGCCGCACACCCCAGCGCTTGAAAGCGCGCGGCGTCCTCTGACGATTTGGCGGCAAGCCACGTCACGTTGGCTAACGCGCTGTGCATCAGCGGGCGAAGACGCTGGTAGCGGGCAAACGCGCGGGGCGATAGTCGGCCGTTGACCACTGCAACAGGCACCGCCTGCCGGTGGCAGGCGTGAAGCAGATTCGGCCACAGCTCGGTTTCAAACAGGATGGCAAGCTCAGGCTGTACGCGGGCCACAAAGCGCTTGGCCGCGCCGGGGAAATCCAGCGGAAGAAACCGATGGGCAAGACGAGGCTGATCGGTAGCGCCCTGTTCTGCTATCAGCGCCAACGCCTGCTGGGCACCGGTGGCGGTCATGGTGGTCAACAGCAGACTATAGCGAGGAAAGCGCGCCAGCAGCCCTTCGATCAGCGGGCGGGCAGCGCGTACCTCGCCTACCGAGGCACAGTGCAACCAAATGCGCGGTGGGGGCGGCAGTGGTTCGAGGCACAACCCCAGCCGCTGGAGCCGTGAGTAAGTGGGCACTTGCTCACGCCAGATGCGCCAGCCAATCAGCGGCGCTAGCCCATAGAGCGCCGCCGAATAGGCCAGCCGTGGCCAGCGGGGGGCTGCCATTAACTTTCGCGGTCCAGAATGGAGCTGATCATCGCCGTGGTGGAAACGCCATCTTCAAAGCCCAGCACTTTCACCTCGCCACCGTTGGCAATCACGGCGCTGCCTCCAGCGATATCCTCGGGGCGGTAGTCGCCGCCTTTAACCAGGATATCCGGCAGTACTTGCTCAATCAGGGCGGCGGGCGTGTCGTCACTAAATGGCACGACCCAATCCACCGCACCGAGCCCGGCCAGCACTTGCATCCGTCGGTTCAACGGGTTGATGGGGCGCTTTGGCCCTTTCAACCGGCCAATGGACGCATCATCGTTCACCGCCACGACCAGCCGGTCACCCAGGCGCTTGGCCTGCTCCAGGTAGGCCACATGGCCTGCGTGGAGAATATCGAAGCAGCCATTGGTCATCACCACCCGCTCACCGCGCAGCTGCGCAGCGCGAACGGCATCGACCAGAGGCGCTGGCTCGATCACGCCGAACTCGGCCAGCTTGTCGCCATGCAGCGCGGTGTAAAGCTCGGCAATGGAGAGCGTGGCGGTACCCGGCTTGGCCACCACCAGGCCCGCGCCCAAGTTGGCCAGCATCATGGCTTCCGGCAGCGCATGGTTAGCGGCCAGGGCCAGACCCATCAGGCCAATCACGGTATCGCCGGCCCCCGTGACATCAAACACTTCCTGGGCACGGGTGGGCAGGTGCAGTGGTGCTTGGCCTTCACGAATCAGCGTCATGCCCTTCTCACTGCGGGTAATCAGCAGCGCTTCTAACTCAAGTTCAGCACGCAGCGCTTCGCCTCGCTCGGCCAGTATGGCGTCGGTGGCGCATGGGCCCGCCACGGCTTCAAACTCGGTTAAGTTGGGGGTAATCAAGCTGGCCCCCCGGTACTTGGTGAAGTCTTGGCCCTTGGGGTCGATCAGCACTCGCTTGCCGTGGTAGCGAGCCATCTCGATCAGCCGCTCCACTTGGTTGAGCGTGCCCTTGCCGTAGTCCGATAAAATCACCACGTCGCACTCAGGCAGGGCTTGCTCAACCTGTGTCAGCAGGCCGCTAGTATCCACACTGTCGAGGCGCTGCTCAAAGTCCAAGCGCAGCAACTGCTGGTTACGGCTCATCACTCGCAGCTTGGTGATCGTGGGAATCTCGGCACTGCGCTGAAAGTAAGTGCTTACATCAGATGCAGCCAGGCGTTTGGTGAGCAGCTCGGCATTCTCATCCTCGCCCACCACACCCGCCAGTGCCGCATGGCCGCCTAATGACGCCACGTTGAGCGCTACGTTGGCTGCGCCACCGGGGCGGTCGTCGGCATCTTCCACGCGTACCACGGGCACCGGCGCTTCTGGGGAGATCCGCGAGGTGCCGCCGTGCCAGTAGCGGTCGAGCATGACGTCGCCTACCACCAGTACGCGGGCATGTTCCAGGGCGGTTAAATCAACTTTCATCCGAGGGTCCTGTTGTGGTCTGCGCTGCGGTGTGCGCCAACAGCGCGTCTAGCTTGGCAATCACATCGTCAGCCTTGATCAAGTCCATGGCATCGGCATGGCGTACTCGCTGCCCCCAGCTCACCTCGTCCACCGATTTATGCAGGTAGGTGCGTACCGCATCAGGGTAGGCATTGACGGCAAAATCGCGCCACAAGTAGGGGGCGGCCCGCTGAGGGTTGGTGGTGGCATAGAGGCCAAGCGTCGGCGTGCCCATGGCGTTGCCCATATGAGCCGGGCCAGTATCCGGGGCAATCACCGCGCGGGCGTTATCGATCAGCGCCAATACGCCTTTCAACGAGGTGCCGCCAATGGCGTTGATCACACTACCTGACTGGCAGAGCGCTTCGATATGGTCACCCATTTCCCGCTCAAGCGGGCTGCCGCCACCGGTGAGTACGCTCTTAAGACCGTGCTGCACCCACGCGTGTTCAATCACGCTGGCGTAGCCTTCCACCGACCAGTTGCGGAAGTTGCGCAACCGCGCGTTGCTACAAGGGTTAATCACTAAATAAGGCGCATCGCCACTAATAGCGCGGGCTTCCTCATAGGCCACTGCGGGCACCGCGAGATTCCACTCTAGGCGGTCGTCTTCGACGCCCAGTAAACGGGCGAAGTCCATGAATGACTCCAGCACGTGGGCGTTGGCATGGGGCGCTAGCTGGTGTTGGGTAAACCAGTGCTGGGCGTCCTTGGCACGGGCTTTGTCATAGCCGACGCGCACATTGGCTTTAAGCCCGAGCGAGAGCACGCTGGCGCGAATGGCCTGCTGCATATGCAGCAGCACATCGAAGCGGGTATCCGCCAGTTCGCGCCAGATAGCGCGCATGCCGGAGAGCCCCGTCGATTTGTCGTACACGACGAACTCGACCCCGGAAAGCCCGGCCAGTAAACTGTGCTCCCCCTTGCCGATAATCCAGGTAATGCGCGCGTTCGGCCACTGGCGCTGCAACGCTCGCACCGTGGGCACGAGATTGCATACGTCTCCCAGAGCGGAGAGGCGCAAAATAGCAATATGGTTTGGTTGAGCAGGCAGAGAGGGCTTCATGCGCTTAGCGGCACTCCAGCAGAAAAATGGGCTGATTTTACATGATGCAGACAGTTTAAGTGACGCCTGCGCATCACACCAACTGTCCTCCCCGACTCACCCACTGAGCACGGCGCTGTTCGAGTCAGATTACTGGCAATCGCAAGGCCTGATAGTCGGCGAAGCACCTGGCCGGGGCAGCAGCCTGTTCCTGCAAGCACGCGACCACGAGCAGTGGGTGCTGCGCCCTTACCAGCGCGGCGGGCTCATCGCCAAGGTCAGCAAGCAACGCTATGTCTGGCTGGGGGCAGAGCGCACACGAGCGTTTCGTGAAGTGCGCTTGACCGCCGCGCTGTATGAGCAAGGGCTTCCCGTGCCTCGCCCAGTGGCCTGCTGCGTCACTCGGTTCGGTTTGACCTATGAGGCGGCCCTGCTGACCGTGCGCATCCCCGGTGCTCGGGCGTTGGCCTCCTTACTGAGCGCCGAAGAGGCAGACGAGGCGCTGTTGATGCGCGTAGGCGCCATGATCAAGCGGTTTCACCAGGCAGGGCTCGATCATGTGGATCTCAACGCCCGCAACATTCTGGTGGATGAGGCTGGCAAGCCCTGGCTCATCGATCTCGACCGCTGCCGACTGCGCCCGCCGGGCAAATGGCAGGCACGTAACCTGCAGCGGCTGGAGCGGTCTGTGGTGAAGTTTCATGCTGGAGAAGGATTAAACACCATTCTGCAAGGCTATAAATAACTAACAGCGACTTATTAATGCAGCGACTTTACTCCTAACCAATTCAGGTGTTATTGTCTTCAAACCTCCCGCAGAAGTTAAGTAAACACTATTACTTCTCTCTAGGAACCATTCAGGCAAATAACTCTTAAAAATAACAACTTGATTCACACCCATAACATGGGCTATGTGTGAAGGGCCACAATCATTACTAACGAAAACTTTGCAATTACTTATGATTTCAAATAATAGATTCACACTCGGGTTATGCATTACATCAAACCCAGCATTTAAAAGATTTATTTTTTCTTCCTCTTCTTGAGGCCCTGTCAAAAATATTACGCCACCCAAATTTGAATCAATTATTTGACTAGCAAGAGACATATAATGTGATAGTGGCCATTTTTTATCTGCACCTCCAGCTCCAGGAGCTATAATAATTTTCCTAGATCTTGAAGAGTTAGAAGCTATATTTTTTTTAACATGTGGTGCTGCATCTAAGGTAGAGATATCGCCAAGAAGACTTAAAAATAAGTCAGCTCGATAAATACTGATATTCAAAGGTTGTGTATGTGTATAGCAACCACCAAATTTTTTAAATCCTACTCTCTTTCCAATACCAAGCCGGAACATTCCCAGCGCGCTTGCAATGCTTGATGGCCTAAGGTTATAGCCAGCAATAAACGTATGCTTTTTTTTTAGGTTGATGAGGCTTTTTTTCTCTTCTATTTCAAGAGCATCTAAAAAACCCATATCAACCAAAAAACTTCCACCTGATGCTTTGGTGACACCTATCAATGAAGCGTTTGAATATTTTTTTCTGAGCATTACTAAAAAAGGAATATGAACAACATAAGCTCCGAAAAACGGTCTATTATGCAGAATAACCAAAACTTTTGGGTCAGGCGGAATACTAGGCATTAAGGTTCAACTCCTTATATATTGCAAGGTACTTTTCAGCCATTACATCTTTACTATAAAGCTTCAAATCACGGCAAGCATTAGCAACAATATTCTTTTTAATGGACTCATTTTTAATAAGTAAAAAAATATACTCAATCATGCTTTCTGTGTCAGTAGCGTCGACTAAAAAGCCATTATACTCATGCTTTATTATATCAGGAATACCACCAGTATTATTAGCTATAATAGGCACTCCAGCTTTCATTACATCTAGTAGCACAGACCCTAAGCCTTCATTGCGAGAGGGAAACAAAAATATATCTAATGCCGGAAGATAGTCATTAACATTACCTTTAAAGCCTTCCCATACAACATTATCTAGCTGATCTGACGCTTTCTCAAGCATATCTCTATCAGCCCCATCTCCAAAAAAAACAAATAGTAACTCAGGAGCTCGCTCTTTTAGTTTTCTGGCAACTTTAATTAATTCGAGCTGCCCTTTATGACGATCCACCAATGCACCAACATGGCCAATGATTATCTTTCCTGGGTAACGGGCGCGATATTCACATACCAGTTCAGCGTTATTTTGACTATTCGATATTGCGCTGGGGATGATTGGAATGGGACGTGGGGACCAACCAGCTAACTCTTGCTGAATAATAGAGGATATAGCTACACAACTATCCGCATCTCCATAAAACAACCGATTTGTCCACTTGCGTTTGATCGGAGTATCTACGCGCCGAGTGAGTACGTAAGGTGTGCGGAAACGCTTTTTGTGCAGCCAAGCCCAGTGTGCTGCCTTTGCCTCATGAGCATGCACAACCGATGCATGACCGACCCTCTCATGCCCTTGAAACAAATGATTCGCATCAACAAATGTTAAAAAACTCAAACGCTCTAACTCATTACGCAGGGGTGAATCAGAGCGACAAACTAATGTCTGCTGCTTAACTCTGCCTGAAAGTGCTTGAATCAGTAGCGCCGTTTGACGCTCACCGCCGCGAAACCCTTTCGCTAAATTGACATGAATAATATGCAAATTTACCTCGCTCTAGATGACGCTCTTGGTCATCTTGTTATAGTAACGCACTCCTTAGCGATGAAAGTAGAGGTTTACGGCATGTACATAAATGTCAGTGTCGTCATCATTACCCGCAATGCAGCAGCCACTCTGGCTCGCACCCTGGAGGCAACACAGCAGTATGCCGATGTGGTGATATACGATAATGGTTCGACGGATGAGACTTGTGACATTGCTCGTTCCTACCCTAACGCAACACTCTATAAAGGTACGTTCAAAGGATTTGGACCTACGAAACGCCATGCCGTTTCGTTGGCTAAATATGATTGGATTCTCTCATTAGACGCTGATGAGGCACCGTCTGATGAGCTAAACACTGCTATCCAACGGTGGGTTACAAACGCTTCTCCTCATGAAGCCATGGAAATTTTACGAGAAAATTGGATGCTGGGACAGCCTGTCCGCCACTCTGGATGGGGAAACGATTGGTTAGTACGGCTTTTCAATCGGTCTGTATGCAATTTCAACGAGGCAATGGTGCATGAATCGGTCTTACTGCCAAAAAACGTTCATGTGAATAGGTTGGATGGCAAAATTAAGCATCTTGCTGTTACAGACTTGGCACAATTTCTTGATAAGATAAATCGCTATTCTGATTTGAGGGCATCTTCTGGCAGGCTCACAAGTTACTCCTTCCCGGTCATTTTTCTCAAGTCTATATTTGCTTTTTTTCGGACTTATTTCTTACGTTTAGGTGTGCTTGATGGTTGGAGAGGGCTCACCATAGCTGTTGCTAATGCTAATGGTGTGTTCTGGAAATATGCAAAGACCCGCACAGAGCAATATCGAAAACACTGACTCCCACTATCGCTAGATTGCGCTTATCAATATTGGATGTAGGCATATAAATATGCAGGGAGATACATGCCCGCCTTAAGGTCACTCAAACTTACCCCCTGGCTGCCTCTGGTTGTGATTGGCCTCAGCCTCGGCTATGCCGTTACTGTGCTAACTCGCCTGCCCTGGTGGACACTCTTTTTGACCGCAGCCGTATGGATTGGGGTCGGCCTAAAACTGCGTTGGGGTGCACCGCTCAATGCTCGCTACCGGGCTATGTGGCCGTGGTCGCTTGCGCCACTTAGCCTATTTAGCATCTATGTTTATTTGGCCGACAGCTTCGGAAACGTCGACCTCGGGGCGGTGTTTTTTCATTTACAGGCGGGCATGGCGGAGCATGGCGGGGCAGGTAAAATGCTGCTGGCACTGTCCTACACGCTCACCGTACTGGCGGTGCTGGCATCCGTAACGTGGCTGTCGCGCCACGATCAGCGCTGGCGGTTAACCGAGCGCTTCTTTGCCATCGCGCTATTGGCGGCCAACCCACTGCTCTACGGCATTGGCCAGCGCAGTGCCGCCATTGTGACTGACGACGGCGCGTGGCTCGACCGCCGCTATGTGTCACCGCCTACCGGCGACCAGCCCGATGCCCCCAACCTACTGCTGATGTATTTAGAGAGCATAGAGCGCACCTACAGCAACGAGCTGTTTGGTGATGCGTATGCGGACTTAACCGCGCTGGGCGAACGCGGGCTGGTGTTTGAGGGCATTCACCAGATGGAGAATACCGGCTGGACCATGGCCGGGATGATCGCCAGCCAGTGCGGCGTGCCGCTTATGCCTGCGGGGCTTCTACACGATAGCCAGTTTGAACCGCTTTCCAAGGTAGTACCTGGCGTTGACTGCTTGGGAGATGTGCTGGCTGAACAAGGCTATCGGCTTAGCTTTTTGGGCGGTGCCAGCACGCAGTTTGCCGGGAAGGGGCTTTTCTATCGCGGCCACCAGTTCAATACCGTGAAAGGCAAAGAGGAGCTGCTGCCTGAACTCGATGACCCAGAGTATGTGAATAGCTGGGGGCTGTATGACGATACGCTATACGACTTTACTGCTGACGAAATACGCCGCCTGAACGAAGAAGATAACGGCCCCTGGGCGGTGGTGAACTTGAGCATCGCGGGGCACGCGCCTAGTGGGTTCCCCTCACAAACCTGCCAGGACCGCCAGGGCGAATTCGATGGTCAGGATATTCTCTACTCGGTGGAGTGCTCTGCGCGCCAAGCGCGTGATTTTATCGAACAGTTAGAGCAAGAGGGGCTACTGGAGAATACGCTGGTCGTAGTGTTAAGTGATCATCTCACCATGCGCGTATCGGTATGGGATCAACTCACCGCGCTGGATCGCGACAATACGCTCATCATGCTAGGTGATGGCATTAGGCCACAGCGGGTGCGTCGAAGCGCTACCATGCTGGATGTGTTTCCCACTATTTTGGATGCCATGGGCCTGCCGCTGAACGATAACCGTGCCGGGTTAGGTGCGTCACTGCTGAGCAGTCAGCCCACGCTGGTCGAAATTCATGGGCTTGAGACGCTGAATGAGCGGCTACGGGAGGAGACAGCCCTCCAGCATCGACTCTGGGAAGGGCTCGCCCCACAGCGGCGTGAAAGCGAAGAGAGCATCGCTGAACAGGTCACAGAGACACCCGCCGATCTCGCCGACGAAGTAGAGATTATGCGCTAACGATCACCCCGTTAGCGTTCTGCCGGTCAGCACGCATGGCTTGGTAAACGCGCTCTACGTCTAGCTCATTTAAGCAGTTGGTGTGGCCCAGGGGGCAAGTTCGCTGAAAGCACGGCGAGCAGGAGAGCCCCAGGTAGTGAATTACCGCATTGTTCGTGAGCGGTGGCGTGTAGGCAGGTGAGGAGGAGCCATAAAGCGCATGGATTCTTACGCCCACGGCGGCTGCCACATGCATCAGGCCCGAATCGTTGGTCACAACCTGACGGCAGTCGGCCAGCAAATCCACCGCATCCGCTAGCTGCGTTTTTCCACATAGGTTATGCGCGTGGGGTAAGCCCTGCACAATGGCTTGCCCCGCCGCCTGATCTTTGGCCCCGCCCAGTACGCGTACCTCAAAGCCATCTTTGATTAGCCTTGCTGCCAGTTGGTGGAAGTACTCAAGCGGCCACTGTTTGGCCGGGCCATACTCTGCGCCCGGCATCATGCCTATGGCGGGGCGTGATGACAGCGCGTGGGTAAGACGCAGGTTCACCAAATTATCCCGATCAATGGTGAGCCGTGGTTTGGGGATCGCAAACTGACCGGTTTGCGCCTCCTCCAAAGGCAGCCCTAGTGACACAAAGCGTTTAACGGTTTGGTCCAGCACCTGCTTGTCTAGCTTGCGGCGCTCTTTTAACAGCCCGTAGCGGTGCTCACCTAAAAAACCCACCCGCTCGGGAATGCGCGCCATAAAGGGCACCAGCGCTGCTTTCCAGGAGCGCGGCAGCACGATGGCGCGGTCAAAGCGGCCGCGCAATCTGGCCGCCAGCTCGCGGCGGCTTGCCAGTCCAAACTCACCGTGGCCCACCGCCAATGGCAACACCTCATCTACTTCTGGCATACGCTCAAGAATCGGCTGAGACCAAGCGGGGGCGACCACCCCAAGGGTGGCACCCGGGTAGCGCGCTTTTAAGGTCATAAACAGGCTCTGTGCCATGACCATATCGCCTACCCAGGAGGGGCCTACTACCAGCAGTCGCTTGGCAGAGTTAGCCATTTAGCCACTCCAAGTACGCCTTAACGCCCTGAGCGACGGTTTTGAATTCCACGTCACAACCTGCCGCACGCAGTTGGCTAATATCGGCACGCGTGTAGCTTTGGTAGCGCCCTTTCAACTCTTGGGGGAAGGGAATGTAATCGATCTTGCCCTGGCCATAGAAGTCGATGACCGCTTCGCCAATCGCCTTGAACGGCTCCGCACGGCCAGTGCCCAGGTTGAAAATGCCCGACGCACTGGGGTTATCCAGAAACCAGAGGTTTACATCGACCACATCGCCCACGTAAACAAAATCACGGCTCTGCATGCCCGCCTCGTAGCCGCCGTAAGCACCGAACAGCTTCAGCGTTTCGCCGTTACGAATCTGCAGGTGGTTGTGGTACGCCACGCTGGCCATCTTGCCTTTATGCTGCTCTCGCGGCCCGTAAACGTTGAAGTAGCGGAAGCCCACCACCTGCGTAGTCAGCTCGTTCCAGCGCGAGCGCACGTGCTGATCAAACAGCAGCTTGGAGTAGCCGTACACGTTGAGCGGCTTTTCATACTCCGGCGCTTCCTTAAACACCTCACTGCCGCCGTAGGTCGCCGCTGACGACGCGTACAGAAAAGGAATACCCAGTTTTTCACAGTAGTTGAGCAACACTTTGGAGTACTCGAAGTTATTCTCCATCATATAGTGCCCGTCCCACTCGGTTGTATCCGAACAGGCCCCTTCATGGAAAATCGCATCGATGGTGGGCAAGTCCACCGTTTCACCACGTAGCGCGGCTTTCACGCGGGCGATGAAATCGTCTTTATCCAAGTAGTCAGCCAGCGTGCAGTCCGCCAAATTGACAAACTTAGTGCCATCACGTAGGTCGTCGACCACCATCACATCGTCACGGCCACGAGCATTTAGCGCTTTGACAATATTGGCGCCGATGAACCCGGCCCCGCCTGTTACCACGATCATCTCGTTCTCCTTACCAAAAGCGGCTCTTTGGCTAACGTGCCTATAACCCATCTGCCTGTGATTGTATACTTGACGGCTTATGAATTCATGGCCAACGGTGCTTTCCGCGATGAGTGTTTCGACAAACCAATCGACACCCGATGTGTCGACCTTTCAAGGCTTGATCCTTGCTCTGCAACAGTATTGGGCAGAACAGGGCTGCGTCATCCTTCAGCCCCTCGATATGGAAGTCGGCGCGGGCACCTTCCACCCTGCGACTTTCCTGCGGGCGATTGGCCCAGAAACTTGGAACGCTGCGTATGTGCAGCCTTCCCGCCGTCCAACCGACGGCCGCTACGGCGAAAACCCCAACCGCCTGCAGCACTACTACCAGTTTCAGGTGGTGATGAAGCCCTCCCCCAGCAACCTACAGGATCTTTACCTAGGCTCGTTGAAGCGTTTGGGGCTCGACCCGCTGATCCACGACGTGCGCTTCGTGGAAGACAACTGGGAGTCCCCCACGTTAGGTGCCTGGGGCCTTGGTTGGGAAGTATGGCTCAACGGCATGGAAGTGACTCAGTTCACCTACTTCCAGCAGGCGGGCGGCATCGAGTGCTACCCCGTCACCGGCGAGCTGACCTATGGGCTTGAGCGTATCGCCATGTACCTGCAGAACGTCGATAGCGTTTACGACCTGGTATGGGCCATCGCGCCGGACGGCAGCAAAGTGAGTTATGGCGATGTCTACCTGCAAAACGAGCGCGAGCAGTCTGCGTATAACTTTGAGCACGCAGATGTGGATCAGCTCTTCGCGGCGTTTGATCACCAGGAAAAAGAGTGCAGCAAACTCTTGGCCGCAAGCCTGCCGCTGCCCGCTTACGAGCAGGTGCTGAAAGCGTCCCATACGTTTAACCTGCTGGACGCACGCCACGCGATCTCCGTCACAGAACGCCAGCGCTTCATCCTGCGCGTACGCACCATGGCGCGTGACGTAGCCACCGCCTACTACGAGTCACGCAAAGTGGCAGGCTTCCCCATGGCCCCCGAGGCATTGCGCCGTGAACTGTTACCCGAGCTATTCGCCGATCAGGGAGACGCATAATGGCTGTTGATACGCTTTTATTAGAATTAGGCGCAGAAGAGCTCCCGCCAAAGGCGCTCGACGCGCTCTCTGATGCCTTTGCTGCAGGCATCGAGAAAGGTTTGCAAGACGCTGAAATTCCGTTCCAAACCGTGACTGCCTTTGCTACCCCACGCCGCTTAGCGGTGCAGGTGACCGGACTTGCGGACAAGCAGCCAGACCGTGAAGTGGAGCGCCGAGGCCCCGCGCTGGCCGCTGCCTTTAAAGATGGCACCCCTACCAAAGCAGCGGAAGGCTTTGCTCGCTCATGCGGCGTCAGCGTGGATGAGCTGATCCACCTGGAAACAGACAACGGCACCTGGCTTGGCTACCGCGAACAGCAGCAGGGTGACAGCGTTCAAGCGCTGCTGCCGGAGATGATTCGCAAAACGCTACAGTCGCTGCCCGTACCCAAAAACATGCGCTGGGGCGCATCACGCGCTGAGTTCTCGCGCCCGGTGCACTGGCTGGTCGCCCTGTATGGCAGCGATGTCATTGCTGCTGAAGCACTGGGTCTAGAGGCCAGCCGCACCACCTACGGCCACCGCTTCCACGCGCCGGATGCCATCCAACTCGAGCACGCCGATGACTATCTAGCGGCACTCGAGAATGCCTACGTTCTGGCCGACCGCCAGCAGCGCCGCGAGCGTATTCGTGTGCAGGTGCTCGCCGAGGCCGAGGTTCAGGAAGCCAACGCCGTCATCGATGAAGACCTGCTGGTCGAGGTGAGCGGTTTGGTGGAGTGGCCCGTGGCGCTCACCGGCAGCTTCGACGAGCGCTTCCTGGAAGTACCTGCCGAGTGTCTGATCTCCTCCATGAAGGCCAATCAGAAGTACTTCCACCTGCTGGATGATCAGGGCAAGTTGAAGCCGTTGTTCATCACTATCTCGAACATCGAGAGCCAAGACCCTGATCAGGTGATCTCCGGCAATGAAAAGGTCATTCGCCCACGCTTGGCGGATGCGGCCTTCTTCTACGATACCGACCGCAAGCACACGCTGGCCTCGCGCATTCCGCAATTAGAAAGCGTGGTCTTCCAGCAGCAGCTGGGCACGCTGGCGGATAAAGCCCGCCGCAGCACGGCCATCGCCACCTTTATCGCCGAGCGTATTCATGGCGATGTGGCCCACGCCCAGCGTGCCGTGGCATTAGCCAAGTGTGATCTTGTCACTGAGATGGTACTCGAATTCCCCGAGCTGCAGGGCATTATGGGCCGCTACTACGCCGAGCAGGATGGCGAACCGGCGGAGGTTGCCCAGGCGCTGGAGGAGCAGTATCTACCCCGCTTTGCCAGCGACGCGATTCCGCAAAGTTTGACCGGCCAAGCGCTGGCTCTGGCCGACCGCCTGGATACGCTGGTAGGCATTTTCGGTATAGGCCAACGCCCCACCGGCGCGAAAGACCCCTTCGCCCTGCGCCGCGCCTCCATTGGCGTGCTGAACATTCTGGTGAAAGGCGAGTTGAACCTCGACCTGCGCGAGCTGCTGCAAGTGGCGGCTGACCAACACCAGAGCCTACCGAAAGCCGAGGGCCTCGTAGAAGACGTGTTGACCTACATACTCGACCGCTTCCGCGCCTGGGGCCAGGAGGAGGGTATCTCTGCTGAGATGTACCTCGCCGTTCGTGCTCGCCCGGTGACCAAACCGCTGGATTTTGCGCGTCGCTTACGTGCCGTCAAAGCCTTTGCTCAACGTGAAGAAGCCGCAGCCCTGGCCGCTGCCAACAAGCGTGTCTCCAACATTCTGAGCAAGCAGGAGCATGATGGCAGCACTCAGGTAGAAGCTTCGCTTCTTCAAGAAGCGGCGGAAAAAGCGCTGTTTGAAGCGGTCACGGCTAGCCAGCAGCAGGTAGCCCCGTTGTTTGCCAAAGGAGATTACCAGCAGGCATTAGACGCACTGGCCACGCTGCGCGAGCCAGTCGATGCCTTCTTTGATCAGGTGATGGTCATGGCAGATGACGATGCTATTCGTCGTAACCGCCTTGCCCTGCTTGCCAGCCTGCAGGCGCTGTTCCTGGAAGTGGCCGATATCTCTCAGCTACCCCAGTGACACGATGAGTATTTAGAGCGTCGACTGCTCTGAAGGCGTAACCGATAGCCCGGCTTTTGATAAGTCGGGCTTTTTATTAACACATGAATGTTTCACGTGAAACACTCGCTCATTCGCGCTTCAGGGCTTACGCTAATGTTGACGTTTTTGCCCACCGCAATAAGAGGAGCCCCATGATTACCGCTCAGCAGCTTGTGATACTGGATCGCGATGGCGTGATTAATCACGACTCGGATGCCTATATCAAATCCTTGGACGAGTGGATCCCCTATCCATCTGCCATTCGCGCGATTGCGCGGTTAACCCAGGCAGGCTTTACCGTGGCGGTGGCTACTAATCAATCCGGCATCGCCCGTGGCTTCTACGATGAAGCTACGCTGAACACTATGAATGAGCGCTTACATGGGCTGGTGGAAGCGGAAGGCGGCCAAATTGCCCATATCGCTTACTGCCCTCATGGCCCCGATGATCAGTGCGGCTGCCGTAAACCGCTTCCTGGGTTATTTACCGAGATACAGGACAAACTAACGCTTTCCAGTCTGAAAGGCAGTTGGATGGTGGGCGACAGCTTACGCGACCTGCAAGCGGGTGAATCGGTGGGATGCCGTAGCGTTCTCGTGAAAACGGGTAAAGGGGAAAAGACACTCGCCAAAGGGGACGGACTGGAGCACGCACTGGTCTACGCAGACCTGGCTGCCTTTGTAGACGACCTATTATCAGAGGCCTTGGACTAACCTTTTGATGCGATTTTCACGCTGGTCTTAACTACATATAAAAAACCGCAGGCGCGCTTCGCCTGCGGTTTTTACTTTTCAATGTTTCACGTGAAACACATTGAAGAGACTTTTTAGATATCGAGGTTAGCGACGAGCGCGTTGGTTTCGATAAAGTCGCGACGCGGCTCCACTTCGTCACCCATCAGGGTGTTGAACATCATATCTGCCGCTACCGCATCTTCGATGGTAACCCGCAGCATACGACGGCTATCCGGATCCATGGTGGTTTCCCACAGCTGATCCGGGTTCATCTCACCTAGCCCTTTATAGCGCTGCACAGAGAGGCCACGCTGGCCTTCCTGCATCAGCCACGTCAGCACTTCAGAGAAGTGTGCAACGGGCTTCTGGCGCTCACCACGGGCGATATAGGCACCCTCATCCAGCAAGCCGTTGAGGGTTTCCCCTAAGCCTGCCATGGCGCGGTAATCGGCGCTTTCGAAGAAGTCCAGGCCCCACACATATTCCGTGGTGACGCCGTGGGCAATCAGCGATACCGCCGGTAGATGCAGGCCACGCTCGGTGTCTTCTTGCAGGTAGAACTGATAGCGCGGGCCGCCTTCATAGGCCACCATGTCGTCCATGGCTTTTTGCAGCTCGGCAATCCAGTTTTCCATGGTGACGCGATCTTTCAAGCTGCCCTCACCCTGCAACGCTGTCGCATTGACGGCTTGCTTGAGCACTTCGATGGGGTAGACCCGTGCCAAGCGATCGATACGCTTCATCACGTTACGGTACTGATTGACCAGTGCTTCTAACTGCGACCCGGTAATGCCAGGCGCGTCTGCATTGACGTGCAGCCCTGCCCCATCCAGTGCGGTGGTGGTCAGGTAATCGATCATCGCCTGCTCATCTTTCAGATAGAGCTCTTGCTTACCGCGCTTGATTTTATAAAGCGGCGGCTGCGCGATGAAAATGTGGCCACGCTCGATGAGCTCCGGCATTTGACGGAAGAAAAACGTCAGCAGCAGCGTTCTGATGTGCGAGCCGTCAACGTCGGCGTCGGTCATGATGATGACCGAGTGATAGCGCAGCTTATCGGGATTGAATTCTTCCCGACCAATGCCGCACCCCAGCGCCGTAATCAGCGTCCCCACTTCGGCGGAGGAGAGCATCTTGTCGAAGCGCGCTTTTTCGACGTTCAGGATTTTACCTTTTAGCGGCAAAATGGCCTGGGTACGACGGTCACGTCCCTGCTTGGCACTTCCCCCCGCCGAATCACCCTCCACCAAGTAAAGCTCTGATTGGCTGGGATCTTTCTCTTGGCAGTCGGCCAGTTTGCCCGGCAAGCCCGCGATATCTAGCGCGCCTTTGCGACGCGTCATGTCTCTGGCTTTCCGCGCTGCCTCACGAGCACGTGCGGCGTCCAGCATCTTGTTGACGATGGCTTTGGCTTCGTTGGGTTTTTCGATCAGGTAGTCGGCGAACAAGCGCCCCATCTCCTGCTCCACCGCTGTCTTCACCTCGGACGAGACGAGCTTGTCCTTGGTTTGCGATGAGAACTTCGGATCCGGCACTTTGACGGATATGATGGCCGTCAAGCCTTCGCGCGCATCGTCACCTGACGTGTTCACTTTGGCTTTTTTCAGCAGGCCTTCCGCTTCGATATAGTGGTTGAGCGTCCGCGTTAGCGCAGCACGGAACCCTGCCAAGTGGGTACCGCCATCCCGCTGAGGAATGTTGTTGGTGTAGCAGAAGATGTTTTCTGTAAAGGCATCGCTCCACTGCATCGCCACTTCTACTTCGACACCATCCTCGCGCACGGCATTAAAGTGGAAGACCGGGTTGAGGACAGTCTTGTTCTTATTCAGGTGGTCGACGAATGCCTTCAAGCCACCCTCATAGTGGAACAGCTCCTCTTTGCCGCTACGCTCATCCATCAGGCGAATGGCCACACCCGAGTTGAGGAAGGAGAGCTCGCGCAGGCGTTTCGCCAGAATATCGTAGTGGAATTCGATATTGGCAAACGTCGCCGGTGACGGACGAAAATGCACGCGGGTACCGCTTTTTTCCGTTTTGCCTACGACGCCTAGCGGCGCTTGCGGCACGCCGTGGTGGTAAATTTGCTCGAACACTTCCCCTTGGCGCCAAATCGTCAGGCGCAGCTCTTCAGAGAGAGCGTTCACCACCGATACACCCACACCGTGCAAGCCGCCCGATACTTTATAAGAGTTATCGTCGAACTTACCGCCCGCGTGGAGCACCGTCATAATGACTTCAGCCGCAGAGACACCCTCGCCTTCGTGCAGCTCGGTTGGAATCCCCCGACCATTATCGCTCACGGTTACCGATTCATCCGGGTGGATCACCACGCGAATTTCGCTACAGTGACCGGCCAAAGCTTCATCGATGGAGTTATCCACCAGCTCGAAAACCATGTGGTGCAGCCCGGTGCCGTCGTCGGTGTCACCGATGTACATGCCTGGACGCTTACGTACTGCGTCTAGCCCTTTGAGCACCTTGATGCTTGATGAATCGTAAGCCTGCTCGCTCATTGACCACTCCGTCGTGAAGTCTGTCTCGTTCCGTGTCGTCTACCCATCTGGCTGGCACTGGCTGAGCCCTTGCGCGGAGTGTTTCACGTGAAACATCTCGACGGCTGTAGAAGGCTGCCAAACGTCGCTTAGCGCGGTGGGTTCGACGCTGGTAATAAATGCTTGGCACTGCATCTCTTCGAGTAACGTACAGAACTGGCGGCGGTGATGCTCATCCAGCTCTGCCGGTAAGTCGTCGATCAAATAGATACAGTGCCGCTGTGCGGTACTTTCCAGAAGCCTACCCTGAGCAAGTTTCAATGCACTCACCACGAGCTTCTGCTGGCCTCTGGAAAGCACCTCAATGGCAGGCTGTTTATTCAGCCGGATGCGCAAATCCGCACGCTGAGGGCCTTGCTGGGTAAACCCCATCTGCTGGTCCGTATCACGGCTATCGTGCAGCACTTCTGCCAACGAGCGCTGCTTGTCCCAGCCGCGGGCATAGCGCAACGTTAATCCCGGTAGCGGCAATAGCGTCTTCAGAGTTTTATCGAACATGGGGAGAAATTCGCTGAACCATGCTTGGCGAAGCGCATCCATTTGTTCGCCCCAGAGTGCTAACTCTTGCTCCCAAACCGCTATTTCATTGGGCACTATTCTACCACGCCTGAGAAGCGCATTCCGATGTTTCACCGCACGCCGGGTCCGACGCCAAGCATCCAGAAAGTGGTGTTTCACGTGAAACACGCCCCAATCCAAAAACTCACGACGCCCTGCTGGCGACCCCTCCAGCAAACGAAATGCATCTGGATTGATGAGCTGCAGCGGCATGGCCTCGACGAGTTCGGCTAACCTCACGCCCTTCTCTCCCCTCAGGCGTAGCTCCAACTCACGCTGAGCGCGCATACGCCTCACGCCAAGGGTCACCTCAGGATCCCCTGCCAAGCGGCCGTGCAGCGTCATATAGGGGGCGTCCGATTGGATGACGTTTTTGAGCTGGCGAGTGCGAAAGGAACGCCCCATGCCGAGGATATGAATGCCCTCTAGCAGACTGGTCTTTCCGCTGCCGTTGACGCCATGGATCACGTTAATACGCGATGAGGGATGAAGCGTGACCGGCGCTAAATTACGCAGCCCCTGAAAAGTGAGTTGTGTCACGCTCATCCGTCAATGCACCTTGTAAGACCGTTCAAATCGGCAGACGTGCCCTATGCGAAAACGGCGCTTCTGCAACCAGAAGCGCCGTTCTTCAACTCCCTTCCGTGCGTTACAGGCGCATCGGCATCACGACATAGAGCGCATCGCCACCGCCTGGCTCTTCCAGCAGCGCACTGCTGTTGGGGTCGGCTAGGGTCATCTGTACCCGCTCTTCGTCCAGCACGGAGAGCACATCGACCAGATAGCCCACGTTGAACCCCACTTCCATGGCGCTACCGTTGTACTCCACGGCGACGTTCTCTTCGGCCTCTTCCTGCTCAGGGTTATTGGCCATGACCTTGAGGTTGCCTTCTTCCAAGTAGAGGCGCACCCCGCGGTACTTTTCGTTGGAGAGAATAGCAGTACGCGACAGCACTTGACGAAGCTCGGCACGCTCGGCGATGAGTACTTTGTCGCCATTACGCGGCACCACGCGCTCGTAGTCCGGAAACTTGCCGTCGATCAGCTTCGACGTGAACGTGAAGTCTCCCGTATGGGCGCGTACATGGGTAGCGCCAAGCGTCAGACTAACCGGCTCGTCACTGTCATCCAAAAGACGGGACAGCTCCAAAATACCTTTACGAGGCACGATCAGCTTTTGGGATTGGCTGACCGCGACCTCGATAGGACGCGAGCACATCGCCAACCGGTGCCCGTCGGTGGCGACCGTGCGCAGCAGGTTGCTCTGAATCTCTAGCAGCATGCCGTTGAGGTAATAACGTACGTCCTGCTGAGCCATGGCAAAGGAGGTGGACTCAATCAAATGCTTTAACGTGCCACGGGGAACGCTAAGCTCCTGACTTCCGTCGGCATCTTCGATATTGGGAAACTCTGCCACAGGAAGTGTAGAAAGTGTAAAGCGCGAACGACCGCTACGTAAAACCGCACGCCCTTCTTCGACCGCCAGTTGAATGTCGGACTGATCGGGCAGCGACTTACAGATATCCATCAGCTTTCTAGCCGGCACCGTAGCAGCGCCCGCTTGGTCAACTTGGCTGGCGACCGTGCGGCCTACTAGTTCAACTTCTAGGTCCGTACCGGTCAGGGCGACCTGGTCGCCTTCTACTTGAATCAGTACGTTAGAGAGCACAGGCAGCGTTTGGCGCCGTTCTACTACGCCCGCCACCAGAGTCAGCGGGCGAAGCAGCGCCTCTCGGGAAATGGTAAATTTCATCGAAACTCCGGTTTTCTATCCTGAAAGGCCTGCCGCTTGGCAGGCGTAAACGAAAAAGGTTAACTGGTTAGCAGACGAAGAAGGTTTTTGTAATCCTCGCGAATATCCGCATTCTCTTCTTGCAACGCTTTTACTTTGCGGCAGGCATGCAGCACGGTGGTGTGATCACGGCCACCAAACGCATCGCCAATTTCTGGCAAGCTATGATTGGTGAGCTCTTTCGCCAGCGCCATCGCGACTTGTCGGGGGCGCGCTACCGAGCGTGAACGCCGCTTGGAAAGCAGATCCGCCACTTTGATTTTGTAATATTCAGCCACCGTGCGCTGAATATTATCCACCCCCACCTGCTTATCCTGCAGCGCTAAAAGATCTTTTAACGACTCACGGATAAAATCTTGGGTGATGGTCTTACCCATAAAGTGTGAGTCAGCAATGACTTTCTTCAACGCGCCTTCCAATTCACGCACGTTAGACCGAATCTTCTGGGCAATGAAGAAGGCAGCATCGTGAGGCAGGTCCACTTTGGCCTGATCGGCCTTCTTCATCAAAATCGCTACCCGGGTCTCGAGCTCCGGCGGCTCGATGGCGACGGTGAGCCCCCAGCCAAAGCGCGACTTCAGACGCTCTTCGACGCCGCTGATCTCTTTTGGGTAGCGGTCAGAGGTCAGGATCATCTGCTGACCGCCCTCTAACAGCGCATTGAACGTATGAAAGAACTCTTCCTGGGAGCGCTCTTTACCGGCAAAAAACTGAATGTCATCGATCAGGAGGGCATCGACGCTGCGGTAGAAACGCTTGAAATCGTTGATCGCATTGAGCTGTAGCGCCTTCACCATGTCGGCCACGAAGCGCTCAGAGTGGAGATAAACCACGCGAGCATTCTCCCGGCGACCTGCCAGCGCATTGCCCACAGCGTGCATCAAGTGCGTTTTACCCAAGCCGACGCCACCGTATAAAAACAGCGGGTTATAGGCACCGCCAGGATTTTCCGACACCTGGCGGGACGCCGCACGGGCCAGCTGGTTAGATTTACCTTCCACGAAAGTATCAAACGTGAAATTGGGATTCAGGCCGCTATTGTGCTTCAAGCTGCCTTCGACTTGAACCTGACGCTCATTACCGCGTCGATTGGCGGCGCTCTCTTCACGCAGTTGATCGATTTCACGCTCGTCGGCGATGTCTCCCCGGGGCGGCGTATGCACTGCAGGCGACGCTGGCTGCGCCGGTGCAGCTGACACCGGATGGCCTAGATCGCGAGGCTGAGGGGCGGGGGCTGCGGCCCGGCGGCTACCCACCGTCAAGCTGACTTTGGGAGGCTTGGAGGGCGCCAGCTCGCGCATCAGTTCACTAATACGCTTGGCGTACTTATCACTCACCCAGTCGCGCACAAAACGATTCGGCGCCAACAAGCGCAGCTCATTGGTCTCTCCTTCTTCTGCCTGCAGCGGACGTATCCAGGTATTGAACTGCTGTGAATTCAGTTCGTCCTGCAGGTAGTCCAGGCACTGTTGCCAAAGCGCGAGTGACACTCATCTCACCATCGGTTGAAAACGGCCGACCATTGTAGCGCCCAACGAGACGGTTATCCACACGGGCTAGCGGCTCTTTTTCGCCTGTGGACAACTTACCATAAGCTCTTAGGAAAACCCGGTGACGTCATGGGTACAAGCCTCTTTTTGGGCAAGATGTCTCTGCTTGGCCACACCAAATTCACAGTTTATTCGCGCGTTATTCGATGCTTATACACAGATTTTTTATCCCTTCAAACTGTTGATAAAAATATATTAAAATGACTTATCCACAAATAGTATCCCCACTATTAATAACAGTAGGTTTTAAATAACTTCGTTAGTAATAGTAGTGTGATGCATGAAAACGAGTGGTGGGCGTCAAGCCGCGCCGCTATTGCCTTTTTCACGCTTTTTATGCAAGGAAAAATTGCACCCGGCGCGGGAAGTCTCTACAATTTCCGGTCTTGAATTGAAACTCCCCGGCTAGTTCCTCACTGGACCGGGTCTTTTGGAATTCACTTTCCGTCCTAAACCACGTGGGAATAACGAGTTATGAAACGCACTTTTCAACCCAGCGTTCTCAAGCGCAAGCGCGCGCATGGCTTCCGTGCTCGTATGGCAACAAAAAACGGTCGCGCCGTGATCGCACGCCGCCGTGCCAAAGGCCGCAAGCGTCTGAGCGCCTGATCTCGGATTGCGTGTGTCGCCTCAAGGCTTTCCCCGGTGCTTACGTTTGCTAACTGCCGGGGACTTTAGTCACGTGTTTGAACAAGCCGACCTCAAAGTTCATGGCAAAGGTATGATGGCGCTAGCGCGCATGAGTACTCGGGGATACCCCCGCGTTGGACTGGTGGTCAGCAAGAAAAATGTGAAGCTCGCTGTGGATCGTAACCGCTTCAAGCGACTCGTTCGGGAATCCGTTCGCCTACGTCAGGATCACCTACCCTCTGTGGATATCGTGATATTGGCAAAACGAGGCGTACAGGATGTCGATAACGAAACGCTCACCCGCCAGCTACACGGCATGTGGAAACGGCTTCAGCGCGACGCACAGGCGGTGTCTGCACCTCCCCCGCCTCATGGCGTAACACGTGACGCTTGACGACACACCTCGCCGCTCGACCTCGGCCTGCCGCTTGGCAGGCTTTCGTGTGTCATGGGTCGAGTAAATGACACTGCGCCATTAGCATGTTCACCACCCATCGGGCAGAACCCTCATGGACGTAAAACGACTTTTATTACTGATTCCACTGGCAGTGCTTGCCTACCTTTTGGTTGTACAGTGGAATCAGGATTACGGGCAGACCACCTACGACTCGACGCCAGAGATCACCCAAAGCAGCAATGGGACTCCTGCGAGCGAGAACGCTAGTAACGATCTTTCCGTCCCCAGTACCTCCGCACCGGATAACGCCATCAGTGAAGGCGTTGGCGACGAGCAGAGCGACACCGCTAGCCGTGACTTCATTGCGGTCACCACGGATGTCCTGGATGTCCGTATTGACCCCTTCGGTGGCGATATCGTCTACGCGGCCTTACCGCAGCATAAGCTGACGCTGGATTCCGACCGCAACTACGTGCTGCTGTCGGACAACGCCACGCGCAGCTACGTCGCCCGCTCTGGCCTGCAGCTGGATGGCCAAGCAAGCCGCATCGCTTTCACGCCCGAGCGTAACGAATATCGCCTCGGCGATGACGAAGAGCAGCTCAGCGTTGACTTGACGGCCGACGTGAATGGCGTCGATGTCATCAAGCGCCTCACGTTTGATCGTGGCAGCTATGCCGTGAACGTGAGCTACTACCTGGCCAACAACACCGAAGCCCCGGTTACCGCTCGCTTCATTGGCCAATTGGCTCGCGATAACAGCCCGGATCCGTCCAGCGGTGTGGCCATGGGCATGAACTCCTATCTAGGGGCGGCCTACTCTACGCCGGAAGCACGCTACGAAAAGATCGACTTCGATACCATTCAAAGCCGTAACTTCGACAATCGCGAGGCCCAAGGGGGCTGGATCGCGATGATCCAGCACTACTTCGTATCGGCTTGGGCACCTGCTCAAAACCAGCAGAACCTCTACTACGTGACGACCGATTCTCGTGATCGTAACGTAGTGGCCTTTGCTGGCCCTACCAGCAGCGTGGCCGCCGAGGGTGAAGCTACGCTGAGCGCTACGCTCTACATGGGTCCGAAGGTTCAAGACTACCTTGAGCAAGTCGCACCGAACCTTAAGCTCACCGTGGATTACGGCTGGCTGTGGTTCATTGCCAACCCGCTGTTCTGGCTGCTAGATAAGATCCACGACATCGTCGGTAACTGGGGCTGGTCGATCGTTCTGCTGACCGTGCTGGTAAAACTGGTGCTCTTCCCGCTGTCTGCCAAGGCCTACAAGTCCATGGCGCGTATGCGCAAACTGGGCCCAGAGATGCAGCGTCTCAAAGAGATGTATGGCGACGACCGCCAGAAAATGTCTCAAGAGATGATGAAGTTCTACCAGAAAGAGAAGATCAATCCGCTGGGTGGCTGTTTGCCGATTCTGGTACAGATGCCGGTATTTATCGCCCTGTACTGGATGTTGCTGGAATCTGTCGAGCTGCGCCACGCGCCGTTCATGTTCTGGATCCAGGATCTCTCGGTGAAAGACCCCTACTTCATCCTGCCGATTCTGATGGGTATTTCGATGTTCGTTCAGCAGATGCTGAACCCGACACCGCCAGACCCCATGCAGGCAAAGATCATGAAGATGCTGCCGATCATCTTCACCTTCTTCTTCCTGTGGTTCCCGGCAGGTCTGGTCATCTACTGGGTGGTCAACAACATCATCTCGGTGGCGCAGCAGTACTTCATTACGCGCAGCATCGAGAATGACCCAAGCGTCGGCAAAGGGATGCGAACCAAGTAATCGCTCTCCTCTGCTACTCCCAGACCCCCGCCTTTGCGGGGGTCTGGCGTTTTAGGCCTAACCTGCTCATCATGAGCGCCATCGCGATACACTCTCCCTTTTTCGTCTTTAGGAAGCGTCATGGCCGACCGACTCTATACCCAAGACACCATTACCGCCTTGGCAACCCCACCTGGCCGTGGCGGTGTGGGCATCATTCGCGTATCAGGCCCCGCCTGCCGCTCGATAGCCGCTGAGATACTGGGTGATTGCCCTGCTCCCCGTTACGCCCACTACGGTCCGTTTCACGGCGCTGAGGGCATTATTGACGAGGGCATCGCGCTCCTGTTTAACGGCCCCCACTCCTTCACCGGTGAAGACGTGTTGGAGCTTCAAGGCCACGGCGGCCCCATCATTATGGATATGCTGCTTGAGCGCTGCCTGCAGCTAGGTGCTCGCCTGGCCCGGCCTGGGGAGTTCTCTGAACGGGCTTTTCTTAACGACAAGCTGGATCTGGCACAGGCGGAAGCGATTGCCGACCTAATTGATGCCACCTCCCGCTCCGCCGCTGAGAACGCCGTGCGCTCGCTTCAGGGCGAGTTCTCACAGCGGGTTGCTGCACTGGTCGAACGGCTGATTGAGCTGCGCGTTTACGTTGAAGCTGCCATTGATTTTCCGGAGGAGGAGATCGACTTTCTCGCCGATGGCCATGTCGCCACGCACTTAGAGAGTGTTCAGCAGGCGCTGGCTGCTGTTCGTAAGGCCGCTGGGCAAGGCGCTCTGCTACGCGAGGGCATGAGCGTGGTGATTGCAGGACGCCCCAATGCGGGCAAATCGAGCCTGTTGAACGCGCTGACCGAGCAGGATACGGCTATTGTGACAGACATCGCGGGCACCACTCGGGACGTACTGAGGGAGTACATTCACCTAGACGGCATGCCGCTGCATATTATCGATACTGCCGGGCTGCGTGATACGCCCGATGCGGTAGAGAAAATCGGTGTTGCCCGGGCATGGGAAGAGATCGAAAAGGCCGACCGAGTACTGCTCATGGTGGATGCATCCACCACAGCGGCTACCGACCCAATGAGCATCTGGCCTGAGTTCGTGGAGCGCCTCCCCGATCAAAGCAGGCTTACCCTGGTGCGTAATAAAATTGATGCCAGTGCCGAAACGCCGGGCATTGACTTATCCACAGCCACTCCCATTGTTCGGCTGTCTGCAAAAACCGGAGAGGGTGTGGACAGTTTGAAAACGCATTTAAAAGACGTCATGGGGTTCTCTGCAACGACGGAGGGCCGCTTCTCCGCCCGCCGCCGCCACCTGGATGCCCTTGACCGCGCCATGGCTGCCCTTGATACCGGCCGCGCCCAGTTGGATGGCTACGGCGCTGGCGAGCTTCTCGCCGAAGACCTGCGAGACGCACAGCAAGCGCTGGGAGAGATCACCGGTGAATTTAGCGCCGATGATCTGCTTGGCGAAATTTTTGGCAGCTTCTGCATCGGCAAATAGCCGCTGCCACTCACTACCACTACTCGCCCACTCGCCATTTGGCGCGGTAGCGGCTGTCGCTCCCCAGCAGCGGTGTCACCTGGGACATCGCTGCAGCTAGCTGCTCATCCAGCCCCCAGGGCGGATTGATGACCACCATGCCGCTTCCATACATGCCGTGCGTGCTCTCCGCCGCGGCCCGTAACAGCAGCTCGCTGTGCCAAATCTTGCGAATGCCGCTCGCTTCAAGGCCGCTGAGCAACGTGTCATGATGCCCAGCGGGCAGCAGCGGGTACCAAATCATCACCACGGCGTGGCGCGCTTTTTCGAGGCTGTAGGCCACCGCATCGACGACCTCTTGATACTCCACTTTGCGCTCGTAACTCGGATCTATCAACACGCACAGCCGTGGCGTCGCCACCGGTAACAGCTGCTTCAAGCCAAGCAACCCATCGCCATAAATACGTCGGGCCTGTTTGGGCAGCGCTTGCCCGCTCAAATGTTCGTGCTCACCAGGGTGCAGCTCAAATAGGCGCAGTGAGTCCTGCTCACGCAGCCCCTGAGCCAGCCACCAGGGTGAACCAGGGTAGTGCGAAAGCTCTGTGGACTGTGGCTGTACGCTTTCCAGCGACGCCACCCATTTTTCAAGTAAGGGATCGCTCAACTGCTGCCGAGCCTGCCAGAGCGGTGCGACGCCTTCTCGATACTCCTTAAGCCGCTGGGTCTCTTTCGTGACCAGCGGATAGAGCCCTCTACCTGCATGGGTATCAATATATGTAATCGCTGATTTTTTACGTAATAAATAATCCCTCACTGCGTAAAGCGTTAAATGCTTATGAACATCGGCAAAGTTACCGGCGTGGTAGGCGTGTTGATACGACAGCATGGCAGCTCGCTAGCAGTTGAACGAAAAAAAGCCCGCTATGTGAGCATAGCGGGCGTTGGACGGCAATGCCGAGATTAACGCATGAGGTTACTGGCCGTTGCTGGTAGGCGTCAGGGTGATTTCGACGCGACGGTTTTGCGCACGCCCCTGCTCGGTATCGTTGCTTGCCACCGGCTGGTTAGCACCATAGCCCATGGTGTTCAACCGCATGGAGGACACGCCGTTCTGACTCAGGTAGCTACCAACCGACTGGGCACGGCGCTCTGAAAGGCGCTGGTTGTAGCTGGGATCACCGGTACTGTCCGTGTGGCCGGCAATGTTTACACGGGTATCGGTGTACTGAGTGAGGACATTCGCCACTTCGTTCAGGGCGCTGCGCGCATCCGAGGTGAGTTCGGCGGAATCGAAGCCAAACGTGACGCTGCTAGGCATGTTGAGCACGATATCGTCGCCACGGCGGTCAATCTCGATACGCGATCCTTGCAGGTTATCGCGAAGCTGCTGCTCTTGACGGTCCATGTAGGCACCCACACCCGCACCGGCGGCCGCGCCAACAGCGGCACCGATCAGCGCGCGGTCGCGACGACTCGTGCTGCCGTCACCGGATAAAGCGCCCGCCGCCGCGCCAATCGCCGCACCAATACCGGTGCCCATGGCAGTGCTAGAGCGCTGCGTTTGACCGCCGTAAGGATCGGGCGTCGCGCAGCCAGCCAGTAACATCGCCGCTGCCAGTGGGGTCAGTAGTCGAGAAATACGCATCACTCACTCCTTGTTTATGATTGAGATAGTACCGAATCCATCGCTGGTCACTCTTCGCTCATCAAGGCCAGCAACTCGTTCAAGAATAATAGACCTTGGGGCGATGCACGCAGCTTTTCAGGCATTTCCATTAAAAGTCCTTTTTCTTGAGCACTTTGTAAACGCGCAAGTAACCGTGCCTGTGGCTGGCCAGTGTGGGCCGTCCAATCCGCTAGGGGGACGCCCTCGGTCAGGCGCAGCGCGTTCATGGCAAACTCCAGCGGTAACTCGTTTGGCTCAATGAGCTGCTGGCCTGCTACGAAGCCACGCGGATCATTGGCACGGCGCAAGTACGCATCGGGCTGACGCGTTTTCCAACGCCGTTCGATCTGCCATTTCCCTTGGGAGTCTATGTAGGAGAGCTTTCCATGAGCACCTGCACCGATTCCCAGGTAGTCGCCAAATCGCCAGTAGTTCAGGTTATGGCGGCTCTGACATCTTGGGCGGGCATAAGCCGATATCTCGTATCGACTTAGCCCGGCTTGCTCCAGTCGCTGATGCCCTGCCTCCTGAATGTCCCATAGCGCCTCCTCCTCTGGCAGGGGGGGCGGATGCGAGAAAAACGCCGTATTGGGCTCCAGGGTTAACTGATACCAGGAAAGATGTTCTGGATTGAGGGCAAGCGCCTGGTCAATATCTTCCATGGCTTGCTCGGGCGTTTGCTGAGGAAGCCCGTGCATGAGATCGATATTGAGGTTATCGAATCCCGCCGCTCTGGCTTCAGCGATGGCGGTCACCGCTTCGTTGCCGGTATGAATTCGCCCCAGTGCACTCAGTTGAGTGGGCCGGAAACTCTGTACGCCCAGCGACAAGCGATTGATACCAGCGTCCCGATAGCCGATGAACCGCTGCTGCTCGGTCGTGCCTGGATTGGCTTCCAGGGTGATTTCAATCGTAGGCGAAAAGGAGAGGCGCTCACGAATGCCATCGAATAACTGTCGATAAAACGTTGGCGATAGCAAGCTAGGCGTACCGCCCCCAATAAAAATGGTTTGAAGAGGGCGGCCAGACGCCAACGCCAAATCGCCGTCCAAATCACTCAGCAACGCGGCCAAGTAGGCCGCTTCGGGTAGTGCGTTGGTGCCAGGTTCGTGAGAATTGAAGTCGCAATAGGGGCACTTGCGCACACACCAAGGCGTATGAATGTAAAGCGATAGTGGCGGCAACTGTTCAGCCATGCGCCACCTTCAAAATGTCGACCAAGGCATGCAGTGCACGCCCCCGATGACTCAAGCGATTCTTCGTTTCGCTGGGGAGCTCTGCCGCGCTCATGCCCTGGTCAGGTAGCCAAAAGAGAGGATCGTAGCCAAAGCCCCCCTCACCCCGCGGATGGGCCAGCACCTCACCTTCCCAGCTACGCTGAACGATGACCGGTACCGGGTCTTCTGCATGGCGTAAATAAACCAAGACACACCAATAGCGGCCCGTACGCTGGCCTTCCGCGCACTCACTGAGTGCTGCCAGCAGTTTCTCATTGTTACGCTCGTCGCTTTTCGGCTCACCGGCATAGCGGGCGGAGTAAATGCCAGGTGCCCCATGCAACGCATCGACCTCCAGACCTGAGTCGTCGGCGAGCGCCGGTAACCCGCTTACACGACTCGCTTCACGGGCTTTTAACAGCGCATTTTCAACGAACGTTAGTCCTGTCTCTTCGACATCGTGCACACCAAACTCCGCCTGGGGGCGTACATCCAGCCCAAGGGGCGATAGCAACTGATTGAATTCTTTTAATTTTCCAGAATTTCCACTGGCTAAAACGAGCGTTTTGGCTGCATTCATAGGGGCGACCTCCTCACATGAGGCGATCAGTTTACGCCTACCGAGAGCGCAGCTAAAGGCGACAAAATGTAACTAAAGGTATATTAGAAAAATGAGTAAATAATTTTTATATTGAAATAATTTATTTAAAATCAATAGCTTATTTAAATTAAATTTTTAATTACCATTTTCTTCATGTTTTTTAATAACAAAACTTTACGAAAAGGACGTATTGGGCAACACTCTTCGTACCACCTGATTGCTTTCAATCCAACCGAGGCCTCCACAATGTCACATGAGAAGACGCACGGCTTGGTGTACATCGTCACCGAAAAAAGCCCCCAGTCGCAGCTCTTTGCCGACTATTTACATGACCACACAGGTTGTACGGTGAGCATCCACTCGCCAAGAAGCCAACTGCCTGCCGCCATCCCAAGTAAGCTGCTGATCCTCATCGATAGCGACCATATCGGTGTGGACGCCTTGCCCGAATGGCAGGACAAACTTCCCGATAGCTTGGCTAAAACCTCACTGGCCGCCTTCAACATCCGCGATATGGATCATGCGCTGGAAGCTTTGTCCTGCGCACAGCTCAAGGGCGTCTTTTATCGCAACGAAAGCTTGGAGGTCATTTGCAAAGGCATTCATGCCCTGCTGGAAGGTGAGCTATGGATGTCTCGAGATTTAATGGCGCGTTTGATCCTTTTTTACCGTAAGTATCAAAGCAACGCGTTCCGACCTGCCTGCGGCTTGACCAACCGAGAAATGGAGATCATTTCGTTACTCAGTGCAGGCTCTTCCAATCAACAAATTGCCGACAAACTCTTTGTGAGTGAGCACACGGTTAAATCACATCTTTACAACATCTTCAGAAAAATCAATGTGCATAACCGCATTCAAGCACTGAATTGGATTCACCAAAACTTGGGTCCGATTCTGCCTAATATCGAAACGGCACGCAGCTTACAGCGGCATCGGTAAAAACTTGATAAGAGATAAGCATCATGGCAGCTAAGCATAAAATATCAATTGCTCTCTTATGGTGTTTAACAAGCGTTGCAAACGCTCAACCTAATGGGCTAGTTGATGCATCGTCACTTACCAGGAATGAGCAGGCCGAAGTAGATGCGATTAACCAATTATCGAGTCCGGACGGGCCCGAAATTCATGGTAGGCCCAATGGTAGTAGTGAGCTAACCGGCATCATGGTGGACCGCACTATCACAATGGCGGGTAAAACGTTCTATCGAGCATTTAGTCAGCAGGCGATGGATAACGTCATCATCGGCAATGCCACTATCACCATTCAAGAGCGTCCTGACGCTCGCTGGGGCAGTCAAGTATGGGTCATGGAAGGCAACCGGATGTACTTCAGAACACAGCTTTCTCCAAGAATCAGCGAAGCTGATCGCGTAGCGGGAGACGCTGTAAAAACCGTCGAGGAAGCGCTGCTTCAACAGCAGCTATCAGCCGCTTTGACCTCGGACAAAGACTTGGGGAAAGAGGAGCTATTCTAATGAAAATGCTAAAAAAAGCAGCCAGCGTAGGGCTGATAATAATAGCAGTTACGCAAGCACACGCAGGCGACTTAATCTATCAGCCCATCAACCCTTCGTTTGGTGGTGATCCTTTTGTGGGTAGCTACCTACTCGGTAAAGCACAAGCACAGGATACAACGACAGATCCGAACACACGCAGTGTACAGTCACTCTCATCAACGGAACGCCTACTACAAAATTTAGAAAGCCGATTAATTTCTCAACTGATTTCTGACGTCAGTCGTGGTGAAGTTGAAGAAGGCAGTTTTGATAGCGATGAGTTTGGCGTCGTCGTGAGTGACAGCAGCGGCCAATTAGTGGTTCGCGTCGTCGATAAAATAACTGGCGATGTAACTGAAATTAGCGTAGGCGGCTTATTTAACCCTTAATTATCAAAAAAGTACGCGAAAAATAGCACGGCTTAAAGTATTTCAGGGGAACACCATGAAAATAATCGCCTCGATTGTCATTGCTGGGTTACTCAGCGGATGCGCTGGGATGGTAGCCACGTCGGAAAATTTAGAGGGGGCACAAGCAACGCTGACACCAAGAGGTGCTACCTATCAAGACCTGGTGTCGTTACCACCTCCCGCCGGAAAAATCTTTGTCTCTGTGTATGATTTTCGAGACCAAACCGGACAATATCGACCCGCCCCGGCTAGCACCTTTTCAACGGCCGTCACCCAAGGGGCCGCTGCTATGCTCACCGGCGCGCTCGCTGATTCAGGCTGGTTCATACCACTGGAACGGGTAGGCTTACAGAACCTATTAACCGAGCGACGCATCATTCGCGCTGAGTTCGAGCGTTTTGGCCAGCCCGATACCTTGCCGTCACTACGCGCGGCTTCCGTCATGCTCGAAGGAGGAATCATCGCTTATGAATCCAATATTCGAACAGGAGGAGCGGGAGCGGAGTACTTCGGTATCGGTGCATCAGGTCAATATCAAGTAGACCAAGTAACCGTCAATTTGCGTGCGGTAGAAATATCCACCGGTGAAATACTTGCCAACGTCACCACCACCAAAACTATCTACTCCAAAGAACTCAGAGCCGGCGTGTACCGGTTTATCGACTTTAGGCGTTTGCTAGAGGCAGAGGCAGGTATCACCACGAACGAACCTGTACAGTTAGCGGTGATGTCCGCTATCGAGTCTGCGGTGATTCACTTGATTGCACGTGGGGTGGAAAACCGTCTTTGGAACCTATCACCAGGGACCAATCTACAGGATACGGTTCTAGGTGACTACCTCAACGAACCTATACCTATGCTTTAATTAGCTATTCTATCTATTAATTAAAGCCGCTTCCTTAAGCGGCTTTTTTATTAAAGGCTTCTATCTTTCAGGCTATAGGTACTAGTATTAAAAAACTCATCAATTAAGATTAAAACCATAACCTATATATTCATAAAAAACACCAACTTTATAAGTTAAGGATTAGAAAAATTTCCGATAGCGCCTTCTTTTAAATCGTCCAAACTCAACACAGGAAACAAAAAGACACATAACGTTTCAAAAGGAAGACCCAATGAAACCGTTCAACCAATTACCAGCCCATCAAAAGACAGGATCCGTAGCCTCCTGCATGGCATTGGTAATGAGTGTCTTACTAACCAGTTTAAATCCAGAAGCTTCAGCAAACGACCAGTTCATTGACAGCATGTCTAGAGTCACACAATACGTAGAGTCTCAAGATGTCAGCCATTTAAAAGGCAATGTGAGCATCATTCAGCAGCAAGGCATTAACAACAGCGCGAGCGTCGTTCAATCTCGTTCAGCGAATTACCAATTTAAAAACTTCGCTTACATTAAACAAACTGGATATAACAATCAGGCCAATTTGACCCAGCACAATGGCAACAATATTGGCGTGATTGTTCAGCAAGGCCATAACCATAGCGTTACGGCTATTCAAGAAGGGAACAGTGTTGGAGTTGCGTTGAATGCTATTCAAATTGGCTTTAACAGTAACCTAATGATTTCACAATCGGGCAGTGGCCTACGCGATGTAAATGTCCACCAACAAAACTACTCGGACACTTCACGACCGGTCACTATCGATATCAACTGAGTCGCACCTGGCTTCTCAGTTAAACACCAAAGCAAGTCGATCGAAAAAAGGGGAAAGACCATGAAACTGCAATTAACTACTCTCGCTGCTGCTATTAGCCTTACTGTAACTAGTGCTGCTTTAGCTCAAACACCACCTAACAGTTCTTATACACCACCTATTATAACAAGCACAAATCTAATTTCACCGACAACGGGCACAGCTCCTAACTGGGGCGCTGATAATGGTGACTTCCAAGAAGATAATACTCAATGGGAAAGCACTACGCCGGGTCAGAATAACTTTACTTGGGCAAGTGGAGAACTATTACCAGAACCACTTAATCCAATTGATGGTCAAAATAAAGTCGACTCTGTAATTGACCAAAATAACACAGGTACTGCATTAAATATGGCTACTGTATCTCAAGATGGAGCTACAGGTGGGCAATGGTCTAGAGTGCGTCAAGATGGTCAAAACTTAATGGCTGACGTAGATCAACGAGGAAGTAACAATTATTCAGACGTTAATCAAGAACTTTCATCTGGTGGCATTGTTAATGTTCTACAAGAAGGTGATAGTGATGCTTCTCGTGTTGAACAATTTGGAGGGGAAAATAACAAAGCCGACATTACACAATCAGGTTTTGAAAACAACTCATTTGTCCGTCAGGGTGGTATTGGCGGTGGCGCAAACCTAAATGATGCACATGTAGTCCAAACTGGTACGAATAACGACAGCTACATCGGCCAAACCCATGGCGATATGAACTGGGCTTTTGCTACTCAGAATGGTACTGATGGAACTAGCTACATTATCCAGCAAGGTAGTGATAATAGAGCAGAACTATATCAAGTCGATGGTACTGACAACGAGTCTTATATTATACAGAATAATAGTTTTGGTCCAACGGCTATTACTAATTATGCTTATGTACAGCAGAGTGGCGATAGCAACGTATCTACAGTCACACAGGCGAGTGACTCTGTTGGAAATGCGGTGGTTTATCAATCTGGTGGCAACAACTTAGCATCTACTTTGCAATATTAATTGTAGAATCAATAAACCCTCAACTGAACCGCCCCCACGGGGGCGGTTTTTTATGCCTTAACGCACCACCACCGTCAGCGTGCCGCCTTTGCCTTGGGTCGAAGAACGTGAGCGGTTGCTGCCTTTGACGATATCGACTTCTAGTCGCTCGTCATCACTTAACAGCTTGACCGTTCCTTCTAGGGTGTCGCCTTCGAAGGTGAATTCTGCGGGTACAGTGCCGCGGGTTTCAGGATGTTCGACAGTTTCGCCGTTATGGGTAATGCGCCACTGGGCTGAGAATTCTGCGCCAGGGGAGCCGCTCATGGTGATGTGGATCTGGGTCATATCCTGCTCCTGTGCGGCTAGCCCTGTTAAGGGAAAGCCAAAGGTGAGCACGGCGGTAAACAGAACGCCGTGTAAACGTAAAGCCTGCCAAGCCGATGGTTGTTTCATGGTTAGCTACCTCGTTAACCACAAGAGCCGCTCAACATGGGCGGCTCTTGCAGTGTAGCAGGCGATCTCTCTACCGTTTACTCAACGTTACATTACGGCAAAGGCCTTTTCGGCCGCTTCTAGCGTACGCTGGATATCTTCTGGCGTATGGGCACTAGACATAAAGCCAGCTTCATAAGCAGAAGGCGCGAGATAAACGCCATGATCAAGCATCGCACCAAAGAAGCGGCGGAAGGCATCCGGGTTACAGGCAGTCGCCTGGGCAAAGTTATCGACCCGCGATTGAGAGGTAAAGAAAAGACCAAACATGCCGCCCGCTGATTGCGTCATCATCGGCACTCGCGCTGCGTTGGCGCGCTCTTGCAGGCCGTTACACAGTGTTTGTACGCGCTGGCTCAAGGCGTCGTGGAAGCCCGGTACCTGCAGCTTGGTGAGTAGTGCCACCCCGGCGGCCATGGCCAGCGGGTTACCCGAAAGGGTGCCCGCCTGATATACCGGCCCCAGCGGAGAGATGTTTTGCATAATGTCGCGCTTACCACCAAACGCGCCGACCGGCATACCACCACCGACGATCTTACCCAAGCAGGTTAAATCCGGCGTGACACCGTAGTAAGCCTGGGCACCGCCCAACGCTACGCGGAAACCCGTCATCACCTCATCAAAAATCAGGATGCTGCCGTACTCGTTACAAACATGGCGCAGGGTTTCCAAGAAACCTGGCTGAGGCGGAATACAGTTCATATTGCCCGCCACCGGCTCGACGATAATGCAAGCAATCTGCTCACCGATCTCTGCAAAGCACGCTTCCACCCCTTCCGGGTCGTTGTAGGAGAGCGTGATGGTGTGCTCGGCAAGCGAGGCAGGCACGCCCGGTGAGCTGGGCTCGCCGTGGGTCAAAGCACCGGAGCCCGCTTTTACCAGCAGGGAGTCCGAGTGGCCGTGGTAGTTACCCTCGAATTTAACGATCTTATCTCGCCCCGTGGTGCCCCGCGCCAGCCGAATCGCTGACATGGTGGCCTCGGTGCCCGAGCTGGTCATGCGCACCATTTCCATGGAGGGAATCATGTCGCAGATCAGGTCTGCCATGGTGGTTTCCACGGCGGTGGGGGTACCGAACGAGAGCCCGTTATCCAACCGCGCACGCACGGCTGCCAGCACGTCTTGATCGGCGTGACCGGTGATCATTGGCCCCCAGGAACCAATGTAATCGACGTAGCGGTTGCCCTCCACATCAAAGAGGTAGGCGCCCTGCGCACGCTCCATGAAGACCGGCGGGCGGTGCAACCCTTTGAAGGCTCGCACGGGAGAGTTCACGCCCCCAGGAATATGGCGACTCGCGAGGTCAAACAGTTCAGCAGATGTGGTCATGGCATCCTCTATATAAATGACTTACTACCAATGAGATCAAAAGCGCACGGGGCGTGGCAAGCGATTCGGCAAGCACTGCCCGCTCGGGGGCTGGTAGCCGTGAGACAAGCTCTCCCAGGTAAAGTGCTGCGCCTGTTCGCACGCCGTTGGTAAGCGATCACCTACCGCTAGGCGCGCTGCCAAGGCTGCCGCGAGCGTGCAGCCGGAACCATGAAATACTTCCGGCAGCCGCGGCCATTGCCACTGGCGAGTAGTGTCGGGCGAATGCAGTGTATGCACCACTTGCTGTGCCGTACCGGGTAATGGGTCATCCGTTGCCGTCACCAGCACCGCTTGGCAACCCTGAGACAGTAGTGACACCGCACGGGCGGTATCGTCATAAGGCTCATGGATCTCAGGCGTCAGCGCCGCTAGCTCAAAGCGGTTAGGGGTTAAGATATCCACAAGCGGTAGCAGCCGATCACGGTAGAGCGACTGCAAAGCAGCTGTGGATAACATAGTGCCTCCCCCGGCTTTGAGAACCGGGTCGGCAACCACGGGTACCCCAGGAAAACGGCGAATGATCTGCTCCGCAGCGCGTAGCGTAGCTTCATCCGCCAGCAGGCCGAGCTTGATCGCGGCAACCTGCATATCACCGACGGCTTCGGCCATTTGCCGCATGGCACCAGGGTCGGCGGGCATCACCCTAGAGACGTTATGGCAGTTCTGCACGGTCATCGCCGTGGGGATCGTCACCGCCCAACCGCCGCAGGCGGCAATGGCTTCGCTGTCGGCGATCAGTCCGGCACCGCCCGTGGGGTCATGGCCCGCTAACACTAAAACGACGGGGGGAAGGGGTTGGCGCATCAAAAGGGCTTCACAACCGCCAGGAGAATAATCGCGACCAACGCAATCACAGGGGCTTCATTGAACCAGCGAAAGAATACGTGACTCTTGGTGCAGCGCGACTGGTCAAACTGTTTCAGATAGATCAGGCAAACGTGGTGGTAGGCAATCAACAGCACGACCAGCGTGAGCTTAACGTGCATCCAGCCCTGGCTAAACCACGCGGGCACCAAATAGAGCATCCAACCACCAAAAATCAGCACCAGGATCATCGATGGCGTCATGATGCCGCGATAGAGCTTACGCTCCATGGTTTTGAAGTAAGTGATCGCTTGCTCATCGCCTTTGTCGCGTGCCATGGCGTGGTACACATAAAGTCTTGGCAGGTAGAACAGTGCGGCAAACCAAGTAACAACGGCCATCAAGTGAATAGCCTTTACCCATTCGTACATGGTCTCTCCTTAGGCGGTGACGTATGGCTAGGAATCGGTCTCGCGGGCATCTGTTTGCCGAGCGTCAGTGTAGTGGTAATAACGCTCGATCGCGCCCCGGGTAATGATACCTGAAATTCGCTGCTGCTTTGGTCGATAGCCATGCACCACATAAAGCGCCCCAAGCGCGCTGTCTTGAAGCTTTAAAAACGCTTCCGATAGCGTGGCCTGCAAACCAATCGGGGCCATTTCCAGCCGCTGGCCGGGAATCTCCAACAGATCTACCAGCTCATCCTCCGGCGGTGCTTCGCCATCGAGTGCCTCATCGTGCTCCAGCAGCCAGCGGGCAAGCTCCGCTGCCTTCAGCGCCAGCACGGGCTTGTCGTCACTGGAGCGCTCGATCACCAGCCACATGGGGTTGGTTTCCAGCAAGCGGCGGGCTTGGTCTGGCGTAATCATCCGTTCGGTACGCACCAATTGGCGCTCCATCACCGCCGGAACCGATACTCGGGAGAGCGCCTGCATCAGCGGCTGCTGCAGCGGGTGTAAACCGTAGCGCACCGAGCTAATGAAGAAACCTTCACAGCCCGTCAGCTGGCGCGACGTCAAGCAGGCCACCACCACGACCAGCATTCCTGGCAGCATAATATTGGGTGTATGCGTCAATTCTAATAACGCCATTAGTGCAGCAAGAGGCGCCTGAAGGACAGCCCCCATCATCGCCGCCATGCCGAGCATGGCGTAAATGCCCGGATCGGCAGCTTTCTCGGGCCATAACCAACCGCCGAGCATGCCGCCGAGCGCACCAGTGGCGGCCCCCGCCACCAGCACCGGGCCGATAATGCCGATGGGCACACCGCCTGCCACGGTTATCGCCGTCATCAGCAGCTTGGCCACCATCAGCGCCAGCAGCACCGTGATCGTCAGCTGATTATTCAGTGCTGCGGCGACGCTGTCGTAGCCGATCCCCTGAATCTCAGGGAACCACCACGCTAACGCCCCAGTGGCCACACCCACTACTCCTAATCTCAACCACAACGGCAATTTTTGTAAGCGTTGGCTGCGGGAAATGTGGATGAAGAGCCCTGCCATTAAACCAATCACTAGGCCAATCACCACGATCCAGGGCAGATTCATCAGCGAGCCAAGCGCCACCTCCGGAATCCGAAAGGCAGGTTCGTTGCCATACATCACCTGCGCCACCAGCGCGCCCATGGTGGAGGCTAAGATCACCGGCATAAAGCTCATCAGGGTGTACTCCATCATCACCACTTCCATGGCAAAGATCACCCCAGCGATGGGCGTGTTGAACGAGGCCGAAATGCCTGCTGCCGTGCCGCAGGCCACCAGCACCCGCAAACTATTATTGGGCAGCCGCAGCTTTAGTCCTAACCCGCTGGAAGCCGCCGCGCCTAAATGAATCGCAGGGCCTTCGCGCCCAGCGGACAAGCCACCCAACACGGAGACGACCCCCACCCACCACTGGTTCAGCCAATTACGCAGTGGGAAACGCCCCTGGTGATAGGTGAGACGCTCGATCACATGGCTGACCCCGAGCTTGCGCGCAGCGGAGCGCTGCCGATATAGCAACAGGCCAATCAATGTGACGGCGACGATCGGCAGAAGTGCTCTCAGCCACGGTGACAATCCTTCGAAGGCTTCCGGATCCCCCTGCGGCATATAGAGCACCGCCCCGGCTTCAAGCAGCAGGCGAAACGCCACCATCACTGCCCCAGTAATCACCCCAGACACCAACCCCAGCACACACAGCTGCGGTAAGGCATCCACGTTCGCCAACTGGCGGCGAAAGCTCTCTAGAGTGAAATCTGACCGAGAAAAACGTGCCACAACGTCCGTCCTTGCGTTTGTTGTTCGTTTCATTGTCTCGCGTTGCGCAGCGCTCTTAAGCGCTGGCTCTCTTGTGTATCATAGCTGGATACACTTCAACAGCCTGGCCACACTCATTAGGCTGTTAATTATTCAAGCGTTGGCTGTGCGAAGCACACAAGGAGTGGTTTGTGATTAACGTTGGCATTGTAGGCGGCACCGGTTACACCGGCGTCGAACTTCTCAGGCTGCTGGCCCAGCATCCCCAGGTAAGCGTGAAAGCCATCACCTCTCGCTCAGAGGCGGGCGTGAAAGTGTGCGACATGTACCCCAATTTACGCGGCCACTACGACACACTGGCGTTTAGCGAACCTGACGCCAAAGCGCTGGGCGCGATGGATGCGGTCTTTTTCGCCACACCCCACGGCGTTGCCCATGCGCTTGCAGGCGAGCTGCTGGCTAACGGAACCCGGGTAATCGATCTCTCCGCCGACTTCCGCCTGCGAGATGCCGACGAGTGGAGCCGCTGGTACGACCAACCCCACGGCGCGCCGGAACTGCTGGAAGAAGCCGTCTACGGCCTGCCCGAAATGCACCGCGAAAAGATCAAAACAGCGCGTTTGATTGCCGTTCCTGGCTGCTACCCCACCGCCGTTCAACTCGGCTACCTGCCGCTGTTAGAAGCGGGCTTAATTGATCCAAACCAGCTGATTGCCGACTGTAAATCCGGTGTGACCGGTGCTGGCCGCGGCGCTAAGGTCGCCTCGCTGCTCGCCGAGGCCAGCGAATCGATGAAAGCCTACGGCGCGGGCGGCCACCGCCATCTGCCGGAAATTCGTCAAGGCTTGGGCGACATGCAGCCCAACCCGGTGGGATTGACCTTTGTGCCCCATCTAACGCCCATGATCCGCGGCATTCACGCCACGCTCTACAGCACGCTGACCGCCGAGCCCGACGACTTACAGGCCCTGTTCGAGCAGCGCTACGCCAACGAGCCGTTCGTGGATGTGATGCCCGCTGGCAGCCACCCGGAAACCCGCAGCGTCAAAGGCAACAATACCTGCCGGATCGCGGTCCACCGCCCGGGTAACGGCAATACGGTCGTGGTGCTCTCGGTCATTGATAACCTGGTGAAGGGCGCCTCTGGTCAAGCCATTCAAAACCTTAATTTAATGTTTGGCTTTGACGAGCACATGGGGCTCAACGCCCCCGCGCTGATGCCCTAACGTTCGAGGAATTCCCAGCAATAGTTGACCAATTTGCTGGGAATTACCCATAATCACCCCCCAATGCGGATTATTCGTTCTTAAAGCTCGCGGGAGGTACCCATGAGCGGTGCAGAAGCTTTTGTTCCAACTCCTCTGTTACTGTCAGACAGCGCACGCAAACGCATCAAAGCGTTAATGGCTGAAGAGAGTAACCCGGCGCTGAAACTGCGCGTGTACGTTACCGGTGGCGGCTGCTCAGGTTTTCAATACGGTTTTGACTTCGCGGACAACGTTGCCGAAGACGACACGCTGATTGAGTTTGGCGATGCCACGCTGGTCGTCGACCCGCTCTCGTATCAGTACTTGGTCGGCTCCACGGTCGATTATGAAGAGGGTCTGGCGGGCGCACGTTTTCGTGTCCAAAACCCAAATGCCACCACTACTTGCGGGTGCGGTGCCTCGTTTATGGTGTGACCAACGTTGGTGGCAACCCCTTCCCCATGACTTGACGCCTTGGCGGTTTCTCGCCAAGGTTGAAAGGTCAATAACGTTTGCTTGCCCGATTTATAAGAAAAAAAATTCTATAAACAGCGCGGCAAACCACATAAAACATGGGGAAACTAATGAAACACTTATTCACTACCTCTGCCGTGGCAACCGCCATCACACTGGGCTTGGGCAGTACCACCGCGTTTGCACAAACGCCGTCCGTTAACGTGGCCACTGACCCAAGCTTTGTGCCTTTCGAGATGCTCGACCCCGAGACCGGCGAAATGATCGGTTTCGACATGGACATCATCAACGAAGTCGCCGAGCGCGCCGGCTTTGAAGTCAACCTCACCACCATGGAGTTCTCTGGCATCATTCCCGCCGTACAAACCGGCAGCCAGGAGATCGCCATTGCGGGTACCACCATCACCGACGAGCGCTCCCAGGTCGTCGACTTCTCTGACCCCTACTACGATTCTGGTCTGCGCATCATCGTTCGCGCCGATAACGAAGAGGTGTCTTCCATCGACGACCTAGAAGGTCTGGCGGTGGCAACCAAAATCGGCTCCACCAGCTACGACTTCCTCCAGCAAGAGTTCGGCGAAGACGCCGACATCACGCCTTACCCCGGCACCGCCGATATGTACATGGCACTGCTGGGCCGCAACGTCGATGCCGTGCTTTACGATGCGCCGAACGTTGCCTACTTCTCGCAAACCCGTGGCGAAGGCCGTACCAAGGTGGTCGGCCCGCTGTATGAGGGTCAGCAGTACGGCATCGTGTTCCACAAAGGCAGCGAGTGGGTAGAACCGACCAATGAAGCGCTGGCCGCTATGCGTGAAGACGGCACCTACGACGAGATCTACACGAAGTGGTTCGGTGAAGCACCCAGCGCTGAGTAATTCGCGCGCTATGCCATAACCAACGCTTAAAGCGACTCTCACCACAGGGCCGGGCGGCCATTTCCCCCGGCCCTGTGTCGTTGTTCCTCTTGCCTGGAGATAACGCGTGGACGTTAACTTTCAGTTCGACTGGTCGGCTGCGTTTAGCTCGATCCCCTATTTGTTACCCGGTATTCCCTGGACCCTACTGATTTCGTTTGGTGGTCTGGCGATTGGTTTTTTCATCGGCATTTTCTTTGGCCTGTTGCGCATTAGCCCGGTGCGCTGGTTACGCTGGCCAGCCATCGTCTATATCGAAGTGTTCCGTGGTACGCCCATTCTGGTGCAGGTACTGTTCATTTTTTATGGCTTGCCACAGCTCTTGGGCGGGCCTATCAACGCGTTGGTCGCCGGTATTGCCGCCATTGCCGTCAACTCCGGTGCCTATATCTCTGAGATCGTGCGCGGCGGCGTGCAGTCCATCGAGCGCGGCCAGCGGGAAGCATCGCTATCGCTTGGCCTCTCCCGAGTACAGTCCTTCCGGTATGTCATTTGGCCCCAAGCCCTGCGCCGTATGATTCCACCGCTGGGCAACCAGGGCATTATCAGTATCAAAGATACCTCGCTTTTCTCCGTCATCGGGGTCAGTGAGCTGGTACGTCAAGGGCAGATCTATATCGCCACCACCTTCACCGCGCTGGAGGTCTACTTCATGGTGGCATTGATGTATCTCGCCATTACCTGGACCCTCTCACTGGTGCTGCGTCAACTCGAAAGCCGCGGCCTCGCCGGCCAATAAGGAGCGCACAATGACTTCTACTCAAACGCCTATTGTGCGTATGCAAAAGCTCCACAAGCACTTTGGTAACCTGCACGTACTCAATGACATCGACCTGGAGATCGTGCCGGGTGAAGTCGTCGTGGTCATCGGAGCCAGCGGTTCCGGTAAATCCACACTCATTCGCTGTATCAACGGCTTGGAAGAGTTTCAGTCAGGCAGCCTGGATGTGGACGGCAATACGCTGCTACCCAACGGTAAAAGCAGTCAGGCGCTGCAAACCATCCGCACCGAAGTGGGCATGGTGTTTCAGCAGTTCAATCTGTTTCCCCACTTGAGCGTGCTCGACAACATCACGCTCGCACCGATGAAGGTGCGCGGCTGGAGCCGTCAGGACGCCGAAGAGACTGCCAAGCGGCTGCTGGAGCGTGTCGGCATTGCCGATCAGGCCGACAAGTACCCAAGTCAGCTCTCCGGCGGCCAGCAGCAGCGGGTGGCGCTGGCCCGTGCGTTGGCGATGGAACCGCGCCTCATGCTGTTCGATGAGCCAACCTCAGCCCTCGATCCCGAGATGATTGGTGAAGTGCTGGATGCCATGCGTGAGCTTGCCAAAGAGGGCATGACCATGGTGATCGTTACCCACGAGATGGGCTTTGCCCGTGAGGTGGCCGACCGCATCATCTTTATTCATAAGGGCGAAATTGCCGAACAAGGCCCACCCGAACAGCTCTTTGATGCGCCTCAACACGAGCGCACCCAGTCGTTTTTGGCGCGCGTACTCAAACACTAATACGCTCTCGATTTCCGCTCTGTTCAGGGCAAAAACAGCATAAAAAGCGAGTCACCCGATGGCCTGTCTTCCTGACAGGCCATTTTTTTTGCCTGTGGATACTATTTTTTACACACACCCCGCTATATCGCCACAGCCCCCAGCATGTGCACTTCTCCAAGCACGACGGTAATGCCAACGCACTTGTTCACAGGTGCGGTAACAAGCGCGGTATTCATAGGTGGATAACCCGTTGTCAGGCAGCGCTGTGGGTAAGTCGACGTTTCATCCACAGCTCCATCACCGCTTCTACGCAGGTACTCCGCGCTTTAATCACGTAAAGGTCAACAATGTAAGATATTGATAAATATAAGATATACTCACTTATCAACAGAATCTGTCCACACCAGTAGTTACTACATCAACAGAACTTCTCTTATTTATTTTTATTTTGTTATTAATAAAGACTGAACCCTTAGATTGGGGTGTGGAAAAACCTGACGGTTACCCACAGGAGGTTTATACTGGCGGGCTTATTCCAACAGCGCTGAATCGCTGACCACATCATCCGTGCCAACAGGCGCAAGACGAGGTGTCTCTTGAACTACCCCGACCGCTTTGACGTGATTGTCATCGGCGGTGGCCATGCGGGAACTGAAGCCGCACTGGCCTCTGCTCGTATGGGCTGTCAAACCCTATTGCTCACCCACAACATCGAGACGCTCGGCCAAATGTCGTGCAATCCCGCCATCGGCGGCATTGGCAAGAGCCATTTGGTGAAAGAAATCGATGCACTCGGCGGTGCAATGGGGCTAGCCACGGATTTAGGCGGCATCCAATTTCGCGTGCTCAACGCACGTAAAGGGCCCGCAGTACGCGCAACTCGTGCTCAAGCCGATCGCATTCGCTACAAAGCCGCCATTCGCGGCATGTTGGAAAACCAGCCCAACCTGACGATTTTTCAGCAGGCGGCTGGCGATCTCATTGTGGATAACGACACCGTACGCGGCGTCGTGACTGAAACCGGCATTCGCTTTCACGCGGAGTCCGTCGTACTCTCGACCGGCACCTTCCTAGGTGGGGTGATCCACATCGGGTTGGATCAAAGCCGAGGCGGCCGAGCGGGTGATCCGCCCTCCAACGCGCTAGCGGAACGTCTGCGTGCGTTGCCGTTTCACGTTGACCGACTCAAAACCGGTACGCCGCCGCGTATCGACGCCAAGACCGTCGATTTTTCGCAGTTGGAAGAGCAGCCGGGCGATACGCCAACGCCAGTGATGTCTTATCTCGGCTCGCGGGAAATGCACCCCCAGCAGGTGAGCTGCCATATTGCTCACACCAACGAGCGTACCCACGAGATCATCCTGGGTAACTTGGATCGCTCGCCAATGTACTCCGGCGTAATCGAAGGGATTGGCCCGCGCTACTGCCCGTCGATTGAAGACAAAGTGCACCGCTTTGCCGACAAGTCGAGCCACCAGGTATTCATTGAACCGGAAGGCCTGGATACCCACGAGCTCTACCCCAACGGCATCTCAACCTCACTGCCGTTTGATGTGCAGCTGCAGGTGGTGCGCTCGATCAAAGGGTTAGAAAACGCGCACATCACGCGTCCTGGCTACGCCATTGAGTACGATTTCTTCGATCCACGGGATTTGAAACACTCGCTGGAAACGAAATTTATCCACAACCTGTTTTTTGCCGGACAGATCAACGGCACGACCGGTTACGAAGAAGCGGGTGCCCAAGGGCTACTGGCGGGCCTGAACGCCGCTCGCCGCGCCAAGCAACTCGAGGCGTGGTATCCACGTCGCGATGAGGCTTACTTGGGCGTACTGGTAGACGACTTGATCACTATGGGCACCAAAGAGCCCTATCGTATGTTCACGTCCCGTGCGGAGTACCGTCTGCTACTGCGCGAAGACAATGCCGATCTGCGTCTAACCGAAAAGGGCCGCGAGCTGGGTCTGGTCGACGACGCCCGTTGGGCAGCCTTCAGCCAAAAGCGTGACGCCATCGAACGCGAAACGGCGCGCTTGGCCACTGCTTGGGTGCAGCCCAACAGCCCGGCAGCCGCAAAGATTGCCGAAAAGACCGGTAAACCACTGCCGCGTGAGTACAGCCTGAGTGATCTGCTAAAGCGCCCCGAGCTGACCTATGCCGATATCGCAGCGTTACCCGGCATGGAGCACGGCGGTATCGACGACGACGCGGTCGCCGAACAGGTGCAAATTCAAGCCAAATATCAGGGCTATATTGATCGTCAGCAGGATGAAATCGATAAGCTAAAGCGCCATGAATCGACCCCACTGCCCGCCGAGCTGGATTATCAGAAGGTGGAAGGGCTGTCCCATGAGATTCGCCAGAAGCTCAGCGCAGCGCGTCCGGAAACCCTCGCACAAGCCGCGCGTATTTCCGGTGTGACGCCAGCGGCAGTATCGATTCTGCTGATTCACCTGAAAAAGCGCCGCTTGGTCAGCCATACCGAGGTCGCCAACGGATGAGCGCACTACAGCCATTGATCGATCTGTTGCCCACCCCCGTAGCGCCCAAGTTGGATCAAGGACTGGCCGATTTGGGCGTATCCGTGACGGCAGCACAGCGAGAGCAGCTGCTCGGGCTACTGGCGCTGTTGCACAAGTGGAATCGGGCTTATAACCTCACCGCAGTGCGCGATGTCGAAGAGATGGTCTCGCGCCATGTGCTGGATAGCGCCGCCGTGGCGCCCTACGTTCATGGCCCAGCGCTTCTCGACGTGGGCGCGGGGCCAGGACTGCCGGGGTTGGTATTGGCCATTCTGAATCCCGAGCTGCAGGTCACGCTGTTGGATAGCAATGGCAAAAAAGTACGTTTTCAGCGCCAAGCAGTGATGGAACTGTCGCTGACCAACGTGACCCCGACCCAAGCCCGCGTCGAGCAGTTCGCCGGGCAGTCGTTCGATCAAGTCATCTCACGGGCGTTTGCTAGCTTGGTCGACTTCGTGACGTTGACCCGCGCGCTGCCCGCCGCCCACGGCCAGTGGTTAGCGATGAAAGGACCCGGTGCCGATGACGAGCTGCGTGAGTTGCCCGAAGGCATTGCACTGAGTGAGCGCCACCTGTTGAATGTACCCTCCGAAACCGCCGAGCGGCAGCTGTTGATCCTGACCCCAAAAGGAGTTGAGTAGTGAGCCAGATCATTGCCCTGACCAACCAAAAAGGCGGCGTGGGCAAGACCACTTCAGCCGTTAACTTGGCCGCGAGCCTAGCGGCTCTGGATCGCCGCGTGCTGCTGGTGGATCTCGACCCCCAAGGGCATGCCAGCATGGGCAGCGGGATCGACAAGTACGACCTCGAGAAAAGCGTACTCGACGTGCTGCTTGGTGAAGCCACCGCCCGGGACGTCATCGTGCGCGGGCTACCGGTGCACTACGATGTGCTGCCCGGTAACGGTGATCTGACCGCGGCGGAAGTGGAGCTACTGGATAGCGAACAGCGCCAAAGCCGGCTGTCGTTGGCCCTTGCCAGCGTCGCCGACGATTACGACGTGGTGCTGATCGACTGCCCGCCGTCGCTGAATATGCTGACCGTGAATGCCCTGACGGCAGCCCACGGCGTACTGATTCCGCTGCAGTGCGAGTTTTATGCGTTGGAAGGTCTCTCGGCATTGTTGGATACCGTGGAGCAGATCAAGCAGAGCGTGAATCCTGAGCTTGCCGTCTCCGGCATTCTGCGCACCATGTACGACAAACGCACCAGCCTCACTCGGGAAGTGGACAAGCAGCTGCGCGACTTCTTTGGCGACGCGCTGCTCAAAACGACCATTCCGCGCAACGTCAAAGTCGCTGAAGCGCCGAGCCATGGCGTTCCTGTGACCCAATATGCCCGTTTTTCGCGGGGCAGCCAGGCCTATCGCGTGCTGGCCAAAGAGATGATTCGGCGCCTGTCGTTGTAACGGTGGCTGCCGTGGCGTTCAAAGTACGTAACGAAACAGTACGAGGGAAAGCGAATGACGCGTAAACGCGCGCTAGGACGTGGCCTGGATGCCCTGATTGGTGCGGGCGCCCGTCGTCGTGACAGTTTGGATCTCACCGGCGGAACGACGCTGGAGAACGCAGAGACGCCGCTGCCCGAGGGCATGCCGGATGATGCAACCGCCGAACGCTTAGAACGCCTGCCGCTTGGGCAACTGACGCGGGGCAAGTATCAGCCGCGTCGGGACATTCAGCCCGAAGCGTTGGAAGAGCTTGCCGACTCCATTCGCGCCCAAGGGGTGATGCAGCCCATCGTCGTGCGTCCCATTGGCAACGACCGTTACGAAATCATTGCCGGTGAGCGCCGCTGGCGCGCGGCACAGCTGGCCGAGCTCGACGTCATTCCTGCCGTGATCCGCTACGTCAGCGATGAGGTAGCGCTGGCGCTGGCGCTGATCGAGAACATTCAGCGGGAAAACCTCAACGCGATCGAAGAGGCGCTGGCCTTGAAGCGCCTGGGCGAGGAGTTCGAGCTGACGCAGCAGCAGATCGCCGACGCGGTGGGGAAATCCCGCACTCAGGTCGCCAATCTTCTGCGCCTGCTTGCCCTCGACCCGGAAGTGCAGACGCTGCTGGAGCGAGGGGATCTCGATATGGGCCACGCCCGAGCGCTGCTATCGCTCACCAGCGCCCAACAGCGCCAGGTCGCCCATGAAGTGGTCAATAAAGACCTCACCGTACGCGACACCGAGGCGTTGGTGAAAAAGGTACAAACGCAACAGGCGCCTGTTGCCCCCACCAAACAATCGCCCAAAACGCCGGATGTCGCCCGACTCGAGACACATTTAGGTGAACTGCTGGGCGCGCCGGTGTCGATCGATCATGGCCAAAAAGGCAAGGGGAAGGTCACCATCCGCTACACCAGTCTCGAAGAATTGGATGGCATCCTGTCGCACATTAAATAGCAGGCTAATGAAAGATGCGGTCAGTTTTTCACCCTTTGGTCGCAAGTCGGCGCTGAAACGCGCGAAATCCGTGCAACTTCGGTTGAAGGTGTGATAGCGCTTCCCTATAATCGCGCAAGATTTGTGCAGGTTGCTGACAGGTGTGTCGAAAGGCGTATCCCCAGCAGCCTGTCTAACGCGCTGAGGAATCACGTGCCAACAGGCACGATGTTGAATGCATATGCAGCGAATTGAAACCCAGCGTCGGCGAGCCTACGTTGTCCGGCTTATCTGCGCCCAGCTCGTGGTCATGCTCTTCGGTGCGCTGCTCGCTTACTTCGCTGCTCAGGTGTCTGGAGTCGTATCGGTCATCACGGGAGCCCTGGTAGCTCTGCTACCGCACGCTTTCTTCATACAGCGGTTGGGAATTTTTCGTAATACGCGCCGGGGATCGGTTGCGATGGACCTGTTTCGCGCCGAAGCAGGCAAGTTTGGTTTGACGGTGGCGCTGTTTGCACTGGTGTTCGTGGTAGTGCCCCCCTCAAACCCCGCTTTCTTTTTTAGTGCTTATGTTGCGGTTGTTCTAACGCATTGGCTTGCGCCTTGGTTAATGCCTGGAAAATCGCACAACTGATTGAGGTGACATGTCTATGGCCGCAGGAAACGAAGTCTCGTCGACTTACTATATCCAGCACCACTTGCAGAACCTGACCTTTGGTAAACACCCAGAGAATGGCTGGTCGCTGGCGCACTCCGCCGAAGAAGCTCGTGAAATGGGCTTTTGGGCCATTCACCTGGACACCATGGGCTGGTCCATCGCCATGGGCCTTCTGTTCATCTGGATTTTCCGTAAAGCCGGTAAAGCGGCGACCACCGGCGTTCCCAGCGGTCTGCAAAATGCCGTTGAGATGGTCGTTGAGTTCATCGAAAACCTCACACGGGCCACGTTCCATGGCCGCAACCCCATCATTGCTCCTCTGGCGCTGACGCTGTTCGTGTGGATTCTGCTCATGAACACGCTGAAGATCATCCCGGTCGACTATGGTCCCGAGCTCTTCAAGCGTCTGGGCGTTGAGTACATGAAAATCGTACCGACGACGGATCCGAATGCCACGCTGGGTATGGCGCTAGGCGTGTTCTGTTTGATCATCTACTACAGCATCAAAGTCAAAGGTGCCGGTGGTTTCGCCAAAGAGCTGTCACTGACGCCGTTCAATCACTGGGCGCTGATTCCCTTCAACCTGGTACTTGAAGTGATCGGCCTGCTGGTGAAGCCGCTGGGTCTCGGCCTGCGTCTGTTCGGTAACATGTTTGCCGGTGAAGTTATCTTTATCCTGATTGCGCTACTGCCGTTCTGGGCAATCTGGCTGTTGGACGTGCCATGGGCCATCTTCCACATCCTCGTGGTAACGCTGCAGGCCTTTATTTTCACCACGCTGTCGGTGGTTTACCTCAGCGCGGCGCACGAACACCACTAAACCAAGCAACGACGTTTTCATTAACCCTCAACCCTTAACCAAAACTTAAACTCAGGAGCAACATCATGGAAATGGTTTATCTCTCAGCTGCCATCATCATCGGTCTGGGCGCACTGGCTACCGGCATTGGCTTCGCTCTGTTGGGCGGCAAACTGCTTGAGTCGACTGCGCGTCAGCCGGAACTGGGTGACCAGCTGCAAACCAAAACCTTCATCATGGCCGGTCTGCTGGACGCCGTTCCGATGATCGGTGTTGGTATCGCGATGTACCTGATCTTCGTTGTCGCCGGTTAATGCAGCTTGACCGAGCGGCCATCCGCTCGGTTTTGTTTCACTCCGGTCGCCACGAACTTGTCAGAGGTACATCCCTGTGAATATCAACATGACGCTTATCGGGCAGACGATCGCCTTCGCGATCTTTGTCTGGTTTTGCATAAAGTATGTGTGGCCTCCGATCAGCAACGCGCTTCACGAGCGTCAGAAGAAAATTGCTGATGGCTTGGACGCAGCCAGCCGTGCGACGCGCGACCTTGAGCTAGCTCAAGAGCGTGCCGAGCAAACGCTGCGTGAAAGCAAGGAGCAGGCTTCTCAAATTCTCGAGCAAGCCAACAAGCGCTCTGCTCAAATGATCGAAGAAGCACGCGAACAGGCTCGCGCTGAAGGCGAACGCCTGATGGCAAGCGCTCGTTCCGAAATTGAGCAAGAAGTGAATCGTGCAAAAGACGAGCTTCGTGCCCAGGTTTCTCACCTCGCCATCCTAGGTGCCGAGCGTGTCCTCGAAGCTTCGGTCGACGAGAAAGCACATCGCAAGTTACTTGATGAGCTTGCTGCTGAACTGTAAGGAGGTGACCCATGGCGGAATTACTTACCGTCGCTCGTCCTTACGCTAAGGCGGCGTTTGAATACGCGCGTGATCATGAGGCGCTTGATAGCTGGTCCAAAGCGCTGGGTTTTTTAAGCGCAGCGGTTGCCAACAGCGATGTACGTCGCTTGCTGGGCAGTCCAAAGCTCGAGAACGACAAAAAGGTCGCCCTGCTCTCCGATATGTTGCCGGAGCAGAGCACCGACGTGTCGCGCTTTTTGGATACCCTGGCCGACCAAGGTCGTTTGATGGCTCTGCCCTTCATCGCTGAACAGTTCGAGCACCTGCGTGCCGATCATGAGCAGCGGGTCGAGGTATTGGTCACGTCCGCCTACGAGCTGGACAGCCAACAGCAGACCAAGCTAGCAAACGCGCTCAAGAAACGTCTGAATCGCGAAATCTCCATTACTACTCAGGTGGACAAGGCGCTGATTGGCGGTGTCATCCTGCGTGCCGGCGATACCGTCATTGACGGCTCGGTGCGTGGTCGATTGAACCGACTTTCCGAAGCGCTGACCGCTTGAGTCTGAGGGACATGGCATGCAGCAACTGAATCCTTCCGAGATCAGCGACATCATCAAGCAGCGAATCGAGAAGCTTGACGTCGCATCTGAAGCCCGTAATCAGGGCACCATCGTCAGCGTTTCCGACGGTATCGTGAAAATTCACGGCCTCGAAGACGCGATGTTTGGTGAAATGATCGAATTCCCCAACAGCATCTTCGGCATGGTACTGAACCTGGAGCGTGACTCCGTCGGTGCCGTTGTCCTGGGTGACTACCTGCAGCTCGAAGAAGGCATGACCGCCCAGTGTACCGGTCGCATTCTGGAAGTGCCGGTAGGCCCCGAGCTGGTGGGTCGTGTGGTCGATGCGCTGGGTAACCCCATCGACGGCAAAGGCGACATCAACGCCAAACTGACCGACGCGGTAGAAAAAGTAGCGCCTGGCGTTATTACCCGTCAGTCCGTTGACGAGCCGATCCAAACCGGTCTGAAATCCATCGACGCCATGGTGCCAATCGGTCGTGGTCAGCGTGAGCTGATCATCGGTGACCGTCAGATTGGTAAATCTGCCATTGCCATCGATGCGATCATCAACCAGAAAGGCAAAGGCGTGACCTGTGTCTACGTCGCCATCGGTCAGAAGCAGTCGACCATTGCCAACGTGGTGCGCAAGCTTGAAGAGCACGGCGCGATGGAACACACCATCGTCGTGGCTGCTGGCGCTGCCGACCCTGCACCGATGCAGTTCCTGGCCGCTTACTCTGGCTGCACCATGGGCGAGTACTTCCGTGACCGCGGTGAAGACGCGCTGATCGTGTATGACGATCTCTCCAAGCAGGCCGTTGCCTACCGTCAGGTATCGCTGCTGCTGCGTCGTCCGCCGGGCCGTGAAGCTTACCCGGGTGACGTGTTCTATCTCCACTCACGTCTGCTGGAGCGCGCTGCGCGCGTCAACGCCGACTACGTCGAGAAGTTCACCAACGGCGAAGTGAAGGGCAAAACCGGTTCCTTGACCGCACTGCCGATCATCGAAACGCAAGGTGGTGACGTATCGGCGTTCGTTCCGACCAACGTTATCTCCATCACCGATGGTCAGATCTTCCTGGAAACCAACCTGTTCAACTCCGGTATCCGTCCGGCGATCAACGCAGGTCTCTCGGTTTCTCGTGTAGGTGGTGCTGCGCAGACCAAGATCATCAAGAAGCTGGGTGGCGGTGTGCGTCTGGCTCTGGCTCAGTACCGCGAACTGGCGGCATTCTCGCAGTTTGCTTCTGACCTGGATGAAGCGACCCGCAAGCAGCTCGAGCACGGTCAACGCGTTACCGAACTGATGAAGCAGAAGCAGTACTCGCCGATGTCAGTTGCAGAAATGGCGCTGTCGCTGTACGCCGCTAACGAAGGTCACCTGGATGACGTGAGCGTCGACAAGGTGCTGGACTTCGAACGTGCCCTGCACGACTACATGAAGTCCGAGCACAGCGAGCTGCTCGACAAGATCAACCAGACCGGCGACTACAACGGCGAGATTCAGGACGGCTTGAAGTCAGGTCTCGAGAAGTTCAAGGCGACTCAGAGCTGGTAATGTCCGGCCCGCCTGCGGGCGGGCTTGCATGCTTTCTGAGAGCCACGAACGAAAGGTAGATCGCTATGGCAGCTGCAAAAGAGATACGCACCCAGATCGGGAGCATTAAAAATACGCAGAAGATTACCAGCGCCATGGAAATGGTGGCTGCATCGAAAATGCGTAAAGCGCAAGATCTGATGAAGGCTGGCCAGCCGTACGCCAAGCAGATTCGTAACGTGGTAGGCCACATTGCCGACGCAAACCCCGAGTACAAGCACGACTACATGGTCGAGCGTAGCGAGGTGAAGCGCGTTGGTTACATTGTGGTCTCCACCGACCGCGGCCTGTGTGGCGGCTTGAACGTCAACCTGTTCAAGGCAGTGGTGAAAGACGCCGTTGCCTGGAAGCAGCAAGGCGCTGAGCTAGACTTCTGCGCCCTCGGTTCGAAAGCCGGCGCTTTCTTCCGCAACTACGGCGGCAATTTGATTGCGGCCAAGAGCGGGTTAGGGGAAGCACCGACCGTCGAGGGTTTGATCGGTAGTGTCAAGGTCATGCTCGAAGCGTATGACGAAGGACGCCTGGACCGTCTGTACGTGGTGTATAACGAGTTCGTGAACACCATGACCCAGCGGCCCGTCGTGCGTCAGCTTCTTCCTCTGTCGTCCGATATGGGCGCAGACGCTAAGCATGACGAAGAAAACGCCCGTCCCGGAAGCTGGGACTACCTGTATGAACCGGATGCCAAGGCGTTGCTAGACAGCCTGTTGGTTCGATTCATCGAATCGCAGGTGTATCAGGCGGTAGTCGAAAACGGTGCGTGCGAACAGGCCGCCCGAATGATCGCTATGAAGAGTGCCACTGATAACGCGGGCAACCTGATCGACGATCTGGAGATGGTGTACAACAAGGCCCGTCAGGCCGCCATCACCCAGGAAATTTCCGAGATCGTCGGCGGCGCTTCAGCCGTATAACGCCTAGGGAGCCTGCCATCGCTTAGGTGGCTCCCGGCAGACAGGTTTCATTTGCAGGTTTTTGAGAGGAACCAAGATGAGCGGACGTATCGTACAAATCATCGGCGCGGTGATTGACGTAGAGTTTCCGCGGGACTCTGTGCCCAAGGTCTACGACGCGCTGAAGGTCTCCAACGTTGAGACCATCCTCGAAGTCCAGCAGCAGCTGGGCGACGGCGTAGTACGCGCCATTGCCATGGGCTCCACCGAGGGCTTGAAACGTGGCTTGGACGTAACCAACACAGGTGCCGCGATTTCCGTACCGGTCGGTAAGGAAACGCTGGGTCGCATCATGAACGTGCTCGGCGAGCCGATCGATGAAGCTGGCCCGATCGGTGAGCAAGAGCGCATGCCGATCCACCGCAAGGCCCCGAGCTATGCCGATCAGGCAGCCTCTAACGAGCTGCTGGAAACCGGTATCAAAGTCATCGATCTGGTGTGCCCCTTCGCGAAAGGCGGTAAGGTCGGTCTGTTCGGCGGTGCGGGTGTAGGTAAAACCGTTAACATGATGGAGCTTATCCGCAACATCGCCACCGAGCACAGCGGCTACTCTGTATTCGCCGGTGTTGGTGAGCGTACGCGTGAGGGTAACGACTTCTATCATGAAATGACCGAATCCAACGTTATCGACAAGGTAGCGCTGGTCTATGGTCAGATGAACGAGCCGCCCGGCAACCGTCTGCGCGTCGCGCTGACCGGTCTGACCATCGCTGAGAAATTCCGTGATGAAGGCCGTGACGTTCTGCTGTTCGTCGATAACATCTATCGTTACACCCTGGCCGGTACCGAAGTATCCGCCCTGCTGGGTCGTATGCCGTCTGCGGTAGGTTATCAGCCGACGCTGGCCGAAGAGATGGGCGTTCTGCAGGAGCGTATCACCTCCACGAAAACCGGTTCTATCACCTCCGTACAGGCCGTTTACGTCCCTGCGGATGACTTGACCGACCCGTCGCCGGCCACCACCTTCTCGCACCTGGATGCGACCGTGGTACTGGCACGCTCCATCGCCGAGCTGGGTATCTATCCCGCGATCGACCCGCTGGACTCCACCTCGCGTCAGCTGGATCCGCTGGTCGTCGGTGAAGAGCACTATGACGTGGCGCGTGGCGTTCAGAACGTTCTGCAGCGTTACAAGGAACTGAAGGACATCATCGCGATTCTGGGTATGGACGAGCTGTCTGACGAAGACAAGCTGGCCGTTGCCCGTGCGCGTAAGATCCAGCGCTTCCTGTCGCAGCCGTTCTTCGTGGCCGAGGTCTTCACTGGCTCGCCCGGTAAGTACGTGTCGCTGAAAGACACCATCCGTGGCTTCCAGGGCATCCTCGCGGGTGACTACGACGATCTGCCGGAACAGGCCTTCTACATGGTCGGCTCCATCGACGAAGCTGTCGAAAAAGCCAACCAGATGAAGAAGTAATCCCGTCCATTAGGGGGATTCGCTATGGCGAATAGCTTCACTTGCAATATCGTCAGCGCAGAAGCATCCATCTTCTCAGGTAAGGTTGAGCAGGTGATTGCTTCCGGGATTATGGGTGACCTCGGCATTTTGCCGGGGCACGCCCCGCTGCTGACCGAGCTTCAGCCGGGCCCGATCCGCGTGATCCACGATGATGGCAAGGAAGAGAACTTCTTTGTCTCTGGCGGCTTCATGGAAGTTCAGCCAGATGTCGTGACGATCCTGGCAGACGCTGCGGCGCGTGCCAGCGACCTCGACGAGGCCGCTGCTGAAGAAGCGCGTCAGCAGGCGCTGAAAGCCTTTAACGAGAAGTCAGCGGAGCTGGATTATACCCGCGCTGCCGCTGAACTCGCCGAAGCCGTTGCCCAACTGCGAACGATTCAGCAGTTGCGTAAGAAGGCGGGTAAAGGCTAACGACACGCGCTGCGTGACTAAAACGCCTCTTGAGCCCGTCACTGGGCTCAAGGGGCGTTTTTTTTGCCCGATAGTAAAGAAGACGAATATCAGTATGGCGCTGGTCTGCACACAAGGAGATGGCGATGGCACTCAACGAAGAAGCCTTACAAGCCCTAAAAAGCGAGCTGCTGGAAGAGCTGACCCAAGACGCGCCGAATAAAGCACGGCTAGCAGAGCGGCTCGCGGAAATTCGCTCGGCGGATATCGGCGAGGTGCTGGAAGAGCTGATCGAGGAGGACGACGCGCTGTCGGCAGCCCTTGCCGTGTTGGCGATACTCTCCGCCGAGCGTGCGGCCAACGTGCTGGGCTACCTGCCCAAAGAGAGCCAGCTCGAAGTCGTGGGAGAGCTGACCGATACCCAGGTGCTCAAGCTGCTCGAAGAGATGGGCTCCGATGAGCGGGCGGACTTGTTCAACTTGCTCGGCGAAGATCGCCGCGAAGCGCTGCTGCGTCGTATGGCGCACCAAGAGCGTGAGGATCTCAAACGCCTAGCCAGCTATGAAGAGGGCACCGCTGGCGCCATCATGACCTCTGACTATGTGGCCATAGCCAGTGGCATGACGGTGTCACAAGCGATGATGCGCGTTCGCCAGACCGCCCCGGATGCAGAAACGGTGTATCAGCTCTATGTCCTGGATAGCGACGGCCATCTGATCGGCACCATGTCACTGCGCCAGTTGATGGTCGCGCGACCTGGCGCAATGGTCGACGACATCATGATCAAGGATGTGATCAAAACGCCCGTGGACAAAGCGCAGGAGGAAGTGGCCAGAATCGTCGCCCGCTACGATTTGCTGGCGCTGCCGGTGATCGATGCCGATGGTCGCATGGTGGGCATCGTCACCCACGATGACGCCATGGACGTCGCCGAATCGGAGGCCACCGAAGATATCCACAAGGGCATGTCCATCGGGCAGTTAGAGGATGGCGTGAGCCGGGTACCGCTGTGGAGCCTTTATCGCAAGCGGGTGTTCTGGCTGGTCCTGCTGGTGTTTGCCAACCTCTTTTCAGGGGCCGGCATTGCCTATTTCGAGGACACCATCGCCGCGCAAGTGGCGCTGGTCTTCTTCTTACCACTGCTGATTGGCAGCGGTGGCAACGCAGGGGCGCAGGCAGCGACGCTGATGGTGCGTGGCATGGCCACCGGCGATGTGGGCGTAAAGGATTGGAGCAAGATGCTCGGACGTGAGCTGTTGGTGGCGGGATCATTAGGGCTGACCATGGCGATTGCCGTTGCCCCGATTGGTATTGTGCGCGGCGGTGAAGCGGTGGCCATCATCGTCGCGCTCAGCATGGTGACCATCGTGCTGTTTGGCAGCTTGATCGGCATGTGTTTACCGTTCGTGCTGGAGCGCTTCAACGTGGACCCGGCCACCGCGTCTGCGCCGCTGGTGACCACGCTCATCGACGCCTCGGGGGTGCTGATCTATTTCAGCATTGCCACCGCCGTGCTGGCCAGCGCCTAGCCGAACCTAGCGCATGGCGCTGCTGGCAGCACGGGTGATGAACATGACTTCCACGTGGCCTAGCCACTCGATGTCGCTGGCCAGCGCCTTGAGCTGGCTCGCCAGGCACTGAGGCGGCTGGTGAACGGCATCGCCGATGATCAGCGATACCGACACTTTATCGTCCAAGTAGTGCAGCTGTAGTTCGTTCAGCGTGCGCCACACCGGGTGGCGGTACCAGCGCTCGTTCAGCGCCGCTTCCACTTCCGGGCGTAGCGGCAGGCCGGGTAGGCGGCTGGGGTCGCCTTCGCCGGCGTCATCTTCCGGGTCGACGTGGAAAATCACGTCGGTCAATAAAGGAAATTCATGGCGCAGGCGACGGCTCACTTCATTGCCGATTTCATGGGCTTCTGACACAGTGATCTTCGGCCCGACCACTACGTGCAGATCCACCATCACCCACCCGGCAGATTGGCGGGTGCGCAGATCGTGAACGCTGTCGACCCCCGGTACGCTGCAAGCAACGTCGTGCATCTGCTGCTGGATATCTTCTGGCAAAGCCGTATCGACAAGCTCGCGGGCGGATTCCCACAGCAGATCCCAACCCACCTTGCCGACCAGCAGGCCGACGATGATCGCGGCGATGGCGTCCAGCCAGCCCAGGCCGAATTGCGCGCCTACCAGTGCGACCAGCACCACCGCCGTGGAAAGCGCGTCGCTGCGCGAATGCCAAGCGTTGGCCTCGAGCAGTTTGGACTTCACCCGCTTTGCCACGCGCATGGTGTAGCGGAAAATCCACTCTTTGCTGAGCAGTGCCAAGACGGTGATGGCGATGGCGATGAGTCCAGGCGCGTTGACCTCTGCGCCACTGAATAGGCGATCGAGGCTCGACCAGGCAATGCCCCCAGCCACGAAAATCAGCACGCTGCCCAGTAGCAGCGTGGTCAGCGTTTCGATACGGCCATGGCCGTAGTGGTGGTCGTTATCCGGCTCTTGGCGGCCATAATGAATGGCTGCCAGTACGAACCCGTCGGTCACGAGGTCGGAGAGCGAGTGAATGCCGTCAGCAATAAGCGCGGCCGAGCCGACCAAAAAGCCCACGGCCACTTTGATGACGCTCAGTAAACCGTCTAGCCAAGCGCCGATGTAGGTCACGCGCTTGGCTTCTTGGCTATCCAGCTCGTGGTTGGGAACCACTGGCGTTTCTACGGTCTGAGTCATGAGGTACCTTGCAGGGACGCACACTTCCAATAGACGCCCATTGTAGCTTACCGCCGGGCAAGCTCTATACCCTATTGTGAATTCGCAGGCGTTGCCGGTGCGGACAAGGCAGGGCGGGATGTGTATCCTAAGCGCCGCTGCAGGTGAGACAACCTCCTTTCATAACGACACATCGAACACAGAACACAGACAGGACGACCTATGGATTGGCTCCAAGTGGTGGTATTGGCGGTGGTGCAAGGGCTCACTGAATTCCTACCGATTTCTAGCTCTGCCCATCTGATTTTGGTGCCGGTGCTGACCCGCTGGGAAGATCAAGGTCTCGCGTTCGATGTGGCGCTCCATTTGGGCAGTTTGAGCGCCGTGGTGATCTATTTTCGTCAAGAAATTTGGCAAATGATCGCCAGCAGCCTCACGGCGGTCAAAGGCAACGGCGTCGATGACGACGCGCGCTTGGCGTTTTGGGTCACCGTGGCCACTTTACCGGTGTGCATCGTCGGTTTTTTACTCCACGACCTGATCGCAGGCTACATGCGTTCGACGCTGATCATCGGCCTTAGCCTGATCGGATTCGGTTTACTGCTAGGCTACGCCGACTGGAAAATGCGCGGCACTCGCAGCGAGTACCAGATGACCTTGAAAGACGTGCTGATCATCGGCGGCGCTCAAGTGCTGGCGCTAATTCCCGGGACGTCGCGTTCGGGGATCACCATGACCGCGGCGCTGATGGTCGGCATGAGCCGAGAAGGCGCTGCGCGCTTCTCGTTTTTGCTCTCGATTCCCGTCATCGTGCTGGCCGGTGGGCTCGAAGCGGTGAACCTGCTCAAAGCGCCTCACCTGATCGACGTACCCGCTATGCTAGTAGGGGCGCTGTTATCGGGTATCAGCGCTTATCTGTGTATTCACTACTTCCTGGTGGTGATTAAAAAGCTAGGCATGCAGCCGTTCGTGGTCTATCGAGTACTGTTTGGTGCTTGGTTACTCTGGTTTTTTCACTTCTGACCCGGCGCGTTCAATTAAGGAAATCGGATGAAGGGCTATCAAACCGCGTGTGGGCGTGTGGGGATCGTGGCACTGGTCGGACTGCTACTGGCAGGCTGCTCGGAGAGTGACCGTCCTTTGGAGTCGCCAGTGCGCTTCGAAGGCGGCATTTTTGGAACCTACTATCAAGTGACGCTGGTCGACCCGCTCACCCAAGGCGATGCTAAAGCGCTGGAAGAGGGCATCCTGGCCGAGATGGAAGACGTGGACCAGGCCATGTCGACCTACCGCGACGACTCTGAACTGGTCGCGTTCAATGGTGCGCCGATTGGTGAGTGGCAGCCGCTCTCCAACGAGTTGATCGAAGTGATGGCCATTAGCCGCTCGGTGGCAGAAGCCAGCGGTGGAGCGTTCGACATCACCATTGGCGACGTCGTCAATCTATGGAGCTTCGGCCCCGAAGCGCGGCCCGAGGAAGTCCCCAGCGATGCCGAACTCAGCGAGCGCCTGGCGACCGTTGGCTTCGATGCGGTAGAGGTCGATACCCAGCGGATGCAGGCGCGCCGCTTACGCGATGTCTTCGCCGACCTCTCTGGCGTGGCGAAAGGCCACGCTACCGACCGCGTAGCGGCGTATCTAGACCAGCAAGGCATCGACAACTATCTGGTCAATATCGGTGGCGGGCTGACTGCCCGCGGTTACCGCGATATCGACGCGCAGACGCCCTGGCGTATCGGCATCGAAGTGCCGCAAAGCGGCGTGCCGGAAGCACAGCACGTGATAGCGCTGGAGGGCATGTCGGTGGCCACCTCCGGCGATTATCGCAATTACTTCGACGTCGACGGCGAGCGCTTCTCCCATCTTCTGGACCCGCGAACCGGGCGGCCCATCAAGCATCAATTGGCGTCGGTATCGGTGTTTCACCCCTCGAACGCCTGGGCCGATGCCTGGGCCACGGCACTCACCGTCGTCGGGAGCGAACAAGGGATGCAGCTGGCCGTCGAGAACAATCTCAATATATTGATGCTAGTACGCGAAGGGGATCGCTGGCGCAGCCTGGCGAGTCCGGCCTTCGTCAACTATTTCGGTGATGCGCTGATCGACGAATTGGGCATCGAACCCTGGGCGGCGCCCACGGCGAATCGCCAAACGGAGACAGGTGAATAACATGTACGACCTCGATATCGTCATCCTTGCGGCGGGCAAAGGCACACGGATGCGCTCTCAACTTCCCAAAGTGCTGCACACGCTGGCGGGCAAGCCCATGGTGCAGCACCTGCTGGAAACGGCCAATGGCTTGAACCCTAGCCGTACTCACGTGGTGATTGGTCACGGTGCCGACCAGCTGCGAGAGGCGCTGGCGGAGTTCAAGGTCTCGTTTGCGTTGCAGGAAGAGCAGAAGGGCACCGGACACGCGGTCGCTCAGGCGCAGCCTCAACTGGGCAGCGGCATCGTGCTGGTACTGTATGGGGACGTGCCGCTGATTCGCCGCGAGACGCTGGCGAGTCTGCTGACCCAGGTGGATGAGCAGCACATGGGACTGCTCACCGTCACGCTGGATGACCCCAGCGGCTATGGGCGTATCGTACGCGATAGCGATGGCCACGCCGTGGCGATCGTCGAGCAGAAAGATGCTACCGACGAGCAGTTGGCGATTACCGAGTGCAACACCGGCATCATGGCCATGACCAGCGCCCAATTGAAGCGCTGGCTACCCCAGCTGTCGGCAGAGAATGCCCAGGGTGAGTACTACCTGACCGATGTGATCGCCATGGCGGCCAATGAGGGCATTAAGGTGGCCACCGCGCAGCCGCAGCAGGCTATCGAGGTAGAAGGGGTCAATAATCGTGCGCAAATGGCCCGCCTCGAGCGTGCCTATCAGCAGCAGATAGCGGAGACGTTGATGGCCCAAGGCGTTGCCTTGGCCGACCCAGCACGCATCGACGTGCGCGGTAAACTCACCTGCGGTCACGACGTCTTCATCGACGTGGGTTGCGTGTTCGAAGGGGATGTCGAGCTTGGCGAAGGCGTGCGCGTTGGCCCCTACTGCATCATCAAGAACAGCACCATCGGCGCGGAAAGCGAGATTCACAGCCATAGCGTGATCGATACGACCGTGGCGGCGGGCCTTAATCAGGTGGGGCCCTACGCGCGGCTGCGTCCCGGCACGCGCTTGGCGGTCAAAGCCAAAGTCGGTAATTTTGTCGAAACCAAAAATGCCGATGTGGGTGAAGGTAGCAAAATCAATCATTTAAGCTACGTGGGTGATGCTCGCTTGGGGCGCGATGTGAACGTAGGCGCGGGGACCATTACTTGCAACTACGACGGTGTTAACAAGCATCGCACCGAGATAGGCGATAACGCCTTCATCGGCTCCAATACCGCGTTGGTAGCCCCCGTCACGGTGGGTAAAGGAGCCACCGTCGGTGCAGGTTCCACGATCGCCAAAGACGTGGCCGAGCACGCCCTAGCCGTGACGCGCAGCCGACAGCTAGAAAAGCCCGACTGGCCTCGCCCGGTGAAAACGACTAAATAAGTGCATCGACACGTTGAATAACACGGCGTGAGAACGCCCTAGGAGAAAGAGTTATGTGTGGCATCGTCGCAGCGGTTGCACAGCGCAATGTGCAGGGAATTTTGCTGGAAGGCCTTAAACGCTTGGAGTATCGCGGCTACGACTCCTCTGGCATGACGGTGCTGAACGGCGGTGACTTAACACGGCACCGCGCCTTGGGCAAAGTCTCGGCGTTGGCCGAGCGGTTGGATGCCGAAGCGCTGCCGGGCCACAGCGGAATCGCCCACACCCGCTGGGCCACCCACGGCAAACCCTCCGAGGCCAATGCGCATCCGCACCACAGTAGCGATCACGTGGCCGTGGTGCATAACGGCATCATCGAAAACTACGAGCAGATCAAAGAGACGCTACAAGGCAGCGGCTATGCCTTCACCTCGGACACCGATACCGAGGTGATCGCCCACCTGCTGGCGGAAAAACTCGCCACGGGGAAGACGCTGTTCGACGCGACCCAAGAGATCGTGCATGGCCTGGGTGGCGCTTACGCGCTCGGCGTGATGAGCGCAGCCGAACCTGAGGTGGTGGTGGGCGCACGCCAAGGCAGCCCGCTGGTCGTCGGGGTCGGGATCGACGAAGCTTTTCTAGCCTCGGATCCGCTGGCGCTTTTGCAGGTCACCGATCGCTTTATCTACCTGGAAGAGGGCGACGTGGTCGAGCTTCGTGAGGGCGGCACCCTTCGCATCGTCGACCGGCAAGGCAACCCGGTCGAGCGCCCCGTGCAAACGTTCGAACACGGCGACGGTGCGGCCAGCAAGGGTGACTATCGTCACTACATGCTCAAAGAGATTTTCGAGCAGCCCAAGGTCATCGAAGCCGCCCTGGAAGGACGGCTAAGCGCTAGCAGCGTGCTGGTCGAAAGCTTTGGACCGGACGCCCAGGCGTTGTTTCAGAAGACGCGCCAGGTGCATATCATCGCTTGTGGCACCAGCTATCATGCTGGCTTGGTCGCGCGTTATTGGCTGGAGCGTTACGCCGGGGTACCGGTACAGGTCGAGGTGGCGTCCGAGTATCGCTACCGTCATCCGGTCGTGCCGGAAGGCACGCTGTTCGTAACGCTCTCTCAGTCCGGGGAGACTGCCGATACGCTGGCGGCGCTGCGCTTTGCCAAGACGCTGGGGTATGTTGGCTCGCTGGCGATCTGCAACGTACCCGGCAGCTCCTTGGTGCGGGAGTCAGACATGTCGCTGATGACCCGCGCAGGCCCCGAAATCGGCGTGGCCTCGACCAAAGCCTTCACCACCCAGTTGATTGCGCTGATGCTGCTGACGCTGTCCGTCAGCAAAGCGAAGGGCCAGCCCGAGCAGCCAGAGATCATTCGTGCCCTGCAGACGCTGCCCGCGATCTGTCAGCAGGTGCTGGGGCTCGACCGGCAAATCGAAGCGCTTTCCCAGGCGTTCGCTGAAAAGCATCATGCGCTGTTCCTGGGGCGTGGAGCGCACTACCCGATTGCTCTAGAAGGCGCACTGAAGCTCAAGGAGATCTCCTACATCCATGCCGAGGCCTACCCGGCCGGCGAGCTAAAACACGGCCCGCTGGCGCTGGTGGATAGCGAGATGCCTGTCATCTCGGTAGCCCCCAACGATGACCTGCTGGAAAAGCTGAAATCCAATCTCCAGGAAGTACGCGCCCGAGGGGGGCAACTGTTCGTGTTTGCCGACCACAAGGTAGGCATCAGCCCCCAAGACGACATTCGCGTACTGGAGCTGCCAGACGTCCACGAAGCGCTGGCTCCTCTGCTCTACACCTTGCCGCTACAGCTGCTGAGCTACCATGTCGCGGTCTTGAAAGGCACCGATGTGGACCAGCCGCGTAACCTTGCCAAGAGCGTGACCGTCGAATGATCGGTGCGTCACAAATAATTGCAATTGGATGAATAAAGCGCTTTACAAGATGCGGCAAATGGCCGCATCTTATGCGCCATCGCTGCGTTGCAGCACATAGTTAGTGTGCTTATTATCGTGGCGGTATTCTTTAACCCTGCCAGGATCACGCTGCTATGAAACCACCTAACGCCCTTGCAACTCGGCATCCTGCTTGCCGCGTTGCTTGGTTGTTGACCGCACTCTGCCTATTCGCTTTTCCATCGCTCTCCTTTGCTGCTGCCGGCCCTCTCGATCTCACCGCCTCCCTGACCGGTATTGCCTCCGTCACTATTTTCATTCTGGCCTATGCCCTGGTCATGAGTGAAGAAATCATCCACATGCGTAAATCCAAGCCCGTGCTGGTGGCCGCTGGCCTGATCTGGGCTATGGTGGCGTGGGTCTACGTGCAGGCGGGTATGCCCCATGAGGCAGAGAGCGCCTTCAAGGAGACACTGCTCGAGTACACCGAGCTGCTGCTGTTCCTGCTGGTGGCGATGACCTATATCAATGCCATGGAAGAGCGTCGCGTGTTCGATGCACTACGCGCGTGGCTGGTGCGTAAGGGGTTTAGCTACCGCAGCTTGTTCTGGATTACCGGCTGTTTGGCCTTCGGTATTTCGTCCATCGCCAACAACATGACCACCGCCATGCTGATGTGTGCCGTGGTGCTGAAGGTGGCCGAGGGGGATAACAAGTTCATCGGCCTGTGCTGCGTGAACGTGGTGGTGGCCTCCAACGCGGGTGGTGCGTTCAGTCCGTTTGGCGATATCACCACGCTGATGGTATGGCAGGCCGGTCAGGTGCCGTTCGAAGGTTTCTTCGCGCTGTTGGTGCCCGCGATCGTGAATTTCATGGTGCCTGCGGTGATCATGAACTTCTTCATCGTCAATCGTCAGCCCGCTGCGCTGATCGAAAACGTGTGGTTGAAGCGTGGTGCCCGGCGCATCATCGTTTTGTTCTTGATCACCGTGGCGATCTCGGTGCTGTGCCACTCGATTCTGTACTTACCGCCCGCCATGGGCATGATGTTTGGTCTAGGCCTGCTGCAATTCTTTGGCTATTACCTGCGTCGCAGTCTGCCCCGCTCGCTGGAGCGCAAACGTGAGCGTTACTCACGCCGGGGCGACTGGAAGAAGCTCGAGCAGTTAGGCAGCGTGGTGCCGTTCGATATCTTCAGCAAAATTGCCCGCTCCGAATGGGACACGCTATTGTTCTTCTACGGGGTCGTGATGTGTGTCGGTGGCCTTGGGTTCATGGGCTACCTGAGCCTGCTGTCAGAGACGCTCTACGGCGGCTGGGACCCGGTTTGGGCCAACGTCGTGCTGGGGCTGATTTCAGCGGTAGTGGATAACATCCCAGTGATGTTCGCGGTGCTCTCCATGGCCCCGGATATGTCGGAAGGCAACTGGCTGCTGATTACTCTGACGGCAGGGGTGGGGGGCAGTCTGCTCTCCATGGGGTCTGCTGCCGGGGTGGCGCTGATGGGCCAAGCTCGAGGCATCTACACCTTCGCGGTCCATCTGCGTTGGGTGCCCGCCATTTTGTTGGGCTACGCCGCCAGCATTGCAGCGCATCTGCTGATCAACGCCAACCTGTTCTAAGCGTCGCTTGGACGTTTGCCTAGTCATATGGCTAGGCAAAAAACGCCCCTTATCGGTTCGATAAGGGGCGTTTGCGTAATAAAGCGATTAAATTCTGACGGGTAATGTGCCTTGCGAGGGTTACAGGTCGTGTCCGGTAATCACCTGGCAGATATCGGCGAAGCTGCGAGCCATGGGGACCACCGTCGTTGGAAGCTTGGCTGGGATTCGACTTCCCATCACCGTTTGAATATCGGTGGCGGAGATGATGCCTCTCACGCTCAGCTCTTCGTTCGGCTTGCGTTCGGTGATCAGCAGGTGCTGTTCGGTAAAGCTTTCCATCGAGAGCACGAGGTCTTCGATGGTGAGCGAGGCGAGCTGCTCCAGCGGCATGGCGCTGAGTTTCTCCCAAGGCGTCATGATCATCGCGGCCGTCACTTCGGAGCGCTCCAAATTGCGCTGCTGCATGGCCAGGTTGATGCGCCGGGTGCCGATGACCTCTTTCGCGGTGAGCACGCCCACGCAGTGAGACTGTTTGTCCATCACGAACAGCAGGCGGATACCGCCATGACGCATTTTCAAATGAGCCTCATCGATGGGCGTGTCGCCCGCGATGGATTGCGGCATGACGTGGGTAAAGTCGGTGAGTACCGACATGGCCGGGCTTTCAGGAGTGAGCTGCTTGGGTACCGGGGTCGTGAGTAGCGGGGTAGCACCAAACTGAACGAGCGGCTTATGGGAGTGCAGGGATTGGTTCATCGTGGGGTACCTCCGTGGTTGTGAAGAAGCAGGTCATTCACTACGCGCCTGCTCTGTACCTTCACATTTGCACGGAATTCTTATCACAATCTTAAGAGCCTGCCGACGTTACATTTTTTCTCATTCTTTCGCATGGCGCAGTGTCAGCGCCTCTCTTGCCAATACTGCTCGAACGCGCAGGCCGCGGCCCGGAGCGTCCTCCAAGTGCAATTGGCCCTCATGGCGTTTGACCAGACGTTCAACGATGGATAACCCCAGCCCCGCACCGGCACCTGGGCCCGCTCGCTGAAAACGCTCGATCACCCGGCTGCGCTCTTCGGCAGGGATACCGGGGCCTTGGTCGTCCACCATCAGCGTAATGCTTTGCGGGGCGGCTTCGAGGGTCACGGTAATGGTGCTCTGCTCGGGAGCATGCTGAAGGGCGTTGCCGACCAAGTTCTGTACCAAGGTTTCAATGGCACCAGGCTCCTCTTCCATACGCCAATCGGCGTGGTCATCGGCAGTGAGCAGTAACTGCTGCTGGCGCTCGGCGGCCAGCGGCGAGAGCTTTGCCAGTGTCTCCTGGGTTTCCAGCAGCACGTTGGCGTAGCGCAGCTCAGGCAGCGGCTCCTCTTCGGGGTCGAGGCGGGCCAGGGTCAGCAGTTGGGAGACCAGCCGTGTCGAGCGGGCGACGCCGCTGCGCAGGTGATGAAGCGACTCTTCACGATCTTCGGCGTTCTCGGCCGCCAGCGCATTTTGGGCGTGAAGATCCAGCACGGCCAGCGGAGTGCGCAGCTCGTGGGCGGCGTCGGCAATGAAGCGTTTTTCGCGCACGCGCAGTTGGCGCAGCCGCTCCAGCAGCCGGTTCAACGCTCCGGCAATGGTGCCCAGCTCTTGAGGCAGCGGGTAGAGCGGTAACGGTTTTAGATTGTGCGGGTCGCGGTTACGGATCTGCTCTGCCATGCGAGACAGGGGGGCCAGCCCCCAACCAATGGACCACCATAGCAGCAGCGTCAAAAAGGGTAGCCCAATCAAATCGGGCAGCAGGGTACGCAGCGCCACGGCGCTGATCAGCTCACCGCGCACGTCTGCGCGCTCGCTGACCACCACGCGTTGGGTGCTGCCAGGTACGTCGAGCACATAGACGCGCCAAGCGTACTCATCCACCGTCAGCGTCGAGTAGCCAACGGGTTGCTGCACCAGTGGCGTGCTGGGTCCGCTGGCAGAGCGTAGCAGCAGACGGTCCTCTTCCCAGAGTTGAAAGGCCAGTTCACGTAAGCTGCCGTCTAAAGGCGTTGCAGCACGCTGATTGGGGGCTGAGAGCGCCGTTTCCAGGCTTTTAATAAGCAACGACTGATCGTGCGCAGGCAGCGGGGCTTGCAGTAGTCCCTCTAACAACGCGGCGTTTTGCGCCAAGCTCCTATCGTGCAACGCTTCGATTTCGCGCGCGGCATAGCGGTAGCTAATGTAGCCAATGATCAGCATGCTAATGCCAAAGACGAGCAGGACGAGGCCTAACGTGCGGCGGCGAATGGATGTCATGGAGCGGCCTACTCGGGTTTATCCATGACGTAGCCGATTCCTCGTACCGTTCGCACCACATCGGGAAACAGCTTACGCCGTAAATGGTGGATATGGACCTCGATGGCATTGCTCTCGACATCCTCTTCCCATCCATAAATCAACCGTGTGAGCGTATCGCGGGTAAAGACACGTCCAGGATGGCTCATGAACTCTTGCAGAAGCGCGAGCTCACGGCGTGAGAGGGGAACCGTCTGGTGCTGGTACGTCACGATCAGCGTTTGAGGGTCCAGGCTAATACCACGAAATTTGAGCACGCCGTTGGTTTGACCTTGGCTACGACGCAGCAGGGCACGTAAACGCGCCTTGAGTTCATCCACCTCAAATGGTTTGGTGAGGTAATCATCGGCCCCCGCATCGAGCCCTTCGATGCGATGGTCCACGGCGTCACGGGCAGTGAGCACTAAAATGGGCACTTGGCTGCCCAGGCGCCTAATCGTCCGTAACACGTCCATGCCGTCCACGTGAGGTAAACCGAGGTCCAAAATCACTGCATCGAAGGGTTCGCTTTGAAGAGCACTAAGCGCCGCATCTCCATCGGTAAGATGATCCACCGTATAGTGTTCGGGTTTTAGGGCGATGCGAATTCCCGATGCTAAGCTGGGGTCGTCTTCTACTAATAAGAGGCGCATAACGTGGGATGAACCCTCCTTGACGCATAGGGGCTTTTTCAAATTACCCGGTTATCTAACATGACACGTTGTTCGTTACTCAGCCACATTGTCGTTCAGCCCTGTCCAGAGCACCAGCGGCGTGAAGCCCTGCTGCATCTGGCCGCCGTCCACGATCCTGCCCTTCAGGCTGGGTTGCAACATGCCCTCACCACGGCCAGTGCGGACGCTTGGCGCGGCCTGTGGGTCGCGATGGAAGACGAACACATACGCGCGGTCGCCTGGGTGCAGCCGCTGGCGAACCACACGGCGCAGCTATGGCTCCCCCGGCACAACGACGCTGCTGTCCCACCGCTGCTGAGTGCCTTGCAAGGGTGGGTACATCGCCAGCCCATCACGCTTTGCCATGTGGCGCTACCTGCGCCGTGGGCCGCGTGGGAGGACGTGTTAGTCAATGGGGGGATGCGGGCCATGGCTACGTTGGAGCATCGTGTATGGACGTGCCAACCCCCCGTTGCTCCCCAGGCATCGCTAGGATTACGCCCGTTCACGACGTTACCCCTGGCCGAGCAGCATGCGCTGTTGGCGCGAGTAGGGGAAGCGTCGTTGGACTGCCCGGCGCTGCGCGACGCGCTGCCGGTGAAGACGCTGCTAGCGGGGTTCCAAGCCCAAGCGGCATCGGCTCACCCGCCGCACTGGTATTGGTTGGAACACCAAGAAAAGCCGGTAGGAGTATTGCTGCTCGCTACCCTTTCTTCGCACTGGAGCCTGCAACTGATGGGGTTGCTGCCCGACTGGCGGGGGCGAGGATTAGGACGAGCCATCGTTCGCCATGCGCAAACCTTGGCCGCTCAATCAGGGGCACACTACCTCAGTTTGACGGTAGATGCGCAGAACACGCCGGCTAGGCGGGTATACGACCAGACGGGCTTCGAATCGCTGGGACGTGAGCGCCTCCTGGGTTGGTACTGAAACGGGCTTTCGACCCGCGTATGGCGGCCGTGGGTTGAATTGCCGCGCTTAGTAGCATTTTCTTACCCTTTATGTTCTCGGTATACTAACTCTATACGTATGTCTTGGCGTTTCGGTGCCCCGGTGGCAGCGTCCATCGGAAGTGGCACGGCCGCACCCTGGTAAGAGCGGTGTCTCCAAGCGCTAGGTATCCAGCATAAGCAAAAAACGGACGCACTCGTTTTGAAGCGCAACGCGTTTACTACATAAAACTCAAGAGGTGGTGAGAGTGAAATCTAAGCTGATCATGAGCGGGCTGGCGGCCCTCGGCGTCATGGCAGGCACATCCGGTGCTTATGCCCAAGATGCAGCGCGTAACGCAATCGCTGAGCGCCTAGCGCCGGTAGGACAACTCTGCCTTCAAGGCCAAGACTGCGGCACGGCAGCAGCCCCCGCGGCTTCTAGCAGTGGCGGTGATGGTGAAGTAGATGGCGAGGGTATCTACAACAACGTCTGTATGGCGTGCCACGAAACCGGCGCGGCCGGTGCGCCGGTACGCGGTGACGAAGCCGCTTGGGCAGAGCGTACCGAGCAAGGCTTTGCCACCCTGCTAGACCACGCCATTAACGGTATTGGCGCGATGCCTGCCCGTGGCGGCAACCCGAACCTCTCTGATGAAGAGATGGAAGCCGCGGTTGCCTATATGGTCGAGCCCGTCATGGAAGTGCCTGAGCTAGGGGGCGGTGAAGAAGAAGCCGCAGCAGAAGCCTCTGAAGAGGGCGCGAGCGACGACATGGCAGCAGCCGACGACGCTGCAGAAGAAGAGTCTGCGAGCGAAGCCGCCGCCGCCAATGAAGAAGAAGCTGCCGGTGGCGACAGCGGTTTAGACGGTGAAGCACTCTACGCCAGCGTTGGCTGTGCAGCGTGCCACGGTGCTGGTGTTGCCGGTGCACCGAAGCTGGGCGATGCGGAAGCCTGGGGCCCGCGTATTGAGCAGGGTACCGACGCACTCTACCAAAGCGTCTTCAACGGTAAAGGCGTGATGCCGCCGCGTGGTGGCAGCAGCGCTTCCGATGAAGAGATCATGGCCGTGGTGGATTACATGGTCTCGCAAGCACAGTAAAGGCGAGCGGCCCGCCCTCATGGGCGGGTAAGCCAAGCGCCATAAACTATCCACAGGTGGGTGCTCCAAACTCCCTGTGGATATTTTTTTGTGCGATACATCGCGCTTGCCCTGCCCGCTTATCCCAGCAGCGAGCGCAGCCCGGCAATCGCATCTTTACCGCGTGCCTGCTTTTTCTCCGGGTCTTCTTTATCGGCGCGGCCCTCCCACTCCAAATCATCCGCGGGCAGCTCATCCAAAAAGCGGCTGGGTTGGCAGTCCATCAGTTCGCCATACGCCTTGCGCTGGCGGGCCAGCGTCAGCGTTAGCGTACGCCGTGCGCGGGTAATACCCACGTAGGCCAAGCGGCGCTCCTCCTCCACGGTATCCATCTCGATGGCGTTGCGGTGGGGCAGCAAATCCTCTTCCAGGCCCATCAGATACACATGGGGGAACTCCAACCCTTTGGAGGCGTGCATGGTGAGCAGCTGAACCCGATCCGAGTCATCCTCCTCTGCCTGCTGTTCGAGAATATCCCGCAGCACTAGGCGCGAAATGGCCGCTTCCACCCCGTCGGTTTCTGTTTCGGTGGAATCTGTCGCGTCTTCCGGGTCGCGGTTCAGCGACTTCTCCAACTGATCAATCAATATCCACACGTTGGCCATGCGCCGCTCGGCAATAGTAGGGGCGCTGGCGTTTTGGTAGAGCCACGCTTCGTAATCCATATCCCGCAGCATGTCGCGGATCGCGGCAATGGCATCGCCCTGGTCCATCCGTTTGCGCACGCCATCGATAAAGTGGGTAAAACGTGATAACCGCTCCACGGCGCGGGTAGGTAGGGTTTGCTCAAGCCCTAATTCATGGCAGGCGGCGAAAAGCGAAATCGAGCGCTCAGTGGCATAGTTGGCGAGCTTCTCCAGCGTGCCGGGGCCAATTTCGCGGCGGGGCACGTTGACGATGCGCAAAAAGGCGTTGTCGTCGGCGGGATTAATCAGCAGGCGCAGGTACGCCATGGCGTCTTTGATCTCGTTACGAGAGAAAAACGACGTGCCGCCGGAGAGCTTGTACGGAATTTGGTAGTGCTGCAGCTTTAGCTCCAGCAGCCGTGCCTGGAAGTTGCCCCGGTAGAGCACCGCAAAATCCCGCCATTCGGCTTTTTCTTTAATGCGCCGGGTGAGCATTTCGCTAGCGACCCGCTCGGCCTCGGCCTCTTCATGACGATTCACCACCACGCGAATCGGCGCGCCGTCGCCCATATCCGACCACAGGGTTTTGTCGTAGACGTGGGGGTTGTTAGCAATCAGCGTGTTGGCGGCGCGCAGGATAGTGCCGGTGGAGCGGTAGTTCTGCTCCAGTTTGATGACTTTCAAACGAGGGAAATCCTCCCCCAGCGTAACCAAGTTTTCTGGCCGCGCGCCCCGCCACGCGTAAATCGACTGGTCGTCGTCGCCTACCACGGTAAAGGTAGCCCGTTCCGCCATCAGCAGCTTTACCAGCAGGTACTGGGAGACGTTGGTGTCCTGATACTCATCCACCAGCATGTAGTGGATTTTACGCCGCCAGCGGGCTAGCGCCTCTGGGTCGCGCTGTAAGAGCACCACCGGCAGCAGAATCAGGTCGTCGAAATCCACCGCGTTGTAGGCTTTCAGGTGGCGAACGTAGGCTTCATAGACGCGCGCGGCGAAGTGTTCGTCATCGTCGGCCGCGAACGAGAGCGCATCCCCTGGCAGCACCAGGTCGTTTTTCCAGGTCGAAATTTTGGCCTGCACGGCGTTGATCTGCTCGGCATCGACCTGGGCATCCTTGTTCATCAAATCCCGCAGCAGCGCCTTGGCATCTTCCGGGTCGAACAGCGAAAACCCCGGCTTGTAGCCCAGGGTTTTCAGCTCGCCGCGAATGATATTGAGCCCCAGGTTGTGGAACGTAGAGACCGTCAGCCCGTGGCCCTCTTTGCCCTTTAGCATCTGGCCCACCCGCTCTTTCATCTCCCGAGCGGCCTTGTTGGTAAAGGTCACCGCGGCAATTTTGCGTGCGCTCATGCCACACTCTTGCACGAGGTAGGCAATCTTGGTGGTGATGACGCTGGTTTTGCCCGACCCCGCGCCCGCCAGTACCAGGCAAGGGCCATCGATGTAGCGCACCGCTTCTTGCTGGCGTGGGTTGAGCCCTTTGATACGGCTAAGAATGCTCTTTGGCGGTTGGGGCGTCATGGCGCAGGGTGACCTCTACAAGTGTTTCAGGGCAATTTCTATTACAATCAGCGGCGCTGACGAAGGCGCAGCAGGCAAATACAGCAGGTAACTCATAGGCAGGTGGTGATGTTTGAAGTAGCGCTATTCGAGCCGCGCATGGCTCCCAATACGGGCAACATTATGCGCCTAGTGGCGAACAACGGCTGCCGTCTCCATTTGATCGAGCCGCTGGGCTTTGATCTCGAAGAGAAAAAGCTGCGCCGCGCTGGTTTAGACTACCGCGACCTTGCCAACGTGACCCGCCACGCAGATTTTACGGCGTTTTACACCGCCATGCAGGGGCGCACTATCTGGGCGATTACCACCAAGGGCACCCGCGCCCACAGCGATGCTAACTTCGCACCGGGGGATGTACTGCTGTTCGGTTCAGAAACCGCCGGGCTCTCTCCAGACGTGCACGCCATGCTTCCGGCGGAGCATAAACTGCGCATCCCCATGCAGCCTAATAACCGTAGTTTGAATCTTTCCAACGCGGTAGCGGTGGTGAGCTATGAAGCGTGGCGCCAGCAGGATTACGCCGGCGCCCTCGAGATCTAGACTTACCCGGCAATGCCGTATTGGTCGCGGTAAGCGCGTACCGCATCGGCGTAGGCGAGCATCTCGCCGCCTGCGTGCTCTTCAAGATACGTCAGCACTTGCTCAAGGGTGACGATGCTGACCACCGGCATGCCGTACTGGGCCTGTACTTCTTGAATGGCGCTCTGTTCGCCTTGGCCGCGCTCCTGGCGGTCCAGGGCAATGATCACCCCACCGGCACGGGCACCGCTCTGCTCGATCAGGCTCATCACTTCACGGATCGCGGTGCCTGCGGTGATCACGTCATCGATGATCAAGATATCGCCTGAAAGCGGCGCACCCACAATGTTGCCGCCTTCGCCGTGGGTTTTGGCCTCTTTGCGATTGAAGGAGTAAGGCATATCCAGGTCGTGGTGGTCGGCCAGCGCCGCCGCGGTGACCGCCGCCAGCGGAATGCCTTTGTAGGCCGGGCCAAACAGCACGTCGGCTTTCAAGCCACTATCCACAATCGCCTGGGCGTAAAAGCGGCCCAGTTTGGCCAGCGCCCGACCGGTTTGGAACAGCCCAGCATTGAAAAAGTAGGGGCTAACGCGGCCAGATTTCAGCGTAAACTCGCCAAACTTAAGTACGCCCTGTTCAATGGCAAAAGCAATGAAATCGCGCTGGTAGGGTTGTAGAGTGGTGGCCACGGCATTCCTCACTAAGCGGTAGGTTTCAATCGGCACGAAAGCAACAATAAAAGTAGGGTAAATGGCAAGTTTTACTCGCTGCCTTTACCCAAACGTCTAAACGTCGGGTATCATACAGCAGCGACGCAAAAGGGACGATTTATGAAAATTGCCAGCATTAATGTCAATGGTATACGTGATGCCGTCGACCGTGGCTTCCTGGACTGGCTGGCTCAGCAGGATGCCGACGTGGTCTGCGTGCAGAACATCAAGGCGAAAAGTTTTGAACTGGGTGACCACATCCTCTATCCGGAAGGCTACGAAGGCTACTTCCTGGATGCCGAGGAAGATGGTTTCTCCGGTGTGGCACTCTATTGCCGCAAAATCCCCAAAGCCATCATGTACGGCTTGGGGTTCCCTCAGTGCGACCACGAAGGGCGCTTTCTGCAGGCGGATTACGACCGCTTCAGTATTGCTACCTTCCTGATGCCTGATGGCAGTGACCAAAAAGCCAAACAGGCGTTTATGGAGCAGTACCAGGAGTACCTGACGAAGATGTCGCGCAAACGCCGCGAATACATCATCTGCGGTACCTGGCACATTGCCCACAAAACCATCGATTTGGCCAACTGGTCGGACAACCAGCTCACTTCCGGCTTCCGCCCGGAAGAGCGTGCCTGGATGGATCAGGTGCTTGGCCCCACCGGTTTTATCGACACCTTCCGCGAAATCAATCGCGATGCAGGCGAGTACACCTGGTGGCCAAAACTTGACCAAGACGTGCCCCGTGACCGTCAAGAAGGCTGGCGGATCGACTACCAGCTGGTCGGCCCCAACTTCCGTCGTCACGTGGTGGACGCGTGGATTGATTACGATGCGACCTTCTCTGAGTTCGCACCGCTGATCGTTGAGTATGATCTAGCGCTTTAAGCGTTAGCTACTTCCCGCGTCGCACCGCCAACAGGCCAGCTTACCGCTGGCCTGTTGCGTTTCAGGGCTCCGTAATACCGAGTTCCCTTAACCGCGAATCCCCAGCGCTTCCCTCTGCTTCTCACGCAGTTCATCACCGGCTTTCTCGGCCAAATCCAGCATCGCGTTCAGCTCTTTGCGGTTGAACGCGCCCGCTTCCGCCGTGCCCTGTACTTCAATCAGCTCGCCGCTTTCGGTCATCACCACGTTCAGGTCGGTGTCGGCTTTGCTATCTTCGGGGTAATCCAGGTCCAGCACCGGCACGCCTTTGTAGATGCCCACCGAGATCGCGCTGACCAACTGCTTGAAGGGGTCGCCTTTGATCTTCTTTTCCCGCTGCAGGTAGCGAAGCGCATCCACCAGCGCCACGCAGCCACCGGTAATGGCTGCCGTGCGCGTGCCACCATCGGCCTGGATAACATCGCAATCCACGGTGATGGTGAACTCGCCCAGCTTCTTCAAATTCACCGCCGCACGCAGGCTGCGGCCAATCAGGCGCTGAATCTCCAGCGTGCGGCCACCCTGTTTGCCACGGGTCGCTTCGCGGCCACTGCGGGTATGAGTCGCGCGGGGCAACATGCCGTATTCGGCAGTAATCCAGCCCTGATGTTTACCGCGCAGCCAGCGCGGCACGCCCGCTTCCACGCTCGCGTTGCACAGCACCTTGGTATCGCCAAACTCCACCAGCACGGAGCCTTCCGCATGGCGGGTGTAATCACGGGTTAAGCGAATATCACGGAGCTGGTCGGCCTCGCGACCGCTGGGGCGAACTACATCAGGACGCATAGCACCTCACATCATGTTTAAAGTGGAAAAGCCCTCTATTGTACACGTCTAAGCGTGCGCGGATGGACCTATCGGTTAGACTGTTCGGCATCACATTGATGGAAAGGATGCATCGACTTATGGCCGCTTCACGCCGCGTACACAGCATGACCGCCTTCGCCCGCACCGAGCAGGCCGCCCCGTTTGGCACCCTGCAGGTCGAGATTCGCTCGGTGAACCAGCGCTACCTAGAGCCGCACTTTCGCCTCCATGAAAGCCTACGGGATTTAGAGCCGGTGCTGCGCGAAGCACTGCGCACGCGCCTGGCCCGAGGCAAGGTAGAGTGCAGCGTGCGGTTCGAGAGCGCCGACACCGCCCAAGCACCGGCAGTGAACGCCCAGCGCCTAAAAGAGATTGCAGACGCCCTGGCTGCCATTCAGCAGCAGGTGCCCAGCGCCGTGCCGCCCACCACGCTGGCACTGCTCAACCAGCCCGGCGTGATGGAAACCCAGCACCTCGACCAAGACGCCATCAAAGCCGCCGCCAAAGCGCTCTTTAACCAAGCGCTGGATGAGCTGATCGACGCCCGTGCCCGCGAAGGCGAAAAACTGGCCGAGATGATCACCACCCGCCTAGACGCAGTGAGCGAGCAGGTGGCCACCGTACGCAACCTGCTGCCGCAGATTTTGGAACGCCAGCGCGCCCAGCTGCTAGAGCGCTTAGAGGTCGCCAAAACCGAACTCGACCCCCAACGCCTGGAAGCCGAGCTGGTACTGGTGGCCCAAAAAGCCGATGTGGACGAAGAGTTAGACCGCCTCACCGCGCACATTGAAGAAGTGCGCCACCAGCTCGCCCAAAAAGGCCCCAAAGGCCGCCGCCTGGACTTCCTGATGCAGGAGCTTAACCGCGAAGCCAATACGCTCTCGTCAAAATCCGTGGTAGCAGAGACGACCCGCTGCGCGGTGGAGTTGAAGGTGCTGATCGAGCAGATGCGGGAGCAGATTCAGAATATTGAGTGATGCCTATGGTCGTTTTTTTAATTCTATAAAATACTGTTTTATATATTTTTAATAAAATTAGTGTCTATGCTCGTCCACCGAAATCCCGCTTAATCCACCGCCAAGTGGGTAGTAAAGTGGGTAGTAAAATGCCATGCTATCCACCAGATGGGCGTATTTCTGAGGTTTTGCTACCCAATATTAATATAAGTATTTGAAATATAAATAAATATATGGTTTTAGACGTTGGCGGAGGGGGGGAGAAGAGCGATGGGGAGTTTTACTGCCAAGAAAATTCAATCATTGATCAGAGAAGCCAAGCCTGGGCGCTACGGTGATGGCAACGGTTTGTACTTGATGATTCCGAAGTCAGGAGCGGCCTATTGGATGTGCCGCTACACCTTCGCGGGTAAGCGTCGCGGTATGACACTGGGTAAATGCTCTGAACTCTCCTTGCTCGAAGCTCGTGAGCAAGTGGTTGAGACTCAGAAAGCCATTCGTAGCGGTACAGACCCTCTTGTAGAGCGCGTACGTGAAGAAAAAATAACCATTAGCACGGTGCAGGATCTGTTTGACGATTGGTATCAGGAGCTCGAGAAGCGACTCAAGCATCCCAACATCCCTAAACGCGTCTTTGAAAAGGATATTGCTCCTGCCATCGGTTCGCTAACGCTGGCTAGCGTTACCCCTATGGATGTGCGTACCATTATCAGAAGGGTAACTAACAGCGGTCGCCCAACCGTTGCAAATGACGCCTTGATGTACTTAAAACAGCTATTTAACCATGGCATCAAGCTAGGGTTTTTGACCTATAACCCTGCGTCTGCTTTCAACGTCAACGATGCGGGCGGGGTCGAGAAAAGCCGTGATAGAGCACTTAGCGTTGAAGAGCTCAGGTTTGCCTTTGAGGTTTTCAGAGAAAATCGCACTAGCTTTACGCGTGACAACTATCTCGCATGCGCACTGCTTGTTGTGCTTGGAGTGCGTAAAACAGAGCTCACTGAAGCCACGTGGTCAGAATTTGACTTGAACAATGCGAAATGGAACTTACCCGGAGAGCGCAGCAAATCGGGTGTGGGAATGGCGATTCCTTTGCCACCACAAGCAGTCGAGTGGTTAGAGGAGCTTCACATCCGTGCTTGTGGTTCACCTTACGTATTTCCTAGCCGTCGTAGCAGTAAGCAGCCCCATATGGGCAGGGATACACTCAATCGCGCCATTGCTAAGCTATTTGGTAAAGAACCAGGCAAGAAGCAGCAACCTGAAAATAGAATGGGTGATTTACCCGAGTTTACGGTGCATGACCTTAGGCGCACTTGCCGCAGTCTGTTGGCTGAGACCGGCGTACCTAGCCATGTGGCTGAGCGCTGTTTGAATCATAAGCTGAAAGGTGTTGAAGGCGTCTATGATCGGTATGATTATTATGAGGAACGAAAGCGTGCTTTGATAAAAGTAGCAAATTTAGTTAATTCTGTAATGCTACCAAGTTCCTGCACACCCTACGCTGCTAATGCTGGGTGTGCTCTGGGTGCCACATAGCCTAATGACTGATGTGGCCGTTCTTCGTTGTAATACTGGACCCAGCGATTCAAATCGGTGTACCCAAATACACTCCTCTTTCAAGGAGCGAAAGAAGCCTTCCACTAGGCCGTTCTGCTCTGGTGTGTAGGGCGTTGTATACTCCTGATTCAGTCCATAGGCCCTGACGGTGCTCGTGTAGTGCCGATTGCTGAACACCAGACCGTTGTCAGAGCGCAGTGCCAGAGATGAGTGAACACGCCCCAGCGCTCCCAGACGATAGATCAGCGCTTCTTCCAACGCCGCCTCAGCCGTCTTGCTACTGCCGTTGACCGATAACCGCCAGCCGAGGATCTCACGTGTACAGCAGTCAATGATGACCGTTAGGCTACCTATCCTTACTACACCATAGTGTGACAAGTCGGTTGCCCAACGCTCATCCGTCCTTGAGGAAGCTGACGGTAGGCTCCTGGCTCAAGACCGAAAGTCTTGAGGCCGCTTGCGTACCTGCCAAACCTTCAGTCGAAAGATGTGCTGTATAGGCTTGCGGTTCACACTCCAGACGGCGATAGCCGTATGTAGGAGAGTGCTCCAAGGCTAGTTTTACTTGGCTGACCAGCTCAGTATTGATCAAGCTGGGTTGGTTTATAACGTCCTCCTGATGGCTGCACTATAACCTGTGCAGCTACGAAGGGGCACTTCAATAGTCCTGAATTCAAACATTAAGCGCAGCACCCGCGGTTTCCAGCGCTCCTGAATACTCTCCCAGGAACACTTGTGCCGGTGTCCGATACCCCAAGCGTTTTCTGGGGCGATTATTCAGCTTGGCAACGACTCGCCTCAGTGCTGAGTCGCTCACCTTTCGGAAGTCCGTCCCTTTCGGGAAATATTGGCGAATCAGTCCGTTGGTGTTTTCATTGGTGCCACGCTGGCATGAGCGGTACGGGTCGCAAAAATAGGTCTTGGCCGAGACGGCCTTGGCAACCTGTCGGTGCTCGGCGAATTCCGAACCGTTATCCAAGGTGATGGTCTGCACTGCACCTCGGCGTGGTTTTAATAACCGGGTCATCGCTTTGGCCGTTCCTGTGGCCGTGATTGTCGGCAGGCGCGCTGCCAAGAGGTATCCGCTGCGTCTCTCGACCAGGGTCACCAGGCCGGATTCTTTGTGGCCCTTGAGCACCGTATCGCCTTCCCAATGGCCGATATGGCGCCTTTCTTCCACTTCGGCGGGACGTTGTTCAATACCTACCCGGTGTGGAATTTTGCCCAATCCCGCATGCTTGGCCAATCGGCGCTGATAGCGCCGCTGGTGTGGTAAGCGGAGTCGCTTCCATAATTCGCCGCCGTGTTTCTTGTCGTCCCAGATTAACGCATAGATCCACTGATGGCTTACGCAAACGCCGTTGGCATTCGCCATGAAGCCACTAATTTGCTGGGGGCTCCATTCGTCCATCAGTTGATCAGTGACCCATCGAATTAGGCTGGGCAGTCGCTTCGTCACTTTCCAGGCGCTGCGTCGACGCTGATCACTTCTCAATTGAGCCTGCTCAGGCGCATAGCCAGCAGTAAGCCCATTGCGCTTTATCTCCCGGCTAATGGTGCTGCTGTGAACCCCAATAGCCTTGGCTATCTGTCGCTGGCTGATGCCAGTCTCGAGGTAAGCGAAAATTTGGTATCGTTGGGCCTGGGTCAGTTGTCGGTATCCCATTCTCTGCTTCACTTTGGTCGGTAAAGTCGAGAGGGTACCGGCGCTGGCCCTCCTTCCTCTACTGTGTGATCCAAAGTGCTGCGGTTATTCTATGAATCCAGGGTTCAAGGGTAATCTAAAATACTTTTGGAATTTAATGGCTTCACCTTTTTCACAGTATTGATGTTATTGCTTTGATTGCTATGGTTTTCATGGGGTAATCCCCCCATTTTTAGCGGGGTTCAAAAGTAGACCTCAGGCCATCATAGCCAACTTCTGTTGAGGGGTAATCCCTCCGAGTCCCATATTGGGTCGTTCGTGATTGTAGTGCCAGAGCCAACGAGTGGCATAATCCTGGACTTCTTCGGTGCTGTCGAATAGATATTGTGCCAGCCAATCGTAACGCACCGTTCGGTTGTAGCGTTCGATATAGGCATTTTGCTGGGGTTTGCCGGGCTGGATAAACGCCAAAGCAATGCCTTGGTTCTCCGCCCAGGTCGCCAGCTTGCCACTGATGTACTCTGGGCCGTTGTCACAGCGAATAGAACGAGGCTTGCCCCGCCATTCGATGATCTGCTCCAGTGATCGGATAACACGCTCTGCCGGAAGCGAGAAGTCCACTTCAATGCCAAGGCCTTCGCGGTTAAAGTCATCGATCACATTCAGCAGCCGGTAACTGCGTCCGTCGTTGAGCTGGTCGTGCATGAAGTCCATCGACCAGCTGTCGTTGATCGTGTCCGGCACAGCCAAAGGCTCCGGCTTTTCACGAACCAGGCGCTTCTTGGGCTTGATGCGCAGATTCAGTTCCAGCTCCCGGTAAATCCGGTACACCCGCTTGTGATTCCAGGCAAAGCCTTTCACATTGCGCAAATGCAGGAAACACAGACCAAAGCCCCAGTTCCGCTGATTATGGGTCAATCGAATCAGCCAGTCGGCAATCTCGGCATTCTCGCTGCTGAGCTTGGCCTGGTAGCGATAGCAGGTCTCGCTGATGCTGAACATCCAACACGCCAGGCGAATGCTGACACGCTTCTCAGTGACGGCCTTCTGCGCCATCTCACGGCGACGAGACGGCTTCACCACTTTTTTTCGATGGCTTCCTTGAGGATGTCAGCCTTCAGCCGTTCTTCGGCATACATCTTCTTGAGCCGGCGGTTTTCATCCTCCAGCTCTTTCAAACGGGCCATCATCGATGCGTCCATTCCGCCGAACTTCGCGCGCCATTTGTAAAAGCTGGCGCTGCTCATGCCGTGCTCACGGCACAGCTCCGGAACCGGGGCGCCGTTCTCGGCTTGCTTCAGGATCGACAGAATCTGGCTGTCGGAAAAACGTGACTTCTTCATGCAGAATCTCCCTGCGTGTAGCTTACGGAAAATTCTACTTTCGATCACCGCTGTTTTTCGGGGGGATTACCATGGGACTCAGCAGTGGATTATCACTAACCCAGCCAATAGCCTCAACCAACGCTAAATAGGAAATCGAATTAATTGTGAATCGCCAATGACGTTCTAGGCCATCGTGCGGACTTTAGTGTTATTTTTGATACCACCAGGAGCGTGTGTTTGCATTTTTAAAGTGAGCGATAAGGTGGTCTTAGTAAGGGCTTTTGTATTCTCCATAGAGGTTAAAGAGCTTGGTTTTTTCTCTGAAACCTCTAGCTAAATATTGAGTTTGACCATGATTCGTTAAAATAGAATTAAAACTTTTATTTACACTTCTTGAACTGCGATTTTTGTTAATTTTGCCCTGTCTGGTACGTGCTCATCACGTTAATAAGAGCCCTCCGTTAATCAAGTTGTAATAAGCCGAACTGTGTTTGCTCTGTGGAATTTCACGAAATAGGCAGTCTTTATGTTTAGGTTGATGTAAGTGTTAAGTGTGACGATATTGCTGAATTTCAGGTTGCCATCTTAAAGTTTTAATGATTGGCGTTTTTTAGTAGTAGTAAAAGCCATATTTACAACCTTTTTCTAAGGCTTTTTCAAGTGTTTCAGGGTTTATAGAGCCGTCAGGAGACTGCATGATAGAGATTGTAGTTGCTAGCTCTGTAACGCGTTCTCTGACTAATTTAAAATAAATGGTGCGTAGGTTAAAGTCTTTAGATGGATCTCCTCCGTTCTTCAGTACTTCAAGGCTACAGCGGTGGTTGATTTCGTTCATCAATTCATCGATCAAACTATCCACGTCACTTTGATGTATATATTGTTGTGCTATATCTAAAAACGAATCGCTTAAATTGCTGGTTTCTTTAGCTATAAAATTCTTTTTTCCCAGCGCCTCGTTAATAAGATCGCTGAGTGTTTGTGCTTGAGACTGTTTACGCTTTTTCGCTAAAAGCTTTAGTTGCTTTATTTTTTTCTCTGGGATTTGAAGAGAGACTGGGTTGCCATTCTTCTTACGGTATTGGTACGTATTCCAGGCTCCTTTCATTTGCCTGCTGGCTTCTCGATATTCAGCTTCATCAGGAAGCTTCTTCAAGCTTTTAGCCATCTCAACATAACCGTACTCAGCAGGCGGTTTTACCGAAATGAACGCCGTAGAACCTTTGAAAATCTTACGCGCCAAGTAACTAGCTATCCACTCCAGCTGAGCAGGATCACGAGTTACGATCCAATCGAAAGGTTGAGTCATGAACAATTTCCACTAGTGAATTAGCTTGGCCGCAGAAACTGAGTGCAACACCTGAGTATTTCGCTAAGGTGTTGCCCCATGTCTTACCTCGAACTCAGCATTGAAGAACGCGCCAGCATCCAGGTGGGTCGCGCCCAAGGGATGAGCCTTCGGCATATTGCCCAGCTTCTGGGGCGAGCGCCTTCAACCATCTCGCGTGAAATACGCCGTAACCAAATGGACCAGAACGGTTACTGTGCCCGGCATGCCCAACGTCAGCGAGAACAGCGTCGAGTGTCCTGTCGTCCTACGCGTAAGCTTTTGCCAGGCACCGAACGGTTTGATCTCATCGTGCATATGTTGCGGCGACGCTTGTCTCCCGAACAAATTAGCGGCAAGCTCAAGGTGATGAAACTACCTGATTTGCGCGATGCCTACGTCTGTCGAGAGACGATCTACACAGCCATTTATGCTCTGCCTGTTGGTCACCTTCGCAAGGAGCTGATTCACTGCTTGCGGCAAGGTAAAACGACACGCAAGCCTCGCCGTGGCGAAGTGGATCGGCGTGGCCAGATTCCTGACATGGTCAGCATTCACTTACGCCCACCCGAGGTCAGTAAGCGTGAAATGCCCGGCCACTGGGAGGGTGATCTGATCAAGGGCAAGAATAATGCGTCTGCTGTTGGCACGCTGGTAGAGCTCAGTAGTGGCTATCTGATCCTGGCCAAAATGGCCGACGCTACCGCTACCTCAGCGGTAGCAGGCTTCAGCGCCGCCTTGAACCGGATGCCGACCACTGCTCGAAAAAGCATGACCTATGACCAGGGGCGCGAAATGGCAAAGCATACGGAGATCACTCAGAATACCGGCGTAGCGATTTATTTTTGCGATCCCCACAGCCCCTGGCAACGGGGCGCCAACGAGAATATCAATGGCCTGATCCGTCAATATTTACCGAAAGGAACGGACCTATCGGTGCATAGCCAGGAAGAGCTGGATGCTATTGCCCTGGAATTGAATATGCGACCTCGAAAACGCTTTGATTTTAAATGTCCGATAGAGGTGATGAGTGAACTGATGGCCAAGTACCATGAAAGCCCATCAACCCTCCAATGAGTGTGTTGCGCTCAGAGTCTGCATCCGCCTAGATATATCTAATTTTTTTGAGTCGGCTGTCACATGTCAAATACATTGTACACATGCAATGTACGGTTTCAATGGTTAATTACAATGTAATAGAACAACGTAAAAAAATGAATCGATAAAAGTCCGTGAAATCGGATTTTTATTTTTTGTAGAATGCCGTAAGCTGCATGCTATGCACACATCCATTCTGACCTACAAGAACGCTCGCCTAACGCCCGAAGAACGATGGCTACTGATGCAGTGGGCGTCTGTGATAGGCGCTGACCAGAGCTTTGATGGCACTTTGAAGGATCTCTTCATGAGCCTAGGCATGACGTATGCGCAAGGCCGTCGAGCCTGGGGTTGTCTCATAAAAAAACACGGAGAAAGGCAAAACCAGTTTATTGAGATTGAGCGCCTACCTATTAAAGGACCAGGACGGCCAGCGGCACGTTATCGTTTATCAGCAAAGTTTGTGAAAGAACTACAGAAGTATCCGTTGTCTTCTACGCACCACGTAGAAGAAATAGCCACACTTACCAAAACGACCCTACTATCTGCTGAAAATAAAAATAAGGATCTGGTAAGAGATGGACGTCGCCGCCGTTCAAGGTTGACCTTGCCTAACCGGTGGCTATTAATGGTGTTGCTAGCTCATGCTGATACGCCAGGTGTAATAACCAGCCTTGGAATATCAACAATACGTCACCTCACTGGGATGTCACGCTCCCGCATAGATAGGCAACTGAAGAAATTGGTCGATTTAGGTATCGTTGCTCACCATGAGCCAGGGCGATACTCACACCAAGCTAAAAAACGCAAAACCTCTATTTATCTGCTTGATTTAGCCCACCCCTCATTTGGAAAACACACAAGAACGCCCATTACAATTGTGTCGCCGCCTTCAAGCACCAAACCCGAGGTAACGGAATCAACAAAAGGTGAAATAAAAAGAACGGAGTTAGTCGGTGGAATAGTGGATGCAGTGATGACTGCAGGGGTATGCAGCTTGCAAATCGAAGCATTGTTGAAGGAGTACAATGCCAACAAGGGTTCTGATAGTACCGTGTCAGACGATACTAAGGATGAATCAAAACGAGAGCATGATCCTTATCGCGAGGCTAAAAAATACCAAGAGAGATACAACGAAATCAAAATGGTTTTTGACCTGGCGCTATCAATGCTGCCAAGCACACGTTATCTAGAAGGTGGCGTTGAAGAACTTCTTAAGCGCTACGATGTGGAGGATGCAAACTGGTTACTTACCAGTGTTCATATCGATACTTGTCGTCTGCTAACTTCCTCCTGGAATGAATTGAAAGAAGGTTGTTCCGGGCCTGAACAGCCACAACATGACGTTATAGTGGCGACTGCTCGTCGTTTAGGCATAACGCCTGAATATGTGATCGAAACGAAACCTGAGCAGGAGTCAGAATGGGCGTCTGAAAAAGCAGACAACTATACAAAGGCCTTGGACGATAAGCCTCCCACAGTAGAACCAATAACAGAACAATTCTCTTATCACCCCTTGGCGCTACTGTTTTATGCCCTGTCACATCACCTAGCCAAACAGCTTCAGCGTGACATCATCCGTAATGGACACGGAGACGACGAAGCAATGACCTACATGCTTGTGCCTGTTTTTCCCAATTCACCTAACGGCTCGACCTTACCCGCGTTTCAACTACGTAGCTATGGCCTGCGTTCCGAAGATGCCGGTAAAGAGCCAACGACCACTATATCCCGCAGCCCTGTCAGCGAGGATCTAAAAACCTATTGGCAAACACATCATCAGGATTGCCTTTCAGCTATCAATGATGAGCCAGATGATGGCACAGAGTCTGACGCTCAAGAGCCGAGCGACGCATGACCACCAGTAGCCAAAGTCACTCTCCAATTAAAAAATACTCACCAGCCTCATCTCATGAACGAATAACAGGAGTTCGTCATGAGCAACCGACTCATCCGCATCAAAGACGTCATGGATCGCACCGGGCTGGCTAGATCGACGGTCTACAAGTACATCAACCTTGGGCAGTTCCCTCAGCCCATCAAGCTGGGCACTCGGGCTGTTGCCTGGGTCGAGCGCGAGGTGGAAGCCTGGATCTGCGAAAGCATCGAGCGCAGAGATCAAGTAGTGCTGAAGTAACTCAACCTTTCCTCATTTAATTGAAGAGTGATTATTCGCTAACGGCGACTCACTCCCACCAGCAACCATCAGTACCTATCGGTCACTACCCATTCCCAAGAACCTTGTTTAATTATTATTATTTAAATCAATTAGTTAAATCAAAGGGTAATGGAAGGGGCATCAAGCCCCGTACCTGAGTAGCGAGCGTAAAGGTAGCCATCCACACGTATCCGTCTCAATGAATCCAGCCTCCGCTGGAGGCTTCGTCGTGCCTGACATACATGCTCATGCCTCCGAAGGCATGGGTCGATCTCACTATCGAGGTAATTAAAATGCTTCAACGACACCCATCAAACGCTAATTTGTGCTTGAACGCTGCTCCTACCTTCAACGGGCTTGCTCTCCAAGTGAAACACCTCCCAATGGCCGATGAATACCTTCAGGCCCTTTACAATACAATGCACAAGGCTCTCGCTGACTACCCTCGCGTGCTAGCCTTCAGAGTCGATCCTGTCATTCCTACAACGATAAGTGACCGGATGAGGCCGGAGGATCACAAAGGCCTTATCGCAAGGTTCATCGCTTCCTTTAAAGCGATTATCAAACATGATCGTGAGAGTAAACGCCAAGCTGGCTGGGTGCCTGACACTAAGGTGCGCTACGTGTGGTGTCGGGAGATTGGCCTTAACGGCAAGCCGCACTATCACTTCTTCTTCCTACTGAATCGTGACGCGTATCACATGCCAGGTAAGGCAGGCTCTCAAAACGAGAACCTTATCAGCCGTGTGTCACGTGCTTGGTACAGCGCGCTGGGAATCACTTGGAACCCTCAAGAGCCATGGGTACACATACCTGATAACCCGTACTACTGGATCGACCGAGGTGACCTGACTAGCTTTGAGCAGGCTTTCACACGCGCTTCGTATCTCTGCAAAGCGAATACAAAGCAGTATGGGCTAGGTGTACGAGCGTTTGGCACCAGTCGCCACTGAAAGCCTCGTTACGATCATTGAGCAAGGCTGCTAAGCAGCGCTTTGCCCCCATGCCCCCACACCGCTAAACTCGGTTCACTATTTTGTTGGGGCGATGTATCAGCCATGCCCACGGTTACTGCCATACATGGAATCATCAATGAGCCACACCGTTACGCTGCAACAGCTGGAAACCCCAGTAGGACTTTAACCTGTGAGCAAGGGATTATGAGTGCAACCAAACAAACTTTGGGATCGCGCCTGCAATGCGGAAACCAAGAATTATCAATACGTTATCTTTTCCAGGGATTACATTACTCACATGTCTTTCATCCTGTTAGCAGCCAGATGACAACCAGGCGGCGACCATATATCTGTGATATTGGCCTACCCTAAGAACATGAAGGACAACATAACACTTGCTGAAAAGGCCGCATTGAAAACACTGACCCACCAATTAAAGGAGGAAGTTTCTGGATGAGCATTTTTGACGAACTCCAAACATCGCTGCAGGAAGCCGTTGAGATTAATCAGGGCAACACTGAGGCTAGCCGCACAGCACGCCATGAAGTAGCCGATGTAAAAGCCATTCGTACCAAGCTCAATGTTTCTCAGGCGGAATTTGCCAGCGCAATGGGAACCAGCGTGGATACGATCAAAAGCTGGGAAGGCAAACGTAATAATCCTACGGGGCTAGCCGCTAAGGTACTGGCGACGATTCGGAATAACCCAGACTTTTTCAATGAAATTGCTTCACACTAACACCTACTTTCCTGACATAAGAATAATGGTAATTTGACGTGAGTGTGAAAAGCGCATTCTTAGACGCGCACTCCCGGAAAAATTGCGCCATCACCTGAAGCCCTTGAATCCGCATGCGAATACAATGGCCTTGTTCAGCCAGCTACATACTACTGTCAACCACCGTAAGGTTGTCTTGGTCTGCGCAACAATATCTTCTTCATTAACTAAGACCCTCTCCTAGGGAATCTGCGCAGTCAACGAATCGGAGGCGTCCAATAGCCTGCTCGTCACAGAGTCAACAGCCGTTGCACAGATCTCGTTACGGTTGTACCAGACCCTAACGAGTTTAATGGCGTACAGTTACCACACCAGCCCGAGCCAACTCGGTGAATCGCATTACCTTTTCTTCAACTGTTCATTTTATTTCAGCTTAAAACCGAGAGGTTGCCTGAAGTTTACTATCTGGATTGAGTATTGCACGAGGGGCTTTCATCATGGCCTGAAACTCCAAAGCGAAGACTTGAATGCAAAATCACAGGCCAGCGGGCAATAGAGTGATCAAGCACACTCATAAGACCGGCGCAAACAAATAGGCCGCTCGAGCCGCCACCCGATGCCAAAGCGGCTTATCGCTGATCTCTTCTGGCTGCATCTGCCGTGCCCGCGCGAAATCCGCCTTGAACATCGCATCAACCTCGGCGGCAAAGTCGGCGTCCATCACCATCGCCGTCACCTCGAAGTTGAGTCGAAAGGAGCGGTTGTCGAGGTTAACGGTACCCACTGCCGCACCGATTTCGTCAACCAAAAAGGCTTTGCCATGTAAGAAGCCCCCCTCGTAGCGATAGACCTCGACCCCCGCCTCGAGAAGCGAATCGAGAAAGGCATAGGCCGCAAAGTAGGTTAGAAGGTTATCTGGACGTTCGGGAATCAGGATTTTCACCTCTACTCCGCTTAACGAGGCTAGTTTAAGCATCGCCAGCACCCCCTCATCTGGCACAAAGTAGGGACTGGATATCCAGATACGCTCTTGCGCGGCGTGAATTGCCTGTTGAATCATCAGACTAGCCGTCTCAAATCGGTCTGCGGGCCCACTCGGAAGAATGAGCACCGGTGTACCATGGCCGCTTGGAATTAGCGGTGACCAGGGAAGCTCGGGGATTTCCTCAGTCGCCCAGTGCCAATCTTCAAGAAACACCAGCTGCAGCGCCAAGGCCGCAGGCCCCTCAATCATTAGGTGGGTATCACGCCACGGGCCAATTCGTGGGTGGCCTTCCAAGTATTCATCGCCAACATTGAATCCACCGACCCAAGCTCTTTCCCCATCGGCCACCATTATCTTGCGATGGTTGCGAAAGTTGAGCTGGAAGCGATTACCTGTCCCCCGCGTAGAATGAAAGCGATGTACTCGAACACCCGCCTCTTCCAGCGTCTGGAGATAGTGGCTCGGCAACGCATAACTTCCAATTTCATCGTATAGAAAGAAGACCTCCACGCCCTGCCTAGCCTTCTCAATCAGCCGTGCCTGCAGCGCCAATCCCACTGCATCAGCCCGAACGATATAAAACTGCACAAGCAGATAGCGCTCAGCAGCATCAATACCGGCAAACAAGCTCTCGAAGGTCTGCTCACCGTCGATCAGCAGTTCCACCCGGTTGCCACCTAGAAACGGCAGCTTGGCCAGCTGTTCGACACCCACCAGATGCTTGTCAGCGTGTTCATCCGAAACCCCATGAGCCCGCAGCTCGGCCAGTTTTTCAGCAAGCGCCTGCCCCAACACCGAGTTCTCGTCGCGTCGTGCAGAGACATAGCCCTGGAATTTCGTGCGGCCGAACACCCAGTAGGCTGGCACCGCCACATAGGGCAATGTGTTTAGTGAAACGATCCAGGCCACAGCTCCCTGAGAGGTACGGCTCGACATCATCGCATCCAGTGACGACACAAACCCAACCAGATGAGCAACTCCCACCACGAGCAGTAAACGACGCCAGAATCGACGTCGCCTGGAGGGCAGCGTTACTGCCCCCGGCTTTTCCCTTTCATCGCTCATGCTCCCCCTAAACCACCTTTTTTCGCTGTAAAATCAGTTTTATCATTGCCGCAACCTGAACGGTAAAGACAATACTCACGAGCCCTACAAACCAGAACCGAAACCAATTGGGCCCAGACACCCCACTCTGGAAAATCTCTGCCGCCCTGGTTATATCGGTGATCCTGCCTGCGTCTCACCCCCTAGAGGAAGCCCCCGGCGTCTGGCGTCGCGTTACTCATGGTATGCGGATTTACCTGAAGACGCCCCGGTTGCGCGGGCTACTGGCGTTGAACCTGGCTGTTTCAGCCGCCGGGACCATGCAGATCGTCAACACGGTGGTACTCGTACGCTCGGTGTTGAATTTGGGCGAGAAAGAAGTCGCACTGGCCTTTGCCGCCGCAGGCGGGGGCTCCATGCTAATAGCCTTACTGCTGCCCAAGGTGCTGGAACGGGTGTCCGAGCGGCCAGTCATGCTGCTGGGTGGCGTTATGATGGCACTCAGCCTCTACCTGGGCTGGCTGGGCCCATCGTTTGCGGGGCTTGTCGGGCTATGGTTACTGCTGGGCGCTGGGGCCTCGTTGGTCATGACCCCCACCGGGCGCCTGCTCAAACGTTCATGCCAGCCGGAGGAGCGTCCAGCGCTGTTTGCTGCCCAGTTCTCGTTGTCACACAGCTGTTGGCTAGTCACCTATCCGTTGGCAGGCTGGCTGGGAGTGAACCTGGGACTGACGGGTACGTTCGCTTTGCTGGGAACGGTGGCCCTGGCGGCAACGGGGCTCGCGGCCCTTATCTGGCACGCACATGACCCGATGGCTCTTGAGCACGAGCACGCTGCCCAAAGTCACACCCACCTGCACTACCACGATGAACATCATCAGCACGAACATGAGGGATGGGAGGGGCCGGAACCTCATCGCCATTCCCACCATCATTCCCCAGGCTCACATGGGCACGTCTTTGTTATCGATGACCACCATTCCCATTGGCCATCGTAAAACGAGTAAGGACGCGGGCTTGGGAAATAAACGTGGGATGCGAACTGCCAATCTTACTAACGCGGGTATACAACATGCTCACCTTTTATTAAGGCTTGGCCGCAGAAACTGAGTGCAACACCTGAGTATTTCGCTAAGGTGTTGCCCCATGTCTTACCTCGAACTCAGCATTGAAGAACGCGCCAGCATCCAGGTGGGTCGCGCCCAAGGGATGAGCCTTCGGCATATTGCCCAGCTTCTGGGGCGAGCGCCTTCAACCATCTCGCGTGAAATACGCCGTAACCAAATGGACCAGAACGGTTACTGTGCCCGGCATGCCCAACGTCAGCGAGAACAGCGTCGAGTGTCCTGTCGTCCTACGCGTAAGCTTTTGCCAGGCACCGAACGGTTTGATCTCATCGTGCATATGTTGCGGCGACGCTTGTCTCCCGAACAAATTAGCGGCAAGCTCAAGGTGATGAAACTACCTGATTTGCGCGATGCCTACGTCTGTCGAGAGACGATCTACACAGCCATTTATGCTCTGCCTGTTGGTCACCTTCGCAAGGAGCTGATTCACTGCTTGCGGCAAGGTAAAACGACACGCAAGCCTCGCCGTGGCGAAGTGGATCGGCGTGGCCAGATTCCTGACATGGTCAGCATTCACTTACGCCCACCCGAGGTCAGTAAGCGTGAAATGCCCGGCCACTGGGAGGGTGATCTGATCAAGGGCAAGAATAATGCGTCTGCTGTTGGCACGCTGGTAGAGCTCAGTAGTGGCTATCTGATCCTGGCCAAAATGGCCGACGCTACCGCTACCTCAGCGGTAGCAGGCTTCAGCGCCGCCTTGAACCGGATGCCGACCACTGCTCGAAAAAGCATGACCTATGACCAGGGGCGCGAAATGGCAAAGCATACGGAGATCACTCAGAATACCGGCGTAGCGATTTATTTTTGCGATCCCCACAGCCCCTGGCAACGGGGCGCCAACGAGAATATCAATGGCCTGATCCGTCAATATTTACCGAAAGGAACGGACCTATCGGTGCATAGCCAGGAAGAGCTGGATGCTATTGCCCTGGAATTGAATATGCGACCTCGAAAACGCTTTGATTTTAAATGTCCGATAGAGGTGATGAGTGAACTGATGGCCAAGTACCATGAAAGCCCATCAACCCTCCAATGAGTGTGTTGCGCTCAGAGTCTGCATCCGCCAGGCGTAATATTAATAGGAGGTTTTTGCGCAAAGTAAGCTTTAACAGGCTTGCTAGTGTGGCAATGTGTAGGTGTAAAGAAAACGACGCAATCTTATTTTTAGCTTACCGTAACGAATCGACCCGTAACGCACTAGCAAAGTAAATCCTAAGTTTAATACAGCGCTTTCGTTTTAGTAATGTATGACTTGAATGCGCCTGCTGTACTACAAGAGTCCGTTAGAACGGCGTGCAGACAGCAGGCGAGCTTTTATCACCCTACTAAAGGGTCATAAATGGCTCATCTTCCTGGCCTGTAAACGTGTACACATTGTAAGGGCTTTCTTGTGGCCCCGGCATACCCGGTGTGCCAATGGGCATACCCGCCAAACCGATACCGTCAATATCGGGTTGTTCCTCAAACAGCGCCTGCACGGCTTCCATTGGAACGTGGCCTTCGATCCAATACTCGCCCATCTCAATGGTATGGCATGAACCCAGGCCATAGGGCACGCCTGCCTGCTGCTTAATATCACCCAGCTCTACATCGTCAATAATCGTCACTTCTACGCCGAGCTCTTCAAGATGGCGTGCATAAGCGTCACAGCAGCCGCACTGGGGGTTTTTATACAATGTTGCCTCTGGCGGTAACGCCGCCTGGGCGGAGACCGCCCCAAGCAGCATGGAACCAGAGAGTAAAAGCTTGGTGCTCATATGTTGCATTATTTTCAACTCCTTAGCGTGAACGACTGAAGAGGTATTTTGCCAGCGAAGCGATCGCCAAGCCAATTAATAACAGCATGGCCAGGGGCATCAACCAGCCTAGCCACCCCATTGACCCCATAAAAGCAAAACATTCCGCGTTCATCATGCCATCACTCCTAAAAAAAGAGGCAATCGCCAAGGCTTATTGCGGGCCATGGTGGCTGGGCATGCTTCCTCTCATCTGTTCACGCTGCTCATCGGTCAGTAAGTCCTGCATCTGATTATGCATGCGCACGTTATCAGCCATCATATCGCCATGAAGGTTGGCCATTTGAGCATGCAGCGCCTTTATTTCCTCTGGTTCAGGGCGTTCAGTCTGCATGGTTTGCATCATGTCGTCGCGCAGGTTCATCAATTCGCCCATCCGCTCAAGCTGGGCCGCGCGGTGTTCTTGGCGCATCTCACGCATGGTACTCATCTGCTGCTCGTCGAGCATACCGCCAATGCCGAACATACTCCCCATGCCTTCCATCATTGGACAAGGCATCATCCCGCTTTGCCCTCCCATCATCATTCCTGGGTACATGCCTTCTTGACTGCCCATCATCATGCCCGAACCCATACCGACTTGGCCGTCCATCATATTGCCCTGACCTTGGGCGCCTTGGCTCATACCTTGAGCGAAGATGGCGCTGCTGGGGACACTGAGGCTTGCAGCCAGACCAATGACAAAGATCATCTTGTGCTTAACCATGATATTTCCTCTTATCATGTTGCTGGTCGAGACATCGCCTTATCCATTAAAAATGGAAGAAGGCGGAGTTAGCTTTCGTTATAAGCCTACAACCTATAGGTGGCCCAAAGGTAAAGGAGAAACCGATCCCAATACCTAAGTGTTGTCACAGATCATTTTTTCCGCCATTTTCAGCCCTGCTTCAGGTTGGCACGCTATAACACCTACACATTTCTTTGAAGATTCATACGACGCCATGCGCCTTGTTCGCCAAACAGGGAAAATGAACGATGTAAGAAGGCTCAACCGAATCAGTTTTAGCGCCTCCGCGATGAAGTAACAATATCCATTCAACCCTGAAAAACATAAGGATACGGTATGCAAAAGAAGACGAGTTCGCTCCCTATCATTCACGCTTCCTTAGCAACGCTGTTGCTGTCGCTAGCAATCCCAGTGCTGGCCCATGAAGGGGCCGCAAGCACTTCGCCTAAGGATGGCGTCACCATTCAGGATTCCCCAGCAGAGATTGGCATCGAGTTTGGTGGCATGATGCGCATCACCCAGTTTGAAGTGGCAGGCCCGGACGGCCACGTTCCTCTTGATGGTCAGCCAGGCAGTGAACAGGTCGATCGCTACTTCGTAAAGCCCAGTGACACTCTTTCGGCTGGGGATTACCAGGTGCGCTGGCGTGGCCTATCGGATGACGGGCACATGATGTCCGACGGTTTTAACTTCTCGGTCGAGCCCTGACCCGTGGCCTGGTGGTTCTCCGTAAATAGCCTCGACGTCTGGACCGTCGCGATGATTCTCGTGGCGGCTGGGGTTTACCTTAGTGCCCTAGTCGCGACGGGGGCCGTGTTGTTTCGTCTAGCGTTTCCCCGCCTCCCTGATCACGACCGGAGGCGCGTCGCCCGCATGGGCGTCTTTGCTGCCTGGGCGGGGGTCATTCTGATTCTGTTCCAGTGGCCTTTAGAAGCTGGTTACCTTGGGGGCGGCAATATATCTGCTGCAACCAACCCAATGCTGCTCGGAATCGTGTTTGAGGGTGCGTCCGGGGGCCGGCTAATGCTGGCGGTAGCTGGCTTGCTGCTGGTTCAGGCGATTCAGCTTAATAACTTAGCGCACTCGAAAACAGCCAACAGCGTGAGCCTAGTAGGCGTTTTATTGGTGATGCTGGCATTCGTGCAGGTGGGGCATACAGTAAACACCCCACGCCTCGTTCTGGCTGGCTTGCTGATCGTTCACCTGATGGCGGCAGCATTTTGGGTGGCCTCGCTTTGGCCGCTGTTCCATTTAGTTGGACGGGGTCACAACCAGGACAATACCGCCCACATTCTGACCCGTTTCGGGAAAATCGCCATGGGCGGAGTTGGCGTGTTGGTACTGGCGGGCGTCACTTTGGCCACGCTGCTAACAGGCGGTCTCACACCCCTGCTCACCACGGCATATGGACAGTTCTTGATCGGCAAGGTATTGATTGTGGCGGCGCTACTGTTATTTGCTGCCGCGAACAAGTGGCGGCTTGTGCCGGCCTTTGAGAGCGGCGACGCAACAGCCCCAGGACGGTTACAGAGAAGTATTGCACTGGAGATGGTGCTGGTCGCGGTTATCTTGTTGATCACGGCAGTGCTGACAAGAGTGTCATCACCGAATGGGTGACTAACAGGTCAACCACCTTGTTGAGCCGTTCCAGAGCTCGAAATTAACGGTCTCCTTCTTATGGGCCTTACGCTGAGGTTTAGGCGGAGGCTGCCATAGGCAATTGCACCAACAAGACGAAAAGTCATTGCTGCAGCGTTGACTCTAATCAGGGGGGGCAGGATCCATCATCATGTTAGAAATGCTTTTGGGTAGCAGGCCATATTTTTACGTTAGGTTCAGGCTCGTTTCAGGTTAACGCCGTATAAAGAACAAGTGACAATAACCTCTGAGGTAAATGACCATGCGCAACATCTCCTTAACAACGTCTTTGTTTGCCCTTTCACTCAGTTTGATAACGAGTGCGGCATGGGCTTCGCCCGGCCAAGGCAGTGGTGACAATGGCCTAACCGAGGCTGACGTTGACCGCACGATCAGCCTTGAGGCTGGCGATATGTGGTTCGACCCTGAAGAGCTAGAACTGGCGGCTGGGGAGGTGGTTAAATTTGAAATCACCAACACCGGCAATTTAGAGCATGAATTTGTGATTGGTAGCAAAGAAGCCCAAGAAGAACATCGCCAGATGATGCTAAACATGGCCAATGGCGGAGGCCATGACATGTCGAATATGGCACACGGTGAAGGCCACGATATGTCCAATATGTCAAACGGCGATGGTCACGATATGGCCAATATGAGTATGGCAGGTGTCACCATTGCGCCTGGTGAAACCGGGACTTTATTATGGAGTGTCCCTGACAATGTTAACGAGCTAGAGTATGCCTGTAACATTCCTGGTCATTATGAATCCGGCATGTACGGCAATTTTTCTCTCTAATCTGACGTATATCCATGAAACTGTTGCTACTTGAAGATGATGACTTGCTAGCGGAAAGCTTGGCAGAGAGTCTCAAAGACAACGGTTACCTGGTTGATTTGGCCGCCTCATTGAAAGCGGCCAAGTCGCTGATGGCAACCGAGCATTATGAACTGGCGATCTTAGATGTCGGTTTGCCCGACGGCTCAGGGCTGGATCTGCTCGCCCAGTGGCGCAGGCAAAAACGCGACACGCCTATTTTGATCCTGACGGCCCGCGATACCTGGGAAGATAAAGTTGTCGGTCTTGAGACGGGGGCCGATGACTATCTTACCAAGCCCTTCCACGAAGCCGAACTGATGGCCCGGCTGAAGGCCTTGCTACGCAGGCAGTCTGGTCAGTTATCTCAAGTGATCACGCTTAACGGCATTTCGTTGGATGAAGCGGGTCAACGAGTGTGCTTAGAAGGTGAAACGTGGCGTTCGCTCACAGCGACCGAGTTTCGGTTACTGCGCTACTTAATGCTTCATCCAGACCGTATTCACTCGAAAGATCAGCTACTAGAGCAGCTCTACGCCTTGGATCAGGACGCTGCCGCACCTAACTTGGTGGAAGTCTACATCGCTCGTCTGCGCCGTTATCTCGGTAAATCAGTCATTCAAACGCGACGTGGTCAGGGGTATTTCTTTGCTTCACATTGATAGACGCAGTTTACGCATTCGGCTACTCGCATGGTTAGGCGGCGTCGCGCTACTGGTGGTGGTCACCACGTGGCTATTGCACGGGATCTTTTTACAGAGCCTGGCAAGGGATTTTTTAGGTGAACGCTTACAACGTGAAGCAAACCACGCGGTCGCGCAGCTAGAGCAAGACCAAACGGCTGTACCGACTGCGCTCGACTCGGTTAGCCAAGGCTATCAAGTCTTTCATCATCTCTACGTACTCCGTTTCAATGGCTCGGTCAACGCTTCTGACCCGCAATGGCAGCAACAGCTGGCTCCGTTGCTAGATGAGAGCGGCGATGCCCTAATAGATGTGAATCGCGGAACACAGCACATGCTCGTCTATCGCCGCCATTTTGAGTGGCAGGGCACGCAGGGTGTGCTATTGGTGGGCGAGGATTTTTCCCAAGTAGAAGCAGGGCTTGCAACTTTACACTGGTGGGTCGGTGGGATCGCCGCCGTGCTTTTAGGGGTGCTCATCATACTCAACATGCTAGCGGTTAACCGTGGACTCATACCACTCTGGCAACTGCGCCAACAACTTGAAGCATTGCGATCAGGCAAACGTGATCGCTTGTCATTAGTAGCCCCTTCGGAGCTAGATGAATTAGTCGACCAGTTGAACTGGTTCATGGACGACATTGATCTTCGTCTGAAGCGCTCGCGAGAATCGGTCGCCAACCTATCACACGCATTAAAAACCCCGCTGGCAGCAATTACCCAAGTACTGCGCGGCAATCGGCCCATTGATGAAAACCGACGGCATAAACTGCTCAGTCGTATTGAAGATATTAACGCTCAGTTAGCTGCAGAGCTGCGTCGTTCGCGTATTGCAGGGCCTAACGCGGGTCGAATGGCGAACGTCACGCGAGATAGTTCACGGCTCATCGAGATGTTCCGTAGTCTTTACCCTGAGCGCATTTTCAACCTTACCCACTCGGCACACGAGAAAGACCAAGTGCCTATTGAGGCTCACGACTTTTCTGAAATATTAGGCATCGTGCTCGATAACGCTGGCAAATGGTCGAATAGGTGCATTAATTGCGATATTGCCGTCTCCACTACCACACTCACGCTCACCACTGATGATGACGGTTTCGGCGTTGCAGAAGAAGATCTTTCGCGCTTGGGAGAGCGTGGCACACGATTGGATGAACGCCGTCCCGGCTACGGCTTAGGCCTGTCGATTCTTGCGCAGTTAATTGCCCGCTACTCAGGGCACTCGCGCTTTGAGCGTAGTCCACTGGGTGGACTGCGCGTTACGGTTACGTTGCCTCTTGCAGTTGAAGTGATTAATTAATCACTATTCAGCTTTGATTCAGCTTCTTCCATCAAGATGGTGTCATTCATCATTGATGGGAGTTACACATGGCACGCTCAAGTATCATTTCTCACCCTCTTTCTCGTCGGCAAGTGTTAAAAGGAGGCGCTGCCTTAGGCTTAGGTTCTGCTGCGGCAATGGGGTTAACCCCCGCCTGGGCAAACCCCTGGGGCCGTACCAACGTCTATGCTCAGGGCGTTGAAGAAGGGCCCGAAGTATCGCTGGCGATCCGCCGTGAATCGTTGCCTATTGACGGACAAGAAGCCCAACCCATTACCATTAACGGTACCAGTCCTGGCCCGCTGATTCGTTTGAAAGAAGGTCAAGACGCAGTACTGCGTGTCACCAACCTGCTGGACGAGCCCACCTCCATCCACTGGCATGGTCTCATTCTACCGCCGGAAATGGATGGTGTGCCTGGCGTTAGCTTTGCAGGTATCGCCCCTGGTGAAACCTTTACCTACCGTTTTCCCGTCCGTCAGAACGGTACCTACTGGTACCACAGCCACTCCGGCTTGCAGGAACAGCTCGGCCACGCCGGGCCGTTGATAATTGACGCCGCCGAGCGCGAACCCATCCGCTATGACCGTGAGCATGTGCTACTGCTCACCGACTGGACCTTTGAAGACCCCATGTCGGTATTTCGTAATCTGAAAACCATGGAAGGCTATTACAACTTCCAAGAGCGCACGATTGCTGACTTCTTTGCCGATGTTCGTAACAACGGTTTTGCTCAGACCGCTGAAATGCGCGGCATGTGGGCTCAAATGCGCATGAGTTCGCGGGATATCGCCGATGTCACCGGTAGTACTTATACTTATCTTCTCAACGGCTATTCTCCTCAAGAAAACTGGAATGCCTTGTTCAAAGCTGGTGAGCGGATACGACTACGCGTGATTAACGGGTCGGCGATGTCATACTTTGATGTACGTATACCTGGTTTGAAGATGACCGTCGTTGCTGCCGATGGCCAGCCAGTGCAACCCGTGCCTGTTGATGAGTTCCGTATTGGCGTGGCGGAAACCTACGATGTGCTGGTTTCACCTGAAGACGACCGGGCATACACCATCTTCGCCGAAGCCATGGATCGGAGCGGCTATGCACGCGCCACGCTAGCTCCACGTGAAGGCATGCAGGCGGAGATTCCTGAACGCCGTCAAATTGCAGACCGCGGTATGGAAGCCATGGGTGCCCACGGCATGGGCGGTATGGATCACTCCAACATGGCGGGGATGGATCACTCTGGCATGTCCAATATGCAAGGCATGGATCATTCCAACATGTCGGGGATGGATCATTCTGGGATGTCGAATATGGAAGGCATGGATCATTCCAGCATGGCTGGGATGGATCACTCTGGTATGTCCAACATGCAAGGCATGGATCACTCTACTATGGGGGGGATGGCAGCCGAGCAGGCCAAAATAGGTGCAAATGGTTTGCTTCTCGCCGGTGAAGCTCAGCCGGGTTCTCGCTATAACCAGGCGGGAATCGGCATTGATCCCGACGAACGACGCGTATTGGTTTACCGGGATCTCAAAGCGTTCACACCATGGCCTGATCGCCGCGAGCCAGGCCGTGAGCTTGAGCTGCACCTGACCGGCAATATGGAGCGTTATATGTGGTCGTTCGACGGTAAGAAGTTTAGCGAAGTGACCGGCCCTATTCATTTTGAGAAAGATGAGCGGCTGCGCCTAATCCTCATTAACGACACCATGATGGAGCATCCTATCCACCTCCACGGTATGTGGATGGAGCTGGAAAACGGCCAAGGGGAATTGATACCACGCAAACACACCCTAAATGTGAAGCCTGGTGAGCGCGTGTCTGCGTTGATCACCGCAGACGCAGAGGGCAGTTGGGCGTTCCACTGCCACCTTCTCTATCACATGGATGCTGGCATGTTCCGCGTTGTTCAAGTTTCTTAAGGAGGCAGTATGAAAATTAAGCGCTACTTAACCCTCGCCAGCGCCGCCCTTGGCATGGCCGCCGCCACGACCGCTCAAGCCGAAGATGGCTATGCGGCACCAGACAGTTGGCCAGCGCCCACTGAGGAACATAATATGGGTATGGCACTGTTTGATCGGCTCGAATATAGCGTGCCTGATAAAGGCCCAGAAGCCGTGGTATGGGACTTTCAAGGCTGGTACGGCGGCGATATCAACCGCATTTACCTAAAGTCAGAAGGCGAAAATGTCCAGGGCGACGGCGAAGATGCTGAGTTTGAGTCTTTGGAACTACTCTATAGTCGTTTAGTGGCTGATTTTTGGGAGTTACAGGGGGGGATCGGTTATCAAGGCGGTGTTTTCTCCGATGATCACGCTGAACGCACCTATGGGGTTGTCGGCCTGCAAGGCGTAATGCCCTACGGCATTGAAACCGACGTGGCATTACAAGTGAGTGAAGATGGCGACGTGGCCGCCAGTTTTGAAGGCGAATACGATCTGCGCCTGACTCAGCGGCTCTACCTACAGCCGCGCACCGAAATTGCCGTGGCCGCCAGTGAAGTTGAGGAGTTTGGTGTGGGTGAGGGCCTTAACTCAGTGCGTGTCGGCATGCGCCTGGGCTACGAAGTGACCAGACGCTTTGCGCCTTACGTGGGCGCTTACTGGGTAAAAGAGTATGGCGATACCGCTGACCTTTCTCGTGCTGGCGGGAATAATACCGAAGATACCGGCGTGGTGGCAGGTGTCAGGTTAATGTTTTAAATCGTTAAGCACTCTATAACTTGCGCCACCGAAAGGTGGCGTTTTTTTTTGCTAATAAACCACTAAATTCAGCTTCATTTCAAAAATCACAGCTAATATAACCATGTAACCAACCACTGGAGTAGTTATCATGAAAGTTAAATCAATTCTCTTTGGAGCGCTTGTCGCTAGCATTTTTTCAACGCCAGCATTGGCTAACTTTGGCACGACCACCCAAGACCTGCCTCTCCTTGAAAGAGGTGTCTCTTCTACACAATTGCTGGCCCAAGGCCAATCAAAGCGTTTCAATATCAACATTCAACAAGCGACTACGCTGAAGATAGCAAGTGAGCACTTTCCAGGATTTACCAGCACTGGCAACCGCATTTCAGCTGTTCTTTATAATGAGGCGGGACAGCAGGTAGCAGAAGCTTCCAGCCCACGGGGGCACTTCGAACTTGTTCGTCAGCTGCAACCGGGTAATTATCAGCTTGAGGTAACAGGAAGATCAAGGGGAGGCAGTGATGATAACCGTTATTATGAACTACATGTCGCCTATTGATATCCTTTAGTCTTGACATGAATTAAGAAGGTCAGCCATGAGCTGACCTTTTTTATGAAAAACTAGTATCTCGGCAAACAAATTCAGCTTTAATTCAGGAGTTTTCGCTAACTTTATAGTGCCGCAATCGGCGTAAAAACAAGACAATTCATAAAGAGGTGTCATCATGTGGAATAACAAGAAGATTCCCTTGGTCAGCATGACGGTTATGGCCTTGGCAATCGGCTCGACGTATGTTTCGGCCCTGGAAACCCAAGTGGGAGAGACCACCGCGGGGCTTTATGGCTACGCCAGGCTGAACATGGGGTAATCCCCCCGAAAAACAGCGGTGATCGAAAGTAGAATTTTCCGTAAGCTACACGCAGGGAGATTCTGCATGAAGAAGTCACGTTTTTCCGACAGCCAGATTCTGTCGATCCTGAAGCAAGCCGAGAACGGCGCCCCGGTTCCGGAGCTGTGCCGTGAGCACGGCATGAGCAGCGCCAGCTTTTACAAATGGCGCGCGAAGTTCGGCGGAATGGACGCATCGATGATGGCCCGTTTGAAAGAGCTGGAGGATGAAAACCGCCGGCTCAAGAAGATGTATGCCGAAGAACGGCTGAAGGCTGACATCCTCAAGGAAGCCATCGAAAAAAAGTGGTGAAGCCGTCTCGTCGCCGTGAGATGGCGCAGAAGGCCGTCACTGAGAAGCGTGTCAGCATTCGCCTGGCGTGTTGGATGTTCAGCATCAGCGAGACCTGCTATCGCTACCAGGCCAAGCTCAGCAGCGAGAATGCCGAGATTGCCGACTGGCTGATTCGATTGACCCATAATCAGCGGAACTGGGGCTTTGGTCTGTGTTTCCTGCATTTGCGCAATGTGAAAGGCTTTGCCTGGAATCACAAGCGGGTGTACCGGATTTACCGGGAGCTGGAACTGAATCTGCGCATCAAGCCCAAGAAGCGCCTGGTTCGTGAAAAGCCGGAGCCTTTGGCTGTGCCGGACACGATCAACGACAGCTGGTCGATGGACTTCATGCACGACCAGCTCAACGACGGACGCAGTTACCGGCTGCTGAATGTGATCGATGACTTTAACCGCGAAGGCCTTGGCATTGAAGTGGACTTCTCGCTTCCGGCAGAGCGTGTTATCCGATCACTGGAGCAGATCATCGAATGGCGGGGCAAGCCTCGTTCTATTCGCTGTGACAACGGCCCAGAGTACATCAGTGGCAAGCTGGCGACCTGGGCGGAGAACCAAGGCATTGCTTTGGCGTTTATCCAGCCCGGCAAACCCCAGCAAAATGCCTATATCGAACGCTACAACCGAACGGTGCGTTACGATTGGCTGGCACAATATCTATTCGACAGCACCGAAGAAGTCCAGGATTATGCCACTCGTTGGCTCTGGCACTACAATCACGAACGACCCAATATGGGACTCGGAGGGATTACCCCTCAACAGAAGTTGGCTATGATGGCCTGAGGTCTACTTTTGAACCCCGCTAAAAATGGGGGGATTACCATGGCTTACAACTTCGATCGGGATGCCGGATCAGCTAACGAAGGTTACTTTGCTGAAGTCGCAGGATCGGAAGATGAGAGGGGTGTCGGGGATCAGTTTCAAGTCACCGCGACACAAAGCCGTATCGGCTTTCGGACCAGTACGCCTGTCGAGGGGGGCACGCTAGACACCGTTATCGAAGGGGATTTCTGGTCCTACAACGATGATAATACGCGCTTCAGACTACGGCATGCCTATGGGTCCTGGAATGGCATTCTGGCAGGGCAAACCTGGTCGAATTACACCACCTTCGTCGCCGCCACGCCCACACTGGATTTCCTCGGCACGGCGGGAAGCAATGGCTATGGGTCGCGCCTAGCCCAGTTGCGCTACACCATGGGAGGATTCTCGATAGCCGCGGAAGACCCTCAAGCTCAATTGGCTGAGAATATAGATGGCTCAGTGCCAGAAGATGATTTGCTACCGGATAATGACGATGCCGTATCATCGATGCCCGCGTTGAGCCTGCGCTATGAAGATAGTATGGGTGACTTTTCCTACTCAATCGCCGGCATCGCCCGGCAGCTGAAGTACGATACCGGAAGCGAAAAGGATACGGAAATGGGCTATGGGGCCTTCGCCGCAGGTGCCTACCATGCCGGACCGGTGACCTTGAGAGCGATCGTGAACGCCAGCGAGGGGGCGAACAGTTACCTCTATCTGTCTGGCGATTACTTCAACGGTGCCGATGCCTACGTCGATACCAACGGTAAGCTGCAAACGCTATCTGGCGATGGCGGAGCCCTTGGTCTTTCTTATCAAATATCACCACAGTATTCACTGAACGCGTCCCATGGCTATACCGATGTCGAATTGGGCGACCCTACCGTAGGTGGGAATGCAGGTAGAAAGAACAAGAATACATTTCTTAATCTGATATGGACTCCCAACGAACGCTTGATGTACGGAATTGAGTACGGCTATTTCGAAACGGAGTTGGCCGATGGCCGTGAAGAAGATGCGAGCCGTGTGATGGTGGCTGCCCAGTATAGTTTCTAGGGTGAGTTAGTAGCATAGCAGAGAAGCTGTTTTGATCGATTGCTTGGGCGTATGCCCAAGCTTTTTTATGGTTCTTCGTCACTTCATGTGGGGCCTGATCGAACAGGCGACCCACAATACCACTGTCACTAAACTGAATAAGAAAGATCAGTCGCGTCGGGAACACTTTTGATGACCAAATCGATACAGATGAAGTCGCGCATGGCCTGGCTGTCATAGATGGCATCTTCAAGCGCTTCGTCGACCAGTGCATACCATTGCTGAAGGAAGTAGATCCGCAACATCTGTCCCAGGAACCGTTCCCGGCGGGTGACCTTCTTATTGTTCTGGTGCTCAGCCTGAGCAAACGAGATCTGTTTCATCGAGAACTCTGGCGGGTAGTGGAAAACTGTATTTTGCCCTGCCGGTGGCACTTAGGCAGCAACGGTCGTATTTATGCAGTGTTTCCTTAAAAGAGGCTCGCAGTAGGCTTGCTTCTACTAGAGTTTATTTCAAAATAATTACCTCAATAATTTGAAAGCCTGAGTTAAAGCAAATGAATTTCTCCATAGAAGTTCACGTCGAGCCGGAGCGCTTGCCCCGGCTGGTTTGAAGCTTAGCTGGCCATTGCGGCACATTCTTCAGCGCAGCGATGACAAGATTGAGCACACTCTTGACAATGGGTTGCATCATGTTTTGCACACTCATCACCACACTTTTTACAAATGTCGGCACATAGACGGCAGATCTCGTGCGCAAACTCGCTTTCTTGTGCCATGAATGAAGCGGCTAACCGGCAAATTTGAGCACATTGCATGTTAAGGCGAATACATTCCGCCATCATTTTTACGTCGTCTTCTTTTAGGCACTCAGTTGCACACTTGTCACAATACGCTGCACATACGTGACAAGCTTCAATGCAATTCTCATATTTTCCAAAATCCATCTCGATTCTCCATTTATTAAATCAGATTTTATTCACCATAGCTCTTGCTTGGCATAATAAAGCTAGAACAACCTAAAAGAAAAATCAAGGAAAGGTAATCAGGTAACTACTCACGAAATATAAAGTTAAAAAGGTAGCTGTGCGCTACTTGCCAATAATTTTTAATTATTCAGTTAAGATTCAGGAAGGCCTACTATAGTAAATGTTTTTCAAAAAATACTGCAGCATTCGCTGCGCCTGGAAGTTAGCTCGCCACGAAGCCCCTAATTAAAGTAAGTAGGTGAGAAAACTAAATTAATAATGAGAGGAATCAAGTTCTAAGCTTTATAAAAAATAATCTCCTTTTAGGAGACTAGCTCAGCCTAATAAGCTTCCTAAGGAGTCAGTATGAAAATTAATATCTACTTCTCTGACGGCCTGGCTACCCCAGGGTCGCCAGGGAGGGAAAAAGGTCGACCATGATACTGGAAAGCCGCGTCATGGTACCCGAGACGATGGCGATGCCCATCAGGATCACAACCGTGCCCGCCACGGGGCGAGCATAGGCGCTCCACCTTCCTAGGCTTTGCCGATGCAGAGCGAATCGGTTAATCAGTAAAGTGCTGGCAAGAAAAGGTAGCGCTAGGCCAGCCGAGTAGGCACTGAGATATATCATTCCAGCCTGGGCACTAGCAGCATTGGACGTGGCCATCAAGATGGCGCCCAGGATGGGGCCGATACAGGGCGTCCAGCCGATGGCAAAAGATACCCCGAACACAGTAGCCGAAAGCGGAGAGCCACCCTGGACATTGGGGGTGAACTGAAAGGTACGCTGGAAAAGCGGCAATCGGAACACGCCGGTCATGAAGAGGCCCAGCACGATCACCGCCGAGCCGGCAACCCAGTTGAATTCTTGGCGATACCCTCGCATCAGTTGCCCGATACTACTGGCGCCGAGCCCGAGTAGGATGAACACGATGCTGAAGCCGAAGACGAAGAAGGCACTGAGGGTCAATGCCTCTAACCGCCTGTCGGCTTTACCGGCACTACCGCCTGTGACCACCGACAGGTAGGCCGGTAACAGGGGCAGCGTGCAGGGCGAGAAGAAGGAGACCAATCCGCCGATAAAGGCGCCGACCAAGCCGATGGAAGAGAGAGATTCCAATGTGTTATCGCAACTTAAGTTATGGAGACGGCCAACAAGGGTATTGATACCAATCCCATGGTGCTACCTCCTATCATATCCATTTTAACGCCGTAAGAATTTTAAGGCTTACAGCTGCTTTAAGGTCAACCTTTATTGACAAATTATTTGTCTCCTATCGAATTGCAAATATTACACATCAGGCTTGACCTTAAAGTTGACTTCAAAGTTATGGTGGCTACTCAATGAATGACATGAGGACATTTCCATGGCGCTACAACTGGGCGAGACAGCACCAAACTTCACGATCGAATCCACACAAGGCACGGTCAACTTTCACCAATGGCTTGACGACAGCTGGGCGGTTCTGTTCTCGCACCCCGCTGATTTTACGCCAGTATGCACCACAGAACTGGGCGCGTTTGCCAAGCGAAAGAACGAATTCACCAAGCGGGGTGCCAAACTGGTTGGGGTTTCGGTGGATCCCCTCAGCTCTCACCACGACTGGCTGGGGGATATTGAACAGACTCAGGGCACGGCCCTGAACTACCCCTTGCTGGCTGACGAAGATCAGGTGGTAGCGAAGCTTTATGGAATGATCCATCCCAAAGCCGACCCCAAACTGACGGTGCGTACGGTCTTCATCATCGATTCTGACAAGAAAATTCGTCTCACTTTGACGTATCCACCCAGCACAGGACGTAATGTCGACGAGATACTGCGGGTTCTCGATTCGCTTCAGCTAACTGACAAGCACAAAGTGGCCACCCCAGTTGACTGGCAAAACGGTGACGATGTCATCATCTCGCCATCGCTATCGAATGATGACGCTAGGCAACACTTTCCCGAAGGCTGGAACACCAAGACGCCCTACCTTAGGGTCGTGCGCCAACCGGAGCAATAGGAGCCCCGACCGGTAGATTCGTTGAGTCAGGCTGCCAGAAGCTTAGATTAATAATGTCGTGAGGTAACGCTATGCAAACACTAAGTATCGGCGAGCTTGCCGAACGAAGCGGGGTCGCTAGCCAGGCGATTCGATTCTACGAAAAAGAGAAACTTATGCCTCCTCCGAGGAGGACCGATGCCAACTATCGGCGTTACCCACTGGAAGCTGTGGATCGGTTGCAGTTTATCGTCCATGCCAAGCAGTGGGGCTTCACGCTGCAAGAGATTCGGGAGCTGCTAATGCTTCAGGATGCTAATGGCGACCGGGCGCAAGCTAAACGCATCGCCGGGGAGAAGCTGCACAAGGTGCGCGAGCAGATCAAACACCTCACGCGGATTGAAGCCGTATTATCGAAAACACTGAGCGAGTGTGCAGGCGAAGGGCCTATGCAGGAAGGCTGCCCGATTGTTGAAGCTATCGCTGAGCAGGCTGAATGATCAGCACTTTCTCGACAGCGAACATGGGGAATCAAGCTCGCATATCGGGTCGTCAATAAATAACAGGAGATCTTCATTATGGCGCAAAACGTCGATATCGAGATTCGTGGTATGTCCTGTGCTTCCTGTGTTGGACGTGTGGAACGTGCACTCAGCCAGCAGCCAGGCGTGATCAACGCTCAAGTGAACCTCGCCACCCAGAAGGCGGCTATCCAGGTCGAAGCAGTTACCACGACCACTAGCCTACTCGACGCCATTGAAACAGCGGGCTATCAACCGGTAGTGGAAAGTATCGAGATTCCTGTTACCGGCATGAGTTGCGGATCTTGTGTCTCTCGGATAGAGCGAACGCTAACGAAGCTGCCCGGCATGGTGGAAGTGAGTGTTAACCTTGCTACCCAGAAGGCCTTCGTTCGTTTCCTGCCAGGAGCCGTTTCGTTAACGCGTATTCAGCATGCCATCCGCGAAGCAGGCTATGAACCGCAGGATACCGATACGCCGCCACCAACGGACAGCGAGGATCGGGAAAGAGCCGAGCTTCGCCGTCGAGTCGTGCTCGCGGCAATATTTACGATTCCGGTAGTCATCATCGCCATGGGGAAAATGATTCCCACTTTTGACGCGCTGTTAACGAGTCTAATGCCGCATCGCGGCTGGATGGGCGTTGAGTGGTTGTTGGCCACACCGGTGCAGTTCTATGCCGGGGCACGCTTCTATCGTACTGGCTTCGCCGAACTCCGGCATTTTAATCCTGGCATGAATAGCCTCGTTATGATCGGATCGAGCGCTGCCTATTTTTATTCGGTCGCCGCCCTGCTAATGCCCGCGCTCTTCCCCGTCGGAACCGCCGTGAGCTATTTCGAAGCGGCGGCGGTCATCGTGACGCTAATTCTGCTCGGTCGCTATTTTGAACACATTGCCAAGGGCCGCACCTCCGAGGCTATCAAGAAGCTTCTGCAATTACAGGCGAAAACTGCCCGCGTCATCCGCGAAGATGAAACCGTCGAGCTGCCTATCGACGCCGTCGTCACGGGCGATCGTATTTTGGTTCGCCCAGGGGAGCGTGTTCCAGTAGATGGCATCGTTGAGGAGGGCCACTCCTACGTTGATGAGTCGATGATCAGCGGTGAGCCAGTGCCGGTCGTCAAACAGAAGGATTCCGAAGTCGTCGGTGGCACTATCAACAAGAACGGTGCACTTACCTTTCGGGCCACGCGAGTCGGTGCCGACACTGTCTTGTCGCAGATCGTCAAGATGGTGGAAACGGCCCAAGCGGAGAAGCCCCCCATCCAGCAGTTGGCCGACAAGGTTGCTGGTGTATTTGTTCCCGTAGTCATCGCTATCGCCACGATGACCTTTGCACTCTGGTTCGCTTTCGGACCGGCGCCGTCCTTGTCCTTTGCCTTTGTCACTACCGTTAGCGTGCTGCTAATTGCCTGCCCATGTGCGATGGGCCTGGCCACCCCAACGGCCATCATGGTCAGTACCGGGAAAGGGGCCGAGATGGGGGTGCTATTTCGCAAAGGGGCGGCGCTTGAGACGCTGGCCAAGATGAATACGGTGGTGCTGGACAAGACCGGCACTTTGACCCAAGGACGCCCCGAACTGACTGATTTCGAAGCTATTAACGGTCATGAAAACGACGTGCTGCGACTGGTCGCGGCGGTGGAAGCTCAAAGCGAGCACCCCATCGCTGAGGCTATTGTGCAGGGCGCCAAGACCCGTGGGCTGGAATTACCCCCTGTCAGTCGCTTTAGTGCCGAGCCAGGCTACGGCATTGAAGCCGAGGTCGACGGCCACTTGGTACATGTAGGGGCTGATCGTTACATGCGTCGGCTGGAAATCGACCTCGGCCAGGCAGAAACACGCGCCAAGGTGTTGGCCGAGAACGCCAAGAGCCCGCTCTATGCCGCGGTAGACGGTCAGCTTGCTGCAGTCATCGCGGTGGCGGATCCCCTCAAGGAGGGCTCTGCCGACGCTATCGCAGCACTCAAAGCGCAAGGGCTGGAAGTGGCCATGCTCACCGGCGATAACCGTGCCACTGCCGATGCTATCGCCCGACAGGTTGGCATCCAGCAGATTCTCGCTGAGGTACTGCCCGACCAGAAAGCGGCAGAGATCCGGCGTCTCCAGGCGGAGGGCAAGCGCGTCGCTTTTGTGGGGGACGGGATCAATGATGCGCCCGCTTTGGCCCAGGCCGACGTGGGCATTGCGATCGGCACTGGCACCGATATTGCCATCGAGTCCGGCGATGTGGTGCTGATGAGTGGCGATTTGCGAGGCATCGTCAATGCCACGGCGCTCTCCAAGCGTACCCACCGGACCATTATCGGCAATTTCGTTTGGGCCTATGGCTACAACGTAGCGTTGATCCCCGTGGCGGCGGGCGTGCTCTATCCGTTCATCGGCGTATTGCTCAGCCCCATGCTGGCGGCGGCGGCCATGAGCATTTCCAGTGTTTTTGTGCTGACTAACTCGTTGCGGCTACGCCGTTTCACATCGGATACCGGCAATGCCACACCACGTCCAAACGATGCTGTTCATCGCGCCTAAACCAAACAATGTCGTGTTAACGAGGAATTCAAAATGATGGGAAGTGAAAGCTGCATGTGGGGTATGGCAGGGATGGGCCTAATAGCGATCTTGTTGATTATTGCGCTGGGGCTTGGTGTTGCTGCGCTCATCAAATACCTGTTTTTTAATAAGAAGTGATGAAGCTGGCAACCGAATACAATCGTCCCCCTTGGGTAGATCAGAAACTAATAAAGAGAGCATCCATGAGATATATCCTACCTATCACTTATTGCCTAGCTGCTGCAGGTCTGTTAGGTCTTATAACGTTGCCTGCGTTGGCGCAGGAAGCAAGTACTGATGCCACTGAGAGTCGTCAGGCCAGCAGTGCCACGAATACTGAGTCTCCCTTGCCCAAATCGATTACCGCATTGGTGGATCAAGGGTTCACCTTCCATGGCAGCTTCGAAGCGCCTGACGGTCTCCAAGGCTATGCCTTGTCTTATGATAATGAGCCTATGGCAGCTTATATCTCCTCCTCTTCCGACTACGCCGTCATTGGTACGTTAATCGACCCGCAGGGCAATGCCGTTATGGAAAGCCAGCTTCAGGCTCTGGTGCTGGACCCCATGCTGGAAGCTACCTGGAGTGCGTTTGAAAACACTCGTTTTATCTCGGAGGGGAATGATGATGCTTCGCATATTGTGTACACACTAACAGACCCCAACTGCCCCTACTGCAATGCACTCTGGAAAAATTCGCGCCCGCTCATTGAGCAAGGCGTGTTACAGCTTCGTCACGTGCTGGTCGGTGTGCTATCAGAGGACAGTCTTCGCAAAGCTGCTGCAATCCTTGAATCCGACAATCCGGCCAGTGCTCTCGAAACTCATGAACTGGAATTTCGCAATGGCGGCATAAGGCCGGTGGAGCCGTCGGAGGAGAGTCAAGCGCTTCTTAGAAATCACGCCCAGATCATGCGTGAGGCCGGTGCTACGGGAACGCCAACCAGCTACTACCGTGATGAAGCCGGGAAAGTTCAGCGTATCAATGGCGCAGTGTCGACCGACCAGTTTCGCGAAATATTGGGCGTTGAATGATACACCATAACGGTACAGGGCTGAGATGCGAGTCTCCCCAATCACGACCACTGAGATGCACATGGCAACCAAGCTTAGCGTAAAGCAAACGCTCTTTTTGGGGCTCACTCTATTGATGGGCTTGGCGGCCCTTTATTGGATTCTGATGGAGACCGGCGCCTTGTCGGTCTTGACCGACAAGCAGGCCTTGCGTGAGTGGCTTGATAGGCTGGGCGTCTGGGGGCCGTTGGCCATCATCTTTATGATGATGGCGGCCATTGTCATGAGCCCGATTCCCAGTGGCCCAATTGCGATGGTGGCTGGTGCGCTTTACGGCCCAGTTTGGGGGACGATCTATGTCGTTATCGGTGCCGAAGCCGGTGCTCTGCTCGCTTTCTGCATTGCTCGTTTGCTCGGCTATGAAGTGATGCAACGCTGGCCGCGTACGCGGCCCATCCTCAACTGGCTGGGAAAGGAGCGCTCTCAGACAGGCTTGATGCTCATCGTTTTTGCATCCCGATTGGTGCCCTTCCTTTCGTTTGATGCCGTCAGCTATGCGGCAGGTATCACCCCCCTGTCTTTCTGGCGCTTTTTGATCGCCACACTGGCCGGCGTGATCCCCACGGCGTATCTAATCGTCATGTTCGGCGAAGTGCTGATTACGGCCGACTCCCGTGGCCTCACAATCGCGCTGATTCTCATCAGTGGCATTACATTGCTGCCTCTGCTGGCGAAACGCTTATGGGCTCGACAGCCATGACCGATAGCAACCGAGTGCTCTAAATCAACTTTCGTAAGCATTAACAATGCTCAGCAGGCACTTACCCGCTACTACCTGTGAGACGTACACGTGAAATTTCGGACATTGCTATTTTTACCCCTATTGGGCTTTTTTGGTTTGAGCTTTTTCTTTTATCAGGGCTTATCAATGGATCCTAGCGCCAGAGATTCACCCTTGTTAGCTCAGCCGTTTCCGCCATTCAGCCTGACAACGCTGGAAGACCCCTCAAGGCTCGTTGATGAATCTCTTTTTAAAGGAAAGGTGACATTAGTCAATGTGTGGGGAGAGTGGTGTCCGACTTGCAAACATGAAATGCCGCAGTTATTGGATTTAGCCGCGCGAGGCGTCCGCTTGGTTGGCATCAACTACAAGGATACCCAGGCAAAGGGGCTCGAGTTTCTTGACGAGTTCGGGAACCCTTTTGAAGTCAACATCTTTGATCCAGAGGGTAACCTAGGTTTTGAGCTAGGTGTGTATGGCGCCCCAGAAAGCTATCTGGTCGATACCGAAGGCACTATTCGTTACAAACATACAGGTTACATAACGTCTGAAGATGTTGAGCGAGTCATCCAAGAAGTCGAGAAGTGGAAACGATAAAACGGTTATGAAAACGCATTATTTTTTTATTAATGACTCCATCTGTAACGCTAAGTTAAGGAAGGTATATGTTGCAATACCCTCAAATTGATCCGATCGCCATCGCCATAGGCCCTCTTCAGATCCACTGGTATGGCTTAATGTATGTCATCGGGCTAGTCGCTGCTTGGTGGTTGGGTCGGCATCGAGCCCACCGACTCGGCCTAAGCCACGATGATATGGGCGACCTGATCTTCTACGGCGCCATCGGCATCATCGTTGGCGGCCGTCTTGGCTATGCGCTGTTTTACGGGCTCGAACAACTGCAAGCAAACCCCCTTTGGTTATTAAAAATCTGGGAAGGAGGCATGAGCTTTCATGGCGGCCTTGCCGGTGTGTTAGTGGCTGCCTGGCTGTTTGCTCGCAAACATCAACTGGCTTTTATTCAACTGACTGACTTCATTGCTCCGTTAGTCCCGATCGGCCTGGGAGCGGGTCGCCTCGGTAACTTCATCAATCACGAGTTACCGGGAAGAGTTAGTGATGTACCTTGGGCAATGGTGTTTCCATCCATGATGGAGCTGGGCCCAGAGCCACGCCATCCTTCGGCTCTCTACGAGTTTGCCCTTGAAGGTGTCGTGTTGTTTGCCGTGCTGTGGTGGCTATCGCGCCGACCGCGTCAGCGAGGCCTCATCTCTGGGTTGTTCCTGCTTCTGTACGGAGCCTTTCGCTTCATCGTGGAGTTCGTGCGCCTCCCAGACCCTCAGTTGGGATTCATCGCTTTTGGCTGGTTGACCATGGGGCAGCTGTTGACACTACCGATGCTCATAGCGGGTTTTGCTCTGGTCGCTTGGTCCAGACGTCAGCCAGTGGATAAGCCAAAGGCGGCGTTAAACTCATGAAACAAGTCTTCGCTTTTCTAATGGTGGCACTCTTTATAGTCACACCGGTAGCGGCACGTGAAGAGATATTTGGGGTTGGTGACAAAAGCTCCCCTTTTAACCGTTCGACGCAACGTGACTTTCTACCGGCTACAGAAGCCTTCCGAACCACCGCTTGGCGAGACGATGATCGGGTTTATGTCGGTTTCACCGTCGCCGAAGACTATTACCTTCATCGGCATCAGTTTGCGATTGAGAGTCTCTCTCGAAGTATCAATTTCGGAGAGCTGGCTTTGCCACCTGGTGAGCCAATGTCGCACGCATCTTTGGGGGACATTAATGTTTTCTACAATCAGGTGTTGGTGAGTGCGCCCATCGAGGCGAGCGAGACCGTGATCGGACCGTTGGCCGTCGTGGTGACCTTTCAGGGCTGTTCCGATCAAGGACTTTGCTATCCACCCGAACAGGTCGAACTTATCTCACCGTACGGCTCCCCTCCGGCGACCTTCGCCACCAGCCCCTCCCTTGGTACGGCGGATAGCACCAAAGGCGCTCCTTAAATGAATCCCGCCGACCTGAGCCTGCCGCCGATGGCGGCGGCCTTCGTCTTCGGCTTGCTGGGAGGCGCGCACTGTATCGGCATGTGTGGCGGCATCATGAGTGCCCTGACCTTTGCTGTGCCCCCCAGCATGCGACAACCTAGCCGTTTAGCAGCTCTGTTGCTCGGCTATAATTTAGGCCGTATCAGCAGCTACATGATCGCTGGTGCCTTGGTGGCCCTGCTCGGTTCCGTGCTCAACCATGCACTGGACAGCTTCGCCCTGGTGTTGCGTATCCTGGCGGCGGTCATGTTGATACTAATGACACTGTATATCGCCAACTGGTGGAAGGGCTTGCTACGTATCGAGGCACTAGGGCGCGTTCTGTGGCGCCGCATCGAACCAATAGGACGTCGCTTGATGCCTGTTGTAAAAGTGCCCCAAGCGTTCGCACTTGGCTCGCTATGGGGCTGGATGCCTTGTGGGCTAATCTATTCGATGCTGGCCTGGAGTCTGGCCGTAGCCGAGCCATTGCGTGCCGCCGCGATGATGGGGGCCTTTGGGCTCGGCACCTTGCCTGCCGTCCTAGCGACCGGAGTGGCAGCGCGCCGTGTCTCAATATGGATACGTAGCCCCGCGACTCGTACGCTAGCAGCGCTGCTGATTATTACGTTTGCCGTCTGGTAACTCTGGCATCTGCAATCCATGATAGGGATGGTGGATACGCACAGTGCCATGACTTCGCAGCATCACTAATGATTACTTCCCGAATCATTAGCCTCGAAAACTAATTTACCTGTCCCAAGCGATTCGATTAGTTCCTTCAGCCTGAAGCTTTCAGTCATCTTGTCTTGGTTCATGTTATCTAACCATCGCGCTATCACCTGGAGTTCTTGGGTCCGCAAGTGAAGACGTCGCCTTTGAGTGGCGAGTGGTACTGGTTCATTAAACTCTACGGTGCCTTGATCCGCCCAAGATAATATTTGTTTGATCTCTGGAAGACTAACGCCCAGCGAACGCAGGCAGTCGATAAAACGTAGGCGCCCCAAGGACTCTATATCGTAGAGTTGATAACCGTTGCGCGGGTCGCGGTGCGGTTGCAACAACCCTTCCCTTGTATAGTGACGTACCGTTTCTGCCGTTACCCCTCCCGTCTGAGCCAGCTCGGAGACTCGCATTGGCTTACCCTCATTTGTTTACTCGTAGCCAGCTTACAACCGCCAGGCTGCCCAAAGGTCAAGTCTTCAACGGGCGCTTATGGCAAACCTTTCGGTTGTACATCGAAATTTAAAATGAGGCCTTGACCTTGAAGTCTGCTTTAAGGATATCTTACAAAAGCTGCTCTGCCACAGGTTAAAAACCTTCATCACGTCCTACCCTCAGCTCGTTTGGCAGAGTGATTCACACACAAAGGAGAGTGTGGTAATCCCCCCATTTTTAGCGGGGTTCAAAAGTAGACCTCAGGCCATCATAGCCAACTTCTGTTGAGGGGTAATCCCTCCGAGTCCCATATTGGGTCGTTCGTGATTGTAGTGCCAGAGCCAACGAGTGGCATAATCCTGGACTTCTTCGGTGCTGTCGAATAGATATTGTGCCAGCCAATCGTAACGCACCGTTCGGTTGTAGCGTTCGATATAGGCATTTTGCTGGGGTTTGCCGGGCTGGATAAACGCCAAAGCAATGCCTTGGTTCTCCGCCCAGGTCGCCAGCTTGCCACTGATGTACTCTGGGCCGTTGTCACAGCGAATAGAACGAGGCTTGCCCCGCCATTCGATGATCTGCTCCAGTGATCGGATAACACGCTCTGCCGGAAGCGAGAAGTCCACTTCAATGCCAAGGCCTTCGCGGTTAAAGTCATCGATCACATTCAGCAGCCGGTAACTGCGTCCGTCGTTGAGCTGGTCGTGCATGAAGTCCATCGACCAGCTGTCGTTGATCGTGTCCGGCACAGCCAAAGGCTCCGGCTTTTCACGAACCAGGCGCTTCTTGGGCTTGATGCGCAGATTCAGTTCCAGCTCCCGGTAAATCCGGTACACCCGCTTGTGATTCCAGGCAAAGCCTTTCACATTGCGCAAATGCAGGAAACACAGACCAAAGCCCCAGTTCCGCTGATTATGGGTCAATCGAATCAGCCAGTCGGCAATCTCGGCATTCTCGCTGCTGAGCTTGGCCTGGTAGCGATAGCAGGTCTCGCTGATGCTGAACATCCAACACGCCAGGCGAATGCTGACACGCTTCTCAGTGACGGCCTTCTGCGCCATCTCACGGCGACGAGACGGCTTCACCACTTTTTTTCGATGGCTTCCTTGAGGATGTCAGCCTTCAGCCGTTCTTCGGCATACATCTTCTTGAGCCGGCGGTTTTCATCCTCCAGCTCTTTCAAACGGGCCATCATCGATGCGTCCATTCCGCCGAACTTCGCGCGCCATTTGTAAAAGCTGGCGCTGCTCATGCCGTGCTCACGGCACAGCTCCGGAACCGGGGCGCCGTTCTCGGCTTGCTTCAGGATCGACAGAATCTGGCTGTCGGAAAAACGTGACTTCTTCATGCAGAATCTCCCTGCGTGTAGCTTACGGAAAATTCTACTTTCGATCACCGCTGTTTTTCGGGGGGATTACCGTGTCATGCGTAAACGTAATACTGCGATCCTGTTTACCGCCATTGTTGCTGCCAGTAGCTTCGGAGCTAGCTCGCTTCTTGCCCAAGAAGAGAATCAGCAGAAGCCGATGGAGGGCAATGACATGCATAGCAATATGATGCAAGCAGGTGGTATGCACGACATGATGGGCGATATGAAGTCCATGATGGAAAAATGTAACGCCATGATGGAAAACATGCAGCATGAGAACGATGACGCTTAAAGCGGCTCGGATAGGGTTGCTTGTACGTTGTACGCAAGCAACCTTTTCACTTATGCGGGTAGCGTCGCTTAGACCTTCCTCACTGTTATCTCACCGGACACTCAACATATGAAACATTGGAAAGCGCTAGCCGTTACGTCTTTACTGGCTTTTCCCGTATCGGGATTGGCGGCTGATATATCAGCGACCCTCTACAAAAATCCCAATTGCGGGTGTTGTGCCGAATATGCCAAGTATTTGGAACAAAACGGCTTCGACGTGGAGACGGTCGACACCCATGACCTCGTTGAAATGAAAGCCGAGTATAACGTCCCTGAAGAACTGCATGGCTGCCATACCACGGTCGTAGAAGACTATCTCTTCGAAGGGCATGTGCCTGTTGAGAGCGTGACCCAAGTGCTTGATGCAAAGCCCTCTATCATAGGGCTGAGTGTGCCGGGAATGCCGCTTGGTTCACCGGGCATGTCGGGAGAAAAACGCGGCCCGCTGGAGGTCTATGTCATAGCCTCGCAACCGACCGATAGCCCCGACATTTACGCGACTCACTAAGGGGTAGTGTGGCGATGAAACTACCCATCCTGGCAGGACATCTCGTAGCCGTATTTCTGATGACGGCCACCTCCCTTGCCATGGCCGCCCCGTCAGAAAGCTCAGGGCCACAAGGGTTTCTTCTCTGGGCCACCCCCAACGACGTGGCACAAATCAGTTTCGAGGATAGTGGCGGTACCCCTTTAACACTGGCTGACTTTGAAGGGAAACTGATTCTACTCAACATCTGGGCAACATGGTGTGGGCCTTGCCGAGAGGAAATGCCCACTTTAGATGCCCTGCAAGCTGAGCTTGGCAGCGATGACTTTGAAGTGGTCGCCTTATCGATCGACCGTAAGGGGGTCGAGATTGTTAATGAATTTTATCAAGAGATAGGCATTGAACATCTGGCTCCCTATATAGATAAAACCGGGATGGCCAGTGCAGATCTTGGGGCCGTAGGTATTCCCACGACGCTGCTACTTGACCGCCAAGGCAAAGAAATTGGGCGCCTCGTGGGGGAAGCCGAGTGGAACACTCAAGACATGATCGACTTTCTTGCCGAAATGATTGCAACCAGATAATGAGGTAGCACCATGAGTTGTTGTGACGACAAAACCCAACAGAACAAACAAAAATCGGGGCTACAAGGCCTGTTGACAGGGCCACGCGGCCTGATGTTGCTGGGTGGCGTGGCAGTGGCTGGCGGCCTTGCTTTTGGCTGGGATAACCTGGTTTTGCTGGGCATCGCGCCTATACTATTGAGCCTATTGCCATGTCTCATTATGTGCGGATTAGGCCTATGCATGATGAAGTGCAAAGACAAAAAAGGTGAAGCGACCGAGCAAAGCGACGCTAACAATGTTCAGGCTCGGGTAGAAGACGCTTCAGAAGTGAATGCTGGCACAGCGTCCACCACTCGCCAAATAGTAGATCAAAACGAGTCAATCAAGCATTCCTCATCAAATTTCCAAGCCTAGCCATGGGTAAAGGGTAATGCTTGAAGTAGCCAATATAGGACTGGTCACTGCCTTTCTGGCAGGCCTGATCTCGTTCATTTCACCCTGTGTTTTGCCACTTGTGCCTGGCTATCTTTCTTTCATGACCGGCCGCTCGCTCGGACAATTACAGAAGGCGGATAGACGAGAGCGACTCCGGGTGTTAACCCAGTCGATATGGTTCGTGCTCGGTTTTTCAACCGTTTTTTTGTTGCTGGGAGCCAGCTCCACCGCCATTGGTCGTCTGCTATTGGTGTATCGCCAAGAAGCAAACCTAGTCGGTGGCCTTATCGTTATACTGTTTGGTGCCTTCATGACCGGGCTCATGCCATGGCGCTGGTTTCATCAAGAATGGCGGTTTATGGGTCGACTGAAGGACGTCGGCGGAAGCCGCAGTGCGGCTTATCTGCTTGGTTTAGCGTTTGCATTTGGCTGGACCCCCTGCATTGGCCCGATTCTAGGTGCCATTCTTACCGTCAGCGCTTCCACGGCCAACGCCTGGAGCGGCATGGCGTTGCTCGGCGTTTATTCTTTGGGTCTGGGTGTGCCCTTCATGCTGAGTGCCCTTTCACTTGATCGCTTCATAAAGCACCAGAAATTCCTGCGTCGCTGGGGGCATTTCATACATATAGCGGCTGGGTTGATCATGATCCTGATGGGTAGCTTAATGATCACAGGCAAACTATCCGAGCTGTCATATTGGTTATTGCGTACTTTCCCTGCCCTAGGTGTTATCGGCTAATCGTTATTTAAGGAAATATTGAAATGCACATGATCGTGAGTCGTTTTTTACGTGTCTTCTTACTGACAGGCTTGGCCGCAGTCAGCTTTGGCAGCGCCATTACGGCCTTGGCAACTGAAGAAGGGTTGCTTGCACTGCAATATGACGTAACAGGCAAACGACTGTTTAAAATTGAGGCTAACCAACTATTCCAGCGTGCCGATGAAGGCATGACCTGGAATGCGATTCCCTTGCCCGAAGACGTGAATGAAGGCCAGTTGCGCGCGGTATCGGTCCCCTCCACTGATCCGCAAGCGCTCTATATCGCAGGCCCCTCAATCGGGGTGCAGCGTAGCACCGACAATGGAGAAACCTGGCAAGAGCTTAGCGCTAACCTACCTAGCCGAGAGGTTACTGCGCTAGCTGTACATCGCCGTCAGAACGAAACACTTTATGCGGTAATTGAAGAAGACGGCATCTACCAAAGCGAGGATGCTGGCACCACCTGGAAAAAAATGGACAGTGGTCCTTCACAAAAGATTAACCGACTCGTCCACTCTGACATGGAAGGCAGCATGCAGACCGGCTGGCTCTACGGGGTATCGGACGATGCGGTGCGTCTATCGATGGACTGCTTTTGCGGTTGGAGACCGACCGGAGCACTTGATGCTGGCAGCGTCTATGATGTGGCTTATAGCCTTGGCAACCCAAAGCGAGTCTATGTGGTTACACAGCAAGGACTATGGCGTAGTGAAACGGGTGGTCAAGAGTGGCAACAAGTAGCTGGTGACGGCACAGAGCTCGTTGCACTCACACTCTCCGCCAAAGACACTCTCTATGGTTTAAACCAGAAAGGGGAACTTCTACACAGTGAAGACGAAGGCCAATCCTGGACTTATCCCGATGCGTAAGCACTGTTTTTTCACTGCCTCATGGCTGACGCTAATGGTTGTGGGGCACGCCATGGCTGAGGACCGTCCTTTTTCAAGCGATACTCCTCAGCTGGAAGACGGAAAAAGAGTTTACCGACAATACTGTGCTAGTTGCCACGGTACACAAGGTGAAGGCATGCCCAACTGGGAAGAGCAAAATGCTCTAGGCGAGTTACCTGCTCCACCACATGGGCCAGAGGGCCATACCTGGAAACACTCTGATGCCATGCTCTACCGAATTATTGCCGAGGGTTGGCGCGACCCCTGGAATAAAACCGATAGGCTAACGATGCCAGCGTATCAGGAAGTTTTGGCTCCCAGCGAGATACGAGATGTGGTGAATTATCTCAAGACATTATGGACACAAGAGCAAAGGCGTCACCAAGCAGACGAAAGTATTGAGAACCCCTTTCCAATACAAACTGGAATACCCCCAGAGTAAATAATAGTGTCTATGCCCTATAACAAATTTTCTTAGTCACCTTATGGGTCACCACACTGTTAGCTACCGTCTCAACCGCCCACTTGTGTTATTAAGTAGAAAACAACCTCTTGGTCCTTTTAACTCCGACAAACCTGCTCCCGGCGAATGCTAGCCCTTACTTCCTGGATTCATAGAATAACCGCAGCACTTTGGATCACACAGTAGAGGAAGGAGGGCCAGCGCCGGTACCCTCTCGACTTTACCGACCAAAGTGAAGCAGAGAATGGGATACCGACAACTGACCCAGGCCCAACGATACCAAATTTTCGCTTACCTCGAGACTGGCATCAGCCAGCGACAGATAGCCAAGGCTATTGGGGTTCACAGCAGCACCATTAGCCGGGAGATAAAGCGCAATGGGCTTACTGCTGGCTATGCGCCTGAGCAGGCTCAATTGAGAAGTGATCAGCGTCGACGCAGCGCCTGGAAAGTGACGAAGCGACTGCCCAGCCTAATTCGATGGGTCACTGATCAACTGATGGACGAATGGAGCCCCCAGCAAATTAGTGGCTTCATGGCGAATGCCAACGGCGTTTGCGTAAGCCATCAGTGGATCTATGCGTTAATCTGGGACGACAAGAAACACGGCGGCGAATTATGGAAGCGACTCCGCTTACCACACCAGCGGCGCTATCAGCGCCGATTGGCCAAGCATGCGGGATTGGGCAAAATTCCACACCGGGTAGGTATTGAACAACGTCCCGCCGAAGTGGAAGAAAGGCGCCATATCGGCCATTGGGAAGGCGATACGGTGCTCAAGGGCCACAAAGAATCCGGCCTGGTGACCCTGGTCGAGAGACGCAGCGGATACCTCTTGGCAGCGCGCCTGCCGACAATCACGGCCACAGGAACGGCCAAAGCGATGACCCGGTTATTAAAACCACGCCGAGGTGCAGTGCAGACCATCACCTTGGATAACGGTTCGGAATTCGCCGAGCACCGACAGGTTGCCAAGGCCGTCTCGGCCAAGACCTATTTTTGCGACCCGTACCGCTCATGCCAGCGTGGCACCAATGAAAACACCAACGGACTGATTCGCCAATATTTCCCGAAAGGGACGGACTTCCGAAAGGTGAGCGACTCAGCACTGAGGCGAGTCGTTGCCAAGCTGAATAATCGCCCCAGAAAACGCTTGGGGTATCGGACACCGGCACAAGTGTTCCTGGGAGAGTATTCAGGAGCGCTGGAAACCGCGGGTGCTGCGCTTAATGTTTGAATTCAGGTTAGAAAACCAACTTCGCATTGTCAGCGAATAAATATACACCTTGGCCGCAGAAACTGAGTGCAACACCTGAGCATTTCGCTAAGGTGTTGTCCCATGTCTTACCTCGAACTCAGTATTGAAGAACGTGCCAGCATCCAAGTGGGTCAAGCCCAAGGGATGAGCCTTCGGCATATTGCCCAGCTCCTGGGGCGAGCTCCTTCAACCATCTCTCGTGAAATACGCCGTAACCAAATGGCCCAGAACGGTTACTGCGCCCGGTACGCCCAACGTCAGCGAGAAAAGCGTCGAGAGGTCTGTCGTCCTGCGCGTAAGCTTTTGCCAGGCACCGAGCGGTTTGATCTCATCGTGCATATGTTGCGGCGATGCTTGTCTCCCGAACAAATTAGCGGCAAGCTCAAGACGATGAAACTCCCTGATTTGCGCGATGCCTACGTCTGCCGAGAGACCATCTACACGGCCATTTATGCCTTGCCTGTTGGCCACCTTCGCAAGGAACTGATTCACTGCTTGCGACAAGGTAAAACCACACGCAAGCCTCGCCGTGGCGAAGTGGATCGACGTGGACAGATCCCTGACATGGTCAGCATTCACTTACGTCCGCCCGAGGTCAGTAAGCGTGAAATGCCCGGCCACTGGGAAGGCGATCTGATCAAAGGTAAGAATAACGCGTCCGCGGTAGGCACCTTGGTAGAGCTTAGCAGTGGCTATCTGATCCTCGCAAAAATGGACGACGCCACCGCCACATCCGCCGTAGCAGGGTTTAGTGCCGCCCTGAACCGAATGCCGGCCACCGCTCGAAAAAGCATGACCTATGATCAGGGGCGTGAAATGGCACAGCATGCAAAAATCACTCAAGAAACGGGCGTTGCGATTTATTTTTGCGATCCCCACAGCCCCTGGCAACGTGGGGCCAATGAGAATATCAATGGTCTTATCCGTCAATATTTACCGAAAGGAACGGACCTTTCAGCACATAGCCAGGAAGAGCTGGACGCCATTGCCTTTGAGCTGAATATGCGACCTCGAAAACGCTTTGGATTTAAATGTCCGATAGAAGTGATGAGCGAGCTGATGGCCAAGTACCATGAAAGCCCATCAACCATCCAATGAGTGTGTTGCACTCAGAGTCTGCATCCGCCCACTTTAGCGAATCTCAAATGTTTATGTTGAGACATGGAAGTTAACAAATTTCATATAAAATAAACTTATTACCTAACGACTGAGGCGCCTTCAGGCTTAGTAAGATCGACTGGCTCACTTCACAATAAAGTTTTCGTCGCGCCACATATTTGATCTGAAGGCTGTGGAAGGGAGTTAGATTATTATGTTAGGTAAGCAATATAGTGTTAATAAACAACTAAGAGGTTCATAACGGTGACAACGACCCACTCCAGCGCTCGCGCTTATGGTTGCAAACAGGAGAGTACATATGTCCGTTTGGCTTGTAGATCGTTGACCTGCTCGTGCACATGGGCCTTAGGTGAACGTAAACCTGCTGACTTCGCGATAAGAGATTGACGCGTTTACAGAGCAGGAACATGTCGATACGATTTCCCAGGGATATCTGGGCTATGAACGTATTGGCGGCTATGAAGAGCTTCATGAGCACCTGGGAGTTAGCGTTTCAGACCCTAATGCGACCACCTATCGCCCTGTGCTGGCAATTTTTGCCACTGCGTTACTCATCGATTTTTCTGCCAGTTGGGAGGTTCAGTGCATAATATTCAGGTTAAGGCGTGTCATGGTCTCTGTGAGTGCGGTCATACTGTGCTCTTCTTCTCCAAGCGGCGGAAAGGCTTGAATCAGCGGCTGACCGCCTTCCCAACCTATCTTGATTTGCCAGGAGCATCGCTAGGTTCCTTTTTCATCTAATGCGTCGTTTTTTGATCGAGATAAGTTCAGTTTTAACCCGAGCAGCGTCAGTAAGGCAGCGAGTATCCAAGCGGGGCCACTACCGGTGCGTGTGAAAGGAGTTAGGCCCTGCATCGGGGTCACCTCGCCAGTTAAACTGGCCTGTTCAAACTGTGGGGCACGGGCTGTGACGTGACCTTGTGAATCGATGATGGCCGTCACGCCATTACTGGTAGCTCGAAGTAGGTGACGACCATTTTCAAGGGCACGTAGACGCGCCATTTGAAGATGTTGGTGTGGGCCAATGGAACGCCCAAACCACGTGTCGTTGGAAACCGTTAATAGCAGCTCGGCATTACGCGCCTGTTGGGCGACATGGTCGGCGAAAATGATCTCGTAACAGATAGCATTGCCAATGGTGGTTCCAGCCACGTGTAACGGAGCCTGTACGTCTGAACCAGGGGTCAGCCGGGGTGTTGGCAAGTCGAAAAAAGCAAGGGTGTCAGCGAGGAGGCTTTGGAATGGCAAATACTCGCCAAAGGGCACTAAGTGCGCTTTTTGGTATTCGCCTTGCACATCATTTAGCCCTATGACGCTGTTATAAGAGCGCCCTTCACTGTCGCGTTGCAAAATGCCGGTCAACAAGGCGGTGTCAGGCCCCAGGTCGGACGCTACTTGTTCCAGTATTTGCTGTGCTTCCTGCTCAAGCATGGGAAGGGCTGCCTCAGGCCAAACGATGAGGTCGATATCCCTTGCTTGCACCCGTGTCATCGTCGTGTAGATACTGATCGCTTCGCGCTGCCCTTGGGCAGTCCACTTAATGCGCTGATCAAGATTCCCTTGCAACAATGCCACCTGGATGGGCTTGCCAGCCGGGGTTGTCCATTGGGCGGGCAATAGGAATGGAACGATCCACAGGGCGGCCATTGGGACGAGGAAAATCCAGCGGCGACGCAGTACCTCTACCCCTAACGTACCTGTCAGCGCGGTCATGAGTGACAGCAAGTACACACCACCAACGGGCGCCCATGGGGCTAGTGGAGAATCTATCTGAGAGGTGCCCAGCAATAACCAGGGAAAGCCGGTGAGCAACCAGGTGCGTAGCCATTCGCTCACCACCCACATACCGGCAAAGCTAAGAAAGGCGAACCGTGGCCCCGTGATGCGTCGATAGAGCCCAAAGGGGACTGCAAAGAAGAGCGCCAGGACGCTAACAAATAGCGTGGTGAGGAACATCGCCACCAAGGCCCCGGTGCCACCGAAATCGTGAATAGCAACGAAGACCCACGACGTGCCTGAACCGAACAGGCCTACCCCATAACACCACCCTCGCAGGGTGGCCATGGCGGGCGTTAGCGACGCTATTCTCCAATAGACCAGTGCCACGCTCACTGGGCCAAGCCACCATAGGGAAAAAGGGGCGGCACTCAAGGTAGTCAGTACCCCAGCGGCGAGCGCTACAACGCAATCGACTATTGGTGAGCGTCGCCCAGCAAAAAACGTATATTCTTTATCTTTATCGACCACATCCATAGCGTTACTCAGTGCGCTTAAATGTAAGCCGCTCACGCGGTAATCCCCCCGAAAAACAGCGGTGATCGAAAGTAGAATTTTCCGTAAGCTACACGCAGGGAGATTCTGCATGAAGAAGTCACGTTTTTCCGACAGCCAGATTCTGTCGATCCTGAAGCAAGCCGAGAACGGCGCCCCGGTTCCGGAGCTGTGCCGTGAGCACGGCATGAGCAGCGCCAGCTTTTACAAATGGCGCGCGAAGTTCGGCGGAATGGACGCATCGATGATGGCCCGTTTGAAAGAGCTGGAGGATGAAAACCGCCGGCTCAAGAAGATGTATGCCGAAGAACGGCTGAAGGCTGACATCCTCAAGGAAGCCATCGAAAAAAAGTGGTGAAGCCGTCTCGTCGCCGTGAGATGGCGCAGAAGGCCGTCACTGAGAAGCGTGTCAGCATTCGCCTGGCGTGTTGGATGTTCAGCATCAGCGAGACCTGCTATCGCTACCAGGCCAAGCTCAGCAGCGAGAATGCCGAGATTGCCGACTGGCTGATTCGATTGACCCATAATCAGCGGAACTGGGGCTTTGGTCTGTGTTTCCTGCATTTGCGCAATGTGAAAGGCTTTGCCTGGAATCACAAGCGGGTGTACCGGATTTACCGGGAGCTGGAACTGAATCTGCGCATCAAGCCCAAGAAGCGCCTGGTTCGTGAAAAGCCGGAGCCTTTGGCTGTGCCGGACACGATCAACGACAGCTGGTCGATGGACTTCATGCACGACCAGCTCAACGACGGACGCAGTTACCGGCTGCTGAATGTGATCGATGACTTTAACCGCGAAGGCCTTGGCATTGAAGTGGACTTCTCGCTTCCGGCAGAGCGTGTTATCCGATCACTGGAGCAGATCATCGAATGGCGGGGCAAGCCTCGTTCTATTCGCTGTGACAACGGCCCAGAGTACATCAGTGGCAAGCTGGCGACCTGGGCGGAGAACCAAGGCATTGCTTTGGCGTTTATCCAGCCCGGCAAACCCCAGCAAAATGCCTATATCGAACGCTACAACCGAACGGTGCGTTACGATTGGCTGGCACAATATCTATTCGACAGCACCGAAGAAGTCCAGGATTATGCCACTCGTTGGCTCTGGCACTACAATCACGAACGACCCAATATGGGACTCGGAGGGATTACCCCTCAACAGAAGTTGGCTATGATGGCCTGAGGTCTACTTTTGAACCCCGCTAAAAATGGGGGGATTACCACGCCATAGCGCCACTGCGTATACCACGACACCTGCCAATAACGCGATATCAGCCAGGTTGAAGGCCGGCCAATGCCAGTCTCGCCAATAGAAATCAAAGGAATCCACAACATAGCCGCGAAAGACCCGGTCAATCAGGTTGCCCATGGCGCCACCGAGGATAAGACTGTAAGCGATGGCTTCTCCTTTATGACGATTTTCAAGGATCAGCTTGATCAGAAAAATCGAGACCACTACCGCGATTCCGATAAAAAAGTAGCGCTGCCAGCCTCCACCATTCGCAAAAAGACTGAATGCGGCACCGGTGTTCCATAGGTGCACCCAGTTAAAGAACGGGGTCACCGAAACATACTCGCCATAGGCCATTGATTGCTGCACCAGCCACTTTACAGCCTGATCAGACGCTGCCAGCAGGCCCGATATGGACAATAGGGCATACGGCGAGAGCTTTTTGCCAATAATGAGCATTATTTAACCCTTCAACGCCAAAATGCGTCTGGCACCGTTAAGTACAATGCCCCCCGCGATGGTGCCGATAATCAGATCCGGATAATTGAAACCGGTCCACGCGACCAAGGCGCCGGCGGTGATGACCCCCAGGTTGATCACCACGTCGTTGGCCGAGAATATCCAGCTTGCCTTCATGTGCGCCCCGCCTTCCCGATGTTTGGATATGAGCAGCAGACAACTGGTATTGGCAATCAATGCGACGAATGCGATAGCCATCATCACCAGCGATTCAGGCTCACTACCGAATACAAAGCGTCTCACCACCTCTACGAGCACGCCCACAGCCAAGATCAGTTGCAGTACACCAGCAAGATGCGCGGCACGTACCTGCATTTTCACGCTATGTCCAACCGCATAAAGGGCAAGCCCGTACACCGCCGCATCGGCAAAATTGTCCAGGGATTCTCCAATCAGGCCGGTGGACTGGGCGATCAGACCGGCTGTCATTTCCACCACGAACAGAAGTGCATTGATGCCGAGCAACCAGCGCAGGGTCCCGGATTCTTGCTTAGCAGAAGCTGCCGAAAACTCGGCGGCCTTGATGGTCTCCGGATTTGCAGCGACGGTTTCCTGAAGCGAGGCGCCTAGCCCCAAGGTCTTCAGTTTCGAGGTGACGGGCTCGACCTCGCCGTCATGCACGACCTTCAGCCGGCGGTTCGACAAGTCGAAGGACAGCGCCCGAATCTCCTCAAAGCCGTTCAGGGCTAGGCGAATCATTCGTTCTTCTGATGGACAGTCCATTTTCGGCACGGCATAAACACTGACCCATCTCCCTGGCGCCTCGGAGGAGGCCTGTATATCGGTATCCGCTGCGGACGTTGCATCACCGCCACAGGCGCCACCACAGGATTTGCTCATGATACGACTCCACTTGAACAATGTTGTGGTACCATTTAAAACTATAAAGCTACTATAAGGTCAATAGAGTAAAGAATCCGTTGGGGAGGAGGCTGATGCGCATTGGTCAGTTGGCGCAGTTGGTAGGGGTCGAAACACAGACGATCCGCTTCTATGAACAGCAGGGCTTGTTGCCGCCGCCTGATCGGCAGGACAACGGTTACCGTGTCTATACCGAGAAGCATGGTGAGGGGCTGGCCTTCATCCGTCGCTGCAGAATCCTGGGCCTGTCACTGGCTGAGATTCACGAACTACAGAGCTATCAGGACGACCCTCATCAGCCTTGTACCGCCGTCAACGCCTTGCTCGATGATCACATCTCTCATGTGCGGTCGCAGATAACCGCTCTGCAAGCGCTTGAGAAACAACTCGTTTCACTGAGAGCGAGTTGCAACGATGACCGGGAAGTTGAGGCGTGTGGGGTTCTTGCTGGAATTAGCGAAGGAAACATGCACCAGCAGTAGGTGAAGCATCAACCAGATAATCCGATGAGATGCCGGTCTGTCTCACTCTCATGCAAAGGTAAGATCAACCATTAAATCCGTATACCCAATATTCACTGCACGCGTGCTAGAGTATGCCGTAGCCACAGCGATCATACCCCCGGGTCTGCAAAAGCTGCAGGGCGTAGCGAGCTTTAGCGCCATGTTTCTCAACTATGACCTGCACGCCCAGCGCCAAGTCCCCTTCAGTTACGTTTACCTTCACGCCTAGATACTTCCGAAGCTACTAATTGCTGGCCGATACGCTTATCTGGCTGGCTGCGCCACTGGCGCTATTCGTTGGCACCGTGTGACAGGTTCTGTCTTTAAAGCGATATACCTCGATAAACGTGAGCTCAAGTGCGCCTGTGTCGGCAACAGTAATACCCATTAAGCTTTGTATCGCTCACCGAAAACCTAATGATGATGGGAATGAGGCTATGGATACCGCTTGGGTAATTATCGCCTACTTTTTGCGAGGCGCTTGATCAGGATCATATTTCCCTCCGATGCTGTTCAGGTTGCGTTCAGACAAATCATCCATGCTGTTATTGGGATTATTTATTTGATTTTTCCCAAACCAACGGCCTTAACTGCTGTTGGCTCTTTGGGCGAGTTACTGAGGTGATTATGAGTAACAGTACAAGTAGTCGTTTGCTGATGTTGTGGGTGCCACTTGCTGGGTTTGTCATTTGGGCGGGATACCTGATTGGAACCGAGCACCGTCTCCACCTATTTCAGTTCTTACCTTTCCTCTTTTTGGCAGCATGCCCACTGATGCATATTTTCATGCATAAACACCACGGCGGTCATAAGAACAAAATAGACAAGGACTGAACCACTCTATATATACATGTACGCGCCTGGGAGAAAGACCATGAAAACGACACAACAAGAGCACCGCTTGGGTGTTTCCAAAAACACACTGGTGACTCGGAATTTAAAAATCAAGCCTAGTAAATCCAAACGCATTGAAGAAGCGCTGTCAGATATCGACCGACTCTATGGAATGGATAAGGTGGTCTACAACGAGAAAAACCGAAATATCAGCCTTGCTTACGATGCGCTGAGGCTCTGCATCGATGACGTTGAAAAAATTCTCAAGCTCCATGACATACAGGTCAGCGCTGATCGGTGGAACCGCTTTAAGAAGGAGTATTACCGTTTCGTCGATCAGAACGTTAAAGACAACGCTAAACAGGAACCTTGGAGCTGTCATTAATAGTCATAACGGCTACATGACACAACCAGGAGCAAGACTAGCTAGTTTAGGGTAAGAGCTGCTTGCCTGTGGCCTCGCAAAATCAGACCTTCCGTTAGTCATTTGCCATGTGGCTGCACATAGGTTCTATATTTAATTTATATAGCATCAAAAAACACCGCACAGGAGTCCTTGGCAGTTATTGCTGCTGTGGTTGCCGTTAATACAAGGAGTCGCTTTCATGGTTGGGCAGGATAGAACGCCACAATATAAAGAAAACAGTCTTTCGTTGGTCGGTGCCGTTGCATTAGGCACCGGCGTGATGATTGGGGCCGGTATTTTTGCGCTAACCGGCCAAATGGCCGAAATGACTGGTCGGCTATTTCCTCTAGCCTTTCTGGCCGCTGCCGTCATTGTCTCTTTCAGCGCTTATTCTTACGTTAAAATGTCCAATACCTTCCCATCAGCAGGTGGGATTGGCATGTATTTACAGAAAGCGTATGGCCCGACGCTTCCCACCGCCTTTCATGCCCTCCTGATGTATTTTTCCATGGTGATCGCACAGAGTTTTTTGGCGAGAACGTTTGGTTCCTACACGCTTGAGTTGTTTGACCTGGGGGATCGTTCACTATTTGTGCCCCTACTCGGGGTTGGTTTACTGCTAATAGCCTTTTTGATCAATTTATCCGCCAACCGCTTGATCGAGACCGTCGCCTCGGTGCTCGGATTTATCAAAATAGGTGGCATTATAGTGTTTGGTATTGTCGGCGTGTTTATTGCCGACTCCATCGAAATGGGTGCTGGCAACGATGCACCTACGCCTACGATAACGGGCTTTTTAGGTGCTACGGCGCTCGGCATACTGGCATTTAAAGGCTTCACGACGATTACCAATAGTGGTTCGGAGCTTAAAGATCCTAAGCGGAATCTTGGCAAAGCTATCACGATCTCGATTGCGCTATGCGTGGTGATCTATGCCCTTGTCGGTTTTGCCGTTGCCAGCAACCTATCTTTGCCTGAAATTATCGAAACCCAAGACTACTCCCTGGCCGCCGCTGCCCGTCCCGCACTGGGTGAAGCGGCAGTTGCGTTTACCGTCATTCTCGCCATGTTGGCAACGGCGGGCGGTATCATCGCCAGCGTCTTTGCCGTTTCACGCATGCTCGCCATGCTGACAGAAATGAAGCTGGTTCCTCACCGCCATTTCCACATGCCCGGCAGTGTACAAAAGCATACACTGGTGTACACCATCGTATTTGGCTTAGTGCTCACCGCTTTTTTTGACCTGAGCCGCATCGCAGCATTAGGCATCATTTTCTACCTGATCATGGATATGGCCATCCACTGGGGTGTGCTTCGTCATCTCAAGGACAGAGTGGGGGCTAATCCTGTTATTCCTAGCATTGCCATACTACTAGATGCTGTCGTGTTAATCGGCTTTTTATGGGTAAAAGCCATCTCGGACCCCATGGTGCTCATCGTTGCTGGCGTAGTAATGGCTACTCTTTTACTCGGCGAATGGATTTTCCTATCCAAACGCGACGCTTCAAACGATAGCGAGCACTCTCACACTCATTAACGTTAATAGCGTTATAGGAGGTACCAAATGGACGTTAGAACCTTTGGTGAATTGATCGATTGGACCCGTCAGTTACACGAGCATCTTGCAGCTTGCCTTGCTCATTGCGCCGATATACACGAAGAAGAGCGCGCTCGCATGTTGCTCAATTACTTAGCTGCACAGGAAGCGGAAATGCAGCGCGTTGTGGCGCGTTTTGAACAGACTACTGACGCGAAAGCATTAAAAACCTACGTTTATGACTATTTGGAGCATAAACCTATCCGTACGCATCGTACCTGCGATGCGCCCTATTCCACGCTAAGTGTTGACGACATTTGCCGAGAGGTTTTTGATTTCCATGAACAAACGATAAACCTTTATCGAACCCTCGTTGGCAAAGCGGAAATTCCTGAGGCTAAAGAGCTCTTAGATTCCCTTTTAGCACTTGAAGAGCACGAAGCCATGCGCCTTGTTCGCCAAACGGGGAGAATGAACGATGTCTGAAGACCATAACGAGACAAAGGTGAAAGTCACTGTTACATGGGATTGACCTCTGTGCAGCACGTAGCCGAATAATGTCAGCAAAGGGCCTGAATGGGCCCAACAGCTCGCTAGGAGAAGGATCATGGAAATTCGCAAGCATACTCTCGCTCTCGGACTCGCCCTGGCACTCGGTGCCAGTGGTAGCGGCATCGCTCTCGCCCAGAGCATGCCGACCAATCAGCCCAATCAGGGTAGCGGCATGACGGGCGGCAGCGGCGGCCAAGGCGGCATGGGCCCTGACATGATGGGCGGAATGATGGGCGGCGGCCAGGGCGACATGGGGCCCGGCATGATGGGGGGAATGATGAGTGGCGGCCAGGGCGGCATGGGGCCCGGCATGATGAAAGGCATGATGGGTGGCGGGATGATGACCTGCCCGATGATGGGAGGCGCCGGCATGGGCATGATGCGGGAGGTGCTCGACCCGGAGCAGCACGACGAGATGCGCGCGCTGATGCAGGAGCATCGCCCCGCCCAGTTCGAGCGCATGGGCCGCCTGATGAACCTACGCGAGGACCTGATGGCGGAGATGCGCGGCGAGCGCCCCGATCCTGAGGAGGTCCAGGCCCTGCACGGTCGGATGGCCGAGCTTCACGGCGAGATGATGGCCGAGAGGGTGCGTCTGGAAAATACCATGAACGACCTGCTCACCGACGAGCAACGCCAGCAGCTTCAGCAGGCCACCCCTGAGAGTGACGTCGACCCCGAGGACCACGAGGCCCATCACTGACCGGGAGTGTCACAGACTCAGGCAACAGGACGGCCATTGTTGGCCGTCCACTCGGCAACGCCCGCAGGAGACAAGCGATGAGCGATTCACCCCCCAACACGATCACCCTGACGGTCCCCGGCATGGGCAGTGACCACTGTGCCGGCATCGTGCGCAAGACGCTGGAACGCCTCGATGGCGTGGGCGAGATCCAGACCAATATCGCCAACCACCATGTCAGCGTGACCATCGAAGCAGGCGGGCCCGACGGCGACACCTTGAAGGAAGCCGTCGAAGGCGCCGGCTATGACGTGGCCGCCGTCAGTGGTGGTACCGGCATGCAACAGGTCCGCCTGACCGTTCCCGGCATGGGCTCGGACCACTGCGCCGGCATCATCCGCAGTACCCTGGAGCGGCTCGAGGGTATCGAATCAATCGACACCAATATCGCCAGCCATCGCGTCTCTGTGAGTATTGCCGCCGATGGCCCCGATGGCGATGCGCTCAAGCGCGCCGTGGAAGGGGCCGGCTATGAGGTGGCCGCCGTGCAGGCCGACGAGGCGGAGGATGCTGACAGCGACGCCGAGATCGAGGAGGCCTATCTTTCCCAGGCCCGCAAGCGGCTGATCATCGCTGCGGTACCCACCACCCTGATCATGCTGCTGATGATGCCGCACATGTTCTGGCAGCCGATTCCCGGCTACCTGGCCATCATCGCCGTGCTGGCCTTCCCGGTGGTGTTTCTCTATGGCGGTATCGCCACCCACAAGTCGACCTGGCGCTCGCTGAAGAACGGCACCTTCAACATGGACGTGCTGATCTCCATGGGCAGCCTGCCGCCCTACTTGATCGGCCTAGTCGGCTTCGTCTACCCCATGACCTCATTCATCGAGATGGCCGCCACCATCATGACCTTCCACCTGCTGGGCCGTTACCTGGAGGCACTCGCCAAGGGACGCGCCTCCCAGGCCATCCGCCGCCTAATGACCCTGGGTGCCAAGACAGCACGCGTCGAGCGCGATGGCGAGGAAGTCGAGGTGGCGGTGAAGGAGCTGGCCCCGGGCGACATCATGGTCGTGCGCCCCGGCGACAAGATCCCCACCGACGGCGAGGTGGTCGAGGGCGAGAGCCATCTCGACGAGTCCATCGCCACCGGCGAGTCGATACCGGTCTACAAGAGCACCGGCGACAGCGTGATCGGCGCCACCATCAACAAGGAGGGCCGATTGCGGGTCAAGGCGACCCGCGTCGGCGCCGATACTTTTCTCTCCCAAGTGGTGCGTCTGATCGACCAGGCTCAGGGCTCACGGGTGCCAATCCAAGAATTCGCCGACCGTATGACCGGCCGCTTCGTGCCAGCGGTACTGGCTATTTCACTGGCTAGCCTGATTGCATGGGCGCTGTTTCCAGACGTCCTGCGGCCGATTCTGGACTGGGGCGCGACCTTCCTGCCTTGGGTGAATCCAGATGCCAGCACACCAACGCTAGCCCTGATTGCCGCCGTCGCCGTGCTTGTCATCGCCTGTCCCTGCGCCCTCGGCCTAGCCACCCCCACCGCGCTGATGGTCGGCTCCGGCATCGGTGCCGAGCGTGGCATCCTGATCCGCTCCGGCGAAGCGATCCAGACCTTCAAGGACGTCAAAGTGATGGTGCTCGACAAGACCGGCACCATTACCCGCGGCGAGCCGAAGCTCACCGATGCCGTCACCGCCGAAGGAGTCGAGGAAACGCGCCTGCTGACCCTCGCCGCGAGCGTGGAGAACGCCTCGGAGCACCCCATCGCCCGGGCCATCGTGGATGGTGCCAAGGAACGCGATGTGAAGCCCGGTGAAGTCAGCGATTTTCGCTCCACCGGAGCGCGGGGCGTCTCGGGCAAGGTGGGCGATGAAACCGTGCTGATCGGCAATCGTCGACTGCTGGAAGAGGAAGGCGTGACAGGCCTTGAGGCTCTTGATGACGCCATGGCAGAGCTCGAGGGCAAGGGGCGCACCGTTGTGATCGTCGCCGCCGACGGTCAGGCCCTGGGCCTGGTGGCAGTGGCCGATACCCTCAAGGAAAAATCCGTAGAGGCCATCCGCGGCATGCATGACCTGGGCCTGCACGTGGTGATGATCACCGGCGACAACGAGCGCGCCGCCCGTGCCGTAGCAGACGAGGTGGGCATCGACGAGGTTCAGGCCGGGGTGTTGCCGGAAGGTAAGGTCGATGCCATCCGTAAACTTCAGGAGAAACATGGCAACCACGTGGCCATGGTCGGCGATGGCATCAATGATGCCGCGGCGTTGAAGCAAGCCAACGTTGGCATAGCCATCGGCGCGGGGGCAGATGTGGCCATTGAGGCCGCCGATGTGACCCTGGTGCGCGGCGAACTGACCGCCGTGGTGGATGCCATGCACCTATCTCGCGCCACCTTCGGCAAAATCGTCCAAAACCTGATCTGGGCCAGCGCTTATAACGTGGCAGCCATTCCCATCGCCGCGATTGGTCTGCTGCACCCGATGATCGGCGTCATCGCCATGACCGCAAGCTCTCTCTCCGTCATTGGCAACTCGCTGCTACTCAAGCGGCGCTTCGCCACAAACAACCCACAAGGAGACGCCAAATGAACCGCATTCACCACTGGATGATGACTGCTTGCTTAGTAATTATGGGCGTGGCCATGTTCTTTCTAATGTGGCGCGGCCAGTCACTGGGCACTGGGGCCTGGCTGTTGCTTCCCCTGACACTCTGTCTTGGCATGCATTTCCTCATGCATCGCCATTTCGGTCATCATCAAAGAAATAAGGATGAGAAGTGAGCCAGCGTCATTGCGTTCATGAAATCGATGTCTTCGGCATCAAATATAGCCAGTACTAGCTTCAGTCTTCCTTAAAGAGACAGGTGGCCAAGTAGTGACCACCTGCTATTTAAATATATAGATTTTGCTGGACTAGCATAGGTACTACTCAATATCCTGGATTTGAATATAGATAGAAAAAATAAAAACAAATAAAAACAAATACTTAATTTAACAAGAAGGAAATAACCATTGCCCTACTACCCAAACTGCATGGGCATAAGCTAGCAAGCAACCGGCCAGTTACTAAATCATGATCGCCAAAATATTCAGGTTTCTCGCTCTGTTCCTCCTGGCAATCATGGCTGGTTCTTCCGTAACCGCAATGACAACGATGTGACCATTGTCTTGCGCGTGGACGGAGATTATGGCGAGTTAGTGAAGGCCCTTTAACGGACTAGCCCCTAGTGCTCTCTAGAGTGCTAGGGGCTTCATGACTGTCATACATCGTTAAACAATTAACGCACTTTATACTCAAGAGCCTTGATACCAATAGCATCTGTTTCAGCCAAAAAAAGAAGCTTTTTTGAGAGCTACCACATTGGGCAGCTCTTGCTTTACCTCCCGTATCACTACAAATACCCCAACTCCGCAAATGACTGGCACCCTTCGCTCGCCACCACTACGTGATCAATCACCTTGATATCCATTAGCTCCAAGGCTTCCTTCAGGCGCTCAGTGATACGCCGATCCGCATCGCTAGGCTCAGGATCACCGCTGGGGTGGTTATGAACGAGGATGACTGCGGCGGCGTTGTAGGCGAGTGCCGCCTTTAGTACCTCTCGTGGGTACACGCTGGCTGAATCAATGGTTCCGCGAAACAGCTCTTCAAAGCGGATAACACGGTGTTGGCTGTCGAGAAACAACACGCTGAAGACTTCGTACTCATAGTCCTGCAGCAACAGCTGCAGGTGCTCAAATGCCTGCGAAGGCTGAGTAATCTTGCGGCCTTTGGCGAGCTTGCGGCGTGCGAACCGCTTGGCCATGGCGATGATGTCAGTTTCCGTGACAGGTGACGTGACTAAGTAGGTGCCCGCCACTTCACCGGCTTTGAGCTTGCTATGGGGCATAATGACCTCCAAAAAAATAAAGATGTCGGGGTGGTGACCCCGGCATCTATGTCGTTAGTAGTGAGTAAGTGTTGTGATTCAGTGGGTAAGTCACGCTGCCATCACTTGGCTGATGCGTCGCTCCATCTCTTCATGAAAGACCTCAACCCGCTCGGCAATCGTGCGGATCAGAGCCTCGTCTCGGTAGGCACGTTTCACAAACAGCGGCATACCCGGCCAGTAGCTCACAAAATCGATCCATTCCCGTTCACTGACCCAGAGCCCTCCCTGGCATTGGGGCACGTGTTCGTCGGGTATTTCCCCACTGAGCAGTACCTCGATCTGAAACTTGGGCAGCTTGGTTTTGATCTCCAGCAGGCCGTTTGTCCCAATCAAGCTATCCGGTGAGTAGCCTACGTTGTGGTTAAGGATCAGGCCCACTTCTTTAGGCTTCGGTGCGCCGGTCATATCGCGATACAGCGAGCGGGCGACGCTCTCTAGCTCCTGGCCCCGCTTGGTGTGGGCATTGCCTTGAAACGGCTCGGCCAGCTCGCCGGTCATACGCTCGCCGATCAACTGGTGCATGTAGGTAATGGCTCCGGTACCCAACCCACCGGGGCCTTTGCCGTTCACCAGCAGTGCCTTGAGTTCTGACATGGTGACGCGCCCAAGACGCGCCGCCAGCCACTCAGGAGAGCCTTGTGGCATGGTGAGTATCTTCATAACGCCTCCTGTAGGCGGTGAGTGAGCAGGCTGCGCCGCTATTTCACGGCTCGCTTGGTGAGGGATGCGCGGAGCTTGTCGAAGTCCGCCTGAGGCACCTGAACCGCAGCGCCGTATTTGCCGCTGAACCACTCTTGCGTGGTGGCTGGGCACTGGCTGATCAAACGCTGAATCTGCCCCGCCTGGAAGGCCGTGACTCTCTTCACGACGGCACGTGTGCTGGCCTGACCGTTATCGTCTTGCCCGCGAGTGGTGATGTTGAGCAAGGCGCACAGTACGTAGCGCTTGCCGTAGCTGGTGGATGAACCAAAGGCCTGGACGGCGTTCTTGTTACCGCTCATGTCCGCAGGCAATAGCATGCTGGTCTCTTCCCGATGACCGTCCTTGTGCATCAGCACACCTGTGACCTGGATACCGCGTTCCTGGGTCTGAATACGGAAACTCACCGCAAAGCCATGCTTTTGTAGGATAGGGCGAACGGTATCGACGATATCCTCCAGCGTGGCATAGCAACCGTTGTTGGTTTGGCCACGCTCTTCAATGCTGGGCAACTCGGTCTGCATCGCTGCCATGGCCGCGCTGTAGGCCATCATGGCCTGGCGGTCCATCACGCGCTCCTGCATTTGCAGCAGGCGCTCCATCTTGTCGATATCGACGTCCGGGTTAAGCGCGGCACGCTCAATGACCTGGATAATGGCGGTGCTATCAGCCGTCGGATGCGCTTCTAGCGCCGCCGAACTTGGGGAGTGCTGAGCGTTGGCGTCTGCTTGAATGGAAGGTACTGGGCCTTTTTGGGGAGACGCATTTACTACATGAGTACGCTGTGCCATGGGGCACCTCCTTTTATGTGAATAGAGAAATGCGGGCTAGTCAGCCCTGTTCATGGGGTGTGTCATTTAACGAGCGCAGGAACATCAGGTAAGTGACGCGCAATGTCAGCGGGATCGATACGCTCCAGGCGTATTTCCGCGCGATAGAACTCGCCCTGGGCACACACCAGCGACGTTGCTTTGTGGGCGTCGTGTTCTAGTAGTTGTTTGGTTAGTCGAGTGAGCGCCATCTCAATAGCGTCGGAAACAAAGCTCATGCGGGTACCTCGCGGCATAAGCCCCACAGCAAAACGCCCAGCCTTTTTAGGGGCTGGGCGTCTATGCCGTGAGGGTTAGGATGATCATTAGGTGAATCGCTTGTGGGAATGGGTGTATGGATAGTTACGACACCAGCTGCAGGGCGGCATCCAAGGCCTCTTGTTTGAGCTGTGCCCCCTGACCAAACCAGGCTGAGTCCATACGGGTATCGTTACTGCGTGCCCGCTTGTCGTGATCGACGTACTCAGTCACGGCATTGAGCAAGCCCCAGGCCGTGTCTTTGGCGGTCACCAAGTGAGCGCCACGCCCTTCGCCGTGGTAGAGCTTCTGCACCTTATTCAGCGCTCGGTAGTTGGGCAGTTTGGAGGGATCGTCCAGCGGCTTCTCGGCCCCACAAATTACCGACTGAAGATACTGCTGTGCTTCCTGCCGAGTAATTTTACGCTCCGCTAGGGTTTTCATCCGGTACATGAAGTCATTCCATTGCGACACCGAAATGCCTAACTGACGCTTCACGGCACGCGGATCAAACTCTGAACGATGGGGCACTTTCACCGCTTGCGACGTGCCATCGACGGCAATTTGCAGCGTGTTGTTGCACACCACCCGCACCGTGGTGGGTGTGGCCATGGTGGCAAGGGTGCCATCGCAGGAAGTGGCCAACAGCAGGTAGTCATTGACTTCATCCTGACCTTTGAGCGACGTGCTTAAGCCACTACGGGCTAACGCCCAGAACTTACGTCCGCCTTTCAGCACGCCTGCTGTCTCCAGCTCATACCCGGCGTATTCCGTCAGGTCGCGATAGAACTCCAGGATCTCTTCAGGCTGTACCACCTTATAGCGCTGAGACACCACCGATAGCGGTGCTTTGGTATCTGAGCGGTAGAGCACCTTTTGCTCAGGGAACGAGTGAATGCTGCCAAGGTGGCTAGCTCCTTCGGCGATAAAGCGCACCGGCGCTTCTTCGATATGCCAGTTCATACCGGCCTGTTGCTGCCAGACCTCCAGCGGTTGATGACGAGACAGCTGTTGCCCCAGGCCATGCCAAGGGGTATCGCCTACGTAAGCCATGTGTTCAACGAGATGTGCCATGAGTCATTCTCCAGACATAAAAAAAGCGCCGACCAAAGGCCAGCGTGAGAAGGTGAATAAGCGGATCATTCGCCCCACACAGGGCGAACAACGATAGGTTAAGCGTTAGGTGCTAAAGGCGGGTAGGCGTCGCGGTAGGTGCAGCCGCAAGACAAGCATAACCACAGTGTCCCGCTGCCAACTGGCAGCCACTGCTCAAACAGCGAGGTGGCCATGCGTGAGCCGGTTTGACCTCCGGCCACGGCACCCATCATGGCGGCAGGCAGTTTTGCCAATGGAAAGCGAGTCACCGCCAATGGCAGTGGGCCGGAGATGGCCGTCGCGCGCCATGCGCCAATAGCACCGCCAATCAAGGTGCTGCCTACCACGCTCACGCGTTGGGTAGTCTCCAGGTTCAGCATGCGCGTTGATGCACAACGCTTACAGGGTGGGGGCATATTGAAGCTCCTATGCAAGGGAAAAAGGTTCCATGGGGATGGATGCATAGGAGTGATATAGGTCTGAAATCGGTTGGGATACGCCGATGAGGTATTGCGTTAAGTAAGCGCTTTTTAGATGCTGTTTTTATATACAGCTATCGATGGAGGTGCTCATGACTTTACCAGTGACATTACTGGGACAATCAGACGCTTTAACGGCGTCGCAGTCCATACCGCTCTATACCTGTGCCGTGCGCGCAGGCTTTCCATCACCCGCAGATGACCACTTGGACACCGATCTTGATCTTCACCGCTATGTGGTGAAACGGCCTGCTGCAACGTATTTCGTACGTTCTGAAGGAGACTCCATGATTGGTGATGGAATTCATCATGGGGATTTGCTGGTGGTGGATCGCAGTCTCGAAGCCTTACCAGGTCGCATTATCGTCATTTGTGTTGATGGTGAGCTCACAGTAAAGCGCCTTGAGCGAGTAGGGCAGCGGACTTATCTCCGGGCAAGTAATCCTGCTTACCCTCCCATTCCTTTAGATGGTCGTGAGTCGCACGTCTGGGGCGTCGTAACTCATGTGCTTCACAGCTTTCCAGGGGCAACGCTGCAATGATGGCCTTGATCGACTGTAACAATTTCGGGTATCCGGATTATCTGGTTGGTATGCGAGAGAGAAAGGTGGCCGACAAACTCAACCCACAACGGATTAGCTGGTTGATGGCTCGCTCAGTACGCTCACTTGCTAGAGAGCAGATACTTCACCAAACAGGCGATGCCCAGGACCAGCAGCAATAGTAGGGCAATTCCGATCACTGGCATTATCCAGCCCATCGCCCCCATCATCCCGCAATCGGGTAGTGTCGTGTTCATCGTGACAGAGCTCCCTGTGGTGTCCATGCCCAAAACCCGTGGTGCCGCCGCCCAGTGGCACCACGGTCGCGCTCATATCGTTCACCCGGCACAGCAGGACAACTGCGTCACATCCTTGGTGAAAGTCTGGGCACAGAGCTTGAGCCCTTCCACCATGGTCAGGTAGGGAAATAGCTCATTGGCGATGTCGTGTACGGTCATGCGTGCGCGTAGCGCCATCACCGCCGTCTGGATCAGCTCACCGGCTTCCCCCGCCACCGCCTGCACCCCCAGCAACCGGCCCGAGTCGCGTTCGGCCACCAGCTTGATGAAACCACCGGTGTCGAAATTCACCAGCGCACGCGGCACGTTTTCCAGGTCCAGCTCGCGGGTATCGACGCTGAAGCCTTGCTCGATGGCCTCGGCTTCCGTCAGGCCGACGGTGGCCACCTGGGGGTCGGTGAAGATCACCGCCGGCATGGCGCTCAGGTCCAGGGTGGCTTCGCCCCCGGTCATGTTGACGGCAGCCCGGCTGCCCCCGGCGGCGGCGACATAGACGAACTCCGGCTGATCGGTGCAGTCACCGGCGGCATAGAGCCCCGGCACCGTGGTGTGCAGATGCTCATCGACCAGAATCGCCCCACGTGCGGTTTCCACGCCGAGGCTCGCCAGGTTCAGGGCCTCGGTATTGGGTGTCCGTCCGGTGGCCACCAGCAGTTGATCCGCCCGCAAGGTGCCGGCGTTGGTGTCGACAATGAATTCATTGTCGGTGTAGTCCACGCGGCTCGCCTGGGTCTGCTTGAGGACCTCGATGCTCTCGCGGCGAAACGCCGCCTCCACCGCATCCCCTACCGCCGGGTCTTCCTGGGAGAGCAGGCGGCTGCGGGCCAGCACCGTGACCCGGCTGCCCAGCCGGGCGAAGGCCTGGGCCAGTTCCAGGGCCACCACCGAGGCGCCGATCACAATCAGCCGCTCGGGAAGGGTGTCCAGGGCCAGCGCACTGGTAGAGGTCAGGTAGGGGGTGTCGGCAAGACCCGGGATCGGCGGTACTGCCGGTCGGGCGCCAGTACCGATTAAGGCGCGGTCGAAGTGGACGACCTGCTCGCCGCCCTCGTTCAGCTTGACCATCAGGCTATGGGCATCGATAAACCGGGCCTCGCCGTGCAGGACCGTGATGGCCGGGTGGTCGCGCAGAATCCCCTCGTACTTGGCGTCACGCAGTTCCTCGACACGTCGCTGCTGCTGCTCGAGCAGCTTGGCCCGATCCACCACCGGCGCCTGGGCGCTCAGGCCTGCATCGAAGGGACTTTCCGTACGCAAGTGGGCAATATGGGCCGCGCGAATCATGATCTTCGAAGGCACACAGCCTGTATTGACACAGGTACCGCCGACGGTGCCGCGTTCGATCAGGGTGATCCGGGCGCCGCGCTCGGCGGCTTTCAGGGCCGCCGCCATGGCGGCGCCGCCGCTGCCGATCACCGCGATGTGCGGGGCGTCTTCATCACGGCCCTTGGACACCGATGCGCCTGCCGGGGAAGTGGGCCCACTGTTGGCCAGTCGAGCTTGGTAGCCAAGTCGGGTCACGGCAAACGTCAACGCCGAGGCCGGTGTCTCCGGATCAACGGCTACCGATGCCGTCCCCTGAGGATAGGATACCTCCACCGACTGCACGCCGGGCAGCTTCTCCAGGGCTTCCCTGACATGATCCGCACAGCGGTCACAGGTCATGCCACTCACGTTGAGTTCAATCATCACGTTTCTCCGAGTCTTCATTAGTAAAGCCGGCATCCTGCTTCCGCTTGTGGTATCGCGCGTAGAGAGGTAAGCCGATGGCCAGGGCGGCAAACAGCAGGTAATCGAGATAGCCTGCCAACGCGGCCAGGCCCGCCGTACCGAATAGCACCAGGGCGATTGGCGCGGCGCAACACAGCACCATCAACCCGGTGCCAAGCACGACGCTTAAAAATTTCTGCGAATCTTTCACGCTTATTCCTTCACCATGGCGGGCAAGCTCGTAAACAACTCACCCGATGACCGCGATGTGCAGCTGCTTGATGTCACTCAGGGGGCGTATTCCTTGATTTGATAGAGCCGTTGTCACAACAGGCGTCGAACTGCTTCTTACGCCAAATCGCATAAATGGTCAGGCCGATGAAGAAGGCCAGGGCCGGCAATAACACAACGTCGAGATAGCCCGTCAGCCCCGCCAGGCCCACCGTGCCAAGCAGGATCACCAGGATCGGCGTAAAGCAGCACAATGCCACCAGGACGGTGCCGATCACGCTCACGCGCAGCAGGGGCTTGGGATTCTTCATGATCACTCTCGATCCGCTTGCGAGGATGTCGGGGTTGATGGATACCCAGCGTTGATGGTGGCCTCGGTCAATGCCTCCACCGACGTTCGGGCGTCGTCAAAGGTGACCACGGCCTCGAGATCCGCGTAGCTCACGTCGACTTGCGAGACGCCGTCCACCTTGTTGAGGGCGGCCTTGACGGTGATCGGGCAGGCGGCACAGGTCATGCCCGGCACCGACAGCGTCACGGTCTGCAGGGCCGCTAAGGCGGGCGTGCTGAGCAGGGCGAGTAGCGCGATGAAGGCGAAACGAGCTTTCATGGTAGATCTCCTTTTAATAGAACAGGGGCAAGATGTAGGGGAATACCAGGGCGATTAGCACCAGCAGCGATACGAGCCAGAAGATCGCCTTGTAGCCCGTCCTGACCCGTGGCACGGCACACACCTCTCCCGGCTGGCACTTTTCCACTGGCCGAAAGACGCGACGCCAGGCGAAGAACATCGCCACCAGCGCGATGCCGATAAAGAGCGGGCGATAGGGCTCCAACGCCGCCAGATTGCTGATCCAGGCGCCGGAAACGCCCAGCGTGATCAGCACCAGCGGGCCGAGGCAACACGCCGAGGCCAGGAGGGCCGCGACTCCTCCGGCGGCCAGGGGCCCTCGCCCCGTTTTAGATGTCCGCATTGACGATTCTCCTTTCGGGATGGGGGGAGCTACGATAAGGTTACTTCCGTAGCTTGGTACGGAGTCAAGCATCATGAAGAGACATGCAGATAAAGTGGCGGACACCATGACCATCGGCGGCCTGGCCAAGGCGGCCGGCGTCAATGTCGAGACAATCCGCTATTACCAGCGACGAGGGCTATTATCGGAGCCCGAACGCCCTCCCGGAGGTATTCGACGCTATAGTGCCGCCGATATCGACAGGTTGACGTTCGTGAAAACGGCGCAGCAGCTGGGCTTTAGTCTGGATGAGATCAGTGACCTACTTCGGCTGGAAGATGGCGCCCACTGTCAAGAAGCCAGTGCTCTCGCAGAGCACAAGTTAGGGGACGTTCGCGAGAAGATCGACAGGCTTGAAAGAATTGAGAAGGTGCTGAGCGAAATGGTCGACAGATGCCATGCACAACAAGGCAATATCACTTGCCCGCTAATTGCGTCATTGCATGAAGGGCTCAGAGAAGCAGAAGACCCAAGGGAGTAACTCACCTTCAGTTCGTTGAAAACAACGCGGTCAAAGAGTCGCGATCATCTATGGACCATGTCGACAAGGAAAGTTTGCATGACTAGCTTGCCTGACAACATCCTTCACCTTCCCGAGTACCACGTCCTAGGCACCAAGATGGAAGAGCATGATCTCCACTACCAGGTCGAAGCTCCTGAGCCTCTAGCTTGCGAGGAATGCGGCGTTGAGAGTGAGTTTGTCAGGTTCGGCAAGCGCGATGTGGCCTATCGCGACCTACCCATCCACGGAAAGCGGGTCACCCTCTGGGTGGTCCGTCGCCGCTACACCTGCCGGGCGTGTGGAAGGACGTTCCGGCCAGCTCTTCCGGAAATGGTAGACGATCACCGCATGACGCGGAGGCTTTACAACCACGTCGAGAAGGAAGCCTTCAATCACCCCTACGCCTACGTGGCTGATACCACGGGCCTCGACGAGAAGACTGTCCGCGAGATATTCAAGAAGAAGGCTGAGTTCCTGGCAGCCTGGCATCGTTTCGAGACACCCCGCTGCCTGGGGATCGACGAGCTGTACCTGAACCGCCGCTACCGCTGCATCCTGACCAACCTGGAGGAGCGTACCCTACTGGACCTGCTGCCCGGTCGCCAGCAGGACGCGGTGACGAGGCGCCTCATGAGCATGACCGAGCGCCACCAGGTCGAGATCGTCAGCATGGATATGTGGAAACCCTACCGCCGTGCTGTCCAGGCGGTACTGCCGCAGGCTCGCATTGTGGTCGATAAGTTCCATGTGGTGCGGATGGCCAACGAAGCCCTGGAGAAGGTGCGTAAGGGACTCAGGAAGGATCTGAAGCCAAACCAGCGGCGGACCCTCAAGGGCGATAGGAAGATCCTGCTGAAGCGTGCCCACGACGTTTCAGATCGCGAGCGGCTTATCATGGAGACATGGACAGGGGCCTTCCCTCAGCTCCTGGCGGCCTACGAGCACAAGGAGCGGTTCTACCACATCTGGGACAGCACCACCCGGCGTGATGCCGAAAAGGCGCTGGCCCGCTGGATTGACGACATTCCACAGGGGCAGAAAGAGGTGTGGAAGGATCTCGTCAGCGCCGTCAGCGGATGGCGCGAGGAGGTGCTGGCCTACTTCGAAACCGACACCCCAATCACCAACGCCTTCACGGAGTCGATCAATCGGCTGGCCAAGGACAAGAACCGCGATGGCCGGGGCTACTCATTCGAGGTGATGCGGGCCCGGATGCTCTACACCACCAAGCACAAGAAGAAGGTGCCGCAGATCAAGGAATCCCCCTTCCTGGGCAAGGCCACCATGACCTACAGCATGGGTCTTCCCGAGCCTGAGAAAAACTACGGCGTCGATCTATCAACCTTCTGGGAGAGTTAAGGGTTCGAAGGAGCAAGGGGGCTCCATCTACCACTTAATCCGGATACCCACAATTTCTATGTCTCCTGCGAACGTGTCTTCAACCCGTCACTGGAAGGTCGTCCTGTAGGGGTACTATCCAATAACGATGGTTGCGTCGTCGCCCGCTCTAACGAGTTAAAAGCACTGGGCGTTGAAATGGGGGCTGCCATGCACCTGCTACCACCAAGTGTGCGCCGCCAAGCTGTGCTGCTATCCAGCAACTATGCGTTGTATGGAGACATGTCTCAGCGGGTAACCGAGGTGCTGGGCGAGTTCTCACCCCATGTAGAGGTGTATTCCATTGATGAGAGTTTTGTCGGGTTTCAGGGATTTGAGGTAGACACCCTGGAGCAACGAGGCCAAGCTCTGCGGGATACGGTGAAGCAGTGGACAGGTATACCTGTGTCAGTGGGTTTTGCGCCGACTCGGGTGTTGGCCAAGGTCGCCAATCATGCCGCTAAAAAACACCCTGCATATAGAGACCAAGGTGTATGCACGTTGCTTGCAGAAGGCGCGCCTACTAAAGCGTTGTTGAAGCAGTTGCCTGTCACCGAACTATGGGGCATTGCACGCCGCACCAGCGAGCGATTACGCGTCATGGGCATTGAGACTGCCTGGGACCTGCGAGAGGCAGACCCGAAACATATCCGTCGGCAATTTAGTGTGGTGCAGGAGCGCATTGTCTGGGAGTTGCGGGGGCAACCCTCCATTCAGCTAGATGACATGGGCCAGCCTAAACAACAGATCATGGTGTCTCGTTCGTTTGGGCGGCTTACCAACGATCCCCATCAGTTAAGGGAGGCGCTACGGCATCATGCTGCCAGGGCGGGCGAAAAACTTCGTAAGCAGCAAAGCGTCACTAGCGCCGTCATGGTGTTTATCCGCACCAACTCGTTTCGTACGGATTTACCCCAATATCGTCAACGAATGGTCATTTCTCTGGATCGGCCCACTGATGATAGTCGTGAGATCATCGCCGCTGCGGTACAGGGTTTGCGTCGTCTCTGGCGAAAAGGGTACGCCTTTCACAAAGTGGGTCTCATGCTGCTTGATCTATCGCCTAAAGCTAACCGACAGCTCACTCTCACTGAAACCCTTCAGACTGATGAAGAAGACAAACGTAGCGAACGACTGATGAACACTATGGACATGCTCAACCGTGAGCTAGGCAGAGGTGCTGTGCAAATTGGCTTGGCGCGCTCTAACAACGCATGGTCACTGCGAAGCGAGCGACGAACGCCGCGTTACACCACTCAGTGGGGCGAGCTGCTAATAGCAAGGACTGGATTCAAAAAATTAAGAACACCTTAGCCATCAGGGAAGCTCTCAGCTCCATGCCATGATATTTCTTTAGAGTCTATCTTTAGATTCGTTAAGATGAGATCCCCTGCGATCAGGAGAGTCTAGCCCATTGCATTGATCACCGACTGATCAAGTCTGTTAGGCTGCAAATGAATTGCATGATGGAGTACCTCAACAGCCGTACTAGCGACGTGCTGACGACTCGTCGCTAACTTTAGGCAGAAAATCTGGAGCATACGCGACAAGCGATACTGCTAGCTGATCAGTCACCCTGCCTTGTGGAAAGTGCTACATCATCAATCGCCGATCACGGGGATGAGGAAATGGCAGGCCGAGGGCCCCGGGTTATTTGCCAAGCTGGCAGGCAATCACATAGGGCCCTACAGCTATGACCTTGGAGGGAGCTTCTCTAGACCAAATGGGTAGTATATTGGGTAGTGAAATTATTTTTTTTATGTTTTTTTGTAATATTTAATTGATTTTTAAGATATTTTTTTATAAATCAATATTAAGATTCAGAATATTGAGTGAAAAGTAGGAGCCGAGCGACAGCTTGGAGTGCAAGGGAGGTAGAGGCAACCTTTGCTACCTACCGGTAGATGCTAGTAGCGGATCTGAGTGTGCGTGAATGTATTGGGCCAGATGTTCGGCCAAGCAGCGAACATCTGGCACTGGAGGCGTTTGGTTAAATCCATTCATTTGATTTTATCAAGATAGACTCGGCCCAACGCATGTTTCCTATACAGTGTTTTCGGGATGCTGACGCCTCACACGCTTATCCAGAGCTGCGCGCTGAAGCTTCAATTCCTCTACCAGTTCGCCGCTGTAAAGTATCGATGTTTCCATGTTTCGGTACGGCCCGTGACGCGCAGCGCAGGCCCAGTTGTAGGAGCCCGCACACATAACGTAATCATCGACCATGACGAGTTTGCTGTGAACTTGGTTGACCACCTTCACCGTCACCTTGTCCTCGGCGAGTGCTTCACAGCACCTTTCGAAGCGAGCCGCTTTCTGGGTATCCGGCTGATCACCGTTAGCGGTATTGAAGCGATGGTCGGTATAGATCGTAACGGCAATGCCACGGGCGGTCGCTTTTTGCAGTGCCGTCAGTATTCCGGTTTCATCTAGGCGTCTGTAAGAGATCCAGGGCGAGACTATATCGAGGCGTGAGCTGGCGTGTTCAAGCAGCTCCTTTATGCAGTCGTCATGCTCCTCGGCATCGTTGATCACTCGTGGCTTTCGACAAAGTTCGAGCAGGTCGGGGCGTGAAATGCTGGCAGTAAACAGTAGTTCGTTTTCTTCACGACTGAACAGGTACCGCCCCAGCAGGTGACGTGGCGTTCCCCGTGGGGCAGCATCAATAACGTCCATGTCGCCAAATACGAGAAAGCTGTCTTTCGCGCGTGATACCGCTACGTTCAAAATCGAAGGGTCATTGTCGATAAAACTGCCATCGTCGTGGCGCGAATAGACCGCAGAAAACAGCACGACCGGGCGCTCTGCCCCTTGCAAAGCGTGTACCGTGCCCACCGTCATTGCCGCACTGCCCCCGCCGACCTTGATATCCCGCGCCTGGCACTCCTGCTCGATCAGCTTGGCCTGGGCCTTGAAGGGCGTGACGACGCCGACGATCTGTTCAAGTGGCTTGCCGTGCGTGGATTCCAACTGCTCGCGCTGGGTGGCCAGCCACTCGGCTACCGTAATGGCTTCCAGCCGGTTGATGCGGCTTCCCGAAGGTGGCGTTTCCGCCCGGCCATCCACCTGCACGTAGCCAAAGGGCGGCAGTTCGGTATCGGTGGCCGGTTTGTCTCGCAGCGGCTGCAATACCCCCTGGTAGCAGAGGTCGTTGCAGTAGGCGATGATCTCGTTGAGGCAGCGCCGGTGCTCGCGCAGGAACATGCCCGGCTCGGCCTGCTCTAGGTAATGGTAGCGGCTGGCCTGCTGGGCAATGCGCATCACGCTGCCATCCACCACCGAGCGGCCGCCCTCGCGCAGTTCTTCATACTCATCGACGGTGGTAAGCAGCCCCTGATGGTATAAATTGCCCACATCGACGGTCGGCGACTGGGTGGCCACCGGCTTGATCTGGTGCACATCGCCAATCGCCAGCACGCGTTTGGTCAACGCCATGGAAGCGCCTGCCACATCCGGCGCGACCTGGCCCGCTTCGTCGATGATCAAGAGATCGATTTCATTCACCAGATAATCAGGCCGGAACTGGCCTGGGCCTTCGAACACCTTGTGGATCATGTGCGACGGCAGCGAGTGCAGCGTCGAGACGATACAAGGGGTCAGCATCATGCGTCGACGCCAGCGCGGGCGCACTGAAGCAAGTCCCTGTTTCTCATTGCCCTTGGCCGTCTGCTCGGCCAGCTCGTCAGCGCGTTCGGCGCACGCTTGTAGCCAGCGCGCTTCCCAGTAGTGCACCGCCAGTTGAAAGAGGGTGAAGCGAAGCGTGGTATCCAGCGCCTGATCGAAGGCGTCGAACGTCGCCGGCAGTGGCTTGCCGATGTGTTCGCGAAAGGCCGCCTCCAGTGCTGCCGTGGCCTGCTCGATCGCCCGCATGGCTTGTTGGCATTTGGCAACGAAGACGTGCTTCTCGTCCAGCGCGGCGCGCTGCTGATCGCGCCGTGCCTTCAGCACCGCCTCGGGAGGCTCTGCCGACTGGTCGATCAGATGCTGCCCGTCACTGCTCAGGTGCTCGCTGATGAACAGATCACGCCGCATGCGCCGCCTTTTGGCCACCGGCGGCAGCACGGCCAGCAGGGAGAGCCACATGGGCTCGTCGGCGCAAAAGCGCTGCCAACGCTTGAGATCCGCCTCGAACGTATCGAACTCGCCTTGTAGCGCGGTGATCGCCGCTTGCTCGCGCTCAAGTGCTTGGTCGGGCGCCTCGCCCAGCTGCTCGGCAAGCTGTGCCTGAAGCGTTGCCCGCCCCGCCCAGCGCTGGTGAAAATCATCAAGCTGGGCCTGGTGCGCTTTTAACCGCTGATGAAGCCGCTGGCGAACGGCGTCTACGTCGGTGAGCGCGTCATCGTCGAACGCTTGGCGGGCATGTGCCAGAAACGCTATCTTGGCGCGCTCGAGATATGTCGGGGATTCGACCTCGCGATAAAACGACGGGGTCTGGTAGTGCTGCGATGCGTCGCCTTCCCGGCTGCGCGCGCAGTAGAAACCGCCGTAGCTGTCAATGCCCGGCAGCCAGCGTCCGCCGAAGGCGTCCTCGGTTTCCTCGAAATCCTTGGCAAAGGCCTCGAGCACGTTGGTTACGGCCTGGTTGTTGGTGGAGGCGGCCATGATCAGCGGCGGTTCGCGTTCACCGAGGGCAGCGTTCACCCACAGCGAGGCCACGGCCGAGAGCACGAAGGTGGTCTTGCCCGTGCCCGGCGGGCCGTTGACCGCCAGCACCTCGCCTTCCTCCATGGCCATGACCTGTGCCAGCGCATCGCGCTGGGCAATGGCCAGCGGGTACTGGCTAGTGGCATGGCCCAGCCGGGGGCATGCCGGGCAGAGGCGCAACGCAGGGCTGGTACGTCTCGTTGCGTGAAAGCGCGTAGCTTTCCAGCAGCGGCAGCGCTGGCTTGTTTTCCGAGAGCCAGTCGTAGAGGCCGATGATCTTCTCAGCCGCGCCCAGCTGTTCATCGACCTTGGCAATGCGCGCCTCGTCGGCGCTGATGTATACCTCTTTCAACCGATCCGTCGGGCAAAGCGCTTCGAATAGTTTTTGCGACAGCGCGTAGTACGGCTTCCAATACTCGCTGTGCGCCTCGAATGTGGTGGCCTCGAGCAATGCCTGCGCTTCGCTTTCCGACCAGACCCGCGGCTCGGCCTTGCTAAGAAAACGATCCTGCTCGGCGACATCGTTGAGCGTGAAGCGGTCGTCGGCCTGGGGCGCCAGCAGGTCGCGGGGAATCACCGGCGGCTCGGCGGGAATCAAGCGGCCGTCGCGGGCGACCCACAACCCGCAGATTAGCGGCGTGATGATCGCGGGGTAGAGCGCGAGTTTTTCCACGCCATGCTCCTGCAGCCCTTTGTACACCGCTGGGCGTAGCGCTATCCGCACCAGCTGAGTCGCTTCCTTTTCCCCCTCGAACAGCCGCTTGAGTACCGGGTGGTTGGAGGGCAGGTAGCCATCGCGATAAACCGTCCGCTCAAGGTACTCGGTCTGATCCAGCGCCTTTTGGGTCAGCGCGCCTTGCCCGCTTTCGGCATCCGCCAGCGAGTTGCGCCAGTAGCGAAGCCAGCGTTGGGCCGCGGGCTGGAGAGTCTCTGCTTGACTCATATCGTTGCCTTCTTTCGCGTTCGTTTTTTCGGTGCCTGGGCGGCGAGCTCGATCTGGATGCGCCCGAACAACGCCCGGTTTAAAGCACTCAACTCGGCCTGCTTGCTAATCATGGTTGGTCCCTGGTGTAAATAAGACGCTTCTCTGCGTATCTAGGGTAAGTGTGCTGCTGCTAGACGTTGACTTATTACCTTAGAGGTAACTCACTTCTTGTTAAATGGACTGGAAGAGCCCGGTCGGCGTCTAAACCTCGGTGAGTTTCATCAGGGTTTTTCGCTATATAGGAATCGGCTGTCGAGCTCAGAAATACTCTACGAGTATATTTATTCGAATGAGGGTGGCTCAAAGTCGCTAGGCATTGCCTCTCCCACTGTGAGCGGAACACCCATTCTTGAAAGTTCCGAAGTGAATAGCGCCACGCTTTTCGTCAGAAGGATACATCCCGCGATAATCAGCTTAATTCGGTTACTGCTAGTCGCATATTCCAACTGCTGTGTGGCGGCCTCACCCGATGGCAATATGCCGCCAATCCCAAGGTGCAACTTCCTGACTTTCAAGTCATCGTTTTCCTTGATCCCCGTGACTATATTGTCCGTTAAAGCAGCCATCGACTCGACTTGAGCGTCGGATAGCTCTTCGGTTTTGGCATGCGCAATCTGATTTCTAACCTTGTTGATATGACCATAGGCTTTGGCAAGGTCTTGTGGCAATCCACTCCCTTCAGCCAGTGCCAATTTATGCGCAAAGCTGAACCTCCCGTGCGCCAGAATCTCAGGGTGCTGAGTGGCCTTGGAAACCCAGAGCTCGAGAATGTTTTCAATAACCAGGTGCAACCTGAGCACTGTAGCTATATCGTCGTTCACATTGACGAGCTTTAAAATTCTTTCGTACCTGAACGCTTTCTCGAAGTCACCTCCGATAGCCGTGTATCCTTGTCGCGCACTTTCCATATCGATGCTCCAGGATCAGCTTTAGTCCCATCCATAAAATTCGACTCAAAAAATGAGCATTCTGGACGAAAATAGTGACTTATCCTGCTTTCGTGGAAGTCACCGGCTTCGTTTTTTCCAATGCACCGAAGATGCCATCGATAACGTTCTCTCGTCCCGCGAATAGTCCATCCGGGCCGCCGGCGTGCAGGTGGCTGAATGGTGCCTCGTAAAGCGCATTCGCCTCCATGACGCCCCGCGAGGTTAGCTGATCGATAATCAGCTCGATGAATCGCATCTGAGCGGAGGTCAGCGTGCGATCAGAGAGAAACTCGGAAAACTCAGCCTGAGCGGCTTCGCGATCCATGCCCACCAAACTGCGAATGAAGTAGGCAAGCGAAGGCGCCTGACGCTGCTCCAGAAGATTCGCCAGCAGCGTTTCGCCATCCTCTTCGCCAATCTGTTTCAGCGTGGCCTCGAGGCTTTCCAGATCCGTGGGTGTCAGCGGCTGATTGGTGCGAAGTTTGTGCACGACGATGTTGTTCCAGTGGCTATTCAGGTAAGCCTCGACCTTCTTGGCGTACTGAACGCCGGTCATCTTTGGCATTTCAAAAACCGTCTCCTCGCGCACGTCCAGTATTTCGTCCTTGAAGTGTGTATAGACGATCTCGCGGCGCCCCTTGTCGATGAACGGCACCAGCCCCCGCAAACGCAAGCGCATCTCTTCGAGTATCGCAACGTCGATATCTTCCCAGAAGCCGGGCTCTTGCATGGCCTGAAGGTAGCCAAGCTGCTCCTTGACCAAGGGAATGGTGGTTTTCTCTTCCAACATGGCGGCGATATCCATTACCCGAGCGCGCAGCCTGTTAAAGCTCCCGGCATCGGCCTCGATCAACGCCAATTGCATGCGCAGCGCCGTGAGATCGAACATACGGGACTCGGTATCATCGATCGGCGTTTCACTGGGAAGATCGGCAACCTCGTTGAGTAGCGTTTCCTGCGCGTGCAGATCCAACTGATCCCACCGCTTGCGGTCCTGAAAGCGCTCCACGGCTTCCCAATGCAGCCGCACGATGAAATTGTCCGAATTCATGGCGGCGACCTCACCATGAAGCGTTGAGGCGAGCTTGGATGTCACAGCGCTATCGGGGTCGAGAGCCGGGGTCGACTGCAGGTGGCTGAGAAGCTGGACGCGCGAGCGAAACAGCCGGGTGCCTAGCGAGGCATTACCGCTCGCCTCGATGCCGTCCGGGTTCTCGCGGAAGAAGTCGAAGTTGAAGCAGAAGTCGAAGACCCGAAAGTCTTTCTTGTCGTCTTCTTCACCCCCGGGGCCGAAGAGGCCCGGGCAGAGCCGCGTACCGCGCCCGATCATCTGCCAGAACTTGATCTTCGAGAACACCGGTTTGAAAAATACCAGATTGGCGACTTCCGGCACGTCGATACCGGTATCCAGCATGTCGACCGAAATGGCGATATGCGGCGGTTTGTCGGGCTGGGAAAAGTCATCAATCAGGCTCTGGGGGTACTTGGCCTGGTTGTCGATGACTCGGGCGAAATGCCCGGCGAAGTGCGGGTAGTGATGATTGAAGCGTTCCTCAATGAACGCGGCATGCTTATGATTGCGCGCGAAGATAATGGTCTTGGCCAGACGGTCGCCGCCTTCCACGCGATAGCCGTTCTCCATCAGGTGCTTGAGCACCTTGTCAGCCGTATCGGTATTGAACAGCCAGTTATTGATGGCGGAGGCGTTCACCTCGACCGGCATCACCGCCTCGCCCGCTTCGTCTCCCCAATCGAGGCTCTCCCACTCGGCTTTCTCGTCGTCGCTGAGATCTTCATAGTCGATCCCTTCCCGCGGGAATTTGAGGTCCACCTGCTGCACCTTGGGCGGGACCAAAAAGCCATCCTTCACCGCGCGATCCAGCTCGTAGGCGTCGGTCGGCACGCCCGGCTCCAGCTCGAAGAGGTCGTAGGTGTTCTTGTCTACCTGTTCTCGCGGGGTGGCAGTGAGGCCGACCAGCAGCGAATCGAAGTAGCGAAAAATCGCCCCGTACTTCTGATACACCGAACGGTGGGCCTCATCGATGATCACCAGATCGAAGTGTCCCACGCCAAAACGCGCTTCATCGCCCTGGGTGTCATCGATCAGCCCCATCATGGTCGGATAGGTACAGACGTAAACGCGTCCCTCCTTGTGCTTCTCGGTCACCAGATTGACAGGGCTCGATTCCGGCAGGTGCGCCTTGAAGGCATTGGCGGCCTGATTGACCAGCGAAACGCGATCGGCCAGAAACAGCGCCCGTTTCACCCAGCCAGCGCGCTGCAACACATCCACCAGCGCCACGGCGGTCCGGGTCTTGCCGGTGCCGGTGGCCATCACCAAAAGCGCCTTACGCCGCGCCTGGGCGAACTGCTCGAAGATGCTGGCGATGGCACGCTTCTGGTAATAGCGCCCGGCGATCTCATCCTTTACCGCGTGGGCCGCCAGCGCGTTGCGCTGATCGCGCCGGCGAATCAGGCTCGCCAGTTCGCTCTGCTTGTAGAACCCGGCGACGCTGCGCGGGGTGTAAAAGGTGTCATCCCACAGCCAGGTCTGATAGCCGTTGGTGTAGAAGATCAGCGGGCGCTGGCCGTGCATTGTCTCCAGACAATCCGCGTAGAGTTTGGCCTGCTGACGGCCGCTTTTGGCATCGGTCGTGGTCTTTTTCGCCTCGACCACCGCCAGCGGCTTGCCGTCTTCTCCCCACAGTACATAGTCGACGTAGCCCACGCCCTGCGCGTTGGGCATACCGCTGACCTTGTACTCCCGGTCCTCGAGGTTATCCAACAGCCAGCCGGCGCGGCGCAGCTCGACATCGATCAGGTAGTCCCGCGTCTCGGCTTCGGAGTAGTCGTGGGTATCCGGCGTTGCCTCGGCCGCCGCTTTCGCCTCGGCGATCTGCTCGCGTAGCTGTTGCACTTCGGCATCCAGCGCGTCCCGCGCCTGCTGCTGCTTGAGCGCGGCCTTGTTCTGCTCGGCGAGCTGCTGCTCCAACACCTCCAATTCCTGACGCGGCACGACATCATCAGAGCTGACCGGCTGGGGAATTCGCGCATCCTGCCACGCAGCCCCGTCGCGGGGGGCCTCCGGCGTGTAGGTACGCGTCAGCCAGTAGCCAATATGATGCAGCTCCTTCACCACCTGCCGCGCATCGCTCTCCTTGACCGGGCGCGCATCATGCACCGCCTGGTTGCCCATCTTCTGAATCACCCGCGCCTTCTGGAATACCGCCTGCGGCAGCAGGTTCTGAAAGCTCGGCTCGTGCAGCAGCGCGCCCAGGTTGCGGTCGTAGGGCATGGTGAGCGCGGCGTCATGCCGGTAAAGCCAGTGCACCGCCGCCTCCAGCGCGAAGCGGGCGTGAAAGCAGGACGCCCGTGGATCACCCATGATATGGCCCTCCGCCCGAATAGCGGACTCGGCAACGGTGCTGAATTCACGTGGCAGGAAGGCAAAATTGGTCATGGGCTACAGCTCCCCGTTGAAGGCGCGGTGTTGGAGTGAGGCGAATAGCACATCCAGCTCGGCAAGGTGGGCGCGCATTTTGGCTTTTTGTTGTTCGACGGATTCGACGATGGTGGCGAAGCGGCGTTGTAGTTCGACCGGGGGCTTCGGAATCGGGATTGCTTTAAATTCTTTGGCATTTATATTAGCCATGCCGACAATATTCTTACACTTGCTCTGGAGAAATAATTTCATCTGTGGCGTATTCATAAAAGCGCCGATATATTCAGGATCCGCTGAATCGTTCGCAATTCCTCTGACAAGATAGCCGGCGAAAGCCATCGGGCTTTCTTTTCTATAGACAGCCGTCTTTCCAACCAGCTCTTTACTATTGGTTCGGTTAAAAAGGATATGGCCGCGATGAGCGAGGTGTTTCGAAAGCTCCTTTTCCTCCAAATCTATAAACTTCAGACTACTAAAGTTCCATTCGCCAGAATAAGTAATATTGTTCATTCGCAAAACTGGATACTGGCCCTTATCCAAACTGGCTTTTTTGCTTGTTCCGTAATTTGCGGAAGCCAAGAGGTCACCAACTACGCCCATTTTCCACTCTTTCGGATTGGAAATAGGATCACCAAACATTTCGATAAAAGTCGACTGCAGAAAAGCGTCGAGCTGGGCAATCGCCTCGCGTCGTTTGGCGCGCAATTCATCAGCCGCATCGAGAATGGCCGCGATACGTTTTTGTTCGGCGAGGGGGGGGAGGGGGATTTCTGTTTCTTTTAGAAACTTGTAATGACGGCTATAACCTGCACTAGGGAGGTCGATATTCTTAAGCGCATGGAATAGATACCTCAGGTCTGCCTCAATCTTTGGGACCAAAACCTTAGTGCCATCAGCCCCCATGGCAAACTCAAAATCCACATATTTTATCGCCCGCGTGTGATCGCCGAAGACGATAACTGGCGGCGAGGACTTGCAAATTTTCGCACTGTCATCGACATATCCAGCTACGATATTTTGACCTTGGTCCACAACCGGAATTTTTCCGGTGAGTAGAAACTCACTTTGGGGTGTCTTAACATTGCCACCGGAGGCGTCCTTGAAAATATCTAGGAAAGGAGCTTTCTGAAAACTCATTCTAACAGCCCCTCCAGCACTTTTCGCCCCTCGGCAATTTCATCCTCCAAAGCCGCCAACCGCTGCAGAATATCCCGTGGCGCTTCATGCTCGACCGCTTCGTATTCGACTTCCTTGTAGCGGTTGATCGAAAGATCGTAGTCGTGGCTAGCGATCTCCGACTTGGGTACCAGGAAGCTCTGTTCGGTGCGCTTGCGGCCCATCTCCCACCCAGGGTTTTGCCAGCGGGCGATGATGTCCGGCAGGTCGCTCTTGTCCGGCTGGGGGGTGCGCTTGTCATCCAGCGAGAAGCCGTCGGCCTTCATGTCGTAGAACCAGACCCGATCCGTGCCGCCGGAGTTGGTCTTGGTGAAGAGTAGAATCGCGGTGGAGACGCCGGCGTAGGGTTTGAATACGCCGGAGGGCATCGAGATGATGGCGTCGAGCTTCTGCTCTTCCACCAGCATCTTGCGCAGCGATTTGTGCGCCTTGCTGGAGCCGAACAGCACGCCATCCGGCACGATGACGGCCGCGCGGCCGCCAGTCTTGAGCAGGCGCAGAAACAGCGTCAGAAACAGCAGCTCGGTCTTTTTGGTCTTGACGATCTGCAGCAAATCCTTCGCCGTTGATTCGTAATCCAGACTGCCGGCGAAGGGCGGATTTGCGAGGATCAGCGAGTATTTATCTGCATCGCTTTCGTCCGCCTGGGCCAGCGAATCCTTGTAGCGAATATCCGGATTTTCCACGCCGTGCAGCAGCATGTTCATGCTGCCGATGCGCAGCATGGTGGAGTCGAAGTCGTAGCCGTGGAATGTTTCGTCGTTGAAGCGGCGGCGGGAGGCCTCGTCGCGGTAGATCTCGCCGCTGTGGTGGCGCTGCAAATACTCGGAGGCGGCGTTCAAAAAGCCCGCCGTGCCGCAGGCCGGGTCGCAGATCACGTCATTCGGCGTCGGCTCGGTCATCTCCACCATCAGCTTGATGATATGACGCGGGGTGCGGAACTGGCCGTTCTGCCCGGCGCTGGCGATCTTGCCGAGCATATATTCGTAGAGATCGCCCTTGGTATCGGCGTCGTTCATGTCGATGCCATCGAGCTGGTCGACCACGTTGGAGAGCACCCGCGGCGTCGGCATCAAAAAGAGCGCGTCGCGCATGTGATGGGTGTAGGTAGAGCCCTCTTCGCCCTCGGCGTCGCTTTTCTGACCGAGTGTTTTGATGAAGGGGAACACCTCGTCGCGCACGGTGGCGAACATCGGCTCCGGCGCCAGCTCGCTGAAGTGCGACCAACGCAGGTGTTCTTGATTCTCCGTAAAAATGGGGTCTTCGATAGACGTCTTCGTGCGCGTTGCCTTGCGCTCCTTGAGCGTATGCAGCTCATCCAGTCGCTTGATGAAAAGCAGATAGGTCAACTGTTCGATAACGGTCAACGGGTTGGAAATACCGCCCGACCACATCGTGTCCCAGATGCGATCGACTTTGGATTTCAGTTCGCCGGTAATCATGACTGTCCTTTCTATAAATTGAACCGCTGACTGCTTTTATGGGCCGGAGTGGCCAATACAGCTGGCATAATATGTTGGCCGTGGCCTGATGAACGCTGATAAACCCGTATTCTTCCACGATCCGATGATATGAGTCGATTGCGTACTCCTGTTATTTAAAACGGGATGCCTTTCACGCATTCAACCAATGGACCCGCGAGGTGTTGGCCCTGCTTGGCCGCTTCAGCCCGCTGCTCTACGGTTTAGCCGAGGTGCTAAGTTAGTAGGCCCTTGTTGTCTCGCCACGTCTGGTTCAACTGCCGAGTCATCAGCGCCACCGTACTGGCTTTGATACCCAACTCTTTTGCCTTGTCAGGGAACGTACTGAGCACGTCGACGATCTCCTGAACGTGCGGCTGCGCCTGTTTCCAGGTCGAGAAACCGGCATGCGTTGCCAATTGCTGAATCGCTTTAAGCGGCGGCTGCTTGCCGTGGCCCGCAAAGGCGGTGGCGTGTTCTGCAAAGGGGTGAGGGCTGAAGGTCACGTCATAGAAGGGCGCGGGTTGCCATTGGCCCTGGTCGTTTTGCAAGAACGCCCAGTTTTTGCTGTGATCATCCTGGTTGCAGGCAAATAGGTTAAATAGCGCGCGCCGGAACTGAAGCTGGCCAACAGCGGGGGATTTACACAGCTGGCGGCTGGCCTTGATCAGGTCGATGTAATCCAGGCTGGGTGTTCGAAAGTCGGCATCCAGCAGCCCGCAGGCGCTATGCATATGCACTCGCCCCGGCGTACTGGCATGGCTGATCCAATCGAACCGCTTGATGCCAAGCCAGGCGCGCTCACCCTGCGGTGTCGCTGTGCGTATCAACTGCCACGTAGGTGGCGCCAAGCCTGCCTTTTTAGCCAATGCCAGATAGGCCGCCTCGCATAGCCCTTCTTCGTGGCCCAGGGGCAAATGCTGCGAGGTGAATTTGACCAGCCACGCGTCATCGCCGGGCCGGGCAGTGGTTCGACACCGGCTCGATTGGCCTGGGGGCATGAAAAGCTGTGCTTTGGGTCTCGCTCCTCCAGAGCTGCCCGCGGCCACTAACGCGCTCAGCACCTCGTCGGTCTGCCCATCAAACAAGGCCTGGGCCTGAAGTCCGAGTGTTGCCAGGTCTTCGTCACCGCCTAGTGTCGGTGCAGCCTGCGAGGCTGGCTCGAAGGCCAATGCACCCATGCCGCGCTGGCCCACAAAGGCCAGCCGATCCATCGCCGTCAGCTGCGTCGGCGCGATGCCATGCTGGCGAAATATTCGGTCTTGTAGCAGTAGCCCCCAGCCATCGGGCAAACAGTCGCCAAACACGCCGTGAAGCCCCTGGTGCGGTGTTTTCGGGGCCGCATGAAGCGTTGGGCCGGGCGGCAACGTAAAGGGCGATAGACTGCCATGGCGCTGCTCATAGCCTTGTGCGTATTGAAAAAAGACTCCTTGGCGGTTTTGCGCCAGGACGCCCACAGTGACCTGTTCACCGGTCGATAGCGTGCGTGTGACGTTGAGCCGCTGTATTGGCTTAAAAGCCATGTTTGAGTACCTCATCAATCGAGGAGGGCGGGCTTGCGCTATTCGTATCGTGTTGGGTCAGCGCATAGAGCCGTGCCAGGTCATCCAGGCTTTGCCAGAGCAACAGCAGTTGGCGAAACGATATCTGGCCGGTCGTTTCGAATTTCTTGATGGTGGGGGCGGGCACGTTGCTGCGCTGCGCCAGCGCCGCGCGGGATAGCTTGGCCTGCTCGCGCAACCTGCGTAGGTGGGCAGCAAAGGCCTGCTGAACATCGGTATCGTCCAACAACAGAACACGGGACATAAGCTGATATCTTTTTTTGGATATTCCTATGTCCATTTTAGGCTATTTTAGCTATTTATGGATACGGATGTATCCGTTTTATGGCTACTTAGTAGACCTTCTTTCAGCGCTCTTCGCTATTGGCTTCACTCACAGCCCCAACAACTCCTCAACCGGCAAATGACTGGTCGCCTTCATTTCCCTCAGCGAGAGGTTGGAGCGGATGCTCGACACGCCGGGCAGCTGGCGCAGCACCGTTTCGACGAAGTGGCTGTAGTCGTCTAGGTCTTTGGCGACCACTTGCAGCAGGAAGTCGGCCTCGCCGGTGGTGTTGTGGCAGCTCAGCACCCGAGAGCTTGATTGGATGATGCGCTCGAACTCTGCCGTCGCGGCTTCGCTGTGTTGGGTGCAGGTAATCTGCACGAAGGCCAGTACGCTGGCGCCGACTTTGCGTCGATTGAAGATGGCTTGATAGCCCTCGATCACCCCCAGTTCTTCCAGGCGTTTGTGCCGTCGCCAGCAGGTGGCTTCGCTCAGGTGCAGCTGTTCGGCCAGCCGCGCGTTGGGCATTCTGCCATCAATCTGGAGTAACGCTGCTAACTTGGCGTCTTTTTTATCCAATGCGCTCATATCGCAAGTCTCTTTCTTATCAACACTATAAAGAGAAAGAGTGCTTCACATTGATGAGTGTTGTCCACGATATGGAAAGCTCATTTCAGGCCAGGCTCGCTATAGTAGCATTAGCGAATCCGCAGCCTAAACGTTCAGGAGTGCTCCATGAAAGCCGTCGTATTTGAGCAGTTTTCCGCCCCGCCCACTATTCAGCAGGTGCCGGATCCGACTCCCGAACCTCACGGCGTCGTGGTCAAGGTGATGGCTAACGGCGTATGCCGCAGTGATTGGCATGGCTGGATGGGCCACGACCCGGATATCCGGCTTCCCCATGTGCCGGGGCACGAGCTGTCCGGCGTGGTGGAAGCGGTGGGCAAGGATGTGACGAAGTGGCGGGTCGGGGATCGTGTGACCGTGCCGTTCGTGGGCGGCTGCGGCATTTGCCCGGAGTGCAACGCAGGCCACCATCAGGTATGCGATAGCCAGTTCCAACCAGGGTTTACTCACTGGGGCTCGTTTGCCGAGTATGTGGGCATTCACTACGCCGATGTGAACCTAGTCGCCCTGCCAGATACCCTAGCGTTCGACACCGCCGCCAGCCTGGGCTGCCGGTTCGTGACCTCTTTTCGTGCGGTGGTGGATCAGGGCCGCGTGTCGGCAGGGCAGTGGGTGGCCGTGCACGGCTGCGGCGGTGTGGGGTTGTCGGCCATCATGATCGCCAGCGCGGCGGGCGCGAACGTGGTGGCGGTGGATATATCCGAACAGGCGCTCGCCCTGGCGCGTCAGTTGGGCGCGGTGGCCACGGTAAATGCCAACCACGTGGCCGATGTGGTGGAGGCGGTGGTGGAGATCACTCAAGGGGGCGCGCACGTCTCGCTGGACGCGCTGGGCCACCCCACCACCTGCTTCAACTCCATCAGCAATTTGCGCAAGCGCGGCAAGCATGTTCAGGTCGGGCTGATGCTGGCGGACCACAGCACGCCCGCCGTGCCGATGAGCAAGGTGATCGCCAACGAGCTGGAAATTTTGGGCAGCCATGGCATGCAGGCGCATCGCTACGGTGCCATGCTGGCGATGATCCAGTCAGGCAAGCTGGCGCCTGAAAAATTGATTGGCCGCCGTATCACGCTGGAAGAGTCCGTGCAGGCGTTGGTCAACATGGGCAAGTTCGAAGGCGCGGGGGTCACCGTGGTGACGAAATTCTGATAAAAGAGGGGAAGACTGTTCTCACCAGAGGGCTTGCCCGTGTTCAACCTGCGTTTCTTCACTCTGTGCATGCTCTCAGGCCTGCTTAGCCTCTTACCCCTCACCACCTACGCCAACACCGCCACTTGGCAAGCGCTCCAAGAGGGCGGTTTGGTCATCCTCATGCGCCACTCCCTGGCGCCCGGTATCGGCGACCCGCCGGGGTTTGTGTTGGAAGCGTGCGAGACCCAGCGCAACCTTTCTAGCGAAGGGCGTGCCCATGCGGTGGCAGCAGGGCAGGCGTTGCGGGAGCGGGGCGTGGCGATTGATGCGGTGTACAGCTCACAGTGGTGCCGGGCGCTGGAAACCGCTGAGCTGATGGCGCTGGGGTCGGTGGTGCCTGCGCCTTGGCTGAATTCGTTCTTTCGTGGGCGTGGGGATCAGGTGGCCATTACCCAAGCGGCTCGTGAGCGTATGGCGGGGTGGCAGGGGCCGGGGAATATGCTGCTGGTGACGCATCAGGTGAATATCACGGCGCTGACCGGTGGGGGCGTTAGCTCTGGGGAAATGGTGGTCGTGCGCCCGCAAGAGGAGGGTTTCACGGTGGTGGGGCGGCTGAGCGTTCCCAGCCGTTAAGGCTTTCTATTCATTTCCTTCAATGAACCGGGGCAAATTATTCGCTCCTCATCCGTCAGTTGAGGTTTTACGCTGGGCGTATTGATAAGGAGAGCATTATGTCATCAGCCAATACTCCATCCGTTCGCCGTGTGGTCGCTCAGCATCCTGCCCATCGGGATGATATCGGTGATCTGGTCACCCGCCGGCCGCTGCCGGGGCCGGGGTTAGATCAGCTCGATCCATTTCTATTCTTGAATCACCACGGCCCGCAGGTTTACCCGGCCAATAACCGTGGGCTGCCCTTTGGGCCGCACCCGCACCGTGGGTTTGAAACGGTAACGTTTATTTTAGAAGGCTCGCTGGCCCATGCCGACAGCGCCAAACACCAGAGCGTGATTCACGCAGGCGGCGTGCAGTGGATGACCGCCGGTAGCGGCATCGTCCATGCTGAAATTTCGCCGGAGGAGTTTCTGCGCGAGGGCGGCCCGCTGGAAATCTTGCAGCTGTGGGTCAACCTGCCGTCACGGCTGAAGATGAGCGAGCCGCGCTATGTGGGCTTGCAGCAAGAGGGTATCCCCGCTGTTCAACTGGCAGGCGGCGGTACGCTCAACCTGATTGCCGGGGAGTGGCAGGGGCAAGCAGGCCCGATTGAATCGCTGACGGGCGTGTTCATGTCGACGCTAGCGCTGCCTGGGGGCGCGCGTGAGCAGCTACCCGTGGCTCCTGGCCGGCAGGTGTTCCTGTACGTAGTGAGTGGCGACGTGACGGTGGGTGGCGAGCCTGCCAAGGCGCACCATTTGATCGAAGTCGACCGTGACGGTGAAAGCTTGAGCATTGAAGCAGCGAGCGATACGCGCCTGCTGTTTGGCCATGGCGACGTCATCGACGAGCCGGTTTATTCTCACGGCCCCTTCGTGATGACTAACCGCGATGAGATCGTCCAGGCGGTGGAGGATTACCAGAACGGTAAATTTGGCGGGCTTACGCTTTAAAGACCGCTAAACCGGCTCGCCGCGATAGTAGTGCCATAAAAACAGCGACCCCACGCTGCGCCAGGGCGCCCAGTGCTCCACCATTTGGCGCGCCTGTGTCGGCGTGGGTTTGTTCTCCATGCCCTTCAAGCGGCCTAGCGCTACCCTTAAGGCGAGGTCGTCGGCGGGGAAAATATCGGGCCGCTGGAGCGAGAACATCAGGTAGATCTCCGCGCTCCAGCGGCCAAACCCGCGCAGTTGAGTAATGGCGGCAATGGCTTCGTCATCGCTGAGATGCGCTAAGCCATCGGCGCTAAACGTGCCCGAAAGCTCGGCGTCTGCCAGCCCTTTGGCATACTCGATTTTACGCCACGATAGCCCCGCATCGCGTAGCGCCTGGCCTTCCACCTCCATCACCGCCTTGGCATGCAGTTCCGGCAGCAGCGTATTCACCCGGCCCATAATCGCCCGGGCGGCTTCGGTGGAGATCTGCTGGCTGACGATAGTCGAGAAGAAGGTGGCAAAGCCTGGGTCGCGCTGGCGCGGGTTGGGCGCGCCGACTAAGGGGTAAGCGCGGGCAATGTCGGGGTCGGCATTGGCCAGTGCCTGCATGGCGTGCTCGATGGTGTTGGAGGTCATAACCGGCCCTCTTAATGAAAAGATAATCGTCACATCCTAGCAGTTGCCTCTTGGTTGCTGCCGCGTCAGTGTCCACGGGTTACCCCTTTGCACGCTAACTTTTTTAACGTCATATATTCCTACTTTCGTCTAATCCTGCCATCATTTGACGCAATCTAAGACCGTTTTGATAAGCAGGCGTTTTATCCAGCGCCTGGGGAGAGAGGTATGCAAGAGTCGTCAACGGGGCTGGCGCGTAACCCGCGATTGGCAGAGTTTGTACTGGCGCTGGGTGGGTTCGGCATTGGTACCAGCGAGTTCGTGATCATGGGACTGATGAACCGCGTGGCGGAGGATTTAGCCGTAACGGTGCCGCAAGTGGGCTATGCAATCAGTAGCTACGCCCTGGGCGTGGTCGTGGGCGCGCCGTTGATTTCCGCGCTGGCCGCGCGGGTGCCTAAACGGGCGCTGCTGATTGCGCTGATGCTGGTGTTTGCCGTGGGCAACATTGCCAGCGCCATGGCACCGGGGTTCTGGTCGTTTGTGGGCCTGCGTTTTATCGCCGGTCTGCCCCATGGTGCTTACTTTGGCGTGGCGGCGCTGGTCGCAGCCGGAGCGGTACCGGTCGACCAGCGGGCGCGGGCCATCGCCAGGGTCATGCTGGGCCTGACAGTGGCTATTTTGATTGGTGCTCCGCTGGGCACCTGGGCAGGCAATCTATTGGGCTGGCAAATTGCGTTTGCGGCGGTTGGAGGCATTGCACTGCTGACGGCGCTGTTAATCCGTGTGTGGGTGCCGGTACAGCCCTTCGATGCCCATGCCAGCCCGTTGAGAGAGCTCTCGGCGCTGGTGAAACAGCGCGTGTTGGTCACCGTTGCCATTGCCTGTATCGGCTGCGGCGGTATGTTTTCGATCTTCAGCTACGTGATGCCGACGCTGACCCAGCAGGCGGGCATGAGCGAGGCGCTAGGGCCGCTGGTGCTGGTGATTTTTGGTCTGGGCTCCATCGCCGGTAACTTGGTGGGCGGGCGCATGGCGGACAAAAACCTGATGCGGGCCATTCCTACCATTTTGGTGTGGTGCGCGGTGGTGCAGGGGCTGTTCTACTTTGCTGCGAACGAGGTGTGGTCCGGGCTGCTATTTGTAGGCTTGGTGGGCACCAGCATGGCGCTTGCGCCGTCGCTGCAAACCCGCCTGATGGACGTGGCCGAAGACGCCCAAACCATGGCGGCCTCCATGAATCATGCGGCCTTTAACGGGGCGAACGCGCTGGGGGCGTGGCTGGCGGGCTTGGCGATTAGCGCTGGGTTCAGCTGGTCGAGCACCGGGCTGGTAGGCTCGGGGCTTGCGCTATGCGGCCTAGTGATTTTCGCTTGGGGGCGGTGGCTGGAAAAACGCACCTACCCCGCCAAACCTGCCGTCGCGCGGGGCTAGCAAAAAGCATAAGCAGTGGCGAAATGCGCGTATCGTTCCTAGGGTATATAGGTGCAACCCATAAGGAGGTGACCTATGCATAACCCAGTAATGAAGACATCGCGTGTTGTGACGTTAAGTGCCATGGCCGCACTGATCATCGCGTTAGCGGGCTGTGGTTCGACCACGGGTGAGCGGGCGACCAGCGGTGCCGGAGTGGGGGCCGCCGTTGGCGCAGGCGCCGCTGCCGTCACGGGCGGCAGCGTCACTCAAGGCGCCGTGATTGGTGGTGGCGTGGGTGCTGCCACGGGAGCGGCCACCGATGAAGAGGACATCAACCTCGAATAACCCAACGCACTAGCGGCACAGCCTGAAGCCGCGCATGCCTAAATGAAAATGGTCGGCATGCGCGGCGTTATAGTCTGGCCCCAGTACGTTGCCAAAGGTATCACACGCGCCATCTCGCGCTGCGCGTAAAAACTTCCCCGCGTTACCCGCGTCATCCCAGTCGTTAATCAGCGATATTTGCCGGCCATCCTCGAACTGAAACCCCACCACATCCAGCGCGTCGGCGGTGGCGTGCTCGCTGCGTCGGCCGGTGTCTCGGCCATAGACGTTGCGGCAGGCAAAGCTACCCACGTGGTTTATCTGGGCGACCCGGCTACCCATAATCGCCTGCGCCGCAGGCTGCAGTGCATGGCGTTCATACATCACCCAGGCCAATGCCAGCGGGCAGGAGGCCACGAAACTCTGGTTAAAGCGCACGCTGCTGCTCTGCATGCGCACGACGTTGGTGAGCGGGCAGCTGGCAGTAGGCGTGTAATCGGCCAACGGCGTGTAGCGCAGCTCGTCTTCGGGCACGGTATCCAGCGCAGCTAGGCAGGCGGCGCGGTCATCGTTCAAGCGCTTGAGCTTCAGTTGGGTGACGGGCGTGATGGGGTCATCCACGTATAGCGGCGCCCAGGGCGTCCAGTGGCGGGGAATGTCGATGATGCCTTTCTGCAGCGCGACCCCCAGCGCAATCAGGCCTAAAATGAACAGTGTGCCGCGCATGCTGACCTCCTTGTGGCCGTATCGAAACGCTACAGTCCCTGCTATGGGTGTGCGATACTGCGCTCCCCATAATGTCGGCGGTGGCCGGCCTGCGTGATGACGAACGACCATTTTGACTAACTAGGGAAGCGCTTCATGTCCCAGGGTACGCTGTTTATTGTTTCTGCCCCGTCGGGCGCGGGTAAAACCAGCCTCGTTCGCGAGCTGATCGAAAGCCTGGATGGCATTCAGGTGTCGGTGTCGCACACCACGCGCGCCAAGCGCGACGGTGAGGTCGATGGCGTGAATTACCACTTTACCCAAGTGCATGATTTCGAGGCGATGATCGCCCGTGGCGACTTCTTTGAGTATGCCAAGGTCTTCGACAATTACTATGGCACTTCGCGCGAGGCGGTCCAAACGCTGCTGGACGCCGGGCAGGACGTCATTTTAGAAATCGACTGGCAAGGCGCGCAGCAGGTGCGCGAACAGATGCCCTCTGCGGTGTCGATCTTCATCTTGCCACCGTCGCGCAGCGAATTGGAGCGCCGCCTGTCGAGCCGGGGCACCGACGAGCACGCGGTCATTGCCCGGCGCATGCGCGATGCGGTCAGTGAGATGTCCCATTACGACGAGTATGACTATCTGGTGATCAACGACGACTTCACCACGGCGCTGCAGGAACTCCAGTCGCTGGTCATTAGCCGCCGTCTCACGCGTGTTGCCATGCAGGAACGCCACGCACCCTTGCTCGATGCACTCTTGTCACAGGCGCCTAGCGTCGAGTAATCTATCAGGTCCTATCACCACTCTTTTCGCTGGGTCGGCGGCGTTATCCAACAACGCCGGCCCGGCGTCGTTATTACAGGAAGGCCCCCATGGCTCGCGTAACCGTTGAAGATTGTCTGGAAAATGTAGAAAACCGCTTCAAACTGGTGATGATTTCCACCCAGCGTGCTCGTCAGCTGGCTCGCGGCTCCCGCGATGCGCTGCTGCCCTGGGAAAACGACAAGCCCACCGTCATGGCGCTGCGCGAAATTGCCGCTGGCCTTGTGGACCACACCGTTCTTGATGAACCGGTTGAAGCGCCTGTACGTGCGCGTCCTGCCATGGCACCTAGCACTCACATCGACGATTAAGCCAGTATCGATTAGGGGCGCGGTACATGTTCACCATTGATGACCTGGCCGACCGACTCGGCGGCTATTTACCCCCGGACGAGATCCAGCAGGTCAAGCGCGCCTTCTACTACGCTGAGCAGGCCCACGACGGCCAGCGCCGCCGCTCTGGCGAGCCCTACGTCACCCATCCGCTCGCAGTCGCTAATATTCTCGCTAACATGCACATGGACCATCAGAGCCTGATGGCCGCCATGCTGCATGATGTGATTGAAGACACCGGCGTCTCCAAAAAAGCCCTGGCGGCCCAGTTCGGCAAGCCCGTGGCGGAGCTGGTGGATGGCGTCTCCAAACTGACCCAAATCACCTTTGAAGATAAAGCCGTCGCCCAGGCGGAGAATTTTCAAAAGATGGTGTTGGCGATGTCGCGGGATATTCGCGTCATTATCGTCAAGCTGGCGGATCGGCTGCACAACATGCGCACCTTGGGCGCACTGCGGCCCGATAAAAAACGCCGCATTGCCCGTGAAACGTTAGAAATCTACGCACGCATTGCCGGGCGTCTGGGTATCAATACCATCCGTATTGAGCTGGAAGACCTCTCTTTTCAAGCGATTCACCCCATGCGCGCTGAGCGTATCAAGCGTGCAGTGGCCAGCGCGCGGGGCAACCGCCGTGGCGCCATGCGGGAAATTCAGTCGTCGCTGCAGCAGAGCCTGGACGATGAAAGCCTAAAAGGCACCGTGATTGGCCGCCAGAAGCATCTGCTCTCGATCTACAAGAAGATGCGCGACCAGCGTAAGCCATTCGCCGAGATTATGGACGTGTTCGGTTTTCGAATTATTACCGAAGACGTGGCCAGCTGTTACCGTATCTTAGGCGTGGTGCATAACCTCTATAAGCCGGTGCCGGGGCGCTTTAAAGATTATATTGCGATCCCCAAAGCGAACGGCTACCAAAGCCTGCACACCACGCTGTTTGGCCAGCGGGGCATGCCGATTGAAGTGCAGATCCGCACCCGTGAAATGGAAGCCATGGCCAATAACGGCATTGCCGCGCACTGGCTTTATAAAGCCGGGCAGACGGCGCATCCGATTGCCGAAGGCAGCCATGCCCGCGCCCGCGCCTGGGTGAAAGGGTTGCTGGAGATGCAGCGCCACGCGGGGGATTCGCTGGAGTTTATCGAACACGTCAAAAATGACCTGTTCCCCGACGATATCTACGTGTTTACGCCTAAAGGCGACATCATGGAGCTGCCCCAGGGCGCCACGGTGATCGACTTTGCCTACAGCGTGCACACCGATATCGGCAACAACTGCATCGCCTGCCGCATCGACCGCCACCTTGCGCCGCTCTCAACGCGCCTGGAGAGCGGCCAAACCCTGGAAATTATTACCGCCCCTGGCGCGCGGCCCAACTTGGCGTGGCTGAATTTCGTGACCACTGCCAAGGCGCGCTCAGCGATCCGCCATGCCTTGAAGCATCAGCAGCAGGCCGAAGCGGTGATGCTCGGGCGGCGGTTGCTCAATAAAGCCCTGGCGCCCTTCGAAACGAGTCTGGAAGAGCTGGACGAGAGCATCTTCGAGCAGGCGTTCAAAGAGTTGGATGTAGCGTCGCTAGACGCTTTGCTCGAGTCGCTGGGGTTAGGCAATCGCATGGCGCACGTAGTGGCGCGCCGTTTAGTGGATGTCGCCCATGGCGACAGCTTCGATAAGACGCTTTCCGACAACGGCGACAAGGCCGTGGTCATCAGCGGTAGCGAAGGAATGGTGATCAACTTCGCTCGCTGCTGTCACCCCTTGCCCGGCGACCCGGTGGTAGGACATCTGTCGGTCGGTAAAGGGCTGGTGGTACACCGTAGCGAGTGCAAAAACCTCGCCGAGCGCAAAAACGACCCCGAAAAGCTGTTTGCTCTGGAGTGGTCCGAGCATATCGACGAAGACTTCCCGGTGGCGCTGCGTATTGAGATCGAAAGCCGTCGCGGCCTCGTAGCCGAGCTGGCGGGACTGGTGACCGATGCCGATGCCAACATCGAGCGCATTGGGATCGAAGAGCGCGATGCGCGCCTGTCCACCGTCAATCTCACGCTGGCAGTCAAAGGGCGTGTTCACCTCGCACGCATCATCAAACGCATCCGCAACCTGCCCAACGTTGGCAAGATTACCCGCACCGCTAACTAAACGCCCCTGTGCCTACCGCTGGCGATGTACGCCAGTCTGCGTAGGCCATGGCGATAATAATCAACGTTTCATTCCTACAGGAGCATGACACCCTATGAGCAATAAAGCGGTTATCAACACAGAAAAAGCCCCTGCCGCCATCGGCCCGTACTCCCAGGCCATCAAAGCCGGCAACACGGTTTACCTGTCGGGTCAGATTCCGCTCGACCCGGACACCATGGAGATCGTCTCCGACGATTTCGAAGCTCAGGCGCGTCAGGTGTTCACCAACCTGCAAGCCGTGTGTGAAGAAGCCGCAGGCTCGTTGGGCGATATCGTCAAACTCAACCTCTACCTAGTCGATCTGGACAACTTTGCGATCGTGAACAAGGTGATGGAAGAGTTCTTTGCCATGCCGTTCCCCGCTCGCGCGGCAGTGGGTGTTAAAGCGCTGCCTAAAGGCAGCCAGGTAGAAGCCGAAGCCGTGATGGTGATTGGCGACTAATCGCCACGCTTACGCTAGGCGCGGCGTTGAATCGCTGCATAAAAGAAGAGCGAGCTGTGATCAGCTCGCTCTTTGCGTTTGGATAGCGCTAGGGTAACTAGGCTTTTTGCAGCTCTAGAAATCCACCCTCTTTCAATACCTGGGCGTACCCCTCTTTATAGGTGGGGTAGCGGAATTGATAGCCGGTTTCGAGAATGCGGCGGTTGTCACAACGCTTGCTGGCGCGACGGCGCAGCGGCGACTGCATGGTATCGGTCGACTCCACCTTCAATTGCTTGGCCAGCCATGCCATCACGTTATGCATGGTGACCGGCTCGCAGTCGCTGCCCAGGTAGAGGTCGGCCAGTGGCGTGCCGCTCTCCTGGCAGCGAATCAGGTGCGCCAGAATGCCGGTGCAGTCGTCGCGGTGAATGCGGTTGGAGTAGATCACGGGCGTCACCGCAGCAATGCGGCCCTCGGCCACTTGGTGAATCAAACGATCACGCCCCGGGCCATAGATGCCGGAGAAACGCACGACGGTGCCGGGGAGCGGATGATTCAGCAGCGCCTGCTCAGCTTCGCACATCAGGTTGCCGGAGAAGCTGGTGGATTCCGTGGGGCTCTCTTCGTTGACGACTTCGCCCTCTTGCTGGCCATAGACACTCGTAGAGGAGACGAAGAAGATGCGCCGCGGCGGCGTGTCGTGCTGTTCCAGAACGCTGAGCACACGCTTGAGACCGTCTGGATAGGCGCTTTGGTAAGCACTCTCTTCAAAGCGGTCTGCGCTGACGGTGTAAATCACGTAGTCGGCTTGGGGTAGGTCGCTGGCATCGGCCCCGTCCAGGCTGTTGAGATCGAGGGCTAATGGCTCGATGCCGGTAGACTCCAACGCCTTGGCTTGGCGGCGCACACCAATCACCCGATGCCCCTCGTCCAGCAGCTCTTGTCCAAGCGTGACGCCGATGTCTCCACAGCCGATAATCAGTACCGTTAGCTTCACCTTGCTCACCCCTCTTGATAAATATTCCCTATCAGATACAAAGTCCCTATGAGATGTGCCATCTTCAATAGGGCTTGTCTGTCCTTTTCCGTCTCGCTAACACGATGACTCGAGCTGCAACGAGAGGATGCCACTGGCACCGCTATGACTTTAACAGAACTTCGCTACATCGTAACCCTTGCCCAAGAGCGTCACTTTGGCCGCGCCGCCGAGCGCTGCCATGTTTCCCAACCGACGCTCTCGGTCGCCGTGAAAAAGCTCGAAGACGAGCTGGAGATCCCGCTGTTCGAACGCTCCAAATCCACCGTGCAAGTCACCCCCTTGGGTGAAAAAATCGTCGCTCAGGCGCAGCGCGTGTTGGAGCAGAGTGGGCTGATCTACGAGCTGGCCAGCGCTGGCAAAGACCAGCTCGCCAACCCGCTGCGCATTGGCGCGATTTACACCATTGGGCCTTATCTGTTCCCCCACTTGGTACCGGCACTGGCGAGTGCTGCGCCGCAAATGCCGCTCTACATCGAAGAGGGCATGACCGGCACGCTGCGGGCCAAGCTGCGCAGCGGCGAGCTGGACGTGATTATCGTCGCGCTACCGTTTACCGAAACCGACGTGGTCACCAAGCCGATCTACGACGAACATTTCGAGGTGTTGATGCCCGCCAGCCATCCATGGGTGGCGCGGGAGGCGATTCATAAAGAAGATCTATTGGAAGAGCGGCTGCTGCTGCTGGGTGAAGGCCACTGCTTTCGCGATCAAATTTTGGAAGCCTGCCCGGCGATTACCCAGAAGCTCAACAGCCCCAACAACACGCTGATTGCCGAAGGCGGCTCGCTCGAGACGATTCGCCACATGGTGGCCTCCAAGCTGGGAATCACCGTGTTGCCGCAATCGGCGCTCGGCACCGACCAGTACGAGAACGCCATGCTGGTCAGCCGCCCGTTCGTCGAGCCGGCACCTTCACGCACGGTGGCCATTGCTTGGCGAGCCAGTTTTCCGCGTCCTAAGGCCATCGATGCGTTGGCCAAAGCGATCAGCCAGTGCCAGCAGCCGGTGCATAAGGTGAATCGCGCCTCATGAGTGAGCTGTCCGCACCGGTGACGGCGCTGAAGGGCGTAGGCGAAGCGCTGGCCATCAAGCTGGCCCGGCTGGGGGTCGAGCGTGTCAGTGACCTGCTGTTTCACCTGCCGCTGCGTTACCAAGACCGTACGCGGCTCACCCCCATTGGTCTGCTGCGGGCAGGCCATGAAGCCGTGGTCGAGGGGGAAGTGACGGCCAGCGATATCGTCAAAGGCCGTCGGCGCAGCCTGCTGATTCGTCTGCGCGATGGTAGCGGCATCTTGAGCCTGCGCTTTTTTCACTTCTCGCCCGCTCAACAGCAGCAGCTTCGCCCTGGCGTGACCGTTCGGGCGTTTGGCGAAGCGCGGGCAGGCGCCACGGGGCTAGAGATCTATCACCCAGAGTATCGGCTTAGCGGCGGTAGCGAAACGCCGGTCGAGGAGTACTACACGCCTATTTACCCGACTACCGAGGGGCTTCACCAAACCCGTCTGCGAGCGCTGACCCAGCAGGCGCTGCGCCTGTTAGAGCAAGCGCCCGAATCGCTGCCCGATGTGATTCCCGATGCGCTGCGCCAGCGCTTCCAGCTGCCGGGGCTACACGCCAGCTTGCAGTTACTGCACCAGCCGCCGCCGGATGTGGATTTAGAGCAGCTTGCCTACGGCCTTCACCCCGCTACGCGGCGACTCGCCTTGGAAGAGCTGCTGGCCCATCAGCTTAGCCTGCGAGAAGTGCGCTTGCGTATTCAAGCTGACGGCGCGCCAGAGCTGCCCTCTGGGCGCAGCCTGCAAACGCGCTTCTTAGCGCAACTGCCGTTTGCGCTCACCGGCGCCCAGCGCCGGGTGCTGGAAGAGATCGCCCTCGACCTGGCCCGCCCCGCGCCCATGCTGCGGCTGGTGCAGGGGGATGTGGGCTCTGGCAAAACCGTGGTGGCCGCCATGGCGGCACTCTCGGCGCTGGCGGGCAATTGCCAAGCGGCGATGATGGCACCGACGGAAATCCTCGCTGAGCAGCACTACCGCGCATTTAAGGCCTGGTTCGAGCCGCTGGGCATCGAAGTCGCGTGGTTGGCAGGCAAGCTGAAGGGCAAAGCCAGGCTGGATGCCAAAGCCGCCATTGCCGATGGGCGGGCGCGTATGGTGGTAGGTACCCACGCGCTGTTTCAAGACGACGTGCACTTCCAGTGCCTGGGGCTGGCGATTATCGATGAGCAGCACCGCTTTGGGGTTCACCAGCGCCTTGCCCTGCGGGAAAAGGGCGAAGCGGGTGGGTTAACCCCCCATCAGCTGATCATGACCGCCACGCCGATTCCCCGCACGCTGGCCATGAGCGCCTACGCGGATCTGGATGTGTCGGTGATTGATGAACTGCCCCCAGGGCGCACACCGGTGAAAACCGTGGTGGTGTCTGACGAGCGCCGCCCGGAAGTGGTCGAGCGGATTCGTAATGCCTGCAGCGACGGCCGCCAAGCGTATTGGGTGTGCACGCTGATCGAGGAGTCTGAGGCGCTGCAGTGTCAGGCCGCCGAGGTGACGCGCGACGAGCTGACCCAAGCGCTGCCGGAATTGGGCGTTGGGCTGATTCATGGGCGCATGAAAGCCGCGGAAAAGGCCGAAGTGATGGATGCCTTCAAGACCGGCGAGCTGGATCTCCTGGTGGCCACTACGGTGATTGAGGTGGGCGTAGATGTGCCCAACGCCAGCCTGATGATCATCGAAAACCCGGAGCGCTTGGGGCTTTCCCAACTTCACCAGCTGCGCGGTCGGGTAGGGCGCGGCAGCACCGAAAGCTTCTGCGTGCTGCTTTACCATCCGCCGCTCTCCAAAAGCTCCCGGGAACGGCTCGGCGTGATGCGGGAAACCACCGATGGCTTCCGCATTGCCGAAAAAGACCTGGAGATTCGAGGCCCTGGCGAAGTGCTGGGCACGCGCCAAACCGGCCTTGCCCAAATGAAGATCGCGGATTTAGAGCGCGATGCCGACCAGCTAGAGCGGGTGACCGCCCTGGCCCAGGCGTTGCAGGGCAACGCCGAGGTGACGGCCGTGTTGGTGCGCCGCTGGCTGGGTGAAGCGGTAGGCCGCTACGGGCAGGTGTAGCGGCAGGGCGTGGGTATGCGCGCGGTGCTAAGCCGCTGCGTTAGGTTCGTGGAGCTTTTCGGCGCTTGGGCTTGTCAAGCGGTTGGCGGCGTCGCTTAGCGGGCCAAGCTGACTGGCAATCAGGCGCAGCTGGCTTTGGATGGGCCGATAGAGCGTGACGGCGTTCTCTTCCGCTGCGCCGCTTTGCTCCTCTAACTGACTCAGCAGCTCGTTGGCAGGCTCGCTCAGCGGCTCCACAGGCAGGCGTTTATCCAACTGTTCGGCCAATTGCTCTAACAGGGCGCTGATCCGCTTGGCCTGAGGCACGAAGGCGGCATCGTCCTCATCTTCGGCCAGCCGATGGCGGTGGGCCCCCAGCGCGGAGAGGTGGCTTAACAGCGTGTTGGAGAGCACCAAAAAGCGCAGCCCGTTATCGGCATCCTGCTTCCGGTAGTGCCCCGGCTCATGGAGCATGTTGGTGAGTAGCGTCGAGAGCGCCGCATCCGCGTTATGGGCGTTACGCCGTGCTAAGCGGTAGGCCAGATCATCCTGCTTGCCCTCTTCATACTGGTGAACGATCTCGTCCAAATAGCGGCGGTGGTTGGTGAGCACCTTGGCTGCTTCGCGGTACAGGCGGCGGCCTTGCCAGTCCGGCAGAATGAAGAACACCGCCAGCCCCGCAATCAGCGAGCCAATTAACGTATCGAATAGCCGCGGCCAGATCAGGTCAAAGCCATCCCCCACTTGGTTAAAGCTGCACAGTACCAGCAGGGTGATCGACGCGGTAGCGATCACATAGTGCTTTTCCCGGTTGGCAAAGAACGACACACCCGCTGCTACGGCAATCATGCTCTGGATGAGCGGTTGGGGGAACAGGCTGATAGACGCCCAGCCTGCAATCAGCCCAAGCACCGTGCCCAGAATCCGCTGGGAGAGAAAGCGCCGGGTGGTGGCGAAGTTAGGGCGGCACACGAACAGCGTGGTGAGCAAAATCCAAAAGCCCTGCTGCGGGTCGATCCACTGTAACAGCCCGTAGCCCACCACCAGTGCCGTGGTTAAACGCACCGCGTGGCGAAAGGTGGGCGAGCCCAGCGTAAAGTTCAGCCGCACCCGTTTCCAGGCTTCCAGCAGGCTCGAAGGGGAGCGGTCATAAAGCGCGCTGTCCCGACGCTCGCTGCCGGTGTCCGGGTTGTGGGCGCTGGCAATCTGCGCCTCGAGCGTGGTGAGGTTGTCCGCTAACGCATTCAATGGGCGCATGAGAGGCCGCCACTCCGGCTTGCCGCGCTCGCTGAGGTTATCAATCGAAGCGCGTAGGTCGGCCAGCGCCTGTTCGCTCTGCTCGTGACTGAAAGGGCGGTTGAGCAGCAGCGACTTGGCTAGCTGGCGGCAGGCGCGGCCCTGCTGGTCCAGCAGCCGCTGGCAGCGAAACAGTACGTCGTGATGAAAAAAGGCTTCAGTAAGTGCGCTGTAGGGGTAGTGGGTGGAGCTAGCCCGCTCATGGATATCTTGAGCGATAAAGTAAATCTGCAGATAGCGGTTGAGCTTACGGCTGCCGCGCTGGCCTTCTAGGCGGCGAAAGATCATCTCTTTTGCCTGATTGAGCGCATCCACCACCTTGCCGTTCTGGCGGGCGAGCGCCACGCGGCGGGCCTCTACATCGACGCCCCGTACCGGCTCGAACAGCGCCGATTTTAAAATCAAAAACTCGCCCAGAGCTTTATACACCCGCGCCATGCTCTGTTTCACCGGCTGGCGGGAGAACAGTGCGCACCACACCACCGAAATCGCTCCGTACCAGGCGGCACCGGCCAACAGCAGCAGCTGGCGGGAGGCGACGTCCTCATCCACACCGCCGTGCTGTTCAATATTGATCATGGAGTAGATCGAAAGAATCAGCGTGCCGGAGGCAATCGTCGCGTAACGCTGGCCAATCGCCCCCAGCATAATCAGCGTGAAGGTGGAGACCGCCAAGCCCACCGCAAACAGCCACGGCCACGGAAACAGCCACTGCACCACGAACGACGCCGAGGCAAAGCAGAGCAGCGTCACCATCAACGCCTGCAAACGCCCCTGCCAGCTATCGTCGGTCTCTGATAAGGCGCTGGCGATGATGCCTAGAAACAGCGGAATGACCAGCGCTACATCCCCCGCCAGCCCACTAAACAGCAGCGCTCCGCTGAAGGCGATGAACACCCGCAGGCTGTAGGCGAACTTATCCAGTGTCCAAAGGCGGCGCAGAGAAAGGGTTAGGGGCATAGAGGCTCGTGTGAAGTTGCTGTTATTATACTTTAGTATAAATAGTGTGGCGTCACGTGGCTACGGTACTCGCCTATGAGACGTTAAACGCCGTCTTGTACGATGTTTGTAAAAATCTGTTATAAGGAAAACTCTGCCTGCACACAATAGGATAGCGCCATGAGCCCACGTGCCGCCTCGCTCCGTTCAACCCGTACGCTGTCGATGCTGAACTTCTCACTGGCGGACGTTCGCGATGGTCTGGGGCCCTTCTTAGGCATCTATTTAGTGGGTTTAGGTTGGGCGCCCGATGAAATCGGATTCGTGATGACCGTCGCCGGGCTCGCCAGCCTGCTAGCCACCACGCCTGCTGGGATGTTAGCAGATGCGACTCGGTTTAAACGTTTACTGGTAATTGTCTGTGCCTTGCTGGTGGCGGTCGTCAATCTAGTGCTACTGCTGTGGCCACAAACGTGGTTGATCGCTTTTTCACAAATTGCCACCGGGCTTGCCGCAGCCGCCATTGGCCCTGCCATCCTTAGCCTGACGCTTGGCTTGGTGGGGCAGTCTGGGCTTGCCCATCAGTTAGGCCAAAACCAAGCTTATAACCATGCCGGTAACGCCACCGCTGCCGTACTGGCGGCACTAGCAGGCTACGTTTATGGGGTAGAGGCAGTGTTCTATCTCATGGCGCTGATGGCCATGGTGACGGTGCTGCTCGTATTAATGATTCGCCCTGAAGAGATTGATTACGACGAGGCTCGGGGCCTGGATAAAACCAGTCATCAAAGTGAAAGCATCATGAATGTGTTTCGCCGCCACCCTATGCTGCTGGTGGTGGGCGCCACGCTGCTGCTGTTTCACTTGGGTAACGCCGCCATGCTGCCCCTACTCGGCCAGCGCGTGGCAGCAAACGAGGTGATGAACCCTGCGGTTTACACGGCGGGTACGGTGGTGATTGCCCAGATGACGATGATTCCCATGGCGCTATTAGCGGCTTGGTACTCTCAAAAGAATGGCTACTGGCTGCTGTTTTTAATTGCGCTGGTGGTGCTGCCGATTCGCGGTGTGATCGCCGCTACCGTGCCAGGGCTATGGACGGTGATTCCCGTACAGATGCTGGATGGCATCGGAGCGGGATTACTGGGCGTTGCCACACCGGGCATTGTGGCGCAGATACTGCGTGGCACCGGGCGGGTCAATATGGGGCTGGGTGCTGTCATGACCATTCAGGGCATAGGTGCAGCACTCAGCGCGAGTTACGCCGGTGTGATTGCCAGCTGGCTAAGCTATGAGGCCGCCTTTTTAGCCCTAGCAGGCGTGGCTGCCTTGGCGGTAGTGGTGTGGTTACTGCTCTTTGACCGCTCGGTGTCGTCATCGGCGCTTCACAGGGCAGCGACATAAATTTGCACAAAAAACCCCGCAGCATGACAGCGGCGGGGTTCGAGTGTTGCTTTAGGCTACGTTGGCGAGCCTACAAATACTTCAGCAGCTTTTGCAGCTTGTTCATATCGGAGGAGTCGCCGACGAGGCGGACGTCTCCCGCTACCATGCCGTCTAGGAACGCCTGCTGGGTAGGCTTCTTGAGAATGCGCAGCGCGGCGTCTTGGTCGCGAAAACGTAGCTCAAGGTCTAGATCGACGGGCAGCCCTTTTCCGGTACTGATGCCGTTCGGCGTCATCCGGTAGTAGCGGGCAATACTCAGGTCTTCCGTGGCCACACCCCAGTCGAGGCCGCGCATGCGTTCAAGCTGCTCACGAAAGCGCGGCTTGCGGCGCAGGGCTCGCTTGAGCATAAAGCCCAGCAGCCACAGCGTCAGCGAAAGCTTCATTAGGAAACGGCGTCCTTGAGCGCTTTGCCTGGCTTGAATGCCACGTTCTTGCTGGCCGGAATCTGCAGCGGCGCGCCGGTTTGCGGGTTTTTGCCGGTGCGGGCAGCACGCTCGCGAACGGTAAACGTGCCAAAACCGATCAGGGCAACATCTTCGCCTTTGGCGACGCTATTGGTGATTTCGTCCAAAATGACGTTGAGCACTTGGCCCGCTTTGTCCTTGGACAGGTCAGCACTTTCAGCGATGGCGGCAGCGAGTTCAGGTTTGCGCATAAAGGAATCTCCCTTGTGAAAACAGACATCAATGTTGTTGGTAGCTCAGCTCACCCCAGCAGGCGGAGCTTCTTTAGCCTAGTCGCGAACGCGGCGAAAATCAGCCTAGCAGGGCGGGGGCCGCTCTGGAAAGCTCCACTTTCCTTCTCACGCAGCCGCCTGTCAACGCAAAACCAATCAAACGTCCGTCTTTATCTTCCGCCAGTGCCGTCAAGTCGTCGCCATCGCCTTCGATTCGCCAGCGCTCGGGAGGCTGCACGGGTGGGTAGGCCACCACGGGCAGCAGTGGGGTTTTCACCACCACCGGCCAAGCGCCAAAACTGACCGAGGTGGGTGTGCCGGTCAGAGTCGCCGCCAGCGCTTTGATGCTGGCTTGCAGCGGTTGGACGTACATGGCATTCACACCGTCGATGCAGGCCGCATCGCCCAGGGCGTACACGTTAGGCGAGTGGGTGCGTAGCTGGCGGTCGACGTGGATGCCGGTGGCGCTCACGTTGAGGCCAGCGGCCTCTGCTAGCGCCGTGCGCGGCACCAGGCCGGTGGCGAACAGGACGAGGTCCACCGTGTGCCGCTCGCCGTTATCCAGTTGCAGCGCTAGGGCGTTATCGGCATCTTGGGAAAGCGTGTCTAGGCTGCGCCCCAATGCGAGGCGAATGCCAGCGGTGTGAAACGCGTCGGCCAGCGCATGGCCCAGCGGTTCGGGTAGCAGTCGCGGCAGTGGGGCGCTCTCCGGCGCGATCACGGTGACTAGGTGCCCGCCCGCGTGCAGGTCGTTGGCAAATTCGCAGCCGACGAGCCCGGCTCCGATGATGGCCACTCGGCTTAGCTGGACGAGCGCTGCGTGCAGGCGTCGGTAGTCGTCCAAATCGTTGACGGTGAAGCAGCGCTCCGCCAGTGTGCTGGGCACGCTGAACGGCCTGCGGGGAGCCGCGCCGGTCGCGAGCACCACGTTATCGTAACGCAACGTGTCGCCGCTGCTCAGCTGCAGCGTTTGGTTATCCACATCCAGATGCGTGACTTGGGTGTGGGTAATGACCTGGGCATCGAGCTCGTCGGCCAGCGCTGTCGCGTCACGCTGGGCGAGCTTGTCGGGGCTCAAGCGTTTGGCAAAGCCGGTGGAGAGCAGCGGCTTGCTGTAGTCATCACCGCTGTCAGCGCTGACCAGGGTGATGGTACGGGTATCTCCCTGGCGCCGTAGGGCGCGCGCTAGCCCCACGCCAGCCATACCGGTTCCCACGATCACCAGCGCAGCTGAGTGGTGAGATGGCGTGGAAGAGGTCGTGTGTGAGTTGGGCATACCGTCCCCAAACGTCGGTGGAACAAAAGCCAGTCAAGGCACCATGTTACACTAGCCCGCTCTGAATTGACTGCCCTGGAGGCTTTGGTGACCGCCCCCGAGTTATCCGCTTCTGCTTTTTCGCTCTTTCCTCAGTGGTTGCCGGTAGCCGCCGCTCAGCCAGCCATGAGCACGGCTTGGTGGCAGTGGGTCGCCTCCACCGATTCATTGACCGCTCGCCTGATGGCTGCCGGTGAGCCGGGCGCTTTTCGGGTGCGCTTGCTGCGCCAAACCGTCGGCTTGCCCCAGCGCGATGAAGCCCTGGCACTTGGCATCGCGTCTCGCCGTTACGCGTGGCTGCGCGAGGTGGCGCTGTGTATCGATGAAACGCCGTGGGTCGTGGCGCGTTCGGTGGCCCCGCTTCACCAGCTACAAGGCAAAGGGTTAGGGAAGTTGGGTGAGCGCTCGCTAGGCAGCTGGTTGTTTCAGCAGCCCGACTTGGTGCGCGGCCCGCTAGAAGCGACGGCGACGCGGCCGCGCTTTATCCGCTCGCAGCCAGGGCTGGCGGCCCAGAGCTTATGGGGGCGGCGCTCGGTCTTTGAGCACGGTGGGCTTTCGTTATTGGTTCAAGAGTATTTTTTATCCACCATGGCAGATGCACTGGGCCTGCCGTCGCGCTAGGCTAACGCAGCGACTTTTTCGACGAGGTAAGCATGAGCATGGACCGTTCTCTGTTGCGCCCGACCGGGTGGGCCCGCTTGACCGATTTCTTACAGCTAATGCGTTTGGACCGACCCATCGGCACCTGGCTGTTGATGTGGCCAACGCTATGGGCGCTGTGGGTCGCCTCTGAGGGCGTGCCGGGCCGCGATGTGCTGCTGATTTTTATCGCTGGGGTATATGTGATGCGCGCGGCAGGCTGCGTGGTGAACGACTACGCCGACCGCCACTTTGATGGTCATGTTAAGCGCACCAAGCAGAGGCCTTTAGCAACGGGGCGGATTAGCGAAACCGAAGCGCAACTGCTGTTTGTGGCGTTGGTGGCCGCCGCCTTTATTTTAGTACTGCTGACCAACTGGTTTACCGTGCTGCTTTCGCTTGGGGGTGTGCTGCTGGCCTCCATTTATCCGTTCATGAAGCGTTACACCCATTTTCCCCAGGTGGTGCTCGGGGCGGCGTTCTCCTGGGCGATCCCGATGGCGTTTGGTGCCGTGCTTGGTGAGGTGCCGTTAGACGCGTGGATACTGTTCAGTGCCAACGTGCTCTGGACGGTCGCGTATGACACCCAGTACGCCATGGTGGATCGCGACGATGATCTCAAAATTGGCATTAAGTCCACCGCGGTGCTGTTTGGCAGTGCCGACCGTTTCATCATTGGCCTGCTGCAGTTGGCGACGCTGGCTCTGCTTACCTGGGTAGGTATACGGGTTGGGTTAGGCGGTTTCTTCTGGCTGGGTTTGGCAGGCATGGCCGCAACGTTTGCCCATCAGCAGCGGTTAATTTTTCACTGTGACCGCGACCGCTGCTTCCAGGCGTTTCTGAACAATCACTGGTCCGGGCTTTTGGTTTTTGCTGGCATCGCGCTTAGCGGGTGGCCGGTGACTGGCTAATTATGCTGGGTGTCATAGAATTGTCATTAAGTCATGGTGTTATCGTCACAGACATGTCATTGAACTGTTTTCGCATAGATGAGCTTTCTTAGAACACCGTGAGGCCCTGGAATGACCGCCAAGACCGTACTGATCGTCGATGATGAGGCGCCCATTCGCGAGATGATCGCTGTGGCGCTGGAAATGGCTGACTATCGCGTGCTTGAAGCGGACAACGCCCAGGATGCTCACGCGATGGTGGTCGATCACCAGCCTGACCTGCTGCTGCTGGACTGGATGATGCCGGGCACCAGCGGCATCGAGTTGGCCCGTCGTCTCAAGCGTGAAGAGGCCACGGCCGAGTTGCCGATCATCATGCTGACCGCCAAGGGCGAAGAGGATAATAAGATTCAGGGTCTGGAAGCGGGCGCGGATGACTACATCACCAAGCCGTTTTCGCCCCGTGAATTGGTGGCGCGTCTGAAAGCCGTGCTGCGCCGAGCGACCCCGCGTGGTGTGGAAGACCCCATCGAAATCAATGGCCTGCTGTTAGATCCGGTGAGCCATCGTGTGAGCGCGTACGGCAAGGCCCTGGAGATGGGCCCTACCGAGTATCGCTTACTGCAGTTTTTCATGACCCACCAAGAGCGTGCCTATACCCGTAGCCAGTTACTCGATCAGGTGTGGGGCGGCAACGTATACGTCGAAGAGCGCACGGTGGACGTGCATATTCGCCGGTTGCGCAAAGCGCTGGGTGAAGCGCACCAGAATCTGATTCAAACAGTGCGGGGCACTGGGTATCGTTTCTCTGCTCGGGTGTAATCGTGCGCCTGTGGAGCCGTGAACTGTGGCGAATCATCTGGCTGGCTTTCCTAGGGATGTGCCTGGGATGGCTGCTGGGCTACCCGGGGTTCGGGCTGGCGGCAGGTCTGACGCTCTGTTTGGTCTATCAACTCCGTCAGCTTAGAGCCCTGTTCAAATGGCTTACGCTGAACCCCCACGATGAGCCACCTGCGGCCACTGGCATGTGGGGCGAACTCTTCGATCGCCTTTATCGTTACCAAAAAAGCCAGCGCATAACGCAAAGCCGCCTGCGAGCCACCCTCGCGCGTATTCAAGAGTCCTCTGAGGCGATGCGTGATAGCGTCGTGATGCTGGATCGCCACGGAGATTTAGAGTGGTGGAACAGTGCCGCCACCGACATGCTCGGCCTGCAAACGGCCCATGACCGCGGCCAGCACATTACCAACTTGCTGCGCGACCCGCGTTTTATCAGCTACTTCAATGCCCGTGAATATAGCGAGCCACTGACCCTCACCTCGCCCATCGACGAGCGACGCATTTTACAGTATCAAATCACGCTCTATGGTGATGACGAGCGCTTGGTCATGGCCCGGGACATTACGCGCCTGCATCGCCTGGAACAGATGCGCCGCGACTTCGTGGCCAACGTGTCTCACGAGCTGCGCACACCACTGACCGTCCTTTCGGGCTACCTGGAAACGTACGGCGATTTGAAAGAGCTATTGCCGCCTCGTTTGGGCAAAGGCATCGGTCAGATGGAAGAGCAGACCAAGCGCATGCAGAACTTGGTCAACGACCTGCTACTACTCTCTCGGCTCGAAATCGACCGAGGGGGAGAAGATCACCAGCCGCTTGCCGTAGGGCCGATGCTAGAGAGTATTCGTCGCGATGCGCTGGCGCTGTCTCACCAGAAACACAGCGTGCAGGTCGTGCTCGATTGCGAAGCGCGCCTAGTCGGCAGCGAGCAGGAGCTGCGCAGTGCGATCTCCAACTTGGCGTTCAACGCGGTGCGCTATACGCCAGCGGGAAGCCAGATCACCCTCCGCTGGGCGGCTCTGCCCAATGGCAGTGCCTGCATCGAAGTGGACGACGACGGTGAAGGGATCGATCCTGTCCATATTCCTCGCCTCACCGAGCGCTTCTACCGTGTCGATAAGGGGCGCAGTACGGCCACCGGCGGCACTGGGCTGGGCCTTGCCATTGTGAAACACGTTCTACTACGCCACGACGCGCAGCTCCAAGTGGAGTCGTTGCCCGGTGAGGGGGCGCTGTTCCGCTGCGTGTTCCCGGCTACGCGGGTAGTCCACGACTAACGTGTCGATCGGGCCACCTGCGCCTCTCTCCTCACCTACGCGTTACTGCCCTCTCTCTGGTTTGCATAATCTATGTATAAGTGTGTCATATTGGCATGTAAGCATGGTCAAACACCGCGCATGTGCCATATGTAGCCACCGTATTCGCTTTCGATTCCATGCTAAGCCTACTTTTGGCACGGTGCTATTTTTCATAAGCATTTGTATTTTAATGTCTTTTTTTTGATGCGCGGATTGTTGGCATATCGGCTGCAACGTTATGAGTAAGGAAGATTACCGCAGGAACTGGTAAGACACGAAGTCACTCTTCCTTTTAAAGCGGTATTTCACAGCGATCGAGGAGGCGGAATATGATGTCCAAGGAACTACTCAAGAAAGCTGGTATTTTAGGTGTAACGTTCGGTTTGGTAGCGAGCCCACTGGCTTTTGCCCAAGAGCCTGCCGACCCGGCCGATAACATCTCTCCAGATGAGCAACCGGTTGAATCTCAATCCAGCGGCTCGGCCATGTCATCTGATCATGACAACCAGGATTTAACCCATGACGAGGGCGATCATGCCAGCGACATGGAGCCGAATTCCATGAGCGACGACTCGGATGCGACGTATGACAGCACCGAGGAGCTGCCGGAAGAAAATAGCGGCATGTAACTCGTAACATTTATTTGCAAAGCTGTAAAAAACTCTTACGCTTAAGGTTGAGCATTTAAGAGGCAAGGATGTCTCACAGCAAGGATGCTCGAAGATTCAAGGAATGAATCATACAACGATCAATACGCTGGTTAGGGTGAACTCCAAGGTTGGAATCCCGCAAAAGGACAGGAAGCCAGACGTCGGTATCGTTCACAAGTAAGAGTGATCAAGACCCCGCCCTGCGGGGTCTAATTTTTTGTGCCTACGACATACGCGAAGTGCTCTACGAGGCACGTCAGCATGAAAGGACTGTGGAGGCGTTCTGGGAAAGTGAGTCATTTTGCGTCACTTAGAAAGCGCATGTGTCATTGTTGCACAATATTTTTGAGGTATTTTTGACGCTGCAACATTATATTGCGCGCTATTTAAATTTAATAAATATTTGTTTTTATTGGTTTTTTTATTTTTTTTGGAAAAGTGGCATCCTGCATGCAATAGCTAGGTGTAAAGTTAGCCATTAGTCGTAGACGCTCATTGGTTCTCGCCTACGCCGATTGGTTCCATGTTAAAGGAGTACGTATCAATGTTATTCAACGAGTTAGCGAAAAAGACGGCTGTTCTAGGCGTTGCGTTTGGTTTGGTTGCAAGCCCAATGGCCTTTGCCCACACGTCCATTGAATTGAATAAAGACCGCTCTGCAGGTCACGACATCATCGAGCCAAGCTCGCACAATACGTCGGGCCCTGCCCAGTACTCCACTAGCGACCTGACCCATGACGAAGGCGACACGCTGGATTACTCCACGTCTAGCAGCGCCAACGATTCAACCGACACAGCGACCAGCAAAACGGGCTATGACGCCAATGAGCTGAACCGCGACGAAGGTGACGGTATCCGTTGGTAAGCCCAGCGCTATATCCACAAAAACCCCGCCTAGGCGGGGTTTTTTGTGGCGATGCCTCTGCCTGTCGCGTCGTTAAGGGGTAGCCACATCGTGCGTGCCGCGGTAATGACCATCCCACATGAGCACCGCCCCTGCGACGGCGCCGGGAATCAAGAACAGATTGGCCAGGGGAATCCAGGTGATCAGCATGATCAGCCCACCGTAGGTGAGGCTGGGCCACCAGCGTCGTGAGAGACGGCTGCGCATATCGCGAAACGTGACCTTGTTGTTATCCATCGGATAATCAAGGTAAGTGATGGCCATCACCCAGGCAGAAAACAGGGCCCACAAGATCGGTGCCAACAGATTGAGGCCGGGTATCCAGCTGAGAATGAACAGTGCCGCCATGCGCGGCAGAATATAGCCGAGCTTGACCAGTTCGCGACCCAGCGCGTCGACGGCCGTTTTAGCCAGTCCGCGATCATCCAGCGGTTCTCGCCCGGTGGCTTGTCGCTCGACTTTTGCGGCAAGAAAGCCGTAAAACGGTGCGGCAATCAGGTGAGTCACGAGGGTGAAGGTGAAAAAGATCACCACCAGCAGACTAACGAAGAAGAGCGGCCAGATCAGCCAGGAGAGCCACTCCAACCAACCGGGTACCATGGTCATGGCGCTATCCAACCAGCCTGAAAAGCGCTGAAAGACGACGCTGAGCATACTGGCGTAGACGATGAGGTTGACCAGGATCGGTAGGAAAATATAGCGCCGCAGCCCTTTTTGGTACACCAAGCGCGTGCCTTGGCTCAACGCCGTGATGGCATCCACCATGCTTACTCCTTTAAAAAAAACGCCCAGATGAATCATCTGGGCGTATTGCAGGAGGAATGGCCTGCTAGGTCAAGACTTTTTCAGTACCTTCTGATCTAGGGTGTCGGGATCGCTGTGGCGAATATCCAAGCCTTTCACCAGGTAGACCACGTACTCCGCCAAGTTGTTGGCGTGGTCGCCGACGCGCTCCAGTGCCCGCAGTACCCACATGATGCTGAGCACCGAGCTGATCGAGCGCGAGTCTTCCATCATGAACGTCATTAGAGAGCGCATGGCGCTGCCATACTCGTCGTCCACGGACTCATCTTCCCGCACGACCTGCATGGCCAGCTCGGTGTCGAAGCGGGCAAAGGCCGTCAGCGCATCGCGCAGCATCTTCCGCACGTGTTCGCTGATATGGCGCACTTCCACCAAACCGCGAATACCGCTGCTGCTTTCACTCAGCAGCAGCGCGTTACGGGCGATTTTGCTGGCTTCGTCACCGATCCGCTCGAGATCCGAGGTGGCGCGAATGACGGCAAGTACCAAGCGCAGGTCAGAGGCGGCCGGCTGGCGACGTGCCAGGACGCGGGTACACTCGTCATCGATTTGAAGCTGCAGGTCGTTGACCTGGCGGTCGTTGTCACGCACTTTTTCGGCCAAGCGGCTGTCGCCTTCCAGCAGAGCGTGAACGGCGTCTTGCACCTGTTTTTCCACCAGACCGCCCATGGCCATCAGGTGGGTTTTCAGCTCTTCCAGCTCCTGGTTGAACTGGCGAGAGATATGCTGGCTGTGGGTATCGCTCGTAATATCCATTGAGCACTCCTGACGTAACGTCGGTTGGGCCTAGGTCATGCGGCCGGTAATGTAGTTTTCGGTGCGTTGTAAACGCGGGTTGGTGAACACTTGATCCGTTGGCCCGTATTCAACGAGTTCACCTTGCTGCAAAAAAGCCGTGTAGTCGGATACCCTTGCGGCTTGCTGCATATTGTGGGTAACCAGTACCAGCGTGAGCTGGGATTTCAGGTTACGAATCAACTCTTCGATTTTCAGCGTCGAGATCGGATCCAGCGCCGAGGCGGGCTCGTCCAGCAGCAGCACGTCGGGTTGGACGGCGAGCGTTCGGGCAATCACCAAACGCTGCTGCTGTCCGCCGGATAACTGCCACGCCGAGCGGTGCAGGCGGTCTTTCACCTCATCCCACAAGGCGGCAGACGTTAGCGCCCACTCGATAATGTCATCCCGTTTGCGCTTGGGCATGCGCCCTTGTAAACGCAGCCCGAAGGCGACGTTTTCATAAATGGACATCGGGAACGGATTGGGCGTTTGAAACACCATGCCCACGCGGCGGCGCAGTTCGGTGACGTTCATCTGTGGGGCGTGAATGTCCTGGCCCTCCAGCTGAATCTGGCCTTGATGCGTCACCGACTCGTTGAGATCGTGCAGCCGATTGATGGCACGCAGCAGGGTCGACTTGCCACAGCCCGACGGGCCGATGAAGGCGGTGACCCGATGGCGAGGCACATCGAGCGTTAGGTCGCGCAACGCCGTTTTCCCCGCATACGCGAGGTGAAACTGGTTGATGCTCAAACAGCAGGTTTCGGCAGTAAAGCGAGTCACCGGTGTTTGAGTCGGGTGGGCGGACGATAACGCTAGCATTCGTTCCCTCGTTGACGCCTTAGATAATGACGCAGAAATATGGCAGTTAAGTTAAGCACTAGCACGATCAGCACGAGCAGCAGGGCGGTGGCAAACACCAGTGGGATGGCGGCTTGAACGTCTTCGCCGTGAAACGCGGTATCAAATAAATGATAGCCGAGGTGCATGAATTTGCGCTCTAGGTGCAAATAGGGAAATTCGTCATCGACGGGCATTTGTGGGGCCAGTTTCGCCACGCCGACCAGCATCAGCGGCGCCACTTCTCCGGCGGCCCGGGCCACGGCCAAGATGACCCCGGTGAGCATCGCTGGAGTCGCCATGGGCAGTACCACGCGGGTCAGCATTTCTAAGCGGGTCGCGCCTAGCGCCACCGCGCCCTCTCGCTGCGCGTCAGGAATGCGCGCCAGTCCCTCTTCGGTGGCGACGATGACGACGGGCAGCGTCAGCAGCGCCAGGGTCAACGATGCCCAGAGCAGGCCGCCCGTGCCAAACGTGGGCGACGGCAGCGCATCCTCGAAAAACCAGCTATCGATGGAGCCCCCGATACCGTAAACGAAGACCCCCAAGCCAAATACCCCATATACGATCGACGGCACGCCAGCAAGGTTGCGTACGCCGATACGGACCAAGCGGGTCAGGCGGTTTTGATGCGCGATCTCGTTGAGATAAATGGCGGCCAGCACGCCGAACGGTGTCACGATCACCGACATCAGAATCACCATCATGACCGTGCCGAAGATGGCCGGCCAGACGCCGCCGCCGGTATTGGCCGCACGCGGACCCTCGCTGAGGAATTGCCAGATACGTCCGCTCCAGGCGGCGACTTTTTGATGCCAGGACATGGCGTTGGGCGCTTGGAAGCGCATGACGCCCGCCAACGGTTGGGTCACGCGATGGCCATCGGCAGCGGTGAGCCGTAGCTGGGCGACGGGGCGCTGGCTCTCGGGAAGCGCCATGGCCTGGGCGACAAATGCCCAGGCGGCATCTCCCTCGAAACGCTGGCCATCGCTCTCGACGGTTTCCAGGCGGCCAATGAAGTCGCCCCAGGGGGCCCGTTCTAGGCGGATGAGGTCGTTGGGTACGGCGACGGTGGCGATGTCGTCCAAGGCCACCCAGCGCCAGCTATTACCGTCGATATCGCGGTTGCCGGTAAAGTAGAGCCGCTCTGTGCCCGCCGCATTGGGCAGTGGGGCCTCCCGCACCGCCTGGCCGATCACCGTCTCACCGGAGCGTAGAGTGACTTCTTCCAGCATGGCGGGCCAAAAGTGGCCAAGGCCACGGGCGGCCAGCAGCGTCAGCAGGGTTGCCAACATCAACAGCGATAATGCAACGCTGGCTGCGCATAGCCATGGCCATAGCAGGCTGCCCATGGCCTTGAGACGGGGCGGGCGTGGGAGCCAACGCATTAGCGGTTACCCCCTAGTCGTTGATAGCGCTGACGCAGCCGCTGGCGAACCACCTCGGCGAGCGTGTTGACTAAAAAGGTGAACAAAAACAGCGCTAGAGCAGCAAAAATCAGCAGGTGGTAGGTCATACCACCGGGGGAAGCTTCCGGCAGCTCGATGGCAATCGACGCCGATAGGGAGCGAAGCCCCTCAAAGGGGCTAGCCCTAAAGAGCGCCGTATTACCGCTGGCCATCAAAACGATCATGGTTTCGCCCACGGCGCGCCCGGCACCAATCATGACCGCCGAGAAGACCCCAGGCCCGGCCGTAGGAAGGGCTACCTTCCAGAGCGCCTGCCAGCGGCTCGCGCCGAGCGCTTGGGCACCTTCCATCAAGTTGGCGGGCACATCGGCGAGGGCATCCTCTGCCAGCGAGTAGATGCTGGGAATCACCGCAAACCCCATGGCGATCCCCACGATCAGCGCGTTGCGGGTGGCGTAGTCCAGGCCGTACTGCTGGTCGAACATGCGGCGCAGGTCGCCGCCAAACCATGCGTGCTCCAAGAGCGGGGCTAGCCATAGTGCGAGTGTGATCATGATGGCGAGCCACGGCATTAGCCACACGCCCGCCCAAGAGAGCGGCAGCCACTGGCGCACCTTGGCGCTGGCAACATACCAGAGCATACCGGCCAAGCCCGCGCTTAGCGGCAGCCACACCAGCACCAGTAGGGTACTGGCCAAGTGTTGTTCCACCCAGGGGGCTAACAGTAGTCCGGCAATGAAACCTACTACCACGCCGGGAATGGCTTCCATTAGCTCCAGCATGGGTTTGATACGGCCACGCAGCCGAGCCGACATGAACAGCGCCGAGTACATGGCGGCACCTAGCGCGATGGGCGTGGCGAACAGCATGGCGGCAAGTGCCGCTTTGAGTGTGCCCCAGGCCAGGGGCGATAAGGTATTGAGCGATAAGGCGTCGCCAAACGTCAGCAGTGGCAGCGTTTCCCACACGAGGAACACGCCAATGGCAAGAATGGCCAACAGAACGCCGATGCCACCGGCGGTAATCAATCCGGTAGCGATACGGTCGTGAATGAGGCGCAGCGGCTGACGCGAAAGAGGTAGCCGTGGGGGAGTCATGTCGACATCATAAAGAAACGAGTGCCGTGGCAAAAAGTACGTACATGGCCGAAGCGTCCCACCCTACGGTATGTTTATGACAGTTAAGTGACAGCTCAGGGAGCCAGTAGCGGCGGCTGGCGCTGAGCTTGGGGCAACGGCACGAATCCCGCCGCTTGAACGATTTGCTGACCCTCCTCAGAGAAGATCAGTTCAATGAACGCCTGCTCGGCCGGGGGCAGCGTGTCGCCGGGCGGGAGGTTAACGTATAGGTAGAGATCTCTCGATAGCGGATAGGTATCGTCCTGAATCGTCGCGACGCTTGGACGGATGGCGTGGCCCGTGTCGTCGATCAACGGTAGCGCGCGGACCATGGGGTTCAGGTGGTTATAGCCGGCATAGCCCATGGCGTTGGGTGACTCGCCCACGGCGGCAATCACCGCCGAAGAGCCGGGGTGTTCGCTGATATCGCGGCGAAATTGGCCATTGCACAGGGCGCGGTCTTGAAACAGCCCGTGCGTGCCGGAGGCCAGGTTGCGACCATGCAGCGCAATCTTGCCGTAGGGCCACTGGTCGCTGGGCAGCAGTTGTTCCCAGCGCCGGATGGGGCGCAGCCCACCGCAATCTAACGAGGTGGAGAAAATCGCGTCGGCCTGCTCGCGGGTGAGCGATGCCAGCGGATTATGGCGATGCACCACTAGCAGCAGCGCATCTCGGGCCACCTTCAACTCTCGGGGCGGGTATCCATATCGCTCGATGAATTGCTGGCGTTCGGTGTCGGACATAGGGCGCGACATAGGGCCAAAGCGTGTCGTCCCCGCGACCAACGCGGTGGGCGCGCTGGCGGAGCCGCCCGCTTGAAACTGCAGGTTAATGTCGGGATAGCGGTGATCAAGCGCTTCCCCCCAGCGGAGCATCAGTCCGGCCATGGTATCGGAGCCAACGGCGCCCAAGGTGCCACTGACCGACGTTGGCTGCCCCACGGCAACCGTGCAGCAAAGCAGCCAGGCGATCGCCACCAAGAGGCGATAACACCGCTGAATCCGCCCACAATGGCGCGTCAAACGATTGCCCTTCAAACGTTACCCCTCTTATGATTAACTATCCCCAACCTGTTGCGATGCAGCAACGCTACGCTCCTCCGTGCCACCGACCGACCTTCACCACAACAATAACCTTACAAAGCGACCACCTTATGACACCGCTGGACACCGACTTGGACGACGTACCGGCCCCTAAAGGGCAGCTCACTTTAAAGTTACTGGCTTCTCGGCAAGATACCAATCTCTACGGCGATATTCCTGGCGGCTGGTTGGTCAATCATATGGATCAAGCGGCGGAGCTGGCAGCCGGGCGTGAAGCGGGTGGCCGCACCGCGACGGTCGCCATCGAAGCCATGGACTTTTTGAGTCCGGTGCGAGTAGGGTCCATGGTGAGCGTTTATACCCAAGTGCAGGAGATTGGCCACAGCTCGATCAAAATCGATGTCGAGGTGTGGGTACGCCCACCCCATGGCCGCCACATCGAGGAGCGCCAGAAAGTCACCGAAGCGCGTTTTGTCATGGTGGCGCTGGATGACAATGGCCGTATCCGCGCCGTGCATGGCTAGCACGCCCTCGCCTTAGCCATTCACAGCAGCAAAAAGGGCGCCGAGGCGCCCTTTGACGTTGGCCGGTAGGTTAGGCGCCGACGTTGTCGCGGCTCTTCAGGTAAGCGTACTCACCCGCGTCGCTAAACGGGCGCACCACTTTCTGGAAGGCCGAGTAGGATTCGTAAACGCGGCGAGACTCTTCATCGCTCTCTACCTGACGCTGAATCGCCTGCTTGGAGGATTCGTACAGCGCGGCCATAACGTCTTCCGGGAACGTGCGTAGCTGCACGCCGTGCTCTTCCACCAGTGTTTCCAGGGCCTGGGCGTTGCGGTAGGCAAACTCGCTGATCATTGCGAGGTTAGAGGCGCGTGCCGCTTCACGGATCACGTCCTGCAGATCTTCCGGCAGCGCGTTCCACGCATCCAGGTTGATGGTGCCTTCGAGGACGGCAGAGGGCTCGTTCCACACGGACGTATAGTAGTAGTCCGCCACTTGGTGCAGGCCAAAGGCCAGGTCGTTGTAGGGGCCCACCCAGTCCGCCGCGTCAAGCGCACCGGTTTGCAGCGAGGTGAAGATCTCAGAACCGGCCATGTTCACGGTGCTCACACCGATGCCGTTCATGGCTTCACCAGCGAGACCCGGCAGGCGCAGCTTCAAGCCCTGCATGTCTTCGAGGGAGTTGATCTCTTTTTTGAACCAGCCCGCCATCTGGGTGCCGGTGTTGCCTACGGCAAATGGCTTAAGATTGTGGTTGGCGTAGATCTCGTCCCACAGCTCCTGGCCACCGCCGTGGTACAGCCACGCGTTCATTTCGGTGGTGGTCATGCCAAACGGCACGGCGGTAAAGAACTGGGACGCAGCCACTTTGCCGCGCCAGTAGTAAGACGCGGAGTGACCCATTTCAGCCGTGCCAGCGGCGACGGCATCAAAGACTTCCAGTGCCGGTACCAGCTCACCCGCACCGTGTACACGAATGCGCATACGGCCGTTGGAGAGTTGCTCCACACGACGCGCAAAGTCGTTGGCGCCGGTCCCGAGGGCGGGGAAATTCTTCGGCCAGGAGGTGACCATGTCCCAGGTGTAGGTTTCGTTAGCGCTGGCGGTAGAAACGAAAGGGGCAGCAGCGACACCGGCGGCACCCAGGCCGGCGGTTTTCAAAAATTGGCGGCGTTGCATGGCGGGCATGACTCCGAAATTATAGGCTGTTTTTTTATAAGCGCAGTGAGCGCAGTGTCCGCCCGCCAGTATGCGCTAAGCCGCTTTTATAGGGCAAGTCTCTGTCTTGCCTTGCCCTTTTTTTGGGTTGATCGGGGCGGTCGGTTCAACGCGGCGTTAGTTTGGCAAACCCCAGTACGAGCCACTTCACGCCCTCGCCATCGAAGCTGACTTGTACCCGCGCCCGGGCGCCTTCGCCTTCGGCATTGAGGATGATGCCTTCGCCAAACACCGGATGCTCGACGCGCTGGCCGACATGCAGCGCGGGGAGCTCGCCGTCGCTCTCGATACTGGTTTGGGCGAAGCTTTGCCGCGAGGCGGTCACCGGGCGAGACACATGGCCCCGCAGGCGGACCTCCTCCAGCAGGTGGGGTGGCAGTTCACGCAAGAAGCGCGACGGACGCGGAAACACCTCTTTACCATGCAGGCGGCGGGTTTCCGCGTGGGTGAGGTAGAGCTTCTGCATGGCGCGGGTAACACCCACGTAGCAAAGCCTGCGCTCCTCTTCGAGTCGCCCCGGCTCCTCCACCGACATCTTATGCGGGAACAGCCCTTCCTCCACACCGGCGATGAACACCACGGGGAACTCTAGCCCTTTCGCCGAGTGCAGCGTCATCAGCTGCACACTGTCTTCGAACTCTTCGGCTTCGTGGTCGCCCGCATTCAGAGCGGCTTCTGATAAAAATGCTTCCAGTGCCGCCATACCTTCGCCCGCTTCTGGGGTTTCAAAGGCGTCGCCATGGATGAAGGCGCGGGCGGCGGTGACCAGCTCTTCCAAGTTTTCGACCCGCGCCTGGCCCTTCTCGCCACGCTCGCTTTTGTGGTGCTCGATCAACCCGGTGTGCGCGGTGACATGGTCGATGATCTCATGCAGCGGCAGCCCGGCGGCGTCGTTATCGAGCTGCTCGATTAGGTTGGCGAAGGCCTGCACGGCGTTGCCCGCCCGGCCTCTTAAGGTGCCATCCTGAATCGCGTCGTGGAGCGCCTGCCAAAGCGAAACTCCCTGCTCCCGTGCGCGGTGGCGAACAATTTCCACCGTGCGAGTGCCGATGCCTCGGGTGGGCACGTTGATGACGCGTTCAAGGGAGGCGTCGTCGTCCCGGTTGAGCAGCAGGCGAAGGTAGGCCAGGGCGTTTTTGATCTCCAGCCGCTCATAAAAGCGGTGGCCTCCGTAAATGCGGTAGGGCATGCCTTGGCGAATCAGCGTCTCTTCCAGCAGCCGTGACTGGGCGTTAGAGCGGTAAAGAATGGCCACATCACGGCGGTTAAAGCCTTCATCGACTTTCTCTTTGATGGTGTCGACGATATAGCGGGCTTCTTCCAGGTCGTTAAACCCGGCGTATACCGAGATCGGTTCGCCCTCGATACCGTCGGTCCAGAGGTTTTTGCCCAGCCGCTCGGTGTTGTGGCTAATCAACGCGTTGGCGGCATCCAGAATGGCGCTGGTCGAGCGGTAGTTCTGCTCCAGGCGCACCGTCTGGGTATGGGGAAACTCCTCTTCAAAGCGGCGGATGTTTTCCACTTTGGCGCCCCGCCAGCCGTAAATCGACTGGTCATCATCGCCGACCGCCGTCATCGGCGTTTGTTGGCCGGTGAGCAGTTTCAGCCACGCGTACTGCAGGGTGTTGGTGTCTTGGAACTCGTCTACCAGCACATGCCCAAAACGCTCGCGGTAGTGGTTCAGCAGCGGCGGGTTATCGCGCAGAAGTTCCAGGCTGCGCAGGAGTAGCTCGCCAAAATCCACCAGCCCGCCGCGCTCACAGGTGAACTGATAGCGCTCGTACAGCTCGACCATTTGGGCGAGGTACGCATCGCCATTCACGTTCACCTGATGAGGGCGCAGCCCTTCCTCTTTGCAGCCAGATATAAACCCCTGTACCTGGCGGGGCGGGAAGCGCTCATCGTCAATCGAGTAATCTTTGAGCAGCCGTTTGATCAGCCGGAGCTGGTCGTCGGAGTCAATGATTTGGAAGTGTTGCGGCAGGCGGGCATCTTGCCAGTGGGTGCGCAGCAGCCGGTGGGCAATGGAGTGGAAGGTGCCGACCCACACGTGGCGCATGGAAATACCCAGCAGCGCTTCAAGGCGCGTGCGCATTTCCCGTGCCGCTTTGTTGGTAAACGTGACCGCCAGCAGCGCGTAAGGAGAGAGCCCCTCGGCCTGCATCAGCCAGGCAATGCGGTGAACCAGCACGCGGGTTTTACCGGAGCCAGCCCCCGCCAGTACCAGTAGATTGCCCTGGGGGGCGCTCACTGCCTCCCGCTGAGCGGGGTTGAGCTGATCAAGTATCGCCGTGACGTCGTCCATATAAGCCGCTGCCGGTTCGGAAAATGGGCGGTTAGTTTAGCACAGCCCGCCCACTGGCTGGGTATACAGCGTACGTCGCGCTGGTCCGCCGTTAGTGGTCGTCTGGGTAACGCAGCGTGGTCAGGCTCTTTTTCACCGCTTTGAGCTGCTCGGCGAGTTTGGGGCCACGGGTTTTCGCGACACCGACGGCCAGTACGTCGATCAGCACCAGGTGCGCGATGCGTGAGCTGAGCGGCGTGTAAATCTCGGTATCTTCATGCACATCGATAAACAGCGGTAGGCTCACTTCATGGGCCAGCGGCGACTCGCTGGGGCACAGGCCAATCACCGTCGCCCCCGCTTCGCGGGCCAAACGCACGCTGGCCACCAGCGCCTTGGTTCGCCCGGTTTGTGAAATCGCCACCACCACATCGCCCTCTTGCAGCGTCACCGCCGACATGTTCTGCATGTGGGGGTCGGCGTAGGCGGAGGTCGAGATCTGCAGGCGGAAGAACTTGTGCTGGGCATCGAAGGCCACGGCACCAGAGGCTCCAAAGCCGTAAAACTCCACCCGGTTGGCCATGGCCAGCGCGTTCACGGCCCGTCCCAGCGCATCATTATCGAGCCGGTCGCGCACCGACAGCAGCGTACCGACGGTGGAGTCAAAAATGCTATGAGAGAACTCCGCCACTGAGTCGCTATCGTTCATCGAGAACTGAGCAAACTGGCTGCCGCTGGCCAGCATCTGGGCGAGCTGGAGCTTGAAGTCCTGGAAACCGTTGCAGCCAAGGGCACGGCAGAAGCGCACCACGGTGGGCTCGCTCACCTTCGCCTCGGTGGCCAGGTCCACGATCCGCATATGGATCACTTCATCGGGGTTACGCAGCACGAACCGCGCTACCTTTTGTTCGGAGCGACGGAAATGCTCCATGCGGCGTCTCATTTCATCGAACAGGGCGCGGCTCACGTTCAGCTCCTTCAATTCTCGATCGTGCTTATGCAGCCTAGGTGGCTACAGTATGCCTGAGTGACGCGAAGAGGGCAGCGGGATTCACTGATGATCACTGCCGTTTAAAGGGCGTTAACCCCTTTCTTCAAGATTCGTCATCATTTTGTCAAGTAGGTTATAGTAAGAAGTGACGTGCCGCACTGCATCATTTAAAAATCAGTCGTCACGGATGCAGGTGGACGTAGGCAACTTCACCTGGAGGAGCGTCGATCATGAGAAACGTCGAACGAATGACCTCGGTAAAAAGCGAATTGCTCGACATATTCATGAGTATGGAGGTCGATGAGCATGCCCAACGTCGGCGCAGCGCCGCCCAGCGTAGCCTAAGGGCACGCAGAGGGATTGAGCTGCATCGGGAGTTTCAGAAATTGTCGCGGGATATCGCTCCCTTGCCGGACGATGACGAACCGCAAGAGAGCGAATTGCACTAACAACAGCGTGCGATAGACAGCCCCGCCAGCTAGCGGGGCCGTGACGGCTTAGAGTAAGCCTGTGACGAAGACAGCGATGACGCCTGCGGGCGCTACATAGCGCGCGATGATGTTCCATACGCTGATGCCCGTGGCTGATAGCCCAAGCTCAGCCTCGACACTCTTGCGCTCTAAGCACCACGCAGCGAAGAGAATCGCACCCAGGCCGGTGAGCGGCAGCATGATTTTGCTGGTCAGCGTATCCAGCAGGTCGAACACGCCCATACCGAACATGAGCGGCTCGCTCCACACGTTGAAGGAGAGCAGAGCGGCAATACCCAGCGCCCAAGCACCCGCCCCGGCAACAATGGTCGCCATCACGCGAGACAGCGGCGTGCGCTCTTCAATAAACTCAACCACGGGCTCAAGCAGCGAAATGGCCGAGGTCAGCGCTGCGAAGGTGAGTAGCAGGAAGAACATCAAACCCAGCAGAGAGCCACCGTCCATGTTGCCAAATGCCAATGGCAGCGTGACGAAAATCAGCCCAGGTCCCGAGGCGAGGTCCAGGTTGTTCGCAAACACGATGGGGAAGATCGCAAGACCTGCGCCGAGAGCGATCACTGTATCCATAATGATGACGGTACGAGCGGTTTGAATCAGGTTGATCTCTTTGCCCAAGTAAGAGCCATACGCCATCATAATGCCCATACCCAGCGAAAGCGTGAAGAAAGCGTGCCCTAACGCGGCCAGTACCGTCTCTGCGCTTAGCTTGCTCCAATCCGGGTTGAACATGTATACCAGCGCCTGGCCGAAATGGCCGGTCGACATGCCATAACCGATCAGCACGACCAGCAGAAGCGCCAGCACCGGCATCAAGATGCGCACAGCGCCTTCAAGACCCTTCGTGACACCCTGAGCCACAATGCCAATCACCAAGAGCATAAAGGCCGAGTGGCCTAGCAACAGCAACCCAGGATTGCTGAGCATGCCATTAAACAGCGCGCCGATGCCGTCAGCATCTTGACCGCTGAAGGTGCCAGTGACGGAGTTCAGGGTGTAGTAGAGCGACCAGCCGCCAATCACGCTATAGAACGACAGAATTAAAAACGCCCCAATGATGCCGCTGATGCCTACCACGGCCCACATACTGGATTTATTGGCTTGGCGTGCCAGCTCGGACATCGTGCTTGCGGGGTTCTTCTGACCGCGCCGCCCGATAAGCCACTCAGAGACAAGAATGGGCAAGCCAATGAGCCCAATACAAAGCAGATAAACAAATACGAAAGCAGCCCCGCCGCTTTCGCCCACCATATAAGGGAACTTCCAAATATTCCCTAAGCCAACCGCTGAACCCGCTGCGGCCAGCACAAAGGTCATACGCGATGACCACTGTGCATGTGCAAGTTTTGCCATAAATCACCTGTGTTACGTTCAATTGTAATGAGTCGTTATCGGCGTGCTGCGCCGATTTTCGGAAATAGAGAAATTGCCAGCGTACTTTTCCGAAAGAACGCGCAATTTATCCGATCATGCTAGGGCTTGCCAGTCAGCCCGCCTAAAAAGACGGCCTAAAATAGCTGGCTCTGCTTCTCGTTGGCGAAGGCTTCAAGCGCAGGCAGTGCCATCTGCTGTTGAAGAAGGCCGTAGAGCGCGCGCGCCATCTCGGGCGACTCGCGGTTATCTGCTGTATGCACAAATAAGAAAGGGGTTTTCCCCTGACTTATCCACAGCTTTAGGCGCTCTATCCACGGCGCGAAATAGCGAGTATTGATGGTTTTGTCAATATGGCCGATGAAGCGAATAATCGGTTGCTCTGCCGTGGAGAGTACGTGTAACGGGAGTTTCGGTTTTTCCTGCTGAGCGTGAGCAAGACCCGGATGGCCGTTGGCAGGGGTCGAGAACACAGGCCGCACATCCAGCATTACGCGGTTGGCCCCATAAGTTATCAACAATCGGTTGAGGGCTTTCTCCTCCTCACCCTTGTGGAAAAAAACAGGATGGCGCACCTCGACAGCGCAGGGTAGCTGCGTTGGCCAGTGGGCGAGCAAGGCTTCGAGTTTAGGCAGCTCTGAGGGGCCGAAATCACGCGGCAGTTGGACCATGGTCGGGCCAAGCCGGTCATGGAGCGGCGTCAGTGCCTCTATGAACTCCCAAGCAGAGGCTAAACTGCCGAGCCGCTGGTCGTGCGTCACGCTGGCGGGCAGTTTAAAGCAAAAGCGAAAATGGGCGGGTGCTTGGCGCGCCCAGGCAGCGATGGTATCGGGCTTGGGGGCGCCGCTGTAAAACGTCGTATTGCCCTCCACGCTGGAAAACACCGCGGCGTAATCACTGAGCAAGTCGGTTTTGGCTTGGCGCGGGTAGAGGCTGCCCTGCCAATCCTGGTTGGCCCACATGGGCAAGCCCAGATAGAGCGGTAGCGGCGAGCGTGAGGCAGTCATCTAAACGGTGGCCTTTGTCGAAGCGTAGAATTGTCGAAACAGAAAGGCTTAGTGTAACCGTAACACCATGGGCTGTGGCGGGGGCTCAAGGCGTGTTAATGAAGATAACGGCCAAATTTATGCAATTTTCCCCGTCGCTGCAGCGCTACTATGGTAATCGTCATAACCCCCACAAGATGACCAACAGGACGCCCCATGGATGCTGCTTATGTAAGCGCCGACGATATTCGCGATCAGTTTTCCAAAGCGATGTCGGCGATGTATCAACAGGAAGTGCCGCAATACGGCACGCTGCTCTCGCTGGTGGAGAGCGTGAATCGTGATGTATTGGCCCAAAATGCCACCTTAGCCCACACACTCGAAGCATCGGACGAGCTAGCGCGCCTTAGCGTTGAGCGGCATGGAGCGATCCGCGTTGGTTTGCCTGAAGAGCTATCACTGCTACGGCGTATGTTTGCAGTGATGGGCATGCACCCCGTGGGGTATTACGACTTGGCCGCCGCCGGTGTACCGGTTCACTCCACGGCGTTTCGCCCGGTGGATGATGACGCCTTGAAGCGCAATCCCTTCCGCGTATTTACTTCCTTGTTACGTCTTGAGCTCATCGAGAACCCACAGCTGCGTGAGCAGGCGCGGGACATTCTCTCTCGCCGTGAGATCGTCACGCCCGCGGCCCAGGCGCTGATCGCCCGCTGTGAAGCGCAAGGTGGCCTAAACGCGGCCGATGCCAGGGCGTTTGTTCAGGCCGCGCTGGATACGTTCCGCTGGCACCACGATGCCACCGTTGACCGCGCCACCTATGACCGCTTACACCAAGAGCATCGGCTTATTGCCGACGTGGTGAGCTTTCGTGGCCCGCATATCAACCATTTAACCCCGCGCACTTTGGATATTGATGCAGTACAGCAGCAGATGCCGAACGTTGGCATCGACCCCAAGGCGGTGATCGAAGGCCCGCCCCGTCGCCGCTGCCCGATTCTACTGCGCCAAACCAGTTTCAAAGCGCTGGAAGAGACCATTACCTTTGCCGACAGCGTGGCGGGGCATCACACCGCCCGCTTCGGTGAAATCGAGCAGCGCGGCGTTGCCCTCACCCAGAAAGGGCGTGCGCTATACGACCGCCTGTTGGCCCAGTCGCAGCAATTGCCTTCCGCCAAAGATAACAGCGCTCATCAGGCGCAGTTGGCCGCGGTGTTCCAAGCATTCCCAGACGACCACGCCACGCTGCGTCGTGAAGGGCTGGCGTTCTTCCACTATCACGCCGTGCCGGGTACCACTGCATCACTACCCGCGCAGATTAACGCGGATACCCTTGAAGCACTCATCGAGCAAGGCGCGCTGACTTGCCAGCCCATGATTTATGAGGACTTCCTGCCGGTTAGCGCGGCGGGCATCTTCCAATCGAACCTGGGCGGCGAGCAGCGCGACGAATACGCCAGCCAAGCTAACCAAGCCCAGTTCGAGCGTGACCTAGGGGCCTCCGTGATTGATGAGATCGCGCTGTATGCAAGCCGCCAGCAGGCGTCACTGGATAAGGCGCTGGCCGTACTTTGGGGAAGGTGTTAGAACGTGCTGATTAACACAAGACATGGTTAACCACATTACTGCGGGAGAGCGTTATGCAGCAGGGCAAAGTATTGGTGTTACATGGGCCTAATCTCAATTTATTAGGCACGCGTCAGCCGGAGATTTATGGCTATGACACGCTGGACGATGTGAATAACCTGCTGCGTGAAAAAGCGGTGATGGCAGGCTGGGAGATCACCTGCCTGCAAAGTAACCATGAAGGCACACTCATCGACGCCATCCACGCAGCGAGGGTGGATGGCACGCAGGCCATCATCATCAATCCGGCGGCTTATACCCATACCTCGGTAGCGATTCTCGATGCGTTGAACGCCTTTGATGGCCAAGTCATCGAAGTCCACCTCTCTAACGTGCACAAGCGCGAGTCGTTTCGCCACCACTCCTATGTTTCGCTACGCGCCGATGGCGTAATAGCGGGCCTGGGGGTTCAGGGATACAAGGCTGCATTGGACGCAGTGATGGCGGCCTTCAAGCAGTGATCTGCGTCGCGCCCTGTTCACCTCTTGCCGCGTTTGTCGCCTTGGCCCATTCTTCTCTCAGGGCAACTTAGCCCTTGGCGTTTCATTGGCTTGGTGAGGTTAAACGGCGTATGGCTAAATTTTTTCGGGAATTCCGCGAGTTTGCTGTTAAGGGCAACGTCATTGATATGGCGGTGGGTATCATCATTGGCGGAGCGTTTACGCTGATCGTGCAAAGCCTCGTCAAAGACGTGATGAATCCGCTGATTGGCCTGTTGGTGGGTGGGATCGATTTTTCGAATCTGTTTGTTGTATTGCGGGAAGGCGTGGCTGGAGCGCCCTATGCCACCTTGGCGGAAGCTCAAGCGGCGGGGGCGGTGACGCTGAACGTGGGGCTGTTTATCAACGCGGTGGTGAGCTTCTCCATCGTCGCGTTCGTGGTCTTTTTGCTGGTGCGTACCATCAACCGCTTAAAGCGCGAAGAGGCGGTGGCACCGGCAGACCCGACTGAAAAGCCCTGCCCTTACTGTTTGATGGTGGTGCCGATCAAGGCCGTTCGCTGTGGTCACTGTACGTCTGAGCTGCAGGCGGCGACCCCAGAGAAGCCTGTCGAAAGCGTGTAGCGACGCGTCATTAAAAAAGGGTGCCCGTGGGCACCCTTTTTGCGTTACAGAAGGCGGTTACGCCGTCTTTTTCGCTGCTTTCTTATCGCTTTGCGTGCTGTCACTGGCATCGCTGGGTTGGGGCAGCGATGGCAGAGATTGGGCGAGCATATCCACACTGTGACGATAGTAGAGCTGGCTCTTGTTGTGCTCGCCTAGGCTTGCGTAGAGGCGGGCAAGCTCGGCACACACTTCGCCATTGGGGCGCTGGCGCTGGCTGGCTTCAAAGTACTCCAGCGCTTTTTCCCACTGGCCCACACGCAGCGACAGGCGACCACATGCGAGCAGCAGCTCGGGGTCGTTGGGGCGCTCTTGCAGCCACTTTTCGGCCTTGGCCAGCTGGCGAGCGGCATCGACATTGAGCAGACCGTAGCGCTTGACCAAACGGGCGTCCCAGTGGTTATCCAGCGAGTGGTTCAGCAGACGCTCGGCAATCGGCTCTTCGTTGGCGTGTAGCAGTGCCTCGGTATAGAGCACGATCAGCTCGGTATTGCCGCGCAGGTAGTCGGGCATATCCGCCCACAGCCCGCGAACCCGTTCGATATTGGTAGGGTTCTTCGCTTCGAAGATGATCAGCTCGCGATACGCTTTGAACTCCAGCTGTTCGCGCTCCTGCTGCGTGATGAGCTTCTGCGCGGCCAAGCGTGGAATCAGGCGACGCAGGCCTTCCCAATCGTTGACGCTCAGGTGTACCTGCTTCAGAAGCTTCAGTACCTGAGGATGATTGGTGAGCTGCTTATCCAGGCGATTGAGAATCGCCAGGGCCTCTTCCGGCTGCTGACGGTCGATCATCAGCTGCGCCTGCATCAAGCCAATGGCGGTATCCGCACCGTCGGTGGTCAGCTGGGCCTGGTTCAGATGCTCTTGAGACTTCTCGTGGTGGCCTTGGTAGTGAGCGGCCAACGCGGCCGAGAGGTAGTTCACCAGCGGCGTGCTGGAGTCGTCGGCAGCGCGCACCAAGGTTTTCTCCGCTTTCTTCCAGCGGCCTTCGGTGAGTGCCACCAAGCCGCGCACGGTGCGTTTCATGGCGCGACGGTTACGGGCACGGCTGTTCCAGGTGCGGAAACGACCCACTGGGCGAATAATGCCGGTGAGCAGGCGCAGCGCGAAGTGCAGCACAATAAAGGCACCCAGCAACAGCACCAGACCAAACCAGAACGAGGTTTGAACCGACGTGTCACCGACCCGAATCAGCCAGTAGCCGGGCACCGACATCATCAGGTGCCCGAAGAGTGCGCCAACCGCAAGGCCCGCAACAATTAGCAGGATGAGTTTTCTCATGCATCACCTCCATCCTGACGGCGCGACTCAAAGCGATTGTCGATGAAGCTGGCCAGCGCTTGTTGAGAGGCGCTGATATCGGGCAGCTCGGGCTGTACCTGAACCTGTTTCAGCTCTTGCAGGCGGGCAATCACGCTCTGGGTCTCTTCACGCTCGGTGTCGTAGTAGCCGTTCAGCAGTTCCAAAGCTTTGTCGATGCTCGCTTCGTACAGCTCAGGCTCCTCTTTGAGCAGCGCTAGCTGAGACTGCTCAAGAATCAGGCGCAGGCTCTGGCGCAGATAGGACTCTTGTTCAGGGGTGATCAGCGCTTCCAGTGCTTCATCGTGCTGACGAATGACGACGAGGTCTTTGAGCTCTTCACCGAACCGGGCAAGCTGGCGCTGGAACGTGCCGGTAGGCGGCTGTTCGATGCTCGACGTCACGGCGCGCTCTTCGATTTCTTGAGACAGACGTAGACCTGCCACGCGCTCTTGCTGGGCATTCAGGGCCAAGTAAATACCGGTGCGGTCCACTTGAGGCACGGCATCCAGCGCGGCGAGCTCGTTGGCAATCTCGCGACGCACGGGCGTCAGTGCCGGGTTATCGGCATCGGCCAACCGGGCATCGGCAGTGCGCAGTAGGGCGGCAGCACCCTCTACGTCACCTTCCAGCTGTAGGCGCTGGTTCGCCAAGCGCAGCAGGTAGGCGGCTTCGGCGTGGAGCCAGTCGCGCTCGTCGGTGTCCTGCTCTTGGGAAAGCTGCGCCAACACGTCATCCAGCGTGCCGTTGACTTCGCTGCGGTAGCTATCCAGCTCGCTACGCAGCTCGCTCATAGTGCTATCTAGTGCCTGGCTACGTTCGGCTTCGCCTTCATCGATACGTGTTTCAAGCTCGCTGACTGCTTGCTGGGAGGCGCTGTTTTGCGCTTGCTGTGCCAGCTCATCCAAGCGCTGCTGCTGACTATCCAGGCGCTGCCATCCTTGCCAAGCGACCAGCCCCAGGGCGAGTGCCAGGATAATCACCAGGGCAAGGGCTACGCCGCCACCTTTGCTGCCACCACCACCGGTAGAAGTGGGCGGCGTCGGTTTGCCTGTGCTGCCCGTAGCGGATGTGTTGCCACTTTTAGCAGATGTGGACGCTGCAGGCGTAGCTGTGGCAGTCGGTTTGGTATCTGCTGCCGTCGCTTTGGTATCGTTAGGGGCGCTTGTCTGTTTAGAGGCGCTTTCCTGAGCGGGGCTGGACGTGGTTGCACTGGCGCTGGATGCGCTCGTGTGGGAATTAGTCGGGCCACCTTTGTTACGGCGGCGCGAGCGGCTATTTTTGGCCGCGTAAGACGAGGAGGCGCTGCCAGCAGTCGACTCGCTTTTCGCCGAGGAGGCCGCAGTATCGCTCGACGGCGTGCTCGCTTGGGATGCATCGGCAGACGTGTTGTTGACGCCTTCCTGCTCGTTTGGTTGTTTGCTCATCTGTCGCTAGCCCTTATTAAGTTCCTTGATCGACATCGGCACCCTATGGGTTGCAGGACCGATCCAACGCGGCCACCAGCGCAGCCGGCGTTGCTCCCGACGCCACCTTGAGGTCACAAAAACCCAGTTTACCGGCCAGTGTAGCTAAACGGTGACTGGAAACGATTAGCGGTTGGTTCAACGCTGCTGGACCACACCATTTTGCCAGATATTCAAGCAGTTCGCCGCTGGTGACGATCAGCGCCCGGTAGTCGCCACTGTGTAGGCGCTCGCGCAGGGCGGGGGGCGGCGGCTGATACGTTCGCCGGTAGACCGCCAAACGAGTCACCTGGGCGCCGCGTGCCGCCAGGGTGTCGGCGATTAGCGTGCGGCCCCCTTCGCCTGCCACCAGTAGTACGCGCTGGTGCGTCAACTGGCGAAGCGATGCCAGCGAGAGCAGCGCTTCACTGGTGTCCTCCCCCTGTTGGGGCGGAGGAATACGCACCCGCACCCCAAGCTGATCGGACAGTATGCTGGCAGTGCCCCGTCCAACGCTATAGTAATCAATCCCGACGGGGAGCTGGGGCCAGTAGCGATCCAGCGCCTCGCTCAAACAGTGCGCAGCGAAGGGGCTGACCACCACTATCTTATGGTACTGATCAATATCCAACCAGACTTGGCGCTGGGCGGCCTCTTCAGGCAGCGCCTCCAGGCGCATCACGTCAAGCGGCTCCACCCAGCCATGGCGTTCGCGTAAGGCATCCGCCAGGGCTTGCCCCCGCTCTCCGGGGCGGCAAATCAGTACCGGTTGGTTCATACGTGGCGGCCGTACACCTCGGCCAGGATATCGCCAGCGCCTTGATCCAGCAGCTCTTCGGCAATCCGAATGCCGAGCGCTTCCGGCTCGTGGATAGAGCCACGGCCTTCGGCGCGCAGCACTTCCGTGCCTTCGGGGTTACCGACAAGCCCGCGTAGCCACAGGGTGTCGTTGGCTTTATCCAGAATGGCATGCCCGGCAATGGGCACTTGGCAGCCGCCTTCCAGGCGGGTATTCATGGCGCGCTCGGCGCGCACGCGGGTGGCGGTGTCCTGGTCGTCCAAGGGGGCCAGCAGCGCAATCAGCTCGGGGTCGTGCAGGCGGCACTCGATGCCCAGCGCGCCTTGGCCACAGGCAGGCAGGCAGATTTCGGGAGGCAGCGCTTGCGCGATCCGTGCGTCGAGACCCAAACGCTGCAGGCCGGAGGTCGCCAGGATAATGGCATCGAATTCGCCGTCGTCGAGCTTGCCAAGACGGGTTTGTACGTTACCGCGTAGGTTGAGAATCTGGAGATCCGGGCGTGCTTCGCGCATTTGCAGGCCACGGCGCAGGCTGGCGGTGCCGATACGTGCACCTTCGGGCAGCTCGTCGATACTGTTATAGTGATTGGACACAAACGCATCGGTGGGATCTGCCCCTTCCAAAATCACCGAGAGCCCCAAGCCTTCTGGAAAGTGCATCGGCACGTCTTTCATCGAATGCACGGCAATGTCGGCGCGCCCATCCAGCATGGCGTCTTCGAGCTCCTTGACGAATAGCCCTTTCCCGCCAATTTTGGAGAGAGGCGTATCGAGAATTTTGTCACCTTTGGTGGAGAGGGGGACAAGCTCAACTTCCAGACCGCTATGTGCCGCCATCAAGCGGTCGCGGACGTACTCGGCCTGCCACATGGCCAACTGACTTTTACGCGTGGCGATGCGCAATTTAGTGATGGATGACACCTGATTCTCCCTTTGCCGCTGACACGGCGCGTCGAACTGTGATAATTCTCATCATAAAGCACCCAGCCACACAGTAAAAATAACCGGCCATATTTAAGGCCAGCACTGAATGCGTTGAACGCCTATTTAGGAAACGCCATGCCCCTCGCTGAACCGCAAGGCAAGCTCGACCAGTTCTTCCTGCTCTCGCAGGATTTGTTCTGTTGCATTGACTTTGCGGGTACGCTGCTCAGCGTCAACCCCACCTTCGAGACGCTGCTCGGCTACTCAGCGGACGCCCTCCTGGGAAAGCCGTGCGGTGTCGTGATCGAGACGCGTGATCATCCCGTGATCGAAGCGGCGCTGGCAAGCTTGTGCCGCGGGGAGAAGGTCAGTGCTTTTGACGTGTGCGCGCTGACGTTAGACGGTAAGCGGGTTTGGTTGGAAGTGTCGGCCTCCGCCGGTGATCGGGTGATCTACGTCATCGCGCGGGACATTACCCGGCGCAAAGCGGTGGAGAAGCAGCTTAGGCGCAACCAGCGCCTGTTTCGCATTGCCGGTGAAACGGCGCATATCGGCGGTTGGTATTTGGACATGGCGGTGGGGCTGCCCATCTGGTCCGAGGAGGTGTGCCGTCTGCACGATATGCCGGTGGGGCATCAGCCTACTTTGGAAGAAGCCATTGGGTTTTACACTCCCAGCGCGCGGCCGCGTCTGCAAGCCGTCTTCTCCGCCTGCTGCGAGCAGGGGGTAAGCTTCGATGAAGAGTTCGAAATCATTACCCAGCGAGGACGGCGGCGCTGGGTGCGGGTGATTGGCCGTGCCGTGCGCGATGAGCTGGGGCAGATCATTCAGGTGCAGGGGTCGACCCAGGACATCACCGAACGCAAAGACACCGAGCGGCAGCTGACGCTGTTGGAGCGCAGCGTGGAGTCCAGCACCAACGGGGTGGTGATCGTGGATGCCCAGCGCCCCGATTTGCCCATGGTCTATGTCAATGCCGCGTTCGAGCGCATTACCGGCTACTCCCGCGAGGATGCTCTGGGTCGCAACTGCCGCTTTTTACAGGGCACCGATACCGACCCCGCTACCCTGGCGCAGCTGCGTGAGGGCATCAAAGCGCAGCGCGATGTCCACGTGGTGATTCGTAACTATCGCCGCAGCGGCGCTCCTTTCTGGAATGACCTCTATATTTCACCAGTGCGCGATGAGGGGGGCGTCGTGACGCACTTCATCGGCGCGCAAAACGACATTACCGCCCAGCGAGAGTACCAGGCTCAGCTGAGTCATAACGCCAACCACGACGCGCTGACCGGGCTGCCCAACCGGCTCATGCTCGACCAGCGTCTCGATCAAGGCTGCTTGCTGGCCCGGCGCTATCACCGGTACTTGGCCGTACTGTTCATCGATCTGGATGACTTCAAACCGATCAACGACACCCTGGGCCATGAAGTGGGCGACTATATCCTGCGCGACGTCGCCAAGCGCCTGGAGGAAGAGCTGCGCCCTTGGGATACCGTAGCGCGCTTTGGAGGCGACGAATTCATCGTGCTGCTGCCGGACTTGGCCCACGAAGATGACGTGCTGCAGGTGGTCGAGCGGCTGCTGGCGAGAGTGTCGGCACCCTATTGGTATCGTGGTAGCGAGCTACGCATTACCGCCAGTATCGGCATCGCCACCGACGATGGGACGATTCAAGCGCCCCGCCAACTGATTCAACAAGCCGATCTTGCCATGTATAAAGCCAAGCGGCGGGGGCGTAACACCTTCCAGTGGTACACCGACGAGCTTAACCGCAAGGTCACCGAGCGGGTGAACCTGCGCCACGCGCTGCAGCAGGCCATCGAACAGCAGCAGTTCGAGCTTCATTACCAGCCGCAGATACATCACAGCGGTCGCGTCGCCGGGGTCGAAGCGCTCATTCGGTGGCACCACCCCGAGCGTGGCAACATTCCGCCGGGTCAGTTCATTGCTCTGGCCGAGGATACCGGTCAAATCATCCCGATCAGTGAGTGGGTGCTGGAAACGGCCTGTCGTGACGCGGTCGCGCTCAATGCACAAAGCGCGGCACCCATGACCATGGCGATCAACGTGTCGCCCATGCAGTTTCAGCGTCCGGGCTTTTTGGATTCTGTACAGCAGGTGCTGGCGCACAGCGGTTTACCACCGGCCTTGTTGGAGTTGGAGCTGACCGAAGGCGTGTTGATGGATAGTGCCGAGCACACCATTCAAGCCCTGCAAGCGCTGCGCCAGTTGGGCGTTCACATCGCGCTCGACGACTTCGGCACCGGCTTCTCCAGCCTGAGTTATCTAAAACGACTGCCGATCAACAAGCTGAAAGTCGACCGCTCGTTCGTGCGCGACGTGGCCACGGACTCCCGCGACGCGGCCATTGTCGAGGGCGTGGTCACCATGGCCGACAAGCTGGGGCTGGAGGTGCTCGTCGAAGGCATCGAAACCGCCGAACAGTTTCATCACCTGCGCACTCTGCAGTGTGACCACTTCCAGGGCTACTACTTCGCCCGCCCGATGTCGCTGAGCGCGCTTCGGCACTTTTTGGAGTCGCCGGTGGACACCACCAGCCCCGCCGCCCCGACCTCGTAAGGGGCGCGATCGCAAATGGCATGCCGCTCCACGCAGTGACTCTGGTACACTTTCTCTTAACGACTCCATTAGATTTGTCAGCAGGATATCTCACCGATGAGCCAAGCTACGAACCAGTCTTGGGGCGGTCGCTTCAGCGAGCCCACCGATGCCTTTGTTGCGCGCTTTACCGCGTCTGTGACCTTCGACCAGCGCCTGGCGCGCCAGGATATTCAGGGCTCGATCGCCCACGCCACCATGCTGGCGCGAGTGGGCGTGCTGACCGACGACGAGCGTGATGCCATCATCAACGGCTTGACCGAGATCCAGGGCGAAATCGAGCGGGGCGAGTTCAACTGGTCGGTGCCGCTGGAAGACGTGCACATGAACATCGAAGCCCGCCTGACCGACAAAATCGGCATTACTGGCAAGAAGCTGCACACCGGCCGCTCGCGCAACGACCAGGTCGCGACCGACATTCGCCTGTTCATGCGCGATGAGATCGACGTGATCGAAGCGGAGCTGACACGCCTGCGCGACGGCATGATCGAACTTGCCGAGCGCGAAGCCGACACCATCATGCCGGGCTTCACCCATCTGCAAACCGCCCAGCCGGTCACTTTTGGCCATCATCTGCTGGCGTGGCAAGAGATGCTGGCCCGTGACCACGAGCGCCTGCTGGATTGCCGCAAGCGTGTGAACGTGATGCCGCTGGGTGCCGCCGCCCTGGCGGGCACGACGTACCCCATCGACCGCCACGTAACCGCCGAGTTGCTCGGCTTCGACCGCCCGGCGGAAAACTCGCTGGATGCGGTGTCGGATCGCGACTTCGCCATCGAATTCACCAGCTTTGCCAGCATTCTGCTCATGCACCTGTCGCGCATGAGCGAAGAGCTGGTGCTGTGGACCAGCGCCCAGTTCGACTTCATCGACCTGCCCGACCGCTTCTGCACCGGCTCCTCCATCATGCCGCAGAAGAAGAACCCCGACGTGCCCGAGTTGGTGCGTGGTAAAACCGGCCGCGTGTATGGCCATCTGATGGCGCTGCTGACGCTGATGAAGTCGCAGCCGCTGGCCTACAACAAGGACAACCAGGAAGACAAAGAGCCGCTGTTCGACGCCGTCGACACCGTGCGCGACTGTCTGAAAGCCTTTGCGGACATGGTGCCTGCCATCGAGCCGAAGAAAGAGAGCATGTACGAAGCGGCGCGTCGCGGCTTCTCCACCGCGACCGATCTGGCGGACTACCTGGTGCGTAAAGGCGTGGCCTTCCGCGATGCCCATGAAATCGTTGGTTTGTCAGTCGCCTACGGCCTGAAAACCAAGAAGGACCTCTCTGAAATGACGCTGGAAGAGCTTCAGCAGTTCTCCGATATCATCGCGCAGGACGTCTTTGACGTACTGACCCTGGAGGGCTCGGTGGCCGCCCGTAACCATATTGGCGGCACCGCGCCTGACCAAGTGCGCGCGGCGGCCAGCCGTGCCCGTGAAGCGCTGGCGGCGCTCAAGGGTACGTCATGATGCGTCACGCGATCACACTTAGCGCGCTGCTGCTGGCCGCGCTGCTACTCGTCGGCTGTGGCCAGAAAGGGCCACTCTATTTGCCTGATGACACATCCGATTCGGCCGCCGAGCAGGAGGGGTAATGGATCACTTTAACTACCGCGACGGCGTGCTCTACGCCGAGGACGTACCGTTAACGCAGCTGGCGGATAAGCTGGGAACACCCTGCTACGTCTACTCCAAAGCGACCCTGGAGCGCCACTTTCGTGCCTACACCGAAGCGCTTGGCGGTCACCCGCACCTGATTTGCTACGCGGTGAAGGCCAACTCGAACCTGGCCGTGCTGGGCCTGTTGGCGCGCCTAGGCGCCGGGTTCGACATCGTCTCCGTGGGCGAGCTGGAGCGAGTGCTCAAAGCCGGTGGTGACCCCGCCAAAGTGGTGTTTTCTGGCGTCGCCAAGCAGCCCCAGGAGATGGCGCGTGCGCTGGAGGTCGGCATCAAATGCTTCAACGTCGAGTCGCGCCCGGAACTCGAGCGCTTGAACGCCGTGGCGGGCGAGCTGGGGAAAGTCGCTCCGGTCTCGCTGCGCGTCAATCCCGATGTGGATGCGGGGACCCACCCGTACATTTCCACCGGTTTGAAGGACAACAAGTTCGGTATTCCGGTGGACGAGGCGCTGGAGGTGTACCAGCTGGCCGCTAGCCTGCCCAACCTGCGGGTGACCGGGCTTGACTGCCACATCGGCTCGCAGCTCACCGAAACCGCGCCGTTCCTGGATGCCCTGGAGCGCCTGCTGGTGCTGATGGAGCGCCTGCGTGAGCGCGGCATCGAGATCGACCATCTGGATTTGGGCGGCGGCTTAGGCGTCCCCTACCGGGACGAGAAGCCACCCCAGCCCTTCGATTACGCCAGCCAACTGTTGGCGCGTCTCTCCCGCTGGGAAGGCGGTGAACAGCTCACGCTGCTGTTCGAGCCGGGCCGCTCCATTGCGGCCAACGCCGGATTGATGCTCACCCGGGTAGAGTTCTTGAAACCCGGCGAGACCAAGAACTTCGCCATCGTCGATGCGGCCATGAACGACCTGATTCGTCCGGCGCTTTATCAAGCGTGGCAGGCCATCGTGCCGGTGGATACCCGCCAAGTACGGAATACCGCCACCTACGACGTGGTCGGCCCTGTGTGTGAAACCGGTGACTTCCTAGGCAAAGAGCGCGAGCTTGCTATCGCCGAAGGCGACCTGTTGGCAGTGCGCTCGGCCGGGGCGTATGGCTTCGTCATGGCCTCGAACTACAACAGCCGCCCGCGCCCGCCGGAGGTGATGGTGGATGGTGACACCTACCACGTGGTGCGCGCTCGGGAAACGCTGGAAAGCCTGTGGGCCGGCGAGGCGCTGCTGCCGGAAGGGGCACGCTGATGCTGCTGCACTTCACCAAAATGCACGGCCTGGGCAACGACTTCATGGTGGTGGACCTGGTCACCCAGCGGGCGCGCCTGCGGGACGAGCAGATCCGTCAGCTGGCGGACCGGCGCTTTGGCATTGGCTTTGACCAACTGCTGATCGTCGAGCCGCCCCGCGATCCGGACATGGACTTTCGCTACCGCATCTATAACGCCGACGGCAGCGAAGTAGAAAACTGCGGTAACGGCGCGCGCTGCTTTGCCCGCTTCGTGCGTGACCAGCGCCTGACCCACAAGCATGAAATCCATGTGGAAACCGCCGGTGGCCCGTTAGTGCTCAACGTGCAGCACGACGGCATGGTGCGGGTGGACATGGGCAGGCCGCGCTTCAACCCGGCAACGCTGCCTTTCGACGCGTCGGGGGACCAGCCGCTGCACGAGGTAGAGGTCGAAGGCGACACGCTACAGCTTGGCGTGGTCTCCATGGGCAATCCGCATGCTGTTCTCCAGGTCGAAAGCGTGGAGCGCGCGCCGGTGGAACGCTTGGGGCCGCTGTTGGAGTCGCATCCTCGGTTTCCCAAGCGGGTCAACGTCGGCTTCATGCAGGTGGTCTCGCCCAGCGAGATTCGTCTGCGGGTGTTCGAGCGTGGCAGCGGTGAAACTCTGGCCTGTGGCACGGGCGCCTGTGCGGCGGTGGCCAGCGGTATTCGCCAAGGGCTGTTAAAAAGTCCGGTGAAAGTCCATTTGCCCGGCGGCGAGTTAAGCATCGAGTGGCCGGATCCCGAGGCGTCGCTGGTCATGGTAGGCCCCGCGACGCGGGTATTTGACGGTCGGGTATCACTCAACTAATTCGAGGAGAACGGCGATGTCTCAAGCTCCTGAGCCGCGCAAAACGCTCGATCCGGATCAAGTGGCGTTTTGGCTGGCCCGTCACCCCGACTTTTTTATTGGCCGTGAAGGGCTGCTGCAGCAGCTCAAAGTCCCGCATCCCCATATCGATGGCGCGGTATCGCTGCTGGAGCGGCTGGTGATCGACCTGCGTCAGCGAGCCGAAACGGCAGAAGGGCGGCTTGAGCATCTGTTGGAAACCGCACGCCATAACGAAGCTCAGTACCGTCGCCTGCGGGAAACGCTGCTCAGCCTGGTCGAAGCGGAAGATCGCGATGCGCTGGCCCAGGCGCTGGCGACGCAGTTGAGCGAGCGTTTCCAAACCCCGGCAATGGCCTTATGGTGCCCCGCTGCGTTGAGCGATGCCGAGCCGACGCCGCCTCAGCCGCCGCGCCATATTCTCGATCAGCACGCCAGCGCCCGCCTAGCGGCGCTGCTGGATGGCCGTACCAGCCGCTGCGCCAAGCTGAGCGTCAGCGACTGGAAGTGCCTGCTGCCCCACACCAAGGCGCCCCGCAAGGCAGGCTCCTGTGCGATCACACGGCTCTCGGCTGGCGAGCAACTGGGCTATTTACTGCTCGCCAGCCCCGACCCCGAGTGCTATCGCGCCAGTATGGACACGCTGTTTACCGAGTACCTGGGCGATATCGTCGCCCGACTGCTGCTGCGGTTAGGGCCGCATGGTGCGGAGCACCATGGGTAGCCCAGAGACCCTGGTAGACGCCGTGGCGGGCTATTTGGCGACACTGGCCAGCCACGCGAGCCCCGCGACGGTCGCGGCCTATCGTCAGGATTTATCCGCGTTCTGTCAGTTTGCCGAACAGCGAGGTGTGACCCAGGCCAGCGCGCTGGACACGGCGCTGGCAAGGGCTTTCCTTGGTGCCGAGCGTAGCCGGGGGCTGTCGCCGCGCAGCTTGGCCCGCCGTCGCGCAGCGCTATCGCGCTTTGCCGACGCGCTGGTACGGGATCAGGTGCTGATGGATAACCCGATCCGTTTGCTGCGCACCCCCAAACAGCCCAGCCATCTGCCAAAACCACTGGATGTGGATGCGCTGGCACGCTTTCTCGATACGCCCCACGACGGCTCGCCGCTCTCGCTTCGTGACCAGGCCATGCTGGAGCTGTTCTACTCCAGCGGTCTGCGTTTGGCCGAGCTGGCGGCGTTGGACGTGAGCCAGTTAGCGGCCAACCATGTGCGGGTGATGGGGAAAGGCAGCAAACCTCGCCAGGTGCCCGTAGGGCGACGCGCCCAGCAGGCACTCACCGCGTGGCTCACCTGCCGGGCCAGTTTGGCGGCCAGCGCTGAAACGGCGCTCTTCGTCGGTCAACGGGGGCAGCGGTTGGGGCATCGAGCAATCCAGAAGCGCCTAGCGCAGCTCTCGGTGGTGCGCGGCCTACCGGAGCACCTTCATCCCCACCGCCTGCGCCACTCCTTCGCCAGCCATTTGCTGGAATCCAGTCAGGATCTGCGCGCCGTGCAGGAGCTGCTGGGCCACGCCAATTTATCCACGACCCAGGTGTACACGCGCCTGGACTGGCAGCATCTCGCCGAAAGCTACGATGCCGCCCACCCGCGCGCCAAGCGCCGCCCGAGTGAGAGCGAATCATGATCACGTTAGACGCCATCACCTTTGATCTGGACGACACCCTGTGGGACAACCAGGGGGTGATGCTGAAAACCGAAGAGGGGCACTACCGCTGGTTGCTGGACGCGCTCACGGCATGGCGGTCGGCGCGTCAGGAGGCACCGTTGCCGCTTACCTACGAGGCGGGGGTGGCGGACTACTTGCAGCGTCGCCAACAGTGGGCCAGCCAAGTACCGGAGCGGCGTGGCGACTTTACCTGGCTTCGGCTGCGGGCGCTGGAAGACCAGCTCGAAGCGAGCGGCCTGCCGCGCAGCGCCGCGCTTTTATGGGCTGCCGCCGCCATGAACGAGTTCCACCGCCTGCGCGTGCAGGTCACTCCGCACCCGGAAGCGGCCGGGCTGCTGTCGGCGCTGGCCGAGCGCTATCGGCTCGCGGCGATCACCAACGGCAACATTCATCTCAAGCGTCAGCCATTGGCGGCCCACTTTCCGGTGGCGATTGCCGCCGGAGAGCTGCTGGCTCCCAAACCTGACCCCAAGCCTTTTCTCACCGCGTTGGAGCGGCTTAAGACCGTACCGCAGCGCGCCATGCACGTGGGCGACTCCTGGGCAGAAGACGTGCTTCCCGCCCAGCAGCTCGGTATGCACGCCGCCTGGGTGGCCGAGCGCGGCGATCACGCACTGCCCGAGCGCGTTCATCGCATTGCCCACGTCAAAGAGCTACCCGAGCTGATTGCGTGGCTGGAACGGCGGGCTTAGCCCCGCTTAATCGTGGGTGTCTTCAGGGGTGTAGAGCCACTGGTCGAGCTTTTGGGAGAGAGTGTCGACGCCGTCGCGCTTGAGCGATGAGAAGAGCTGAACCGATACCAGATCTTCCCACTCCCGCAGGCGAGAGCGCACCTTCTGGAGGGCGGCGCTGGCCGGGCCGCGCTTCAGTTTGTCGGCCTTGGTCAGCAGGATATGCACCGGCATGCCGCGCTGGTCGGCATAATCGAGCATCATTTGGTCGAACTCGGTCAGTGGATGGCGCACGTCCATGAGTAGCACCAGACCCCGCAGGCTGAAACGGCCCCGCAGGTAGTCCGACAGGTGCTTTTGCCACTCGATCTTGACCGCTTCCGGCACCTTGGCGTAGCCATAGCCGGGTAGATCCACCAGGCGGCGCGACTCATCGTTCATCACGGTGAAGAAGTTGATGAGCTGGGTGCGGCCCGGCGTACGCGAGGTGCGCGCCAGGGCGTTTTGCTGGGTCAGGGCGTTGATGGCGCTGGATTTACCGGCATTGGAGCGTCCGGCAAAGGCCACTTCTGCGCCCGTATCGTCCGGACACAGGGCCAGCGTCGGCGCGCTGATCATAAAACGCGCGGTGGGGTAGTTCAGCCGAGGGACTGGGCTATCATGAGGGGTAGACATGGAGTTCATCCTGAAAAACAAACGTATAACACGGCCTGCAAGCGTCCTGTGACGTGGAAGCGTGCGGTGCCGCGACGAATTACCCCAAAAGCAGATCTGGACTTGCATTCCCGCCGCTAGGGTGATTCGTTATAATGCAAGCGTCTTATAACTGCGACCTGGGGCGCTAGTGTACCATCGCGCTCTAGCCAGCAGCGACCAACACGACACGTTGTTCGTTTTGGCGGAGCTGACCCTGGTAATGTGCTGAACCTGGGCAGCGCCCAGGGTGCGTACCAGTCAATAATCAAACGGCATAGTGGAAAAGCAATGAGAAAGTTACTGGCAAGCCTGGCAATTACCATGGGTGCCGTTGGCACCGTCCACGCCCAAGCGGACCTTCAAGCCGACGCTGACGCAGCGGCAGGTCGTGAACTCGCGCAAACTTGTGCCGCCTGTCATGGCCAGCAAGGGATCAGCGCAGTGGGCACTTTCCCTAACCTGGCAGGGCAGCAGATGTCCTACCTCGCCAAGCAGATCATGGATATCCGTGACGGCAACCGCGTCGTTGCCCAGATGGCCGGTTTGGTCGATAACTTCTCTGACCAAGACGCCTGGGACGTGGCGGCGCACTTTGCAGGCCAAGACGCGAACCTTGGCCAAACCAGCGATGAAGACGCTGAGCTGCTCGCTCGCGGTGAAGAGCTGTACCGTGCGGGTGATATGTCCAAAGGCATTCCCGCTTGTAGCGCTTGCCACTCGCCTACGGGCGTAGGCATCGGCAGCGCGGTGTATCCGGCGCTGTCGGGTCAGCATGCGGAGTACACCGTCTCTACGCTGCAAGCCTTTGCGTCCGGTGAGCGCGCCAACAGCCCGAACAACGTGATGGGCGATATCGCGTCCAAAATGAGCGACCAAGATATGGAAGCCGTCGCCAACTACGTGCTGGGCTTGAACTAATTTCCCTGCCGCAGGCCTCCCCGTTTTGTGCATTATCCGCAGGATGGGGAACCTGCCTGCCCTGCTAGGGGTCATAGCCTCACTTTTGTTGGCCCGCTTTTTTGGAGAGTTCTCGCTATGTTAAAAACGTTGATGGTCGCACTGGCCGGTCTTGGCCTGTCTGCATCGGTAAGCGCTCAGGAGCTGGTCGAAGGCCAGCACTACACGCTGCTGGAGTCGCCGGTGGCGACCCAGGTAGACGATGACCAGATCGAAGTGACCGAAGCGTTCTGGTTTGGCTGCCCGCACTGCTACCGGCTGCAAACGTCCGTGAACGAGTGGTACGAGACGCTGGACGATGACGTGAGCATCGTGAAAATGCCGGCCACCATGGGCGGTGACTGGAATACCCATGCGACGGCCTTCTATGCCGCTCAGTCGCTGGGTATCGAAGAAGAGCTGCATCAGGACTTCTTCGACGCCATTCACCAGGATGGCCTCTCGCTGACCGAGGCAGACGACATCGCCGAGTTCTTCTCTGATTACGGCGTGAGCGAAGAAGAGGCCGAAAAAGCGCTGACGGCGTTCAGCGTGCGCAGCGAGGTCAACAAGGCTAACAGCCGTATGCGTGACATGCGCCTGATGGGTGTGCCCGCGCTGATCGTGGATGGCCGTTACGTGGTATCGCCTCAGTCGGCCGGCAGCCTGGAAAACATGCCGCAAATCGCCGATGCGCTGATCGAGAAAGTTCGCAGCGAGCGTGCGCAATAACGGTGCTTGAGCACGGCCACACGGGCGGGCCAACCCGCTCGCCCGGGGCGCTGCCCACCTCTGCGTTGCTGGAGCGCGGCCAACTTCGGCTGCTGACCTTCAACCTGCAGGTGGGTATTCAAACGTCTGCCTATCACCACTACCTCACGCGGAGCTGGCAGCACGTGTTGCCCAACCCGCAGCGCCTCAAGCGATTAGCGCTGGTAGGTAGCGTGTTAGAGCAGTTCGACGTAGTGGGGTTGCAAGAGGTCGATGGCGGCAGCTTTCGCTCCAGCCGGGTCAACCAAGTGGAGTATTTGGCGGCACAAGCCAAGTTTCCTCATTATTTCCAGCAGCTTAACCGCAACTTAGGCCAATTCGCCCAGCACAGCAACGGTCTGCTCTCCCGCTTGACGCCTAGCCATATCGAAGAGCATCGGTTACCGGGCATGCTGCCTGGGCGCGGTGCGATTCACGTTCGCTACGGTGACGGTCCCGACGCGCTGCATATCTTCGTGGCGCATTTGGCGCTCAGCCACCGTGGTCGCGTGCGTCAGCTCGACTACCTGAGCGACATCATCGAGCCGCTGCGGCACGTGGTGGTGATGGGCGACTTGAACTGCACGCCTGAGCAGCTTCACGCCCACGAGCGGTTTAGCACGTCGCTGCCGCTGCACCCTGTGAAGCCGCTACTGAGCTACCCCTCTTGGCAGCCGCGCCGCGCGTTGGATCATATTCTGCTCTCGCAAACCCTGGAGGCCGCAGAGGTGCGCGTGCTGGATCATCTCTTCTCCGATCATCTGCCGATCGCGGTGGATTTACCGCTGCCAGCGCCGTGTCTCGCGACAATTCGCGCAAGCGTTAAACAATAAGCCGCACGAGCGGCTGTCGGGCGCTGCATTGTCCGCGTATATGCGCTATTGTCTGGGGCGCTGACTCCCCTTAGCCGTTTTACGCGAGACACTTCCATGTCGGACACAACACAACTACCTGCGTTTATCGGTGCGCTGGACCGCGCTTCGGAGTGGTTCGGGCGTACCCTTGCGTGGCTGATCATCATCATGATGTTGATTCAGTTCGCGATTGTACTGCTTCGCTATATGTTCAGTATCAACAGTATCTTCATGCAAGAGCTGGTGATGTACATGCACGCCAGCGTCTTCATGCTCGCGGCTGCCTACACCTTTCGCCACGATGGCCATGTCCGCGTCGATATTTTTTACCGCGGTATGACGCCTCGTCGTCAGGCGTTGGTGAACATTTTCGGCATTTTGCTGCTGCTGATTCCGGTGATGCTCTTCATCATCGCATCCAGCTATGGCTATGTGGCGAACTCCTGGCGCATTTTGGAAACCTCCTCGGATTACGGTGGCATACCGGCTGTTTTCGCACTGAAAACGCTGATTCCGGTGTTTGCCGTCCTGATGATCCTTCAGGGGCTGATCGAAGTCGTGCGCAATGGCTATGTCTTCACCGGGCGGATCACGCCTCCAGCCGCCGATGACCATCACCTTGAGGAGCGCGTTTGATGCTCGAATTTATGCCGCTTATTCTGTTTGCCGCCATCTGTATCGTGCTGATGTTCGGCTTTCCCGTGGCGCTATCGCTAGCGGGCACCGCGCTGCTGTTTGCCGGCATGGGCTTGGGCCTGGAAGCCGTGGGCATCGATGCCAACTTCGACAGTGGCTATCTAGCCGCGCTGCCCAATCGCCTGTACGGCATCATGACCAACCAGACGCTCTTGGCGGTACCCCTGTTCGTCTTGATGGGCGTGCTGCTGGAGAAATCCAAAGTCGCTGAAACGCTGCTGGATGCCATGGCGCTGCTGTTTGGCTCCATGCGCGGTGGCTTGGGGATTTCGGTCACGCTGGTGGGCATGCTGATGGCCGCGTCCACGGGCATCGTCGGGGCAACCGTGGTCACTATGGGACTGATGTCACTGCCCACCATGCTCAAGCGGGGCTACAGCACGTCGCTGGCCACCGGTACCATCTGTGCCACCGGCACGCTGGGACAGATTATTCCCCCCTCCATCGCCCTGGTGCTGCTGGGCGACGTTCTTTCGTCGGCCTACCAGCAGGCGCAGCTCGATATGGGCATCTTTAGCCCGAAAACGGTCTCTGTGGGCGATCTGTTCATGGGCGCACTGGTGCCGGGGTTGATCCTCGTCGTCATGTACATGATCTACGTGGGCTTGGTAGCGTTCTTCCGGCCCAGTATGGCGCCCGCGGCCGACCGCGAAGAGCTGATGGCCGAGCTTGGCCACACCTCGGGCCTGGGGATTTTGCTGCTCAAAGGCTTGGTGCCCCCGGTGGTGCTGATCGTAGCGGTGTTGGGCTCGATTTTGAGCGGCTTTGCCACACCCACCGAAGCCTCGGCCGTCGGGGCTTTTGGCGCGCTGGTGCTGGCGTTGGCCTATCGCCAGTTGGACTGGGCCACCCTGAAAGAGGTGCTGCGCTCGACGACCCACGTCACCACCATGGTGTTTCTGATCTTGATCGGCGCGGCGCTGTTCTCGCTGGTCTTCCGTGCTTACGGCGGTGAGCACATGGTCACCGAGCTGTTCGAGGGTATGCCGGGCGGCGTGATTGGCGCGACGATCATCGTCATGCTGGTGATCTTCCTCCTCGGCTTCATTCTCGACTTCATCGAAATCACTTTCGTGGTGGTGCCGATCGTCGGGCCGATTCTGCTGGCCATGGGGCTAGACCCGATCTGGCTAGGGATCATGATCGCTATCAACCTGCAGACCTCGTTCCTGACGCCGCCGTTCGGTTTCGCGCTGTTTTATCTGCGCGGCGTGGCGCCGCCTTCGGTGCCCACATCGGCCATTTATCGTGGCGTGGTGCCGTTTATCTTGATGCAGTTGGGCATGCTGCTGTTGCTGACCTTCTTCCCGCAATTGGCGACCTGGCTACCAACGCAGTTCTAAGAGGAGCTCAGTTGAAAAATAACCCTGCTATCAACGCAAGGGCGTGGCAACCTTAATCAAAAGCAGCCAAGCTGCAGACACACAATGGCTTGTAACAACCCGCCTGGCGGCAAACGTCAGGCGGGGTATTCCCTACCCATAACAGCAATAAAATAAGCAAGAGGGTTCACGCATGAAAGCCAAAGCACTGCCTGTCGCCATTGCCATGACGACCGCTCTTTCTGCCAGCCTGCTGGTCGTTTCCAGCTTCGATAACCAGGCCCAGGCACAAGAAGAGACCTTCCGCTGGAAAATGGTCACGTCCTGGCCGAAAAACTTCCCCGGTGTAGGCCAAGGCCCTGAGCGGCTCTCCCAGCTCGTCGAGGAGATGTCCGATGGCCGCTTGACCATCGAAGTCTTCGGAGCGGGGCAGCTCGTACCAGGGTTCGAAGTGTTCGACGCCGTGTCGGATGGCACCGCCGAGTTGGGCCACTCCGCCTCCTACTACTGGAAAGGCAAAGCGCCAGCGGCACAGTTTTTCGCCGCCGTACCGTTTGGCATGAACGCTCAGGAAATGAACGCCTGGCTCAGCTACGGCGGTGGCATGGAGCTGTGGAACGAGCTTTACGATGAGTTCGGTGTCGACGTATTGGTTGCCGGTGCCTCCGGTGTCCAGATGGGTGGCTGGTACAACAAAGAGATCAACTCGGTGGACGATCTGGAAGGCTTGAAAATGCGCATGCCGGGTCTGGGGGGCGAGGTGATGAGCCGCATGGGCGTGGCGATCGTCAACATGCCCGGCGGTGAAATCTTCACGTCGCTGCAGTCCGGTGCCATCGACGCCACCGAATGGATCGGCCCTTACAACGATCTCGCCTTCGGCTTGCACCAAGCGGCCGATTACTACTACTACCCCGGCTGGCACGAGCCGACGGTGATGTTCGAAGCCATCGTGAACGAAGAGGCGTGGGCCGAACTGCCCGCTGATCTTCAAGCGATTCTGCGCACGGCCATCAGCGACATCAACCAAAGCGTTTTAGATGAGTACACCGCTCGTAACAACGATGCGCTGGAAACCCTAGTCAACGAGCACGAGGTGGAACTGCGCCGCATTCCTGACGATGTACTGGCACAAGCCCGCGAACATTCGGCCGACGTCGTGGGTGAGCTGGCTGCGTCCAGCGAGCTGGCGACCCGTATCTACGACTCCTATCGGGAGTTCCAGGATAAAGTCGAGGATTACCACGCGATTTCCGAGCAGGCGTACTACAACGCCCGCAATCCGGAAGGCGATACCACTCAGTAACGTCAGCTCTTTCCAGGCCGCCTTCGGGCGGCCTTTTCGTATCCGTCGATTAAAGCAGCGTAAGTGGCGCGGCTTGGGTATCCTATGGCTGATACTGTTCTGCCGTGTAAGGTGCTCTATGTCTACCCCCGCTAACTCGATGCCGACCGAACCTCGCCTGCGTAATGTGCTGACCATTGCAGGGTCCGACCCCTCCGGTGGCGCGGGGCTGCAGGGCGACCTCAAGACATTTTCCGCGCTCGGTGTGTATGGCACGAACGTGATCACGGCGGTGATTGCCCAGAATACCTGCGGCGTGGCCTCGGTGTACCCCGTGTCTCCCCAAGCCATTCGTGAGCAGCTCGAGCATTTGTTGAGCGATGTGACCATCGATGCGGTGAAAATCGGCATGGTGGCCAGTCGCGACGTGGCGGAGGTCATCGCCGACGTATTGCGCCAACAGCGCCCGCGCTGGATCGTACTCGATCCGGTAATGGTGGCGAAGAGCGGCGATATCCTGGTCGATAACGCGGGCATTCGTGCCGTGCGGGAGGTGCTGGTACCGCTGGCCGACGTGATTACCCCCAACCTGCCGGAAGCTGCCGTGCTGCTGGATGCTCCCGCCCCTGCGAGTTTGGATGAGATGGAAGCGCTGCTGCCCAAGCTGGTGGCGTTGGGCGCCCCCTTTGTGGTGCTGAAAGGCGGCCATTTACGCGGTGATACTTGCCCGGATCTGTTGGCCACCCCCAACGGTCACCAGTGGTTACCGGCTTCCCGCATTGCCACCGAGAACCTGCATGGCACGGGCTGCGCGCTCTCGTCTGCGATCGCCGCCTGTCTGGCAAAGCTGCCGGAAGTAGCTGAGGCAGACGCGCCAGAGCAGGCCATTACCGACGCGAAGCAGTGGCTGCATAGCGCACTGGCGGCCAGCCACCGCTTGGCGGTCGGCAAAGGGCGCGGTCCGGTACACCACTTCCATGCGTGGTGGTAAGCCGCCGGGGCAGAGTCTCCTTGCGGGATAGGGCAACGGGCACCATGCTGAAGGGTGCCCGTTTGTTTGCCTATGAGGCTGAGCCATTCGGCCAAGGAGCTGCTCATGTCCCGCACGCTGCTATTTGCCACCGACCTCTCCCAGGAAAATCGCGCGGCCTTTGCCCGAGCATTGCGCCTCGCCCATCAACAGGGAGCGCAGCTGGATGTGCTCCACGTGCTCGACCCCTACCTTCCTCACCGAATGCTGCATGACCTTGAGCGAGCGGTGAGCGATGACATCAGCGCCACGCTCACCGATCTTCGGGAGGATTACGCGCTCGAACTTCCTGCGCTAATGATCCAAACGGTGGTGGGCGACGCACACGTGGAGATCGTTCGGGAGGCCCATGAGCGTCACGCTTCGTTGATCGTTCTGGGCATGCACCGCAAGCGCGGTCAGAAAGATCTGCTCTATGGCACGACCTTGATGCGTATTCTGCGCAGCGCCCCTTGCCCCGTGGTGGTGGCGTCCTATCTACCGACGCAGCCGTGGCAGCATATCGTGGTACCCATCGACTTCTCGCTTACCGCACGACAAACCCTGAAAGAGGCGCTGATCCGCTTTCCTGAAGCCCAGCTGACCCTACTACATGCGTGGAACCTGCCGGGTGAACGGGAGTTGGGTAACCAAGCGTTTTATGCACAGTGGCGCGATCATGAGGTCGCTCGCCTACGGGAGGCGTTGGACAACGAGGTCGAAAGCCTCATGCGCGATCTGGACGGTGTCCCCGACATCGAGCTGGTGCTGGAGCCGGGCCAGCCCTGCGACGTGCTCCACGACTACATCAAACGGCACTCGCCAGAGCTGGTCATGTTGGGTAGCCGCAGCCGACCGCATCATCCCAACCCACTCACCGACATGCTGCTGAGCGAACCCCATTGTGACGTCATGGTGTGTCGACCCTGGTAACTGAAAAACTCGTCGTACGGTTGGTTGTACGGAACCTTTATGGATAAGGTGTGTATGTATAGCTGTGCGTTATGCCAGCCAAGCCAATAAGGGAGGACGACACCGTGCAACGACGTCATATGCCAGCGCTGCTATCGGCCGCGCTATGGATGGGAGCGGCGCTATTATCCAGCAGTGCCGCCGCCGAGAGCGTGACCGAGCGGGGGGAGCGCTTTGAGCGCGTGGTCGAAGAGAATGGCCAGCGCTATACCCTGCTGGGGAGCGGCGTATTCCGTTACATGATCTGGACCGCTTACGCAGGTGCTTACTATCAGTTGGAGGGCGAACGCGACCCTCAACCGCTCAGCGATGTGCCCCGGCGGCTAGAACTCGCCTATTTCCATGACATCGCCGCCGAGGATTTCGCAGATGCGACCGAAAAGACCCTCAGCGACTCGCTCACGCTCTACGAATTCAATCAGGTGAAAGAGAATCTGGAGCAGCTAAAGCGGCAGTATCGCGACGTGGCACCCGGCGACCGCTATCTGTTGAGCTGGGATGGCGAGCAGTTACGCCTCGCTCTCAACGGTGAGACGCTCTACGAGGACAGCAGCGCCGAGTTTGCCAGCGCGATGTTCGGTATTTGGCTGGGCGAGCGCCCGCTAGGTGACGAGTTTCGCGATGCGCTACTGGGCGTGAACGGATAGACGCAGACCTCGCGCCATCACGCTTGGGCCAGCCCTCGCCTCGGTTTACACTCGCCCCCTTCGATAGGCCAAGTGAAGGGACGAAGGGGGCAGCGTGAAAGCACTGATTCAGCGGGTCAAGCACGCCAGCGTCACGGTGGAGGGCAGCACCATCGGTGCGATCGACCACGGGCTGCTGGCGCTGGTGGGCGTCGAGAAAGGCGATCGTGAAGCGGATGCCGATAAACTGCTGCACAAGCTACTGCACTATCGCGTGTTCAGCGATGACGCGGGCAAGATGAACCACAACCTGCAGCAGGCCGGGGGAGGATTGCTGCTGGTGTCGCAATTCACGCTCGCGGCCGATACGCGCAAGGGGCTGCGCCCCAGTTTTTCCAGCGCTGCGCCGCCTGAGGAGGGGCAACGTCTGTTTCATTACCTCGTCGATCAAGCGCGCGCTGCGTGGCCCCAGGTAGCCACCGGCCAGTTTGGCGCGGACATGCAGGTGACGCTTACGAACGATGGTCCGGTCACCTTCCTGCTGGAAAGCTAGCGTTCCTCAGGCACTTTCGCTGGCGAGCAGTTCGGCCTCCATGGCTTCTAGCGCCTCTTCGGCGGCCAGCCACGACTGCTCGGCGTCGTCTAGCTGCGCTTTGATCGTTGCCTGCTTGGCCAGCGCATCGGTCAGCTCTGCTTTGCGGGCGCTGTCGGTGTAGAGCTCAGGGTCGGCGAGTATGGTTTCGACCGCTTCCAGGGAGTGCTGCGCTGCTTCCATGGCCTTTTCTGCCTTGTCGCGCTCTTTTTTCAATGGGCGCAGCTTTTCGCGCAGCTCGGCTGCCGCTTTGCGGGCGGCTTTACGGTCGCTGCTGGGCTGTTGGCTCTGGCGTTCGTTCTTTTCGCTCCGCGCGTCGCGGCGGTTCTCTTCCAGACGCGCTTTGAGCCAGGCCCGATAATCCTCCAAGTCGCCGTCGAAGGGTTCGACCCGGTGGTCGGCGACTCGCCAAAACTCATCCACCGTGGCACGCAGCAGGTGACGGTCGTGGGAAACCAGAATGACCGTACCCTCGAAGCCCGCCAGCGCTTCGGTAAGCGCCTCGCGCATCTCTAAATCCAGGTGGTTGGTCGGCTCGTCCAGCAGCAGCAGGTTGGGCTTTTGCCAAGCGACCAGCGCCAGGGCCAGCCGCGCTTTCTCACCGCCTGAGAAGGTGGCGACCTCCCCGAAGGCATCGTCGCCCTTGAAACCGAAGCCGCCAAGAAAGTTGCGAATCTCTTGATCGCTGGCAGTGGGAGAGAGCCGCTGCACGTGGACGAACGGCGTCGTGGTCACGTCTAGCCCTTCCAACTGGTGCTGGGCAAAGTAGCCAATCGCTAAGTGCTCGCCGGGCACACGTTTGCCGTTCAATAGCGCTAGCTCGCCGGTGAGCGACTTGATGAGCGTGGATTTACCCGCCCCATTGGGGCCCAGCAGGCCAATGCGGCTACCGGGGAGCAGCGTAATGTTCACCTTGTCGAGCTGTGCGACATCGCCCGCCTGGCTGCGGTAGCCTAACGTGGCCTGGTCCAGCACCAGCAGCGGATGGGAGGTTTTATCGGCGGCCGGCAGGGTGAAGTGGAACGGTGAATCCACGTGGGCCATGGCAATATCTTCCATGCGCTCCAACATCTTGACGCGGCTCTGGGCTTGGCGCGCTTTGGTGGCTTTGGCCTTGAAGCGGGCGATAAAGCGCTCGATCTCTTCGCGGCGCGCCTGCTGTTTGGCCGCTTCCGCCTGCTGCAGCGCGAGTTTCTCCGCCCGCGTGCGCTCGAAGCGAGAGTAGTTGCCCCGATAAAGCTCCAGCGTTTGGTGATGCATGTGCACGATGTGATCGCAGACGGCATCGAGAAAGTCCCGGTCGTGGGAGATCAGCAGCAGCGTACCGGGGTAGCGGGTGAGCCACTGCTCTAGCCACAGCAGCGCGTCCAGGTCCAGGTGGTTGGTCGGCTCATCGAGCAGCAGTAAGTCGGACGGCATGAACAGCGTGCGGGCGAGGTTGACGCGCATCCGCCAGCCGCCGGAAAAGTCGGACAGGGGGCGGGTCATGTCTGCTTGTACAAAACCCAATCCCACCAGAAGCTGGGCAGCACGGGATTCGGCGGTGTAGCCATCCAGTGTCTCTATCAGCCCGTGTAGTTCTGCTTCGCGGTGCGCATCGCCCGCCTCTCGGGCGGCAAGCAGGTCGGCTTGCGCCTTCCGTAGCGCATGGTCGCCATCCAACACGTACTCGACGATGGGGCGATCCAGGGCCTCCACTTCCTGAGCCATGTGGGCGATTCGCTGACCGCCGCTCATCTCGACATCGCCTTGATCAGGGCCCAATTCGCCCAGCAGGAGTTTGAACAGGCTCGACTTACCGGCACCGTTGGCCCCAATGATGCCGGCCTTCACGCCGTTGTGAAGCGTAAGGTCGGCGTTTTCTAGGAGCGTTTGCGTGCCCCGTTGCAGGGCGACTTGGCGCAGTGCGATCATGTTTTCTCCCGAAAAAAGTGGGTAAACCAATGCGCGATTCTAACCGATTGCAGGGCTTGCAGCAGAGGCCGCTATGGGATTTTGCCTTGGCGTTGTATGCCAAGCCCGGCGTCGAGCAGGCCTGTCTCACCTTACAAGACGAGGCGGGCGTGGATGTGTGTGAACTGCTCTTTCACTGTTGGCTCTACCAGCATGGCCTGGCGGCCAAACCGGCGCCGCTCGACGCGATACGCGCTGAGCGTTTGGCTTGGCAGCAGCAGGTGACGGCCCCGCTGCGGGCACTGCGCCGTCGATTGAAGCCCGAGGCCGCCCAGAACGAGGCCATTGAAGCGCTGCGTGCGACCTTACAGCGTGCCGAGCTGCAGGCTGAGCGTGAAAACCTTCAACGTTGGCAGCAGTGGGCGCTCGCATCGTCGACAAATGACGTTCGTTTAACAAAAAGCGACATAAGCCAGCACAATGTTGCACAGTGGCTGCAAGATACGCTGTTTTCGGCACCGCTTGACAAACATTTTCCACAAGCGCAACGCGTGCGCGAAAGCACGACAACGGCACTTTTCACCCTGGCAAGCCAGCTTGACCGCTGTGAGCCACCACGCTAGCCTGAAATTAAGCTGTTTTTGAATAACCCGCGCTGGCCGCGCTGATATCGCCCGCTAACCCACAGCAATGAACGACGTTACTGCGTGTTAGCGGCTGAGAAAACGTGTAGCGGCATGGGATAGACAAAAATTAGATTCTAGCGCTCTCGTACGGCGCGCTTACCACTGCTAGGGGAACTCTGCATGAAGGCAAGCAAATTAGTTTCGACTCGTTCCGTTTCCACCAAGTTACTCACCACGGCGAGCGTAGGGGCTCTGCTGCTGGGCCTGAGCGCGACAGCCCAGGCGGATAACTGGCGTTACGCTCACGAAGAGTACGAAGGCGACGTGCAGGATGTATTCGCTTACGCGTTCAAAGAGTACATCGAAGAGAACTCTGACCACTCCGTACAAGTGTACCGTTTTGGCGAGCTGGGTGAGTCCGATGACATCATGGAGCAAACCCAAAACGGCATTCTCCAGTTCGTGAACCAGTCGCCTGGCTTCACTGGCGCACTGATCCCGGAAGCGCAAATCTTCTTTATTCCGTATCTGCTGCCGACCGACGAAGAGACCGTACTGACGTTCTTCGACGAGAGTAAAGCGATCAACGAAATGTTCCCGGAGCTTTACGCGGAGCAGGGTCTCGAACTTCTGAAGATGTACCCAGAGGGTGAAATGGTGGTCACCACCGACGAGCCAATCAGCTCGCCGGAAGACATGGATAACAAGAAAATCCGCACCATGACCAACCCGCTGCTGTCGGAAACCTACGACGCCTTTGGCGCGACGCCGACACCGCTGCCCTGGGGCGAAGTATACGGCGGCCTGCAGACCGGCATCATCGATGGCCAGGAAAACCCGATCTTTTGGATCGAGTCTGGCGGCCTGTATGAAGTGTCTCCGCACCTGACCTTCACCGGTCACGGCTGGTTCACCACCGCCATGATGGCGAACCAAGACTTCTACGAAGGCCTGTCCGATGAGGATAAAGAGCTGGTGCAGGAAGCCTCTGACGCGGCCTATGATCACACGATCGAGCACATCAAGGGTCTGGCTGACGAAGCACTCGCCAAGATTCAGGAAGCGTCCGACGAAGTGACCGTCACACGCTTGAACGAAGAGCAGATTCAAGCGTTCCGTGAGCGCGCGCCGCAGGTCGAAGATGCCTTCCTCGAAATGACGGGTGAGCGTGGCGCTGAGCTGCTGGAGCAGTTCAAGGCCGATCTCGAAGCCGTCAACAGTGAGTCCTAATGGGTTAGCGCGTTCGCGTTGATCAGATGACATCACGAAGGGGCAGCCAGCGCTGCCCCTTTTTTATTGTTCGCCCAGGCAGCGAAAAAACACGTGCTTTCGCGTTGGAACACAGAAAAATCTACGTCCATCCAGCGTTGAAGCGAAAAGAGTCATTACCCGTTACGCTACAAAATGAGCAAGGCCGAACCTACTCCGTTCGGTGTCAGTGATGGGAATGTCGCGTCGCGGATCGAGCAAGCGACCACGCTGCGTTTAAAGGAGAACGGCCATGTCCGAAGAAGAGTCCGAAAAGAATTACCGGTCGGGTTTGCCCGGTGTATTGGGAGTGATCGACACTGCAATTAGCAAAATCGAGTCAGTCATACTGGCGATGGGGGTTTTGCTAATGGCGCTGAACACGGTCACCAACGTCATTGCCCGCTTCGTATTCGGCAATAGCATCATGTTTTCAGGTGAGCTAAACCGTATCCTGATCATCATGATCACCTTTGCGGGTATTGGTTATGCCGCCCGTCACGGTCGCCATATTCGCATGTCGGCGATTTACGACGCGCTGCCGGTGGGTGGGCGCAAAGTGTTGATGATCGGCATTGCGTTCTTTACCTCGCTGGTGATGTTCTTCCTGCTTTATTACTCCGTGGTGTACATCCTCGACTTGTATAGCAAAGGGCGCGTACTTCCGTCTCTGGGCTTGCCGGTGTGGATCATTTACGTCTGGGTACCCATGGGCTTTTTGATTACCGGGATTCAATACCTGCTGACCGCCATTAAAAACCTTTCCACTCGGGACGTTTACCTCTCCACCGGGGTCGTGGACGGCTACAAAGATACCGAAACAGAAGTGTAACGCAGGGATTGCACCCTAGGGGAACGCTATGACGACGATAATGGTAGTCACCATGATTGCCCTGCTGCTGCTGGGCTTTCCAATGATGATCCCGCTGATCACCGCTGCGGTGATCGGCTTCTATATGATGTTCAACGGTTTTGGCCAGATGGATACGCTGATTCAGCAGATGATGGCGGGCATACGTCCGGCGTCGCTGATTGCCGTGCCGATGTTCATTCTCGCTGCCGACATCATGACCCGAGGGCAGTCGGCTAACCGCCTCATCGATATGGTGATGTCCTTCATTGGCCATATCAAAGGCGGCTTGGCGGTCAGTACCGCGGCCTCTTGTACGCTGTTTGGTGCCGTGTCGGGGTCGACCCAGGCCACCGTGGTCGCGGTGGGCTCACCGCTGCGCCCGAAGATGCTTAAAGCGGGCTACTCGGACCCCTTTACGCTGGCGCTGATTATCAATGCCAGCGACATTGCCTTTTTGATCCCGCCCAGCATCGGCATGATTATTTATGGGGTCATTTCCGGTACGTCGATCGGCGAGCTGTTCATCGCCGGTATCGGGCCGGGGCTTCTGATTTTGTTCATGTTCTCCACTTACTGCATCATTTACGCCATCGTGAAGGACGTGCCCACCGAAGAGCGCGCGAGCTGGAAAGAGCGTGCTACGGCCGTGCAAAAAGCGCTCTGGCCGCTGGGCTTTCCGGTGATCATCGTCGGTGGGATCTATGGCGGTATCTTCAGCCCCACCGAAGCGGCGGCCGCCTGCGTGCTGTATGCCGTGCTGTTGGAGTTCGTCGTTTTCCGCTCGCTGAAAATGCGCGACATCTACGCCATTGCTAAATCCACCGGCCTGATTACCGCTGTGGTGTTCATTCTGGTGGCCGTCGGCAACGGCTTCTCGTGGATCATCTCGTTCGCGCAGATTCCTCAGGCGATTCTCGAGGCCGTCGGGGTCAACGAGGCCGGGCCCACGGGCGTACTGATCGCCATCTGTATTTCGTTCTTCGTGGCATGTATGTTCGTCGACCCCATCGTGGTCATTCTGGTGCTAACGCCGATTTTTGCACCGGCGATTGCGGCCACCGGGCTCGACCCGGTCCTGGTGGGTATTCTGATTACCCTGCAGGTCGCGATAGGCTCGGCCACGCCACCCTTTGGCTGCGATATCTTTACCGCTATTGCGATCTTCAAGCGCCCCTACTGGGAGGTGATCAAAGGGACGCCACCGTTCATCTTTATGCTGATTCTGGCGGCGGCCCTGCTGATCATGTTCCCGCAAATTGCGCTGTTCCTGCGTGATGTTGCCTTCCGTTAAGCAGTCACAAGGAGAACGCGGATGTTCAATCGCATTCTGATTCCCGTCGATGGCTCCAAGGGGGCCATCAAAGCGCTCGAAAAAGCCGTTGGGCTGCACATGCTTACCGGGGCTGAGCTCTATCTGCTGTGCGTGTTCAAACACCATAGCCTGTTGGAAGCGTCGCTCTCCATGGTGCGTCCCAACCGTCTGGATATTCCTGATGACGCGCTCAAAGAGTACGCCACCGAGATTGCCGTGCACGCCAAGTCCCATGCCATCGAGCTGGGCGCCGACAGCGTTCGCGTGCGGGCTTTTGTCAAAGGCGGACGTCCCTCCCGCACCATCGTGCGCTTTGCTCGTAAGCGGGAGTGCGATCTGATCGTGATTGGCGCACAGGGAACCAACGGGGAAAAGAATTTGCTGCTAGGCAGCGTTTCCCAACGCGTGGCCGGGGCCGCGCATTGCCCGACGTTAGTGGTCTAATGTGAGGCCATCAGGCTAAACCTCTACGCAACCGCGTGGTCCGAAGAGCACCCGTCGTTTCAGGTAATGCAGCCTGAGGCGGCGGGTGTTAGTCTTTGAGGCACCCAAAAACATTTGGCGCGCTGCGCCGCTGGATAAGGTTTTTTCCATGAAAGCATTACTCTCTTCTACCGCGCTCACTGGCCTGCTGCTGGTGGCGCCGTTTGCCGCCGCCGCTCCGGAAACCGACGAGCAGCGCTTGGCGTATAGCCTGGGCGTGACCCTGGGCGAAAGCATGCAGGCAGACATCGACGATCTCGATCTGGATGCGTTCACCGATGGTATGCGCGATGTCTTTGATGGCAACGAGCTAGCGATGAACGAAGAAGAGATGATGGAAGCGCTGATGGCCTTCCAAGAGCGTTCGATGGAAGCACGCGAGCAGGAGGCCGCCGAGCTGGCCCAGTCGAACCTGGAAGAGGGACAAGACTTCCTGGCCGACAATGCCGAGCGTGACGAGGTCGAAGTGACCGAGTCGGGCCTGCAGTACGAAGTGATCGAATCCGGTGACGGCGCCACACCAGGGCCCGAAGACACCGTCGAAGTGAACTACGAAGGCATGCTGCTGGATGGCACCGTGTTCGATAGCTCCTTCGAGCGTGGCGAGTCGGTGAGCTTCCAGGTCAACCAGGTGATCGAAGGCTGGCAAGAAGCGCTGCAGCTCATGAGCGTGGGTGATAGCTGGATGCTCTACATTCCGGCGGATCTCGCCTACGGCGAACGCGGTCAGGGTCCGATCGGCCCGAACGAAATGCTGACCTTCCGCGTCGAACTACTAGGCATCGAATAAGCCATGGGCATGGCCGTTCGTCAGCGCCGCTGGATGGCGGCGCTTATTGTCTTGGGTAGCAGCGCTGCCCATGCCCAAGAAGAGACGCCTGGCTTACCTGCGCTGGCGGCAGCGAGCGATCAGGCGAGCGTGGTGGGCGTCTCCTCAGGGGGCTACATGGCCACTCAGCTCGCGGTAGCGTGGCCCGAGCGTTTTAGCGGGTTGGGTGTCCTGGCGGCTGGACCGTGGGGCTGTGCGCAGGGGGCATTAAGTACGGCCCTCAATCAGTGCATGATGACCCGACGTGGCTTGCCGTCTTTGGACGAGCTGGCGCAGCGCCGCGAGCGCTACGCAGAGATGGAGCAGGTAGGCAGCCAAGAGGCGCTTCGCCAGCTTCGCGCCTTCGTGTGGCATGGCGCGTCAGACGAAACGATCTCGCCTGCGCTGGGCGATCTGCTCGCGCAGCAGTGGCAGCGCTGGCTAGCGGACCCGGAGCAGCAGCTACGTTTCGTTCAGCGGGACAACACCGGACACGGCTGGCCAGTGGCAATGCCCAACGACGCGTCCCTCGACCCGCAGTCGCTGGGCGACTGCCATAACGGCGGCGCTAGCCACCTGCTGGCCTGCGGCGACGACGTGGCGGGGGAGATGCAGGCGTGGCTTTATCCCGAGCGCGAGGCGAACGCCAGCGAAGGTGAGCTGTTGGCCTTTGACCAGTCTGACTTCGCAGTGAAGGGCTTTGCCGATACGGGCTATCTGTTCGTGCCCGAGGCGTGTGAAGCGGGCGGCTGCCCGGTTACCGTGGCGCTGCACGGTTGCCAGATGAACGCAGAGACTATTGGGGATACGTTCGTGCGTTACAGCGGTTTGAACCGCTGGGCGGCGGAACATGCCCAGGTGGTGCTGTATCCACAGGCGGAGAGCAGTATGGCCAATCCGCAAGCGTGCTGGGACTGGTGGGGGTTCGCGGAGAGTACGTGGCAGATCAATCCGCTACACGATACCCGCGATGGCACCCAGGCGCAGGCGCTGATGGCCATGTTGGACCGCCTGCAGGCCGATCAGACGAGCGAAACGTCCTCAGACCGCTAAGGTATCCAGCCACGGCGCCACGGTCGTTTGAAGGACGGTTTCGTCACGATGAGCCGCTAAGCTCGCTCTCCAACGCCGAAACTAACCCGTGTGGCGTTGGGGAGTAGAGCACCCGCTGCAGGATCTCCCCATCGCGGTTGACCAAAAACAGTGACGCACTGTGGTCGATGGTATACGCCATGGCCGACTCTGGTGCGTCGACCCGCCGCCAAATCACCCCGTAGCGCTCAGCGACATCGGTCAGCTGTGCTTGGCTACCCACCAAGCCAATGAACTCTTCGCCGAAGAACTGCATATACTCGCTCATCCGGTCGAGCGTATCGCGTTCTGGATCTACCGTAATCATGACAGGCACCACCCGTTCACGCTGGGTATCGCTCAATTGCGCCAGGGCCTGGCGTTTGACCGCCTGGTTCATGGGGCAGACATCAGGGCAGTAGGTGTAACCGAAGGAGACGATGGCAATCTCGTCGTCGCCGAGCTGAGCCAGGGAGAAGTCGCCTTGTGTCGACGGCATGGCGATGGGACCGCCTGTCGGTTCGTCGGGATCCTCACCTGCGCGGAGTTGGTACAGGCCAACGCTTGCCACGACCAGTAGAAGGGCAAGTAGGGCGATGCCTAGCCACAGTGGCTTGCGTATTGCCATGTGCTTAACTCCTTGTCACGTCGAAATCGAACCAGCTACCCAGCTTACCGTCCGGCGTTTCCAGAATGACCCGCGCCCGCCAAGGCATGACGGCTTGCGTACACACGCCGACTTGCCCCTGACCGTGAAAGTGGCCCGGCGCCGTGGCGGTGAGCGCGAAGCGGTTGAGCCCCATGTCCATGCCGCGACCCACAAAATCGACCGTCACTTGGTTAGGGGCTACGCCCTCTACCTCGACATCCAGCGGCAGCACTTCCAGTGCCTCGATGCGGCCGTCGGTATCGATGGCTAGCGTGAGATGGCCTTTGTCGCCCAGCGTTACCGAACAGGGCGTTTGATGCAAATTGCATTCACCGCTGGGGGAGAACCACACGATATCGCTATCGTCGCGCAGCCAGTTAGCAAAGACGTACCACGTGCATGCGGCCAGCGCGAGGCCAGTCACCAGGATAAGCACTTTGAGCGCTGGAAAACCCGTCACCTCGACAGGTTTAAGCAAATTCTTCATGGCAGAATAGTCGCTACGCAGGCCATAAGGCGGGAAATTTGTTTCATGGTATGCAATTCATGGTAACAGCTATCCCGCAGATGTCGCTGTGCTGGGATGTCGCACTTGATAAGGAATAACAATGGAGAGCATTACCGGAGCGTTAGGGCCGCTGTTTTTATTGATTTTATTGGGCGCCGCCTTGGGAGCGGGCCGCTGGCCGAGCGTCGAATTTTGGGCGCAGATGGAGCGGCTGATCTATTTCGTGCTGTTCCCGGCCATGCTGATCGGCACGCTGGCAACGGCCGACGTGAGCCAAGTGCCCGTCGGTCGATTAGCGCTGGCGCTGCTGGGAGCGATGGTGCTGTTTGGCCTGCTGCTGTGGCATTTTCGCGCCTGGTTGGCACTCGACGCGCCGGCGTTCACCTCGGTGTTTCAAGGGGCCGTGCGTTTCAACACGTACGTGGGCGTGGCAGGGGCGGCGGCGCTGCATGGCTCGTTGGGGGCCACCACGGCAGCGGTGGCCGTGGCGCTCATGGTGCCTGTGGTGAACGTTATGTGCGTGGCCAGTTTCGTGGCGGCGGGCACGTTGGGTAGCGCAAGTCTGGGCAAGAGCGCGTTGGCATTGGCGAAAAATCCGCTCATTTTGGCGTGTCTGGCCGGTATTGGGCTGAATCTTAGCGGTATTGGCCTGCCTGGATGGAGCGAGGCGACCGTCTCGCTGCTGGGGCGCGCAGCCTTGCCGCTGGGCCTAGTGGCCGTGGGCGTGGCGCTCAGGCCCATGGCGCTGCTGCGTCTTGACCGTGGCGTGATCGCCACAAACGCGATCAAGCTGCTGCTGATGCCCGCCTTGGTACTGCTGTTGGCGTGGCTACTGAGGCTCGACCCCGTGAGCCGAGACGTCGCGCTGCTGTTTGCCGCGCTGCCCACGGCGACCTCGGCCTACATTCTTGCCCGTCAGTTGGGAGGTAATGCGGAATTAATGGCAGCCATCATTACCGGACAAACGCTGCTCGCCATGCTGACGCTGCCGTTGTGGCTCCAGCTCATCAGTTGATCTAAAAAAATAAATAAAAAGTATTCGCATTTGTGTTGACGGGGTAAATGAGAATGATTATATTGTGATGGTCAGCGTTTGATGAGACGCTGGCAACCACGACAGAAACCGCCAGTTTCCTGTCATGGTTTCTCCCTCTCATTGCTAGTCACGGTCTTTTGCCGCTCCCCCATGGAGCGGCTTTCTTTTTTTGGGGCTCCTGTAGTGTCTTCCCGTGATTTACGATACGGATTCATGACCTCGATGGGAGACCACTATGCAGCTCTACCTCAATACTTCTTCCCCCTACGCTCGTGTGGTACGGATCTGCCTGTATGAAAAAGGGCTGATGGCACACACTGAGCTTTGCTGGTGCGACCCCTGGGCGGCGGATAGCGAGCTTTTAAAGATTACCCCGCTGAGTCGTATTCCGACGCTGGTGACGGAAGGCGGCGAGGTGCTGACCGAATCGCTGCTGATTGCCCACTATCTGGATGCCGTGGGCGAAGGCGCGAAGCTGCTACCAGCGGACGGTTTAGCGGACACCCTGGCGCTGGCGGGGTTGGGGCAGGGCTTGATGGAGGCGGCGTTTAACGTGGTGATTGGCCGCAAGCATGGTGGGCCAGACGTGGATGAGACGCTGTTAGGAAGCCGGCGGTTAAAAGCGATTGAGCGCACGCTGGTGACGCTGGAAGCGCACCCTAGCGTGCTGGCCGGTCATACCCAGCGCACGCTAGGGGCGATTGTGGTCGCTGTCGCCTTGGCGTACCTCAGCTTTCGCTTACCGGCCTTTGAGTGGCCGAACCGCTTTCCACGGCTGCAGGCGTGGTTTGCCAAGGTGGCCGAGTGCGACAGCTTTGCACTCACGGCGTTTGAGTAAGCGTTACGCTTCCCGCCGGTAAATCAGATCCCACACGCCGTGGCCAAGCTTTTCGCCGCGGGCCTCAAACTTGGTGAGCGGGCGGAAGGCCGGGCGGGGCACGTAAGGCGCGGTCTCGGCGGTGGCGGTGTTGGCGTAGCCGGGGGCGGCTTCCATCACTTCCGCCATCCACTCGGCGTAGGCTTCCCAGTCGGTGGCCATGTGGAACGTGCCGCCGGGCTTGAGGCGTGTGCGAATCAGCTCCACGAACGCAGGCTGCACGATGCGCCGCTTATGGTGCTTCTTCTTCGGCCACGGGTCGGGGAAGAACAGCTGCAGCGTGGTCAGCGAGCCTTCGGGCAGGCACTGCTCCAGTACCGCTAGGGCGTCTTCACGGTAAACGCGCAGGTTGGTCAGGCCGCGTTTATCCACTTCATCGAGCAGTTTACCAACGCCGGGGGCGTGCACCTCAATACCGATAAAATCGGTATCGGGATAAGTTTCAGCCTGCTCAATCAGCGAGTTACCCATGCCAAAGCCAATTTCCACCACGCGGGGGGCGTGGCGGCCAAACAGGGCGTCTAAATCCTGGCGACCATCGGCAATGGTCAGCCCCAGGCGCGGCCATACGTCTTCCAGGCCGCGTTGTTGGGCTTGGGTCATGCGCCCGGCGCGAATCACGTAGCTTTTAATGCCGCGGCGGTGCAGCGGCGCATCGGCACTTTCGGGGCCAGTGGTGTTGCTCTCGGGCGCGGTGTCGTTCGTATCGGTCATGGTGTCTCTGTATCAGCCGTTGATTCGGCCTGCAAAAGGCGAAGAGGGGTCGGCGCTTTGGCGGCGCGGCATGCGGCCTGCCAAGAACGCATCGCGGCCAGCCTCGACGGCGAGCTTCATGGCGTTGGCCATGCGCAGCGGGTCGCGGGCGTGGGCAATGGCGCTGTTGAGCAGCACGCCGTCGCAGCCAAGCTCCATGGCCATGGCGGCATCGGAGGCCGTGCCAATGCCTGCATCCACCAGCACCGGCACGCTGCTCTGTTCTACGATGAGGCGAACGTTATGCGGGTTTTGAATGCCGTGGCCCGAGCCAATCAATGAGCCCAGCGGCATGATGGCGCAGCAGCCCATGGCTTCCAGCTCGCGTGCCACAATCGGGTCATCGCTGGTGTACACCATCACGTCGAAACCGTCGGCCAGCAGTGTCTCGGCCGCTTTTAGCGTCTCGACCACGTTGGGGTAGAGCGTATGGTCATCGCCGAGCACTTCCAGCTTGACGAGGTTGTGGCCGTCCAGCAGTTCGCGGGCCAAGCGGCAGGTGCGCACGGCATCTTTGGCGTTGTAGCAGCCAGCGGTATTGGGCAGCAGGGTGTACTGCTTGGGCGAGATAACGTCGAGCAGGTTCGGCGCATCGGCATCTTGGCCAAGGTTGGTACGGCGCACGGCAAAGGTGACGATTTCGGCACCGCTCTGGGCAATGGCCGCACCGGTTTCGGTAAAGTCTTTGTACTTGCCGGTACCCACTAACAGGCGGGAGCTAAAATCACGTCCGGCAATGGTGAACGGTGTATCAGTCAGTTGCGTCATAGCGATTCCTTGAAAAAGCACCGGCAGCTAGCCGCCGCCAATGGCGTGGACCACTTCGATCTGGTCGCCTGCGGCCAGCGGGGTCGCGGCCAGTTGGCTCTTGGGCACAATCTGTTCGTTGATTTCGACAGCGATACGACGCCCGCCCAGGCCAAGTTGCTCGACCAAGTCGGCAGCGGTGAGGCCAGCGGTCATGGCGTAGGGTTCGCCGTTGAGCGTAAGCTGTATCGACTCATTGGGGGTAGACATAAACAGTAAGCACCCTGGTGGATGAGGCAAAACGGCCTCTATTGTAGCGGTTTCGATCCGTGCAAGGTATGCAGCGGAGTGAATATCTCAATGATTAACGGGGTGGCGATGCGCCGCCAACATGGGTGAAAAGGAGTCAGGCGTGCAGCGAATCGACAAGCTGTGGTGGTGTGTGGTGGCGCTTTTAGGAGCAACCATGGTGATGCTGGGGGCTTACGCCGCCCACGGGTTAGCGGCACGCACCAGCGCTGCGATAGTGGATATCGTGGAAACCGGCGTGCGCTACCAAGCGTGGCACACGCTGGCTATGCTGGCGGTACTGGCTTGGCGCAGCCACCGTCCGCTCCCTGGTCAGCAGGTCGTACTCGCCTTATGGGCGTTAGGTGTGCTGGCCTTTGCCGGTTCGCTCTACCTGATGGCGCTGGCCGGGTTGAGCGTAGGTATCGTGACACCGATCGGCGGGCTTCTACTGATGGCCGGTTGGCTGGCCCTGGGCGTCACGGCGCTGCTAAGCCGCTCTTAATCGACGCTAGCCCAGTAGCATGCGCAGCGGCATCCACAGGCCCATGCCGATCATCACCAGGTTTTCGGTGAGCGACACAAAGCCGAGGGGTACGTTGCTGTTGCCACCCACGCAGGCGCACTTGAGTTCGCGCTTGTCGATGTATACCGCTTTAAACACCGATACTGCGCCCACGGTGCCGACGAACAGCGCCAGCGGCGCGGCCACCCAAATCAGCGTGCCCGCCAGCATCAACAGCCCGGCGGCGGTTTCGGCGTAGGGGTAAGCGTAGCTATAGGGCACGTAGCGTTGGGCGAGCAGGTCGTAGTTGAGAAACATGGTGCTGAAGCTTTCGATGTCTTGCAGCTTCTGCAGGCCCAGCAGCACCATCGCGGTCGCTACGGCAAACTCTGGCATGCGCGCCGTGAGCAGCGTGCCCTGGGTCGCCCAGCTCATCGCCAGGCCTATCAATAGCGCGACGGCAAAAATGGCCAGCACCGGGCGGTAGGTAGTCTCATTGGCATTGGGAACGCTCATACCCAAGTGTTCGCGCACGTCTTCGTAGCCGCCAATCCGCTCGCCATCGATATATACCTGCGGCGTGGTATCGACATCTTCCTGTGCCTTGAATGCGTCGACGTCGTCACGGCTGGTGAGAGTATGGTCATCCACCGCGTAGCCTTTGCGTTTGAGCAAGTCGACGGTCTTCAAGCCGAACGGGCACATGTGCTCGGCGGTTTTCATCCGATACACCTGTGCGGTGTGGTGGGTCGTTGCTGCCATGGTTAGCCTCCTTGTCGTCTTGGGGTCAACGTCCACCCTTTAGCGTAGAACCCAGTGCCGCCCATAGGTCAAACGAGAGTGAGAGGCTGTTGTTTGGGTCTTGACCTATAGGTAGCCCCTAGGTTGTAAGCTTTGTAAAAGACGTTGTCATAGGAGAGCGATATGAAACGACATGCCACGGCGCTGCTGGTATCTGGTGCCTTGATGTTCGGCGCTGCGACTGCCCACGCTGCGCTGCCCGATGAGGCGACGCTGTATAAAAACCCGCAATGCGGCTGCTGCGATGAGTACGCGCGTCATCTTGAAGCGCTGGGCGTAGACGTCACCATTATTGATGATGTCGAGCTGGGTGATATCAAACAGCAGGCGGGCGTGCCTTACGGCATGGGCTCGTGCCACACCATCGAGATAGGCAACTACTGGATCGAAGGGCACGTGCCGATGGAGTCGGTTGAGGCACTGTTTGACCAGCAGCCTGAGGTCGATGGCATCGGCTTAGCCGGTATGCCGATTGGCACACCGGGCATGCCTGGGCCCCAGAGCGAGCCTTATCACGTGTATATGTTCAGCAATCAAGACGCCCAGCCGTTCATGACGCTGTAGGAGAAGAGGCACCATTGCGTCGCGTAAACGCTGCTGCGGGTGCTGGCTTGCCAAAGAAGTAGCCCTGATACACATGGCACCCTAAGCGCGCCAGCACCGTACACTGATCGTTGGTTTCCACGCCCTCGGCAATCACGTCTAGCCCCAGGCTCTCTGCCAGGGCGATGATGGTGGCGGCGATCGGCGTTGCCTGCATGTCCAGAGTCAAATCCCTGACGAAAGCGATGTCGATTTTGAGCGTGTCCAGCGGCAGCGATTTGAGATATGCCAGCGACGAGTAGCCGGTGCCAAAATCATCCAGCGCAAAGCGAATGCCCAGTTGCCGCAGTCGGCGCATCTTGTCGATGGTGCCTTCCGGGTCGCTCATCAGCAGCGATTCGGTCAGCTCCAGCGTCAAACGCTCAGGCGGGGCGCCGGTCGCGCGCAGCGTGGTGGTGACCTGCTCGACAAAATCGGGCTGCTGGAACTGACGCACGCTCACGTTAAGCGAGAGCTTTAAATGGCGCAGGCGTGGGTCGTGCTGCCACTCGCCGAGCAGACGGCAGCCCTCTTTTAACACCCAAGCACCCAGGGGCAAAATGAGTCCGGTTTGCTCGGCGATGGGAATAAAGCGCCCCGGTGAGATCATCCCCTGATGTGGGTGGTGCCAGCGTACCAGGGCTTCGGCACCGATGACGTCGTGGTGCGTATCTACCTGGGCTTGAAGATGCAGGCTAAGCGCACCGCTATCGATCGCCAGGCGCAGCTCACGCTCCAGCGTAATATCTTCTTCGAGTTTCTGCTCCAGCTCCGAACAGAAGCGCTTGGGCACGCCGTCTCGCTGGCGCTTGGCTTCCAACAGTGCCAGCCCGGCGCGTTTGAACAGCTGCCCGACGCTCTCAATCTCACGAGGGCAGAAAATCAGCATGCCCACGTTGATGTTGCAAGGGTAGGTGTGCCCGTGAAGCTGATAATCGGCCACCAGCGTCGCCAGTACCTGCTCGATATGCTGGTACGCCCGCCGTTCGGCGGTGGCTTGATCCGTGGCGGTGAACGTGGACAACAGCGCAAATTCATTACCATCCAAGCGGGCTGCCATCACCTCCTGTCCGGGCTGCTGCTGCAAGCGGCTGCCGAGCTGTCGTAACAGCTCGTCGCCGATATCCTGGCCCATACTGTCGTTCAGCACTTTGAAACGGTTGACGTCCAACAGCGCTAGCACCGAGTAGTGGCCCTGATGACGGCTATCCTGCAGGTGTGTCGTCAAATACTCCTGAAGTGCCAAGCGGTTTGGCAAGCCGGTGAGCATGTCATGGTAAGCCAGATAGCGAATCCGCTGCTGCGCGTTTTGCTCGTCGGTGCGGTCGCTGATCAGGGCCACGTAATCCCGATCTTTACTGTGGGCATAGTTCACGCGGCTGATGCTGAGCCATGCCGGGTACTCATCGCCATTCGTGCGCAGCGCCGTGATCATGCCGCTCCACTCCCCTTCTGCCACCAGTGCGTGGTGAATGGTGGGGGTGAGCGTCTGGCTATCTTTGGCGTAGGGCACTTGGGTGATATCGGCATCGACGAGCTGCGCGTGGGTCATGCCCGTCAGTTTCTCAAAGGCGCCGTTACACAGCCGAATGCGGGCGCTATCATCGAACAGCACCACGCCATCCTGAAGAGCGGCAATCACTTCCAGTAGACGCCGTTGCGTCATATGGCCGTGGCGCTCGCTGTCTTCCAGGCGGCGCTGGATTTTAATCGCCAGCACCGTCAGCAGCGCGGCAAAAACGGCTGCCCCGCTGATCACAAAAATAAGCCACTGGGAGCCCTCTATGTGGGCGTGCTCGGCGGCATCGCTCATGGGCACGAACCAGGCAGCCTGCATGGCCACGTAGTGCATGCCACTGACGGCGAGCGAAATACACAGCGCAGATATGAACGCGTACCGCTGATAGCGCGCTTTGCCGTTTTCAAGACGGCATAAGCGGTAAGCATAGGCACTCAAAATGCCCAGCCCAACGGCAACGACCAACGAGGCTAAAAATAGATCCAGCGCATAGTAGAGCGTGGCGGGCATACGCATGGCGGCCATGCCGCTATAGTGCATCACGCCAATCCCCAGCCCCAGGCTCGTGCCCGCGAGAGTCAGCGTGCGGTGCGAGAGCTTCTCGCGACAGAGCAGCGTCATGGCCACCAAGATACCGACGATGGCGGGCACAACGGAAAGCAGTGTTAATAGATGGCCGTGGCTAACGTGAAACGCCAGCCGGTAGGCGTGCATGCCGACGAAATGCATGCTCCAGACGCCCGCGCCCATTACGCTGGCCCCCGCGGCGAGCCAAGTGCTGCGCCAGAGCGACGACGAGGTGCTCCCGACGAGACGAATAATTTCCAAGCTGGCATAAGATGCCGCCAGAGCAACTAGCCAGGAGAGTATCACCAGGAGAACATCGTGCTTTCCTTGCAAAGCACTCAGCGCCTGCGGATCCAGTAATAGGTTGGGCAGTAACATTCATCGATCGCTGTGTGGCAGTGGCATGCACACACTACTCTATAATGTTTATTAAATGGTTTCTTTGATAATCGAATGAGCGCTTAAACGCTAAAAGCAGGCAAGCGCGTCTGGCGTATCGATATCGAACAGAGTGCCCGCGTCGTCGACGTCATGCGTATGGTAGTGGGATGGGTGGCGCTGAATCAGCGACTTAGCGCCCGTTTCGCCTCGTAAATGCGCTAGTTCCGGCCAAAAAGCCCGGCCAAACAGCACCGGGTGGCCGGGCTGCCCGCCGTAGCGCGGCCGCCAGATGGTATCGCGGGTGGCCTGCTGCTGCAGTGCCCGCAGCGTCGCGGGGTGAATACGCGGCATATCGCCTAGCAGTACCGCCACCGCCTTACTGTCGTTCAGGCGGCAATCACCGCCTAGCGCCGCCACCGCTTCGGCCAAACTGGCGCCCAACCCCAGGTGCGGTTGGCGCAGCCGAATCAGCGGCGTGCTGGCAGCCAAGCCAAGCTGAAACGCGTCGTCCTCCTCACGAATCGCGACCCGTACCTGGCTAAACGCCTGCTCGGTGCGCGCAACGGTGGTGGCCAACAGCGTTCGACCATCGGCAAGACGCTCCTGGCGCTTATCGGCCTCGCCATAGCGCCGCGAGTAGCCTGCCGCCATTATCAGGGCGACGACGTGGTTAGCGCTCATGGCGATTAAAGCTCATCCACGGCCTTACCGTGCTGCACCCGTACGATATCCGCCATGACCGCCAGGGCGATCTCTGCCGGTGTTTTACTGCCCAGCGCCAGGCCAATGGGCATATGCAGGCGCTTCACCTGCGCTTGGGTGAGCCCGCCGGAGCGTATCAGCCGCTCTGCTCGGGCGGTGGAGGTGCGTTGAGAGCCCATCACGCCAATGTAGAACGCGGGGGTACGTACGGCTTCCATCATGGCCAAGTCATCGATGCGCGGGTCATGAGTGAGCGCCACCACTGCCGTCGCCCCATGGCAAGCGCCGGAGGCGATGTGTTGGGACGGCAGCTGTGCCTTAACCAACGCGCCGGGCACGGAGAACTGCGCACAGGCGGTGGCGTCCGGGTCGCAGACGATCACCTCGAACCCGAGCGTGACGGCAAAGGCCGCACAGGGGGCGGTAATGGCGGAGATACCCGCAATAATTAACCGCCTGGCGGGGGCAACGCGCAGGTAGATGCGCTCGGATTCCCCCTGCACCTGCTCACGGTAAACTCGCGGGCCAAGCGAGGCATCCTCGTGAAAGCCAACGCGCCCGCTGGGGAGGTCGACATGGCGCACCAGCGGCTGCTGGCCGTCTAGCGTCGCCAGCAGCGTAGTAAGATGCGCTTCGGTGGCTTGGGTGGCGGGCAGGCGCTCAATCAGTACTTCTAGGATACCGCCGCAGGGCAGCGTCACGTTAGCCCCTTGAACGTCGTACGGGTCGCCATAGCGGATGACCGTCACCGGGCGCTCAAACGCCCCCTCTTTGACGCGCTGGAGAAAGTCCTCCTCTACACAGCCCCCGGACAGCGAACCAATGGCTTCTCCTGCTTCGTTCACTGCCATCCAGGAGCCCGGCTCGCGAGGAGAGGAGCCAAAGGTAGCCAGCACCGTGCAGAGCCAAAAAGAGCTGCCCTGCTGGCACCACGCCAGGGCGTTTTCAATCACCTGTCGATCCAAGTGTTGCATCAATGTCGCGTCCTTTCGTGAGTCACCCTGCCCGCTTAGCGCGGGTCGTTGCGCTAAGCGTAGCGCAGCCGCTTGGTACGCGTCAGGTCGCTGCCGCCGATTTATGTCTATGCTGAAGGGGCGAGACCGTCGATAAGCAACAGCAATGAGCAGGGAAGGCACCGATTTATGAACGCTTCAAATAGCGCTGAGCAGCGCCGCGATCAGGCACCGCAAGAAGTGCCTCGCTCAACCGTGACGCTGGTGGTGAATGGCACCCAGCACACCTTAACGCTCGATAACCGCACCACGCTGCTGGATACCCTGCGGGAACATCTAGCGCTCACCGGCTCCAAAAAAGGCTGTGACCACGGCCAGTGTGGCGCCTGCACCGTGTCGGTGAATGGCGAACGCATCAACGCGTGTCTCACCCTGGCAGTGATGCACGAAGGTGACGAGATCACCACCATCGAAGGCCTGGGCACGGTAGAGCAGCTAGACCCTATGCAGCAGGCGTTCGTGGATAACGATGCCTTTCAATGCGGCTACTGCACGCCGGGGCAGATCTGTTCGGCCAACGCCGTACTGCAGGAGATCGCCGCCAATATTCCCAGCCATGTCACGGCGGATCTCACCGCGCCTATCGAGATCACCGATGCCGAGATTCGCGAGCGGATGTCGGGCAACCTCTGCCGCTGCGGCGCTTACGCCAACATCCTCAAGGCCATTACCCAGGTTGCCAAGGAGCGCGCATGAGAGCCTTTTCCTACGAGCGGGCGGCTAGCCCCGCCGAAGCAGCGGCCCGCGCGGCCGAGGTGCCGGGCGCTAAATTCATTGCTGGCGGCACCAACCTGCTGGATTTAATGAAGCACGAGATCGAAACCCCGCTGCACCTGATCGATGTGCGCGGCACGGGGTTGAACGCCATTACGGCTACGGAAGAAGGCGGCCTGCGCGTGGGGGCGATGGTCAGCAATAGCACCCTGGCGGCCGACCCACGCGTGCGCGAAGCCTATGGCGTGTTGAGCCGGGCGCTGGTGGCGGGGGCGTCTGGCCAGCTGCGCAACAAAGCCACCACCGGCGGTAACCTGCTGCAGCGCACGCGCTGCCCCTACTTTTACGATACAGCCATGCCGTGCAATAAGCGCTCACCGGGCGCTGGCTGCGCGGCGCTGGGAAAAGGCGCGACCACTCGGCAGCTCGGCGTGATTGGTACCTCTGATGCGTGCATTGCCACGCACCCCTCCGATATGGCGGTGGCGCTACAAGCGCTGGATGCCCGCGTGGAAACCGTTACCCCCGAGGGCGAGACCCGCAGCCTGACACTAGATGCGTTCTACCAGCTGCCCGGCGATACCCCCGAGGTAGAAAACGTCCTGGCCAAGGGCGAGATGATTACCGGGGTGGTGCTGCCCGCGCCGATGGAAGGGCGCCATGCCTACTTCAAGGTGCGCGACCGCTCTTCGTACGCCTTTGCGCTGGTCTCAGTGGCGCTGATTCACGCCCCGGACGGCACGGGGCGCGTGGCGCTGGGCGGTATGGCCCCCCGGCCCTGGCGGCGCGATGCGGCGGATGCAGCGCTGCCCCAAGGCGCAGCCGCAGTGATGGCTGAGCTGCTGGACGGTGCCCGCCCGACTGAAGAGAACGCCTACAAGCTGACCCTGGCAGAGCGAACGCTCGCCGCGCTGCTGGCCGAGGAGTAACCGATGGATTTCAATCAATCGACCGACGATAACCTGTTTGACCGCGCCCGTATTGTCGGCAAGCCCCATGTGCGCATCGATGGCGCGCTCAAAGTGACCGGCCAAGCCCCCTACGCCTACGAGCGCCATGACGTAGCGGCCCACCAGCTGGTGGGCTACCCGCTATGTGCCACCATCGCCAAAGGGCGCATTATCCACATGGATGCCACGGCCGCCCGCGCCGCGCCTGGGGTGGCCGCGGTGGTCACCACTCTAGAAATAGAACCGCTGGCGCAGGCCAAAAGCAACGTGGCGCGCCTGTTTGGTGGCGATACCGTTGCCCACTACCATCAAGCCATTGCCGTGGTGGTGGCCGACACTTTAGAGCAGGCGCGAAGTGCTGCCGCGCTGATTGAAGTGCGCTACCAAGAAGAGCAAGGCGTGTTTGATTTAGACGCCGCCTGGGAGCAGCAAACACCCGACGAGCCGCTCTCTGATGTGGGCGATGTGGACGGAGCCTTTAAAAGCGCAGCGGTAACGCTGGATGAAGTCTACCGCACGGCCTCCCAAAGCCACGCGATGATGGAGCCTCATGCTTCCATCGTTGATTGGTCGGATGGCGGGAAAATGACGGTTTGGACCTCCAACCAGATGATAGCCTGGACCCGCAAAGCGCTGGCCACCACCTTTGCGATTGACCTCGAGACCATTCGTCTAGAGAGCCCCTATGTGGGCGGCGGCTTTGGCGGCAAGCTCTGGCTGCGGGCAGATACCGTGCTGGCCGCGCTCGGCTCTAGGGCGGCTGGGCGGCCGGTTAAGCTCGCGCTACCGCGCCCTCTGGTGTTCAACAACGCCACCCACCGCTCCGGCACTGTTCAGCGCCTGCGTATCGCCGCCGATGCCGAGGGCAGGATTACCGCCTTCGACCACTCAGCGTTCTCCCATACACTGCCCGGCGGCAGCGGTGAGAATCCGGTCAACCAAACCCGCGCCTTTTACGCCGGTGCAAGCCGCCGCGTGGCCCACACGGCTATCGAGATGGACCTGCCTGAGTCGGCGGATATGCGCGCCCCCGGCGAAGCCTCCGGCCTTGCCGCGTTAGAAATCGCCATGGACGAAATGGCCGAGAAACTGGGCATGGACCCGGTGGAATTCCGCATCCTCAACGATACCCAGGTCGACCCGGAAGACCCCAGCAAGCCGTTTAGCGACCGCCACTACGTAGAGTGCCTGCAAAAAGGGGCCGAGGCGTTTGGCTGGGAGGCGCGTAACCGCACCCCAGGCGGCCAGCGGGAAGGGCAGTGGCTGATCGGCCACGGCATGGCCGGGGCTTATCGCGGCGCGCCCACCATGGATTCCGGTGCCCGGGTACGCTTGCAGGCTGGGCGTTTGGTAGTGGAAACCGATATGACCGATATCGGCACCGGCTCGTACACGATTATTGCCCAAACCGCCGCGGAAGCCATGGGGTTGACGCTAGAGGACGTGGAGGTACGGCTGGGCAACAGCGACTACCCGGTCTCGTCGGGTTCCGGCGGGCAGTTCGGTGCCGCCAGCGCCACCGCCGGTGTTTACGCGGCCTGCCTGAAGCTACAAGAGGAGATTGCCCAGCGCCTTGGTATGAACTCGCCGAGGTTTGAACAGGGCCGAGTGATCGCAGGCACCACCGAGGTGGCGCTTGCGGAGGTGGCTGATGGCGAAGAGCTGGTGGCAGAAGACACCATCCACTTTGGCGACTTCAAAGACACGCTGCAAATCGGCACCTTCGCGGCGCACTTTGTTGAAGTGGCCGTACACGCCCATACCGGCGAAACCCGTGTGCGCCGTATGCTGGCGGTGTGCGACGCAGGGCGGATCCTCAACCCGGTCACGGCGCGCAGCCAAGTGATTGGGGGGATGACCATGGGCGTGGGCAGTGCCTTGATGGAGGGGCTCACCCCCGATGTGGAGCGCGGCTTTTTCGTCAACCACGACCTCGCCAGTTACGAGGTGGCGGTGCATGCGGACATTCCCGAGCAGGAGGTGATTTTTTTGGATACCACCGACGCCGCCTCGACGCCGCTTAAAGCCAAGGGCGTGGGGGAGCTGGGCATCTGTGGCGTCGCGGCGGCCGTGGCCAACGCGATCTATAACGCCACCGGCATTCGCGTACGGGACTACCCGATGACGCTGGATCGACTGATTGACCAGCTCCCCAAAGTGAGTTGAGCGCGTTAAGGCGTGAACGACGGCGCTATTTGGCAGCTTAGGTGTTATCCGGCAGCGCATAGCTAGCGGTGACATGCACCACGGGGCGCGTGTCATCGCTGGCGGAAAAGATTTGCACTTCGCCCACCGCCAAGCGTCGGCCCAGCTTGATTAGCTTGGCGTGGGCGATGATGTCGTGGTCACCGGAGGCTGCGCGTAAAAAGTGGCAGTTTAAATCGCTGGTCACGGCCATCGCTTCGGGGCCTATTTGGGCGAGTATCGCCACGTACAGCGCTACATCGGCAAAGCCCATCATGGTAGGGCCGGAAACGCGAGGGCCAGGGCGCAGGTGCTCATGGCCAATGCTTAGGCGCATGGTGGCGCGCATCTCTCCAACGCTCACTATCTTGCCCATCCGCTGGGGAAAGACCTCATCCAGGAAGTGCTCAATCTGCTCGGCGGTCATCACGGTCATTGTTGTTATTCCTCGCTATTTTTTTTATAGGCACGGGCCGGATGCTGCAGGCAGGTCTTAGATAGGTGGCTGCCCGCAGTACCACCTTGCTTTTACGTTAACGTAAGCCAGCATAAATAAAAAAGCCCCAAGGCGCGAGCCTTGGGGCTGTGGGCTATTAAGCGATAGGGCTTACTTAGCCTTGTGTACCTGACGCCATGCGTGCAGGAGCGGCTCGGTGTAGCCAGACGGCTGTACGCGGCCCTTGAACACCAGGTCAGAGGCAGCTTTGAACGCGGTAGAGCCTTCAAAGTCGGCGCTCATGGCGGTGTACGTGGGGTCGCCAGCGTTCTGCTCATCAACCACTTTCGCCATGCGCTTGAGGGTTTCCTCAACGCGGGGCGCATCGACGATGCCATGGTGCAGCCAGTTGGCAATGTGCTGGCTGGAGATACGCAGCGTGGCGCGGTCTTCCATCAGGCCGACGTTGTGAATATCCGGCACTTTCGAGCAGCCGACACCGTGTTCCACCCAGCGCACCACGTAACCCAGAATGCCCTGGCAGTTGTTATCCAGCTCTTGCTGAATCTCTTCCTCTGACCAGTTGGCGTTTTCCGCTACCGGCACGGTGAGCAGGTCGTCTAGGAAGTCCGGCTCGCCCTGGGCTTCCAGCTCGCGCTGAACATCGGCCACGTTCACCTGATGGTAGTGCAGGGCGTGCAGGGCAGCAGCGGTGGGGGAAGGTACCCACGCAGTGTTGGCACCGGCTTTCGGGTGGCCAATCTTCTGCTCCAGCATGTTGTGCATCAGGTCTGGCATGGCCCACATGCCTTTACCAATCTGGGCGCGGCCGCGCAGGCCACAGGCCAACCCAACCTGCACGTTGTTTTTCTCGTAGGCAGTGATCCACGCGGCGCTCTTCATATCGCCTTTGCGAACCATCGGGCCTGCTTCCATGGCGGTGTGCATCTCATCGCCGGTACGATCCAGGAAGCCGGTGTTGATGAAGACTACGCGCGAGGTCGCTTCGGCAATACACGCTTTGAGGTTGACCGTGGTGCGACGCTCTTCGTCCATGATGCCCATTTTCAGGGTGTCACGGCTCATGCCCAGGATGTCTTCGACGCGGCCAAACAGCTCATTGGCGAAGGCGACTTCTTTCGGGCCGTGCATCTTCGGCTTGACGATATACACCGAGCCTGCGCGGGAGTTGCGCGGCTGGTCGGCGTCTTTCTTTAGGTCGTGCAGGGCCAGCAGCGAGGTGACCACCGCGTCCAGAATGCCTTCCGGCAGTTCGTTGCCGTTTTCGTCCAGCACCGCAGGCGTGGTCATCAGGTGGCCCACGTTGCGCACGAACATCAGCGAGCGGCCCGGCAGTGTGACGGTGTTGCCGTCAGTGGTTTGCCAAGTGCGGTCGGCGTGCAGCTTACGGGTGAAGGTTTTGCCGCCTTTTTCGATGTTCTCTTCCAGGTCGCCCTTCATCAGGCCGAGCCAGTTGCTGTACACACCGACTTTATCTTCAGAATCCACCGCCGCGACGGAGTCTTCGCAGTCCATGATGGCGGTCAGCGCGGCTTCAACCACGACGTCTTTGACGTGCGCCGGATCGGTCTTGCCGATGGGGTGGTTGGCATCGACCTGGATCTCCAGGTGCAGACCGTTGTTGGCCAGCAGAATCGATTCGGGAGCGGAGGCGTCGCCGTTAAAGCCAATCAGTTTGCCAGCGTCTTTCAGACCGGTTTCACGACCGCCTTCCAGGCTGACGACCAAGTGGCCGTCGCGGATGGCGTACTTCACCGCATCCCGGTGAGAACCAGTGGCCAGCGGGGCGGCACGGTCCAGCACGCCACGGGCGTAAGCGATGACTTTTTCGCCGCGTTTCGGGTTGAAGCTGGTGCCTTTTTCCGCGTCGTCCTCTTCGGAGATGGCGTCGGTGCCATACAGCGCGTCGTACAGGCTGCCCCAGCGGGCGTTGGCCGCGTTCAGGGCGTAGCGGGCGTTGCTCACCGGTACCACCAACTGCGGGCCTGCTTGCGTGGCGACTTCGCGGTCAACATTGGCCGTGGTGGCTTTCACGCTATTCGGCGCGTCTACCAAATAGCCCGCTTCTTTCAGGAAGCTGCGGTAGGCGGGCATGTCGCTGACCGGGCCGGGGTTTTCACGGTGCCAAGCGTCCAGCTTCTCTTGCAGCGTGTCGCGCTCTTCGAGCAGCTGGCGGTTTTTCGGGGTCAAATCGTGAAACAGAGCATCGACACCGGCCCAGAAGGCGCTTTCGTCGACGCCGGTGCCTGGCAGAGCCTGCTCGTTGATGAAACGATCTAGGTCGGCTGCCACCTGTAAACGGTGACGCGTGATACGCTCGTTCATGGGGTTCTCCTGTGAAGGTGCCCGTGGTTGATTAGAGTGCCACGGTCAGGGTAAATGGTGATTTATGGAAAATACTTCCACACCTGCGCGGGCATGTAAACAGCGTAGACCCTAAAGCGGTAAAATGCTCGACCAAATGATAAGAGCGGGCGCCACCGCCGCTGTTATTTTGTGCTGTTACTCAGCCCATGGAAGTGTGGTGTTCACGGAGAGACGTTGATGCATAATTTCCAACACTTGGAAGGTCTGTTTCGGCAGGCGCAAGGTGAGACATCGCTCTCCCGTTTGACCCCGGGCGATGCGCTCACGGAAGCTGTGCATGACTACTTTCGCCACTACGGCTTAGAGGCGCTGCTCAACGACACCCGCGACGTGCACGCCGGGTTTATCGATACCGGACGGTTCGCGCTGTGGTGCCAAGTGTGGAGCCCGCCCGCACCCACCGGCACGGCCTTCGTCATCCACGGCTATTTTGATCATCTAGGCTTGTACCGCCACCTGCTTCGATGCCTGCTGGCGAAAGGCTGGCGCGTGGTGCTCTGGGATTTGCCGGGTCACGGGCTCTCCAGCGGCCCTCGGGCGGAAATCGAAGATTTCGACGATTACCAGCACTGCCTGGCACACCTCCAGGAGACGCTGCAAACTTTAGACATGGCACCAACACCGTGGCTGGGCGTGGGCCAAAGCACTGGCGCGGCGATTCTCGCCACCGATGCGCTCACCCGCCGCGACACGGCCGGCTGGGCAGGCATTGTGCTGTTGGCACCGCTGGTACGCCCCTGGCGCTGGAGCCAGGCCAGCTGGCTGCATTTAATCGCCAGCCCCTTTGTAAAAGAGCTGCCGCGCAAGTATCGCCCCAACTCCACCGACGAGCAGTTCACCGCCTTTCTACGCGACCAGGACCCGCTACAGCCAGAACGCTTAAGCGTGGCCTGGATCACCGCCATGCGCCGCTGGATGCCGCGCCTATTGGCGCTTGCGCCCAACCCGCTGCCCACGCTCATTCTGCAAGGCGAGCAGGACCTGACCGTGGACTGGGAGTGGAACCTTGCCATTCTGGCGGAAAAATTCCCCAATGCGGAGATTCACCGTCACCCGGAAGCGCGCCACCACTTGGTGAACGAAGCCGAGCCGATTCGCCAAGTGCTGTTCGAAGCGCTCGACCACTTTGTCGACAACGTGCATGAAACCCCATCAAAGGAGAAGCCATGACCACCCCCACATCCCCAAAAGTCCTGGTGTTTGCGGGTAGCGCCCGGGAAGGTTCGCTCAATAAACGCCTCGCAAAATACGCCGCCCAGCGCATCGAGGCGTTAGGCGGCAAGGCCACGTTTATCGATTTAAAAGAGTATCCCTGTCCGCTGTTCGATGAAGATATCGAAGCGCAGGGGATGCCGGAGAACGTGCTGAAACTGCGTGAGATCTTGGCGGACCACCAGGCGCTAATGATCGCTTCGCCGGAGTACAACGGCTTTATCACGCCGCTGCTGAAAAATACCCTGGACTGGCTTTCGCGCCCCTACGGGGACACGCCGGGCTTGGGGCTCTTTGCCGGTAAGTGGGCGGCGCTCGTCGCCGCTTCCCCCGGTGGCTTGGGCGGCATTCGCGCGCTACCGCTGGGCCAGCAGTTACTGGCTAACTTGAGCCTCACCGTGCTGCCCCAGCCGCTGTCGCTCCCCAAAGCAGGCAGCGCTTTTAACGACAGCGGCGCGCTGCACGACGAGGCCACAGGCCAAAAGCTGGATGCGCTGTGCCAACGCTTAGTCGATTCTCTCACGGCGACACACGCCAAATGACGAAGGGGGCTTATGCCCCCTTCAACAGCCGATCCAACTGCCGGTAGCCGATGGCTTCGATAAAGTGCGGCTGGGAGGGTTTGGGCTCGCCCTGCAGGTCGGCCAGCGTGAGGGCAACGCGTAGCACGCGGTGGTAGGCGCGGGCGGAGAGCTTGAGCTTTTCTAGCACGCCTGCCAGCCAGGCGCGCTCTTCATCATTGAGGGCGCAGGCGGCTTCCAGCGCTTTACCGCTGAGCTGGCTGTTGAGCGCGCCCCGGGTCATTTGCCGCTCCCGAGCCGCCATCACCCGCTCACGCACCGCGCTGGAGGGTTCGCCCTGAGTTTGTGCGGTGAGCTGCTCTGGTGGCAGCGCGGGCACTTCCACTTGCAGGTCAATACGATCCAACAGCGGGCCAGAGAGACGTGCTTGATAGCGCTGAATTTGGCTGGCGCTGCACTGGCAGCGCTGGCGTGGGTCGCCCAGATGCCCGCAGGGGCAAGGGTTCATCGCGGCAACGAGCTGAAATTGAGCAGGGTACCGCCGCTCATGGCTAGCGCGAGACAGATGTATTTCCCCTGTTTCCAGCGGTTGGCGTAATACTTCCAAAACGTTGCGGGAAAACTCCGGCAGCTCATCCAAAAAAAGCACGCCGTGGTGCGCTAATGAAATTTCACCCGGTTTGGGTTTTGAGCCGCCGCCGACCAGCGCGGCGGCGCTAGCACTGTGGTGGGGTTGGCGGAAGGGCCGCTGGCCCCAGTCGGCTTCCAGTGCCAAGCCACATACCGAGCGCACTGCCGCCACCTGTAGCGCATCATCCTCTGACAGCGGCGGCAAAATGCCGGGTAAGCGGCTGGCGAGCATGGTTTTGCCGGTGCCGGGTGGGCCTGCGAGCAATAGGTTATGGCCTCCTGCAGCAGCGACCTCTAACGCCCGGCGGGCCTGATGCTGGCCGCGCACGTCGGCTAAGTCCGCCATGGGGGCGGTGGATTTGACGGAGGCTGAGAGCTGGTGGGGCGGAATTTTCTCCTGGCCCAGCAAGTGAGCCACCACTTGCCAGAGAGAGTCGGCGGGCAGCACCGGTAAATCGCCTGCCAGAGCCGCTTCATCGGCGCAGGCGCGGGGCACAATCAGCGCTTTGTTGGCGCGCCGAGTGGCCAGCGCAAACGGCAATACGCCGGGTACCGCGCGCAGTTTGCCATCCAGGGCCAGTTCGCCCGCGCACTCCATACCTTCCAGCGCATCCACCGGGATTTGACCCGAGGCCGCGAGAATGCCCAGCGCAATGGGTAAATCAAAGCGGCCACCCTCTTTGGGAAGATCCGCCGGGGCGAGGTTGAGGGTGATGCGTTTGGTGTTGGGGAAATCAAAACCCGCGTTGATCAAGGCACTGCGCACCCGTTCGCGGCTCTCTTTCACGGCGGTTTCCGGCAACCCCACCAGGGTTAACCCCGGCAAACCGTTGGCTAAGTGAACCTCTACATGTACCGCCGGTGCTTCCAACCCCACGCCTGCCCGCGTGGCCACAATCGCTAGTGTCATGGCGCTCCCTCGCAACGTCTATCAATCGGCTCACTCAGTTTAATGAGCTATCTCGTTGGCTAAGCCTACTTTATGTCAGGCCTTGTGCGCTACTCAGGTGGTCAGGCTGATGGCGGGCTAGTCAGCGTGATGGGCATTCAACGCGCTGGTGAGTTCGCGGGCAAAGCGCTGAGCGGAGGGCAGTGCACCAAAGCTCCAAACTGGCGGCAGGCGCAGCAGTCGGCCGTTCTGCACGTTGGGTAAGTGCTGCCAGAGGCCGCTCCCTTCCAACTGCTCTTCCACGCCTGCGGGGAGTGGGTCAACGATGACCAGCGTGGCATCGGGGTAGCGTGCCAGCGCTTCGATACCGGCCAGTGAAAACCCCCAGGCGTTGGTGGGTTGGTCCCAGGCATTGGGCAGCTCAAGCTGCTCTAGCACGGCGTTATAGAGGCTGTTCTCGCCAAACACCCGTACATGCCGGGCATCCATAAACTGCACCATCAGCAGTGGGGGCGAGTCGTTGTGCTGGCGGCGCAGCTCGGCCATCAGCTGTTCGGTGCTCTCAATCAGCGCCTCGGCCTCGGCGTTGCGGTCGGTGAGCTCGCCCAGTTGGCGGGTGAGGCTCTGCATCTCCTGCCACGTGTCAGTGCCCGGTGAGTAGAGGGCGAAGGTACCCACCGGGGCGATTTTCTCCAGTCGGGGAATTAGCCCGGTAAACATAGGCGAGAGCAGTGTTTGTTCGGGGGGCGATTGGGCCAGCAGCTCGAAGTTGGGCTGGGTGCGCAGGCCAATATCCATCACATGCTCGGGAATGCGCGGCTCGCCCACCCAGTCGTGGTAGGCCGGTTGCTGTGCGATACCGCTGACCGGCGCGTCAATGGCGAGCAGCGTTTCGGCAATGGTCCAGTCGATGGTGGCCCACTGGGCGTGGCTGGCGGTAGACAACAGCAGGCCAGCCGCAAGCAGGCTGCGGCGAGCCAGGATAAGCAGTCGGGGGAAACAGCGCATGAGGTTAGTACCTAGCAATAAGCGCCTTATTTAAACGAGTCTGTTTATCAATTGCAAATAGAAACACCCAGGCATGCACCGGGCGCGTGCGCCTGGGTGTGGTCGCTGCTTAGAATCGGTAATGAACGCTGGCGGTGACGCCGCGTTCGGCACCGAAATAGCAGTACTCCAGTGAGTTACACGACGCCACATACTCTTTATCCAGAGCGTTGTGCACATTCAGGCGTGTTTCGACGCCATTGAGGCCTGCTTGGCTCCAGTCGTAGCCCAGCGTGGCGTCAACGAGGGTGTAGTCCGGCACGGTGGCGGTGTTGGCGCGGTCAGCGGCAATGTCAGCGTAGTGGCGCACGCCCACGCCGATATCCACACCGCTTAGCCAACCCTTCTGCACGGCATAGTGGCCCCACAGCTGTACTTGATGACGGGGGGAGTAAATGGCGTTATTGCCCTGGTTACCGTCGTCGCTCTTGGCGTAAGTAATGTCGGTAAAGCTGTAACCTGCCTGAAGTGAGAGCGCCTTGGTGAGCTGCGTTTGGGCTTCCAGTTCGATGCCTTGCGACTCAATCTCGCCTACGGCACGGTAAGGGTCGGTAGGCTGCTCTTTGGTGGCCACGTTCTCCTGGCTAATGTGGAACAGCGCTGCGCTGTACTGCTGCTGTTCGTTGGGCTGGTATTTCACGCCGGTTTCCCACTGTGCGCCCTCCATGGGAGCGAGCAGGTCGCCGTTGGCATCGACGAAGCTGGTGGGGGTAAAGGCCGTCGAGTAGCTGACGTAGGGGGCAATGCCGTTATCGAACAGGTACACCACCCCAGCGCGGCCGCTAAATTGGGTGTCACTCAACGCGCTGGTAGCGCCGCTGTCGCGATTGGTGTTGTCGATATTTACCCAGTCAAAGCGCCCGCCTAGCGTCACGCGCCAGTTATTGACGGTGATCTGATCCTGAAGGTAGACGCCGGTTTGCTCCAGCTCGTGGTTCTCCCGGATGGGCGCGTAGAACGCCAGCGGCTCGCTGCCGTAAACCGGGTTGAAGGCATCCAACGAGGGGAACGCGCCGGAAGGCCAGGCAACCTCGTTCTCGCGTTGCTGGTAATCCGCTCCCAGCAGCAGGGTGTGCTCCATGAAGCCGTTGGTCAGGCGGGCTTCTAACTGATTATCCACCGTTAAGGCCTGAAGCGATTCCTCGCTGCCGGAGTAGTAGCGGGCCAGTGCGTTTGAGGTCGGCGATGCCCAGCCAAAGCCGTACACCTGATTCAGCGTGACGTCTGAATTGAGATAGCGCAGCAGTTGGCGGGCGGATACGCGGTCGTTAAAGCGGTGCTCAAGGGTATAGCCGAGCATGCGCTGGGTGCGCTTATAGGCGTCGTAATCGGCTTCGCCATCGAAGAAGTTATTGCTTATTTGGCGACCATTGCGAGCGATCACCGCGCCTTCATAAGGCACGCCGGAGTGGTAGCCGCCTTCTGGCTCATCCTGAAGATACGCTTCGACGGTCAGGCTGGTGGCGTCGGTCATGTCCCAGGTCAGCCGTGGCGCAATGGCGTAGCGCTCCTCTTCGGCTGGGCCAAACTGGGTATCGGCGGCGCTGGCGATGCCGGTGAGGCGAAACGCAACGCGCTGCTCTTCCCCCAGCGGGCCAGTGAGATCAAACGCAGCGCTGCGCTGATCATTATTACCGACCCTAACGCGCAGCTCGCCGCCCGGCTCGAATTCAGGACGTTTGCTGTTGAGGGCCACCACGCCGCCCGGTGAGGCGCGGCCATACAGCACGGATGCAGGGCCGCGCACCACTTCGATGCTGTCTAAAAACCAGGGGTCGATGCGCATGCTGCTATGGGAGTTGGCGTCGCCCATCACCTTCAAGCCATCTAAAAAAGTGTTGCTCAAGCTGCCATCGGAGAAGCCTCTTAAGACCAAGTAATCAAAACGGTTGGAAGCTCCTATTTGATTGCTGTACACGCCGGGGGTGTAGTCGGTGGCGCGCTGTACGGTACTGACGCCGCGTTGCGACATCTGCGTTTCGGTGATGGTCGAAATACTCTGTGGGGTTTCGATAAAGGGCGTGGCCACTTTGGTGGCTGCCTGCTGGGCAGTCACGGTGACGGTGGCTAAGTCAGTGTTTGGCTGTGCCGCCGCAGGCGTTGCCAACGCAACGAGCAGCGCGCTGCTCAAAGGCGCCCATAAGAAGGAGCGATGGGTAGAGGCCATAAGTGATCCTGGGAGGAAGTGGAATCAGTATTATTAAGCAATGATAATTATTGCTTTTTATGGCGTCGTAAAGGTATGCGCCGTGCCAAGCCTGCTATGCGCGCTGACATGTTTGTACACGCGAAAGGAACTCAAGCGCGGGCTATACGCTGGAGCGATTCCACTCGTGAGGGGAAAAACCGAAGTGGCGTTTGAAGGCGCTGGAGAAGTTGCTGGCATGCCGATACCCACAGTGATGGGCCGCTTGTTGCACGCTCTCACCTCGCTGCAGTGCCTCGTACCCCTGCTGTAATCGCACTTGGCGAATATAGTCGAACAGCGTGCAGCCGTAGCAGGCGCGAAACTTCTGGCGCAGGCTGCTGGGGCTCATAGCGGCTTCTTTGGCTAATGCGGTGAGGCTATAAGGCTCGGCGGGATGCTGAGCAATGCGCGAGTGCAGTGCCGTGAGGCAATGACGATCACGGGTAGAAAGGCGGTTATGCTCGGGCAGCGTTGTCGGGCGTTCGGGCAAACCTAATCCAATCAGTTGCAGTGCTAACCCCTGCCAAACGAGCGCCTGTCGCCAGAGCGAGGGCGGTTGCTCGCTAATGGTGCAAAGCGTTTCGCAGAGGGCCTTGGGGAGCTTCCAGCAATTTAAACATGAAGCATCAGGCGGGGTGGGTAGGCCTAAGGGTGCAGTGGTCAGAACCGCAATATTCACAGTACGAAGGCGTTTTTGAATAGGCTGATGCACCGTGAGTGGGTGTCGGGCATCAAAGTGGCTGCATACGCCATCTCCTGCAGAGAGCTGCATCTGCTGCTTGCCCATTTGGAGATGAATGGTGCCTTCCAAGATAACGCTCAAGAACCATGGCACGCTTTGGTAAGACGTGGAGGTATAGCTACGCTCTACCTGCAAATCAGAAAGCGTTAAGTGAATCCCGTGGCGCAGGCTAACGTCATGTACATGACCAGTGGCGACCGGCTGGCGCGGAGAAGTAGGGCCTTCAATGCGGTAGTGAATGCCGAAGCGCTGGCCAAGCTGGGCCAACGAAAAGGGGGTGATTTCAGGCGTTGCTAAGCGTTCCTGCTGAGGCATTGGGGCAGTCGCTATCGTGGGTGGAGCGTAGTGCCTGCGCCGTATTGGTGCTTAACGGCACGCGTGAGGCTGCAGATAAGCGCACGATAGCACTATCACTAGGGTTGTCAATGATAGTGATTCTTGTTCACTGGTATAAGATTTTGAATTAAGTGCAGGGGAGAGTGTGGGAGAGAGGTAGGGGCAAGAAGTGGGGCAGCCGAACCTGCCCCATGCCGTGCAAAACGGCGTACTTACTCAGCGCCGTCAGCGGTTGGCTTAGTTGTGCTGGAAGGTTGCACAGGGGCGGGCGGTACTTCAGCTTCTACAGGCGTGGCGGCGGCGGTGCTAGAGGCTTCTACCGCTGCTTCCAGGCTGGCCACTTGACGCTCTAGGGCTTCTACCCGGGAGCGGGTGCGCTGCAGCACATCCATCAAAATATCGAAATCTTCCCGCGATACCAGCTCCAGGCGATCGAACGCGCCGCGTACCACCTGCTGGACACCTTTCTGAATATCTTCCGGGGCTTGCGAGGCATTCTGCAAACGGTCGCCGATCTGCTGGGCTAAGCGGCTAATGCGGTCTTGGGGCGCCATGGCTCTCTCCTTAAACGATCACGCATAAATGTGAACTGCTTGTGAGTAAGGATACGCAACCCGCCGTGGATTCGCATGTGCCGTTTGTTAATTAAGCGCAATGGATAGTGAGCAGATGGGGAGCGGACAAATGCATCGAAATGGAGCGGCTAGCTTTTTTGAATGCTCATTAATGGTGCAAGGCCCGAGGGGAGGAGAGTGAGCAAGGCCATAAAGCTACCGTCAGTTGCTTATATGAATAGATTAAGTGTCTGAAATATAAAAATAAAAAAGTGGGTGGCACGGTATGCGCATTAGCAGGGCAAGCACTAAATTCGGGCGGCCATGCCGCTTTCCACCGAGTGGGACTGATCCAGCAGGGGAGATCCGGGATGAAACTCATCACCGCTATCATCAAGCCATTCAAGCTTGACGACGTTCGTGAAGCACTCGCCGACAACGGCGTTCAGGGGATTACGGTCACTGAAGTAAAGGGCTTTGGCCGCCAGAAAGGGCATACCGAACTCTACCGCGGCGCGGAATACGTGGTCGATTTTCTGCCCAAGGTGAAAGTGGAAGTCGCCGTGGACGATGCGCGCCTGGAAAGCGTGCTGGACGCCATCTGCAACGCAGCGAATAGCGGCAAGATCGGCGATGGCAAAGTGTTCGTCACGCCGTTGGAAGATGTGATCCGTATTCGTACTGGTGAGCGCGGTGCCGACGCCGTTTAAGCGTCGCCCATCGATCTGCTGATGACGTATAACTTCGCTTAGTATAACGGGGAACACCTCATGAATGAGTTAGCTGATTTGAGCTATGCGCTCGATACGTTTTACTTCTTGATCTGCGGCGTGCTGGTCATGTGGATGGCCGCTGGCTTCGCCATGCTGGAAGCGGGCTTGGTTCGCTCCAAGAATACCGCCGAAATCCTGACGAAAAACATCGCGCTGTTCGCGATTGCCTGCACCATGTACCTGCTGGTGGGCTACTACATCATGTACTCCAGCAGCGCAGGCGGCTTCCTGCCGAACCTGGGCTTCTTGATCGGCACTGAAAACAGCGCCGATGCGGTGCTGGCCGGTGGCGACGATGCGCCTTACTACTCCATGCGCTCTGACTTCTTCTTCCAGGTGGTGTTTGTGGCCACCGCCATGTCGATTGTTTCAGGTGCGGTTGCTGAGCGTATGAAGCTGTGGGCGTTCCTGGCCTTTGCCGTGGTGATGACGGCATTCATCTACCCGGTGTCTGGCTACTGGACCTGGGGCGGCGGCTGGCTGTCTGAAGTCGGCTACTCCGACTACGCCGGTTCCGGCATCGTGCACCTGGCCGGTGCGGCTGCAGCGCTCGCCGGTGTGCTGGTACTGGGCCCGCGTAAAGGCAAGTACGGTAAAGATGGCTCTATCCATGCGATTCCCGGTGCCAACATGCCGCTGGCAACGCTGGGTACCTTCATCCTGTGGATGGGCTGGTTCGGTTTCAACGGCGGCTCCGAGCTGAAAATGTCCGATATCGGTTCAGCCAACAACGTTGCACAGGTGTTCGTGAACACCAACGCAGCGGCTGCCGGTGGCGTGATTGCCGCGCTGGTGCTAGCCAAGCTGTGGTTCCGTAAAGCGGATCTCACCATGGCCCTGAACGGTGCGCTGGCTGGCCTGGTCGCCATCACCGCTGACCCGCTCTCTCCGTCAGCACTGGGCGCTGCCATGATTGGTGCGGTGGGCGGCCTGATTGTGGTGGGCGCTATCGTGACCCTCGACAAGCTGAAGCTGGATGACCCGGTCGGTGCGATCTCCGTACACGGTGTGGTTGGTATATGGGGTGTGCTGGCAGTGCCGCTCACCAACGGTGACGCCTCTTTCGGTGCACAGCTAATCGGTATCGTGGGCATCTTTGGCTGGGTCTTCATCGCAAGCTTAGTGGTGTGGCTGGTGCTGAAAGCGGTCATGGGTATCCGCGTTAGCGAAGAAGAAGAGTATGAAGGCGTCGATATCGCTGAGTGCGGTTTGGAAGCCTACCCCGAGTTTAGCGTCAAGAAATAAGCTTGCGCTAATCATGTGAGCTGGCGTGCTCCTTGTGGCCTCCCCGAGTGGGAGGCCTTTTTGTCGTTGAGGGATACGCGTTACGCCGCTGGTTATGAGCTAGGTACGTACGGGTTTTTTATTCTCCGCCCTGGGCGGTGTATGCTTAACCCACTGGGTAACGGGCTTGGCTATGCGAGCGCCCCGCCAACCTTGATGGGTTATGACAACCGTTCAATAACGCTGTTTTGATACAGTGGGCCACCAAGCTAGAGGATGTCGCAATGAAATTGATCTCAGCCATTATCAAGCCGTTCAAGCTTGATGACGTACGCGAATCGCTCTCTGATATCGGCGTGCAGGGCATTACGGTAACGGAAGTGAAAGGCTTTGGCCGTCAGAAAGGCCACACGGAACTCTACCGTGGTGCGGAGTACGTGGTGGATTTCCTGCCCAAGGTGAAGCTGGAAGTCGCCGTTGACGACGATATGGCCGAGCAGGTGATCGACGCGATTACCCAGGTCGCCAATACCGGTAAGATCGGTGACGGTAAAATCTTTGTGATGCCCCTTGAGCAGGTCATCCGTATCCGTACTGGTGAAACCGGTAAAGACGCGGTTTAACGGTGAAGCGTCAGTAGTGAAGGGTAAGGCGTGAACAGTGAGTTGCGCTGAATAGACAAAGCCCCTGTGGATAGCATCCACAGGGGCTTTGTGCATAAGGCGACGATGACACGGGCTACGATTTTCTATTCACCATTCACCATTCAAACAGCACTTACTTCTCAACGAACGCACGCTCGATGACGTAGTCGCCCGGCTCGCCCATGCGCGGGGAAATATTCAGGCCCAGTTCGTCCAATAGCGCGCTGGTGTCGTCCAGCATCGCCGGGCTGCCGCAGATCATCGCGCGGTCTTGGCGCGGGTCAATCGGCGGTAGGCCAGTGTCTTCAAAAAGCTTGCCGCTGCGAATGTGGTCGGTCAGGCGGCCCATGGTGTGAAACTCTTCACGGGTCACCGTGGGGTAGTACACCAGTTTTTCGGCGACTTCTTCGCCCAGGTACTCGTGGGCGGGCAGCTCTTTGGTGATGAAGTCGGCGTAGGCCAGCTCGGAGACTTCACGCACGCCGTGGATCAGCACTACTTTTTCGAAGCGCTCGTAAACTTCCGGGTCTTGAATCAGGCTCATAAACGGCGCCAAGCCGGTACCGGTCGAGAGCATATACAGGTTGCGGCCCGGCAGCAGGTCGTCGCACACCAGCGTGCCAGTCGGCTTGCGGCTGACCATGATTTGGTCGCCTACTTTCAGGTGCTGTAGGCGCGAGGTGAGCGGGCCATCGGGCACTTTGATGCTGAAGAATTCCAGGTGGTCTTCGTAGTTGGGGCTGGCGATGGAGTACGCGCGCATCAGCGGCTTGCCGTCCACTTCGAGACCGATCATGACGAATTGGCCGTTTTTGAAGCGCAGGCTGCGCTCGCGGGTGGTGCGGAAGCTGAACAGGGTATCGTTCCAGTGGTGAACGCTTAGCACTTCTTCCAGGGCAAACTTGCTCATGCTCACTCCTCCAGAGGCGGCGCGGTCTAAGCCTTGCTCGCCATATTCCAAAAAAGAATAAAAAATAGCTCTATAGGTTGCTCTCAATTCTAAATAAGGGTGGTATATCTGTTAAGCAAATTATCTTGATAACGCTTATCTTTAAAATCGATATAGCCCTTCGCCGATCACTCGACAGATAGGTTTTGGTCATGCACTACACCCTGCGTCAGCTAGAAGTCTTCGTAGCCGTTGCTCAGCACGAGAGCGTTTCCCACGCGGCGCGCGCGCTGGCCATGTCGCAATCGGCTACCAGCACGGCGCTGGCCGAGCTGGAGCGCCAGTTCGACTGCCAACTGCTTGATCGCATCGGGAAACGGCTGAAACTCAACGCGCTCGGCTTCCAGCTACTGCCCAAGGCGGTGGCCCTGCTCGACCGCGCCGAGGAGGTCGAAGAGCTGCTGCGGGGTCAGCAGGGCGTGGGCGCATTGGACGTAGGGGCAACGCTCACCATCGGTAACTATCTCGCCACGCTGCTGATCAGCGATTTTATGCAGCGCTATCCCGGCAGCCGGGTGCGGCTGGCGGTGCGCAATACGCGGCATATCATCGAGGGCGTGCGCCAGCACTCGCTCGATTTAGGGCTGATTGAGGGGCAGTGCGATGACGACATGATCATCAGTCAGCCCTGGGTCGAGGATGAGCTGTGCGTGTTCTGCTCGCCGCGCCACCCGCTGGCAGGGCGGGAGCACCTGGAGCTGGATCAGCTGCTGCGGGAGGATTGGATTATGCGCGAGGAGGGCTCCGGTACGCGTATGACGCTGGAGCATGCCGCCCGCCACCGCCGCAGCCGGTTCAATACGCTATTGGAACTGGAACATACCGAGGGCATTAAACGCGCGGTGGAGTCGGGCTTGGGCATTGGCTGCGTTTCGCGGCTGGCGCTGCGCGATGCCTTCCGGCGCGGCAGCTTGGTGCCGCTGCCTACGCCGGAGTTGGATCTAAAGCGCCAGTTCACCTTTATCTGGCATCGCCACAAGTACCTGACCACCGGCGTTCGGGAGTTTTTAAGGCTCTGCCGCGAAATGACCGCCGGGGCCAAGCGCAGTGACGATATCCCGCTGCCACCGATTCCCTAGCGGTTACACCTTGGCCTTTTCAGGGCTTGGCAGCGCCTGAGCCTGATGCTGCGACGCCTCTAGCGTAAAGCCACCCACTAGCGCGGCCAGCCTGTCCGCTTGGTCTTTAAGCTGCTCGGCCGCGGTGGTGGACTCTTGCACCAGGGCGGCGTTTTGCTGGGTCATCTGATCCAGGTCGGTCACCGCGACGCTGACTTGGTTAATGCCGTCGTTCTGCTCACCGGCTGCCGTACTGATATCGCCCAGCATTTGGGTGACGCGCGTCACGCTATCGGCCAGCTCGTGCATGGCGGCTTCGGCGTCGCGTACCATTTGCGTGCCGCTTTCGACCTTATCGGCAGACGCATCGATGCGCTGGCGGATATCCTTAGCGGCGTCGCTGCTGCGCGAGGCCAGCTTGCGCACTTCATCGGCCACCACGGCAAAGCCGCGCCCGTGCTCGCCAGCCCGCGCTGCCTCTACTGAGGCGTTGAGCGCCAGCAGGTTGGTTTGAAAGGCAATGCCGTCGATCACGCTGACGATGCTCTGAATTTCTGCCGAGGTCGCTCGGATGTCATCCATGGTCGAGACCACCTGCACAAACGCCTTGTCGGTACGGGAAGCCAGCTGCGAGGCGGTGTTGGACAGCCCGCTGGCCTCTTGGGAGGCGTGGGTGGTGTGGCTGACGGTGCTGCTGATCTCTTCCATCGCTGCCGAGGTTTCTTGCAGGCTGGCAGCGGCTTGCTCGGTACGCCGTGACAGGTCATGGCCGCCTTGGGTGATCTCGTTGGCTGCGTGGTTCACGGCCTCGCTGCTGCGCCGTACGTCCAGCAGAATTGCCTGAATTTTTTCGGCAAAGGCGTTGAACTGCTCGGCCACGGCGGCGCTCTCATCGCGGCCATGCACAGGCAGGCGCTGAGTGAGATCGCCGTTTCCAGAGGCGATCTCTTCCATTCTGTTCGCTAAGCGTTTGAGCGGACTCGCAATACGCCCACCAATCCACCACAGGGCAGCGATGCCGATGGCCGCCAGCAGCAGCCCCACCAGCGTCATCCCTAGGGTGTTTTGCTGGCGCTGATCGCTCAAAACGTTCTGCAGCGCGTTGAGTTCGGCGAGCACGACGGACTCGGGCAGCTGTAGCACTAGTACCCACGGCTGCTCCGTATCGCCAATGGTCAGTGGCTGATAGCGCTGAAACATGCCGTTGGCCATGCTGCTGTAGAGGCTGCCTTGTGATGTGGCTTCGGCAATGCCGTCAAGCGCCGTGTCGCTCAGCGCGTTGCTGGCAGGCAGGCCCAGGGCCTCTTCGCCATTGGTGTCCGCCACCAAGCCGCCGCGCCCGGCGACCAGCGCCATACGGCCTGCGCCGTCATACAGCGCGGCGTTGGCGTCGCGCAGCAGCGTTTGAATGAAGTTCAGCGAGAGGTCGACCCCGGCCACACCGCGAAATTCGCCGTTCACCAAAATCGGTGCGTTGAACGAGGTGACCAGCTGCGTTTCGCCGTCGTAATCGTAGGCGGCGGGGTCGATCACACAGGGGGCGAGCGTTTCGCGTGGGCAGAGGTAGTACTCCCCCTCACGCACGCCGCTGGCGAGGCGGGTTTCGCTCTCCATAGTGTCGCCTAGTGGTAAGACCTCGAGCGAGCCATCCCCAGTGCGGTACCACCAGGGCATGAAGCGGCCACTGCCATCGTGGCCGTAGCGCTCGTCGCCAGCAAAGCGGGCGTCGTCTCCAAAGGCGTTGGGCTCCCAGCCGATGAACGCATCCAGCAGCGCCGGGTTGTCGGCAACCGTCTGCCGTACCAAGTTGGAAAGCTGACGGCGGCTCAGGTAGAGCGCACGCTGACCTTCGGCATCTTCCACGCCCATGAGGGCGTTGGTGGTGGCGAGCTGGCTGGCCAGGGTCATGGCCTTGTCCAGCTCGCGCTGAATCCGTTCACCCTCTGCTTCGGCAATGGCATCGAGCCGCGCGTCCAGTGCGCTTTGCATGAGCGTCTGGGTATGCTCTTCAACGGTTTGTTGGGTGCGGGCGGCCGCGATCAGGTTATACACCACTAGCGCGGCAACGACGGCAAGCAGGCAAGGGCCTGCCAACGCCAAAACGAGAGAGCGAAGGGAACGAAAGTGCATAGAGGAGCGGTCCTGTTTCAGCAAGAGGCGAAAGAGCGTATCGAGTGCCATCCTTGAACCAGTAGAACAAAGATTCATGGCTAACGCGTGACATGGCCACCACCGCAGGCAAGAGGGCGGAGGCGGCCAGGGAGGCGCTGCCGGTTAGAAACTCTCCAACGTGCGCGGTAAACGGTCCTGTGGCGCCTGTAGCGCGGGCGATGCCGTGTGAGAGAGTTTGAAGCTGCTGATCGTCCCGGTCAGGTGATCCGCCTGCTCTTTCAACTGCTCGGCGGCGGTGGTGGACTCTTCGACCATCGCAGCGTTTTCTTGGGTCATCCGGTCCAGTTCTGCCACCGCAATATTGACCTGCTTGATACCGTCGCTCTGTTCGCTCGTCGCGGCGTTGATCTCTTCTAGAACATCGGTCACGCGGGTGATGTGCTCGACGATATCCTGCATGGTACTCCCCGCGTTACGCACCAACGAGGTGCCGTTATTCACCTTGGCTTGCGAGTCCTCGATCAGTTTCTGGATATCGTTGGCCGCGTCGCTGCTACGGCCAGCCAGTTTGCGTACTTCCTCTGCCACGACGGCAAAGCCACGGCCGTGTTCACCCGCGCGGGCAGCCTCGACCGAGGCGTTCAGTGCCAGCAGATTGGTTTGAAAAGCGATGCTGTTCATCAACGTGACGATATCGCCAATCTTGTTGGAAGCGTCGGAGATGTCTTCCATGGTGGTGACCACGTTCGATACCACCTGACCGCCCTCTTTCGCGACTTCGGTGGCCGCGTGGGAGAGCTTGTTGGCTTCCTGGGCTGAGGCCGCCGTGTGCTGTACGGTGCTGGTGATCTCTTCGACCGAGGCCGAGGTTTGCTGCAGGCTCGAGGCGGCGTTATCCGTACGGCGCGAGAGATCCTGGCCACCCATGGCAATCTCGTTAGCGGCGTGGTGCACCGATTCGCTGCTGGTGCGCACGTCGATCAAGACGTCTTCCATTTTGCCTACGAAGCGATTGAAGGCGCTGGCAATTTGAGCCACTTCGTCGGTGCCCTCCTCGGGAAGGCGCTGGGTCAAGTCGCCTTCGCCCGAGGCGATGTTATCCATCGCATTGCAGACGCCCAGCAGGCGACGCAGCAGCAGCGACAGCAATATGCCAAAGACCACGGCGGTAATGGCCGCGACGATCAGCAGGGTCACGATGGACGTGGTGGCAATGGCGCGCAGGCCTGCGGTGGCCTCTGCTTCGTCTAACGCGACGACCAACTGCCAACCGCTGTTGCCGCCTACAGCACTGCCCATTAGCAGTTTATCGCTGCCTTGCAGAGCTAGCGGCTGTGGGGAGTCTGCCTGCACGATGCGAGTGAGGTCCGAAGGCGTGAGCGCATCGCTTAATACACTTGAAGGCTCCAGCGTCAGCGACTCATCCGGATGGGCAACCAGCGTGCCATCGTTGGTGGTTAGAAAGCCAAAGCTAGACGGTGTGGGGGAAATGCTGGCAACAATATCGATAACGTCAGCAATCGTAATATCGGCCCCAACCACAGCGGCTAGTTCGCCGTTTTGATAGAAGGGGCGGGCGAAGGTAACGATCAGGCCGCCCGTTTGAGCATCGACATACGGGGCGGTGATGATAGTGTCTTGCGCGTTCACCGCGCCTTGATACCAGGGACGCTGGCGTGGGTCATAATCACTAGGGGGTTGCCAGCCGTCTGAGAAAATTCCCTCTGATGTGGACGGGTAAGCAATGTAAGCGGTCATAAAGTCGCCAGAATCGGCTAATTGTCGCAAGGCTTGTAGCGGCTCTTCGCTACCTGCAGTGTGTTCCATGCTGGCTAACATCGTGTAGCGCGCATTGAACCACTCATCGATAGCCTGTGTGTTTCCATTCACAACAGCGCTTAGGTTGCGATTAACCTGCTCACTATTGTGATGCTTTACAGTCGTGTAACTAGCAATGCCATTCACCGTTAAAGCCAACACAATAGCGATAAGGGCCGCTAGCAAGATACGTAAACGTAGGGAAGAAAACATAGTCGCTCTCGGGATCATCAGGGTTCATGATGGGTATCGGCGAGAGCGACTACGCCTTTAGTAAAAAGCAGGAAAAAAGTTAGTAAGCGCTAACTGTAGTGTTAACGAAGATCGCTGACCGCGTTCTGAATATCAGCCATGGACGCTTTGCTGAGGTCTTTTGAAAGCGTGTGCGTGACCAGCTTCTGCGTGGGGTTGTCGAGCTTCTCTTTGAGCAGCCCCAAGAACTTGGGAGGCGCGACCATGATCAGCTTGTCCATGCTGTTGTCCACCCGCGCAGTGTAGAGTCGCTGGGCGACTTCTTTGGCAAACAGCTCGTTTTCATGTTGGGAGGCCGCGCCCTCCTCGCCGGATGAGCGCGATGACGTTGACGTAGACTCATGAACATCGGCACCGCGGCGGTCCGTGATTAAGTCGCCTTCATGCAGCCTGCCTGCGGCGTGTACCAAGCTCTCCTGCTCGGCGAGGTGAAGTGCATCACGGGTGAAGATACGTGCCCGAGCGGCGTCGGCTACCACGATATAGGTGGTCATTGTCATACGTCCTCCATGTCATTGATTACCCTTTAACCATGGCAACCGTTCCGTGTTTGGTCAAACACGGTTTTCATAGAGAAAAGAGCATGGATATAGACGACTCACGTCATCATTGGCGAAACCGCTATCTGCTGATGCGCCACGGCCATAGCCAGGCTAACGCACAAGGCACCATCATCAGCTCCCCCGAGCGAGGGCTGTTGGCGTATGGGCTGTCGCCGCAGGGCGAGCAGCAGCTGGCAGATACCGTCGCACGGTGGCACTGGCCGATACCCACACAGGTCGTGCATTCGGACTTTTTACGCACCACGCACACCGCCGCCCGAGTGGCCGCCGCGTTTGGGTTGGAGATGCAAAAAGAGGAGCGCTTGAGGGAGCGCCACTTTGGCGAACTGGATGGCCAGGCGGATAGCCACTACCCGGAGGTGTGGGCCTTTGATGCCAAGAGTGCCGAACACACCCCGTGGCAGGTGGAGCCGGTCAAGCGTGTCGCGGCGCGCATGGTTGCTGCGCTGGAAGCGTTGGAGCAACGCTTTGAGGGTGAAACGGTGCTGGTGGTCAGCCACGGCGACCCCCTGCAAATTCTGCTCACGGCGCTGGCGGGCAAGCCGCTGACGCAGCATCGGGAGCAGCCTGCGCTACTGCCTGCCAGCATTACGCTCGTGGGTGGTTAAGCGCCCGCTTTGGGAGGAATCCAGGCGATCATATCGACTTCGACATCCGCGCCGCCCGCAAGCCCGGTCACGCCAATGCAGGTGCGGGTGGGCAGCGGTTGTTGGAAGTAGCTGGCGTAGACCTGATTCACTTCATCGAAGTGGCCCATATTGGTGATGAAGACCCGCGACTGCACCACGTACTCGAAGCTACTGCCGACCTCTTCCAGCACGATGGCCAGATTCTGCATCACCCGGTGGGTTTGCTCGGTAAACGTGCCCAGCAGCATCTCGTTGGTTTCCGGCACCGTGGGCATTTGGCCGGTGATGAAGACTAGGTCGCCCACCCGGCAGGCGTGTGAGAACGGGGCAATGGGCTGCGGTGCGCGGTCAATGAAGAGCTTTTCCATGATGACTCACTTGTTGTGATGTTGTGGCGTAGAGGGTCCATGAAAATGGGCCTCATAGGAGGCCCACGTTCAGCACACCGTGGCACTGGAGATAGGATTAGTGCCCCAGAATCTGGCTTAAGAAGAGCTGGGTACGCTCGGACTGCGGGTTATTGAAGAACGGTTCCGGCGCGTTCTCTTCGATGATTTGCCCTTGGTCCATGAAGATGACGCGGTCGGCCACAGTCTTGGCGAAGCCCATCTCGTGGGTAACGCACAGCATGGTCATACCCTCTTCGGCCAGCTCGATCATGACGTCAAGTACTTCCTTGATCATTTCCGGGTCGAGGGCCGAGGTCGGTTCGTCAAACAGCATGACGTCCGGGTGCATGCACAGCGAGCGGGCAATGGCGACCCGCTGCTGCTGACCACCGGAGAGTTGGCCAGGATACTTCTTGGCCTGCTCGGCAATGCGCACACGCTCCAGGTACTGCATGGCCATGGCTTCGGCCTCTTTGCGGGGCTTCTTCTGCACCCACATCGGTGCGATACAGCAGTTCTCCAGCACCGTGAGGTGAGGGAACAGGTTGAAGTGCTGGAACACCATGCCGACGCTGCGGCGAATCTGCTCGATGCGTTTGACGTCCTGAGTGAGCGGTACGCCGCCTACCACGATCTCGCCTTTCTGATGCTCTTCAAGATGATTAATGCAGCGGATCATGGTGGATTTGCCGGAGCCTGAAGGCCCGCAAATAACAATCCGTTCGCCGCGTTTTACTTCCAGGTAGATATCGCGCAGCACGTGGAAATCGCCGTACCACTTGTTCACGCCGCGCATTTCAACCATCAGGTCAGAAGTACTGGTACCAGGGTTGTTGGTGGCTGCTTGAGTCATGTCACTATCCTGCTAAAAATCGTTAATGAAAGCGGCGTTAGCGCTTGTGGCCGGTATGCAGCTTGCGTTCTAGGTACTGGCTGTAGCGCGACATGCTGAAACAGAAGATCCAGAACATGAAGGCGGCAAACACGTAGCCTTCCAACGAGAAGCCGAGCCAGCGTGAGTCGGCCAGTGCCGCTTGCACGATCCCCAAAAGATCGAAAAGCCCGATGATCATGACCAGAGTGGTGTCTTTGAACAGCGAAATGAAGGTGTTCACGATACCTGGGATCATCATCTTCAGCGCCTGGGGAAGAATGATCAGCCCCATGCGCTTCCAGTAGGTCATGCCGAGGGCAGCCGCCGCCTCCTCTTGGCCCTTGGGAATGGCTTGCAACCCACCGCGGATGACCTCGGCCATGTAGGCGCTTTGGAACAGCGTCAAACCGATCAGCGCCCGCACCAGGCGGTCTACGTTCATCTCGGAAGGCAGGAACAGCGGCAGCATTACCGAGGCCATGAACAGCACGGTGATCAGCGGCACTCCTCGCCAGAACTCGATAAACACCACGCAGAAACTTTTGACGATCGGCATGTTGGAGCGTCGCCCCAAGGCCAGCACAATACCGATCGGCAGCGCGCCTACCATGCCCACCGTGGCCAGCAGCAGTGTCAGCATCAGGCCACCCCAGCGGTGCGTCGGCACCTGGGGAAGGTCGAAGTAGCCGCCGTAGAGCAGTATGAACGACAACACCGGGAAAACGATCAGCGCAAAAATGGCCACCCAGCGTTTGAAAGGCAGTTTGGGAATCGCCAGCCAGCCGATCAGGGTAAAGAACATGGCGAACACGATATTGGCGCGCCAGATCTCTTCGCTGGGGTAGAGGCCATAGATGAACTGGGTCAAACGGGCGTTGATAAAGACCCAGCAGGCCCCTTCCCGTGAGCAGTCGTCGCGGGTGGTGCCGACCCAGTCGGCGTTAATGAACGCCCACTGCACGGTGGGTACCACCAGCAGATAGAGAATGTAGAGGCCAATCAACGTGAAGATCGTATTGATCGGGCCGTTGAACAAGTTGGTGCGCAGCCAAGCAATGGCGCCTACGGAGCTGCTGGGCGCCGGTCGCTGCTCGATCATGGTTTGATTATGAATCATGTGTGGCTCCTCGCCTCAGCCTAGCGTTCAACCAGCGCCACACGGGCGTTGAACCAGTTCATGAACATGGACACCAGCAGGCTGATCGTCAGGTAGACCGCCATGGTCATGGCAATGACCTCGATGGCTTGGCCTGTCTGGTTCAGCGTGGTCCCTGCAAACACCGATACGAGGTCCGGGTAGCCAATGGCCGTAGCCAGCGACGAGTTTTTGATCAGGTTCAAATATTGGCTGGTGAGCGGGGGAATGATGACCCGTAGCGCCTGAGGAATGACCACCAGTCGCAGCACTAGGTTACGCGGCAGGCTTAGGGCTTGAGCCGCTTCGGTTTGGCCATGAGAAATGGCCTGAATGCCGGAGCGCACGATCTCGGCAATGAACGACGCCGTGTAGATCGATAGCGCAAACCATAGCGCCAGGAACTCGGGAATCACCGTGATGCCGCCGCGGAAGTTAAAGCCGCGCAGCTCGGGCATTTCCCAGGTGATAGGCACGCCAGTGACGAACATGACCAAGAGCGGCAGGCCAAAAATCAACGCAAAGGAGATCCAGTACGCGGGAATGCGCTGCCCCGTGGCCTCCTGACGGCGCTTCGCCCAAATCACCAGCGCGATACTGGCCGCGATGGCGACCACGAAGGTGACAGGAATCAGCCCAAAGCCTGATTCGAACAGCGGCTCAGGCAGGTAAAGCCCGCGCACGTTAAGGAACACGGCTTCGCCAAACGCCAGGCTTTCCCTCGCGCTGGGGAGCGCCCGCAGCACGGCAAAGTACCAAAAGAAGATCTGCAGCAGCAGCGGGATATTACGAAACGTTTCGATATACGCCGCCGCCAGTTTGGCGATCAGCCAGTTGGGCGATAAACGGGCGATACCGACAATGAAGCCAATAAGGGTGGCGGCAATCACGCCTAGCCCGCCCACCAGCAGCGTATTCAATAGGCCAACGAAAAAGGTGCGGCCATAGGTGCTTTGGGAGGAGTAGTCGATCAGACTCTGTACGATCCCAAAGCCGGCGGTATTACTCAGGAAGCCAAAGCCTGTGGTGATACCCCGAGAGGAGAGGTTGTCTTGCACGTTGCCGACGATATAGAACAAAAAGGCGATGACAGCGGCGATGAGCAGACATTGGAAGATGAGCGCACGTTTGGCGCGGTCTCGCCAGAACGGTGGCTTTTGGCCAACGGGGCGAGCGTTAGGTCTTACGGACATGGGTGGCGTCTCCGCGATACGGAAGGTCAATCAAATGGCCCGCCAGGACCCAAAGGGGTGGCGGGCCGGGGTCAAGCGAGACGCTTAGCGAATCGGCGGTGCGTACTGGAAGCCGCCTTGGTTCCACAGGGCGTTGACACCGCGTTCGATTTCCAGCGGTGAACCCATACCTACGTTGCGCTCGAAGCTTTCACCGTAGTTACCCACTTGGCTCAGGATGTTGTAAGCCCAGTCGGCTTCGAGACCCATGCCTTCACCGTAGTTACCGTCCTGGCCGAGCAGACGCGCCACGTCCGGGTTCTCGGAGCTGAGCATCTCTTCAGCGTTTTCGCTGGTGACGCCGTACTCTTCACCGTTGATCATAGCGAACAGCGACCACTTCACGATGTTGAACCACAGATCGTCACCCTGACGCACGACCGGACCCAGCGGCTCTTTCGAGATGACATCCGGCAGAATCATGGCGCCCGCCGGGTCGTCGAGCTGAATACGCAGTGCCGCCAGCTGAGAAGTGTCAGATGTCAGAACGTCACAGCGGCCTGCCTGGAAGCCACCGACGGTTTGCTCAGAGGTATCGAAAACGATCGGGTCGAACTCCATGCCGTTGGCACGGAAGTAGTCCGCTAGGTTCAGCTCGGTGGTGGTACCGGATTGGATACAGATCGCTGCGCCATCCAGCTCGGCCGCGCTGGTAATACCGAGGTCGCGAGACACCATGAAGCCCTGGCCGTCGTAGAAGTTAACGCCGGTGAAGTTCAGGCCCAGGGTAGTGTCACGGGTGGTGGTCCAAGTGGTGTTACGAGAAAGAATATCCACTTCGCCAGACTGCAGCGCGGTGAAACGCTCGACGGCGTTCAACGAGATGTAGTTGACGGCATCCGCGTCGCCCAGTACTGCAGCGGCGACGGCGCGACAGACGTCAACGTCCAGGCCCTGCCAGTTGCCGTTATCGTCCGGGGCGGAAAAACCTGGTAAGCCGTCGCTCACGCCACACTGAACGGCACCACGCTCGCGGGTATCTTCCAGCGTATCGGCTTGGGCGGTGGCAACGCCCGCAAGAGTGATCGCGCCTGCAGAGGCCAGAAGTACCAGGTGTTTCTTATTGATCATGTTGTGTTCCCCTTCCTCGATTTTAGTGTCGTTATGCATGGTGATGCATCACTAAAAGCTAGCAAGGAAGGTGCCAAAAAAGATATGTCGGCAAATTCAGCGCTTTTCAACGTAAAATCAGCGAATTTAACGAAGGTCTTGGTGCAAAAAAGTGCGCCAGCGGCTACGCATTGCGCCTTTTTGGTGCGCAGCCGCTGGCGAGTGACCGAGCGCGCTAGCGAATGGGCGGCGCGTACTGAATCCCACCATCCTTCCACAGGGCATTCAGACCACGGGCAATGTTGAAATCAGAGTCCGCGCCCACGTTGCGGTCATAGATGTCCGCGTAGTTACCGACCTGTTTGACGATTTGGTAAGCCCAATCTGATTGTAGGCCCATGGCTTCGCCAAAGTCGCCATCTTGCCCAAGCAGGCGCATCACATCTGGATTGTCTGAGTTTAGTTGTTCATCCACATTAGCTTGGCTAACGCCCAGCTCTTCGGCGTTCAGCATGGCAAACAGCGACCACTTCACGATGTTGAACCACTGGTCATCCCCTTGGCGCACGGCGGGGCCTAGCGGCTCTTTGGAGATAATTTCGGGCAATACTACGGCCATATTGGGGTCGGCCAGTTGAATGCGCTGGGCATAGAGCTGCGAGGCATCCGAGCTCAATACGTCGCAGCGGCCGGCTTCGAAGCCCGCAATCGACTGCTCGGGTGAATCGAACACCACCGCATCGTAGGTCATGTCGTTGATACGGAAGTAGTCGGAAAGATTGAGTTCACTGGTAGTGCCTGACTGGGTGCATACCGCTGCCCCATCCAGCTCTTTGGCGCTCTGTACGCCGAGGTCGCTGGCCACCATAAACGCCTGGCCGTCGTAATAGCTGACACCAGTGAAGTTCATCCCCAGCGTGGTGTCGCGGCTAGAGGTCCAGGTAGTGGTGCGGGAGAGTACGTCCACCTCGCCAGACTGCAGCGCGGCAAAGCGCTCCACCGAGTCTAACGGCACGAAATTTACCTTGCTAGCATCGCCCAGCGCAGCGGCGGCAATAGCGCGACACACGTCGGTGTCCAGGCCGCGGTATTGGTCATTATCGTCTAACGATGAAAAGCCGGGCTGGGCCGCATTAACACCGCAGCGCACGCTGTCGCGCTCTTGAATGGCCTCAAGGGTATCGGCCATGGCCGTGGCAGGTACCCAGAGAGCGGGTGCTAATAGAGTGATTCCCAATCCTAACCAACGCGTGGTGTTCATTTGTTATTCCTTAACGTCGAGCGCAGCAACACTTGCGCATAAAAAAGGCCGGGCAGAGCCCGGCCTGATGCATAACGTCACCGCAAACTTATGCGAACGCTTTACGCATAAAGGGCGGCAGCGCCAGGGCACCCCGGTGGGCATCTACTGTGTAGTACTGTAGCGGCATTTCGTGGCTGGCGGCAGCCTCTTCACGGAAGCTTTCAACGTTGGTGCTTTTGCCTGCCAGCGTCACGCTCCACCAGCCGGAAGGGTACACCGGCTGGGGGAAGGGCAGGGTGGCCACGCTATCAAAGCCAGCTTCGCGCATGTCGTTACGCAGCTCGCGGATAATCGAGCCGCTGTGATACAGCGGTGACTCACTCTGCTGAACCATGACGCCGCCGCTTTTCAGAATGCGGTGGCAGCGCTTTAAGAAGTCGGTTTTGAACAAGCCTTCTGCAGGGCCTACCGGGTCAGTGGAGTCGATGATCAGCACGTCGATGCTCTCGTCGGCGGCGTCATCTACCCATTTCACGCCGTCAGCAAACAGCAGCTCGGCGCGGGGGTCGCCGTTGGCTTCCACCAGCGACGGGAAAAAGCGCTCGGAGGCTTTGGTCACTTCTTCATCGATGTCGATCTGAGTGACTTTTTCAACGCCCGGGTGGCGCAGCACTTCTTTCAGCGTGCCGCAGTCGCCGCCGCCAATGATCACCACCCGCTTGGGGTCTGGGTGGGTGAACAGCGCCGGGTGAGCAATCATCTCGTGGTAGAGGAAGTTGTCGCGATCGGTCAGCATCACGCAGCCATCCAGCACCATCAGGTTGCCGTAAGTTTCGGTGGCGTACACTTCCAGGTGCTGGTAAGGGCTCTGCACATCAAGCAGTTTTTCGGTGATTTTCAGCGAGAAAGCGCTGCCGTGGCTATCAAAGACTTCGGTAAACCACTGGTCGTCGCGTAAGTCGCTCATTGCTTGGCTCCTGGGCACTGGTCGTTCGTTTGGGTCGGAATGCCCTGATGGTACTGCGGGCTTAAGTCGTGCAGCGCCTCCATGAAGGCGGTGACGTGGTCGGGATTGGTGAACTGGCTGATGCCGTGGCCCAAGTTGAACACGTGGCCCGGGCCGTTGCCGTAACTCTCCAGCACGCGGGCCACTTCGGCGCGAATGGCCGAAGGGCGAGCAAACAGCACGTTGGGGTCTAAATTACCCTGCAGGGCAACTTTATGGCCTACGCGGGCGCGGGCGTCGGAAAGCTCGGTCGACCAATCGATACCCAGCGCGTCGGCACCGGCGCAGGCGATATGCTCAAGCCACTGGCCGCCGTTTTTGGTGAACAGAATCACCGGTACGCGGCGACCGTCGTGTTCGCGGATCAGCCCGGAAACGATCTGCTCCATATAGCGCAGCGAGAACTCTAGGTAAGCAGGCGTGGAGAGTGCGCCGCCCCAGGTATCGAAAATCTGTACCGCCTGAGCACCGGCCCGAATCTGCGCGTTCAGGTAGTCAGTGACCGACTGCGCCAGCGTGTCCAGCAGCTGGTGCATGGTGTCCGGCGTGTCGTACAGCATGGTTTTTAGGTGGCGGAAATCCTTGCTGGAACCGCCTTCGACCATGTACGTCGCCAGCGTCCAGGGGCTGCCGGAGAAGCCGATCAGCGGCATGCGGCCGTTCAGCTCGCGGCGGATGGTCGAGACCGCCCGCATCACGTAGTCCAGGTCGCGTTCGGCGTTTGGCACCGTCAGCGCGGCGACTTCTTCCGGCGTGCGGACGGTTTTTCTGAATTTGGGGCCTTCGCCGGTTTCGAAGTAGAGGCCCAGCCCCATGGCATCGGGGATGGTCAAAATATCCGAAAACAGAATCGCGGCGTCGAGCGGGTAGCGCTCCAGGGGCTGCAGGGTCACTTCGCAAGCCAGGTCATGATTGCGGCACAGGTCCATAAAGCTGCCTGCGTCGGCGCGGCTGGCGCGGTACTCCGGCAGGTAGCGGCCTGCTTGGCGCATCATCCACACCGGAGTGCGGTCAACGGGCTGGCGAGCCAGCGCGCGAAGAAAACGGTCGTTTTGCAAAGGTGTGGTGGTCATAAACACTTGCTCTTGAGAAATTTGCCCGCATTGTAAGGGAGTCATCGTACCTGAAGATAGGAATTGTACGTGAAGATCGCCGGGGGTGGCGGCGTAAGCCGTGGCAAAAATCGTCGCACCCCGCTAAGACCGTGAGGCCAGCGTGGCTTCCTGGTAAACTGTTCGTCCACTTCGCCAACACTGGTATGGTTAACTGGTTTGGTTAATCAGCGAGGAACCCTGTGACCATTCGCTTCATTGCTGCCTCTCGGCTGCCCACTCCCTGGGCCACATTCACCATGCATGGCTTCGAAGACGACGCCACGGGTAAAGACCATATCGCCTTGACGTTGGGGGATGTGAGCGGCGGCGAGCCGGTGCTAGGGCGCGTGCACTCCGAGTGTTTGACCGGCGATGCGCTATTCTCGATGCGCTGCGACTGCGGCTACCAGCTGCAAGAAGCGCTGAAGCGCATTGCGGAAGAGGGGCGCGGCGTGCTGCTCTATTTACGCCAGGAAGGGCGTGGCATTGGCCTGCTCAACAAAATCCGCGCCTATCATCTGCAAGACCAGGGGGCCGATACCGTCGAAGCCAACGAGCAGCTCGGCTTTGGTGCTGATATGCGCCGCTACGACCTCTGCGTACCCATGCTCAACCAGCTGGGCATCACGGCGCTCAAGCTGATGACCAATAACCCTCGCAAGGTCGATGCGCTGACCCGCGACGGCGTGAACGTGGTCGAGCGGCTGCCGATCACCACCGGTTTAAACCCTCATAACGAGCAGTACCTCTCCACCAAAGCGGGCAAACTCGGCCACATGATGGCGCTGGATGATTTCACCCAGGCCAGCGATGTGGATATCGAGCGTAAGGGGTAGGTAGGTTACGCCGGAGAACCATTTTTAACTTAAATTTCTCGATAAAGGCGTTAACGTCGCCGAACGCCTGTAAAAAAGCTTTTTCTTAACTTTGGTTGCCGTATGTCTGAGCTATGGTGATACATGGCAGGACGCTATGCGCACCGATGTAAGGAGAAGCAGCCATGAAAGCACTTTGCTGGCACGGCAAGAACGATGTCCGTTACGACACCGTGCCCGACCCCACGATCGAACACCCCCGCGACGCCATTATCAACGTCAGTAGCTGCGCTATTTGCGGCTCTGATCTGCACCTTTACGACCACTATATGCCCGGTATGACCTGTGGCGATGTCCTTGGCCATGAGTTTATGGGCGAAGTGATGGAGGTGGGCAGCGAGACGCACAACCTCAAGGTAGGCGACCGGGTAGTGGTGCCCTTCACCATTTTTTGCGGCGAATGCGAGCAGTGTCAGCGTGGCAACTACTCGGTTTGCGAGCGCTCCAACCGTAATAAATCGCTGGCAGATAAAGTCTTTGGCCATGGCGGCGCCGGGCTGTTTGGCTACTCCCAACTGACGGGCGGCTATGCGGGGGGCCAGGCCGAGTTTGTGCGCGTGCCTTTTGCCGACACCACGCATATTAAAGTGCCCGATACGCTCACCGATGAGCAGGTGCTGTTTCTGGGGGATATTTTCCCCACTGGCTGGCAGGCCGCCGTGCAGTGTGACATTCAACCTACCGATACCGTCGTGATCTGGGGCGCAGGTCCGGTTGGCCAGTTCTGCGTGCGTAGCGCGGTGCTGCTGGGCGCCAAACAGGTCGTGGTGATCGATAACGTACCCGAACGGCTCTCGATGGCCGCAGCAGGTGGCGCGATCACCATTAACTTTGCCCACGAAAGCGTGTTGGGCAGGCTGCAGGAGCTAACCCACGGTAAAGGGCCGGAGAAGTGTATCGATGCAGTGGGGCTCGAAGCCCACGCCACGCGCTCGTTGGACTCGGTGTATGACCGGGTAAAACAGGCCATGTGGCTGGAAACCGATCGTGCCCACGTGCTGCGAGAAATGATCTATGTCTGCCGCCCGGCGGGTATTTTGTCGATTCCTGGGGTGTATGGCGGGCTGGTCGATAAAATTCCGATGGGAGCGCTGATGAACAAAGGGCTCACCGTGCGCACCGGGCAAACCCACGTCAACCGCTGGACGGATGATCTGCTGCGGCGCATCGACGAAGGCCAGATCGACCCTTCGTTTGTGATTACCCACTCGGTGGATTTAGCTCATGGGCCCGAGATGTATCAAACCTTTCGGGATAAACAGGATGGCTGCGTCAAAGTCATACTGAAGCCGTGATACTGCACAGGGAGGAGAGTATGACAACATCGATGAAGCACCATTCTCACGCGTCAAAACGCTCGATGTCACCAGCGGATAAGTTAGCCAGAGGCTTGGGTTGGCTAAGCTTGGGGATGGGGTTGTATCAGCTAGTGGCCCCGCGTCGGCTGGGCCGAGCGCTGGGGATGCCTCACCGTGCCAACAGCATTCGCGCTTGCGGGGCACGGGAGATTGCCAGCGGTATCGGCGCGCTGTCGGATAACCCGACGAATGCAATTTGGAGTCGAGTTGGCGGAGATGTGCTGGATTTTGCCGCGCTCACCTTTGCGTTAAAGCGCCACCCATCGCACAAAGAGAAGCTCTATTTAGCACTCACTGCGGTGGGCGTGCTGACGGTAGTGGATGTTAGCTGCGCCAAAGCGTTGAGTCAGCGCCATGCCTACCAGGGCGGCGCCACGCCCGATTACCGCCAGCGCAGCGGCTTCCCTAACGGGCTAGAAAGCGCCTGGGGAGCCGCTCGTACCGAAGGTAGCAACGCTTCAGGGCCGCCCCAACGCCCTTCGCCTACCACGGTGTAATCAGGTGGCTTGCGCCGCCGCCTGCTCTTTTTCGGCGGCACGGGCAAGCGCTGGGCGGTTCGCGTGACGGGCGCGGTAAGCCACCAGGGGCTCCGGCAGGCGATGTTTCATGCTGGCCGCCCAGGTCAGCGTATGGGTGAGGAAAAGATCTGCCAGGGTGAAGGTGTCGCCGACCAGCGTTTCCTGGCCGCGATAGCGGCGCTCCAGTGCGAGCAGCGCCCGCTGGAATTCCCAAGCGGCGGTGGGGAGTACCGACGGCACGCGTTTGTCTTGAGGCAGGGCGAATTTGTGCTTGGCCTGTAGCCACAGCGGCTGCTCGATCTCGGTGACGATGAAGCTGAGCCACTGGTCGACCTGGGCGCGCTCGGCCACGCTTTGTGGCAGCAGGCTGCCATCGCCATACTGCTCGGCGAGATAGCGGCAGATAGGCGCAGACTCGAACAGCATGAGTTCGCCATCTTCCAGCACCGGCACTTTGCCATCCGGGTGGCGAGCAAGATGCTCGGTACTTTGCCCCTCGCCTTTATCCAGCGCCACGTGGTGGCACTGGTACTCTAGGCCCAGCTCTGCAAGCGTCCAAGCAGCGCGTAGCGAGCGGGAATTGGGAAAGCTGTATAGCGTGATCATTCGGCGGCTCCAGGCAGTACCGTGAAGCTTTCACTGTAGCACTCCCTGGAAGCCTGTCACGGGCTACTGGCCGCGTGCTGCCCTGATACGCTCGTAGGCGTTGCCGATTTCGCTGGTACGGGCTTGGGCCACCTCTCGCATGCTCTCAGGTAGCCCTTTACCGGCCAGTTTGTCCGGGTGGTTTTGGCTCATCAGGCGGCGGTAGGCTTTTTTGATCTCAGCATCGCTGGCATCTTCCGATACCCCTAGCACGCGGTAAGCGTCTTTCAACGCCTCTTCGCTGGCCCCTTGAGAGTTCGCGGCAGCGCCGTGGAGCATCGCTTCGATTTGCTGCACTTCGGCATCGCTGCAGCCAACGCCGCGGGCAACGCGCAGAATCATCTCGTGCTCGGCAGGGTGCAGCACGCCATCGGCGGCAATCGCACTCAATTGAACCTGTAAAAAGACTTGGCGCAGTACCGGCTGGCGCTGGGTGAGGCGGTTGACCTTGGCCAGTTCGGCTTCCAGGTCGAAGTCATCGGCGCGGCCACGCTCGAAGGCAGCGCGCGCCTTGGCGCGGTGCTCGCCCTGCAGGCGCATTTGATCGAAGAGCTTTTCGGCAACGCCAAGCTCTCCCTCGGTGACCTTGCCGTCGGCCTGGCAGAGGCAGCCCATGACCGAGAAGATCGACTCCAAAAAGCCTTCTTGAATTTGAACGCGGGCAGCGTTCAAGCGACGGCTGATGCGCCGACCCAGCCACCAGCCAAGGCCGCCACCTACGAGTAAACCAATGGGGCCACCGACGGCAAGGCCAATCAAACCAAACACAATAATTAGAAATAACATAAACGTCCCAATAGGTTAAAAACGCGTGGGCCACACGCAAAGGTTACGGCAGCCGGGCGCGAATGGCGCGCTCGATGCCTTCAGCGTCCAGGCCGCAGTCGCGCAATAGCTCGGCGGGGGTGCCGTGTTCCACAAAGGCGTCCGGCAAGCCTAAGTTCAGCACTTCCACCTGAACGCCTTCGGCGTTGAGCAGCTCGTTCACCGCGCTACCCGCACCGCCCGCGATCACGTTCTCTTCCAGGGTGACCAGCAGTTCATGTTCGTCTGCGGCGTGGAGCACGGCGTCGCGATCCAGCGGTTTCACTGAGCGCATGTTGATATGAGTGGCGTTGAGCTTTTCCGCCACTTCGGCGGCGGCGCTATTGACGCTGCCAAACGCCAGCAGCGCAATGCGCACACCGTCGCTGGTGCTCTCGCGGCGCACCTGGGCTTCGCCGATGGTCAGCGGCTCCAGATGCTCTGGAATCACCGCGCCGGGGCCGGTGCCACGGGGGTAGCGCACGGCAGCCGGGCCAGGATGGTGGTAAGCGGCGCTGAGCATGGCGCGGCATTCGGCTTCATCGGCAGGCGCCAGAATCACCATTCCTGGTACACAGCGCAGGAATGAAAGATCCATACTGCCGTGATGGGTGGGGCCGTCTTCACCCACAAGGCCTGCCCGGTCGATAGCAAACGTCACGTCGAGATCTTGCACCGCCACGTCGTGAATCAGCTGGTCGTAGCCGCGCTGGAGGAAAGTGGAGTAGATCGCCACCACCGGCTTCATGCCTTCGCAGGCCATGCCAGCGGCCAGGGTGACCGCGTGCTGCTCGGCGATGGCGACGTCGAAGTAGCGCTCGGGATAGGTTTGCGAGAAGCGAATCAGATCCGAGCCTTCCCCCATGGCGGGGGTAATGCCCATGAGGCGTGAGTCGGCGGCGGCCATGTCGCATAGCCAGTCGCCAAATACGTTGCAGTATTTTTTCTTCGCAGCGCTTTTGGGGGCCGTTGCTTGCTTCACCAGCGGAGCGCTGACCGTCGTGGTGGTTTTTTCCAGCTTAGTAATCGCGTGGTAGCCAATCTGGTCGGCTTCGGCGGGTAGGAAGCCTTTCCCTTTGACCGTTTTGATATGCAGGAACTGCGGGCCTTTCTGGTCGCGCAGGTTACGCAGCGTTTGGGTCAGCGCCTCGAGGTCGTGGCCGTCGATGGGGCCAACGTAGTGAAAGCCCATCTCCTCGAACAGCGTGGCGGGGCTGACCATGCCCTTCATGTGCTCTTCGGTGCGTTTGGCAAGTTCCAGCGCGCCGGGCAGATGGGAGAGTACTTTTTTACCCTCTTCGCGCATTTTGAGGTAAGGCTTGCTGGAGAGCACCCGGGCGAGGTACGTGGCAATTCCGCCGACGTTTTCTGAAATCGACATTTCGTTGTCGTTCAGTATCACCAGCATGTTGGCGTTGACGTGGCCGGCGTGGGCCAAGGCTTCGAACGCCATCCCAGCGGTGAGCGCGCCGTCGCCAATGATGGCGCAGACCTTACGCGGGTCGTTCTGCGCCTGAGCGGCCAGGGCCATGCCCAGGGCGGCAGAAATCGAGGTGCTGGAGTGGCCCACGCCAAAGGTGTCGTATTCGGACTCAGCCCGGCGGGGAAATGCCGCCAGGCCGCCGTGCTGGCGGATGCTCAGCATGGCATCGCGACGCCCAGTGAGGATTTTATGCGGGTAGGCTTGATGGCCCACGTCCCACACCAAGCGGTCTTTCGGCGTGTGGAAGGCGTGGTGCAGTGCGACGCTGAGCTCGACAACGCCCAAGCCTGCGCCAAAGTGGCCGCCAGTGACGCCCACGCTGTAGAGCAAGTAGGCGCGCAGCTCATCCGCTAGCTGGGCGAGCTGTTTGGCGTTCATGGCCCGCAGCGCGGCGGGATGATCAAAAGAGTCGAGCAGTGGCGTCGCCGGGCGCTCGCGGGGTATCTCGTCGAACAGCTTCATAGGCATGTGTTAGTGGTCGCGCTCGATCATATAGTGGGCAAGATCGGCCAGAGGTGCGGCCTGCTCGCCTAGCGGGGCGAGGGCGGCAATGGCCTCGTCAATAAGCGTGTTCGCTTTGCGCTGCGCCCCCGAAAGCCCTAGCAAACTTGGGTAAGTTGGCTTGGCACGGGCGGCGTCAGCGCCGGAAATTTTGCCCAGCGTGGCGGTGTCACCCGTCACATCCAGGATGTCGTCATGAATTTGGAAGGCTAGACCAATGGCGCGGGCGTAGCGAATCAGCGCGGCCAGACGCGGGTCGTCCTCTTCCACCGCGACCAGGCCGCCCAAACGCACGGCCGCCACGATCAGCGCGCCGGTTTTATGGGCGTGCATGTGCGCCATGGCGTCGGCATCCGGATGGCCGCCCACGGCGGCTAAATCCAGCGCCTGGCCAGCCACCATGCCGTCGCGGCCAGAGGCGACCGCCAGCGTGGTGACTAGCTGGCCCAAGCGAGGATAAGGGCGCCTGGCCAGCACTTCGAACGCCAGCGCCTGCAGGGCGTCGCCCGCCAAAATGGCGGTGGCCTCGTCGAAAGCTTTGTGCACCGTGGGTTGGCCGCGCCGCAGGTCGTCGTCGTCCATGGCGGGTAGGTCGTCGTGAATCAGCGAGTAGGCGTGAATCAGCTCGATGGCCGCCGCGGGAGCATCTAGGTCTTCGTCACTCGCCCCGAGGGCTTGGCCCGCTAAATAGACCAGCAGTGGGCGCAGGCGTTTGCCGCCTACCAAAAGCCCGTGGCGCATGGCCGCTTCCAAACGCTCATCGACCGCTGGGCGAGCATCGAACAGCGCGGCCAGCGTGGCATCCACACGCGTGCTGCTGGCTTGGCGCAGCGTGGTCAGTCGAGAGGCGTGAGCGGTTACCATGGCGGCGTCTCCTCGCTGTCGTCGCCAGCCTCCTGGGTGCCTGCGAACGGGGCAACGTTTGGTTTGCCGTCGGCATCTTCGCTCAGCGCGCGCACGGTCAGTTCGGCGCTGTCGAGGCGCTGCTGGGCGTCGCGGGTGAGCCGCACGCCCTGCTCGAAGGCGGTCAGCGCGTCTTCCAATGAGAGTTCGCCGGACTCCAGGCGTTCCACAATGGTTTCGAGCTGGGCAACCGTTGCGGCAAAATCTTGTGGGGGTGTGGTGTCGCTCATCGGGCAGTGCCTACCGTTTTCCGGGCGCCCTAGTGTCCGCCAGGGCGACGAGTGTGGCTGCGGATGCTGTCAAATAAACGCACAGTATACACCGAGGCGAGGGGGTGGCGTCTGCCCTCGCTATCGGTTGATTCGTCGACTTGCGCTTCGTTCATCTTGAAAGCGCACACTTTTCATCGTGGCAAGCCACCGGGAGCGCAAGCGGCTGTGCTACCATACGGGCCTCCCGTGAACCGATACACGGCGCATGCCGCCGACCATAGAGGTTGATTCAGCCATGGCCAAAACGTCCCTGGAAAAGAGCAAGATCAAGATCCTGCTACTCGAGGGCGTCCACCAAAGCGCGGTGGACAATTTTCACAACGCCGGTTACGAGAACATCGAGCATCTGCCGACCTCGCTGGATGAAGAGGCGCTGATCGAGAAGATTCGCGATGTTCACTTTATCGGTATTCGCTCCCGCACGCAGCTGACCGAGCGCGTGTTCGAGGCGGCCGAGAAGCTGGTGAGTGTTGGCTGTTTCTGTATCGGTACTAACCAGGTCGATCTGGATGCGGCGCTCAAGCGCGGTATCGCGGTCTTCAACGCGCCCTACTCCAACACCCGCTCGGTGGCCGAGCTGGTGCTGGCAGAGGCGATCATGCTGCTGCGTGGTATTCCCGAAAAGAACGCCCGCGCCCACCAGGGTGGCTGGCTGAAGTCGGCGAAGAACTCCCACGAAGCGCGCGGTAAAACCCTCGGTATCGTGGGTTACGGCAGCATCGGCGCACAGCTCTCCGTCTTGGCGGAATCGCTCGGCTTCAACGTGATTTACTACGATGTGATCACCAAGTTGGGCATGGGCAACGCTAGCCAGGTCGGCAGTTTGGAAGAGCTGCTCGGTCGCTCTGACGTGGTCAGCCTGCACGTGCCGGATCTGGCCTCTACCCGCTGGATGATCGGCGCGAAAGAGATTGCGGCCATGAAAGATGGAGCGATTTTGATCAACGCTGCCCGGGGCAGCGTGGTAGAAATCGAGCCGCTGGCCGAAGCGATCAAAGCGGGTAAACTCAATGGGGCGGCCATCGACGTCTTCCCGGTCGAGCCGAAAGGCAACGACGAAGAGTTCCAAAGCCCGCTGCGCGGCCTGGATAACGTGATTCTGACGCCGCATATCGGTGGTTCTACCCTGGAAGCCCAGGAGAACATCGGTATCGAGGTCTCCGAAAAACTGATCACGTACTCGGACAACGGCACCACGGTCACCTCGGTCAACTTCCCCGAAGTGGCGCTGCCCGCGCATCCGGACAAACACCGTTTGCTGCACATTCACGACAACGTGCCCGGCGTGCTTTCTCAGATCAACCGCGTGCTGTCAGAAAACGGCATCAACATTTCGGGCCAGTATCTGCAGACCAACGATAAGGTCGGCTACGTGGTGATCGATGTCGACAAGGCTTACGGCCCGCAGGCGCTGGAAGCGCTGAAGCAAGTAGAGCACACGCTGAAGATTCGCGTGCTCTACTCGGCGCAGAATAGCTAAGCAAATAGCTAGCCAGCGCTTGTTACCAAAACGGCCCCAACGGGGCCGTTTTGCGTTATATCACTTGCTAGTTAGGTGCTGTTAGGCCAAATCAAACAGCAGCACTTCGCTGGCGTCGTGGCTAGTCAGCTCAACGTGCTCGTCCGGCGTAAAAGCGGCGGCATCGCCGGTGGTGAGTCGCTCGCCGTTCACGTCGACGGCCCCTCTCACCACGTGCAGCCATGCGTAGCGTGAGGGCGGGGGCGTGACGTGGTCTCCGGCGCTCAGCAGGCTGGCATACAGATTGACATCCTGATTCACGCTCACCGAGCCATCGCGACCATCTGGGGAGAGCACCAAGCGCCACTGGCCCAGCCGCTCGGCGGTGGGGAAGTGCTTCTGCTCGTAGCTGGGCTGAATGCCACGCTGGGCGGTTTCGATCCAGATTTGCAGAAAGTGCAGGCCGTTCTCTTTGGAGTGGTTGAACTCGCTGTGCAGTACGCCCGTGCCTGCCGACATGCGCTGCACATCGCCGGGGCGCATCACTTCGCCATTGCCCATGTTGTCCTTGTGCTCCATCTCGCCATCGAGCACGTAGGAGATGATCTCCATATCCCGGTGGGGGTGGGCGCCAAAGCCGTGGCCGGGGGCCACACGGTCTTCGTTGATCACCCGCAGCGCGCGGAAGCCCATGTGGTTGGGATCCATGTAATTGGCGAACGAAAACGTGTGGTAAGAGCGCAGCCAGCCGTGGTCTGCGTAGCCCCGCTCGTTGGAACGACGAATCTTCATGAAAAGCACCTCATCACTGAGTTAAGTTGCCGCCTACTATACGACCGAGTGCGCGTGACGTGGGGTGAAGCTTTCTCAATGATGTCGTCGAAATAATCGACGATTGGCGCCCCTTTGATCTGCGTCAAACACGCCGAGATGCACCCACGGCGCGCTTTTTGTTATCATGCGCGCCTTTATTGACCCGGTCCGCCCTTTGCGAGGGCGACTACCAGGAGCACTCCATGACCCCGACCCCAACACCGCCCATCGTGGTGGCGGCGCTGTACAAATTTGTCACCCTGAACGATTTCGAAGCGCTGCGCGAGCCGCTGCGCCAAACCATGCTGGATAACGGCGTGAAAGGCACGCTGCTGCTGGCCAAAGAGGGCATCAACGGCACCGTGGCCGGTAGCCGCGAAGGTATCGACGCGCTGCTGGCTTGGCTCACCGCCGACCCGCGTTTGGCCGATATCGACCACAAAGAGTCATTTTGCGACGAGCCGCCGTTCTACCGCACCAAGGTCAAACTGAAAAAAGAGATCGTCACCCTCGGCGTGCCGGGCATCGACCCCAACGACACCGTGGGCACCTACGTAGAGCCAGAGGACTGGAACGACGTCATCTCCGATCCCGAAGTGCTGGTGATTGATACTCGCAACGACTACGAAGTGGCGATTGGCAGCTTCGAAGGCGCGGTGGACCCGAAAACCACCACCTTCCGCGAGTTTCCGGAGTACGTGCGCGAGCACTACAATCCGGAGCAGCATAAAAAGGTCGCCATGTTCTGTACCGGCGGTATCCGCTGCGAGAAAGCCTCCAGCTTCATGCTGAAAGAGGGCTTCGAAGAGGTGTACCACCTGAAAGGCGGCGTGCTGAACTACCTGGAAAAGGTACCGGAAGAGAAGTCGCTGTGGCGCGGCGAATGCTTCGTGTTCGATAACCGAGTCACCGTGCGCCACGACCTTACCGAAGGCGAGCACGAGCAGTGCCACGCCTGTCGGATGCCGATCTCCCAGGAAGATATGCAGTCGTCGGCCTATGAGCCGGGCATTAGCTGCCCCCACTGCATCGACTCGCTGCCTGAGAAAACCCGCGCCGCCGCCCGTGAGCGTCAGCGTCAGATCGAGCTGGCCAAGGCGCGCGGCGAACCCCACCCGCTGGGTTACAACCCTCGCCAGGACGCCCGCGAGAAGGCGTAATCCAAAGGTGGCCTTCCGCCGAGCGGGAGGCCACCTTTGGTCGTAGCGCGCCCTCGGCGGCCCAAGCAAGCGCTAGACTGGGTAGCAACGTCTGCTCAGGAGCCTGCCATGTCGTCCCCTCATGCGTCCCCTTCCCACGACTGCCTGCTGCGCACCGCGCAGGGGGGCGTCGTGACGCTTACTCTCAATCAGCCCGAGCGCTTCAATGCGCTGTCGGAAACGATGTTGGAAGCGCTGCAAGCTGCGTTGGATGACATTATCCAAGATGAGCACGTGCGCTGCGTGGTTTTGGCAGCCAACGGTAAAGCCTTCTGCGCAGGCCACGACTTAAAGCAGATGCGCGCGAACCCGGATAAAGCCTACTACCAAGCGCTGTTCGCGCGCTGCGGCAAGGTGATGCAAAGCCTCGTCCATTTTCCCGTGCCGGTGATTGCCAAGGTGCAGGGCATTGCCACCGCTGCGGGCTGCCAGCTCGTCGCTAGCTGCGATTTGGCCGTGGCCGCCAGCAGCGCCCGCTTTGCGGTCTCTGGTATTAACGTGGGCCTGTTTTGCTCGACCCCGGCCGTGGCGCTTTCGCGCAACGTGCCCCGAAAGCGGGCCATGGAGATGCTGTTGACCGGCGAGTTTATCAGCGCAGACACCGCCGCCGAGTGGGGGCTGATCAATCGTGTCGCCGCAGAAGGCGAGCTTGATGCCGAGGTTGAAGCGCTCACCGCGAGCCTCTGCGCGAAAAGCGCGGTGGCCGTGCGTACCGGCAAAGCCATGTTTGCCCGTCAGTTGGCGATGCCACTGGATGAGGCCTACGTCTTTGCCGGCGACACCATGGCGTGCAACATGCTGGCCGACGACGTGGCCGAAGGGATCGATGCGTTTATCGAGAAACGCCCGCCCCAGTGGCAACACCGCTAGCCATCCAATGGTGGAATTTGTTTCCGTAAACGCGACAGCGCCCGCGCAGCGCGTTATCCTGCTGGCTTTTTACGTCATTCAGCGCCGTCAGGAGAGTGTCAGGTGAGTGAAGCCAAGCGCAGGTCAGTCGGACGTCCGGCAGGAGCCACCAAAGCCAGCGGTGGGCATAGCCAATCGTTAGTACGCGGCCTCACGCTACTCGAGTATTTGTCCGCCAGCCCCTTGGGTCTTGCGCTCTCGGAACTGGCGGAGATGGCCGACCTTGCCCCTTCCACCACCCACCGCCTGCTGCAGGCGCTGCAAAGCCAGGGCTTTGTCACCCAGGAGAGCGAGCAGGGCCTGTGGCGCATCGACGTCAAAACCTTCCGCATTGGTAACAGCTTTTTAGAAGCTCGCGACGTGGTGGCCAAAAGCCGCCCGTTTTTACGTCGTTTAACCGCAGAAACCGGCGAAACGGCGAACCTGGGTATCCGCGATGGCGCCACGGCGGTCTTCCTGGCGCAAAACGAATCCCCGCAGATGATGCGTATGATTACGCGGCTGGGCTCCCGTGCGCCGCTGCACGCCTCCGGCGTGGGCAAGGCGCTGCTGGCGTGGATGAGCGAGGAGGAGCGCAGCGCGCTGTTAGAAGGCGGCTACGAGCTGGCCCGTGTCACTGAAAATACCCTCTATCAAACGGAGGCGCTCCAGGCGGAAATGGCCGCCATTCGCGCCCAAGGCTTTGCCTGCGACCGGGAAGAGCATGCCATTGGCCTGCACTGCGTGGCGGCCTGTATTTTCGATGAGCATGCCACACCGTTGGCGGCCATCTCCGTCTCGGGCCCTATGGCGCGCATTCCCGAAGAGCGCCTGCTGGTGCTGGGGGCGCTGGTGCGTCAAATCGCGGCGGAGATCACCCAGCAGCTCGGTGGTCAACTGCCCCGTTAAACGTTAGAGGGCGCGTGACGTGTTTAGCCTGTTTTGGGTGGCGCTGGCCAGCGCCACGCTGCTGCCCGGCGGCTCGGAAGTATGGTTAGCGCGGCTTTGGTGCATGGGCGAACCTGCCGTTGGTGTGTGGCTTGTCGCCACTGCGGGCAATACGCTGGGCAGTTTGATCAACGTGGCGCTGGGTCGTTACGCTCGCCACTATCAACATCGGCGCTGGTTTCCAGTGTCGCCTCAAGGGCTTGCCCGCGCTGAGCGCTGGTATCACCGCTTTGGCGAAGCGAGCCTGCTGCTCTCCTGGGTGCCCGTGATTGGCGACCCGCTCACCGTGTTGGCGGGCGTCATGCGTCTTTCCTGGTGGCGGGCACTGCTCTGGATCGTGCTGGCCAAAGGGGCGCGCTACGGCCTGCTGATCGTCATGGCGCAGCAGTGGCTGGCACCCCATTGTCAATGACGGGGTCGGGTTTCATTGGCGCGCAAAAAACGGGCGCGTTAACGTCTCTGGCATAGAGGCATGTTACCCTAGCCCCTTCAATCAAAGCGTTATACAACGCTGGCATTCTTAGCGGATGCACTATCCTGTGTTTAACATTAATAGGCTGAAACTTAACGAGTGCAGGATGGCAAATACTCACCCAAAGGGAGGTTATGGTGTGACGTCACTACGTTTACTACCCTGGCTAGGCGTCTGGATGCTGACGCTATTCGCCATGCTGGCCGGGCCAGCCATGGCGCAAACCACGCTAGGCGCCGAGAGCGACGCGCCTGCCGCTGAAGAGCAACCCTCTTATGCGGCGCTGGCCGACCTGCTGGAAGACGAGCAGGCCCGCCAGGAGCTGATCGAACTGCTACGCAATCAAGCCTCCGAGCTGCCCGCCGGTGTGGCGGCCGAGCTGTCGCCAGAAGCGGCCGCAGCAGGGGGCAATGTGGCGCCTGAAGACGTGTCGCTGCCCCGCCAGTTGGCGGAACTGACCAGCCGCGTGGTGGGCGATGTCGGTGGGCAGATCGAGCAAGCCGTGGCCATCGTCGGCAACATGTTCTCCGGCCAGGGTACGGGCAGCAGCTTCGATATGGCGGCGTTCATCAGTGCCGCGATCAATCTAGGCATCGTGATCGTGGCGACCTTCGCCATTTTCATGGTGTTTCGCCGCCTGGCAAAGTCGCTGTTTACCAAGATCAGCGCTTGGTCGCAGCAGGGCACTGGCCTGACCCCGGTACTGCGTTTGGTGCTCTGCGTGGCGATTGCCGCCGTGCTGGACGTGCTGCTGGTAGCGCTGGCGTACGTAGGCGGTAACCTGATTGCGACCTTTGCGGTGGGGGAAACCGGTGAGCTCTCTACCCGTGCCTCACTCTTCTTGAACGCTTTCCTGATCATCGAGCTGCTGAAGGCTGGTGTGCGGATGCTGTTCTCCTCGCGCTACGAAGGCCTCCGCCTGCTGCCGATTTCCGCCAAAGAGGCATCCTACTGGAATCGCTGGCTGGCGCGTCTAATCGGCATGGTGGGGTATGGCTTGATGGTCGTCGTGCCGCTGGTCAACTTCTATATCGCGGCCTCTCTGGGGCAGGCGGTCGGCACGCTGATCATGCTGCTGGCGTTCATCTATGCGGTGGGCGTGGTGCTCAAAAACCGCGTGCGTCTGCGCGATAACCTGAATCAAATGGGCGCTCGCTCGACGCTGACGGCCAGCCGCGTGTCGCTGCAGCTCTTTGCCCGGACATGGCATTTGTTCGCGCTGATCTATTTCCTGATGGTGTTCGTGCTGACCCTGACCCGTCCTGGCGATGCGCTGCCCTTCGTCCTCTTCGCGACGTTGAAGACGCTCGGCGCCGTGGTCGTGGGCCTGCTGCTGTCTGCGTTCCTGACACAGACCATTGGTCGTCGTATTCAACTCTCTGATGACCTGCGCCGTAAGCTGCCGCTGCTGGAAGTCCGGTTGAACAGCTACGTGCCCAACGCGTTGCGCGTGCTGCGCACGGTGATCGTCGTTGCGGTGATCATGGTGGTGCTGGATGCCTGGGGGGCCTTTGACCTCGCCGCCTGGTACGCCTCCGAGCGCGGTGCCAACCTGGTGGGTAACCTGATCAGCGTGGCGGTCATTCTGGTGGTGTCGCTGGGCGTATGGCTGGGTCTGGCGAGCCTGATCGAGCACAAGCTCAACCCGGAAACCGGGCATGGCGAACCCTCTGCCCGTGCCAAAACGCTGCTAAGCCTGTTCCGTAATGCGCTGGCGATCGCTATGGTGACCATCACCGGCATGATCGTGCTCTCGGAAATCGGCATTAACATCGGGCCGCTGATTGCCGGTGCTGGTGTGCTGGGTCTGGCGATTGGTTTTGGTGCGCAGAAGCTGGTGCAGGATGTGATCACCGGGGTGTTCATTCAGGTCGAGAACGCCATGAATACCGGCGACGTGGTGACCGTGGGTGGCATTACCGGCACGGCGGAGCGTCTGAGCATTCGTTCGGTGGGGATTCGCGACCTATCCGGTACGTACCATATCGTACCGTTCTCCAGCGTCGATACCGTCTCCAACTACATGCGTGAGTACGGCAACCATGTGGGCGAATACGGCATTGGCTATAACGAGAGCATCGACGAAGCCATCGAGCAGCTCCAGCTTGCCTTCGAAGATCTCAAGGCCAGCGACGAGCATGGCAACAAGCTGTTGGCCGACCTGACCGTGGCCGGTGTGACGGCCCTGGCGGATAGCTCGGTGAACATCCGCGTGGTGATCAAAACCACGCCGGGCGACCAGTGGGCCGTCGGCCGTGCTTACAACCGCTTGGTCAAGCTGCGCTTCGATGCGGCGGGCATCGAAATTCCGTTCCCGCATACCACGCTCTACTTTGGTGAAACCAAAGGTGGCAAGACACCGCCTGCCAACGTGCGCATTCTGGAAGCAAAAGCCGAACGGAAGCGTACCGACACGGCACCGTTGTCAGAGCGTAGCGAAGACGCGTTACAGCATGAGCCGGAGCACCATAAGCCGGACCATGACGATGTCGACGAAACCTAAGCGTTGAGATCGTGACGTGCATGAGGCCGCCTTCGGGCGGCCTCATTGCGTTGGGTCAGCGCTGGCCAGGGTAGTTCTCGGAGTGACGACCTTCCAGGTTGATCGACTCGCCGCCATCCACGAAGAGGATCTGCCCTGCGACGAACGCGTTATCCAGCAAGTAATGCAAAGCTTGTACAAGATGGGCCGGGTCACCCTGGTGATCCACAGGAATACCCTCGATACGCCACTGAATGTAGTCGCTCGTGCGTTGTGAGGCCGGTAACACCACACCCGGCGCAATACCGTTGATTCGTAGGCGTGGCGCAAACTCCAGCGCGGCCATTCGGGTCATGTCGGCCAGACTTTTCTTGGAAAGCAGGTACGCCGCATACGGGTACTGGTGGTAGGCCACTTTGTTGTCGATGATGTTGATCACCTGACCGTGTTCTACCGCATCGGCAAAATGGCGTGTGAGGAGCAGTGGGGTGAACATGTTGACCCGAAACTGGGTCTCCAGCATGGCCAGCTCGGTCTGTGCGATGGGGGCAGGTTCGTAGGCCGAGGCGCTATTTAGCAGCACGTTCAAGCCGGGAAAACGTGTTTTCGCCTGTTGAATCAGCGTTTCCAGCGAGTCGCTCAGAAAGTTGCAGGGAAGTATCTCGCATGCCCTTCCTTTGCCACGAATCACCGTGGCGACTTCTTCGGCCTCCCCTCGGGAGCTGTTGACATGCAGGGCGATATCGAAGCCCTTGTCGGCCAATGCTTCCGCAAAATGGCGGCCAAGGCGTGTGGCGCCGCCGGTAACAAGTGCCGCAGATGTTGGCATGACGAATCCCTCGCTGTGTTGTGAATGACGCGCGTTGATACCCCAGACTTTCTGCGTGAGCGCAGCGTTTGTCAATAACTTGTACAGAGCTTGAACAAAATGGCCAACGGTCTACTCTGTGGAAGCGCGGTTCGATGCTGTGCATCAGCGCTTTACATCAGCCCGTCGAACCATGACGGCGCGGTGAACGTCGCGGCTGTTGGAAAGCATCTTGTCAGCGTCTTTGTCTCGTTACTCCATCATCGGCTTTTATCTGGGATGTCGCTATGCCAACAACGTCGTCACATGCAACACCTAGCACCCGGTACCACGAGTGCGTGATTTCAGTGGGGTCCAATATTGAACCAGAGCACCACTTCGCCCAGGCGCTAGAGATATTGAGCAGTGAATGCGAACTGGTGGCTCGCTCCGAAGCCGTCCGCACGGCACCGGTCGGCTTTCAGCAGCAGCCCGATTTTCTCAATGCCGCGCTGGTGGTGCGCACCACGCTAGAGCGTGATGCCTTCAAAGCCTATTTGAAAGAGGTCGAGCACCGCCTGGGGCGAGTGCGTGGGCCGATCAAATCCGGGCCGCGAACCATGGACTTGGATATCGTGGCCTGGGACGGTGACGTCGTGGACGACGGCTACTTCCAGCATGATTACGTGCGTGGTCCAGTCGATGACGTGCTGGCGGCCAGCGGGCGCTCGCTCAGCGCAAGCCCGGCTTCGTAACTCTGTACGCGCATGCGCGATATTATTGAGGTATAGGCCTCACGCTTCGTGGTTATCGGTCGATAATGATGCTAACCACGCATGTCGCGCTCATTTCGAGGTCACGCCCGTGATCAGCCTTGCGACTAATATCACGTCGCTACTGGTGATGAACCATCTACGCAGTAGCCAGCAGGCGATGCAGACCTCCATGGAGCGTCTGTCGTCGGGGCTGCGTATTAATAGCGCCAAGGATGACCCGGCAGGTCAGGCGATTGCCAATCGCATGGGCGCACAACTTCGCGGGATGAACCAGGCGATTCGCAATACCAACGACGGCATTTCGATGGTGCAAACCGCCGAAGGCGCGTTGGACCTGATCAACGATAGCCTGCAGCGCATCCGCGAACTCAGCGTGCAGGCGCTCAACGGCACCAATTCATCAGCGGATCGGGCGTCTATCCAGTTAGAAATCGACCAACGGTTGGAAGAGATCGATCGCATTGCCGAGCAGAGCAACTTTAACGGCATTCGGCTGATCGAGAGCGATAAAACGCTCAATATTCAGGTAGGGGCCAACGCCGGGGATGTGATTGGCGTGCGCTTTTCTCCCATGGGGCGTCAGGCGCTGGGGTTGGATAATTTCAGCGTATTAGATAATGGCTCGGCCACGCCCAAACCGATGGATGTCGTGGATGAGGCCATGAAGCAGGTGGACCGCCAGCGCAGCTATTTAGGCGCGGTGCAGAACCGCTTCGAGAGCGTAATTGACGGGCTCAACACCAACATCATTAACACCTCCGCCGCACAGTCGCGTATTCAAGATGCCGACTACGCGCAAGAAATTTCCAACCTTATTCGTGCCCAACTGCTTCAGCAGGTGGGTATTGCCATGCTGACCCGGGTGAACCAACAGCCGCAGATGATTCTGCGGCTGCTGGAAGGGCTGTAGTTAGAAGCCGCCCATCACCGTTAGTCGATGATGCCCTGTTCCCGCGCCATGGCGTAGGCCGCCTGTGGGCCGTTCCATAGTGAAGGCAGCAGAATCAGCGACACCGGGATCGCGGTGATTACGATGAACTGCTGCAGCGCGCTAATTTGGCCTGCGCCCATGTACAACAGCACGGCTGCCATCAGTGCCATGGCGATTCCCCAGAAAGCGCGCATGTAAGGGCTGGGGTCATCATGGCCTGCGCCGACGACGGCGATCGCGTAGCTCATGGAGTCGCCGGTGGTGGCCACGAAAATCGTGGTGAGCAGCAGAATCGCCAGCGCCATCCAGGTGCCACCGGGCAGCGCTTGCGCCACCGTGAGGGTCGCGACGTCGAACTGGAAGTTATTGAGCGCTTCGGTCAGATCGATCACACCCGTCAACTGGTAGTAAATGCCGGAACCGCCCAGTAGCGTAAACCACACGGTGGTGGCAATCGGAGCGAGTACGGCCACCGCCAGAATCATTTCACGAATGCTGCGGCCCCGTGAAATGCGCGCCACGAAAATCGCCATCAGCGGTGCATAGCCAATAAACCAAGCGAAGAAGAACACCGTCCACCACTGCATCCACCACGCCGGGGCGGTTTCTGCGGTCATGGTGGCCATGGTGAAAAACTCGCTGACATACGCGCCCATGCTGGAAACGTAGGTGTTCACCAAAAACAGCGTGGGGCCAAACACCACAATGATGGCGCCAATGGCTAAGGCCAGCAGCACGTTGAAGCGGCTCAGCAGTTGGATGCCTTTATGCACCCCGCTCATGGAAGAGAGCACATAGATGGCCCCTAACACGGCCAGGATGATGAGCTGGCCCGTGTAGCCTTCCGGCAGGCCAAACAGCTCATGCAGGCCAAAACTCACCTGCGTGGCCAAAAAGCCGATAGGGCCTACCGTGCCCGCCACTAAGGCAATCACGCAGCAGGCATCCACTAAGCTGCCCAGCGGGCCACGCATCAGGCGTTCCCCAAAAATCGGGTAGAGCAGCGTGCGCGGCTGCAGCGGTTGGCCTTTCACGTAGTGGGCGTGGGCCAGTACCACGGCGGTGAGCGATCCCAGCACTGCCCAAGCCATAAAGCCCCAGTGCATGAACGACTGCGCCAGCGCGCCGGAGACCGCTTCAGCGGTGCCCGCCTCGGTATCAAAGGCGGGTGGGGTGACCACGAAGTGGTACACCGGCTCGCCCGCGGCAAAAAACACCCCGCCACCGGCTAACAGCGTACACAGAATGATCGAGAGCCACTTAAAGGTGCTCATTTCTGGTGCATCGAGATTGCCGATTTTGGCTTTCGCTGCCGGCGTTAACGCCACGCCAATCGCAATGAAAAACGTCAGTAGAAGCAGCAGCTGAAAATAGCTACCCAGCACCAGCGCCGTCCAGGCAAAGCCTGCGCTGATAGAGCTGGCGACCCGGTCGATGTCGTAAAACGAGAGCCCGAGGAACGCCACGATGAAGCCGATGCTGAGCACCAGCACAATAGGATCACCGAGGGAAAACCGCGAGGGCCCCTCGGTATGTTGGGGAGGTTGGTTCATGTCGAACACCTATGAATGGGAGTTGGCAGGAAAGAGCGGGGAACGCGTTAGCTTAACAAACCAAAGCGTGAGCCGACTTAACGGCGCAAGAGCGCTAAGCGAGACGCTAGTCGTCTAGACCCGTTTTCAGAACAAAAAAAAGCGCCATTCAATGAATGGCGCGAGGACAGGAAACTGAACACAGTATACCGTCGGATTAGACCAAAGTCTAACGATCTGGCGAGAAATGTTTGAAAATGGTGCACGCTGCGGATTGATCGCACCATGTTGGACGTTTGATGCGTGTTATCTGCTAATGGAAGGCGTATAACGTCATGAATAAATTGTAAAAAACAAAAAATGGCAACATTGCTGCAACGGTCAGGGCAATCATTGTATACAAGGTGCCTTACGCTATGACACAACGCCCCGGCTTTGCCACACCCACTTTTCTCTCTAGCGTGCTCGGCGGCGCGGCACTGTCGCTACTGCCGATGAGCGCACTGGCAGACATGACGCCCATCCGTTTCCAGCTCGACTGGCGTTTCGAAGGCCCCGCCGCCCCCTTCTTGATGGCGGCTGAAAAAGGCTACTTCGCTGAAGAGGGCTTGGACGTGCAGATTGATTCCGGCAGCGGCTCGGCGGGGGCGGTGAACCGGGTCGCCTCTGGGGCGTATGAGATGGGCTTTGGCGACCTGAACGCGCTGGTCGAATTCCTGGCGGAAAACCCTGAAGGTCCTGGTATTCAGGGCGTGTATATCGTCTATGACGGCACGCCTGCCGCGGTATTTGCCCGTAAGGAGAGCGGGATCGAAAGCCCCGCCGACCTAGCGGGCAAAACCATTGCCGCCCCGGCCTTCGATACCGGCTACCGCGCGTGGGGCATCTTCGCCGCTGCCAACGGCCTGGAAGCCGATGCGGTGGAGTGGCAGAACGTCGACCCTACGCTGCGTGAGACGCTGCTGACCCGTGGCGACGTGGATGCCATCACCGGGTTCTACTTCACCAGCCTGCTGAACCTGGAAGAGCGCGGGATGAGTGAAGATGACCTGACCATCATGCCGTTCCCGGATTATGGCGTGCCGCTCTACGGCAACGCGATTTTGGCTAGCGAAGCCTTCGCGGAAGCCAATCCCGAAGCGGTTCAGGGATTCTTACGCGCCTTTAACCGCGCACTGGGTGAGACGCTGGACGACCCGGAAGCCGCCATCGAGTACGTAAAAAACCGCGATGGCTTGATTGATGTGGAGATGGAAACCCGCCGTTTGAAGCTGGCGCTGGAGAGCGTGGTGGATACCCCCGATGCCCGCGAGTTTGGCGTGGGCGGCGTGGATGACGAGCGGTTAATGCAGGCGATTCAACTGGTGGCGGATGCCTATGAACTGCCCACGCTGCCGTCGCCCGACCAAGTGTTTGATTCCCGCTACCTACCGCCGGTAGAAGAGCGCATGCTGCTGCCGGAGGCCGAGTAATGTCGGCAGCGTTTGTCCGCTTTGATGACGTAAGCCTGGCCTACGACGGCACCGGCAATGCCATTGAGGATATTAATCTCGATATCCACGAAGGCGAGTTTGTCGCCTTCGTGGGGCCTTCCGGGTGCGGTAAATCCACCTTTATGAAGCTGTGCACTGGGCTGCACGCGCCGACCCAGGGCAGCGTGCGCGTGGATGATGCACCTGTGACCGGACCGCTAAAAATCTCCGGTATGGCGTTTCAGAACGCCAACCTGCTGCCCTGGCGCACCACCCTGGATAACGTGCTGCTGCCGCTGGAAATCGTCGAGCCCTACCGGAAGCAGTTCCGCCAGCGCCGGGAGGAGTTTGTGGGCTGGGCGCGGGATTTGCTTGCCACGGTGGGCTTGGCCGAGCACGAAGATAAATACCCCTGGCAGCTCTCGGGTGGTATGCAGCAGCGGGCCTCGATTTGCCGCGCACTGATTCATCGGCCGCGCCTGCTAATGTTGGATGAGCCCTTTGGCGCGCTGGATGCCTTCACCCGCGAAGAGCTTTGGTGCGTGCTGCGGGATTTATGGGAAGCCCAGCGGTTTACCGTGGTGCTGGTAACCCACGACCTGCGTGAAGCCGCGTTCCTGGCCGATACGGTCTACGTGATGAGCCGCCGCCCTGGTCGTGTGATCGAGCGCCGCGCCATTGAGCTGCCCCGGCCTCGGGCGCTGGAAACCACCTATGAAAAGCCTTTTATCGATCTGGTGCAGGAACTACGCGCCCAGATTGGCGAAGTGCGCAGTACCTAACGGACATGAATATGACCCATAACAGCAAGCTGATTGAACGGCTAGCGCCCTGGATCGCCGTGGCTGTCCTGGTGGTCGTGTGGGAAGCCTCGGTGAGGCTCTTCAACGTACCCAGCTTTATCTTCCCAAGCGCGTTAGACACCCTACAGGCGCTGGTGACGTATTCAGGGCCGATTGCCATGCACTCCTGGCAAACGTTTTGGACCACGCTGATTGGTTTTGGCTTGGGCGTCGTGGTGGGGCTAGTGCTGGGCTTTATCGTCGGCTCGTCGCGCTTTCTCTATAACGCCTGCTACCCGCTATTAGTGGGGTTTAACGCCATCCCGAAAGTGGCCTTTGTGCCCATTCTAGTGGTCTGGTTTGGGATCGGCTCAGTGCCCGCCATCCTCACCGCGTTTTTGATCTGCTTTTTCCCCATCGTGGTGAATGTGGCCACGGGGCTAGCGACGCTGGAGCCCGAGATGGAGGACGTGCTGCGCGTGTTGGGTGCGCGGCGTATCGATGTGCTGCTCAAGGTAGGCCTGCCTCGCTCGCTGCCGTACTTTTTTGCCTCGCTCAAAATTGCCATCACCCTGGCATTCGTAGGCACCGTGGTATCGGAAACCGTGGCCTCCAATCAAGGCATTGGCTACCTGATGATGAGCGCAGGCTCACAGATGCGTATGGGCTTGGTATTCGCCGGGTTACTGGTGATTAGCGCCATGGCCATGGTGATGTATGAGCTGTTCGCTTTGTTGGAAAAACGCATGACCGGGTGGGCCCACCGGGGGCAACACCGCTAGCGTCCACCGCGCTTACCAGCTATACAGCAGCGAGGCGCTGGTGGTGGTGTCGGTGCGCTCGGTGGCGTCTTCCGGGGGCTGGGAGTTGTGCTTCACTTCATAAGAGAGGCGCAGCGACAGCTTGGCATTGAGCCGAGCAGTCAACGCCGTCAGCGAGCGGGCAGTGGTATTTTCATCCGTGTACTCCACCGACATCTCTTGGGAAATATCCGCGTACTCGGAAAACCGGTAGCGATAGTCCAGAGCGGTATAGGCCACGGGCAGCTGCTGATTGTCTTCGTCTCGCAGGCGATCATTGCGATACCCCGGCCCCGCTTCCAATGAGAGCGTATGTTGCTTATTTTCCAGCAGCTGCCGCCCATAGCCGCCAATCACTGAGAGCTGCTGGTCGTAACCGGCAAAGCGGTCTTTCTCCCAGCGGGCAAAGCCGAAGAGATAGTGTGGCCCGCTAAAATCATAGCGCTCCCGACCGGCCAATAAGTACTGCTCCGCGCTGGTTTCACCCTCCTTGCTGACGTTGCGCACCTCCCCCCGTAGCGAATGAGTCAATTGCCCCGTGAGCCAAGTCAGGCGCGTTTTGCCGATCAGGGTTTGGCTATCGGTGTTGCCTGACAGGTGGGTAAAGCCCAGCTCCGCGTCGCCGCTGAACACGGGCGTGTCCTCTTTAGGTGGTGGTGGGGCATAGAACGGATAGGCCATGGCCCCCGTGGACCACAATGCCGTACCGCTGAAAACCAGAGAACGTAATAGGTGTCGCACGACACTCCTCCTTGAGCGTAGGATCGGTAAGGGGCTGTTATCAAAGCACAGCGAGGTGGCAGCGCAACGACTAACGACCATTAGGCGCTGCGTGCCATAATGACGCGGTCGCGCAGAGTGAGTTCCGTTATGACCGCCCCTCGCCCTAGAACACTGGCCGAATTACAGCGCTGGCGCCGTACCCGTGCCAAGCGCCGCTGGTATAAGCGCAGCTTCCGCCTGCAAGTCATGCTGCTGGTGGGGCTACTGCTGGCGGGCATGCTGCTGGCCCAGGGCACCTATCTCAACCATCGCAAAGCCGAGATCATCACTCACCAAATGGGCGAGCGGGCGCTGGCCGTGGCCAAAACCGTGGCCGGGATGCCGCAGATTGTAAACGCTTTTACCACTGCTGACCCCTCTGCCATCATTCAGCCGCTAGCCGAGCGAGTGCGCCAGGAAACCGGCGCACGCTACGTGGTGGTGGGCAATGCCCAATCGATCCGCTACTCCCACCCCGTGCCCGAGCGCATTGGTCAGCCCATGGTGGGCGGCGATAATGACCAAGCGCTGATCTATGGACAGTCCTATGTCTCTGAAGCCACCGGCACGCTGGGCACCGCCATGCGCGGTAAAACGCCGGTATGGGACGAGGAGGGCAACATCATTGGGGTGGTCTCGGTGGGCTTTATGCTCGACCGCGTCGATATGGATGTGGCCCGCTACACCAGCCTCGGCTGGGCGCTGGTGGCGCTCATGATTGTGCTGGGGTTTGCGGGCGCTTACTGGCTATCGCAGCACCTTAAAAAGATCATCCTAGGCTTAGAGCCTTACGAAATTGCCCGCTTGGCAATGGAGAAAGAGGCCATTCTGCAGTCGATTCACGAAGGCATTCTCGCCGTGAATCGCGATGGTCATATCACCTTGGTGAACCAGCAGGCACGGCGCTTTTTAGAGCTGCCGGATGAGCACGTGCTGCTGGGGCAGCCGATCCGCGAGGTGGTGCCCAATTCGCGGCTGCTGGAAGTCTTGAAGCATGGCGAGCAGGAGTTTGACCAGGAGATGTGGCTAGGAGATCACCCGGTGGTGGTCAACCGGGTGCCGATTCTCCATGAAGGCGAGATAGAGGGCGCCGTGGCCACCTTCCGTAGCCGCCGGGAAATTATCGACCTCTCCCAGGCGCTCACCCAGGCCAGCCGCGATGTGGATATGCTGCGCGCCCAGGCCCACGAGTTCTCCAACAAGCTCTACACCATCTCCGGGCTGTTGCAGCTCCAGCGCATCGACGAAGCGCTGGCGCTGATTCATCAGGAAACCGAGCGCGCCCAGGCGCAAATGAGCTTTTTGATGCGCCACGTAGCGGATGCAGTCCTGAGCGGCACGCTGCTGGGCAAACTCACCCGCGCCCGCGAGCTGGGCGTTGCCCTGGAGATCGACGAGCAGAGCTCGCTCTCCTGCCCACTGACGCCTACCGGCCAAGAGGTGATGATGAGCGTGGTGGGCAACCTGCTGGATAACGCCTGCCACGCCGCGCTCAACGGCCCCCACGGTGACCAGCCCCAGGTGCGGCTGTTTTTCACCGACCTCGGCGAGCAGCTGCTTATCGAAGTAGAAGATAACGGCGCTGGGGTGCCCGCCGAGCATGCCGAATCGATTTTTGCCGACGGGTTTTCCACCAAAACCGGCAAGCATCGGGGGATTGGGCTCGCCCTGGTGGATAGGCTTTGCCGCCAGCACGGGGGCGCGATAACGCTGGAAGAGAGCGAGCTGGGGGGCGCGTGTTTTACGGCCGTGCTGGATCGCTCACTATGCGCCGATCCCGCCACTCAGCCCCCGACCTCATAACGAGTGAAGAGCACACGACGATAATAAGAGGACACCGCATGTCTGCGACGCAATACGGCATTTTGGTCGTCGAAGACGATTTTCGCATCGCCGATATCCACCGCGCCTTTATCGAGCAGAGCGAGGGCTTTTACGTGGTGGGCATGGCACGCAACGGCAGCGAAGCCAAAGCGCTGATGGCTCTGCACGCTGCAGAGATTCAACTGATTTTGCTGGATGCCTACCTGCCGGATGTTGAAGGACTTGAGCTCCTGTGGGCCATTCGCCGCGACTACGTGCATGTGGATATCGTGATGGTCACCGCTGCCAAAGAGGTGGAGACCATTAGTGAGGCGCTGCGTGGCGGGGTGTTTGACTATCTGATCAAACCCATAGAAGCGGCCCGCATGAATCAGATGCTGACCCGCTTTCGCCGCGAGCGTGAAGCGCTGGCGAACCGCGCTGAAATGAGCCAAGACGAGTTGGATCATGTGCTGGCAAGAGTGACGCCTAGCGAGCCCGCACGCACGGGTAGCCGTACGCTGCCCAAGGGCATCGACCGCTTGACGCTTCGCCGGGTCGTGGATGCGCTGGCCGCCGAATCCGAGTCGCTTACCGCGATGCAGGTGGCTCGCACCATGGGCGCCAGCCGCTCGACCGCACGACGCTACCTGGAGTTTTTGGTGGCGGAACAAGCGTTGAGCGCTGAACTCGGGTATGGCGATGTGGGCCGCCCCGAGCGGCGTTATCGGTTGTTGAGCGCCGCCAAAGGGTGGTTGGAAACGTTGTGAGCGCCGCTGTGTGAACAAAATGAACAAAACGCACAAAAAGAACAATTTGTCGTTAATGGTCACAAGCTTGTCGATGGGGATGGCACTCCTCTAACGTTCACGGCGTAACCACACAAAGCTGATCTCCGCGCGCGAAGCGTGATGCAGATTAGCCGTGCTTTTGGTTCATGACTCGGCGCACACAACAAGCCGCGCCCACCAAAACACCGTATGAATAATAACGCCTGAACAATAATGTGGAGAACGCCAATGACTACGCTTTCCTTGAAGCGCATCGCCGTGCTTGCCCTGCCGATGGCTGCCCTGGCCATGACGACCTCTGCCCAAGCGCAAGAGTGGACCCCAAGCCGTTCTATCGAATTTGTTGCCCCGGCGAACCCCGGTGGCGGCTGGGATACGCTGGTGCGCACCATGTCCCGCGTGATTCAACAAGAGTCCTTGGCGGATGAAAGTTTTGCGGCCATCAACGTACCCGGCGGCGGCGGTGCGGTAGCGTGGGCCCAGGTCGCCCGTGATAGCGGCAACCCCCATAAACTGTTTGCCACTAGCCCGCCGATGATCCTGGTACCGCTGGCAGGCGCTTCGCGCTACGACCACACCGATTTCACGCCGATTGCGCGGATCAACACCGACTACTCCATCATCCTGGTCGCTGCAGATTCTGAGTACCAAAACCTGGAAGACCTGTTCGAAGCGCTCAAAGCCAACCCCGGCCTGAGTGTGGGCGGCGGCAGTGCGCCGGGCTCTATGGACCATATCTCGGTGGCGGGCTTGGCCTCGGCGGCGGGAATGGAAGCCTCTGCGGTGAACTACATTCCGTTCTCCGGTGGCGGCGATGCCATGACCAACCTGATGGGTGGCCATATCGAAGCGGTGATCGGCGGAGCCGGTGAAGCCGTGGGCCAACTGGGCGAAGGCAGCCAGCTGCGCGCATTGGGCGTCTCTTCCGAAGAGCGTCTGGGCGGCGGCTTGGCCGACGTGCCGACCTATAAAGAGCAGGGCTTCGATTACACCTTCGATATTTGGCGCGGTGTGATGGGCGCCCCGGACATGCCGGAAGAAGCGGTCGAGTACTACGAGACTTTGTTCGCTGAAATGCTCGAAACCGACGCATGGCGCGAAGCCAGCGACCAGTTGGGCTGGATCGATGCCTACCAGGATAGCGACGCGTTCGGCACCTTCCTGGATGAGCAGCAAGAGCAGTTCAGCAGCGTGCTGACCGACCTGGGCCTGCTGCGCCAGTAAGCGCCAGCGCCCGTTAGAGATACGCCGGCGGCTCTGCGCCGCCGGATGCTTCTATCTGTTACCGCGAGGGCTAACGCAACTGCGTTGGCATCTTCGGAGAAATTCCAATGACTCGATTAAATGTTAACCAGTGGCTAGCGCTCGTACTGGCACTGGTAGCGGCTGCTTATCTGGCCATGGCCTGGCAAATTCCAACGTTTCCTCTGCCGCGTCCGGTGGATTCAGACCTCTTCCCCAAAGTGCTGGGTGTATCGCTGCTGCTACTGGCCGCGCTGCTGTTTTTTGAGAAGCCGAGCGCCATTGCTGGGGCTGATGAAATCGACCATGAGGCCACTAACGGGCCGCTGCTGTTCACTCCCTGGGCGCGTGTCATCGTGACCGCGCTGGCCATTGCCGCCTATGCGTTCCTGCTGGTGCCGCTGGGTTTCGTACTGGCCTCCACGCTACTAAGTGTGGGTTTAACCGCCTATTACGGCTATCGCCGCCATGGCGTCAACCTAGCGGTATCGCTGGGTGTGGTACTGGCCCTTTACCTGACCATGACGCGGGTAATGGATGTTTACCTACCCACCGGCGTACTGCCGTTCTAAGCATGGCGTGCGGATGCACCTATAGCGGGTTTTAACGAGAGACACTCCCATGGATGCCTTAAACAATCTGATGTACGGCTTTGGCATCGCGCTTGAGCCAATCAATATCGCCTACGTATTCGCCGGTGTGTTTGCGGGTACTATTATCGGCATGCTGCCCGGCCTGGGGCCGATCAGCGCGCTGGCCCTGATGATTCCAATCACCTTTGCCATGGAGCCCTCCTCTGGGTTGATTCTGATGGCCGGGGTCTATTACGGCGCTATCTTCGGCGGATCGACGTCGTCCATTCTGCTCAACGCCCCCGGCGTGGCGGGCACGGTAGCGACCTCCTTCGATGGTTACCCGATGGCCAAGCAGGGCATGGCGGGTAAGGCGCTGGCCATTGCCGCCTACGCCTCCTTCATTGGCGGTACGGTCTCGGTGGTCTTTTTGATGCTGGTGGCCCCGCTGCTCTCCAAGGTGGCGGTGAGCTTTGGCCCCGCAGAGTACTTTGCACTGATGGTACTGGGCCTGACGGCGGTGGTGTCGTTGTCAGATAAGTCGCTGGTGAAAGGCCTGATTGCGGCGGTTATTGGCGTGATGATCTCGATTGTGGGGATCGACACGCAAACCGGCACCGAACGCTTTACCTTCAACTCGATTCAACTGCTCGACGGCATCGACTTCCTGGTGGTGGCGCTGGGTATCTTCGCCTTGGCGGAAGTGTTCTACATGCTGCTGCGTGGTGGCGGTGGTAAAGAGGTGCCGCGCAACGTGATTGGCTCGCTGAAGCTGAGCCGCGGTGAAGTGAAGAAAATTGCGGGCCCCATTAGCCGCAGTTCCGTACTGGGCTTCTTTACCGGCGTACTGCCGGGGGCGGGCGCCACCATTGGCTCCTTTCTGGGCTACAGCATGGAGAAGCGCCTGGCGAAAGATGGCGACACCTTTGGTCAGGGCAACATCAAGGGCGTAGCCGCTCCGGAAGCGGCCAACAACGCCGCCTGTACCGGCTCTTTCGTGCCGTTGTTAACTCTGGGTGTGCCGGGCTCTGGTACCACGGCGGTCCTGTTGGGCGCGCTGCTGGTGATGGGTGTGACGCCTGGCCCGATGATGTTGGAGCAGCGTCCGGATGTGTTTTGGGGCGTGATTGCCAGTATGTACATCGGCAACATCTTCCTGCTGGTACTGAACCTGCCGCTGATCCCGCTGATCGCTAAAATCCTCGACCTGCCGCGCCCGCTGCTGCTGTCGATGATTCTGATCTTCTGCATGATCGGCGTTTACGGCATGAGCTTCAGCGTCTTCGACCTGCTGCTGCTGCTGGGCTTTGGTCTGCTGGGCTTGGGCATGCGCCTGTTTGGCTTCCCCACCGCGCCGCTGATCCTTGCGCTGATTCTCGGTAACATCATGGAAGAGTCCATGCGCCGGGCGCTGCAGATCTCCGGTGGCGACTGGACTACCTTTATCGACAAGCCGATTTCGCTGTCGCTCCTGGTCATCGCCGTGCTGTCGCTTGGCCTGCCGCTGCTCAAAAAACGTCGCACGAAAGCCGCTGCTGCTGTGAACTAACACTATTGGCGGACCCCGAAAGCGCCCTCGCGTCTGCGAGGGCGCTTTTTTTATGGTGCACCTTCGCCCGTGGTGCAAAGCGTCGTGGTGGTGCATAACAATCGTGCATGGGCGCCGCCGCGTTGCGTCATCTTGGTGCTAAGTGGTCTGAGCGGTATTTTTTGTACACAGCTAAGTGTTTGATTGTATTTTTAATCGTGGCCTTTGTTCCACATTGGCGCACCCCTTGCAGTGTGTATAGCGACGTGTGAATACGAGTTGTAACTCGCGACCCACGAGTGGACGCACCAAGTGCCCCGTCGCCTCAATAACGACAACGCTTGGTCGCGGTACCCCAAACACGAGCCCCAACCATAAGGGGCGCAAGGAGGTTCAAGTGACCACACTGCAGCGCAAGACACACCCACGCACCCTTAGCCGTTTCGCCACTGCCCTGATCACCGCCGCTGTGATGGGCACCAGCGCGCAAGCGGTGGCCCAAGACGACGACCCGATCAAAGTCGGTATTTTGCACTCGCTCTCTGGCACCATGGCTATCAGTGAATCCACCCTGAAAGACACCGTGGAAATGCTTATTGAGCAGCAGAACGAAGCCGGTGGCTTGCTGGGCCGTCAGCTAGAAGCCGTGGTGGTCGACCCCGCGTCTAACTGGCCGCTGTTTGCCGAGCGCGCCCGCGAGCTGCTGGCCCAGGAAGAAGTGGATGTGATCTTCGGCAACTGGACCTCCGTTTCCCGTAAAGCGGTGCTGCCGGTGGTAGAAGAGCTCAACGGCCTGCTGTTCTACCCGGTGCAGTACGAAGGCGAAGAGTCCTCTGAGAACGTTTTCTACACCGGTGCCGCGCCCAACCAGCAGGCCATCCCTGCCGTTGAGTATTTGATCAACGAAGTCGGTATCGAACGTTTTGCGCTGATCGGCACCGACTACGTCTACCCGCGCACCACCAACCGCATCTTGGAAGCGTTCCTGAAAGATGAGCACGGTGTGGCGGAAGAAGACATCATGGTCAACTACACGCCGTTTGGTCACTCGGACTGGCAGAACATCGTCTCCGAAATCCGCCGCTTTGGTGAAGAGGGCAAGCCTACTGCCGTGATCTCCACCATTAACGGCGACGCCAACGTGCCGTTCTACCGCGAGCTGGCTAACCAGGGCATTGATGCCGCCGACATTCCGGTCATCGCCTTCTCGGTGGGTGAGCAGGAGCTTTCCGGTATCGACACCGCGCCGCTGGTGGGCCACCTAGCCGCCTGGAACTATTTCATGAGCGTTGATACCGACGCCAACTACGACTTTATCGACGCCTGGATTGAGCACACTGGTGACGAGATGTCGGTGACCAACGACCCCATGGAAGCTCACTACATTGGCTTCAACATGTGGGCCGAAGCCGTGCGTAAAGCGGGCACCACCGATGTGGATACGGTGAAAGACGCGATTATCGGCGTGACCGTACCGAACCTCTCCGGCGGTTACGCGGCGATGATGCCTAACCATCACATCACCAAGCCGGTGCTGATTGGTGAAGTTCAGGATAACGGCCAGTTCGATATCGTCTGGCAAACGCCCTCTACCGTGGCCGGTGATGCGTGGTCGGATTACCTGCCGGGCTCCCGTGACCTGATCTCTGATTGGCGCAAGCCCATGGAGTGCGGCAACTTTAACGTTGTGAACGGTTCCTGTGGTGGCAGCACCGCAGCAGAAGAAGCCGAAGCAGCGCTCGCCGAGTAACTTCCGTCCCCTACTGCGCCAGCGCAATGGCGCAGTAGGGGAGCACGCTATCTCCCCCATTTGATCACCAAAGGAAGAACCCCATGAGGCGTTTCCTTTCCTTGGGGCTGCTGTGCTTGATGCTACTCGGCACCGCCGTGTCGGCGCAGGCACAAAGCAGCTCCTCGACCCCCGATGACCAAGCCGCACTCGCGCTTTTGACCGCGCTGGATGTGGACTCCTACCGCGATAAAGGCGAAGCCATTACCACTATTTTGCAAAGCGACGACGAGCGCGCCCGCGACTGGTTGCAGGCGCTGCTGGATGGCCGCCTACAGCGCACCGACGATGGCCGCTTCGTGCTGGTGCTCGAGAACCGTGGCCGTGACTGGCCGGTGGCGGATGCGCTGACCAACGAGCCGCTGGGCGAAATGTCCCGCCGCGACCTGGACCGCATCGGTATCAACAACGCGCTGCGTAACCAGCTGCGCAGCGCCATTGCCGTGGTGGACCTCTACTCGCCTAACGTCGAGCGCCGCCGCACTTCCGCCGACCGCTTGCTGGGCGAAGTGGACGGCGAGCTGGCCGAGACGCTGGAACCGGTGATTGCCGACGCGGAAGATGAGTACGTTCGCACGCGCTTGGCCCAGGCGGTGGCGATTTATCGCGCCGAGCAGGGCGAGATGGCGGGTGTCGAGGCGCTCACCGGCAGCCTTCACCCGCGTGCTCGCGTGGCGTTAGGCCGTGCCGCGAACAGCGACGACCCCATGGTTGCCGAGGCAGCAGCGACGGCGCTGGCAGGCATTGAGCAGCAGCTCAAGATTAACCGGGGCCTGGAGACGCTCTATTTCGGCTTGAGCCTGGGCTCGGTGCTGGTGCTGGCAGCGATTGGCCTGGCGATTACCTTTGGCGTGATGGGCGTGATCAACATGGCCCATGGTGAGCTGATGATGTTAGGCGCCTACACCACCTGGATGATGCAGCAGCTGCTGCCGGGCCAGCCCGGGCTGGCCCTGATTCTGTCTATCCCCGCAGGCTTTATGGTGGCTGCGTTGGTGGGCATTGCCATTGAGCGGGGTGTGATCCAGTTCCTCAAAGGCCGCCCGCTGGAAACCCTATTAGCGACCTTCGGTATCAGCCTGATTCTGCAGCAGTTGGTGCGCACGGTGATTTCTCCGCTCAACCGCACCGTGGTGACGCCGGAGTGGATGAGCGGCTCGCTGGTCATCAACGACGCGCTTTCGCTCACCCTCAACCGTATGTACGTGCTTGGCTTTGCGCTGGTGGTGTTTGCCGCGCTGATGCTGATTATGCGCCGCACCCGCTTAGGGCTAGAAGTGCGTGCCGTGACCCAAAACCGCGCCATGGCGCGCTCCATGGGCATCCGCGCCACCCGCGTGGATATCATGACCTTTGCGCTGGGTTCCGGCGTGGCGGGCTTGGCGGGCGTGGCGCTCTCCCAGCTCACCAACGTAGGCCCCAACCTGGGCCAGAACTACATCATCGACTCGTTCATGGTGGTGGTGTTCGGCGGCGTGGGTAACCTGTGGGGCACGCTGGTGGCAGGGCTCTCGCTGGGGGTGATCAACCAGGTGCTGGAACCCTGGGCGGGCGCGGTGCTGGCCAAGATTATCGTGCTGGTCTTCATCATTCTGTTTATTCAAAAACGCCCGCGTGGACTCTTCCCGCAGAAGGGCCGGGCTGCGGAGGGCTAACCCATGATGACGCAAGCAACATCCAGCCAGTTTTGGTTGACGCGCCCGTTCGGTGAGCGGGCCACTCAGACCTTCCTCGGCGTGCTGTTTGCCGCGCTGCTGCTGGTCACCGTGCTGCATCTGGCGGTGCCCCAGGGGCACCCGCTGCATGTGAACGCTTACACCGTCAACCTGTTCGGTAAGTACCTGAGCTACGCGCTGCTCGCGGTCGCGGTAGATTTAGTATGGGGCTACCTGGGCATCTTGAGCCTGGGCCATGGGGCGTTTTTTGCCATTGGCGGCTACGCCATGGGAATGTACCTGATGCGCCAAATCGGTGACCGTGGCACCTATGGCCACCCGGTACTGCCGGACTTTATGGTGTTTCTGAACTGGGACAGCCTGCCCTGGTACTGGCACGGTTTCGATATGGCCTGGTTCGCCTTTGCCATGGTGCTACTGGCACCGGGGCTGCTGGCGCTGGTGTTCGGCTTTTTAGCCTTCCGCTCACGGGTGACGGGGGTGTATCTCTCGATTATTACCCAGGCGCTCACGTTTGCCTTGATGCTGGCCTTCTTCCGTAACGAGATGGGTTTTGGTGGCAATAACGGCCTGACCGACTTCCGCGAGCTGCTGGGCTTTAACCTGCGTAGCGATGCCACGCGCTTGGGGCTGTTTATTGCCACCGGCGTAGCGCTGGCGCTGGGCTATATCCTCTGCCGGGCAATCGTCACCAGCAAACTGGGCCGGGTATGTGTGGCCACGCGGGACGCCGAAGCGCGCACGCGCTTTATTGGCTACCGCGTCGAGCGCTTCCAGCTGTTTGTGTTTGTGGTCTCGGCCATGCTGGCGGGCCTTGCCGGGGCGCTCTATGTGCCGCAAGTGGGCATTATTAACCCCAGCGAATTCTCGCCGCTGTTCTCGATTGAAATTGTATTGTGGGTCGCGCTGGGCGGCCGGGCCACGCTGTACGGCGCGGTAATCGGCGCGATTTTGGTCAACTACGCCAAAACTATCTTCACCGGCATTATGCCCGACGCCTGGCTATTCGCTCTGGGCGCGCTTTTCGTGCTGGTCACGGTGCTACTGCCGAAAGGTGTAGCGGGGCTGTTAAACCACCTCAAGCGCCGCAAAGAGGATGATCACCCACCCAAGGAGGCCACCGCATGAGCCTATTACAATCGCTAAAAGCGCGGGATCGGGTGTTTGATTTTATGGCCACCGAGGCCTCGCCGGTCGACGTGCGCCACGGGCCGATTCTGTATATGGAAGATGTCACCGTCAGCTTTGATGGCTTCAAGGCGATCAACAACCTGAACCTGACCATCGACGACGGCGAGCTGCGCTGCATTATCGGCCCTAACGGGGCCGGTAAAACCACCATGATGGATATCATCACCGGCAAAACCCGCCCCACCGAAGGCAGCGTGTGGTTCGGCAGCCGCCATAACCTGCTGCAGATGAACGAGCCGGAAATCGCCAGCCTCGGCATTGGCCGCAAGTTCCAGAAGCCCACGGTGTTCGAAGCGCTCAGCGTATTCGAGAATCTGGAATTGGCGATGGCTGCCGACAAGCGCATCTTCCCCACGCTAACCGCCCGCATGACCGGGGAGATTAAAGACCGCATTGACGACGTGCTGGAAACCATCGGCCTGACTGCGCTGCGCTTTCAGCCCGCCGGGATTCTCTCCCACGGCCAAAAACAGTGGCTGGAGATTGGCATGCTGCTGATGCAGCGCCCGCGCCTGCTGCTGGTAGATGAACCAGTGGCAGGGATGACCGAGCAGGAGATGGAGCGCACCGCCGAGCTGCTCACCGGCCTTGCTGGCAAGCAGTCGGTGGTGGTGGTAGAGCACGACATGGGCTTTGTACGCTCGATTGCGCGCAAAGTAACCGTGCTGCACCAGGGCAGCGTGCTGGCCGAAGGCAGCATGGATCAGGTCTCCAACGACCCCAAAGTGGTCGAGGTGTATCTAGGGTCGGATGAAGAGGAGAGCGCCTGATGTTAGCCATTGAAAAGCTCAACCAGTTCTACGGTGAGAGCCATACGCTGTGGGACTTAGACCTAGACGTGCCCGCCGGGCAGTGCACCTGCGTGATGGGCCGCAACGGGGTGGGTAAAACCACCCTGATGAAAGCCATCATGGGAGAAGTCGCGGTGAAAAGCGGCCAGCTGCGCTACCAGGGCGATGGCAGTGAGATCGAACTCACCAAAAAAGCCGTGGAAGCGCGCTCGCGCATGGGCATCGGCTTTGTGCCCCAGGGGCGGCAGATCTTCCCGCTGCTCACGGTGGAGGAGAATTTGCGCACTGGGCTTGCCGCCCGGGGCGACGGGCTGAAAAAAATCCCGGAGCGTATCTACGAGCTGTTTCCGGTGCTCAAAGAGATGAAGCACCGCCGGGGCGGCGACTTATCCGGCGGGCAACAGCAGCAGCTCGCCATCGGCCGCGCGCTGGTGATCGAACCTAAGCTGCTGATTCTTGATGAACCCGGCGAGGGCATTCAGCCCAATATCGTCGCCCAAATCGGCCAGGTGATTCGCCAACTGATCAAAGAGGATGGTTTAACGGTGCTGCTGGTCGAGCAAAAGCTACCCTTCGCCCGCAAATACGCCGACCGCTTCGTGATCATGGATCGCGGCCGCCCAGTCGCCAAAGGCGAGATCAGTGAACTCTCTAATGAGCTGATTAAGCAGCATTTGACGGTTTAAGTTATCCACACCCGGTTTACAGCCGTGGATCGGGTGGTGGTTGCCGCTGTCACTGAGTAATATCGCGTTAAGCGCTAGGTTTTGGCGATGTTACCCACGGAGAACACTATGTTGATGCGCCGTTTTACGCTGTTAACCGCACTGCTTTTGCTGAGCACGCCGCTGATGGCGGCTCATCATGGCAGCGACCACTCGGATGCCATGGAAGGCCACTCCTCTATTGAAGTGGCGCAACCCTGGACCCGTGCAACGCCGCCGGGGGCCGGAGCGGGCAGTGGCTTTGTCACCCTCACCAATCATGGCGATGGCGATGGCGATGACATGCTGCTGGGGGCGACCAGCCCGCTCACCGAGCGTGTCGAGATTCATATTATGGAGATGGACGGCGATGTGATGCGCATGGCACCTCTGCCCGGTGGCATCGAGCTACCGGCGGGCGAGAGCGTGACGCTAGCGCCGGGCGGTTTACACTTGATGTTGATGGAACTGGGCTCACCCATCGTGGAGGGTGAGCCCGTCCCTTTGACGCTGAAATTCCAGCACGCCGAGCCGATGGAGATCGAACTTCAGGTGCTGCCAGTGGGTGCCTCTCCGGAAGGGAGCCACCATGAAGGTAGTCACCATGAAGGTGCCCATGATCATGGGCACGCGGCGCACTAAGTCGGCCTACCGCCCTGTTCGCCTTGGCGAGCGGGGCGGCGTTCCTGAAGTGGCCGCACGATCAGCCAGTCGATGATCAGCATGACGATCAAAGACGCCCCAACGAGCGGAAACAGCACGCCGCCAATGACGAGAAGGGCGATCAGCCCACGAAACACGGGTTTATCGGTGGGCAAGGGCGGCACGCCCATGGCCCCTGATGGGCGACGCTTCCACCACATCACGCCTGCGGCCACGCACATCACGATGATGGCGATGCATACCGCCAGCAGGAAAAGCTGATTGATAAGCCCAAACTCCTGCCCCAAGTGAACGTTAATCCCAAACTCCAGCCAGCGGCCTAGCGGGCCATAGTCGGCGTAGCTCATATCGAGCAGCGGCTCACCGCTATATTGATCAAGGTGAATCACCCGCTGCTGGGTTAAGTCATCGGGATAAATCGAACCGGTATACACCCCGGCAGCCGTGTTGGGCAGATTGACCGTGTAGCCCTGCTGTAGGCCCAGCGCATCTAACCGAGCTACGGCGTTGTTCAACCCAATGCGCGGGGCAGGCACGGCAGGCTGTATGGATTCAGGCACGCGCGCCTGCTCCAGCGACCAGCTGGTGCTGCCTTGGTCGCTTAAATAGGCGTTGGACATCGGTACGTCCACCCGAACGCCAGCCGGGTAGCCAAAGTTATTGCCGTTGGCCCACTCGTTTACCTGTGCGCCCCAAACGCCCGACCACGGCATGCCGGTAAGGGCCAAAAACACAATGAACCCACCAATAAAGATACCCAGCACCGCGTGCAGGTCGCGCCAGAACACTCGGCTTTTGGGTTTGCCACGCACGCTCACCACGCCGCCCCTACCGTTGCGCGGCCACCAGAGATAAATGCCGGTGGCGACCAACAAAATCGACCAGCCCGCAGCAATCTCAATCAGCTTGCGCGGGGTTTGCCCGAAGAACTTGAAGCTATGCAGGTAGCGAACGGTCCACATCACCGTTCCCCGGTCATCCAGAGCGCCCAGCACTTCCGCCGTATAGGGATTGACGTACACGGCCAGCCGTTCGCCAGTTAGTGAGTTAACGGTTACTTCCGCTGAGCTTCCCGGGGTGGCGGGCGAGGTGTATTTCACCGCCGTGCCGGGGTAATCCCGCAGCGCCGAACTCACGAGTGAGGCGGCAGGCTGTGTGGCTTGCTGAACTTCCACGCGCTTGAGATCTGAATGAATGAGCGCATCCAGCTCGTCATCGAATAAATACAGCGCCCCGGTCAGCGAGAGCGCGATTAAAAAAGGCAGGACTAATAGGCCTGCATAAAAATGCCAGCGCCAAACGGCGCGATACAGATCAAGCGACGCTTTGCGCGTTGTCTGTGTGGAACTCATTGTCGTCATGCACACGCTCCAAGCGCTCAAAGCACCGTGTTGTCCGCACGTAGCGGCGCTAACACGGCGTTCAAGACGCGATATTTATTTGCCAGCCAAGCCCGTTTTTAGCTGGCCAGTTAGGTAAACCCTTTGAGTTAAATGACCTTTAACGTGGGCGGAGCGCGAGGATAGGCGTGGGGGTAGGCTTGTACCGCAGCAGCGCGCTGGGCAAAGGCCTCTGGCAGCGGCGTACGTGTGATAAAGGCCACACTGCCAATGGCGGGTAAATGATGGGGAGCGGTAGGCGTTTTTTGCCATATACCGCAATAGTCACACGGGTGATACCAGTGATGCAGCGGGTCATCGTGATGAGATGACGGACCCGCCGATGTGCCATGCGACGCGGCATCATATCCGTGTGCATGTTCTGAAGAGTGGTCTAACGCCTGCCATTGAGACTGCAATTGCGAGAACAGCGGCCCAGCAAAGAGCAGGTAGATCGCCACGAACGCTAAATAGAGCGCTGTGCGATACCAAAAAGAGTTGGCTGAGCGGAAAGATCGCATCTCAAACTACGCTTTGTGAGCTGCCTGAATGACGGCTAAGCAGTTTACAGCGTCATACCGATGCAAAGTACCCGATGCCTGCGATTAACGCTGTGGTGTATTGCCGCGAAAGAGGGTGCTGCATCCGCACTTATTTGGTGCGTTTGAAGGTATTTTTGCTCGTTTATGGTGCTTTTTGCCCTGATTGAACAGCATAAAGAGAGCCGCTTCAGGCTATAAAAGCGTTTTGGCGCTGCCTGAATCGCACTTTCACCATTTTGGCGCACTCCTTGCATTTGTAAGGTAATGATTTATCCACAAGGAAGCGACAGCGCCCCATGATGTTGAGCGAACTCGCCCCACCCGCTGCTGGTTCCGGTCACCGCTTTGATGCCGAGCGCCGTTGGGCCGCCTCGCTGGCTCTGCGTTTTGCCAACCGCGATGGCGTGACTCGGTTAGTGCAAGCGCGTCACCAAGGGCCGTTACGGGTACAGCGCCCCTTCTACCCAGAAGGCCGCCAGGAAGCGTGCCACGTTTACGTATTGCACCCGCCTGGCGGGCTCGTGAGCGGTGATGCGCTGACCATCCGTGCTCATATCGAGCGCGAAGCCCATGCGCTGCTCACCACACCCGCCGCCAATAAGCTCTACAAAGCCGACAGCCAAGGCGTGGCCTGGACACAGCACACCGAGCTGACGGTAGAGGAGGGCGGCACCTTAGAGTGGCTGCCCCAGGAAACCATCGCGTTTAATGGTTCAAAGGGCACTCAACGCACCCATATTGCGCTGCAGGGCAATGCTCGCTGCCTAGGCTGGGAAGTGATGGCACTCGGCCGCCCGGCCAGTGATCTGCCCTATGTCACGGGGCGCATCGAACAGCACTTTCGCTTAACCCTGGATGGCAAGCCGCTATGGCTTGAACGCCAGCCGCTGGACCCCGCACACCCACGCTTTGCGGGCCGCTGGGGGCAGGGCGGCGCCACGGTGCAGGCCACGCTCTGGGCGGTGGGTATTGACGATGCCGCTGCGGCTATTGAAGCACTGCGCGAAGCGCTGCCGGATAACCCCCGCTGGGCGGTAACCGTGCGCCACGGCGTACTGCTGATGCGCTATCTAGGCACTTCTCGTAACGAAGCCTGGGCGCTGTGTGAGCAGGCCTGGCACCTGCTACGGCCGCGCTGGATCGAGCGCGAAGCGCATACGCCGCGCATTTGGCTAACTTAATTGGCAACACGCTGATAACGCTGGAGACACTCCATGGAACTGACCCCACGAGACAAAGACAAGCTGATGCTGTTTACCGCCGCCCAGCTTGCCGAGCGCCGCAAAGCGCGTGGTTTAAAACTGAACTACCCCGAAGCGGTAGCGCTGATCAGCTTTGAGATTATGGAAGGCGCGCGAGATGGCCGCAGCGTGGCGGATTTAATGAGCTACGGCCGCGAAATCCTCACCCGAGACGACGTGATGGAAGGCGTGGCGGAGATGGTCGATGAAGTACAGGTGGAAGCCACCTTCCCAGATGGCACCAAGCTGGTCACCGTTCACACGCCGATCAACTAATCATCCACCGTTAGGAGAGCGCCATGATTCCAGGACAGTATCAGTTACAAGAGGGTGATATCGAGCTGTGCGCGGGTCGCGAGCGTATCACCGTGGAGGTGGCCAACACCGGCGACCGGCCCATTCAGCTTGGCTCCCACTACCACTTTGCTGAAGCCAACCCCGCGCTGGTGTTTGACCGCGATAAAACCCGTGGCTACCGCCTGGACGTCGCCGCCGGCACCGCCATCCGCTTCGAACCCGGCCAAACCCGCGAAGTCACGCTGATTCCGTTTGTCGGCAAGCGGGAAATCTATGGCTTCCGTGGCGATGTGATGGGGCCGCTCGATTAGCCAACGGATTAATAAAGAACAACCGACGGTAGGGCGGGCATCGGCTGGGTGACTGTCTGCGCCATGGATGGCGCAGTCAAGCGTACAAGGACGTATTCACAGCGTGTCACACAGACGATGGCCGCCCAGCACTGGACTCAACGCTTGAGGCAGAGGCAAATATGAAACCGGTAAACAAGATCAGTCGGCAAGCCTACGCCGATATGTACGGCCCCACCGTAGGCGACCGCGTGCGCCTGGGTGACACCGAGCTATGGATCCAAGTCGAAAAAGACGCCACCCACTACGGTGAAGAAGTAAAGTTCGGCGGCGGCAAAGTTATCCGCGATGGCATGGGCCAAAGTCAGCGCCAGGACGCCTCGGTGATGGACACCGTGATCACCAACGCGCTGATTTTAGACTGGTGGGGCATCGTCAAAGCCGATGTAGGGCTGCAAAACGGCCGCATCGCCGCCATCGGCAAAGCAGGCAACCCCGATACCCAGCCTGATGTGGAAATCGTGATTGGCCCCGGCACCGAAGTGATTGCGGGCGAAGGCAAAATCCTCACCGCAGGCGGCATCGACGCCCACATCCACTTCATCTGCCCCCAGCAGGTGGAAGAAGCGCTGATGAGCGGTGTTACCACCATGCTGGGCGGCGGCACCGGCCCCGCTACCGGTTCCAACGCCACCACCTGCACCCCCGGCGAGTGGCACATTGGCAAAATGCTTCAAGCGGTAGATGACCTGCCCATGAACATCGGCCTGCTCGGCAAAGGCAACGCCAGCCTGCCGGAAGGGCTCGAAGCGCAGTTGGAAGCCGGTGCCATGGGCCTCAAGCTGCATGAAGACTGGGGCACCACCCCCGCCTCGATTGATACCTGCTTAAGCGTGGCGGAAAAGTACGATGTGCAGATCGCCATTCACACCGATACGCTTAACGAATCCGGCTTCGTGGAAGACACCCTAGCGGCGTTTAAAGAGCGCGGCATTCACACCTACCACACCGAAGGCGCAGGCGGTGGCCACGCCCCGGATATCCTCACTGCCTGCTCCAAAGAGTACGTGCTGCCGTCCTCCACCAACCCCACGCGGCCCTACACGGTGAACACCATCGATGAGCATCTCGACATGCTCATGGTCTGCCACCATCTGGACCCCAATATCCCCGAAGATGTCGCCTTTGCGGATTCACGCATTCGCCGCGAAACCATCGCCGCCGAGGATATCCTCCACGACCTGGGCGTGATCTCGATGATCGCCTCCGACTCCCAGGCCATGGGCCGCGTGGGTGAAGTGGTCTGCCGCACCTGGCAAACCGCCCATAAGATGAAAGTGCAGCGCGGCCTGTTGCCGGAAGATGAAGCGTTAGGGGCCGACAACCTGCGCGCCAAGCGCTATATCGCCAAATACACCATCAACCCCGCCATTACCCACGGCATTGCCCATGAAGTCGGCTCGATTGAAGTCGGTAAGCTGGCGGATTTGGTGCTGTGGAAGCCTGCTTTCTTTGGCGTCAAACCCGCGCTGATTCTGAAAGGCGGCATGATTGCCGGTGCGCCGATGGGCGACCCCAACGCCTCCATCCCCACGCCGCAGCCTGTGCATTACCGCCCCATGTTCGGCACCTTTGGCCGCGCCGCCAGCCAGACCCGGCTCAACTTTGTCAGCCAAGCGGCGATTGACGCAGGCATCAAAGAGCGCCTTGGCTTACAAAGCACGCTTTCCGCCTGTAAAAACGTGCGCGGCGTGCGTAAAAAAGATATGAAGCTCAACGACGCCTGCCCAGAACTCACCGTCGACCCGCAAACCTACGAAGTGCGCTGCGACGGCGAACTGCTCACCTGCGAACCCGCGACCGAGCTACCGCTGGCGCAGCGGTATCACTTGTTTTGAATGTAGGGTATACCCCACGTGACATGAGAGCCGGGAGCAGCCCGTAGAGAGGGTCTTTTGCCATGGATGGCAAAAGTAGCGTACAGGGGTGTATTCACAGCGCCCTCTCGTAGGGCTGCTCCCGGCGAGCCTCAAAGGCTATACCAGGACGATATCGATGCTGAAACTGATTGAACGCCTCGGCCCCATAGATGAGGGCACCGCCAGCGACACGCTGACACTGCCCTTTGAGCTACGCATTCGCGGCCGCTTAAAAGCTGAGAGCGACAGCGGCCAGCCTCTTGGGCTGTTTCTGGATCGCGGCCCCGTGCTGCGCGATGGCGAAGGCCTGAAAGCCGAAAACGGCGAGATCGTGCGCATTTGCGCCGCGATCGAACCCGTGGTGACCGCGCGAGTGAGTACTGGCTTACCGCTGGCACGGCTTGCTTACCACCTCGGCAACCGCCATGTGCAGCTGGCGCTGGGTGAAGACGAGCAGGGCGGCTGGGTACGCTTCCCACCCGACCATGTCCTCGAAGAGCTGGCCGAGCTGCTGGGTGCCACGCTTGAGCACCATAACGCCACCTTCGACCCCGAGCCGGGCGCTTACAACCAAGTGGGCGGTGGGCATTCGCACAGCCATTCTCACGGTCATGGCCACGCTCATTCCCACGACCACGACCACGACCACGACCACGACCACGACCACGACCACGCGCATGAGCACCACCATGCCCACTGAACAGCCCTCAGACCTCGCCCTGCTAGGTCTGATGCAGCTCGTCAGCCCCGCGCTGCCCATTGGTGCCTTCGCCTTTTCCCAAGGGCTGGAGAGCGCTTTTGAACTGGGCTGGGTGAGTGATGAGTCAAGCCTGTCTCATTGGCTATCCGGCGTGCTGGAAGATGGCATAAGCTGCTGTGAGCTGCCGCTGATTGAGCGGCTATATCGCGCTTTCGAGCACCAAGATGGCACTGCGGTGGCCGAGTGGGACGACTGGCTGGCCGCCACCCGTGAAACTGCGGAATTGGCCGCTGAAGACAGCCGCCTGGGCGCCTCGCTGAAGCGGCTACTGGGCAGTCTCGACCTATTACCAAAAAATGCAGGGCTGCCTAGTGAAGACTCACTCACGCCCTTGCTACCGGTGCAGGCTGGCTATGTGACCCTGTTTGCCTGGGCGGCTTACCAGCGCGGCATCCCCGTGCGCCAAGCGCAGCTCGGCTTTGGCTGGGCGTGGCTGGAAAACCAGCTCGCGGTAGCCTGTAAAGCGCTGCCGCTGGGCCACACCGCTGCCCAGCGCATTATCGAGCAGTTACGTGGCGAGCTGGTGAATGCCGTCGAGAAGGCCCAGCGGCTAAACGATGACGAGCTTGGCCCCGCGCTGCCCGGCGTGGCGCTGGCCAGCGCCCTACACGAAACCCAATATTCCCGCTTGTTTAGAAGCTAACGAGCGTTGTTATTTAGGAGAAAACCATGACTCACTGTTTACGCGTTGGCGTAGGTGGCCCGGTCGGTTCAGGTAAAACCGCCCTGCTCAAGCAGCTCTGTACCGCGCTGCGGGACCACTATGATATCGCCGTCGTCACCAACGATATCTATACCCGTGAAGATGCCGACTTCCTGCTTAAGCACGATGCGCTGCCAGCGGATCGCATCTTGGGTGTTGAAACCGGCGGCTGCCCGCACACAGCGATTCGGGAAGATGCCTCCATGAACCTAGCGGCGATTGACGAGCTACACGCCCGTCATCCCAAGCTGGAACTGGTGCTGGTCGAGTCTGGCGGCGATAACCTTTCCGCCACGTTTAGCCCCGAGCTTTCTGATCTGACGCTCTACGTGATCGACGTGTCGGCAGGCGACAAAATTCCCCGCAAAGGCGGGCCTGGTATCACCAAATCGGACCTGCTGATTATCAACAAAATCGACATTGCCGAGCAGGTCCACGCCTCACTGGAGGTGATGGAGCGCGACTCGAAAAAGATGCGCGGTGAGCGGCCCTTCGTCTTCACCAACCTCTACGATGGCGTGGGGCTTGAAGAGATCATTCGCTTTATTCTCGATAAAGGCATGTTGGACGAGCGTCGCCCGCAGGCGGCCACCGCATAGCCCCCGGCGGTTTCTGCGCATAAAAAAGCTGCCCAGCCCCGGTAGATCCGGCGCTGGGCAGCGTTGTTTTGTGGTTGGCGTCGTGCCAAAACGGGCCGTCCCTGGCCACCACATCGCTACAGTGAACTGATAAGCGGCTGAAAACCTTAACGTATGTTATGAAAATCGCGTTCGTGCCTTAATTTGCTGCTTATAAAGAAGAAAATCGCGGAAGAGGGTTAAAGTTGAAGTACGTTAAGTCGATAATAAACACATAAAAATCCAATAATATAACCATGACTTAACCGGAAGATACACAATGGCAAGCCTCTCCGAGACGAAGCAACAACGTGGCCTCAGCCTTCAAACGAAGGTGCTGATGCTGATTCTGATTCCACTGTTATTGGTGACCCTGGTCTTAGTGGCCTACAAAGCCTACGACCGGATAGGAGATACCAACGATACGCTTGCCGAGCAGCGTGAGATGCTGATCGAAGAGCGCCGCAACTCCGTACGCGATATCGTTCAGATGGCGACGACCGCCATCGCGCCTATTTATGATCGGGCGGGTGCCAATGACGCCGATGCCAAGGCGCAAGCAGCGGAAATGTTGCGGGCCATGCGCTTTGAGGGCAATAACTACATTTTCGTGTACGAGTATGACGGTACCAATATCGTCTTGCCGCACTCGCCTGATCGTCAGGGCACCAACCTCATCGATCTGCAGACGCCCGACGGCGACTATCTGATCCGCGACATGATTCAAATTGCCCAGGATGGCGGCGGCTTTTACGAGTATCCCTGGGAGTATCCCGGTACCGACGAGCCACAGCCCAAGCACTCCTATGTGGACCGCTTAGAGAAATGGGGCTGGATGCTGGGCGCTGGCGTTTACGTCACGGATGTCGATGAGGCGCTGGCGGAGCTGGAAGCGGCGGCCAATGCCGACCTGCGGGACGCGATCGTGTTTGCGACCCTGCTTGCAGCGATCCTGTTCGTCGTGGTTGCGCTGGTGACGTTTGGCGTGGTGCGCCGTATCGTCGGCCCGATCAAGCGCACGGCCGATGCCATGGGCGACATTGCTCAAGGCCGTGGCGACCTGACCCGCCGTCTCTCGGTCGAGAGCAACGATGAAGTGGGCAACTTGGCTGTGCAGTTCAACGCCTTTGTCAGCCGCATGCAGGATACTCTGCGCGACGTACGCCGCAGCACGGTCAGCGTTTATCACTCCGCTGGTGAAATCTCGCGTAGCTCCGAGGAGCTGTCTACTCGCACCGAGCAGGCGGCGGCCAATCTGCAAGAGACATCGGCCTCCATGGAGGAGATTACCTCCACCGTGAACCACAGTGCCGACAATGCTCAGCAGGCCAACAAGCTGGTGCAGTCCACCGCCGAAGTGGCCCACCAGGGCGAAGAGGCCATGGGGCAGGTGGAAAGCACCATGCGCGATATCAACGATTCCGCCACCCGCATCAGTGAAATCATTACGATGATTGATGCGATTGCTTTCCAAACCAATATTCTGGCGCTGAATGCATCGGTCGAAGCCGCCCGCGCGGGCGAGCATGGCCGTGGGTTTGCGGTCGTGGCGCAGGAAGTTCGCACGCTGGCGAGCCGTTCCAGCAACGCGTCGAAAGAGATCCGCGCGCTGATCGATGCGTCCGTGCAGCATACCCACACCGGCGCGGAGCTGGTACGCAATGCGGGCGCCACCATGCGTGAAATCGTGGAAAGCGTATCGAAGGTCACCGATGTGATCGGTGAAATCAGCGCCGGCGCCAAGGAGCAGAGCAGCGGTATTGGGCAGATCAACACCGCCGTGGCCGAAATGGACACCATGACGCAGCAGAACGCGGCCATGGTGCAAGAGTCCACCACCGCCGCAGCGGATATGCGCCGTCATGCCGAGCATCTGAACGAGCTGATCAACTCGTTTGTGCTTGGCGAGGATGGCCCGCAAACGTCATCGCGCTCATCGGCCAGCGCCGCACGGCAAGCCTTGCCTGCCAGCAGCGCCAAGCCCCAGCCAGAGCTCAAACGCCCGACGCTCTCCTCCAAACCAGCGCCTGCCAAAGGCAGCGAAGAGGACTGGGAAGAGTTTTAAGCATGACGTTGGCGCAGGTGGTTGATGACACCACCTTGCGCTATCAGCTCTCGTTGGCGAGGGCTGAGACCATGATGCAGACGTAGCTCGCCTTTACCGGGGATATGCGCTTTTAGCGTATCCCCACTTTCTAGCTGTGAATATAACTCCTCAATGACCAAGTGATCCCCTTCCTTTAGCTGTGCGCGATCCTCTGCGTGTGTAAACGTTAACGGTAGCGCACCAAAGCAGATTAAATTTTGCCAGTGGATACGCGCAAAACTGTCAGCCACGACGACCTGTAAACCTAGATAACGCGGTACTAGCGCGGCATTCTCACGGCTAGACCCCTGTCCATAGTTGGCGCCACCGACAATGGCGTGTCCGCCTTGGGTACGTGTTTGCTCGGCGCGTTCGGCGTAGTGGGGATCAACGGCCTCGAAGGTAAACGGTGCAGATGCATACACACTGCTCCAGTAGGGCAGCACCCGTTGCCCAGCGGGCATGATGTCGTCGGTGGAGATATTGTCGCCTGTGACCAACAGCACGGGGATGTCGAGACGGTTAGGCAGTGAGTTGAGCTCTGGCAGTGCGGGCGTGTTGTTGGTTTTTTGCAGTGCTTTCAAACGTGCTTCTTCGAGGGGCAGCGGAGCCTTGAACATGCCCCTATCTACTTTGATGTGGGCCGGTTCGTGAATACGCGGGTAAGGCATCTCTAGGGTTCGCGGGTCGGTGATCACACCTTTCATGGCTGAGGCTGCCGCCGTTTCCGGGCTACATAGGAACACGCTATCTTCCCGTGTGCCTGAGCGTCCTGGAAAGTTGCGTGGAACGGTACGGAGGCTATTCAATCCCACGGCGGGAGCTTGGCCCATACCAATACAGCCGTTACAGCCCGCTTGGTGCAAACGGGCACCGCTGGCCACCAAGTCAGCGAGATAACCCTGCTCGATCAGCGAGGCCAACACTTGGCGTGAAGAGGGGTTGATGTCCAGTGAAACCCCATCGGCCACCTGCTTGCCCCGCACTATCTCGGCCACCACGGCAAAGTCACGAAACCCCGGGTTGCCTGACGAACCGATGTACGCCTGATGCAGCGGCTGGCCCGCTGCTTCCCGAACAGTGACGACGTTATCGGGGCTGGAAGGCAGCGCAATCATGGGCTCTAGCTTGCTGAGATCGAGCGTTTCGTGCAGGTCGTAGTGGCAGCCGGGCTCGGCGGCCAGCGCGACCCAGTCGGCTTCCCGACCCCGGGAGGCCAGAAAGCGCCGGGTCTCGTCGTCACTGGGGAAGACCGTGGCCGTTGCCCCCATTTCAGTGCCCATGTTGGCGAGCACATGGCGGTCCATGGCAGAAAGGTGCTTTAGCCCCGGCCCGTAATACTCAATCATGGTGTTTTTGCCACCTGCCACGCCGTGGCGGCGCAAAAGTTCCAGCACAACATCTTTCGCTGAGACCCAGTCAGGCAGTTGCCCTTCGAGCTTAATGCCCCAGATTTTTGGCATGGTGATATACAGCGGCTCGCCCGCCATCGCCATCGCCACTTCAATACCGCCTGCGCCAATCGCCAGCATGCCGAGCGCGCCTGCTGCTGTGGTGTGACTATCGCAACCCACAATGGATTGACCGGGCACGCCAAAGTTTTCCATATGCACCGGGTGGCTAATACCGTTGCCGGGGCCGGAGTACCACACCCCAAAGCGCTCGCAGGCGCTTTTTAAAAACAGGTAGGTTTCGGCATTTAGGTTATCGGCCTGTACAAGGCCATGGTCGATGTACTGCACGCTGGGCTCGGTGTGTACCCGGTCAAGCCCCATGGCTTCTAGCTCTAACATCACCAGCGTCCCTAACACGTCTTGCAGCAGGGCTTGGTTAATGCGCAAGGCGATTTCACTGCCAGGGGTTAGCTCGCCGCTGACCAAATGGCGCTGAATTAACTGCTGGGCAAGGTTTAACGGTGGAACAGGGGAAGAGTTAGTCATTGTTAATCACCAGATTATCGTTGTTATGGATCACACGGTTATGCAGGGATGCGGGAAACACGTTTTTAGGGAAGGGCGTAACAGCGGTCCGCGCTGCCCGCTTTCACTACTTGGCCGGGCGTCTCATGGCCGATGAGATCTGGCAGAGTGGCAGAAATGTCCAGCAGCGCGGGCAGGTTTACGCCGGTGGCAACGTCCATTTGTTCGAACATATGCACTAAGTCTTCAGTGCACACATTGCCCGTGGCACCGGGGGCAAACGGGCAGCCGCCTAAGCCACCTAGCGAAGCATCAAACCGCGTAATGCCCGCTTGCCACGCCGCTAGGGCATTTGCCAAGCCCATGCCTCGGGTATTGTGGAAATGCAGCGTAAACGGCACGCCAGGAAAGCGTTCCAGCACTTGGCGGCACAGTGCCGCTACCTGGGCGGGGTTCGCCACGCCGGTGGTATCGCACAGCGTGATGCCTTCTACCCCCAGCGCCAGCTGCTGCTCAATAAGAGTGAACACGCGCGCCTCTGGCACCTGTCCTTCAAACGGGCAGCCAAAGGCGGTGGAGAGTGAGGCATTGATGAAGACACCGCTACCGCGCACCGCCTGAATAATGGCGGCAAACTGTGTCAGCGACTCCTCCGGCGTCATACGCAGATTCGCGCGGCCGTGGGCGTTGCTGGCCGACATCACCAGATTGATCTCATCAACGCCGCAGGCCAGCGCCCGCTCGGCACCTTTTAGGTTGGGTACCAGCACTGTGACGTCCACACCTTCGCGGCGCTGGATGGTACTCACCACATCGGCGGCGTCGCGCAGGTTGGGAATGGCTTTGGGAGAGACAAATGAGGTCGCTTCGATACGGGCAATGCCGGTGGTCGTTAACGCATCGATCAGCGCGATTTTCTGCTCGGTGGGGATAAAGCGCTCCTCGCTCTGAAAGCCATCGCGTGGTGCTACTTCGTTAATTTGTAACGTCGTCATGGGGTTCTCCACTTAAATAATGCCTGCCTGACGCAGCTTGTCCCGCGTAGCGGCATCAATGCCCAGCTCCTCAAGCACGTCATCGGTGTGCGCGCCCAGCTTTGGCCCGCCTTGCCCCAGCCTGCCGGGGGTGGCGCTCAGTTTGGGCAGCACGCCCGGCACCTTGAGCGGGCGACCATCGGCGCGGGTAACGGTTTGAATCATCTCGCGGGCGAGGTAGTGGGGGTCATTGGCAATATCGGCGGCGGTGTAGGGGTAACCTGCCGGTACGCGGGCATCATCTAAAGCGCTAAGAATATCGTCCCGGTGGCGAGTTTGGGTCCAGGCCTCTATAGCAGCGTCGATCTCACTGGCGTGTTGGCTGCGGCCATCGTTGTGGGCCATGGCGGGGTGGTTGGCTAAATCCTCCCGGCCAATCACGCCCATGAGGCGCTTGAAGATGCTGTCGCCGTTACCGGCAATCAGCACGTACTCGCCTTCGCGGGTGCGGTAAGCGTTAGAGGGCGTGATACCTGGCAGCGCGCTGCCGCTGGGTTCGCGCACGTGGCCGGTAGCATCAAACTCCGGAAGTAGGCTCTCCATCATGGCGAACACGGATTCATACAGGGCGACATCAATCTCTTGCCCTAAGCCGCTGCGCTGGCGCTCTTGCAGGGCCAGTAGCGTGCCAATCACCGCGTAGAGTGCCGAGAGCGAATCGCCAATGCTGACCCCTACGCGCACTGAAGGCTCGCCCGCGTGGCCAGTTAAATAGCGCAGTCCACCCATGGCTTCACCAATCACCCCAAACCCTGGTTTGTTGCGATAAGGGCCGGTTTGGCCAAAGCCTGACACGTGCACCATGATCAGCTTGGGGTTAATCGCCGCCAGCGCCTCATAGCCCAGCCCCCAGTTTTCCAGAGTGCCAGGGCGGAAATTTTCGACCACCACATCGGCTTCGGCGGCCAAGCGGCGCACCACGTCTTGGCCCTCCTGGCTGCGAAGATCAAGTGTCACCGAGCGTTTCGTGCGACTTTGCACATGCCACCACAGCGACGTGCCCTCTTCGAGAATACGCCACTTGCGAAGCGGGTCACCGGTGCCGGGTGGCTCCACTTTAATCACGTCGGCTCCAAATTCGCCCAGTAGTTTGGTGGCAAACGGACCTGCAATGAGCTGGCCAAGCTCTACGACTTTAAGTCCATCGAGGGGAAGCTGGCGGGTGGTCATAATAAACGCTCCTGGTAACGCTTAGCAGCCAAGCGCGTGCTGGCGTAGCGAGTCTTGATGTCTTGTTGTCGTTTAAGCATCTGTGAGCCTGCTGTGCATCACAATTAGGCAATCAGGAACCAGGCGTTCGCCAGCGACGAACCCTACAACCGGCGACCTAGGCGGCCCATCCAATAACAACGTGGTAAACGTGATGCTGCGATTTGATTTTGTAACGCTGAGACTGTTTGTGGCGATTGCCGATGAGGGGCGTTTAACCGCCGCTGCCGAGCGTGAGCATTTGGCGCTGGCAGCGGTGAGCAAGCGGGTGAGCGATTTAGAAACACTGGTGGGCACCGAGCTTTTGTATCGGCGGCCGCGCGGCGTAGAGCTAACCCCGGCGGGCCGCGCTTTTTTGCACCATGCCCGGCGCATTCTGGAAGACGTGGCGCGGCTACAGGCGGAGCTCAGCGAGTATGGCGAAGGGGTGCGCGGGCATGTGCGAATTCACTCCAATACCTCGGCCATTATTGCGTTTTTGCCCCAGGATTTAAGCGCCTTTGCCATCGAGTACCCGCAAATCAAAATCGATTTGCAGGAGCGCACCAGCAGCGAAGCGATCACCGCTGTGCGCGATGGCGTGGCAGATATCGGCATCTTTGCCAGCCACGTTGCCGCCGATGATTTAGAAGTACGCCCCTACCGGCGCGACCAGTTGGTATTGGTCACGCCGCAAGATCACCCGCTGGCAGCGCATGACAAGCTCTATTTGCATCAGGCGGCCGAGTACGACTTTGTCGGTTTACAGCAGGATGCCTCGCTGCAATCACTGCTCCATGAGCAGGCAAGCCAAGCGGGCCGGACCCTGCGTATGCGCATTCAAGTGCGTAGTTTCGACGCCATTTGCCGCATGATTCATTACGGTATGGGCATCGGTGTGCTGCCCCAGCGCACGCTGTACCGCGACCTTAACGACCTAAAACTACGCATGATTCCGCTCGCTGATGAGTGGGCCACTCGTGAACTGGTGATTGGGATGCGCCACTACGCGGCACTGCCCGTGGTGGCCCGCCACTTGGTCGACCACTTGCTAACCCCCTCAGGCCCAACAGGAGAGACCCCATGACAACAGGCATCGCCCACGAAATAAAAGCGCTCACCTTTGATGTGTTTGGCACGGTAGTAGACTGGCGCAGCAGCGTGATTCGCGAAGGCGAACAGCTGAACCAGGCTAGAGGGCTGTGCGTCGACTGGGCACGGTTTGCCGACGAGTGGCGGGCAGGCTATGCCCCAGCGATGAACCGCGTGCGCCAGGGGGAGCTGCCCTGGACCAGGCTGGATGACTTGCACCGGATGACCCTTGATCGGCTGCTGATTGCCTTTGATATTGCCGACCAGCTAGATGAGGATGAAACAGCGCACCTGAACCGCGTGTGGCACCGCTTAACGCCCTGGTCAGACAGTGTGGAAGGTCTATTGCAGCTAAAACAGCGCTTTATATTGGCCACGCTCTCCAACGGTAACGTCTCGCTGCTAGTGAACATGGCGCGCCATGCCGGGCTGCCCTGGGACTGCGTGCTCTCCTCTGAGCTTGCTGGGCACTACAAGCGCGACCCGGAGGTGTACCACATGGCGGCCAATCTCCTCGACCTAAACCCCTCGCAAATCCTGATGGTGGCCGCTCATCAAGATGATTTACAGGCTGCCCACCGGGAAGGCATGCGCACCGCCTTCGTGAAGCGCCCGCTGGAATTTGGGCCATCTTCTCCACCGGACTTAAGCGTCGATCCCTGCTTTGATCTCGTCGCAGACGACTTCCTCGACTTGGCGCGGCAGCTCTCATGAAACTCGACCCGACCTCTCTCAAGCTGTTCGTGAAAGTGGCTGAGCTGGGTACTATTACCGGGGCAGCCGACGCCTCTTTTATGGCCACATCGGCCGTGAGTAAACGCCTCAGCGAGCTGGAGGCATATTTCAATACGCCGTTGCTGAAGCGCAATAATCGAGGCATCGAACTGACGCCTGCGGGGAGTGCGCTGCTGAATCTCTCTCGAGGTGTGCTGCACAATTTAGAAGATCTCGACCTGCAAATGCGCGACTACGCCAGCGGCCAGCGGGGCATTGTGCGGGTGTTTGCCAATATGTCGGCGATTACCCAATACCTACCCCAGGAGATGCGCGCTTTTTTTGAGCTGCACCCGGATATCGGTGTGCAGCTTGAAGAGAAGGTCAGCCCGATCATTACCCGCGAAGTGATGAACAATAACGCCGACATCGGCGTGTGCGCGCAGATGCTGCACGGCTATGACCTGATCGAGTTCCCGTACCACGTGGATGACCTAGTGTTGGTGGTGCCACAGCAGCACCCGCTGGCCCAACGGGAGAAGGTGCTTTTCCGCGAGTGTTTGGACTATCCCCATGTAGGATTGCACACCGCCAGCGCGATTAACTTAGAGATTATGCGGGCGGCCAGCATGGCCAACAAAACCCTGCGGATTCGTATTCAGGTGACCAGCTACGATGCCCTGTGCTTGATGGTCCAGGCAGGGCTGGGCGTGGGGGTGCTGCCCCGTGGGGCAATTCGTCAGTACGTGGATGGGCTCAACGTGAATGTGCTGTCGATACAAGACGACTGGGCGCGGCGCAAACTGAGTATTTATGTCAGAGATTTAGACCGGCTTTCCATGGCGGCAAGGGTGCTGGTGGAGCATTTTATTCAGGCCGCCAGCGGCGCTTCTTCACCGCCTTAAAGGGAAATCGACGGCGCTGCTTTCGCGGTTGGAGAAGGCAGGTTCATCAATGACCAATATACAGCTCTCCGGTTTGGCGTTATCACTTTAGAGACCGCTAAGCGAACTCCCCTTGCTTACTCGGTTATCGGGAGAGGTGCAGGTAAGGCCTCCCACAGCACACAACATCACAACATGCTTCCCGACGCTTTGAGGACATAACAATGATGACGCTAAAACTACGCCACGTACTTCCTGCTTCTTTGTTGGCCGTCAGCGCATTGACCGCTGCCACGTCCGCCCACGCCCAAACCGCACTCAACTTGGGCTCCGTACCCACCGGCACCGGCTGGTTTTTCGGTATTTCTGAAGGGGCACGCGTGATTAGCGCCAATACGCCCTACGAGATTACCGTGCGCGAAACGGGCGGCACCCGCGAAAACGCCATCCGCCTCAATAACGGCGAACTCGATCTAGCCTTCACCGAAGCCTTGGTGGGCTACGAGCTGTATAACGGCGAGGGTCGTTTTGCCGACATGGCCAACCCAGACGTGCGCTTGGTGTATTGGATTGCTCCCTCCACCATGCACTGGGCGGTACGTCAGGATAGCGATATTGAGACCTTCGAAGACCTAAACGGTGAACGCTTCAACCCCAGCAGCATCGGCGGTGGCGGCGAGTACATTACAGAGCAAGTGTTTGGTATTTTGGGTATCGAGCCCGACTTCCAGCGCATGCGAGTCAACGATGCCGCTGAGGGTGTGACCGATGGCCGCTTGGTCGGCTTCAGCTATAACGGCGTACCGCCTATTCCTCTGTTTACCGAAGTGCACTCTTCACGGCCCTTGCAATTGCTATCGCTGACGGACGATCAGGTGGAGACCGTCACTGCCGAATTACCGTTCCTCTCTCCCACCATCATTCCTGCCGATACTTACACCGGTATGAGCGAAGCACAGTCGCTAGGCATCTATATGGGGGTGGCAACCACCACGGATCTCGATGCCGATACCGTGTACGAGTTGACGAAAGCCTACTGGGAAAACCATGACCAAGTGGCCGCCTCCTTCAAACCTGCGGGCAGTGTCGACCCGCAAACCGTGGTCGATACCGCTACCTTCCCGCTGCATGCTGGCGCACTGCGCTACTACCAGGAATTAGGGCTGGAGATCCCCGCCGACATTATTCCGCCTGAAGCGCAGTAACCTGACCGTGCGCTCCGCCGACGCGTTCGGCGGGGCAATTTGCTATTAGCCTGACGCGCTGCCTAGCCTCCCCTTTGTTCGGCGGCGCGGGAGTTCCCTCATGGAAACCGCAAAAGAGTCAGTTGTTGAAAAATACCAGGAGGATGCAGGCAAGCGGCAGCTTACCGGCTTCTGGTTTATGGTGGCCCGCACAGCGGCGGTGGCGATGGCTATTTTCCATCTTTATACCGCTGTGACGGGACCGGTGAACACACAAAACGCGGTGCACCTGCTATTTGCGCTGCCGTTGATCTTCCTGGCGTATCATTGCCGTGTACGGGATACCCACCGTATTCCGTGGTTCGATATCGTTCCCATCCTGTTGAGCGTCGTCATAAGTGGATATTACGTTTATCACTTTGACCGCATCATTTACCAACTGGGGTATTTGATGCCCACCACACTGGATCTCGTGTTCGGTGTGAGCGCGATTTTATTATTGCTAGAGGCCTGCCGACGGGCCATTGGCTTGGCGTTTCCCATCCTAGTGCTCATTGCCTTGGCTTATGCTGCCTTTGGGCAGCATTTACCCGGTGTATGGGGGCACGGCGGTTTCCGTTGGGATGACCTGGTCGCCACGTTCTATTTAGGGCCGACTGGCATTTTTGGCAGCCTCATGCGAACCTCATCGACCGTCATTGTGGTGTTCATCATGTTTGGTGCGCTGCTGGTGACCACGGGTGGTGGCGACACGTTCATGCGTCTCTCTAACGCCGCTACGGGGGGGATGGCGGGGGGGCCTGCAAAAGCCGCCACGCTGTGTAGCGCCATGTTTGGCAGTATCAGTGGCAGCACGGCTGCGAACGTTGCCACCACCGGCGTGTTTACCATTCCTTTAATGAAGAAAAATGGATATAGCCCGCGATTTGCGGCGGCGACAGAGGCTTCTGCTTCGACCGGTGGGCAAATTCTGCCGCCGATCATGGGGGCTGCGGCGTTTGTGATGGCTGACGTCATCTCCACAAGTTATCTAGATATCATCAGTGCTGCGCTGATTCCTGCGCTGCTGTTTTACCTCGCCATTTGGATGAGCGTTCATTTCGAAGCGAAGCGCCTGGGGTTGAACCCGATCCCGAAAGACCAGCGCCCGACGCTGCGTGAAGGGCTCTTCAATGTCGAAACCCTGCTGCTACCGCTGGTGGTGCTGATCACCATGCTCGTGCTGCGCTACACGCCGACCACGGCAGCCGTAGCGGCGTATTTTACCGCGATGGTGCTGTACCTGGTGTCACCGCGTAGCCAAGGTACGCTCTGGGAGCGGGTGAAATCACTACCCGCCGCGCTGGAAGCAGGGGCAATGACCGCCGCGATGATTGCGGTCATCATTGGCAGCGTGGCGATCATTGCCGCGGTGATCAGCTTGACCGGCTTGGGGCTCAAAGTCTCCTCACTCATTGTCATGGTGAGCGGCGGCGATGTGCTGGTGACGCTACTGTTGGCGATGGTGGTGGCGATTATTCTGGGAATGGGCTTACCGACCGTGGCGGCGTATATGCTGGCGGCATCGGTGGTCGCAGCAGCCTTTATCGAGGCGGGTCTGCCGAGTCTTTCTGCTCACCTGTTTATTCTTTACTTTGCGATCCTTTCGGGGGTAACGCCTCCGGTGGCACTGGCGGCCTATATCGGCGGCGCGATTGCGGGCTCCCACTGGTTCCGTACCGCACTGACAGCGACGAAAATTTCCTTGGGCGGCTTCCTGATTCCGTTTATGTTTGTCTATCATCCGCCGCTGCTCGGGCAGGGCACCACGCTGGAAATCGCCATGGCGGTGGCTTCTGGCGTGCTGGGTATCATTGCTTTGGCGGCCTCTACGATAGGCTACTTTGCTCGCCCCTGCTCCTGGGTGGAGCGCGGACTGCTGCTGTTTGCCGCGTTGATGTTGATTAACGGCCAAGCCATTACAGACGTGGTGGGCATCGCCGTGATCGTCGGGATCTTCGCCTGGCAGCGGTATTTCAGCCACGCTGCTAAAGGGGAGCGCCCTTTAGCGCGCTCACCGAGCAAGGAGCCGCTTTGATGCATATTGTCATCCCCGATGATTACCAGGACTGCGTGCGTGAACTCGATGCCTTCGCCAAGCTGGCGGGGCACCACGTCACGATTTACACCGACACCGTGAGCGATGAAGACGAGTTGGTTGAACGCTTCAAAGACGCCGATGCGCTGGTGCTGATTCGTGAGCGCACGCCGATTACCGCGTCGTTGCTGGTGCGGCTGCCCAAGCTCAAGCTGATCAGCCAAACCGGTGGCGGCGCGGCGCATGTGGACATGGCCGCCTGCCGCGAGCACGGCGTGGTGGTACTGGCAGGCACTGGCTCGCCCTATGCGGCGGCCGAGCTGACCTGGGGGCTGGTGCTCTCTGCCATGCGGCGCATTCCTGAAGAGGTGGAAAACCTCAAGGCAGGCCGCTGGCAGCGCACCCTGGGCACCGGTCTGAAAGGGCGCACGCTGGGCGTATTTGGCTATGGAAAAATAGGCCAGTTAGTGGCCCGCTACGGCCAAGCGTTTGAAATGAACGTACTGGTATGGGGCCGCGAAGGCACCCGCCAGCGGGCCGCAGCGGCAGGGCTAGAGGTCGCGGTTTCGCAAGAGGAGTTTTTCGAACGCAGTGACGTGCTGAGCCTGCACCTGCGCTTAAACCCGGAAACCCGCGGCATCGTCACAGCGGCGAATTTGGCCAGCATGAAGCCCACGGCGGTGCTGGTGAATACCAGCCGCGCGCCGTTAGTGGAGGCGGGCGCGTTAGAGGCTGCGCTAAAAGCCGGGCGGCCCGGCATGGCCGCTGTGGACGTATTCGATGAAGAGCCAGTGATCGAACATACACTGCTGGCGCTGCCCAACTTCCTGGCCACGCCGCACCTGGGCTACGTGGAGAAAGACAGCTACGAGCTCTACTTTGGCGATGCGTTCGATAACGTGCTGGCGTTTGATGCCGGCACGCCAGGGCGTAACTTGGCCGAGGAGAGCTAAGTCATGACGTCAAACAGTGATGCTTCAGCAGAGCGCTCTTTGCAGAGCAAGCGGGATGCGCTCAACCCCGATGGGTTAGCCACCCGCCGCGAAGTGTTAGGGGATGAGTACGTCGACGCCGCGTTGGCTCAAGCCGATGAGTTTGGCTGGCCGATGCAGGAGCTAGTGACGCAGCAGTGTTGGAACGATATCTGGAACCGTCCTGGCCTAGAGCGGCACACCCGCAGCCTGATTAACATTGCCATGCTGGTGGCCTTGAACAGACCCCACGAACTCAAAGTACACGTACGTGGTGCGCTGAATAACGGCTGTAGCGAAGAGCAAATCCGCGAGGTGCTGTTGCAGTGCGTGCCCTATTGCGGCTTCCCTGCCGCGATAGATGGGCTACGCACGGCCCGCGAGGTGATTAACGCGGCGCCTCAGCCCGACCAGCCCAGCAGTATGGGCACGTAAACCACCAGTAGCAGCACGCCAATCAGCCCTAGTAGGTAAGGGATAATGGCGCGGGTAATCCGCTCTAGCGGCAGTTGGGTAACGGACGACGCCACGTACAAGTTGATGGCGACGGGTGGGGTAATCATGCCAATCGATAGCCCCACCACAATGATCAGCCCGAAGTGGATCGGGTCGATGCCCAACTGCAGCACCAGCGGCAGCAGCACCGGGGTCAGAATGATCAAGGCGCTGGCCGTTTCGATAAACACCCCGGTCAGCAGGATCACCGCCACCACCAGCAGCATAATCACGTAGGGGTTGGTGGAGAGCGACAGTACCGCCTGGGCAATCGCGCCGGGCACCTGCCAGCTTGAGAGCGTCCAGCTCAGCACCGCCGACATAGCAATCACCAGCATAATCACCGCCGTGGTCATCGCCGAGCGAATCAGCAGCTTATACACTTGGGGCAGGGTTAGGTCCCGATACACAAACAGCGACACCAGCAGCGCGTAGTTCACCGCCACCACGGCGGCTTCCGACGGCGTGAAAATCCCCGAGAAGATCCCCCCCAGAATAATCACCGGCGTCATCAGCCCCCAGCTGGCCGCTTTTAACGTGCGCCAAATAGTGGCCAACGAGAGCGGCGTACCTTTCGGGTACTTGCGTTTATACGCCTGGGTAATTGCAATGGCCATGAGTGCTATACCCATCGCCAGCCCCGGCAAAAAGCCGTTCAAGAACAGCGACGACACCGACTGCTGGGCAATGACCGCGTAGATAATCATCGGCACCGACGGGGGAATCACCACGCCAATGGTACCACTAGCGGCAATTAAGCTAGCCGCTGAGGCGGGGTCGTAGCCTTTGCGCTTAAGCTCCGGCACTAGGCTTGAACCCACCGCCGCCGTGGTGGCCGCGCCGGAGCCGGAAATAGCCGCAAAGAACATGCCCGCCATGACCGACACCACCGACAGCCCGCCGCGCATAAAGCCCACCAGGGAATCGGCAAAGCTCACCAGCCGCTCGCTTACTTTGCCCTGGGCCATTAAATCCCCGGCCAGGATAAACATCGGAATAGCCACCAAGGCAAAGGAGTTAATGCCCTGGAACATCTGCTGGGTGACCACCATCAGCGGCACGCCGGATTGATACAGCGCGTACAGCGAGCTGGCCCCAATCGCGAAGGCAATCGGCACGCCCAGCAGCATAAACAGAAAGAACAGCCCAAAGAGTACCAGCGTCATAGCGGCTCCTCCTGGTCGGCGGCGGTGGGTTCACCGTTCACCAGTACCTCGATCATATCCACCAGGGCGTACCACGCCATGATGCCCGCCGCGAGCGGAATCACTGCGTACACATAGGTCATCGAGAGTCGCAGCGAGGCGGATTTCTGGAAGCTCTGTACCTGCATATAGCGGTAGCCAATCACCACCAGCGTGATCATAAAGGCCACCACAATCGCCAGCGCCGCAAGCCTGGCCAGCTTACGCAGCGGCAGCGGTAGGGCATCCACCGCAAAAGTAACCGCGATATGCCGCCCGCGCTGAAACGCCAGCGTGCCCGCTAAAAAGGTGATCCACACCAGCAGAAACCGCGCGACCTCTTCGGTCCAGCCTACGGCGCTGAACAGCACCCGCGAGACGATCTGTAGCGTGATTACGCCAATTAAAGCCGCCATGCCCGCAAACACCACGGGCTGGATGATGGCATCCAGCCCGCGTTCAATGCGTTGCAGCAGCGTCAAAAGAGGCTGTGCAAACGACATCACTGTTGCAGCGCCTCCTGGATACGCGGCAGGTAATCACCGAACTGCTCGCCGTACTTCTCGTATACCGGCGCAACGGCGGCTTGGAAGGCTTCCATATCGGGGGTGTCGTTAATTTCCATACCCGCTTCGCGCAGTGCTGCCAGCTGCTCGGCTTCCATATCCGCGTTCACCTGGCGCTCATGCTCGGCGGCTTCCTGGGCGGCTTCTTCCAATACCGCTTGGGCGGCTTCGGGGAGCTGGTTCCAGGCGGGCATACCCATCACAAAAATCGCCGGCGCATAGGTGTGGCGAGAGAGCGTCATATAGTTCTGGGTTTCATCCAGCTTGAACGAGTGAATCACGTTCACCGGGTTTTCCTGGCCGTCGATGGTGCCCTGCTGCATGGCGGTGAGCGCTTCGGTCCACGCCATCGGAATCGCGTTGGCACCCAGCTCGCGGAAGGTATCGGTGTACACCGGATTTTCCATCACGCGAATGCGCAGGCCATCCAGATCTTCTGGGGAGTTCACCGCCCGCTCGCTGTTGGTCAGGTTACGGAAACCGCGTTCGGCGTATGCCAAGCCTTTCAGGTTCACGTCCGCCAGCTTATCTAACAGCTCCTGGCCGATGGGGCCATCCAGCACGCTATAAGCGGCTTCCGGAGAGGGGAACAGGAACGGCAGTTCAAACACCGCCATCTCTTCCACAAAGTTGGCCACCGGCCCGTTGGTAATCACGCCCATATCCACGGTGCCGATCTGCATGCCTTCCAGCAGCGTGCGCTCATCGCCCAGCGAGGCGTTGGGGAAGATCTCGATATTCACCTTGCCATCGGTGCGCTCTTCCACCAGCTCTTCAAACTTGGTGGCGGCAATATGGAAGCCATCCTGCTCGTTGACCACGTGGGCCAAACGCAGCGTGACCGGGTCCATATCCGAAAAATCGTTGGCATTCGCGGCGCTAACCAGCGTCAGTGAGATGCCCAGTGCCAGCGTACTACGTGCAAATGTTTTCATTTATTATATTCCCAATCGAACCAAGGGTGGTTAAGAGGTGCAAAAGTGCCCCCAGAGCATGCACCACCGCAGGGAAAACGGTCAATCACAAGGCGGCCTAAAACCGCCCCGCCGCTAGACACAGCCCGCCCACACGGGTACGATACGCACCCAAAGCGCCCGTAGCTCAGTTGGATAGAGTGTCGGCCTCCGAAGCCGAAGGTCGCAGGTTCAATTCCTGCCGGGCGCGCCAGAATTTCTTAAAAAGCCCACGATGTTGATCGTGGGCTTTTTGGTTTTTGAGCGTTCGTCTTAGTAATAGGCATTCAGTAACTTCAATAATGAAATATATTTCATCTTCCCCGATCCCGTAAAAGGCACGACTTCAAGCTAGCTACGTTTCAGCGATAATGTTTAATGGGATCCCTCATGGGAACGCTCAAACTCACGTTCCCAGCGTGCCATGAAAGCACGGCGACGTTGAGGATCGACGAAGGCAAGCACCGAAGCATTAAGCGGTATGGGGTAGAGGCGGTCGCCGACTTGGTCGCGGAGTCGCTGTGCCGTATAGGGGCCTATGATGTCGGAGCGGACGCTGAACAGTGGGGTTTGCGCTGCGAGTACACGTTGACCATCTCGACTGAGCAGAAAGTTCATGAAGGCTTGCGCCGCTCGAGGATGGGGCGCATCACGGTGGATGAAGCCGGTTCGCATCACGACCAGGGCGTAATCCTGGGGAACCTGGACGACCACCTCGGGATGTTCTTGGGCCCACACCATGGCATAGGAGCCCAGCAGGTTATAGCCCAGCCAGTAGCGTTCTTCCGATAACCCCTCAAGCATCTTTCGGGTATTGGGTTCGAGGTTCGTATCGTTCGCGCCTAGTGCGGTGACCAGATCCCAAAATCGGTCGGTATAGCGGGCATCTTGCTGAAAGAGCGTGTAGCCGATCCCGCTTTCTGACGGCGAATAGGTGGTGACCCTGCCTTGCAACGTATCGCTTTGGGTATCCAGTAGACGCTGTAAATCCGCATGGGTTTGTGGCGGCAGCATATGGCGCGCTAAATCGAGCCGGTAGGCCATGACGATCGGCTCGAAGGTAAACCCAAACACCTCATTACGCCATTTCGCCCATTCGGGCCATTCGTTGGCCAGCTCGGAGTCCAATCGTTGGGCGTAGCCTTGATTGATGCGGTTCATCTGCCAAGGCATGGCGGAGCTGATCACCACATCGGGCGGCGGGTCGGCCGCCACGACTAAGCGATCCACTTCCAAAGTGCTCCGGTCACGGTAGCTCAACTCGATGCCCGGGTGGGCCTGCTCGAAAGCGGCCAGCAGCGGTGCGACTATCTGGCGGTCCAAGGCGGCTTCGACCACGAGTGGCGTGGCGGCCTGACTGGGTATGGACGCAAGCGAGCCCCACGCCAGTAGGGCCAGTACCCATACGCGCTGCATTACACTTGCTCCTCTGCCTTTTGAAAGTGCACTTCGATGCGTAGTCCGTGGGGGAGGCGCTCTTTGATCTTGAGCGTGGCCGCGTGACGTTGAACAATGTTATCCACAATGGCAAGGCCCAGCCCTGAGCCGTGAGTATCTTGACGCCCGCCGCGTTCGAAAGGCTGCAGTAATCGGTGCCGCACCTCCTGCGCGACTCCAGGGCCATTATCGTCGATGTACAGCACGAGCCAATCGCCGTTGGCGTAAAGGCCTAGCGTTATTTCGCTACCCGGTGGCGTATAGCGCAGCGCATTATCGATGAGATTACCCAACAGCTCGCGCAGTGCCCAGGCTTGCCCCTGCACGATCATTGGCTCACGGGGCAGCTCGGCGAGCCCCAAATCATGCCGAACGGCCATTTCGCGCTGGGCCCACTCGAGCACACTGTCGCGGAGTAGTGCGCAGAGGTTGATCGGTTGGAACTCGTCTGCCTCTTCCATGTGGCGAAGCCGCGCAAGGCTAAGCAATTGACCGGCTAATCGGCTTGTACGCTTTGCGCCGTCATGCACGTCAGAAAGTGCGCGATACCATACGTCGGGATCACGACTTTGCAACGCCAGTTCGCTGGTACTTTGCAGACCCGCCAGCGGCGTTTTGAGCTGATGACTAGCGTCGGCTGTAAAGCGTAGTAAGTTTTCGCGGCTTTTGCGCTGTCGGCTAAACAGGGTATCCAGTGCTTCGACCATCTCGCGCAACTCTTCTGGCACTTTAATATTGAGGGGGCGCATATCGTCGGCTTGGCGCATCCTCAAGCGATGACGCAACTGCCGCATCGGTTTTAATGCCACCCGCATCGCCAGCAGCATTAAGATAGCGGCCAGCAGTACCATCGCGACGAATCGAAGGATCGCGCGCTCGAAGAGTTCGTGGGTCAAGACGCGTCGCCCTTCAGTCGTATGACCGACCCATATCTGTACCGGGTCTTGAATGTCCCAACCAGCCGAGTCGTACTCACGCCCATGCAGCCGCCACCGCGTGCCAGCCTGCGTCGTATTCCGCCAGATCGGGGCGGTTGCCGCCGCGGCTTGATCGGCCTTGGGAATGACGATGTCGAGGTTATCTGAAATACGTCGACCGTCGTGATCGAGCACGGTGTAAAAGACCCGCTCTTGATGGGAGGTGGCGAGTATCTGCAGCGCGGCGAGGGGAATCCGGACGATAGGAACGCGGCCTTCCCATTGAACCGCGTCGGCTACTGTTAGCGCGGCCGCGGCAAGCTGGCTATCGTAAGCGCGTTCGGCGGCGCGCTGTGAAGAGCGATAAGCTTCCATCAGCAGTAACGTACCCAGCCCGGTCACCATCACCAATAGCCAGACAGCCAAATGTGCCTTTAACGTGCCAGCCACTTGGGTCACGTTAACGTTTCCTCAAGCCGATAACCCAGACCACGAAACGTGCGGATATGTAAACTGCTGCCCTGAAGACGCTTGCGTAACCGGCTAACGTATACCTCAAGTGCATTAGAGCCGACATCACCAAAACTGAATACCCGGCTTTCTAGCATTTCGCGTGGGGCGATACTGCCAGCGTGCAGCAAAAGACCTTCTAGTAAGCGTCGTTCGCGTCGGGGTAATTCAAGCATCACCCCATTGAGCGTCGCCGTTCCCGCCATTGGATCAAGGCACAAAGGGCCTAATATTAGCCGATTATCGCTACGCTGTTGGCTGCGGCGTAGCAATGCGCGTACGCGGGCCTCAAGCTCCGCTACCGAAAACGGCTTGGCAAGATAGTCATCTGCGCCTAAATCCAACCCTTTGACACGATCTTCAATGCTGTCTCGTGCCGTCAGGATCAGGATGGGCGTTCTATCACCCCGTTCACGCAACTCACCCAACAGCTCAAGACCGTTGCCATCAGGCATGCCGAGGTCGAGCAATAGCAAATCGAAATGGTCATTGCGTAGCGCCGTGCGTGCGTCCTTGAGCTTGGAAAAGACGTCGACGCTATTACCCAGCGGCGTTAGCGCATTATCCAGCGAGCGGGCGATCATCGGGTCGTCTTCGACGATGATTAGACGCATATGACTAAAGTCTCAAAAGATGATCAGGTAAATGACAGGTTGATGAAAGGTTGTCTGCCTAACATGGCGAGGGTCGTTCCAGTATGACCGGGTTCAGGCTTTCCTGCTCCCGCATACAATAAAACAACAGGAGTTCGTCATGAAGCTCAACTCAACCTTACGTTACGCCTCTGGCCTCGCTTTGATGAGTAGTGCCTTGTGGGTAGGGCAAGTACAAGCGCAAGCCATTCCTGACTCCACCGAGTGCATCGCACCCGCTAAACCTGGCGGTGGCTACGACTTGACGTGTCGCCTAGCGACTAACGGCCTTCAAGAGACGGCATTAGTCAGTCGGCCCATGATGGTGAGCTACATGCCAGGCGGTATCGGCGCAGTGGCTTATAACCATGTCAACGGCGTGCGTACGGATGACCCCGGCCTTATCGTGGCGGCCAGCACCGGTGCTGCGGTGAACCTTGCGCTGGGCAAGTTTGGCGAGTACGACGCTGATGAGGTTCGCTGGCTAGGGGCTTTGGGGGTGGATTATGGCGCGATTGTCGTCAGTGCCGATGCGCCTTGGCAGAGCCTGGGCGAGCTAATGACGGACCTGAAAGAGAATCCGAACGAAATCGCTTTCGGTGCCGGTGGCACCGTCGGCAGCCAGGACTGGATGAAGGCGGCCCTGATTGCGAAATCGGGTGACATGTCACCCAGAGACCTCCGTTACGTGGCCTTCGAAGGCGGTGGTGAAGCATTGGCGGCCCTGTTAGGCAACCACATACAGGTATTCACCGGCGACCTGTCCGAACTGAGATCACAGCTCGAAGGCGGGACCATCCGCGTTTTGGCAGCGCTTTCCGAAGAGCGCATGGATGGCCCTTACGCAGAAATTCCGACCGCGGCCGAACAGGGCTACGACGTGGAGTGGCCGATCTGGCGGGGATACTACATGGGGCCGGAAGTCAGTGATGAAGCGTACCAGGCGTGGGTCGAACGCATGCAGCAATTGGCGGAGGACCCCGTCTTCGCCGAACTACGTGAAGCGCGAGGCTTGTTCCCCATGGCGCGGTTCGGTGACGACTTCGATCGGTACGTACAAGAGCAAGTTGCCGAGTTTAAAGGTTTAGCCGAAGAGGTAGGTCTGACCCAATGAAAATCGCCGCCGACCGAATGCTGGGTATTGCGCTCATCGGTCTGGCGGCGTTCATCGCCGTCCAGGCCATGCAGCTAAAAACCACCTTTAGCTACGAACCCGTGGGCCCCAAGGCCTTCCCGATAGTACTCGCCATCGTGTTGGCGCTGCTTTCATTGGTCATGGTCTTTAGACCGGGCCCGAATGGTGAATGGCCTCATAAGGCGCTGGCCCTTCGGCTACTACTGGTCCTGGCGTTGCTGTTGGCCTATGCCGTGCTATTCACACAACTGGGATTCATCGTCTCATCGCTACTGACAGTCACCGCGCTGGCAAGGCTATTTGGTGCCTCCTGGGTGAAAGCACTGATGACCGGCGCTCTCATGTCGGTAGTCGGTTATTTTCTGTTTACCACTGCCCTCGGGATCAGCTTGCCCTCTGGCTACTGGTTCGCCTCCTTTCTTTAAAGGGTTGCTACGATGTTCGATTTCCTTATCGACGGGTTTGGTGTTGCGCTAACCCCGCTCAATCTAGGCTTGGCGTTGCTGGGTGCGCTGCTAGGCACGCTGTTTGGCGCGTTGCCAGGCATTGGCCCCATCAACGGCATTGCGATTCTCATGCCGCTTGCCTATACGCTAGGGTTGCCCGCTGAGTCGTCGCTCATTTTGTTGGCCGCGGTCTACACCGGCGCCGAATATGGTGGCCGCATGTCGAGCATTTTGCTCAATGTCCCGGGCGACGCCGGAGCGGTCATGACGACCTTGGATGGCTACCCATTGGCGCAGCGAGGTCTTGCAGGCCCTGCGCTTGGGCTATCAGCCGTGAGCTCCTTCATTGGTGCGACCATTGCGATTCTAGGTTTGACGCTATTTGCGCCGCTGCTTGCCAAGGTGGCAGTGCTGTTCGGCCCGGCAGAGTTTTTTGCCCTCATGGTGTTCGCGTTTTCGTCCATGTCGGTGATGATGGGTAAAGACCCCATCAAAACGGCGATTGGCGCCGTCCTCGGGATTTTGATTGGTACTGTCGGCATTGACTCGGGCAGCGGTGTATTGCGTTACACCTTCGGCATGCCCGAGCTTTACGACGGGATTGATTTCGTCGTAATGATCATCGGTTTATTTGCCATTAGTGAAATTCTGTTGATGCTGGAGCATGCCCAGCGTCAAGATAACGACGGGGAGCTACCGGTTCTCGGGCGTGTCTTCGTGCGCCTCAAGGAGGTGTTGTTCTGTAAGGGGGCCATCATCCGCTCGGGACTGATCGGTTTTATCATCGGAGTGCTGCCGGGGACAGGTGCTTCTGTTGCTGGGGCCGTCTCTTACACGACTGAAAAGCGACTCTCCGATAAGGACAATACCTTTGGCACGGGTGATATGCGCGGGTTAGCTGCGCCGGAGTCGGCCAACAATGCAGCGGCGGTGGGCTCTTTTGTACCCATGCTCACCTTAGGTATTCCAGGCTCGGGTACGACGGCAGTACTGCTGGGTGCCTTAATGCTCTATAACATCACGCCTGGCCCAATGATGTTCACCGAGCGCCCTGAGGTTGCCGGTGGTCTTATCGCTTCCCTGTACATTGGCAATATCGTTTTGTTGATGCTCAACTTGCCGCTGGCTGGTGTCTTTGCTCGCGTCCTGACTATTCCTCGTTGGGTGCTGGTGCCCGCCATTGCGATCCTGGCATTCGTGGGCGTTTATCAACTTCACTCCGATCTGTTTGCTATTTACTTGATGCTGGTCATTGGCGTATTTGGCTATTTATTGCGCAAACTGGGCTTCTCTTTAGCACCCGTCATCCTTGGTTATGTATTGGGTGGCTTGATGGAGCAGAACCTGCGTCGCGCACTCTCCATCAGTGGGGGGGATGTAGGCATCCTCTGGCAGTCGGGAATCTCATTGGGGTTGTGGGTGGCGGCGGTACTGCTTTTGGTACTTCCCTGGTGGATACCCAAGCTGCTGGCAACCCGTCAACCTAGTACCCACTAACGACATTGCTTGTTCGACAATATCACCCTTCTCGCCCTGGGCCGTGTCACGGCGCCAGGGCGCTTGTCGTTGTAAACAAATAAGATGACAAACGATGCAACCACGATACTTGGAACGATGTAGACGTTTTCTACCCACACTAACCCTTGGATTGGCCGGCGGTGGGCTGGCTTATTGGTGTCAATTACCGCTTCCCTGGCTGTTGGGTGCCATGGTCGCTACTACGGTAGCCGCGTTAGCGGGTGTGCCGTTGCAGTCGCCAGGCAAAGGTCGCCAGGGGGTGCTGGTCGTCATAGGGGTCATGCTCGGTTCTGCGTTCACTGCTGACATGACCGGAGAGGTGGCCGCGTGGGGCATCAGTCTGGTGATCATGCTGGCAGCGACGGCCGTCATGATGATCTTCTCAGTATGGTTCTCGCGGAGGATAGCGGGGCACTCCTGGGAAACGGCGCTTTATGCAGGTGTGCCTGGTGGCGTGTCTGCCGTGACCGGGATGGCACTCTCGTCGGGCGCAGATTTGAGAATCATTGGCATAACCCACGCCGTGCGTATTTTGGTCCTGCTAGTGGCTATTCCACCTGTTTTACAGTTTATCGGTCATATCGACATCAGTAACGCCTCGGTTGCCGCTTCGCAGTGGCTTTGGATGCCGGCTTTTTCTGACATCGTGTGGCTGTTGCTGGCGGGCGTCATCGGTGTGTGGTTGGGCAAACGTCTTCATCTACCGAGTCCCCTGCTGTTTGGTCCGGCGCTCGTCTCCGCCGCACTACACTTCTCAGGCATCACGCATGCTGCTGTTCCCCCTTTGGTCATTGCGTTTGCACAGGCTGTCATCGGTATTTCGGTAGGGGTGCGTTTTGCGGGTGCCCCGGTTAGCGAGGTAGGCGTTGCGATGCTTATGGCGTTCATTCAGGCTCTGGTGTTATTGATGCTGGCAATTTTCGCTGCCTGGGCAGGGCATTGGCTGACTGGTTACTCTGCGGCGGCGGCACTGCTCGCTTATATGCCGGGTGGTGCCCCCGAACTCAGCTTGGTTGCATTAACTCTCGGTATCGAGCCTGCCTTTGTAACCACTCACCATCTCCTGCGCATCACGCTGCTGGTACTGTTACTGCCTTTACTGCTGCGCCGTTTGGTGTCTAATGCTTAGTGCTTGGAAGTACTAAGAGCAGACAGTGCCTTCTGTGATGTTATAGGCGTCTATCTCTATCACGCTAAGCGACTTGGTGGGCAGGAACGAGTGCTTAAACCGGCGAGTTTGTTGCTTTCAAAGCAACGGTGGCCAGGCATCGCGTGGGGGCGGTTGACGTGCTGCGTTGAGAAGCGCAGACTGGCTCTCGTTGGTTAGCAAGTTGCACGTTGTCAGCTGTATCGAAGCATTTAGCGTTTGAGCCTGGTGAAAGTTTCTTGTTGTACCCAATGTAACTCGGGTATTTCCCGGCATTTATTTCGCTAAATCGAGGATTTCGATCATGGCAACTGGTACCGTAAAGTGGTTTAACGACGCAAAAGGCTTCGGCTTTATCTCTCCTGAAGCGGGCGGCGACGATCTGTTTGCTCACTTCTCCGAAATTAAGGCTGATGGCTTTAAATCCCTGCAAGATGGTCAAAAGGTGGCTTTTGATGTCACGCAAGGGCAAAAAGGCCTTCAGGCATCGAACATTCAAGTGATGGATTAATCACATAGATTGAATGTTAGCAGCCGGCTTAGCCGGTCAGCTTTAAAAACCCCGCTTATAGCGGGGTTTTTTGCGTTTGCGGTACCGACGATGACCGCCAAGGCTTACCTTCACAGGTAGGGTAGTGGTGGCAGTTTGCTAGGCAGCCTCGGCAGGGTAGGCGGTTCGCAGCGGGCGGCGCAGTAGAAGGCGTCGGGGTGGTCATGGTCATCGGTCTCTCGTATGAGTGTTGCTATGCGTCGCCAGTCAGACATCTGTATCAGTAAAAACCCTGATCGACGTTGGTGGTAGAAGAGGATGAAGGAGGTGCGGCCTAGTCGGTATAAGCTTAGCGCTAAACGAGAACGAGGGTATAAATATTCTAAAATTCCGCTAACGTATTGATTTTCAAGGTAATAGCGATAATATCAAGAGGGTTTTATATTGCTTTTTAATATAAGTATTTTGTTTATTAGATGATTTTTATCGTTTTTCTTGTCGAAGAATATACATAGTAACCACAATTGACCTCTTGGGGTCTAAGTAAAATAATAATACTTATAACGTATAAAAAATAGGACCAAAGTATGCCTTTCGTCCTTCCCCGTGTTCTCAATCAAAAAGAATATTCTCTGAGCGTCCATTGGCGTTAAGCCAATGAGTGCCTCTGCTTAAAAAACATGTCTCTTCAAAGCGCAGGCGCGCTTGTCTATTGCCATAAACCTATGAAAGGGATCAGGGTGATGAGAAACATACGTATCCAGCACAGTTTAACGGCTGCCATGACACTATTGATTATTATGGTAATAGTCATTAGCGCGCTTGCGATTAACGCCTCGCGTAATAGTTTGAGTGACATTAATCAAATGGCTGAATTGAGTGCTGATCAAGTCAATTCGGCCAACCGTATGGAAGTCAACCTCATGGAGATGCGACTACGGCTGTCGCGCTTCGTGGATTACAGCACTGAGGGAAACCCTGAGGCCGCCACGGCGCTCGAACAAACCCGCGAGAGCCTGGAGCGGGCCGAGCAGCGGTTTGACGAGCTGACGGCCTACGAGATTACCGAAGCGCAGCGTCGCTATCCTTACTTCACGGACGTCGTGGAAAGTTTCAATGAACTGGTGACTACCTCGCTTAAAAATGCCGTGGCTGCTGGCAACGTCGCGCAACTGGCAGAAGAAGAGCGTCGCTTGGAAGCAGGCGCGGGTGCCATGACCGAAGCCACCCGTGCGTTTGCCCGTTTTGCAGAGCAGTTAGCCGAAGAGATGCAGAGTGAGGCTTCCACCGCGAGTCAACACATCATCTGGACCGTCGTTGCGGTGTTAGTGCTGTCTCTGCTGCTGTTCGTGGGGCTGCAGGTGGGCTTGCGTCGTTTGATCGTTTCACCGCTACGTCGCGCCGTGACGATCTGTGAGCATATTTCTCAGGGTGACCTGACCAGCACGATTCATGACGAAGGTAATAACGAAGTAGGTCAGCTGTATCGCGCCATGAGTGCCATGCAGACCAAGCTCACCGATATGATGGTGACGCTGACACACACCAGCCAAATGGTGGCGAACAGCGCCCGCGAAATTGCCAGCGGTAGCGAAGATTTGGCTTCGCGTACCGAAGAACAGGCCAGCGCTCTCCAGGAAACCGCTTCCAGCATGGAGCAGATGTCCTCCACCGTTACCCATAACAACCAGACGGCTAGCTCGGCCAGCGAGCTCACCATGACGGCCTCACAGCGGGCAAGCCACGCCCGTGAAGAGGTGCTGCAAACCACGGCCCTCATGAGCGAAATGGAGCAACACTCCAAGCACGTGCAGGACATCATTCAAGTCATCGAAGGCATTGCCTTTCAAACCAATATTCTGGCGCTGAATGCTTCAGTAGAGGCGGCCCGCGCGGGCGAGCATGGCCGTGGGTTCGCGGTCGTGGCAGGCGAGGTGCGCAAGCTGGCCACCAAGACCTCGGAGTCGTCTGGGCAAATTCGCGGCATCATCGATGATATCGCCACGCGTATCAAAGAGGGCGCACAGCAATCTGCGCAGAGCGGCGAGGGAATCGAGAGCACCGTGGCCGCCGTGAAGCAGGTCAATGACCTTATGAAAGAGATCGCGCTGGCGGTGAATGAACAAGAAAGCGGCATTAATCAGGTCAGTACCGCCATTACCCAGATGGACTCTGCCACCCAGCAGAACGTATCGCTGGTGGAAGAGACCAGCACATCGGCGGCATCGTTACAGGAGGAAGCCGATCGGCTAGCGGCGTTGATCGCCACCTTCAAGCTCAGCACGACCGCGACTCAGCCGCGCCAGCAAGCGATGGCTCCTGCGGTTGCGTCAACGTCTGCACCGTCATCGGTACCCGCTGCTCGCCGGGCTGCGGCCACGGATGATTGGGAAACGTTCTAACACCCCAGACGCCGACATGACCTCTACGACGGCATGGCCGTCGTAGAGGCGTGGCGTATGGCTCGCCGTTCATTGCTGTCTGTTGTGAATGCCTTTTGTGATTTAGCGCCGTGGATACGTTTGTGAAAATACCGTTCTTGGCCAGTACCAAGGAAAAATCTCTCACCTTTCGCACGCAGGCGGTGTCGTTGTACGCGAAGGCGCGCTATCACTCGCTGTTTACCTATCACCCAGATGGGATTTGCGAGCTGGACCGTGATGGCCGCATCGTACACAGCAATTTGGCGGCATCCCGCATCACCGGGAAAGCGGCGGACGAGTTGGCGGGGATGGCGTATCGTCGGCTGCTGCATCCAGAGTCCTTCGCGGTCGCGCAAGCGGCCTTTGAAGCCACGCTAAACGGCGAGCATCAGTATTACCAAGCGCTTTGCGTGGGTTGCCAAGAACCCGTGCAGCTCGACATTAGCCACGTGCCCATCATCGCGGACGACCAGTTGATAGGGGTGTACGCGATCTTTCGCGACATTACCCAGCGCAAAAAAGATGAGAGCGAGCTGCGCCTGCTCAAGCGTGGGATTGAGGCAAGCCCTAACGGGGTGGTGATGGCCGATGCGACGCAGCCGCACTTGCCACTGGTGTACGTAAATAGCGCGTTTACCGAGATTACCGACTATACCGCTGACGAGGCGCTGGGGCGCAATTGCCGGTTTTTACAAGGCGAGGATACCAATAGAGAGGCCATCGAGACGATGCGGCGTGGCATCGCGCAGCATCAGGACGTTCAGGTGCTGCTACGTAACTACCGCCGGGATGGCAGCCTGTTTTGGAACCAGCTATCGGTCAGCCCGGTGTTCGACGAGCACGGCCTGTGCACACACTTCATCGGTATCCAGCAAGACATTACCCAGCAGCGCGATCAAGAAGCGCGGCTGGCCTATCAAGCCTCCCACGACCCGTTGACCGGGCTGCCGAACCTTGGGGCGCTACAGGCACGCTTGGAGAACGGTTTTCAGCAGTGCCTCCAGCAGGCGCAGTCGATGGCGGTCCTGCATCTCGACCTCGACGATTTCAAACCGGTGAACGATGCCTTAGGGCACGGGATGGGAGATCTGCTGCTGAAAACGGTCGCGCAGCGCTTGCTGGATACCGTGCCAGCCGGAGCCCACGTGGCCCGCTTGTCCAGCGATGAGTTCGTCGTGCTAGTGGCTCCTTTCCAAAACGAGCACGACGTCATTGCGCTCGCGGGGCGGCTATTGACGGTCATTGCGCAGCCTTTCACGCTCTATCAGCACTGCTTGCACATCAGCGCCAGTATCGGCATTGCGTCGAACAAAGGTAGCGTGACGAAACCCCACGACCTGTTGCACCACGCCAGCCTTGCCATGGAAGACGCCAAACGTCAGGGGCGCAATACCTGGCAGTGGTACTGCGGTGACTCCATCGACAATATCGCCGAGCACGTCACCATTCGCCGTGAGCTACAGGAGGCGATACAACAGCAGCAGTTCGAAGCGCACTACCAGCCCATCGTCGATGCGAACAGCGGCTGTGTGCGCAGCGTAGAGACGTTGATTCGCTGGCACCATCCCACCAAGGGGCTAGTCTCGCCTGCGCTGTTCATGCCCATCGCCGAGCAAACCGGGCAGATCATCGCCATCGGCCGTTGGGTGTTGGAGCGTGCCTGCCACGATATTGCACAGCTGAATGCCACGCGAGAAACGCCGCTGGCCGTGGCGGTGAATATCTCCCCCATGCAGTTTCGCCGCAGCGGCTTTATGGACGAGATCAAAGCCGCCCTGGCTAACAGCGGTCTGCCGCCCGCCTTGCTGGAGCTGGAAGTGACCGAGGGGACGCTGATGTCGAATACCGAACAGGCGGTGGCGCTGTTGAACGATGTCCGCGACTTGGGCATCAGCGTGGCGTTGGATGACTTTGGAACGGGCTTCTCCAGTTTGAGCTACCTGCGTGATTTGCCGATCAGCAAAGTCAAGCTCGACCGGCTGTTCGTCAGTGGAATTGCCCAAAATGCTAAGAATGCCGCGATCGTTCAGGGGGTGGTCACTATGGCGCATCACCTGGAGCTGGCCGTGGTCGCCGAAGGCATCGAAACCAAAGAGGAGCAGCGCGACCTTCAGCAGCGCCAGTGCAACTTGCTGCAAGGGTACTACTTCTCCAAGCCGGTGCCGTTTGATGTATTGACCCAGCTACCGCCGGTGCTCAACCCGCCCTCACAACCCTAACGATTGCGCCAGTGCGCTGCTAAATGATATCGGCAGTGCGATATGACCTCCTAATAACAGTAATGAGAGCCCGCGTTTGCGACAGGCTCCAAGACAGGAAATACGCCAGTGTCACTGCGCCGCTTAACTACTCGCTTGCTGTTGGCCGTGAGCGTTCCGCTTATTCTAGTAACGGCCATGCTGTTGCCCGTGCTCCATGTGCACATGGAGACACGTGTCGAGAGCCTTCATACCGAGGCGCGAGCCGTGTTGAAGGCAGGCCAGGAAGCGTTGACGCGCGACATCAATGAAAGTCTGAACTCCGTGCTGGCCATTGCGGAAATGCCCGCGCTGCGGCACTACCTTGCCACACACAATGCGCCGCCACTGCTCGAACCGGGCTATCCGCCAGGCGATCTGACCCAGCTCTCCCGTTTTCTGGATACCATCATCAGCCACCACCCGCGCTATACCAAACTGGTGCTGATCGACAATCAGGGCCATGAGGTGTTGCGCGCGCCACAGAGCGTGGCGCCCGGTGCCCATGTCAGCGGCCGCCGTCACCAGGAGATGGATTACTTTCAAGAAGCCAGCCAACTGCTGCCTAGAGATCTGTATCTCACCCCTCTCGGGCGAGACCTTCACTACGAACTGCTCGATGGCGAGATCATCCCCGTCGTGAACGTCTCGACCCCGGTGTTTGACGCGGCTGGGCGCCGTCAAGGAGTGGTGCTGCTCAGTCTCAACTGGCGGTATCTCACCAGCGGCCTGCAGCAGGCGATGCGGTTGGGGCACGAAGGTCATAGTCTTCTGGTGAATGCCCAGGGACAGTGGCTATTAAACAAAGCAGCGCTGCCCCAGGGGACGGCGCACTTTGGCGAGACGCTGGCGACATTGGCGCCCGACTACTGGCAGGCGATGGCACAACGCAGCGAAGGGTTCGTCAATGCGGATCGACAACTGCTCTATTTTCAGACAGAAGATATTCGCACCCAGCGCTATCGTAGCTTGGCAGGCAATATCTATAGCGAGCATGCGTACTACCCCTGGAAACTGGGGGTGCTGCTGCCCACCCCCTCTTGGACGTCGCTGATCGACGAAGAGACGACCGTGCTGTGGTTCTTACTGTTGATCTACGCGGTGGCGGTGGCGTTTGGCATGCTGTGGGCCATCAGCAGCCAGCGGCAGCGAACGCTGCGCCGGGCGGCTCAGCGGCACGCCATTGAAGTGAGCGATTTGTACGAAAACGCCCCCTGCGGCTACCACTCGTTGGATGATGCTGGGCGCGTGGTCAAGATGAATCGCACCGAGCTGGCCTGGCTAGGTTACTCGGCCGATGAGGTTCTACAGCGCATGGCGTATCGTGAGCTCATCACACCCGAGACACGACCGGCATTCGATAAAGCGTTTCAAGACGTGCTGGAGCATCAGTCCGGTAGTGCAGAGTGCAGCCTGCTGACCCGCAGCGGTGAACAGCGCCATGTGATGATTCAAGCCTCTGCCTATCGTCGTGGTGGGCGGTTCGTGCACTCCCGGGCGACCGTGTTCGATCTGACCGAGCGTAAAAAGCTGGAAGAGAAGCTGCGCGAACAGGCCATGACCGACCCGCTCACCGGGGTGTTCAACCGTCGCTATCTTCAGGCCCAGGCAGCCATTGAGATCGCCCGTTCGCGTCGCCAGGACTATGCCATTGCGCTAGTGACGATTGATCTCGACCATTTCAAGCACATCAACGATGAGTATGGGCACGATGCCGGTGACGACGTACTGCAGGCGTTTACCCGCATCGTTTCCCGGTTACTGCGTCAAGAGGATCTGCTGTGCCGCGTGGGGGGCGAGGAGTTTGCCATCTTGCTGCCCACGACGCCGCTCTCTCAGGCCGTACAGGTGGCGGAACGTATTCGGCACACCGTGCAAATCACGCCCTTCTCCGTGCATGAAGGAGCGCTCGAGCGAACGCTATGGCTCACCGCCTCGCTAGGAGTAACGTCGGTATCGGTCGAGGAAACCTCGCTCAAAACCGCGCTAAAGCGTGCCGATGTGGGGCTTTACCGAGCCAAAGAGTCGGGGCGCAATCGGGTCGAGGTCAACGATGACTGAGCGCGAGCGTTGAAAGTAGGCTGGTGTGCGAATAGTTCCCTGATGAAATAAAGCCTACACCGTCTTATGTTCCACTAAACTGCTCTTAACTTAAGTCTAAATCTCGGCGTGTCTTCGCTCATGCTTTAAACTCTAAGCGTATTTAAGGGCTGATCAGTCAGCCGTGTTTTTAACGTCGACTCAGGGTTTTTATGTAGAGAATGACCTGATCCAATGTCGATAACGGTTAACCCAGCCAACTTACGCTCATGAACAATAAAAGCGGGCCAAGATATTCACTTTAGCAAGTACAGGGAGCGTTCTAACCGGCAGGGCGCGCCGCAAGATAGTCAGGTTTTGGGAGAAGTGCGCAATGAGTTCGCACAGCAGTGCTGGGGCAACGATTAGGGGCGTCGTCGTCAATGAAAGCGGCTTTATACGAGAAGGGCTGTGCCGTGTCCTCGAGCGTTTCCCACAGGTCGATGTCGTGGCCAGCGTGCCCTGCCCGCATCTGTTGGATGCCATTACGGCGGCATTACCGGTCGATGTGGCCCTGATCGATGCCCAGTTTCCCAGTCAAACCAGCGTCGAGGTCATCAAGCGGCTGCGTAACGTTGGTTTGGATACGCGGGTGGTGATCATTTCCGTCAACCCAAGCGTTGACGAGGTCAAGCGCGTCTTTCAGTCAGGGGCTCACGGTTTTTTGCTGCGGGAGGCGGGCGTTGACGAGCTGGAAGTCGCCCTTCACGCTGCGGCTAAGGAGGAGATGTTTTTGTATCCTACCATTTTGAAGCGGCTGTTTGGTCGCCCAGATGTCGGCACGCTGTCGCATAGAACCAGCGATCGGCAAACGCTCCACAAACCCTTGATGCGCTCCACGACATGCTTGAAAAAGCGCTGCGCCTGGGCATCCTGGAATCGGAACGATAATCAGGGTTTTTGCTTATACTGCTTTGCAGGTCAGTGAGTTAACGTGCGGGTCAAATAAGCTTAGTGAGTTGCTTGTGGCGGGTTTTCCTTACGTTTGTGTGACGAGGTGTGCCGACGTTCGACCGGTACCAAGATAACAATGGACCCGTGCTTGCGAGGGGGGTTCCACAGCAGGTTTTTACCTTGTCAAGGTTTTGGCATATTCCATGAAACGTTCAGATAATACGACTCGGATATTACTGGCCGATGAGCATCGGCTTGTGCGTTCCGCGATCAGTTCCTTGATTGAAACCTTCGACAAGATGACCGTGGTGGCAGAGGTCGGGTCTGAGCAACAATTGATAAGCGAAGTCGCCAACCAAGACATGGACGTGGCGCTCATCGACGCAGCCGTTGTGTCCTTGAAAGGGGTTGAACTGCTGGCACAGCTCACATCGCTGTGTCCCACGCTGCGCATCGTTATTCTCTCCAGCTACTCCAGCGATAGCTACATACACCGTCTTTTCGAAGCGGGCATATGCGGCCTCCTGCATAAGAACGCCGACGTGGCGGCGTTAGAGGCCGCCATTCAAAAGGCTGCCCGGGGCGAGCAGTTCATGCTGACGGCCATGGAGCCTGAGCATTTCGTTAGTGTGGCGTCATGGCTGGGCGTGAAGGCGCCCCATGACAACCCGCTCACCGCGCGCCAGTGTGAGGTGCTGCAGCTGGTGGCCCAAGGGTTTCGCAGCAAAGCGATTGCCGACCAGCTCAATGTCAGCATTAAAACCATCGAAGCACATCGCGCCGACATCATGCGTCGCCTGGGCGTCCGTCACATGGCGGGCCTGGTGCACGAAGCCATTCGTTTGGGATTACTGGCGTCTCCTCACGATACCGGTGAGTCCGTCTAGGCGCGGGCAGTCACGTTTTCATGTAGGCCCTGCAGAAACGCCTGATGCCTGCTATGGTCAACGGCTGTTTCCTGCTGCCGAGTCCTCCCCATGAGTCACTCTTCTCGTCCGCGTGTTCTTCTTCGGCTGCTGCATTTTCTTCGCCCCTATCGCCTGCGCGTAGCGCTGGCGGGGGGCGCGCTATTGGTCGCGTCTGGCAGCGTGCTGTTGCTGGGCCATGGCCTGAGACGCGTCATCGATCAAGGCTTTCTCGCGGCCGATGCCCATGCGCTTGCCACGACGTTGGGGGTCCTGCTTGGCATCGTGGCGCTATTGGCGGCCGCCTCGGCGCTGCGTTACTACCAAGTCACTTGGATTGGGGAGCGATTAGCGGCGGATCTACGCCAGCGGGTGTTCGAGCATCTGCTCTCATTGGAGCCCAGCTTTTTCGAAAGCGCGAGCGACGGACGCGCCGCCGGAGAGATCGCCTCGCGCCTGACGGCGGATACCAGTGTGCTGCAGAGCCTGTTTGGTTCGTCGATCTCCTTGGCGTTGCGCAATGGCGTCATGCTGGTTGGTGCCGTGGTGCTCATGTTGCTGACCCAGCCCTGGCTCTCTGCGCTGGTGCTGGTGGGCATTCCCGCGACGCTGCTGCCCATCGTGTGGTATGGGCGGCGGGTGCGACGGCTCTCGCGCACCAGCCAGAACCACGTGGCGGAAGTAGGCCGCTACGCCGAAGAGGCGCTCAGCGGCTTGCCGACCGTGCAAGCGTTCACTCAGGAAGCCGGTGAGCGCCACCGCTACGGCCAGCGGGTCGAACAGGCGTTTGGCAGCGCCGTGGCGCGTACCCGCCAGCGGGCATGGCTGACCGGTGTGGCCATGCTGGTGGTATTCAGTGCCGTGGGGGTGATGCTGTGGCAGGGTGGTCTTGCGGTGCTGGAAGGCAGTATGAGCCCCGGTGAACTCTCCGCGTTCATCTTCTACGCCGTGCTAGCCGCTGGCGCGGTTGCGACGCTGGCCGAAGTGGCGGGCGATGTGCAGCGCGCCGCTGGCGCTGCCGAGCGTCTGCTTGAGCTGCTCGAGACGCCACCTACCATTCAGTCACCGGCGCAGCCGGTCACGCTGGCTCAGCCACTTCGAGGAGCGCTGACGCTTGCGCAGGTGCGCTTCACGTATCCTGGACGCTCTACGCCCGCGCTGGACGCGATCGATCTTCATATTCGACCTGGTGAGCGGGTCGCGGTGGTGGGCCCCTCCGGTGCGGGTAAAAGCACGTTGCTGGCACTGCTACTGCGCTTTTACGATCCTGATCAGGGGCACGTCATGCTGGATGGCGTGGATATTCGCACCTTGGCGCTGTCCGAGCTACGCGGTGCGCTGGGCTTGGTCGCTCAGTCGCCGGTACTGTTCAGTGGCACCGTGGCGGAGAACCTGCGCTACGGCTGCCCAGAAGCCACTGAAGCGCAGCTTCGCCTGGCCGCCCAAGACGCCAACGCGCTCGCGTTCATTGAGGCGCTGCCGCAAGGGTTCGATACGCCGCTGGGGCCGGGCGGGGTGCAGCTCTCGGGCGGTCAGCGTCAGCGGTTGGCCATTGCCCGTGCGCTGCTGAAAAACCCAGCGGTGCTGCTGTTGGATGAAGCCACCAGCGCGCTGGATGCAGAGAGCGAGCGATTGGTGCAGCGCGCGTTAGACCGGCTGATGCAGGGGCGAACCAGCATCGTGATTGCGCACCGTTTGGCAACGGTGGTGCATGCAGACCGTTTACTGGTCGTTCAAGAGGGGCGGCTGGTGGCGTCCGGCACGCACGCCTCGCTCATGGAGCGCAGTGATCTCTATCGTCACCTCGCAGCGCTGCAGTTCGGACAACACACATGAGCGACACGCGACTGGCCATCATGACAGGCCAGCGGCCACGCACGGTACCTGATAGGGCAGTTGGATAGGGTAAGGAGAGGCGAGAAAATGCCATCAAGATATCGTCAACGAGGTGTTTGGCTGGGGCTGTGCTTAGGCCTACTGGGGTTGCTCGTCATTGGTAGTATGTGGACAAGCGGCGCGGCGGCGCTGCCGCATGTGCTGGCAGCGCTGACCGTTTTGATTCCGCTCACCCTGTTTGGCGTCGTGCTGAAAAGTCCTTGGCCGGCCGTCGGGGCACTGGCGCTGCTACTGGTCATTGACCTGACCCTACGCTGAGCGCTTCCGCAAGGTGAGCGGCGAAACGCCTACGCCTTTTTGGAGGCCGCGAGGGTGTAAAGGAACTCCAATCCCAGCGTGGCTGCCGCCAGCGAAGTAATATCGCCGTGGTCGTAGGCCGGGTTCACTTCTACTAGGTCCATACCCACCAGTTCCATCCCCACCATGCCGCGCATCACTTTCAGCATCAGGTCGGTGGACATGCCGCCGCATACCGGCGTGCCGGTGCCCGGTGCGAAGGCGGGGTCCAGGCCATCAATATCCAGCGTGACATACGCGGGGTGGTGACCCACTCGCGCACGAATCCGCTCCAGCACCGCCGCCGGGCCGTGGTCGTTCACCCAATCGGCATCCAGTACTTCGTAGGGATGGTTGCTCCGGTCATAGCTGGTGCGAATACCGATTTGCAGCGAATGCTCCGGCACGACCAAGCCTTCCTGTAAGGCATGGTGGAAAATGGTGCCGTGGTCAAAGCGCGTGCCTTGCTCATAGGTATCGGTATGGGCATCGAAATGAATCAGTGCCAACGGGCCGTGCTCACGGGCGTGAGCGCGTAGCAGCGGTAGGCTGATGTAGTGGTCACCGCCCAGCGTCAGCATCTTCTTACCCGCTTTCAGCCAGCGCATGGCGTGGGTTTCCAGGTTATCCACCAGGCTTTCAGGCTCGCCATAGGCGTAATCCAGGTTGCCGGCATCACACACCCGTAGGCGATCTTCCAGAGCAAAATCCCACGGCCAGCGCTTGCCTTCCCAAATCAGGTTGGCGGTGCTTTGGCGAATCGCGTTCGGCCCCATCCGCGTGCCAGAACGGCCAGAGCACGCCAAGTCGAACGGCACGCCGCTGACCACGACGTCGGCATCGGTGGCGTTGGGGTCGGTGGCTTTGGGCACGCCCATAAACGTGGAGATAACGTCACCAAACAGGCTGGGCATGATCTGTGATGGGGTCACCTAGCGTGTGCTCCTATGGTTGACCGGCAAACGGGCGTTGAGTGGAAAGCGAGCGGATGGCTCGACGCAGCGCGACGATAAGGAATTTTTCGCGATGAATGAAATGAATGTTTAGAATGAAATCATTCATTGTATGAATAGTGAGGCGCTATGCGGTCGCTCCGCCACTTTGATCTGAATTTGCTGCTGGTCTTCGAGATGCTCATGCGTGAGCGACACGTCACTCGCGCTGCCGAAAAGCTTCACTTGAGCCAGCCAGCGCTCAGTCATTCGCTCAAACGCCTGCGTGACGCGCTAGACGACCCGCTATTGGTACGCACCGAGCAGGGCCTGCAGCCCACGCCCCGCGCCATGGCGCTGCTCCCCGTAGTGCAACAGGCATTGACGTCGTTACAGGCGGGGTTGGCACCGCCAGCCACCTTTGCCCCCGCGACCAGCACTCGGCACTTTACCCTGGCGACCACCGACTACTTCGAAGAGGTCATGTACCCGGCGTTTCTGAGCCAACTGTTGAGCTATGCCCCCGGGATTAGTTTTTCCATCGAGCTGATTACTCCCGACGTCCTGAGCGACGCGTTAGAACAGCGCCAAGTAGACATGGTAGTAGGGCTGGATCGCCAGTCATCGCTCCCTAGCGGCGTGGTGCAAACGCCCTGGATGCACGAAGAGCTGGTGTGTCTGGCGGCCCAGCACAATCCGCATGTGGGGGAAGCGCTGGAACTTGAGGCATTTGCCCGCCAGCTCCACGTAGAACTCGCCGATATCAGCGGTCTGCTGCCCAGCCGTATCGAGAGCTGTCTCGCCCAGCACGGATTGAGCCGCCGGGTGATCTCGAAAAACCTCAACTACATCGCCGCCGCACGGGTCGTGGCGCTGACCGACGCGATCATTACCTTACCTCGCCAAATGGCCGAGCGCTTCGTTGCCATGCTGCCCGTACGCATGGTGGCCCCACCGGGTGAACTTCCCGAATTGACCATGACGCTGATCCAGCACAGCCTCTACGCCAATGCGCCTGCCAACGTATGGCTGTACGAAGAACTCACCGCCTTTGCCAACACCGTGCGCCGTTAAAGCACTCCCTTTTCCAGATCAACGTGTTGTAGATAAACAACGCAGTTGAAGCAAAGGTTGAATGGTCACTGGCAGGCTCGGCGTTAGATCCTAAACTGCTAGCTGGCGCGTTGTTTGGCGCCGCAGTGAATGAACAGCGCTCAACGACGCTAGCGATGACACGCTGGCGGTGAGGGGGCGGCGCTGTTGGCGGGACAAACCAAGGGAGAAAGCGTGTGAAAATAGGCGCACCAAAAGAGAGTGCCCGGGGAGAAGCGCGGGTCGCGCTGACCCCCGAGAGCGCAAAGCATCTTCAAAAGCTGGGCCATGAGTGCCTCATCGAAACGGGGGCGGGCTTGGCCGCCGGGTTCAATGACGACACCTATCGCGATGCTGGCGTCACCGTGATCGAGAGCGCCGACGCGCTGTGGCGCGACGCTGAGGTGGTCATCAAAGTTCGCGAGCCCTCTGATGAAGAGGCCAAGCGGCTGCGCGAAGGCCAAACGCTGATTGCCTTCTTCTGGCCAGCCCAAAACGAAGCGCTGCTGGAAACCTGCAAAGCCCAGGGTGCCACCGTCATCGCGATGGACATGGTGCCGCGTATTTCTCGGGCGCAGAAGATGGATGCGCTTTCCTCCATGGCCAACATTGCGGGCTACCGCGCAGTGATCGAGGCGGGAAATAACTTCGGCCGTTTCTTTACCGGCCAAGTGACCGCCGCAGGCAAAGTACCGCCTGCCAAGGTATTGGTGATCGGTGCTGGGGTGGCAGGTTTGGCGGCGATTGGCACTGCGACCAGCTTAGGGGCAGTAGTGCGCGCTTTTGACGTGCGCCCTGAGGTTTCTGAGCAGATCGAATCCATGGGCGCCGAGTTCCTGTTCCTCGATTTCGAGGATAGCCAGGACGGCTCCGAGAGCGGTGGCTACGCGGCCCCTTCGAGCCCTGAGTTCCGCGAAAAGCAGCTCGCGTGCTTCCGTGAACAGGCTCCGGACGTGGATATCGTGATTACCACGGCACTGATTCCCGGCAAGCCCGCGCCCAAGCTCTGGCTGGAAGACATGGTCGCCGCCATGAAACCCGGTTCGGTGATCGTAGATTTGGCCGCCGAGAAGGGCGGTAACTGCGACCTGACGCAGCCCGACGAGCGCGTGGTGAGCGATAACGGCGTGGTGGTGATTGGCTACACCGACTTCCCCTCGCGCATGGCGACGCAAGCGTCACTGCTTTACGCCACCAATATTCGCCACATGCTCACCGACCTTACCCCTGAGAAAGACGGCGTGATCCATCACAACATGGATGACGATGTGATTCGCGGCGCGACGGTGACGCACCAAGGGGAAGTCACCTTCCCACCGCCGCCGCCGAAGGTGAAAGCCATTGGCGCGGCCAAGCCGAAGAAAAAAGAGAAAGAGCCCACGCCCGAAGAGAAGAAAGCCGCCGAACTGGCCACCTTCAAGGCGCAAACCAAGCGCCAGGTCACCATGCTGGCCGTAGGGGGCGCGCTCATGCTGTTGTTGGGACTTGTGGCGCCTGCTTCGTTCATGCAGCACTTTATCGTCTTCGTATTGGCCTGCTTCATTGGCTTCCAGGTGATTTGGAAAGTGAGCCATTCACTGCACACCCCGCTGATGGCGGTAACCAACGCCATTTCCGGCATCATTATTCTGGGAGCGATACTACAAATTGGCTCGGGCAGCGCGGTGGTGAGCGTGCTGGCGGGTATTTCCGTACTGATCGCGTCTATCAATATCGTGGGTGGCTTCCTGGTGACACGCCGGATGCTGGCCATGTTCCAAAAATCCTAAGCGGCGGAGAGACGATATGTTAGAGCAAGGATTCGTATCTGCCGCGGCGATTGCGGCAAGCGTGCTGTTTATTCTGTCGCTGGGCGGGCTGAGTAATCAGGAAAAGGCCAAGCGAGCCGTGTGGTACGGCATCGTCGGGATGGGGTTGGCGGTGTTTTTCACCTCCTTCGGCCCCGGTATTGGCGCCTACTGGTGGCTGATTCCCATGATGCTGATTGGCGCAGGCATCGGGGCCTACGTGGCGGGCAAGGTCGAAATGACTGAAATGCCTCAGCTCGTGGCCGCGCTGCACAGCTTTGTGGGCCTAGCGGCGGTATTCGTTGCCTGGAGCGCGGACCTAGAGCGTCGCCGGGTGATGGCAGCTCGTGCCGCTGAGGCATCGCTGGACCAGTTCTCCGCCTTTGCGGCGCTGGTGGCGACCAAAGCCCCCGATGAGCTGATGTTCCTGCAAATCGAGGTGGTGCTAGGCATCTTTATCGGCGCGGTGACGTTCACCGGCTCGGTGATAGCCTTCGGCAAGCTCGCTGGCAAAGTGGATGGCAAGCCAAAGCAGTTGCCCGGCGGCCACATGCTGAATGCCGGTGCGGCTGTGCTTTCGCTGCTGCTGGCGATTATGTACCTCAACGGCGCAGGCTTCTGGACGCTGCTGGTGATTGCGGCGCTGGCGTTCTTTATCGGTTACCACCTGATCATGGGCATCGGCGGGGCGGACATGCCGGTAGTGGTCTCGATGCTGAACAGCTACTCCGGCTGGGCGGCGGCGGCGATTGGTTTCACGCTCTCCAACGACCTACTGATCGTGACCGGGGCGCTGGTGGGCTCCTCCGGGGCGATTCTCTCTTACATCATGTGTAAGGCGATGAACCGCAACTTCGTCAGCGTGATTTTGGGAGGCTTTGGAGGCTCCCAAGGGCCTGCTGCCGAGATCGAAGGCGAGCAGGTGTCCATCGATGCCAACGGCGTTGCCACGGCGCTCAACGATGCCGACAGCATCATCATCGTGCCGGGTTACGGCATGGCGGTGGCGCAAGCGCAAACGGCGGTCAGCGATCTCGTGCGTAAGCTGCGCGCGGCTGGCAAAACCGTACGCTTCGGCATTCACCCGGTGGCCGGGCGCTTACCAGGACATATGAACGTGCTGCTGGCAGAAGCCAAGGTGCCCTACGATATCGTGCTGGAGATGGATGAGATTAACGACGACTTCGCCACGACCGACGTGGTTATCGTTATCGGTTCCAACGACATCGTGAACCCTGCGGCCGAAGAGGACCCCAACAGCCCCATCGCGGGGATGCCGGTGCTCAAAGTGTGGGAAGCGAAGCAGGTGTTCGTCAGTAAGCGTGGTCAGGGTACCGGCTACTCGGGTATCGAGAATCCGCTGTTCTTCAAAGAGAACACGCGCATGTTCTACGGCGATGCCCGCGATAGTCTGAATGCGCTGCTACCGCTGGTGGAGTAAGTCCGTGTCGCAGTAGACTGCTAAGGAACGGGACGCGTGGCGCCCGTTCCTTACTGATTGGGAATAGCTATTAGCGTGTTGGTTAAATGCAAATTGTGACTATTGCGAAGGTGCTTTAAAACTGTGACACGTGAATAACGCATTCCTGCGCTAGCGACGGTGGGCGTCGGTACCTCATCTAGCGTGAAGATGCACAGCATTTGTTCCCTTGGTATCACCAAGGCTAAGAGCAATAAGGGAGAGAGCAATGAGCGGTAAATGTCCTGTCATGCATGGTGGTAACACCTCGACCGGTACGTCCAACAAGGATTGGTGGCCGGAAGGGTTGAACCTGGATATTTTGCATCAGCAAGATCGCAAATCAGACCCGATGGACCCGGATTTCAACTACCGTGATGAAGTTCGTAAGCTCGATTTCGACGCGCTGAAAAAAGACGTTCACGCGCTGATGACCGATAGCCAAGAGTGGTGGCCCGCTGACTGGGGGCACTATGGCGGTTTGATGATCCGTATGGCTTGGCACTCTGCTGGCACCTACCGTATTGCTGATGGCCGTGGGGGCGGTGGTACCGGTGCGCAGCGCTTTGCACCGCTCAACTCCTGGCCGGACAACGTCAGCCTGGATAAAGCACGTCGCTTGCTGTGGCCGATCAAGAAGAAGTACGGCAACAAAATCAGCTGGGCTGATCTGATGATTTTGGCCGGTACCGTGGCGTATGAGTCCATGGGCCTGCCCTCTTACGGCTTCTCCTTCGGTCGCGCCGATATTTGGGAGCCCGAGAAAGACATTTACTGGGGCAACGAAAAAGAGTGGCTCGCGCCCTCTGACGAGCGCTACGACGACGTCAACAAACCCGAAACCATGGAAAACCCGCTGGCCGCCGTCCAGATGGGGCTCATCTATGTAAACCCGGAAGGCGTCAACGGTCAGCCGGACCCGCTGAAAACCGCACAGCAGGTGCGTGAAACCTTCGCCCGTATGGCGATGAACGACGAAGAGACGGCGGCTCTGACCGCTGGTGGCCACACCGTCGGTAAGTGTCACGGTAACGGTGATGCCTCTGCGTTGGCCGCTGAGCCAGAAGCCTCTGACGTTGAAAACCAGGGCTTTGGCTGGGGCAACCCCAACATGCAGGGCAAGGCGAGCAACGCCGTGACCTCGGGCATTGAAGGGGCATGGACCACCAACCCTACGAAGTTCGACATGGGCTACTTCGACCTGCTGTTCGGCTACGAGTGGGAACTGAGAAAGAGTCCTGCCGGTGCCCATCAGTGGGAGCCGATCAACATTAAGGAAGAAGACAAGCCGGTCGACGCCAGCGACCCCTCGATTCGCCACAACCCGATCATGACTGATGCGGATATGGCGATGAAGATGGATCCGACCTATCGCGCCATCTGCGAAAAATTCATGGCCGATCCGGAGTACTTCAAGAAGACTTTCGCGAAAGCTTGGTTCAAGCTGACGCACCGTGACCTGGGCCCGAAATCACGTTACATCGGCCCGGAAGTGCCGGCAGAAGACCTGATTTGGCAAGACCCGATTCCGGCAGGTAACACCGACTACTGCGAAGAAGTGGTCAAACAGAAAATCGCGGAAAGCGGTCTCAGCATCAGCGACATGGTCGCCACCGCTTGGGACAGCGCCCGTACCTATCGTGGCTCCGACATGCGCGGTGGTGCCAACGGTGCCCGGATCCGTCTGGCTCCGCAGAATACATGGCAGGGCAACGAGCCGGAGCGTTTGGCGAAAGTGCTGAGCGTCTACGAGCAGATCTCGGCAGACACCGGCGCTAGCGTGGCCGACGTGATCGTACTGGCCGGTAGCGTCGGTATCGAGAAAGCCGCGAAAGCAGCAGGTTACGAAGTACGCGTGCCCTTCCTGAAAGGCCGTGGCGATGCGACCGCCGAGATGACCGACGCAGACTCCTTCGCACCGCTGGAGCCGCTGGCCGATGGTTTCCGCAACTGGCAGAAGAAAGAGTACGTGGTGAAGCCGGAAGAGATGCTGTTGGATCGTGCGCAGCTGATGGGCTTGACCGGCCCGGAAATGACCGTGCTGCTGGGCGGTATGCGCGTATTGGGCACCAACTATGGTGGCACCAAACACGGCGTTTTCACCGACCGCGAAGGCCAGTTGACCAACGACTTCTTCGTGAACCTGACCGATATGGGGAACACTTGGAAGCCAGTGGGTAGCAACGCCTACGAGATCCGTGATCGCAAGACCGGTGCCGTGAAATGGACTGCCTCGCGGGTGGATCTGGTGTTTGGTTCCAACTCGCTGCTTCGCTCATACGCAGAAGTGTATGCCCAGGACGATAACGGTGAGAAGTTCGTCAAAGACTTCGTCGCCGCCTGGACCAAAGTGATGAACGCTGACCGTTTCGACGTCGCGTCGTAAGTCAGCAACGGTTCGTCGTACTATCTAAGGCACCCCTAGTGGGTGCCTTTTTTGTATGCGTGTCTGGGCATCGCTGGTTCGTCAGCTTTGCTACAGTAGCGCGTGCTTTTCCACCGACGTAACAATACGAGATCGACGATGAAACGCAGTAAATGGATATGGCTCGTATGGGCCGTTGTCTTGTTGAGCTATTTAGTGCCTTACACGCTGTTGAGCGACGTGTCGCGGTGGTACGGCAGCTTTTTGTTCTGGACCGTGGCCGGACTGGTCATCATTGCGCTGAACGTGTTCATCACCTTAGATTTTAAGGAACATGGCGATGACTGAGTCGCTCATTGGGTGGTCCATCGCTATCTATGTGGTCGTCGCGATTGGCATCGCTATGTTGTCGCGCCAACGCTCGGCGAAAGGCGGCTCAGACAGCATGTCGGGGTACTTTTTGGGTAACCGCCAAATGAACGGCTTGGTCTCGGCGCTGAGCTACAGTGCCACAACGTATAGCGCCTTCATGATGGTGGGCTTGGCTGGCCTGACCTATGCGGGTGGCGTGGGCGCGCTCGGTTTTGAAATCATCTACTTTGCCGGTGTCTCACTGGTGGCGGTTTTCGGCCCTAAATTCTGGGCGGTCGGCAAGAAGTTCGGCTACGTGACGCCCAGCGAGATGCTGGGGCATCGTTACCATAGCAAGCCGGTGGCCATGGCCGTGTCGATAGCGAGCTGTATCTTCCTGATTCCTTATTCTGCCGTCCAGCTCGCCGGGGTGGGTTATCTGCTTCAGGGGATGACGGATGGCACCATCACGTTTACCACTGGGGTCGTGCTGGCCACGGTGATCGCCATTTTCTTCTCCTATATCGCGGGGATTCGTTCGGTCATGTGGACCGACTCGCTCCAGGCCATCATGATGATCGTGGCGTCCACGTTGGTCGCGCTCTTGGTGATCCAACACCTGGGCGGTTTTGGCGTACTCTTCGATACGTTGGCAACGGAGCACCCTCAGTCCCTGACGGTACCCGGCCCAGGGCTATTCAGCTTTGTGACCTTCCTAGGGCTCACCATTCCCTGGTTCTTCTTTAGCCTGTCGAATCCACAGGTCAGTCAGCGTCTTTTTATGCCCTCGTCGCTGCGCTCGATGCGCCACATGCTGATTGGCTTTTTGGTGTTCGGGTTTATTTACACTCTGGTCTCCGTGCTGTGGGGCTTCTCGGCGTTGGCTGCTTTCCCTAGCCTAGAGCGCGCCGATTTAGCCACGCCCACGCTACTGGCCTCCGAGTTCGTGCCGCCCGTATTAGGTGTGATAGTGATGATCGGCATCATGGCGGCGGCCGTTTCCACCATCGACTCGATCATGCTGACCCTGGCATCCATGGTCTCCCGCGACGTCTATGCCAACCTCAAACCCAGCGTTAGTGAAAAGCGTCAACTGCTGGTGGGTAAGTGTGTGGTGCCAGTGATTGCACTGATAGCGCTGGCGTTCGCCGAGCTACAGCTCGATCTGATTGCGGTGCTGTCGGTGGCCGCCTCGTCGGGCTTGGTGGCTATGGTGCCTGCGCTGATCGGTGCTTTCTATTGGAAGCGCGGCACGGCTGCCGGTGCACTGACCAGCGTGGTGGGTACCAGCGCCTTTGTACTGCTGATGTATGCCACCGGCAATTCACTACTGGGTCTGCCTGCCGGTGTATGGGGCATTGTGGTCGCGAGTGTGCTGTTTGTTGGCGTTAGTCTTGTGACCAAGCCTCATCAAGCCTCTACCGATGCTTTCTTTGCCGCCATCGCGGAAGAGTTGGGTACACAGCGTCGCACTGCCAATGACCCGGCGAAGAAGCAAGCGGCTCATTAGGCACTCCTAGCGATAAAAGCCCCTGATGAGGGGCTTTTTAGCCTTACTGCCACTTCAATAACTGCGCTCTGTAGGCCGCCTGCGCCTGCGTCGCACTGATGGGCTGCAAACGCACCTTGGTGCCCGGCAAGCACTGGGCGAGGCGGGCGCAGGCCATGGGCGTCAAAGCACCCAGGCGCGGGTAGCCACCGATGGTTTGGCGATCGTTCATCAGAATGATCGGCTGGCCATCGGGAGGAATCTGCACGGCCCCTAACGGAATCCCCTCAGAGACGATGCCGCCCAGGCGGCTGTTCAGCGCTTTGCCGGTCAGTCGAATGCCCATGCGGTCAGCGCGTTGGTCCACGGTCCAGGGCTGGTTGAAGGCATCGAACAGGCTGCGCCCGGCAAAGTGCGCGGCTTGGGAGCCCAGCACCATGTCCAGCACGGTTTCTTCTGAGTCGGGCAGGGGAAGCAGGGTGCCTTGGGGTAACTGTCGCGGCGTGGCGCTGCTGCCTTTCCAGGTGAGCTGATCGCCGGTTTTAAGCGGTTTGCCATCTTCGTGCAGGCCGCCGATGTGCTCTCTTGCCGTGCAGGCTTGGCTGCCCAGCACTGTTGGCGCATCAAGCCCGCCAGGAAAGGCAAGGTACGCGCGCAGGCCTTTTCGCGGCTGACGAAAGACCAGCGTTTGGCCCGCTTGCATCATAAAGCTGTCGTTGGGCGTCAGCGGTTGGCCCTCCAGCGTGGCGGCAAGGTCGGCTCCGGTGAGGGCAAGGCGCACGTCGCTATTGGCCACCAGCGTCAGGTTGCCGCCCATGACGATTTCCAGCGCGGCGCTCTCCAGCGGGTTGCCCAGCAGCCAGTTGGCCCAGCGGAAGGCGATCCAGTCGGCGGCACCGCCTTGAGTCACGCCTAAGTGGCCGACGCCGAAGCGGCCCGCGTCTTGGATCAGCGCCAGCGGACCGGCTTGCTTGACGGTCAACATGGGTTGGCTCATGACCGCTCCTCCAGCGGGGTCGTATCGCCCCCAGCCGCTTCAAATTCTGATTGGGATATCGCCTTAAAGCGCACTTTATCGCCCGGTCGCAGCAGCGGCTCGCCACGTTTGGCGTGCTCGAAAAGCGGCACGGCTGTTCTGCCAAGAATGTTCCAGCCACCCGGCGAAAGCAGGGGGTAAATCGCGGTTTGCCGGTCGGCAATGCCTACGCTTCCTGCCGCCACGCGGCGGCGGGGCGTTTTCAAACGCGGCGTGGCAATGGCTTCATCCACCAGGCCCATAAAGCCGTAGCCAGGGGCAAAGCCCAGTGCAAACACGCAGTAGTCGTGACTGCAGTGGCGCTCAATCAGCGCCTCGACGCTGAGGCCGGCGCGCTGGGCAACGATGGGCAGTTCCGGGCCAACGCGCTCGTCGTACCATACGGGGATTTCGTGGAGCTGGCCCTGTTGGGCATCGGCGGGCGTTAAATTGCGCAGCGCACTGCGCGCGAGCGTCGAGGCTTGGGCAAAGGTGAGCTTTTGGCAGTCGTAGTGCACCAGCAGGGTGGTGTACGACGGAATGAGATCAATCAGCGCGTGATCGAAGGCGCGCCGTAGCGCCTCGTCGGCGGCCATGATCCACGCCATATTGCTTTCATCAATGGCATCGAACAGACGCACCGTCAGGGCGTCCATCGCTGCCGTTTCTAAGCGCAGTTTCACGCGGACTCCAGCGCCGTAAAGGCCTCACGAATGGCGCGCACGGCGGCCACGGATTCGGGGTTATCGCCATGCACGCAGAGCGTGTCGCAGGGCAACTGCAAGGCGCTGCCATCCCGGGCGGTGAGGGGTTCCCCTTTCGCAAGCGCGACGGCTTGGGCGACGATGGTGGCTTGGTCGTGGTGCACGGCCCCCGGCAGGCGGCGAGAGGCTAAGTGCCCAGTGGCCTCATACGCGCGGTCTGCGAAGGTTTCAAACCACAGCGTCACGCCCATTTTTTCCGCTAACTGACGATGCGGCGCTGGGTTGGCGGTGGCCATCACCATGAGCGGCAGGCGGGCATCGAATGCCTTCACGGCGCGCATGGCACCTTCCAGCAATGCCAGATTGGCAGCCATGTCGTTGTACATCGCCCCGTGGGGTTTGACGTAGCTCAGCGCGGTGCCTTCCGCTTGGCAAATGCCCGCTAGTGCGCCGATTTGGTAGAGCATCATGTCTTCCACTTCGGCAGGCGAGCAGGCCATGGAGCGGCGGCCAAAGCCCATTAAATCCGGGTAGCCAGGGTGCGCACCAATTTTTACGCCGTGCTGAACGGCAAGCTTTACTGTCTTGCGCATCACGTGGGGGTCGGATGCGTGGTAACCGCAGGCAATGTTGGCACAGTCAACGTAGGGCATGACATCGGCGTCCAAACCAATCGACCAGTTGCCGAAACTTTCGCCCATATCGCAGTTAAGCAGCGGAATCGCCATAACGTCTCCTGCAGGATTGCGTGTTGTTAGTAATTGATATCGCAATTAATTAGCTAAATGAGGAAACCATTTGCTAATCATGATGACTCGTTAGTCAGTATGTTTATGGTTGTGTTAACGCAAAAATAATATATGGAGCCTGTGTCTCAAGTGCCAATCGTTTTTAGCGATATTAAGTATCGGTGGTTCCTATCATGCTGTTATTTAGTAGAAAAATAGTTGACGCTAGGGCGTGATACGATTATCAACTAAAGAAAGCGACTCAAAAAAGATTACAAAAGAGACGCCCTGATCCGCCGTATGTCGCGCGTTTGCGACACTTATAACAATGGTTAGGGAAGGGTGATTTCCGAGGAGTACCACATGCGGTTGCCAGCCCCGCGACAGCTTGCCCGTGCCCAGCACGGCAGGTTGCACACACATTTGCATAGCGACGCTTCACCAGGGTTACCCGCGGTGGGCGGCGTGGTGAAAGCGCCTGATGCGGTGCTTTCCATGAATGCGCTTTTGATAGGCTGGTGAAGACGATGCTGGATTTTAAGGAACTCGACGCCTTCGTATGGGCCGTCAGGCTTGGCTCGTTTCGTAAAGCGGCGGTGCGCTTACACATCACGCAACCCTCCGTCTCCGAGCGTATCTCACGGCTAGAGAGCACGGTGGGCGAGCTGCTGTTAGAGCGCTCGGCGCGGCCTATTCAGCCCACGATGCGCGGTCGAGAGTTCTTTCTCCACGCCGAGCGTATGCTGGCTCAGCGCGATGAAGCCTTGAAGCTGTTCGACAGCGAAGAGGATTTCTCGGCACCGTTGCGGCTCGGCACGATCGAGACGATTGCCCATAGCTGGTTTCCTCGCTTCATGCAGCGCCTCACCGAGCGCTACCCCAAGCTGATCATCGAACTGACCGTCGACTACTCTCCCGCGCTTAACGAGCGGTTGATGAGCAACGAGCTGGATATTCTCTTGGCCATGAACGGCTACCTGCCCCCCGAGCAGATCGACCAAGAGACGCTAAGCCCCTACGAAATGGGCATGTTCGTCTCGCCACGCCATGCCCAAATGCTGAGCGCACGCCCCCACGCGTGGTGCACCACGCTGCCGTTCATCTCCTTTGGCAAGCTGGCGCGCCCTTACGAAGAGCTGGTGAGCTATCTCGCCGCGCAAGGGGTGCCGCAGCCGCGTATTCATAGCGTCAGTACGCTGATGACCATTGTGCGTTTGACCACCGAAGGCCTAGGGATTGGCGCGCTACCGGTCGCTACCGTGTTGGATGAGTGGCGACGTGGCGAGCTCTACCGCTTGGCCCTCCCCGCGCCGTTACCCGCCATGCACTATGATGTGATTTGGCGTAGCGCCAATCATCCGCGCTTCTGCCGCGGCGTTGGGCGCTTAGCGCAGGAGTGCGCGCTGGCGTATGCCGCCGAAAAGCATACCGAGATCACGAACACGTGTTTTACCGGACGCTGGGTCACACCTAGCGCTCCTTCCTCCACCCCCGTGCAGCACCTCCATCAATATGAATAAGAGGACTTTTCCTATGCGTACCCGCTTGGCTACCCCCCTGCTTCTTGCCACGGCTTGCAGCCTTGCCGCCGCCGCGACCGCTCAGGCCGCTGAATGGACCATGGCGACGCCCTACGGCGATGCCAGCTTCCATACCCAAAACACCAAGCAGTTCGCGGAAGACGTGGCAGAAGCCACGGATGGCGAGCTCACCATTACCGTCCATAGCGGCGGTTCACTGGTGTCCCACGGGGAGATCAAACCGTCGGTGCGTCGCGGCACCATCGATGCCGGTGAGGTGTTCCTGTCGATCCTTTCCAACGACGACCCGATTTTCGAAGTCGATACGCTGCCCGGTGTGGCCGGTAGCTACGACGATGCTTACGCGCTGTGGGAAGCCACCAAGCCAATGATCACCGAGCTGTTCGCCTATGAAGGGCTGATTCCGCTCTACGCCGTCGCCTGGCCTGCGCAGGGTATTTATACCGCCGAGCCGCTGACGGATCCGGCCCAGTTCGAAGGGCTGCGCGTGCGTGCGCCGAACATCAACACCCAGCGCTTCGTCGATAACCTGGGCGGCAGCCCCACCGAAACTGAAGAGTCCGATATTCCCACGGCCTTCAGCACGGGCCGTGTGGACGCCATGATTACCTCCAGCTCTACCGGTAACTCGATGGCCGCGTGGGATTACGTGACCGATTACACCGATGCCAACCTGTGGCTGCCGAAGAACATCGTCTTCATCAGCCAGCGCAGCTTTGACCGCTTAGACGAAGCGACTCAAGACGCGCTGATGGAAGCAGCGGCGCGTGCCGAAGAGCGCGGTTGGCAGATGAGCCGTGAGAACAACGAGGAAAGCCTGGCGGCGCTACAAGAGAATGGCATTAGCGTATCGACGCCCAATGCTGACGTAGCGGCTGCACTGCAGGCGGCCGGTGACGAGCTATTCGCCGATTGGCAGTCTCGTGCAGACGATGAAGCCAAAGCGGCACTGGAAACCTACCGCTCGCAGCGTGGCAACTAAAGCCTCGTTGCTTCGGTAACGCCTGGGGCAGCTCGCGGGCTGCCCCTTCCCCTACGCGCTCTGTGAGACTGCGAACATGACGTTTAAATTCGACAAACTCTATCGCCTGGGTGCCTGGGGCGCAGCAGCGTGCATGGTGGCCATTTGTGCGCTGATCGCGCTCCAAGTCACTTTCCGTTTAGTGGATGCCCTACTGGTGCTGGTGGGCGTTAACCGACTCGGTATCAGTATTACGGGGGTGTCGGAAATGGCCTCCTATTTATTGGTGGGCGCCACGTTTCTGGGGCTGGCTTACACCTTTGTTCATCATGCCCATATCCGAGTGACCTTACTGATTTCACGTCTGCCGTCAGCCGTGCGCGTGTGGTTTGAGGTCTTCGGACTGTTGATCGCGTTGGTCATCAGCGTTTTGCTGGCCTACGGCCTGATCGGTTTGGCGAGGGAAAGCCTGCAGTACAACGATGTGTCATCGGGCTTTATGTCGATTCCTCTATGGATTCCCCAGGTGGTGCTCGCCGTTGGGGTAGGGCTTTTGGCCTTGGCGCTATTAGAAGCACTATGGATGGCTGGGCGCATTGCCATACGCGACCCGGCAAGCTTTCGGGAAGCCATGTCCATCGACGATAACGACGCGCATTAAGCAGCGACTCGGGAGAGACCCTCGTGCTACTACTAAGTTTAGCGACTATGTTGACCCTGGTGCTGCTGTTGGGCAGCGGGGTGTGGATTGCCTTTGCCTTGATAGGCACCGCATGGATTGCGCTGCAGTTTTTCAGCCCGTTTGACCCCGGCCCCATTCTGGCCTCCGATTTTTGGGGGGCAAGCTACGGCTGGGATTTGACGGCGCTGCCGATGTTTATCTGGATGGGCGAGATTCTGTTTCGCTCGGGGTTGGCGGACAACATGTTCCGTGGACTGTCCCCCTGGTTGAATCGCCTGCCGGGCCGTTTGCTGCATACCAATATCATTGGTAGCGGGATGTTTGCAGCGGTGTGCGGCTCATCGGCAGCAACGTGTGCCACGGTGGGCAAAATGACCCTGCCAGAGCTTGAGCGTCGTGGCTACGACAGCAATATGGCGATTGGTACGCTGGCCAGTGCGTCCACGCTGGGTCTGCTGATTCCGCCCTCGATCGTGCTGATCGTTTACGGTGTGGTCACGGAGCAGTCGATCTCGCGGCTCTTTATGGCGGGCATTGGTCCCGGCTTAATGATCTTGGCGCTGTTCATGGCGTATTTGGTGCTGTGGGCGCTGCTCAAAGGCAACCGTGCTGGCCTGACCGGTGCCGATGAATCCGATATGAGCTTCGCCGAAAAGCTGCGCAATACCTGGGCGCTGGTGCCTATTTTGCTGCTGATCGGCGGCATCATCGTCTCGATTTACGGCGGATTGGCCTCGCCGACGGAAGCGGCTGCGGTGGGCGTGGTGCTGTCGATGATCATTGCCCGGTTCAATGGCCACTTCAATCGAGGGATTTTTACCGACTCGCTGTTTGCGGCGGTGCGTACGGCGTGCATGATCGCCTTCATCATTGCCGGTGCGTCGTTCCTCACTTCGGCCATGGGCTTTACTCAGGTTCCCATGAAGCTGGCGCAGGCGATTGGTGAGATGGGGCTCTCGCCTACGATGCTGCTCATTGCGCTGACGCTGCTGCTGCTCATCATGGGCTGCTTTTTGGACGGTATTTCGCTGATCCTGCTGGTGACGGCGATTATCATGCCGGTCATCAGCGCTGCGGGCTTCGATCTGATCTGGTTCGGCATTTACCTGGTGATCGTGGTCGAGATGTCGCAAATCACGCCGCCGGTTGGCTTTAACCTGTTCGTCATCCAAGGGTTGACCGGTAAGGATATTTTGACCATCACCAAAGCGACGCTGCCGTTCTTTTTGCTGATGCTGCTGGCCATTGCGCTCATGCATCTCTTCCCCAGCATCGCACTCTACCTGCCCTATGCCATGACGAGCTGACGGCCAGGGTTAGTGACCATACACCGACACCCCGCCCCGGCCAGAGCGTTTGATGAAGTACATGCTCTGGTCGGCGGCATCGATCAGTTCTCGCTCGTTGCCAAAGCCGCCGTCGGTCAGGCAAGCCACGCCAATCGACACGGAGACGTAAAGCGCCTCTTGCTCGATCCGTGCCATGGGGCGCTCCTGCAAGCGTCGAGTAATGCGTTCGGCAAAACGTCTCGCGCCCTCGGCATCCTCGTCCGGCAGAATCACCAGAAACTCTTCGCCCCCGTAGCGGCCCGCCAGGTCGCCCACGCGAATCAGCGAAGCGAGCATTTTGCCAAAACGGGTGAGCACTTCATCGCCCGCCTGATGGCCGAAGCGATCGTTGAGCACTTTGAAGTGGTCCAGGTCGATGAACACCACCGACATGGTGCGTTTGGTCGATAGGCAGAGGTGAAAGCGCGCGCGTAGCTGCTCCTCCAGCCAAGCGCGATTGGCCAGTTGGGTCAGCGGGTCGATCCGGCTGCGCTGCTCTAGCATGGCGTAATCGTTGAGCAGCGTTTTGCGTGCTTTTTGCTGGGCGTCCAAGCGAGCGCTAAGCATCAATGTGTGCTCGAAGAGCAGCTGCTGAGCCTCCTGCAGTAGCGCTACGCTGTCGACCGGGACGGGCTGACTCAGTCCGAGGGTGTCCATCAAGGGGGGAAGGGACTGCTCCAGGTGTGCCAGCAGCCCAGACATGGCCCACTCGCTCGCAGGCGCTAACGCCTGGAGCTGGCGTATCACGCCCGCTAATGCTTGAGCGGGATTGGCCGATAACCAAGCATCGGCCACCGAGCCGGAGACCCGTAGGCAGAGCGCAGCGTTATCCTCGGTATCGAGCCCGTCGTGGCTGCCGTGGATCGCCTGCACTAACGCGTCATGGGCGCCCCATTTTGCCAGCAACCAAGCGCCCACCAGAGCGTGGTCGCAGCCGAAATAGCGCCTTTCCACCTGAAGGGTATGTAGGTGGGAGGTGTGCTCGGTGCCATACAGCAGGTCAGCGTCGGTGGGGTAGGCGGTTTGCAGGGCCAACATGCCAATGTCTTGCAATAGCGCCGAGGTAAACACGCTCCCGGACTGGTGGGGGCAGAGCTGCTGCGCGAGGTAGCTCGCGGCGACGGCCGCCGTGACGGCGCGCTGCCAAAAGTGCTGGCGACTGCGGGCGGTGTGGCCATGTTCAAACAGGCAAAAGCTCAGTACCGTGGCCAGGGTGACATCCAGCCCCAGGCGCTGGGTCGCCTCGAAACAGGTATGAGGCGGCTGAGCCGCGCGCAGGTAGTGCACGCTATTGGCCACGCTCATGACCCGGGCCGTCAGGGCAGGGTCGTGTTCGATGGCGCGGGCGTAATCGCTCAAAGTGGCGTCGCCACTGCGCGAGATGTCTAGCACCTTGAGCGCTACGGCGGGTAGGGTCGGTAGTCGCTTGCATTGCAGCAAGGCGCTGCTGAGAAAGCTGGGAAGCTGGTTAGCCAGCGAGGTGTAGAGTGTTTCGCTGACGGCGGTAGGCCCCGTCATAGTGTCTCCTCAAATGCCGTGCAGCGAAGCGGGCAGTCAACTGAATAGCGATAGATGTTTTTATCATAATGCCAAGGCCACCGATACGCTTGGGCATTTTCGACATCTTCCATAAGGTAGCTGTTTATGGTGCAAACGTCGCCGTGCTTTGTTAAAACAGTGGCAAAGCTTAGCTGCTCTATAACGACATAAGCGAGTGCAACGATGCACACAAGGAAAGAAGCAGCAGAGATTTTTCGCCAGTTGGCAGAAGGGGTCGGACTCAGTGGTCAGCCCTGTTTCTTTGCTACCCTGGTGGAACAGCTTGCTCATCTACTGGCCGTCGACCATGCGCTGGTGGCGGTCGTCACTGATGCCAATATAGCGGAAACCCTGGCCGTTTGGTCAAGAGGGGGCTTGCAAGCCAATCTCTCCTATCCGCTGGCGGGCACCCCTTGTGAAACCGTGGTAGGTCGTGAGCCCTGTCTGTACGCCTGCGATGTGCAGTCCCGCTTTCCAGAAGACGATCTCCTGAGCCAGCTCGGTGCCGATAGCTACATGGGCTTGCCGCTGTTTGGACCCGATGGCTCGGCCATTGGCCTACTGGCCGTGCTCAACAATCGTGCCATGGCATTCGATGGGTTAGAGAACGAAATTCTGCGTATTGCCGCCGCACAAGCGGGTGCCGAGCTGGGTCGTCGGCAGGCAGAAGCCGCGCTGCGCAAAAGCGAGGCCGCCGCCAAAGAGAGCGAGCGGCGGCTGAACACCCTGCTCAATCACTTGCCCGGCATGGCCTACCGCTGCCTGAATGACCACGACTGGACCATGCAGTTAGTGAGTCAAGGTGCCGAAGCGCTGACCGGTTATCGGCCGGAGGAGTTGGAACACAGCCGAGTGACGAGTTTTGCCAGTCTCGTGCACAAGGAGGATCAAGAGCGGCTGTTCCAGGAGGTGCAGGCGGCGATTCGCCAGCGCCGCCCTTATCGGGTGACGTTTCGTATCCGGCATCGCGACGGCAGCGAGCGCTGGATGTGGGAACAGGGGCAGGCCATTTTCTCCGACGAAGGGGACGTGCTCTGTTTGGAAGGCTTCATTACCGACGTGACCGACCAGCAAGAGGCGCAGCGAGTGCAGCAGGCGGTCGTACAAGTCGCCTCGACCGTGACCTCCCGGGTAGGCGATGACTACTTTCAGCAGCTGATCGCCACGCTGACCACGCTATTGGAAGCCGATGCAGGGTTCATTGCCCTACTGGATCAGCCCGTACCGCCGCCCCAGGGAGCGTCACCCCACCCCAATAATGTGCTACCCGCCACCACGGGTCATACCGTGAGCTTGGTCGTCGCCGGTCAGCCTCGCAAGAATCACACCTTTTTGCTGCGCGATACGCCGGTCGAACGCGTCGTACTCGAACAAGAGAGTGTCGTCCATCATGGCCAGCGCTTCACCTTGCCGGGCGCTACGCTGAGCGCACAAGCCTGGATTGGTCGACGGCTGGATAACGCAAAAGGCGAAGCCATTGGGGCGATGATGGTGTTTTACCAAGCGCCGTTAACCACCAATGCCTTTGCTACGTCGGTGCTACAGATTCTCTCCACGGGAGCGGCAGCGGAGCTAGAGCGACGCCGTGACCATCGCCATATGCATCAGCTGGCCTACACCGATAGCACGACCGGTTTGCCCAACCGGGTGCAGTTCATGGAGTATCTGCGCGACATGGGCCAGCTTGCCCATGAGCAGACGTCGCCGCTGGCGCTGCTGCTGTTGGATTTGCGCCGCTTCAAAGAGATCAACGACCTGCACGGCCATCACATTGGTGATCAGTTATTGGCCACCGTGGCGGGACGTTTGCGTCACCTGGACCTGCCGAACGTGCACTGCGCGCGACTGTCGGGGGACGAGTTCGCGCTGCTGTTGCCTCACATCGATCGCGCGAGCGTGGATGACGTGGTCAAACAGCTGTGCAGCTTGGTCAAGCGGCCGATTCGTTTGGATCATCGTGTCTTCAATTTGGACGTGAGCATTGGCTTTGCGCGCTACCCTGGCGATGTTGCCAAGGCCAGCGAGCTGTTCAATGCGGCTAGCATCGCGCTACACCACGCCAAAAAGCGCGACACCAACATCTCTCCTTATACGCAAACCATGCGTCATACCCTGGAGCGCCGCCAATGGATGACCGAGCGGCTGCACGTGGCGATCTTGGAGCGGCGGCTGGAACTCTACTTCCAGCCTCAGGTGGATTTACACACTCAAGCGTTGACCGGGGCAGAGGCGCTGTGCCGCTGGCACGATCCCGAATGGGGCTGGGTAAGCCCGGGCGAGTTCATCCCCCTGGCAGAGGAGCGCGGGCTGATTCGTTTACTCGGCGACTGGGTGCTGGAAGAGGCCGCTCGCCAGCTGAGCGAGTGGCAGGCGGCGGGTACACCGCTCCCTGGACGGCTATCGATCAACATCTCCGCGCAGCAGTTTGCCGACCCGCGCTTGACCACCCATATTGCCACGCTCACCTCCAGCGTCTCGCCCAGTGCGATTGCCATCGAGCTGACCGAAAGTGACTTCATGCGCGACCCCGATCAGGCGGTCATCATCACCCAGGCCATGCGCCAAGCAGGCTATGCGCTGTTCATCGACGATTTTGGCACCGGCTACTCTTCGCTCTCTTACCTGCGTCGTTTCGCAGCCGATGCGCTCAAAATCGACATCTCGTTCGTGCGCGATATGTTGGATAACCACCACGATCGCGCCATCGTGCAAACGATCATCGCCATGGCCAACACGCTGGATATGAAAACCCTCGCCGAAGGCGTCGAGAGTGCCGCCCAGGCAGCGCTACTGGCCGAGATGGGGTGCAATCAGGCGCAAGGTTACTGGTTTGGCAAACCGCTGTCGGCCGACAGTTTTGCCCGTACCTGGCTGAGCCGTTAGGCGCGCGTTCGTCATCTTACTGTCATCATGCTTGGCATACCCTACGCGCGCCAAACCGCGACGATAGGAGTTTCCCATGCGCCTGGCCCTGTTTGACCTTGATGACACCCTCCTGGATGGAGACTGCAGCGACCGCTGGAATTTATGGATGATTGAGCAAGGGTGGATCAGCGACGCGGAGCGCTTCATGGCGCGTGCGGAGCAGATGCAGCAGGCCTATCACGCGGGCAAGCTCAAGTTGGAAGAGTACCTCGCCATGACGTTGGCTCCCTTGAAAGGGCGGCGAGTGTCCGACGTCGAAAAAGAGGTGGAGCGCTTTGTCGCCACCCATCTACAGCCGCGTATTTTTGATCAGGCGTGGCGCTGCCTAGAAAGCCATCGAAAGGCGGGCGATATCCTGGTGCTGATCTCTGCCTCATCCCACCATTTGGTGGCCCCCATTGCGGCGGCGTTGGGCATCGAGCACGTGCTCGCGGTGGAGCTGGAAGTCGCCACTTCGGAGGAGGGGCGTGTGTATACCGGCGCTAGCCAAGGCGTGCTCTCGTACCGAGGCGGCAAGGTGATCCGCTTTCAGCAGTGGCTAGCAGAACACGCCATCACCCCAAGCCATACCACCTTCTACTCCGACTCCCGCAATGACCTGCCGCTGCTGCAGTACGTGGATTGCGCCGTAGCGGTCAACCCCGACCCGGTATTGGTCGAGGTAGCTAGCGTAGAAGGGTGGCGACGCTTAGACTGGCGGGCATCCGCACTTGCCCAAGTTGCTAAGGCAATTTAAGCGCATGGCGAGAGTTGCCAGTCGCGCCATAACATCTCTTTGAAGGGCTCTGCTGGCAGAGCCCGTTAGACGACCAGGCTATGAGGCTGGACAGGGAGCGCCGACGTGCAGGGCTGCCGCAGACATGGCAGGAACGCTCAACGTCAGTTGACCATCCTCTACCACGATACACTGTCCCTCAGCCGTCACGTTTTGATAGCGGCCATCTGCCATATCGGTTTGAAAAGTGTGGGTGAGCGCTTGCGGCTCCCGGTTAATCGCAATAAAGCCCTGGGCTTCGCGGCTGAAGGCGATTTGATGATGGCCATTATCCCACCAGTGGGTGACCTCTGAGCCGTCGGCTTGTTGGCGAAACGCGACCATATTGGCAATCTCGGGCCAGCGGTGTTCGCATACCCAGGCTTCCCCACATTGGGCCTCGCCCTGCTGGTAGACGGCGACTTGTGGCGGGCCCTGGTCGCTGTCGGAAAAGGCGTAGCTCGACATGACTTTCGGGTATCCATACGGCCATGCCAGCATGAACACGTTGGCTAAGCGATAAAGCGCATCATCTCGATGCGTCAGAATATTGCTGCCGCCCGCCCCGTGGCCACGCTGATTATCATGGTTATCGGTAAATACGACGGCTTGATCGCTCGGCAGCAGGGCAGGTGATTCGCCAAACTGCTGAAGGTTGGCCAGGGCTCGATTGTTGAAAATATCACCAAGAGACGCGCCGTAGCGAAACTCAGTGATATCCGCCGTACCTTGATACTCCGTGGCACTGATCGCCTCGCCGCCTAGGTCGATGACTTCCTGAAAGGCGTAAAGCGGCGCATCTACCTGCGCCAGAATAGCCGCAATATCGCTGGGGGCCATATGCTTGGCTGCATCGACCCGAATACCTCTCACACCCAGTGCTGCCAAGGTATCCAAGTAATCCGCAATATGGCTCTGCACGGTGGGGTCGCTCGTGTTCAGATCGGGTAGGCCGACTAGCTGACATTGCCGAACGCGCTCAGCATTTTGCGTATAGTCGCTCTGTTCGATGCTGCAGGGTTCGTGGAAGTCATCGCGCTGATAATGGGGATAGTTCAGTGCTTCATTGTCATAAGACGAGCCTGCAATGCCCTGGCCCTTGCCGTGGGCCACATGGTTAATCACCGCATCCGCGTACACATCGACCCCCGCTGCATTGCAGCGCTGCACCATATCAGCAAAGGCGTCGCTGGAGCCGCTGCGGCTTTCCAGCTGATAGCTGACCGGCTGGTAGCGAGTCCACCAAGCATCCCCCTGAATGTGCTCTTGTGGGGGCGAGACCTGTACGGCTTTAAATCCTTTTGGTCCTAGCCAATTTTCGCACTCCTGGGCAACATCTTCCCACTGCCATTCAAATAAGTGCACGAACGTATCAGCGCTAGCAGGTTGCGCGGAAAGCCCTATGCTCAGTGCCGCGCTGGCAGCCAGGGCAACGGAGTATTTCGCAAACATGAGATCACCTTTGTTGTCATTGTGGCGAATAACATGACGGTATACAAAGTGACTCAAACCCTCCTTACGAGAGCGCCGAGGGGCGTAGACAAGAGGAGGAGGGCGCCTGCTTGTCCGCACCATCGGCCCCGGTGACTAACGCACGGCTTGCCATACCAAATTAAGGCCCACCAGGAACATGGCCAGAATGACCAGGCGGTAAAACAGCTTTTCATTGACGCGACTCTGTAGCCAAAGACCGTTACGTACCCCGATCCACGCCACGGGTACCAGCAGCAGCGAGGCCCAGGCACTGGTCATGTTGACTTCGCCTAGCCACATATACGGGCCGAGTTTGATGGTGTTCACCACGGCGTAGGTCACTGTGCAGGTAGCAATGAAGGTCTCTTTGGCGAGCTTGCGCGGCATCAGGTACATGTTCATCGGCGGTGCGCCCGCATGGGCAATGAAGCTGGTAAAACCGCACACGCTTGCGGCGGGCAGCGCCCAGTAGGTGGAGATGGGTTTTTTCGCCACGGGTTTGAGCAGCATATAGGCCGCAAACACGACCGATAGAACACCCAGCACCAGCCGCACGCCCTGCTCGCTCAGGCTGCCAAACAGCAGCGTTCCCACCGTCACGCCAATGAACAGCCCCGGCACAAAGCGCCATACCTCCGCGCGATCATGCTTGCCCCACCACGCTTTGACGGCAAAGACGTCCATCACCAGCAGTAACGGCAGCAGCAGCCCAGCTGCCTGGGTGGGGCTAATCGCCACTGCCATCAGCGGCACTGAGAGCGTGCCAAAGCCACCCGCAAAGCCCCCCTTGGAGACTCCGGTGAGATACACCGAAAAAACGATCAACAGCCAGGCGATAAGGGAGTAATCCGGGAGCATGGAGGCCTCAAAGGGTGATGAAAATAGGATGATTGAAAACAGCTGTCACAAAAAAGCCCCGCAGAAGCGGGGCAACACAGGATAGCATTAGATAAATGTTAGCGGGCAAAGCACTAGCGCATCATGTGTTCATCAACCACTCGTGATCGGGATCGTTATGAAACTTCCAGACGCGCTTGGGGCCCGCCATGACATTCAGATAGTAGAGCGAGTAGCCATGGGAAGCGCCCACCGGATGGTAGCCTTTAGGCACCAGCACGCAGCAGCCGTTTTCCACCGCCATGGTTTCATCAAGGCTGCGGTCATCGGTGTAAACGCGCTGGAAGGCGAACCCTTGTTCAGGGTTAATGCGGTGGTAGTAGGTCTCTTCCAGCAGCGACTCGTGGGGTAAGTTATCCACATCGTGTTTGTGCGGCGGGTAACTCGACCAGTTGCCTGCGGGTGTGAATACTTCGACCACCAGCAGGCTATCGGCGGGTTCGGTTTCCGGCAGGATGTCGTGTACATGGCGGGTGTTGGTGCCCTGGCCGCGGGTGCTCTGCTTGATGTTTCCAGGCGTAATGAGCCGTGGGGCATGGTTACCATGCCCAGGGGCGGCGCACACCGCTAGCTCTAAGTCCGTTGTCGCTTCCACCGCGTAGCTAACCCCATTGGGCAGGTAAACCGCGTAGGGCGGGATTTGCTCAAAGATATCCATGCGCTCGCCGATATCTTCAAAGCGGTGCTCGCCGCTGGTCACCGTGGCACGCCCAGTGAGCAACACCAGGCACACTTCCTGGTAATCGCTGCTGGCCTCCAGGCACTGACCTTTGGCGAGTTTATGCACCCGGAAGCCAACGTGCGTCCAGCCAGCCGATGTTGGGGTAACGTCGATCACGATGCCTTGGGCATCTGGGGCGGTGGGGCGTACTAGTAGAGAAGCCATACGTTGCTCCTTTATTTATCAAGGTTGGCATCAGCCTGAAGCAGGATTTTGCGGCCTTCGCGCAGCGAGCGCTCCGCTGCATCGGCTAATCGCAAGGCTTCCAAGCCATCCTGGGCGCCTGCTAGAGGAGCACGCTTTTCGCGCCAAGCATCGACAAAGTCACCAATCTCTAACCGATAAGCCTCGGCATAGCGCTCCAAGAAAAACCACTTGGGTTTCTCCTCCACTTGCCCCGCCTCGCCGGTAAAGCGTAACCGTGTATCGCTCTCGTTTTGGGCTTGCAGCATGCCTTGGCTGCCGAAGGCTTCGATACGCTGATCGTAGCCGTAGTTGGCGCGTCGTGAGTTGCTGATTTGGCAAAGCTTTCCGCTGGTCGTGGTAAGGGTCACCATGGCGGTATCCACATCCCCCGCTTCGCCGATCGCTGGGTCGATGATGCTACTGCCGACGGCAAAGACGCTTTCGATGGGTTCATCGAGTAGCCAGCGTGCCATGTCCAGATCGTGGATCATCATGTCCCGAAACAGGCCGCCGGATTCGGCCACGTACTCGGCAGGCGGGGGAGAGGGGTCGCGGCTAATGATGGTCAGCGTTTCCAACGCGCCAATACGGCCTTCGGTAATCGCTTTTTTCAGTGCCGAAAACTGAGGGTCGTGGCGGCGGTTAAAGCCTAGCGCACAGGTCACTGGATGCTCACTGAGTACCTGCAGAGCGTCTCGCGTGCGGGCTAAATCCAGGGCGATGGGTTTTTCGCACAGAATTGCCTTGCCCGCGCGTGCGGCACGCTCCAGATACTCCGCATGGGTGGGCGTGCTTGAAGCAATCAGTACGGCGTCAATGGCGTCGTCCGCGAAGATTTCATCCATAGAGACCGCTCGGCTGGCGTAATGCTCGGCCAACGCTTCTGCGGCAGGCTGATGAAAATCGGCCACGGCGGCCAGGGTGACGTTTGGGTGCGAGTGAATGGCCTGGGCATGCACCTTGCCGATGCGACCTGCGCCGATGAGTGCGATTTTCATAAGCTCTCCTGTTTTGTTTTTACTGTTGGCTTGCTTTTGGTGTTTAGGCCTTATGTTGTTTGTCCTGGCCCTTTTCTTTGTCGCGTGTTTTGTCTTGCCGCACCCCCAGGGCAATTGCCAAGGTCTGGGTCAAGCAGAGCGACGCGGTCAAGCTACGAAAACTTTTTACTTCGGCTTCGCTGACCACGAAGACGACATCCGCGAAACGGGCCAGCGGGCTCAGGTTCGAATCGGTGATCACCACAATGGGGAGGCCGCGCTGATGGGCGTCTTCGCAGGCTTTCTGGCTCTCTTCGGCGTAGGGGGAGAAGCTAATCGTCAATAGGGCGTCGTGTGGGCCCATGGCGCGTAGCTGCTCGCCGTACATACCCCCTAACCCACTGACCAGTAAAGCGGGCTTCTCAACATGCGCCAAGGCATAGGTCATATAACTGGCGACCATGAAACTTCGCCGGGCGCCCATCACATGAATTGCGCGGGCCTGCTCAAAAATATCCAGCGCCTTCTCCAGGCTCTCTGGATTGATGCGGCTGGGAAGCTGCTCTAAAACGGCGCGATTGGCATCGGCGAACTCCCACAATAGCTGGGTGCTATCTGGGGTTTCTCCGGTAGCGCTGCGCACCGCGCGAATGCGCTCGGTGTAGTTGGGCAACTCATCGACCAGGCGGCTGCGAAACAGCTGCTGCATTTCAGAAAAGCCCTTAAAGCCCAGGCTATTGGCCAAGCGAATCAAGGTGGAGGGTGTGACATCCGCCTGCTCGGCAATTTTAGCGACGGTCGCTAAAGCAACTTCTTGAGGGTGATCGAGCATAAAACGCGCGGTTTGCTGCAAACGTTTGCTTAAAGTGGCGTACTCGGCGGTGATCAGCGTTTCCAGCTCACGGTAGCTTTGTGGTGGCTGCGGCATACGAATTCCTTAGCGTTAACTCATGTACCCCTCATTCACTCAGGCGCGACGGGCCGAGCAAAATGGCTGGTTGTCATGCAGTCTAGTTGATTGGAATAAATGTTCCATTTATACCAAAGTATAGAATAAATAATTTGCAAGGGTTTGTATTTGGAACCTATATTCCATTGCGTCAAGGCATCGAATGCCACCTCCCTACCAACAACGATAACGTTAAGAGGAATGACTCATGGCACGTCTATCTCAATGGCTACTCGCGTCTGCTGCGGCGACGGCATTAGTAACCGGTGCTGCTCAGGCACAAGAACAGGAAAGCAGTCGTTTCGTGATGGTGACGCATGGCGTCCCCTCTGACCCCTTTTGGTCAGTGGTGAAAAACGGCGCTGAAGCGGCGGCTGAAACCGTTGGGGCGAGTTTGGAGTATCGCGCACCCTCCACATTCGATATGGCCCAAATGCAACAGCTCGTTCAGGCGGCGGTAGCCTCTAACCCCGACGGTTTGATTCTCTCCTTCACCGATGAAAATGCGCTGGGTAGCGTGGTTCAGAATGCCGTCGATAACGGCATTCCGGTCATTACCATCAACTCGGGTGGTGATGTGGCCAGGGATTATGGTGCCCGTTTGCACGTGGGACAGAGCGAGTACGAAGCGGGCCGGCAGGCTGCTGAGCGAATGCAGGAAATGGGCGTTGAGAAAGGTGTCTGCGTCAACCATGAGCAAGGCAATCAAGGGTTGGATCAACGTTGTGACGGCTTTGTAGACGGTTTCGATGGCAACGCCGAACAGCTAGCCACCACTTATGACCCCACGGCGATTCGCAATGCCATCGTGGCCTATCTCAACCAGAACAGTGACGTGCGGGGTATTTTAACGCTGGGTGCTCTGACGGCAGACCCCATGATTCGTGCCCTGCGAGAGCAGGGGGCCACCGAGATGTTCACGCTTGGCACCTTCGACCTTTCCCCCGGCATTTTGGAAGCTTTGAATGCGGGAGAGCTCGATTTTGCGATCGACCAGCAGCAGTACCTGCAAGGCTACTTGCCCGTCATGTTCCTAGGTCAGTTCGTCAAGAATGGTCTGCTGCCTGCGGGAGACGTTGCCACTGGCCCAGGATTTGTCACTCAGGAAAACGCCGCTCAGGTGATTGAGCTGAGTAGCCAGGGTATCCGTTGATAACGAGCTAATCGGAAAGGGCTCGGCGGTGCCGGGCCTTGGGAGTCGATCGCCATGAGTTCCACTGAAACGAAACAATCGGTTGCACCAGCCGCGGCGGATCAAGATGAACGTATCCAGCGCGTCTCTTTTTGGAAGAAGGCCCTCAATCGCCCAGAGCTGGGGGCGTTAGCCGGTGCGGTATTGGTGCTTGCTTTCTTCATCGTGGCCTCTAGTGGCACGGGAATGTTTACCCCCGCAGGCATCATCAATTTTCTCGAAGTGTCGGCCCAGCTAGGCATTATCGCCACGGCGGCTGCGCTGCTAATGATTGGAGGGGAGTTCGATCTCTCGATTGGGTCGATGATCGGCTTGGCCGGCATCCTGATCGCCATACCCGCCGTCGAGTATGGCTGGCCACTGTGGGCGGCCATCTTGCTAGCGTTTTCATGTGCCGCTTTCGTGGGATGGATCAATGGTAATCTGGTGAACCGCACGGGGTTGCCTTCGTTCATCGTCACGCTGGGATTTCTCTTCATTCTGCGTGGCTTGGCGATCGGTATCAGTCGCTTACTGACAGGGCGTACTCAGGTGGGGGGCGTTAAGGATCATATCCCCGGTGATTGGTTCGCGGCGCTCTTCTCGGGCGAAGTCGCGACGGGGCTCTTTAGTTGGATGGCGGCCAATGGCTGGATCGCCACCAACTTTGCGGGCAACCCTGTCGTCTCAGGCATTCCGGTCTCCATCGTCTGGTGGTTCGGTTTAACCGCTGTAGCCACTTGGGTGCTGCTCTGTACGCCTTACGGTAACTGGATATTCGCCAGTGGCGGCGATGCCAATGCGGCGCGCAACTCGGGGGTGCCCGTCCATCGCGTCAAAATCTCACTATTCATGTTCACCGCGTTCTCCGCCACCATTTTCGCCTGCATTCAGGTCATGGATACCGGCTCGGCGGATACCATTCGCGGCTTGTTGAAAGAGCTAGAGGCCATCATCGCCGTGGTCATTGGCGGCGCTTTGCTGACTGGCGGCTATGGATCTGCCATTGGCGCGGCGCTGGGCGCACTGATCTTCGGCATGGTGCAAATGGGCATTTTTTACACCGGTGTCAATACTGACTGGTTCCAGGTCTTCCTGGGCGTGATGTTGCTGGTGGCGGTGCTTTTCAACAATTACATGCGCAAAAAGGCGATGGAGGCCAAATAAGATGACCACTCGTACGCCCATGATCGAAATGCGCAGTGTCAGCAAACACTTCGGCAGTGTGATCGCTTTGAGCGATATCTCGATGCAGGTCTATTCCGGTGAGGTAATGTGCCTTTTGGGGGACAACGGCGCTGGCAAGTCGACGCTGATCAAAACCCTCTCCGGTGTTCACCAGCCTACCCACGGCGAGATGCTGCTGGATGGCAAGCCCGCCCGTTTCAAGTCTCCGGCTTATGCACTCGACGCCGGTATCGCCACCGTTTTTCAGGATTTGGCGATGGTGCCATTAATGTCGATTACCCGTAATTTCTTCATGGGCCGTGAACCAACGGTAGGTTGGGGGCCCTTGAAGCGTATCGATTGGAAATATGCCGATCGGATCGCCAAGGAAGAAATGGCCAAAATCGGTATTGACGTACGCGACCCAAGCCAGCCGGTGGGCACGCTTTCCGGTGGCGAACGCCAGTGTGTGGCCATTGCCCGAGCCGTCTACTTTGGCGCCAAAGTGCTGATTTTGGATGAGCCAACATCCGCCCTTGGGGTCAAGCAGGCCTCCGTGGTGCTGCGCTACATCGCCAAAGCGCGCGCCGACGGCTTGGCGGTTATCTTCATTACCCACAACGTCCACCACGCTTATCCCGTGGCGGATGCCTTCACCCTACTGTCACGCGGCGGCAGTTTGGGCTCCTTCCGCAAAGAAGATATCACCCGCGAAGAGGTACTCAACATGATGGCGGGGGGCGCCGAGCTTGAGAGTCTGGACGCGGAGCTTGCGGAATTCCAGCGAGAAGATAGCGCCAAGAAGACCAGCGTGGCCGGTCAAGTTGCTCATGAGGAGGCACCCCGTGCTGGGCAGCCTTCACCACGTATTGCTGGCGGTTACTAATCCGTTACGGCCATTCACGTATATCGCGATGACCCCATACCACGGGGAGTAACGTGGGGAGACGTTTATGCTGGACAACACTATGCAACACCGACCGCTTGATCTTATTTGTCTAGGCCGCGTGGCGGTTGACCTCTACGCCGAACAGCTTGGCAGTCGTTTGGAGGACGTAGCGAGCTTTGCCAAGTACTTGGGGGGGAGCTCGGGCAATATGGCCTACGGCACTGCACGGCTTGGGCTGACGTCTGCCATGCTTTCGCGGGTGGGCAACGAACAGATGGGCAACTTCGTGCGCGAAGAGCTGGAGCGGGTGGGCGTGGATACCAGCGCGCTACAAACCGACCCAGAGCGCCATACCGGCTTGGTGCTGCTGGCGTTAAAAGACCGCGAGAGCTTCCCGCTGCTGTTTTACCGCCGCGACTGTGCCGATATGGCGATCGATGCCGAGGCCATCGACCCTGAATTCATTGCCCGGGCCAAAGCGTTGGCGATTACCGGTACGCATCTGTCTACCGATACCACTCGCAGGGCCTGCCGCAAAGCACTAGACGCCGCCGCCCATTATGGTGTGAAGCGAGTGCTGGATATCGACTACCGTCCCGTGCTGTGGGGGCTGACCAATCCCGGCGACGGTGAAACCCGCTTTATCGCCGATGACACCGTCACCACCGACCTGCAGCATTGGCTGCCGGATTTCGACCTGATCGTGGGCACCGAAGAGGAGTTCCACATTGCTGGAGGCAGTACGGACACCTTGGCGGCCCTGCGCGCGGTGCGCGACGTGAGCGACGCCACCCTGGTATGCAAGCTGGGGCCCATGGGGTGCGTGGTGTTTGAAGGCGCGATACCTGAGCGCATCGACGACGGCATTTTGGTCAAGGGCGTACAGGTCGAGGTGCTCAACGTGCTGGGTGCCGGTGATGCCTTTATGAGCGGACTTCTGCGGGGCTGGCTGCGAGGCGAATCTTGGCAAACCAGCGCTGCCTATGCCAACGCCTGCGGTGCGCTGGTGGTCTCTCGCCACGGCTGCGCGCCCGCCATGCCCACCGAGGCCGAGTTATTCGATTATCTAACTAGGCGTGATGAGGTGCCCCGTCCGGATATCGATCAACGACTGAATCATCTGCACCGCGTTACTACCCGAGTGCCAACCCAGTGGCCCGAAGTACTGGGACTGGCCTTTGACCATCGCCGCCAGCTCACCGATATGGCCCGCACCGAGCATGCGGATAGCGCGCGACTCCCCGCGCTGAAAAAACTCTTAGTCACCGCCGCCGAGCAGGGAGCCAAGCGAGGCGGTGTTTCCACGCCTGCGATTCTGGTCGACGATGTGTTGGGCCAGGACGCACTCAATCACGCCAGCGGCAAAGGCTGGTGGATCGGTCGCCCGGTGGAGCTCCCCGGCTCACGTCCGCTGCGTTTCCAGCATGGCGATGACTTGGGTGCCTGCCTGCGACACTGGCCGCGGGAACACATCATCAAATGTCTGGTGTTCTACCATCCAGACGATGAGATTGCCCTGCGCCTGGAGCAAGAAGAACGTTTGCGCCAGCTCTATCAGGCGGCATGCGCTTATGGGCTTGAGCTGTTGGTTGAGGTCATTCCTCCCGCCGATATGCCCAGCGATGACACCACGCTGCCGCGCAGCCTGCAGCGGCTCTACAACCTGGGCATTCGCCCCGATTGGTGGAAGCTTCCCGCCATGTCAGATGCGGCGTGGCAGGCGGTGAGCGAGACGATTGAGCGTGAGGATGCTCATTGCCGTGGGGTCGTACTGCTTGGTCTAGATGCTCCCATGGCCGACATGAAACGAGGCTTTGAAGCGGCAGCCAATCATGCTTGCTGTAAAGGCTTCACCGTTGGGCGCACTCTATTTTCCAGTGCTAGCCGCGATTGGCTTGCGGGACGTATCGACGACGATAGCTTGATAGAGAGGGTCGCCCAGAACTATGCCGAACTGATAAAGGCGTGGCGGCAATTAAAGCAGGCGCGACCGCAAACCCTGGCTCACACAGAGGAGGTGTAAGATGGGCACCATTCGACTCACCATGGCCCAGGCGCTGGTCAAGTATCTCTCCGCTCAGCGTATTGAGATAAATGGCCAGGAAGTGGCGCTGTTTGAAGGCGTATTTGCTATTTTTGGCCATGGCAATGTGGCGGGAATGGGTGAAGCGCTCTACCACGTGCAAGACACGCTGCCCACCTTCCGCGCCCATAACGAACAGTCCATGGCCCACGCTGCGATTGCCTTTGCCAAAGCTAATGGCCGTCAGCGCTTAATGGCGGCGACCAGTTCCATTGGCCCAGGGGCGACTAATATGGTCACCGCTGCGGCGCTCGCTCACGCCAACCGTTTGCCGATCTTGCTGCTGCCGGGGGACACCTTTGCCACCCGCGAACCGGATCCGGTACTGCAGCAGGTGGAACATTTCGGTGATCCGACCATTACCGTCAATGACTGTTTTCGCCCGGTATCGCGCTACTTCGACCGTATTAATCGCCCCGAGCAGTTGCTGACCAGCCTGCCCCAGGCGATTGCCACCCTGCTTGATCCCGAGCACTGTGGCCCCGCGACCCTGGCACTGCCCCAGGATGTGCAAACCTTTGCCTACGATTACCCAGAGGCCTTTTTTGCCCCCAAGGTACATCGCATTCGCCGCTCGCCGCCGGATGCTGTCGAGCTTCGCCAAGCCATCGCCGCACTGCAACAGGCTAAACGCCCGCTGATCATTGCCGGTGGCGGCGTGCATTATGCCGCCGCCTGCGACGCCTTGGCCGAGTTTGCCAAAATACGGGGCATCCCGGTGGCTGAAACCCAGGCGGGAAAAGGCGCACTGGCGGATAGCCATCCTTGCGCGGTGGGTGCCATTGGGGTGACCGGCAGCGCAGCCGCTAACCAGTTAGCGGAGCAGGCGGATGTCATTCTGGCAGTAGGGACGCGGCTGCAGGACTTTACCACCGGCTCCCGGGCGCTGTTTGACGGCAGCGAAAAAACGCTTATCGCCCTCAACGTTGGCCGTTTCGACAGCCTCAAGCATCAAGCGCTGCCGCTTAGCTGCGACGCCTTGATCGGGCTTGGCCAACTCAATGCGGCGCTGGGCGAGTGGCGCGGCGGCGATGAATGGCGCGAACGAATCGGAACACTCAAGCGCGAATGGGCCGAAATCGTACGCAAAGTGACCGCCGACCAAGGGTTGGTGCTGCCCACTGATGCTCAAGTGATCGGTGCAGTCAATCGCCAGGCTAGCAACGATACCACCGTGGTATGCGCCGCCGGTGGCTTGCCCGGCGAGCTGCATAAGCTCTGGCAATGTTCGGGCCCCGGCAGCTACCACGTCGAGTACGGTTTCTCCTGCATGGGCTATGAAATAGCAGGCGGGCTGGGCGTCAAGATGGCCAAGCCAGAACGGGAAGTAGTGGTGATGGTGGGTGATGGCAGCTACCTGATGCACAATTCAGAGCTGGCGACCTCGGTGATGCTGGGCCACAAGCTGATCGTCGTGGTGTTGGATAACCGCGGCTATGGCTGTATCAACCGCTTACAGCACGCCACCGGCGGTGCCGGATTCAACAACCTGCTGCAGGATTGCCGCACTATCGAGGCGGGCGCCCCCAAAACCGACTTTGCCGCCCACGCCAAAGCTCTGGGCTGTGAGGGTGAGTCAGTGAGCGGCATTGCCGAGCTGGAGCAAGCGCTGGTGCGCGCCCGCAGCGCCACCACGACGTACGTGATCGCTCTGGACACCGACCCGTTACCCAGCACCGAGGAAGGCGGGGCTTGGTGGGACGTCGCCGTGCCCGAGGTCTCCGAGCGTGAGCAGGTCAATGACGCCTATCAGGGTTATCGCGAGGCCAAGCAGCGCCAAGCCCGCTAATCGAATGCCATACAGCAGAGAGTCGGCGATAGGGTAAAGCGCTCTAACGCCGAGAATGCTCAAACACTCATAAGGAATGTTCTATGCCAACGGTGACTTTAGGCATCAATCCCCTCACCTGGACGAACGACGACTTGCCCAGTTTGGGCGGCGCAACACCGCTGGAAACTTGCTTGCAAGAGGGCCGCGAAGCAGGCTTTAGCGGCTTTGAATTAGGTAATAAATTTCCCCGAACGCCCGACGCCTTGAATCAGGTGCTTACCGCCCACGACTTGGCGCTTGTGTCTGGCTGGTACTCCGCACGCTTGCTGGAGCGCACGCCTGAAGAGGAGATTGACGCCATTCAGGATCATATGAACCTGCTCAAAGAGTGCGGCGCGAAGGTGATGGTGCTGTGTGAAGTCACCCACTGTGTGCATGGCGATCAGGAGCGCCCGCTCTCACAGCGTCCGCATCTATCCGAGCAAGAGTGGCAGCGCCTGCTGAGTGGTTTAGAGGTGGTGGGCGACTACCTGACATCCCAGGGCATTCAGTTGGTGTATCACCACCACCTGGGCACGGTGATCGAAAGCCAGACCGACGTTGAACGCTTAATGGACAACACCGGCGAAGGCGTAGGGCTGCTGCTTGATTTTGGTCATTTGCGCGGGGCTGGCGGCGATCCGCTTGCCATTGCCAAACGCTATAGCCAGCGGATTCATCATGTGCACTGCAAAGACCTGCGCTTCCCAGTGCTGGATGCGGTACGCAACCGCGATAAAAGCTTTTTAAACGGCGTGCTAGACGGCCTGTTTACGGTGCCAGGGGATGGCGATGTGGATTTCCTGCCTGCCTTAACCCACCTGTGCGAACAGGGCTACCAGGGCTGGTTAGTGGTTGAAGCCGAACAAGACCCGGAAGTCGCCCACCCGCTGACTTACGCCCGCCTGGGTTATCGCAACCTACGTCAACTTGCCGAGCAGGCAGGCTTCGACATTGCCAGCTAAACAGCGCCAGCGCCGCCTTTTAATCAGGAGCCTATATGCAAACGTTATCCCACTATCTTAATGGTCAGCTCTCCGCCGGTCAGAGCCAGCGCACTTCCCCGGTTTATAACCCGTCCACCGGTGAGCAGAGCGCCCAGGTGGCGCTGGCCACCGCTGACGAAACCAGCGAAGCGGTGCGCATCGCCGACGAGGCCTTTGTCGCCTGGTCAAAAACCTCGCCGCTGAAGCGCTCGCGCATCCTGTTTAAGTTTAAAGCGCTGGTCGAGGAACACACCGATGAGCTGGCGCGAATGATTTCCAGTGAACACGGCAAGGTGTTCTCTGACGCCAAAGGTGAAGTGACCCGGGGCTTGGAAGTGGTCGAGTTTGCTTGCGGCATTCCCCACTTGCAGAAGGGCGAGCACTCCATGAACGTCGGCACCGGCGTGGATAGCTACTCGATGATGCAGCCGCTGGGTGTATGCGCCGGTATCTCGCCGTTCAACTTCCCTGCCATGGTACCCATGTGGATGTTCCCCATCGCCCTGGCCTGCGGCAACACCTTCGTTATGAAGCCTTCTGAAAAAGACCCCTCCACACCCCTGCGCCTAGCCGAGCTGCTTAAAGAAGCGGGTCTGCCAGATGGCGTCTTCAATGTCGTCAATGGCGATAAAGAAGCGGTGGATGTACTGCTTACTGATGAGCGTGTTCAGGCAGTGAGCTTTGTGGGTTCCACGCCCATCGCCGAGTACATCTATGCTACCGCATCAGCCCATGGCAAGCGCGTTCAGGCCCTGGGCGGTGCCAAAAACCATATGGTGATCATGCCCGATGCGGATCTCGATCAAGCTGTGGGTGCCCTGATGGGCGCGGCCTATGGCTCGGCAGGCGAGCGCTGCATGGCGATTTCGGTAGCCGTACCCGTGGGCGAAGAGACCGCCAATCGTTTGCGCGAAAAACTGGTGGCCGAACTGGATAAGCTGACGGTTGGGCCAGGGCTGGTCGATGGCCCAGATAACGATATGGGGCCGCTGATCACCCGCGAGCACCGCGATAAAGTGGCGGGCTATATCCAGTCCGGGGTGGATGAGGGCGCAGAACTCGTAGTCGATGGTCGCCAAACAACGATTGATGGCGCGGGCGATGGCTACTTTATCGGCGGCACGCTGTTCGATCATGTAACGCCAGACATGCGAATTCACTCTGAAGAAATATTCGGCCCGGTGCTGGCGATTGCTCGCGTGGCTAGCTTCGACGAAGCGGTCAGCATGATCAATGCCCATGAATACGGCAATGGCACGGCAATCTTTACCCGCGATGGCGATGCCGCACGTCAGTATTGCGAGCAAATCCAGGTCGGCATGGTCGGCGTTAATGTACCGATCCCGGTACCCATGGCGTTCCACAGCTTCGGCGGTTGGAAGCGCTCGCTGTTTGGCCCGCTGCATATGCACGGTCCGGACGGTGTGCGTTTTTACACCCGCATGAAGACCATCACCCAGCGCTGGCCTTGCGGCATTCGTGAAGAGACCAACCATTTCACCATGCCGACCATGTAAACAGGCTACGGGGCATGACACCAACCAACGCCGGGCTCAGCTCGGCGTTATTGTTTTATAACAACAGGGATAATCACAATGAAAACCCTCAAGATTGGCCTCATCGGTACCGGTTTTATGGGCAAAGCCCACGCCATTGCCTTTAACGCAGCGCCCAGCGTTTTTGAGCTGCCCGCCAAACCTGTTTGCGAACTGCTGGCGGACGTTAATCTTACCATTGCGGAGAACCGAGCACTTGCCTGGGGATTTGCTCGCGCCACCGACGATTGGCGCGCTTTGGTAGAAGATAGTGCGGTGGACGTAGTGGATATTTGCGCGCCCAACTTCCTACATAAAGAGATGGCCCTGGCCGCCATTGCCGCTGGCAAGCATGTTTATGCTGAAAAGCCGCTGGCGCTGAGCACGGCAGACGCTGACGAGATGGTCGCCGCGGCTGAAAAGGCGGGTGTCAAAACCTTGGTGGGCTTTAACTATATTCGCAATTCCGCCACCCAGCTTGCCCGCCAGATTGTCGCCAGCGGTGAAATTGGTGAGCTGATTCATTTTCGTGGGCGGCACAACGAGGATTATCTGCTTGACCCGCAAAAGCCCCACGATTGGCATACACAGCGTGCGACCGCAGGCACCGGTGCGTTAGGCGATGTTGGCTCACATATTCTCAACATGGCTGAGTTTTTAACTGGGCAGCGCATTAAAGAGGTATGCGGACAACTGCAGACCGTTATCCCAATGCGACCGAAGGCTGACGGGAGTGGAATGGCCGCAGTTGAAAATGACGATCACGCTCAGGCCATGCTGCGGTTTGACCAGGGGTTAATTGGCAATATCGAAACTTCACGGGTGGCGGCTGGCCGTAAAATGGGCTTGGCCTACACACTCACGGGCACCAAAGGCGCCATTGTGTTTGACCAGGAGCGCATGAGCGAACTGCAGCTATATCGTCATGTTGATGCTAACGGTAGGCGCGGGTTCACCACTCTGTTAGCAGGCCCAGAACATCCCGATTATGCTGCTTTCAGCCCTGCGGCCGGACACGGCTTGGGCTATAACGATCAGAAAATTATTGAGGTGCGCGACCTGGTCGAAGGCATTATCAATGATCGCCCCCTTTACCCCGACTTTCGTGAAGCAGCACGCGTTAACCGATTGATTGATGCCATCGAAAGGTCAGATCAGTCGGGGCAGTGGGTGATGATATAGCCGTTGCTACGGCACATAGCGCTTGGGCCTTCACATTAAGGCCCAAACGCCTTTCCATCGCGTTGATCACAAAATAATCAGCGTCGCCAGCCCTAAGAACGAGAGAAAGCCCACCACGTCGGTGACCGTGGTGAGGATGACCGCGCCGGAGAGGGCGGGGTCGATTTGTAAGCGTTTCAGTACCAAAGGAATGAGAACGCCGGAAAGGTTGGCGAGGCTCATGTTGATGAAGATCGCCAACGTAATCACCAGGGTGATGAGCGGGTCGCTAAACCACAGGTAGGAAATGCCGCCTACTACCAGGGCCCAGACCAAGCCATTACTCATGCCGACCCACATCTCTTTGTTGTAGAGCCACTGCTTGTTGTTACCGGCAATTTGCCCCAATGCCAAGCCGCGGATGACCACTGTGAGCGTTTGGCTGCCTGCAATCCCGCCCATGCTGGCGACTACCGGCATCAGGATGGCGAGGGCGACGATTTGATCCAGCACCGCTTCGAACTGCCCAATCACAAAGGCGGCTAAGAACGCGGTTAATAGGTTGATACCAAGCCAAATGCCACGGCTCTTGGCGCTGCGCAGAATCGGGGTGAACACCTCTTCTTCGTCGCTGACGCCGGACATGTGCTTCAACGTCATGTCGGCATCGTCTTGGGTAATTTCCAGTACGTCGGCGGCGTTCAGCTGGCCTACCAGTAGCCCGTCGCTGTTACACACCGGCACGAAGGGCAGCTCCTTGGAGCGCAGCAGGGCGGCGGCGTCGCTTACTTTCATCTGGTCATTCAGCGTGTAAGGCGCATCGTCCATAAACTCGTCGACGGTGCTCTCCTGAGGCTGCTTGACCAAGTCGATCAGTGTCAGGGTGCCCAGCAGACGCTTGTCTTTGTCGGTGATCATGACCTGCTGGGAATCGTCGTCCAACAGGTGGTGAATGCGGATATAGCGCTGTACCGCTTCCAGTGATACCCCCTGTTTTACATTGACCGTTTCGGGGTCCATGTAACGGCCGACCATGTCCTCTTCGTAGGTATAGAGGTTCTCGACCTGGGCGCGAATTTCCTGATCTAGGCTGGCGTAGACGGTGGTTTTGATCTCTTCGTCGGCGACATCGAGAACTTCCGCGACTTCTTGCGCGTCCAGCCCCTTGACGATCTGTTCAACATCGCTGGCGCTTAGGTCTTCGATGTAATCGGCGCGAATGTCCTCGTCGACCTCGGCGAGCACCTCGCCAAGCAGCGTCTCTGGAATGTACTCCCACAGCAGGTCACGCGTTTTGGCAGGAAAAGACTCAAGGGTGCGCGCAATCGCTAAGATATCGAGCTCGTTGAATAGCTCGTTCAGGGCAGCCGTATCTTCCTCGTCGAGCAACTTTTGAAGATAGAGCAACTGCTCCTCGGTATTGGTGTACTTCTCTTCATCGCGCATAGAGTCCATCCTTTGATCATTAATTTTTGACACAACTACTTGAAAGCGCTTGATGGCTCGTTATGAATCTTATCGACAGGCGGGGTTGAAAGCCATGAAGGCTTTTTTACCATCATGGCGAGTCATGCCGCATCGCGGAGGTAAGACCGAGACGTGTTAATGCCGAGTTGCAAAGGCCACGCGGACGCCATGCTCAAGCCGCTGCTGGGCGGAGACTGGTGGGGTCGGGTTGCCAATCATCTCATCGGCGGCATCGGCCCAGGTGAGGATGCCGTGGGTAAAGCCCAGCGGTGCCAGCGCGCGGCTGACCCACTGAGTGCCGCTGAACCGTTTCGTTTCGCCCTGTGGGTTGACCAGTACGCTGACCGACGCGCCCCTATGCAGGCGCACGATGTACCAGCCCATATCGATGCCATGCAGCTCGACGTCAGGCAGCGGTGCGGTCAGTTGGGAAAGCTCTTCCAGGGTCAAACGAGGGGGAAGTGGTGAAGACATAGCGGCACCTCATTGGCTCAACTGTGTTTATGTAGAGTCTAATGAGTGTGATGGATTTGTATAGCTTTGTTGCGTGTTGGTGGGTAAGGGTCAACCGTTTGCGCACGGATCGTCATATAACGGTCGTGAATGCGTCATGGTTAATTCATCTTTGCCTAATAGTCTCCTCCCAAACGCAGACGTCCGTTCTGACCAGCGATGACGAGGAGAGCACCATGAGCAAGGAAATCGAAGATCACCGCCTGTTTAACCACAGCCATAACCAGCCGTTTGCCGAGGTGTTGGCTCAGCACGTCTCTCGGCGCGACGTAATGCGAGGCGGCCTGGGGTTGGCGGCAGCGTCCATGTTGGGGTTTGGCGGGGCTGCGCAGGCGCTCGCAGGCGAGCAGGCGAAAACGCCGCTCACACTGGCCTTTGAGGCCGTACGCGGTTCCCGCACCGATGCCGTGGTCGTGCCGGAGGGCTACGTAGCCCAGGTGTTAGTGCCCTGGGGTACGCCGCTGCAGGCAGGCCAGGAGTGGCAGGCCGACCAGCCCATGACACCCGAGCGTCAGGCGATGAGTGTGGGCATGCACCACGACGGCATGGCTGGTTTCGCCCTGGATGCGGATAACGCCTCGCGCCGTTTTGTGCTGGCGCTGAACAACGAGTACATCGATCAAGACGCGCTGTGGGCACCCCAAGGTGGGCCGACCAATGCCGAAGCGGGCGCGCGCCCCGCAGACGAATCACGCACCGAAATCAATGCCCACGGCGTCACGCTGGTTGAAGTTGAGAAAGACGCTAACGGCCAGTGGTCTCACGTTGCCAATTCGCCCTATAACCGCCGCTTCACCAGCGCCACGGTGATGGATCTAGCGGGCCCCGTGGCGGGTAGCGACTACGTAAAAACCCAGTTCTCCCCTGACGGCACGCAAACCCGCGGCACCAACAACAACTGCGGTAACGGCGTGACTCCCTGGGGCACCTATATCGCCTGTGAAGAGAACTGGCCCGATATCTTCGTCAACCGTGGCGAGCGCTTCCAGGATGATGCGCGCATCGGTATTCCTACGGATAAAAGCCGCTATGGCTGGGATACCTCGGCAGGCGACGCCACCGAGCAAAACGGTGAGTTTGCGCGCTTTGACATCACTCCACGCGGTGAGCGTGCCGAAGATGACTACCGCAACGAGGCACGTACCTTCGGCTACCAAGTAGAAGTCGACCCCTACAGCGGTGCTCGCGCGGTGAAGCGTACGGCGCTGGGACGTTTTCGTCATGAAGGGTGCTGGCTGGGCAAATTAGAAGCGGGCAAGCCCATCGTTTACTATTCAGGCCACGATGCCCGTAACGAGTATGTCTACAAGTACGTCTCTGATGCCGCCTGGGATCCCGCCGATGCCAACCGCCCCGGCGCTGATTACGACCGCCTCGCCATCGGCAATAAATACATGGATAACGGTACGCTCTACGTGGCGCGCTTCCATGCCGATGGCAGCGGCGAGTGGCTGCCACTCACACCAAGCGCCAAGACCCAGGATGGCCGCACGCTGGCCGCCGCACTTGGCCTAGCCGAGAACGATTTGGCAGGCATCATCATCAACACCTGCGATGCCGCCGACCTGCTGGGCGCCACGCCGATGGACCGTCCCGAGTGGGCCACGGTAGACCCGGCCTCGGGTGAGGTGTATCTCACGTTGACGAACAACACCCAGCGCAGTGACGAGGGCAGCGATGCCACCTTCACTAATGACGGCAGCGAGCTTAGCCAGCCTGGTGTCGGGTTCGCTACCGCCCCGGCGAACGCCGCGAACCCCCGCGCCAATAACGAGGCCGGGCACGTGATTCGCTGGCGGGAGAGCCGCTTGCCCAACGCCTTCACCTGGGAAGTATTTGTGTTCGGCGCAGCAGCCGACGACGCCGATAACCACTCCGGGCTAAACGAGATGAACCAGTTCGCCAGCCCCGATGGCCTGTGGTTCGATGAACGTGAAGATGGCCAAGGCATTCTCTGGATTCAGACCGACAACGGCTATGAAGGCGTTACCGAGCACACCAACGACCAGCTACTGGCCGTGGTGCCCCAAGGATTAGAGGATATTCGCGGTACGGGTCCGGTGATCAACAGCAGCAACCAGCAGCAGCTCAAACGCTTTGCGGTGGGGCCGAACGGCTGTGAAGTCACCGGCATCTTTGCCACGCCGGATAAAACTGCACTGTTTATCAACATCCAGCACCCCGGCAACTGGCCAGCGGATGGCAGTGCCCTAGTGCAAGACGCCACTGCGGCGGCGAGTGGGCAAGTACGCCCGCGTGCCGCCACCGTGGTGATTCAGAAGCGCGATGGTGGGCCGGTGGGGGTGTGAACCACGAACACGCGATCAACGGTTTAAACCATGCTCCAAGCCCCGCGAAGGCGGGGCTTTTTAATGCGCATCAGCGCCGCCCATACGCTGCCAAAAAAACATCGACGGCGCTGGTGATTTGCCGCTGAATTTCCTCCTCGGTGGGCGTGGGGCGCACGCCCATGCGCACCTCTTTGATCAACATACCCTGCCACATGCTGCAGAGCTGGTCGGCGGCGCGTGCCGGGTCGGGTAGGCTCAGGTGGCCAGCGCTGGCCAATCCTTCCAGTTTTTCGCGCAGCCACTGGCTGATGGCCCAAGGGCCCGCGTCGAAAAAGGCCCTCAGCAGCTTGGGGTGCTGCTCGCCCTGGTGGCTCATGACTCGCTCTACCGCCAGAACGTGGGGTTCCAGCAAAAAACGCAGCATGCAGACCCCTACCTCGATCAGTGACTGGCGCACGGCGTCGTGGGTATCGGGAAGTTGGGCCAGCCCTTGACGGATCGTCGCGGTTTCGCGGCGGATGACGCTGCCAAACAGTGTCTCTTTCGTCGCGAAATGCCCGTACACCGTCACTTTCGACACGCCGGCTTCCCGCGCGACGGCTTCCATGGTGACGGCCTCCAAACCGTTGCGAAAAAAGAGGCAGGCCGCAGCGTCCAGCATCGCATCGCGTTTTGCCATGTCTTTGGGGCGGCCTGCGCTGCGTTTTTGGTCAGGCGACGTTGGTCGAGCGTCTGTCATGCAAGAAATCCATGCCCATACGTAAATAGTTATTGAACGGTAATGTACACATATTATAGTGAACGCTATCGTTCAAGAATAAACCATTTCGAGGCCAACATGGGTACGTTGAAGACTTCTTGGGGGTACCGCCTTCGCGGTGCGCTGGCGGCGTTGCTAATGATCGGTGTGACGCTGATCGTGGTGGCGCTGGTGTCCAGTCAGCGTAGTAGCGCTCAGCAGGCGCGTCAGGAGGGCGCGGATAACGCCCTGCTCCAGGTCGTGGCGCAGCCGCTGGCGCAGGCTGACACGCTGACGCGAGAAGTGCGTTTAACCGGCCGAGTGGTGGCGCGCCAGTCGGTATCGTTGGCCTTCGAACCGGCCGGGCGAGTGGAGACTCTGCAGGCCGACCGAGGCGATGCAGTTGAGCAGGGCGAAGTGTTGGCCACCCTCGATACCCGCCGGCTAGAGAGCCGCCTAGCCGAAGTGGCAGCACGCAGCGAAGAGGCCCGCGCGAGCCTCGCTCTGGCCCAGCGTCAGGAAGAGCGCGAAGCGCAGTTGAACCAGAGCAACTTTGCGAGCCGTACGGCGTTGGATCAGGCCCGCACCGACCGGTTGACCCTGCAAGCGCGACTCTCTGCGTTGGCCGCCGAGCGCGATAGCCTTACGGCCGATCTAGAAGACAGCACGCTCAAAGCGCCGTTTGCGGGCCGAGTGGTCGAGCGCTACATCGATGTAGGAAGCCTCGTGACGAGCGGCACGGCGGCGTTCGATGTCATCGATACGCGCCAGTTGGAGGCGCACCTTGGCTTGCCCGCGCGGCTGGCGGCGACGTTTGCCGTCGGGGAGGCCGTGATGCTGCAGGTGAACGACCAAACGATCGAGGGCAGCGTGCGTGCCCGGTTGCCCCAAGTGGATGGCGACAGCCGTACACAAACCTTGGTCGTGGCGATGACGGGCGACCATGCTGCCGTGCCTGGCGATTTGGCCGAGTTGAGCTACTCGATGACCGAACCCGCGAGCGGTTATTGGGTACCGCTAGCGGCGCTGCGTGCTGCCGACCGGGGTCTGTGGAACGTATTGATTGCCGAGCCAGACGAGGACGACCGCTACCGCGTTGCGCAAGCTAGCGTCGAGCTACTGCACACCGAAGGGGATGACGCCTTCGTGCGCGGCACCTTGGCCCCGGGTATGCGTTTGATTCGCAGTGGCACTCACCGCATTACGCCTGGGCAGCAGGTCACGCTGAGCGAGGACGTGGCCCATGCGCATTGAGTGGTTGTTCAATCGCCGCCTGCTGGCCCTCTCGCTGGGCCTGCTCATCGCCGCCGGGCTGTCGGCTGTCCAAACGCTGCCGCGCGCAGAAGATCCCTACCTCATCGCGCGCAATGCCACGGTACTGGCGCCGTACCCAGGCGCCACCCCAGAGCAGATCGAAGCGCTGGTGGCCAGGCCGATCGAGCAAGAACTGCGCACCATTTCCGAGATCAGCGTGCTGGAATCCACGTCTCGCCAAGGCATCGCGCTGCTGAGTCTCGAACTGGGTGACGACGTCACCAACGTGGCGCCGGTATGGAGCCGCGTGCGCGATAAGCTGGGCGATGTGGCACCGTCGTTGCCGGAAGGGGTAGACACTCCAGAGTTGTTGGATGATCGCGGCTACGCCTTCAGCCTCGTGGCCGCGCTGCGTTGGACGCTGGATACGCCGCCCAACCCACAGCTCATGGAGCGTTACGCCGAACGCTTGGAAGATGCGTTTCGGCAGGTGGCCGGCACCGAATATACCCACCGCTTTGGCGTAGCCGGCGAGCAGGTCGAGGTGATGGTCGATCCGTTGGAGCTCAATGCCCTCGGACTTTCCGTGGGCCAACTGGCTGCCGCCATCGACGCCAGCGATGGGCGACGCACCGCTGGCGAGGTGGTCACCCAAGGGTACCGTCTCACGGTGGGGCTGAGCGGGGAATTCGACGCGCTGGATCGCCTGCGGGAGATCAACGTGACGACTCGGCAGGGGCAAAGCGTCAAATTGGGCGAAATTGCCGAACTGCACCGCGGTGTACAAGACCCACCCAGCGCCGTGGCGCTGCTCAACGGTGAGCGAGCGGTGTTCGTGGGCGCGCGCATGGCGCCTGGTCAGCGGATCGATCTCTGGGTGGCACGGGCGCAGGAGCGACTCGCGGCCTTCGCCGATGAGCTGCCGGTGGGGCTCGCCGTCGAGGAAGTGTTCGAGCAGGCCAGCTACACCAATCAGCGGTTGAGCGACGTGGCGCTTAGCTTGCTGATGGGGTTAGTCCTGGTGGTGGGTATTCTGTTTCTGACTATGGGGTGGCGTTCGGCGCTCACCGTGGGGTTGGCCATTCCCGCCACCGCCCTGCTGACGTTGGCGCTGTTCCGGCCGTTGGGCATGGAAATCCACCAGATGAGTATTATCGGCATCATCGTCGCGCTGGGTCTGATGGTGGACAACGCGATCGTGATGACCAACGCCCTGCGGGAGCGCTTTCTGCAGGGGGATTCCGCGCTGGTCGCGACTCGGGATGCGCTGCGCCATTTGGCGGTGCCGCTGCTTGCCAGCACGCTGACGACTGTGCTGGCCTTCATGCCCATCGTGCTCATGCCGGGCCCGGCGGGCGAGTTCGTCGGGCCGCTCGCCATGGCGGTGATGGTGGCCCTGGTCAGCTCCTACCTGATCTCCCTGTTTCTGGTGCCCGCGCTATCGCCCATGTTGCTGGCCAAAGTGGCGGCCAAACCGCCCGCCCCGCGGGATAATGCGCTCAAGCGTGCCTTCCGAGGTACGGTGCGCAGCGCACTGCGCCACCCAGTGGCCGCCATGGTGATCACGCTCTGCGTGCCGGTGGGGGGCATGGCGCTGATGCCCACGCTGGACGTGGCGTTCTTCCCGCCCGCCGACCGCGATCAGTTCCACGTGGAAGTACGCCTGCCTCCTGCCAGCAGCATGGCGCAAACGGAATCGCTGGCCCACGACGTCGAGCGTATGGTGCGCGAGCTGCCGGGCGTGGTGCGTGTGTCTGCGTTCGTCGGTGAAAGCGCGCCGATGATGTATTACAACGTGCTAACGAACGAGGACAACAACCCGGCGTTTTTACACCTCATCGTCGATACGGCATCGCTGGACGTCACTCGCCAGCAAGTGCCCCAACTGCAGCAAGCGCTTGACCAACGCTTTCCCCAAGCCCAGAGCGTCGTGCGCAAGTACGAGCAGGGGCCGCCGTTCCAAGCCCCTATCGAACTCCGGGTGTACGGTGACGATCTCGACATACTCTCTTCTCTGGGGTTAGAGCTGGCGGGCCTGATGCACCAGCTTCCCCAGGTGACCCACGTGCGTGCCGGGATGCAACAGGACCTGCCACGCCTGATGCTGGAGATCGACCAAACGGCGCTGAGCGATGCCGGGCTGTCGCCCCAGACCCTAGCCGAGCAGGTGGGGGCCGCACTCTCTGGTCAGCCTGCAGGTGTTTTACTGGAAGATACCCAGCAGTTGCCGGTACGCGTGCGCTATGCCGATGCGTGGCGCACCGATGCCGAGCAGCTGGCTGCCTTGCGCCTGGTCAGCGACCAGGTCAGCGAGGGGTTACCGCTGGCCGCCGTGGCCGAGAGCTATCTGGCGCCGTCGTGGAGCGTCATTACCCGCCGTAACGCCGAGCGCGTGCAGCTCGTGCAGGGCTATTTGGTGGCCGATGCGCTGCCGGCCGTCTCCATGGCGCAGCTCGATGCCAAGCTGCAAGCAGCCATCGATGCGGGTGAGATACGCCTGCCTCCCGGTTATCGGATCGAGACCGGTGGGGAAGCCGCCGAGCGTGACGAAGCGGTTAGCCAACTGCTCGCCTCGGTCGTGCTGCTAGTGATTGCCATGGTGGCCACGGTCGTACTGGCCTTTAATTCCTTCCGCCGCGCCGCCATTGTGTTCATTGCCGGTGCCCAGGCGATGGGCATGGGGATCGTAGCACTGCTGCTGAGCGGCCACGCCTTCGGCTTCGTGATCATCGTCGGCATCATGGGGTTGGTGGGGGTGGCGATCAACGCAACGATCATCATCATTGCCGCGTTCGATGATGATCCTGCGGCTCGGCAAGGCGATAGGGAAGCCATGCTGGCGGTCATTAGCGGGCCGACCAGTCGGCACATCGTCTCGACCACCATCACGACCTTTGCCGGGCTCATTCCACTCATGGTGGCCGCCGGTGGGCTTTGGCCACCTTTCGCGCAAACCGTGGGCTTTGGACTACTCTTGGCCACACTGGTGTCGTTTTTCTTCACGCCAGCGCTTTACCGGCTGTGGGTCGCTAGGGCCGAGTAACGGTCAGCCCTTTTCGCTTATTCATAACGTGGACTATATTGCTATTTAGTAAACGAGCGTATCCTTTGTGTAATGGCGACGTGGTCGGCGCAGAAAGGGTACGTATTGTCGAGAGACATATCGCGCTTGGATCACGGCTCGTTTCTGGGACGAAACGGCCCAGGCGCCGACTTTCATTGGATGAACTATGGTAGAAACCCCGCAAAATCAAACGCAAGGAGCGCCGCTGTCCATCAGCGAACCCAGCAGTCAGGCCGTCGCGGTACTCGGCGGACGGCCTAACGGCCAGGGCATTCGGATACTGGACGTCAGCGAGGAGTACGTGCAGTTTTGGGGAGGAGATCGCGACCACTGGTTGGGCGCGTCGCCTAAAATCGTCCATCAAGAGGCGGCGAACGAGCAGCTCTTGACCCAGCTCCACCACGCCTTGTCGGGTGGCAAGCTGGGCCTGGGATGCTCTCTCTCCGGCTTGGACCACGCTGAGGAAGCGCTGCTCTCCAAGGCGCCGCGGCCGCTCATCGAGTGGCGTGTCACCGCCATGTCGATGCCCGGCTATGCCGATAACGTGTTGGTATTGGTGCAGCGCGACATCACCCAACGGGTGGAAAAAGAGGCCGAGCTCAAGCGTCTCGCCACCACCGATATGCTGACTGGGTTGATGAATCGCGCCCGGTTCGATTACCTGTTAAAACACGAGCTAGGGCGCTTGAACCGCTATGTGCGGCCTTTCTCGCTCATCATGCTCGATATCGACTACTTCAAGGCGATCAACGACAGCCAAGGCCACGATGTGGGCGACCAGGTCCTGCGCGCCTTGGCGGCACTGCTGGAAGACAATCTGCGTAGTGCGGACTACTGCGCCCGCTGGGGAGGGGAGGAATTCATCATTCTGGCCCCGGAAACGTCCCTTGAGCAGGCCGCCAGGCTTGCCGAGAAAATTCGTCAATGTATCGGAAGCGCTGCCTTTCCAGGCGCCGAGCGCGTGACCGTCAGTTTAGGCGTCGCAGAAGCGGCTGCGAACGACACGCCCAAAAGCATGATGAAACGGGTCGATAACGCGCTCTACCAAGCGAAAGAGAGCGGGCGAGACCGCGTCGCGTGTTAGCAATATGGCATGTTAGAAAAAAAGGGGCCCAGCGGCCCCTTTGGTCGTTTTGAGCGATGGCTCTGCCTAGTGCGTCGCGATTAGCGAGGTGGCGGTGGAGTGATCTACGGCGTCGGCGAGCATTTCAGCGGTAATCGCAGATAGCGTCCAGCCCAGGTGGCCGTGGCCCGTGTTGTAGAAAACGGTCGGCAATTTGCCAGGGCCGACTTTAGGCAGCATGTTCGGCAGCATCGGGCGCAGGCCCGCCCAAGGCACCACTCGTTGAGTACTCACGCTGGGGAAGCACTGCTCTACCCAGCGCACCAGCGGCTGAATCCGGTCGTTACGAATGTCGCGGTTTGCGCCATTAAACTCAGCGGTACCGGCCACGCGGAAACGGTCGTTCCCCAGACGGCTGGTCACCAGCTTGGTCTCGTCATCCAGCAAGCTCACCGTCGGTGCGGCCTGCTGTGAGGCCTCGTCGTCCAGCTGTACGGTGATGGAGTAGCCTTTGACCGGGTAGATGTTCACGCGGTCGCCTAGCTTGGCGGCGATGGCACGACTGCCGACCCCGGCACATACCACCACGCTATCAAAGCTTTGGCGTACCTCCTCACCGTCGACGGAAGCGCTGACCCAGGCACTGTTCTCATCCGCACCCAGGTCGGTCACCTGGTGGCCGTAGTTCAGCCGCACGCCGCGTTTGGCCGCGGCCTTTGCGAGGCCGTTGGTGTATTTGTGAATATCCCCGGTAGCGTCGCTTTCGGTGAAGAAACCGCCGTAGTAGCTACCCGCGAGCGTGGGTTCGATGGCGCGCATTTCTTCTGGTGTGACCGCCCGACGCTCGAGCCCGCCTTGGTGCAGAAGCTGTGAGACCTTAGCGGCATGCTCGTAGCCCGCTTTATCGCGGTAGATATGCAGAATGCCTTTTTGTTTCACGTCGAAATCGATCTGCTCGTCTCGCGCCCACTGAAACAGATGTTCCCTGGCGGCAATGGCGAGGCGCGTTGTTTCGGTGGTGTTGTCGGCATAGCGGGGAATGGCGGCGATAAATTCCGCAAACCAGCTCAGCTTGTGCCAGGTGGGGCGAGGGTTGACGAGCAGCGGGGCGTCGTTCTTCAGCATCCAGCGCAGGCCTTTGATGACCGTAGGCCAGTGGTTCCATACCTCAGCGTTTGAAGCGGAAAGCTGGCCACCGTTGGCAAACGAGGTTTCCATCGCGGCGTAGCGATGCTTTTCAAACACAGTGACGTTAAAGCCGCGTTTTACGAGGGCGTAGGCGCTGGTAATACCGGTAATACCACCGCCAATAATTGCAATGCGTTGCATGAGTCTCTCCACAGATTGTATGAGCGTCGGGCGATACCCCCAGCAAACATGTTTGCTAGGCGTACCCCTTCCGTCATGGAACCTGAGAGATTCACGCCGATGATGTGGCGCTTGCTCCTTCGGTGGGCTGAGTGACGCCGTCATCAACCGCTCTTCGGAACGTATTGGTAAAAACGTTAGCCGTTGCGGTCCGTTGGCCTGAGAGTTTCCGGGGTCGTTGCTCCTTCGGCGCTGGTGTCGTGCACCAGTCTCTCCCGCAACTGCGTACTTAACGTTGTAACGCGGCGGTGCTAAAAAGGGAATAGGCGAAAGGTGGAAGCCGCTCAATCGCGTGGCTTTGCCAGGCTGCGTGTTTTCACACACAATGCTTGCTATCTGCAACGAACTATCTGCAACGAACTATCTTCAACGAGCTATTTTCGAGCGATTACCTTCGATCAATCATCTTCAAGCAATGGACAACGCGCATGCAGGCAAACGGATTTTTTGAGGGCATCGGCGAGGCGATAGGCGATGCCATTCGCGTGGTGGTGGAGTTTTTGGTGGGGCTCTTCACCAACTTTTTCGGTGCTTTTGACGACTTTATCGGCGGTCTGACGCGTTCGCTGGGGATCAACGACTCGTTCTTGAGTCTCGCGATACTGCTCATCGGCCTGCTGGTGCTGTGGGGTGGGCTGCGTGCGTTTTTGCGTGGCTCCATTATTGGCGGCATTTTCCGCACGCTGATTGGGCTGTTTATCCTGTCGTGGCTGATGATGTAGTACTAAGACGATAGGGAAAATAAAGCGTTTCCCTCGTGCGTAGTTGGAATCCGTAAAAGGGGTCCTGAGCCTCATTCATGTCACTATGACGCATCGTCATTTGCTTCTTTGGTGCATTTTGTCATCATCTGCACTCTTTTTGTGCAAAGGCGAGTGCGATGAAAACGTATCTTGGCAAGATGCGCGGAGAACGAACCCCGCGCCCCCGGGTGGGCTGGCAGGATGCCTGCTGGTCGTGGCTGGGTGCCTTTACTGGCATGGCGCTGATTTGCTGGCTAAGCGCCGAGTGGCTCTCCCAGCAGCTGTTGATCGTGGGCTCGTTCGGGGCAACCTCGGTGCTGATTTACGCCGCCCCGGAAAGCCCCTTTGCCCAGCCAAGCCATGTGCTGTTTGGCAGCGTGCTCTCTGCCTGTGTGGGCGTGGGCTGCTATCAACTGCTGGGGGCCACGCCGCTGTCGATGGCGTTGGCGGTGTCGCTCTCCATTTTGGTTATGCAGCTCACCCATACCGTTCATCCGCCAGGGGCTGCCGCTGCGCTGATTGCCGTGGCAGGCGGTGCCAGCGTGCATCAGTTGGGCTGGTGGTATCCGCTGATCCCTATTGGCGCAGGCTGCATCGTCATGCTAATGGTGGCGATTCTGGTCAATAACCTGGCGCGCCACCGCCGCTATCCGCGCTACTGGTAGCGCTGTAGCTGCGCTTCCAGGGCAAAAATATGCGCATCCTCGGTGCCCAACTCGCGCAGCGCTTGGGCGAGGTTCAGCAAGTAAGCGCTGTTGGGGCCGCTGGGGCCATGGGCCTGGGCAATTTGCTGGGCGATATCGGCCAGCGGGGCATCGCCTAAAAATGCAGGGTTGTCTTCGCTTGCCAGATAAATCAGCCCCTCGCTAGGCGCTTGGTCGGCGTCAGGGTTACCCGCTTCATCCAAAAACGTCAGCGTGACTTTTTCCCGCAGGTAGCCGTTTTTCTCCCGCACATCCAACGGTGCGAGCACCTCTGGGGTGATGCGGTAGGCCATGCCATGACATACCGCGCCTTCGGCACGAATCAGCGTCGCCACTCGCCCCGGCGCTTCCGGCGTGCCGCGGTGGTCGTGGGAGCCCTGCCAGAAGCGCCGCGCCCAGCCGGTAATCGCCGCAGGCCGGCGCTCTAAATAGTCAAAATCGGCCTTCCAAATCAGCGAACCGTAGCCAAAAAGCCAGATATCCGCATGGCCGTCGAAGAAGTTTCTTTGCTGGTTTAACGTCGTGGTATCAAGCAACATAAGCGATCTATATTTGTGACCAAAGTGGCTGCACGCGCATGGCGTTAACGGTGGTTCATCATCCGGGTTATACGATTGATTTACCAGCCAATCACCCCTTCCCTATGGAAAAGTTTCGGGTGCTTCGGCAGCTATTGGGCGAGCAGACGTTGGCCTGCCCCATTGAGTGGCACACGCCCCAACCGGCCACCCTCGAAAGCCTGCAACGCGTGCATACACCAGAGTACGTGAAGGCATTTTTGCACGGCCAGCTCGATCGTGCCGCTCAGCGACGTAGTGGATTCGTGTGGTCGCAAGCCTTGGTGGAGCGAGTGCGGCTGGAAACCGGCGGCACGCTGCTCACCCTGGAAGCGGCCCTAGCCACCGGGCTTGCCTGCAATTCGGCGGGCGGCACGCACCACGCCCATGCAGATGCCGCTAGCGGCTACTGTTTGATTAACGATTTAGCCGTGGCCGCCGCCCACGCACTGGCGCAGGGCTGGGTAGAGCGGGTGCTGATTGTGGATTGCGACGTGCATCAAGGCGATGGCACCGCGCGGCTCTTTGCCAACGAGCCCGGCGTGTTTACCTTTTCCATGCACGCGGCGCGTAACTTCCCCGCCCGCAAAGCAAAAAGCGACCTGGATATCGACCTGCCCAACGGCATGGAGGATGCGGCTTATCTGGCCGAACTCGCGTCTTGGCTGCCTGGGGTACTCGCCGCTTACCAGCCAGACGTAGTGCTCTATGACGCGGGCGTGGATGTGCATCACGATGACCGTCTGGGCTACTTATCGCTCAGCAGCGATGGGCTCTATGCCCGAGATCACTATGTGCTGAACCTCTGCCGTGAGTCTGACATTCCCGTGGCGGCGGTCATCGGCGGCGGCTACGACCGCGATATTACCGCCCTCGCTACACGCCACGCCCAGTTGCACCGGGCCGCTGCGGAAGTGCTGTCGGCTCATTAACGCTTTGATTGAAAAGGACGAACGCGATGCGCGCTATTTTTCTTGTCGATAACGGCTCCCTGCGCCCCCAGGCGACCCATAATCTGCGCCGGGTGGCGGCCGCGTTGAGCGAGACGCTAGGGGAGGCTGTTCAGGCGGCCTCGCTGCTGCACTCCAATAAAATCCCCGCTGAAGAGGTCGATGGCATTCCCGCCATTACGTTAGGCCCCGCCGCCGAACGCAGCGCCGAGGCAGGCGCCACCGAGATTATCGTGCTGCCGTTTTTCTTCGGCCCCAGTAAAGCGCTAACGGGGTACTTGCCGGAGCGAATGGCCGCGCTACAGGCCCGTTTTCCTAACGTGTCGGTGCGGGTTGCTCAGCCACTGGTAGATGAACTTGGGAGTAACGATCTGCGCTTGGCACAGCTGTTGGCCAATAACGTACGTGCGCAGTTGCCTGAACAAGGCGCTGCCAAGGTCGCGCTGGTGGACCACGGCAGCCCCATTCCCGACGTTACCGCCGTGCGTAACCGCCTGGCTGGGCAATTGAGCGTGCTGCTGGGCGACGACGTGCGCTGCGTGGCGGCGGCTTCCATGGAGCGACGTGACGGCGACGAGTACCGCTTTAACGAGCCGCTATTGGAGCACCTGCTGGATACGCCTGAATTCAGCAGCGGAAACGTGGTGCTGGCGATGCTGTTTCTCTCCCCAGGCCGTCATGCCGGTGAGGGTGGCGATATCGCCGAGATCTGCGCCGCCGCCGAACAGCGCCACAGTGGGTTGACGGTGACGACCACCGCGCTGGTCGGCGAGCACCAGGGGATCGTTGGGATTTTACACTCACGCCTGCGCCAAGCGCTTGACGGAGAACGCTTTCTGCTTGAAATGCCTGCGCAGTAGTCAAGTGCCCGGTTAAGGGAAGCGCGCAAGGGGAGATGTAACGTTGCCCAAAGGCGCGTAGAATCGCGAGCTTTTGCAAGCGTGCTCGTTTCTCCAACAGCGCTTCCTCGTTAACCAGGGCCTCTATCTTGATCGCAACCGCCAACATCACCATGCAGTTTGGGGCCAAGCCCCTGTTCGAAAATGTTTCCGTCAAATTTAATAACGGCAATCGCTACGGTTTGATTGGCGCGAATGGTTGCGGTAAGTCCACCTTCATGAAAATTCTCGGTGGCGAGTTGGAGCCCTCGTCTGGCCAAGTGATGCTGGATAGCAGTACCCGGCTGGGTAAGCTGCGCCAGGACCAGTTTGCCTACGAAAACGAACGGGTCATCGACACCGTCATCATGGGCAACGCCGAGCTGTGGCAAGTGGCCGCCGAGCGCGAGCGCATTTACTCGCTGCCTGAAATGAGCGAAGAAGACGGTATGGCCGTAGCGGATTTAGAAGTGCGCTACGCCGAGCTGGATGGCTACACCGCCGAGTCCCGCGCGGGCGAGCTGCTGCTGGGCCTGGGCATTCCTATCGAACAGCACACCGGCCCCATGAGTGAAGTCGCGCCTGGCTGGAAGCTGCGCGTGCTGCTGGCCCAGGCGCTGTTCTCCGACCCGGACGTGCTGCTGCTGGACGAACCTACCAACCACCTGGATATCAATACTATCCGCTGGCTGGAAGAGATTCTAAAAGCGCGCAGCAGCACCATGGTGATCATTTCCCACGATCGTCACTTCCTGAACAGTGTGTGTACCCACATGGCGGATCTGGATTACGGCGAAATCACCCTGTTCCCCGGCAACTACGATGACTACATGACGGCGGCCACTGCGGCCCGTGAACGTCAGCATGCGGACAACGCCAAGAAGAAGGCGCAAATTGCCGAGCTGCAGCAGTTCGTCAGCCGCTTCTCGGCCAACGCCTCCAAAGCGAAGCAGGCCACCTCGCGGGCGCGCCAGATCGACAAGATCAAACTGGAAGACATCAAACCCTCTAGCCGGGTGAGCCCGTTTATCCGCTTTGATCAAAACAAGAAGATCCACCGTAACGCGGTGAACGTGGAGGCGATTACCAAAGGCTACGACGGCGAGCCGCTGTTCAAGCGTTTCTCCATGACCGTGGAAGCAGGTGAGCGCATTGCCATCATCGGCCCTAACGGCATTGGCAAAACCACCCTGCTGAAAACGCTGGCGGGGGATCTTCGCCCAGATGCCGGTGAAGTGAAGTGGACCGATGCCGCCGAGCTTGGCGTATTCGCCCAAGACCACGCCGATGACTTTGCCAATGACGCCACGCTGTTCGAGTGGATGGGCCAGTGGACCAAAGGCGGTGAGCAAGTGGTACGCGGCGCGTTGGGCCGCATGCTGTTCTCCAGCGACGACATCAATAAATCGGTGAAGGTGATCTCGGGCGGCGAGCAGGGGCGGATGCTGTTCGGTAAGCTAACGCTCACCAACCCCAACGTGCTGCTGATGGACGAGCCCACCAACCACCTGGATATGGAGTCCATCGAGGCGCTCAACCTGGCGTTGGAGAACTACCCCGGCACGCTGCTGTTCGTTAGCCACGACCGGGAGTTCGTCTCCAGCCTCGCCACGCGCATCATTGATATGCAGCCGGATGGCATCGTCGATTTCAGCGGCAGCTACGACGACTACCTGCGCAGCCAGGGCGTGGTGTAGCGCTTAACCAATGATTTGAGCGTAGGTGGCCTCGGTGGCTGGCTCTCGGTCGGCATCCAGCATGTCGCCGCTGAAAGTCTCGTTCATCTCTTTGGCGAGTTCCACATACACGTGCATCTGCTGATTGCGGCGTTTGTGCAGCGGCGGCTTCACCAGCAGGCTAACCCCCCGAATGGGCTCGTGGGTTTCCCCGCGCAGCAGGTCGGGCATTTCCCCAGGCGGGAAGGCGTTGGCCACGGTAATCGGGTTAGATGCCTGCTGGCCGTCGATCAAAAACACCTTCTTGATGGCGTCGTAATGGGCGCCCTTGCCACGCAGCCACTCGGTCAATCGCTCATCGGTGGTGACATCCGGCTGGTTGAAAATGACGAACAGCGAGTGCTGTTTGACCTTCCCCGTGCGCTTGGCGGGAGCGGGCGGCGGCTCTTCCGCTGGCGGCGGCGTAGGCGCGGCGACCGGTGCCTCTGCTGCTTCGGCCTTGGCCTTGGCGCGACGTCGTTTGGGCACTACGACGTAAGCGAAAATCACTACGGCCAGCACCCCTAACAGCAGCGAGGCAAAGGCCAGTAGAACGGGCAGTGACGTTGTATCCATGGGGTAACACCCTTTTGTTAGTTAACCCTTAGGCGCTATTTAATCGCAAAATGGTGGCGTTGAGTGCCAGCGCGAGAGCGACCCACAGCCAGTAAGGCACCATTAGCCACGCGGCGAGGCTATTCACCTGGGCAAACAGGCCAATGGCCAGCGTAATCAGCCCCAACAGCAGCACGATATCCACCAGCGCGGCGGCCATCTGTTTGCGCCCAAAAAACAGCCATGACCACGCCGCATTGGCCAACAGCTGCACGCCATACACAGCAAGGCCCGCGCTACGCAGTGGCGAGTCGTCCGCCATATAAATCCGCCAAGCCGCAATCGCCATCAAGAGATAGAGAATCCCCCAGGCGATGGGGAACGCGAGATCGGGCGGCGTCCAGCGAGGTTTGCGCAGCGCCCGGTACCAACCATCGGGACGAAAGCGTGCGCCCGTGGCGGCAGCGGCACCCACCAGTAGCAATGAGACCAGCAGCGCCAACAGCGAAGCGAGCATAAACCACCTGTTCGTGAGTAAAGAAACGCGCGTTAAAACGAGAGAATCAATAGCCTAGCAGCGTTTTAAAACACGTAGGCATAAAAAAAGCACCACCTAAGTGATGCTTTTCGTCCATAAGGGTTCCCCCAAAAGGGGAAACCCAGCCCTGCGCATCGCGAAGAGGCTTAGCTCATGCGGTCATAGCCGTTATCCATGAACGGATAATCGGTGTAGCCCTTCTCATCGCCGCCATAGAACGTTTCATGATTCGGCTCGGTGAGCGGGGCGTTCACGCGGAAGCGCTCCGGAAGATCCGGGTTGGCAATGTAGGGGCGGCCAAAGGCCACGGCATCGGCAGTATGTTCGCTGATGCGTGCTTCAGCGCGCTCGGCGTCGTAGTTGCCGCAGTAGATCAGGCTGCCGCTAAAGCGTTCGCGCATCTGCTCACGGAAACCGGCAGGGAAGGTGATGTCGCCGCCCGCCCAGTTCGGCTCGTTGAGGTGCAGGTAGGCGAGGCCGCGCTTGGAGAGCTGCTCTGCCATGTAGAACGCCATCGCTTCCGGCTCGTCGTCGGTCAAGCCGAACAGCTCGATGAACGGCGTCATACGAATGCCGACACGCTCAGCACCAAACACTTCCACGACCGCATCGACCACTTCCAGCGGGAAGCGGGCACGGTTTTCCAGCGAACCTCCGTACTGGTCGGTGCGCTTATTGGTGCCGGTGGCCAGGAACTGGTTCAACAGGTAAGCGTTGGCAGCATGGACTTCGACCATATCGAACCCGGCGCGCTTGGCACGGATGGCCGCTTGGCGGTAATCATCCACGATGCCAGGAATCTCGTCGGTTTCCAGCGCACGTGGCGTGCTGGTGGGGTGCTGACCAGCGGTGCCGTCTTCGAATTCAACAAAGCACTGAGCGCCTTCACCTTTCAGCGCGCTAGGGGCTACCGGCTGCTGGCCGTTCGGCTGCACCATCTCATGGGAAACGCGACCTACGTGCCACAGCTGCAGGGCCATGCGGCCACCTTTGGCGTGAACGGCATTCACGACGCCTTTCCAACCTGCTTCCTGCTCGTCGGTCCAGATGCCGGGCGTGTACACATAGCCACGGGCAGTGGGAGAGATGTTAGTGGCTTCGCTGATGATCAGGCCCGCACCGGCGCGCTGGCCGTAATAGGCTTCCTGCATTTTGCCCGGCACGCTATCCGGCGTGCGCGAACGGGTCAGCGGCGCCATGATGACGCGGTTAGGAATGGTCAAGCTACCTAGCGTGGTGGGGGTAAACAGCGTCTCGTAAGCCATCAAGCAAGCTCCTTTTGAAATGCTTCAATGAAATAGTACGCCAAACAATAGACCAGTTTACTAGCTAATGCCACCCAGATGCCCTCTGACCTATCGTATAGTAGGTAACTTTGATAGAGGCGTCTAAATAGAAAGCCTCTCTGGTATCCTTACAGATTATTTGTCAGGAACTTCTCGACAGCATGTTAAAAAACGCATCGCAGCGACGTCCTTATCAGGTGGCGGAAACCATAAAGTGCTGGATTGTGGACAGGCAGTTAAAGCCAGGGGATCGGCTTCCGAGCGAGTCTGAGTTAATGGACACGTTACAGGTATCGAAAGGCACGGTACGTGAGAGTACGCGAGTACTCGAGGCTCAGGGTCTTGTCGAAACTCGCACGGGTCCTGGCGGAGGTGCTTTTGTGCGCGAAATGAGCGATGCGAAAGCGATATCCCTGCTGAGTAATTATTTGTTTTTTAAAGATATTTCCATCAAGGATATTTATCAAATTCGACTGGCATTAGAGCCTGAACTGGCTGCCTCGTTGGCAGGAAAAGTAAGTACTGACGATATGGCGCGTTTGCGTGAAAGCCTGCATAGCTATTCAGGTCCGGCAAACGATAGCGAGACGGAGCGCCAGCAACACCTCGATTCGCTGCATTTTCACTTGATGCTTGCTGAGTTGGCAGGCGGCAATCAGTTGCTGACCTTTATCATTCGTTTCACGATTCAAGTGCTCTCGGATCTGACGATATATCATCGACTGTATGAGCCAGCCACCTATGACTTTGGCCAAGTGGGATGTCGCTATCATGCGCAAATACTGGATGCAATCGAGCTAGGGGATGCGGAAAGCGCCTATAGCATCATGCGCGAGCATATGCTGGATGCCCAGCGGGTAATGAATCAACAGGAGGCCCAGGTACGCCGAGGCTTTTTACCTGAGCCACTGAAGTAAACGCGGTCAATGCGCTATGGTGTTCCCAGCTGTTGTAAAAACGCCATGACCACTCTCGTTGCCGCTTCACCATCTTCGACGGTAATCGCTTCGTCGGGATGGTGGCTTAGCCCATCCTTGCAGCGCACAAACAACATTCCGATATCCGTTAATGCCTGCATGGCCAAGCCATCGTGCCCAGCACCACTGAATAGTCGCTCTGCAGGCTGGCCAACATCGGCACAGGCCTTTTCTAGGGCAGTCATGATCCAATCGGCACACGCAACGGCATCGGCGCTGTACGTGCTTTCCATCTCTAGCAATAGCCCTCGGCGAGTCGCCACTTCTTCCATAGCGGAGTAGACAGCGTCGCGACCTTGTTGCCGGATATTGCGCTCAGGTGAGCGTAGCTCAACAGTGAAAGTGACCTGGGCAGGAATGACATTGACGGCATTTGGGTGGACATCTAGCTTGCCCACCACGCCGACCAACTGGTCGGTGCTCTGCAGCACGCTATCGACGGCCAAAACCATCTCTGCCGCGCCAACGAGTGCATCATGTCGTATGGGCATCGGTGTGGTGCCTGCGTGTCCGGCCTTGCCGCGCAGCGTGACACGGTGGCGTTCAATGCCGGTCAATGCCGTGACAATGCCCACCGCATGATGCCGTTGCTCAAGAATAGGCCCCTGTTCGATATGGACCTCTAAAAACCCCAGCGTGTTGGCAGGGTCGCGGGCGATTGCGGGGATCTCACCTGGCTGGCAGCCGAAGGCGGTCAAGGCCTCTTCAAGTGACACACCCTGTTCATCCCGAACGGCAAGCTGATCGGGCGTTACGTTACCCGCTAGCGCTTTACTGCCAACCAATGTGGTAGGAAATCGCACTCCCTCTTCGTCACCAAACGCGATAACCTCGATGCCAAAGGGGAGTGTCACTCCTTCGCGCTGAAGCGCTTCCAGTGCCAGAATGGGCAGCGCAACGCCCAGCATCCCGTCGTACTTGCCTCCTTCGATCACCGAATCCTGATGAGATCCCATGATGAGGGTTTTTTCTCCTGCCCGTGCCTTGGAGCAGCGCCCCACGAGGTTTCCAGCAGCGTCCAGTTGTGGTGCAAGTCCGGCTTGCTCCATCCAGCCGCTGATGAGTGGCAGTACATCTCTGTGCTCCTGAGAGCAAAACAGTCGGGTAACACCGGCGCCGGGAGCCGAGCAGCGAGCGGCTTCATCAAGGCGCTTGATTAATACTTGTCCCAACTCATCTTGGGCAAATGGAGCATTCACAGCGGCTTTGGTCATAAACTCTCCGTTAGGCGATGGGGGCCAACAACCCAGCAGCGTGGAAGCGCGTCTAGCGTAGCGGCAGCTGGCGCCAAAAGGCTTGGAAATCGTCGCTCATGAACTGGCCAGCTAGCAGCCTTAGGGCTGCTACAACGTCTTCCGACCAGTCAACGCGTAAATCAATGGGAGCTTGCTGGAACGACTCGATACGCAGTGCAGCCGAGCGGGTGCCACGCTTATCGCCACCCGTATCCAGCGCGGCATCGAGAGCGTCAATGAGGTTCGCCAGCAAGTGCTGGTCGTGATGGTTTGGGTAGCGGGGCGCTTCGCTTCGTTTAATGGCAGCGCCGCTGTTGGTGGTGCTAACGCTTAGAAACCGCTCGGCCAAAACCTTCACGACATCGCGGCTTTGCAGCATGTTGCCGACCGCAGCGACGCCGGGAAAGCAAACGGCCTCCACTTCAGCGATGTTCTCGCTTCCGGAATGTACCGATGAGCGGCCATGGGCATCCATCACCAAGCATTGGCGTAGCGCGGCGTCGCTATCTTGGCTGACTGCTACGTCAAGGGCCTGCTTAGCGGTGGCGCCATCGCGCAGTGCGTCAAGCACACGAGCCGAGTACCAGGGGTTGGTAAATCGCCCTTGGGTGACGCACGCGCCAATGCCGCGCCAGCAGTGATGCACATAGCCGCCTACCGCCACTCCACCGGTGGCAGTGATGGTGGCGACAGTGCCTGTGGCCGGGTGGCAGTGAACCAGTGAAAGCGTCATGGTGTTAATGCGGGCTTAATAGCCCACCAAGTGACCAATCACCAGCCCAATCCAGGACAAGACATAGACCAGCACCATAAAGGGCAGAATGGCCTTGAGCCACTGGGCATAGGAGACGCGACCAAGTGCCAGCATGGCCAGCGTACCGCCTGAGGTTGGTACAATCAGGTTGGTCAAACCGTCGCCCACCTGGAACGCTGTGATCATGAGTTGGCGACTCATGCCGACAAGGTCTGCCACGGGAATAAGAATCGGCATGGTCACCAATGCCTGGCCGGAGCCAGAAGGAATGAACAGGTTGATGATACCCTGCACCACACTGGCCATGATGGCAGAGAATATCGACGGTATACCGTCAATCAGCGCGCTCAGAGAATTGACGATGGTGTCGATAATGACGGCCTGTTCAAGGATGACCTGAATAGAGGCCGCTACCCCAATCACCAGCGCGCCGGCGGTGACGCTGGCAGCACCTTCCATCATCTGTTTGACGATGCCGTTTGCCGATAGGCCGTTCAAAGCACCAATGACGATCGCCAGCAGTAGAAAGGTGCCTGCGATCTCGTTGATGTACCAGCCGCGGGTAAAGACACCGATCAACATGGCGATTAGCCCGCCTACAAATACCACCATGGTCAGAATATTGCGCTTGGTCAGGCGATATTCACTTAATGGCTTACTCAATGACTCGGCGTTGTCGGGCTCTTCAAACTCCATTTTGACGACGCGCTTGCAGATATACAGCGAGAGCAAGGCCAGTGATGAAAGTACCAGCAGCGTGCGCAGCCAGGCGCCGGAGAAGGTCGGTAGCTCGGCGATACCTTGGGCAACGCCCACGGTGTAAGGGTTGATAGGCGAAAGAGCAAAGCCGATCCCGATGCCGCCGACGGCCATGGCGGTGCCCACCAAACTCGAACAGCCGATGGCACTAGCGATGAGCACTGCAATTGGCACCAGCGCGATATTGTTTTCAAACCCCACCGCCACGCCAAAAAAGCCGTAGATAAAGGTGCCAACGACGATGATCATATTGCGTCGGGCAACGCCAACGCGGTTAACCGCCACGCCTATCGCGTTTTCCAGCGCGCCGGTCTTTTGCAGAATGTGAAACAGCCCCCCGGCGATAAAGACGATAAACAGGTATTGCGAGGCGGCAATAAGGCCTTCAGGAATCGCCACGAAAATATTGAACAGAGGAATATTGGCGACATCTTCCAGGTAGGCAAATGAGCCTGGTACGACGACCGTGCGGCCATCTTGAATCACTCTTTCAAATTCACCCGCAGGAATAATAAAGGTCAGAAAATACGTCGCGACCAGGATGAGAAAGATGAGCACCATGGGGTCGGGAACCGCCTGATACCATTTTTTAGGCGAGCCAGAGGCTGCCGCGTTTTGTTGTTCAGCCATGAGGATACCCTTGCTTGTGATGTGTCTCAGCGTGGACGCTCGTTGGCGTCTTACACTGAATTTATCATGATAAATAGAAGGGTCAAGCAAGGCCTTTAACGATACTGATCTCTAAACCGCCCCAATCCTCTGGGTACTGAACGGGATTTAGAAAAACACTAGTGCCGCTGCCAAGGCCAGCGACGCTTAACCGGCGTATCGATTTGGCTAATGGCGCTGGTGAGCGGCAGCATGATCGCGCTGAGTTGGCGGTGGCAGACGGCGCTGCTGAGTACGCCGGGGCACTGTTTGAGCAGCAGGTCGCACTGTTGGGAGGCGATGAATAGCTGCTCCACGACCGCAGGCGCGAACAGCGGCTTGGCCTGCTGGCAGCAGCGGGTCAGCTCGCGTGAGAGCATGGAGAGCATGCTGGTGTCTAGCCAGCAGGGCAGCGGGTCTTCCAGCCGTCCGGCAATCGAGTGCTGAATGGCTTCAAACGATGTGCGTAAAAACAGCAGGGTTTGACGAAGCTGGCGCTGTTCACTGGTCATGTGACGTCCCTTTACCTCAACGGCCCTTTCTCTAACAAAGTGCTGGCTAAAAAGAGAGTGTTTCTCATTTGCATCTTTCGGAGAAGATAGCCTTACTCAATCGCGGTGTCAATTACAGGCTATGAACGAATGAGGAGTGGCGGTACCGTCCACGCCTAGCGGCTGAGCAGGTACACCCCCTGCAGGAAGTAAAACACCCCAATGCCGGTCACGATCCAGCGGGTCCAGGTGCGGAAATTGGCGTCGGTCAGGCGGTGCAGAATCCGTGTGCCGGTTTGCGTGCCCAGCATGGCAAACGGGGCGGCCAGTAGCACGATGCTCCACTCACCCACGCTGAGCGCAAGGGCGGCACCTAAGTAGAAGAGGATTTTGATGGAGTGGGCGACCACTTGAATCATGGCCTTGGTAGCGACGACTTGGCGACGGTCCATCTGCGAGCGCACAAAGAAGATATCGATCAGTGGGCCGGATACCCCGGCGGCAATCGTGAGGCCACCTGAGGCGATGCCGCAGCAAAACGCGTGGCTGGCGCGATGAGCATCAAGCTGGAACCAGTGCTTGGGCGTCCAGACCAAGATGGGCAGCAGCCCGATCAATAAAGAAACAGTGGCCGCATTGGGCGAGTAGTTAAACAGCAACAGAAGCCCTGCCGCGCTGAGTACGCCCAGCGCCATCAGTGCCACAATGCGCCAAACAATAAAGCGCCGCGAAAGCCACGCCCGAGAGGCATTAGACGTTAACTGAATCACCCCATGCACGGCCATGGCAGTACTGGCGGGGAATATCACCAGCAGGAACCACAGCAACACCAGCCCGCCCGCCATACCAAATACGCCGGAGAGCATGGAAGTGAAAAACACCACGCCGACAAAGGCGAATCCCATTAACAGTGTCATGAAAGACGCCCTCAGCTACGACAGAATGGCCACACCTGATAGAACTTGCGGCACTGGAACTCTGCCTGGCAGCTGTTGAGCTGGGCCTGGTAGCGGTTGGAAAGGCTCGCCACTTGGCGGCCTGCGTTGAGCACCTGGGGTTTACTGCGATAAGTGCCTCGCTGATAGCCGCCTGCACCCTCGTGGTAGGCGTAATATAGGTGCTCAGGATTGTTGAGCGAAATGCCCGTTTGAGCGCGAGTGCGGGCGTTGTACCAGCCAATGAAATCGGTGGCGTGTTTCATATGCGTGCGCCGGGCAAATAGGCTGCCCGCTTGGTCTTCGTACTCACCCCATACCGGGTCTTGAGCTTGGGCGTAGCCTTTGGCGGAAGAGGGGCGCGGGCCGGGAATAAAGCCAAGGTAGTATTTGCGGTCTGGGCGCACGTGGCTGCGAAACGAGGACTCCCGCTGAATAAACGCCATTTGAGTCGCGATGGGCGTTCCCCACTTCTCTTCAGACTCTTGCGCGTAGTCGTACCAGCTAGGCTGTTCGCGGAAAATCTCGCAGATATTGGTCTGATCCTCCGGCGGGCTGGGTGCAAAGGTGGCGCACCCAGAGAGCAGCAGTAGGGCAGCGACGGCCAGCCACCCGCGTAGCTGGGCGGTGGAAGAGGAGGCAGCGGAAGAGAGCGTAGAGACCCAAAAGCTATCAACAGGGCGATGCATAGGACGGTCCTTGTGGATAAGTCGTGTTACTCACGTTTTGTGTAGTGTACTGGCGTATAAAGCGCGTTGGCCGCTTAGCGCAGCAGCGGCTCCAAGCAGCGGCGCAGGCGCTGAGCCTCGCGTACCAACGTTTCCCCAGAGAGCATGCCCACCCCCATCACCAAGCCCACGCGGGGGTCTGATGAAGCACACACCGGGCTTAACGGCCGCACGATTAAGTGCTCTTTCAGCAACGATTGCGCGATGGCCACATCGTTAATGCCCGGCTCGAACTCCACGCACAGGCTGATGGCACTGCTGGGAGCCGACACCGAGCGCACCTGGGGCAGCGAGCGCAGCTGGTCGTGCAGCACCTGCTGGCGGCCTAAATAGTCCCGCTGAATGCGCCGACACCAGGCATCCAAATCACCATCAAAAATAAACTGGGCCAGTACGGCTTGGTCCAGCATACGGCCCTCGCGAAACAGCTCGCTGCGCAGGCGGTTCATGGGCCCTGCCAAATGCCGCGGCACCACCAAGTAGCCCAGCCGCAGGCCGGGAAACATCATCTTAGAGAAAGAGCCTACCAGCAAATGGCGCTCAGAGTGGGCATCAAACAGCAGGTTGGGGTGGTCGTCGCGGTTAAATTCATAGTCATCTTCCACCACGTAGGTGGGCGATAACGCCTCACACAGCCGCTGTTTATGCTCGGCGCTGGTCGGCACGCTGAGCGGATAGTGGTGCGAGCCGGTGAGGTAAGCCAGCGCCACGGGGCCGGGAGTGGCGGGCAAGGCATGACCCGCTTCCGGCCGCCACGGCAGCATGTCGATGTTAAGCCCGGCGGCGGTAAACACGTTGCGCGCACCCCAGTAGCAGGGCGACTCCATAGCCACCGTATCGCCCACATCCGCCAGGGCGACGGCACACAGCTCGATGCCGTTGTGGGTGCCATCGGTAATGATGATCTGCTCGGTATCGCAATGGATATCCCGCCAGCGGGCCAGGAAATCACGAATCGCCCGTTTCAGCGGGCCGTAGCCGCCGGTGGAGTAGGAGAGCAGCAGCGCATTTTGCGGCACCGTCACGCTGGCGTAGAGCTGACGCCACTTGCGCATGGGGAATTGAGCGATATCCGGAATGCCGGGCACGAAGGCCCCGCTCTGAATCATGCTGGCCCCAGGGCCTTGCAGCACCCGCTGGGCGCGCTGTGATAGCTGCACATTGGCAGGGGCATCGGGTGGGAGCGTTACCGGCTTGCAGGTCCAGGTGCCTTGGCCGTGGGCGGTGGTCAGCAACTGTTCTTCCAACAGCGTGCCAATCGCCAGGGCCAGGGTTTGGCGCGCCACCTGAATGGCATCCGCCAACACCCGATGAGAAGGTAAACGCAGCCCGCTGGGCCACTGCTGCGTAATGGCTTGGCGCAGCGCCTGCTCAATGCGCACCTGCTTACTCAGCCGCTCCGGTTGGAGTGCATAAAGTTGCATAAATTGGTGCAAGACCTGCTGGCGATCCATATCAACGCCCCCTTTCCCGCGTGAAGCCCGCTGCTGTCAGGCGTTTAGACGAAAGCATTATGTCAGCTATGCACTTATTTGGTGCGTTGAAAAAGTGGTCTAGTCGAACGCCAAAGTGGTGCATTCGCGTTCTGACCGCCGCCTGCTAGCGTGTAACTATTCCGTCACTGGAATCAGGATACTGCGCCACAGAGCGCCAACGACAACATCCAATAACCTGCAGGATACTGTGCGATGACCACTCCCTCTTCTGAACAGGATAAGCTCGTCCGGGTACTGGCCCGCGGCGACGTATTAGCCCTCGCCTTCGGCGCGATGATTGGCTGGGGCTGGATTGTATTAACCGGCACTGCGATTCAATCCGCTGGCAGCGTAGGCGCTATTTTAGCGTTTATCGTCGGCGGTTTAGCGATCATCATGGTGGGCCTGACCTACGCCGAGCTGGCCTCCGCCATGCCCAAAGTAGGCGGCGAGCATGTCTACAGCTACCGCGCCCTGGGTCACTTACCCTCTTTCTTATGCACCTGGGCGATTATTTTAGGCTATTTAAGCGTGGTGGCCTTTGAAGCCGTGGCGCTGCCCACCGTCATTGAGCACCTAGCGCCGAACTATGCGGTTGGCCACTTATGGACCATCGCGGGCTGGGAAGTAAAAGCGACGTGGGTGGCCGTCGGTGTTGGCGGCTCGCTCGCCATGATGATTATCAACTACTTCGGTGTGACCACCGCCGCGCTAATCCAGAAAGTCGTGACCGGTATGATTTTGCTGGTTGGCGTGCTGTTTGTCACGGGCGCGCTGTTCGAAGGCGAAACCATCAACATGATGCCGCTGTTCACCCAGGCCGATACCGGCGTGGTGGCGGGCATTGTCGCGGTGCTGGTCATGGTGCCGTTCCTGTTCGTGGGCTTTGACGTCATTCCCCAAGCCGCCGAAGAGATTAACCTGCCTTACAAAGCCATCGGCAAAGTGCTGATGATGTCGGTCATTCTGGCAGTGGTGTGGTACGCGCTGATTATTCTGGCCACCAGCCTTGCCCTGAATAGCACCGAGCTGGCGGCAAGTTCCCTGAGCGTGCCGGATGCCATGGGCAGCCTGTTCAACGCCCCCTGGGCCAGCAACTTAATGATACTGGCCGGTATTGCGGGCATCATCACCAGCTGGAACGCCTTCTACATCGGCGGTTCGCGGGCCATTTACGCCCTGGCCCGTGCGGGCATGCTGCCTGCGCCGTTTGCCAAGCTGCACCCGCGCTATAAAACGCCCACTAACGCCATCTTCCTGATGGGCTTACTCTCCTGTATCGCCCCGTTCTTCGGCCGCCCCGCGCTGGTGTGGATCGTCAACGCCGGTGGCCTGGGCATCGTGATTGCCTACCTGTTTGTGGCCATCTCCTTTGTGGTGCTTCGGGTTCGTGAGCCGGATATGCCGCGTCCGTTCCGCATTCGCCACGGCAAGCTGTGCGGCACCTTGGCGGTTGTGCTCTCCTTCGGTATGGCCTGCCTTTACCTGCCCGGTAGCCCGGCGGCACTGAGCGGCGCTGAGTGGAGCATTTTCGCGGGCTGGTCGCTGCTAGGGGTGGGGCTGTACATCCACGCCCTGCGCACCTACGGCCGCGCCTACAGCGACCAACACATGATGGCTGACCTGTAAGCCGTTCCAACACTTTAAAAGAGCACGCTATGAGCTTTATAGAACAGTGGTTGCACGATGCCGTACCGGCCCTGGTGGGTGGGCAGTGGCGCAAAGGCCAGCAGACCTTTGCCGTCGATAACCCCGCCACCGGCGAAACCATTGCCCACGTGGCGGATTTAAGCGCCGACGACACACGCGACGCCGTGGCTGCCGCTTACGAAGCCGGTGCCGCGTGGCGCGCCACCCCGGTGAAACAGCGCTCCGCGCTGCTGCGCCGCTGGTTTGAGCTGATCAATGAGCACGCCGACGACCTAGCCCGCCTGATGACCCTAGAGCAGGGCAAGCCGCTGGCGGAAGCCAAAGGCGAAGTGACCTACGGCGCATCGTTCATCGAGTTTTTTGCTGAAGAAGCCAAGCGCATGGCGGGGGAAACCCTGCCCAGCCACGGTGCGGACAAGCGCCTGCTGGTACTGCGCGAGCCGGTGGGCGTGGTGGCCGCGATTACCCCGTGGAACTTCCCGCTAGCAATGATTACACGCAAGTGCGCCCCGGCCCTGGCCGCTGGCTGCACCGTGGTGATTAAACCCGCCGAAGCCACGCCGCTGACTGCGCTGGCTGCCGCCTATTTAGCGCTGGAAGCGGGCCTGCCCGCAGGCACCATCAACGTGGTTACTGCTTCCAAACCCGCCGCCGTGGGCGAGGTACTCACTACCGACCCTCGGGTGCGCAAGGTGTCGTTTACCGGTTCTACCCCGGTGGGCAAACACCTGCTGGCTCAGTGTGCCAGCACGGTGAAGAAAACCGCCATGGAGCTGGGCGGCAACGCGCCGTTCATCGTGTTTGACGACGCCGATGTGGACGCCGCCGTGAACGGAGCCATCGCCTCCAAGTTCCGCAACGCCGGGCAAACCTGCGTGTGCACCAACCGCTTCCTGGTACAGGACGGCATTTACGATGCCTTCGTCGCGAAGCTCACCGAGCGTGTGAACGCGCTCAACGTGGGTGACGGCTTGGCAGAAGGCAGCATCATCGGCCCGCTGATCAACCAAGCCGCCGTGGATAAAGTGCAGCGCCACGTCGACGACGCGGTGAACAAAGGTGCGCGCCTGCTGTGCGGCGGCCAGCCCCACGCGGCGGGCGAGCGCTTCTTCACCCCCACGGTGTTGGCGGATGTGACTACTGAAATGGCCGTCGCCGACGAAGAGACCTTCGGCCCGGTCGCGCCGGTGTTCCGCTTCCAACGCGATGAAGAAGCCATCGCTATGGCCAACGACACCCCGTTTGGCTTGGCCGCCTACTTCTACGCCACGGATTACCGCCGCATCTGGCGCACCATGGAGCAGTTGGAGTACGGCATGGTAGGCGTGAACGAAGGCTTGATCTCTACCGAGCTTGCGCCGTTTGGCGGTGTGAAAGAGTCCGGGCTGGGCCGCGAAGGTTCCCACCACGGGTTGGATGAATTTACTGAACTGAAATACGTCTGCGTTGGCGGTTTATAAAGAGAACGATGATGACTAACCAAGAATTGAACGACCTGAAAAACCGCTTCGTGGCCAACGGTGCCGCCACGCCGACGACCCAGTTTGCCGAGCGCGCTGAAAACGCCGAACTGTGGGACGCCGACGGCAAACGCTGGATCGACTTCGCGGGCGGCATTGGCGTGCTCAACCTGGGCCACCGCCACCCGAAAATCGTCGCGGCGGTCGAAGCGCAGCTCAAGAAAGTCATGCACACCAGCGCGGCGGTCATCTCCTACGCGCCCTACGTGCAGCTGTGCCAAAAGCTCTGCGAACTCACTCCGGTACGCGGCCCCGAGCGCAAAGCGATGCTGGTGAACACCGGTGCCGAAGCGCTGGAAAACGCCGTGAAGATCGCCCGCGCCGCCACTGGCCGCACCGGCATCATCACGTTCGACGGTGCCTTCCACGGCCGCACCATGATGACCCTGGCGATGACCGGCAAGGTGCTGCCCTACAAGAACGACTTCGGCCCGATGCCGGGCGACGTGTTCCGCGCACCGTTCCCCAACCCGCTGCACGGCATCAGCGAAGAAGCCTCGCTGAACGCCATTCGCACGCTGTTCAAAACCGATATCGCCCCGCACCGCACGGCGGCCATCGTGATCGAGCCGGTCCAGGGCGAAGGCGGCTTCTACATCGCCTCCCCGGATTACCTAAAAGCGCTGCGCGCCCTGTGCGACGAGCACGGCATTCTGCTGATCGCCGACGAAGTGCAGTCTGGCTTTGCCCGTACCGGCAAGCTGTTTGCGCTGGAACACAGCGGTATCGAAGCGGACATTCTCACCAACGCCAAGAGCCTCGCCAACGGCATGCCGCTTTCTGCTGTAGTCGGCACCGCTAAGGTGATGGACGCCTCCGGCCCCAACTCCCTAGGCGGCACCTACAGCGGCAACCCGCTCTCCTGCGCAGCGGCCCTGGCGGTAATCGAGGCCATCGAAGAAGAGAACATCCTGGCCCGCAGCGAGCAGATGGGCAAGATGCTGGCCGAGCGTTTCGCGGTATGGGAGGAGCGCTTCCCCGCCGTCGCCCACGGCCGCCAGCTCGGCGCCATGGCCGCGTTCGAACTGCTCAACGGTGAAGGCAAGCCCGACCCGCAAATGACCGCCGCGCTCTGCGCCAAAGCCCGCGAGAAAGGCCTGATCCTGCTTTCGTGTGGCTTCTACGGCAACAGCATCCGCATTCTGGTGCCGCTGACGGTTTCTTCTGCGGTGTTGGAGGAGGGCTTAAGCATTATCGAGCAGTCCCTGGAAGCGCTTAGCTAATAGCGTTGAGGCAGGACTAAGCCCGCCCATCGTCAGGTAGCGCATGCTGTTGGCGGTGGGCGGGTTTTTTTATAGGTGTTGAAAGCCTGATGCTGAGATTGACAGTCGCTCTCAGTGGCTTGTGCTAAGCTGGGTTTGGTAGGTTGTTTGAGAAAATAGCAAGACAGATACCTCCTAACATGGAGGTACTGGTAAATGCAGCAGAAGCGCGTGTTTTGGATATGCAACCTGTAAATAATTAGAAAAAATTATAGATTTGGAAGCGTCTTGCAGGCTGCATTTTTGGGGAATCATATCGGCGCGTTCATCCAGTCATAAGACTCGCTGTCCAATACCTGTTAGCTGATAGAGGTATACCATGAATCGAAAACCTCCAGTAGATGTAAAAAGAAAACTTAGAGAGGAAGTTGGATTTGGTTGCCCAGTTCCAGATTGCGGGCTGCCTTATCTTGAATGGCATCACTTTGATCCGCCATGGCATATAGAGAATCATCACGATCCATGCGGGATGATTGCGTTATGCAGAGAACACCATATTCAGGCAGATAATGGTGCATTTACAAAAGCGCAGCTCCATGATTTTAAGAAAAATGGAAAAGAGAATTGGTCACAGGTGTGCGGCAAGTTCAATTGGATGCGAAATCGTCTGCTTGCCGTTGTTGGTAGCAACTTCTACTACGAGACACCAGTAATTTTTGAGTTCAAGGAGCAACCTATAATTTGGTTTGAGAGAGATGAAAACGACTACTTGCTTCTTAATCTTCATATGCTCTCTACAAGTGGAGAAGCTAGGGCTTTCATAAAAAACAATGAATGGTTTAATGTTGGTGGCGAAGAGGATATTGACTGCCCACCATCTGCTAAAAAAGTGAAGATAAGCTATCCGAATGGAGATTTGGTTTCCGTTGAGTTTTTTGAATTAAACACAATTGAAGAAGCCCAGAAACGTTATCCTGAAGCCCGGGTTTCCGGGTGGCCCATTGAGTTGCCTGTTACAGCAGTAGAAGTAACGAACATAGTTGCGAATTCAGGGCTCGAGTTTAATGCAAAAGAAACAAGATTTGGCATGGGTAACGTCATTAAAAATAGCTTTGCATCGAACTGCAGAGTCGGAATATCAATCAGCTAACCTTTAGCGCAAGCGAACCGTTTTTTTCTGGAGCGGTTACGCCACGAGATCGGCTGTTTGCATGAAGTTACTTGGGAAATGGGAGCTAAGTGCATGGCTTATGCCGATTATGTGCCGAAAAAAGTTTGGGATGAAAGGTATGAGTGGTTGCGCCAAGTGGAGGAAGAGAGCCAGCACCCATTGGCCTCGTATCTCCTAAGTTCACAAGGTGTCTTTATCGCATATGATATTGAAGCGGCTTTTTGTGCTGGCGCTTGGGTTTCTGTAATTATTTTGGCACATGCTGCCATAGACGCAACAATGCGAGATACGGAGGCTTTGGACTATCGTTCTAACTCGAAAGTTATATTTGATGATGATCCTGATTTAGAGTGGCTTAGGAAGACCAGAAACGCACTGGTGCATGTTTCCGAGAGGGGGCAGTCTAAGTTTCTGCCAGAAGGTGACATGGACAATGTTGCTGAATATCACGATTCGCTAAGAGAAGCAGCAGAGAAATCAATTCGGCTATTGTTTAAGGCCATTTATGCAAATCCAGGCACATAACCAAAAGTAACCGCTACCTATCCCCCTCCCCGCCTTCATCAAACAACGAAAGCTGCTGACGATTGTCGGGTTGTGCTTTTTTAGTGTGCTGTTTTGAAGGCCGCCGCTGACTCGCCAGCTTATCCACAATCGCTTGGCTGGCATCTCTAGCCTCCGGCGTGCGACGCAGTTCATAAAGCAGCTTCTTCCAGTGGCGCGCTTCGGCTTCGAAATCGTTGGGGGTGGGGTAGTCGATGCCGGGCTGAAAGCCGAAGCGTTTCTGCAGGCTTTCCGGCAGTGCCCAGGGTTTGGCGCGCCATTCCTGAGGCAGGGGCGAAAGCTCGGGCACCCAGCGGGCGATGAATTCGCCGGTGGGGTCGTTATCTTCTGCTTGCTTGATGGGGTTGTAGACCCGCATGGCATTGGTGCCCGTGGCGCCTGCTTGCATCTGCACTTGGGGGTAGTGAATGCCGGGTTCGAAGTCGGTGAACAGCCGTGCCAAATGCAATGCAGGTTCGTACCAGTGCAGCCCAAGGCCAAAGGTGGCGTGGGAGAGCAGCATGGCGCGCATGCGGAAGTTGATCCAACCGGTGGCGGTCAGGCTGCGCATGCAGGCATCCACCAGCGGCACGCCGGTTTGGCCGCGCTTCCAGGCGATCAGGTGCGGGTGTTCTGGGTCGCGCTCCCGCAGGCCGCGCAGCGCCGGGTGTAGGGTTTGATGCTCGATGCTGGGTTCGCTTTCCAGCTTTTGAATAAAGTGGCAGTGCCAGTAGAGCCGTGAGGTAAAGGCGCGCAGCGAGCGAGCCCAGGCGGTGTCGTCGGCGTGTTTTTGCCGCTGGCGGCGCAAGGATTGCACCACTTCGCGCATGGAGAGCGTGCCCCAGGCCAAGTGCGGGGAGAGCCGCGAACCAAACTCCCAGGCCAGTAACGGTTTAGAGAGCGAGCCGCGATAGCGCCGCCCGCGCTGGGTAATAAAACTCAGCCACAGCGCACGCCCTTCACTGCGCCCGCCGCGCTGACGTTGGGGGCAGGGCGTGGTATCGAACCCCAAGGTGAGCGAGGGCAGTTGCGTTACGTCCACGTGATGAAACGCTTCCCAACCGGGAGCTGCCACCGCTGTTGGCGGGGCGGGGTAGGTGGGGGCGGCCATCAGCGCTTCCCAGTGGCTTTCCCAGCGGGATTGATGCCCCGTGCGGCTGCTCAGCCCGCGAATCACGCCCTGCTGGCGGGCTTCTTGCCAGGGCAATTGGTGGGCGTGGCACCATGCCTGAACGCGCTGGTCGCGCTCAAAACTCCAGGCATTGCCGGTCTCTTGGTGGGAGTGCAGCACCAGTTCGCCGTAGTGGGCTTTGAGCGCGGCTAGGCACTCCACTATATCGCCCTGCCACAGGCAGAGCGGCAAGCCCAGCGTGTTGAGCGCTTGGGCAAGGTCAACCAGTGAATCAGCGGCAAACTGCCAGTGGCGTAGGGCGCTGTCGGGTGCTTGCCACTGCCCAGGCTCGATGGCAAATAGCGGCAGCACCGGGCCCGCCGCTGCGGCGTTGGCCAGCGGTGCGTGATCGTGAATACGTAAATCGCGTTTGAACCAAACGACCTGAAGGGGTGCCTGAGCCATTAGCCGTAACGCCTGTTCGTCACTTATCTATTCGTGATGCAGTGATGACGTTACCATCAAGCGATTGTTTGCGTAACCAACTGAGTCACACCCGCCCCACAGGAGAACCACTATGTATATCGCCATGAACCGTTTTCGGATTGCCCCAGGCCGCGAAGAGGATTTTCTAGAGGTATGGCGCAACCGCGATTCCCACCTGGACGAAGTGCCGGGCTTCAAGCAGTTCCAAATGCTGCAGGGCGAAAGCCAGGAAGACCACACCGTGTTTATCTCCCACAGCGTGTGGGAGTCCGAAGAGGCCTTCCGCGCCTGGACGAAGTCAGACGCCTTCCGCAAGGCCCACGCCAACGCCAAAGCGCCGGAAGGTATCTACCTTGGCCCGCCTAAGTTTGAGGGGTTTGAGGTGGTGTTGTAGGCGGAGTTAACGGCGGCAAATAGCGTTCAAGTAACTGGGCCGCATGCAGTACCTTGAGGTCTTGATATTTACCCGCCACTAAGTGCAAACCTACCGGCAGCCCCTGGTTGTCTAACCCGCAGGGAAGGGAGGCCGCGGGCTGTTGGGTCAGGTTGAAGGGATAACTGAACGGCGTCCAATCCATCCAATCTCGATAGTGTTTGCCCGGTGGTACGTTGTGGCCCGCTGCAAAGGGCGCAATGGGCATCGTAGGCGTTACTAGCAAATCATAGCGTTCATGAAAGGCGGCCATGTGAGCGGTCAATTCGCTGCGCTCACGCCGAGCGGCGAGGTAGGCGGAAAGCGATACATCTTGCCCGCGTCGTGCAATCTCCAGAAAGCCAGGATCAAGCGCTGCTTGCTGCTGTTCGTTCAGTTTTTCGAGTGCCTGCGTGGCCCCCGCAAACCAGAGTGTATTAAACGTTTTAAGCGGATCGCTAAAGCCTGGGTCAATGCGTTCTACGGTGGCCCCCAATGCTTCTAAATAAGCGATGGCTTCCTCAACTCGCTGGGCAATATCTGGCGCTACCTCTACATAGCCAAGATTGGCGCTAAAAGCGATGCGCCAGCCACTGAGGCTCGCTGGGGGCGGCGTGAGCCAGTCTGGCCCGGTGGGGTTCCCAACGTAACCATCCCGAGCATCGGGCTGGGCCATGACGCTGAGCATGAGGGCGCTATCACGTGCAGTGCGCGTCATAGGCCCTAAATGAGACAGCGTACTCATGGTGCTGGCAGGCCACTGAGGCACCCAGCCGAAAGTGGGTTTAATACCAAACGTGCCGGTAAAGCTGCACGGAATACGGATGGAGCCGCCCGCGTCGCTGCCTTGATGAAGTAGGCCCAGGTTAAGCGCCGCGGCTGCCCCCGCGCCGCCGGATGACCCTCCTGGCGTTAGCTCAGTGTTCCAAGGGTTGCGGGTAATGCCGTGCAGCGGGTTATCGGTGACGCCTTTCCAACCAAATTCAGGCGAGGTGGTTTTACCGACCACAATGGCCCCGGCATTGCGTAGGTGACGGCTAATGGGCGCATCTACCTCCCAGGGGCCATCCTGAGTCGTGGTGGTGGAACCCAGCCGTGTAGGTAGGCCTTTGGTAAGGGTTAAATCTTTGATCGTCACTGGAACCCCGTCTAGCGGGCCGCAGGGGGTGCCTGCTTGCCAGCGTCGAGCGGATTCTGCCGCTAAACGGCGTGCCTCTTCCCCGTTAATACAGGTGAAGGCATTCACCTTGGGGTTATCTCGCTCAATACGCGTTAAGCAGTCCTCCACCAGCGTTTCTGGCGAAAGCGAGCCCTCGCTGAAACGTGCCAATGCATCAGTTGCCGTCAGGGTTTCAAAGGTATCCGCCATGATTACTCCCCGCTTTTCACACCGGCCGCATTGAGCATGGCGTGCAGTAAAACGTTACAGCCTGCGTGGACGTGCTCGGGGGTGGCGCTTTCAATCTCGTTATGGCTAATGCCATCTTTGCAGGGAATAAAAATCATGGCAGCGGGGGCGGCACGGCCAACAAACATCGCATCGTGCCCGGCTCCGCTGATGATATCCATGTGTGACAGCTGCAGCTTTTCAGCGGCTTGTCGCACGCTATCCACACATGCTTTATTGAAATGCTCTGGCGCAAAATCTGCGGTGGGGGTGAGCTCGTATTCCAGCCCGTGACGTTGGCAAATGTCTTCAACGGCGGTAGCCACCGCTTGGCCCATAGCGATTAGGGCGTCGGGTTCCCAGTGGCGCATATCCAGGGTCATTTTGACTTGGCCGGGAATGACATTGCGCGAACCTGGGTGTAGCGTCATACAGCCTACCGTGCCGCGCCCGTGGGGTTGGTGCTCATGGGCAATTCGGTTGAGCGCTTGAGTAACTTCTGCGGCCCCCATCATGGCATCCCGACGAAGATTCATTGGGGTGGGGCCTGCATGGGCTTCAAGCCCTGTGAGGGTTAAGTCGAACCACTTCTGCCCAAGCCCACCGATGACAACGCCAATAGTGGTGTCGGTATCTTCGAGAATAGGGCCTTGCTCGATGTGTGGCTCAAAATAGGCTTTGATCTCGCTGGGGGAGACCTCATCACTACCGCGATAGTGAATCGCGTCTAAGGCATCGCTGACCGTGACACCATCGGCGTCGGTGCGCGCCATCATGGCGTCAAACGCCAGCTCACCAGTGAATACCCCGGAGCCCATCATACAAGGGGGAAATCGGCAGCCTTCTTCGTTGGTCCACGCGACCACTTCAATCGGCGATTGCGTGGTGATGTTGTGCTGGTTTAGGGTGCGAATCACTTCAAGGCCAGACATGACACCAAAGCAGCCGTCGTATTTACCGCCGGTGGGTTGGGTATCTAAGTGACTGCCGGCCATAACTGTTTTGGCGCTGGGGTCGCTGCCTTCCCGGCGGGCAAAAATGTTGCCGATATTATCAATGCGAATCGTACAGCCTTCAGCACGACACCACTGAATAAACAGGTCGCGGCCTTGGCGCTCTAAGTCGGTCAGTGCCTGGCGGTTCACGCCGCCCTTAGGCGTGGCCCCTAGCTTGGCCATCTCCATGAGCGACGCCCACAGGCGGTCGCTGTCAGTGAGTAGGTTGGACTCTTTGATGGGGGTAACGTAGGTATTCATCTCACTCTCCTCGCAAAGTTAACCGGATGTGTTTTCCGTTAGTAAGTCGTGCAGCTTGGAACGGTGATTCTGATGATTGGGTGAGTCGTTGCTGACCAGCATCTGTACTGCCATTTCTGCTTCCAGTGCGCTCATGTGATGTTCAGCATCGGCCATGTGCTCGGCCATGATCTGTCGCACACGCGGGGCATCTTCAGCGCGGTAGGCATCCACTAGCTGCCGGTGGTAATCCTGGTTGGCGTGGTCGAATTGCTTTCGCTCCGGGACGTACGCTTTTTTGATCACCACCAAATCGCGCAGCATGTCGTTTAAGAACTGGCACATAAACGCGAGCAACGGATTCGGGCAGGCACGGGCCAGCAACTGGTGAAACTCCAGCTCTAGAAAACGTTGGTGTCGATGATCCTCTTCATGACTCGCACAGCAGGCGCAGGCCGACATATTGGCTTCCAACTGTTGGAAGTCCTGTTCGTTGAGCTTACCCACCACGGAGGCCGCCAGTTCTACTTCCAGCAGTCTGCGTAACTGGTACACCTGCTTGCCATCCAATTGTTGGAAGTGCAGGAAGTTACGCAGCATTCGGCTGGCGGGCTCCATGCTGGGCTGATTAATGACCGCGCCTCCTTTAGGCCCAGTTTTTAACGTGATGAGCCCCTCAACCTCTAAGATCTTGAGCGCTTCGCGCACGGTGCCCTTAGCGCTACCGTAAAGCTCCATCAGCGCTTTTTCGTTGGGCAGCCGGTCGCCTTCTCCCAGTGACTCTGCGGCTATCCAGCGCTTGATGTCGTCGCTAATCAGCTCGGCAAGCTTGGGTCTGCGCGGCAAGGTTGAAACAGGGGCTTGAGTCATCAACCCACTCCTTATTGGTGGTTAGCGCTATTGGTGATTTCTTGTGTATAGGCGGGTAAGCGCTCTGGGTGGTACTCGGCATCATAGTCATAGCGTGCTTGAGTAAAGCGTTCCACGACCGCTGTGTCGCGTCGATGCAGCGCGTGGCTGAGCCCAACAAACAGCGCAGCATTCAGCAATAAACCCCAGAAACCCGCATGGTAGCCAAACGGTGCGCTGAGCGGGCCAAAGGTCATGAGGAGCACGCAGGCAACGCCCGCCCACAAACCCGCCAGTGCAGCGGTGGGGTGCGCTTTTTTCCAGGTGATGGCCCCTATGGTGGGAATGATCAACTGCGCGGTGCCCGCCAGTGCCGCAATACCAATCGTGACCAGTACGCCAGGTACGGTAAGCGCCATGATATAAGCGGCCAATGAGAAGCCCACCAGCGATAAACGACCGATATACACAATGCGCGCTTGGCTTGCGTCACGATTTACATAGCGTTTGTAAATATCCATCGTCACCACGGTAGACACCGCGTGGATCTGCGAATTAGCGGTAGACATAGCGGCTGAAGCACCGGCTGCCATGATCAGTGAAGCGAGTAGGTAAGGCGCATACTCCATCAGCATAATGGGCAGGATCTGGTCCGGGTTCTCTACGTTGGGTTCAAGCAGCACGCCTGAATAGCCAGACAGCACCGAGCCTACATAGGCAAAGGCCGCCAACCCCAGCAAGAACGGCATCAAGTTAAACAGCTTGCCGTGTTTCACCGAGTACATACGCAGCCAGATTTGCGGGCCCATAAAGGCACCAATGGCGGTAATGGCAAATAGCGAGAACCACATGGGGTAGCCCATCGTGCCGTTAGGCCCAGGCATGGTGAGATGGTCAGGAGAGGTTTGCTGAAGCTGACTAAATAGCGCTGTTGGGCCACCTACTTGGCTGGAAATGTAGTAACCGGCATACAGCATGCCGAAGAATAGCAGCGCACCGTAAATAACGTCGGTCCAGGCGATAGCGCGGATACCGCCAATCCATACGTAGATGATAATAATGAAGTAAAACAGCAGGGCGGCGAGCCAGAAAGGAATTAATCCGCCCGAGGCGACCTCGATTAAATAAGCGCCGCCAGTGAGCTGGATCTGCAGATAAGGTACGGTAAAAATCAGCGTAATAGCGGCAACGGTAATGCGTAGTGCCTCGCTATTATAAAAATCACCAATTAAATCTGAAGGTGTTAAATAATTGAATCGTTTACCTAAAAACCAAACCCGTTTGCCTATCCAGTAATACATAAAGCCAAATAGGAGATTCCAGGCTAACGCCGTCAGAAATACCGGCCCGTTGGTATAAAACGTGGCATTAGAGCCGAGGAACGCAAACGCACTCCACCAGGTTGCCGCGACGGTGAAGAAGACCGCGATACTCCCCATGGCACGGCCTTGAACAAAAAAGTCCTCGCTAGTTTCTTGCGATTGACGAGCGGATAAAACCCCCACCATCAAGGGGATTATCATAAAAGCTGCAATAATTAATAAGCTACCGGTCATGGTGAACCCCTTTTTTTACAGCTGTTTAGTTGCGTGGACAGAGGATGGTTCGGGGCTGCCCCAATTGGTGAAATAAGCCACCAAAAACAGTGCCGTTAATGCAAACCACCAGAACAAGTTCCACACCAGCAGAAAAGGGAGTCCCATCACCATGGGTTCTATGCGGTTAGCCAGCATAATGAGGGGGCTTTCCAGCATAAAAAAGCTGAAGAGCATGCCGCCATAAATAGACAGCTTTAAGGGTGTTAAGTATTTCATAGCAAGTTAGCCCTTTGTTTATATTGAAATTGTGAGCAATGTTCATAGTGCACGCAGGCAACAACAGCGCTGTTTGGCGCATTGTCTGTGCGGGTGCTACTTAGGCGTGTTCCACTGATTTGTTGTATTTATTCGTATAAATATAAGAATTAGGCGCTTTGAATCGCTACGTCAAGGTGAGTAGGCAACGTTTGGCGCTGTATTGCGTATGGATTCTCTAACGTGAACTCAAGAAAAGCATAATTTTATAAACGTAGTGGGTGGCGCATGCTGTGGGCATGTCTCAAAGCGACGGAGCTGGACACTATGTTTGGTTTAAAAAGTAAAACAACCGCACAGTCAGCGGAAAAAACGGCTGAGCAGTCTGCATCAGGCACCGCCCTCAACCAGCACTTCTGGATGCCGTTCAGCGCGAACCGCGATTTCCGCGCGAATCCGCGCATGATTGCGGGGGCGGAAGGGCGTTATTACATCGATGACCAGGGGCACAAGCTGTTTGATTCGCTCTCTGGCCTATGGACCTGCGGGGCAGGCCATAACCGTGAAGAGATCCAAAAAGCCGTGGCGGCGCAGCTCGGTACGCTGGATTTTGCCCCCGGTTTTCAGATTGCCCACCCGTTGGCGTTCAAGCTGGCGGAAAAGGTCGCGAGCTTAACGCCTGCCGGGCTGGATCACGTGTTTTTCACCAACTCCGGTTCTGAAGCCGCCGATACCTCGGTCAAGATGGCCAAGGCCTACTGGCGGTTAAAAGGTAAGCCGGAAAAAACCCGCATGATCGGCCGCGCCAAGGGCTACCACGGCGTGAATATTGGTGGCACCAGCCTGGGCGGTATTGGCGGTAACCGTAAGCACTACGGCCAGTTGATGGACGTGACGCACCTGCCCCACACCCTGCAGGCGGGCCATGCGTACACCCGTGGCCAAGCGGAAACCGGCGCAGAGCTGGCCGATGCGCTGCTGGATCAAATCGCCCTTCACGATGCCTCTACCATTGCAGCGGTGATTGTGGAGCCGATGTCGGGTTCGGCGGGTGTGATTGTGCCGCCAAAAGGCTATTTGGATCGGCTGCGGGAGATCTGCACCGCCCACGATATTCTGCTGATTTTTGATGAAGTCATTACCGCCTTTGGCCGCAGTGGGGCGACCACCGGGGCCGAAGCGTTTGGCGTCACGCCGGATATCATGAACGTGGCTAAACAGATCACCAATGGCGCGATCCCCATGGGCGCAGTGATCGCCTCTGGTGAGATTTTCGACACCTTTATGCATGCAGGCGGTGCCCAACACGCTATTGAATTCCCCCACGGCTACACCTACAGCGCCCACCCCGTGGCCTGCGCGGCGGGGCTGGCGGCGCTGGAGATGATGGAGCGTGAAAACTTCCCCGCTCAGGTGAATGCCATCGCTCCGGTATTCGAGCAAAAGCTGCACGCCTTAAAAGGCCACAACCACATTGTCGATATTCGCAACTACGGTTTGGCCGGTGCTCTTCAGTTAGCGCCGCGCAACGGCGACCCCACCATTCGCCCCCGCGATGCGCATATGGCGCTGTGGGAAGCAGGCTTTTACGTGCGCTACGGTGGCGACACCCTGCAGTTCGGCCCTCCCTTTGGCACCACGGAAGCCGAGCTTGAGCGTTTGTTCGATGCCGTTGCGACCACCCTGGATTCACTGGCGTAACCCTGGCCAACCCTGTTTTGGAGTTTCATGATGAGTGTTGTTTCCCACCTGATTAACGGTGAGCTAGTGGAAAGCCAGCGCACGCTGGACGTCACCAACCCTTCTACGGGAAAAGTGATCCGCCACGTGGCGGATGCCAGCGCGGCGGATGTGGAGCGTGCCATTGCCGCAGCCCAGGCTGCTTTTCCTACCTGGCGCGATACGCCGCCCGCCAAGCGCGCCCAGGTGATGTACCGCTTTAAGCAGCTGCTGGAAGAGCACGCGGACCGCCTCGTGCAACTAGTCAGCGAAGAGCATGGCAAAACGGTCGAAGACGCCATGGGCGAGCTGAAGCGTGGCATTGAGAATGTCGAGTACGCCTGCGGCGTGCCGGAGCTGTTAAAAGGCGAGTACTCCCACAACGTGGGGCCAGGCATTGATGCCTGGTCTAACTTCCAGCCGCTGGGCGTGGTCGCGGGCATTACCCCGTTTAACTTCCCCGCCATGGTGCCGCTGTGGATGTACCCGATGGCGATTGCCTGCGGTAACACCTTCATTCTTAAGCCTTCCGAAAAAGACCCATCAGCGGCTATGGCCGTGGCCGAACTGCTGCAAGAAGCGGGGCTGCCCAAAGGCGTGATGAACGTGATTCACGGCGGTCGCGAAGCGGTAGAAACACTCTTGGATGCCAAAGCCGTGAAAGCCATTTCGTTTGTGGGTTCCACGCCCGTGGCGGAAGCGATTTATTCCCGAGGTTCGGCAGCGGGCAAGCGCGTTCAGGCCCTGGGCGGGGCTAAGAACCACGCGGTGATTCTGCCAGATGCCGACCTAGAAAACGCCGCCAACACGCTGATGGGCGCTGCCTACGGCAGCTGCGGCGAGCGCTGCATGGCGATCTCGGTAGCGGTGTGCGTGGGCGATGAAACCGCCGACCGGTTAGTGGAAACCATGCTGCCCAAAATCGCTAAGCTGAAGGTGGGGCCGGGTACCGATAAAGTCCTGGATATGGGCCCGCTGGTCACCGCAGAGCATCGCGATAAAGTGCTTGGCTTTATTGAAGATGGTGTGAATGCTGGCGCTTCGCTGGTAGCGGATGGCCGTGGCCTGACCGTGGCTGGCCATGAGGAGGGCTACTTTGTGGGTGGCTGCCTGTTCGATAACGTCACCGCTGAGATGCGCATTTACCAGGAAGAGATCTTTGGGCCAGTGCTCTGCGTAGTGCGGGTCGGCAGCCTGGACGATGCCATGCAGCTGATTAACGACCACGAATACGGCAACGGCACCTGCCTGTTTACCCGCGATGGCGAAGCCGCCCGCCGCTTCACCGACGGTATCGAAGTGGGCATGGTGGGGGTGAACGTACCGCTGCCTGTGCCGGTGGCCTACCACAGCTTTGGTGGCTGGAAGCGCTCGCTGTTTGGCGACCTTCACGCCTACGGCCCAGACTCGGTTCGCTTCTACACGCGCCGCAAGGCGGTTTCCCAGCGCTGGCCTTCCGTCAGCGAAGCCACACGGGCGGAGTTCTCGTTTCCTACTAACCAGCGTTGACGCGATGCGCTAACTGCGCCATCTTCACTGCACCACCGCCTGCATCATTGCTGGGCGGTGGTGTATTTTTTGGTGCGTATTATGAGCGGTCAGGGTTGCAAAGGGATACCAGCGTGGCGAGAACACAGGACGAAATTCGGCAAACGAACGTCAAAAAGATCCTTCAGGCGGCGGAGCAGCTGTTTGCCGAGAAAGGCTACGCCGGGGCCTCCATGGGCGATATTGCCCAGTTAGCCGACCTGCCAAAGTCCAACGTGCACTACTATTTCGCCACTAAGAAAGTACTCTATCAAGAGGTATTGCTGGCGCTATTAGAGTTATGGAAGCAGGACGCGCTCTGTTTCGAGCTGTACGACGACCCTCGAGTGGTGCTCTCCACCTACATACGCGCCAAGATGAACCACTCCCGCAACCGCGCCCACGGCTCCAAAGTGTGGGCCGCCGAAGTGATGCAAGGTGCCCCGATGCTCAAAGAGCGCCTGCGCGATAACCTCTATGAATGGGCCAAACTGAAAGAGTCGAAAATCCGCGAATGGGTCGATTCCGGGCAAATCAACCCCGTCGAACCTTCCTACCTGCTCTATATGATCTGGGCCTCTACCCAGCACTACGCCGACTTCGACTACCAAATTTCACTGCTGAACGACGACAAACCGCTGGACGACCTACAGTTTGAAAAAGCCGTGCAGTCGGTGACCTCGGTGATTTTAAGAGGCATTGGGCTGACGGCTTAGTGGGCGCTAGTGTCCTAAGCATTTAATCGCGGCGCTGCGTTGTTAATGCTCTCTTATCTTGGTGCTTTGGTTTCCAAAACGTTTGTTTTCCCTCCTGGTAGGCCTGTTCACGGGTGAGGCCAATATCTTTCAGTAAGTGGTCATCTAGCGTGAGCAGTTGCCGACGGCTGCGGCGGCGCTGCTGGTAGTGGCTTAGCTGGTAACGAAGCTGAGTGAGGCTGAAGCGTGGCATGGCGGCTCTCCGAACGGTGGGGTGCCTGTTTAGGTTACGCAGCCTGTTGGTGGCAATACAGATATAGGTTTTTTTATTTTCACGATACAGATGGGCGTGTTATACCTCTGTATGGAGAAACGAGATGCCTTCTGTATGGCAGATGAACCGAGCGGGGTGGGCGTGATGACGCGTTATGAAGAGGTGGCGGCAACGTTGCGGGAGCGGATCGAGCATGGGATTTATCGCGTGGGCGACCGGCTACCTTCCATTCGCGCGGTCTGCCAAGAGCTGAACGTCAGTATCTCAACGGCGCAAGAAGCGTATCGCCAATTGATGGACGCCGCACTGATTGAGTCGCGGCCAAAGTCGGGCTACTTCGTGCTGCCGTGTCGTATTCCCTCCGTGCTGCCTTCTGTCTCGCGACCAGCCCAGTGCCCGCTGGATGTCTCCCAGTGGGACCAAGTGCTAGAGCTGGTAGCTACCCAGCGAGACGACAAACGGCTGCTGCTTGGGCGCGGTGTGCCCAATCTTGAGGTGGCGTCGTTAAAGCCATTGTCGAAAATCCTCGCCGGGCTGCACCGTAGTAACGATCTGCACGGCTTTAATTACGACAAACTCAGCGGCAGCCCTGAACTGCGCCAACAGGTGGCGCGTTTGGCGGTGGCGTCTGGTTGCCTGCTGCATCCGGATGATGTGTTGATTACCACCGGCTGCCAGGAGGCACTCTCCATTGCGCTGCGTACGCTTACCCAGCCTGGCGATGTGGTGGCGGTAGATTCGCCCAGTTTCTACGGCACCATGCAGATACTGAAAGCCAACGGTTTAAAGGCGCTGGAGATTCCCACCGACCCGCAAACCGGCATCAGCCTGGAAGCGTTAGAGCTGGCGCTAGAGCAGTGGCCTATTCGCGCTATTCAGGTAACGCCCACCTATAACAACCCCTTGGGCTACACCATGCCGGAAGCGCGCAAGCGGGCGCTCTATCAGCTTGCCCAACGGTTTGATGTGGCCATTATTGAAGATGATATTTATGGGGATTTGGCCTACACCCAACCCAGGCCGCTCACGATTAAATCCTTTGATACCGACGGGCGCGTGCTGCTATGTAGCGGTTTCTCGAAAACCTTAGGGCCGGGCCTGCGCGTGGGCTGGCTGGCACCTGGCTGCTACCGAGAAAAGGCGCTGCATATGAAGTACGTCTCCACCGGCGCTTCTGCCACGTTGCTGCAATTGGCCGTGGCGGAGTTTGTCGCCAAGGGCCATTTTGAGCGTCATCTACGCACTGTTTCCCGCCAGTATCAACGCCAGCGGGATGTGATGATTAGCTGGGTGCAGCGCTACTTTCCGAAAGGGTCAGGCATTAGCTACCCGCAAGGGGGCTTTTTACTCTGGGTAGAGCTACCGGCGGATGTCGACTGCGTGCGCCTTAACGAGCGCTTAGCGCAACACGCCATCCATGTGGCGCCGGGGGCGCTGTTCTCTGCATCGGGTAAGTTTCGCCAGTGCTTGCGGTTGAACTACGCGTTTACCTTAACGCCTGCGATGGAGAAAGCGGTGCGCACGGTAGGCGAGTTAGCGAGTGATATGCTCAGCGAGGTACGCGAGTCCTCACTGGCGATGAAGTAAGAGCAACGAGGTGTTCATTCAAGAAGGCCGCTGAAACGCTGCGCGCGCCTGTTCAACGCGTTCGCGCGTGACGCAGTTCAACGAGTGATCATTGATCAGCCCGATGGCCTGCATAAACGCAAACGCGGTCGTCGGGCCAAAAAACTTCCATCCGCGCTTTTTAAGATCTTTTGCTAGCGCGATAGATTCTGGCGATGTGGTTTGGGTTTGTGGGGCAGGCAGAGAAGCGCTGTCCGGTTCATAGCGCCAGAAAAACGCCGCTAAAGAGCCTTCTTGAACCACCATTTCCTGCGCACAGCGCGCGTTATTGATGGTGGCTTCGATCTTACCGCGATGACGAATAATGCCCGCATCTTGCAGTAAGCGCTGCACATCCTCTTCGTTAAAACCGGCGACTTTATGGAAATCGAAGTGGTGGAAAGCCGCGCGGAAATTCTCACGCTTGTTCAAAATCGTTCGCCAGCTCAAGCCTGATTGAAAACTCTCCAAGCAGAGCTTTTCAAACAGCCGCTGGTCATCGGCAACGGGAAAGCCCCACTCGTGGTCGTGGTAGGGCAGAAACTCCGCTGCTCCGCCACACCACTGGCAGCGTGGGTGGCCATCGGGGGCGATAAAGTTGGAGGCCATTTAACGTACCATCTGCCCGCCGAACCACTCTTGAGCCGTGCGCCAAAAGCACATGCCAGCGAAGTAAAGTGAGGTCACGCCTAAGCCCCACAGTGCCCAGGCGGCATGATCAGAGTTTGAGAGGATTAACGAGGTTGCGCACACGCACCAAAGCAGCGTCACAGCGATATTGAGCGGCATAAATAGGCGCACTCGAAACGGGTGCAAAAACTTCATTTTCGTCACGGTCAGCATCGCCAGGACGAGGATCGCCGCAAACGTGACGAAGGGAGGTAAATCAAGAATATAAAAATAGGCCGCGGCAATATTCCAGGCGGCAGGAAAGCCCACGAAGTAATTATCCTGGCTTTTCATATCGACGTTACAGAAACAAAACATCGATGACAGTAGAATGATAAAGACCGATAGCAGCCCTAAATAGGGCGGCAATTCAATGAAGTAGTAAATAAACAGCGCAGGAATAAACGCCCAGGTGAGGTAATCAATCACCATATCCAGCGTCGATCCATCGAAGTGGGGCAGGATGGTCTTCACTTCATATTTGCGTGCCAAGGTGCCATCAATACCGTCGATCATCATCGCCGCCCCCAGCCAGAGCAGGCAGGCCACCGGGTTATTGTCGACCAGCGCCAGGAGCGCCATCGTGCCAAGCAGCACGCCGCTGGCGGTAAAGATATGGACACTCCAAGCTTTATATATCGAAGCGCGGGATTCGGTATGCGAAGAGAGCGATTGGACCACGGTAACCCCAGTGGGAACGCGTCGTCCCCTTGCTGTTAGATGGATTAATAAGCGTTCAAAAGACGATACACTACTATAAGAAAACCGTCAGGAAATACGCAGCGTATACGCTAAGTGCCTTTTCACTCCATTGCCACGGTGAGTTAGTACACCCACTAGGGAGATAACGCATGACCCACGTTCGCTCTGCCACGATTCATGATCTCGATGCTTTAACCGAGCTGTTAGATGGCTATCGGCAGTTTTATCAACAGCCAAGTGATACTCCAGCAGCGCGTGATTTTTTGCGCCAGCGCTTTGGGCAGGCGGACTCCCGAATTTTGGTGAGCGAAGGCGTTGATGGCGCAATAACAGGCTTCGTTCAGCTCTACCCTGGCGTCTCCACCGTGGGTTTAAATTCACGCTGGACGCTAAACGACCTCTTTGTGCTGCCAGAGTGCCGTGAGAAAGGAACGGGCCGAGCGCTGATGGAAGCCGCCACCCAGCTTGCCCGTGAACATGGCGTCGCGCGTTTGGTATTGATGACGCAGGTCGAAAATGAGCGCGCCCAGCGCTTATATGAATCGCTGGGCTGGCAGCGCAATACGGCGTTTTACGGCTATTTACTCGATATTGAGTAAGACACGTGAGCTAGACATCTATCTCACCTGAACCCGTAGGATTTAGGGGGTGCTCTCCACTAACAATCCCCGCATTAACGTTTCGACCATACCCTCGTACTCGTCTGCCAATGAAAATTGCAGCGGGTCTTGTAGCCAGTCAAAACAAATGCCGATTAAGAAGCCATGAAAGTGAAGTCGGGCACTGGCAGGGCTAAGTCCCCGGCGTAGCTGGCCATTAAGTTTCGCCTGCTCGAACAGCTGCTCGACGCGCGCTTTTGAGTACTCTGACAGCTGAGTGATCATACTGATACGCGGGTGATCATCCTCTAGCTTTTCGCAGCGGTGTAGCACGATGGTCGCGGCGCGTTGCAAGGGCAGGTTATAGCAAATAGCGCTGAGCGCGCTGTGAGCAATGGCTTGCAAGCAGTGTGTGGGGGCGTGGCCTAAACGGCGCGCTGCCTCATCAACAATTTCATCGAGCGGCACACGAACCCGCTCTAGCAGGGCATTGAATACTGCCGCTTTATCTTCAAAATGCCAGTAAATAGCACCGCGGGTTACGCCAGCTGCTGCCGCAATGTGGGCTAGCGTGGTGCGCGACACGCCTTGAGCGAGAAACTGGATTTCTGCGGCATCTAGAATCGCCTCGCGGGTGCGTTCAGCCTCGGCTTTGCGGCGTGACATAGCAGCTCCTAAGAAAAATGACCATATTTGACATGACTGAATGGCAAAGTCGTCAGTAGGCGATTAGTATACACGTTCACTGACATTTATGAATGTCAGTGAAACCCTTATGATTGCGTAATGACAATACCGCCGAGGAGTCTGCTGTGCGTAACCCTGTGATTCGATTGCTTCCAGCGCTGCTGGCCTTGCTGCTGGCAGCAGGTAATGCTTATGCCGGCCAGAATGAACCGCCTCCTCGGCCGGTGAAACTGATGACACTAGAGGCGTCAGGTGCCTCGCTGCAGCGCCAATTCCCTGCGCGGGTTGAAGCCACCACGCGTAGCAACCTCTCGTTTCGCATGGCAGGCGAGCTGTTAGAACTTAACGTGAGCCCAGGCCAGCGGGTAACAGAAGGCACCTTAATCGCGCGTATTGATGATCGGGCGATGCGTAGTGAATTAGATAGCGCCCGTTCGCGGTTAGATTTGGCGCAGGCAACTCACGAACGCATGCGTTATACCCTCGAGCGTGGGGCAATCAGCCAGGCGCGGTTTGATGAATCAGAAGCGGAGCTGCGTGCTGCTCGGGCGACCTTTGAGCAGGCTGAAGAGCAGCTGGAAAATACCCAACTGCGCGCCCCTTATGATGGTGTCATTGCCCAGGTGCCGGTCGATAACCGGCAGATTGTTCAGGTGCAGGAGACCGTGGCGGTGATTCAGCAGCCAGGGCAGCTTGATGTGATCTTCCATCTACCCCAGCAGATTGTTCAGCAAATACCGCGCAATGACGAGGTGACACCGTTTGAAACGGCGATGGCCTTTGAGGTGCGGTTTGGCAATAGTGAAAAACCTTACTTGGCGCAGCTAGCGTCTTATACCACCCAGGCCAGCGCGCAAAGCCTTGCTTATGAGGTAACGCTTCGGCTGCCGCAACCCGACGACATCACGCTGCTGGATGGCATGAGCGCCACCGTGCGGCTTGATTTAGGCCAACTGTTACCAGCGTCCGAAAGTCTCGTTTGGCATTTGCCGCCTGATGCCATTGGCTACCTTGGTGAGAATCCAGAACAGGCCGTGGTGTGGCGTTTTCAGGCGCCTGATCGTTTAGAGGCAGTGCCGGTCGAAGTGGGGCGTTTAACCTCTAAGGGGCTAGAAGTAAGCGGTGAGCTGGCCGCGAATGATCGCGTGGTGGCAGCGGGTGCCCATCGTGTCAGCGCGGATATGCGCGTCACGCCATGGGAAAAGGAACAGGGGCTATAAGATGGTTGACTACTTCTTACGCCACCGGGCCGCGAGCTATTTAATGACCGTGGTACTGCTTATTGGTGGATCGCTCGCATTCACCGGCATGGGGCAGCTGGAGTTCCCCGAATTTACTATTCGTAATGCGCTGGTCACGACCCAATATCCTGGTGCCACGCCCGAAGAGGTGGAGCAGGAAGTCACCTCGACGCTGGAAGAAGCCATTCAAGAAATGCCCGCCATTAAACGCATCAGCTCGGTAAGTTCTGATGGGTTTTCGCAAATCACCGTTGAGCTGCAAAGCACGGTGCAAAACGAAGAGCTACAACAGCTGTGGGATTCATTGCGCCGTAAAGTGGGGGATGCTCAGGCGGCCTTGCCGCCAGGGGCGAGCCGGTCACGGGTTAACGATGATTTTGGCGATGTGTTCGGGCTGATGATTAACCTCACGGGCGACGGCTACGCCATGCCGGACCTAAAAGGCCATGCCGAGTTTCTAAAGCGTGAGCTTGCGCTGGTAGATGGCGTTGAAAAGGTATCCCTGGCGGGGGTAAGGGAAGAGCGCATTTTTATAGAAGTGGACCGAGAACAGCTGCGTGCGCTAAACATCCCGTTAAGTTCTCTTCAGCAACTGCTGGATACGCAAAATGCCGTAGCGGACTCGGGTCACTTGAAACAGGGAGGTCAGCGTTTCCGAATAACGCCGTCGGGTAGTTCCGCCAATATTGATGATTTGCGTGCGCTAATCGTCAGTGAAGGTAATGGCGAGCTGGTCAGGCTGAGCGATATTGCGGAGATTTCTCGTGGCTTAACCGAGCAACCCCAGCAGCTTTACCGCGATATGGGGCGGCCTGCCATCTCGCTCGGTATCTCGTTTGAAAGCGGCGTTAACGTTGTTGAGGTAGGTGCCCGCCTTGATCAACGGCTAGAGGAGTTAGACGCGCGTACCCCCTTAGGTATGGAACTCAATGTGGTCTATGACCAGCCGAGCGTGGTGGATGAGGCGGTATCCGGCTTCCTCGTTAGCCTAATTCAGGCGGTGGCCATTGTGATTGTGGTGCTCATGCTGTTTATGGGCTGGCGCAGCGGCCTGCTGATGGGCTTTATTCTGCTGATTACGATTATTGGCACTTTTATGCTGATGCGCATCCACGGCTTGCAGCTGGAGAAAATCTCGCTGGGAGCGCTGATTATCGCGCTGGGCATGCTGGTCGATAACGCCATTGTGGTGACGGAAGGCATGCTGGTGGGCCTGAAACGTGGCCAAAGCATACGAGAGTCGGCACATCAGGTGGTTCGGCAAAACGCATGGCCACTGTTGGCCGCTACGCTGATTGCGGTGGCTGCCTTTGCACCGATTGGGCTATCGCCGGATACCACCGGTGAATTTATCGGCTCGCTGTTCTATGTGTTGCTCTATTCGCTGCTGCTGAGCTGGCTGACGGCCCTGACGCTCACGCCGTTCTATTTCAAACTGCTGTTTCGCAATGTGGCTCCAAGCAGCACGGATGAAGATCCTTACAAAGGTGCGGTGTATCGCCTGTTTAGCCGTGTGATTGTGGCCGGTATCCGGCTGCGTTGGCTAACGCTTGGCCTGGTGATGGCCATACTGGCGGGCGCCGTGTTTGGCTTCGGGTCAGTCAAAAATGCCTTTTTTCCGGCCTCGAATACGCCCATTTTCTTTGTCGATTATCGCACGCCGGAAGGCACCGATATCCTGGAAACCCAGCGGCGGGTAGCAGAGTTAGAAGAGGTGGTGATGGAGATGGAAGGCGTTCACCACCTCACCACGGTTGTCGGCGGTGGTGCCCAGCGCTTTACCTTGACCTATGCGCCGGAAGACCGCTTTGCCAGCTACTCACAGCTAATTGTCGAGACCCATGATAAAGCGACGCAGCAAGCGCGCATGGCGGATGTCGAAGCCGTGCTGGAGCGCGATCATAGCGATATCGACTATAAAATTGCCCCGCTGGAAGTGGGGCCCGCGCCCAAAGCCAAGATTGAAGCCAGGCTTTATGGCAGCGACCCTGCCGTGTTGCGCCAGCTTGGTGATCAAGTTGAGGCCCTGTTTAGCGATACGTCCAATATGGTCAGCGTGCGCACCAACTGGCGTAACCGCGTTCAGGCTGTGGTGCCTATTTTTGCCGAAGATACCGCGCGACGGCTGGGCGTTACGCGTGAGAATTTAGCGGCAACGCTGGCGCTGAGTACCAGTGGTAGCCAAGTGGGTCTCTATCGTGACGGCAGCGACCTGATTCCGATTGTTGCCAGAGCGATACCGGAGCAGCGCAACGATATCGACAACCTAGGATCGTTGAACGTATGGAGCGCTGAACAGGGGCGTTACATTACGGCGGATCAAGTGATGCGCGATGTAACGACCCAGGTCGCTGATCCGCTGATAATGCGCCGCGACCGCGAGCGTATGCTGGCGGTATATGGCGAGCCTGACCCGCTCAGCGGGGTGACGGCAGCAAGCGTATTGGCCCAAGTGCGGCCTCAGGTAGAGGCGCTGGAATTACCACCCGGTTACCGGCTGGAGTGGGGCGGTGAATTTGAGACCGCCGGTGAGGCGCAGAGCGGCCTGTTTTCGTCGCTGCCGCTTGGCTTGGTGATGATGTTTATTATTACGGTGGTGCTGTTTAACAACTTCCGTCAGCCGCTGGCGATCTGGTTTTTGGTACCGCTGACTATCGTCGGGGTCGTTGCGGCTCTTCTCGTAACGGGAATGCCTTTCTCGTTTATGGCGCTGCTGGGTACGTTGAGCTTGATCGGGATGGTGATTAAGAATGCCATCGTTCTGGTAGAAGAGATCAATGTGCAGCTGCCGCTGCACAAAGATCGCTATCACGCCGTGGTGCGCGCTGCCATTAGCCGTGTTCGGCCCGTATCCATGGCCGCCCTGACGACCATGCTAGGGCTGATTCCACTGATCAGTGATGCCTTCTTTGCCAGCATGGCGGTCGCGCTGATAGGTGGGCTTGGGGTGGCCACACTGCTCACCCTTATCGTGCTGCCGGTGATTTACTGCGTGCTTTATCAGATCAAGATTCATGAGGATTAAGGCAGTCTTTGCCGATCATGAGTGACACTATTTGAAGGCATAATGACAGCCGCCCTCACTAAAGAGGGCGGTGCCATATCGAGCATTGGATGGGGGAGAACGGTTTACGAGGCAACGCGGAAGGGATTGCGTGGGTCGTTGTCCCAAGCGAGGAACGGTTTGCCGGTCTCTTGCGGCACCATGGTGATGCAGTTCTCTACCGGGCAGGTGATCTGGCAGAGGTTACAGCCAACGCACTCCTCTTCAATGACCTCATAGCGGCGGGCGCCGTCCTGCTCGGTAAGCTTGGCAATCGACTGGTGGGAGGTATCTTCGCAGGCGATATAGCAGCGGCCACACTCAATACACAAATCCTGATCGATGTGGGCGATGGTCTTGAAGTTGATGTCCAGATGCTTCCAGTCGGTGGTGTGTGGCACCGCCTTGCGGGAAAACGCCTCGATGGAGTCGTAGCCTTTTTCCGCCATCCAGCGGGAGAGGCCGTCTTTCATCTCCTCTACAATCCTAAAACCGTTGAGCATGGCAGCGGTGCACACCTGCACGCTGCCTGCGCCCAGGGCGATAAATTCCGCCGCATCCCGCCAGGTGGAAATCCCGCCGATGCCTGAAATAGGTAGCGTAGGTGTGGCTGGGTCACGGGCAATTTCTGCCACCATGTTCAGGGCGATGGGTTTGACGGCGCTGCCGCAGTAGCCGCCGTGGGTGCTCTGATGGCCTACGGTGGGTTTGGCGACCATGTTGTCCAGGTCGATACTGGTGATTGAGTTGATGGTGTTGATTAGCGAGACCGCATCCGCGCCGCCACGTAGCGCCGCCTGGGCACCCACGCGAATATCGGTAATGTTGGGGGTGAGTTTGACGATCACCGGCTTGGAGTAGTGCTTCTTACACCAGTAGGTGACTTTCTCGATCAGGTCGGGGTTTTGGCCCACCGCCGCGCCCATGCCGCGTTCCGGCATGCCGTGAGGGCAGCCCAGGTTGAGCTCAATGCCATCTGCACCGGTGGCTTCTACCAGTGGCAAAATATATGCCCAGGCTTCCTCGTTGCAAGGCACCATGATGGAGACGATTAGTGCACGGTCGGGCCAATCCTTCTTCACCTGGGTGATCTCTTTAAGGTTGATCTCCAGCGAGCGGTCGGTAATCAGCTCGATATTGTTAAAGCCGATGACTTCGCGGTTCTTGCCGTAGTGGGCGGAGTAGCGGGAGGAGACGTTGACCGCCGCAGGCTCTTCGCCGAGGGTTTTCCACACTACGCCGCCCCAGCCCGCTTCATAGGCGCGCACGACGTTGTAGGCTTTGTCGGTGGGCGGGGCAGAGGCCAGCCAGAACGGGTTCGGAGCTTTGATACCGGCAAAATTCACCGACAGATCAACGCCATTGACGACGCTGTCGCCACTGTTTTTTTTGCCTGGAAAAGAGAGCGTGTTGAAAGGCGTCGTGTTCATGCGGCCTCCTGCTGGGCGGCGAGCGCTTGATGAATGGCGTGGGCCGCCAGTTTGCCGTGCTGCACGGCTTGTACGGTGAGATCCTGGCCGGATTTCAAACAGTCGCCCCCGGCGTAAACGTTGGGCAGAGAGGTTTGGAGCATCTCATTGACGTGAATGCGCTCGCCGTCGCGGGCAAGCTCCGCGGCAGTGGCGTCGTGTAGGCTTTCGCCAGCGAAGCCTTGGCCGATGGCGGTGAAAACGGCATCCGCCGGAATCTCAAAGGATTCGCCGGTGGGTGTTAATCGCCCCTCTTGATCGCGGGTGTTAGCAAAGCGCATGCCTGCCACCTGCCCTTGCTCATTCAGCAGAATCTCGTCCGGCTGCGCCCAGGTGATCATGCGCACGCCGTTGGCCTTGGCGATCTCCTGTTCGTGGTCGGTGGCGGACATCGCCTCAACGCCACGGCGATACACCAGCGTGACCTCGGCAGCGCCCAGTCGCGCCATTTGCGTGGCCATATCGATCGCGGTATTGCCTGCGCCAATCACGATGCAGCGCTTGGCCAGGGCCAGGCTGCCCAGATCATCGGTCTGGCGCAGGGTTTTGATGTAGTCCACCGCAGGCATCAGGCCCGGTGCATCCTCGCCGGTTAGCCCCAGCGTACGGCTGGCCCCCAGCCCCAAACCCAGGAATACGCTGTCGTACTGCTGGCGCAGGATGTCGAGAGTAAGGTTGTCGCCCAGGCGCTGGCCGTACTGAAGGTCGATGCCGCCGACTTCCAGTAAGAACTCGACTTCTTTACGGGCAAAGTCATCGGTCATTTTGTAGCGGGCGATACCGTACTCGTTAAGCCCGCCGGGCTTTTGTTCGGCCTCAAAAATCGTCACCTGATGGCCCAGCATTGCCAAGCGATGCGCGCAGGAGAGTCCCGCAGGCCCGGCACCCACCACGGCGATGTGTCGGCCAGTGCTGGCGGCGCGCTTAAAGGGGTGGCTCTCAAACTGCATATGATCGGTGGCGTGGCGCTGGAGCAGGCCAATCAGCACCGGCTGGCATTCCGCGTCGTGGTTACGCACGCAGCTACGCTCGCAGAGAATTTCGGTGGGGCATACGCGGGCACAGCTGCCGCCAAGGATATTGGCTTCCAGAATGGTTTCCGCTGCGCCATTAATGTTGTTTTCACTGATTTGGCGGATGAAGCTCGGTATATCAATATCCGACGGGCAAGCCTCGACGCAGGGCGCGTCGAAGCAGTAGAGGCAGCGCTGGCTTTCAATGATGGCTTGGCGTGGCGTCAGCGGCGGGTGAAGGTCGCTGAAATTATGCGCCAACGTCGCTGGGTCATAGGTGTCGACCTCTTTTGCGCTGGGCAGATGATCAAGTGAATGGGTCACGGTCGTTTCTCCATTGCTCTGTTCTTCGTAGGGGCCGGGATTAGCGAGTTACCGCCACGGGTGCATTCAGCTCGGCGCGTTTTGCGAGCAGCTCGAACACGCCGGGGTAGGCGGGGCGTTCTAAGTAGCGCCCTGCGCCGCGTTCGGCATGTAGCTCGCCATCACGCCATGTCCACTTGCCCTGGCTAATGGTGTGACGAGCAATGCCGAGCACCGTTTTGCCCTCGAAGATGTTGAAGTCGACGTTCTGATGGTGAGTTTTCGCGGAGATCGTGCGCGTACCGTTCGGGTCCCACACCACGATGTCAGCATCGGAGCCCACTTGGATCGCCCCCTTGCGCGGATAGAGGTTGAAGATTTTGGCGGTGTTGGTGGAGGTGACCGCGACAAACTCTTGGGGCGATAGCTTGCCGGTATTCACGCCTTCGTCCCACAGCACGGCCAAGCGGTCTTCCACGCCTGCGGTGCCGTTGGGGATCTTGGTGAAGTCATCTTTACCAGCAGCCTTTTGCTCTTCGCAGAAGCAGCAGTGGTCGGTGGCGGTGGTTTGCAGGTTGCCGGATTGAAGGCCGTGCCACAGCGCTTCCTGATGGCCTTTAGGGCGGAAGGGCGGGCTCATGACGTGGGCGGCGGCAGTTGCCCAGTCCGGGTTTTGATAAACGCTGTCGTCGATTACCAGTTGGCCCGCTAAGCACTCGCCAAATACCGGGTGGCCCTGCTGGCGGGCGTAGGCGATTTCGTCCACCGCGTCCTTGGTGGAAACGTGCACCAAATAAACCGGTGCACCGAGGGTGCTGGCAATACGAATCGCCCGGCTGGCGGCTTCGCCTTCCACCTGAGGCGGTCGGGAAAGCGGATGCGCTTCTGGCCCGGTCATCCCCTGGGCGAGCAGCTTTTGCTGCATGTGGTAGACCAGCTCGCCGTTTTCCGCGTGTACCGTGGGGATCGCCCCAAGCTCTAAACACCGCGAGAAACTCTCCACCAGGATATCGTCGGTGGCCATGATCGCGCCCTTGTAGGCCATAAAGTGCTTGAAGCTGTTAACGCCGTGCTCCCGCACCAGCGTCCCCATCTCTTCTTTGACGCTCTCGTCCCACCAAGTAATCGCCACGTGGAAGGCGAAATCGGTGGCGGCTTTTTCTGCCCAGCCTTGCCAGGTGTTAAACGCTTCCAGCAACGACTGGCCGGGGCTCGGTATCACAAAGTCGATAATGGTCGTGGTACCCCCTGCCATGGCCGCGGCGGTGCCGGTGTAGAAATCTTCGCTGGCCACCGCGCCCATAAACGGCATCTGCATATGGGTGTGGGGGTCGATACCGCCGGGCATCACCAATTGGTGGCTGGCATCGACAATCTCGCAGCCTTCCGGCACGTCTAAATCGGTGCCAATGGCGTGGATTTTTCCATCGACGCAGAGCACGTCAGCGTGGTAGGTGTCGGCGTGGGTGACGACGGTGCCGCCCTTGATCAATAAACTCATGGTTCACTCCTGGGATAATTGACTGAGGGGCTTATTCGCCGTCGGTTAAGCGGGTGTAGGTTTCCGGGCGGCGGTCACGGAAGAACTGCCAGTTGTTGCGCACCTCGCGCACCATGTCTAAGTCGATCTCGTGTACCAGCAGCTCGTCTTCGGTTTCGCTGGCCTGGGCTTCGATCTTGCCGCGTGGGTTGACGATGTAGCTGGAGCCGTAAAAGTCGCCGATATTCCAAGGCGCTTCGCTGCCTACGCGGTTGATGGCAGCGATGAAGCAGCCGTTAGCGGCAGCCGAGGCGGGTTGTTCAAGCTCCCATAAATATTGAGATAGCCCGGCCACAGTCGCGGAGGGGTTAAAGATGACTTCGGCACCGTTAAGGGCCAGTGCTCGCCAGCCTTCAGGGAAGTGGCGGTCGTAGCAGATGTACACGCCGATCTTGCCGTAGGCGGTATCGAACACCGGCCAGTTGGATTGGCCCGGCTTAAAGAAGAATTTTTCCCAAAAGCCAGCCACTTGGGGAATGTGTGTTTTGTGGTATTTGCCCAGATAGCTACCGTCAGCGTCGAATACCGCTGCCGTGTTGTAGTAAACGCCGGTCTCAGTCTCTTCATAGATAGGGACGATGATCACCATGCGGTGTTCGGCGGCGAGCTTCTGCATCATCTGGCAGGTGGGGCCTTCCGGCACCCGCTCGGCAGCGGCGTACCATTTGCTGTCCTGGCTGGGGCAAAAGTAGGGTTGATTAAACACTTCCTGGAAGCACAGCACCTGCACGCCTTGTTCAGCGGCTTGTTTTATCAGCGGCAGATGCGCTTCGTTCATCGCGTCTCGAATAGCGGCGGGTTCCAGGTCGGTACTGGTTTTTAGGCCCATTTGAATCAGGCCGATTTTCATCTTTTGCATACAAAGCCCTCTCGTGTCATACGCGCTCACCGCATTGGCTAGCGCATCACGGCAAGTTAAAAACACTAATCGCTAATATTTATGAGTGTGATGACGGTCACTTGGCGTGTGGTGACACCGGCATAAAGCCGAGTGTTTATTGTTTTTTTAAAAGTTGTCATATTTGACAGCTTTTTGAACATAGACCTTTGTGTGGTCACTTTTCAAGATTTTTTTATCTAATGATGAGTGTGCTTTCAAGTTATTGATTTTATATGTTTTTGTTTTTTGTTAAGCCTGTTTTTCCTGATTTGGTGAATGCATGCACATGTTTGGTGATTTTTTTATACTTTTAAAAATCAATGGTTTGATATTTTTTTATAGGGTTTTAAACGATTTTTTTGTATCTTTTTGGTGCGTTATTTTTTTAACCAACTAAGGTTTTTAGTGGTCTTACGTCGCATTCAAAAAAACACAACAACAAGTGAGAGTGCGGTGACTGCCTATCTGTCGATTAAGTCAGCTTTTTGCTCAATAAGTTAACTGTCATGCGGTGTGTTTAGGCATGTTTATTGCTGCAACAAAAGCTGAAGCCGTGAATGCGGTCGGCAATGTCGCTGCTGAGGAGAATAAAATGACAGGCTCAAGAACCCAGATGGTAGACAGAGAGGGGCTGATTGAACTCCACGTTGAGGACGATGTTCGTTCGAGTCCTCGTTTCAATGAAGATATTGCGCCTACTCAGGCAAGTGAGCGCACGTGGAGCAAGTGGAACATTGCAGCGCTGTGGGTAGGAATGTCGATTTGTGTACCCACCTATACGCTGGGCGGGGTGTTAACCGCTTATTTTGGCTTAAGCGTGGGGGAGGCGCTCTTTGCCATCTTGCTAGCCAACGTGATCGTACTGATTCCACTGACGCTGAATGCTTTTCCCGGTACTAAGTTCGGTATTCCTTTTCCGGTGGTATTGCGCTCATCCTTCGGTATTTTGGGCTCGAATGTGCCGTGCCTAGTACGTGCGCTGGTGGGCTGCGGCTGGTTCGGTATTCAAACCATGTTTGGCGGCTTGGCCATTCACCTGCTGTTGTCGGAGCTGATTCCCGCCTGGGCAGCCCTAGGGGGCGTGGGGGAAGTGATTGGCTTTTTTGTTTTCGGCGCTATGAACCTCTATGTAGTGATCCGGGGCGCGGAGTCGATTAAGTGGCTGGAGACGCTGGCGGCTCCTTTGCTCTTAGCCGTGGGTATTGGGCTTATGATGTGGGCATGGCCGAATATGTCGATGACCGAGCTATTGGCACAGCCGCCGTCGCGCCCTGAAGGGGCCTCGGTGTACGGCTATTTTTTTGCAGGTTTAACGGCCATGGTGGGATTTTGGGCCACGCTATCTCTGAACATTCCCGATTTTAGCCGCTTTGCCAAAAGCCAAAAAGATCAAATTGTAGGGCAAATTATTGGCCTGCCGCTCACGATGTTTTTCTTTGCTGCGTTGGGGGTGGTGCTTACCGCTGCGTCGGAAAATCTCGTAGGGCAAACGGTTGCCGACCCCGTACGTTTGATTGGCTACATCGATAGCCCCTTCTGGGTCATCATGGCCATGCTGCTGATTATCATCGCGACTATTTCCACCAACACTGCTTCCAATATCGTGTCGCCAACGAATGACTTCCAAAATATTGCGCCGAAGTTGATTAACCAAACGCGTGGCGTGCTCATGACCGGTGCGGTCGGTGTGCTGCTGATGGGTTATGACTTGTTGCAAAAAGCCGGCGTCATCGCCCCCGGCGTTTCCCTTGAACAAATGTACTCCAACTGGCTATTAGGCTACTCCAGCCTGTTGGGTCCTATCGCTGGCATTATGGCGGTGGATTACTTCCTGATTAAAAAGCAGCGTTTGGATGTGCCGAGCCTGTATATGGACCACCATGCTTATCCCGCCGTCAATATGGCCGGTTTTATCGCCTTTGGGGTTCCGGTTGCGTTAACGCTGCTTTCGCTGCTAACCGGCACCATGAACTGGTTTTATGACTACGGCTGGTTTACGGGCTCCGCGTTGGGAGCAGTCGTCTATTACCTCGCCAGCCAAGCGCTCGCGACGTCGCCCCAGGCAGGGCCTGTGCCTCTGGCGGCAAGTGAGATCGTTAAGTAGGCCGTCATCCTATTAACGGCTGACCCACACCGTAACGCCCGGCGCTCCGCCGGGCGTTACGCTTTATGGCTCGCGCTGTTTAATAAACCCCAAAAATGCATCCACCACGCGATTCGGTCGACGGTCGTGGCGGGTGACTAATACAAAGGGAATACGGTAGTGCTGAGCGGCCGCGTGCAGGGCGCGCATCTTGCCTGCTGCCACCCACTGCTCGGCAACATGCTCGGGTAGAAAACCGATAAATCTGCCGGTGAGGATGAGAAACGCCGCGCCCTCTCGGTCGGACGCAGAGGCCTGTAGGCTGAGTGCTTCGTGGGCCTGGCGTGCGGTGTCTGGAAGCGGGTAGCGCGGCCGAATGGCCGGGTGGCTTGCGATTTGGGGCAGGCTCAACGCTTCATCAGGCAGGCTGAACAGCGGATGTTCGGCGGAGCAGTATAAGTAAGAGGGTTCGTCGTACAACAGCCGCGTTTCGAGACTGGTCGGCAGGTTCACTGCGGGCACCACGCCCACATGCAGGTGGCCATCCATCACGCCGCGAATCACCGCGTCCGATGGCTCCATATGAATATGGACCGTTACCTCGTGATGAGGGGCGGTGAGTGCTGCCAGCGCATGGGTCACATCCATGGCGGGTAGCGTGACGAGGTTATCGGTAATACCGATATTCAATTCGCCTTTGATGGTGTGATGCAGCGCGTTGACATCGCTTTTAAACGTCTCGAGCGCCGTAAGCAGCGTAAGCCCCGCCTGGTAAATCTCTTTGCCTTCTTCTGTCAGGCTAAAACCACCACGCCCTCGCTGACATAATGAGAAGCCGAGCCTGCTCTCCAGGTCGCTCATGTGTTGGCTAATGGCTGAGCGGCTAATGCCGAGCGTGGTCTCCGCTGCGGTAAAACCACCGCACTCCACCACCGTTTTAAAAATACGCACTAAGCGTATTTCGTAGTCGCTCATTTGGCCTAACGATGCCATAACTGCCTCTTCTTGATAAAAAGGGCGCTTATTGCGGTATCAAATTTGCTAAAAATTGATATACATCAAAAAAGCGACGCGCCACTATTTAGTAATGCCATCTTGAAGTCGCGGTGGTGTATCTTTCGCTGTTCTTTTTTATACTGTATCAGGTGCGCCTGCGGGATGCCTGAATAAGGTCTATGTGTAATGTTTCCTTCTCGCAGTGACTCAACGGCCCGCGATGTGCCCGTGTTACCCAGGTATCGACGTTTGCAGCGTCGCGCCATAGCCCTCTTCCTGGTAGCGCTGTGCGTGATGGTGTCGCTGTTCGGCTGGCTGCTGACCGGCCAGTACCAGCAGGAGATCCGTGCAGCAGAAGCGCGGGCAACGGCTCGCTCCAATGTGATGACCGAATGGGCGAAAGGGATCTTTGGCCAGAGCGGTCAAGCGCTCTTTACCTTGGCTCAGCATGTCGAGACCCGAGGGTTCGAGAGTGCTGAAGGGATGGCCGATATCCAGCGCTCCGTCGAAGCCTTGACCCGCTACATGCCGCTGATTAACGAGCTGGGCATTCTCAACGCTCAGGGGCGTGTTTGGATCAGCAGCAGTGATAATCGCCATGCCGGTATCGATATCAGCCATACTGCCTTTTTTCGCTCGTTTCAGCAGGGGGAGCAGCGCGAACTCGTGACCCCGCTCTACTGGTCGGAGGAGGACGCGCAGTTTTATCTTTATCACGCCCGCCGGATCAGCGGTGAGAACGACCGCTTCGAAGGCATTGTGGTCGCGCGCTTGGTACCGCAAACCCTTATGGACGCCCTCCAGCAAATGCGCGTTTACGATGGCGAAAGCATGAGCTTGGTAGATGGCACCTTGAAACTGATTGCCCGTCATCCGGCGCCTGCGAAGCCCGCCGTGGTGGGAACGCAGATAAACGATCCGGCCACTCAGCAGTGGCTGACCACCCAGCAAGCCTCCCAAACCTTTACCGCCCGCTCGCCGCTGGACGGGCGCGAGCGCCTGTTCCATATGCAGCGGGTGGGCCGTTATCCCGTGCTAGTGGTGGTCGGGGTCGATGTGCAGCGCCAGCTGGCCGGATGGCGTCAGCGTGGCCTGGTATTGACGGTGGTAATGGCCGTCATGGTGCTACTGGGCGCTTGGGGTGGGCGCCACTACTTGAACCGGCTGGGGCTGTCGTATCGGCTGCAATCCCGAGAAGCGCGTCTGGACGCGTTGATTAACTCGCTGCAGGATTTGATTTTCGTCTTTGATGGCAAGGGGCGGTTTCGCTTTATCCATGCCATCGAGAAAGACAAACTGCTGTTGGGAAGCCAGCAAGCGCTGGGTCGTCACTACCAAGAAGTGCTGCCTGCCGCATTGGCCGCGACGTTCGACACCGTGTTTCATCAAGTCCAGCGCTCGGGCCAAGTGGCGACGTTCGAGTACCCGCTGATGCTCGGCCAACAGCAGCGCTATTTTCACGCGACGGTGAGCCCGTTAGCTAGCAATACTCATCACGTTGAAGGAGTCCTATCCGTGACCCGCGATATTACCGAGGCGAAGCAAGCCGAAGTCGAGCTGCAAATTGCTGCTGCTGCCTTTCAGGCGCACTTGGGCATTATGGTGACCGACGCGCGGGGTAATATTTTGAAAGTGAACGATACCTTCAAGCGCATTACCGGTTACAGCGATGAGGAAGTGGTGGGTAAAAACCCGCGCATGTTTAGTTCGGGCCATCACAACGCCGCGTTTTATCGTCGGTTATGGCGTAGCGTATTGGCCACGGGGAACTGGGAAGGGGAGATCTGGAATCAGCGCAAGAACGGCGAGCTGTTTCCCGAGTGGCTGACCATCAGCGCGGTGTACGGTGCGACGGGTGAACTGACCCACTATGTGGCCACCATGAGCGATATCAGCGAGCGTAAGGCCGCCGAGCAGGAGATTCACCAGCTCGCGTTCTACGACCCGCTCACCGGTTTTGCCAACCGGCGGCTGTTCATGGACCGTGTGGGCACGGCGCTCAAAGAGCTGAATCGCCACCAACGCTGCGGTGCGCTCCTGCTGATCGATATCGATAACTTCAACCATGTGAACGATACTCTGGGACACCATGCGGGCGACCAGCTGCTGCAGTGTGTGGCGCGTCGATTCGGCCAGATGCTACGCGACACCGATACCCTGGCCCGGCTGGGCAGCGATGAGTTTGCCGTGTTGATCGAAGGTGTGGATGGCAGCCCTCGTCAGACTCAAACGCTGGCGGAACACATTGCCCGGAAGCTATTGGCAGCACTGGATGAACCCGTGGCCATTGGCGAAGAGAGCGCCGTGGTGACCGCCAGTGTGGGCATTACCATCGTCTCGGATAGCCAGCGTAGTGCCGATGACTACCTGCAACAGGTGGATATGGCACTTTCTCAGGCCAAGATGAGCGGTCGTCACGCGCTGCGCTTCTTCGATCCCTCCATGCAGGCATCGCTGCTGGCCAAAGTGAAGCTGGAAGCGGAGCTGCGCCAGGCGCTGGAGAACGACCAGTGGCGGCTCCACTATCAGCCTCAGGTAGATCGTCACGGCACGTTGACGGGTGTGGAAGCGCTGCTGCGGTGGCAGCACCCCGAGCGCGGCATGGTCTCTCCGGGTGAGTTTATTCCGCTCCTGGAGAGCACCGGGCTCATCAACGACGTGGGCGAATGGGTATTGGAAGAGGCCTGCCAGCAGCTTGCCCGCTGGGCACCTTCCCCGCTGCTCAGCCAGCTAACGATCTCGGTCAATATCAGCCCGCTGCAGTTTCGTGAAGCGGACTTTCTGGCCCGTCTTGAGCAGGTGTTTCAGCGCACCCAAGCGCCGCTGGCCCAGCTCAAGCTCGAAGTCACCGAGTCGCTGTTCGTGGAAGCCCGCGACGATGCTCGGGATAAGATGCTCAGCTTGAAAGCGCTGGGCGTGCGCTTCTCATTGGATGACTTCGGCACCGGCTACTCGTCGCTGGCGTACTTGGCGCAGCTGCCGCTGGATCAGCTGAAAATTGACCAGTCCTTCGTGCAGCAGGTGCTCGAGAGCAAGGCCAACGCTGCTATCGTAGAGAGTACCATTGCCCTCGCGAAAAGCTTGAACCTGGATATCATTGCCGAAGGCGTCGAAGCGCCGGCCCAGCAGGCGTGGCTGATGGCCCACGGCTGCCACGCCTTTCAGGGCTATCTGTTTGGCCGTCCGGCCCCGGTCGGCGAGATCGAGGCGATGGTGTCATCGCATTCCCGCTCGTGAACGGGCCAGCTGCGCGTGCAGTGACGCGATAAGTGGCTGATGCTCGATGGCGTCGGGGGTAATGATCTCGAGCCGTGAGTCCTGCCGCCAGGCGCTGCTCGTCACGCTGAGCGCGCCGTCTGCGCGGTTGAGCCGCTTCCAGCCGTCGGTGGTGTGGAACACCCCTTTCACTCGCGCCGTAGCGGGTAGCTCGCCAACACAATGGGCGAGATGGTCGAGGTCGAATCGCTCGGTAGGATGCCAACGCAGGCCCGTACTGGTGTAACCCAAGGCGCTGGCGGTGTGTTGCTCCGGCTCGCCGGGAGGCGGCGGAAAATCAAAAAAAGCGCCTTCCAGACTAGGCGCTGCGGCCAGGGCTCGGTGCGCTTCAGGCATCTCGGGTTGGTCGTGTTGACGCGCTTTGCCGCTGCCCAATAGCAGTGCCACGGGGAGCCCGCCCTGATCGACCGTATGCACCCACTTTGGGGTTGGCCATAGCGCGCCGACAAATTGCTGCGCTCGTTGATGCTGCGCCGTACTTGCCTGGTCGCCCATGGTGATGGCGATGGCATCGGCCATGTGGAGCTGGTCCTGAAACGTGTCGTGCTCGCGCACGCGGGCGTCATCCAATCGGCGTGGGTCGAGCGTGGCGATGATATCCTGCACCGCCACCACGTCTTGAAACGCCTCACCGCGCAATAAATCTAATAACCCCGCCGGATGGCCAAGGCCCGATGGCTCGATAATCACCCGGTCGGGCTTGCTGCGCGCCAATAAATTGACCAGCGCCGCCTGAAGCACGAACGCAAGCTGGCAGCATAAGCAGCCGCCGGGCAGGCCTTTCACCACCACGTCATCGCGGGTATCGAACATGGCCTGATCAATGCCGATCTGGCCAAACTCATTGACCAGAATGGCCCATTTCTCATCCACAGGCTTTTGCTCGATCAGGCTGTGGATAAGCGTGGTTTTGCCGCTACCTAAAAAGCCGGTGACGATGTGAACGGGAACGCGTGAAGCGGCTGCCAACGGTCAACCTCCGGTCATGTTCATAAAGCGCACCACCTGCACGTCGCCATCGGTGGTGAAGTGGTGGCGTTCGGGCTTAAGCGGCAGCGCATTGATAATGGCGGTTTTGAGCGCCTGCATATCGCCAGGATGGCGGCGCAATACGGCGCGCAGGTCCACCGAGTGTTCATTCCCTAGGCAGAGCAGCAGGCGACCTTCCACGGTGACCCGCACGCGGTTGCAGCTATCGCAGAAGTTGTGGCTGTGGGGCGAGATAAAGCCCACCCGACTGTCGCTGTCGGCCATTTTGAAGTAGCGCGACGGCCCTGGTGTGCTCTCCGTCGTGGGCGTCAGCGGGTAGCGTGTTTCGATCAATGCCTGAACGTCGTCGCTGGAGTAGAAGGTCTCTGCTCGGGAGTGGTCGGACACATCGCCCAGGGGCATCTCCTCGATAAAGCTGATATCGAGGCCCTCCTGGCGGGCAAAGGTGACCAAGTCGAGCACTTCGTCTTCGTTACGCCCTTTCAAGATCACCGCGTTCAGCTTGATGCGCTTGAAGCCCGCTTCTTTGGCGGCGTGGATACCGTCGATCACTTTGGCTAAGTCGCCGGTGCGCGTCAGCTGCTTAAAGCGCTCGGGGTCGAGGGAGTCCAGGCTAATGTTGAGCCTACGTAGGCCGCCTTCGTACAGCCGCTTGGCGTGCTTGCGCAGGCTAGCGCCGTTGGTGGTCATGGTGAAGTCGTCCAGCCCCGGCAGTGCGCCGATCTCGTCCACGAGCTGCTCGATGCCTTTACGCACCAGCGGCTCACCGCCGGTCAGGCGGATCTTCTCGACGCCAAGCTCGGTGAAGGCGCGCGCCACCATGGCGAGCTCTTCCAGCGTGAGTACCTGCGCACGGGGGATAAACGTCATCTCCTCGCTCATGCAGTACACGCAGCGGAAGTCGCAGCGGTCCGTTACGGAGATGCGCACGTAGCGTACCCGGCGGCCAAAATCGTCAATCAGTTGTTCGGTCATTGCCAGCTCGTTATCGGTTGAATGCAGACCGCCTCGCCTGGCTGTGCGTCTGCCTGGTCATCGCCAAGTTCGATCAAACAGTTGGCCATCACCATGGAAGTCAAAATACCCGAGCCCTGGGCACCGGTGCTGCGTACATGCAGCACTCCCTGGTCATCGCATGTGTAAATGCCGCGCAGAAAATCAGTGCGATTCAGGCGGCTTTTTAGCGGCGTTTGGGCAATCGCTGTCAGCCGTGTTGGCGCAGCCGGGACCTGGCCTTGCAGCCGTTGCAACAGTGGCACCACAAACTGGCTAAAGGTCACCATGACGGCCACCGGGTTGCCGGGCAGACCCACGAACGGCGTGCGCGACTCGCCCAACTGGCCGCAGGCCATCGGGCGGCCAGGGCGCAGCGCCACCCGCCAAAAGGCCAGCCGCCCGAGAGCTTCCAGCGCGTCGCGAGTGTAATCCGCGTGGCCCACAGACACGCCGCCGCTGGTAATGACTAAGTCACACTGCGCCGCTGCTTCCGCAAGCGCTTGCTCAATAGCGCGCGGGTCGTCGGGTAGAATGCCTAGATCCACTACCTCAACCCCTTGCTCGCTCAGCATGCCCATCAGGGTAAAGCGGTTGGTGTCGTAGATCCCAGCGCTGGGGAGCGGCTCTCCCGGCGGGGTGACTTCGTTGCCGGTAGAAAAAATCGCAACCTTAGGGCGCCGGTATACGTCGACCTCGGCATAGCCCAGGGACGCCACCAGCCCCATGCTGGCTGCATCCAAGCGTGTTCCCGCCGTCAATGCAACGGCCCCTTGGGCAATATCTTCCCCGGCTTGGCGTACGTGCTGCCCAACACTGACCCGCTCTGGCGCATCGATAGTGACGCTGTCGTCACCTTCAATGAGCTGCTCACGCATAATCACCGTATCGGTGCCGCTGGGCAGCGGCGCGCCGGTGGTGATGCGAACGCACTGGCCTAAAGGCACCTCACCCTCAAACGCTTGCCCGGCGAAGGCATCGCCCGCCACGGGCCAGTGGGTTTGAAAGGGCGGCTGCTTTGGCCAGGCCAGGGCAACACCATCCATCGCCGCGTTGGTATTCTGTGGCACGTTAATGGGCGCGGTGATATTGGTCGCCAGTCGGCGTCCGTAGGCGTTGCCGAGGGTGACACGCTCGACCGCAACCGGTGTTTCGACCAGCGTCATCAGCGCATCGCGAGCGGCATCGACGCTGAGCATTTGCTCGCCCAGTTCAAAACACGACAGGCTCATGGCGTCTCCTGGGAAGGCGTTGTCAGTGCCAGCTCCAAGCGGGCTTTCTCCTCTTCGGTATTGAGGTTGGCGAACGCTTCAGGGCAGTCAGACATATCCACCCGGCACCAGGCGTGGCGCGCGTACCAGCGATCGATTTTACGCTCGCCTGCTGCCAGGGTGGCCGCTAAATCGTCAGCCAGCGACGTACGTAGCAGCGCGACGACGGGGTGCAGGCGCTCGCCATCAAACGCCACGGCGATATCGTGCTCGACACCCTCCTGGGTAATACCTGCGACCATGCGCGCCACCAAATCGTGGGGCAGCGCAGGGGAATCGCAGGGTGCGACCAGCAGCCACGGCGTTCGAGCGGCGCGCAGGCCGCTGTAAATACCCATCAGCGGGCCTTTGAAGCCACCTTCGGCATCCTCGATAACGCGGTCGGCAAACAGCGCATACGCATCGCCATTGCGGTTGGCATTGATCACCAGCTCATGCACCTGGCCATCGAAGCGCTTAACGGTATGCGCCACTAGCGGGAGGCCTGCAAAGGGCTCCAGGCCCTTATCTCGCCCGCCCATACGGCGGCCTTCACCGCCCGCGAGAATCATGCCAGTCAGATCGTGCTTGGCGATCATACGCCTGCCTCCTTGGACGAGCGTGCGCTCGGCGGCTTGGGGGGAATCGCGTCCAGTGTTAAGCGGCCAGCGGCGTTAATGGCTTGGAAGCCTTTCCCTTTAGCGCGGGCAATCAGCATTACGCCGAAACGCTCGGCCAGCTCTACGCCTTTTTGGGTGACGCCTGAGCGCGATACCAGCACGCTAATGCCCATTTGCGCGACTTTCAGCACCATTTCCGATGTTAACCGGCCCGTGGTATAGAAAATATCGGCACTGTGGCTGTCGGCTTGGTTGAGCCACTGACGCCCCGCTAGCGTGTCTACGGCGTTGTGGCGGCCTACGTCTTCGACGAAATCCAGCACCTGCGACTGATGACACAGCGCGCAGCCGTGTACCGCGCCCGCGCTGCGGTAGGTCTCGTTGTAGGTGTTCAAATTGGTCAGTAATTCATAAAGTGTTGATTGCGCCAGCGGTGTTTTAGGCAGCGCAGTGAGCGAGGTTTGTTCCAACAGTTTACCAAACACGGTGCCCTGCCCGCAGCCGGTGGTGACCGTACGCGTGCTTAGACGTGCCTCTAGATCCTCGGGCAGGTGGCGAGTCACGATCACCGCTGCTTCTACTTCCCAGTCCACCTGGACGGCGGTCAAATCCTCGGCACTCTTCAATAGCCCCTGATTGCGCAGGTACCCCACCACCAGCGCTTCGGGATCGTCGCCCAGCGTCATCAGAGTGACGATTTCGCGCTTATTGAGGTACACCGTAAGCGCACGCTCGGCGGCAATGGCCTGAGGGCGGGTGTCGCCGTAGGCATCCATGACATCGATGGTGGTCGTGGCCGGTAAGCGGGCTCGGCTTAGCTGAAGGGCGGGCATCCGCAATCCTCACTGATACCAAAACGCGGCGTGGCTGACGCACACACGGCGCACAAGATCATAATAGTTGAGTAAAATAGTCTGAGTTGACGATGATGGCGCTCAAAAGGCTTACTTGTCTACCCATTCAAGGTCTAAGGTGGTGAAACCCATGAGTGATAATCTGCGCGCGCTGAGCGTTACCTTAGTGGCGGAGCCCAAGCAGGTGCGAAGTTTCACGCTGACCCAGTGGCGCATTGCCGAGCTCGTGCCCGGGGATCAAGGGGAGTGCGTACTCCACTTGCAGCTCTACATGACCGAGCGAGCGGCTTACCGTTTCAATCTCACCTCGCCAACGCCACGCCTGTTCGTCCGTGCCGGGTTTACCGGGCAGCCCCCGAAGCCCGATGCCATCACCGCCAGCCAGGATGTGGCGGCGGGCTGGCTGGATGGCGAGCAGCAAGTGCTGGAGGCACCGATGCCGATGGCGATTCAAGTGTGGATAGAGCATTATCTCGCGCGTCATGGCGAAGCGCCGGTGGAAACCCGCAAGAAAAAACGCAAAGGGGCCGGGCGCGGCAAAGAGACCCCGACCAAGGAGCAGCCACAGTGAGCCGTTTAGAGCGCTGGTCGCGTAAAAAGCGCGGCATCGAGCAGAACGATCCCGAGCCGGCGAGCACCGAACCCACGGAAGGTGCCGCGCCGCCGTTGGAAGCACAGGCGCTCGCTGCAGAGGCAGACGACGACGCCACGCCCGCGGTGGAGCAAGCGGCCGACGCGCCACCGCCCCCCGGCAGCCTGGACCACACGCTGCCCGACCCGGACACCCTGCCTGCAGGCAGTGATTTCAGCGCCTTTATGGTGCCCGGAGTGAGCGCCGCTCTTCGACGTCGCGCCCTGCGCAGGCTCTGGGCTACCGGTAACTACAACGTGCGCGACGGTCTGGATGATTACGACGCCGACTACACCCAGCAATTGAAGCCCATGGCAAGCGAGCTGGCGGGCAAGCTGCGGCGCTGGGCCAATAAAGCAGAAGAGACCCTCGATAAGCTGGACGAGGCCGCGCAAAACGACGCAGAACGCGCGAGCTATGACGAGGATGAGAAGGGGGCTGGACAGGGGAGCGCTTGCACAAGTGATGACAGTTTTGTACAAAGTGCCTCACTAGACGACCAGTCTGATTATTCTGATCACGCTCAGGGAGAGCGTCAAAAAGATGGTTAGCCTTTTGAATCAGTAGGTTATGGCAAGCCTGGCGGGCTTGCGTTGACAGCGATACGACCAATGGAAGTGGCATAAATGCTGTTTGCGCCATACGCTGATACCAGAAGCTATGTCGATATAACGCCGAAAGTCATCTGCCAGATGACAAAATCTAAACGCCCATAATAACAAAAACGACCTCTTGACCGTGAGAATGCATGAACCAACGAATCCAACTGGCGTCGATCGACGACCAGCGCAACGCCGCCGCTCGTGAAGCGGTGCGTCGGCGTATCTCATGGCCGGTGAATTTAACGCCTGCCAACGTCACCTACCACAGCCGCGGGCACGTGCTGCTGTTCGGCCGTGCGTCGTCCGTCAGCCAGGCGGCGCGTGCGCTGCAGGGGCGCGGTTTAGCGTCTCTTACGCTGCTCACGACGGATGTGGACGTTGACCTTCCTGCCACCAGCGAGCCGATCACCACGCAAGTGCTGAGCACGCACCAGCAGGCACAGCTCCGTGTTGCAGGGCATTTGGGCGGTTTTCGTGCCACTCTGGCCCAAGACGATGGCGATGCGCTCAATTTGGCGCAAGCATTGATCGAACGCGACGTGTTCGACATCGTGCTGGACCTTACCGACGGCGCATTGACGGTTGCCGCGTGGGAGTTGCCGCCGCCGGGCTACCTGCGCCTCGCGTGGGAGCGCCAGGAAGCCGAGCGTGCCGACGTGCTGGAGAACGTGACCGAGCTGATCGGCGAGTTCGACAAGCCCCGCTATTTCCAGGTCAATACCGATCTTTGTGCCCACTCTTCCAGTGGTAACGTCGGCTGCACCCGCTGCCTCGACGTCTGCCCGGCGGATGCGATTTCTAGCATCCAAGGCCGCATCGAGTCGCGCATCGAGATCGACCCGTTTCTGTGCCAAGGCGTGGGGAGCTGTACCAGCGCCTGCCCGACCGGTGCCATCGAGTTTCGCCTACCGGAAACCCGCCGTCAGCAGGATACGTTAGCCACTTGGCTCGCCGCTTACCGGGACGCCGGTGGCGAGGTGCCGGTGCTGCGCTTCATTACCCATGACTCCCTAGACGCCGAGCGCACTTCAGGCATTACCACGCCCGGCCACATCATCGATGCGCCCCTGGAAGATCTGGGTGCGGCGGGCCACGATCAGTGGCTAACAGCGCTTGCCAGCGGTGCCTCCGAAGTGCGCATTCAGCTTCACGACGACATGCCGAATCGGCTCAGCGCGTTTTTAGAACAGCAGATCGCCCAGGCGCACGCGCTACTCAGCGCACTGGGCCACGACAAGGCGCGTATCAAGCTGCTGTCCGTTGGGGCCGAGAGCGAGCGCGATGCGCTGCCAAGCCTCACCCCGCTCACCGAGTCGCCGTTGAGCTTCAATGAGCCTAACAAGCGCGCCCGCCTGAACGTGGTACTGGCGCGATTGGCCGAGCTGGGGGCGCCCAGCGGTGACCGTCACGCCATGCCACCAGGCGCGGCGTACGGCGGCATCAACGTTGATAGCGCTGCCTGTACGCTCTGCCACGCCTGTGTCAGCAACTGCCCCACGCCAGCGCTGAAATCGGGGGGTAACGCGCCTGCGTTAAGTTTCCTGGAAGCCGATTGCGTACAGTGCGGCCTTTGCGAACAGGCCTGCCCCGAGGATGCCATCACGCTGGCCCCGGGCTTCCTCGCCGCACCGGCCCGTGAAACGCGGCATATTTGCCATGAAGAGGCAGCGTTCGAGTGCATTGGCTGCGGCAAGCCGTTCGCCACGGCCAGCACCGTGGCTACCATCAAAGCCAAGCTGGCCAACCACCCTTACTTTGCCGGGGATGCCATGGCGCGTTTGGAAATGTGCGAAGACTGCCGGGTAAAAGACGTCTGGAAAACCATGGCTCGTGATCCTAACGCGCAACTAAAGGTGTAATGCAATGAGCGATGCAATGCCGACATTGAGCGAAACCGATGCGCTGCGTATGGATATCTACCAGCTGCTCGCCAGTCTGCTGCGCCAAGCGCCGGACAGCGAGCTGCTGACGTGGTTGGCAAGCCTGGACAGCGAGCAAGATGGCAGCCGGATTGCCGAGTGCTGGGCGGCGCTGTCGCTGGCCGCGGGCGAGAGCAGTGTCGATAGTCTCAAGCGAGCGCATTTTCGCCACCTCGTGGGCGTGATTCAGGGCGACGTGGTGCCCTACGCCTCCTGGTACCGCAATGGCGAATTGATGGAAGCCGCGCTGGTCGCGCTGCGCCAAGACCTCCGGGCATTGGGTTTCGAGCGTAGCGAGCATACCCGGGATCCAGAAGACCACCTGGTGGCGATGTGCGAAGTGATGGCCATGCTCATCGCGGCACAAAATGGCGAGCAGTTTACTTTTTTCCAACGGCATCTTGCCCCTTGGGCCAGCCGCTGTTGGGAGGACCTTGCCAAGGTAGACACCGCTTTCTATGCAGCGCTGGGGCAGTTGGGTAGCGCTTTCATGGAGAGCGAACAGGCACGTTTGAGCGATCAAGCGGCCTATCAACCGGTGCGCATAGTGGAGCCTGCTTCCTATGACGCCGGTGCAGCGCGCAAAGCCACACCGTGACGTGACCGTGCGCAGCGGTAAGCGAACAACAGGGCCTACGGGCCACGCATAAAAAAGGGCATGAAAGAGGAGAACCCCATGCACCAGTCACATAACCCTGAGCGCCGCCGGTTTATGAAAACCGTTGGTTTAGGCACCGCCGCTGCGGGCGCAGCCGTTGCGGTAGGCCACGTCACGCTGGCACAGGCGGATGATAAAAGCCCGGTTGAGCGCGACAAGCAGGCGGTGAACTACCGCGAGACCGACCATATTCGTGCTTATTACGCGTCGCTGCGTGACTGACGGCGAACTGCCAGGAGATTTGCCATGCGTCTAACTCGCAAAACCAACACCCCCGCTACCACTGGGTTGGGTATTTCCCGCCGTCAGTTCTTGAAGCGCACGGGCGTGGCTACCGGTGGTGTGGCTGCGGCAGGCTTCATGGGCGCGCCGATGATGCAGCGCACCGAAGCGGCCGACAAAACCCCGGTGCTCGACTCCCCGGTGGAAACCAAGCGCACCATTTGTTCCCACTGCTCGGTGGGCTGCGGTGTGTATGCCGAGGTGCAAGAGGGTATCTGGACCAAGCAAGAGCCCGCTTTCGACCACCCGATCAACCGTGGTGCTCACTGCGCCAAGGGCGCGTCGCTTCGTCAGCATGGCCACTCCACTCGCCGCCTGAAATACCCGATGAAACTGGTCGCGGGTGAATGGCAGCGCATGAGCTGGGACGATGCAGTCAACGAGATCGGCGACAAGCTGCTCGAGCTGCGCGACGCCCACGGCCCCGACAGCGTTTACTGGCTGGGCTCGGCGAAGTTCAACAACGAGCAGGCGTACCTGATGCGCAAGCTCGCTTCCATGTGGGGCACCAACAACACCGATCACCAGGCGCGTATTTGCCACTCCACCACCGTGGCGGGCGTTGCGAATACCTGGGGTTACGGAGCGATGACCAACTCGCTCAACGATATGCATAACAGCAAATCGATGCTCTTCATTGGCTCCAACCCCAGTGAAGCGCACCCGGTGGCCATGCAGCACATTTTGATCGCCAAAGAGCGCAACAACTGCGACATCATCGTCGCGGACCCGCGCTTTACGCGTACGGCGGCGAAAGCCAACAAGTACGTGCGCATTCGCCCCGGTTCTGACGTGGCCTACATCTGGGGCTTGCTGTGGCACATCTTCGAAAACGGCTGGGAAGATAGCGAGTACATCAACCAGCGCGTGTACGGCATGGACGACGTGCGGGCCGAAGTCGCCCAGTTCCCGCCCAGCGTCGTCGAAGACATTACCGGCGTGCCCGAAGCAGAGATGTTCGACGTGGCCAAGCGCCTGGCCGACAATCGTCCTGGCTGCGTGGTGTGGTGTATGGGCGGTACCCAGCACACCACCGGTAACAACAACACCCGCGCCTACTGCATTCTGGAACTGGCGTTGGGTAACATCGGTAAATCCGGTGGCGGTGCCAACATTCTGCGTGGCCACGACAACGTACAGGGTGCCACCGACTTGGGGCTAGGCTGTGACTCCCTCCCGGGTTACTACGGCTTAGCAGAAGGCGCTTGGCAGCACTGGGCCAAAGTGTGGGACGTGGATTACGAGTGGCTAAAAGGCCGCTTCGACGACACCGAGTACGCTGACGGCAAACCCATGTACTCCAGCGGTATTACCGTCTCCCGTTGGGTAGATGGCGTGCTGGAAGAGGACGAAAACATCTCCCAGCGCACCGCGTTGAAAGCGATGTTCTACTGGGGCCACGCGGTCAACTCGCAAACCCGCGGCGTCGAAATGCAAAAGGCGATGCAGAAGCTGGAGATGATGGTCATCGTCGACCCGTATCCCACCGTGGCCGCCGTCATGCACGACCGCACCGATGGCGTGTACCTGCTGCCTGCCGCCACGCAGTTCGAGACCTCGGGTAGCGTCACCGCCACCAACCGCTCGATCCAGTGGCGCGATCAGGTCATCGAACCGCTGTTCGAATCGAAGCCCGACCACGAAATCATGACCCTGTTCGCCAACAAGCTTGGCTTTGGCAACGAGTTCGTGAAGAACTTCGCAATGGACGGCAACCGTCCGGTGATCGAAGACGTACTGCGTGAAATCAACAGCGGCATGTGGACCGTTGGCTACACCGGTCAAAGCCCGGAGCGCTTGAAAGAGCACCAGCAAAACTGGCACACCTTCAGCTTTGAAAACCTGCGTGCCCAAGGCGGCCCCGCCGATGGCGACTACTACGGTCTGCCGTGGCCCTGCTGGGGAACGCCGGAGTTCAAACACCCTGGCTCGCCCAACCTCTATGATACCAGCATTCCGGTCATGGAAGGCGGCATGGGCTTCCGCGCCCGCTTCGGTATCGAGCGCGATGGTGTGAACCTGCTGGCGGAAGGCTCCGCTCCTGTGGGTGGCGATATCGATGACGGTTACCCCGAGTTCACCGACCAGCTGCTCAAAGACTTGGGCTGGTGGGACGATCTCACCGCTGAAGAGAAAGCGGCGGCCGAAGGCCAGAACTGGAAGACCGACTTCTCCGGCGGTATCCAGCGCGTGGCCATCGAGCACGGCTGCGCGCCGTACGGTAACGCCAAAGCCCGCGCCGTGGTGTGGACCTTCCCGGATGCGGTGCCGAAGCACCGCGAACCGCTCTACACCACCCGTCGTGACCTGGTTGAACGCTACCCCACGTGGGACGACTTTGACTCCATCATGCGTCTTCCCACGATGTACAAAACCATCCAGGACCGTGATAACAGCGCGGACTACCCGATCATTCTGACCTCGGGTCGCTTGGTCGAGTACGAAGGCGGCGGTGAAGAGACGCGCTCTATGTCGTGGCTGGCTGAGCTGCAGCAGGAGATGTTCGTCGAGATCAACCCGGCCGATGCCAACGACATTGGTATCCGCGACGGCGACCAAGTATGGGTCGAAGGCGCCGAAGGCGGTCGGGTCAAGGTGAAAGCGCTGGTCACGCCCCGCGTGGATCGTAAAGTGGCGTTCATGCCGTTCCACTTCGGCGGTGTGTTCCAGGGCGAAAGCCTGCACGACCGCTACCCGGAAGGCACCGTTCCTTACGTGATTGGTGAAGCGGCCAACACCGCCACCACCTACGGCTACGACCCGGTGACACTGATGCAAGAGACCAAGTGCACCATCTGCCGTATCGAACGCGCCAGCTAACACGACCTGACCTGACAGCATGCCGGTGCGGCCACGCCCGCACCGGCAAGAGGAGAACACCATGGCTCAAATGAAATTTATGTGTGACGCCGAGCGCTGCATCGAGTGCAACGGCTGCGTCACCGCCTGTAAGAACGCCAACGACGTCGAGTGGGGCATCCAGCGCCGCCGCGTAGTGACCCTGAACGACGGCGAAGCGGATGAAATGTCCATTTCCGTCGCCTGCATGCACTGTGACGACGCCCCGTGTATGGCGGTGTGTCCCACCGACTGCTTCTACAAAACCGACGACGGCATCGTGCTGCACGATAAAGACCTGTGTATCGGTTGTGGCTACTGCCTGTACGCCTGCCCCTTCGGCGCGCCGCAGTTCCCGCAACAGGATGCCTTCGGCGAGCGCGGCAAGATGGACAAGTGCACCTTCTGTGCCGGTGGCCCCGCCGAAACCAAGGAAGAGGAGTACCAGAAGTACGGCTCCAACCGCATCGCGGAAGGCAAACTGCCGCTGTGTGCTGAAATGTGCTCTACCAAAGCGCTACTGGCCGGTGATGCGCAGGATGTGGCCGATATCTTCCGCCAGCGCGTGGTACACCGTGGCCATAAAGATGGTGCGTGGTCGAACAATCCTCAGGCTAGCACTGACAACCTTGCCTATGATGCTGCCCGCAAAGGGTAAGGAGGCGTGTCATGACAACGTTGACCATGACAAAGGTGCCCTCACGGGCACCTAGCGGCACCGCTAGCTGGCTACAGCGTGGCTGGCGTCTATGCCTAATGCTGGTGCTGTTGGTTGCGAGTTTGGGGGTCACCCACATGGCCGTGGCGCAAGCCGACCCGGATCGCGAAATGACCACCGCCGCCCCCGGCATCACGGCGGATCAGTGGCGCCAAGTACGCAGTGGCGAGACGGGACCGAACTACCGTGACTCCCGGCACGAGAGTAACTACAACCTGATCAACGCCAGCGGCGAAACGTGGCGGATACTGCGCAATCGCTGGGTATCGCCGTTTGGCTTGATCGCCATCGGCGGCATGGCCGCGATGATTGCGCTGTTTTACTTCATCGTTGGCCGTAAATACCTGGAAGAGCCGCGCACGGGCCGCAAGCTCTTGCGCTGGTCGCTGCTAATGCGCGCGCTGCACTGGACCGTGGCGACGCTGTTCATCACGCTGGCGCTGACCGGGCTGAACCTGCTGCTGGGCAAGTTCGTGTTCCGTACGCTGTTCGGCGATGCCGTCTGGGGCTGGATGGTCGCGGCGTCCAAGGTGTTACACAACTACTTGGGGCCGATTTTTGGCGTGCTGCTGGTCATCATGCTGATTAGCCTGATCAAAGAGAACATTCCCAAAAAGCACGACTGGGTATGGTTCAAGAAAGGCGGCGGTATGATCGGCAAAGGCCACGTCGATGCGGGCTTCTGCAACGGTGGTGAAAAAGCCTGGTACTGGCTGCTGGCATCGGTAGGCATTTTGGTGGTGGCGAGTGGCTTCGTGCTCGACTTCCCCAACTTCGACCAGGGCCGCGACACCATGCAGTGGGCCAACATCATCCACGCCGTGGGCGCGCTCGGCCTGACCGCCGTTTCGCTGGGTCACATCTACATCGGCACGCTGGGCACGGAAGGCGCGCTGGAAGGCATGACCACCGGCTACGTGGATGAAACCTGGGCCAAAGAGCATCACAATCTGTGGTACGAAGAGGTCAAGGATCAAACCATCAGCGAAGAGGAGCTGGCGGCGCGTAAAGCGGGCGACAGCGGCACCCCTTCGCCCGCCAAGCCAAGCTGAGTCACGCCATCGAGATAGGTGAACGTGAACGCCCTTCGACACCGCCTTCGGGCGGTGTCTTTTGTTATGCTGCACTTCAACGAATTGGGAAAGAGGAATCACCATGGCGACATTTGACGAACTGGATGCCACCACTCGTACCGAGCTGGAAGCCGCTGCCTTTCGGCGCTTGCTCAAGCATCTGGACGACAATAAAGACGTGCAGAACATCGACCTGATGATTCTGGCGGACTTCTGTCGGAACTGCCTCTCGAAGTGGCTGGTGACCGCCGCCGATGAGCGCGGCACCGCGCTCGATCTGGATGCCGCCCGCGAGTACGTCTACGGCATGCCCTACAGCGAGTGGAAAGCCCATCACCAGGGCGAGGCGACACCGGAACAGCTGGCCGCCCTCGACGCGCGCCAAGCCAAGAAAAAGGCCAACGCCTCCTCCAACGATCACAAGGAGTAGCGCCATGGATGCTATGGAAGCGCTGAACATTGCGGTGCTGACCGTCTCCGATACGCGCACGGAAGAGACCGACCGCTCGGGCCAGTCGCTGGTGCAGCGGCTAACCGAGGCGGGCCACCGTTTGGCGGATAAGCGCATCGTACCGGATGACGTGTACCAAATCCGTGCGGTGGTCGCTCAGTGGATTGCCGACCCCAGCGTGCAGGTGGTGCTGACCACGGGCGGCACAGGGTTTACCGGGCGCGACTCCACTCCCGAAGCGGTCGCCGTGCTGCTGGACAAGCGTATCGAAGGCTTTGGCGAGCGCTTTCGCCAGCTCAGCGGCAATGAGATCGGTAGCTCCACGATTCAGAGCCGCGCGTTGGGCGGCTTCGCGAATGCCACGGTGGTGTTCTGCCTGCCAGGCTCTACCGGTGCGTGCCGTACCGGTTGGGATGGCATTCTTGCCGAACAGCTCGATAGCCGCCATAAGCCCTGCAACTTTGCCAACCTGGTGATTCCCGGTCGGGGGCAGCATGGCTGATCTGCAGCCGATTGAAACGGCGCTGGAAGCGCTGCTGGCCGACGTGACGCCGCTCGATGCCGAACGGGTCGCGTTGAGCGACGCCGCTGGCCGCGTGCTGGCCGAACCGGTCACGGCTACGCTGGACGTGCCGCCGTTCGATAACAGCGCAATGGATGGCTATGCGCTGCGTGCTATGGATGCGGGTAAGCGGCTGCCGGTGAGCCAGCGCATTGCCGCGGGCAGTACGGCACGGCCATTGGCGGCGGGCACCTGCGCGCGGATCTTTACCGGCGGGCAGATCCCCCCTGGTGCTGACTGCGTGGTGATGCAGGAGCGGGTGACTGAAGAGAACGGCGAGGCGCTCATTCCCGCGGACGTACCGGAAGGAGACAACGTTCGCTTGCAGGGCCGCGACGTGCGTCAAGGCGATGTGCTGCTCACTGCAGGCGAGCGCCTGGAGGCCGCCGCGCTGGGACATTTAGCGGGGCAGGGCATCACCGAGGTCAACGTACGCTGTCGCCCCCGGGTGGCGCTACTCTCTACCGGCGATGAGATCGTCGACCCCGGCACGCCGTTACAACCGGGCCAGCTGTACAACTCCAACCGGCCCATGCTCAAGCGGCTGCTGGAGACGTTCGGCGCCGAGGTAGTGCAGTTGGTGAGCGTGCCCGATGACTACGCCCAGACCGTGGCGCTGTTGAACCACGCCGCTGCCGAGGCCGATGTGGTGGTGAGCACTGGCGGTGTCAGCGTCGGGGAGGAGGACCACGTCAAAGCGGCGCTGGCGTCGCTTGGACAGCTCGATATGTGGAAGCTGGCGATTCGTCCTGGCAAGCCATTAGCGCTAGGCCGCTTGCCCCGCGACGATGGCAGCCAAGCGCGGTTTGTGGGGCTACCGGGTAATCCGGTGTCAGGCTTCGTGGGCGCGTGGCTGTTTCTACGCCCGCTGATGGGGGCGCTACTGGACTGCCCTGCGCTGGCGGAGCTTCCGTGCCTAACGGCCACCGCGACCTTTGCCACCGAGACCGGCCCGCGCCAGCACTACATGCGGGTAGCGCTGCGCTTTACGCCCGAGGGTATCGAGGCCGATGCCTTTGATGATCAAAACTCAGCGGTGCTCTCTTCCTGCATTGCGGCCGATGCGCTGGCGGTGATTGATCCCAATCGCCAGCTGGAAAAAGGCAGCCCGGTGCGTTGCCTATGGCTCGCCCACTGAACCTGAGGTGGCGGGTAGCCTGAGTTGCGCACCGTTCAGAAGGAGCGTGAGCGACTGCGCGACGACAGCGATGCCGCACAGCGCCGGATGCCGAACACGTGCGGCCAAGAGAGGCGGCAATGGGTGGAGGGCCGCACTGGGCAAGGGCAAAAGTACGCTATCGCTTGGAAGACCCAACTGCCAGGGGCCCTGCCGATCCACCAGCGTGAGCCAGCGGGTCGGCTGGCCGGGCGAGTCACATAGCAGCGTCTCGAACGCCGCATGGCGCGCTAAGGAGAGGGTGCTGTCGATACGTCTGACATGGCGGGCTTCCAGCGCCCATCGGTAGCCACAGGCGTCGAAGCACACGCAGGTCACGCTACCCACGGTTAGCCAAGCCCTTGCTGATACGCTTGGAACAGCGCATCAGGGTCCAGTAACGCCGTGGCGGGCTGCCCATCGCTGGGCTGCCACAGCGCGCTCACGTAGGGGCGCAGCGTGCTCGCCAGGGTGTCGGGAGGTGTCTTCAAGGCGCTCACGGGCAGCTCGCACACATCCTCCAACTGGTCGATGCGCACGGCGCTGCGGATGCCCGCGCCCTTCACGATGAGCAGCATGCCGTCGGCTGGGGTCGTGGGAAGCCCCAGCAGCGGCTGTAGCGTAATCAGCGACTCGATCTGGCCTCGCAGGTGAATCACGCCCTCCGTGGAGTCCGGTAGGCCAGGGACGAAATAGACCGGCGTATCCCCTTTGAGAATTTCACTCACCGCATGGCCGGGCAGCGCAAACGGCTGGCCGGAGAGCTGGAACAGCACCACCTGCTGGCTGGGTTCGTTTACATCGACGATGGCCGTATCGTCGCTGTGCTCGCTGAACGCCTGGGCAAACGTGTCGCCGGCCTCAGGATCAGGCTGTCGGGAATCCGTCATCGTCCTGCTCCGTACTGGTGATCACCTGGTTGCGCCCCTGGTGCTTGGCGCGGTAGAGCGCTTGGTCGGCGCTTAAGCGCAGCGACTCGGTGGAGGGGTGAGTCGGGAAGCTGCTAACGCCAGCGCTGAACGTGCAGCGAAAGCGCGCGCCGCCTGCATGAAAATCCACCTGGGCGAAGTCGTGGCGCAGAGCATCGATCAGCTCGCTGGCGCGCGCGTCGCTGACCCCTTTGAGCAGCACCACGAACTCTTCGCCGCCGTAACGGCCAATGATATCCGACATGCGTAGGCGGGTTTTCAACAGTCTCGCCAGGGTGATGATGACCTGGTCGCCAGCGAGGTGGCCGTGAGTATCGTTCACTGCTTTGAAGTGGTCGATATCGATCATGGCCATGGCATGCTGGGTGTTGTCCCGGTGGGCCTGGGCCAGCGCTTTGCTGATGAGGTCGGTGGTGGTGCTGTGGTTATACAGCCCGGTCATGCTGTCACGGGTCATCAGCGAGCGCAGCAGGCGCAGCCGCTCGGCGCGCAGCTTTACGGCAGAGACCAGCTCGTCAGGCACCACGGGTTTGGTGATGAACGCTTCGACACCCGCCGTCATGGCAGAGAGCTGCTTCTGGCTGTCGGTTTCGCTCGAGAGATAGATGATCGGCAGACCCACGTGCTCGGGCTGTTGGCGAATGATGTTCGCCAGCTCCTCGCCCGAACAGACGGGCATATAGACATCCACCAGCAGCAGGTCTGGGCTAAAGCGCTCCAGGGCATTCAGCGCATCGGCGGGGTGGTTGACCTGCTGCACGGCCATGCCCGCCTGTTCCAGCAACAGGGCATGATACGCCGCTACCTCGGGCTCATCGTCCACGATCAAGATACGCAGCGGCTCGTCGTCGATGGGAGTGGTCAGCTCATCCACTGCCAGCATGAGATCCAGCGGTTTCACCGGCTTCGTAAAGTAGCCGTTGCAGCCCGCCCGCACGGCGCTCAGCCGAGAGTGAAAATCGCCATGGGCAGAAAGCACGATCGAGGGCAGGCGCTCGCCGGTGAGCTTGTTGAGACTGGCGAGCGTTTCGGTGCCTGCGGTATGCCCCTGGGGGAACTGCACGTCCATGATGATGGCATCGGGACGCCGGGTGATCACCGCATTAAAAAAGGCGTCCGTATCTTCGAAATGCACCACCTCGTGGCCGAAGCAGCGCAGGTGGTGCAGCAGTTGGCCCACCTGATCCGGCTCGTCGTCGCACAGGTAGATCAGCCGTTGGCGCTTGCTGCGGGTTTGTACTGGCTTGGGCGAGAACTCGACGCTATTCATCGCCGCCAGCGCCCGCTGCTGCCCCGGCAGCGACTGCAGCCGCTGCTGCTCTTCGGCGAGCTGGACAAATACGCGTTCGACCACGTCGCCTGCGGGAGGCTGCTCATGGAGGGCGGTCTCGCCCTGGTCGGCCAGTAGCGCAATCCGCTCGAAGCCCAATGAACGTCCCGTTCCCTTCAAGCTGTGGAAAAACCGATGCAGTTCTGGCCCCAGGCGCGCGTGCGCTTCGGAAGACGCTTGGCTCTGTTGCCACTGGTCGACCGTGTGCTGTAAGCGCGCGGGTAACTGGTCGATGAAACGTTGGCGCAGTTGATTGAGTTTGTCGTGCAACGAAGGAGCAGAGGGGGACATCAGGCTACCTGTGCGGGTGGGCGAGCGGTGCATGGCGTAGGTAACGGCATGGCTACTCACCCAGCGCGTGGGCGACAGCGTGCTCGAGCGAAGTGTCCAGCGCTGCATCTTTCTGCAGGCAAGCGCTAAGACCCGGTGTTTGACGCAGCGACTCATCTGGCGTATCGCCCGTGAGCAGGATGAACGGCAGCATGACCCCCTGCTCACGCAGCATGTGTAACAGCTCGATACCGTTGATCAGCGGCATGTGCATATCGCTGACGATCATCGCGATATCGTCATGGGCATCCAACTGGCTGGTAGCCTCCATAGCGTCGTTGGCGAGTAGGACATCGTGGCCCTGAAACTCTAGCAGTGCCCCGGTCATCTCCCCCGCTAGGGGGTCGTCGTCTACGACCAATATTCGCATGGTAATCCTCTTGGCGGGAGACTTAGCCCAGCAGGGCTTTGAGCGTCTCCACTAAGTTGTTTTGATCGAAGCTGCCTTTCACGATGTAGGCATCGGCGCCGACTTCCATTCCCCGCTGACGGTCGCTCTCTTTTTCGCGGGAAGTGATGATGATAATCGGCTTGTGACGATAAAGATCATTTTCGCGCAGTCTGGCGGTCAGCGCAAAGCCATCCATCACGGGCATCTCGACGTCGGTGAGCACGGCGTCGAAGGGCTCGGCCAGGGCTTTGTTCAACCCATCGCGGCCGTTTTCCGCCAAGGTGACGTGATAGCCCCACGCTTCTAGCACGTCCTTCTCGATTTCTCGGGTATTCAGAGAGTCGTCCACGATCAGCACGCGGTGAGGGGTATCGTTCGGCGCTTCGCTACGCGTCACGGCAGGCGAGTGGCGCTTGGCGCGCTCTAGCAGCGCCGGAACGTGCAGTAGACTGACCAGCGCATTACGCCCCTGGGACACCATGCCCGATACCAAAGGCAGGTAGCGCAGGTGGTCGGGCAGCGGTTTGATCACCATGTCACGCTCGTCGACCAGTGAGTCGACGATGAGCGCCAGTTTCTGCTGGCGCTGATGCACGACCAGCAGCAGGAACTTGGTGGGCAGCGCTGCGGGGACGGGCAGCCCTAGCAGCTCCGCGAGGGGCACCACGGGAACGAACTCATTGCGCAAGATCAGCGTGGGCTGGCCTGCCGCATCGATGAACTGCTCCGGCGAACACTCGACCAGCTCGGCGACTTGGGGCGCGGTGACGCCGAGCGTTACGTTGCCGACCTGGACGAGCAGCACCCGCATCATCGCCAGCGAGAGCGGCAGGCGAAGCGTAAACCGTGTGCCCTTGCCGTGCTCGCTGGCGAGCTGCAGATCGCCGCTCAGCTCATCCATCATGGTCCGCTTCACCACATCCATGCCCACGCCGCGCCCCGAAAAATCGGTAATCATGGGCTTGGTCGAAAAGCCGGGCAGAAAGATCAGTTCGAGCGTCTCTTGATCGCTCAAGACGGCCAGCTGCTCCTCGGTGAGCAGCTGCTTGGCGATGGCCTTTTGGCGAACCGCTGCCAGGGAAATGCCGGCGCCGTCGTCGCGCATTTCGACCACCACCCAGTTACCATCTTGCCACGCTGCCAGTTCGAGCTGCCCTCTGGGCGGCTTGCCGGCGGCTTGGCGCTGTTCCGGCGTCTCCAAGCCGTGATCCAGCGCGTTACGCAGCAGGTGGATCAGCGGGTCGGACAGGCGATCGATCAGTTGGCGGTCCAGCTCGATTTCACTGCCCCGCACCCGGCAATCCACGCGCTTCCCCAGCGACTGGGCAAGTTCCCTGGCCATTTGCGCCAGCGGGTCGAACACCACGCCAAGGGGCAGCATACGCATTTGCAGGGCGCGCTCATGCAGGTCGCTCATCAGCGCATCGTGGCTTAGCACGCTGTCTTTCAATTCGCGGTTGAAGGCATGGACGGCGCTGCGCTGATCGCTGGGCAGGGTGGCTTCCAGCGCCTGGGCTTGTTCGACCAAGGTGTGGAGGTGGTGATGCCCCGAGAGCACCTCGCCCATCAAGCGGATCACGTCGTCCAAACGATCCAGGCGTACACGTACCGTGTCGCTGAGCGCCAGTGTCGTACTGCCTATGGGAGAGGGCTGCGGCAGGGTGTCCGGAGGTGCTGACGGCGGCGGTACAGGCGGGGCAGCCGCTGCCGATGCTTGGAGCGGTGATGCGGGGTCTGCTGCCCCTTGGGCGGCGGCTTCCAGCGCTTGGCAGAGCGTGGGGTCGGCCTCGGCGAGGGTCTCGGGAGCGGCCCCCTGGGCGAGCTGGGCCACGTAGTCGGCCAGCGCATCGATGGCTTGATTCAACAGGCTGATACTGTCGGGGCCGGGCGCTTGGCTACCGTCGCGAAACGCGCTCAAAAGCTCTTCTGCGCTGTGCGCCACTGCGGTGATAGGAGCCAGCTTGAGCATACGGGACGAGCCTTTGAGCGTATGCGCGGAGCGAAACAGCTCGTTGATACGCTCTTTATCGGCGGCTCCCTGCTCCAAGGCGCTGACCCCCTCGCGTAAGCGGGGTAGGTGGTCAGCGGCCTCTTCGACGAACCGCTGGATGAAGCGTCGAATATCCAGCGCCATTACCCCACTCCCTGTGTGGCGGTGTGTTCAGATAGGTAGCGTTTTGCCAAGAAGCAGGCATCGCCGGGCGGTAGGGGCGGTGCAATGACGGTCAGCCCACCGCTGGCCAGGGGCGATGCTTCGAGCAGCCGCACTACGGCGGCGTAACCGCGCTGCCGCTGTGTCGGATGGTCGGGTAGCTCCCCCTGGCGCAGCAGCTCGGCTTGGTAGAAATGGGCCGGCCAGCACTCGGGGGCGACGTACAGCGCGCGCTTGAAGTAGTCGAACGCTCGCTGGGGCTGCTGCTGCCAGCGGGCAACGAGACCCGCTAACAGCAGCGCATCCACGTTCCAAGGGTCGTCAGCCAGCAGCGGTGCCAGCAAGGCATCGGCCTCGCTGAAGCGGTTCTGGTTCAGCGCATCGTGAGCGTGCTGTAGCTCGGCTTGGGCCGCCGTGGGCGCCGATGACGAGGGTGGCGTCTGGCGTGGTGGTTCTTGGGCGGGTAGTGCTGTAGGGGCGTCAGGCTCGTTGACCACGGAGATATGATTCGTCAGCGGTATGGTCGGTGCGCCACTGTCTTCCTCAGACGCGGGCGTATCGGCTTGAAAGTAGAAGACGCCCTGCTCCTCTTTGAGGGAGAGCACGCCCAGGTCGTTACCCAGGGTTTCGGTAACGCCGCACAGCAGAATGCCGTTAGGTGTCAGCAACCGTTTGAGCTTGCGCTGGATGGTGCGGCGCGTGGCTTCGTCGAAGTAGATCGAGACGTTGCGAAACAGGATGACATCGAACGGGCCGCCAATGGCTCGTTCATCCGGCGCCAACAGATTCAGCGAGCGAAACGCCACCCACTGGCGCAGCGAGGCACTCAGTTGAAAGCTGCGCCCCACCGGCGTGAAAAATCGCGCTTTCAGCGAGGGGTGAAGCGCACGAAACGCCATACCGGCGTAGAGACCCGCCTGCGCTTTGGTCAGCACTTGGTGGTCGACGTCGCCCCCGATAATGCCGAACAGCGCTTGGGCGCGATCACCGTAGCGCTCCTGTAACGCCATGGCGACGCTGTAGGGTTCTTCCCCCGAGGAGCAGCCCGCGCTGAGCAGGCGCAGCGGGCCGCCTTGCTCGGCGAGCCGACGGGGCAGGTACGTATCGACCAGCCATTGAATCGTTTCCGGTTCGCGGAAAAAGTACGTTTCGTTGACCGTTAGCTGACTGACAAAGCGGTCGAACAGATCGTTGTCTTGACGCAGATGCGCCAGCAGCACGTCGCTGTTTTGGGTGCCTAGCTCGACCTGCAAGGCGTCGATGGCGCGGGTCAGGCGCGCCTCGGCGAGACCTTCCAAGTGCAGCCCGCAGCGCTGATGAACCCACTGTTTGAACGGATCAAGGGCGCTCATTGCGGCTCCCGCCAAGGCGATGGGGTAAAGCGGACTTCCCGCAGCAGGCGCGCTGGCAGCTCGTCTAGCCCCAGCACGTGCTGCACCACGCCAGCGTTGACGGCTTCTTGGTTCATGCCGTAGATCACCGAGCTGGCTTCGTCCTGTGCCAGGGTCGTGCCGCCCGCGAGGAGGATGGCTCTTAGGCCGCTGACGCCATCGCGCCCCATGCCCGTTAAGATCACACCGATGCTGTCGGCGCCATAAACGCTGGCCACGCTGTGCAGCATGGCATCGCAGCTGGGGTGGTAGAGCGTCTGGGCGGGGCTGGGGGTGAGCTGCAAGCGATGCTGGCCTGTGACGCTGAGCTGGCTTTCGGGGGGGCAGAGGTAAATATGGCCGGGGCACAGCCGCTCGCCGCTTTGCGCCACGCTCACCGGCAGCGCGCAAAGCGATCCAAGCCAGGTGGCCATACCGTCGATGAACCCGGGGCTGATGTGCTGGGCAATCACTATGGGAGAGGGAAATCCTTTGGGCAGCTTGCTCAAGAGGCGGGCCAGCGCCTGGGGGCCACCGGTGGAGCAGGCAATGGCCACCACCCGCTGAAAACCGCGGGAGGCGACCGGGCAAGGGCCGGGAGCGGGCAGCCTGACCGGCGTGGGGATTCGTGCGGCCGATGCGCGACGCCGCAGTCGGGTAATCACCGACACGCCTGACAACAACCGCACCCGCGACAGCAGCCGCTGCGCGTCCTCCTCGTCGAGGCCGGGCTTGGGCAGGACTTCCAGGGCGCCGACCTCCAGCGCCTGATACGCCGTCTGGGCGTCTGCGCTGTCACTGATCACGACGATGGGCACCCCTTTGGTGTGCATGATCTCCTCGATGGCGCTGAGCCCGTCCATCACCGGCATGGTCAAATCCATAGTGATGAGCTGCGGACTCAGCCGCCGCGCCAGCTCGACGGCTTCTTGGCCGTTGGCGGCTTCACCGACGATCTCGATATCGCCATCACGGGTGAGGATGTCGCGCAACACCTCGCGCGCCAACTGACTGTCATCCGCTATCACGACCCGAATTGGACTCATGGGGACGTCCTCAGGAGGGGCGTTGCTGATGGGGCGGGGCAGTGCCGTGCTCTTCGAGAGTAAACTCCTGAACGAGCGCATTCAGCTCTGCAGACATCTGTACCATGTCTTGGCTGATCTCCGTGATGCTGCGCACGGAGTGGGCATTACGGGCACTGGCTGTGTCGATATCCCGCAGGGCGATCACCACCTGGTTGCTGGCCGTTTTTTGCTGCTGTGTGGAGAGCGAAATTTGCTGGGCAGCGCTGCTGGTTTGGCTCGCGGCTTTGAGCAGCGCTTCCAAATCTTGAGCGGTGCTGATACTGGCCTCGACCCCCTGCTCGATGGAGGTCGCGCCCTTTTCAGAGGCCACCACCAAGCGGTTGATCGCTTGCTGAATATCGTCGGTGTGCCCCTCGATCTCCTGGGTGGAGTCGGTCACGCTGTCGGCCAAACGGCGGATCTCGTTGGCGACCACGGAGAAACGGCGGCCGGACTCTCCCGCGCTGGAGGCTTCCAGGGCGGCATTGAAGGCGATCAGCTTGGTTTGGGCGGCCAGCGTGTTGATCAGCTCCATCACCTTGCTGATCTGCTTGGACTTCGCCCCTAGGGTCATGATCTCAGCAAGACTCTGCTCGCTGTCGCTGCGGATATCCTGCATTTTGGCCTGCAGTAACTGCATGGCGGTGCTGCCTTTACGGCTGCGCTCTAGGGTTTGGTTCGCTACGTCCACCACGGATTGGGAGTGATCGGCAATTTGTGTGGACGACGTGGAGAGCTCTTCCATGGTGGACGTGATTTCTGCGACAGAAGAGGCCATCTCTTCCACCGCGGCGGCCATCGTCTGGTTGGCTTCATGATGAATGTCGCCCCCCTGAATGCCGGATAGCCCGGCCGTCTGTGCTAAACGGTCGGCTACTTGGGTCAGCGCCAACGCGTTGGATGACACGGCCGCAATTGCGCGGGAGAGGCGCTCCAGCAGTTGGTTGGTTTGGTCGGCCAAGTCGCCAAGCTCGGCGCGGTCGTCCGTTTCTACCCGGCGGGAGAGGTCCAGACTATGGGTGATCTCTTTTAGCTGGCGTTGAAAACGGTTGAGCGGTCGAATCAGGCTCCCCGTTAGGGGGTAGAGCAGCGCCAGTCCGGCCACCAGCAGCAGCAAGCCAAGCTCGATCGAACTCAAAAAGCGCTGGCGAATGCTGGTGGTGTACTCCTCTTTGGAGACCTCCACCATGAGATAACGCTGTAATTCCGGCAGCCAGCGGGTCGTGACGTAATAGTGATCGCCATCGCGCTCGATGTCGGTCACGTGAAGCTCGTTATCCTGGCGCAGCAGGGTATCGGTTTCTTGGGCTTGCAGTTCCGAGATATTGGTTTCGTTGCTGGTAATCAAGAACGCCCCTTCGGCACTCAAGATCGACGCTCGACCCGTCTCGCCCAAACGGTAGTCACGAATGAGCTGCGCCATGCGCGATAGGTCGAGCCCCGCGCCCGCCACGACACTGGGGCGCCCGTTGGCGGCGGTGCCACTGCTGCGGAAGTTAAGGAATACGAAGGCTTCTTCGGGAGAGAAGGTATCACTGTCTAAATTCAGATTGTAAGACGCGCGGCTGTCGGTGAACTGATAGTACCAGTCGTCGTCTCCGCCAGGAGATTGGAGCGGACGCTGCAGGAACTCGCCGTCACGGTACTGGAAGTAGACGCCGCGCCCTTGGGTTTGCGCGGCGATGAAGAGCAGCTCGGTATCCAACTGGTCCATGAGGCGCGACAGGTAGCGCTCGATGTCTGGCTGCTGTGCCTCGGGTAGCCCGTCGGCGACCCACTGTTCGATGAAATAGCTGTTGGCCAAACTCTCAGACACCGCGAGCGCCGGACTCAAGCGGAGGTTGATACGCGTGGCTAATCCTTCCACCTGGGCAGGCAGTTCGACGTTCAGCAGGTTATCCAGACGGGCTTGGCTGTGCGTACGCGCCTGCAAATAGAGAGCCAGAAACATGGCAATGGCCAGCACCGTGCCAAACGAGATAAACAAACGTAGCCGTAATGGCAGGGTTTTCCAGCGCGCTGTCATTATCGCGATTGCTCCAAGTGGGACGAAGACGCTCATGAAAAGGCAGAGGGCCACGGCGCGTTTCATGGGTAGATCATTAGCAGGGTCACGCCATGCCCGTCAGGCATGATAACAACGATTTCAGCGGCTTTTGGGAGGAGTGTCTACTATTTACACCAACGGTTTGCCTATGTAGGTGATTTATTTATACAAAGATTATCCATTGCGTTTGACGTAGGTTAAAATTTTGACAAAAGTGATACATGAACGTAGCCTGTTAATCAAATGGAACGATGATTTGCTAAGGAAGCAACATGTTGTCACTCACCCCACCTACCCTGCTGGCCGTCTTGCGGAGCATGTTGCCGCGCAATAGCCGCCACCAAAGCGGTATGTTGCCCGCCGCTGGGACGCCAGAACGCGAACGCTTGGTGCTCGCGGTCAAACGCTGTTTCGGCTTGACCGATACAGATCTTCTGTCGGCCTCTTCCATCACATTGGAGGAGTGGGCCGATGCGCTTAGCGAGCGTGGCGACATTTCCCACCTACGCCTGTTCGATAGTGCCACTGGCGGGGCGTTTAGCCATCAATTGCAGCGCCAGCACCTATACAGCGCAGCATCGTTACGGCAAGAGGCCGAAGCGCTCAGGACGCTGTTGGCCCACGAAAGCCAAGCCAGCCGCAGCGTGGTGAGCTGGCTATCTATGCAAACGGCGGCGGGGTTCATGCTAGGGGCGCTGCTGCCACAGCAGGCGGGTTGGTCGTCGCGTTCGCTGTTCGATCACGCCAACGCGCTATGGGAACTCAACGCGGGCGATATCATGGTCACCAGCGCCGATCGGTGGGGCCAGTTGGCGCAGCGGCTTCCTTCGCTGCCCATGAACATCACGGCGGTGTCGACCTCTGCATTGGACAAACACACCTACCGTTCCCTGCTGGCGAAAGGGGTTGCGCATATCATCGAACTCCACTGTCAGCCCGGGTTGGGTGTGCTGGCCGCGCGTCGTTCACGTCAGGCGCCGTTCGAGCTGCTGGCCCACTGGCACCCCACCGAGAGCGATGACTACCTGTTGCGAATGATACAAGGTGGTATGCCCGACGAGGTGCAGCTGGCCGAACCTCTGCGCTGGGTAGGCGCGCGTCACTTTTTACCCGTCATCGGCGAAGAGGGTTGGGTGGCGGAGGAGAGTGGCTCGTTGGGCGTATCGCCCGCTTGGCAAGTGCCTATCCAAGGCGATCGCCCGGGCGCCAGCGCCGCCTGAACCGTCCATCGCTAAAGAATGGCGTGGGGAATGAAGCATGACGTATCTTTGGTGATACGCCCCACGTCTTCTCGAATGCCCATGCCACAGGCGCGATCGCCCACTACCCAACTGCCAATCAGCGCGTGCTTGTCGCCAAAGCGCGGCAGCGGGTGATACGCCTGGCGTATCCACGGGTTATCAGTGTAAGGTCCGCCCACGCTCTCTTGCTGGCCGCTGGGCGTTATCAAACTAATATTGCTCCCTTCCCGTGAGAAAAACGGCTTGCGCACCCAGCCTGCCTCCAGCGGCGAGTGACTATCTTTTTCAAAATACGCCGGTAGCAGATTCGGGTGCCCTTCAAACTCTTCCCACAGCAGCGGCAGAATCCCTTTATTGGAGAGCACGGCTTTCCAGGGCGGTTCGAACCAGTGGGTGTTGAGTTGCGTGACCGCCTCGCCAAATGCTTCTACCGCCATCTCTTCCCACGGATAGAGCTTGAACAGCGCGGTAATTGGCTGCTCGTTCAAATCGACAAAGTGCTCGGCTCCTGGGGCCACGCCAATGTCTTCGATGTAGATAAACGGCGCCTGTAAGCCTGCTTGTAGGGCGATATCCTGCAAGTAGCTGACGGTGGCGCGCTCCTCGTCGCTGCCTTTGACACAGGAGAAGTAGAGGGTGCGGTTTTCCAAGCGGTCGCCCAGATGCGCCATAGCATTAAGCAGGCGCTCTTGAATCGAGTTGTACTGGTCGGCATGGCGGGGCAAGATGCCTTGCTCGATCGCCTGCTCCAGCCACACCCACTGGAAAAAGCCCGCTTCATAGAGTGAAGTGGGCGTGTCGTAATTGAGCTCTAAAAGCTTCGCGGGACCGTTGCCTGAATAGGCAAAGTCCATGCGCCCATACAGCGGCGGCTGCCCGCTACGCCAGGAGTGGTGGATGATGTCCCACATATGCTCGGGAATCGCGAGGCGCTGCATTAAAGCATTGGAGTGGCAGACCTTATCAACCAGCGCCATACACATTTCGTGCAGGGCTTCGGTGGGCGCTTCAATCTCTTGCTCTACCTGTTCCAGGGTAAACTGGTAGTAGGCGTCCTCTTTCCAGTAAGGCTCGCCATCGATGGTGTGGAAATGAAACCCCAGCTCTTTGGCCAGGGTTTTCCACTGCGGGCGTTCAGAAACGTTGATGCGCAGCATAGTGGCTCCCAAGGGGGTGGCTAAGAGCCCCAAGAGGCCGAGCGGGTGCCCAGGCCGCGCCGCGTCGTGGCTTGGCGGTTTTCCACCACCGAGCTACGCAGGGCCTCGTTACGCTGATTGACCCGCTGGGAAGCTTGGCTGGCAGCGGCATTCCAGTTGCCCTGGTTTTGGCGGTTGCGGTAGACCGGCTCTTGATACACGCGCTCAAACGAGCGCCCTCGGCTGGTATTCGCCAGCATGTTACCGACCATATAGCCCATCATGGCAGGCATGAACCAGCTGCCGCCGCCCGCAGCCTGGGTCTGCTCGTCGGTGGGGGCAGCGCAGGCGCCTTCGCCGTGTTCGGCTTCGCAGGCTTCTAGGGTGTCGAAGCGCGGCACGGACTCTAGAGAGGCCTCGTAAGCGTCTTCGCAGGCGCTGCGGGTGTACACGTTGGCGGCTACGCACTCTTCGACGCCTTGATAGCTTTTGGGCTCGTCGAAGCGTACATCGGTCAGGTGCTCGTCCTCTGCGGGCTGGGTGCAGGCGGTCAAACCGAAGGCGCTCGCTCCCATCATCGCCAAAGAGAGGCGCGCGCTGCGCTTACGGCGGGGCAGGTGGGTAGGTTGGGTCTGCTTTTCCATGAGAGCGCTCCGTTACCAGGTCATTGAGGCCGCGTTGATCAAGCCCACGGCAATCGAGATGCTGCCCACCAGCGTGCCGTAGGCCTGGTGGCCTTCGGTGATGTGCTGAGACAAACTCTCGCCCTGGCGGCGCAGGAACAGTTTCAGGCCAAAGAACGTTGCGATCTGCACGCCGAAGGCCACCACGCCCCACAGAATGAAGTCGATATAGCTAATGGAGTGGGCCATGGCGCTGTAGAGCGGGAGGGTGAAACCCAGGATAGAGCCGCCGTAAGCGGTGGCGGCCGCCGCATTGCCCGCTCGAATCAGTGCCCACTCGTGGTGTGGAGTTAGGCGGCTATAGCAGTACATAAAGGCCACCAGCAGCGCGAGCGCGCCGAGCAGGTAGGCAAAGAAAGACGGTAATCCCTGTAAATAGTGCAACATGGCAGTGTCATCCTTGTGTTCAATGACGGTGGGTCAGTCAACGTGGGCATTGTGACATAGCTTCGCCTGGGATCGGCAATCGTCTTTTGGCTTTCGTTGCGCGATGGATTTGGTAGTAAAAAAACCTATTGTTTGCCTTTTGTTACGACTAAAGGCTAATAGATGAAACGTGTCACCTGCTTAGAATCCCGCGATGCTTGGTATTTTTACCTAAATTCACCGTGTCGTATCGCTTGATACCGCTCTTCGTGCCCGTGTTGGGCACCGCTTCAGACGCGACCGCATCGAAGGACTTTCCCCCATGCATGCCCTAACCCTGGCATCGTTTCTGTTCTTTACGGGCCTGGTGGCCTTTGTCACCTGGCGCATCACGCGACGTGATGACCACCGTAGCACCAGCGGCTATTTTCTGGCAGGCCGCACGCTGACCTTTCCGCTGATCGCGGCGTCCATGCTGATGACCAACCTCTCCACCGAGCAGATGGTGGGGCTAAACGGGTCCGCGTTTACCGATGGTTTGAGCGTCATGGCGTGGGAAGTGATCGCCGTGATTGCCCTGGTGGCGCTGGCGCTATTTTTCCTGCCGCGCTTTCTGAAAAGCGGCATTGCCACGCTGCCGCAGCTGCTGGCGATCCGTTTTGATACAGGCACTCAGCTGATTGCCAACGTTATCTTCCTGATTGCTTACGCGGTGGTGTTACTGCCGATCATCCTCTACTCCGGTGCCATCGGCCTTCAGGGCATGCTGGACTTACAGGGCCTGACCGGCATTGAATCCAACACTGCGCTGCTCTGGGCAACGGTATGGGCGGTGGGCCTGATTGGTGCGGTCTACGCGCTGTTTGGCGGCCTGCGTACGGTGGCGGTATCGGATACCCTCAACGGGGTAGGCCTGCTGATTGGCGGCTTCGTGATCGTTTACTTTGGCCTACAGGCGGTGAGCGGTGGCACCGGTGTGATGGAGGGCTGGAATATCCTGAAAGAGAGCGACCCCAGCAAATTCAACTCCATGGGCGGCCCGGAACAGCAGGTACCGTTCTCGACCATCTTTACCGGCGTGCTACTGCTTCACCTCTTTTACTGGACCACCAACCAGCAAATCATCCAGCGCACCTTTGCCGCCAAGAACCTGGCTGAAGGCCAGAAGGGCGTCTTGCTCACAGGGTTTCTAAAGCTGCTGGGGCCGCTGTACCTGGTGCTGCCCGGCATCATCGCCTACCACCTGTATGCCGACCAGGGCATCCGCGCGGACGAGGCATATGGCCACCTGGTATTCAACGTACTTCCGCCTTACCTGACCGGCTTCTTTGCGGCGGTGATGGTCGGGGCGATTCTCTCCTCGTTTAACTCCGCGCTGAACAGCACCACGACGATCTTCAGCCTGGGGATCTACAAAGGCGTGCTGAAAAAGGACGCCACGGAAGAGCAGGTGGTGAAATCCGGCAAGGTGTTTGGCTGGATCATGGCGATTACCACCATGATTATTGCGCCGCTGCTGGCGGGCCAGGACAGCCTGTTCGGCTACCTGCAGAAGATGAACGCGATCTACTTCATACCGATTCTTGCCGTGGTGTTGGTGGGCCTGCTGACAAAACGCGTACCGCCCATGGCCGCGAAAGTAGCGCTGGTCGGCGGCTGTTTGCTGATTGCGGCGGGCTACTTCGTGCCGCCGTTCAACAAGCTGCCCATGGTGATGCACGAGTTCCACTTCGTCGCTGCCGTATTCGTGCTGCTGGTGGCGGTCATGCTGGTGATCGGTAAGCTGCGCCCCCGCGCAACGGACTGGGTGCAGGAAGACTCCGGCGATGTCGATCTCACCCCGTGGAAAGGTGCGGTGCCTACCGGTATCGTGCTGGTGATTCTGGTGGTGATTATGTACGCCTCCTTTGCAGGCGGCTAGGCTCTGTCTGAAAACTGGCTACGCTCGACCATACGGCGTTAAAAATCGGCTCAAAGTACTCATTTACAACATGTAAACTCCGTCTTTTCGCCGATTTTTGCCTTGTCTGGTCTTCGCTCGCCGACTTTTCCGGCAGAGCCTAATCACGCCAGCGTTTAAAAGCAGCATTCGAGAAAAAACACCCACGCCCCGTTTTGCGGGGCGTGGGTGTTTTGGGTGGGGCATTTTTAACGAATTGGCTAAGCGGCGTGGTAGGTGGTGTCGAAGCGTTTGCGCAGCTCGTTCTTTTGCACTTTGCCCATGGTGTTGCGCGGCAGTGAGTCGACAAAAAATACCCGCTTCGGCTGTTTGTATTTAGCCAGCCGCCCCGCTAAATGAGTCAGAATGGCGGCTTCATCCACCTGCTCCCCTGGCTGGGGTACCACTACAGCAGTGACGCCTTCGCCGAAGTCGGGGTGGGGCAGGCCAATCACGGCAGACTCCGCCACCTGGGGCAGCTCATCGATCACCTGCTCGACCTCTTTGGGGTAGACGTTATACCCGCCGGAAATCACCAGATCTTTATCCCGACCGACGATATGCACGTAGCCTTGCTCATCCACCATGGCGAGATCGCCGGTGATGAAAAAACCATCCTCCAGCAGCTCTTCACGGGTCTTTTCCGGCATGCGCCAGTAACCAATGAAGACGTTGGGGCCGCGAATTTGCAGCATGCCAATCTCGCCCTGCGGCACTTCTTCACCGGTGTCCCGGTTGGTAATGCGCATCTCGACGCCCGGCAGCGGCATGCCCACGGTGCCCGCTCGGCGTGCGCCGGTGTAGGGGTTGGAGATGTTCATATTGGTTTCGGTCATGCCATAGCGCTCAAGAATGGCGTGGCCGGTTTTGGCCTCGAAGGCTTCGTGGGTTTCTGCGGTGAGCGGTGCCGAGCCCGAGACGAACAGCCGCATATGGGCGGTGACCTCGGGGGTCAGGCGCGGGTCTTGAACCAGTCGGGTATAGAACGTCGGTACGCCCATCATCACGCTGCCGTTGGGCAGCTCATCGAAAATCACATCGGCATCGAATTTAGGCAGAAAACACATGCTGGCGCCTGCCATCAGCGTGACGTTGCACGCCACGAACAGCCCGTGGGTATGAAAAATAGGCAGCGCGTGGATCAGCCGATCTTCAGCGCTAAAGTGCCAAGACGAGACCAGCGTTTCCGCGTTAGAGGCGAGATTGCGATGGGTCAGCATCGCGCCTTTTGAGCGGCCTGTCGTGCCCGAAGTGTATAGAATCGCCGCTAAATCTCGCTCGCCCAGCGTGACGATGTCGTTTCTGGGGTCACTTTGCTGCGCTTTCTCCATCAGGCTGCCATCGGCATCGGTGCCTAAGGTTTCGACCGCCGGGCAGCCGGTATCGCGGGCAATGGCGCGGGCGGTGTCGATGTCTGAAGGCCTGCACACGAACAGCGCGGGCTCGGCGTCTTTCAAGAAATAGCGGATCTCATCGCCGGTGTAGCCGGTATTGAGCGGTAAATAGACGCCGCCGATACGCAGGCAGGCGAGGTAGAGCAAAATGGCTTCCGGACTTTTATCGACCTGCACCGCCACGCGGTCGCCTACGTTCACGCCTAGCGCGGTCAGTGCCCCGGCAAGCTGGGCGCTTTCATTAAGCGCATCTTGGTAGCTGTAGTGGCGGCCCTCGCGGGTGGTGATAAAGGGGGCGTTGCCACGCTCGCGCATGCGCGCGGCAAAGGTATCAAATAAGTTGTGATTCATTTGGTGGTCTCTCCCTTGGCCAGCTTGCGGGCGCGGCGAGCCAGGTCGCGCACCTCGCTTGAACAGGCAACGGTGGCCTTTGCGGTATAGTTTTCGTGATTGCGTTCGATATCGTCGAGCACGTAGAGGTAGTTCACCATCAGCCCAGCCGCTTGCTTCATCCCTTTGGCAGACACATCCCCCAGCCAGTTGATGCGATGCAGCTCGGCACCGTTGCCCAAGTGGAAGCGGGCCACCGGGTTCAGCGGTAGGCCATGGCGGTTCTTCTGATCGACCAAATAGTGGGCAGCGAGCGGGCGAATGGCGGTTTTGAGGCGCTCTTCGCGGGCTTTATCCTGCTGCCAGTTGGGCGTTGCTAGCGCGTCGAGCGCCTCACGGATGCTATCGGGCCACTGGGCTTCCTGCTGCTGTTCGGCAAGCCACTGGGCGAAGCCGGGCACCGGCGAGAGGGTAACGAAGTACTTGAGCTGGGGCAGTTCCTGGCTGAGCTCCTGCACTACCTGCTTGATGAGGAAGTTGCCAAATGAAATGCCGCGCAGCCCGGTTTGGCAGTTGCTGATACCGAAGAAGGCGGCGGTATCGGCATCATCGGGGTCCGCCAAGCCATCCTCAACGCCTGCCAAAATGGGTTGAATACGGCTGGGTAGCCCTTTGTGGAGTGCGACCTCCACAAAAATCAGCGGTTCGTCGCCAATCGCGGGGTGAAAAAACGCGAAACAGCGGCGGTCTCGGGCATCCAAGCGCCGCCGCAGGTCGTTCCAGTCCTGAATTTCATGCACCGCTTCATAGCGGATGATTTTTTCCAGGATAGAAGCAGGCGTATTCCAGTCGATCCGCTTGAGCATCAAAAAGCCGCGATTGAACCAGGAGCCAAACAGGTGTGCAAAGTCATCATCGATGGGCGCTAAGTTAGGCTCCTCGCGCAGCAGCTGCAGCAGATCTTCACGCATTTTGACGAGGTCGTAAGTACCGTCGGTGGCGAGGTTCAAGCGCCTAAACAGCTCCTGGCGACGCGGCTCACAGGCTTCAAACAGCGCCTGCAGCGTGTGGTTGTCGCGGGCCCGTTGATAGGCCTGGTAGGCGCTATCAATCTGCTGGGGCTCAGCGGCAAAGTCGTCGGCTAGGCGCTTAAAAAACTGGCGCTTTTCCCCTTCCGACAGCCGCTGGTAAATCGCCAGTGCGCGGCTGGCCAGCGCAATGCTGGAGGCTTCGCCGTCACTGGCCAGCAGCGCTTGGCAGGCTTTGACCAGCTGATGATGGTCGGGCGTCAGCGTTTCCGGGTGTTTACGCCGTAACAGCGCGTCCCGCTGGGTGATGCTGTTAAACATCTCTTGGAGAAAGGTCATGTTCATGATGCGTCCCCCTTTAACCCATGATCAGGTTCGGTAGCCATAGCGCAATCCCCGGAAACAGGCAGAGCAGCAGAATGCCCAGCACCATGCACAGCGCATAGGGCAAGCTGCCCATCAGAATATCCCGCAGTGAGATATCGGGGGCGATGCCTTTGATGATGAACAGGTTAAGCCCCACCGGCGGCGTGATCAGGCCGATTTCCAAGTTGATGGTCAAAATGACCGCGAACCAGTAGGGGTCGAAGTCCGCCGCCAAAATGATCGGCAGCAGAATCGGCGCGGTCATCACGATGACCGCCACGGGGGGTAGGAAGAACCCTGCCACTAACAAGAACAGGTTGATAATGCCCATCAGCACCCAGCGATTGACTTCTAAATCGGCAATGGCAGCGGCCACGGTTTGGGTGATGAACATTGACGAAAGTGCGTAGGCGAACACTTCAGCAGTAGCAATGACCAGCATGATCATCACGCTTTCCCGCAGCGAGTCGCGCATGATCAGCTTGATGGGGCCAAGCTGCCACATGCGGTAAATCACAATCGCCAGCGCCAAGCAGAGAAATGCCCCCACGCCTGCGGCTTCCGACGGAGTCGCCACGCCGCCGTAAAGGGCAAATAGAATACCCGCGACCACACCCAAGAAGGGCAGCACCCGCACCAGCGCCTTCATGTTGCTATCGACGTTCTGCTTGATGTTCTCCTTCAGCTTTTCAGCAGAGGCCGTCAGCGGGTTGTTGTAACCCCCGGCCATCTTGCAGGCGATCATGGTCCAGATCATAAACAGGCCCGCGAGCATAAAGCCCGGCACCACCCCAGCAATAAACAGCCGGCCAATTGAGGTTTCGGTGGAGATACCGTAGATAATCATGGTGACCGAGGGGGGAATCAAAATCCCCAGCGTGCCGCCCGCCGCGATACAGCCTGCCGCCACGCCATCTGGGTAGCCACGGGTGCGCATTTCAGGAATGCCCATTTTGCCGATGGCGGCGCAGGTGGCCGGGGAGGAACCCGAGAGCGCAGCGAAAATAGAGCAGGCGCCGATATTAGAGACCGCGAGACCCCCGGGCAGGCGGCCCATCCACAGGTCTAGCGAGCGGTAAAGATCGCGCCCGGTTGGGGAGGAGGCCACTGCCGCGCCCATCAAAATAAACATCGGGATGGCCACAAAGCCAAACTCCGCGATGCGATCAAAAAACGTTTCGCCAAAGTAGGTAAGTTCCGGCAGGCCCCGGTCGTACAGCAGCGCCAGCAGTGACACACCGCCGAGTGCGAACGCAATCGGGGTACCAATCGCCATCAGCACGATTAAACCAATGGCCACGATAATGCCAAGCGTAATGGGATCCATGATTAGCCCTCCCCGCGCATAATTTCAGCCACGTACTGCAGCGAGAGCAGCGTGGCCCCCACGGCCATGGGCAGAATGGCGGGCCAGAGCGGTGGGTTCCACACCGAGCCAGTGGTCCATTCGCCGTGCAGCGCTTCAAAGACGTATACCCAAGAGGCGTAGGCCAGCGCCGCGCAAAAGAGCAGGCCAAACAGCGATGCCACCAAGTACATGGCTTTTTTGGCCAGGCCACCGAGAGCATCTGGCACGATGGTGATCGCCACATGGCCACCGGTCATCAGTACGTAGGGGCTGCCCATCAGCATGGCCCCGGTCACGGAGAAAATCGTGAATTCGGTCTGCCAGCTTGTGCTCATGCCCAAGGCGTAGCGGATAAAGACCATTTGGCAGATCACCAGAACGCCTGCCACAAACATGGCGCAGGCGAGGTATGCCGACGCGCGCGACAGCGTATCCATCAAGCGGATATAGCCGCCAATAACCCCGCTGCGTACGGCAGGGGGGTGAGTGGTTGAAGTTGCCATAGTTCCCTCGTCAAGCTCAGCAAGCAGCGGACAAACGTGGCCACTCAGTGAGTGGCCAGCACGGTCAGTGGAGGCGCGCCTTACTCGACGGCAAGCGCCGCGTCGATGATGGCCTGACCGTTGGGAACGTTATCGGCAAAGTTTTTGTAGGAGGTTTCGCGGGCAATCTCAAGCCAGGCGTTGTAGTCATCCTCGCTCATACTGACCACCTCGACGCCGTTCTCCTCGTACACGTCGACCATCTGCTGGTCGATGGCGGCCGCTTCTTCCGCGAAATAGACCTCGGCGGCCTCACCGGCTTCCATGAGCGCGGCTTGCTGCTCTTCGGTCAAGCCTTGCCACACCTGCTCAGAGATCAGGATGGGCTCGTACATAAACCAGAGGGCGTAATCGCCGGGTTCCGTCAAGCACTCCACCTGTTCGTAGAGGCGGAAGGAGATGAACGACATAGAAGAGGTGTTGGCGGCTTCCAGCACGCCGGTTTGCATGGCGGTGTAGACCTCTGACGAGGGCATGGAGGAGATCGACGCACCGGCCGCTTCCAGCATCTCTTCAAACGCAGGGCCAGCGGCGCGGATGTTCTGCCCATTCACCGTTTCTGGGGAGGTAATGCACTGCTCGCTAGAGGCGAAACCACCCGATAGCCAAGCATCCGCTAGCACGCGTGCCCCGCCTTCGATGATGACGTCTTTAATCATCGTCATGTACTCGGAGTCGTTCAGCCGCTGGGCGTGGGCCTGGTTACGCACCAAGCCCGGCATCAGCGTGGCCGAAAATTCCGGGTGGCGACCGCTGGCATAATCCAGCGGCAGCGAGGTGATATCCAGGCGGCCGCGGGCGATGGCGCCCCACTGCTCACGAGCCTTGAATAGCGACTGGCCTGGGTAAACTTCGATGGTCAAGCCGACATCCGCATCGGCGACGTGGCGTGCCATCATCTGCACCATTTCATCGCGAATATCGCCTTGGCCCCCTGGGAACTGGTGCGAAGCGCGTAGGACGGTGTCCGCATTGGCGTGGGAGGCTGCAATAGCGAGGCCCAGGGCCGCAGCGGTGGGCAGTAAGAAGCGTTTCATATGGCGTCTCCAACAGTTGTTGTTGTGTGTTTGGATTAGCGTTGTGTGTTTATCAGGCGAGCTGATATATATTTCAATAGCGGTTATGTATGCTAATGTCAAATTTATGCCATATTTATGTCATAGCCTGCGGCGTTACCGAAGGAGGTCAGTCATGGCGGATACGAAGCGTTCCAACGCACAGCGGCTAAGGGATTCTTTAGAGGATGACATCATCAACGGGCGGCGCGCCCCCGGCGAGCGGCTAGACCCGGAAGCCCTTGGCCAAGAGTTCAATGTATCGCGCACCCCAGTGCGTGAGGCGTTTCAACAATTGGTGGCCAGCGGGCTGGTCACGGTCTCGCCGAAGAAAGGCACGTTCGTTGCGAAGGTGGGTATCGATCAGTTAATCGAAATGTTTGAAGTGATGGCAGAGCTTGAAGGCATGTGTGGCCGTTTGGCCGCGCGGCGCATCAGCGAGCCAGAGCTGGCGGCGCTCAAGGCCGCACACAAGCGCTGCGAAGCCGCCGCTCTGGCGGGCGATACCGATGAGTACTACTACGAGAACGAAGCGTTCCATGACTGTATCTACACCGCCAGCCACAACACGTTTTTAGCCAGCGAAGCCCGCCAGCTCAAGCAGCGCTTAAAACCTTACCGCCGCTTACAGCTGCAGGTCCGCCAGCGCATGCACAACTCGCTCCATGAGCACCAAACGATCGTCGACGCCATCGAGCAGGGCGACGCCGCCCAGGCCCAACAGGCGCTCTGCGACCACGTGTTGATTCAAGGCGAGCGCTTTAGCGACTTCGTTGCCAGCGTGCGCCGTATGGAAGCGCCGATGGAGAGAACGGGCTAGTGTGAGCGTTAATCACAGCGGCTAAGCGATATCTGCTGGCGATCACGATCCAGATAAGTAAGGGACAGCGTATTATCGCTTTCCAGGATGAGCTGAAGACGCTCTTCGCTGGTCATTCCCTCCCCTTGGCAGCTGAGTGTTGCTTGCCAAGTATGTGGTTCATCGCTCTCCTCCAATGCCATATCGCAACGGTTTTCACGTCCCTCAAACCTTCCTTGCGCTAACGTGATGGGGGCACCTTCTTGCCCCTCTTGGCACCATGTGGGCTCTGCCGCCCAACGCCCATACAGCATGTCTTGCGAGATGGATGTTTCATTGGAGCCGCTACTTGCATCGCTACTTGTATCAGTACTGGCGTCGTTTCCACAGGCAGCTAACAGCACAAGCGTAGGTGCCCACATTAGTCGGTGTAAGCGCATGCAACATACTCCTTATGTTTTGGTTCATCCGTGAAATGTGTATTCGCGCAAAGACTTTATCGCTGAGTGGCAACAAGCGCTATATACGGCTTTAAAAATCCCCCGGTGCGCACTGTAGGCAGGTCAGCCCGAGTGCGCGCCACTGGGCGACGACGGCGTCGCGGTCGTCCAGCACAAGCCAGGGGGCGAAGCCGTCGCTGTGCATTTGGTTCAGTAGCGCTGATTTCACCTCTTCGTCATCCACATGGTCATCGCCTTCCGGGCGTAAGTACATGGCATCGAAAGGAATATCATGGCGGGTGAGCCATGCCTGGGTGTGCTCCCGGTGGCTGTCTGGACGGCCGCTGCAGATGACGATCTGCTGGCCTTGGGCTTTTAGCAGTTTGACCAGTCGGGCGACGGGCTCAATCACCGGCGCGTTCGCCATATGGGCAAAGAAAGGATCCCACTGTTTGGCGGGGCCAAGTACCCACTCGTGGACATCGGCAGGGTGAAACTCGGCCAGCGTGCCGTCGACATCAACAATGACTGCGTTCATAGACGTTTCCTAATGCGTTAACAGAAGTGAAGAGAGCGGGCGCGCCGCTGATGGGGCGTTTAGCGAAGGCTGCGTAATGAACCGTTCGCCCAGCAGGGCACGCCAAGCGGCCTCAGCATTGGCATGGAGCGGCGTAAACAGCGGTGCCACTTGGGTGGCCTGGAGCTGGTTGGCCAGGGCCACCAAGTGCGAGGCGCGCAAATGAACGTTCCAGCGCTGCCAAAGCACCTCGCCAGCGGCGAGCTGTTGGCGACGCTGTGGCGTTAAGTAGCCAGTGTGGAGCAGGCGGTGATGCGGCCAGTCGGCAGGGTTATCGCCACGGTCGCTGACCAGCCAAAGCGCCGGGTCGCGGGCATTAGGGCGTTTTAAAAGCGCTTGGATAGCCTCGTCTAACCCTTCACGGCGAAGGTCATTAGGCAACGCGAGTAGGGCGGCCAGGTTATCGCGAATGACCGGGTCAATCGCCAAGGGCAGGTGGCGTTGGTCCGCCTCTTCCGCCAGCCATAGCGCCATTTCCAGGGCGCGCCCTGTTTCTGGTACCGGCAGCACCAACGGGTGGTCTAACGCTTTGCCAATGGCGTGGATGCACTGCGCTTGGGGCTGGTCGTAGCGGCCGTAGGAGGCATCCAGCAGCGCCGTGTGTGCGGGTGGGGGCGCATCAAACGGAAACAGGCGCGACTCAAAACAGGCATCGCCGCTGTAAAAAATACCGCCTGCAACGTCGAGATGCAGCCAGACACCGCCTAGCGAATGGCCCGCTTGCCCGGTGGTCACCGTTATCCCTCCGACGTTAATACGACCCCGGTAGGGCAGTGGCTGCCACGCCCGTTGTGGGGGCAGCGCCTTGGCGACTAACGGCGTGCAGTAAAGCGGAATCTGCGCGGGCAGTTCCGCAACGCCGCCAATGTGGTCCACGTGGTCATGGCTGATCAATACGGCGTCCACGTCCAGCTCACTTGACCAGGTAATCGGCTCGCCGGGGTGCAGTGCGCCTCCGGCATCCAGCAGCAGGCGTTTGCCTTGCGCTTCCACCACGATAGCCGCTGGCCCTTTGCCGCCCAGCCCACTGAGGATCTGAATCGTGGCGCTCATTGGTCAGGCTCCAGGCACCAGCCTTCCAACAAGCGCACCGCGACGTGCTGGCCCTCGTTGAGTGCGGTGTGATGATAGGCCAGCAGCGCTTCTCCCGTGGATAAGCGCAGGTGTAGCTCATAGCGTTCACCGCGAAAGGTGAGCCGCTCCACGCGTCCGGTTAAGTCGTGAGAGTTAGGCGATTGTGCGGACGACAGTGCAGGGGAGTGTGCCTCAATACGGATATGTTCAGGACGTACCAAAACGGGCTGAGTGCGGGCCTCGAGCGGCGCGGCCAAGCCTTGCATCAGCGCTGATTCACTTAGTCGCTGGCCCGGTGCGCCGCCTGCGACCTTTAGTTGGCTACCTTGGCCGATAAACCGTGCGACCCATTCGCTACGCGGCTCTCGGTAGAGCGTTTCAGGCGTTGCCCACTGTACCAGCGCGCCGTCACGCATCACCGCAATGCGATCCGCCATCGCCATGGCTTCGCTTTGATCATGGGTCACGTACACCATGGTGGCTTGGGTGCGGCGGTGGAAGTCGACAAAGCTGTGCTCCATAGAGGCGCGCAGGTTGCGGTCCAGGTTGGCGAGCGGCTCATCGAGCAGCACCACGTCTGGGTCGGTGACTAGGCAGCGCGCTAACGCTACCCGCTGGCGCTGGCCACCGCTGAGTTCCTGTGGAGCGCGCTGGGCGTAGGGGGTAAGCGCAACCTGCTCCAGCGCGTGGGCGACTCGGCGCTGATACTCGCTGCCCTGAACGCGGCGCAGTTTCAGCGGGTAGCCCACGTTATCGGCCACGCTCATGTGCGGCCAGAGGGCGTACGACTGAAATACCATCGCCATGTTGCGCTGTTCAGGGGGCACATGGTGCTGGTCGCTGGCGAGTAGCGTGCCGTTGAGCGTGAGGGTGCCGCTGCTGATCTGCTCAAACCCCGCCAACATGCGCAGCATGGTGGTTTTGCCGCAGCCGCTGGGACCGAGTAGGGCCACAAACTCGCCGGGGGCAATCTCCAGTGACAGATCATCAACCGCCCGGTGATCGCCAAACTGTTTAGTCACACGATGAATAGCTAGCCCTGCCACGGCACGACTCCTTTAGGTAGACGCGGGGCTAGCAGGCTGAGCGATAGCATCAGCGAGGCGACCATGATCACTACCAGCACGGAAACTGCTGATGCCAGCACGCTCTCACCGCCCTCGTCCAAGTTGAAAATCAGTACGCCCAGGGTTTCATTCCCGGCGCTCCAGAGCAGCGCGGAGACGGTCAGTTCATTCACTGCCAGCAAAAATACCAGCAGCCCGCCAGCAAACAGCGAGGGCGCAATCAGCGGTAAAAGAATGGTGATGAGCCGACGCCAGGGGCCTGCGCCCGCCAGCTGAGCGGCTTCTTCCAGTGAGGGATCTAGCTGGGCCAAGCTGGCACTTACGGGTTTCAGGCAGACCACCAAAAAGCGCGCCAGATAGGCCACAAAGATCAATCCGAGCGTGCCGTAAAGCGCTAGGTTGATGAGCGGTAACGGGCGGACAAACAGTAAAATACAGGCAATCGCCAGTACTACGCCGGGCAGCGCGTACGGCAGCTCAATGGCGCTAAGGGTGAGCTGCTGCAGACGCGGTGGAAGGCGCTGTAGGCGGTAAGCGAGCGGCAGGCTGCATAGCATCAGTACCAGCGCGGCACCGCCCGCCAGCCAAAGACTGTTACGCACTGCCCGCCAAGTGGCTCCTTGACGGCCAATCACTTCGTGATAGGCATTGAGCGTGATGGACTCAACGCTCAGTGGCACGCCCATGGCAGGTACCAAGGAGCTCACCACCAGCGCGGCCAGCGGCGCGACCAGAATCACCAGCAGGACGCCGACCAGCAAAGCCGTCACGAGGGGGCGATAGCGGCCTAGCGAAAAATCGTGGGCGCGGCCGCTATGGCCGCCTAACCCAAACCGGCTGCGGTTCATCCAACGCTGCTGCAAGGCCACGCCTGCCAGCGCCAGGATGCCGATCAACAGAGAAAGCGCCGCCATCTCTGCCAGTACGCCGGTGCCAAAGCTGGCCATGCGCTGGTAAATCAGCGTGGGCAGCACGTAATAACCGGCGGGAATTCCCAGCATCGCGGGAATACCAAAGTTACCCAGGCTAGAGATAAACGCCATGGCGGCCCCGGCAATCAGGCCGTGGCGGGTGATGGGTAAGACAATATGGCCCCACACCTGAGTTTGGCGCGCGCCGCTGATGCGTGCGGCTTCAATCAATTCACGTGGCAGGGACAGCAGAGACGTGCGTAGCGCCAAAAAGACTAGGGGCGCACTCTGAATGCCCAGCAGCAGCGCAATACCCTCTGCGGAGTAGAGCGGCTGCGGGCTGCCTAGTGGCGGGGCCATGCCGATGCTTTTTAACAAGGGGCTGGCGGGGCCAAACAGCTGTAGCCAGCTCAGAGCGGTGACTTGGGGCGGGATCATCATGGGCAGCATAAAGCAGAACACTAGCCACGCTTTGCCGCGAATGTCCGTCAATGTGATCACAAACGCGAACAGGCTACCCAGCACCAGCGCAATCAGCATACCGAGGCCCGAGGTATACACACTGTGCCACAGCGCACGCCACGTGCTGGCAGCGTTGAGCACCTTCCACAGCGGCGCTTGGCTACCCTGGCCAAGGTCGCTCAATGCCTCGATGAGTAGTCGCAAACTGGGCGCGAGGCTGAGCAGTACGATGAGTAGGGTGATCAGGCTAAGCAGCCAGCGATGCTGGCTGCCAAGGTTGAGCGAAGGGGTCATGGTTAGCCGCCGAACAGATCGCTAAAGCGCTGCTTGAGCGTCTCTTCCTGTTCGAGCGCCTGCTCAATATCCACCGGCATGAGGTTGATCGTGCTGCGCTCAGGGAAGCCTTCTGGCGGCGTCACATCCGGGTGAGCAGGCAGGTAGCCCTGCTGGCTCACCAATTCTTGCCCCGGTTGGGAGAGCACGAAGTCGACAAATTTCTGAGCGGCGTCTAGGTTCTCAGCCTCTTGCATAATGGCAACGGGCTCGGTGACGGCGCTCACGCCCTCTTCAGGGAACACAAACGCCACGGGCGAGCCTTTCGCGGCTTCGCGGATGGGCAGAAAATCCACCACGATGCCGTAGGGCTTGGTGCCTGCGGCCACCGCATTGAACACGCCGCCGTTACCGCCCTGTGCTTCCGTGCGGTTGGCCTGTAGTGCCTCGTAGTACTCAAGCCCTAATGCCGGGTTTTCACCGATGGCTGCCATATGAATTAGCGCCGCGCCGGAGTACAACGGGCTAGGCATGGTGACGAGGCCTGCGTACTCAGGGCCGGTCAGATCTTCCCAACGTTGGGGCTGCTGCTCGGCGCCGGTGTTGTAAACGATACCGGTGGTGATGAGCTTGGTGCCGTAGAAGTAGCCTTCTGGGTCGTAAAGCGCTTCGTCGTAGGCATCGCGCTCAGGGCTAAGGTAGGGCTGCAGATGGCCCTCTTGTTTCAGCGAGGTCATGGTCATGCTATCGGCAATCAGCAGCACGTCAGGGTTGCTGACACCGGCAGCCAGCTCCGAACGCAAGCGTGTCATCAGGCGGGTGGTGCCATCGCGCACCCACTCCACTTCAATCTCTGGGTAGGCGGCTTGGAACGCATCGACCGTTTGCTGGGCATCGCTATTGGGCTGGCTGGTGTAGAGCACCAGCTTGTCATCAGCGAGCAACGACGTGGAGAGGGCAATGCTTGCGAGAGTCACGGCGGAACACAACGAGCGCTTCAACATCGGGAAAACCTCCAGTAGGTGAACAGCCACCACACTACTGTCATCGGCTTACAACATCGTGACACTACACTTTCGTTTGATAGCGGTTGGCTTTCGCTGACGGGAAAGTTTTTTTCGTTTTTCCAGCAAGTACGATAAAGAGAAAGGTAGATACAGCATGAACGTGACAGAAAGGCGGCGTGCCGTGTTGGCGCGCGTGCGGGGAGAGGGGCGGCAAACGCTGGTAGCACTTGCCTATCACTTTGGCGTCTCCGTGCAAACCCTGCGGGGGGATATTCGCGTCTTGGCTGAACAGGGGCTGATTCTGCGCCGCCACGGCGAGGTGATGCCCTTTCCCGACCAAGAGAATGTGGGCTACGATCAGCGCCAAATCGTCAATCAGGAAGGCAAACGACATATTGCGCGGCAGGCGGCGTCGTTGATTTCCAATCACCAGTCGCTCTTTTTGGGGACGGGGACGACGGTAGAGCAGCTAGCCGACGCGCTGCGGGACAAGCAGGGGCTGCAGATTATGACCAATAACCTGCACGCTTTGATTAAGTTATGCGCGCTGGAGTGTGAGCTGGTGGTGGCCGGAGGCCGCGTACGTCGCCGTGATCAAGATGTGATTGGTGGCGACGCTTGGCGCTTTTTTCAGCGTTATCGAGTGGATATTGGCATTGTCTCTGTGGGCGGTATGGATAGCCACGGCCAGCTCTACGACTACAACGACGACGAAGTCATGGCCCGCGAGGCGCTGCTGGCCCACGCGGCGTACCGAATTCTAGTGCTGGATAAGACCAAGTTCGACCTACCGCTGCGCTGCGCCGCCGGTTCGCTGGCAGACTATCACGCGGTGATTACCGACAGCCCGCTGCCCGATCGTTTAAGAAGCCCGTTAGCTGCCCAAGGCGTGCGCTTTATGAGCGGAGGTTAGGCATCGTGCTGCTCATCTGGCAGCCGCTTGAAATAGATGTAGCGGTGCAGGCGGATGGCTGGGCGCATCAGCAGTTGTAGGCTGCCAATCACAAATAGCCAGACGCCGATGGTTTTGACGGTGCCGTCATAAAAGAAGCAGACGCTGCCAATGGCAAACCACAGTCCCAGCATGAAATCGTTGAGAATACTGAGCACTTCGTAGCGGCGGTGAATCACCAGCTCCTCATGCCCCATGGTGAAGGTCAGGTCGTGATGAGAGGCGGTGGTGGGACGCGTCATAGGGTCTCCGTTACGGGTCAGGTGAAAGAAATAGCGCGAAGAAAGCGTTGATCGTTCTGACGGTTGTGTGTCACAAAGAGGCTAGCCTAACCGCGTTAAGCGCAGTAAGCGTTTACCTACTCGTCAGTGCGCGTTTCGTCTCTTCGTCACGTTGTTCCGTCAGGATAGTCGAGAGACGCCGGGACTCAACGAGGTATGCATGACCAGTGACTCCTTTCACAACGCCATTGAGCGTGAGCTGGTGCGGCCCAGCTGGCAACTGCGTTTTGCCGATGAGTTAGAGGCGCGCTTCGAGAGCGACACCCAGCCCCAACGAAACCGCAACATGGTGGCGGCGGGTCTGATCGCCGCGCTGATTTACAGTCTGTTCCTCATCAATGACTATAGCTTTCGGCCTAATGAATTTTGGCTCTCTGTGCTAATAAGAGGGTTGGTGGTCATTCCCTTTGGTTTACCCATCTTGTGGGCCATTTACAAAGGCGTCTCAGGGGGCGCACGGGAAACCCTAATGGCGAGCACCGTTGTGGTGGCCATGGTGGCCTCTTGCGTGATCTTTATATCCTCTCGGTCGCCATACTCCTATTTGGATATTTTCTCGTTCGGCCTGATTTTGGTCGTTGGCAATGTGCTTTACTCCCTGCGCTTTCAGTATGCGTTGGTGTCGTCACTTCTGAGCGTCGCCATCATGGTGTACTTCGTTGCGGGGTATGAGCCGATGCCGGTCGAGGTCAAACGGCTCGCGATTTTTACACTATGTGCCAAAGCGATCTTCACACTGATCGCCAACTATCGGTTAGAAGCCAGCGAACGCAAGGCCTACCTGCTGTTGCTGCGCGAAACCCATCGAGCCGGACACGCGCTGCGCAGTAACGCGGAGCTGTCCAAACTGTCGTTAACGGACCCACTGACGGAGTTAGCCAATCGCCGCCAGTTCGATACCCTGTTTAACCTCTATTGGCAGCAGGCCGTGGAAGCGCGCGCCACGGTGGGCCTGATGGTCATCGATATCGACTGTTTCAAAGCCTATAACGACCACTACGGCCATTTGCAGGGCGATCACTGCCTCAAGCAAGTCGCCAGCGCGCTGCGTGTCCACGCGGACAACGCCTGCGTCGTGGCGCGCTTCGGCGGAGAGGAGTTTGTAGTGTTAAGCATGGGGCAGTCACATCAGACGGTGCTGGCCCAAGCCGAGCAGTTACGTCACGCGGTGGAGGCGCTGCAGTTGCCCCACCATGGCGGTGCAGTGCCTGCCAACGTCACCATTAGCGTAGGAGGCGCGGTGCTGCAGCCAACAGAGGATGTGAGCGCTTCGCAGCTATTCAGAGCCGCCGATCAGGCGCTTTACGAGGCCAAGCGCCAAGGGCGAAACCGGGTGGTGATGATCAACTCGCGGGATGCACTGAGCGGCGATGGCTTAGGTAGATCAATACAATAGCCAACAGCAAGAGCGCCATCGCCACGTAGCGCGAACTATCCAACGCACGTTCGGCGTTATTGAGCCAGCCAAAGTGATCAATTAATAAGCTCATCAACAGCTGGCCGGAAATCACCGAGACCGTCGCTGCCGCCGTACCAACACGGGGCACTGCAAATACAATCGCGAGCATATATACCACGCCAAACAGCGCACCAGTCAGCTGCCACTTGGGCACGCTAAACAGAGTCGCGCCGTGGGACGGCTCAAAAAACAGCACCAGTAAAAAGGTCAGCACGGCACCCACGGCAAAGGTCAGCCAAGCGCTTTCCAGTACGCCGGTATGCGCGCCTAAGCGGCCATTGATCGATGATTGAGCGGCCAAGACCGCGCCGCCTGCTAGCAGTAGGGCAAATACGATGGGTAAAAGCATGGTGTCTCTCCTGTTACATCAACCAAAGCGCGGCAAGGATCATGGCAAGAGCCCCTAAACGGTAGCCATCCACTTGGCGGCGTTCGCTACCGAGCCAGCCAAAATGGTCAATGGCTAAGCTGGCCGCTACCTGGCCGCACAAAATGCCGACCATGGTCATGCCAACGCCCACTAGCGGCGTCGCCAAGGTCAAGACGATGACGTAGACCGGCCCCAGCACGCCGCCGGTCAACAGCCAGCGCGGCTGCTTGAACAGCGCGCCCAACTGGCGCTTGGGCGAAAACAGCAGCGCCAGTGACAGCAGCAGCGCACCCACCATAAAAATGGAGAGCGTGGCGGAAAGGTGACCTACCTGCTCGCCAAGCGGCCCCAACAGCCCCGCTTCAACGGATAACCCCATACCGGCGATCAGTACGCCCAGCAGAATCAGTGCGTGTTGCATGTGTTGCTCCCCTCTTATGAAGAGTCAGCACTCTAAAGAGGAAGCCTTATTGCTACAATGCGCTAAAAAGGCAAAGGACTATTGCACTTTGGACAACTCGGTTCGACTCCTAGCGCTGCGCCTGTTTGTGCGCGTGGCCGCCAGCGGCAGCTTTTCGGAAGCGGCGCGTTACTACGGGCTGCCTACCTCTTCGGCCTCTCGACACATCGCTAGCCTGGAGCGGGCGCTGGGGCAACGCTTGCTCTATCGCCATACCCGTGCGGTCAAGCTCACCGAGGCAGGGGAGCGCTATTTTCACGAAGTGCGCGATGCGCTGATGCGGTTGGAGCTAGCCACTGAGCAGGTGATGGGCGGCGCGCAGCATCCTCAAGGCGTGCTGCGCATCAACGCGCCCGTGGCCTTCGGGCGACGCCATATCGCCCCGCACTTGGCGCGGTTTCAGCAGCAATACCCGGACATTCAGGTGGATTTAACGCTGGAAGATCGTTTTATCGATCCGGTGCAAGAGGGGGCTGATGTAGTGATTCGCGTGGGGACGCTCGCGGATTCAAGCTTGGTGGCCCGCAGCATCGCCCGGCAGCGTTTTATCGTCTGCGCGTCGCCGGATTATCTGGCAACACACGGCGCGCCTGCGTCGCCAGAGGAACTCAGCCAGCATAATTGCCTGCTGTATAAAGGCAGCAAGGGAACGCAGCTATGGTACTTCCAGGAACGCCACGCACCACGGGCGGTGCGTTACGCGCTATCGGGCAATTTGGTCGCGAACAATGCCGAAAGCCTGGTGGAAGCGGCGATGGCAGGTCAGGGCGTGGTGATGTTTCCCTCGTGGCTACTCTTCGAGCCACTGCGCCAGCAAACGTTAGTGCCGTTACTGACGCAATGGGAAGCGTCTGAGGATGGCTATCTGGACAACATCTACGCTATTTATCCTGAAAACCGCCTGCGCTCATCGAAGGTGTCGGTATTCATGGCCTATCTAGAGAGCACGATTGGCGATGTTCCCTACTGGGATGGCGCTTGAGATGGATCGCAGCGGGTGGCAAAAGCCACCCGCTGCGTAGGGTTACACCGCTTTCGCTCTGGGGAAGGCGCGCGCTTTTTCAGCCACGGGGAGTCGGTACACATTGTTGGCGGGTTGAGGAAGCGCGGGTGTCGGAGCCATCGCATTCGTGACCGGCATAAAGGCATGGGCACTGTGCGCCAGGTGATTGACCTCGCGAGAGAGAACGTCGACGGCGTTCAGATACGCGTCCATGCTGGCCGCACTCTCTTGGGTGCCCCGGTCAATCTGCGAAATGGCCTGACTGATCTGCGCGATGCCCTCGCTCTGCTCCCGAGCGGCCGCACGAATCTCTTCCATCAAGTCGTTCACGTTATGGCTGGCTTGGCGAATGCGCCCCATGGCATCGCCTGCTGAACCGGCTTTATGCTGTCCGGCTTCAATACGCTGGCGAGCGGTCTCGATCAGCGTTTGTACTTGATGGGCGGCCTCAGCAGATTGGCGTGCCAAGCGGCGCACCTCTTCAGCGACCACCGCAAAGCCTCGACCATGCTCACCGGCTCGGGCCGCTTCTACGGAAGCATTCAGCGCCAAGATGTTGGTTTGGAAGGCAATGTTATCGATCGTTTTGACAATGCCCGCCATGTCTTGAGAAGTCGCGGTGATGCCCTCCATCGCATCGGCCAGTTCACGCATAATCGCCACCGCGTTGTCGACTTCGCTGACGTTCCCCACCGAGGCCTGGCTGGCAAGCTGGGCGTTATCTGAACTTTGGCGCACGGTAGAGGCGATTTGCTCCGCGCTGGCGGCGGTTTGCTGCACGGCAGATGCTTGCTGGTCGACTCGGTTGCCCATGGCTTGGTTATGGCGGGAAAGCTCTTCCACCGAGGGCATGACTTGCGCGATGCGCTGATCCAGGTCGCCAATCAGCGCGTCCAGCGAGCGGCGCATGAAGTTCATGGTTGCCAGCGTGTTATCCATGGCGGCATTGCCCACGGTGGGCACCTGCGCATTCAAGTCACCGGCGGCGATTTGCAGTGCGAAGTCGTTGGCTTTGTGCAGGAAACGACGCAGTCGGCGCGCCTGACGCCACTGGTAGACGCTGAGCAGTAAGCCCGTGGCAAGTATCATTGCGAGCAGCGGGGCGAGCACACCGCTTGTGACCTGGCTGCCCAGCCACCAGGCGCTAGCCAGCATTAACGCGCCAGTGGCCGCCAAGGTAAACAGCACGCCAGCGACGTTGGCGAGCCGAGGGGCCCACCAAGTGGCGCTGACCAGCCGTTTGAGCGGGTTGCGGGCCATGACTTCGCCATGCTTGACCGTAAAGCGCCCCTGGTTTTCACGGATATCGCGGTAGATATGCTCGGCGTTGTCGACTTCTGCCTGGGAGGGTTTGACGCGGATCGATACAAAGCCGGTCACTTGGTTATTTTCCCGAATGGGCACCACGTTCGCCCTTACCCAATAATGGTCGCCGTTTTTTCGACGGTTTTTGACCAATCCGCTCCAGTACTGGCCCGCTTTTAAGTCGCTCCACATATCGGCAAAGACGGGCGCGGGCATGTCCGGGTGGCGCACCATATTGTGGGGTGAACCCACCAGTTCTTCATACTCGAAGCCGCTGATCTCGACAAAGCGATGGTTCGCGTAGGCGATGTAGCTGCTGTTATCGGTTTTAGAAATCAGCACATCATCTTCGCGCAGCGGGTGTTCCACCTGGGTCACTGGGCCGTTGTTTTTCATGATGGAGTACCTGATTGGGTTAGTCAGGTATTTACTATAAAACTCATACCAAAGTTGTCCACGGGACTTTTTTCTGTTTAACATTTCTTTGCAACTGCCGCCGTGGTTGACCGTTCTTCCGGTCACGAATTGACAACGTTGCCGGGGTATGACAAACACACATCCATTTTGTGTGAGGAATCATCGGTGGCAAACGAGCAGACTTATCAAGCGTTAGAAGTGGATACCCTTGGCCAGCGGCTAGGCGGTGTGGAGGCCGTCGCCAGCCGAGTGGGCGGCAACCCCGCCGAGTGGCACATCCGTGAAGTGGGCGATGGCAACCTCAACTTGGTATTCATCGTGACGGGCAGCATTGGCAGCGTGGTGGTCAAGCAGGCGCTGCCCTATGTGCGCATGGTGGGCGAGAGCTGGCCGCTGCCGCTCTATCGCGCCCATTTCGAATATTACGCCTTAGTGCGTCAAGCCAAGCGCGCGCCGGGCGTGGCCCCCGAGGTGTACTACTTCGATAAGCCCCAGGCATTGATCGTGATGGAGTATCTGCATCCCCATGTGATTTTGCGGCGCAAGCTGATCAGCGGCGAACGCGTGGCGGAGCTGGGCACTACTCTGGGTGAGTTCTGTGCGCGCACGGCGTTTCGCGGCTCTGAACTCTCCATGGCAAGCCCGGATAAGAAAGCCGATGTCGGGCTGTTCTCTGGCAACGTGGCGATTCCGGCGATCACCGAATCGCTGGTGTTTACCGACCCCTACTACGGCGCGGAGATGAACCGCCACACGCCCGAGCTATCTCCCGTGGTGGACGAGCTGCGCCGCAACGCGCGCCTGAAAGCCAAGGTGCAGCGGCTGCTGATGAAGTTCACCGCCAACACCGAGACCATGCTGCACGGCGATTTGCACTCCGGCTCCATCATGGCCACCGACACCAGCGTGCGCGTCATCGACCCTGAATTTTCCCAGTACGGCCCCATGGCGTTCGACTTGGGCATGGCGGTAGCCAACTTCTTCATGGCCTACTTTAGCCAGCCCGCCCACCGTAAAGAAGGTGACCTGGAGGAGTATCAAGCGTGGATTTTAGAAGTGATCACCGATTGCTTTACCCGTTTCGATGAGGAGTTTCGCCACCTCTGGCAAACCGAGCGCACCGGCATTCTGTTCCCTAGAGCGTTGTTTGAAGAGCAGGGCAACAGCGCCGACGACGCCTGCGACGCGCTGCTGGAAGAAATCCGTGAAGATGCGCTGGCCTACTGCGGCATCGAAATGCACCGCCGCGTACTATCGCTGGCCCACAACGCTGACTTCGAAGAGATCGAAGACACCGCCCTGCGCGCCAAGCTGGAAGCACGCAACGTGCTGATGGGCCAAGCGCTAATCATGGAGCCGCAAGCTTACTGTGATCTCAAGGCGCTGGTAGAGCTGGCCAAAACGTTCAATCAGAAAGCGGTGTTGTAGGAAGAAGTTATTAACGACAGAACGGCGATGTGAGAAGGCCGGGACAGACCGTAGCGGGGGTCTTTCGCCATGGATGGCGAAAGTAGCGCCCATGGATGGGTTCACAGCGCCCCCGCGTAGGTGTGTACCGGCCTGGGATCAGTCTTTTTTATTCAAAGCTGATCCAAACGATCAAACTTCCCGGCGATGTCGCTTTCGGTCCAGTGGGGCACCCAGCCTTCTACGTTATCGAAGAAGCGCAGCGCGGTGAATTCCGGTTCCGGGCCCATATCGAACCAGTGCGGGGTATTGGCAGGCACGCTGATCAGGTCATTACGGGTGCAGAGCACCTGATACACCTTGTCGTCGATGTGCAGGCAGAACAGCCCCTGGCCCTTCACGAAAAAGCGCACTTCGTCTTCATGGTGGCGGTGCTCGTTTAAGAACTTCTGACGCATCGCTTCTTTGTCCGGGTGGGTGGGCACCATGTGCAGCACGTCGACGGTTTGGTAGCCGCCCTTGGCTTTGACCCGGTCGATGTCCTCCTGATAGAGCGCCAGAATCTCCTCCTGGGTGGCATCGTCGGCAATCTCGCCCGGCGCTGACCAGCGCTCAAATAGAACGCCTACCCGGTTCAGCTCAGCGGCAATTTGTTCGCCGTCCGTGGTGTCCAGCAGCGCATCATTAGGATGTTGATCGGCAAAGACTTTCAGTTGGGACATAAAGACGCTCCTAAGAGGTAAGGGGTAAACGTAGCCGTTAAAAGGCAATGTCGGCAAAGCTGTCGACACAGGTGTGTACAGTGCCTGCCTGAGTACCTTCGCGCACGAGCTGTAAGGTTTGCATACCCGCCTGCTTGGCCGCATCCAGCTCTTCGACCACATCCGACAGGAACAGTATCGACTCTGCAGGTAGATCGAGCGCCTCGACAATGCGCTGATAGGCCACGGCCTCGCGCTTATGGCCAATGTGCGTGTCGAAGTAGCCGCTGAACAGCGGGTTCAAATCACCCTCGTCACTGTAGCCAAACAGCAGCTTCTGCGCCTGCACCGAGCCTGACGAGTACACATACAGCGCCACGCCTGCGGCCTGCCACTGGCGCAGCGCTGGAGCAACATCCGCGTATAAATGGCCGGTGAAGTCGCCGCGCTGGTAGCCGTCGGCCCACACCATGCCCTGCAGGGCTTTGAGTGGCGTCACTTTCTGGTCGGTGTCGATCCAATGCAACAGCGTAGCAATGACCGCTTCCAGCGTGGCGTCGGCGTCCTGCATGTTATGGCGCACGGCGTCGATCTGCTCGGCCACCGCGGGTGCATCTGCGTTTTCGCGCAGAAAGTCAGGCAGCTTGGCGTAGGCGTAGGGGAACAGCACTTTGTGAACGAAGTTGATATCGGTGGTGGTACCTTCGATATCGGTCACGATGGCGCGAACAGTTGATTGACTCATTGGGTCCACCGGCTCTCTTCCAGTACACAGGCAAGTAAGAATTCGATTGCTTCCAGGTGACGACGGCAACTGGCAATGCTGTCGCCCACGGCGTAAATACCGTGGCCCGCGACCAGAAAGCCCCAGGGCATCGGCCAGCCCTGGCGAACGTGCTCGGCTAACTCCTCCATATCCTGGGAGTTGGGCACCACCGGCAAAAGAATCGTCGCATCATGCGTCACATTACCCGCCAACGCTTTTTGCATTTCGAAGCCGCTCAGCTCAACACCTTCGGGAAAGCGCCGCGATAGCACGGTGCTGGCGACGGTATGGGTGTGCAGCACGCAGTGAATGCTTGGGTCTAGCCGGTACAGCGCGGCGTGTAGGTCACTTTCGGCGCTGGGTTTGCCGTTGCCTTCCAGCACGCTGCCTTCCAGGTCGCACAGCAGCAGGTCATCCGCCTGGATACGGGTTTTATTCCGCCCGGAGGCGGTGACTAAATAGCCCGCCTCGGTACGCGCGGAAAAGTTGCCGCCAGTGGCGGGCGTCCAGCCTTGCTGCGCCGCCCAGGAGATGGCGTCCAGCAGTTCGGTGTGTAAGGTGTTCATCGGGTCAGCATCGCCTCGTCTAGTGGCGGCCATTCTATATGATAAGCTTCGCGCCTGATAAGCCGTGCCGCTGTTCTGCTTGCCCCATTATCAAGGAGCCCCTCATGGTCAATTTACAGTCACGCAGTTTACGGGTGTATGCCGACTCGCTTGAGTATTTGGACCAAACCCGGCTACCCCAAGCCGAAGAGTGGGTGCGCTGCGACTCCCCCGACGCATGGCAGCACGCGGTTAAACATCTCGCTATTCGCGGCGCGCCGCTGATTGGTTTGAGCGCTGCTTTCGTGCTGGCCCAGTACGCCGCTCGCCATCCCGAATCCGAGTGGCAAGCCGTCAGCGACCGCTTACGGGCGACGCGCCCCACGGCGGTGAACCTGATGTACTGCCTGGACGCCATGGAAGCCTGTTTTGCCCAGGGCGCTGACGCCCTGGCCGAACGAGCCAAAGCGCTGTTTGAAGAGGACCGCGCGCTGTGCCAACGCATGGCCGAGCGGGGCGCTGACTTGCTGGCATCCGGCGACCGCGTGCTGACCCACTGCAACACCGGTGCGCTGGCCACGGCCGGTGTGGGCACCGCGATTGGCGCGTTGGCCATCGCCAAACAGCGCGGCATCGACCTGCATGTCTACGTGGATGAAACCCGTCCGCTACTCCAGGGCGGCCGCTTGACTGCATGGGAAATGGCCGATTTGGGCATTCCTTACCAGCTAATCACCGACAGCATGGCGGCCAGCTTAATGGCAGCGGGCAAGGTGGATAAGGTGATGGTCGGCGCGGACCGCATCTGCGCCAACGGTGACTTTGCCAACAAAGTGGGCACCTACATGCTGGCGGTGGCGGCACACTACCATCAGGTGCCGTTCTACGTGGTCGCCCCTTACACCACGGTCGACTCCGCCTGCGCGACCGGCGCGGCGATTCCCATCGAACAGCGCGATGGCGCGGAGGTGCGCGGAGCCGCAGGCGCGTTTGGCGAGGTGGTGTGGGCACCGAGCGATGCCCCGGTGTGGAACCCAGCCTTCGACGTGACGCCCGCCAAGCTAGTCACCGCCTGGATTCTGGATACCGGCGTGTTTGACTCAGCGGCGATTGCACGGGGCGAGCATCTGCGGGGATGGCGCTAGGCTTTTACGAAAACTGCCTACGCTCGCCGACTTTTCGTAAAAAGCCTAACCCTTAGCAGCCATGGACGCCCGCACGCAGTGCAGAACCGGGTAATCAATACGGCCTTCCAGCGCTTCGAACACCACTTTCAGCCCCTGGCCGGGAAACTGCTCAAAAGCCGCGCGAATCTGCGCCAGGGTCGCTGGGTCCAGGTTGACCACCTCTTCCAGGTCCAGCTCGCCGCCTTGAATGGCATCGCTCAAATGGCGGTACACGGTATTGGCGGCCAGCCCGCGCTGCTCGGCGACCTGTTCCGGCGTTAGCCCTTGGCGCAGTAGCGCGGCAGATTCAAGAGCGCTGCTGCCTACAGGGGCGCTAGCGGCAGGTTCATCAGGATGCGCCAGAACCACCGCTAGAAAGCCTTCGCCATAATCCTCCAGCTTGCGTGCGCCAATGCCCGAGATGGTGCCCAGCGCCTGCAGTGTCTGCGGTTTTTGCGCTACCAGCTCGGCCAGGGTGGCGTCGTTGAAAATCACGTAGGCGGGTACGCCCTGGGCGTCGGCAAGCGCCTTGCGATGCTGGCGCAGTGCTTCCCACAAGGCGCCGTGGCCCTTGACGGCAGACGCCCCTTTGGCACCGCGCCGCGCGGGCTTGCTGGGTTTGCGCAGGGTGAGACTCTGCTCGCCGCGCAATATGGGCTTGGCGTTGGCGGTGAGCTTGATGCCGCCATGGCCCTCCATATCCACGCTTAAAAAACCGCTGGCGATCAGCTGGCGGAACAGCGCTTTCCACTCGCTGGCGGTGAGCTCTTTGCCAATGCCGAACGTACTCAAACTGTCATGACCGAAGCGGCTGATACGCTCGTTGCGTTTGCCCAGCAGTACATCCACCAAATACGTGACGCCGAAGCGCTGTTCGGTGCGGTAGACACACGACAGCGCCTTCTGAGCAGCCACCGTGGCCTCCCAGGTGTCAGGCGGAGTGAGGCAGTTATCGCAGTTGCCGCAGGGTTCGTCTAGCGAATCGCCGAAGTAGTGGAGCAGCGCCTGGCGGCGGCAGCTAATGATCTCGCAAAGCCCCAACATGGCGTCGAGCTTCTGCTGCTCGATGCGCTTTTGCTGGTCGGCGGCACCGGAGTCCTGCTGCATCTGGCGCAGAGTGATTATGTCCTGAAGCCCGTAGGCCATCCAGGCGTCGGCGGGCAGCCCATCGCGTCCGGCGCGGCCGGTCTCCTGATAGTAGGCTTCGATGCTTTTGGGTAGGTTGAGGTGCGCCACAAAGCGCACGTCCGGTTTGTCGATGCCCATGCCAAAAGCGATGGTGGCGACGATCACCACGCCGTCTTCGCGCAGAAAGCGGGCTTGGTGCTGCTGGCGCTGCCCGGCGGGCAGCCCGGCGTGGTAGGGCAGCGCGGTCAACCCCTGGCGTGCCAGCCAAGCGGCGGTCTCCTCTACTTTGCGCCGTGAGAGGCAGTAGACGATGCCCGCCTCGCCGTCGTGATGCTCACGGATGAAACTCAGCAGCTGCTCTTTGGCATTGCCCTGATTTTCAGCGATATGGTAACGAATGTTGGGTCGGTCAAAGCCGTTGTTGTAGAGCGCGGCGTCCTGAAGCTGCAGGTGCTCCATGATGTCGTGCCGGGTAGGCACATCGGCGGTGGCGGTGAGCGCGATGCGTGGTACGTCAGGAAATCGCTGGTGCAGGTGGGAGAGCTGGCGATATTCGGGGCGGAAATCGTGGCCCCACTGGGAAACGCAGTGAGCTTCATCGATGGCGAACAGCGCAATGTGGGTCTGCTCCAGCAGCATCTGCATGCGCGCCGTGGCCAGCCGCTCGGGCGCGACGTAGAGAAGATCCAGCTCGCCCGCCCGTAGGCGGTTCTCCACATCCATCGCCTCATGCATCTCGAGGCTGGAGTTTAGGTAGGCGGCGCGCACCCCGTTCTGAATCAGCGCGGCCACCTGATCCTGCATCAACGCAATGAGCGGCGAGACCACAATCGCGGTGCCTTCACGTAGCAGCGCAGGGATCTGATAGCACAGCGATTTACCGCCGCCGGTGGGCATCAGCACCAACGCATCGCCTCCGGCCATCACATGCTCAATGATGGCCTGCTGCGGGCCACGAAAGTGGTCGTAGCCAAAGACCTCCTGCAGTACCTTGAGGGCTGCCGAGTCGCCGTGCATCGCTGCTCTCCTTGTCGTGTGCGTGAAGGAGAATTGTCGCACGAAAACTCACGTGAGTTTGGCTAGCGAAGGCCTGTAATCGTCATGACCAACTCAATGTTGGAACGAACCCACCCTTGGCGGTCGGGGAATGCGTCGATCAGTGGCGGAAAGCGCAAAGGCCAACAGCGTATCTTGGCGGGCTCCCTGCGCATCAAAGAGCTGAGCAAGCGCAGGTGCCCACGTAAGCTTGCACGTTTGGTTGTCGATAGGCTGATGACCGTTCAAACGAACGCGCACCACATGAGGTCCAACGGCCACATGCGCCATCGTATCGTCGTCCTCCCAACGCTCGGTGCGGAGCACTTTAGCGGGCATGCCCGTTGCCGATACTGGGTGTAATTCAATAGCGCCGGGGCGCAAGCCTAGATACCCACCGGCTGCCTCTTTGGGCGCGACGGGAAGGGAGGAGGTTTCACCCTCAATCACCGCGCCGTGTTCGCCCTCTATCAGAGGTAGAAAGTTCATGGCCATACTGCTGGTAGCGTTAGCAGTATCTACGCTGTCAGTCTGGTCGCTAAGTGTGCCTTCCTGCACGATGTTTCCCTGCTGCATCAAGATGACATGATCTCTCATGCTCAAGGCCTCTGTCTGGTCGTGAGTGGCGTTCGTCGACGCCTTTTAGCGTCGTGTAATGGGATCATGTGATGGCGATGTTGCGGTTGAATGACGCTTATGTGGCAGGCGGGTGACGTGTGGGAGCGTTAATGGGTGATTTTAATGTCATAACGCTGTAACCGCCGCACCACGCTGGACTGGCTGATACCCAGCCGTTTGGCGATGGCATAGGTGCTGGGCAGCGTGTGACACAACGTTTGTAGCGCGTCCCGCTCTAACCGCTCTAGGTACTCTTTCAAGCTTTCGCCTGAGGCGAGCGGTGCCGCCAAAGGTGAGGCAGATACATTCGCCAAGCTGTGGGTATGCTGTTCGCTATAGGCTTGCGTTGCAGGCACTTCGATTTGATCCGTTGGGCTTGAAAGCCAAGCTCTCTCCAGCCAGTTTTCCAGCTCCCTAACATTACCCGGCCAGTCGCTGCCCATGAGCGTCGACCATACTTGATTACCGAGGATTTTCTGCCGCCCATAGCGCTGGTTCAGCCGTTGTAGGCACGCTTCCACTAGGTCGGGAATATCCTCACGTCGTTCGCGCAAAGGTGGCAGGGTGACGGGAATGACGTTGAGGCGGTAATAAAGATCCAGGCGGAAAAGCCCCGCTTCCACCTGCTTGCCCAAATCCTGATTGGTCGCGACCACCAAGCGGAAATCGACCCGACGAGAGCGCGTATCCCCAAGGCGGGTCAGGCTGCCATCCTGAATGACCTTGAGCAGCTTGGTTTGCATTAACAGCGGCAGCTCGCCGATTTCATCCAGAAATAGCGTGCCCCCTTCGGCCTGCTCTAACAGCCCTGCTTTGCCTTGTCGGGCTGCACCGCTGAAGGCGCCGGGCTGATAGCCAAACATTTCGGACTCAAACAGATTTTCCGGGATTGCCGCGCAGTTCACTTCAATAAAGGGGCCGTCGCAGCGCTGGCTCCAGCGGTGAAGCTGCTTGGCAAACGCGGTCTTGCCGACGCCGGATTCGCCGAGCATCAGGACGTTGGCATCCGACGGCGCAACACGCTTGAGCAGTAGGGCAATTTCGCGCATCACATGGCTTCTGACCTGTAGGTTATCCAGCGCGTCATCCAGCGCTTGCTCTTCTGCATCAGGCGCGGCTTGGCTGCGCTTTAAGTGTTCGCTAAAGCGTTTTTGCAGCAGGGCATACTCGTCCTGCAGAAGCTGCAAGTCGGTGAGGTCTCTCGAGCGGCTGATAATGCGCTCTAGCGTGCCGTTGACGAACACCGGGTAGGCTTCTGCTATAACGCGGCGGCCTGTGCCGGTGATTTGCATTAGCTGAGCGGGCTGGCGGGTGCGCATCACTTCTACGGTAATGGAGGGCTTTAAAACGCCGGCCGCCTGCAGTTGCTGAACACTGCTTGAAAGAAGCTCTTCTCGCGATACGCCGTACACCGCCTCAGCACCGGGGCTAATATCCAAGATCTGTCCATCGCCACTGACAATGAAGAAGTGGTCGTTGGCGGTTTCTATGATGGTTTGCAGTACACGCCTGTCGATTTCGCTCATACGTCCTCCTTATCTACCGCAGCCGCTTTTATATCGTTGGATGAACGGAGTGATGCAAAAGTGACTCAGTGATTCACTATTGCATCATTTCATTGGTTGATTGATTCATTTTTGCATCGATAAGCCGGTAAACCTACCTATTTATCAGCGCAGGTGACTTGGCATGGTCTGTGCAGTACCTGTGTATGAGCGGTATGAGCTAGATAAATCAGCCGTCAGGCTGGCCACAATAAATCCAAGGAGAAAATGATGTCGGACTTTAATCAGCCGCTGGGCGGCAACACCATGCCGCGCTTTGCGGGGCCTGCCACCATGATGCGCCTGCCCACGCAAGAGAGTGCCGAAGGGCTGGATGCGGCGTTTATCGGTATACCCATGGATATCGGTACGTCGAATCGCCCGGGTACGCGCCTAGGGCCACGGCAGATTCGCGATGAGTCGCGCATGTTGCGCCCTTACAACATGGCGACAGGCGCTGCGCCGTTCGAGCGTCTTCAGGTAGCCGATATTGGCGATGTGCCCATCAATACCTTTCACCTGCCGAAAAGCGTCGACATCATCACTGCCTTCTATGACGACGTGCTCAAGCACGACTGCATTCCGTTAACCCTGGGCGGCGAGCATACGCTGACGCTACCCATTCTGCGTGCCATGGCGAAAAAGCATGGTCCGGTGGGGTTGATTCATATCGATGCCCACGCGGATGTGAACGAGCACATGTTTGGCGAACCCATTGCGCACGGCACGCCGTTCCGCCGTGCCCAGGAGGAAGGGTTACTCGCCCATAACAAGGTCGTGCAAATTGGCCTGCGCGGGACCGGTTATGCCCCTGAAGATTTCGACTGGTGCCGCGAGCAGGGCTTCCGTGTGGTGCAGGCTGAGGAGTGCTGGCACCGCTCGCTGGCGCCATTGATGGCGGAAGTGCGCGAACAAATGGGCGATATCCCCGTGTATATCAGCTTTGATATCGATGGCTTAGACCCCTCCGTTGCCCCCGGTACCGGCACCGTGGAAATGGGCGGCCTAACCTCTGCCCAAGGCTTGGAAATTGTGCGGGGCACCGCTGGCTTGAACATCGTCGGTGGTGACTTAGTAGAGGTATCACCGCCTTATGACCCCAGCGGTAATACGGCGCTGATGGGGGCCACGCTGCTGTATGAAATGCTCTGCGTACTGCCGGGCGTTAAGCATAACGCCTAAACCTAGCACACACGTGTTCATAAAAAGCGCCGACCTAACAAGGCGCAGATGACAAAACATAAGAAGGGGAGCCGCGCTTCCCTTCAGGACGCCGCCAGCCCACCTCCAATAATCACATCCAATAGGTGAACCGTATGTCTTATTCTCAAGCGAAGTCGGAAGAACCCACTTCGTCCTCATTGATCCCCCGAGCACATCTTCTAAAGTTTTTGCTGCCTTCGCTGATGGGCGTACTGCTTTTTCTAGTGCCGTTTCAAGTCGGTGATTCGATCAATATCGGCATGGGGTTAATGGCCGATGGCCTGCAGTCGCTTTTGGGAGCTGCACTGCCCGCGATTGCACTATGTGTGCTGTGTCTATCCGTCATCGTGACGCTCTATGTGAAGCTCGCAAAGCCTAGCTGGGCACAGCAAGGCCACTTTAAAGAGATGTTCGACGTGGGGGCTATTTGGGTAGCGCTGCGGATACTCGGTGCGATCTTCGTCATCATGACGTTTTTCCAGTTCGGCCCCGAAGTTGTCACAGCGTCTTACACGGGCGGAGTGATGCTTAATGATCTGGCACCCGTGCTACTGACGTTCTTTTTCTTTGCCGCGCTGCTACTGCCTTTTCTGGTCGAGTTCGGCTTTATGGAGTTTATTGGCACCATGGTGCGTAAGCCGTTCCGGGTCATCTTTAACCTGCCGGGGCGCAGCGCGATTGATGCCACTGCGTCATGGATGGGCTCCGGTACGGTAGGCGTTTTGATTACCGCACAGCAGTACGAGCAGGGCTACTATAACGGCCGCGAGGCTTCGGTGATCGCGACCAACTTCTCCGTTGCTTCCATCGCTTTCAGCTTGCTGGTAACAAACTTTGTCGAGATCAACCACCTCTTCGTACAGTTTTATTTCACGGTAGTGGTTTCTGGGTTGATGGCAGCTGTCATCGTCTCGCGGATTCCGCCGCTGTCGCGTAAATCCGATGACTATTACGAGCCGGTCGGCTGCCAGTTAAGCGAAGAGCGCACCGAAAACGTGGGCCTGTTCCGCTACAGCCTGCTGCAAGCAACCCGCCGCGCGGCGGGCGCACCAGGACCAAAAGAGCTGGCCCGGTTGGCGCTGCTTAACGTTATCGATATCTTCCTGACGCTGCTGCCGCTGGTGTTTGCGATTGGCACCGTAGCGCTGATTTTGGCCGAGTTCACGCCGCTGTTTACCTGGCTCTCTTACCCCATGGTGCCGGTGCTGGAGCTGCTGCGAATTCCTGAAGCCCAGGCGGCCGCCCCTGCGACACTCGTCGGTTTTGCCGACATGTTCTTGCCAGCGGTGCTGGCCACCAACATTGAAAGCGAGCTGACCCGCTTCGTGATTGCCTGCCTCTCCATGACGCAGCTGGTCTATATGTCGGAGATTGGTGCGCTGCTGCTCAAGTCGAAGATTCCCATCAAGTTCTGGGAGCTGGCCGTGGTATTCCTGCTGCGTACCGCGATTACGCTGCCGATCATCGCCTTTATGGCCCACACGTTTTTCTTCTAAGGGGCCTGGTATGAACGAGTCAACGACAATGACCTGCGCCGACCTGTTGATCCACCTGCTGCGCGATACTTACGGCGTGCGCGCGCTGTTCGGCATTCCCGGTGTGCACACGGTGGAGCTGTACCGTGGCCTGGAAGGCTGTGAGATAGCGCACATCACTCCGCGCCATGAGCAGGGGGCGGGGTTTATGGCCGATGGCTATGCCCGTGCCAGCGGTCAGCCGGGGGTGTGTTTAATTATCACCGGGCCGGGGATGACCAATATTGCCACCGCCATGGGCCAAGCCCTGGCGGACTCCATTCCCATGCTGGTGATCTCCAGCGTTAATCGCCGCGATACCTTGGGCTTAGGCCAGGGGCGGTTGCACGAACTGCCCAGCCAGCAGCAGATGATCAGCGGCGTGGCGCGGTTTAGCCACACGTTGCTGGATGCCAGCACGCTACCCGAGGTGTTGGCCCGTGCCTTTGCAGTTTTCAACGGCGCGCGCCCAGGCCCGGTGCATATTGAAATACCCATTGATCTGTTCAATGCGCCCGTCAGTGTTCCGACTAGCTGGCAAGCGCCCACGCTGTACCGCGCGGCTCCCGACCCGGAAGGGCTGGCCGAGGCGGCTCGGCTACTCACGGCGGCGAAGCAGCCTCTGGTGCTGTTGGGCGGTGGCTGTGTCTCAGCGCCAGACGCCGCACGAGCACTGGTAGAGCAGTTGGATGCGCCTACGGTGACAACCATCAACGCCAAGGGGCTGCTGGGTCGTGATCACCCGCTGGACTTAGGCGCCAATGCCGCACTGCCCGCCGTGAGGGAGCTAGCCGCTAAGGCGGATGTGATTCTGGCAGTAGGAACCGAGTTGGGCGAAACCGACTATGACGTCGTTTTTGACGACGGTTTTCACCTCAACGGTACGCTGATTCGTATTGATCTGGACCCTGAGCAGCTGGTGCGCAATCAGCGCACCACGCTTGGTTTGGTGGGCGATGCCGGGCGCAGTTTGGAGCTTCTGCTAACGCATTTTTCTGAGCCGCTGAAGCGTCAGGGCGGCGAACAGACCACCACTGCTCTGAACGCTTTAGATTTGGCCAACGATCCCGCGTTTAGCGATTTCGTTCCGTTCTATAAAACGCTGGCCGACCACTTACCTGACGCCATTCTAGTGGGCGACTCCACCGCCCCGGTATACGCCGGAAACCACCTCGTCAGCCAGCCTGCGCCTCGCCGCTATTTCAATGCATCCACCGGTTACGGCACCTTGGGTTATGGGCTGCCTGCGGCATTAGGGGCGCAGCTAGCCCGGCCAGATCTACTCGTAGTAGCGCTGGTGGGAGACGGCGGGGTGATGTTTACGCTCTCGGAACTCGCCACCGCCGTGGAAGCCCGCCTGCCCGTGGTCATCGTGCTATGGCATAACGCGGGCTACGAAGAGATCCGCCGCTATATGGATGCCAACGGCGTGGCGCGATTGGGGGTCGATATTCAAGCACCCAACTTCCTGACTCTGGCTGAAGGCTTTGGCTGCCCCGGCATGTTGGTAGAGAGCCCCGCTGAGCTTTCCCAGGCACTCGCCAACCGCGTTCCCACCGGGCCGCTACTGATCGAAATTGACGCCGCTGCTTGGCAAAAGAGCTTGCTCTAAACAGGAGATAACAATGAAAACTAAACGTGTTTTTGGTCAAGATACGCTGTCGGCTGACGATGTGGAGCACAGCTTGGGCTTGCCCGGTACTTTTGCGCTTTGGCTAGGTGCGAATGTCGTGGTCACCACCATATTGACCGGTATGTTCTTAGTGCCGGATCTCACCTTTCAGCACGCGATGTGGCTGATTTTGATAGGCTCAGCGATCGGTATTATTCCGCTAGTGCTAATCGGTGTCATGGGGCAGCAAACCGGTATGACCACCATGGTGCTAGCGCGAGGTACGTTTGGTCGCAAGGGCGCTAACTTCCCCGCCTGGGTAAATTTATTAGCCCTGATTGCTTGGAGTTGGATTCAGGCGCTGCTAGCGGGTATGAGTCTTGATTATGCCGTCGAGAGCCTGACGGGCTACTCCAACGTAGCGCTCTTTACGGTTATTTGTGAGACTCTGGTCGTCCTGATTGCTCTACGCGGTCATTTAGGGATCGAGAAAGTTGAGAAGATAGCGGCGCTACTGATGTTGGGGTTATCCGCCGTGGTGCTCTTCGCGCTCAATCGGCATTACGACCTGCCTAGCATTACCCAGTTGGAACCCGAGGGAGTATTGGGTGGCGGCGTGGTGTTCGATATTGTCGTCGCTACAGCCTTCTCGTGGATTCCCTTGGCGGCCGATTACAACCGCCATTGCCGTTCGCTCAAAGCCGCCGTTGTGGGCACTTGGGGCGGCTATGTGGTCGCTACACTTATTGCCATGGGTTTAGGCGCTACCGTATCAGCGCTGTCGATCAGTATTGGTAGAGAACCCACCTATGACCCGACGGCTCTGCTCAGCGGTTTTGGTTTTGGCTTACCGGCTGCATTGGTTATTTTCTTTTCAGTGCTCACCACCAACGTTATGTGTGTCTACAGCGCGACGCTTTCATTTATGAGCGTGCGCCCTACCGTGCCGTTTTGGAAACCAGCGCTAATCATTGGTGTGGTTTCGGTCATCGGTGCGCTCATTCCGGGCATCCTTGATCAATTCCAGACCTTTCTATTAATTATCGGCAGTGTCTTTATTCCCGCCTTTTCACTCATGATCGTCGATTACTACCTATTGGGCCGGGAGCGCTATACACCGTCACAGCTCATCCAAGCTGAGCATAACCTGCCAGCCTTTAACTGGCTGGCACTGGGAAGTTATGGCGTAGGCGCATTGCTGGCCTATTACTGGAACTGGGTGGCTCCTCTCTCGTTTGGTGCATCGCTGCCCGTGTTCGTCATCACTGGCGCGCTCTATTTTGTGGTGAGTAAATCGGTGGTTGGAAAGCGGGTGGCTGTATGAATCTGCAACGTATCAGCGAAAAGCAGTGGTATCGAACTACCGCCAAGGCAAACGGCATCACTCTAATCGATGAACCGTGGATCAAACCGTTTTATCGCTGCAACATCTGGCATGTTCAGGGCAGTCAGCGCGGTATGGTCGTCGATTTTGGTCTGGGCGCGGTGCCGCTGCGTAAACAGGTGGCGCTGTTGAGTGAGCGGGATCTTCTAGCAGTCGCTAGTCATACCCATTTCGATCATATCGGTGCGGCTCATGAATTTGGTTGCTGTCATGTTCATGCGTCAGAAGCGAATATTCTTACCTCACCTGATAACACGCGAACACTAGCGGATCAGTTTCTTAGTGACGATATGTTCGAGGCGCTTCCTCCCCAGCCCTATTCCCATGATCGCTACCGTATTAAGGCACCTCAAATGGTTGCCCCGTTAGAAGATCGCGAGATATTGGATTTGGGTAACCGGCAGTGGGAGGTGATTCATACACCGGGTCACTCACCTGGTGGTATCGCGCTGTGGGAAGCGAACACCCAAACGCTCATTTCGGGTGATCTCGTCTATGACGGCCCGCTCATTGAAGATCTATGGCACAGCGACCTCGCCGACTATGCCGCTAGTATGCGTCGGCTACGCCAGTTGCCGGTTCGTACTGTTCATGGGGGGCATTTTCCCAGCTTTAGCGGCCAGCACTTACGCCAACTCATTGATGATTGGCTTCGCCAACACGAGCTTTAAGGAGCTTTGATCGTGTCTACGACATCTAAAACGGAGCAAGCCTCTCTGCTAGATAAGCAGTTCATCAACAACCAGTGGGTTGCATCGAAGGGCACCCAATTGCTCGACGTGATGAACCCTTACCGCGAAGAGCGTATTGCTCAGGTCACCGCGGGAGATGCGGCAGACGTAGATGCTGCCGTCAACGCCGCCCAACAGGCACAGCCTAAGTGGCAGGCGTTGGGAGGGACCGCACGTGCCAACTACCTCGATGGATTTGCTGATGCACTTGAGTCTCGCCGAGAGGCATTGATCACACTGTCGGCCACCAATAACGGTAAGCCACTGGTGGAAGCAGGTATTGACCTAGACGATGCAATTGCCTGCTACCGCTACTACGCCAAGCAGGCCCAAGCGCTGGATGCCCGGCAAGGGGAGCGGGTCAGTGTCGACATGGAAGGCGTTGAAGCGCGGACGTATCATGACCCGGTTGGGGTAGTGGGGCTGATTGCGCCATGGAACTTCCCTTTAGTGACCAGTGCTTGGAAGCTGGCACCTGCCCTAGCGGCGGGCTGCACTGCGGTATTTAAACCTTCAGAAGTGACGCCGCTGCCTGAACAAGTGCTGGCGGAGATCGCGCTGGAAATCGGCTTGCCTGCAGGCGTGCTAAATCTGCTCAATGGTGACGGCGAGGGCATCGGTGCGCCGCTGACTAACCACCCTGGCGTGGATAAAATCTCCTTTACTGGCAGTAACCGCGTTGGCGAAGCGGTGATGCAGGCTGCCAGCGCCCGTACTGCGAGTGTGTCGCTGGAGCTGGGCGGTAAATCACCCATTTTAGTGATGGAAGATGCGGACCCTGCCCAAGCCGCTGATTGGGTAATGGCGGGTATTTACTTCAACGCCGGTCAGATCTGCTCTGCTACCTCGCGTCTGTTGGTTCACGAAGACATAGCTGAAGCACTCTACGCTGCGCTTGCTGAGCGGATGGATGCGCTGACGCTAGGCGACCCGCTAGCTGAAAGCACCGATTTAGGGCCACTGACCAGCGCCAAGCAGCGCGATGCAGTACAGCGCTACATGGATATTGCCGAACAGGAAGGGCTCACGGTAGTACGCGATGGGAAGCACCGCACGCTGCCCGCTCAAGGCTACTTCCTAGCGCCCACGCTTTACCGCGATGTGCCGATAGAGAGCCGTTTGTGGAAAGAAGAGATCTTCGGACCCGTACTTTGTGGTCGTAGCGTCGCAAGCGAAGCCGAAGCGATTCAGCTTGCCAATGACAGTGATTATGGCCTTGCCGCCACGGTGATCAGCGGCGACCCGGAGCGGGCCAAGCGCATTGGCCGTCAGTTGAAGGCAGGCAGCATTTGGTACAACAGCGAGCAGCTCGTGCTACCCGAAACTGCCTGGGGTGGCTTCAAGCGCAGCGGTATCGGGCGTGAGCTTGGTCCTTGGGGGCTGAGTGCGTACTTGGAAGTGAAGCATGTGGTTGGCGCTGAGTAGCCTGCGTTAACTAAGTAGAGTGGCCGCCAGTAGCGGCCACTCTACTTATGACAGATAAGTACCCGTTTTACCCATCCGCATTAATCTTCTCAACAATCTCCGCCAACGCGCTCTCCGCCTGATCATTATCAACTTGGCAGGTGCCCGCATTTAGGTGGCCGCCGCCACCGTAGCTTAAGCACAGCTCGCCTACGTTGGTGTCACTGGAGCGGTTGAGGATCGATTTACCAATCGCCAGCACGGTGTTCTGCTGCTTGAGCCCCCACATCACGTGAATTGAGATATTGCAGTCGGGGTACATGGCGTAGATCACGAAGCGGTTGGTGGCGTAGATGGTCTCTTCGTTGCGTAGATCCAGTACTACCACATTGCCGTGCACAGTTGCGCAGCGCTCAATTTGCTCCTTTGCTAACTGCTCATGCTCACGGTAAAGCGTGGTGCGCTCGTGCACATCGTCAAGGGCGAGGATTTCATCGATGGTGTGCTCGCGGCAGTAATCGATCAGCTTCATCATCAACTGATAGTTGGAGATGCGGAAGTCGCGGAAGCGGCCAAGGCCCGTGCGGGCGTCCATGATGAAGTTGAGCAGTACCCAGCCCTGCGGGTTGAGAATTTCGTCTTTGTTGAATTGGGCAGAGTCGCCTTTATCGACGGCTTCCATCATATCGTCCCAGCGTGCGGGGAAGGCCTCGTGGCCGCCGTAGTACTCCCACACCACGCGGGCAGCGGAAGGGGCGTCTGCATTAATGATGTGGTTGTCGGCACGCTCAACGTTGCGCACGGTCTCGCTGAGATGGTGGTCGAACGCTAGGTGGCAGCCGGGCACGTAGGGCAGGTTGGTGGTGATGTCGTTGGCATCAATAGCAATCTTGCCATCCTGCATGTCCTTCGGGTGAACGAAGGTGATGTCGTCAATAAGGCCTAAGTGCTTGAGCAGGGCACCGCATACCAAACCATCAAAATCGCTGCGGGTAACTAAACGAAACGTGGATGCTTGTTGCGTAGGCATTTGTTTTCTCGTAACGGTGAACGGTGATGAAAAGATACCAGCAGTTATGTTGGGTTAAAATAAGCCTTTCTAGCCTTGCAACCTATCTCACCAACGCTTTCGCCTTATGTACCTATTTATTATGCCAAGTTAGCCGCGGTGCGGGGTGGCATGAATCGCTGGGGCTCATGTGCCAAACGTAAACAAGATTTTGCTAATTAAAAATCGCTATTCACCTTGTCTCAGTTAATGAATTTTTTATTAAGTGGTTGAAAAATGGTGTTTATATTTATTTTTGGCATGCCCTGGTATGGCGTCTGCAGTAGTTGGGTAAGAGCGAAAGGTTAGGATGACTCGCCGCTCTTATCGATCGTGAATCTATCGTGAAGACATAACGTTGTTAAATGTTTAACGCTGAATTGAACGAAAGAGTTGCCATTAGGAGGCACGACCATGAAAAAGGAAGCTCTCAAGAAGTTAGGTATCCTGGGTGTATCATTTGGTCTGGTAGCGAGCCCGCTCGCGTTTGCGATGGAAGAGCCCGAAGAGCAGCCCGCAACGCCGCAAGAAGAGACCATGCAGGATGATCAAGGCACCTACAACTCCTACGACACCGAGCAGGAGCAGGGGTCGACTACTGAAGGCGTGACTACCGAGTACGAAGAGGAAGAGCAAGAATTTACTTACGAAGAGGAGGAGGAAGAGCAAGAACAGTGGGAAACGGAAAAGGATGACACATCCGGCCAGTAAACCCATTTTAGCGAAAGGAAGTCCTTCCCCTCACGCTCACGGATGAGCAGCACAGTGCCCCGCCCATTGCGGGGCACTGTTGTGTTGGATGAGTGGCAACGTTTAATAAAGCGCAATAGCACACTAGGTGAATAGGCTATGGTAAAAGCAATGTTTCCCTAAAACGAACACCCTACAAGGACGTTGCTAACGTGTTTACCTGGCAAGAAGTGCCATGCCTGCCTCGTGCGGAAGGGCGTATAGATGCGATTGATCTCGCCCGTGGTATAGCGATTGGGCTGATGATTCTCAGCCATACGGTGAGTGGGCTGATTGGAATACGCAACGTGCCCGATTGGGGCATGGTGCCCGTCCACTTTCTCACTAAGTTCTCTTCTTCCCTGTTCATTCTGGTCTTCGGAATTGCGCTAGCCGTGGCCTTTTTAGCGTCTACCCAAACAGAGGCGTGGCCAAAACGGCGGCTAAAACTATGGGTGCGCGCGGTTGAAGTGTGGTTTTGGTACAAGGCGTTGACGGTCGTCGAGATGCTGCCGTATTACGCCCCAGGCGATATTGTTGATGCGCTGCTTTATCAGCGCTTTGCGATTTGGGTAGAAATCCTCGGTTTTTACGCCATCGCCCTGCTGTGGGTGCCGCTGGTACTTCCATTATGGGCACGTACACCGCTGTGGGGGCGGTGTGCGCTTATTGTTGGCTTAACCGCGCTCTCCGCTTGGCTGCAGGGGCTGAGCTTTGGCGGTAACGACACCTTAAAAGCCCTGCTGGTGGACCATGAAGACCATTACACCTGGGGCCAGCTCAGCCGCGCGCCGTTGATCTTGGCGGGCCTGCTGATCGGTGAAGCCTTGCTGCGCTGCTATTTTGATACGGCGTTGCGGCGAAAGTTGGTGCTGGCACTGGTGGGCATGGGGGCTGTCATGGTCGCCGCGTTCTATGGATTAGCCTTTGCCGAAGGCAATGTTTCCGCTGCGATGCTGGCGGTAGCCAATAACGATGGCAAGCACCCGCCCGGGCTGAAATTCACGCTGTACAGTGTGGGCGGTGCGCTGGTTATTTTAGGCGCTGCACTCGCTGGTGGAGCTACGGCATCCAAGGCGCTACGGCCATTAACCATGGTGGGTAGCGACGCGCTCAACGCGTTTATTTTCCACATTGTGATGATTTTTTTGGTGCTGCGTTTTCTGCTGGGAGGCGAAGGCATGTACACCTATTCACAGGCGCTTGGCGTGGGTGGGCTGTTAATTCTTGGGGCCGCGCTGTGGATTTGGCTAACGCGCTGGATCGCCCGTTACAAATAACCCGCCACCAGCCGCGGTAGGAGGTAAAGTTGCGACATCTTCAACGCTGGCTAGCCGCAGCGCTGCTGTGCGCTTTATTGCCAGCCAGCACCGCCATTTTGGCAAGTACGAACTGGTACTACGAGGTCGATAAACAGAGCCTTTGGCAAGGCGATGTAGATGCGCGAATAAGCGCCATTGAAGAGGTGTTTGGCGGCGCGCTAGGTGTTTACGTTCAGAACCTCGCAACAGGCGAGACGTACTCCTGGCAGGCAGACGACCCCTGGTATTTGGCCTCGCTGATTAAAGTGCCCGTAGCGGCTCAGGTGCTGGCTGAACGCCAAGCTGGCTCCCTCTCTCTGGATGAGCGCCTTACATTGGCACGCAGCGACTTTGTCGATGGCGCCGGGCCGGTCAACTGGCACGACCCCGGCACGCCAATCTCGGTTCGTTATTTGCTGGAGCAGATGCTCACCGTCAGCGATAACACCGCCACGGATATGCTGATTGACCGTGTTGGCTTGGACGCCGTGAATGCCCGCGCCCGCCGCATGGTCGCTGCCAGCAACGGCCAGCCGGAGGACCTTGGCCCCATCAGCAAGCTGGTGGAAGTGCGCCAGGGTGTATATGGCCAGTTACATCCCGAGGCTCGCCAGCTGGGCGGGTTAGATTTTATCGCCCTGCGCCAACACCGTGTGAACCAGCGCCCGGCCGCCTTAGCGCGCACATTGGGCATGGGTGAAGGGAGCTTCGAACAGCCCGACTACGACCACGCTTTTGATGCCTACGAAGCCACCGGTGAAAACGTGGGCACGCTGCGCGCCTATGGCGACCTGCTGGCCAGCCTGCATCACGGTGGTATGGAGGATGTGAATGCCGAACAGCGCCAAACGCTGCTGGCGATCATGCAGCGAACTAAATCTGGCGAGCGGCGCTTGAAACAAGGCATGGGCAGCGAGTTCACCTTTGCGCACAAAACAGGCACGCAGCACCGGCGAAGCTGCGATGCCGGTATTGCATCGCGTGCCTCTCAAGCAGGTGACGCCGCCAATGGCCCCTGGGTCATCGTGGCGTGTACCCGTGGACCGCTCTCGGTTCAGGCCCATGAGCGTGCCCTGGCGAGTGTGGGCGAAGCGCTGCGTTATAGCGGTGCCTTGGGTCACGACTAGCAGCGAGCGTGATAAACTGGCCTACCGCATTGGGTTTTTTTATTGAGGAGTTCGTTATGGCACGTGCCAGCGCCCGTCATATTTTGGTAAGCAGTGAAGAGCAGTGCAACGCACTGAAACAAGAGATCGAAAACGGCCGCGATTTCGCGGACGTAGCCAAGCAGCACTCCAGCTGCCCTTCTGGCCGCCAGGGCGGCGACCTGGGCAGCTTTGGCCCTGGCCAAATGGTGCCGGAATTCGACAAAGTCGTCTTCAGCGGTGAGCTCAACAAGGTTCACGGGCCGGTACAGACTCAGTTTGGCTATCACTTGCTCGAAATCACCAGCCGCACTTAATACCTTTTAAAGGCCGTCATGCACCGCGGCAGCCATGTCGCGGTGCCATTGGCATCGCGCTGCGCTGGCCCGCGATGTAAGGAGCACGCCTTGAACGACCCCATCATTACCATCGATGGCCTGAATAAAACCTACGAAGGTGGCTTTCAGGCGCTCACCCGCGTGGATTTAACCATCCAGCGCGGCGAAATTTTTGCACTGCTCGGCCCGAACGGGGCGGGTAAAACTACCTTGATCAGCTTGGTATGTGGCTTGGTCAATCCCAGCGAAGGCCATGTCATTGTCGACGGCTTCGACAGCGTGCGCGATTACCGCCAAGCCCGCGAGCGGATTGGCCTTGTGCCGCAAGAACTCACCAATGAAGCGTTCGAAACGGTCTGGAACACGGTGAGCTTTAGCCGTGGCCTGTTTGGCAAGTCCCCCCACCCCGCCCATATCGAAAAAGTGCTCAAGTCGCTCTCGCTGTGGGATAAACGCCACAATCGCCTGATGACCCTCTCCGGCGGCATGAAGCGGCGGGTGCTGATTGCCAAGGCGCTCTCCCACGAGCCACGCATTCTGTTTTTGGATGAGCCGACCGCCGGGGTGGACGTCGAGCTGCGGCGGGATATGTGGAACGTGGTGCGCGGGCTGCGGGACGATGGGGTGACGATCATTCTCACCACCCACTACATCGAAGAAGCCGAAGAGATGGCCGACCGCATAGGCGTCATCAATCGCGGCGAGATCGTGCTGGTGGAAGAGAAAGCCGCGCTAATGAAAAAGCTGGGCAGCAAGCAGCTCACCCTGCAGCTACACAGCCCGTTAACGGAGTTGCCGCCTGCGCTGGCGCAGGAAGAACTCAGCTTGGCCGCCGACGGCTATGAGCTGGTCTACACCTACGATGGCCGCCAGGAAGAGGAGGGGCGAGGGATCTCTACCCTGTTAACGCAGCTAGAGCAGGCGGGGATCAGCTTTAAAGATCTACACACCCGGCAGAGCTCGCTGGAAGATATCTTCGTGGACCTGGTGAAGGAGCGCTCATGAACCTCTATCCCGTTCGTGCGATTTACATGGCGGAAATGGCCCGCACTCGCCGCACGCTGCTACAGAGCGTGGTCTCGCCGGTGATCTCTACCTCGCTCTACTTTGTGGTGTTTGGCGCGGCGATTGGCTCGCGGATTACCGAAATTGGCGGGGTGAGCTACGGTGCGTTTATCGTTCCTGGTTTGATTATGCTGATGCTGCTGACCCAGAGCGTCTCGAACGCCTCGTTTGGCATCTTTTTTCCCAAGTTCTCCGGCAGCATCTATGAGATTTTGTCGGCGCCGATCTCCTATTTAGAGATTGTCGTGGGCTACGTAGGCGCGGCGGCCTCGAAATCGATACTGCTGGGGCTGATCATTCTCGGTACGTCCAGCTTCTTTGTGCCGCTTGAGATCGCCCACCCGTTCTGGATGCTGACGTTTTTGGTACTGACTGCCGTCACCTTCAGCCTGTTGGGCTTTATCATCGGCATCTGGGCGGATGGCTTCGACAAGCTGCAGCTGGTACCGCTGCTGGTGATTACCCCACTCACGTTCTTGGGCGGCAGCTTCTACTCCATCGATATGCTGCCTCCGTTTTGGCAGAGCGTGACCTTGGCGAATCCGGTGGTGTATCTCGTTAGCGGTTTCCGTTGGAGCTTCTACGGCATTAGCGATGTCAGCTTAGGCGCTAGCGTGGCGATGATTTTGCTGTTTTTGGCGGCAAGCCTTGCCACCATTGCCTGGATTTTCCGCACCGGTTACCGCTTAAAGCCCTGATGCTGAAGTGACCTCTTCGACGTTTTTATAAAGGTAATGCCTGTTTATGCCGCTACTGCAAAGTACTGTCTACCGCCTTGAGCCATCCCTCGACGGCGAGCGCTTAAGTGTGACGGCCCCGCCTGCCGAGGCCGCCGCCAGTGACGACACGGTGATGGCCAGCCTAGTGAATGCGCTAAACGACACCTACAACACCAAAGCGAAGGGCTGGGGGCGCTTTGCCGAGCAGGGCGAGCAGGCCGGGCCGCTGGTGGCGTGGCTCACGGCGTATCAAGCCGACGAGCAAACTTTTGCCCAACTGGCGAACGCGATGGCCGAGCGACTGGCCCAAACGCTGCAGGGGCAGCTCTCCGTTGGCGGTTACTTGGTCATTGCCCATCTACAACAGGGCGATACGGAAACGCTGCTGATGGCCCTCATTCACCAACGGGAAGGTATCGGCTTTAACGACGCGCACCAAGCGGTGCCTGCCGCCCAACTGAACACGAGCCAACTCACCCTGGCAGCCCGCATCAACCTGACCCAGTGGCAGAGCGGTGCGGAAAGCACGCAGTACGTCTCGTTTCTAAAAGATCGGGGCGGTAAAAAGCTCGCCGAGGGCGTAGCGGCGCTGCTGGGCATGGAGGAGGGCATTGATGCGCCCGCCGAAACCCGCACGCTGCTGAAAGCCTTTAGCGACTACGTCGAAAAAGAGGACCTGGACGACGACGCCAGCCGGGAAAAAACCGATACTCTGGTTGATTACGCCAACGAGCAGCTGCGCCGTGGCGAACCTATGACGCTGGAAGAGCTCTCCGGGCTCGTGGATGAGAAACAGCCCAAGGCGTTTTATGACCATATTCGCAACGCCGACTACGGCCTCTCGCCGGAAATTCCGCCGGACAAACGTACTATCAGCCAGTTTCGCCGCTTCACCGGGCGCTCTGGAGGCGTCTCGATCAGCTTTGATTCACATCTGCTGGGTTCCAGCATTGAGTATGACGAAACCCAGGATCGGCTGATCATCAAGCAAGTGCCCAAACAGCTCAAAGAGCAGCTTGCCAAGCGGAAAGAGTAAACGGTGAGGCCTAGGGCGGCACTCTTAAGGTGTCGTGTAGTCCTAGGTTAGCCACTGAGATGAGGAGACCGCCGTGCTGGATGCCATTCACTCTTTCTTCCAACAGGTGCTTTCCGCGCCTGAACAACGTGATAACCAAACGCTCACCCTAGAGCTGGCGTCGGCAGCGCTGCTGTGTGAAGTGATGCGCGCCGATTACGACAACAGTGATGAAGAGCGCGCGGCGCTGAAGCACATGCTGATGGCGCGCTATCGGCTCAACGAGCAGGATGTCAGCGAGTTAATGGCGCTGGCAGAGGCGGAGGTCGATGACGCGGTGGATCACTATCAGTTCGTCAGCCTGATCAAACAGCACTACGGCTACGAACAGCGCTTGGAGCTGGTCAATTTAATGTGGCAGCTGGCCTGGGCCGACGGCTCGCTCGACCCTCTTGAAGAGCATCGGATTCGTCGGCTGGCTGATCTGCTGTATGTCAGCCATAGCGACTTTATTCGCAGCAAGCTTAACCAGTCACCGGAAGAACCCTCTTTCCATCACGATACCCACGGCAAAGGAGCGCCGAAACGCCCATGAGTAACACGCAGGATGCGACGAACTTAACCGAGCTGATCCACACCATGGAGCAGATGGAGCGGGAAAAAGAGCAGGTCAGCGTGGACGACGTGGTGCATGCGGTGGGGCGGCGCTCGTTTGGGCCGCTGCTGCTGTTGGCAGGCTTGATTACGCTGGCGCCGATTATTGGCGATATTCCCGGTATGCCAACGCTGATGGCTGCTCTGGTGCTACTGACGTCAGTGCAGCTCTTGATTGGCCGAGAAACGTTCTGGCTGCCTGGCTGGTTGCTGAACCGCTCCCTCTCCCGGCATAAGTTCGATAAAGCGCTACGCTACATGAAAAAGCCCGCTAAGTGGGTAGATAGCTTGTTGGGTGTGCGCTTGGCTTGGATGACCGGCTACATCGGCATCCGTGTCACCGCCTTCATTTGTCTGCTGGTCGCCTTGGCCATGCCGCCCATGGAGTTCATTCCTTTTAGCGCTAACGGTGCCGGGCTTGCGCTCACGCTGTTTGGATTGGGGCTGGTGGCTAGAGATGGCCTCATGCTGGCGCTAGGGTTCTTGCTGACCGGTGTGACCTTCACGGTAGTAGTGATGAACCTCGTCTAATGCTTTACTAGGCACTCTCGCGATTGGTCTAAAAGCAAGAAGGAGCTATGTGCCTACGATGAGTAACTCGCCCCATTTACCACCTCCACCCAAGCCTCCTCACCAGCAGTCGGCGTGGGAGCGGCGGATTGAAACCGCGCTGTGGAACTCGCGCTTTTTGGTCATGCTAGCGGTGGTGCCAAGCCTATTAGGCTCGCTGATGCTGTTTATCGTGGGCACGCTGGATATCTTCAAAGTGGTGGGCGATGTGCTGCACTACTACTTGGTGGATGACACCCGCAACATTCACGACACCTTGGTGCCCGATATTATTATTGCGGTGGATATCTATCTGATCGCCATCGTACTGCTGATTTTCGGGCTTGGCGTGTATCGGCTGTTCGTTTCGCGTATCGACCAAGCTGAGGTGCGTTACCCCGCACACCCCTTCAACGTTGCCTCGCTGGATCAGTTGAAAGACAAAATCGCCCGTGTGGTGATTCTGGCCGTGATTATCGAGTTTTTCCGAGCCGTCGTGGATATTCGATTCGCGACACCCTTGGATGCGATCTACCTGGCACTCTCCGTTCTGGCGCTGGCCGCCGCGCTCTACTTGATGAGTTTGGCGCATAAAGGAGAGTAGTCATTAACAAATAGTTATTAACAAGTAGTGATTGACAGGAGCAGTGGCGTACGTCGTTAATCCTCTTCCAATAAGCCAGTCACCAGCGCGTTGAGCTGCTGCTGAAACTGGCCACCGGGCGATGGCGGGGTTGGGTCTGAGGTAATCACCACCGTCATCTCCCGCTCGGGAATCACATATAGCGCCTGCCCGCCGTATCCTCTTCCGTAAGCGACGTGTTCATCCGCTAACGTCGTGATAAACCAGCCAAAGCCGTAGCCATCCCCTGTCCAGGGTGATTGGCCTCTGGACGTCCATGAATCTTCTACCCAGCCTTCAGGCAGCACGCGCTGGCCATTGGCCACGCCGTCGTTGCGGTACAGCTCCCCAATCGCAATGAGCGCGCGAGGGGAAAGTTGCATATCGTTACCGCCAAAGTAGATCCCTTGAGGGTCCTGCGGCCACGGGGGAATCGCAATACCGAGCGGTTCGCCTAACAAGCGCTGGGCAAGCGCGAGGGTGCTTTCACCGCTGGCCTGAGTGAGTGCTGCTGACAGCAAATGGCTGGTGCCGGTGGAGTAGAGCATGCGCCCGCCGGGGCGGTCGACGAACGGGCGAGTGAGTGCATCGTTTACCCAATGGGCGCTGGCCACCCAAGCGCCATAGTTGCTGCCCGAAGTACGCTCTAATCCCGCTTGTTGCGCCAGTAAATGCGCTACTGTGATGTCGTTCACTTGTGGGGCAGCAGCGCTGGGCACACTATCTAGTAGCGCCACCAGCGGCTGGTCAACGGACTCAATGACGCCCGCCTTGATCGCCGCCCCGGTGATGGCGGCTAACACCGTTTTAGACAGCGATTTGACGTTGGCAGGTGCTGCAACGCCTGGGCCCCCTTGGTGATGTTCATGAATGATGTTGCCGTCATGAGCGACCACCACGGTGTGTAGGCGATCGAGTGCCCGAGCTTGCTGTTCGAGTGCTTGCAGTGAATTGGGAGAGGGCATTTGGGCGACCACGTGGGTGGTTGTCACAGCACTCAGCACGCATGTCAGCGCAAGAGCAATGGTTTTCATGGCAGCACCTAAGAAAGGAAAAGTAAGGTTCTGAAAACCGTGATGAAGCAAGGTTCCCGCAAAGAGGCAATCATGGCGATTACGCAAATCGTTAAAAAGCCTGCTACGCTAAAAGCGCCTATTGAAGGGAAGCAACCCTTTGATTTCCATGAAACGCTAAAGCAAGGAGTGCCGTTATGCGTAACATTATCTATATCATCGGCCTGATCGTTGTTGTTCTGTTTATTCTTTCGCTGTTAGGCCTGCGTTAAGTTGCACCATGAATGACACGCATTGCGTGATGCGATATTAGCGCTTCAAAACGCCCGCTCCCCCAGCGGGCGTTTTTTTATACGTGCTTCACTCCCACGTTAGGCGCAATCTGCTGCCCCCTGGCCAAACATGTCGAACATCAGTTCGCGGCCTAACGTGGTTAGGACGAAGCGGCCATACTCGTTAAATGTAGCTGCATCACTCTCTTCTAATACTCGCTGGCAAAGCGACCAGCGTGAATGCTGATGGCTCAATGACGCCAACTCTTGACGCGATAAACCACGCTGCGCCAGGGTAAGGGTTTCAAGCACGTGTCCACTCTCGTACATCAATTCCGCCACGCTAGACAAACAATGGCGCAGGCTGCGTTGTACGTGGAAGGAAGCAGTAGAGGCGGGGGATAACGTTTCGGCGGGCATAGGGGAATGCTCCTACAGTCACAGCAAAATGGGTGTGCTGCAATGCATTATAAAGCAGGAGCGGGCGTTAGACCAAGGTCTATATTCGACTTGAAGGCAATGGGCCTTTAATTCAAACTTATAGTAAATGGGGAGCAAAGACTGGCTGTCAACATATTGTAGCGTTGTGCTCGTATGATATAGACAAGTACTGACTAATAGGCAATGTGATTGTCTGAGCTGGAAATGTATTTTTTTGTAGCGGCTTCTTACGTATAGATACGTAATAAAAGCGCAGAATGCTCAAGTTTTGGCTTCAATTGCCGATAATTTCAACTATGTTACAAAAATGTACTGCGCATTGCTTCATTAGAGTGAGTCATTACGAGTAATTCGCGTAGTTAAACCATTCAAAAAGGCGCATACGCATGGCAACTATTTCAGCATTAGGCGTTGGTTCTGGGCTGGAGCTCACTGGGTTGTTGGATCAGCTTGAGGCGGCAGAACGCGGTAAACTGCAGCCCATACAGCAGCAGATTCGTACGCAAGAGACCAAGATATCAGGCTACGGTCAGTTTCAGAGTGCATTATCACAGTTTCAAGACGCTGCTAATGCGCTAAATGATCGAGACACATTCGACAGCCTGTCTTCTGATGTTCAAGGAAGCGGAGTGTTAGTAGCTGCAGATGCCTCTGCTAGCCCTGGACGTTATGATATAGAAGTCACCCAGTTGGCCACGGTCGCTAACCTGGCTTCTCAGCGGGTACCAGACCCAACGTCTGCACTGAGTGCAGAAAGCTTTACCGCGACGCTCAGCTTTTCAGGCCGCGATGATGTCAATATTGACCTGGAGGCTAATAGCACGCTGGAGGATGTGCGTGATGCTATTAACGCACGCACAGACGCAGGCGTTTCTGCCTCCATCATATTTGACGGTACTGACTATCGCTTAGCGATTAGCTCAAACGAAACGGGCTCAGCGGCTTCCATTACTGAGTTTAGTGTTGACGGTATCTTGGAGGGGGAGATAGCGAACGCTGGACAAGATGCGATGTTTAATGTCAACGGTATACCCATTACCAGTGCCAGTAACCAAGTTGAAGATGCAATTGAGGGTGTTACTCTCAGCTTACAAGAGGGAGGTGGTGCCACAAGCACCGTCACTATTCAGCGGGATGAAGAAAGCATTCGTGAAGCGGTGATAAACTTTGTAGATGCTTACAATGAGCTAAAGTCGACCATTGGCTCATTAACGGCCTTCGACACCGCGAGCGGAACGTCGGGTGCTTTGAATGGTGAATCGACGGTGCGAAGTGTGGAAAATACGCTGCGTAGCGTGCTTTCAGCAGGCAATGAGTCGGGTGAGCTATCTACGTTAGCCGATTTAGGAATTTCCCTGACTCGCACAGGAACGCTAAGCATCGACGACGAGAAGCTAAATGATGTGATTGCGAATGATCAAGGCGCGATGGCGCAGTTTTTTGCAGGGGTGGAAGAACAGCCAGGGCTTGGCGGTAACATTAATAGCACCATTGAGCAGATGTTAGATACGAATGGCATTATTACGACGGCAGTAAGCAGCGCGGAAAACCGCATCGAAAGCCTAAATGATCGTTTTTTGCGTGTAGAAGCATCTATTGATGGGACGATTTCACGCTACAGAACCCAGTTTGGGCAGCTAGACACTATGATTTCTCAAATGAACCAAATGTCCGACTACCTCTCGCAACAATTCAATATGTTGAACGCCCAAACGCAAGGGTAGCGCAATGCGGATGATGCTGATGCGTTTTGGGCGATAAAAAGCTAAAGGTAGGGTGCCCTCAGCCGATATACTAAATCATCACGTTGTTTGGTTTAGCCTTATTTGCTGAGGAAGCACCCAGTTATGGCGACGATAACCTCCCTGGGCGTAGGCTCAGGTCTTGATCTGAACGGGTTGGTGGAGCAGCTCCGCACAGCGGAACAGCAAAAACTTATTCCCATTACCCAGCAGAGAAATGCACAGCAAACTAAGATCTCTGCGTTTGGCCGATTAGAGTCTGCGCTAGGGCGTTTTCAAGACGCGGTAGCTGCTCTTAATGATGCAAAGCGCTTTTCTAGCCAAAAAAGCACATCCAGTTCTACCAATATCAGTGTCACGACTGCCGCTAATGCCACGTCTGGCCGCTACGACGTTAGTGTGACTCAGTTGGCAAAAGCGGGAAGTGTTGCAACCGCTGGCGTAGCCAAAGATGCTGTGCTGACAACAGAGACTGCACAGCTGATACTCAACTTTGGTGCTGTTTACCAAGATGGCGTGCTACAGCCGAATGCTGAGCCCCTCAGTACTTATACACTGGATATTGCTGCGGGTAGCACGCTGGAAAGCGTTCGCGATCAAATCAATGCAGATCAGAATGCCGGCGTAAGTGCTTCAATCGTTAACGATGGCACTGACTTCCGGCTGGCGCTCATCAGTAAAGAGACGGGAGCAAATGCCTCTATTACGGGGTTTTCTGGCGTTCCTGGGTTATCTGTTGATACCTCGACTTATCGAGCGGGAGCAAACGCCGCTCTGCAAGTGAACGGTATTGCGATTACCAGTGCGTCAAACCGAGTGGAAGGGGCCATCCAAGGTGTCAGTTTGGAGCTGAATGCCACAGGTGAGAGCTCGGTCACTATTGAGCGCGATAACGACGCGCTTAAAGAAGCGATTCAAGGCTTTGTGAGTGGCTATAACGAGCTTAAGTCCACGCTGGGCAGGCTCACGCTCTCTACGGGTGACCGAGAGACAGCAGGAGACCTAGTCGGTGACAGTACAGTGCGTAGCATCGAAAACCGGTTGCGCCGAGATTTGGTCACCGGAGTGGAAGGCAGTGATCTGGGCGTGCTTTCACAGCTAGGTATCGCGCTTGATCGCACCGGGCGACTAGCAATAGATGAAGCAAAAATCGATGCGCTAATTGCCAACGACCCCCAAGCGCTGCAGGCTTTTTTTGCTGGAGCGACCGCCCAAGAGGGGTTGGCAGGACGCATAACAAACACCGTGGACGACATGCTGGGCACTAGAGGGCCTATTAAAAACGCCATTGAAGGCGCAGAGAATCGTATAGATTCATTGAATGATCGATTCACGCGCACAGAAGCCATCATTGAGCGCACCATTGGCCGGTACCGTACCCAGTTTGCGCAGTTAGATGTGATGGTCAACCAAATGACGCAGATGAGCGCCTACCTAAGCCAGCAGTTTGATGCACTCTCAGCCCAGTCGGGTAGCCGCCGCTAATCTGTTACTAATACTTACAATTTTTTTTGCTAAAAGATCTAAAGAAAATAGGCATGTGGCCGTTAATCAATATACCGGCGCACGAAACGCCGCCAAGCAGGCCGCATGGCCAACCCTACGTCGAGGAGTAAGAACATGTCAGTCATCAATACCAACATCACTGCCCTGATTGGCCAGAACAACCTGAACAAGGCACAGTCTGCCCAACAGACATCTATGGAGCGTTTGTCTTCTGGTCTTCGCATTAACAGTGCCAAGGATGATGCGGCCGGTCAGGCCATCGCCAACCGCATGACTGCTCAAATTACTGGTCTGGCACAAGCGCAGCGCAATGCCAATGACGGTATTTCACTGGCGCAGACTGCTGAAGGAGCTTTGAACAGCATCAATGACAACCTGCAACGTATGCGTGAGCTTTCTGTTCAGGCAGCTAACGGCACAAACTCTGCAACCGACCTGACTTCAATCCAAGAAGAAATTACGGCGCGTTCCCAAGAAATTCAGCGTGTTGCTGAATCTACCAAATTCAACGGTACGTCACTACTTGATGGCACCGTAACTGATCCTATTAGTATTCAAGTTGGTACTGGTACTGATGCTTTCGACAAGCTTGAACTTACACTGACTGATGCTACAGCTGCTACTCTCGGTGTTGACGCGCTGGATGTTACTGCTGCTGGTGGTGCTGATGCAGCTTTGACTGCGCTTGATACCGCTATTGCAAATATTGACACTGCACGTAGCGGTCTAGGTTCCTTCCAAAACCGTTTAGGATCAGCGCTGGATAACATTTCTTCTACTTCAATTAATCTATCTGACGCTCGGTCGCGTATCGAAGACGCTGACTATGCAGTAGAAGTATCCAACATGACTCGTGCCAACATCCTGCAGCAGGCAGGTACTTCTGTACTGGCTCAGGCTAACCAGACGCCTCAGTCTGTACTGTCTCTGCTGGGTTAATCTGGCGCTTAGCCTTTAAGGCAAGCACAGATACCATCGACGGGGCCGAAAGGCTCCGTTTTTATTTGTCATTCCTATAGTCCTGTAATTTTATGTCCAGATTATCCCCTCTAGCCGCCTTTGGCTTTTGTTCTGCACTGCTAGGCACTGTCTATTTTGTCTACTTTTTCCATGTGATCGGTAGGCCCGATTTGGTGATGAGCTTTCTTTCGAATGATATCAATGCATTTTATATTTTCTTTGCACTCCTATTGGCAGGTTTTTTAGCAACCGGCTTGCAGCTTATGCCCTCTGTATTGGTGGGCTTCGCTTTTGGAGTGGCCAGATGGAATGGGATTGAAGCAAAGAAAGCAGCAAGATTTAGTTTTTTGTTGCTGGCGTGTGGCGTTGTGTTGGTGCCACTGATAGGTGTGGTGGGGTTTTGGTTTGAAAACACTGCTTTTTATACACGGGCGATATTGTTCGCTTTTTTTATTGCGATATTGTTGTGGAGTTTGATTTTTTTCTATAAAAACCGGAACGCTTATAACGGCCATGAAAGCTTCTTTGTGAGGATGCTTTTCTCCTCATGCGCTATGGTAGGTGTTGGGTTGGGCAGTATACTGTTTTTTACTGCCATTATGCTGAATATACTCAGATATGGTGCAGCGGGCGATGAGTGGTTTGACTATTTTTTTGTGCTTTTGATAGGGGCTTCTATTTTGCTTGCCTCGACTTTTCCTGGGATGGTATGGATCTCGTTAGTTGAAGAGGATGTGAAAAAGAAGGTTAAATTCAGCGTTTCTATTGCGTTTTCTGTGCTTTTTACAATCTTAATGATGGCGCCAGATCTACCCAAAGTGGTTGTCTTCAATGCAGGGAAAATAGTAGGCCTTCACTCTAATGATGCCCGCTATTATGCCTTGAATGGGGGGGAGGAGGAGATTGCTCGCCACCGCTTGATTTGGCCTAAAGGAGCTGTTGATGAGGACGGTATGATGGCGGGGAAACAACTGTTCAGCCTCGGAGGTAATCAATTAATCTGCCCATCACATATAGCGCTCACCGTTGAAGAAATGTTGGATAGAGAGAGTGGTTTAGGAGCGGATTGCAAGATGTTTAGCAGTGCTCAGCTTGAGAAAGGCGAACTTATATTGAAGAGCTCTGACGGCTAAAGGGTCTTCAGTCATAAGGTGTAAATGTGAGCTGATATTTGCTATCTATTATTCGTTGTCAAAAGTAGATTTTTTGAGCTGGCCTAGAGCTTACGTTCGTGGCCAGTGTTTTATTTAATTTTTTGCTGCGAGGGGTAAGATGCTAGAAGTAGTGGTTACAGCCGTGGTGGCAATTTTTTCAGCCGCATGCGGCTGGTTGTTAAGTCATAGGTGGAACGCTAAGGCTTACCGTCTCGCCGTCGATAATGAGCGAGCGCAATGGAATGCCAGCGTTGAGCAGTGGGCTTGTCGTGTGATAGATGTGATGGTTCACCTTCATTATACATTTGATAAATTTGAACACGTTAAAGCAATTGAAGAGTCGCGCACATTGGCCATAGAACTCTCAATATTGGTAGATCAAGGTAGGCTTTATTTCCCAAATGTGATGCGTGACCAGCATGGTGTTGAAAAACAAGTATCACGTCAGGGGTATCGAAGCGCGTTGCTTGATCCTTTGGTCGCTGCCGTTAAGATAGCAGAAGGGACAAAGCCAAGCTTTGATGCGCTGGGCCTTAAAGAAAAATATGGCACTAATTAGTACTCTAAAACATTAAAGCTGTACCAAAATGCTTTTTTGTCGTTGATTGAGAGTGTACTTTTAGTCAAAAAGACACACGAGAGTTTGATAGAGCGACTTTATGAGACGGGTGATCAGGTCAATGCGAAAAAATTGAAACGTTTGCTTTCGCCAGAAAGTGGTAACGGCCCCATTCCACCTGGGGAAAGATATTGGTTGGGGCAGGATGCCTGCATACCTGACGAGAGCGTGATCTTTGAAAGGGAATAGTTAGTACTTGGGTATATGTGCCTAATGTTATCGATCTGCTCTTTATCAGGAGAGACTTGTATGATGACCACAATACGATCAAGGCTTGCTGCAGCCCTTTCCTTGGTGTGGTAGTGCCATTTTTGAGCAGGTATTTCATCGCTGGCTAAACCTAACTTAAAGCGTCTCCACGTCAAACGCGACAATCTGCCGTTGAACGCTTGAAAACTCGACGCCCACCAGGTGGATCGGCTTGCCGCTGGCGCGGTGTTTGTCGGCGTAGCCTTTGGCTTTGATCTGCTCTAGCGCTTTACCTTCGGGTAGCTGCTCGACCACTTTGAATTCAAACAGGTAGATATGACCGTTAAAGTCGACGCTCATATCCACTTTGCCATGGTGGCTAGCATCTTCCACCGTCACCTTCACACCCAACGCGGTGAAATGGCTGTAAAACACGCTGGCATAGTGGCCCTCATACTGGGCAATAGGATTGTTGCGATACCAGTCGTGGGGTAAACCGGCATACAGTGCTTTGAGGTGGATGCCTAGGCCCGCGAGATCATGAACCTGTAGTAGGCGGAACAGCGTTAGTCGTTCCCGGGGTGGTTCTTGAAGGCCTAGTAGTGGCAAAAGCGCTTGGTTAAGGCTGGTTTCTACTTCGCGGTTTGGGTAACCCAGTGTGTAAAGGCGGTAGCCTGTCATGGGTTCTTCGGTGGCGTGTACCGTTAGGTAACCCGTTTGGAATAGCAGCGCTTCTGTGGCGATATGGTCAACATCGAAGCGCCCCAGTAGCTCTGCTTCCGTCTGTAGTTGGCTGAGCGTGGGCGTAAACACTCCGCGTTGCGTCAGTACATTGACCAGGAAAGTAGGAGTAGCGCTCTCAAACCAGTAGGGGCTAAAAATACGCTTTTGTAGTAATAGCAGTACGTCAAAGGGGTTGTATACGCTGGGCACATCCTGCCCACCCCACCGGTAGCCGTTGTACCAGCGGCGGATCTCGTCACGCTCAAGGCCGGGAAGCTCAGGGGCAAATACGGTATCAATATCGCGGTCGGTATAGCCGCAAATATCCGCATATGGGGCATCTAGCGTAATGTCGTTGAGGTTATTTAACCCTGAAAACAGGCTGACCTTGCTGAACTTGGAAACGCCGGTAAGCAACACGAAATGCAAATGGGGGTCAGCATCTTTCAGCACGCTATAGAGATTTTTAAGCCCTTCACGCAGTTCGCGGGCTAATGCGGGGTTAAGTAAATTATCTAAAATAGGTTTGTCGTATTCGTCAATGAGTACGACAACGCGTTGGCCATGAGCATGCCGCGCACTTTCCAGCAAACTGGCAAAATCGTCAGCAACTCTTGTAGGAGCAGGGGTGTCAATATTCAGCTTGTTTCGCTGCTGCTGCAGTTGGTAACGAATGTTGACGTCTAGATCTTCACGGCTATTCGCTACCCCGCTCCCAAAGCTTAAGCGTACCACGGGGTAATGCTGCTGCCAGTCCCACTTATCGTGAATATATAGGCCTTCAAACAGTGCCTTGCGGCCTTCAAACAGGCAGCCTAACGTATCCAGCAAGAGGCTTTTGCCAAACCGGCGCGGGCGAGAGAGGAAGTAGTATTTATTTTGGTTGGCCAGCTTCTCAATGAACGGTGTTTTATCGACATAGTAGTAGCCGCCTTCGCGAATATCGGAAAAGGTCTGAATCCCTATGGGCAGTTTACGGCGATGAGTAGCTGGCATGCTGGCCTCCAAGGCTGAACCGATCAAGCACTGGGCAGTTTAGCACGTCCCTTATAGGCCATCGCGATGTGCGGTGACACCAAGCCGAGTGCTTACATCAGCCCTTTGCTCAACTTGGTGGTGCCATTTTTGAGCAGGTGGTCGTAAAAGCAGGCGGCTTCATGTGATTCTCTCTGCCTGCCCATCACTTTCCTGCTAAATTCTCACTTGGGCATCGGGCCCGATGGCGGAGAGACAAGGATGGGCAAGGTTCACTTTATTGGCGGCGAGAAGGGCGGTGTCGGCAAGTCGATGACGGCGCGGGTGTTGGCGCAGTACTACATCGATCACGAGCGGCCATTTTTAGGCTTTGATTGCGACGCTTCCCACGGCACGTTTTCACGATTTTATCAGGAGTACGCCTCTTCGGTAGTGGTGGGCGATGACGATAGCCTTGATGGCATGCTATCGGCCGTAGAAGAGGCGCCAGACCGGGATTTGATTATCGACTTGGCCGCACAGTCCGCCCAGCCCATCAATCGCTGGATTGAGGAAACCGATGTGTTTGGGCTGCTCGAGGAGCTGGGCATGCAGGTCGTGTGGTGGCACGTGATGGATGATGGTGCTGACTCTGTGACGCTACTGTCTCAGGTGCTAACCCGTTACGCGTCGCAGCCGGTGGATGTCGTGGTCGTTCAGAACCTTGGGCGTGGCGAAAGCTTTGAGCGCTTTACGCAGTCAGAGGCGTATCAGCAGGCCCGTGTGCAAGGGACTACTCTCATAGAGCTGCCTCGTTTGCATGCCAAGCTCACCCAAAAAATCGATTTCAATGACAGCAGTTTCTGGGCGGTGGCCAACGACCGGCGCATGATGAACATCGCCGAACGCCAGAGGATGAAAGTGTGGTTGCGTCACGCCTATGCACAGTTGGATCAGGTCCCGGGGCTTGACCGCTAAATGATGGTATAGAAACGACGCTGGGCTAGTTCCAAAAAATAATAAGCAGGCGGTTTATTATTTCTTTTTTGCTGGTATCTTGTCGGCATTGCGCTGGTGATGACGGAGTCAAAGCCAGCGCCATCCGTATAAGCTGTGGGTTGTATGACCCAATGAGGAAATCCGTATGGCAAATTTGAACCGTTTGAAGAAGATCGCCGCTGCTCTCGCCTTAGGCGTGGCAGGGGTAGTCTCCGTGGCTGCCCAGGCCGACACACTGCGGGTGGGCATGTCCGGTGGCTACTTCCCGTTTACTTATGTCGAGCAGGATGAGCTGAAAGGCTTCGAAGTCGATGTGATGAATGCGGTAGGGGAGATCACCGGCGACGAGATTGAGTTCGTGACCGCGAGCTTCTCGGGCTTGGCAGGTATGTTGGAATCTGGCCGCATTGATACCATTGCCAACCAAATCACTATTACCGATGAGCGCAAAGCCAAATATGCCTTTACCGCGCCTTATGTGTACGACGGTGCCCAAGTGGTCGTGCGTGAAGGTAACGACACCATCAACGGCGTTGAGGATTTGTCCGGCAAAAGCGTGGCAGTGAACTTAGGGTCTAACTACGAGCAGCTGCTGCGTGAGCAGCCGAATGCCGACGAGATCGATATCCGCACTTACGAATCCAACGTCGAGCAGGATGTGGCGCTGGGCCGTGTCGATGCGTTCGTGATGGACCGGGTGAGCGCTAGCCAAGTGATCAGCGAGCGCGGTTTGCCGCTGGCGTTGGCGGGGCAGCCGTTTACCACTATCGAAAACGCGCTACCGTTCCGTGACGATGAAGAGGGACGAGCGCTGCGCGACCGTGTCGACGCCGCGCTTGAGGAACTGCGCGACAACGGCACCTTGGGTGAAATATCTCAGAAGTGGTTCGATACTGACATCACGCAGCCATAAGTACGGCTAACCTCTGATGATGGCGGCCGTGGCATTGCCACGGCCGTTTTGCTTATAAGCGATACGACGATGCTAAACGTGGAGTATATGTGGGGCCTGTTGCCGGTCCTGCTCAGTTATTTACCGCTGACGCTGCAGATGGCGAGCATCGCCATGGTGTTTGCGCTGATCATTGCCTGCTTGTTAGCGGTCGTGCGGGTATCGAAAATCCCCGTCTTGAACGGCACGGCGCTACTGTTTATCTCGTTTTTTCGCGGTACGCCGCTGCTGGTGCAGCTGTTTCTGTTTTACTACGGTCTGCCGCAATTGATTGATGCGCTGATTTCCATCAATGGCGTCACCGCGGCGGTACTGGGCCTGACGCTGCACTTTTCGGCGTATATGGCGGAATCCATTCGTGCGGCAATTGTCGGTATCGACCGTAGCCAAACCGAAGCGGCGCTCTCGATTGGTATGACCCAGTCGCAGCTGATGCGGCGGATTATCCTGCCCCAGGCCACCCGCGTAGCCACGCCCACGCTGATGAACTACTTCATCGATATGATCAAGGCGACCTCGCTGGCTTTCACGCTGGGCGTGACGGAGTTGATGGGCGCGACCCAAAAAGAGGCATCGGGCAGCTTTTTATACTTAGAAGCTTTCTTGCTGGTGGCGATTATCTATTGGGTGGTGGTGGAAGCGCTCTCTTGGGGCCAGCGCCGCTTAGAAACGTATCTGAATAAGGCGTACCAGCGATGATCACGCTTGAATCCGTCAGTAAGCAGTTTGGTCAGCAGCCGGTCTTTACCAATGTCGATTTACACCTTGAGCAGGGCGAAATCATCGTCATTATCGGCCCATCGGGCACCGGTAAGTCCACCTTGCTGCGCTGTATCAATTTTCTAGAGCGCCCAGAGGCAGGGTGTATCACCGTCGGTGATTTGCGTGTCGATGCGCGTAAAGCCAGCCGGGCGGATATTTTGGCGCTGCGCCGCCGCACTGCCTTTGTGTTTCAGAACTACGGCCTGTTCGCCAACAAAACGGCGCTTGAGAACATTAGCGAAGGCATGATTGTGGTGGATAAGCTGCCCAAGGCGCAGGCCCATGCCCGAGCAAGGGAGATTCTGGAGCGCATTGGCTTGGCGGATAAAGCGGATGCCTACCCCGCATCGCTTTCCGGCGGCCAGCAGCAGCGGGTAGGCATTGGTCGTGCCATGGCGGCGAATGCCGATGTCATTTTGTTTGATGAGCCGACCTCGTCACTTGACCCTCAGTGGGTGGAAGAAGTGCTTGGCCTCATGAAACAGTTGGCTGCCGAGCAGCAAACCATGATTGTGGTCACCCACGAGATGCAGTTTGCTAGAGACGTTGCCGACCGAGTGGTGTTTATGGATGAAGGCCAGATTGTCGAGCAGGCGCCTCCCGAGCAGCTGTTCACGAACCCGCAGGATGAGCGCACTCGGCGCTTTTTGCGCAAGATTTTGGCGCCCACTGGGCAGGCATTGCCTTAGCGGCGAGCTTGAAAAGGATTGACAGCGGCTAGTAAGCCCGCTCTACGCGTGATAGACTACGCCATCCTCTCAGACAAGACCCGTGAGCGGGCAGCCATAAGACTGCTCGTTACACTATTTGGCAGAGTTAGAAACGCTGCTGAATCAATTGGTTGTTAAGGAAATGTCGTGACTTGGCAATGCCAGCCGACAAACACATAGTAAATTCGTTGCCGTTTTTAGGCAGCCCTTATTCTCCAAGGAGATACCTGTGGCGAACAGCAAGCAAGCACGCAAGCGCGCCCGCCAGGCCGAGACTCGTCGCGTCCTGAAAGCCAGCCAGCGCAGCATGGTCCGCACCTACATCAAGCGTGTGATCAAAGCGATCAACACTGGCGACCATGGCAAAGCGATGGAAGAGTTCAAGGCAATGCAGCCGGTCGTTGACCGTATTGCTGATAAAGACGTTCTTTCTAAGAAGAAAGCTGCACGTCTGAAAAGCCGCTTGAACAAGCGCATTAAGGCTCTGGCGGCGTAAGCCGGCAGGCGCCATAAAAAAACCGGCTGCGGCCGGTTTTTTTGTGCCTGAACGTCGCCTACCGGGCGATATGTGCATCTCTATTTAGCCTGTAGGGAATAACCTGATGAGCGCCGATACACCACAGCATGCCAATATGCCGCCGCCGCGCCGCGGGCTCATGCGTTCGGGGTTGGTGGTCAGCGCGATGACCATGCTCTCCCGGGTGATGGGGTTGGTGCGCGATGTGGTCGTGGCAACGTTTCTGGGCGCGGGCAACGGCTCAGACGCCTTTTTCGTGGCGTTTAAAATTCCCAATTTTCTGCGCCGTTTATTTGCAGAAGGGGCGTTTAACCAGGCATTTGTGCCGGTGCTCTCGGAGTACTCCACCCAGCGCACCAAGCAGGAAATCCGTGAGCTGCTAAATGCGGTGGCGGGGAGCTTAACCGCGCTGCTGGCGTTAATCACCGCGTTGGCGATGCTGGGCGCACCCTGGCTGGTATGGCTGTTTGCTCCTGGATTTGGCCGCGACCCTGAAAAGCTGGCGCTGACCGCTGATATGCTGCGGCTCACCTTTCCCTACCTGCTGCTGATTTCGTTAACCGCCTTCTCCGGCAGCGTTCTAAACACTTGGAACCGCTTTGCAGTGCCCGCATTTACCCCGGTGCTGCTGAATATTTCGCTGATCGGCGCGGCGCTGTTGTTAATGCCGCTCATGGAAGAGCCTGCCATGGCGCTGGCCTGGGGCGTGCTGATTGCCGGGGCCGCTCAGCTCGCCTTCCAAGTACCGTTTTTGATGCGCTTGGGGCTGCTGCCGACGCCGTGGCCTAACTTCGCCCACGATGGCGTGAAGCGCATTTTGAAGCTGATGGTGCCAGCTTTGTTTGGGGTCTCGGTATCGCAGATCAACCTGCTGTTGGATACGGTGCTGGCATCGCTGTTGGCCGCGGGCAGCGTCTCATGGCTTTACTACTCTGACCGTTTGGTAGAGCTGCCGCTTGGCGTGTTTGGCGTGGCGATTGGCACCATTATTCTGCCTGCGCTTTCCAAACGTCATGCGGAGCAGTCCACCGAGCACTTTTCCGCCATGTTGGATTGGGCGATTCGTGTGGTGCTGCTGTTGGGCGTGCCCGCAGCCCTAGCGCTGGCGGTACTGGCGGAGCCGTTTTTGATTACCCTGTTCCACTACGGGGCGATGACCGATAACGATATTCAGATGGCGGCCATGAGCCTGCGCGCCTATGCCTTCGGGCTGGTGGCCTTTATGCTGATTAAGGTGCTAGCGCCTGGTTTCTTCGCCCGTCAGGACACCAAAACACCGGTGAAGGTAGGCATTATCGCCATGGTCGCGAACATGGTATTCAACCTACTGCTGATTTGGCCGTTGGCCCACGCGGGCTTGGCGTTGGCCACTGCGCTATCTGCATTTTTAAACGCGGGGCTGCTGGGGTATCTGCTTTATCGACAGCAGGTGCTGGTGTTTCAGCCGGGTTGGGGGCGTTACGCGGTGCAGTTAGTCGGCGGCAGCGTGCTGATGAGCGTGGCGCTTATGTTAGTCTCACCTGATTGGCAGGTGTGGTTAGAGTTTGGGCTATGGCAGCGCGTTCGCTGGGTAGCCGGGCTAGTAGTGCTCGGAAGCGGGCTCTACTTTATCTGGTTAACGGCGCTTGGCCTGCGGCTTCGCCACTTTAAAATGAACGGCTAGGCAAGGGGCAGGCGCGTGAGCGCTATTATCTTCTTCTGCACCAGAGCAGCGCGTTCGTTATAATCAAACGCTTTGAAAACGGCTAGCGGCCTTAAAACGGAAAACGCTTTTAAAACAAGCTTTTAAAAAAGAGGTGCCATGCACGTCATTCGAGGTCTGCACAATCTGACAGCATCCCATCGTGGCTGCGTGGCGACCATTGGTAATTTCGATGGCGTGCATCGCGGCCATCAGGCGATTCTACAGCAGTGCCGCGAGCACGCTGCGCGCCTGAACGTACCGCTGACCGTGGTGGTGTTCGAGCCTCAGCCCCGCGAGTTTTTTGCCGGAGACCAGGCGCCGCCGCGCTTAACGCGCCTGCGGGAAAAAGTGCGCCTGCTGCGCGACCACGGTGCCGAGCAAGTGCTTTGCCTGCCGTTCAACGATGCCTTGCGCAGCCTCACCGGGCGGGAGTTTATCGATCAGGTACTGATTGATGGGCTGGGCGTTAAGCATCTAGTGGTGGGCGACGACTTCCGCTTTGGCTGTGATCGCCGTGGCGACTTCAGTTTGTTAGAAGCCGTGGGGCGCACTCATGGCTTTGGCGTAGAGCATACTCGCACCTTCAAAGTCGATGACGAGCGGGTATCAAGCACTCGAGTGCGTACGCTGCTGGCCAGCGGTAACTTTGAAGTGGCCGCCCGCCTGTTGGGCAGGCCTTATTCGCTGCATGGCCGCGTGGTGCGCGACCAGCAGTTGGGTCGCACCATTGGCGTACCAACCGCGAACCTACCGCTATTGCCCCAGCCGCTGACGCTACGGGGGGTGTTTGCGGTGGTGGCCGAATTGGCGAATGGCGAGCGCCACCCCGCCGTAGCGAACGTCGGGTTTCGGCCTACGGTGGGGTCTAAACGCCCTACGCTGGAAGTGCACCTGCTGGATTTTTCTGGCGATCTGTATGGCCAGCGGCTGACGGTTTATCCCTGCACACGGCTGCGGGGAGAAGTGAAGTTTGTCGATTTTGACGCGCTAAAAGCACAGATTCACCAGGACCAAGCCAAGGCGCGCCGCTACTTTGCGACCGCCGACGCTGATCTAACAACCTCTCTTCCGCTGGCCTCGGCCCCGCTTGGGCGTGAGACCGCTTCTTCTGATTTCACTTCGGCGGATGACGCCGCCGATACTAACGACGGCTGACCGGACTATGGACTATAAGCACACGCTAAACCTGCCAGAAACCGACTTCCCCATGCGCGGCATGCTGCCGAAGCAGGAGCCTGGGCGTGTTTCCCAGTGGCAGGATATGAACCTATACCAGCGCCTGCGCGAAGCCCGTGCGGGTGCGCCGCTGTTTGTACTGCACGATGGCCCTCCCTACGCCAACGGCAGTATCCATATCGGTCACGCCGTTAATAAAATTCTTAAAGATATTATCGTTAAGTCCAAAAACCTGGCGGGCTTTGATGCGCCCTACGTGCCGGGTTGGGACTGCCACGGCCTGCCCATTGAGCATAAGGTCGAAACCACCCACGGCAAGCACCTTCCGGCGGATAAAGCCCGTGAGCTGTGCCGTGAGTACGCCGGTGCCCAAATCGAAACCCAACTGGTGGACTTTGTGCGCCTGGGCATCATCGGTGACTGGGATCACCCGTACCGCTCCATGGATTACGCCAACGAAGCGGGCGAGATCCGCGCGCTGGCGGATATGGTCGATGCGGGCTACGTCTTTAAAGGCCTGAAGCCGGTGAACTGGTGTTTCGACTGTGGCTCGGCGCTGGCCGAGGCGGAAGTCGAGTACGCCGATAAAAAATCCGATGCCATCGACGTTGCCTTCCCCGTGGAAGACGCCGACAAGCTGGCGGCAGCGTTTGGCTTAAGCGAGCTGTCAAAGCCCGCCGCCGTGGTGATCTGGACCACCACGCCGTGGACCATTCCTGCCAACCAGGCGCTGAACGTTCACCCGGACTTTACCTACGCGCTGGTGGATACCGGCGAGCGCCTACTGCTGTTGGCCGAAGAGCTGGTCGAGAGCTGCTTAGAGCGCTTTGGTTTACAAGGTGAGGTGGTCGCGACGACCCAAGGTAAAAACCTTGACCTGATCAATTTCCGCCACCCGTTCTACGACCGCCTCTCGCCGGTTTATCTGGCGGATTACGTGGAGTCTGAGGTGGGCAGTACCGGTATCGTTCACTCTGCTCCGTCTTACGGTATGGATGACTTTGTTACCTGCCGCGAGCACGGCATGAGCTTTGACGACATGCTGAACCCGGTGCAGGGCAACGGCGTTTACGTGGATGACCTGCCGTTCTTCGGCGGCCAGATGATCTGGAAAGCCAACCCGAACATCATCGAGAAGCTGCGTGACGTCAACGCGCTGATGGCACATACGCCTATTAAGCACAGCTACATGCACTGCTGGCGCCACAAAACGCCGGTGATCTACCGCGCAACGGCCCAGTGGTTCGTCGGTATGGATATTCAGGGTAAAGATGGCAAAACCCTGCGCGAGCGGGCGTTAGCCGGTATCGAAGCGACGGAATTCACTCCTGCCTGGGGGCAAGCGCGCCTGCACAGCATGATTGCTAACCGCCCGGACTGGTGTATCTCTCGCCAGCGTAACTGGGGCGTGCCGATTCCGTTCTTCCTGCATAAGCAAACCGGTGAGCTTCACCCCAACACCGTGTCGCTGATGGAAGAAGCCGCCAAGCGCGTGGAACAAGAGGGCATTGAGGCATGGTTCAAGCTCGAACCTTCCGAGCTGCTTGGTGCGGAAGCCGCTGACTACGAAAAAGTCACCGACACGCTGGACGTGTGGTTCGACTCAGGCACTACCCACCGCCACGTGCTGCGCGGCTCTCACCCCCACGGTCATGAAAGCGGCCCGCGCGCTGACTTGTACCTGGAAGGTTCTGATCAGCACCGCGGCTGGTTCCACTCATCGCTGCTCACCGGCGCGGCGATTGATGGCCATGCCCCGTATCGCCAACTGCTGACCCACGGCTTCACGGTGGATGCTCAGGGCCGCAAGATGTCCAAGTCCATCGGTAACGTGGTCGCACCGCAAAGCGTGATGGATAAGCTGGGCGCCGATATCCTGCGCCTGTGGGTAGCGTCTACCGACTACTCCGGTGAAATGGCCGTCTCGGATGAAATCCTCAAGCGCACTGCGGATGTGTACCGTCGTATCCGCAACACCGCGCGCTTCCTGCTTTCCAACCTGAACGGCTTTGATCCCAAGCGGGACCAAGTGGCGTTTGGCGATATGCTGGCGCTGGATCAGTGGGTCGTGGATCGCGCCGCACAGCTTCAAGGCCGCATCGAGACCGCCTACGAGGAGTACCGTTTCCTGGATGTGTACCAGCAGGTACACGGCTTCTGCGCGCGGGAATTGGGCGGCTTCTACCTGGACGTGATCAAGGATCGTCAGTACACCACCCAAACCGACTCGCTGGCCCGCCGCAGCGCGCAAACCGCGCTTTATCACGTAGTCGAAGCACTGAGCCGCTGGGTGGCGCCAATTCTGTCGTTCACCGCCGAGGAGATCTTTGAACATATCCCCGGCGAGCGGGGCGATAGCGTGCTGCTGGAAACCTACTATACCGGGCTTTCCACACTGGAAGAGGGCGCTGATATGGGCCGCGCGTTCTGGGAACAGGTGCTGGAAGTGAAGCATTCGGTGAACAAATGTCTGGAAGACGCCCGTAACGCCAAAGTGATCAAGGGTAGCCTCGCGGCAGAAGTGACGCTGTTCGTCAATGACGAGCTGCACGCGACGCTAGCGAAGCTCGGTGACGAGTTGCGCTTTGTGATGCTCACCAGTGAAGTGCACCTAGCGCCGCTGGCGGATGCCGCCAATGCCGAAAGCACCGAGCTTGAAGGCTTGAAGGTTGCGGTGAGCGCCAGTGGGCATGCCAAGTGCGAGCGCTGCTGGCACCACCGGGCGGACGTGGGCAGCGTTGCCGAGCACCCCGACCTGTGCGGCCGCTGTGTGAGCAACTTACCCGAAGGCAGCGGTGAGATTCGTTACTATGCCTAACTCTTCTCCTGCTTCTAAAGCACCTCAGTGGCCGCCCATGCGGCGGCCACTGCGCTGGTTATGGCTAGCCGTCGCCGTCATCGTGCTAGATCTCGCCACAAAATACTTGGCAAGCCACTATTTAAGTTATGCACAGCCGGTTGAGGTGTTGCCGTTTTTCAACCTCACGCTGCTGCACAACACCGGCGCGGCGTTTAGCTTTTTAGCCGAGCACCCCGGCTGGCAGCGCTGGTTTTTTGCTGCGATTGCCATTGGTGCCAGCATTGGCCTCACCGTTTGGTTATCTCGGGTACGTGCGGATGAGAAGCTGCTCGCTATCGCCTTGCCGCTGATTATCGGTGGGGCGCTGGGTAACCTATACGACCGCTTGATTCATGGCTATGTGGTGGATTTTCTCTCCTTCCATGCGGCGGGCTGGTACTACCCCGCCTTTAACGTGGCGGATATCGGCATTACCCTGGGGGCCGTGGGCTTAATTTGGGAGTCGATTATGGGTGAGCGGCGGCGTAAGAAAGCTGCGCAGTCATCATCTTCTTAGTATCAATGAGCGAGGCACCATGGATTACCTAATTGATGAGGGTATGGAAATTACCCTGCACTTCACGCTGAAGTTGGAAGATGGCACGGTCGTCGACTCCACTAAAGAGAAGGCGCCGGCCACGTTTCAGTATGGCGACGGTAACCTGCCGCCGGGGTTTGAGCATCCGATCAAAGGCATGGCAGCTGGCCAGAGCGGGACGTTTCATATCACCCCAGAGCACGCCTTTGGTCAGCACAACCCGCAGAATATTCAGACATTGAAGCGGGCCGACTTTGGTGATGAAGCGCCTGAAATCGGTATGGTGATGTCGTTTGCTGATAAAGCAGGAACGGAATTGCCGGGCGTGGTCAAAACCATTGACGGTGACCGCGTAGAAGTTGACTTCAACCATCCGCTGGCAGGGCGTACATTGACGTTTGAGGTTGAAGTGCTCAACGTCACGCCGATCACCACACACTAATTTCCTGAGCGATGCAGGTTGCATCAAGGCGCTTTTATGCAGTCATCAGAGTCATCTCAGCCCGTGCAGATCAAGCTAGCCAACCCGCGCGGGTTTTGTGCGGGGGTCGACCGCGCGATCGATATCGTCAACCGCGCGCTGGATGTCTTCGGCCCGCCGATTTACGTTCGCCATGAAGTGGTGCACAACCGTTTTGTAGTAGAAACCCTGCGCGAACGCGGCGCGGTCTTCGTGGAAGAGCTCCACGAAGTGCCCGACGATGTGATCGTCATCTTCTCTGCCCACGGCGTTTCCCGTGCGGTGCAGCAAGATGCCGAGCAGCGTGGCCTGAAAGTGTTCGATGCCACCTGCCCGCTGGTCACCAAAGTGCATATGGAAGTGCTTCGCTACGCAAAGCGTGGGCAAGAGTGCATTCTGATTGGCCACGAAGGCCACCCAGAAGTAGAAGGCACCATGGGGCGCTACGACACCTCCCACGGCGGCAAGATTTATTTGGTGGAAGATGAGCAGGACGTTGCCAATCTGGTCGTCAATGATCCCTCGGCGTTGGCGTTCGTCACCCAAACCACGCTCTCCATGGATGACACCGCCAAAGTGATCGACGCGTTGCGAGAGAAATTCCCTGAGATTCAGGGGCCACGCAAAGACGATATTTGCTACGCCACTCAAAACCGCCAGGATGCGGTGCGTGAATTGGCAGCAGATAGCGACTTGGTGCTGGTGGTCGGTAGCCCCAACAGCTCGAACTCTAACCGTCTACGTGAGCTTTCGGAACGGATGGGCACCCCCGCGTACTTGATCGATAACGCCGAGCAAATCGAGCCTTCGTGGTTGGAAGGCGTGAAACGCATTGGCGTCACCGCTGGCGCGAGCGCCCCCGAGGTGCTGGTAAAAGGCGTCATCGACCAACTGCAAGCGCTGGGTGCCGAAGCGCCGGTCGAACTGCAAGGACGTGAAGAGACGATTACGTTCTCGATGCCGAAAGAGCTTCGCGAGCGGGTGATCGTCAGCGAGTAATGCAAACCTTGTCGGTTTAAGACATACTCAAAGTATGAGTAAACCGATATGGGAGCATCGCTCAGTGACTTATGGTTTTGATCGCCGTGCGGGTGACGTCAGTAAGCACCAGCGCGGTTTTACCCTCATCGAATTACTGATTGCATTAGTCATTATTGGGCTCATCGCAACCATTGCTTACCCCAGTTACACTCGTTACGTCGAACGCTCTGTTCGCTCTGATGGTCAGACAGCGCTTCTTCAAGCAGCTTCAGAGATGGAGCGCTGCTACTCCCGTGAGTATAGCTACGAAGAATGCGAGCTAGAGATGACTGTTTCCCCAAGCGGTCATTACGACATTTCATTCACCAGTGGTCGTCAAAGCGATGGCGGCTATTTATTGACGGCTGCTACCCAGCGTGCAGACGGCTGTGAAGGAGATCTTACTCTAAGTGCGAAAGGTGAGCGTGCTCCTGAGGCGTGCTGGTAATGAAGCGGCAGCAAGGGTTCTCACTTATTGAGGTATTAATAGCATTAGTCGTGCTTGCCTTTGGCTTGATGGGGGTAGCTGCTATGCAGTTGAAATCTCTTCAAAGTGCTACTGAAGGGTACCAGCGCTCCGTTGCTGTGGTGGCAGCGGTCGATGCACAAGAGAGAGTTTGGAATTTATTAGCCAACTATCCTAACTGTGAGAACATCGATGCAGATGCGGTGAGAGCCCTTGAGAGTGACTGGATTGATCATTGGTCTGAAGATGCAAGTGTTAACCCATTACGAGATGCCAACTGGGACAATAGTAGTGTAACGCTTTCTGATAGTTGTGAGTTTACGATTGTCATTTCCCTAAAGAGTATGTCTAGCAATGGCGAAGATGAGTATCGCTATCGTTTTACGCTCCCTAATACGGGAGTAGCCTCATGACCGCTCGTAGACAGGTGGGGGCGGGCCTAGTGGAGTTAATGGTCGCTATGGCCATTGGTACAGTGATTGCGCTAGGTGCAGGACAGCTTTTTTTGTCGACGTTTTCTACATTCAGTGCTGTCGATGAGCTAAGCCGAAAGCAAGAGGTGGTAGTTTTTTTGTCACAAATCTTGGCAGAGGAACTAAGAGATAGCGGTGATACTGGTCGCTATACACTTTCGTGTTCTCTATCAGGGGCGCAATGTCGTTGCACAATTAGTGACACTGAGGAAGAGAATCAACCGGTTATCGATTTTGATAAAGCCTTTGAAGAAGGTTATTCGATTAGCGATGCTGAGTGCAGTGAAGATCAAGAGCCTCTCGCCTCGGTGGCCCAACATAGCATCTATCAATATGTTGTGAATGTTCCTTTAATGGCTGGCGGAGCGTTGCTAACGTTTCATGTTACTGATCGTGATGTTGTCACGGCCAACAACCCATTGAGCGAGTGAAGTAGCAATGAAGAAACAGCAACAAGGCGCCGCACTCTTTGTTGTCATGGTCTTATTATCTGCCTCAATGGTCGTGGGTATGACCGCTATGCAGTCCTCACTGGTCGATGAGCGATTGGCAGGGAATTTTCGCTCTTCCGTTCAAGCGCAAATGACCGCTGAAAATACCTTGTCGTCGTTAGTGAACCCTGTCAATACCACAAATCGCAACGATTTTTTAGGGCAGTTAGTGGCCAATCCGCAGCTGCTTGAAGAGACGGGGGGAAAGCTAACGGGGGATGCCATTGCTCAGCTACTCCAAGCCGGTACGTTAGACGAATTTATTGAGGATCTGCTGCCTGCCAATTTTGATGAACTGGAGGAGGAAGACCAGCGCCAAATAAAAGAAGCGTTACTGGCGAATCTTGAGCTGCAATTTGAAGTGAATACTGAGGAGCAAACGGTCACGATCACCTCCTGGGATCGCGGGTTACGTAATAGTGCTGCGCGTGATTCGGCTATTATATACAGTTATTCTCGTAGGGAAACGGATAGCGCTTCATGGCGTCAGTATCAAAGGGGGTTCATTGCGTGTGAAGGTATGCGAGTTGGAGGAATGCGGGGAGGTGGAAGTGCTGAATTTAATAGTTTTAACTCTCAGGTAGAGGGCGGCATTAATCAAAAGACAGGAAATGCTTACTTATCTACAAGAGAAGAGGGAGCAGATGTTTTTCTTACAGGTAATGGCAGAATTAATGGGAAAGTCTATTCTACTGGAGACCTGGTTTTTTCAAGCTCGTCTATAGTTAGTGGTGATGCATATATTAACGGCCTTGCAGATTTTAGTGGCAACTATAATGCTTTGGTAAATGGTGATGTGGTTGCAGAAGCAGCTGTAGGAAATAGAAGAAAAGTTAGAGATCATGTGGGCGGAGAGCTGCTCTTAAGAAGTGGGGGGGCTGGCCTAGAAGAGCTAGAGGCCACAGCCTCTTGTGACGAGCAAGGTGTAGTCGGCTTGTACGAAAAATACTTAAATGAAACAGGTGTTTCATCTTCCGGTGATATTTCAATTACTGATTGGAATATTTCTGAGGCTACGGTTTTAAGTTCAGAGGGACTTTATGATCCGCATCCTGAGCACTCTGGTGATTATGTGGAGGTTGAGGGCTTAAACGGTGAAAGTGTTGTGCGTGTTGATAACTTCAAACTTGCTGGAAGTAGGGTTTTTCAGGTGGGAACCAAAGAAAGCCCAGCTAATATAGTAATGCTGGTAGAGCAAGATTTTGAGATCTCAGGCGGTTCTAAATTTATAATTGAAGATGGAAGTAGCCTAACAGTTATTGTAAAGGGTAAGTTTTTATTAAAAGGCGGAAGAAAAATAGAGGTTGAAGGAAATGGTCTTGTCGTTGATGATGAGAAAGAGCCTAGGGCGGCTTTTTCACTGGTCTCGCTTTATGATGACTCGTTAAATGAAGAGGGTGAAAATGCTGGTGTCTATGTTAGTGGAGAGTCTACTTACTATGGGGAGATCTTAGCGCCATACTCGCATGTAAACTTTGTGGGGTCGAGTCATCTTTATGGTTCTGTATATTCACGAAAACTTTCTGTAGAGGGTAATAATAAGTTTTATCATGATGAGGCATTGGGAGTGTTTGGCGTTGGTTTGAAAGAGGATGCATGGTGTTCGTTTGATGATTTATCCCCTTTAACCATCGCAAGCCCTGTCGACCGCTTGTCTCTTCCAAATTCTCAAGCAGAGTTTAACGGTAAAGGCAGTGTTCCTGATATTACGGTAACCCAAGGCGATCTTGAAAGGTTCTCCAGCGCTAACGCCGCCAACGATAATATCCAGGGGGGTATTCCTGATGGCTTGTTTAGCCGGGGTGAGAGTGCTGAAAAATTCCATGCGTTTATCGAAATGATCCGTACACGAAGTGATACCGTTCAAGTGCAGGGCGGAAGTGTTAGAAATAATACATCTTTTGGAAGTAAAGGCAACGAGCAGATCACTTTTGTAAATGGTACCATCAATGCAAATAATATATCCGGTGCGGGTGTGTTAGTGGTTAAAGGTAATTATGATGCTGGGGGGAACCCTGAATTTGATGGTTTGATTATTGTGTTGGGTAACTATTCACAAAAGGGCGGCGGAGGAAGAGACTTAAATGGGGCTTTGCTAGTCGCGCCTTATAATGCCAGTAACCTAACATTTGCTTCCGCAAATATTGAGTTTAGCGGCGGTGGAAGCAACGATTTTAACTATGATGAAGCGGCGCTGCGTACTGCCTTTAATCTCCTGAATGACGAAGAACAGGCCAGTTGGGGGAGCTGTAATGCCCCGCCAGCGTCTGGTAACGGGGAGTTGACCTGGTCTCTAAGCGGTTGGCGTTGAAGCTGTTAGCCACTCGTCTGGTGAAACGTTATGATAGGGCTATTTGTCCGAGAGCTAAAATATCATGAGCCAGACAGCCAAAACCCGTGTGCTGACCGGGATTACCACGACCGGAACGCCGCACCTTGGTAACTACGTGGGCGCCATCAAGCCCGCTATCGAAGCAAGCCAAGATTCGAATGTGCAGTCGTTCTACTTTCTTGCTGACTACCACGCGCTGATCAAGTGCCAAGACCCCAAGCGTGTGCAAGCTTCTCGTTTGGAGATCGCGGCAACGTGGCTGGCACTTGGCCTGGATACCGACAATGCCATCTTCTACCGTCAGTCGGATATTCATGAGATCCCCGAGCTGATGTGGATGCTCTCCTGCGTATGCGCAAAAGGGTTGATGAATCGGGCTCACGCTTATAAAGCCGCCGTCGCCGAGAATGAAGAAGCCGGCGACCAGGATCCCGATAAAGGCATCACCATGGGGCTGTTTGGCTACCCGGTGCTGATGGCTGCCGACATACTGATGTTCAACGCCAATAAAGTACCCGTGGGTCGTGATCAGATTCAGCATATCGAAATGGCACGGGACATCGCTGGCCGCTTCAATCATCTGTTCAAAGGCCAGTACTTCACACCGCCTGAAGCGGTGGTGAGTGAAAAGGGCGAAGTGCTCAAAGGCTTGGATGGCCGCAAGATGTCCAAGAGCTATAACAACACGATTCCGCTGTTTGTAAGCGACAAAAAGCTGCAAAAGCTAGTGAGAAAAATTAAAACCAACTCGCTCGAGCCAGGGGAACCGAAAGATCCCGACACCTGTACGCTGTTTCAAATTTTCTCAGCGTTCGCGATCGACTCAGAAGCGGCGGCCATGCGTCAGCAATACGCTGAAGGCATCGGTTGGGGCGAGGCGAAGGATCGCGTATTTGAATATCTTAATGCCCATCTGAGTGCTCCTCGTGAACGCTATAACGCGCTGATGGAAGACCCCGGCCATATCGAAGCCGTGCTCCAGAAAGGAGCCGAACGTGCCAGAGAGGAGGCAGCGACCACCATGGACCGTTTACGCTCTGCGGTAGGTCTGGGGCGGTTTGTGTAATATTCGTTAAAAGCATAAGAACTGCTAAATAAAGCATTTTCAGCATTCTACATCCGACGTTAGGCTTATAACTATTGTCCAAATTAGCCAAGCGCCTCGCTATTGCAGGCGCTTTTGGCGTGACTAATAGGTGAACTATGGCAACAACCTCAACGGTGGCACCGATCAACTATCGTGTGCCTCTTCTAGCGACGGCGGCCATTGTGCTGAGTTCGCTCATCATTGGCGTGCTGTTCAGCGCCAACATCGGCTTGCTGATGATCGTGGGCGGCTTGCTGGGCATGGTGCTTTATCATGCGGCGTTTGGCTTTACGGCGGCGTGGCGGGTCTTTATCACCGAACGCCGTGGGCGCGGGCTGCGGGCGCAAATGGTGATGCTGGCGATTGCGGTGGTGCTGTTCTTCCCGGCGCTAGGGGCGGGCAGTTTGTTTGGTACTGAAGTGCGCGGTTTCGTTTCTCCCATCGGTATTTCTGTGCTGGTGGGCGCGTTTATCTTCGGAGTAGGCATGCAGCTAGGCGGTGGCTGTGCGTCGGGTACGCTGTTTACGGCGGGCGGCGGCAATGCTCGCATGCTGATTACGCTGGTGTTCTTTATTGTGGGTTCGGTCATTGGCACCGCACACTTTACTTGGTGGCAAAGCCTGCCTGCTTTCCAGCCGGTATCGCTGGTCAATGTGGCGGGTGTGGGAGGAGGCATTGGCATTAGCTTGTTGCTGTTTGCCGCGATTGCTGCGTTTACGGTGATTATGGAGAAGCGCCGCCATGGCCATTTAGAGCAGGCTCCGATGGTGGATAAACCGGGCACCGAGCGCTGGTTGTCGGGCCCATGGCCGCTGGTAGCCGGTGCGGTGGCGTTGGCGCTGCTGAACTTTGCCACGCTGGCATTGGCAGGCCGCCCGTGGGGAATCACCTCGGCGTTTGCGCTGTGGGGTGCCAAAAGCTTTGAACTGGTAGGTGGCGATGTGAGCCAGTGGGGCTACTGGCAAGCGCCTGGCAACGCCGCCGCGCTGGAAGCCAGCGTATGGAGCGATATTACTACGGTGATGAACGTCGGCATTATGCTTGGCGCCCTGGCCGCCGCGAGCTTGGCAGGACGTTTTGCACCTAACTTTCGCATTCCATTGAAATCGGTATTGGCAGCGGTGATCGGTGGCATCATGCTAGGTTATGGCGCCCGCTTGGCCTTTGGTTGTAACATCGGCGCTTACTTTAGCGGTATTGCCTCTGGCAGCCTGCACGGCTGGGTGTGGATGGTGGCGGCGTTCGCTGGCAACATGGCGGGCGTTAAGCTGCGGCCGTTCTTCTTTGATGGGGAAGCGGGGCGTCGACCCGTTGCCAAAAGCTGTTAGAAGACTCACGTTAGTGGCTTCCAGAAAACGTCTCGGCAATGCCGAGGCGTTTTTTTTATGCCCTTTATTTATGTCTCTTCCACCTTTGTCGTACTAGCATGTTACATTACGCTCAAACGCCGCCAACGCCCAGCGTTGCTGCATTGCAACAGCAATTGACATAAAAAGAGAGTGCCTATGTCTACGATGAGTAAACGCCCTTTATACATTCCTTACGCCGGTCCTTCTTTGCTTGAAATGCCGCTATTGAACAAAGGCAGCGCGTTTACTCAAGAGGAGCGGCTGGCGTTTAACTTGATAGGGTTACTACCCCAAAAAGTCGAAACCATCGAAGACCAGCTAGAGCGGGTGTACCGTCAGTACCAGCAGTGCCACAGCGATCTCGAGCGCCATATTCATCTACGCGCCATTCAAGACGATAACGAAACGCTCTATTTTCGCCTCGTCTCTGAGCACCTAGAGGAAATGCTGCCGATCATCTATACGCCTACGGTTGGGCAGGCGTGCCAGGAGTTCTCCAACATTTATCGCAACCACCGGGGGCTGTTCATTAGCTACCCGGATCGCGAGCACATGGACGACATCCTGCGCAGTGCTACCAAAGATAACGTCAAAGTGATCGTCGTCACCGATGGCGAGCGTATTTTGGGCCTGGGGGATCAGGGCATTGGTGGCATGGGCATTCCGATTGGGAAGCTCGCGCTTTATACGGCCTGTGGCGGTATCAGTCCAGCCTATACGCTGCCCATCATGATCGATGTAGGCACCAATAATCAGGCGTTGCTGGACGATCCGATGTACATGGGCTGGCGTCATGAGCGGGTGAGCCAGGAGGAGTACGATGCCTTCATGGCGGAGTTCATTTGTGCCGTGAAACGTCGCTGGCCAAACGTGCTGCTACAGTTCGAGGACTTTGCTCAGGCCAATGCCGTGCCGCTGTTGGAGCGCTACCGTAACGAGCTGTGCTGTTTCAACGATGACGTGCAAGGGACGGCCTCGGTTGTGGTGGGCACGCTCATGGCCGCTTGCCAAGCCCGCGAGGAGACGATTGCCCAACAGCGTGTGGTGTTCGTCGGGGGCGGTTCTGCTGGGTGTGGTATTGCCGAGCAGGTTGTCGTTGCGATGGAGGCCGAGGGGCTGACCGAAGCGGAAGCGCGTGCGCGCATCTTCATCGTCGACCGTGAAGGTCTAATGACCACGGATCAAGCGTGGCAACGTGACTTTCAGCGCCGTTTGGCCCATGACCCTGCCTTGGTTGCTGAGTGGAATGGCCAAGGGTTGGAAGAGACCATCGCGCAGATCAAACCCACGATTCTGATTGGCGTGTGCGGCCAACGCGGTATCTTTACCGAGCAAGTCGTTCGCACCATGCATGCAGGCTGCGAGCACCCGGTGATCATGCCGCTCTCCAACCCGACCTCGCAGGCTGAAGCGGTGCCAGAGGACGTGATTCGCTGGACCGATGGCCAAGCGTTGGTGGCTACCGGTAGCCCGTTCGCACCGGTGGTGTACAACGGCCGTACCTACCCGATTGCCCAGTGCAACAACGCCTATATCTTCCCCGGTATTGGGCTGGGTGTGATTGCGGCAAATGCCAACCGCGTCACCGATGAGATGCTGATGAGTGCCTCTCGGGCGCTGGCGCGTGAAGCGCCGCTGGTGAAAGAGGGCAAAGGTGCGCTCTTGCCGCCACTGTCGCGAATTCGTGATATCAGCAAATCGATTGCTTTTGAGGTGGCAGCGCAAGCGCAGCAAAACGGCGTTGCGTTGAAAACCAGCGGCACCGTGCTGCGTGAGCGTATCGAGTCTGCCTGCTGGTCGCCTGAATACCGTTTCTACCGTCGTCGCGCTTTCTAAGAGCGCGTCACGCAGGCAAAAAAAGCCCCCACCGAGGTGGGGGCGATGCAAGCATTGGTAGGTCGTACCTTTAGGCTGCGCCGATCATCTTGCGCAGCACGTAGTGAAGGATACCACCGTGGCGGTAGTACGCCAGCTCATTGACGGTATCAATTCGGCACTTGGCATCAACGGTACGTTCGCCGTCGCTATTTTTGATCACGACTTGCACGGTACCGCCAGGGCTCAAATCGCTCAAACCGGCAATCGAGATCTCTTCATCCCCAGTTAACCCCAGACTTTCACGACTTTCGCCTTCCGGAAATTGCAGCGGTACCACGCCCATTCCGATCAGGTTAGAACGGTGGATGCGCTCGAAGGATTCGGCAATCACCGCGCGTACGCCTAGCAAGCGCGTGCCTTTGGCGGCCCAGTCCCGCGAGGAGCCGGTGCCATACTCTTTACCCGCAATCACCACCAGCGGCGTGCCTTCCTCTTTGTATTTCATGGCGGCATCGTAGATGGCCATCTGCTCGCCGCTCGGTACGTGGCGTGTTTCGCCGCCAACCACGCCGTCGAGCATTTCGTTTTTGATGCGTACGTTGGCGAAGGTGCCACGCATCATCACTTCATGATTGCCTCGGCGCGAACCGTAAGAGTTGAAGTCGACCGGCTTCACGCCGTGCTCTTGCAGGTAGCGACCAGCAGGGCTATCGGGTTTGATGGAGCCCGCAGGCGAGATGTGGTCGGTAGTGACAGAGTCGCCGAGCATTGCCAGGACGCGCGCATTTTTCACGTCCTCGATGGCGTCTGGCTCCCGCTGCATGCCTTCAAAGAAGGGCGGGTGTTGAATATAGGTCGACTCCGGCCACTCGTAAACTTTGCCCTCTGGCACTTTGATGGCTTTCCACGTCTCATCGCCTTCGAAGACGGCTCCGTACTCCTTACGGAACATCTCGGTATTCACCTTCTCGACGGCGCTGGCGATATCTGCCTGCGAAGGCCAGATGTCTTTCAGGTACACCGGATTGCCGTCGCTGTCCTGGCCGAGCGGGTCGGTGGTCAAGTTGCACTGCACGTTACCCGCCAGTGCATAGGCAACGACCAAGGGCGGTGATGCCAACCAGTTGGTTTTGACCAGCGGGTGCACACGGCCCTCAAAGTTACGGTTGCCCGACAGCACCGATGCCACGGTAAGGTCGCCATTATTGATGGCTTTTTCGATCTCTTCCGGCAAGGGGCCAGAGTTACCGATACAGGTGGTGCAGCCGTAGCCTACGAGGTTGAAGCCCAGTGCATCCAGGTCATCATCGAGATTGGCCGCGGCGAGATAGTCAGTGACGACTTTGGAGCCAGGCGCCAGCGATGTTTTCACCCAGGGCTTGGTGCTCAAGCCTTTCTCACGGGCGTTACGCGCCAGCAAACCAGCTGCCATCATTACGCTGGGGTTCGAGGTGTTGGTGCACGATGTAATCGCTGCGATCACCACCGCGCCGGGATCGAGACTGAAGTCCTGCTCACCCATCGTGACGGTTTGGCTGTCACTGTGTTTGAAGTCATGCTCGTAGCTGCGGTCGATGCCGACGGCGGTTTGGCCGCCTTCGGAGGCCAGCTTGCCCTTTTCGGTGCTGGGCAGCGCTTTACCATCCTCTTCCATGACTTTGCTAAAGGCGCTGGCCATGTCTTTGAGGGCCACACGATCTTGCGGGCGTTTGGGGCCTGCCAGGCTGGCTTCTACATCGTTCATGTCCAGGCTGAGCGTGTCCGTGAAGATGGGCTCGTCACCCGGCTCGCGCCACAGGCCTTGGGCCTTGCTGTACGCTTCGACCAGCGCGATCTGGCTATCTTCACGGCCAGTCAGGCGCAGATAGTTGAGCGTTTCGTCATCCACAGGGAAGAAGCCGCAGGTGGCGCCGTATTCTGGGGCCATGTTGGCGATGGTGGCACGATCCGCCAGGGGCAGGTCTTTCAGTCCGTCGCCATAAAATTCGACGAACTTGCCGACCACGCCTTTCTTACGCAGCATTTCGGTCACAGTAAGCACGAGGTCGGTGGCGGTAATGCCTTCCCGCAGCTTGCCGGTGAGTTTGAAACCAATCACTTCGGGAATCAGCATGGAGACCGGTTGGCCCAGCATGGCGGCTTCTGCTTCGATGCCGCCCACGCCCCAGCCCAGCACACCCAAGCCGTTGATCATGGTGGTATGAGAGTCAGTACCTACCAGGGTATCGGGGTAGGCAACGGTGTTGCCATCTTCCTCTTTGGTCCATACCGTGCGGCCCAGGTACTCCAGGTTTACCTGGTGACAGATACCGGTGCCGGGCGGCACGACGCTGAAGTTGTCGAACGCTTTCTGGCCCCAGCGCAGGAACTCGTAACGCTCGCCGTTGCGCTGCATTTCGATATCGACGTTTTCTTGGAACGCCGCTGGGTTGCCAAACTTATCGACCATGACCGAGTGGTCGATCACCAAGTCCACTGGAGAAAGGGGGTTGATGCGGGCGGGGTCTTCGCCCAGCTTTTCTACCGCCGCGCGCATGGAGGCGAGATCCACGACGCCGGGCACACCGGTAAAGTCCTGCATCAACACGCGAGCAGGGCGGTAGCCAATTTCACGGCTGGATTTGCCCTCTTGTTGCCAGTCGACCAGCGCCTGCATGTCTGCTTGCTCGACGCTCTCATCGTCTGCAAAGCGCAGCTGGTTTTCGAGCAGGACTTTGAGTGTTTTGGGCAGCCGGTCAATGTTGCCTAGCGTCTCAGCCGCCTTGGGCAGGCTGTAGTAGTGATACTCTTGGCTTCCTGCCGTTAAGGTATGAAGCGTATTGGGTATCTTGCTCATTCCATTCTCCTCTGATTGCTTGGCGTTGCGCGACGGTCACTGCTTGTCTGGGTATGGCGGTCTCATCGTAGGATGTAACAGTATGGCTTATTAATAACACATGGGTGTATTACCCTCGCCTTTCAAGCCATCTTCGCCTAATAGCATAGGCTAACCCTTGTAATAGCTTGTACTTGACGCCATTTCAGGCAGACTCTCTTGCAACGTTATCTGCTCAATTGTGACTAAGGTGGTGTCATGGAAACGCGTCATGAACGTTTGATTATTCTTGGGTCCGGCCCGGCTGGCTATACGGCTGCCGTGTATGCCGCTCGGGCCAACCTCAACCCCCTGCTCATTACCGGTATGCAGGCTGGTGGCCAATTGACCACCACGACCGACGTGGATAACTGGCCGGGCGATGCCGAAGGCGTCCAGGGTCCTGAGCTAATGGAGCGCATGAAGCAGCACGCCGAGCGTTTCAATACCGAGGTGCTGTTCGATCATATCAATGAAGTCAGCTTAGCGGAAAAGCCCTATACCCTGAAAGGCGACAGCGGCACCTATACCTGTGACGCGCTGATCATCGCCACCGGTGCCAGCGCGCGCTACTTGGGGCTACCCACCGAACAGCAGTTCATGGGCCAGGGCGTGTCGGCCTGTGCGACTTGCGATGGGTTTTTCTACCGTAACCAAGAGGTCGTGGTCGTTGGCGGGGGTAACACCGCAGTGGAAGAGGCGCTCTACTTGTCTAACATCGCGTCCAAGGTCACGCTGGTTCATCGTCGTGATACTTTGCGCGCGGAAAAAATCCTGCAGGACAAGCTCTTCGAGAAAGCCGAGGCGGGTAAAATTGCCCTGGAGTGGTTCTACGAAGTCGAGGAAGTGCTGGGGGATAACACCGGCGTGACCGGCGTGCGTGTGAAGTCTACCCAGGATGGCAGCACGAAAGAGATACACGCGCCGGGGCTGTTCATTGCCATTGGCCATAGCCCCAATACGGGCATCTTCGAAGGGCAGTTGGAGATGAACGGTGGCTATATCAAAGTGCAATCGGGCAGTGAAGGCAATGCCACGGCCACGAGCGTGCCGGGCGTGTTTGCCTGCGGCGACGTGATGGATCATATCTACCGCCAAGCGATCACCTCGGCAGGCAGCGGCTGTATGGCAGCGCTGGATGCCGAGCGTTACCTGGACGGTATTGCCTGATCCCTCATCTCTTTGAGAAAAGGAGATCCTATCAGTTCGTACAGCTGATGGGATCTTCTCCTACTCTCGAACGCCCCAATCGACTGACCACCAGTGTCTTTCCTGTTAGTGACGTTTCGTCACTGCTGGGACAAACAGTGTAGGTGCTGTTAAACCCTCCCGCATGGCCTACTGAGTTGTACTTTATTCTTGATTGGCCATTTTTAGTGACGCGAGTGCCTTTTGTGGGTGCGAAAATGCGCACGATGTCTGCATCACTGATGTTGGTTGTTTGATCTCCTTTGACTACAACGACGGAGTTGTTCCAATCATTCGTGCAGGCCTCCCGACTATCATTGGTGGGGCAAACGGTGATATCACTTTGTTGAGTAATGGCTGTATTTCTTGCCAGGGTGAGAATGGCTTGCAGCCGATTAATCTCACTGGTGACTGCTGAGCGCTCTCCTAATGCTTGGAAGCTCGGTAGCCCCCAGGCCGCCAATATACCCATCAAGGCGAGTGCCACGAGCAGCTCAAGCAGCGTAAAGCCCTTAATATTGCGCTTAGCAGTGTAGTGAGGCTGTGCCATAGTCTCTCTCAATAGCTTGACCTGTGGAAACGCATCCCTATGCTCATTTTCCTCATACCGCCAAGGCGCTGGTACTCTATTAGCGACTCTATTAGCAATAGTGGGCAATATTTGTGAGCAATTTTTTAATTATAGGCGGTGGTGTCATCGGCATGATGACCGCCCTGCAACTGGCGGATGCTGGTCAGAATATCACGCTGATAGAGCGTGGGACATGCGGAAAAGAGGCGTCCTGGGCCGGTGGCGGAATCGTTTCGCCGCTCTACCCATGGCGCTATGGCGAACCCGTGTCTCAGCTTTCGCGCTGGTCCGAAGGGGTATACCCCACGCTGGCCCTGCGCCTGTTGGAAGAGACCGGCATTGACCCGGAGTACCGCCAAAAGGGCTTGCTCTACTTGAACGTGGACGATGACGAGGCGGCCTTGCATTGGGCCCGACAGCTAGGCAAGCCGCTGGAACGAGTCGATGCCGAATTCGTTCGCCATAAAGAGCCTGAAGCTGCCGCTCCGCAGGGCAGTGCGCTCTGGATGCCCACCCTCGGCAGCGTGCGTAATCCGCGCTTGGGCCAAGCGCTACGCGCGCGCCTGGCCGCCATGCCCAACGTGACGCTGATGGAGCACTGCAGCGTACAAGGCATGATTCAGCGCCAAGGCCGTGTGGTGGGCGTCGCAACGAGTCGTGGAGAGCAGTGGGCAGAGCAGTTCATTGTCTGTGGTGGGGCCTGGACGGCCCAGCTATTGGAGGAGGTGAACGTGCGCCTACCGGTTCGGCCAGTCAAAGGTCAGATGATCGCTTATCAAGCGCCGCCAGGGCTGGTTCAGCGTGTGGTACTCAAAGATGGCCGCTACGTGATTCCACGCAGCGATGGGCTACTGCTTGTGGGGTCGACGTTGGAAGAGGCGGGCTTCGATACGACCACCGATGAAGAGGCGTTGGCATCGCTCAAGCGCAGTGCGGAGAACATAATCCCCGCGTTAGCCAACTACCCCGTCGCGCACCATTGGGCGGGATTGCGTCCCGGTTCACCGGCGGGCATTCCGTTCATCGGCGCGCTGCCCGACCATCCGAACGTGTTCGTCAATGCCGGGCACTACCGTAATGGATTGGTGCTGGCGCCCGCGTCGACCCATCTTCTGGTCGATCTAGTGCTAGGGCGCAAGCCGCTGATGGACCCGACGCCTTATCGGCTAACGGCCGAGCGTTTAGCGTGACGATTAACGTTGGCTGTCTTCCTGCTCCTGCAGGAAACGATCACGGTGGGCGCTACAGCAGAACCACTGCTCTGCGTCGCGCAGCGCCTCGCTCTCCGGTACGTGAACATCACACCAGCGGCAGCGCACCATTCGGCCACCCTCATGGCGTGATGGCGTTTGTTGCTGGTGAGCCAGCTTACGTTGGCGGTACATACCGTAAAGCTTCAGGCCTGCGTAAAACAGCGCGGCGAAAATAATCAGCCGAATGATCAATAGGTTCATCCTCAATGGCTCCCCATGTGGGAAAGGGCGGTGACATCGCATTCGTGGCCGCTTGGCCTTTGCCACTGGGCACGCCTTGCGGGACAATGCAGCAACGAGGTAGATGCCACCGTATTCCGAAGATTCTCAAGAGATTTTGACGCCCATGCAAGACTTAACGCTGGTAATGGCCCAACTCGACCCTCTGGTAGGAGATATTCCCGGCAATGCCGCGCGTGCCATTGAAGCGGTGCGTGAAGCGAGGATCGAGCATGGGGCGGATATTGTTGTCTTCCCTGAGCTTTTTTTATCCGGTTACCCGCCGGAAGATCTGCTGCTGCGCCCTTCCATGGAAACTCGTCTGCGGGAAGCGCGGGCAAAAATGGCGGAAAAGATCTCCCGCGATGTGCTGGTGATCATCGGCTATCCCGGCGTCCGTGAAGGCAAGTGCTACAACTTGGCGGGGGTGCTGTACAACGGCCAATGGGAAGCGGAATACGCCAAGCAAGCGCTGCCCAACTACCAAGTGTTTGATGAGCAGCGCTACTTCACCCCGGGCACCGAACCGCTGGTATACGAGCACAAAGGAGCCAAGCTGGGCCTGCTGATTTGCGAAGACCTGTGGGAAGGCGCGCCGGTGAAGGCCGCTCGCGAGGCGGGTGCTGAAGTGCTGATCAGTTTGAACGCGTCACCCTATCATCAGGACAAGCCCGCCGAGCGTCTGCGTCTGTTGGAACGGCGCGCCCAAGACGTGCAGCGTCCTATCGTTTACGTTAATACCATTGGCGGTCAGGACGAGCTGGTGTTCGACGGGGGATCGAGCTGTGTCGATGCCAGTGGCCAACTCAAGGTGCTGGCGCCCTACTGGCAGGCAGGGCTGATGCCCATTCAGTTGCTACAAACCAGCGCGGATGCCTGGGAGCCTCAAGCCGGGGAGATTGAGCCCGACGTTGAGCCGGAAGAGAGTCTCTACTGTGCGCTGGTGACCGGCCTACGTGACTACGTCAACAAGAGCGGTTTCAAAGGCGTGGTGCTGGGACTGTCTGGCGGCATCGATTCCGCGCTCTCGCTGGCCATTGCAGTGGATGCGCTAGGGCCGCAGCGGGTGCAAGCCGTCATGATGCCTTACCACTACACGGCGGATATCTCCAAACAGGATGCCGCCGAGCAGGCGAACCTGCTGGGCGTGCACTATGACGTCTTGCCCATCGAGCCGATGGTGGAAGCGTTCATGGGGACCCTAGCTGAGAGCTTTGCCGGTACCGAGCGCGACACGACCGAGGAGAACCTGCAATCGCGCTGCCGTGGTGTGCTGCTCATGGCGATTTCCAACAAGAAAGGGCTGATGGTATTGACCACGGGTAACAAGAGCGAAATGGCCGTGGGATACGCCACGTTGTATGGCGATATGGTAGGCGGCTACAACGCCATCAAGGATGTGTATAAAACCTGGGTATACCGCTTGGCCCGCTGGCGCAATACGCAGTCTCCGGCGATTCCCGAGCGGGTGATTGAGCGTGCGCCTAGTGCGGAACTCGCCCCTGACCAGCAGGATTGCGACTCACTCCCTGACTACGATGTACTGGATGCCATTCTGGTTCGCTACATTGAGGGAGATATGAGCGCCGAGGCGATTATTGCCGCCGGCTTTGAGGGAGAGGATGTCTACAAGGTCGTTAAGCTGGTGGATCGCTGTGAATACAAGCGTCGCCAGGCGCCGGTGGGCGTGCGGGTCACGCCCCGTGGTTTCGGGCGTGACCGTCGCTACCCCATCGTGAACGGCTGGCAGCCTGGGGACTAAGGGCTCAAGCGCGCACTGGCTTAAGTCAGTACCGGAGGAGGGGCCAGACAGTGTTTGGCCATCTCTTCCGCGGCTACTGGCTTGCAGAAGTAGTAACCCTGGTAAGCGTGGCACTGGTGTTCGTTCAAGTAGCGCCAGTGCTCCATGGTTTCTACCCCCTCGGCAATCACGTTCAGTCCCAGCGAATGCCCCATGGCAATGATCGTTTCGACGATGGCCATGTCATCTTCGTCCTGATGAAGATCACGCACGAAGGATTGATCGATTTTGATCTGATCCAACGGCAGGCGCTTCAGATACTGTAGCGATGAGTATCCAGTGCCAAAATCGTCCATCGCGAAACTGATCCCCAGCGCCTTCAGCTGATGCATACGGGCGATCGTATCTTCTACTTTGCCAATCACGGTACTCTCAGTTAGCTCGAGCTTCAGCTTGTGCGGCGAAGCGCCGCTAAGTTCCAGGGCGTTGGCCACCTCTTCAACAAAGTTCGGCTGTTGGAACTGTTTGGCGCTGACGTTAACGGCCAGGACCAAGTCCTTGGTGTGTGCCGCCGTTTCCCACATGACGAGCTGTTCGCAGGCAGCGTGCAGTACCCAGGTGCCAATAGGCACGATGAGTCCAGTCTCCTCGGCCAGCGGAATGAAGGTGCCTGGCGAGACGAAACCTCGGGTAGCGTGCTGCCAACGGATGAGCGCTTCCGCGCCGATGGCTCGCCCTTGGCTGTCCACCTGCATTTGATACACCAGTACGAACTCTTCCCGCTCGATGGCGAGACGCAGATCCCGCTCGAGCTCGGTGCGCGTTTCCAGCTGTGCTTGCACCGCCGGGTCATAAAAGCGGATCGTATTTTGACCATCGCGCTTGGCGAGGTGAACCGCTGAGTTGGCGTACTGGAAAAGCTGGTCGACGCTATCATCGACACCTTTGAACAAGACGAGCCCCTGGCTGACATTGAGATACTGGTAATGCCCATCCAAGCAGTAAGACTGGGTCAGCGCGTGATTGATCTGCTGCGCCAAGAACTCGGCTTTCTCAGCGGCCTTCAGCTTGTCGGCATCCAAACCGTCTACGATCAGCACGAATTCATCGCCGCTCAGGCGGCCGATGGTGCAGCCCTGTTGCTCCAACGTTTTTAGCCGCGAGGCCATCTGCTTGAGCAGGTCGTCGCCCGCCCGATGGCCGATGCCGTCGTTGATGTGCTTGAATTCGTCCACATCCACGTACACCAGCGCCCCGTAGGTATTGGTTTGGCTATTGGTTTCCAACGAGTGCTGCAAGTGCTCTTTCATCAACCGCCAGTTAGGTAGATCGGTGAGCGTATCGTAGTACGCTAGTTGATGGACCTGGCGCTCTGCTTCGCGACGCTGCTGTTCGGTATCGCGAAAAGAGAGCAGCGAAAGCGCAATGCGCTGAAGCGGGCCGCTGTGCTGTTTGCTTAGGCGTTCGACGGCCTGCATGTCGGGCAGGGCTTGGTGGTTGTCGGATAGGGCTAGAATCGCGTCGCCCACCGTGACGAGCCGCTGATTGATGCGCCACGCGGCCAAAAAGGCGGCACTGATCAGCAGGGCAAAGAGTCCCAGACCTAGCCATAGCGTGGAGTTGCGCGATTGGATGAGGTCGGTGTACGACTCCCGGTGACGGTCGCTGGCACGCTGGGTCAGCGCCTCGAAAATCTGCTGAGAAAAGAGGCTGAAGGTCGAGAAGTGGCGCTGGGCTTCTTGTAGGTAATACCCTGGGTCTCCCTGGTTCAGGGTGGCCGCTTCGTTCGCCATGCTGACAAACCGGCGATATTCACGAAAGGCGCGCTGTAAGGTGTCGGCGCTCTCCTGACTCAGGTCGAAAATCAGTGGCGAGGCGGCCAACTGATCGATGCTGTCACCAATGCGCGATAGCTCTTGGTTAATCAGGCCGTATTCGGAGTAACGCTGCATGGCGCCCAGATCGGTCGCTTCCGCGCGGCTAAACACTTCACTCATGCGTTGATGAAGATCGCCTAGTTGACGATCAAACGTCGCCATCTGCACAAGGGTATCCAGGTCGTTGGACTGAAGCTGATAGCTCTGCAGCGACTGCTCTTTGATCGTATAGGTGGCTAGCCCCAATAGCAGTGCCACGGGAAGTACGACCATCAGAATGGGGAGCAAAAACACCATGAACAGGCTTTGCGAAGGTTTCATAGTAACCTCAAGGGAAAGCAGTGGACCGTGGCGCATCACGCCACGGCCTCTCTAAATAATTAACGGCAGGTCAGGCGTTTTATTTAGAAGCTTTCCCACTCAGGTTCCGCAGAAGCGCTGGAGTTGGCTGCAGGCAGCGCCGGCGCTTTCTGGGGCGCGGGGGAGGACGGTGGGGTGGCTTGGCTCACGCGACGTGGTGTGCTCGACGCCGTCGACGGCAGTTTGAATGCGCCCATGGCATGCAGCAGCTGGTGGGCATTTTGACGCAAGTTGTTGGCGGCAGTCGCACTTTCGTGTACCAACGATGCGTTTTGTTGCGTGACCTGATCCATTTCGGTGACCGCTTGGCCCACTTCCTGAACGCCAGCGCTCTGTTCGGCGCTGGCATTGCTGATCTCTTGCATGATGGTGGTCACACGCTGGATGGCTTCGACGATCTCTTCGGTGGATTTGCTGGCTTCTTCCGCCCGCTCGTTACCATGGTTGACGCGCTCGAGATTGCTGCTGATGAGGTTGTTGATTTCCCGCGCAGCATCGGCACTGCGCTGGGCCAGCTTACGCACCTCTTCGGCAACGACGGCAAACCCGCGGCCATGCTCGCCTGCTCGGGCTGCCTCGACCGAGGCGTTCAAGGCCAAGATGTTGGTTTGGAAGGCGATCGAATCAATGGTCGAAATGATGCCAGCGATCTCTTGAGAGCTTTTATTGAGATCGTTCATGGTGGCGACGACCTGATGCACCGCTTCACCGCCCCGGGTGGCCGTTGTCGAAGCGCTGGCGGCTTCTTGGCTGGCCTGTTCGGAGTTATCGGCGTTCTGCTTCACCGTGCTGTTGAGCTCCTCCATGGCGGAGGCCGTTTCGGCCAGGGCGCTGGCCTGCTCCTCAGTGCGAGAGGCAAGATCGTTGTTGCCTTCCGCAATCTGCTCGCTGTTGGAGGCGACGGCCTCCGCCGAGGCGCGCACTTGCGCCACGATGTCTTGGAGGTGCTTCGCCATCTCGACCTGCGACGCCATGATGCTGCGGGTATCGCCTTTCTTAAGCCGTCCTTTGGTGGCGAGTTCGCCACGACCGATGGCTTGAGCAAAGGCTTTCACCTCAAAGGGTTCGGCACCCAGTTCCCGCAATAGCTGACGCGACAGGAAGACGGCAATCAGGCCACCGATCAGTAGGGCAAAGAGCGTTAAGCCAAGCATCTGTAGCTGAAAACCCGAAGCCGTGGCACGGGCATCGGCGGTGGTCACGTTGTTGATCTGTTCTTGCAGGTCGATGAACTGATTGATGCGGTTGAGCCATTCCGTGTAGGCAGGGCCTGCCTGCTCTAACAGAATGGCTTGGGCTTGCTGATTGTTACCCGTCTCTCGAGCGGCCAAGACTTGCGCCGTCAAGCGCTTCGTCGCATCGGCTTGCTCACCGATGTTCGCCAGCATTCGCTGCTCGTCTGCCGAGGCCGTCGAGGTTTGATTGACCTGTGCCATTCCGGCCATGGCGGCTTGGTAGGCCTCCTCGAGTTGGCGCATCTCGGCCTGCAGTTCTGTCAACATGCCATCACCTGCAGTGATGACGATGTCACGCAAGACGATGGCGCGATCATGAACACTGCCTCGCATATCGACGGCGTAACCTTGTTTTTCGCCGTGAACATCGTTGATCTGGGTTAAGCCACGGTCAATTTGGTTGACTTGAAGGATGCCTGCCACGGTGAGCAGCACCAGTAATGCCAGAAGGATAGAAAATCCGACGGCGAGTCGGGTGCTTATTTTCGTACCCGAAAGTCGTTTCATCAGGGAGGTCATGCAAGGGGCTCCTTAGGCGCCGTGAAGGCGCTTTATTATGTTCGGCAAAGGGGATAATAGTGCTGGCAGCATAATTTGTACAACATCTGTATGACTATTTATGTTTTTCGAATTGATTAAGTTTTTGTTAATTAAGTTTTAATTAGGTAAGAATAAAAAAACCACGCCGAAGCGTGGTTTTATTAGTGCGCAAATTGTACAGCCAAATCGTGGCAGCCGCTAGCGGCATGATTCAACGCTCAATCGCTGTTGCCATGCTTTGGTGTGAAGCGACCACCTTGTAGTTGCTCGTGATCCGGTGCGTTTTCCCGCAGCACAGCGAGGACTTCACTGGCACGGTCATCCATGCCCAGCCCCTGGTAGCCTTCGACCATCGTCGCCAGCGCATCGCGAGTCGCGTTGGATTCCGGATAGTTCTCGATCACCCAGCGACCCCGCTCGACGGCGGCCAGGAAGGCGCCGCGACGCAGGTAGTAATCGGCTACGTGCAACTCATGGCGCGCCAAGAGCTCGCGCAGGTAGACGATGCGCTGCTGGGCATCCGGGGCGTACTGGCTCTGCGGGAAGCGCTGAATCAGTTCGCGGAAGTCGTTGTAAGCATCGCGCGATGCCCCTAGATCACGCTTGGAGATGTCGATCAGGCGCAGGCGCTCGAGGCTGAAACGTCCCGCCTGCCAGGCAGAAAGTCCGCGCAGGTAGTAAGCGTAATCCACCTGGGGATGATCCGGATGTAAGCGGATGAAGCGGCTAGCGGCAGCGCGCGCCTCTTCCCAGTTGCTGTTTTCGTAATAGGCATAAATCAGTTCGAGCTGGGCCTGCTCAGCGTGAGGACCGAACGGGTAGCGGGTATCCAGCGCTTCAAGGCGCTCGATAGCAATCGGAAAACGGTTGCTATCGAGCGCGGTGCGTGCCAGCTCGTACAGCTCGCGCTCCTGGACACCCGCAAACTCGTCTTCCTCTTCCGGGGTCGTGTCGTTGCTGGCGCAGCCTGCGAGAAGGGCAAGGCTCAAGGCTAGGGCGCCAAAGCGGTGGGCAGCGGAAAAAACGCGCATCATCATCCTCGTTGCAAACAAGCCTCAATCACCGAAAAGCGACGATGGCCATAAGTAGAAATGGTAGAATAGGTCGCAGTGAGCCCACTATAAAACACCTAGACGCAAAACGCAGGCTTAGCGACACGTCGCAACGGCAAGTTGTACATCTTGGGTGGTTTGTTTGGGCGGTTAGCGTCTTAGAGAGGTTATTCATGTCTCGTATTGTTGAAGCCACGCAGCGGGTGCCCGCCACGTTAGCTGGCGCACGTTTGGACCAAGCGGCAGCGGAGTTGTTCAGTGATTACTCCCGCGAGCGTTTGAAAGCGTGGATCAACGCCGGTGAGCTCACCGTCGATGGTGCCAAGGTCAAGCCGAAAGCCAAACTGCACGGCCATGAAGTGCTGACGCTCAATGCGACCATCGAAGAGGACACGCGTTTCGAGCCCCAGGACATTGCGCTGGACATCGTCTACGAAGACGATGACGTCATCGTCATCAACAAGGCAGCGGGCATGGTCGTGCATCCGGCGGCGGGCAACCCGGATGGCACTTTGCTCAATGCGCTACTGCATCATCACCCCACACTGGCGGAAGTGCCCCGTGCGGGCATCGTCCACCGCCTGGATAAAGACACCACTGGCCTGATGATGGTCGCCAAAACCTTGCCCGCCCAAACCGTGCTGGTGGAGCAGCTTCAGGCGCGTACCGTGTCGCGTCAGTACGACGCCATCGTGATCGGTAAGCCCGTGGCGGGGAGCACCATCGATGCGCCGATTGGCAGGCACCCTAAAGACCGTAAGCGTCAGGCAGTGACGGCTTCCGGCAAGCCAGCCGTGACGCATTACCGCGTGGTCGAGCGCTTTCGTGCCCACACCCACGTGCGCTGCCAGCTAGAAACCGGCCGTACCCACCAAATCCGTGTGCATATGGCCCATGCCCGCTATCCGCTGATTGGCGACCCGCTCTACAGTGGCCGTGCCAAGCTTCCGCCGGGGGCAGCCGGGCCGTTGAAAGAGATTTTGCGCGAGTTTCCTCGCCAAGCGCTGCATGCTCGCAAGTTGAGCTTCGTACACCCCGTCAGTGGCGAAACCCTCACTTTTCAAGCCGATCTGCCCGATGATCTACTAATGTTGTTGGACTACCTGCGCGAAGATAGCGAGACCATGCGATGAGCGATGCCATAGACCTGCGCCCGACGCTACTGCTACCGGACTGGCCCGCGCCCGCCAACGTGCGGGCCTTTGTGACCACGCGTGAAACGGGGCCGAGCCAGAACGACTTCGCGGCCTTCAATCCGGCTGCTCACGTGGGCGATAACGCCGACCATGTGGCGCTGTGTCGACGATTGCTTCAAAAAGAGATTGGCGATGACCGCCCGCTGCTGTGGCTTAACCAAACCCACGGTGCGCGGGTGCAGCAGGAGTACCAAAACGATGCACCCGACGCCGATGCAGCGCTTGCCAACAGCCGCGAGTACGCTTGTGTCGTGCTCACCGCCGACTGTTTGCCAGTGCTGTTTTGTAATCGCCAAGGAACGCAGGTAGCGGTGGCCCACGCGGGTTGGCGCGGGCTGGCAGGCGGCGTGCTGGAAGCCACGGTAGCTGCCATGAACTGCGATCCCGACGATGTTCTGGTGTGGTTAGGCCCTGCGATCTCCAATGCCCAGTTCGAGGTAGGGCCAGAAGTGTACGGCGCTTTCGTCGCAATACACCCAGATACGGCCGACGCGTTCGACCACAGCCCGTACCGGCTTGGGCACTATATGGCCGATTTGTATCGGCTCGCGCGCTTTCGCCTGGAAGCTTTGGGCATTCATCATATTAGCGGCGGGCACTTCTGCACCGCCTGCGAGTCGCGCTTCTACTCCTATCGCCGTGATAACGGCAATACCGGCCGCATGGCAAGCGTGATCTGGATCAACTAATCGCCACTTGAAATGCGTGGATATGACGCCATTTAACTTGTCAAGCTAATCGTCTTTAGCACGTTCAACGACAGGTTATTGGGAAACGCCGTGGGTCCAAACGCACGGCACTCCCCAGGAGGCACGTTATGCGATTCGATAAATTCACTGCCAAATTACAGGCCGCCATTGCCGAGGCGCAGTCTCTCGCCGTGGGCCAAGGCCATAACCAGCTCGATCCCGCGCACCTGCTGCTGGCACTGATCGATACCAAAGAAACCGGCATCAAAGCGCTGATCGAGAAAGCCGACGGCAGCAGTTCACGCCTGCGCGACGGTTTGCAGCGTCAAATGGACGATTTGCCCAAAGTCGGCCAGTTCGATGGCGACGTTCAGCCCTCTCGTGATTTCGTCAAGCTGATCAATCTCACCGACCGTGAAGCCCAGAAGCGCGGCGATCAATTCATCGCCTCGGAACTCGTGCTGCTGGCCGCGTTGGAAATGAACAGCGCCATCACCAAACTGATGAAAGAGGCGGGATTAAGCCGTAAAGGCCTAGAGGCGTCCATTGACAACCTGCGCGGCGGTGCCAAGGTCGACGACCCCAATGCGGAAGAGCAGCGTGAAGCGCTCAATAAGTACACGCTGGACCTGACCCAGCGCGCGCTAGATGGCAAGCTCGACCCAGTGATTGGCCGCGACGACGAAATTCGCCGCACGATCCAAGTGCTACAGCGTCGCACCAAAAATAACCCGGTACTGATTGGCGAGCCCGGCGTGGGTAAGACCGCCATTGTCGAAGGCTTGGCTCAGCGTATCGTCAATGGCGAGGTGCCCGAAGGTCTGAAAGAGAAGCGTGTGCTCTCATTGGATATGGGCGCGCTGCTCGCCGGGGCCAAGTTTCGCGGCGAGTTCGAAGAGCGCCTGAAAGCCGTGCTGAAAGAGCTCTCCCAAGAAGAGGGGCGAGTGATTCTGTTCATTGACGAGCTGCATACCATGGTGGGGGCTGGGAAAGCCGAAGGCGCGATGGATGCGGGCAATATGCTCAAACCGGCGCTGGCGCGAGGCGAGCTGCACTGCGTAGGTGCCACCACGCTGGATGAGTACCGCAAGTACATCGAAAAAGACGCCGCGTTAGAGCGCCGTTTCCAGAAAGTGCTGGTGGACGAGCCTACCGAGGCCGATACCATCGCCATTCTGCGCGGCCTGAAAGAGCGCTATGAGGTCCACCACGGCGTCGATATTACCGACTCGGCAATCATTGCTGCCGCCAAGCTCTCTACGCGCTATATCACCGACCGTCAGCTGCCGGACAAAGCCATCGATCTGATCGATGAAGCCGCCTCGCGGATTCGCATGGAGCTGGACTCCAAGCCTGAAGAGATGGATCGTCTCGACCGTCGCCTCATTCAGCTCAAAATGGAGCGTGAAGCGCTTAAGAAAGAGACCGACGAAGCCACCAAGAAACGCTTAGAAGCACTCAATCAGCAGATTCATGAGCTGGAGCGTGAATACGCTGATTTGGATGAGATTTGGAAGGCGGAAAAGGCCAGTATCCAAGGTGCGGCTCAGTTTAAGGCGGAGCTTGAGCAAGCGCGTATCGACCTTGAGCAAGCGCGCCGCCAGGGCGATTTAGGTCGTATGTCGGAAATCCAGTACGGCAAAATTCCCGCGCTGGAGAAGAAGATCAGCGAAGCGGGCGAAGGTGAAGCAGACACCGCCAGCCATCAGCTGCTGCGCTCCAACGTCACGGAAGAAGAGATTGCGGAAGTGGTTTCTCGCTGGACAGGCATTCCTGTCTCTAAAATGCTGGAAGGCGAGCGGGACAAGCTGCTGCGCATGGAAGACGCCCTGCACGAGCGCGTCATTGGTCAAAACGAGGCGGTCGAGGCCGTCGCCAACGCGGTGCGCCGCTCTCGGGCGGGCCTTGCCGACCCCAACCGTCCCAACGGTTCGTTCCTATTCCTCGGCCCGACCGGGGTGGGGAAAACCGAGCTGTGTAAGTCGCTGGCCAATTTCCTGTTCGATACGGAAGAGGCCATGGTACGCATTGATATGTCGGAGTTTATGGAGAAGCACTCCGTGGCCCGCTTGATTGGCGCACCTCCCGGCTATGTCGGTTACGAAGAAGGTGGCTACTTGACCGAAGCCGTGCGCCGCAAGCCCTACTCGGTGCTGCTGCTGGATGAGGTGGAAAAAGCGCACCCGGATGTGTTCAACATTCTGCTGCAAGTGCTGGAAGATGGCCGCTTAACCGATGGTCAGGGTCGTACCGTCGACTTCCGTAACACCGTGATTGTGATGACCTCCAACATGGGCTCAGACATCATTCAACGCATGGGCGGGGATGATAACGACTACGAGCTGATGAAAAACGCGGTGATGGAGGTTGTGGGTAACCACTTCCGCCCTGAGTTGATCAACCGGATCGATGAAGTGGTCGTGTTCCACGCCCTCGGCCAAGAGCAGATTCAGGCCATTGCTGGCATTCAGTTGGAGCGCTTGAAGGCACGGCTTGCGGAACACGATCTGCGCCTGGAGTTGAGCGACGATGCCATGGCGCAGCTCGCGGTGGTGGGCTTCGATCCGGTCTTTGGGGCACGGCCGCTCAAGCGCGCTATCCAAAGCCGCGTCGAAAACCCGCTGGCGCAGAATCTGCTGGCAGGTAAGTACCTTCCCGGTACGACCATTCACATCAGCGCGGAAGAGGGTAAGCTGGTGTTTCACTAATCATGCCGTCTCGTAGAGCCGGACTTGGCGCAATACCGTGCGGGGATTGCGCAATGATATAGGGCAAATGCCCCGTCAGCGCCGCTGTCGGGGCATTTTTTTGTGCTGACTGCGACCTTTGTTGCGTTTGGCTGGATCGGAGGTTGACAGGCTAAGGGTGCTAATGGAATCTTGTGGGTTCCTGATTTGCGGGCGCGGAACCAACGGGCAACCCCTCATCCCCGCGCGAAGGGTAGGCTCACGCCTCTACCCGCCGAAGGACTTCCGGGCTTGGGCTAACCGCCTGACCTGGCCAACGCCCCGACACGGTAAACCGCCGTGTAAGGGAGACGCTCTTTATGGTCGACATAGATGAGCGTTCCCGATGAGAGTGCAGGCCCTAACCGGGCCATATTGCCAGGGTTTGGCATCAGGTGCCGGCATGGGCCGGCAGCGGCATACCGCCGCACTCGACCCCGCAGGATGTCCTGCGGATCGCACTCGAGACCTCCAGGGGAGAAACACAGTGGAACTGCTTTCCGGCGCAGACATGATCGCCCGCTTCTTGCAAGATGAGGGCGTCGAATACATTTATGGTTATCCCGGTGGTGCGGCGCTGCATATTTACGACGCGCTGTTCCGCCAAGACAAAGTGAAGCACATTCTCGTGCGGCACGAACAGGCAGCCACCCACGCTGCCGACGGCTATGCCCGTGCCTCCGGCAAGCCCGGCGTGGTACTGGTGACGTCTGGGCCCGGTGCCACCAATGCGGTGACCGGTATTGCGACCGCCTACATGGACTCCATTCCCATGGTCGTGCTATGCGGCCAGGTCATGAGCCACTTGATTGGTGACGACGCTTTCCAGGAAACCGATATCGTCGGCGTGACGCGCCCCATCGTGAAGCACAGTTTCTCGATTCGTCACCCGTCCGAGATTCCTGAAGTATTGAAAAAAGCCTTCTATCTGGCATCGACCGGTCGTCCTGGCCCGGTGGTGGTGGATATTCCTAAGGACATGACGGCCCCCACCGAGCGCTATGAGTACGTGTACCCGAAAAAGGTCAAACTGCGCTCGTACAATCCGGTTACCCGTGGCCATACCGGGCAGATCAAAAAAGCCGTCGAAATGATGCTGAAGGCCAAGCGCCCAGTGTTCTATACCGGCGGTGGCGTGGTGACCGGCAAAGCAAGCGAAGGCTTGACCGATTTGGTGAAGCAGCTTGGTTTCCCGATTACCACTACGCTGATGGGCATTGGTGCGTACCCACAAAGCGACCGCCAGTGTCTGGGGTGGCTGGGCATGCACGGCTCGTATGAATCCAACATGGCCATGCACCATGCTGACTTGATCATTGCCATTGGCGCGCGCTTCGACGACCGAGTGACCAATAACACGTCGAAGTTCTGCCCAACAGCGAAAATCATTCATGTCGATGTCGACCCAAGCTCGGTATCCAAGACCGTACGTGCTGATGTGCCGATCGTAGGGCCAGCCGCCAGCGTCATCAACGAGATGATTAGCCTGGTGCAGGGGAACGCCATCGCGCACCCCGACGCGCTGACCGAGTGGTGGCAGAAGATCGACGGCTGGCGCGCCGAGCGTGAAGGAAAGCTCTACGAGCCTTCCAAGCCCGGCGAAGTGCTGAAACCGCAAGAAGTCATCGAAGCGCTGTGCCGAGTGACCCGTGGCGAAGCGTACGTCACCACGGACGTGGGGCAGCACCAGATGTTTGCGGCGCAGTACTACAAGTTCGACAAGCCGAATCGTCTGATCACGTCAGGCGGGCTAGGCACCATGGGCTTTGGCTTCCCTGCTGCCATGGGCATCAAGCAAAACTTCCCGGACGACGATGTGGTGTGTGTCACCGGTGAAGGTAGCTTCCAGATGATGATGCAAGAACTCTCCACCTGTAAGCAGTACGGCGTGGGCGTCAAGATCGTCAACCTGAACAACGCATCGCTCGGCATGGTGCGCCAGTGGCAGGATTTGAACTACAAATCTCGCCATGCGCACTCCTATATGGAGTCGCTGCCCGACTTCCATATGCTGATCGAAGCGTACGGGTTCACCGCGATCACCGTGACGACGCTAGACGAGTTGGAACCGGCGCTGGAGCGTGCGTTTGCCAACAAGCATGAGTTGGTCTTCCTGGACGTGAAGGTCGACCCCCATGAACACGTCTATCCGATGCAGGTACCGCTGGGTGCTATGCGTGACATGCTGCTGTCTAAAACGGAGCGTACCTGATGCGTCATATCATCTCGATTCTGATGGAAAACGAACCGGGTGCGCTGTCACGTGTGGTCGGGCTCTTCTCCCAGCGTAACTTCAACATCGAAACGCTGAACGTGGCACCGACGGAAGACCCGTCGCTGTCCCGCTTAACGGTCACTACGGTGGGCGACGACCGGGTGATTGAACAGATTACCAAGCACCTCAACAAGCTAATTGATGTGGTCAAGCTGGTGGATCTCACTGAAGGTAACCACATCGAGCGTGAATTGATGCTGGTGAAAGTGAAAGCGCTTGGCGCTGCTCGCGACGAAGTAAAGCGCACGGTGGATATCTTCCGCGCGCAGATCGTCGACGTGACGCCAAGCCTCTACACCGTGCAGATTACCGGCGACGCGTCGAAGTTGGATGCTTTCCTACAGGCCATGGCGCCGGTGGGCATTCTCGAAGTGGCGCGTACCGGAGTATCCGGTATTGCCCGTGGTGATAAGGTGCTGTCGCTGTAGCCTTCGCCGAGTCGCTGGAAGGTGTCGACGAAAAACCGCCCCTTGCTGGGCGGTTTTTTTGTGCGTGCCTCGTCATGGATGGTCAGCACATCAACGCGGAGTCACTGCCGCCCAAAACGCGTCGATCATCGGGTTTTTGAGCCGTCGGTTCAGCACGCAGAGGCCAACGTCGTAGTGGGGCAGCTCAGGCTTGACGTTGAGTACCTGCACGCGCTCTGCCAGCGGGCTATTGTCCAGCACGATCTTGGGAACCACGCCCACGCCAAACCCCAGCCCCACCATGCTCACAATGGCTTCATGCCCAGCGACCTGGGCATAAATACGCGGTGCAATGCCCATGGCTTTAAACCACGTATTGGCATACTCCCTGGAAAGACCCGCTTCCGACAAAATCATTGGCACGTGCTGCCATTGCTCGGCGGTGGAGCTTTCCGGCTTCTGCGGTAGCCACGTATGCGGTTCGGTCGGTGCAATGAACAGCAGTGGCGAGCGGGTCAGGGACTTGAAGGCCAGCGCGCTAGGTGGCATACGCGGCCGCGGCGTGATGGCCATGTCATCAGCACCTTCCAGTACCCGCGACATCGCATCGGCAGGGTCGCCAGTATGCAGCTTGAGCTCGATGCCAGGGTGACGGGTACGTACATCGCTGAGCAATTCATACAGAAAGCTGTAGCTCGCCGTGACGGAGCAGTAAATGCTGATTTCGCCGCTGAGCTGCGCCGTGGTGGCGGCCAAGGTGCGTTTTTGAGTTTCCCACTGCTCCAGGGTCTCTTTGGCATAGCATTGGAACGTGGTGCCTTGAGGGGTGAGCGTCACGTGGCGGTTGTCCCGTTCAAACAGGCGCGTGCCTAGCTCGCTCTCAACCTGTTGAATAGAGCGGCTCAGCGTCGATGGGCTGATATGACAAAGCTCGCTGGCGCGGCCAAAGTGCAGCGTATCGGCCAGGGTGACGACGTGTTTGAGTAGACGAAAATCCATAAAGGCCGACATCCTAAGCGTGATTTCATAATATGAAATAGTATGTTGCAAACATAGCGTTTTACGCAATGGGTGCGCTGTCGTAGAGTGACCCCAACGCCGAATCCTAGTGCTGCAAAAGACGGCACGGGTGGCCATCAACGCTGACCTATACGCAAAAAAAGTTTTGGTTTCATCGACTTCTGGAGTTTCGCCATGCACGTTTATTACGATAAAGATTGCGACCTGTCCCTTATTCAGGCTAAGAAAGTCACCATCGTTGGTTACGGCTCGCAGGGCCATGCACACGCTAACAACCTGAAAGAGTCGGGCGTCGACGTGACCGTTGCCCTGCGCAAAGGCTCCTCTTCTGCAGCGAAAGCAGAAGCGGCTGGCTTGAAAGTGGCGAGCGTGCCGGAAGCGTGCAAGACCGCTGACGTGGTCATGATCCTGGCGCCGGACGAAAACCAAAAAGCCATCTACGAGCAGGAAGTCGAGCCGAACCTGAAAGAGGGCGCGACGCTGGCGTTCGCCCACGGCTTCAACATTCACTACAACCAGATCGAGCCGCGTAAAGATCTCGACGTGATCATGATCGCGCCGAAAGCGCCGGGCCACACCGTTCGTTCCGAATTCGTCAAAGGCGGCGGTATTCCGGACCTGATCGCGATTCACCAAGATGCGTCTGGCAGTGCGAAAGAGCTGGCGCTCTCCTACGCAGCCGGTGTTGGCGGTGGCCGCAGCGGTATTATCGAAACCACCTTCAAAGACGAAACCGAAACCGATCTGTTCGGCGAGCAAGCGGTCCTGTGTGGCGGCGCCGTCGAGCTGGTAAAAGCGGGCTTCGAAACGCTGACGGAAGCCGGTTACGCCCCGGAAATGGCTTACTTTGAGTGTCTGCACGAGCTCAAACTGATCGTCGATCTGATGTACGAAGGCGGCATTGCCAACATGAACTACTCCATCTCTAACAACGCAGAGTATGGCGAGTACGTAACGGGGCCTGAAGTGATCAACGACCAGTCTCGTGCGGCGATGCGTAACGCACTGAAGCGTATCCAGACCGGTGAATACGCCAAGATGTTCATTCAGGAAGGTAACACCAACTACCCGTCCATGACGGCACGCCGTCGCCTGAACGCGGAACACGAAATCGAGCAGGTAGGTGCCAAACTGCGCGGTATGATGCCGTGGATTGCTGCCAACCAGCTAGTCGACAAGTCCAAAAACTAATCGACGCATCGAGTTACCTACGCCCCGACGCGCTGCTTCGGGGCGTTTTTCGTTGTCTATGGCAATTGGCTGGTCGCCTGGGCGTCACCGTGTAGAATGAAAAGAGATCACTTTTCGTGTGACTTCACTTTAAATGGATGACACTTATGACCCAGGATGCTCGCGATCAAGAGCACGGCAACACGCAGCCTTCCGAGACGTCGGCCAGCGGTGACTCCCCACAACCCGCAACGACAAAGGACGATACCGTCGGTAATGAAGATCTCGCCGCGGCGTTCCTGCGGGAAACCGAGGTCGTGGAAGAGGCCGTCGAAGACGGTAAGAAGATTCGCCGTAAAGGGATCTATCTACTGCCCAATCTGTTCACGACCTCCGCGCTTTTCTCCGGTTTTTTTGCCGTCGTCGCCGGTATCAACGGTGAGTTCACCTCGGCGGCCGTGGCCATTTTCATTGCTATGGTGCTGGATGGTCTGGATGGCCGTGTGGCGCGCATGACCAACACCCAAAGCGAGTTCGGCGCTGAGTACGACAGTCTTGCCGATATGATCTCGTTCGGGATGGCACCGGCATTGGTCGCCTTTACCTGGATTCTCCAAGATATTGGCAAAACAGGCTGGGTGGTGGCGTTCCTTTACGTTGCCTGTGCTGCGCTGCGCTTGGCACGCTTCAACGTGCAAATTGGTAGCGTCGATAAAAAATGGTTTATCGGTTTGCCTAGCCCTTCTGCAGCGGCGCTGGTAGCTGCTAGCGTGTGGACGTTTCACAGTTTCGATGCCGATGCGTTTGGCTTCAAACTGCTGATGCTCGTCGTCGTCGGTGCGGCCGGTATTTTGATGGTGAGTAACATCCGCTACTACAGCTTCAAGGACCTTGATTTCAAAAAGCCGGTGCCTTTCGTAGTGCTGTTGGCCGTCGTGCTGGGCTTTGTGATGATCTCCGTCGAGCCGTCGGTCATGCTGTTGCTGCTGTTTGCAGCTTATGTGTGTTCAGGCCCTATCTTGGCCGTCATGCGCAAAGCCAAACCCAAGCGCTAAACTTTTTGAAAACTTTTTCACATTAGCCCTTGCCAACCCGGCTTCGAATCCGTAAAGTACGCATCCGCTGCCGGGGACGCCAAGCGTTACCAGCGGTGAATGAGGTTGAAAACCTCTGGTTTGTCAGGAAGTTAGCATCGTCTCGTTATTGATTGGATCGCTCGCTTTACTCGCTGAAAACAGCGGTTGACAAACACCACGGAATGCGTAGAATACGCCTTCCTCGCTAAGGCAACACGGTTCAGGTCATCGAGCCGGCACAGCGAAACAGCTCTTTAACAATTTGATCAGGTAATTCATGTGGGCGCTTGCCGATGAGGGTGAATCATCACCTATTATCAAGGCAAGCGACTCGTCAAACAGGCTTCGGCCTAATGAATGAATTCGTTTGACCCTTGAGCCAAGTTTGGTTCGCTTCTGTGACCTCGGTCACAGGCAAGAACCGCATTGATCTTAAACTGAAGAGTTTGATCATGGCTCAGATTGAACGCTGGCGGCAGGCCTAACACATGCAAGTCGAGCGGTAACAGATCCAGCTTGCTGGATGCTGACGAGCGGCGGACGGGTGAGTAATGCATAGGAATCTGCCCGATAGTGGGGGATAACCTGGGGAAACCCAGGCTAATACCGCATACGTCCTACGGGAGAAAGGGGGCTTCGGCTCCCGCTATCGGATGAGCCTATGTCGGATTAGCTAGTTGGTGAGGTAAAGGCTCACCAAGGCAACGATCCGTAGCTGGTCTGAGAGGATGATCAGCCACATCGGGACTGAGACACGGCCCGAACTCCTACGGGAGGCAGCAGTGGGGAATATTGGACAATGGGGGCAACCCTGATCCAGCCATGCCGCGTGTGTGAAGAAGGCCCTCGGGTTGTAAAGCACTTTCAGCGAGGAAGAACGCCTAGCGGTTAATACCCGCTAGGAAAGACATCACTCGCAGAAGAAGCACCGGCTAACTCCGTGCCAGCAGCCGCGGTAATACGGAGGGTGCAAGCGTTAATCGGAATTACTGGGCGTAAAGCGCGCGTAGGTGGCTTGATAAGCCGGTTGTGAAAGCCCCGGGCTCAACCTGGGAACGGCATCCGGAACTGTCAAGCTAGAGTGCAGGAGAGGAAGGTAGAATTCCCGGTGTAGCGGTGAAATGCGTAGAGATCGGGAGGAATACCAGTGGCGAAGGCGGCCTTCTGGACTGACACTGACACTGAGGTGCGAAAGCGTGGGTAGCAAACAGGATTAGATACCCTGGTAGTCCACGCCGTAAACGATGTCGACCAGCCGTTGGGTGCCTAGCGCACTTTGTGGCGAAGTTAACGCGATAAGTCGACCGCCTGGGGAGTACGGCCGCAAGGTTAAAACTCAAATGAATTGACGGGGGCCCGCACAAGCGGTGGAGCATGTGGTTTAATTCGATGCAACGCGAAGAACCTTACCTACTCTTGACATCCTGCGAATTCGGTAGAGATACCTTAGTGCCTTCGGGAACGCAGAGACAGGTGCTGCATGGCTGTCGTCAGCTCGTGTTGTGAAATGTTGGGTTAAGTCCCGTAACGAGCGCAACCCTTGTCCTTATTTGCCAGCGCGTAATGGCGGGAACTCTAAGGAGACTGCCGGTGACAAACCGGAGGAAGGTGGGGACGACGTCAAGTCATCATGGCCCTTACGAGTAGGGCTACACACGTGCTACAATGGTCGGTACAAAGGGTTGCGAGCTCGCGAGAGTCAGCCAATCCCGAAAAGCCGATCTCAGTCCGGATCGGAGTCTGCAACTCGACTCCGTGAAGTCGGAATCGCTAGTAATCGTAGATCAGAATGCTACGGTGAATACGTTCCCGGGCCTTGTACACACCGCCCGTCACACCATGGGAGTGGACTGCACCAGAAGTGGTTAGCCTAACGCAAGAGGGCGATCACCACGGTGTGGTTCATGACTGGGGTGAAGTCGTAACAAGGTAGCCGTAGGGGAACCTGCGGCTGGATCACCTCCTTAAACGATGTCTTCCCCTCGCGGTAAGCGCTCACAATGAATTACCTGATCAGAATGCTGTTGTTACGCAGTGATAAGCGCTGTTTTCACGTTAAAAAAAGAAAAGGTCTTTCTTTTCCTTTTAAAGTGAAAAAAGCATCCGCTTATCACTGCGCATAGCAGTCGCTCTTTAACAATGTATATCATGCTGACATGAACGTTTATTGAAATGTTCATACGTAATTGTTAAGTGATACGTCTCAAGCGTATCCGGCAATCGTTGTCATTGCGAGATACCAGACCCCTTCGGGTTATAGGGTCAAGCAATGAAGCGCACACGGTGGATGCCTAGGCAGCCAGAGGCGATGAAAGACGTGGTAGCCTGCGATAAGGTTCGGTGAGGTGGCAAACGACCTGTGACCCGGACATCTCTGAATGGGGAAACCCACTCAGCATCAGCTGAGTATCCTACGCTGAATACATAGGTGTAGGAGGCGAACCAGGGGAACTGAAACATCTAAGTACCCTGAGGAAAAGAAATCAACCGAGATTCCCCTAGTAGCGGCGAGCGAACGGGGACCAGCCCTTAAGCATGTGACTGATTAGGCGAATACGCTGGGAAGCGTGGCCATAGTGGGTGATAGCCCCGTAGCCGAAAATCTGATCATGTGAAATCGAGTAGGTCGGGGCACGAGAAACCTTGACTGAAGACGGGGGGACCATCCTCCAAGGCTAAATACTCCTGGCTGACCGATAGTGAACCAGTACCGTGAGGGAAAGGCGAAAAGAACCCCGGAGAGGGGAGTGAAATAGATCCTGAAACCGTGTGCGTACAAGCAGTAGGAGCGGACTCGTTCCGTGACTGCGTACCTTTTGTATAATGGGTCAGCGACTTATATTCAGTGGCGAGGTTAACCGTATAGGGGAGCCGTAGGGAAACCGAGTCTTAACTGGGCGACACAGTCGCTGGATATAGACCCGAAACCGAGCGATCTATCCATGAGCAGGGTGAAGATTGAGTAACATCAATTGGAGGCCCGAACCAGGATCTGTTGAAAAAGATTTGGATGACTTGTGGATCGGAGTGAAAGGCTAATCAAGCTCGGAGATAGCTGGTTCTCCTCGAAAGCTATTTAGGTAGCGCCTCACGTATCACCGCCGGGGGTAGAGCACTGTTTCGGCTAGGGGGTCATCCCGACTTACCAACCCGAGGCAAACTCCGAATACCGGTGAGTGCGAGCGTGGGAGACACACGGCGGGTGCTAACGTCCGTCGTGAAAAGGGAAACAACCCAGACCGTCAGCTAAGGTCCCCAAATCCTGGTTAAGTGGGAAACGATGTGGGAAGGCTCAGACAGCTAGGAGGTTGGCTTAGAAGCAGCCATCCTTTAAAGAAAGCGTAATAGCTCACTAGTCGAGTCGGCCTGCGCGGAAGATGTAACGGGGCTAAACCAGGTACCGAAGCTACGGGTTCATCCTCTGGATGAGCGGTAGAGGAGCGTCGTGTAAGCCAATGAAGGTGTGTTGAGAAGCATGCTGGAGGTATCACGAGTGCGAATGCTGACATGAGTAACGATAAAGGGAGTGAAAAACTCCCTCGCCGGAAGACCAAGGGTTTCTGTTCGACGCTAATCGGAGCAGAGTGAGTCGGCCCCTAAGGCGAGGCCGAAAGGCGTAGTCGATGGGAAACGGGTCAATATTCCCGTACCGGACATGATTGCGATGGGGGGACGGAGAAGGCTAGGTGAGCCAGGCGTTGGTTGTCCTGGTGAAAGTGAGTAGGCTGGTGTCTTAGGTAAATCCGGGACGCTAAGGCCGAGACACGAAACGAACGGACCACGGTCCGGAAGTCATTGATGCCACGCTTCCAGGAAAAGCCTCTAAGCTTCAGATCATGTGCGACCGTACCCCAAACCGACACAGGTGGTCAGGGTGAGAATCCCAAGGCGCTTGAGAGAACTCGGGTGAAGGAACTAGGCAAAATGGTGCCGTAACTTCGGGAGAAGGCACGCCGGCGTAGGGTAATGGGACTTGCTCCCCGAGCCCGAACCGGTCGAAGATACCAGGTGGCTGCAACTGTTTAGTAAAAACACAGCACTCTGCTAACGCGCAAGCGGACGTATAGGGTGTGACGCCTGCCCGGTGCCGGAAGGTTAAGTGATGGTGTTAGGCCTCGGCCGAAGCTCTTGATCGAAGCCCCGGTAAACGGCGGCCGTAACTATAACGGTCCTAAGGTAGCGAAATTCCTTGTCGGGTAAGTTCCGACCTGCACGAATGGCGTAATGATGGCCACGCTGTCTCCACCCGAGACTCAGTGAAATTGAAATCGCCGTGAAGATGCGGTGTACCCGCGGCTAGACGGAAAGACCCCGTGAACCTTTACTATAGCTTCACACTGGACGCTGATGTTGCCTGTGTAGGATAGCTGGGAGGCTTTGAAACCCGGACGCCAGTTCGGGTGGAGCCAACCTTGAAATACCAGCCTGGCATCATTGGCGTTCTCACTCAGGTCCGTTATCCGGATCGAGGACAGTGTGTGGTGGGTAGTTTGACTGGGGCGGTCTCCTCCCAAAGCGTAACGGAGGAGCACGAAGGTACCCTCAGCACGGTCGGACATCGTGCAATGAGTGCAAGAGCATAAGGGTGCTTGACTGCGAGACAGACACGTCGAGCAGGTGCGAAAGCAGGTTCTAGTGATCCGGTGGTTCTGTATGGAAGGGCCATCGCTCAACGGATAAAAGGTACTCCGGGGATAACAGGCTGATACCGCCCAAGAGTTCACATCGACGGCGGTGTTTGGCACCTCGATGTCGGCTCATCACATCCTGGGGCTGAAGTCGGTCCCAAGGGTATGGCTGTTCGCCATTTAAAGTGGTACGCGAGCTGGGTTTAGAACGTCGTGAGACAGTTCGGTCCCTATCTGCCGTGGGCGTTGGATGTTTGAGAAGAGCTGCTCCTAGTACGAGAGGACCGGAGTGGACGACCCTCTGGTGTTCCGGTTGTCACGCCAGTGGCATTGCCGGGTAGCTATGGTCGGACGGGATAACCGCTGAAAGCATCTAAGCGGGAAGCCCCCTTCAAGATGAGACATCCCTGAGACCTAGAGTCTCCTAAAGGGCCCAGCGAGACCAGCTGGTTGATAGGCACGGTGTGGAAGCGCTGCAAGGCGTTGAGCTAACGTGTACTAATGGCCCGTGAGGCTTGACCCTATAACACCCAAGGGGTCTGGTCGCGATGATAACGATCGAGTGGATTGCCACTCAGAGAACCGGATACGCATCCGCCAGCCAAGGCGCTGACGGACAAGAGACGATCACACAATACTCAGCATGATATGCATTACCTGTTACGCCTGACGACCATAGCACGCGTGAACCACCTGATCCCTTGCCGAACTCAGAAGTGAAACCGCTTAGCGCCGATGGTAGTGTGGGGTCTCCCCATGCGAGAGTAGGTCATCGTCAGGCACTTATATCACAAAGAACCCAGCCAAACGGCTGGGTTTTTTGTTGCGCGCTCGAAAACGCACCATGACCAGCCCCGGGCACCCTGTGCTCGGGGCTTTTGGGTTGTGTGAATGCCGCGTCAAACAGAAAATGTGCACCGCTCAATAAAAACCCAGCCACTTGGCTGGGTTTTTGCGTTCAAGCACTCAGTGCTCCAGTAGTATGGTGAGCTATTAACCGCAAAGAGCTTCAAGCGCTTCGATAAAGCTATCCATCTCGTCATCGGTGCCGATAGAGATGCGCAGGAAGTTGTTGAGTAGCTCGGTATTGAAGTGGCGTACCAAAATACCTCGCTCACGAAGCCCTGCAAACAGCTGCGCTCCGGCAACATCGGGGTGTTGGGCCAGCAGGAAGTTAGCCTTAGAGGGGAGTACTTCGAACCCAAGGGCTTCCAAGCGCTGACGTGTGCGCTCCCGGGTGGTGATTACGTTGTTTCGGCAGGCGTCGAAGTGTTGGGTATCCTTTAGTGCTTCGATACCTACGATGCTGGCCAGACTGTCGACCGGGTAGGAGTTGAACGAGTCCTTCACTCGCTGTAAGCCCTCGATCAGCTCTGGCGAGCCAATTGCGTAGCCCAGGCGAAGCCCGGCCAAGCTGCGTGACTTTGAAAACGTACCGGTGACCAGCAGGTTGGGATAACGCTCGACCAGTGCCACCGCGCTCTCTGCGCCAAAATCGACGTAAGCTTCGTCGACCAGCACCACGCGATCCGTCACGCGTTTCAGCAGCGCTTCGATATTGGCGAGGGGGTGGGCGTGCCCGGTCGGTGCATTAGGGTTAGCAAAAATCACTCCGGCACGCTCGGAGGCGCTTGCCAAAGCTTCTAAGTCGACTTCCCACTGGTCGTTGAGGGCGTGCTTACGCAACGCCACGCCGTACAGATTGGCATAAACCGGGTAGAAGCTGTAAGTGATCGACGGCACATCCAGCGGAGCGCCTTGGCAGAAAAAAGCCTGAAAAGCGAAGGCCAACACCTCGTCGGAGCCATTCCCGACGAAGGTTTCCGCTACGCTGACGCCATACGTCTCTGCCAACGTTTCTCGCAACGCCAGCGAGGTGGGATCAGGGTAAAGGCGCAGATGATCGGTGGCATAATGGCGCAGCGCATCACTTACCCCGGGAGCGGGCGGGTAAGGGTTTTCGTTGGTGTTGAGTTTGATAACGCGTTCGCGGGGCTGTTCACCCGGCACGTAAGGCGTCAGTTCCCTAACGGCAGGGCTCCAATATTGGCTCATGAGCGTAACCTGATTATCCTAACGGTAATCGCACCATGGTCGCCTGATGGCCGCAAGAGCGCAAGCATTCCCATGAGCTAGACGATAACTGTTTGCGTAGGGGTGGGCGTCGCACCTTGTAGCGGTTATGCTGTCATAAGCGCGCGAAAGAAATGTATGTCCAACACGATAAGGAGACACCCAATGCAATTCAGGAGTTTGCTAGCCGGTTCGGCTATGTTGGCACTGTTGGCGGGCTGTGCAGCTGGACCAACGGATCAGCGCGAAGATGCAGGTATGACCGCATCACAGGCTAACTATCAAGGCACACTGCCTTGCCGTAACTGTGACGGCATTGACCTGGATGTCACGTTGGTAGGCGAAGAGATGAGTGCTCCAGAAGAGCGTACGTTCACCCTGGATGCCACCTACCGTAATCACCCCCAGACACCGCCGGACGAGAACTATGCCGGTAACTGGGAAGTGTTGACCGGTACGCCCTCTGACCCCGATGCGACGGTCTACGAGCTGACGCCGAACGGCGACGGCCAAATCTACTACTTCCAGCGTATCGATGAGCGTACCTTGGAGCTGATCGACCCTGAGCGCCGCCGTTTCGAAAATGGCGAGATGCTGCAGCTACAGCGTCAGTAAGACCTTACGCGACGCTCGAAGGCGGCCACTGGCCGCCTTTTGCATTTCTGAGCACTCTTCTAGCCTTTAGTACGTGACGCAAGAGAAGGAGCAAACAGGCAGTGGCAAAAGCGAAAAGTGCCTTTGTCTGCACCGAATGCGGTGCAGAGTACCGTAAATGGCAGGGCCAGTGTACGAGCTGCCAAGAGTGGAATACGCTGACGGAGGTCAAGCTGACAAGCGCCCGGCCGGGTAGCGGCACCTCGACGGCAGGAAGAGCCGGTTACGCAGGCGACCTTTCCCGAGACGTGGTGGATCTTAGCAATGTCGATTTAAGCGAAGTTCCCAGGCTGACCTCCACCTTTGCTGAGTTCGACCGAGTACTAGGCGGTGGTTTGGTGCCTGGGTCTGCGGTACTTCTGGGCGGCAACCCAGGGGCTGGTAAGTCGACACTGCTGCTGCAAACCGCCTGTAAGCTTGCCCAGCAGCGGCGTATTCTCTACGTCACGGGGGAGGAATCGCTTTCCCAGGTGGCCATGCGGGCCCACCGCCTGCAGCTACCCACCAACGGCCTGAAGATGCTAGCGGAAACCAGCGTAGAGACGATCCTCGCGGTGGCCGAGCGGGAGAAACCGGAAATACTGGTGATTGATTCCATCCAAACCATGCATTTGGAGGATATCAGCTCTGCCCCTGGTGGCGTTGCCCAGGTACGCGAATCTGCCGCCGCGCTCACCCGCTTTGCCAAGCAGACCAATACCGTGCTGCTACTGGTGGGCCACGTCACCAAAGACGGCACGTTGGCGGGCCCCAAAGTATTAGAGCATATGATTGATGCTTCTCTGCTGCTGGAAGGCGGCGCCGACTCCCGCTTTCGCACCCTGCGCGGCCAGAAAAACCGCTTCGGCGCGGTTAACGAACTGGGCGTGTTCGCCATGCTGGAGCAGGGGCTGAAAGAGGTAAAAAACCCCAGCGCGATCTTCCTTTCGCGCCAAGAGGAGCAAGCGCCGGGCAGCCTCGTCATGGTGGTGTGGGAGGGTACGCGCCCCATTCTCGTAGAGGTCCAGGCGCTGGTGGATGAATCAGCGCTGGGCAACCCGCGCCGCGTGGCCGTGGGGGTCGATCAGAACCGCTTAGCGATGCTGCTTGCCGTCTTGAACCGTCACGGTGGGCTGTTTACCGGTGACCAGGATGTGTTCCTCAATGTCGTGGGCGGTGTCAAAGTGCTGGAGACCAGTGCTGATCTTGCCGTGCTCTTGGCGGTCGTGTCGAGTCTGCAAAACCGCGCTTTACCGAAAGAGCTCGTGGTGTTTGGGGAAGTGGGTTTATCCGGCGAGATTCGCCCGGTACCCAGCGGCCAAGAGCGGATTGCGGAAGCGGCCAAACACGGTTTTCTTCGCGCCATCGTACCGCGTGCCAACGCTCCCAAGCAGGCACCCAAAGGCATGGAAGTGATACCCGTGGACAAATTGAGCGATGCGCTAGAAGCGCTGTAACTTCGGCTATGCTTATCTAAAAAGGAGAGGGATGATGAGTTCGATTCGATTGACCCAATATAGCCACGGAGCGGGCTGCGGCTGCAAGATCGCCCCGGATATTCTCGATGGCATTCTCGCCAAAGCCGGACCGGCAGCCGGGCACCAGCGGCTGATCGTGGGCAATCAAGGCCGTGAAGATGCCGCCGTCTATGACTTGGGCGATGGTCGCGGCATGATTGCGACCACCGACTTCTTCATGCCCATCGTCGACGACCCCTTTGATTTTGGCCGCATCGCCGCGACCAATGCCATTAGCGATGTGTACGCCATGGGAGGCACGCCGGTCATGGCGCTCGGCATTTTGGGCTGGCCGCTGGATAAACTTGGCCCAGAAATCGCCGGTGATGTGGTAGCGGGTGCCCAAGCCGTCTGCCGCGAGCTGGGTATTGCCTTGGCCGGCGGTCACTCCATCGATGCCCCAGAGCCGATGTTTGGCTTAGCCGTGAACGGGTTAGTGGATCTCGGGCATTTGAAGCTCAACAGCCAAGCCAAGCCCGGCGATCTGCTGTTTCTCACCAAGCCGCTTGGTGTCGGGATGCTCACTACGGCCGAAAAGCGCGGCTTGCTGGACGCCGGGCACCATGGTCTCGCCCGGGAAACCATGCTCAAACCCAACGCCATCGGGGTTGCACTCGCGAAAGTGAAGGGCGTCAACGCCATGACGGATGTTACCGGCTTTGGTTTGGCCGGGCATCTCACCGAAATGTGCAGCGCCAGCGGCGTGATGGCCGAGATTGACTTCCGCCGTTTGCCAAGGCTCGCCGAAGCGGAGGGTTATCGTCGCCAAGGGGCCGTGCCCGGCGGCACCGTACGCAATCGCGACGCCCTGGGTAGCGCGTTGCCCGTCATGGATGAAGCCCACTGGCAGTGGCTGTGCGACCCGCAAACGTCGGGCGGCCTGTTGATCAGTGTCGACCCTGCCTGGGAAGATGACGTGGAACGCATTGGCCGTGAACATGGGCTGACGCTGGAGCCGTTCGGCACCCTGAAAGCGCCCCAGGGTGACGCTAAAATCGAGGTGGTTGGATGACCTTGCCGACCACGCCGGCTTCTCTTGAGATCATTGCGGCCAACACGCCGCTGATCGATGTCCGCGCCCCGGTCGAGTTTGCCCAAGGCAGTTTACCAGGAGCGGTCAATTTGCCGTTGATGGTGGATGAAGAGCGTCATCAGGTCGGCATTGCCTACAAGCAGCAGGGCCAGCAGGCGGCCATCGCGTTAGGTGAACGGTTGGTCAGCGGGGACGTGAAGCAAGCCCGTGTCTCGGCTTGGCAGAGCTACTTGGCTCAGCACCCAAATGCGATTATTTACTGCTTTCGTGGCGGTCTGCGCTCGCAAATCGCTCAGCGGTGGCTGGCCGACGCTGGGCTGCACCGCCCGCGTATCGAAGGGGGGTGGAAGGCGTTGCGCCAACGGCTCTGCCAGCGCATCGATGATGCCGCCCACCAACCCATACTCGTGATCGCTGGGCTTACCGGCTGCGCTAAGACGACGCTGATTAACCAACTGCCCAACGGCATTGATTTGGAAGCCTGCGCGAATCATAAAGGCTCCGCGTTTGGGCGGCAGCCTGACGAGCCCACGACGCAAATCGACTTCGAGCACGCGCTGGCCCAGCGCTTGATTGGGCAGCCGGGTAAGCTTGTGTTGGAAGATGAGTCCCGACAGATTGGCAATGCCAATCTCCCACTCGATTTTTGGCACGCCCTGCAGCGGGCCCCGCGTATTCGCATCGAAATGCCGCTCGATTGGCGGCTAGACCAACTGCGTCGCGACTATATCGAAGCGCTGGAGCAAGGTTATACCGCGCGTTTTGGCCCAGAAGAGGGATGGCAGCGTATGCAGCGTCAGTTGGCAAGCGCGTTAGAGCGGCTGGCCAAGCGCCTGGGCAATGCCCGGCTACAGCGTTTGCAGCGTATGCAGGCCATGGCTTTCCGTGCCCATGCCGCCGGGGATATCCAAGCCCATGAGGCGTGGCTCGCCCCGCTGCTGACCGAGTATTATGACCCGCTTTACCGCTACCATCTAGAGAAGCAGCAGGGCAGTCGACCAGCGGAACTGCACGTTGGCGATTGGGAAAGCTGTCTTGCTGCCGCTAAACAGTGGAGTGCTTAGCGGCCGCCGAAGGTGGGGATTAAGCGCGTTTGAGCCACTGGGTCATGACGCGATCCAACAGCGGTGCCAAGCGCTGAAAACGCGTGGGATCTTCTAGAATCTGCTCATCGGTTTGCACAAAGCGCCCCGTGGCGGGGCTTTTGGCTGTGGGCCGACCGGAGGCGTTGAGCAGCAGCGCGAGACTCGCTTGAGTCGTCTCGATGTGGCATAGCAGGCCCACCACGCGGCCTGCGTCCCAGCTAAACCCTTGCAGCGGGGACGCGGCACTGCCGCCTAATGGTAGCGCGCCGTCGGGTAGGCTAAATACCAGGCGGTGCCACATAAAGGCCTCAAACTGCTCGGGCAGGTCGAAGGTGCTTTCCGGGGCTAGAGTGACGGTATGCCAGCCGGTTTCGGGGTAGGTGCCAGGGGCGACGACCGCCTCAAGCGCTTCCGCGATCCATAACGCTCCGAGGCCAATGCCCAGAATAGGTTTTTGACCGTCCAAGTAGCGATTGATTAGTTTGCGCTCCGCTTTATGCCAAGCGGGAGGGGCACTAAACAGGGCATCCGAGCCATCTAGCACGATGAGCGCATCGCTCTCCCCTGGGCGGGGCGTGAGTTCCCCCGCGTAAAGATGAAAAACGGTGTAACTATGGCCCATACTCTCAAGCCAGTCGGTCAGACGGGCGGGGCCATGGTCAGGGCCGTGCTGTAGCAGATGAATATGCATGGTAATCTCCTCGCCGGCCGAGCACATCAAGCGTTGCGGGGGTCGCCCGCCGCGTGGGTGCGACGATAACGCATCGTGTTCGATTCACCAACTCAGTTTCGCCAACTCAGTTTCATCCACTTACTTTCACCAACAGAGTGACTCAGGACATCAGCATGGTGGCTAAACCCCAAGGATTCTATCAGCGGCTGCAACTGCTGCCGCTGCCCGCCCAACAAGCATTCATGGCAGCGCTGTGTGAGCGTCTACTGCCGAATTACGCCCTGTACGAGCAAACCAGTGGCCATGGCGATGGGCATACCCTGCGCACCGTGCTGAACCTGGTATGGGAGCGCCTTAGCGTACCCAACGCCAGCATCGATTTTGCCCGCCAAGCGGAAAAGCTGGCCGAATGCGAACCGCCAGAGGGTGATGAGAGTTTCGGCGCACGTCGGGCGCTGGATGCGGTGGTGTCCATCTCTGCGCTACTCGATACGCTGCAAGGCGAATCCCCCGAAGCGGTGCTGGATGTCAGCCGCACCTCGCGGGCTGGCGTGCGGGCGTTCATCGAACTCACCGAAGGGGAAGTGGATGCTCAAGCATTGGCATTGATCATTCGCGACCATCCGCTGATGGAAGACGAAAACGACTTCCAAGACGCGGTGCTGGAAGCGGTCAGCGGTCCGATCAATAAAACGACGCTCAAAGAGATTCGCACGCTTGGGCGCAATAACGGCATCAGCAATTTGGGGCTAACACTGGATGAGGAAGCCGGGGCAGAGTAACCGCCCCAGCCTAAGTGCCGCGCGGCTTATAAACGCATGTCGATGCCGCGCTCGGCCATGTAGCGTTTTGCTTCTGGAATGGTGTACTCGCCAAAGTGGAAGATACTCGCGGCCAATACCGCATCGGCACCGCCTTTGAGCACGCCATCGACCAAGTGATCTAAGTTGCCGACGCCGCCGGAAGCAATCACCGGCACGCTGACCGCTTCAGAAATAGCGTGGGTAACGCCCAAGTCAAAACCAATCTTGGTGCCGTCGCGATCCATGCTGGTGAGTAGCAGCTCGCCTGCGCCAAACTCGACCATTTTCTTGGCCCACTCCACCGCATCCAGACCGGTGGGGCGGCGGCCGCCGTGGGTGAAAATCTCCCAGCGGTCGGGCTCGCCTTCCTTAGACACTTTTTTGGCGTCAATCGCCACCACAATGCACTGGCTGCCAAAACGCTCGGCGGCTTCACGCACGAACTCAGGGTTCGTCACTGCCGCGGTGTTGATCGAGACCTTGTCCGCCCCGGCATTCAGCATGGTGCGGATATCGTCGCAGGTACGGATGCCGCCGCCCACGGTCAAAGGAATGAACACCTCACCCGCAATGCGCTCGACCATATCCACCGTGGTGGCGCGGTCTTCGTGGCTGGCGGTGATATCGAGAAAGGTGATCTCGTCGGCACCCTGCTGGTTGTAGCGCTGAGCGATCTCTACCGGGTCGCCCGCGTCACGTATACCCACGAAGTTGACACCTTTCACCACACGCCCGGCGTCTACGTCCAGGCAGGGGATAATCCGCTTGGCTAGGCTCATGCGTGACCTCCGCTGAGTTGGTCGCTCAAACGCTGGGCTTCAGCCACGTCCAGGCTGCCTTCATAAATGGCACGGCCGGTAATGGCACCCAGAATACCGCTGTCGGCGACGTCGCACAGTGCACGAATGTCGTCCAAATTAGTGACGCCACCAGAAGCGATCACCGGCAGGCCACCTTCACGAGCCAGTTCGGCGGTGGCGTCCACGTTGACCCCCTGCATCATGCCATCGCGGGCAATATCGGTGTACACAATGCTGGAAACACCATCGTTAGCGAAGCGCTTGGCAAGCTCGGTAGCTTTGACGGTGGAGACTTCTGCCCAGCCGTCGGTGGCGACGTAACCATCTTTGGCATCCAGGCCAACAATAATATGGCCGGGGAAGGCGCGGCACATCTCACTCACAAACTCAGGCTCTTTGACCGCTTTGGTGCCGATGATCACGTAGGAAACACCAGCGCTCAAATAGTGTTCAATGGTCTCTGCCGAGCGGATGCCGCCGCCAATTTGGATCGGCAGGTTAGGGTAAGCGCGGGCAATGGCGGTGACCGCCTCACCGTTCACCGGCTTGCCTTCAAAGGCACCGTTCAAATCCACTAGGTGCAAACGGCGCGCGCCGGCTTCTACCCAGCGCGCGGCCATGGCGACCGGGTCGTCGCCGTAGGAGGTCGCATCGTCCATGCGGCCCTGCTTCAAGCGCACACACTGGCCGTCCTTGAGATCAATCGCGGGAATTACCAACATAGTGAAACCTCTCAGGGCGTCCAGGTGACAAAATTTTCCAGCAGGCGCAGGCCCGCACGGGAGCTTTTTTCCGGGTGGAACTGCACGGCAAAGGTGGCGTCGCGGCCAATCGCTACGTGAGCACTCACACTGCCGTACTGGGTGGTGCCAAACACATGGGCGTCGTCGTTGGCATTCACGTAATAGCTGTGCACGAAATAGAAGTGCTCATTATTATCGATGCCTGACCAGAGCGGGTGGTCGTGGTGTTGATTCACTAGGTTCCAACCCATATGCGGTACTTTCAGGCGCTGCTCTTGGGCATCGCGCATATTGGCCGGAAAGCGGTCAACGCTGCCTTGGAAAAAGCCCAAGCAGTCCACGCCGCCATTCTCTTCGCTGCGCTCCATTAGCATCTGCTGGCCCACACAAATGCCCAGTAGCGGTTTAGCTTGGCGGGTCAAAATATCGTCCACCAGCTCGCGCAGTTCAGTACGCTCAAGTTCGCCTACGCAGTCACGAATCGCGCCCTGGCCGGGCAGTACTAGGCGGGTAGCGCCCAGAATACGCCGTGGGTCGCGAGTGATAATCACATTCTCATGGGTGACGTGCTCAAGCGCCTTAGCCACAGAGTGTAGGTTGCCCATTCCATAATCGATTACCGCAATGGTCATGAAGCGCTCCTTAAGGTCGTGGGCGATAGATTCGTAGGCGAGAGGCGTGCCACTGCGCCGCTAATCGCAACGATCGGCATTATAAGCTGCCTTTGGTAGAGGGCATTTGCCCAGCCATGCGCGGGTCTTCCGCCACGGCCATGCGCAGTGCGCGGCCAAAGGCTTTGAAAATGGTTTCGGCCTGATGGTGAGCATTAAAGCCTTTCACGTTGTCGATATGCAGCGTCACGCGAGCGTGATTCACGAAGCCTTGGAAGAACTCCCAGAATAGCTGCGTGTCCATACGGCCGATGGTATCGCGGGTGAACTCGACGTTCATATACAGGCCGGGTCGACCCGAAAAATCGATCACCACGCGAGACAGTGCTTCATCCAGCGGTACGTAGGCATGGCCGTAGCGGTAGATGCCGCGCTTATCGCCAATGGCCTCGTTGAATGCCTGGCCCAGGGTGATGCCCAAGTCTTCGACGGTGTGGTGATCATCGATATGCAGGTCGCCTTTAGCATGAATATCGAGGTCTACCATTCCATGCCGAGCCACCTGATCCAGCATGTGGTCGAGAAACGGAACGCCAGTGTCGCAGTTCAAGCGGCCTTCGCCGTCAAGGTTGACGCTGACCGTAATCTGCGTTTCGTTGGTGTCACGGCTTACCGTGGCAATACGCGCTGACATGTTGCATCTCCTGCGCCGTGGCGCACTCTGAGGAATAATCGGCGGGCGGCAACTGCGGCCAAAACAACCATTATAGAGAATCGGCGCCCCCATCCGCTACAATGCGGGGAATGTCGCCGCCGTTTGCGGCGCAAACATAGCAGCCTAGCTGCGTTGGCAACGAGGATTTCACCATGCCGGTGACACTGCAATATGTCGACCAGGCCCGTTGGGAAGCAGACGAGCAGGTGCGCATCGACCTGGTGCGCATCTATGAAGATGCGCCACAAGAGCGCATGCCCACCCCCACGGTTTTACCTTTTATCGAACAGCATTTGAGCGGGCCGCACTTTTTTGCCTGCGCGCATTTCAATGACCGCCTGTTAGGCGCAGTGGCCGTGCAAGCAGCCGACGACCGGGCGTGGTGGCTCTCCGAGCTATGCGTGCGTAAAACCACTCGCCGTCGCGGTGTGGGGTCACGTCTAATGGCGTTATTGGGTGAACAGGCCAAGCAAGAAGGCCGCGTGCTGCGCATTGCCACGACGACACTGCCACTAGCGGATCGTGTGTTGCTATCGAAACTCGGGTATCGGCCCATGGCCGATGAGTCCTCTGAGCCGGATTTACCGGCGACCAGTGAGTTTGTTGAGCTAGACCCACAAGGGAAAGGGTAAATGAAACAGCTATTACGCATTTTGCTGGCGGCAGTGGGCATTCTCGCCATTGTGGGCGTGGCCGCCGTGGTGTACGTCACCACCTTTTTGGATCCCGAAGATTTCAAGCCACGCTTGACCGCCGTGGTCGAAGAGCAAACCGGCCTGAATCTTGCCCTGGAAGGCCCTATCACGTGGTCGTTCTACCCGCGCATCGGCGTGAGCGTCGAACAGGCCCGTGCCTGGCTGCCCGAGCAGTCCCAAGACGATACCGCGTTTGCCGCCATCAATCGTGCGGAAGTGAGCGTCGCGTTCGCGCCGCTGCTACGCGGCGAAATTGCCGTGGATGGTCTGACACTGGATGGCATGCGCCTGAACCTTGAAAGAAATGCCGACGGGGCTGGCAATTGGCAGCCGCTGTTGGAGCGTCTTTCCGAGCACAACAACGAATCTGCCGAGACCGTTTTGGCTCCGGCCAGTGCAGGCCCGAATGCCGATGCGGGCAGCTTGTCCGTGGTGCTTAGCATTGCCAGTGTCGAAGTCAAAGACGCCGACATTCGCTACCGTGACGAGCAGAATCAAGCGCTCTGGCGGGTACAGCCGCTGAATATTTCCGGCACCAATGTCAACCCGGTACGCTCTTTCCCGCTCAAAGCGATGTTTACGGTGACCAAACACGACCGCTTGGATGCCGAAATGTTGGAGCGCGCGCCGGATCTGTCCAGCGAGGTCAATCTGGAGACACGCCTGCGTCTGGGCCTGGAAGATGAGCAAATCATTTTTGAGAACACCCAGCTCACCACGCACACTCGCCAAGGCGGTGCCAGCGAGCCGCAGCAACTCAGCTTGAAAGCGGCTGAAGTCGTCGCCCGTTTGGCGGATCAACAGCTCAGCGTGACGGAAGGTGTACTGGAAGCCGGGCTGCGCCACCCTGAAAATTGGCAGGGTAGCCTCGCGCTGGCGCTGGCGTTCGGGCTGGAGACCGACTTTGCCGCTCAAACCGCCCAGTTGAAAGATGTGCAGCTCACCGGGCCGGATGGCCTGCGTGTGAGCGGCCATCTGAACGTCGAACAACTGCTCGATGCTCCCCAGTACAGTGGGCAACTCACCGCTGCCCCGTTTACGCTTCGGCCCTGGATGGCACGCACAGGCGTCACACTCAACACGGCTAGCGAAGCGGCACTCAGTGACGTGGCACTCACCAGCCCCGTCGAGGGCAGCCTGGCGCGCATTGCGCTGCCGCGCCTCTCGCTGGTGGTCGATGACAGTACCTTTACCGGGGATATTAGCGCTGCACTGGATGGGACGCAGCTCACCTTCAACCTAGAAGGCGATACGCTGAACCTGGATCACTACCTGCCTGGCCCGGCCACCGCCCAGCAGGCTAGCCGTGGCCTCCTGCGTAAAGCCTTTGCCCAAAGTGACGAAGCGCTGCTGCCGCAAGCTTGGTTGAGCACGCTGACGCTGCAGGGCGATTTGAGCGTCGACCAACTGCTGCTCGCCGGGTTGACCTTTGACGATACCCAGCTTGCGTTGCGCGGCGAGAATGGACGTCACCGCCTCACGGCATTCGAGTCCCGTTTCTATGAAGGAGAACTGAGTGCCACCGGCCAACTGGACGCCACAGGGAGCGTGCTCGAGTGGCAGCTTGCGCCTAACGTAAGCAACGTACAGGTGGCACCGCTGATCGAAACTTTCAGTGAAGAGGAAGCCCCACTGCGCGGTCGCTTCAACTTGGAGGGTGCACTGACGACCCAAGGCAACCGCCGCGACGTGCTGGTCAGCAATCTCAACGGCGAGCTGAACGCCCGCCTAAACGACGGGGCGATTTTGCGCACCAACGTCTCCCGTGAGATGTGTGAACTGGTGGCGCAGCTAGAAGGTCAGCAGGTAGATCGCGAATGGCATCCCGATACTCGCTTCGAGCGTTTCGACGCGACGTTTCAAGTACGCAACGGCGTCGTCGAGAGTGACGACCTGCTGATTACCCTGCCGGGGATCGACGTTCAGGGGGAGGGCGATTTCAACCTCAACAGCCTTAACTTCACCACCCAAGCCAACGCCCGCTTGGTGGATACCGCCGATGCCGCTTGCCAGATCAACCCACGGCTTCAGCAGCTACCACTGCCGGTACGCTGTGAAGGCCATGTAGGCGATGACAAAACCCAGTGGTGCCGTTTCGACCGCACCGCCTTTGAAACATCGGTGGTCGATCTGCTGCGTAACGAAGCCGGGAGCCGTGTAGAAGAAGAGCTAGAAGAGCGGATTGATGAATCCATCGACCGTATTGATGAGCGCTTAGGCGAAGGCGCAGGCCAAGAGCTGCGTGACGGTATTCGTCGCCTGTTTAACTAATCAAAGACTGCTTAACGCCTAACCGCGTTAACACAACACGCACCGCACGCGCCGGCCTCACCGCCGGCGCTGTCGTTCATAGCGAGTGTTTTAAGGAATTACGATGGCCGATATGCCCACGCCGTGCCTACCGGCGCAAGAGTTTCAACAGCGGCTGCTTACCTGGTTCGACAAGCATGGCCGCCACGACCTGCCCTGGCAGTCGCCCCGCAGCGCCTATCGCGTGTGGGTGTCTGAAATCATGCTGCAGCAAACCCAAGTGGCTACAGTGATTCCCTACTTCGAGCGCTTTATGGCCCGCTTCCCCACGCTGGAAGCCCTGGCCACCGCGCCCCAGGATGACGTGCTGCACCACTGGACGGGCCTTGGCTACTACGCTCGTGCTCGCAACCTGCACAAAGCGGCTCAGCTCGCCATGGACGCGTATGGCGGCGCGCTACCCACCGATAGCGTCGAAACGCTGATGGCGCTACCCGGTATTGGCCGCTCCACCGCTGGCGCCATCATCGCCCAAAGCACCGGGCAGCAGGCGGCAATTCTAGATGGCAACGTCAAACGCTCGCTCACCCGCCTGCACGCGGTGGCAGGCTGGCCGGGCAAGCCTGCAGTAGAACGCTCGCTGTGGGCGCTGGCCGACTACTTTACGCCCACCACGCGGCTGGCGGATTACACCCAAGCGGTGATGGATTTCGGCGCGACACTGTGTAAGCGCAGCAAACCCGACTGCCTGATCTGCCCGTTCAATGACGTATGCCGCGCCTACGCCCAAGGCGAGCCGCAGCGCTACCCGGAATCCAAACCCAAAAAAGCCACCCCCACCCGCGACACCATCATGCTGTTGCTGCGCGACCCCCAAGGTCGCGTGTGGCTAGAGCAGCGCCCACCTAGCGGACTGTGGGGCGGTTTATGGAGCCTGCCGCAGTTTGAGCGGCACAGTGAACTCAACGACTGGCTAGAAGACAACACCGAAGCCCCCGAGCGCCACGCTGCGCTGCCCAGCTTCACCCACACCTTCAGCCACTTTAAGCTGATGATTACGCCGCAACCTGTTACCTGCGAACGAATCAGCGGCGTTCGCGAAAGCGGCGTATGGTATGACGTTAATCATCCGCCTGCGTTAGGCTTAGCGGCACCGGTCAAATCGCTGTTAAGCCAGTTGGCACCATTTACCCTAGACCCGACCCCTGGGCCTTAGCCGTTAAGCACACGCTGGCCTTCACAGACACACGCCATAGGAGCACACCATGAGCAACACGGTTTTCTGCCGCAAGTACCAACAAGAGCTACCCGCGCTGCCGTTCCCGCCACTGCCGGGCAAGCAGGGCCAAGAAATTCAGGCCACGGTATCGAAACAAGCCTGGGAAGAGTGGCAGGCACTACAAACCCGCCTAATCAACGAGAAGCATCTCAACATGTTAGAGCCAGAAGCACGCGCGTATCTGATGGACCAGATGCAGCGCTTCCTCGATAACGAAACCACCGACCAAGCCGAAGGATACGTGCCGCCCAGCCAGGCATAAACCTAGAAACGCAGCGCAAAGCCACGAATGGCGTGGCCTTTGCCGCTTTTGGTTCAACACCGGATGTGCCCTAAGCACGTGACTAGAAAGAAAGTTTCACAAAGGTGTTGACGAAAAGAGGAGCTTTTGGTTTAATACGCACCGTTGGCAAGGGCCAGATAGCTCAGTTGGTAGAGCAGGGGATTGAAAATCCCCGTGTCGGCGGTTCGATTCCGTCTCTGGCCACCACAACGTTGGGGTATCGCCAAGTGGTAAGGCACCGGTTTTTGGTATCGGCATTCCCAGGTTCGAATCCTGGTACCCCAGCCATTGCCAACAAGATTTCTTGTTGATTGGCTAGTCTAACGGCAACCCAATCAAGTTCTCAAGAAAATGCGAAGCGCCGACATAGCTCAGTTGGTAGAGCAACTGACTTGTAATCAGTAGGTCCCGGGTTCGACTCCTGGTGTCGGCACCACTTAAGTGGTTGATAAGCAAAGCATTTGAGACAATGATGAAGCCGCCTTTCGAGGCGGCTTTTTCGTATGTGTCCATAAAGTGTCCAACGGTTGGACACTTTTACCCGGTAGCTTTCATCCCTGCATGGCGAGGGGATTGAGCTTGGCCGCTTCCTCCAGGTGATCCGGTGCAAAGTGTGCATAGCGCATGGTCATGGTGATCGACTGATGACCGAGTATTTGCTGCAGCACCAGGATGTTTCCCCCGTTCATCATAAAGTGACTCGTGCACATGTGACGTAGTACGTGGGTTAACTGTCCTTCCGGTAGTTCTATCTTGAGTTTCTTTATGCCTCTATCCCCCTCAGACAGCGAGCAAGGCGTGTGGGGTCTGCACAAAATAAAATATAGGGAGCTATAGAAAGCTATGACAAGCGCGGCTTGTAATAAAGAGTGATTACGAATCCCACTTCACCAGCCACGTCTCAACGGGTAGCGAGCACGCGTCTTAACTCGACTATTACGAAGTTCCAGAGCCGTTTGATGTTGATTTCTGTACGGCACAGCAATGCGTGGGAAGGCGGGAGCATTTGCGGATAGGGAAGCCGCAGGGCGAGACGATACCGCAGGCACGGAAATAATTGTGAGGTTGTTGGTATTCACCGTTTCAGAGTTGCCGCCCGCACAGGGGGAGTCCTGAAAGGTGGTGTGGCCGTTGTCGACGCATTTATAAATTTCAGCGTGGGCCGCCAATGGCATCAGTACCAACAGAGCAATCAGCGCGGGTGTTTTCATCGTCCATGAACCCTAAGAAAATATCGGTAACGGAATGTTATCAAGAATAGTTAGGTGTAGGTATCCCGTTATGACAATAAACGCCTGGAAGTGATTGCGCTTATCAACCTCTATCAAGTTGCCAAGCGATATTCAAAGTAGCGGCGTTCAAGACACTTTCTTGCCTTACTTAATGCCTACTAATAAAGATGCACAGCCTTCAGCACCGCCAGCGGTTCTCCAAGGGCGTTAGTTAACTCAAGGAGGCTGCCGTTAATGTTCCAACGCCTGGTTTGCTTAAGGGCAATTAACATGGCCTGCTCGCTGCGCATTTGTGCAGTAGGGCAAGCCATTTTCGTGGTGGCGATGGGATGGAAGGTGAGCTGCTGGCCGGTGTGTTGGTAGCGTCCGCTGAGCGTGTTGCAGCCGGTGGAACCTGCCAAGCGGGTGCGTTCCACGTGCAGCACTATATGCGCTTCGCGAACGTTATCTGCGGCCACCTCGGGCTCGTCGTTTACGGTCAGTAGCTTCCAGTAGGTATTGATGAGCGATTCATCTGGGGCGGTATGTGCGTACTGGGCTACGTGGCGTTGGCAGCCGCCTAGCCATAGGCAGAGGGTAACGGTAATCGCGAGAGAGATACGCATGGCGGTAGCCTTTTACTCTGGGTGGTGATGTTTTAAAGAAGTGTGTTGGCAATAGATGGAGTTAGTCAATTATTTTATCTTTCGTTATCCAATCACCAATGAAAAGTTATTTGATACATATCTGATTACGCCGTTATAAAGATTAAAGATGCTTCTTTGTGTTTCTGTTGGCTTGATAAGAGAGTGAGGTTGGCTAATCTCAAGTTACTCGAGTGACACACCGAGTACGAGTAAATGAGTTGGTTTTGCCGAATTCATGAAAAGGAGATTTATCATGGCGAATAACCGCAACGATAATGGAATGAGTCGCGAAGAGGCAGGACAAAAGGGTGGTGAAACGACCGCCAAAACCCACGATAAAGAGTTTTATCAAGATATCGGTCAAAAAGGCGGGGAAGCCACTGCTGAAAGCCATGGCAAAGAGTTTTACGAGGATATTGGCCAGAAAGGCGGTGAAAACAGCGGTGGTAACTTTGCCAACGACCCCAAGCGTGCCTCGGAAGCCGGTAAGAAAGGCGGCGAAAACAGTCACAGTGGCGGTGGTAACAACCGCTAACGCGCGCACCCGACACTGTTTTGTCTTTACACGTTCAAGTGTGCCTTGCGTCGTTTAGACGGAAGGCACAAGGAGACAAGGATGAATCGTCCGGTGAACGATAAGAACTTCGATATGGTGAGCACGCTATATCATGCCTCTCAAGGTGTTCAGCTAAGCCAGCAGTTTTCTCAAGATGCGAAAGAGAAGTCGGATCAAGATGCGCAAGCGTTCTTTGATCGCGTCGCTCAGCATTACGAGGACATTGCCGATGAAGCACGGAAGCTGTTAAAGCAAACGCTTTAAATGCGTTGCCAGGGAGTGCGCTCCCTGGCAATTAATGAAGGAGAGTCGCGCTATGTTCCACCACTCTGGAAAGCTACAGTATCCCGTGAAGGTCGATACACCCAACCCTGAATTTGCCATGTTGCTGCAGCAGGCCATTGGCGGCATCGAAGGTGAAATCCGTGTAGCCATGCAGTACTTCTTCCAGGCGATGGGCGCCCGCGGAGATGATCGTATTCGCGATATGCTGATGTCCACCGCCACCGAAGAGCTATCCCACATTGAAATGCTGGGCCACGCAGTGGCGCTTAATCTAGAAGGCGCACCGGTCTCCTACCAAGAGGCCACGGCCAAAGACCCGGTCATGAATGCCATTCTGGGCGGTGCTAACCCGCGCCACCTGCTCTCATCAGGCCTTTCAGCCATGCCGGTAAACTCAAACGGCGTGCCGTTTGATATGAGCCACGTGTACGCCACGGGCAATATTGCCGCCGACATGCTGGCCAACGCCACGGCCGAAGCCGGTGGCCGCGTATTGGCATCGCGCCTGTACAACTGGACCGATGATCACGGTATGAAGGATTTTCTCTCCTTCTTGATTGCTCGCGATACGTACCATCAGCAGCAGTGGTTGGCGGTGATCGAAGAGCTGGGCGGCTTCGAGAAGCAGCTGCCGATTCCCAACGCTACGCCGGAAGATAACGAGGCGATGCAGCACTCTTACTACTACCTCAACACGCTGTTGGATAAAGAGGCGCCGAAAGGCCGCTGGTCGGAAGGCATATCGCTGGATGGTCGCAGCCAGTACAGCGTGCGCAATCAGCCTGCGCCCGAAGGCCAAGAGCCGAGCCTGGGCAGTGCCAAAGAGAAGTCGGGGGCGCAGAAAGAGCAGATCGACCCCAACAAGTAAGAGCGATTTACCCACGCCGTGAATGAACAAGGAGAGCGCACGATGGAAGCCAAGTATTTGGAAGATTGGTTACGCGATGCTCATGCGATGGAAAAGCAGGCGGAAGAGATGTTGAAAGCGCAGGCGAAACGAATCGAGCACTACCCGACGCTGCGCGCCCGCATTGATCAGCATCTTCATGAGACCGAGCATCAGGCTGAAAAGCTGGAGCGGTTGATGAATGAGCTGGGGATCGACACCTCTGCCGTCAAAGACATGGGCGGTAAGCTGACGGCCTTTGGCCAGTCGCTGGGTGGCATGATGGCAGGCGATGAGGTGGTCAAGGGCGGTATTGCGAGCTATGCCTTCGAATGCTTTGAGATTGCCAACTACAAGGCGCTGATTGCGGCGGCCGAGCAGGCCAATCAGCCAGAGGTGGTGCGTGTGTGCCGTGAGATTCTGCAAGAGGAGCAGGCCATGGCGGACTGGTTGGATCAGCATCTGGACGATACTACCCGCACCTTCCTGGCACGCGCGGACGACAACGACGTGCAGGCCAAGAAGTAACCACGAGCGTCGCTATACGGAGCGCGTCACCTAGCCACGCCCTTTTCCCCGGTAGCCCTGACCGGGGTTTTTTGCGCCCATTAAACACCGCCCCTGACGTATCGCAACGTGGGGCGGTGATGGTGCGTGTAGCCCTCGGGCTGGCGGGGATGATTACAGATGATCGCGAGGAATCTTCGACGACCAGTTCTTGGAAAAGACCCGGTAGGCGTTTTCGTAGGCGTCTAGCTGGGCGTGGACCAGAAAGTGACACGCGGTGCAGGTCAGCACCGTGCGGGTATACACTTCAGTGTCCCAACGGCCGCGCTTGAAGTGGCTCTCGGTGAGCGTCTCGCCACGGGCGGAGGTGAAGTCATCGGTCACGGTGCTGTAGTACTCCCGTGCGCTGCGGTGAATCTCGGTGCCCGTATCGTCGATGCGAAAGCATCCTTGGTCGTTGATGACTTCTAGCGTAGAGCGTTTGGTGGCCAAGTCGCGGTGCAACAACCAGTTATGCTGGCTGGGCGCAAGCGTGGTGATGGACAGCGGTTTGGCCGCTTGGGGTGGTTCAAAGGTAACGGTGTTGTCATCATCGGTGGCGGTGCGCACGGGTAGGTGGAGCGTGCAGTCGTCCAGGGTGAGATCGACCTGGGCGGGCGCGGGCGACAGCCACGCCAATGGCCAGTAGGACGTCGAGATCGACAGGCGAAGCTGATGCCCCTTGGGAAAGCGTTGGGCAATGCCGTTCATGGAGATCTGCACTGTGTACTGTTGGCCTGGCACTAGGTCGCTGGGGTACTCATCGCTCTCTCGATGGGTGAGGTTGAGTAGCCCGTAGGTGACACGGGTGGCTTTTCCATCCGGCGCTACGTCAGAAAGGCGCACCGCTAGCATCGCCTGAGGTTGATCGCAGGAAACCGTTAGCGACAGTGTCGCCACGCCGAAGATGTCCAGCGCTTCCTCTAGGGGGGCGCTGCTGAATACCAGCGAGCCGCCATCCTCTTCACGCTGGTCGCCGGGAAGGTCGGGCGTCGCAGCATAAGAGCACCATTTGCCCGCCGACATGCCCACGCTGATGGGCGATTGCAGGCCGAGGGTGGGCGGCGCGGTATGACGGGAGCGTGGCTCGAGGGTCAAGCGGTTGGGCTGAAGGTAGTAGCGCTGCGTTTGAATCCGTGGCGAAGGCCACTGAGCTTCACTCAGCCAGCGCCCTGGCCGGTCGGCGTAGCTGTTATCCGGTGGGACGCTATCCTGCTGCCAGACGCGCAGCATCGGCTCCTCCATGATGCCGTTCTCCTTACCTTTCAGCCAGTAATCCCACCAGCGCAGCGCCTCCTGTAAAAAACCGATGGCCGGGCCGGGAATCCCTTGGTGGGGATATTTATGCCCCCAAGGGCCAATCAGCCCTTTTCGCGGTACCGCCAGATGCTCCATCAAGCGCAACACGGTATTGGTGAACCCATCGGCCCAACCGCCGATGGCATACACGGGGCACTGAATCGCCCCGTAGTGTTCGCCCACCGAGCTAGTGGACCAGTAGGCATCGCGGCGCTGGTGACGCAGCCACTGGTCGATCCATAGTCCACTGTGCTCCATACGGTCGAACCACATCTCCCGCCAGCGCTCCCCTACGATCTCTGGATCGGGAGGAAGCGCATTGAACGCGAACATCACGGTCGCCTCGGACAGGTTGTCTCCCAAAAGGCAGCCGCCCATGTAGTGCATGTTGTCGGCATAGAGGTCGTCGCTCGAGCACAGGCTGATGATCGCCTTGAGGGCAGGAGGCTGTTTGGCCGCCACTTGCAGGCTATTAAAGCCGCCCCAGGAAATCCCCATCATACCGACGTGGCCATCGCACCAGGGCTGCTCGGCCAGCCAAGCGATGGCATCCACGGCATCCTGCTGCTCTTGTTGGGTATACTCGTCGGTGAGCACACCGTCGGAATCGCCGCTGCCGCGCATATCCACCCGCACACACACATAGCCGTGGCCTGCTAGGTAGGGGTGGTTGCTGGCATCACGGCCCCGTGTTACGTCGCGCTTACGATAAGGAATGTACTCCATGATGGCGGGGAACGGCGTGGCGTCAGGGGTGACGGGGAGCCACATCCTGGCCGCTAGCTGTTGTCCATCGCGCATGGGGATGAACAGATTTTCGATCTCACGGATGGGGTAGGGGAAATCGTCAACGATCTCCATGTTGGTCTCCTTACGCATCGATGGGCTCGATGTCGAAGTTGAGAACATCGAGGCAGTACTGGTAGTTCTGCTCGATCTCCTCGTGGGTGTTGCCGGTGATGTAGAGTGTGCCTAGGCGATAGCAGAAACTATCTTGGTGCATCAGGTGGCTGAGCTGCTGGCCAGGTTCGACATCGATCACGACATCGGTATGTGGCAAGCGCGCCTTGAGCGCGGCGATCTCTGCCTGGCTGGGAATGCGTTTGACCACGCCATCGCGGTGGGCAAAGGGGATGAAGCACTTGGCAGCAATGGGCGCGACCCCCTGACGGTTGAGCAGCGATGGCCGCTGACCCAGGGCAATATCCACGGCGATTTCATGATTCGACATGCCATCGACCAAGACGAAAATCTCACTATGAGATTGCGAAATGCGCGTATTGACTTCGATGAGCCAGAGCTTTTCTCGCGCCTCGTCCCACATGAATTCCACGTTGAAACAGCCGTTGTTGTAGCCAATATGGGCCAGGAAGGTTTTGGCGGTTTCCACCATTTTGTGGTGAACGTGCTCAGGCAGGTTGCTGGGATACTCCAGGCGATCAAAGAGGGCAATGGAGTTCTCGGCTTTAGGTTGGGAAATAATGCCGTGAATATTAAATTCGCCATTAAACACCGAGCCTTCCGGGGCGCCTTGCACGCCGCTAATGATCTCTTCGGCGATACACGCATTGCCATCTAAGTGAATAATCTCCTCGGGCACGTCTATATAAGCAAGTGCTTCATTAAAGGCATCGCCAAGTTGATGGATGCCCGCGCGTATTTCCTTAATGGCCTGTTCGAAGTGTAAGGACGACTCAATCTTGAACCCTAAATGAGAAGAGAACGCCTTCACTGGTTTCAGCCAAAATGGATAATCGAGCGTTACCTGGGAGAGTGGGTCCTCCGCAAAAGGGTCGATGCCGCAAAACTTGGGGACCACGTCGGGCACGACCTTTTGCTGCTCTAAACGGCTCCAATACTTATGTTCGCATTTTAAAACGCTGGTGATTGAGGGGGAGGGGAGGTGGTGCTGCTGACAGAGAATCGGCACGATGACGCTCGTGGGAAAGTCCCACTGTGCAATGATCGCATCGACGGTGCCGGGGTAAGCGGTGAGTTGTTCGTTGGCTAGTGACAGCAGATGATTAAAAGAGACGTTATCTGACTCTACGGCAGTGCTGACGTCTAGTAATCCATGTATCTCCAAGTCCTTGCGCTCTCTCAGTGTTTGCATGGCGCGTGTTTGCTTATCTTCTAAAGCAATGACGAAAACGTTGCGTTTCATGTGCGACTCCCTGAATGGTTGAGTGGGCTATCGATCCCTATAACCCCAGACTGGAGCCTATGAAAGACGTTTTTTACTTTCCAGTATTTAGGTGTTTAAAGTGGCGATAATTAATGTATATCACGAGAATACTTGATAAGATTCACCCATGAATGTGTCTCTAGGTTTTTTTGTTCTTTATTTTGTTATGGTCGATAGTTGATATAAGTTTAGCGTCAAGCGGCCGACGAGAATGAGGTGTCGATAGTTTAACAAATGTTAATAATCAATGTTTTGTTGGCTTTTATGGTGGCGTGCTATAGAAACTGTCTTGTTTAGTTATTTGCATTTGTCTATATTTCTGTCGCGTTATCTTCCTTTCTATATATCAGTATTATAACTGGTTCCTGGTGAGTATAGCGTTTGTCTAACTACAAAGGAGTGTAGAGATGAATAAGATTACTGCAGAAGAGTATAAGCAAGTGGAAGATGGAAATCGCAAAGGTTTACACGGCATCGACGGTGATGACAGCTCTTGTATAGATATTGTCGGTGTCTTGAATCTATATGGTGAATTAGGGGTCGAGGCTCGGGAGTCGTTGGCCCATATCAAGCACAAACCGGTGGAGCTGCGGCGCAATCAAAAGGTGTTTTCGCTCTGCGAAGGGCGCGCTGACATCTTTGTCGTGAAAGAGGGATGGTTGAGCCTGTCTCACGCCACCAGTACCCGCGGTCAAGACATCTGCAATGTCTTCATGCCAGGTGATATTATCGGCATGCGAGAGAGCTTTTTCGAAAGTCACGATATCGTGATCGTTTCATTGACGCACTGCAAACTCGAAAAAGTATCGGTGGATGATTTGCACGACCTGTTTAAACACCATGAGGAAATACGAAATGCGATTACGTCGTATGTCATGGTGAACGATAATATTACTATCGAGCGGTTAAGAAGTTGTACGCATCATCGGTCGGAAGAGCGCGTGGCACACTTTCTTCTTGAAGTGTATGCGCGCTTTGACTTTAAAGGTCTGCTAACCAGTAATGTGTTTTCGTTCCCGGTAACGCAAGATGTCGTAGGAGAGTTATTAGGAATGACGAGTGTGCATGTCAGCCGTTGTATGACTGCGTTAGAGCAGAAAAAGCTGATACGCAAAACACGCAATAGTGTGAAGTTGTTAAAGCCTGAAGAGATGGTGCGCAATACCGGATTTGATCGGGATTTTATTTACGGGCATTTGTGCCTTGGTTAGCACACTGTAGAGTTAAAATAACCAGAGTGGCGCTTGAAAAGGCTATTCTGGTTTTTTTAGGTCGACTGTTTGATGGCGGCTGCCAAGATAGGTGTATTTAGTAAGTGTTAAAGTTATAAGAAATAGCGATAATTTATAAGCGTATTTTGCAGCAGCGACTGGGCGCATTGTAAGATGCCCACGAATAAATGTCATAACCCACGTTATGAAAGGAGACATCCTAGGTTGCAATCGCAGAGGGGTTGGCTACCCTATCTACTGCGCTGTGTTTCTAAATGAGACACGTTTTAACTGAAGTTTAATCATACAAGGAGTGGATTAGATGACAGTCAGCAATACACCGCTAAAGAACGTAACCGCCCACAAACAGTACAGCGAGATGGCCGATGTGCCCACGGCGGGCAATGCCAAGGTGGCGGATGCCTATCCCACACGCCTTGCCCAAGCGCCTGAATCACTCACCCAGCCCCGCCAGGATGGTGTCGTAAAAGGGCGTACGTTGCCGGGGCCATTGAGTCAAGCTCAGCTCGACGAGTTCGAACGCAACGGGTATCTGTTCATCCCCAATCTGATCGAGGGCGAGGAGCTGGAAGCGCTGCGCCAGGAGATGAACGCGCTGTTGAGTAACGACGCCTACCGGGACAAGGCGTTCAGCATCACCGAGCCCGAAAGCCATGAAATTCGCTCGCTGTTTGCCGTGCATCAGCTCTCTGAACGCTTGGGGGCATTGGCCAGCGACGAACGCGTGGCCGGCGCGGCCCGGCAGATCATCGGCGACGATCCCTACGTGCATCAGTCGCGTATCAACTACAAGCCGGGCTTTGCCGGTAAAGGCTTCAACTGGCACTCGGACTTCGAGACGTGGCACGCCGAAGACGGCATGCCGAACATGCACGCCGTCAGCGCTTCGCTGATCTTGACCGACAATCACGAGTTCAATGGCCCGCTAATGCTGATCCCTGGCTCGCATATGGAATTCGTGCCCTGCCTGGGAGAAACCCCGGAGGATAACCATAAGCACTCGTTGAAAGCCCAGGAGGTGGGCGTTCCTAGCCCGGAAGCGTTGACCCATCTGGTCGACAAGTACGGGATCGAGGCCCCGAAGGGCAAGGCGGGCGGGCTGCTACTGTTCGACTGCAACACGTTGCATGCCTCCAACGCGAACCTGTCGCCAGACCCGCGCAGCAACGTGTTCTTTGTGTTCAACCGGCCCGATAACCGCTGCGTCGCGCCGTTTGCCGCGCCGAAACAGCGTCCCTCGTTCTTGGCGCATGGCCCCGAGGAGCGCGGGTACCCCGAGGCTTAAGCGTCTCAAACGTCGACGCCGAGTGGAAATGCGCGGATGACACTGTGGAACATGGGCATGGCTGGGGTAGACTAATGCGCCTGTCGTTGCGAATGCGGCACGCATAATGAGAAGGAGAAGACCCGCCATGCGTTTTGTTCCACAGTTTACCGATGGTCAGGAGTTTCCCCACGCGCTGGGCAAGGTCGTCTGTGTCGGCCGCAACTATGCCGACCATGCCAAAGAGTTGGATAACCCGGTTCCCAGCGAGCCGCTGCTGTTCATCAAACCCGGCACTAGCGTCGTGGATTTAACCAAGCCGCTCGACCCGCCGTTTTCGCGGGGAGATGTGCATTACGAAGTCGAGCTGGCGCTGCTGGTGGGGGAGCGTCTGACCCACGCCACGCAGGATGAAGCCGAGCGTGCCATCGCCGGTATTGGCTTGGCAATGGATCTCACCCTGCGCGATGTGCAAACCAAGCTAAAAGAGAAAGGTCACCCTTGGGAAATTGCCAAGGCCTTTGATGGCGCTTGCCCGCTGTCGCCTTTTTTGCCGCTGAGCCGCGTGCCTAACTGGAACGCGCTGGCTTTCACCTTGGAAATCGACGGTGAAGAGCGTCAGCACGGCGAAGGGGCGGACATGATTTTTGCCATTCCCACGCTGGTGGCGGAGATGAGTCGTCACTTTACCCTGGAGCCGGGCGACGTGATTTTGACCGGAACGCCAGCCGGCGTTGGCGAGCTGCCCCGTGGGGCCTCGCTGCGTTTGACACTCACTGGCGGCCTGGAGATCGTCACCAGCGTCGTCGAGTAAGGCAGCTGAGCTGCTCGCTAGTGACGCAAAAGCCACCGAGATACTCGGTGGCTTTTTTTATCGCCGGACGTGCCGGTGGGGTTACTCCAGGTAGGTGTAGCCCTCGAGGCCCTCGGTCAGGCTGGCGGCAAAGTGCGCCTGCTCTTCAGGGGAGAAGCCGCTGGTGACCAACTGCTCGGTGAGTTTCTGTTTCAACACGCGGGCGTCGAAGTTCACGTACGCCAGCACGTTAGCTACCGTGTCCCCCGCCTGCGGGTTAGAGAGCACCCACTCGCCGTCCGCGCCGAGCGCCGCATCGACGGAATCGGTGTCGCCGAACAAGTTGTGCAGGTCACCCAGGATCTCTTGGTACGCCCCCACCAGGAAGAAGCCCAGCCAGCGCTCGTCCTCGTTGGCCCACTCGGGCAGCGGTAGGGTGCTTTCCACCCCTTGGCCATCCACGTAGCTATCGATCCGGCCATCGGAGTCGCAGGTGATGTCTTGAATCACCGCGCGACGGGTCGGCGCTTTGTCCAGCCCGGTGAGCGGGAGCACCGGGAAAATCTGTTCGATGCCCCACACGTCCGGCACCGACTGGAACAGCGAGAAGTTGACGAACAGCTTATCCGCCAGCTTTTCGGCCAACTCGTCCATGATTTCCCGGTGGGCGCGGTTGCGGGTATCCAACTGACCACGCAGGCGCGTGCAGGCGGCCATGTAGAGCCGCTCGCCCTCGGCGCGGGCATTGATGTTGCTCAGCCCCAGAACGAAACGGTCGTGTAACTCGCTGACCGCTTGCAACAGGTCGTGCCACGCCTCGACCAGCACTCGGGGTTCTTGGGTATCGGCCAACTGCTCGAACACCCGCCACAGCTCTTCTACCTGCGGGTCTTCTTCTTGGGGCGCGCGCTTGGGGGGCGTATCGTTGACACGCTCTTCACCAATCACGTTGGTGATCAGCACCGCGTGGTGAGCGGTCAGCGAGCGGCCGGATTCGCTGATCAGGTGCGGCTGGGGCAGGTCGGCTTCTTGGCAGAGCTGGGAGAAGGCGCTGACGACGTTGCGGGCGTACTCCTGCATGGAGTAGTTGGCCGAACAGTAGCTGCGCGAGCGAGTGCCTTCGTAGTCGATGCCCAAGCCGCCACCTACGTCGACGGTGTCGATGGGCGCGCCCAGGCTCATCAGATTTTGATAGAAGCGCGCGCACTCCCGCAGGCCGCGCTGAATGTCGCGGATATTGGCGATTTGCGACCCCAGGTGGAAGTGCACCAGCTGCAGGCTGGCCAGGGCATCTTCGGCGCGCAGGGTGTCGACCACTTCCAAAATCTGGCTAGCGGTGAGACCGAATTTCGACTTCTCACCGCCGGTGTTCTGCCACTTCCCTTTACCCACCGAGGCCAGCCGTGCCCGCAGGCCAATGCGCGGCGTCACGTCCAGCTCGCGGGCCTCTTCGAGAATCAGCGCCAGCTCGGAGAGTTTCTCCACCACCAGATACACTTTGTGGCCGAGCTTCTCGCCCAGAAGTGCTAGGCGCACGTACTCGCGATCTTTATAGCCATTGCACACGATCAGTGACGAGCCGCCATCCGACAGCGCCAGCACCGCCAGCAGCTCCGGCTTGCTACCGGCTTCCAGGCCGACGCGGCCATTACCGCGCTCGGAGGTCGCCAGAATCTCTTCCACGACGCGGCGCTGCTGGTTCACTTTGATGGGGTAAACGGCGGTATAGCCGCCCTGATAGTCCACGTCCTGCATGGCGGCATCGAAGGCACCGCAGAGCTGCTCGACGCGGTCGTGGAGAATATCGCTAAAGCGCACCAGTACCGGCAAGCGCAACCCGGCAGTTTGCAGCTGGCGAACCAGCGCGCTGATAGGCAGCGCCGGGCCTTCTGCATCGCTGCCTAGCGGACGCACCAGGGCTTGGCCGTGGTCGTCGACGTCAAAGTAGCCGCTGCCCCACTGGTCCATGTTCCAAGTGCGGCGGGCACGTACGGCGGGGCTGCTGGTCGTTGCCATGTCACTCATGAAGATGCCTCTGGAATGGGAAGTGCGCCCCACGCGATGCGTGCCTTGAGAATCACGCGGAAGCGTTCGGGGTCATGGGGGGTTAAGTCGTGGGCCGGCGGGTCGACATACACCACCAAAAGCCGCGACAGCCAGTAACGCAGTGCCGTCATCCGCAGCATGGTCGGCCAAAGGGTGCGCTCGGTCTCGGTGAGCGGACGACGCGCCTGGTAGGCGCTCAAGATCGCATGGTAGCGCTCGGCATTCAGCGAGCCATCCTCGTTGGAGGCCCAGTCGTTGATCACGATGGCGAGATCGAACAGCAGGTCGCCGGTGCAGCCGTTGTAAAAATCGATGATGCCGCCGAGGCTGTCGCCTTCGTACAGCGTGTTGTCACGGAACAGGTCGCCGTGCAGCGCCCCCTGGGGCAGCGCGCCATGCTGGTTGAAGGCGCTTTCGTAGTCGTCCACTTCGTTTTTCATCAGCGTTTGATCATCCGGGCTGATGTAAGTGAGCACTTTGTGGTGGACCGCCCGAAGCCAGTGCAGGTCGCGGGGATTGGGGCGGTGTCCAGGGAAGCGTTGCGACACCTTATGCAGCCGCCCCAGCGTCGTGCCCAGCGCTTGGCACTGAGCTAGATTGGGCGCGCTGGGGTGTTTGCCCGGTAGGCGCGGGAACAGCAGGGCGGGCTTGCCCGCCAAACTGTGCAGGGCAACGCCTTCACGGTCGTGAATGGTGCCCGGCACCGGCAGGCGGTGCTCGTCTAGGTAGTCGAGCAGTTCCACGAAAAACGGCAGCTCTTCGTGCTCGCCCTGTTCGAACAGGGTCAGCACCAGCTCGCGGCGGTCGGTGGTCACGAAAAACGTCGAATTCTCCGTACCGCCTGCCACACCCTGAAGCGCGACAAAGCTGCCAACATCAAATTTTTCCAAAAACGCGGCGACCTGTGCGTCGCTAAGCGGGGTGAATACTGCCATGAGGATCTCGCCCAGGTTGCTAAGCCCATTATTGTAGCGGCTTGCCGCGCGAGTTGGCAGCGTTGTGTGGCGATGCGCCTCGTGTTTTACGGCTCTTTTCTGCAGCCCCGGCGCTGAACGCGTATCATAGAGAACAGACATCCTTACCGTTTTGCTGACTATGGAATTTGGTTATGGCCCGTGCCCCAATCGTGCTCGTCGATGGCTCTTCGTACCTCTACCGCGCGTTTCATGCGCTGCCGCCGCTAACGACCTCTAACGGTCAGCCGACCGGGGCCGTGAAGGGCGTACTGAACATGCTCAAACGGCTGATGAAAGACTACCCCGATAGCCCCATGGCGGTGGTGTTCGACGCGCCGGGTAAAACCTTCCGCGATGAGCTGTACAGCGACTACAAGGCCCATCGTCCGCCCATGCCAGACGACCTGCGCAGCCAAATCAAACCGCTGCACGCCTGTGTCAAAGCCCTCGGCCTGCCGCTGCTATGCATCGAAGGGGTCGAAGCGGATGACGTGATTGGCACGTTGGCGCACCACGCCACTCAGGCTGGCCGTGACGCGGTGATCTCCACCGGCGATAAAGACATGGCCCAACTGGTGAACGGCCACATCACGCTGGTCAACACCATGAAAGAGGAAACCCTCGATGAAGCGGGCGTGGAGGAGAAGTTTGGCCTGCCGCCGGCGTTGATCATCGACTTTCTCGCGCTGATGGGCGACAAGGTGGATAACATCCCCGGCGTGCCGGGGGTGGGCGAAAAAACCGCCATCGGTCTGCTGCAAGGTATGGGCGGCGGTTTGGACACGATTTATGGCGATTTAGAACGCGTGACCACCCTTGGTTTTCGTGGCGCGAAAACGCTACCCAAAAAACTGGAAGAGCACCGGGAGCAGGCGTTTCTCTCTTATCAGCTGGCCACCATCAAAACCGACTGCGACCTGCCGGTGGGATTGGATGATTTGGACATTGCCCACCCAGACCGCGAAGCGCTGGTCGAGCTGTACAAAGAGATGGAGTTCAAGCAGTGGCTCGCCGAGCTGCTGGAAGGTAACGACGAAGGCGTGGACGATGTAGCAGGCGGCGAGCCCGTCTCGGAAGCAGCCGACAGCGCGACGGAGACGGCGCCGACCGAGCGCCATGATCATGTGATTACCGAGCAGGCCGAGCTGGAGGCGTGGCTCGCACGGCTCAACGAGGCCGAACGCTTCTGCTTCGATCTGGAAACCACCAGCCTGAACTATATGGATGCCGATATCGTCGGCGTTGGGATTGCCCTAGAGGCAGGCGAGGCCGCCTATATTCCGTTGGCTCATGATTATCTGGACGCCCCGACCCAGCTGGACCGCCATACGGTTCTTCAGGCGTTGAAGCCGCTACTGGAAGACCCCACCAAGACCAAGATTGGCCAGAACCTAAAGTACGATATCTCCGTGCTCGCCAACGTGGACATTCATGTCGTGGGGCCGCTTGCGGACACCATGCTGGCCTCCTACGTGCTCAACTCCACCGCCACGCGTCACGACATGGATTCGCTGGCGTTGAAGTACCTGGGCGAGAAAACCATTTCCTTCGAAGAGATCGCAGGCAAAGGAACCAAGCAGCTCACCTTCAACCAGATCGCCCTGGAGCAGGCGGCGCCTTACGCCTGCGAGGATGTGGACATCACCCTGCGTCTGCAAGATACCCTGCGCCCGCAGGTCGAACGGGAAGGGCGGTTGGCCGAGGTGCTCGACCGCCTTGAGCTGCCGCTGATCAACGTGCTGTCACGCATCGAGCGCAACGGCGTCGCCCTCGATGCCGAGCGCCTTCACGAACAGAGTCAGCAGCTCGAACAGCGTATCCGTGAGTTAGAGAGCAACGCTTTCGAACTGGCGGGCCGCGAGTTCAACCTGGGCTCGCCCAAGCAGTTAGGGCAAATTCTGTTCGACGAGCAGAAAATCCCGGTCATCAAGAAAACTCCGAAAGGCGCGCCGTCGACAGCGGAAGCGGTACTCGAAGAGCTGGCGCTGGACTACCCGCTGCCTAAAGTCATCATGCAGCACCGTGGGCTAGCCAAGCTGAAATCCACCTACACCGATAAGCTGCCACGCCTGCTTAACAAGACGACTGGGCGGGTTCACACCAGCTACCATCAGGCGGTCACGGCGACCGGGCGGCTGTCGTCGTCGGATCCCAATCTGCAGAACATTCCCATCCGCACCGAGGAGGGGCGCAAGATTCGCCAGGCGTTCGTGGCGCGCCCTGGCTACCGCATCGTCGCGGCGGACTACTCGCAGATCGAGCTGCGCATCATGGCGCATCTATCGGAGGACAAAGGACTGCTGGAGGCGTTTGCCGAAGGGCGCGATATTCACACCGCGACGGCGGCGGAAGTCTTTGGCACCTCGCTGGACAAGGTCTCTGCCGACCAGCGCCGCAGTGCGAAAGCCATCAACTTTGGCTTGATCTACGGCATGAGCGCCTGGGGGCTTTCCCGCCAGCTGCACATCGACCGCAACCAGGCGCAGACCTACATTGATCGCTACTTCGACCGCTACCCCGGGGTGGCTCGCTACATGGACCGTATTCGTACCCAGGCGGCGGAGGATGGCTTTGTCGAAACCGTGATGGGGCGGCGGCTCTACCTGCCGGAGATCCACTCGCAAAACCGCAACCGCCGACAAGGCGCCGAGCGTACGGCCATCAATGCGCCCATGCAGGGCACGGCGGCGGATATCATCAAGCAGGCCATGATCGATGTAGATGCGTGGCTAGCGGAGGAGGAGTTCGACGCGCTGATGGTCATGCAGGTGCATGATGAATTGGTGTTCGAAGTGGCCGAGGCCCAGGTGGATAGTTTTATCGAGCAGGTGCAGACACGCATGCAGGCGGCGGCATCGCTCAACGTCCCGCTGATCGTAGAAGCGCAAAGCGGCGCGAATTGGGATGAGGCTCACTAACGAACGAGAGAGCACTCGCCCATAACACACAACCCCCACAGCGGTCGCTGCGGGGGTTGTGTTTAGGGCGTTACTTAAGCACCGGCTTCAAAAGCGTGTGCCCAAGCCGCGCTTAACGCCAGCTAACGCGGTCGAAGATACGTACCGCTTCCGGGTTGTTCTCACCCAGAATGCTGATGTTGATGTCGTCTTTGGCGAAATCGCCCCAAGACTCCAGCACCGGGTTTTTCTTCACGCCTTCGACCACCGGGAACTCGTAGTTGCGCTCGGCCAGCACTTCTTGCGCTTGGTCAGAGGCCAGGAACTCCAGGAAGCGAATGCCGTTTTCCGGGTTTTGCGCGTTGGCGACCAAGCCAGCACCGCCGACGTTCACGTGGGTACCGCGGTCATCCTGGTTGGGGAAGATCACGCCCACTTTACGCGCGGCTTCACGCTCGGCGGCATCGTCAGAGTGCAGCAGACGCACGTAGTAGTAGTGGTTACCGACCGCGAGGTTACACTCACCGCTAGCAACGCCCAGAATCTGGTCGGTGTCACCGCCTTCCGGGTCGCGAGCCATGTTGTTCACGACGCCCTGGGCCCACTCTTGCGCGCCCTCTTCACCGTGGTGCTCGATCATCGACGCCAGCAGGGACTGGTTGTAGATGTTGTTGGAAGAGCGGATGCACACTTGGCCTTCGAACTGCGGATCGGCCAGGTCTTCGTAGGTGGCGATCTGACTCGGGTCGAAGTTTTCGCGGTTGTAGTAGATCACACGGGCGCGCTGGCTAAAGCCAAACCACATGCCTTCCGGGTGACGCATGGACTCCGGCAGGCGCTCGTTGAGCACGTCAGAGTCTACGCTTTGAAAAATGCCGTCTTGCTCCGCGCGCCACAGGTTGCCTGCATCCACGGTCAGCATGACGTCGGCAGGGCTCGCGACGCCTTCACGCTGCATACGCTCCATCAGCTGGTTGGCGTCGCCTTCCAGTACGTTCACTTCAATACCCGTCTCGTCGGTGAACGCTTGGTAGAGAATCTCGTCAGAGTCGTAGTGACGAGCAGAGTAGATGTTGACTTCGTTAGCGAGTGCGCTGGTGGCAAACGCGGAACCGGCCATGATGGCGGCAACGGAAGCCGAAAGACGTGCCTTTTTCATAAAAAATACCCTGAATGTTTATGATAATAAGTTGCATTAGCGCCGTAGCGTATTGAAACGCCTTGGTCGGAACGCGTCAAGTGAAATGATAATGACACGCATCTATTTTGTAACGCGGCGCATTGCCGGGCAAACGTGCATCTCTTGCCAATAGAAAATAGAATGCAAATACCTTTCAACCGTGTTTGCAACGGCTGCGTCCCTGCGTACTCGTTGTGAACAAACCATGGGTGAACGAATGACGGCAACAGTCTCCCTTTCTGACGTGGCCGCTCCCGCATCGGCGCTGTCGCTGCGCGGTGTGCAACACACATTTGCAGCCAATCACGTCGTCAAAGGCATCGACCTCGACATTGCCCAGGGCGAGGTGGTCTGCCTGCTTGGCCCGTCTGGCTGTGGTAAAACCACGCTACTGCGCATCGCCGCAGGGCTCGAAGTGGTTCAAGAGGGCACCGTCAGCTTAGAAGGGCAGGCCATCGCAGCCCCGGGCAAGCGTCATGTGCCGCCGGAGAAGCGCAATGTCGGGCTGGCGTTTCAAGACTCTGCCCTTTTTCCGCACTTGAGCGTGCTGGAAAACGTCACCTTTGGTTTGAAACATCTGCCCTCTGGTCAGCGCCGCGCCCGGGCACTGGAGCTATTAGCGCAGCTGGGCATGGCCGATTACGCCGAGACCTATCCTCACATGCTCTCGGGCGGCCAGCAGCAGCGGGTGGCGCTCGCCCGCGCCCTGGCGCCTACCCCCAAACTGATGCTGCTGGATGAGCCCTTCTCTAGCCTGGATGCCCGTCTACGTGACCGGATTCGTGACGATACGCTGCACGTGCTGAAAAAGCTGGGGTCTGCGACGCTGCTGGTCACCCACGACCCTGAAGAGGCGATGTTCATGGCTGACCGCATTGCCTTGATGCGCGATGGTAAGATCGTCCAAACGGGCACGCCGCGGGAGCTTTACTGCGCGCCGGTCGATCCATTCGTCGTGACCTTTTTTGGGGAGGTAAACGAGTTGGACGGCGTGGTTCAGGAAGGTGTGGTACACACCCCGGTAGGAGACGTGGATGCGAGCTGGCTGCCCGAAGGCAGCGCCGCGCAGGTGATGATTCGCCCGGAGGCGCTGCGCATCAAAGAGCGCGACCTGCCGGCCGATGCCCATAGCCACAGCCACGTGGTGATGGCGAAACTGCTTGGCCGCACGAGCTTGATACACCTCTGCGCCCATGGCGTGGATGGCCAGGAGGCACACCTCCACGCCCGTGTGCCGGGTGTCTTCCTCCCCCAGGAGGGTCAGCCGATCGATATCGATCTCGACCACTCCCAGGTGTTCATCTTCCCGCGTTAAGCGCCTGGTGTTGTAAGGCGTCTACTTACTCGGCTTGGCTGCCTGGGCGCGCCCGGCGCATCGCCAAGCTGAGTAGAATTACCGGCAAAATACCCACTACCACGATGGTCAACGAGGCCGTGGAGGCCTCCGCCAGACGTTCATCGGATGCCAGGCTATGGGCGCGCACCGCCAGGGTATCGAAGTTGAACGGGCGAAGGATGATCGTGGCGGGCAGCTCCTTCATTACGTCCACGAAGACCAGAATGCCGGCAGCCAATAGGCTGCTGCGCATCAGTGGCGTATGAATGCGCCGCAGCGTCCCCCCAGCGGTTTGCCCCAGCGTGCGTGAGGCGGCGTCCATGCTCGGGGTGACCTTCCCCAGGCTTGCCTCGACCGCGTTGAACGACACCGCCAAAAAACGCACCACGTAAGCGTAAATCAGGATGAATGCCGTGCCGCTGAAGACCAGCCCGATGATGATGTCGTAATGAGTATGCAGCCAGGTATTGAGCGCGTTATCCAGCCAGGCGAATGGAATCAAAATGCCCACGGCCACCACCGACCCCGGAATGGCGTACCCCATCGCCGCGATGCGGGTAAACAGCCGTGCACTGGGGGAGTCGTGTAGCCGCACGCCGTAACTCAGCAGCACCGCTAGCCCCACGGCAATCAGCGCTGCTACCGTCGCGAGGCTCAGGCTGTTCATGGCAAAGCCGATGAAGCGCGTCCCAAACAGGCTGTCGCCGGTGGTGATCGCCATCTCCAACAGAATGCCGCTGGGCAGTAAAAAGCCAACAGTAATGGGCAGCAGGCAAGCCAGCGTCGCCCCGGCGGCGTGCCAGCCGTGCAACCGATATTCGGGTAACTGCTGATAGCGGTTGGTGGTGTGGAAGTAGCGACGCTTACCTCGCGACCAGCGCTCCAGCAGCACAAAGGCAATCACAAAAGTAAGCAAGCAGGCGGCCAGCTGGGCCGCGGCAATCGGCTCGCCCAAGCCAAACCACGTGCGGTAAATACCGGTGGTAAATGTGTCCACACCAAAGAACTGGACCGCGCCGAACTCATTGAGGGTTTCCATCAACACCAACGAGACGCCGCCCACCAGCGCCGGGCGCGCCAGCGGCAGCGCCACACTGCTGAATAGCCGCCAGGGCCCGCGTCCTAGTGTGCGCCCGACATCCAGTACGCACACCGACTGCTCTAAAAACGACGCCCGGGCCAGCAGGTAGACATACGGGTAGAGCACGAAGGTGATCAGCGTAGCGGCACCGCCCAGCGAACGCACGTTGGGGAAGTAGTAATCGCCCACCTGCCAGTCGAACCACTCCCGCAGCAGGCTTTGTAGCGGCCCGGCCACTTGCAGAAAGTCGGTATAGGCGTAGGCGATCACGTACGTCGGCACGGCCAGCGGCAGCAAAAGCGCCCACTCGAACAGGCGCTTACCAGGAAAGCGACACATGACGACCAGCCAGGCGGTGCCGGTGCCGATCACGAGCGTCCCTAGCCCTACCCACAGCGCTAACCAGAAGGTGTTGGAGAGGTAGCGGGGTAGGACCGTGCTGGCCAAATGCTGCCAAACACCCTCGGTGGGCATCACGATATGCGCCAATACGACCAAGATGGGGAGCGCCACGATCAGCGCGATCAAGAACAGCGCAACGGACCACGGGCTGAGCGACAGCGTAAAGCGTGAAGCGAAACCTGACAGCAGAGCCGAGGGTGAGCGGCGAGCAGGCGTAGACACGTCGTGGACTCCTTGGACGAGAGGCAGCGTGGCTCGTCAATGCGAAAAAATAGCGGCTGCAAATAGTATCACCTGGGCTAGAAGGGTGCAGCCAGCATTCCTACAGGCAAAAAAAATCCCTCCGCGGTGCGGAGGGATGCGTAGCGTCCGAGGATGACGCGATCAGTAACCGACCATCAGGCTTGGCAGCCCGGTGATCAGGCCAGGGAAGATCGACATCAAAATACACGCCAAGATGATGATGATCACGAAGGGCACCACCGCTTTGTAGAGATCGACGATCTCGACGCCAGGCGGCGCCACGCCTTTCAGGTAGAACAGCGCATAGCCGAACGGTGGGGTCAGGAAGGAGGTTTGCAGGACCACGGCCACCATCACCACGAACCACAGCACGTCCACGCCCATCTGAGAGATGATGGGGAGCATGATCGGGAAGCTCAGCAGCACGATACCGGTCCAATCCAGGAACATGCCCAAAATGAAGACCAGGAACAGCATCAGCAGCAGCGCGCCAAAGGTGCCTCCCGGCATGGCCAGCACGAAGTCGCTGATCACCGTCATGCCGCCACCAATCGAGAACACGCCGGTAAACGCCGTGGCGCCTACCAGGACCAGCATCACCATAGTGGTGGTTTTGCCCGCTTCGATCAGCGTGTTGTAGCAGGTCGAGAGCTTGCGGTCACCGAAGATCAGGAACAGCAGGAAAGCGATGAACACACCAATCGCCGAGGCTTCGGTCGCGGTGGCGATCCCGGTGAACAGGGCGCCGAGTACGCCCAGAATCAGCGACATCGGCGGTACGACGTATTTACCCAGCATGATCAGCAGCTCTCTGGTGCTGACCTCGGCGCGCTCCTCTTTCGGCACTTTGGGGCCATAGCTGGGTTTCAGCCAGCAAATCAGCACCACGTAGAGCGCGTACATCACCCCCAAGAGCAGCCCAGGAATCAGCGCCCCGGCAAACAGCGCGCCCACTGACACCGGCGAGTAGCTGGCCATCAAGATCAGCATGATGCTGGGCGGAATCAGAATGCCCAGACAGCCGCTCGCCATGATCACGCCCGCGCTGAGCTCTTTGTTGTAGCCATACTTGAGCATCGGCACCAGCGCGATCATCCCCATGACCGCAATGGACGCCCCAACGATGCCGGTAGTGGCCGCCAGTAGTACCGACACCACCACCACGGTCAGCGCCAGGCCGCCGCGCACGTTGGCCAACAGCAGACGCATGGCGTCGAACATCTTCTCCGTCACGCCGGAGTCGTTGAGAAAGCGTGCCATCAAAATGAACAGCGGAATAGCGACCAGCACATAGTTGTCCATGGCGTTGCCATAGACGTTGTTGATAATGATGCCGAGAGTGTTGATACCGGGGCCTAGATACGCGCCGATGACCGCCATACCGCCTAGCACAAAGGCGAGCGGATGGCCCATAAACAGCCCCACCAGCAGTCCGCCAAACATCACTAGCGTTAGTAGTTCTGCACTCATGCGGACTTCTCCTCACGCAGTTGCATGATGGCGCGTAGGACGATGGCAATCGCCTGCAGCAAAATCAGCGCGGCGGCCACGACGATCACCCCTTTCACCGGGTAAACGGGAATCGAGACCATGCCGTAAGTCGTTTCACCACGGCTGAAGGAGCGCTCGAAGAAGCGCCAGCCGTAGGTCAGCAGCAGCCAAATGAACGGCACGAAAAAGACCAGGTAGCCAATGAGATCCAATACGGCCTGTTTCTTGCGGGATAGCAGCCGTTTCACCACGTCGACTTCCACGTGGGCATGATGGCGCAGCCCGTAGGCGGCCATGAGCATGAAGTGGGCGCCAAACAGCATTTTCGTCACATCGAACGCCCAGTCGCTGGGGCGGCCAAAGAAAAAGCGCGACACGATGTCGTAAAGCACGATAAGGGTAATGATGGCAATTAACGGCGCAATGATGCGGCCAAACAGCTCGTTAATCGCATCGATCGCCTTGGCAATCGCATTCATGGAAGATCTCCGCAACTGAGCTAAGGCCGCCCCGACAAGGGGAGGGGCGGCCGTGTTACGCTTTTATAGTGAGTGCCTTACAGGCAGGCTTCGATCTCTTCCAGTGAGGGCAGGTTGTCCATGGTACGGCTCATGTTGAACGGGGCCGTCACATCACGCCATGCGGCGTACTCTTGCAGGTAGGTGATCATGGAGTGGTAGACCTTGGCGTGGTCTGGGTTTTCACAGGCACCGCGTACGATGACCTCGTTGGTGATCTCTTGGATACGCGCCAGGTCCTCTTCCGAGAACTGATTGATGGTCACGCCCGCGTCGATGAATTTCTGGGTCGCTTCGGTGGACTCGCGCTCAGACCAGGAGAGTGACCACGCCATGGTGGCTTCGGCAGCGATACGCAGTTTGGCCTGGGTCTCTTCGGAGAGTGCGTCCCACGCGTCTTTGTTGATCATGACGCCGAACACGCTCGCCGACTGGTGCCAGCCGGGGGTGGCCCAGTAGTCGGCGACTTCGGCAAAACCTGCATTGAAGTCAACGCCAGGGGTGGAGAACTCACCTGCGTCGATCACCCCACGCTCGATGGCTTGGTACACTTCGCCACCGGCCAGCGTGACCTGGGAGCCGCCCAGCTCTTCGAGCACGCGGCCCTGGTCACGGCCGGAAAGACGCAGACGCTTGCCTTCCAGGTCGGCGATGCTCTCGATGGGCGTGCGGCCCATGAAACCCGATTCGTTGTTGGTGATGCCGTAGGGCAGGTACACCATGTTGTACTGGCCGTAGATCTCCTGGTAGAGCTCGAAGCCACCCCACTGTTGGATCCAGTTCAGATAATCGACACCGTTGAACAAACTGGTGGTGGTGGCTAGCGGCGAAAACGCCGGATTCAGGCCCGCCCAGTAGCCGGGCCAGTCGCCTGCGGCTTGAATGGCACCGGTTTCGGTCGCATCGAAGACCTCGGTACCAGGCATCAAGGTGCCGCCTGCGCGGAAATTGATTTGGACTTCATCGCCCGCCAGTTGATTGACCAGCTCGGCCCAATGCTGATCGATCTTGATCAGGTCGAGGTTCTCCGGCCACGTGGTGGTCATGGTCCACTGCTCCTGCGCTTGAGCGGTAGACGTGAGGGCGGCGAAGGCGACGCCAGCGGCAAGGCTGGTGAGTGCGAATTTTGTGGTCTTTTTCATTGTATGTTTCCTGGTACTTTGGCGGTTAGCGTTATTAGTGTTGGAGACCTGAAAGCAGGAAAGTACAGCGAGCAGGCTGACGTTTACGTAAAGTAAAACAACGCTGCGCTGCATCGCTAAGCTAGCACACTCCACCCGCTGCAACGCAATATCAGTAAATCAAGGAAGTTAACGCGGCGGCCATCGCAGAGAAAATGTGAAAAAAGCCGTTAAAACATTGCTTTAAAAGGTACTTCTACGCTCTTTACTCTGTCTTGAAGGGTGAGAAAACGTTGAAAAGCCCGGGTTTGTTCAACCAAAGTTGTAAGAGAATTCTTGCCTAAGGAGCCGCTATGGGCGGGTCACGCCACGCCGACCCCACCTCACCCCGCAAACACGTCGACAGGGAGGCTGCCACGCTCGTTTGTCATGCCCGCCGTTTAAAGCAGCGGGGCTGGCGCGGGCTGGTGTGGTTAAGCGGTGCACCAGCGCAGGCCCGTCAGCAGGCACTGGCGCTGTGGCAGGCCGCCGACTGGCAGGCACCCCTTTGGGTGGGCGATGCCCAACAGTCCCCCGTCGCTACCAGTTTACCTAGCCGTAAAGCGCGTACCCGGCTGGGTGTCGAGCACCAGCTAGTGATCCTCGATGCCAGTGGCCACGAAGGGCTAGACCCCGATGCGCTGGGTGCGCTGGCGGGGACGGTGAGCGCAGGCGGCTTACTGGTACTCGTCACGCCATCGTCATGGGGCTGCCAGCCCGATCCCAACTACGCTCGCTTTGCCGATTACCCCTGGCCTTGGGAGCACCTCAGTGCCCACTACCTCACGCGTATGGCCCGCTTGCTGGGGGCGTCGACCGAGGTAGTGCGCTGGCCGGTGGGAGGAGCGCTGCGATTGCCGACCTTGGCCAAACGGCCGAGCGCCCCTGAGTCCTGTGAAGACACCGACTGTCTTACTGCGGACCAAGCTTTGGCGGTGAGCGCGCTGGTCAAGCTCAAGCGCCGTCGACCGCTGGTGGTGACCGCCGACCGGGGGCGGGGCAAGAGCGCTGCCCTGGGCATTGCCTGCGCACGGCTACTGCAACAAAGCGACGGTGGCGAGTGGCTGCTCACCGCGCCTCGGCTGAGCGCCGTGGAGAGCGTCTTTAGCCGTGTGGCGGCGCTGTGCCCGGCGCTACAGCGCCACGGCCCTGCCGAGGTGTCGCTTGCCAACGGCAGTCGGCTGCGCTTTTTGCCGCCGGATGTACTGACAGAACAGATCGAGCAGGGCGCGCTAGGGGGCAGCGGCAGTACGCTGCTGGTGGATGAAGCTGCCGCCATTCCAGCGTCGTTGCTGGCCCGCTGGCTGGCGGCTTTTCCGCGTATTGCCTTTGCCACCACGGTGCATGGCTATGAAGGCTCTGGGCGCGGTTTTGCCCTGCGTTTTCGCGACGTGCTGGATCGCCAAGCGCCCCAGTGGCGAGAGCTAACGCTGCAAACGCCAATACGCTGGTCCGTCGGGGACCCGCTGGAGTCGCTCATCCAACGGTTGCTCTTGTTGAATGCGCCGCTACCTAACGCACTCCCCTCACAAGACGAGTTGCCACATAGCATCGTGCTCAGCCAAGCGCAGCTCGCCGCGCAGGACGCACGATTAGAAAAGCTGTTTGGCCTGCTGGTGCAGTCCCACTACCGCACCACGCCGAGCGATTTACGCCAGCTACTGGATGGCCCCGGCACGGGACTACGCATGATACTCCGCCGTGACGGGGAAGACCCGCAAGCCGTCCTGGTCACCCGCGAAGAGGGGGGATTCGGGGCCGAGCTTGCCGACCAAGTGGCCAGGGGTGAGCGCAGGCCCCAGGGGCATTTGCTGGCGCAGTCGCTCGCAGCCCATGGCGGCAGTCGCGAGGCATTGACCGCCCGCTGGCGACGGGTGGCGCGTATTGCCACGCACCCCCAACGTCGCCGAGAAGGACTAGGAAGGCAGCTCCTAGAAGAGGATATCGATAGCGCCACCCAGCAAGGGGTGTCCCTGTATGGCGCCACCTTCGGGGCGGAAGCGTCGCTGCTGCGCTTCTGGCGGGCGCTAGGGTTCGTGCCAGTGCGCTTAGGTATGACCCGCGAAGCGGCGACCGGCGAATACGCCGTGATGGTCGCCAGGGCGCTCAACCCGGAGGGGCACGCGGTGCTGGACACCTTGAGGAGCGGCTTTGCCGCCTCGCTGCCTAGCCTGCTGGCCTTCGAGCTGGCCGCATTGCCTGCATCGGTCGTGGCGCTGCTGCTCGCTGCACTGCCCGCTCAGCCGCTCGGCACGGCCGAGCGCCAAGCCATTCATGACGTGGCTTATGCCCGTCGCGACCCCGCTCTGGCCCGACCCGCGCTACAGGCGCTGGCGAGAGAAGCCAGCCGTCAGCCGCTGGGCGAGGCGCAGCAGGCACACCAGCAGCTCGCCGCTTGGGCCTACCAAAATCAACCACTGGCCAAGGCGCAGAACGACGCCGTGCAGCGCTTGCGCGATGTAGCCCGACAGGTGATCGCCGCGTGCGCGCTTTTCCCCAGTGAGCCAGAGCGGTAAAGTAAGTCGGTTATCGATAATGAAGAGTTTCCATGAACGCACATCTAGCAGCGCTCGAGCCACGCCTTGTATGGCAGCACTTTCGTACTCTGTGTAACACGCCGCGCCCCTCCGGTCATGAGGCCGCGTTGGTCGCTACCTTGGAAGCCTGGGCGGAGGCGCAAGGGCTTGCCCACGACCAGGATGCCTTCGGCAACCTGCGTATCCGCAAGCCTGCCACCCCTGGCTGTGAAGGCGCGCCGGGAATCGTGCTGCAAGGGCACCTGGATATGGTGGCCCAGGCCAATGCGGGGCATGAGCACGACTTTACCCGTGACCCCATTCGCACCGTGGTCAAAGAGGGATGGCTTCACGCTGAAGGCACTACTCTAGGAGCGGATAATGGCATGGGCGTGGCGGCCATTTTGGCCGTGCTGGAAGACCCCGAGCTGACCCATGGCCCGCTGGAAGCGCTGTTCACCCTGGAGGAAGAGACCTCCATGGGCGGTGCGCTGAATCTTGCCGAAAACTGGTTGGAAGGCTCGCTGCTGCTGAATTTGGATAGCGAAGACCGCGGCGAGGTGTATATCGGCTGTGCGGGCGGCGCGGATGTGGTGGTCGATGCGCAGCTGCCCAGCGCCGCGCTGCGAGACGATGAGCAGCTGCTTTCCCTCTCGCTCACCGGCCTGAAAGGCGGCCACTCGGGCATGGATATCCATCAGCCGTTGGGGAACGCTAACCGCCTGCTGGTCCGCGTACTGTGGGCGCTGGAGGCGTACGATGCCCGCCTGGTGAGCTACCAGGGCGGCACGCTGCGTAACGCTATTCCCCGCGAAGCCTTTGCCCAGGTGGCACTGCCCGCCGACGACATGGACGCCGCTCTGGCAACTGTCGAGAAGTTGGCCGCTACTCTCAAAGCCGAGCTAGGCAGTGGCGACAGCGGCTTGGTATTGACCGCCGCCCGTGCCGAACAGGCCGACGCTGAGCCGCTGACCCTGGACGCTAGCGCCATGCTGCTGGCCGCGCTTCATGCCGCCCCCTGCGGCGTAGAGCGTATGAGCGCAGACGTGCCCGGCGTGGTCGAAACCTCCAATAACCTGGGCGTGTTAAGCGTCGAGCAGGGGCGCTTCCACCTCTGCGCCCTGGTGCGTTCGTTGCACGATAGCGCCGCCCAGGCAATGGCCGGGCGCTTTCAGGCGCTGTTTGGGCTAATGGGTGCACGGGTGAAAGTCGAGAACGGCTACCCCGGCTGGGCACCCAACCCGGATAGCCCGCTGCTGGCCACTTTCAAGGCGCGCCATGCGGCGCTGATGGGCCACGCACCCGAGGTGAAAGTGATTCACGCAGGCCTTGAGTGCGGCATTTTAGGCAGCAAATACCCCCACCTGGATATGATTTCCTTTGGCCCGCTGATTCGCGGCGCGCATTCACCGGATGAGCGAGTGGAAATCGCGTCCGTGGCGGAGTTTTGGGCCATGCTGCGCGATCTGGTGGAAACGCTGGCGAAGTAGCGCCGCGCTCAATCAGCAAAAACGCAATAAAAACGGCACCGCAAAGGTGCCGTTTTATAGGTATCTACAGTCCCAGACTTCATCGAGGCTATTGAACTCGCTTATTTTCCCAAATAGGCGTTAAGCATCCACACGGTTTTTTCCTGCTCGCGGATGTAGTCGCCCGCCTGGGCGGCGGTGCCTTCGTCGTCGGCGTCAGACGCCAGTGCCAGCAATTCGCGCTGCAGTTCGATCAGCGTTTGATAGCCGGTGAGCACACCCTGCACGCAGGTTTTACCGTCGTGAACGTCTTTGTCTTCCTGAATGCGCGACAGCTTGGCGTAATCACTGTACGCATGAACCGGCTTGTGGCCCAGGGTCAGAATACGCTCTGCGACTTCGTCCACTTTGGTGAGCAGGTCGGTGTAGAACTCTTCGAATTTGGCGTGCAGTTCGAAGAAGTCATTGCCTTTCACGTTCCAGTGATAGCCACGCACGTTCATGTAAAAAATCTGGTAGTTGGCCAGCAGGTGGTTGAGTTTCTCGGCCAGCTGGCTGGCACTGCCTTCGTGTAGGCCAATGCTGTTCATATCGTCCATTGTGTGCTCCTCCATGGTTGGAGCCGCGCTGAAAAAGTACGGCCATCAAATCGTTTGATGTAGCTTAGAGCGCTGTGGTGGCGCTGCAAAACAGGTTTTTTGCATCGCAGCCATAGTGCCCTACCATTAGAGCGGTGAGCTGGCGACGGCTGGCTCATCGCTGATGAATAAACAGATGTAGGCGCAGGCGCGTCATTTCAAGGGGCTTGTCTTCAAGGCTCGTTCCAAGGCCCACGCAAAGGCGCGCTCAGCGGCTTGCAAGCCACAGGCGTGCGATGCTTTCGCAGCGGTCTGCCAGAAGCTCTGCCGTGCGGGGTAGCGCCTGTTCTAATGTCATAAGGCCATCGGCCAGCGCAAAGGCGGCGGTGACGCCCTCTTCCTTGCAGGCTTGCCAGCCGTCGCCCAGGCTACCCGCGAGTACAATCACCGGCTTGCCCTGGCGTTTAGCGGCGCGGGAGACGCCAATCGGCGTTTTGCCCGCCAAGCTCTGGCCATCTAAGCGGCCCTCGCCGGTAATCACTACATCTGCATCGTTCAGTAATTGGGCAAAATTCGCCTGCTGCATGATCATTTCAATGCCCGCCGTTAGCGTCGCGTTCAAAAAGCAGTGCGCCGCAAACCCCATGCCGCCTGCTGCCCCTGCTCCCGGCAGTGCTCTGTCATCTTTGCCGAGCGCTTTGGCTGTTAGGTCAGCAAAGTGGCCGAGCGCGCGATCTAGCGTTGCCACATCGGCGTCTGTCGCGCCCTTTTGTGGGCCGAAGACGGCACTGGCACCGCGTTCGCCTAGCAGTGGGTTATCCACATCCACGGCGGCCTCTACGCGTAAGTCGGCCAAGCGCGGGTCTAACGTCGAAAGATCCAGGGTCGCAAGCTGCTGGAGTGCGCCGCCGCCTGGGGACAGTGGCTGGCCCTGGGCATCCAGTAGCGTGGCGCCCAGCGCCTGGAGCATACCGGCACCGGCGTCGTTGGTGGCGCTACCACCGAGCAGCAGCAGGGCATGGGTGGCGCCTGCATCTAGGGCAGCGAGAAACAGCTCGCCCACGCCGAAGGTGGTGGTATGCAGGGCGTTGCGCTCTGCGCGGGTCAGGTGCTGCAGGCCGCTGGCTTCTGCCAGCTCGATAAAAGCGGTACGCTGCTCGCTTAGCCAGCCCCAGGCGGCTTGGCGTGGCCGCCCAAGGGCGTCTTGCACCGTGAGCGTACGGCGCTCGGCATGGGTAGCGGCAATTAAGGCGTCCAGGCTGCCTTCGCCGCCATCCGCCAGGGGGCAGAGCTGTGTGATGGCGTTGGGCGCTGCCCGTTGAATACCTTGTGCCATGGCCTTGGCGGCCTCTTCGGCACTCAGGGCATCCTTAAAACTATCAGGACAAAGCAGTACATTCATCGCACAACCTCCTTAAAACGTTGTCTCAGCGTGTTGTCGTTCTTTTTAATGTCTGTTGGCGAGCTTAGCGCGCTGCTTGGTGACACACCAGCCATGACGGTAGCGAGAGGATTTTTCATGAAGGCCATACCCCTTAGCATTACCTGCCTGTTGGCACTGGCGGGTTGTCAGACGCTTCCTGACCGGCTGCCCCAAGCGGAGCCTGCGCCAGCGGCGGCTTGCTACTTCCCCACCGGCCAGTCTTCGCCAGATGAAACGCTGAGCGTTTTGACGGAAAGCATCGACGTGCTGGAAGCCTGGGGATTTTCGTTAGAGACCACTGATACGGAGCTTGGGCTAGTGAGTGCCTCCCGAGAGCGCGAGCTGATCGGCTACTACGACCGCTATGACTACGACTATGGCTACGGCAGCGGCTTCCGCCTGTTTGGCGGGTTTGGTATTGGTCGCAGTGTAGGGATTGGCGTGGGAGGCGCCTTCGGCCCAGGTTTTGGCCAGCAGCCCGTTGAAGTAGAGCGGGTATCGCTGCTTGCCCGCGATGGCCATCTGCGCATCTCACGGGACATTCGCCGCTTTGATCACCTGGGCGACCTGCGAGAGTCCTATAGTGCCAGTAACGATGACTTCTGTGGCCGTTTCCAGAAAGCTTTTTCGTCATCCGTCACACCGCAGGGGGCATCATGACACCATTCCGCCATACCTCATGGGTAGCGCTCACGCTGTGCGCCGCGTTATGGCTGGCAGGCTGTGCCACCACGCAACCCCTTGAACCGCGCGAGCTGCGCTATAGCGCGCCAATGGAGCACACCTTCCGCGAGGCGGTGGCACTGATGATGGAGCAGGGCTATGTGATACGCCACGCTGACTTGACCTTAGGGCGCGCCGAGGCAAGCCTGGCACGCTGGCCCGGATATCGGATTCAGCTTCAAGTAAGCGAAGCTCAAGGGGGAAGTCTGGTCAGCGTGTCAGCACTGCGCGGTAGCCAGCCGATACCGCCTTATGTGCTAGATCCCTGGCTCGTGGAGTTACAGCGCAAATTAGGAGAATTGCCGTGATGAATGCATGGTCACCTGCCACGCTGCGTCGTACCGGCCAAGCGCTGCTGGTGGGCAGCCTGTTGATCAGTTCGATGGCACAGGCCCACCCTCACGGCTGGATCGACATGAGCGTGCGTGTCATTACCAACGATGACGGTGCTGTCACCGGGCTTCATCAAACATGGCGGATGGACCCCTTCTATAGCCTGGTAGTGATGGAGGAGTTGCAGCAGGTGCCAGGCGCTAGCCTGGAGCAGGGGCTGGATCAGTTGGGCAGTGAGATTCGCGATAACTTGACTCCTCAGCACTACTTTACCGAGGTGCGGGTCGGCGACGAGCCGCAGACGTTTGGCGAGGTCACCGAGTACACCGCGATGGAGCGGGACGGCCGTTTGACGTTTATGTTCATTCTGCCGCTGGCCACGCCTCAACCCCTCAGCGGGCAGGTGCTGGAGTATCAAGTCTTCGACCCCACGTACTACATCGAGATGGTACACGAGGAGGAGGGCGACGAGCCCTCTCCACAAGCGCTGATTCTCAACGGCGAACCCGACTGCGCGCTCAGCGTACTACCCGCCGACCCCGACCCTGAGTTGGTCATGCAGGCAGCGCTGCTGGATACGGACGAAGAGGGCGAACCAGGGTTAGGCCGTCACTTTGCGGAAACGGGCCGCGTGGATTGTCGCTAGCCGCCCGTCGGTCGAGTCGTGTATAAAGTGTTACTTTATATCTTTTCTGGAGGTGGCATGCCGTTAACGCGACGACAACTCACCATCGGCGCTGTGGCGCTCATGGGCGTGGCGCTGCTGGTGTGGGCCATGCAGGTGAATTTACAGGGGGTGAGCCTGCAGCTATTGACGTGGCAGCGAGAGCTACACCGCAGTTTGACTCTGGCGATTACCGAGCTGTCACGAACGCCCACCACCGCCACATGGATCACGCTGCTCGGCGTCAGTTTTGCGTACGGCGTGTTTCATGCCGCAGGGCCGGGACACGGTAAAGCAGTATTGGCCACCTATTTGGCGTCTCATGGCGGTGCGACTCGCCGGGCGCTAGGGCTCTCGTTTGCTGCCTCGCTACTACAGGGCGTGACGGCCATTGCGATGGTGGCGGTATTGGTACACGGATTAGGCTGGGTGACGCGTCAAGCCATGGGCAGCGTGGCTTGGGTGGAGCAGGCCAGCTTTCTGCTGGTAGCGCTATTAGGGGCTTGGCTCTGCTGGCGGGCGGTGAAACAGCTGCGCCATGCCTATGCCGTTCAGAGTGAGCCGGTCATGGAGCACGTACATGCGCATGATCACAGCCACGACCACAGCCACTGCTGTGGCGGTGCCCATCATATTGAACCCGCGCAGGCGCTGGATTGGCGTACGGCCTTGATGACCGTCGGGGCGATTGGTATGCGCCCCTGCAGCGGAGCGATTTTGATGCTAGGTGCCGCAAGCCTTTTAGGCCAATTTTACGTGGGGGTCGCATCGGTGGTAGCGATGTCGCTGGGCACGGGCATTACCGTGTCGATACTGGCCCTGGCAAGTATTGTGGCCCGAGGGTGGGCCACCAAGCGGCTACAAAAGCAGAGCCAGCAGCGGGTCGAAAAAGCCGCTGGCTGGGCGGCGCTCACCGGTGGGGCGGTGATTGTTGCGCTGGGGGTTTCCTTGGCGCTGGCCGGTGCGGCACAGCCCGCCAGCGGCCCGTTACTCAACGAGCCGCCAGCACGAGGATCGCTTTTGGGCGGTTGAGCTTAAAGCGACAGCCCCTCAATGTGCGCTAGCAGCTGTTCCCGGCGCTCCCCCTGCTGGGCGAGCTCATAAGGCGTGGGAGCGCCATTGCCCCACACCGGCGCGGGCCAGCTAGCGTCATCGGTATAGCGCACCACTAAATGGATATGTAGCTGGCTGACCACGTTGCCCAACGTGGCGATATTGAGCTTATCGCCTTGAAAACCCTCTTTCATGGCCGCGCCCAGTTGAGTGGCTTCCTGCCAAAGCTGGGCTTGCTCTGCTTGGCTCAGCTCGAACACTTCGCTGACCGAGGGCACTCTGGGCACGAGCACGACCCAAGGATAGCGGGCATCGTTCATCAACAGCGCGCGGCAGAGCGGAAGATCCGCTAAGGGTAAGGTATCTGCTTCTAAGCGTGGGTCGAGTTCAAAGGTTGCCAAGCGGAGTGCTCCTGAGCCAAACGGGTTGGCGAGTATCATAGCAGGCAGCGGATAACTCAGGGAAAACAGGCGAAATTATTAAAATCTGTTACGCTAAAAACACTCCCAGGCGGTAAGGCTACCGCCGGAGCTTCCCGATGTTGAATGACTTGTTAAGGAGAACACGATGAAAAAACTACTGGCGACGAGCTTTATTCTGCTCATCACTGCGGGTGCTCTAGCGGGCTGCAACACCATTGCAGGCGCAGGACAAGACGTTGAAGAGGGCGGTCAAGCCGTTCAGGACGCCGCAAGTTAAGGTTCGATCTAACAGCTTGTTGTGCAACGTGCGGGCTAGGCAGCAATGTCTGGCCCGCACTGCGTATGAAGACAGCGAAACAAGTGATCAGACAAACGTCATCGAGGGAGAGCGATCATGATGCCCGTCAATCGTAGGATGACCACCCCGCCACGCCATCTAAAACGCGTGGGCAGCGTGCTGGCCGTGTTACTGCTCGCCGGATGTAGCAGCACACCCAGTGAAACCGCCGCGCCGAAGCCGCCGACGGTCGATCCCACCGCGCCGACCAACCAAACATGCGATGCCAGCGCCGTGCAGTACGCCATTGGTGCGCCCTTTGATGAGGCCAACGTGGCGACGCTCGAAGAGCAGAGCGGCGCCCGTCAGGTGCGTGTGCTGCGCCCCGGCAGCGCCGCGACCATGGACTACCGCGACGATCGGCTTAATATTCATTTAGAAAGCAACGACATGATCGAGGCGCTGCGCTGCGGCTAACGCAAAATCAGCCATACGCAGGCGGCGGTGAGTACACCCATGGTGATGTTAAACCCGCGCCATGCTCGATCGCTTTTGATCCACTGCCCGATGGCGCTGCCAAACGCGGCCCACAGGGCAATGCAGGGCAGCGCCACCAGCTCCGCAAACCCGGCCAGCACCAAGGCATTAATGACCGGCTGGCCGCTTTCCGGTAGAAAGCCCGCCATGAGCGCCAGCCCCATCACCCACGCTTTTGGGTTAGCGAATTGGAACATGGCCGCCTGCCAAAACGTCAGCGGCACCCCGTGCTGGCTACCGTGTAAATTGGGCGGCGGTGCGGTGGCGATTTTCCAAGCAAGGTAGAGCAAATAAGCACTCCCTATCCAGCGCAGCGTGGTTTGCACCACAGGGAAGCGTTCGAACAGCACGCCTAGCCCCAGGGCAATGCTGGCAAACAGTAAGAAACAGCCTCCTAAAATTCCCCACATATGCGGCATCGTACGTCGAAAGCCAAAGTTGGCCCCAGAAGCGGTAAGCATGATGTTGTTGGGCCCCGGAGTGAGCGTCATCGACATCATGTAGAGCGCTGCTGGGCCAAGGATTAGCCATTCACTGTTCATTTTTTTGTATCCATACAATTTTGATGATTGAGTTGTTAATGGGCGTTTTTGTTAGCATAATGGGGCTAATTTTTACGTCAAAGGTTTTATTGTCACCATGACAATTTGGGTGCCTTCCATTGAACACATGAGCGGCCCACGCTATCGGGCGATTGCCCAGGCGATAGGCGATGCCATTACCAGCGGTGAATTAGCGCCAGATGACAAGCTGCCGCCTCAGCGACGATTGGCGGATGCGTTAGGCGTCACCGTGGGCACCGTCACCCGTGGCTACGCTGAAGCAGAGCAACGCGGCTGGGTGAGCGCTCGGGTAGGCAGCGGCACCTACGTGAAACAGCGCGGACCAGCCCGTGTGTTTGGCGGTCAGCCCGCCACGCAAGCCGATGACGACACGATTGATTTAAGCCTCAGCCTACCGCCGCCCCACCCCCTGCGAGAGCAGGCGATGAGCACGGCACTGAGTGCTCTCAGCGCCTCTGTGGAGGTGCTCAGACGCAGCGTTGCTTACTCAAGCTCCCAGGGTAGCGACCACCACCGCGCCGCTCTCTCTCAGTGGCTCACACGATTAGGCATGCCCCTGAACGCGGAGGAACTGCTGATTACTCAAGGCGGGCAGCACGGCATTAGCCTAACGCTCGGCACACTTTTGCGCCCGGGGGAGCTGGTCGCTGCGGATGCGCTGACGTACCCAGGAGCCATCAGTGCCGCCCAGCAGGCGCATCTCAAGGTGGTCGCCATCCCCTTTGATCAAGATGGGATGTGCATGGAGGCGCTGGAAGCACAGTGCGCTCGCCAGCCGCCCCGCTTGATTTACCTCACTCCCGATCAAAACAACCCCACCGGCCTCTGCTTGAGCGAAGCGCGCCGGGGGCAGCTCGTGGCGATAGCAAGGCGCTACGATATATGGCTGCTGGAGGATGGCGTGCAGTACCTACCCGTTGAACAGCGCGGCACGCCGCTGTATCAGCTCGCGCCAGAGCGCACGCTGTTTGTGTTTAGCACGGCGAAAGTGCTGGCAGGCGGGCTGCGTATGGGCGTGCTGCGCGCGCCGCCTGCGCTGTTGGAGCGGCTGGCGGCGGCATTGAGGGCGCAAAGTTGGATGGTGCCACCGCTGATGGTGGATGTGGTCTGCCACTGGGTGAGCCAGCCCTCCGCACACGAGCTGCTGGCGTGGCAAACCCATGAGCTGGCGGCGCGGCAGCAGATCGTGACGGATCATCTGGCGGGCTATTCGCTGAGCCGCCAGCCAAACGGCAGCAACGTATGGCTAACGCTGCCCGATGGTGTACGGGCGCTAGAGCTGTGCGAACGGCTCCATCAGCAGGGCGTTAAAGTGACCAGCGCGGAACCCTTCTGCGTGGGCAGCGCCCCCGCCCCCCAGGCGGTCCGGATTTGCATCGGTGCCGCCGCCGACCAAACGGCGCTCAAGCGTGCGCTTGCGATCCTTCGAGCGAGCCTTGAGCAGCCGCCCTTGGCAACCGCAACGGTCTAGTTAGTCGTAGCGGTCTTTCCAGCCTTGGTGGCGTACCTGCTCTTTAAGCATTTCGAGCACATCGTAAAGCACCTGCTCGGTCACTTTTGCGCTGGAGTCGTCGACGGTTAGCCAGCTGTCAAAGCCATTTTCAGCCGTGCGCTCAACGAGCTGGCGGAAGGCGGGGGAATGCATGCCCTGGGCCATTTCATCCACCAAACGCTGGGCCACGTTGCTAATGGATGCCTGCATCGCACTGGACGCGGTCTGCCCCATGGGTAAGCGGTGCAGCCGTCGAATTTCCGGGCTCTCCCGCAGCGTGCGGCTCACCAGATCATCAATGGCCGCCATAATGGCGGTGCGATTTTGCTGATAGGCTCGGCCTGCCGTGGCCTCTAAGCGCTCGGCAATTTCATGGATGAGCTGGGTTTTACGCGGCATGATCACCCGCTCGATGACGCGCTCGGTGAGCGAGTCGCTGGCAACGATCTGCTCCTGAACATTGCCCAGCAGGCGTAGCGCAATACGGTCAGAGAGTTCTTCCAGCAGAATATCGTAGTACTTGGCAAAAAACCGATAGACCGACCAGCGCGTCACGTCGATCAAGCGCAGCCGATGTAGCCGGTGCAGGAGCGAGATGACGCGAAACACGCGCAGCAGGCGGAACCCGCTGAGCGGAATACAGCCCAGCACGTCGTACCAGTGCACGAAGGGGTAGAAGAACCAGCGGTGATAGCGCCGCTCGGCAATCGCCACGGCCCAGCCCAGCAGCACATCGACAATAAAGAAGCTAACAAAGACCAGATCGATGGCGATAAAGCGGCTATGGATCGCCGTATCGTAAAAACGGTGAAAACCGGGCGCGATAGCGGCAATCGCCTGGTTAATCGGCCCAATCAGAAACAGCGAGTCAAACAGCAGCAGGCTAAGGTTAATAATAACGGCGGCAAGGATCAGAAAATCCCAGCCGATGTGCGCATACTCAACGGCCTTGGGCAGGTGGGGATAGCGCTGCCTGATGGGCATGATGACTCCTTGTCGTCGCGGGTAGAGCAGCGCTTAGCGCTGCTGGTGATGCTGCTGGGTCAGCTCCTCTTCACGCTCTGCCTGTTTGCGTAGCTTCTTGCGCAGCGCGGCTTTTTCGAAGCGCAGCTTCTGCAGCGGGGTCTCCAGCGGCAGGGGTGGCACCCGGGCGGGTTTGCCGTCGGCGTCCACGGCCACCATGGTGAGGTAACAGCTATTGGTATGGCGAATCAGCTTCTGGCGAATATCCTCGGCCACTACCTTGATACCAATCTCCATGGAGGAGCGACCCACGTGATTCACGCTGGCGAGAAACGTCACCAGCTCGCCTACATGGATTGGCTGTTTGAACAGTACCTGATCCACCGAGAGCGTCACCACGTAGTGGCCGGAGTAGCGGCTGGCGCAGGCGTAGGCGACTTCATCGAGCTTTTTAAGAATAGCACCGCCGTGCACTTTTCCGCTGAAGTTCGCCATGTCCGGCGTCATCAAGACCGTCATGGAGAGCTCGTGCTGGCCCGGTAAGGCGCTGTGTTCAAGGCTCTGGTCTGGGGCGTTGGGTACAGCAGAGGCGTCGGACATAAAGGCCACCTTACGATTAAAAATGCCCGCCCCCAGGCGATACCAAAGGGGCGGGCGTTGACGTCGTGCTTAGCCGCTTAGAACCAGACCAAGCCCACGGAAATGATAATACCGGTAATGAACAGCTGGATCAGGCAGAAGCCCATGATGTCCTTCGCTTTCAAGCCTGCAATCGCCAGTACTGGCAGTGCCCAGAAAGGTTGCAGCAGGTTAGTCCAGGCGTCTCCCCAGGCCACCGCCATGGCCACGCGGGCAATGTCGGCCCCCAGCGCTTCTGCGGCAGGCAGCATGACCGGCGCTTGTACCGCCCACTGACCACCGCCGGAAGGCACGAACAGGTTCACGATACCGGCGCTAATGAACGACCAGAACGGCAGCGAGTTCGCGGTTGCAAACGAGACCAGCCATTCGGACATGCTCTGTGCAAGGCCCGACTGCACCATGATCGCCATGATGCCCGCATAAAAGGGGAACTGAATCACGATACCCGCGCCGCCTTTAATGGCCTCGTTCAGGCTAGTGAGCAGGTTGCGGGGCGTGCGATGCAGCACGATCGCCAGGAACAGGAACATGAAATTCACCACGTTCAGGTTCAGGCCGCCGCCGCGCAGAATGAAGTGGTCGAGCAGGAACAGTAGGCCCGGCACGCCCACCAGCAGCGCCAGCGGCATGCTGTTTTCGAGCTTTTCGGCAGGTCGCGTGATACGGACTACGGGCTCTGGCTCGTCGTCGAGCAGTTTGGGGTCGACGTAGACGCTGTCTTTCTCATCGGGCAGCATCATGCGGTTAACCAGCGGCACGGCGATGAATAAGCAGATGACGATGGCCAGGTTGAAGAAGGCGAAAATGGTCGAGCCTGTGCCAATCACGCCGATCTGGTCCGCAGAGAAGTGGCCTTCGGTGGCAATCGTCAGCGGCACCGAACCGGCCAAACCGCCGTGCCACACCACGAAGCCCGAGTAGGCGCTGGCCACCAGCAGGCGGTAATCAACCTTGATCACACGCGCCAGCTCTTTGGCGAACAGCGCGCCGACCACCAGGCCAAAGCCCCAGTTGATCCAGCTAGCCGCCAGTGACACCAGCGTGACGAGAATGATCGCGCCGCCGGGTGATTTCGCGGTACCGGCAATTTTTTGCAGAATGCGTTTTACCGGTGGCGAGCTTGCCAGCATAAAGCCGGTGACCAGCACGAGCAGCATCTGCATCGAGAAGGTCAGCAAGCCCCAGAAGCCGTCACCCCACATACGCAGCACGGCCAAGGGCGTTTGACGCTCTACCGCAATGGCGGCGATGGCGGCAATGAGGGTTAGCAAGAGGACGAAGATATACGGGTCTGGCAAATAACGCTCGACCAGCTTAACCGCTGGTTTTGATATGAGTTTTAGCATGGAGTGCTCACTTTATTCGTTATTAGGAAGTGCGCGGCTAATATACGGCGGTGCGGCACAATTTTCATCCCTCAACGGCCAATGCGCAGGGCGCTTAGCATTGTCGCATCACACTACGGTAGCGCAGTTAGCTAGCCCTGCCCGTTGTGGCGTTCAACGCTGCTGATCAAAGGTGAGACACGCGGGGGGGCGCACGCCAGCGGGTCAGCCGGTAGCGGCGGTAGTAACCAATGAGCACGGCCGAGCGAGTCAGGGTGAAGAGCGTAAACGCCAGCCAGAGGCCGTGATTGCCCAGTCCCTGGCAGAACCACCAAGTAGGTAGGTAAACGGCGAGGCCTGCAAAAATGCTGTTGCGCATTTCCCTCACCGCCGTAGTGCCGATAAACACGCCGTCGAATAGATAGCTCCAGACGGCGATGAGCGGCATGACCACCATCCACGGTAGATAGATGGCAGCGGTGGCGCGTACGTCATCGAGTCCGGTGAGCAGGGCAATGAGCTGATTACCCCCCACTGCAAACAGCAGTGCCGCCGCGGCAGAGGTCCAGAACGAGAAGTGCGCCGTGGCACGCACCGTAGCGGCAAACTCCCGCCAGTCGCGGCGGCCGTAAGCGCGCCCTACTAGCGATTCTGCGGCGTGGGCAAAGCCATCCAAGGCGTAGCTGGTGAGCATGATGAACTGCAGCAGCACGGCATTGGCGGCAAGCACGGTATCGCCCTGGCGGGCACCTTGCGCCGTAAAAAATGCCATGGCAAACAGCAGCCCCAGGGTACGCACGAACAGGTTGGCGTTGACGTTGAACAGTGCCGAGTACGCCTTCAGTGCCAGCAGCCGCTGGCGCTGAAAGCGGCCTTCCAAATGCCCCAGCTGGCGCAGCACCAAATAGCCGCCAAACGCCAGCGCGCTGTAGTCCGCAAACACGCTGGCCAGCGCGACGCCGTTGCTGGTCATCCCTAGACCGACGACGAACCACAGATCGAGCAGGATGTTCACGCTGTTGGTCAGCAGCAGAATCATCAGCGTGACGCGGGAGTTCTGCTGCCCTAAGAACCACCCCAGAATGGCGTAGTTGGCCAGTACGACAGGGGCCGACCAGAGGCGAATCTCGGCATACTCGCGGGCCAGCGGCGTGGCCTCGGCGCTGCCATCCAGTAACCACAGGCCAAGAGAGATCAGCGGCGAGCCAAACACGATCAATAGGGTGCCGATGACGAGCGCCATGATGAGCGACTGGCCGAGCAGGTTGCGAACATCGCTCGACGCCTCACGCCCAATGGCCTGGGCCACCAGCCCGGTGGTGCCCATGCGCAAAAAGCCAAAGCCCCAATAAAGGAAGCTGAATAGGGTGGCACCGAGGGTAACGCCGGCTAAATAGCGGGAATCGGGCAAGTGCCCGACCACGGCCGTGTCCACCAGCCCCAGCAGAGGCACGGTGATGTTGGAGAGTATGATGGGCCAAGCGAGGATCCAAATACGCATTCAGAGTGACCTTCGCTTGCAGACGTTCAGGCGCATCTTGAGTGGGAGAGTTAAGCGGCAGTAATGATGCGGTACTTCTCCATCAACTGCTCTTGGGTCTCGGGGCGCTCTGGGTCGAGGGGAATACAGTCCACCGGGCACACCTGCTGGCACTGAGGCTCGTCGAAGTGGCCGACACACTCGGTGCACAAATTGGGATTGATCACGTAAATCTCCTCACCAGGAGAGATCGCGTCATTAGGGCATTCCGGTTCGCAGACGTCGCAGTTAATGCATTCGTCGGTGATCATCAGGGCCATGGGCATACCTCACGAATGGCGTATCACTCGGGCAATCAGATACCCGAGTGTTTTACTCAACAATATCGATAGCTAGGTAGTGTAGTGCTTACGCAGCGCCTCTGCGACCTGCGGATGCACCAGCGGCGAAATATCGCCGCCCAGCTTGGCGATTTCCCGCACGATGGTCGAGGAGATATAAGAGTTTTCCACCGCCGGGGTGAGAAACACGCTCTCGAGCTCCGGGTTTTGAGCACGATTCATGTTGGCCAGCTGCAGCTCGTACTCGAAATCGGAGACCGCACGCAGGCCGCGCAGAATGATGGTTGCGCCCTGTTCGTGCATCATGGTGGTGAGCAGCGTCGAGAAACCAATGACGCTGACATTGGGCAGCGATGCGCACACCGACTCCGCCAGCGCAATGCGCGTCTCTAAATCCAGGCTGGGGCGTTTGCCAGGGCTGGCCGCCACGGCAATCACCACTTTGTCGAACATGCGCGCGCCGCGCTCGATCAGGTCGTAATGACCGTTGGTGATCGGATCGAACGTCCCTGGGTAGACGGCGATATTTTCGCGGCGGGTGGTCATGTCGGCGTCTCCTCGTCCAGCGAACCAAACGGGTTGTCGGCGGCCAGTGACACCGCCTGATCGTAGCCGGGAATGTGGATGCGGTCTGCGTGTATCTCAAGCTCTGGGCCTTCCAGCACCGCTTCGCCAAACTGATAGCGAGGTGCATAGTGTCCCCGGTCGGCGTCGGCAAGATAAGCCGTGGCGTTGGCGCGGACGGCTTCGCGGCGGCCTTTCCAGGCATCGATGGCCGCACGGCCGTGGCGCTTGACCAGCAGGCGCTCGGTGACGTCGGGCGAGAGCACGACACCCGTGGCGTTATTGCCGCCAAAGCCTTTGGCGTTGATAAAGGCGGCATCGGCAGTAAACGCTTGCGGCGTCGTGAAAAAGCGCAGCCGCTCGGCATACACGTCATCGGCCACTGCATCCAACGTCGGGATGCCCGGCAGCAAGCCGTGGGCAAAGCTGCCCAGGGCGCTGGCCATCTGGTCGCCCGCCGCAGAGCCTTGCGAGTGGCCGATGAACGCTTTGATCGCCACCACCGGCCACTGCTCGATGCCGTTCGCACGGGCGATTTCATCGAACACGTGGGATTCGGTGGTGCGGTTTTTCGGCGTGCTGGTGCCGTGGGCATGAAGGAAAGTGCGCTCTTTCAGCGCGGTCTCCCCCAGCATGTCTTTGACCAGCGCGGCCGCTTTGCCCAGAGTGATGTAGTTGCCGATGCCGGGCGCAGAGATAGAGCGCTTGTAGCCGTCAGCGTTGACGAAGACCTCGGGCACCGCACCCAGAATGTCGGCGCCTAGCGTGAGGGCGAGGCTGTCGTCCATCAGCAGCAGGAACTGGCTCGCTTCGGCCATGGTGAACCCGCAATTGCGGGCAAACGGGCGGCAGGCGCGCTGGTAATCAGCATCGGTGAGCAGCTCCAAGGCATCCAGCGCTTTCAGGCTGGCGTCATCGGCCAGCGCGCCCATGGCGCGGAAACCTTCGATGATCTCCGGTGTGATTGGCGCATCGGCCGTGCCCACCATGACCACTCGGCGGCGGCCAGCGCGGATATCCTCGATGCCCAGACGCAGGTTGTAGAGGAAGCTCGCGCACGCACCCAGCGCTGCACCGGTGCCGCCTACGCTGCCGAGGACATAGGCATTGAGAAAGTCTGCGGGCATTTGCCCATAGCCGAGTGGCATCTGCTTGGAGGTGGCGCGCTGGCCGGTCACCAAGCTTTTCAGCAAGCCGCCCCACCCCTGGTCATCGAGCTGGCCAATGGAGTTGCCCGCATAGACGGCAATGTGATCGGGGTTGAGCTGCTGGCGTAGGGTTTCCCAAGAGAGGCCGCTGGCACCCAGGCAGTCGCTGGCACCGAAGACCGCCATCGAGAGTCCGCGCGGATGGTGGACGCTGCGGTACAGGCTGGCGGGGTCGAAGCCGCTGGGCAGCTGGGCCGCGGCCCGGACCTTGGGTTCCTGTGCATCAGGCAGCAGCACGTCGAAAGCACCGGCAGGAAGGGTGACTTCGACCTGCCGCGCGTCGATCTCACGCACCTGCCACCCGTCGGGTAGCTGTTCCGGCAGTTGGCGGCGGCGCAGCGTCACGCGCAGCGGCTCGGCCAGGGCCAAGTCGGCTCGTCGGTTCGCGGGTAGGCCGGGGGCGAGAAAGCGCGGGTCTTCGTTGCGGCGAATCAGCGTGTGGTTAAGCACCTGATCACGCAGCCGTTGGGCCGGGGCGTCAATGGGCTGCCCTGCGCTGTCGTGCCATCCGTTGTCGGAGTGCTCGGCAAGGCGCATGAGTGCCGCCAAGCCTTCCAGGGTTTGGCGCTGCTGGTCGGCGGGTAGAGCATCAAGCACGGTGCGGCGGAAGGCCTGATGGCCCGAGGTTCTGCCGGCGGGATTGATGCCGCCCATGCCGACAATCACCGGTAAGTGTGACAAGCCGGGTTCCTCGTGGTGCGGTGGTTTTTAATAACAGTTATTGTCGGACCAGGCCGAAAACGGTGACCGATCCGAGCTTAATAGTGAGCTGAACAAATGGCTCGGGCGTGATCATAGCACCGGGCGTACAACGGCGTCATGCCGAGCGCGCGGGAGACTGATAGAATCACGCTTTTTTTAACCCAGGGGATGGCATGCAGCACACTTCACGGCCAGTGACGTCCAATCAACCCGGTCCGCATCACGATGTGGCGCGCCGAGTCGCGCGCGCCCTCGCGCATCCGCTGCGCAAACCCATTGCCGACCACACGCGTCGTGCGTTCGAGCAGGCCGATGCGTGGCGGCAACAGCACACGGCACCCTTGATTCTCGACGCTGGCTGCGGGGTCGGGTTATCGACCCGGCGACTCGCCATACAGTTCCCAGAACATCGTGTGATTGGCGTTGATCGCAGCGAAGATCGGCTGGGACGCGAGCACGGCGAGCCGCCGGACAATGCGCTGCTGGTGCGTGCCGATTTGGTCGATTTTTGGCGTCTGGCCCTGGAAGCCGGCTGGGCGCCCGAGCGTCACTATTTGCTGTACCCCAACCCGTATCCCAAGTCGGCCCACTTGAAAATGCGCTGGCATGGCCATCCGGTTTTCCCCACACTGTTAGCTTTGGGCGGGCGGCTGGAGCTGCGCTCGAACTGGCAGCTCTATGTGGAAGAGTTTGCCCAGGCCGTCGAAGTCGTCACCGGTCAGACGGCCAGCGTCACCTCCCTGCAACCTAACGGTGATTATCTCACCCCGTTTGAAGCCAAATATGACCAAAGTGGCCAAACGCTCTGGCGTTTGTGCATCGACTTGGAGCGCCCATGACGTTTGTGTATCTGATTCTAGCGATTGTGGCGGAAGTGATCGCCACCAGTGCGCTAAAAGCCTCGGCGGGGTTTACCCGGCCGCTGCCAAGTCTCTTGGTGGTGGGGGGCTATGCCGTTGCGTTCTATTTATTGAGCCTGGTGCTGCGCACCCTGCCGGTAGGGGTGACCTACGCCATTTGGGCAGGGTTGGGTATCGTGCTGGTCACGCTGGTAGGCATCGTGGTGTTTGGCGAAAAGCCCGACCTGCCCGCCGTGCTGGGCATTACCCTGATCGTGGCGGGCGTGGTGACGCTACAGGTCTTTTCCAAAATGAATGTGCATTGAGGTAGCTCAACGTGACGTGTTTACTCCATTTTTCCGCACGCTGGCTGCGTAACGGTGTCGTCGCAGGGCTCACGACCGCGGCACTCTGCGCCAGTTCTGCGCTTTGGGCCGACTTCACCCGATTGAGCCAGCTCGAGGCAAAAGGGTTTTCGATCAGTGCCGAAGCGCGCCTTCTGGATGCCGATAGCGGCAGCAACCCGTTGCTGGGCAGCCTGAACCCTGAGCGTCAGCTCTCGCCCGCCTCGGTCACCAAAGCGTACATGTCGGCGGCCTTGCTGAATCGCTTTGGCCCCCAGCACCGCTTCACTAGCCAACTCGTCAGTACCGGCGCGGTGCAGGATGGCGTGCTGAGGGGCGATCTCGTTTTCGAAGGTGGCGGTGACCCAGGTCTGACCACCGAAGATCTATGGCGGCTCGTTCAACGCTTGCGGCTGGCGGGCGTTGACCGCGTTGACGGCGCGCTGGTGGTTAGCCAGTGGCGCTTCGGGCCGGTGGAGTGCATCACCACGGACCGCTGCAATGCCCGCACCCGGGTGACCAATGCCTACAGCGCGCCGCTCACCTCGGCAGGCGTCAACTTTGGCACTTGGTGTGTCAATGTCGCGCCGGCCGCCCAGCCAGGGGCACCTGCCCGGGTAGGCCTGTGCGACAGCCAAGACCCGCTGATCGTGATCGATAATCAGGTCGTCACGCGTCCGGCCAATAGCGGTACCGAGATCAGCGCAGAGCGGCTAACCGACGAGCGCGGTGATGTCATGCGATTGACGGGGCAGATTTCTACCAACGCAGTGGCGCGGGATGTCTACCGTGGTGCGGGGGATGCCGCAGAGAAGACGGCTCAGGTACTGCTCAGTATGCTCAACCAGTCGGGCGTCAGCGTTCGTGATCCGTGGCGCGTCAGCGCCAGCCAGCCGCCGAGCAACGCCCAGCGTCTGGCCGCCGTGGATAGCCAGCCGCTACAAGAGCTGCTGTTGCGCACCATGAACTACTCCAACAACTACATGGCCGACGTGCTGGCGCTGAACTTGGTGGAAACGCCCCAGGCGCAGCTGCGTCAGGCAGGGCAGGCCATCGAAACCTACGTCCAGCGCCTGCCTGGGCATGGCCCAATCACGCTACACAGCGGCAGCGGGCTCACCACCGATAACCGCACCTCGGCCCACGGTGTCAACGTCATGCTGGAGGACATGTTCCGTCAAAGCGCGCTGTTCCCCAGTTTCGTAGCCTCTTTTCAATCGCCCGCCAATGGGGTGATGCGCTTTATTCGTCGCGGTTCATCCACGTTCCAACATAACGTCATGCTGAAAACCGGCACGCTCAACCAGCCGTTTGCCGTGCGCGCTGCGGCAGGCTATTTCCGTACGGCCCAAGGGCGCTGGGGCGTGTTCAGCGTGCTGGTGAACGGGAGCGGCAGCACACCTTATCTCAGCTGGCCCGAGGTGCTCGACCCGCTGTCGTTAGATCTAGATGCAATGATATTGGCCAATTAATGAAACGCTTAGCTGAGGCACAACGGGCATGAAGCCAAGTCACACGGGGTTAACCCATTTACTGCACTCCACACGCTACTCCTGGAAGGGGCTAAAAGCGGCGTTTCGCAACGAATCTGCCTTTCGCCAGGAGCTGGCGATTACCGCCGTGCTGCTGCCGTTCGCCTGGTGGATTGGCGAAGGCCCGGTCAGCTGGCTGCTGCTGGTCGGCAGCCTGTTTCTCGTGCTGATCGTCGAGCTGCTCAATAGCGCCATCGAAAACGTGGTCGATCGTATCGGTACCGAGCACCACGAACTGTCGGGACGCGCCAAGGACATCGGCTCGGCCGCCGTGATGCTCTCGCTGATGATGGCGGGGCTGACCTGGGGGCTGTTAGGCTGGGAAAAATGGATGGGCTAATCGGCCCAGAATGTCGTTAATAATCATAACAACCGCTTGGCAAAGAGGTGCTCATGCAGACCCACGATGCGTTATTTCCCACGGCCACGCTTCCTAAAGCACTCGCACCTGCCGCCGCTGGAGCACACCAACGCCTGAGCGAGGCGTTGAGCCAAGCGGACAACATCGCCTCGATGACCAAGCAGCCGCTACCCTCCAGCAGTTGGGAGTCGCTCTCTCCGGCCCGCCGGGAAGCGCTCGCCCGAGTGGTGACGATTTCCACCTTTGCTCTCGATACGCTGGCGCGCTTTCCCCTCTGGCTGGCCGAGCTGGACGCTGCCGGAGAGTTGGATAGCGCCCCCAGTAAGGAAGCGCTGACTCAGTGGTTGGATGATGCCCTGGAGAGCGCCGAGGACGAAGAGGCGCTGCACCGTATCCTGCGCCGTTTTCGCCGCGCGCGCATGCTGGGCATTGTTTGGCGCGACCTAAACCGCCCCGACGGTGCCACCATGTGGGACACCGCTCGGTCGGTCTCTTGGCTGGCGGAAGTGTGCACCGACGCGGCGCTTGGCTGGCTGGAGCGTTTTTATGCCCCCCGCTGGGGCACGCCTGCGGCTCGACGACAGGGTGAGTCTCAACGGCTGGTGGTGCTGGGAATGGGTAAGTTGGGCGCCGGGGAGCTCAACCTCTCCTCGGACATCGATCTGATTTTTGCCTTCCCTGAAAAGGGCGAGACCGAAGGCGGTCGTAAGCCACTCGAGCATCAAGAGTACTTCACCAAGCTTGGTCAGCGTTTGATCGCTGCCCTGGATGCCATGACGGCGGATGGCTTCGTGTTCCGCGTGGATATGCGCCTGCGGCCGCTGGGCGACGGTGGCCCACTGGTGGGCAGCTTCTCGATGCTCTCCAGCTACTATCAAGACCAAGGCCGAGAGTGGGAGCGCTACGCAATGCTCAAAGCGCGGCCCATTGCTGGGGACCTCGACGCCGGGCATGAGTTGCTGGCGAGCCTGCGGCCGTTCGTGTATCGCCGCTACCTGGATTTCGGGGCCATCGAATCGCTGCGCGAGCTGAAGGCAATGATCAACCGGGAAGTGAAGCGTAAAGGCATGCAGAGCAATATCAAGCTGGGGCCGGGAGGCATTCGCGAGGTGGAGTTCGTGGTGCAGGCGTTTCAGCTGATTCGCGGCGGCCGTGATACCGAGCTGCAGGTCACCTCGCTGCAAACAGCGCTCAAGCGCTTACCCGACCTTGGGCTGCTGCCCCCAGCCGTGGTAGACGAGCTGCTGCCGGATTACGCCTTCCTGCGCGATCTGGAACACGCCCTTCAGGCGTTGGAAGATCGCCAAACTCAGATGCTGCCCAACGACGATGAGGACCGCGAGCGCGTCGCTTTCGCCATGGGGCACGAGGATTGGCCCGGGCTTATCGCCCAGCTAGATGAGGTCCGCGAGCGGGTGCGTCAGCACTTCGACGCGGTGATCGCGGATCCTGAAGAAGAGGCCGATGAAGAGCAAAGCGACGCCAGCCTCCACCAGTGGCGGCTTTTGTGGCGCGGTGAGCTTGAAGAGGATGAGGCTCAGGCCCTTCTCAGCGAAGCGGGCTTTAACGAATCGGAAAAAGCGCTCAAGCGCGTGCAGAGCCTCTCCAGCTCCCGGGCCGTGCAAAGCATGCAGCGCATTGGCTTTGAGCGTTTGGATGCGCTCATGCCGCTCCTGCTGAGTGCCGTTGCCGAGAGCGAGACCCCGGACACCGCGCTGACGCGGGTGCAGCCGCTGATCGAGGCCGTGTTGCGCCGTACCGCGTACCTGGCGCTGCTGCGGGAAAACCCTCAAGCGCTGGAGCATCTCATGCGACTCTGCTCGGCGAGCCCTTGGATTGCCGAGCAGCTAGCACGCTACCCGATCCTGCTGGACGAGTTATTGACCCCCGATACGCTCTACACGCCCGCAGACAAGGCGCGTTTGGCCGATGAGCTGCGCCAAACGCTCAACCGCATACCCGAAGAGGACGAGGAAGCACAGCTAGAGGCGCTGCGGGTTTTCAAGCACGCCCAAATGCTCCACGTGGCGGCCTCCGATATTGCCGGTACGCGCCACCTGATGAAAGTAAGCGATTACTTAACCTACATCGCCGAAGTGATCTTGGATGCGGTGCTGGCCATGGCGTGGAAACACGTAACGCGCAAGCACGGCGCTCCCGCCGGGTGTCATCACCAAGAGCCGGCGTTCTTGGTGATTGGTTACGGCAAGCTGGGCGGCATCGAGTTGGGCTATGGCTCCGATCTGGATCTGGTGTTCCTGCACGATAACGACGGCAAAGGCAGTACCGACGGTCCACGTCCTCTGGATACACCGGTGTTTTTCACCCGCCTGGGCCAGCGCATCATCCACTTGCTCACCGCCGTGACCCCCGCAGGCAGCCTGTACGAAGTGGACATGCGCCTGCGACCCTCAGGAAATGCGGGGCTGCTGGTTACTTCCCTCGATGCCTTCGCCGACTACCAGCACCAAAACGCCTGGACCTGGGAGCATCAGGCACTGGTGCGCGCGCGCGTGGTGGCAGGCAACGAGTCGCTGGCCAAAAAGTTCGATGCCCTGCGTGGCGAGATTTTACGCCGTCAGCGTGACCCAGCATCGCTGCGTGATGACGTGGTCAGCATGCGCCACAAAATGCGTGACCACCTGGGTACCAAAGGACAGGTGGAGAGTGGCCCCGACGCGACCTTTAACTTGAAACACGACGCCGGTGGCATGGTGGATATCGAGTTTCTGTGTCAGTACGCCGTGCTGGCGCTTTCCCACCAAACGCCAGCGCTGATCACCTATAGCGACAATATTCGCATTCTGGAGACCCTGGCGGAGAGTGGGCACATCACCCAGGAGGAGGCCGAGCAACTTCGCGACGCGTATTTGGCCTACCGTAGCCGAACGCATCGCGCGGCGTTGACGGGAGACAAGGCGTTGGGGCAAGTCAGCGAGTTTGCAGAACATCGTCAGGTGGTGACCAGGTTGTGGCAGCGTTTTCTGGAGCCCTGATTGGCGCGCCAGGCATTTTTCAGTAGCATCGGTAAAAAGCTAGCCTGATAACGACCTCCCCAGGGCGGCGACTCCAATAAGAACAAGGACGAACCTATGTGCACTCACCCGTCTGCACGGCCTCAGAATGAGGCGTCTTACCAATGATCGGTCACATTCTAGCCACGCTGCTGCCGGTATTTTTGATTGCCGGCAGCGGTGCCGCCTATGGACGTTTCCGCACGCCCGATATACGCAGTCTGAACACCCTCAATATGGAGCTGTTCGTTCCTCTGCTGGTATTTGCGGTACTGGCCGACCGCCAAGCGCCGCTGGCGGAGTACGCGTGGCTCGCCAGCGCGGCCGCGCTGGTGGTGCTGGGGTCAGGGGTCGTGCTATGGCCCGTGGTGAAGTGGCTGGGGTTGGACAAAAAGGTCTTCTTGCCACCGATGATGTTCAATAACTCCGGCAACATGGGGGTGCCGCTGCTGGTGCTGGCCTTTGGGCCGGAAGCGCTGCCAGCGGCGGTGGTGGTCTTCATCGTGGAGATGCTGCTGCACTTTTCGGTGGGGCTTTACATGCTCGACCCGCGCACGTCGCTGTGGCGAATGTTGAAGATGCCTATCGTCGCGGCCAGCGTGGCGGGGCTTTTGGTCAATGTTGGGGGCGTGCCGCTGCCGGGCTGGCTGCTGGAAGCCATGCATATGCTGGGGGGCGTGTGTATTCCGCTCATGCTGTTTGCCCTGGGCGTGCGCCTGCTGGAGATCGACTTTAGTGATTGGCGGACGGGCTTGTTGGGAGCCGTGCTTTGCCCACTCTCCGGGCTCATCGTGGCGCTCCCGCTCATGTGGCTGATGCCGCTGACGCCGCTGCAGACGGCCACGCTGCTCGTGTTTGCCGCACTGCCGCCAGCCGTATTGAATTACTTGGTCGCGGAGCAGTACCAGCTGGCACCGCACAAGGTGGCGTCGCTGGTGTTGATTGGCAACTTAGGCAGCCTGATCGTCATGCCGCTAACGTTGGCCGCGGCATTTGCCTGGATCCAGCCGCCCCCGTAGCGGCAGCTGGCGGTGTTTTGGGCGACACACTAGTGGCGAGATGAGCGGCGAGGCTCCTCTTTAACTTCGTAGCTCCCTTCGAGCGCATCCTGCTGCCCGGTGGGCCGTTCACTTGCATAGCCGCCGCCAATGTCTTGCGCCTGATCGGCGCGCATCTGCTCCATGCGTTTTTTCATCTTATGGCGAACAAACGGCATCATCGCCCAGCCAACGAGTAGGAAAAACAGGCCAAGTACGACGCCAACGATCATCAGCGCGCCAAACGCAAGCCACGTCAGCAGCAGTTTGAGACTGCCCATGAGACCGTTGGGCTGTGTCTGAGCAGCGCGGGCGCGCCACTGGTGGGCAGCCTGCCAAGCGGCATTACGTTGTTCGCGATTCATCTGTGGCATGAAAGCCTCCGTCGTTCGTTTGCTTTCTTTGGAACCTCGCACCACGAGCAAGTTCACTGTTTCTTCGGTCTTCTATTCAAAGGGCCGTCATAAGAATCAATTAGGATTGACTAATTTGCTGACTTAATGACTTAACATGCGATCGTTAGCATTGAATGTTAAGGTTTAAACGAGTGCACTAACATTATGCGTCATGTTGTTATGAGCTAATGTTTTATGAGCTGCTATCGATGAGCGTTAATAAGCGATGACTTTTATGAACGTATGTTGTTCATTAACCAGGGTGGTGCTATGACAAACCATGGAGGTAAGTCGGTGTTTATCGCATCGGCTGTGATTATTTTCGGTTTAGTGGTGGTGGGGGCCTCTTTTCCAGAAGCGTTTGGTAACGCAGCGGAGTCGGCGCTGACATCCATCACCGAACTGTTTGGCTGGTTTTATCTTTTTTCAGTGTTTGGCTTTGTCGTTTTTCTGATTGGCCTGGCACTGAGTAAATACGGCAAAGTGCGCCTGGGCCCACAGGACAGTACGCCGAGCTACGGGTTCTTCTCCTGGATCAGCATGCTGCTGGCGGCAGGTTTTGGGGTAGGCTTGGTGTTTTACGGCATGGCGGAACCCATGACGCACTACCTCAATCCGCCTTACGGAGATGTGCCCGGCGAGAGCGAAGCGGCTGCTCGCTACGCCATCCAGTACAGCTACTTCAACTGGGGGATTCACCAGTGGGCAGCGTTCTCTGTCGTCGGGCTGATCATTGCGTACTTTCAGTTCCGTAAAGGGCAGGCGGGTCTGGTGTCGTCAGTGTTGTCGTCGGTCACGGCCAAGCATCCTCGTATTCGTCCTTATGCGTCTTGGTTGGATGTCTTTGCCGTAGTGGCCACCGTCATGGGAGTGGCGACGTCGCTGGGGCTTGGCGTCTTACAAATGAACGGCGGTCTCAACGCGGTCTTTGGCCTGCCGGAGAACGGGTTTTGGCAGTTCGTCATTCTCTTCGTGATGTTTTGTGCGTACATGGCGTCAACCTGGTCAGGACTCGATAAAGGCATTAAACGGCTCTCCAACCTGAACATGGCGCTGTGTATTGGCCTGATGCTTTACGTACTGTTCACTGGCCCGACCATTGCTATTCTCGAGACCATCACGCTCGGGATCGGTGACTATCTTCAGAACTTCATTGGCATGAGCCTGCGAATTTCGCCCTACAGCGACAATCAGTGGGCCAGTAGCTGGACCATCTTCTATTGGGCATGGGTCATTGCTTGGTCGCCTTTCGTTGGCACCTTCGTTGCGCGGGTTTCCCGTGGCCGTACCATCAAAGAGTACGTCTTCGGGGTGCTGTTCGTGCCGCCGCTCTTGGCGTGCCTGTGGATCGGCGTATTTGGCGGTGCCGCGCTCAACCTGGAAATGAGCGGTGCCGATGTCGGCTTGGCGGCCGCGACCGAGGCCAACATCACCGTTGCCCTGTTCGAGATGTTCGATCTCATGCCGTTCTCCGGGGTGCTGTCCGTCGTGGCCATGCTGCTGATTTTCATCTTCTTGGTGACGTCAGCCGACTCCGCTTCGTATATTGTGGCGCAGATGACCGACAACGGCTCCATCAATCCGCCGCTCTACAAGCGGGTAGTGTGGGGGGTACTTATTGCGGCGATCTGTCTGACGCTCATCGTGGCTGGGGGGCTGTCTGGATTGCAGTCGGCCGCCGTGCTCTCAGCGCTACCGTTTACCTTCATTCTGTATATGATGGTCATCGTGCTGGTGCGCGAACTGCGCGCAGACCGCAAAGCCATGCTGACCCAGCTCTACCGTCGCCACGGTGAAACCCCGGTAGGGGCCGATGCGTTTGAAGCCGAGCAGCTTGGTGAAGAGGAGCGGCTGCGCCGTGCGCCCAGCGTGGTCAACCGGCGCATCAATAGTTAAACAACGGCTTCAATAGAGGAAGCACCCATGGAAACAGCGTGCTAATGGCTCGACAGGGACGTCACGGGGCAACGCGAAGGCAGCCCAAAGGGGTTGCCTTCGACCGCTGGCTAGATCGCATCGTCACCATCGCGGTGGTCACTGCCATGGTAGTAGGGATCTCAGCGGTGATTGCCCACTGGCTGTTGTGACGACGTGCCCATGGAGAGCAAAAAAACGCCCGGCTACGCCGGGCGTTCGTGTATCTCGACACGGTTACGCCCGCGCCGTTTGGCCAGATAGAGCTGCTGGTCGGCAAGACCGAGTAGGTCGTCGGTGCTGAGCGGCTGCTCGGGCGTCATGGTGGCCACGCCCATGCTGGCCGTCAGGTGGGAGTGGGTGCTGGAGTAGGCGTGAGGAATGGCAAGAGAGAGAACCGCCTGGCGCAGACAGTTGGCGACGCACTTTGCCTCGCCGCTGGCTTTGCCAGGCAGCACACAAATGAACTCTTCGCCGCCGTAGCGTGCCAGCAGGTCGCGGCTGGGGTCGATGCATTGGTTCAGCGCCGTTGCCACCGCCCGCAACGTATCGTCGCCCATGGCGTGGCCGTAGTGGTCGTTAAACTCTTTGAAATTGTCGATATCGATGAAGATCACCGAGAGCGGCCGTTTGGCGCGGTGTGCCCACTGCCACTGCTGAGCAATGAACATATCGAAGTGGCGACGGTTGGCCACCCCCGTCAATCCGTCGTACTGGGAGAGCTGGTGAAGATGGTCGCGCTGCTCCAGCCCTGACTGAAAGGCATTGAGTAGGTGGTCCAAGCTCTCGACCAAATGGCCCAACTCGTCGTCATGGTGGCCTTTTAGCGTGGGTTTGGGCCACTGGCCTGGGCGCGCCGGGTCGGTTTGGGTGATGGCGGCATGTACCTTCAACAGCGGGCGCGTGATGAAAATATGAAATAGCGCAATGACCAAGCTGCTCAGTAAAAAGGCTTCCAGCACGCTCCTACCGACGACGGTGTAGCCCCGCGCTAAAAATTCCTGGGTGAGGTAGGTGGCATCCAGGGTCAACGAGATATGGCCGACCGTCGCTTCGGGCATGTCGCTGCCCATGTAGTAGCGCAGCGGCATCTCATGGTCGACGATATCGCCAAACAGCCGCTGGCCGAGCAAGCTGGTGGTCGTGGGTTGAGAGGGGTAGAACTCCGCCAGCGCCCGGCCAAAATCGTCGCGAATCGCCACTTGAGCGATGTCGCTATTGCTGAACAAGCCAAAGGCGATTTGATGCGCTAAATCGGGATTGAGCTGAAAGGCTGCCTCGGCCGCCGCGCCGTTGACGATGGCCAGTTGTTGCAGGGTGCGCTTTTGCACGTCTTCGCGCATGCTGCTGGCGTGCCCAAGCAGCTCGATGCTTCCAGATACCAAACTGATCATTATAGCGATCATCAGCGTCAGCAGTGCCTGCTTGAGCGTCAAGCGACCGCTGGCGAGAGAGGGCTTGGCGACACTCAAGGCAGAGGCTCCATACGGGGGGTGGGGGGTGTGTCTAAGTGGCGCTGCAGTTGCTCGATCACGCTGCGCTCGACGCTAGGGTGGCAGGCGAGGTAGAGCGGCGCGTAATAGAAGGTGAACAAGTGTTCGATGGCGATGTTTGCTTCTTCCGCCAGCTGTTCAGCGGTGGCCCGTCCGGTGACGATGACATCCACGAGCCCGGCGCCCAGCCGAGCCATGTTCTCCCGTTCGGTGGGCGCGCGCAGCACGTCGACCCCTTGGCTGGCGACGTAATCACCAACGGCATCTTCGCGAAAGCTGCCGACGCGCCACTCGTGTAAGTGGGTAAGCGCGGCTAGGTCCAGTTGACGCTCCACCAAGCCGAAAGCCGACCACTCGTTGATCACCAGCGGCCCTACCCAATGAAATAGCGGTTCCCGGGCGGGAGTGCGGGTGGTGGAGTAGACGCAGTGATACTCCCTCAACCTTGCTTCGGTGTAGGCGCGTGCCCAGGGTAGCAGGCGAAAGCGAGCCTCGATCCCGGCGCTCTCCAACGCATGGCGTAGCTGCCGGGTGGCGGTGCCATCGACCTCGCCTTGGGCATTTTGAAAATTAAACGGCGGGTACTCTTCGGTATTGATCGTGAGAAACGGGAGTTGCGCGCGGCTGGCGTGGCTCATGCCCATCAGCAGCGCGCCAAACGCAATGACCAGCCAGTAGGGCTTGGCGGGAAAGATCGATCGATTAACCATCGCTACCTGCCTGTGTGGCCAGCGAGAGCGACGTGACGCGCTCGAAGGCCTGCTGCAACTGAGCAACGAGACGCGGGTCCGTCTCAGGGTTCAGCGCAAAGTATAGGTAAGATTCGCTCAGCGTGTAGAGCGGCACCACGATCTCTGCAGGGTAGCCGGCTTGTTCGGCAATCCACTGGGCGACATCGGTACTGTACGCCCACAAATCGACGCGCTCATGAAGCAACATATGCAGCGCGCTGCGATTATCCATGGCCGGTCGCACCAGCGCGTCTGGGTAGCCCGCTTCGATCAGTGCCTGGGCACCAATGTCTTCGCGAATGACCGCCACGCTCAGCCCCTGTTCGACGGCATCGTCCACCGAGGTCACGCGAATGTTCGCTCCCTGGCGTGCAAGCAGTACCACATGGTCCTGGGCAATGGGGCCTACCCAGTGAAAGCGCGACTCTCGGCTCGGCGTACGAGTGGTGGAAAACAGCACCGTATTTGGCCGCTGCAAGGCGAGTTCGTAGCCGCGTACCCAGGGGTAATAGCGTATCTCCCTCTTATCCAGGGAGGTGCCCATTTGGGCCAGCATGGCCTGAAGTAGCTCGACGGAGGTGCCCGCGATGCGGTCACCGTCTAAATAGTTGTAAGGCGGGTACTCTTCGGTGATAAACGTCAGAGATGACAGCGATGCCGTTGAGTCGTCAGCCAAAACACGGTCGGCAAACAGAGTGGCGGTGACCCCAGCACACCCTAACAGCAGCGAAAGGGTGGCGAGTAAACGCTTTTTTATAACGTTGCCATGCGCCATCTAACTGCGTCCCTGTTATTAAATGAATCTAGCAAAGTTAGAGTAACTTTGTGTGTCTGTCACCTCTAATCTGTTAACGACCTTGATAGCGGTGCGATACTGCTAACTGATACTCTTATGACTCTTTTTAAGAGAGCGCTGATATGCCGTCCGCACCCGCCATGCCTAATGCCACTACCTATGCTACCCGGCGCGAAATTTTCGGCTGGGCCATGTTTGACTTTGCTAATCAGGCCTACACGCTGCTCATTATTACCGTGGTGTTTGGCGAACTATTTACCACGGTCATCGTGGGGGATCGTAATGATGGTTATCGACTCGCCAACTTTTTGTGGAGTCTTGCCCTCGCCATCAGTTATTTGATGGTGGTGATCAGTGCGCCACTATGCGGCGCTATCATGGATTACCGTGCTGAAAAGAAACGCTTTCTGCTATTTAGCTATATGGCAACGGTGGCGACGACGGCGATGCTCTATTTTGTCGAGCCGGGTTACGTGGTGTTGGGGCTCTTGTTGATCGTGCTCTCCAACTACGCTTACTCCATGGGGGAGTCGTTTATCGCAGCCTTCTTACCCGAATTGGGGCCGCCGGATGCGCTAGGCAAAATTTCCGGCTTTGGCTGGGCGTTGGGTTATATCGGTGGTTTGGTGGCGGCTGGGTTTACCCTCGTCGTGTTGGGTGAGGCCACGGCCGAGAACTACGAGCGCATTCGCTGGGTGGGGCCGTTTGCGGCGGGCTTCTTCTTGGTGGCCGCCATTCCCACGTTCTTATGGCTTAAAGAGCGCGGCGTGCCCAAACCCCACGGTGTCTCCTATCGTCACATTGCCCAGCAGCGGTTATGGGGCACGTTCCAAGAGCTCCGTTACTTCAAAGATTTAAGTATCTTTTTAGTCTCTCTGCTGTTCTCCATGGCGGGGGTCTACATCATTATCGCCTTTGCCTTTATCTATGGCGCGCAAGTGATCGGGTGGGATGAGAGCGTGCGCAACATCATGTTCATCATCGTACAAATCACGGCAGCGGCTGGGGCCATCGGGTTTGGCTTTCTGCAGGATAAACTCGGGGCCAAGCACACCTACCAAATAACCCTGGCTCTGTGGGTGGCCGCGATCGTGGCCATCTGGGCGACTCCCGCATTGACCGCATGGCTCAATCAGCAGTGGGGGTGGCAGTGGCAAGCACAGCACGTGTTCTTGATCGTAGGCTGTTTGGCCGGGTTGAGTTTGGGGTCCAGCCAGTCGGCGAGCCGTGCGCTGGTGGGGGTCTTCTCGCCGTTGGAAAAGTCGGCGGAATTTTTCGGTTTCTGGGGGCTGGCGAACAAACTCGCCGGGGTGTTAGGGATCGTCATGCTCGGCGTATTGCAAACGCTGATCGGCCTGCAAGCGTCTATTCTTTTATGTGTGGGGCTGTTCATAACGGCCATGCTGATTTGCGTAGGCGTCAACGAGCACCGTGGCCGTGAGGCAGCGGTGGCCTGGAAAAGCGCCTGATGCGTCGAGGTGAGCGATGGTGACACACCGGCCACAGCGCGGCGGCATCGTGATGATGCTGCTATTTTGGGTACTGCTCATGGCAGTGGGCACTTGGTGGATTCAAGACGGCCTGGAGCAGATGTGGCAGCCGAATGTGCACCTGATGAACACCGCCCCGGATAACGCCCCGGTGACGCTCAAACGAAACCGAGCGGGGCATTTTGAAGCACCAGGTCGCATCAACGGAGAGCCCGTCACGTTTTTGCTGGATACCGGGGCCACCTACGTGGCGGTGCCTGCCGAGCTGGCCAAGCGTCTGGGCTTGGCGCCTGGACGGCGCGCTTGGTTCAACACGGCCAATGGTCGCGTGGAGGGCAACCTGACCCAGCTAGACGAAGTGGCGTTGGGTGGCATACGTATGCGCAATGTGCAGGGTTCCATCAGCCCTGGTATGGAGCGCGACACGGTCCTATTGGGCATGAGCTTTTTGAATCAGTTAGCCATCGAAATACGCGGGGGAGAGATGGTGCTCAAGCTGCCAGAACCTTAGTGTCCGTTTGTGTTTAGCCCACGCATGTGCTTAGCTGAAGGCTCATGGACGTTAACACGCAAGGAGAGACACATGGGTATCGAAGTCGGCGGTTTATTAGGTTTGATCTGGCTCGTCATTGTCGTATGGGCCATCGTAAAAGTCGCCAAGAGTTCGGCCGGTGGGCTGGCCAAACTGCTTTGGATTATCGCGCTGCTGGTATTTCCCCTCGTTGGGCTGATTGCTTGGTTCTTGTTTGGCCCGAAAGGGTAGCGAACGTCATGGCAGTATGCGTATAAAAAAGGCAGGCCCTAGTGGCCTGCCTTTTTCTATATAGACCGCGGTGAACAGCGGCTAATCATCCATTGCGCCATTGGCATCGCTAGGCGGTGCCTTGTAGTGCCCGGGGATCTTTAGCTTCTCTCCGTTGGGCAGGTCACGTACTTGCGTGGGTACATAGACACGTTTAATGACACTTTTGGCTTTGCCATCTCCCATGGGGATCTCCTCCTGCCAGATTGTCGACAGTTTGCCACTTCACATTAGCGCCTGATGTTTGAAGAATCAAGCTGGCGCAGGGCGCCCAGAAAGGTAAGCCCGGCGAACGTTGATCAAGGGGCAGGCGTTAGCGAGGTTTTAAGGTATCCTGGGAGCTATCACAACCTGCTTTTGCAACGGGTGAGCGGGTGATAATACAAACTGCCTAAGCGGAGTGAAGAAAAAGGATGGTAGATCACTTGGAACAGCAATTTCAAGCACTTGGGGCACAGGATTCGGTCACCCCCGACTACCCCGACCAGGACCACGTGCTGATCATCGAAGACGATCAGCGCTTGGCGGAGCTCACCCGCGACTACCTGGAGGCGAATGGCTTTCAAGTCACTTTGGAAGCGGATGGGGCCAAGGGGGTCGATCGCATTTTAACGCTGCAGCCCGATCTGGTGATCTTGGATCTCATGCTGCCGGGGGAAGATGGCTTGGCGATTTGCCGCCGCGTGCGACCCAATTTTGCGGGGCCTATCATGATGCTGACCGCCCGCACGGACGATCTCGATCAAGTGCTGGGGCTGGAAATGGGGGCAGACGACTACGTGCCCAAGCCCGTACAGCCGCGTGTGCTGTTGGCGCGTATGCGCGCGCTGCTGCGGCGTGCCGATGGCCCCGCCCCTGATGGTGAGATGCGCCTGAAGTTCGAAAACCTGGAAATCGACAACGCCACCCGTGAAGCGTGGCTCTCCGGCGAGCGTATCGATCTCACCAGCGCCGAGTTCGATCTGCTGTGGCTGTTGGCGCGTAACGCAGGGCGCGTGTTGACCCGCGAGGAGATCTTCAGCGACCTACGCGGCATCAAGTACGACGGTCAGGACCGCTCCATCGACGTGCGCGTTTCGCGTATACGACCCAAGATCGGCGATGATCCCAATCAGCCGCACCGCATCAAAACCGTGCGCAGCAAAGGTTATCTGTTCGTCAAGGACAGCTAAGAGAGGTTGTCGCATGCGGCGAGTGCTTGGTCACGGCACGTTTTTGCGCTTCTACCTGCTGCTGGGGTTGGCGCTCTGCGTTGTGTTTTTCATCGCGCTGGGCGGGCGCTCCTTCATCGAGCAGGTGCGCCGTGAAGATTATCGGGAGCAGCTCGCCGCGCTGCCCATGTCCTTGATGACCCAACAGCTTGCCGACGTGCCCATGGAGGAGCGTGAAGTCCTGCTTGGGGAGTTTTCGGAGCAGTTGGGCATGCAACTGGCGCTACGCAGTCTCAGCGAGGCACCGCTTGGCTATTTCGAGCGAGCGCGCATCGAGCGGGGAACGGTGTTGGTGTCAGAAGACCCGTGGCAACTGCGCCAGCGCCTGCCGACGTCCAGCAGCGGTGAGCAGTGGATGCTGGAGGCCACGTTTGGGTCCTGGAGCGAGCGTCAGTGGCAGGGCAGCATGGTGCTGTTGGGCGAATGGCTGGCCGAGATGCCCGCCGAGGAGCGGCTCACGGCGCTCACACGGCTGCGTCCTGGCAGCTGGCCGCTGAGTCTGCTCAATGCGTTGCCCGACGACCTGACCACCGAACAGCAGTTTCAACTCACCCTGGGCGGGGTGATTACCCGCCTCGTGTCGGACAAACTCTCCATTACCTTACTGTATCAGTTACCGAACGACGCCGACGACGCGGAGCAGTGGCTTCAAGCAGGCCCGATTTCCCGAGGAGACACGCTGCCACTGAACTTGCACTTGCCACTGCTGGTGGCGTTGATGGTCGTGCTTAGCCTGATTGTTTACCTGATCATGCGCAGCATCGAATCGCGCATGGCACGTTTGGAGCTAGCCGCCACGCGCATCGCCAGCGGGCGCTTGGAAACCCGTGTCAAAGTGGAGAGCGGGGACTTTCTAGGCCGCTTGGGAATGGCCTTCAACGGCATGGCGAACCAGGTGCAGAGCTTGTTACGTGGCCAGCAGGAGATGATTCGCGCGGTGTCTCACGAATTGCGCACCCCGGTGGCACGTATTCGCTTTGCCGTGCAGATGGTCGAAGACATGACCGACCAGCCCGCCATTCAGCGCCAGCTACAGGGCATCGATGCCGATATCGCCGAGCTGGATGAGCTGGTGGACGAAATTTTGACTTACGCCCGCTTGGGTGGCGAGACGGTCAACGGTGCCGAGCTCGAAATGGCCCTGGTCGACTGTCGGGCCATGGCCGAGCGAGTGATCGACACGCTGGCGCCGCTACACAGCGGCCAGCAGCTGACCCTCGTGCCGGGGCCTGATATCGAGCTGCTGGCCGAACCTCGCTATCTACAGCGCGCGCTACAGAACCTGGTGGGCAATGCGTGTCGCTATGGCAAATCTCAGGTGGTGATTCGCCTGTGGGATGAGCCGCACCTGGTACGTATCGATGTGGAAGACGACGGGCCGGGGATTCCTTTCGAAGCGCGGGCCGATATCTTCAAACCCTTTGCGCGGCTGGATGATAGCCGTGCCCGCAGCTCCGGCGGCTATGGTCTGGGCCTTTCGATCGTACAGAAAATCATGGCTGGCCACGGCGGTAGCGTCACCGTGGACAGCAGCCCTGCCTTGGGCGGCGCGCGCTTTACGCTGCTGATTCCTCGTCGCGACTCGCCGGTTTAATCCCCGAAAGCACTGCGAAAGAGGTCTCTTTCGCAGTGCGCAAAAAGTCCTGCATCCATGGCGCGTCGGCGCTCTCTTCCCTTATGGCCGCATAGAGCGTGCTCCAAATGCCCTGGTCGCCGAGCTTCACGGCGCTGACGTAGTCGCGCTCCAAATATTCGGTGAGCGCCCAGTTGGGGAGCGCACACACACCGCGGCCACTGGCGACCAGCTGCATCATCATGATGGTGAGTTCTGCCGTGCGGATCTCTTTGGGGCGCACGTTGGCCGGGGCCAGAAATTGCGTGAACACGTCTAGCCGCGACTGCTCCACCGGGTAAGTAATGAGCGTTTCATCGGCCAGGGCGTCCGGGGTGATATAGGGCTGCCCTGCGAAGCGGTGCTGGCGGGCAACGGCAAGCAGGCCCTCGTAGCGAAACAGCGGCACGTAATGCACCCCTTCCAGCGGTTGCGGGTCGGCGGTAATGACCAGATCCAACTGCTCTCGGGAAAGCGCAGGCAGCGGGTCGAAGTGGTGCCCGCTGGGAATATCGATCTCTACTTCCGGCCAGTGGTCGCGAAAGTAATCCACCGTGGGCATGAGCCACTGAAAGCAGCTATGGCACTCGATGGCCATGTGGAGCCGCCCCTGCTCGGTGCCCGCCAATCGAGCCAGGTCCCGCTCGGCTTTACGGACTTCCGGCAGAATCTCATCGGCCAGTGCCAGCAGCCGTAACCCTGCCCGCGTGAACTCCACTGGCCGGGTTTTGCGCACGAAGAGCGCGCTATCCACACGGCTTTCCAGATCTTTCAATTGGTGCGAAAGAGCCGACTGCGTCAAATGCACCCGCTCGGCGGCTTCCACGAGCGAGCCGGTTTCGCGCAGGGCCAGCAGGGTGCGCAGATGGCGTAATTCAATCATTGTGAGTATTTTTCATGTTTGGTATTAAAATCTTTAGTTTGATTCACGTTGATGCGGCGCTCAAACTGTGTGAAATCATTCACGTTGGAAGGATTCATCATGACAGTTTCTCATATTCTCGGCTATCCTCGCATCGGCGCACAGCGCGAACTGAAAAAAGTCACGGAAGCCTACTGGAAGGGCGACGTCAGCCGTGACGAGCTGGAAGCCGCCGGTCAAGCGCTGCGACTGGCCCACTGGCAAACCCAGCAGGCTGCGGGCTTGGACATGGTCAGCGTGGGTGATTTCGCTTTTTACGATCAGGTGCTGAACGTTTCCGTGATGCTGGGAGCGGTACCCAAGCGCTTTAACGCCCAAGACGAGGTCAATGCAGGCCGTGTCGATCTGGACACCGCCTTTCGCATGGCCCGTGGCCGCGCGCCAAGCGGTACCCCGGCGGCCGCCTGCGAGATGACTAAATATTTTGATACCAATTACCACTACCTCGTGCCGGAGCTTCATCAAGGGCAGACATTTACCTTAGCCTCCACGCGGCTGTTTGACGAGGTAGATGAAGCGCTTAAAGCGGGCTTTACGCCCAAAGTGACGCTGACCGGGCCGCTGACGTGGCTTTGGCTGGGTAAGACCAAGGGCAGTGATTTTAACCGTCTCGAATTGCTCGATAGCGTATTGGATGTGTATAGCGAGGCGCTGTCTCGCCTGGCGACTCAGGGCATTGAGTGGGTGCAGCTAGACGAGCCTGCGCTGGTACAGGATTTACCGCTGGCCTGGCAGCAGGCCTACGAGCGTGCTTACCATCGCCTGCAGTCCGCTCCGCTGAAGCTGCTGGTCGCTACCTACTTCGGCGCGCTGGGCGACAATCTTTCGCTCACCACGCGGCTACCGGTAGAGGGTCTGCACATCGATGCCGTGCGTGCCCCCGAACAGGTGGAGAGCGTGATCGATCGGTTAAGCCCGCATCAGGTGCTCTCGGTAGGTTTAGTGGATGGCCGAAATATCTGGCGGGCCGATTTGGCGGCACTTCGTGAGCGCTTACTGCCGCTGAAAGTGCGACTGGGACAGCGGCTGTGGCTCGCGCCTAGCTGCTCGCTGCTTCACGTGCCGGTCGATCTGCGTCAAGAGACCGAGCTGGACGCCGAGCTGGTGACTTGGCTGGCCTTTGCTCGCCAGAAGCTGGATGAAGTGGTCACGCTGGCGCGACTGATTGATAACCGCGCCACGCCGGAAGACGAGCAGCGTTTGAGCGAAGCAACCCGCGCCTTGGACGCGCGCCGGGAATCGACGCGTATCCACCAACCCGCTGTGAGCGAGCGTTTGGCCGCCGTCACGTCACAAGACAGCCAGCGTCAGTCGCCCTATGCACAGCGTGTGCAGGCCCAGCGCAGGCTGCTGGCACTGCCGCTGTTTCCCACCACCACGATTGGCTCGTTCCCGCAGACGGATGCCATTCGTGCCGCTCGTCGGGCGTTCAAAGCGGGGGAACTCAGTCAGACGGACTACGAAGCGCGGATGCGCGAAGAGATCGCCTATGCGGTGGAACGCCAGGAAGCGCTTGGCTTGGACGTACCGGTGCACGGCGAAGCCGAACGGAACGACATGGTGGAGTACTTTGGCGAGCAGCTCGACGGTTTTGCGTTTACCCGCTTTGGCTGGGTGCAGAGCTACGGCTCCCGCTGTGTGAAGCCACCGATCATCTTTGGCGACGTGACGCGCCCTGCACCGATGACCGTGCGCTGGAGCGAGTACGCCCAATCGCTGACCGAAAAGCCGATGAAAGGCATGCTCACCGGGCCGGTGACGATCTTGCAGTGGTCGTTCGTGCGTGACGACCAGCCCCGCGCCACCACCTGCCGTCAGATCGCCTTGGCGCTGCGCGACGAAGTGTGTGACCTGGAAAAAGCGGGTATCCATGTCATTCAAATCGATGAGCCCGCGCTGCGGGAAGGGCTGCCGTTGCGCCAGAGCGAGTGGCAGCGCTATTTGGATTGGGCCGTCGAGAGCTTCCAACTGAGTGCCGCAGGGGTAGCCGACAGCACCCAGATTCATACCCATATGTGCTATTCGGAGTTCAACGACATCATTGGCGCCATTGCCGCGCTGGATGCCGATGTGATCACCATCGAGACGTCGCGTTCGGATATGCAGCTGTTGGATGCGTTTCAGGACTTCGCTTACCCCAACGAGATCGGGCCGGGTGTCTACGATATCCACACCCCGAATATTCCCGAGGTGGAGTGGATGGTGGCACTGATGGAGAAAGCGCTGGAGAAAATCCCGGCCGAACGTCTATGGGTCAACCCGGACTGCGGATTGAAAACCCGTGGCTGGGCCGAGGTAGAGCCAGCCCTCGCGAATATGGTGGAGGCCGCTGAGCAGCTGCGCCAGCGTTACGCTTAAGCCAAGCGTGTTACTCGGCTTTTATTACCCCGCTGCTAAGTGCAGCGGGGTTTTTGCATTAGCTCTTCGAGGCGTAGGCGTACAGCAGCGTTTCCTGAGCACTGATCGCGTCACCGCTGCCGGGGTCCTGCAGCTGGTAGCTGCCGTCGCTCTGCAAGAGCCAGCTCTGGCAGTTATCCACCAGGTAGGTCTCTAGATCTTTACGTACCCGAGTGGCGAGCTTCTTATCCAGCAGCGGGAAGCACGTCTCGACCCGGTGGAACATATTGCGCGACATGAAATCGGCGCTGGAGCACCAGATTTCCGGCTTGCCGTCGTTATGGAAGTGGAATACCCGGGTGTGCTCAAGGAAGCGGCCAATGATCGAGCGTACGCGAATGTTGTCGGATACACCGGGAATGCCCGGCTTCAGGCAGCACATGCCGCGAATGATCAGATCGCACTCCACGCCCGCTTGAGAGGCGCGGTATAGCGCTTTGATCAACTTGGGTTCTGTCAGCGAGTTGCACTTGATGATGATATGGCCGCGTTTCCCCTTACGTGCCACCTGCGCTTCCCGATCGATCATCTCGACTAAGCGCTCGTGCAGCGTGAAGGGCGCATGCAGCAGCGTATCGATCTTGCGCGCCCTGCCCATGCCCGAGAGCTGCTGAAAGACTTTATGCACATCGGCGCATAGCGCTGTGTTGGCAGTCAGCAGGCTGTAGTCGGTGTAGAGCTTGGCAGTTTTGGAGTGGTAGTTGCCGGTGCCCAGGTGCGCGTAGTGGCGCAGCTCACCCTTCTCACGACGCACGATATGCAGCATCTTGGCGTGGGTCTTATACGCCATGATGCCGTAAATCACGATCGCGCCTGCTTCTTGCAAACGTGATGCTAGCTGCAGGTTATCCGCCTCGTCGAAGCGCGCCCGCAGCTCGATCACTACGGTGACTTCTTTGCCCTGGCTGGCGGCATCCACCAGCGCGGTGACGATGGGCGAGTCCGAGCCGGTGCGGTAGAGCGTCTGCTTGATGGCCAGCACGTCGGGGTCACGGGCGGCTTCCCGCAGTAAGTCTTCGATAGGCGAGAAGGATTGGAAGGGGTGGTGAAGCAGAATGTCGCTTTTCGCGATGGCGCTAAACAGGCTGCTGCCTTTCAGCGCTTTGGGCACGCTGGGAGTGAACGGGCGGTAGAGCAGCTCGGGGCGGTCGACGTCGCCCAGCACGGCCATCATGCGGGTCAGGTTCACGGGCCCCTGTACGCGATAAAGATCACCGCTCTCCAGATCGAACTGACGCAGCAGGAAGTTGGTCAGGTCGTCGGGGCAGTTGTCGGCGACTTCCAAACGCACGCCGCTACCGTAGCGACGGGCCAACAGCTCGCCGCGTAGGGCGGAGGCCAGGTCGGACACTTCTTCCGGGTCGACGGTCATGTCCGCGTTGCGGGTCAGGCGGAACTGATAGCAGCCCCGCACGCGCATGCCGGGGAAAAGCTCTTCGGCGTGGGCATGAATCATCGACGACAGGAAAACGTATTCGGAGAAGCCCTCGGCGCACAGCTCTTTCGGCAGCGCCATCAGGCGTGGCAGTGAGCGGGGGGCGGGTAGAATCGCCATCCCCCCTGCGCGGCCAAAGGCATCTTTCCCCTCGAGCTCGACGATGAAGTTGAGGCTCTTGTTGACCAGCCGTGGGAACGGGTGGGAGGGGTCGAGGCCGATGGGGCTGATGACCGGCATGATTTCGTTGTCGAAGAAATCACGCACCCAGGTTTTTTGCGCGTCGGTCCACTGGTCACGACGGCGAAAACGCAGCCCCTGAGCTTCCAGCGCAGGTAGCAGCGTATCGTTGAGAATCTCGTACTGGCGGGCAATTTGCTGGTGCGCGATCTCGGAAATCTCGGCCAGCACGGCTTTGGGTAAGCGGCCATCGGCGGCAGTGGTGTCGTCACCCAGGGCCATTTGATGCTTGAGCCCGGCGACGCGAATTTCGAAGAACTCATCCATGTTGGAGGAGAAGATCAGAAGAAACATCAGCCGGTTCAGCAGCGGATGCGCGTCGTCTAGCGCCTGCTCCAAAACACGGATATTGAACTGTAAATGGGAGAGCTCACGGTTGAAGTAGAGCTGAGGGTCATCCAGGTCGGCTTCGGTGTGCGACTCTTTGGCTTGGACCCCGGTTGGCGTGCGGTTGATGCGCAGTGGCGCGATATCGACGTCGCTGCTCGACGTCTCACTGGGCTGTAACGTCGACGATAGTGTCGACGTGGAATCTGTTGCGTTGTCGTCCATGGTTGCCCCCCGCAGTAGTGGTTTTTACCCATCATAGCTTCATAACGATAATTAAATCAGTATGCAGGGGGAAGATGACAAACTGGTGTCACCGATTTGTCATCTTAATGGCATAAGCGACGTTCAGCGCTGAAGAAGGCGCGCTGCTTCCAGGGCAAAATAGGTCAAAATGCCGTCGGCTCCCGCCCGCTTGAAACACATCAACGACTCCAAAATCACCGGTTCTGCCTCTAACCAGCCGTTGTCGAATGCCGCCCGATGCATGGCATACTCGCCGCTCACCTGATAGGCAAAGGTGGGCACCTGTAGCTCGCTTTTGACCCGACGCACCACGTCCAGATAGGGCATGCCCGGCTTGACCATCACCATGTCCGCCCCTTCGGCGATGTCCATCGCCACTTCGTGCAGCGCTTCGTCACCGTTGGCCGGGTCCATCTGGTACGTGCGCTTATCCGCTTTGCCCAGGTTGGCCGCCGAACCGACCGCGTCGCGGAAGGGACCGTAGTACTTGGAGGCGTACTTGGCGCTGTAAGCCATGATGCGCACGTTGTGCAGATGCTCCTGCTCCAGCACTTGGCGAATGGCCCCAATGCGGCCATCCATCATATCGGAAGGCGCGACCACGTCGGCACCCGCCTCAGCGTGGGAGAGCGCCTGTTTGAGCAGAGTGTCGACGGTGCGATCGTTTTGGACGTACCCCTGCTCATCGAGAATGCCGTCCTGCCCGTGGCTGGTATAAGGATCGAGGGCCACATCGGTAATGATCCCCAGCTCGGGCAGCGCTTGTTTGAGCGCACGCACGCTGCGCTGTACGAGGCCACTGGCGTTGTACGCCTCTTCGGCCAGCTCGCTTTTCTGCTCAGGGCCAATCACCGGGAATAGCGCCAGCGCGGGGATGCCCAGGGCATACGCTTCGCGGGCCTGCTCGATCAGCAGGTCGATCGACAGACGCTCGACACCGGGCATCGAAGCGACTGCTTCACGCTGATTTTCACCTTCCAGAACAAATACCGGCAGGATGAGATCGTTGGGCGTCAGCGTCGACTCTTGCATCAGGCGGCGCGAAAAATCGTCCCTGCGCATGCGGCGCATTCGGGTGGCGGGGAAGTGGCGTGGGGTTGAGGTAGTCAACGGCTCTCTCCAAGCAATCGCAATGTGGGTGCCCCGTTCAGGGCTTGGTGTGAGTATATCAGTCATGCCATGCAGCGAAAGCCGCCTTGTGGCAGCGATGGAGACTGACTAAAGTGAGCCATTCAGCCACATGGATGGCTTGGATAAGGAGAGAGGTATGACGAAGCAGGTAGCGGTCGTATTAGCGGGGTGTGGCGTCTTTGATGGTTCGGAGATCTACGAGACTACCTTGACGCTGTTGCGCTTGGATCAGTTGGGCATCGGTTATCGCTGCTTTGCCCCGGACGTGGCGCAGCACCATGTGATCAATCACCTGGACCAATCGCCGGTGGAGGGGGAAACCCGCAACGTACTGCAGGAGTCCGCGCGTTTGGCCCGTGGCGATATCAGCCCGATTACCGAGCTGGAGGCCGACGACTTCGATGCGGTCATCGTGCCGGGGGGATTCGGAGTGGCCAAAAACCTCTCTGATTTCGCCCTGCAGAGCGACAACATGCAGGTATTGGAGAGCGTGAAAGAGGCGCTCGCCGGATTCAAAGAGGATGCCAAGCCCATCGGTTTGATGTGTATTGCCCCGGTGATGGTACCGCGCCTGCTGGGCGATGGCATTGCGGTCACCATTGGCCATGATCCGGGCGTGGCGGGTGCGATCAGCGCCATGGGCGGCCTGCACCGTAGCTGTGGCGTGGAAGATATCGTCGTGGATCACGAGCACCGTGTGGTCACGACCCCGGCGTACATGCTCGCCACGCGTATCAGCGAAGCCGCGACGGGGATTTTCAAGCTGGTGGATCGTATCGATGACATGATGGGGTGATGGTCACGCGGACGCGTGCGCGGGGCCACTCGTAGGGAAAAAGCCTCTGTCATCGTGGGATGACAGAGGCTTTTTAGTGGCTCGTCGCAAGGGCGATGACGCTTACTCGTCGGTGTCGGCCTCTGCGCGGCGTTTACGTACCAAGCGGCCAAACAGCAAGCCGACTTCGTAAAGCAAGTACATGGGAATGGCCAGCAGGCTCTGTGAGATAACATCCGGCGGTGTCAGCAGCATCCCGATCACGAAGCACCCCAGGATGATGTAGGGGCGTTTCTTGGAAAGGCTTTCGACGGTGGTCGCACCGGACAAGATCAGCAGAAAGGTCGCGATGGGAATTTCGAACGCCACCCCAAACGCAAAGAACAGCTTCAACACGAAGTTGAGATACTGGTTGATGTCGGTCATCACCGCGACGTTTTCCGGGCCGGTTTGGGTGAAGAACTCAAACAGCAGCGGAAATACCACGTAGTAAGCGAAGGCCGCACCGGCATAAAACAGCGCCACGCTGGAGACCAAAATGGGGATGGCCAGCATTTTCTCGTTGTCGTACAGCCCCGGTGCGACGAACGCCCAGGCCTGATGCAGCACGAACGGGATGGCAATGAAGACCGCCACTACCAGCGTCAGCTTGAAGGGCGCCAAGAAGGGCGAGGCCACTTCGGTGGCGATCATCTGCGAGCCTGCCGGCAGCAGCGACATCAGCGGGTCGGCCACGAAGCTGTAGATGTCGTTCGCAAACGCGTACAGCCCGAGAAATACCACCAGGATCACCACGATGGCCTTCATCAAGCGCGAACGCAGTTCGATCAGGTGCTCAATGAGGGGCGCTTGGCTTTGGTCGTTATGCGGCTCCTGGGAATCGCCAGACATACTCATTGGTGGTTGCTATCCTTTTGATGATCGGCCTGGTCAGTGGCTGGGGCGTCTTCCCGCACCGTTTTCAGAGCGTCGTCTAGACGAGCGCTGGCGCTGGCCACGCGCTGCTCGGTGGCTTGCTGGTTGGCCGTCGTCTCGCGGTGTGGCTCGGCAATGCTTTCGACGTCCTGCTTGGCTTTCTTCAGGCTGTCGTCGAGTTTTTTCTGCTGCTCGTTCAGCTTCTGCCGCAGCTCTTCCGCTTCCAGTTGGGCGCTGATCTCACGCTGCATGCCGGATACCGTACGCTTGATCTTGCCGATCCATAGCCCCGTGGTGCGTGCCGCTTTAGGCAGCCGCTCAGGGCCGAGCACCAGCAGCGCCACGATGCCAATGAGCATGAGTTCAAGAAAGCCGATATCCAGCATGGGTTATTTGCGCTCTTCGTTGCGGTCGGCAGCAGCGCGTTTCTCTTCGGCCTGCACGTCGTAGGTGTTGCCCGCTTCTTCGTGGCTCACCTTGGCGTGAGGCTGATCGGCGTCCTTCTTGTCGCCCTCTTTCTCCTCTTCGTGCATGGCTTTCTTGAAGCCTTTGACGGCACCGCCTAGGTCGGTGCCCACGTTACGCAGTTTTTTGGTGCCGAAAATCAGGATGATAATGCCCAGAACAATCAGCAACTGCCAAATACTGATACCACCTAACATATGCATTTCCTCATCGGAGCAGGGTTAACGTTGTGATCGGGACGCTTTCTCGTCGTGGCCAGAAATACCGAACCGCCGAGCGAGTTCATCAAGTACCCGCTGATGGTCGAGATCTAGGTGCGACAGCATGACAAGGCTATGAAACCACAGGTCGGCCGTTTCGGCGATCAACGCTTCACGGGCCTCGTCACTGCCGTGCTCGGCATCTTTGGCCGCCAGCAGCGTTTCTGTGGCTTCTTCACCCACTTTTTCGAGTATCTTGTTCAAGCCCTTATGATGCAAGGAGGCAACATAAGAATCTTCTGGATTAGCATGGCGCCGCTGCTTTAAAACGTCAGCAAGGGCATCTAAAACGGGTGCGTGGGTAACGTCGGTCATGGTGTTCTCTTTATCAATCGGCGGCGTCGTTTCGTCAAGTGATTGCATCGTATCAGTGCCAGAGCAGCAGTATTAAGCCGGCACCGGCAGCCGCGAGTATCGGCCAATCCTGAGTGGCAGCCCAACTACTGAGTGGCTGCCAAGCCAGCGCAATAGCGACTAGGGCCAAGCCAATGCGCAGCCGATGCTGGCGTTTACCTTGCTGACTCATTTGGCGGCGCATCTGGCTGATCGCCGTCACCTGCTGATGGCGCTGACGATGCTCATGCTCCATGCGGCTAAGTGCCTGATGCGCCAATACGGGCAGTTCAGGCAGCTGATGAGAAAGCTCCGGTGCTTGGCGCTTGAGCGATTCCCACAGCCCGCCAATGCCTGCCCGCTCTTTCATCCACTTCTCTAAATAGGGCTTGGCGGTGCTCCAAAGGTCCAGGTCGGGGTAGAGCTGGCGGCCCAAACCCTCGATATTGAGCAGCGTCTTTTGCAGCAGCACCAGTTGGGGCTGCACTTCCATATTGAAGCGCCGAGCGGTCTGGAACAGCCCGAGCAGTACCTGCCCAAACGAGATGTCTTTGAGCGGCTTCTCTAGAATGGGCTCGCATACCGTGCGAATGGCGGCGGCAAACTCGTTGGCGCGGGTGTTTTCACCGACCCATCCCGACTCGATGTGCAGCGCGGCGACTTCGTAGTAATCCTGGTGAAAGAAAGCCAGCAGATTGCGCGCCAGGTAGTCCTGATCTTCCCGGGTGAGGCTGCCGACGATGCCGCAGTCGATAGCGATATATTGTGGATCGTCCGGGTCGTCACAGTTTACGAAGATGTTGCCGGGGTGCATGTCAGCATGGAAGAAATTATCGCGGAACACCTGGGTGAAGAAAATTTCCACCCCGCGTTCGGCGAGCTTTTTCAAGTTCGTGCCACGGGCAATGAGCGTCTCCAGATCGGCGACCGGCACGCCGCGAATGCGCTCCTGTACCATGACGTGGCGGCGGGTGTAGGGCCAGTAAATGGTCGGCACGAACAGCAGCGGTGAGTCTTTGAAATTGCGCTTGAGCTGGGAGGTATTGGCGGCCTCTTTGTAGAGATCCAACTCGTCGAACAGCGTCGCCTCGTAATCGCGGATCACCTCGACCGGGCGTAAGCGCCGGGCTTCGGGCACTTTGGCCAGCAGCTTGGCCACCTGGTACATCAAGCCCATGTCTTGACGCATGATACGGTCGATGCCGGGACGGATGATTTTGACCACCACGTCTTCGCCGCTGTGCAGCGTGGCGGCGTGGACTTGGGCAATCGAGGCCGACGCCAAGGGGACACGATCAAAGGCGGCAAACGCCTCCGGCAGCGTCATTTCGAGCTCTTTTTCCACCCGCGCAGCGGCCAGCTCGCCAGGGAAGGGCGGCACTTGGTCTTGCAAGCGCTTTAGCTCGTCGGCGATGTTTTCCGGCAGCAGGTCACGGCGGGTCGAGAGCATTTGGCCGAACTTGATGAAGATCGGCCCCAGCGCCTCCAGCGCCAAACGCAAACGCTCGCCACGGCTGCGCTGCCCAACGGGCACCAGTTGAAGCGGTGATAGCTTCAGTAGTAGGCGCATCCAGAGCGGCAGGCGCTCGGCAGGAATCAAGGTGTCCAAGCGATGCCGCGTGACGACCCAGACGATTTTAAACAGCCGCAGGCTCATCCGCGCTGCTCCTTAGGCGTTGATGGTTCCGCTGGCTGCGTAAGTCGCTTATGGAGACGGTTAAGCCGCGCTTCCAGGCGGTCGGTGGCGATCTCTAGCTCGGTCAGGTGGTCGCGCAGCACGTCGCGCTGCTGGCGGCCGGGCAGCAGGCGCGCTTCCTCGAACACGTACTCCGAGACATCCTGCAGCAGCTCGTCTTTGGCACGCAGCCCCCAGCGGGCCGCACGTCGAATACCTTCCGCCAGGGAGTGAGCAGGCATATCGCCCAGCCAGCGCGCCAGTTCGCCCTCCCAGTCGATATCCAGATCGAACAGCAGATCGCGGGTCGCTTCCAGCAGATGGAGTCGGCCGCGTACGGCCAATTTGCCGTCGAACATCAGCCGCTCGATGGAAGCGCCGCTCAGCCATTCGGAGAGCGTCTCGGGGGTGAGTTCCACGACGGCATCGACGTCGGTCTCTTCCACTTCGTCGCCGTGCTGCAGGTCAATGCCTGATGCGTGGTAGCAGAGCAGCAGCGCGAGCTGGGGCTTCTCCAAACGGACCAGCAAGCGGCTACCTGCCAGCGACGCCAAACGGTTTGGCGCCGCCGGGTCGCGGGCGAGCAGGGCATTGATCGTGCGTTCACATCCGGCCAGCAACAGGGTCGGGGTGACTAGCATGCCGACCTCGTGTTCCAAGGGATCATCGCTGTTTGCTGCTGTGTCATAGTTTGATGCCGCGGTGGAGGGCCACGATACCGCCGGTCAGGTTGGTGTACTCCACCCGTTCCAGGCCTGCGTTCTCCATCATGCCCTTCAGCGTCTCTTGATCCGGGTGCATACGAATCGACTCGGCCAAATAGCGGTAGCTCTCGCCATCACCGGCGACCAGCTCACCCATTTTGGGCAGCAGGCGGAAGGAGTACTCGTCATAGGCTTTGGAGAGCAGCGGGTTGTTGGGTTTCGAGAACTCCAGCACCAGCAGGCGTCCGCCGGGCTTCAGTACCCGCGCCATGGAGCGCAGCGCGGCATCTTTATCGGTGACGTTACGCAGGCCAAAGGCAATAGTGATGCAGTCGAAGCTGTTATCCGGGAAGGGCAGGCACTCGGCGTTGGCCTGCACGTACTCGACGTTGCCGCCCACGCCGTTATCCATCAGCTTGTCGCGGCCGACCTTGAGCATGGAGGCGTTGATATCGGCCAGCACCACTTTGCCACGCGGGCCTACCAAGCGGGAAAACTTGAGGGTGAGGTCGCCAGTGCCGCCCGCAATGTCGAGCACTTGGTGCCCTGGGCGGACACCAGCACGTTCGATGGTGAGTCGCTTCCAGACCCGGTGGATGCCCATGGACATCAGGTCGTTCATCACGTCGTAACGAGCGGCCACCGAATGGAAGACGTCGGCCACGCGGGAGGCTTTCTCGTCGACCGGCACTTCTTGGTAGCCAAAATGGGTAGTGCGCTTTTCCGTGGGGCTCATGGGGCTTTAGCTCCCGAATTCGAGGCGGTAGTTGTCGACCGTTAGGTCATCGCAATCAATGGTTGGCAACATTGTAGCCTTCTCGACCCCAATTTGTCTGCGCCTCGCCTGGGGCAGCGCGTCACAGCTGCTTGAATTGAATGCCTGCAGGCTCGCGAGAGGCCCCTGCCGCCTCCAAGCGCTCGAGATAGTTCTGCCAATAAGCGTCTTGGTGGGTGGCGAGGTCGAAAAGATAGTTCCAGCTATACAGGCCGCTATCGTGGCCGTCGTCGAAGTGCAGTTTGAGGGCGTAGTTACCGGCTTGGGTAATGTTCTGTAAGCCAACATCTTTTTTACCCACTTGCAGCACGGCCGTATCACCGCCGTGGCCGCGCACTTCGGCGGAGGGGGAGTAAACCCTCAAAAGTTCGACGGGAAGCCGGTACGTCTCGCCGCTGGCATAGCCAAGTTCCAGCTCACGCGCCTGCTTATGATAGTGAACCCGGGTGGGCGTCGGGGCGTTCATGGGGGGCACCTCATAACGATCAATCGCAAAAGCAGCCTGCCCGCCAATGCGAGCAGGCTGCCGGTGGCTCTACCGAAAGCGGCGCTTACAAAATGTAGCGCGACAGGTCCTCGTCGACCGCCAGCTCGCCTAGCTGAGCATTGACGTAGTCGGCGTCAATGACCAAGGGGCTGTCCATATCTCCCCCTTTGAACGACGCCTCTTCCAGCAAGCGCTCCATGACCGTGTGCAGACGACGAGCGCCGATGTTCTCGGTTCCTTCGTTCACCTGCCAGGAAATCTCGGCAATGCGTTCGATGCCGTCCGGGGTGAACTCGACGTCGAGCCCTTCTGTGGCCAGCAGTGCTTGATACTGCTTGGTGAGCGAAGCAGAAGGCTCGGTGAGGATCCGCTTGAAGTCGCCCGGTGTGAGCGCATCCAGCTCGACGCGAATGGGCAGACGACCCTGCAGTTCCGGAATGAGGTCGGAAGGCCGCGACAGGTGGAAAGCACCGGAAGCAATGAACAGAATGTGGTCGGTTTTGACCATGCCGTATTTGGTCGACACCGTCGAGCCTTCGATCAGCGGCAGCAGGTCGCGCTGCACGCCCTCGCGGGAGACTTCGCCACCGCTGGATTGGCCACTGCCCTTGGCGACCTTGTCGATCTCGTCCAGGAACACGATGCCGTGCTGCTCGACGGCTTCCACGGCGCGGGCTTTGATCTCTTCTTCGTTGACCAGCTTGCCGGCCTCTTCGTCACGCAGTAGCACCAGCGCCTCTTTGACGGTCACGCGGCGCTGCTCGCGCTTCTGCTGGCCCATGTTGGAGAACAGGCTCTGCAGTTGGCTGGTCATCTCTTCCATGCCCGGCGGGGTCATGATATCGATGCCCTGGCCCTGGGAAGAGATTTCGATATCGATCTCTTTATCGTCGAGCTGGCCTTCGCGCAGCTTTTTGCGGAAGGTCTGGCGGGTGCCGCTATCTTCACGGGGCTTATCTTCCTGGCCCCGGGGCGGCGGCAGCAGCGCATCGAGCACGCGGTCTTCGGCGGCGTCTTCGGCGCGGTGGCCCACTTCCTCTTTGGCATGCTCGCGAACCATCTTGATCGCCGCTTCCATCAGATCGCGAATGATCGACTCGACGTCGCGGCCTACGTAGCCCACTTCGGTGAACTTGGTGGCCTCTACCTTGATGAACGGCGCGCGGGCGAGCTTCGCCAAGCGTCGGGCAATTTCGGTTTTACCTACGCCAGTGGGGCCAATCATCAGAATGTTTTTCGGCGTGACTTCGGGGCGCAGCTCGTCGTCGAGCTGCATGCGGCGCCAGCGATTGCGCAGGGCAATGGCCACGGCGCGCTTGGCATCCTGCTGGCCAATGATGTATTGGTCCAGCGCATGAACGATTTCGCGGGGTGTCATCTGGGTCATAAAGGGGCCTCAACGTTCGTTGATGTTCAGCTCTTCGAGCGTCACGTGGTGATTGGTGAATACGCAGATGTCACCAGCGATGGCGAGGGATTTTTCGGTAATTTCGCGAGCGGACAGCTCGGTGTTCTCGAGCAGCGCTCGGGCGCTGGCCTGGGCAAAGTTGCCGCCAGAGCCAATGGCGATGATGCCGCGCTCCGGCTCGACCACGTCACCGTTACCGGTAATGATCAATGAGGCGCTGTGGTCGGCGACGGCCAACAGCGCTTCCAAACGGCGCAGCGCGCGGTCGGTGCGCCAATCTTTGGCGAGTTCGACGGCGGCTTTGGTCAAATGGCCTTGATACTTTTCGAGCTGCGCTTCGAAACGCTCGAACAGGGTAAACGCATCGGCGGTGCCACCGGCGAAACCGGCCAACACCTTGCCGCGATACAGGCGGCGTACTTTGCTGGCATTGCCTTTCATGACGGTGTTGCCGAGGGAAACTTGTCCATCGCCCGCTAGGGCAACTTGATTACCGCGGCGAACGGAAACAATCGTGGTCATGGAGATAACTCCTTGGGGGAGACGCGCTCCCGATGACTGATCGGCCGCAGCGAGCGGCCGTATAAAAAGCGATTCCCAACAAAATGCGGGCGGCTGATAAAAAATCAACCGCCCGCAAACGAAAGCCATCCGATAAAAGGTGGCGGCAGGCGTGTCACGCCGTGGGGATTAATTCTGTAGCTGGATCAGCAGCGGCTCGATGCCTTGGGTACTCATCAGGTCCTGGGCGCGATTGAGCTCGCGGGTGTCGTCGTAAGGGCCAACCTGAACCCGGTGCCAAGTGTCGCCGTTGGCCTGTACCTCGCTGATCTGCGCCAGCAGGCTCAGGTTGCGCAGGCGGCTGCGCAGCTGCTCGGCATCGCTCAGCTCGCGAAACGAGGCTGCTTGCAGCATGTAGCGGTTCGAAGCACTGGCCGGGGCCTGCTGAACGGCGGCTGCCTGATCACTGGGGCGCGTGTTGGCGGCAATGACCTGGGCAATGGGGTCGTCCGCCGCGCTGTCTGAGGCGCTAGCTGTACTCTCTGACGAGTCCGTCGTGGCCCTATCGCGCTCGGTGTCCTCGTCACTGGCTGCCAAGGTGGGCGGTGTGACGTTGGAAGGCACAGCCCCACCTGGAGCGATGACTTCGGTTTCGGGTAGCAGCGTGTAGAACTCGAAGGTGGGCATCGCCTGTTCGGCAGGCGTTTCGGTTTGCCGCGCGGCGCTGCGTTCGTCACTACCGGCCGGCTTGGGCAGCACCGTGGCCTGGGGTGTCTCGCTTTGCTCCTGCCAGGGAGCCGTGCCGTGCTGGTGCTGAGCGAGGAAGAAACCAGCGGCCACCCCGGCAATCCCCCATAGCCAGCCGGGTATGCGCAGCCCGCCGCCGGAGCGGCGGGGCGATTTGCGCTGCGTGGTGGCTCCGCGGCGGGCGGGCTTATTACGCGGGCTGGCCATGAATTACATCTCCTCTGGGGCGCTGACACCCATCAGATCAAGGCCGTTGCGCAGCACTTGGCGCACTGCCAAGCCCAGCGCCAAGCGAGTATTGCGCAGGGTGTCGTCATCGACCATCACTTTGACCGCGTTGTAGCAGGTGTGGAAGTCACCGGCCAAGTCCAGCAGGTACTGGGCGACTTGTTGCGGCTCGCGGTTCTTGGCGGCGTGTTCGACTACCTCCGGATAGCGGGCCAACCGGTTCAGCACCGCTTTCTCCTGATCGCTATCGAGCAGTGCCAAGTGGGCCGTGGCGATGCTGTGATCGAAGGGTTGGCCTGCCTCTTCGGCTTTGCGCAACATGCTGCACACCCGCGCGTGGGCATACTGAATGTAATACACCGGGTTGTCGTTGGACTGCGACCGGGCGAGGTCGATATCAAAGGTCAACTGAGAGTCCGCGCGCCGTGCCGCCAGGAAGAAGCGCGTGGCGTCACGGCCCACTTCGTCGATCAGGTCGCGCACGGTGACGTAGCTGCCTGCGCGCTTGGAGAGCTTCACTTCGACCCCAGAACGGGTGACCATCACCATCTGGTGCAGCACGTAGTCGGGCCAGCCTGTCGGGATGCCCACTTCTAGCGCTTGCAGCCCCGCCCGCACCCGCGTCACGGTGGAGTGGTGATCGGCGCCCTGCTCGTTGATCACGGTGGTGAAGCCGCGCTGCCACTTGTCGAGGTGGTACGCCACGTCGGGTAGGAAGTAGGTGTAGCCCCCTTCGCGCTTGCGCATCACACGGTCTTTGTCATCGCCGAAGTCGGTGGTGCGCAGCCACATGGCACCGTCTTCTTCATAGGTGTGGCCATTGGCGACCAGTTTTTCGACGGTGGCCTCGACCTTGCCGTCCTCGTAGAGCGAGGACTCCAGGAAGTAAACGTCAAACTCGACGCCAAAGGCTTTGAGGTCTAGATCCTGCTCGCGGCGCAGCCAAGCCACGGCGAAGGCCTGAATGGCGTCCAGGTCGTCTGCATCGGCTTTGGCGGTCACTTCCCGATCATCGGCGGTGACGGTTTTACCTGCCATGTAGTCGTTGGCGACATCGATGATGTATTCGCCGCGGTAGCCATCCTCCGGCCAGCTAGCATCGTCGGGGCCGAGGTGTTTGGCGCGGGCTTGAACGGAGAGCGCCAGGTTTTTGATCTGCGCGCCCGCGTCGTTGTAGTAGAACTCGCGGGTAACGTCGTAGCCGGTGGCTTCCAGCAGGCGGCAGAGACAGTCGCCAATCGCCGCGCCGCGGCCGTGACCAACGTGGAGCGGGCCGGTGGGGTTGGCGGAAACGAACTCCACCTGCACTTTTTCACCCTTACCGATTAGGCTGCGGCCGAAGGCATCGCCGCTATCCAGCACTTGGGCGACGATTTGCGCGGCGGCGTCGGCGGCAGCAAAGAAGTTGATGAACCCTGGGCCGGCAATCTCGGTTTTTTGAATGGCGTCGCTGGCGGGCAGGGCAGCGACGAGGGTATCGGCCAGCTCACGGGGCTTCATGCCGGAGGGCTTGGCCAGCATCAGTGCGAGGTTGGTGGCGTAGTCGCCATGGGCCTTGTCTTTGGTGGGATCCACCTTGATGGCGGGCGTTAAATCGTTGGGCAGCACGCCTTGGTGCTTGAGCGCGTCAACCGCGCCTTCGAGCAGAGAAATAATCGTATCTTTCATGTAAATATCCGGATGTCGTCGGTGGCGGCGTGTGCAGTCGCCCAGAGAATGCAGCGGCAAAGCGGCCATTATCGGCAATTGGCGCGCAGTTTCAAAGCCGTATTCCCTTCGGCGCGCCAGCGTTGTGCGCCCCCTGGCGGTCAGGCCAGGGTTTGTGGGTCGATATCCATCGACCAGCGCACTTTGCGCGCCTCGCGGTTGGCTTCTAGCCACTGCACCAGCCAGTTAGCGGCGGCGTGGCGGTGGCTACGTTTGTCAGCGGTGATCATGACGTGAATGTGGTAGCGGTTTTGGCGACGCTCCATGGGGGCGGGCACGGGCCCCAGGCAGCGCACGGGCAGCTGGGCGTCCTTCAACCACTGGCGCAGCGCCTGGGCGGCGTGTTGAGCCAGCGCGAGCGCCGCCTGCTCCTGTGGGCTTTCTACGCGTAGCAGCGCCATAAAGCAAAACGGCGGCAGCTTGGCGATGCGGCGCTCTTCCAGCAGGTTGCGGGCCAGTGCGCCGTAGCCATGTTCGGCCAGCTGGCCTAGATGTGGGTCATCCGGGTGGAGGGTTTGCACCAGCACACGGCCAGGGTGGGCGGCGCGGCCTGCGCGCCCCGCCACTTGCTCCAATAGCTGTGCGCTGTGCTCTAGGGCGCGGAAGTCCGCCGCGTAGAGGCCGCCATCGGCGTTGACCACCACCACCAAGGTGACGTGGGGCAGGTGGTGGCCTTTGGCGAGCATTTGAGTGCCCACCAGCAGGCAGGGTTCGCCGCGATGAATCTCTTTGAGCACCTGCTCGAAGCTCTCTTTTTTGCGCGTGCTGTCGCGGTCGATACGGTGAACGGTGGTGTTAGGGAACAGCCCTTGTAGCGTCTCCTCGGTGCGCTCCGTGCCGCTACCCAGCGCACGCAAATCGCCGCTGCCGCACTCTGGGCAGGCATCGGGCAGCGCTCGGCGGCTATCGCAGTGGTGGCAGGCCAGCAGCGGCGGCTGGCGGTGTAGCGTCATACGCGCATCGCACTGGCCGCACTCGGCCATCCAGCCGCAGCTATGACAAGCCAGACTCGGCGCAAAGCCGCGCCGGTTGATGAATACCAGCGCCTGCTTGCCCGCCGCAAGCGTGCTTTTGATGGCTTTGATGGCCCCCGGCAGCAGCCCACCTTGGCGGCGCTGATGACGCAGGTCGATCAGCTCTAACTTAGCGGGCGGGTGACGGCTAGGCCGCTGGGTCAGCCGCAGGTGGCGGTAAGCGCCCGTAAGCGCCTGCTGCAGGCTTTCAAACGAAGGCGTCGCGCTGCCCAGCAGCAGGGGAATGCCGTGATAGTGCGCTCTGGCAACGGCAAGGTCCCGCGCGTGGTAGCGCAGCCCGTCGTGCTGTTTGTACGAGCCGTCGTGCTCCTCGTCGACGATGATTGCCCCAGGGTTCGCCAGCGGGGTGAAAATAGCCGAGCGGGTGCCGATGATCACCAGCGCACGGCCGTTGGCGGCGGCTTCCCAGACATCCAAGCGCTCTGGGTCGGTAAGCCCGGAGTGCAGCGCCACCACCGGTACGCGAAAGCGGCTTTTGAACCGCGCGAGCGTTTGTGGCGTGAGGCCAATTTCGGGCACGAGCACCAGGGACTGCTTTCCTTTGGCAGCGAGCGCTTCGATGAGCTGTAAGTAAATCTCGGTCTTACCGCTGCCGGTCACGCCTTCCAATAAACAGGGGTGGTAGCCGTCGAGTTTTTCATGCAGCACGGCGAGCGCAGCGGCCTGTTCACGGTTGAGCGGCAGCGACGGCGAGGCGAGTAAGCTTCCGCCGGTGGGTTGAGCGGCAGTCAGGGTGATCTCTTGAGGCTCGGTAAAGCCCTTCTTTTGCAGCGCTAATAGCTGGTCCCGAGTGAAGCCATGGGCGCTCACGGCGCGGCCTGGAAGTCCGTGGGGGTGCTGGCGAAGAAGCGCATAAAGCGCTGCCTGTTTAGGCGCGCGCGCCAGGGCCGTTTCATCGTTGGGGAGAGGAAGCCACAGGGTTTGGGTGCGCCCTGCCATCGGGTGACCCTGACGCAGCCTGGCGGGCATGGCGTGCTGCAGGGTATCGCCCAGGCTGTGCTGGTAGTAACGCGCCGCAAAGTGGCACAGCCACTGCCAGTCGCTGGGCAGGGGGGCGTCATCCAACGCCTCGCTAATAGCGCGTAGCTGCGCGCGGGGGAGCTCGCTGCCGGTGGCGAGGGAGACCACCACGCCCACCACCTCTCGGCGGCCAAACGGAACACGCACCCGGAGCCCCGGCTGCCAGCCACAGGCGGGCGCGCGCGGGGCCGGTAGATAGTCAAACAGGCGGCGCAGCGGCGATGGCAGCGCCACTTTCACTACCTGAAAAGCGCCTTGAGGCTGCCCCTGGGTAGGGGGCGTTGAAGAAACAGGATCGGACAATTGGCCTCCGGCGATTAGTTTGCTAGAATGCGCGGCCGCTCTGAATCTATCGGATGGAGCGGTTAACCGGTTAGCAGTTTTTTCAAACCCGTATGCGGTGCCTGGCAATGGATCAGGTGGCGGCATATAGCTCATGAGGCTCAAGATGAAACAAGGTATCCACCCGAATTACAACACGGTCACCGCCAACTGTTCTTGCGGTGCAAGCTTCCAGGTCGGTTCTACTTCTGGTCAGGACTTCTCTCTGGACGTGTGCTCCAACTGCCACCCGTTCTACACCGGTAAGCAGAAGCAAGCGACCACTGGTGGCCGCGTAGAGCGCTTCAACAAGCGTTTCGGCGCTGCTATCAAGCGCGGCTAATCCTAACGGATTCAGCCTATCGCAGGCACGTCTCGTGCTCTGTGCAAAAGCCCACGCCACGGCGTGGGCTTTTTGTCCCTAAAAGGCTACGCTTTTGGTTAGCCTCGTCGGCCGCTCTCTCCCGCTGCCAATAGCGGACGCATCGATCTCTCCTCGCTGACCAAGCAATCTCTCTTTGTTTCTTGTTAGCTTTTCCACAGGGCGATTGCGCCCAGTGGGTGTGGATAACTCTCTTGTTGTTCTATTGGAATTTATTTCCAAAAATACTGCACTGCATCAATAAGGAAACCTTTATAGCTGATAGCGTGAAGTATAAGTTGCAGCAAATAACGTAGAAAAGTTTCGAAATGGAGGGGAAAGTGGCTAAAACGGTCGTTTCGTAGGTAAGTTTACTACGTGCTTGAGGCGCCTAGGGTTTTTCTATATTCTGATACGACTTTTCTACTTTAGGCTGATGAGACCTTGACCATGACGGATGCAAACAAGCAGGCAGCTTTGGATTATCACGCTAAACCGATCCCCGGTAAGCTTTCCGTGGAGTTGACCAAGCCCACTGCTACCGCTCGGGACTTGGCACTGGCGTATAGCCCAGGCGTTGCCGAGCCGGTTCGCGAAATCGCTCGCGAAGCGGAAAATGCGTACCGTTATACCGGCAAAGGTAATCTGGTCGCGGTCATTTCGGACGGCAGTGCGATTCTGGGCTTGGGCAATCTTGGCCCGCTGGCCAGCAAGCCGGTCATGGAAGGCAAAGGCGTGCTGTTCAAGTGTTTTGCGGGCATTAACTCCGTTGATATCGAAGTAGACGCCGAAAGCCCTCAAGCGTTTATCGACACCGTTGCCCGCATTGCCGATACCTGGGGCGGCATTAACCTGGAAGACATCAAAGCGCCCGAGTGTTTCGAGATCGAAAAAGCCTTGGTCGAGCGCTGTAGTATCCCCGTCTTCCACGATGATCAGCACGGCACGGCAATTGTGACCGCTGCGGGCATGCTCAACGCGCTGGATATCGCGGTCAAGCGCATCGAAGACGTGAAAATCGTCTGCATGGGCGCAGGCGCGGCGGCGATTGCCTGCATGCGTCTGCTGATCTCCTGCGGTGCCAAGAAAGAGAACCTGGTCATGCTGGATCGTCGCGGCGTGATTCACACTGACCGTGACGGTATCAACGAGTACAAGGCGGAGTTTGCCCGCGATACCGACATGCGCACGTTGGACGATGCCATCGACGGGGCAGACGTGTTTATCGGCCTTTCTGGCCCGGGCCTGCTCTCTGCGGAGCAGGTGAAGAAAATGGCCGCTGACCCGGTGATTTTCGCCTGCACCAACCCCGACCCGGAAATTCACCCGGACGTAGCCCGCGAAGCGCGCCCAGATGTGATCATGGCTACTGGCCGTTCGGACTTCCCGAACCAGGTGAACAACGTGCTGGGCTTCCCGTTCATCTTCCGCGGTGCGTTGGATGTGCGCGCAACGCGCATTAACGAAGCCATGAAGCTGGCGGCGGTGCATGCACTGAAAGATCTGGCCCGCGAGCCTGTGCCGCAGGAAGTGCTGAACGCCTACGAGCGTACCGAGATGAGCTTCGGGCGTGATTACATCATTCCCACCCCGGTGGATATCCGCCTGCTGGAACGCGTCTCCTCAGCAGTGGCCCAAGCAGCGGTCGACTCCGGTGTGGCCCGCAAGCCGTACCCGGCTCACTACCCGCTGAAAACCATTAATGACGTGTATGGTGGGTAATTAACAAGGCCACTTAGGTCAGGACAGCCCGTAACGGGGGTCTTTCGCCATGGCCGAAAAATGCTCCCTGCAATTTCGGCATTTCCACCATCCATGGCGGTCAGATGGCGAAAGTAGCGCCCAAGGACGGGTTTACAGCGCCCCCGTCTAGGGTTGTGCTGACCGGTATTTTACAACGCCCGCACACTGCGGGCGTTGCTGTTTTTAGAGGTGTTCAAAGCAGAGGCTCAAGACTGCGGATAGCGCACCAACCCCTCTTGCGCCGTCGAGGCCACCAAACGCCCATCGCGGCGATAGATGTGACCCCTCGCCAAGCCCCGTGCGCCGCCGGTCCAGGGGGAGTCGATGGCGTACAGCAGCCACTCGTCTAGCCGCGTATCTTCGTGCACCCAAATGGCATGGTCGAGACTGGCGATGCGCAGTTTCGGGTCGGTGTACTTGATGCCGTGAGGAATCAGTCCGGTGGTCAGTAGGTTGAAATCCGATGCATACGAGAGCAGGTGACGATGCAGCGCCGGGTCGTCCGGTAGCGGCCCACCAGCAAAGCGGAACCACAGACACTGCCCCGCCGGTGACGCGCTGTCCGGGTTATCCTTCAAGTGCAAAAACTCGATAGGGTGGCCGGGGAAGCGCGCGTGTTTGGCATCGCCGCTCTCTATAAGCGCTTCCGGCGTGGGCACTTGTGGCATGGCCCGCTGATGATTGATGCTCTCTTCAGCACTTTGGAAAGAGGCGCTGCAGAAGAAAATCGGTCGCCCTTTCTGAATAGCGGTCACCCGCCGGGTGGTAAAACTGCCGCCATCGCGGATGGTATCGACCTGATACACCACCGGGCGATGCGGGTCGCCTGGGCGCAAAAAATAGCCGTGCTGGGAGTGCGGGCGGCGCTCATCCGGCACCGTGCGCGCCGCAGCGGCCAGTGCCTGGCCCAACACTTGGCCGCCATACAGTTGAGGAAAGCCCAAATCTTGGCTTTGGCCGCGAAAGAGCGTCTCTTCAAGGGTTTCAAGCTCTAACAAGCTGACCAGTGACTTCAGCGCATCGTTCATTCTCTGTATCCTTGGTGCTATCCGTTTTCCCGCCGATGATTGAAAGCGCACCCAGTGCGGCCATCACGCTATTAAAACGATCGTTTTGCTACCTTAGCGGAGTTTGCCTTGATACGCAGCGATGAATTTTACATGCACCGCGCCATGGACCAAGCGCACCTAGCGTTTGCCGCCGGGGAAGTGCCGGTGGGCGCGGTGGTGGTGGATACCCAGGGGGAGATCATCGGCGCTGGCCACAATGCACCGCTGGCAAGCTGCGACCCCAGCGGCCACGCCGAGGTGCGCGCGCTACGCGAGGCGGGGCAGCGGCTGGGCAACTACCGTTTAGAGGGCTGCACGCTGTTTGTGACGCTAGAGCCCTGCATGATGTGCGCAGGCACCATGGTGCATGCGCGCATTGCCCGTTTGGTATACGGCGCGCCCGAGCCACGCACTGGCATGGTGGAGTCAAAGGCCAATCTGCTTGCCCAGCCCTGGTTCAACCATCAGATCGCAGTGACGGGCGGCGTGCTGGCGACGCCCGCCAAGCGGTTGCTCAAGCAGTTCTTTGCCGAGAAGCGCTAGCCAGATTGCGGCTCGATAGGGGGCACGATATCGAACAGCAGCAGCGGCTCTTCGCTGGTGGGCGCCTGCTCTAGCTGAAAGAATTGCTGTCGGCTGCGCTCCACGTACTCGATCATCTCGTAGTAGCGCCGGATGTTGCGCACGTAGATGACCGGCTCGCCGCCACGGGCATAGCCATGGCGGGTTTGGCTATGCCACTCACGCTCCTGTAAGAGCGGGAGCGCTGCGCGAACGTCCTGCCAGCGATCCGGATCGCCGCCACGCATCTCGGCAATCTTACGGGCATCGTAAAGGTGGCCAAGACCGACATTGTAGGCCGCCATGGCCATGTAGAGTCGGTCATCCCCGGTAATGCTGTCTGGAAGTCGGTCTTTAATGCTGCGCAGGTAGCGCGCGCCGCCATCGATACTCTGTGCGGCGTCGGTGCGGTCGGCCACGCCCATCTCGCTGGCGGTGGGGTTGGTCAGCATCATCAGGCCGCGAACCCCGGTGGGTGAGACGGCGGTCGGGTCCCAGTGCGACTCTTGATACCCGACGGCGGCCAGTAGCTTCCAATCAAAGCCGGTATCGCGGGCCGCTTGCTTGAATAGCTCGGTGTAGTTGGGAAGGCGCTCATCGAGATGGGCGAGGAACGTGCGGGTGCCCACGTACTCCAGATAGTCGTCATGGCCGAAGTAGCGGCTCACCAGCTGTTGCAGGGTGCCGTTCTCTTGCAGCTCCTGGAGAAATTGATTGGCGGCTTCTAATAATCCAAGCCCGCGGCCGCTAGGCACGGCCCATGCCAGAGAGAGCGGCTCGCCTAGAAAAAAACCGCGTTCGACGTTTGGGAAAAACAGCCGGTTCAAACGAAACTGGTGATCAAAAATGATCGCCGCATCTAAAATACCGTTCTCTACTCGCGCCAACAGTTCGGCCACTTCAAGCTCGTGAGACTCTTTCCAGCTAAGGTTGGGGTAGTCACGTTGAAGGGCGCGCAGCGCTTGGCTGGTGCCCGCCTCGCTCAGCGTGCCCAGCTCCAGGCCCACGAGATCTGCCGGCTCATCGATGCCGTTGAGCCCGCGGCGATACACCACCAGCGGCTGCATCTGAATGATGGAGCGGGTGTAGTGAATGCCCGGTGAGTCTGCCAGTAGGGGGAGGGCGGCAGCGCCTAAGTCGCCCTGCTCGCGCACGGCGGGAAGCACGCTCTCCGGGTGATGGCTCGCGTTCAGATTGAGGCTGACCCCCAGGTAGTCCGCAAAGCGGTGCATCAGCTCATACTCGAAGCCGGTCGGCCCTTGGCGGCCTTCGTAATAGGTGGTGGGGGTGTTGCGAGTATGAATCGTGATGAACTCTTTCGCTTGAATTTGCGCAAGGTGTTCACCGCTCGTCATGGACGCACTGCGCGGCACTAAAATCAGAAGAAGTGTCGCGATCATCGCGAAATACGCCCGGTAATGAGCGATAAAATGTTGGGCAATCGATGTCGGCATGAGGGCTGGTCAACATGGAACAGTCTGCCACGATACCCAGCCTGCCAGGCGCTGTCACCTTGTTGATTTCGTGTGGACGCCGCTTTCCAGTATCATAGTGGGATTGCCGCGTAGCGGCCCGGTGATTTCCTGCTCGAACTCTCCCTGCTTTAGAGGCTCTCAGATATGCTCGAACTGCGAGGCGCACCCGCCCTTTCCGCCTTCCGTCATGAACGGCTGTTAATGGTGTTGCGTGACCGTGTTCCGGAGGTGGAGGCGCTGTCTGCCCATTACGTCCACTTCATCGACCACCACGAAGAGCTCGATCAGGCCGCCCAGGCGCGGTTGGCGCAACTGCTGGCGTACGGCAGCCACGAACACCAGGAAACCCCCGATAACGCGCAGCGCTTTCTGGTCGTGCCGCGTCTGGGCACCCAGTCACCGTGGTCCTCTAAAGCAACCGACATTGCCCACAACTGCGGGCTCAGCCAGATTAGTCGCATCGAGCGGGGTGTCGATTACCGCGTAGGCCTACGCGGCGCCCCCAGCGCTGAGCAGCTCGAAACGATCAGCGCGCTGCTGCATGACCGCATGACCGAAAACGTGCTGGACGACGTAGCCGAGGCGAGCAAGCTATTCGCCCATCACTCGCCTGCCCCCCTTGGCAGCGTCGACATTCTGGAAGGCGGCCGCGACGCGCTGATGACGGCGAACCGTGAGCTGGGCCTTGCGCTGGCGGATGATGAAGTCGACTACCTCGTCGAGGCCTTTATCGAGCTAGGCCGCAACCCCAGCGATGTGGAGCTGATGATGTTCGCCCAGGCGAACTCTGAGCACTGCCGCCACAAAATCTTCAACGCAGATTGGGTCATCGATGGCGAAGCCCAGAGCCACTCGCTGTTTAAGATGATCAAGAACACCTTCGCCACGTCACCGGATAACGTGCTCTCTGCGTACAGCGATAACGCGGCGGTGATCAAAGGCAGCCACGGCGGACGCTTCTTCCCCACGCCGCTCACCGGTACCGAGGGCGAGCGTGCCCGCTACGATGCCCACCAAGAGCCGATCCACATTCTGATGAAGGTGGAGACCCACAACCACCCCACGGCGATTGCACCGTTCCCCGGTGCGGCCACCGGCTCTGGCGGTGAGATTCGGGACGAAGGCGCGACCGGCATCGGCGGTAAGCCAAAAGCAGGTTTGTCCGGCTTTACCGTTTCTAACCTGCGCATTCCTGAATTTGTTCAGCCCTGGGAAGCCTTCGACTACGGCAAGCCCGAGCGCATGCAGTCCGCGCTCAATATCATGCTGGACGGCCCGATTGGCGGTGCCGCGTTCAACAACGAGTTTGGCCGCCCCAACCTGACCGGCTACTTCCGCACCTATGAGCAGGATGCGCTCAGCGAAGGCGGCATCGAGCGTCGGGGCTACCACAAGCCGATCATGATTGCCGGCGGTTACGGCAACATTCGCGCTCAGCACGTGCAAAAAGGCGAGATCCCGGTTGGCGGTAAGCTGATCGTCATGGGTGGCCCGGCGATGCTGATCGGCCTGGGCGGCGGTGCGGCGTCCAGTATGGCGTCCGGTGAGTCCAGCGCGGATTTGGATTTCGCCTCTGTGCAGCGGGAAAACCCGGAAATCGAGCGTCGTGCCCAAGAAGTCATCGACCGCTGCTGGGCGTTGGGCGACAACAACCCGATTCGCTTTATCCACGATGTCGGTGCGGGCGGGCTGTCTAACGCCTTGCCGGAGCTGGTTAAAGACGGCAACCGTGGCGGTCTGTTTGACCTGCGCGCGGTGCCCAACGCCGAGCCGGGCATGAGCCCGCTGGAAATCTGGTGTAACGAAGCCCAGGAGCGCTACGTACTGGCAGTGGCCCCTGAAGACTTGGATACCTTCGACGCGCTGTGCAAGCGCGAGCGCTGCCCCTACGCGGTAGTGGGCGAAGCCCAGGCGGAGCACCACCTGGAAGTGTGCGACGGCCATTTCGAAACCAAGCCCGTCGATCTGCCCATGAGCGTGCTGTTTGGCAAGCCGCCGAAGATGACCCGTTCGTTTGAGCGCCAAACCCCTGAACTCTCGGGCGTCATGCTGGATAACCTGGACCTGCGCGAAGCGATGGACCGGGTGCTGCGCCTGCCCACGGTGGCCTCGAAAAGCTTCCTGATCACCATCGGCGACCGTTCCATCACCGGCCAAGTCGCCCGTGATCAGATGGTAGGCCCCTGGCAAGTGCCGGTGGCCGACGTCGCGGTGACCACCGCGAGCTTCGACACCCACGCCGGTGAAGCCATGGCCATGGGCGAGCGCCCGCCGGTGGCGCTGATTAATCCTGCGGCCAGCGCGCGCTTAGCGGTGGCAGAAGCCATTACCAATCTCGCGGCTGCGCCGATTGCCAAGCTGTCGGATATCAAGCTCTCCGCCAACTGGATGAGCGCCGCTGACCACCCCGGTGAAAACCAGGCGCTGTACGACGCCGTTCATGCCGTGGGTATGGAGCTTTGCCCGGCGCTGGGTATTGCCGTGCCGGTAGGCAAGGACTCCATGTCCATGCGCACCGCGTGGCAAGAGGGCGATGACGCCGAAGAGAAGAGCATTACCTCGCCGCTGTCGCTGGTAGTGACCGGCTTTGCACCGGTGACCGACGCGCTGGCGACGCTGACGCCGCAGATCAACTTGGAGCAGGACGAGTCCGACCTGATTTTGATCGACCTGGGGAACGGCCAGAATCGCCTGGGCGGCTCGGCGCTGGCGCAGGTGTATGGTCAGGTGGGCGACGCGTGCCCGGATGTGGACGACCCGGAAGATCTGAAAGCGTTTTTCGAAGTGATCCAAGGCCTGAACCGCGACGGCAAGCTGCTGGCTTATCACGACCGCAGCGACGGCGGCCTATTGGTGACGCTGCTGGAGATGGCTTTTGCCGCGCACGCCGGTCTCGAAATCAAGCTCGACTGGCTGATCGATGAGCCGGTAGAAGCCTTCAACGCCCTGTTCTCCGAAGAGCTGGGCGCGGTGATTCAGGTCAATCGCCAGCACACCGAAGAGGTGCTGACCCAGTTCGCCATGGCGGGTATCGAAACCTGTGGCGTGATTGCCCGCCCGCGTTACGACGACCAAGTGCGTGTCACGCTGTTCGAAGAGCCGCTACTGGAGACCACCCGCCAGCTAACCCAGCGCACCTGGGCCGAAACCAGCTACCGCATGCAGGCGCTGCGGGATAACCCGGAATGTGCGAAGAACGAGTTCGACAACCTGCTCGACGTTCGCGACCCGGGCCTCAGCGCCGCGCCGACCTTCGATATTAACGACGATATCAGCGCGCCGTATCTCAACACCGCCAAGCCCGCGGTGGCCGTGCTGCGTGAACAGGGCGTCAATGGTCAGGTAGAGATGGCCTGGGCCTTTCACAAAGCGGGTTTCGATGCGGTGGATGTGCATATGAGCGACATCCTCGAAGGCCGTGTCTCCCTGGAGGAGTTCAAAGGCTTAGTGGCCTGTGGCGGTTTCTCCTACGGCGACGTGCTGGGTGCAGGCGGCGGCTGGGCCAAGTCTGTGCTATTCAACGAGCGCGCCCGCGAGCAGTTCGAAACCTTCTTCACCCGCGACGATAGCTTCTCGCTGGGCGTGTGTAACGGCTGCCAGATGCTCTCGCAGCTCAAAACGCTGATTCCTGGTGCGGAAAACTGGCCGGCTTTCGTGCGCAATGAGTCCGAACAGTTCGAAGCCCGGGTGTCGATGGTGCGGGTAGAGAAGAGCCCTTCGATTCTGCTGGCGGGCATGGAAGGCTCCAAGCTGCCCATCGCCGTAGCTCACGGGGAGGGTCGCGCCGAGTTCCGCGATACGGCGCACCTGCGTAGCATGCAGTCGAGCAGCCAAATTGCCCTGCGCTATATCGATAACTACGGCCAAGTCACTACGCGCTACCCGGCCAACCCCAACGGCTCCCCGTCGGGCATTACCGGCCTGACCACGCCGGATGGTCGCGTCACGATCATGATGCCGCACCCCGAGCGGGTGACCCGCGCGGTCACTAACTCTTGGCGTCCGGCGGAGTGGACCGAAGATGGTGCGTGGCTGCGCCTGTTCCGCAATGCGCGGGTATGGCTGGGCTAATGTCATGTGATCAACCCAAAAGGTGATGGATGACACATCCTGATAAGGCGGCCTCCGGGCCGCCTTTCTTGGCTAACGGGGCAGCGCCTTCGCTGCGCCCCTACCAAACCGAGGCGGTAAAGCGGGTAGTCAGCCACTTTCGCGCCACCAGCGCCCCCGCCGTGGTGGTGCTGCCGACGGGCAGCGGCAAGTCGCTGGTGATCGCTGAACTGGCGAGACTCGCCCGTGGGCGGGTGCTGGTGTTGGCCCACGTGCGCGAGCTGGTGGAGCAGAACCACGCCAAGTACCAAGCGTACGGCTTGGAGGCGGATATCTTCAGCGCTGGGTTAAAGCGCAAAGAGGCCAGTCGCCAAGTGGTGTTTGGCTCGGTGCAGTCGGTGGTGCGTAACCTGGAGCAGTTCAACGACGCCAGCTTTACTCTGCTGGTAATCGACGAGTGCCATCGGGTATCGCTGGAGGAGGACTCCAGCTATCGGCAGGTGATCGAGCATCTACGGAGCCAGAACCCGCAGCTCAAAATCCTCGGCCTAACCGCCACCCCGTTTCGTTTGGGGCAGGGTTTTATCTACCACCGCCACCACCACGGGATGGTGCGCGGTTCAGAAGAGAGCTTTTTTGCCGACTGCGTGTTCGAGCAGCCGCTACGTCTGATGGTCAAACAGGGCTTTTTGGCTGCGCCCAAGCGGCTGGATATGGCCATCGAGGGGTACGACTTCTCGGCGCTGGCGCCCTCGTCCAGCGGGCTGTTTCGGGAGGAGGAACTCAACCGGGTGGTGGCGGGCAACCGGGCGACACCGGGCATCATTGCCCAGGTGGTGGAGTACGCCGCCGACCGCCAGGGGGTGATGATTTTCGCCGCGACGGTAGCCCACGCCGAAGAGATCCTGGGCTATCTGCCCGCCGAGCAGGCCGCGCTGATTACCGGTGCGACCGCCTCGGCCGAGCGCACCGCGCTGATCGATGCGTTCAAGGCGCGCCAACTGAAGTATTTGGTCAACGTGGCGGTGCTGACCACCGGCTTCGATGCCCCCCACGTCGATCTGATCGCGATCCTGCGGCCTACCGAGTCGGTCAGCCTGTATCAGCAGATCGTAGGGCGCGGGCTGCGCCTCTCGCCGGGTAAAGAGGAGTGCTTGATTCTCGACTATGCGGGCAACCCGTGGGATCTCTACGCTCCGGAAGTAGGCGAACCCAAGCCGGATAGCGATAGCGAACCGGTGCAGGTGCCCTGCCCGGACTGCGGTCACGCAAACCTGTTTTGGGGCAAGCGCGACGGCGAGCTGGTGATCGAACACTTCGGCCGCCGCTGCCAGGGGCTGATTGAGGATGACGCAGGGCGGCGCCGCCAGTGCGAGTTTCGCTTTCGCTTCAAAGTATGCGACGAGTGCGGCGCTGAGAACGATATTGCCGCCCGCCGCTGTCATGGCTGTGAGAAGCTGCTGGTGGACGCTGACGACAAGCTCAAGGATGCGCTGAAACTAAAAGATGCCAAGGTGCTGCGCGTCAGCGGCATGCAGTTGGAAGCGACCACCAATGGCCGTGGTCTGCCGCGCCTAAAAGCCACCTACCACGATGAAGATGGCGACAGCCTGAGCGAATGGTTTGCTTTAGAAACCCCGGCCCAGCGCCGCGCGTTTTATGCCGTATTCTTACGTGTCCACCTGCGCGCGCCAGGTGGTCAATGGCAACCGACGACGCCTGATGAGGTCGTCAACGAGCAGCGCCGATTGCGCCACCCGGATTTTGTGGTGGGGCGAAAGGTAGGCCGACACTTTCAAATCCGCGATAAGCTGTTCGATTATCAAGGGCGCTATCGGAAAGCTGCCGATGCTGGCTAGATGCCGCGCTGACAGCGCGCTGTTACACTGCTGTTTTCCCACTCATCAACGAAGGATTCGACCCGCGTGAGCGAGACGCCAAGCGCAGCGCCAGACCAAGACCAAGACGTGGCGGAATCTACTGCCGAGCCGGTGGTGGAGGCGCTTGGGCGTCTGTTTGATGAGCCCATCACGCAGCTGCCGGAAGATCTCTATATTCCACCCGAGGCGCTGCGGGTCTTTCTGGAAGCCTTCGAAGGGCCGTTGGATCTGCTGCTCTATTTAATTCGTCGCCAGAACCTGGATATTCTGACCATCAACGTGGCCACCATCACCCACCAGTACATTGAGTACGTGGAGCTAATGAAAGCCATGGAGATCGAGCTGGCGGGCGAGTATCTGCTGATGGCTGCCATGCTGGCGGAGATTAAATCCCGGACGTTGCTGCCACGCCCGCCGAAAGCAGAAGGCGAGGAGGAGGAGGATCCCCGCGCCGAGCTGATTCGCCGTCTGCAGGAGTACGAGCGCCTGAAAGAGGCCGCTGAGGCGCTGGATACGCTGCCCCGAGTAGGCCGGGACTGGTTCAGCGTACAGGCGGGCTTGCCGCCGTTGGAAACGCGGGTGATCCATCCCGATGTGGCGCTCGATGAGCTGCTGGGGGCGCTGTCCGATATTCTCAAGCGTGCCGAGCTGGCCCAGGCCCACCAGATCAGCCGGGAAGTGCTCTCCACCCGCGAGCGAATGCTGAAGATCATGGAGCAGCTCAGCCTGGATGGCGAGAGCGGCCGTTATACGCCCTTTGAAGCGCTGTTTACCCTTGAAGAGGGGCGTGCCGGTGTGGTGGTAACCTTTATGGCTATTTTAGAGCTGGCCAAAGAGGCCATGATCGAGATCGTTCAAAACGCACCGCTGTCGCCCATTCACGTGCGCGCCCGCCAAGCGGCGCTGGCCGATGGGGAAGAGGGCGCTTTCGAGCGTTTGGGAGAGGAGCAGGGCGATGCCGCCTCGGCATTCGAAGAGCCTGCGTTTGAACCTGACGAGGAGTCGCGGTGAGAGACACCACGTTAGACGATATTATTGAAGCGGCGCTGCTAGCGGCGGGTGAGCCGTTGCCGGTCGAGCGCCTGGAAACGCTCTTTTTAGAAGAGGAGTGCCCTACCCGCAAAGCGCTGAGGGAGGCGTTGTCGCGGCTGGCGCTGCGCCACGATAACGGCGCGCTCGAACTGGTCGAGACCGCCTCGGGCTTTCAGCTACGCATTCGCCCGCGTTTGGCCCACTGGGTCTCGCGGCTGTGGGACGAGCGCCCCCAGCGCTACTCGCGGGCACTGCTGGAAACGCTGGCGCTCATTGCCTACCGTCAACCGGTGACTCGGGGTGATATCGAAGATGTGCGCGGCGTGAGCGTTAGCAGTTCGATCATTCGAACACTGATGGAACGCGGCTGGATACGCGTGGTAGGCCACCGAGACGTGCCGGGTCGCCCGGCGGTCTATGCCACCACGCGCAGCTTTTTGGATGACTTCGGGCTGAAAACCTTGGATGCGCTGCCGCCCATGCATACGCTGGTCAGCGGCGACGATCACGAAGCGCACTCCGTCGAAGAGGAATCGGGCGAACAAAACCCACTGCCAGCACTGGACGAAACGGTGCAAAGCGTGCAGGATGCGCCACCCCAGCAAGATGAGAATACGTCGGCAGAGAGTGCCGATCACCACGCCGAGACGGCGTTAACCCAGCCGCTCAGTTTTGCCGATTTAGAGGCACGGCTAGCGGCACGTGCGCAGCGTCAACATGAGGACGCTGGCACGCAGACCAACGATGTGAGGTCAGACGACCATGAGTCAGAGTAACAACACCACGCCGCCCACCAGCGAAAAGCTGCAGAAAGTCCTCGCCCGTGCGGGCCTTGGCTCCCGCCGTGAAATGGAAACCGCCATTGCCGATGGCCGGGTGAAGGTGAATAGCCAGGTCGCCAAACTGGGCGATCGGGTGGAAGCGCGGGATAAGGTCAGCTTCGATGACCGCCCTGTAACGCTGCGCCCGGAAGAGGAAGTGCCGCGCCGGGTCATTATGTACAACAAGCCGGAAGGCGAGCTGTGCACCCGCAAAGATCCGGAAGGCCGTCGCACGGTCTTTGAGCGCCTACCGCGCCTGAAAGGCGAGCGCTGGATTGCGATTGGCCGCTTGGACATCAACACCAGCGGTTTGCTGCTGTTCACCACCGACGGTGAACTGGCCAACCGCTTGATGCACCCCTCGACTCAAGTAGAGCGTGAGTACGCGGTGCGGGTCATGGGCGACGTCAAGCGTGAGCATATCGTCGCTATGGTCGACGGTGTGATGCTGGAAGATGGCCCGGCGCGCTTCACCGACGTGCAGGAGTTTGGTGGCGAAGGCATCAACACCTGGTTCCACGTGGTGATTCTGGAGGGCCGCAACCGTGAGGTTCGCCGCCTGTGGGAATCCCAGGGGCTTACCGTTAGCCGCCTGAAGCGCGTTCGCTACGGCAACATCTTCCTCGACAAGCGCGCGAAAGCTGGTGAGTGGGTCGAACTCTCTCAGGATGAGGTGGATGACTTGGCGACGCTGGCCAATCTTGAAACCCGGAAAGTGCCTGAGCTGACGCCAGACGAGAAGAACCGCTGGAGCCGTGACAAGCACAAGCGCCGTCCGGTGCAGGCGATGCGTAAGCCGAAACCCAAGCGCGGCTAAGCAAGTGACCTCTGCGGTGTAGGCGTTGTCGACGCCGCAGAGGACGGAATATAGACGAAAGATAAAAAAGGGCTTGCTATTCACAAGCCGTATCCGTACTATATGCATCCGTTCGGACGGGTCGTTAGCTCAGTTGGTAGAGCAGTTGACTTTTAATCAATTGGTCGTAGGTTCGAATCCTACACGACCCACCATCCGAACCAAACAATGCATCAAGCCGTTATCTTCTTAATGCCTTGTTTTGATGCCAGCCATTGCGGGATTCGTGAATGTTGGCGCCATCCGTAGTAACGCAGCAAAATTTGGGTCGTTAGCTCAGTTGGTAGAGCAGTTGACTTTTAATCAATTGGTCGTAGGTTCGAATCCTACACGACCCACCAAATTTCGACGCCCTTGGTAGCTTGCTGCCAGGGGCGTTTTGCTATGGGCGTTTTGACGCGCCGCAGCGTGATTTTGCGCTTGCAGCGAACAATCATTGTCCACCACAATGCCATGACAACGACGTGATGGCATCGTGAAACAGGATGAATGAACGTCTAATCGATTGATCGTATAGCTGCCGAGCTGTCACGGCAGCCCTGGCTCCCAAGAGTCAGATTGGTGACGCGCCACCGCGAGAGACGCAGCGGCCGTTGCCCCGAGTGCGGCGCATGCGGAGCGCATACGCCGTGACTGGTGTTTAACAGGGGGATTCCCTGTTCGTCACAGTGGTAGACACGATGACTATGATGACTTCTCAAGTGGAGTTAGACGCTCCGCTGCCAAGCCCGTACTGCCCTACCCGCATCCCGGCGGAAGACGAAGCGCGAGTGGCTGAGATCAAGCAGCTGCTCAAGGCGAACAACGCCGTTTTGGTAGCGCATTACTACACCGACGATGCCATTCAGCAGCTAGCCGAAGTGACTGGCGGGTGTGTGGCTGACTCTCTGGAAATGGCCCGCTTTGGCGCTCGCCATGAGGCCACTACGCTGGTGGTTGCTGGCGTGCGTTTCATGGGCGAAACGGCCAAGATCCTCTCCCCCGAAAAGCGCGTGTTGATGCCAACGCTCGAAGCGACCTGCTCCTTGGATGTCGGTTGCCCTATCGATGAGTTCAGCGCGTTCTGCGATGCCCATCCTGATCGTACGGTGGTGGTGTATGCCAATACCTCGGCGGCGGTGAAGGCGCGTGCCGATTGGGTCGTGACCTCTTCGATCGCCGTGGAGGTCATCGAGCATCTGCAGGCGAAGGGCGAAAAGATCCTCTGGGCGCCGGACAAACACCTGGGTAGCTATATCCAGAAGAAAACCGGGGCCGATATGCTGATGTGGGACGGTGCCTGCATCGTGCACGAGGAGTTCAAGGCGAAAGGCATTCAAGACTTGAAGCGTCTATATCCGGATGCCGCCGTGCTTGTTCACCCGGAGTCGCCGGAAGCCGTCGTGACGCTGGCCGATGTGGCGGGCTCCACCTCGCAACTCATCAAAGCGGCGAAAACGCTACCCAACGACAAGCTGATCGTGGCGACTGATCGTGGGATCTTTTTCAAGATGCAGCAAGCGGTGCCTGAGAAAACGCTCTTTGAAGCGCCCACCGCCGGTAACGGTGCGACGTGCCGTAGCTGTGCCCACTGCCCGTGGATGGCGATGAACGCGCTGGATAATTTGGCAGGGGCGCTGCGTGAAGGCAGCGGCGAAATTTTCGTCGACGACGCGCTACGTCAGCAGGCGCTCAAACCCCTCGAACGCATGCTGAACTTCAATGCTTAGACATCAGCACAACGTCTCTGACGTTAGCCAAAAGCCCGAACGCAATGCGTCGGGCTTTTTTGCCTAGGTTGCATGGGCGCTAAAATGTCTCCAGCGTCTCTCGGTACTCAAGAAACGCTTCTCGGCGCTGCTCGATACGCGCGAGCGCTTGAGCGTCGTTCTCCTGTTGAGCAGTGTCTTTGGCAATACTCAGCTGTCGAATGGCGCGGTCTATGCGGCCGGTGAGCTGGAGGTGTTCGGCACGGGCCAGATGCCCCCAGCCGTTGAAGCCGCTGCGCCCGGCCGCCTCGGCCAGCAGGTTGAATCCCTGCGGGTTTTCCGGGTGTTGCGCGGTAATGTCCCGAAGCAGGTCATAGGCGGCTTCAGGATGACGCTGTAGCTGCGCTTCCGCTAGCGTGAGCTGCGCCGGCAGGTAGTTGGGCATTAGCCGCAGCAGCCGCTGGCTGCGGTGAATGGCGTCATCGTAGCGCTGCGCGGTCAACGCCACGTGCGCCGCCGTGGCGGGCAGCATGCCGTAATCGGGAAGCTCGCTGGCTAGCTGGTCGAGGGTTTGGAGGGCACGGTCGGTCTGCCCGTTTTGTGCCGTGATCAGCGCGTCGATGTAGCGTAGCGCAGGCTCCTCGGCATCTTCTTGCGCCAGTCGCGACGCCGCCTGCTGGGGCGTGTTGCGGTAGATGCTCAGCAGCGCCCGGGCGCGCATCATGTCGTACAACGTATCGCTGGTGTAGCGGCTGGCCACGCTGAGCTGAGACACCCGCGCCTGGGCGTCGCTTAGGCGGCTGTCCGAGACCGGGTGGGTGAGCAGGAATTCCGGCGGTGTGCCGCCCTGAAGGCGCGACAGCCGCTGCATGGTATCGAACATGCGCACCATGGCTTCGGGGTCGTAACCGGCGTCTGCCATGGCCTGTAGGCCGATGCGGTCGGCCTCCTGCTCGAAGCGCCTGGAGTAGGCGAGCTGATCTTGAATCAGCGCCGCCTGAGAACCCATGGCGGTGGCAATGCCCGCATCGCCGCCGCCGCTGGCAGCAATCAGCATCCCCGCGAGCATGGCGGCCATGGCGGGCAGCTGGGTTTGCTCCGCGCGGGCGCTGCCGCGAGCGTAGTGGCGCTGGGAGAGGTGGCCAAGCTCGTGGGCAATCACTGATACAAAAGCGCCTTCATCTTCGGCAAAGGCAAACAACCCTGAATTGATGCCCACCACGCCACCGGGCACCGCAAAGGCGTTGAGCGAGCGGTTATCCACCATCACTGTCGTCGTTTGCAGGCTGCCGAGCTGGCTGTAGGGTGCCAGGCGCGCGACCAGGCTTTCTAGGTAGTCGCTCACGATGGGGTCCTGCCACTGCGGTGCCTGGGCGCGAAACTGGCGCAGCCACGCGCGACCCAGGCGAAACTCTTCGTTGCTCACGGATGACGATGCGCCGCCTAGCGTGGGTAGTTGGTAATCCTCATAGCTGTGACTGGGCAAACTAACGCACAGGGTGCCGAGCGATAGCGCTAGCGCACAGGCCCAGCGGGCGTTGGTGGGTCTAAAAAGCAGCATGGCATCCCCATTCGTTCAGGTTATAGGCGCGGCGAACAACGGTGTGACATTGATTCGGGCAGGGAAGTGCCGTTAAATCAGAGCCACGGCGGGCATCGCAAAAAAACAGTTTATGCAACAATGCGACGCTTATGTAGCCAACGAACGATTGAGCACCATAGAAGCTGCCTTTGGGGGAGAGTATGTCTGAGCAAACAGCGTCTGGGTTGGCCGAGGGGGTTCAGCCCGATCGGGTAGTGGACGCCACCGGATTGCACTGTCCGCTACCGCTGCTGAAAGCCAAGCAGGCACTGGCCGGTCTAGCCCCCGGTCAACTGTTGGAAGTCAGCGCCACCGATGCTGGGTCGTGGCGGGATATGGCGGCATTTACCGAGCTGAGTGACCATGTCATGGAAGCGCGGGCGCAGCGCGGCGATGTATATGTGTTTTGGATCCGTAAAGCAGGGAATGCCCACTCATGACCATGCGCAGCATCTTGAGAGGTTGGGTCGAACGCTACTTTTCGGACGAAGAGGCGCTGATTCTTCTGTTCGTGCTGGTGGCGGGGTTCGCCGCGATCATCTGGTTTGGTCGTATGCTTGCGCCTTTTTTTACCGCGCTGGTGCTGGCGTTTTTACTGCAAGGGGTGGTCAGCGCGCTGACGCGGCGACGTGTACCGCACCTGTTGGCCGTCATTTTGGTGTTCTTGGCGTTTGTCAGCGTGCTGCTGACGCTGGCGTTCATTTTGATGCCGCTAATCTGGAATCAGCTGGTGGGGCTCGTTCAAGAGACCCCGCGCATGTTTGCCAGCGGCCAAGGGTGGCTGGATCAGTTACAGCAGCGTTTTCCCAATATCGTGACGCCCGATCAGATGCAGAGCTGGATTGGCGTTGCCGGACGGGAAATCAGCCAGCTTGGCCAGCGCGCGTTGACGCTCTCGCTGACCTCGTTGGGCAATATCATGTCGCTGATCATCTATCTGGTCCTGGTGCCGATTCTGGTCTTTTTCATGCTGAAAGACCGTGAGGCGCTGGTGGGTTTTACGCTTTCGTTGCTGCCGCAGAAGCGGACGCTGCTCACCCGTATCTGGCACGAGATGGACCGCCAGATCGCCAACTACATTCGCGGCAAATCCATCGAAATCGTGATCGTGGGCACGGTGGCGTACATCACGTTCGCCTTTTTTGGACTGCCTTACACGGCGCTGCTAGCGGTGCTGGTCGGATTTTCCGTCTTGGTGCCGTACATTGGCGCGGCGGTCGCAACGCTTCCCGTGGCGGCGGTGGCCGGGTTCCACTTTGGCATCAGTGAGCAGTTCGTGTACGTGCTGGTGGCCTACGGCGTGCTTCAGGCGCTGGATGGCAACGTGCTGGCTCCCGTGCTGTTCTCGGAAACCAACAATATCCACCCGGTATCGATTATCGTCGCGGTGCTGTTTTTTGGCGGTATTTGGGGGTTTTGGGGAGTATTCTTCGCCATCCCGCTGGCCACGCTGCTCAAGGCGTTGGTGTACGCCTGGCCCAGAGGGCTCGAAAGTCGACAGGCAGCGCAACCGCCTCCCTTGGGACAGGATTCACCCTAAAGGCGACGGTGCCCCGATCCGAGGGGCACCGCGCTGTGCGCCGCTGTTACTGGCGGTGAAGTGCCTGCGCCGCGCTCAGCACTTCTTCTGCATGGCCGGGTACTTTGACGCCGCGCCACTCTTGGGCAAGCTTGCCGTCCTGGTCGATCAAGAAGGTGCTGCGCTCGATGCCTAGGTGCTCTTTGCCGTACATCTTTTTGAGTTTGATGACGTCGAAGAGCTGACAAACGGTTTCGTCTTTGTCGGAAATCAGCTCGAAATTGAAATCCTGTTTGGCTTTGAAGTTCTCCTGGGCGCGCAGGCCATCCCGTGAGACACCGATGATCACGGTGTTGGCCGCATCGAAGGCGGCTTTGCGATCCCGAAAATCGCCGCCTTCGGTGGTGCAGCCGGGCGTACTGGCTTTCGGGTAGAAGTAGATGACGACCTGCTTGCCGCGCAGTGCCGACAGCGTGACGGTGGTGTCGCCCGTGGCGGGGGCGGAAAAATCAGGGACGGGCTGGCCAAGTTCGATCGCCATAAAGGCTCCTTATCGGGGTGACTTTCATAGGGAATTACACGCAAGCGCTGCGCTGCTGTCAAAGCGTTCGATAAACTCGCAGTGCTTTACGCTGTACAGGCTCGAATCGCCTGAGTACCATTTGCTGTTTGTGGGCAGGGGTGATCGCGCTCCTTTAAGGCATCAACGCCGCGTCTTGACGTAATGTACGCCATTGCATCCCACGTGGCAGCTTGATTTCAACTTTTTGCAGGTGAGGAAAATACGGATGATCACAGGCAGCATTGTCGCCCTGGCGACGCCGATGAAGGTCAATGGCGACATCGACTGGGAGGCGCTTCGTCGTCTGGTGAACTTCCACCTCGATAATGGCACCGATGCCATCGTCGCTGCGGGCACCACGGGTGAGCCCACCACCATGTCTTTTGCCGAGCACTTCGACGTGATTCGCAGCGTGGTGGAAGAGGTCAACGGCCGTATTCCGGTCATCGCCGGTACCGGAGCGAACGCGACCTCGGAAGCGGTCGAGCTGGCACGCTACGCCAGCGAAGTGGGCGCGGATTACTGCCTGTCGGTTTGTCCTTACTACAACAAGCCCACACAGGAAGGTCTCTATCAGCACTTCAAAGCGGTGGCAGAAGGCAGCAAACTGCCGGTCATTCTGTATAACGTGCCGGGCCGTACCTGCTCCGATCTTTACAACGAGACCGTGGTACGTTTGGCGGAAGTGAACAATATCATCGGCCTGAAAGACGCGACCGGGAACCTTGAGCGCGCTGAGGATCTAATCTCACGCCTGAAAGGCAGCGACTTCATGCTCTACTCCGGCGACGACGCGACGGCCTGTGACTTCATGCTGATGGGTGGCCATGGTGACATCTCCGTCACCGCCAACGTTGCCCCCAAAGCCATGCATGATCTGTGCGCGGCTGCCGTGGCGGGCGACGCCGACAAGGCGCACCAAATCAATACGCGCCTGATGCCGTTGCACACGAACCTGGGCATCGAATCCAACCCCATTCCCGTGAAGTGGGCGCTGCACCGCATGGGCTACATGGACGCCGGTATTCGCTTGCCGCTGACGTGGCTGTCGGAGAAGTACCACGGCACGGTCAGTGAAGCGCTGCAGCTGGCGGGTGTCGTAGAGGAGTAACCCGGCGCTCGAAACCCTTTTGCTACCCGGTGAAGGCATCGCCTGCCGGGTAACTGATCTGTTGACTGTTAAGGTGGCTTGATGAGCTCTGTGCTTGAACAACGTGCGCTTAAATGGATACCGCTGGCACTCGCAGCCGCTGTCACACTGGCAGGTTGCGCACGCGATGGGTACTACCACGACCGCAACCTGGACTACATCGAAGCGGCCCCGGCGCCGCCTTTGGTGTTGCCCGAGTCCCGCAATACCCAGCGTTACCGCGATGCGATGCCCGTTCCCCAGGTCGCCATGCAGGGCACACAGCTCGATGAGCCAGCCGAGGTCGAACCGCCTCAGTCGCTGGCCATTGGCAGCGGTCTGGAGCCTGATTACGTCGAACGTCGCCAAGTCGGTGACCAAAGCTGGTTAGTCGTCGCTGCGGACCCTGGTACCGTTTGGCCGCAATTGGAAGCCTTCGTGCGTAGCCGCCAACTCCCCGTTCAACAGAGCAGTGCCAATCAAGGCGTCATCGTAACCCCGCAGGCGACGCTACGCCTACAGAGCGCCCTGCGCGCCGGTAGTAGCGAAGTGCGCTGTGATCAGAGCGGTCAAAGCGTCGAGAGCTGTCTCGCGGCCTTGGAGCAGTACTTGGGTGCTCGTAGCGCCACTGCCAGCTCCTCCTCGTGGACCGCCCAGCGTCTGGCCAGCGAGCAGACCCTTCAGCTGCGTCAGCAGGGCGACGAGTGGGAAGTGGTCATTCCGCAGCCCATCGACCGCGTCTGGGCCGAGTTGAACCATTACCTATCGCTTGATTTCACTCAAGAAGGGCAGCGTGACCTGCTCGCGACCTCCGCTGATGACTACGAGTTCTTGGTGGAGTACATGACCGAAACCGAGCGTGGACGTAACCCGCTGCAGATCGTCTTTAGTCCAGACGTACGCCGGATGTCACAGCAGATTCGTTTGGCGCTCGAGCCCAACGGCGACCAAACCGTACTGCGTGCCATCAACGCCAGCGAGCGTAATTTCAGTGCGGATGATCAGCGCGAGTTGCTTGAGCGCGTCTCCGGCTACTTACGTTAACCCTTTGCTTCTCACTTTCTCACGGAGCCCCCATGGAAAAGCGCCAAGAACTCTATGCCGGCAAGGCAAAATCCGTCTATACCACTGACGATCCTGACCTTCTGGTACTGCACTTTCGTGATGACACCAGCGCTTTCGATGGCAAGAAAAAAGAGGCGCTTGCCCGTAAGGGAATGGTGAACAACATCTTCAACGCCTTCATCATGGAGCGCTTGGAAGAGGGCGGTATCCCCACGCATTTCGAAAAGCAGCTTTCCAACAATGAAAGTCTGGTCAAGAAAATGCAGATGATTCCGGTCGAGTGCGTGGTGCGCAACATTGCGGCGGGCGGTTTGGTGAAGCGCTTGGGGGTGGAAGAGGGCATTGCCCTAAACCCGCCGACCTTCGAGCTGTTCTTGAAGAACGACGAGAAGGGCGACCCGATGATCAATGAATCGCTGGCGGAAACGTTTGGCTGGGCAACCCCCGAGCAACTGGCCAAAATGAAGACCCTAACGTTCAAGGTGAACCACATCCTCAAGCAGCTGTTTGCCGAGGGTGACATGCTGCTGGTGGATTACAAGCTAGAGTTCGGTGTGTTCAACGGCGAGGTCGTCCTGGGGGATGAGTTTTCACCCGATGGCTGCCGCTTGTGGGATGCCAACACCCGCGAGAAGCTGGACAAAGACCGCTTCCGCCAGGGCTTGGGTGGCGTCATTGAGGCTTATGAAGAAGTCGGCCGTCGCTTAGGGATTACCTTTCCCGCCTAAGAGCGTTTCGTCAGTCAGTGTATCGATTGCCACCACCGTCAAGGTGGTGGCGTCGTTTTCAGAGGCGACATCGATCGCCTGGAACTTGACGTCTACGTCGCGCAGCCGCACCCCGTAAAGGCGGTCACTCTGCGTGGCTTTCTGGTAGGCAGGACGTGGGTCTTGGCTCAATACCTGTTCGATCAGCGCATGGAGCGACGCTCCATCGGCACGGGCGGCAAGGCTTGCTTGGGCGGCCTGGCTAAAATGTACGGGTAGCCGTGAGGGCGCGCTGGGGGCAAAGCCTGCCCGAGCATCGGGCTTGGCTTCGGCCCAGGGCAGGTAAGGCTTGATATCGACCACTGGCGTCCCGCTGATCAAGTCACACCCGGCGAGGTGCAGACTCACCCCTTGCCGGGTGTCGATGTGAGACAGCTCGATCAACGACAGTCCAAGCCGATTGGGGCGGTGGGTGCTGCGGCTGGCAAAGACGCCGACTTTGCGGTTACCGCCCAGCCTCGGTGGGCGTACCAAGGGCGTCCAGCGGGTCGGGCTGTGATGAAAGATAAACGTCACCCATAGGTGGCTAAACTCTTCCAAGCCCCGTACGGTGAGAGGATCATCGAACGGTGCGGTAAGTACCAAGCTTGCGCTGGCCGCTGGCGCAAGTCCCGGCTGGCGGGGAACGCCGAACTTGTCCGGGTAGTCGCTGACGATATGGCCAATGGGCGTCAGCGCAAATGGCGCGCTGTCTGATCGATCATGCATGGCACTGCCTTGTGGTTGACCGACACCGACGGGGTCGATGAAGTGGGGCTTTCGAAACGAGGCGACGAGTATAAAATAGCCCGCGGGTGACAGACAGTCCGCTGTCGTTGCCAGCCGCTAAATCGCATTGAGGCGAAGCATGTTGAAAACGAACGAACGCACACCCTCTGCTGCGCCGACTGCCCGTGTGACCTATCGCGCGGCGCTGGCCAAAGATGCCGCCGATCAGGCGGAAGTCTTTTACCATGCAGTCATGCAGGGCGCGGCCACACACTATGGGTTGGATGAACGCCGTGCCTGGGCGAATGCACTGCCTCGTGAGGCGAGCGCTTGGGCAGCGCGCCAGGCGCTCTACACCACACTGGTGGCGGCTTGCGATGGCCGCTGTGTCGGGTTTCTAGAGCTGAATATCAGCGCAGGCCGCATTGAAACGCTCTACGTCTGGCCGTCGCTGGCGGGGCGTGGTATTGGCACCACGCTACTGATCCACGCCGAACGCATTCTACTCGAGCACGGCGTTTCGAGCGTAGAGATCGAGGCGAGCCTGGTGCTCTATGAGCGCCTGCTGCGCCGAGGCTTCGATAACCTCGGCGAGCAGTGGGTCGAGCGCAGCGGTGAAATGCTGCGTCGCTACCGACTGGTGAAGCAGCTCAGCGCCGTAGAAACCTAACGCCTACACGTTGAAGGTTTGGGTGATCCGCATCGACAGGTCGATGGATTTAACGTCTTTCGTCAGCGCGCCGCTGGAGATGCAGTCGACGCCGGTGTCCGCAATCGCTCTCAGCGTAGAGTCGTCCACGTTGCCGGAGGCTTCCAGCGTGGCGCGGCCGCCGTTGATTTCCACCGCTACGTGGAGGTCTTCAATGGCGAAGTTATCCAGCATGACGATGTCGGCACCGGCGGCTAGAGCTTGATCCAGCTCCTCGAAGGTTTCGACTTCCACTTCCACCGGCAGCTCGCTGGCCAGTTTGCGGGCTTGAGTCACGGCGGCTTGAATGCCGCCGCAGGCGGCGATGTGGTTCTCTTTGATCAAGAACGCATCCCACAGGCCGATGCGGTGATTATGTCCGCCCCCACAGGTGACCGCGTATTTTTGGGCCAGTCGCATCCCGGGAAGCGTTTTACGAGTATCCAGCAAGCGCACGCCGGTGCCTTCGATCAAGTCCACGTAGCGACGCGTGGCAGTGGCCGTAGCCGACAGTGTTTGCAGCATGTTGAGGGCGGCCCGTTCGCCGGTGAGCAGGCTGCGGGCCGGACCTTCGAGCTCGAGAAAGCACTGGTCGGGTGCCAAAAGGTCGCCATCTGCAGCTTGCCAGCGCAGCGTCACGCGGCCATCCAGGCGGCGAAAGATCTCATCGACCCAGGCAACACCGCAGAGTACTGCGGCTTCACGGGTAATCACCTTGGCGGTTGCCCATTGGCTCTCAGGAATCAGCTGAGCCGTGATATCGCCTGCACCCACGTCTTCCGCCAGCAGACGGGCGGCGCAAGCGCGAATCTCTTCAGCAAGAGCAGTTTGGTAATCCATAGGGGGAGGTCTCTGGGCGTCGTCTTCGATGACGGGCATTATAGTGAAACAGACGGCTAACGTAGAGGAGTGCGTGCGCGCATGAACCAAGAAAACAGGGCGGGAGCGTGGTCCAGGGCGCGGCAGGTGCCATCACCGAACCAGGATGCACGCCCCCAGCAGGAGGTCTCACTGCTGCTCTTGCACGCCATTAGCCTGCCGCCAGGGCAGTTCTCGGGCGATGCCATCGAGGCGCTGTTCACCAATCGACTGCCCCCGGACGGACACCCTTTCTTTGCCGAGATCGCCCACCTGCGGGTATCGGCCCATCTGTTGATCCGTCGCGACGGCGAGTGCGTTCAGTTCGTCGATACCGACCAGCGTGCTTGGCATGCCGGTCGCTCCTGCTGGTGGGACCCTGCGCTGGGCGCATGGCGATCCAGGCTCAACGATTTTTCCGTAGGCATCGAGCTCGAGGGCGATGATGACACTCCCTTTACCCAAGCGCAGTACACCGCCCTCGTCGACGCGGTGGGGTGGCTGATGGCTCGCTACCCGGCTTTGACGCCACAGCGAATCACCAGCCATGCCAAAGTAGCGCCGCTGCGTAAAACCGATCCAGGGCCCGCCTTCGATTGGGCGTATTTCCGCCAGCGATTGTCACAGGCGGCCTTTAAACAATAAAAGCGTAGGTTAAAAAGTAGCGTTAAGTGGTTCTTGAGGCAGGTAATAAAACGGTAGTTTCACTACATTTTGAAGGTGTTCGTCGCAGCGACGAAGGTCTTATAAGGTGCTTATGTTGCAGTGCAATAGTTTGTTTTGGATAGCCTTTTACGGCTCACTGGAATTGGCAGCGTGGCGACTTTGCGGTATCTTCGCATATACAAAAGGCTAACTTTCACTCTCTATGTGTAGCTTTACTACATCAAGACGAGCGTAGCTTGTTGAATGTAGAACGAAAACCCCCGTACGGTGCAAACGCGTCGTGCCATTGTATGGCCTGTGGTGGCTAAACACCGCAGCCGCCCCAGGCCCGAAGGGTTGGCGGGGCTCATTGTCATTTATCGTCATTCGGAGAGACCTCTATGAGTCTGGAGACAAGAGAAGATCTCGATCCGGTCGAAACCACGGAGTGGCTGGAATCCCTGGAATCGGTACTGGATCGTGAGGGCGAGGATCGTGCCCGCTACCTGATGACCCGCCTGGCGGATCGCCTGCGCCGGGACGGGATGAAGGTGCCCTTCTCGGTGACAACCCCCCACCGTAATACGATCCCGGTTCACCGCGAAGCGCCCATGCCTGGCGATCTGTTCATGGAGCGTCGTATCCGCTCCCTGATCCGTTACAACGCCATTGCGCAGGTCATTCGTAACAACCGGGCCAACCCGGGCCTGGGTGGTCACATTGCAAGCTTCATGTCGTCCGCGACGCTGTACGATGTGGGTTTCAACCACTTCTTCCGCGCTCCCAAAGGCGATTTCGAAGGCGACTTGATCTACATTCAGGGGCACGTGGCGCCGGGTATCTACGCGCGTTCGTTCCTGGAAGGCCGTCTGAGCGAAGAGCAAATGGACAAGTTCCGTCGCGAAGTCGACGGCGATGGCCTCTCTTCTTATCCGCACCCGTGGCTGATGCCGGACTACTGGCAGTTCCCCACGGTGTCCATGGGTCTTGGCCCGATTCAGGCCATCTATCAAGCCCACGTGATGAAGTATCTGCATCACCGTGAGCTGAAAGATATGCACGACCGCAAGATCTGGTGCTTCATGGGCGATGGCGAGTGTGACGAGCCGGAATCCCTGGGCGCGATCTCGCTGGCGGGCCGTGAGAACCTCGATAACCTGATCTTCGTCATCAACTGTAACCTGCAGCGCTTGGACGGTCCGGTACGCGGTAACTCCCGTGTCATGGACGAGTTCGAAGGCGTCTTCCGCGGTGCCGGTTGGAACGTGATCAAGGTCGTTTGGGGGCGTCACTGGGATCCGCTGTTCGAGAAGGATAAGAAAGGCATCCTTCAAAAACGCATGGACGAGGCGGTCGACGGCGAGTACCAGAACTACAAGGCGAACGGCGGTGCTTACACCCGTGAGCACTTCTTCGGTAAGTATCCTGAAACCGAAGAAATGGTCAAAGACCTCTCCGACGAAGATATCTGGAAGCTCAACCGTGGCGGTCACGACCCGTTCAAGGTCTACGCGGCCTATCACGAAGCGGTCAATACCTCCAATGGCAAGCCCACCGTCATCCTGGCACACACCATCAAAGGGTATGGCATGGGCAGCGGTGATGGCGAAGCGGCCAACGAAGCGCACCAAGTCAAGAGCATGGAGTACGAAGCGCTGAAGAAATTCCGCGACCGCTTCGGTATTCCGCTCACCGACGAGCAGCTCAAGGACGTGCCGTATTACAAGCCGGAAGAGGACTCTCCCGAGCTCAAGTATATGCACCTGCAGCGCGAGCGTCTCAACGGTTACCTGCCGAGCCGTCGCAGCTCGTTTGAGCCGCTGGAAATACCGACCCTGGAAGACAAGACCTTTGCTTCGCAAATGGGCGGCTCCAAAGGGCGTGAAGTCTCTACCACCATGGCGTTCGTGCGTATCTTGAACGGCCTAGTGAAAGACAAGAAACTGGGCAAGCAGGTCGTGCCGATCATTCCGGACGAAGCACGTACGTTCGGTATGGAAGGTATGTTCCGTCAGCTCGGTATCTACACCTCTGAAGGTCAGAAGTACGAGCCGGTCGATAAAGGCCAGATCATGTACTACCGCGAGGACCAGAAAGGTCAGGTTCTCGAAGAGGGTATTTCTGAAGCAGGCGCGATGTCGGCGTGGATTGCCGCCGCGACCTCCTACAGCAATAACAACGTCACGCTGCTGCCGTTCTACATCTACTACTCGATGTTCGGCTTCCAGCGTATCGGCGACTTGGCATGGGCCGCAGGCGACCTGCAGGCACGTGGCTTCATGGTCGGCGGCACCGCCGGGCGTACCACGCTCAACGGTGAAGGTCTGCAGCACCAGGATGGTCACAGCCTGATTCAGGCGTCCACCATCCCCAACTGCCGCAGCTACGATCCGACGTACGCACATGAAGTCGCGGTCATCGTGCAAGACGGTCTGAAACGCATGTTCACGGATCAAGAGAACTGCTTCTACTATCTGACCGTGATGAACGAGAACTACGAGCACCCCGAGCTTGAGAACGTACCGGCCGACGATATCGTCAAGGGCATGTACCTGCTCAAAGAGACGAAGGGTGACAAAGGTCGTGTTCAGCTGATGGGCTCGGGCACCATTCTTCGCGAAGTGGAAGCCGCTGCCGAGCTGCTGGCCAACGACTGGGGCATCGGTGCGGATATCTGGAGCGTGACCAGCTTCAACGAGCTGCGTCGTGAAGCGCTGCTGCTGGAGCGTGAAGCGTTCCTGAACCCGGATGCCGAGGCCAACAAGCCCCACGTGACCAAGTGCCTGGAAGGCCGTGACGGTCCGGTCATTGCGTCGACCGACTACATGAAGCTGTACGCGGACCAGGTGCGTGCCTGGGTACCGAACGACTACACCGTGCTGGGTACCGACGGCTTTGGCCGTTCCGATACCCGCGAGAAGCTGCGCTACTTCTTCGAAGTAGACCGCTACTTCGTCACCGTCGCCGCGCTGCGTGCCCTGGCCGACCGTGGTGAGATTGATCGCAAGCATGTCGGCGACGCGCTGAAAAAGTATGGCATCGATGCCAACAAGCCGAACCCGCTGACCAGCTAAACCGCTGCCCGGCGGGCAGATGCCCGCCGGCTCGATCCGATTTGGAAGGAGCGCGACCTTGAGTAGCGAAATCATCAAAGTTCCCGACATCGGTGGGGATACCGATGTCGAAATCATCGAGATTGCGGTGTCAGAAGGCGACGTCATTGAAGCGGAAGACACCCTGATCACTCTGGAATCCGACAAAGCCAGCATGGATGTACCGGCCCCGAAAGGCGGCAAGGTGATCAAAGTGTTGGTCAAAGAGGGCGATAAAGTCTCGGAAGGCGATGATATCGTCGAGCTGGAAGTGGAAGGTGGCGGTGAGAGTGATGATGCCGAGCCGGAAGCCGACTCCCCGTCTGAGCCAGACGAAGCGCCCGCCAAGCAGCAAGAAGCGGCCCCTGCGCCAAAGAAAGCCAGCGGCGGCAAGCAAACCGTGGACATCAAAGTCCCCGATCTCGGTGGCTCTGACAACGTCGAGATCATCGACGTCGCCGTCGGCGCAGGCGATGAAGTCAACGCCGAAGACACGCTGATCACCCTGGAGTCTGATAAAGCCTCCATGGACGTGCCCAGCCCGCACAGCGGTAAGATCGTCGCGCTGACGGTGAAAGAGGGCGACACCGTGTCCGAAGGCGATGTGATTGGCCAGATGGAAATCGCGGGTGAAGGCGATGATGACAGTGATGCGGACGCGCCTGCCCAGGCCGACGAGTCTGCCTCCACTAACGACTCTGCTGAAGTTGAAGCCGAAGACGATACGGCTGACGACGAAGGCGGCAGCGGCGAGCCAGAGCGTAAAGAGATTCGCGTGCCGGATCTGTCAGGCTCATCTGACGTACCGATTATCGAAATTGGCGTTGCCGCCGGTGACGAGGTCGACGTCGAAGATCCGCTGATCACCCTGGAGTCCGATAAAGCCTCCATGGACGTGCCGAGCCCCTTCAAGGGCAAGATTCTGGAGCTCACCGTCAAAGAGGGTGACACCGTTTCTGAAGGCGACGTGATCGGCTATATGGAAGTCGCGGGTGCCAAGAAAGCCGCACCCAAAAAAGCGGCCCCTGAAAAAGCGGATAGCAAGCCGCAGAGCGCGCCCAGCGCCAAGCAGGCGTCCCCGGCGGGTTCCCCCAGTCCCGAAGCGCAAATGGCGTCTCACAAGCCTCGCGACGGCAAGCTGGTACACGCGGGCCCCGCCGTGCGTATGCTGGCCCGTGAGCTAGGCGTCGATCTGGGCCTCGTGAAGCCCAGCGGCCCGAAAGATCGCGTGCTGAAAGAAGACGTGCAGGCCTACGTCAAACAGGCGATTGCCAACCAGGGTAAAGCCCAGGCTGCCGCTCCTGCGGCCAGCGGTGGTGCAGGCATCCCCGCCGTGCCGGAAGTCGACTTCAGCCAGTTCGGTGAGGTGGAAGAGAAGCCGATGGGTCGCCTGCTCAGGATGGGCGCGACGAACCTGCATCGTAGCTGGCTCAACGTGCCCCACGTGACCCAGTTCGACGAAGCCGACATCACTGAGCTTGAAAACTTCCGTAAGGCCATGAAGGCCGAAGCCGAAGCCCAAGGGGCCAAGCTCACGCCGCTGCCGTTCCTGGTCAAGGCGTGTGCCTTTGCACTGCGCAAGTTCCCGCAGTTCAACGTCAGCTTGAAAGGCGACGGCGATACGCTGGTATGGAAGAAGTACGTCCATATCGGTATCGCGGTGGATACGCCGGACGGTCTGATGGTGCCCGTGCTGCGCGACGCCGATAAGAAATCCTTGATCGAGATTGCCAAGGAGATGGCGGAGCTAGGCAAGAAAGCGCAAACCAAGAAGCTCAAGCGGGAAGAGATGACCGGTGGCTGCTTCACCATTTCGAGCCTGGGTTCGATTGGTGGCACGGCCTTCACGCCGATCGTCAACGCCCCTGAGGTCGCGATCTTGGGTGTGTCGAAAGCGCAGATGAAGCCGGTATGGGATGGCAGTGCTTTCCAGCCGCGCTTGATGATGCCGCTGTCGCTCTCCTACGATCACCGCGCGATCAACGGTGCGGATGCAGCGCGCTTCACCGCCTTCCTGGCGGACGTGCTCACCGATATCCGTCGCTTGCTGCTGTAAGCGATCATACGAGCAAGCCACAAGCGGCGCCCTGACGGGCGCCGCTTGTGTTTATAGCAATGCTACTTAAACGGCAGTTTGAAGCAAACAGGGTGACCAAAGTACTAACGTTGGCCACTTTGCTGTTTTTGCTCAAAAAAACACAAAATAATCGTGCTCTCAGGCTTTTGGGGAGTTGTGTCGCCTGAACGGCACGGTTATTGTCGATTCATTGATTTCAACTATCACTATCATTCAAGACGATCATTCAAGGAGCAGTGCCATGCGTTTAATCCTGTTGGGTGCCCCCGGCGCGGGGAAGGGGACTCAAGCTCAGTTTATTTGTGAGCAGTTCAAGATTCCCCAAATTTCCACCGGGGATATGCTGCGCGCCGCTATCAAGGACGGCACTGAGCTGGGCTTGAAGGTCAAAGAGATCATGAACAGCGGTGGTCTGGTGTCGGACGACATCATCATCGATCTGGTCAAAGAGCGCATCAGCCAGCCGGACTGCGAGAATGGTTTCTTGTTCGACGGTTTCCCGCGGACCATCCCCCAGGCCGACGCCATGAAAGAGGGCGGCGTCAAACTGGATCACGTACTGGAAATCGCCGTGCCGGATGAAGAGATCGTCAGCCGTTTGGCGGGTCGCCGCGTACACCCGGCCTCTGGTCGCGTGTATCACATCGAGCACAATCCGCCCAAAGAGCCGGGTAAAGACGATGTCACCGGCGAAACGCTGATCCAGCGTGAAGACGACCAAGAGTCCACGGTGCGTAACCGCCTGTCGGTCTACCACGACCAAACCGCGCCGCTGGTGGACTACTACCAGCAGTGGGCGAAAGAGGACCCGGCCGCCGCGCCGCAGTATCACCGCGTCGAAGGCGTGGGCAGCGTGGCGGACATCACGCGCCAGGTGAAAGAAGCGCTGAGCTAAGCGCGCTGCAGCGTCACGTGCCACGATGGCCCGCAGGCTTCCTGCGGGCCATCGTCGTTTCAGGCGTGTGACGGTATACTAGAGGCCTATTTTTACGGAGTGCAACACCGCTATGTCGTCGTTATACCTTCTGGCACTGGATGCCTCCTCCAGCGCCTGTTCTGCGGCTTTGCTCCGCCAAGCAGGCGGTCAGCGTGACTGTTTGGCGCGCTATGAAATGACGCCACGCGCGCACACCAAGCGCTTGATGCCGATGGTGGATGAGCTGCTCGCTGATGCGGGCATTGCCCCTCAAGCGCTGAACGCCATTGCGTTCGGGCGTGGTCCCGGTTCGTTTACCGGCCTGCGCATTGCGGCCGGTGCTGCCCAAGGGCTGGCGTTTGGCTTGGACTGCCCGCTGCTCGGCATTTCGACCTTGGAGGCGCTCGCGCTACAAGCGCATCGGCGTTATCACTTTCGCCATGTGGTCACCGCGTTGGATGCGCGCATGGGCGAAGTGTATGCGGCCACCTGGCACTGCTTGAACGATACCCTAAGCTTACAAAGTGACGAGGTCGTCATCGCGCCCGGTGCATTCCGCTTGCCGGCCGACGAAACCGATTGGGTAGGCGTAGGCTCGGGCTTTAGCCTGTGGGATGAGTTTGCTGTCGGCGTGCAGGCCAGCATGTCGCAACATCTCACGGACTTAGAACCGCGCGCAGAGGAGATGGCGTGGCTGGCCGCGCGCGACCTGGACGCAGGCTTGGGCCAAGCGGCCCACGCGGCACAGCCGGTGTATCTGCGTAATAACGTGGCGTGGAAAAAACCGGCATGAGCCAGCCGATACCGGAGGTTCTCCTGCCGACGGGGCTAACCTTGGGCTATGTGGAGGGCCAGCTTGCCCTGATCGGGGAGGAGCGGGAGTACGGCAAGCCGCTCAGCGTTAATTTTGTCTCGGGAAAGGCCGCGCATCGCCGTCAGTTCGGCGGCGGCCGTGGGCAGCTGGTAGCGAAGGCCTGCGGGCTGGCCAAAGGCGTGACGCCGAGCGTGGTCGATGCTACGGCGGGGCTGGGGCGCGACGCCTTCGTTTTGGCAAGCCTTGGAGCGCCGGTGCTGATGATCGAGCGGGTCGCGGCCATCGCCGCCTTGCTCAGCGATGGCCTCGCGCGTGCGGCGGCCGCAGAGGACACCGCCGCGATTGCCGCGCGAATGTGCCTGCGTCATGGCGATGCCGCCGAACAGTTGGCGATGCTGGTGGCAGACGCCGAGTTCGCCCCTCAGGTCATTCATCTGGACCCTATGTTCCCCCATCGGGAGAAGTCTGCGCTGGTGAAAAAAGAGATGCGCGTGTTTCGCGAGCTGGCCGGGGATGACGACGATGCTCCACGGCTGTTGGAAGCCGCGCTCGACGTGGCGTCTCACCGGGTGGTGGTGAAACGCCCCCGTAAAGCGCCGCCTATTGCGGGGCCCGCGCCGCAGCACACGCTGGAAGGCAAAACGAGCCGCTACGACCTGTACGTTCATCGTTCACTCAGCCGCTGAGCGTGGATGAAGCAGCGTAGCCAGAGAAGGAGTCTCTATGCAGCACGAGTGGCGAGAAGGAAACCGTGTGATTCTGCTGCCGGAAGCGTCGCGCTTTTTACCGGCGATGTTCGAAGCGGTTAGTCAGGCACAGCATTACGTGCTGGTGGAGCTCTACTTGATGGAATCGGGGGAGCTTGCCAACCAAGTCATCGACGCGCTGGCGTCGGCCTCGCAACGAGGCGTCAGCACCTACCTACTGCTGGACGGATACGGCGCGATGGGATTGGAGCGACGCGACCGTGAGCGCCTGGAGGCTGCTGGCGTGGCGTTGCAGCTGTTCAACCCGATTGGCTTTCACTCTCTAGCACGCAATCTTAGCCGTGACCATCGTAAGATCGTGGTGGTGGATGGCGAGATCGCCTTTACTGGCGGTTTCGGCGCGGTGGATGAGTTTCTGCAAGCGTGGTACGAGATTGCGCTACGCATCGACGGCCCGGCCGTCGCGGACTGGGAAGTGCTGTTTCGCCGTCTGTGGCGTTCCCGGCTGACTCGCCAAGCGTCGGGTGACCCAGCGCCCCTTCCGCTCCCGCCACAGCGCAGCGCGACCTCCCATGCCGATGGCGTGCGGGGGCGAGTGATGTCGGCAAGAGGCTATCGCTACCAAGCAATCCGCCACTCGCTGTATGCCCGGGTGAGTAGCGCCCAACAGCGGCTGTGGCTGTGTACTCCCTACTTCGTGCCTACGTTTGCGCTGCGCCGCCGGTTGATCCGCGCTGCTCGGCAAGGCGTGGATGTGCGCCTGCTACTGCCCGGTGCCAAGCACGACCATCCCGGCGTGCGCTATGCGGGCCAGCGCTTTTATCAGGGGTTGCTGAAAGCGGGCGTACGCATTTTCGAATTCCAGCCGACCTTCATACACGCCAAATTCGTTCTGGCCGATGAGTGGGTTAGTCTCGGCTCCTGCAACTTCGATCACTGGAACCTGCACTGGAACTTAGAGGCCAACCAGGAGATAGACGATCCAGGATTCGCCAGCGACGTGCAGGCGCTTTTCGAGCGTAACTTTGCTGCCAGCCAAGAGGTAGATGCCGCCGCCTGGGCCGCGCGCCCCTGGGGGCAGCGGGCCAAGGAGTGGGTGTATGGCGTCGTGGATGGCCTTGTGATGCGTCTAAAATAGCGCGGTTATTTGCGCTTTTTGCCTTTAGCCTTGGCGGGCGTTTTTTTACGCGGTTTGGGCTTGGGGGTTTCCGGCGGCACGCGGTAGTGCAGGTAAAGGTCAAGCACCAGCTCGGGCAGTTGAGCAACGAAGGTCTCTTGGCTGGCTTGATCCTTGGCCATCTCGGCCATGTCGGGTTCGTCGTCGAAGAGCCCCGATAGCGACATGAACGGCAGCAGCAGCGTGGCGGCAGCCTCTTCGTCATCCTGGAACCAGGCGCTTTCGTCGCTGAACACCGCTTCCATAAAGCCTGCACACCAGTCACCAATCGGCGTCTCCTCGGCGGGCAGTCCATCCAGCGTTAGCTCGAAGGGTAGTTCCGGTAGGCCACCTTGCTCCAGCACCGCCATGGCGTTGTCGCGCAGCAGCGTCAGCAGCTGGACGATCTCGTCACGCTCGTCGGCATCGCGGTAGTTGGGTTCGCCTTGGAACAGCTCCTCCAGCCACTGTTCGGTGGGCTGTTCGCTAGGGGCAACCGCCAGGGCGACGAGAAAGCCGTGGGCTGAAATCAGGTCGAGGGCATCTTCGCCCACCCGGTCGGAGTCGAGAAAATCGTCCAGCCTGTCCAGCTGTTCATCATCAAGCAGCGGCTGAGGCGGAGTGCTGTCGGGCGAGTTAGCTTCGGTCACGGTGTTGCGCTCTGCCATAGGGAGCCTCGTGGTCAACGTCATCATTGAAAACCGCTGTCGATCCGTCACAATCGAGCAACGTCACTAATGGCTAGTTTATCACTAATGAAGACGTCACCACTGCCCCCTTGGCCGCACGATGATTTGATGGCGCGCTCCCAGGAGGCGCTTCTTCGGGCCGCCCAAGAGCGGGTCGCACAGGCTTTGGCACGCTGCCGAGAGGTGCATCCAGCGCTGCCTGCTCCCAAGGTGTGGTTTGACCTCAAGGGCGCATCGGCGGGGCAAGCGCATCTTGGGCGGGGCGGGCTGCGTTTCAACCCGGTGCTGCTGGCAGACAATCGCGAGGCCTTCTTCGACGAAGTGATTCCCCATGAAATGGCCCACTGGCTGGTGTTTCATCTCGCCAACGGCGCGCGCTTGAAGCCCCATGGCCGCGAGTGGCAGACGGTCATGCGGGATCTGTTCGGGCTCGTGCCACGGGTGACCCACCGCTTCGATATTCAGCGCTCCCAGCCGCGCCCCTATCGCTATGAGTGTCGCTGTCAGACCCACCGTTTTACACCGCGCCGCCATGCCCTGGTCGTCAAGGGGCGACGCTACCGCTGCCGTCATTGTGATGAGACCTTGGTCTATCGTGCTTTCGAACGCCTGTGATTATTATTTTAAGTAGCTGTTTTTTAAATAAAAATTGCTACTACCAATGTCTAAAGGGAAGCCGTTCGGGACAGGTTTATGCTAGGTAAATATTACGCGCGTCGGTGCAGCCAATAATAAAACCGACATCACTTACCAGAGAGTGCAACTTCACGGACAGAGGCAACTTCATGAGCGAGCATAAAAACGTCTATCCAGTGCGCGATAGCATCGCTGCCAAGGCATGGGCCGATAAAGATAAATATGCGGCAATGTATCAGCAGTCCATGGACGACCCGGAAGGTTTCTGGGGCGAGCAGGCCAAACGCCTCGACTGGATCAAAACGCCCAGCAAAATTAAAAACACCTCGTTTGCCCGCGATAACGTCGATATTCGCTGGTTCGAAGATGGCGAGCTGAACGTGGCGGCGAACTGTCTGGACCGTCACCTAGACAAGCGAGGCGATCAAACGGCGATCATTTGGGAAGGCGATAACCCCAACGAATCCAAGCATATTACGTATCGCGAACTCTACGAGCGCACGAATCAATTGGCCAACGGCTTGAAGTCGCTGGGCATTCAGAAAGGCGATACCGTCACACTCTACATGCCGATGATTCCTGAAGCGGCTATGGCCATGTTGGCCTGCGCCCGTATCGGCGCGGTGCATTCGGTGGTCTTTGGTGGTTTCTCGCCGGATGCGGTGGCCCAGCGGGTCATCGGTGCGGATTCCAAGCTGGTCATTACCGCCGATGAGTCGGTGCGTGGTGGCAAGCACGTACCGCTCAAAGAGAACGTCGACTCCGCGCTCAAGCGTGATGGCACCGACGTGTGCAAGAACGTACTGGTAGTGAAGCGCACCGGTGGCGAGATCGACTGGCAGGAAGGCCGCGATATCTGGTTTGACGAGCTGGTCGATAAGCAGTCAACCGAGTGCCCGGCCGAGGCGATGAACGCGGAAGATCCGCTGTTCATTCTCTACACCTCCGGTTCCACCGGCGCACCAAAAGGCTTGAAGCACACCACCGGCGGTTACCTGACTTACGCCGCCATGACGCATCAATACGTCTTCGACTACCAAGAGGGTGAGATCTACTGGTGTACGGCTGACGTGGGCTGGGTGACCGGTCATAGCTATATCGTCTACGGCCCGCTGGCGAACGGTGCCACCACGCTGATGTTCGAAGGCGTGCCGAGCTACCCGACCCACGGCCGAATGGGCGAAATCGTCGACAAGCATCAGGTCAATATCCTCTACACCGCGCCCACCGCCGTACGCGCACTGATGGCCCACGGTGATGGCGTCATGGACTCCAGCAAGCGGGATTCGCTGCGCCTGCTGGGGTCGGTGGGTGAGCCGATCAACCCCGAAGCGTGGGAGTGGTTCTACCGCGTGATCGGCAACGAGAAGTGCCCCATCGTGGATACCTGGTGGCAGACCGAAACCGGTGGCATCATGATTGCACCGCTGCCGGGGGCCACCGACCTGAAACCAGGCTCGGCGACGACGCCTTTCTTTGGCGTCAAACCTGCCCTGGTCGATAACGAGGGCAATAAGCTCGAAGGTGCCACCGAAGGCAATCTGGTGATCCTGGACTCCTGGCCGGGGCAAGCGCGCTCTATCTGGGGCGATCATGAGCGCTTCGTTCAGACCTATTTCTCCACCTACGACGGCATGTACTTCACGGGCGACGGCTGCCGTCGTGATGAGGATGGCTACTACTGGATCACCGGTCGTGTGGATGACGTGCTGAACGTTTCCGGCCACCGTATGGGCACTGCCGAGATCGAGTCGTCGCTGGTGGCGCACTCTGCCGTGGCCGAAGCGGCGGTAGTGGGCTTCCCCCACGATATCAAAGGCCAGGGCATCTACATCTACGTGACCCTGAACGACGGTATCGATCCCACGGACGAGCTGAAGAAAGAGCTGACTCAGTGGGTGCGCAAAGATATCGGGCCGATTGCCTCGCCGGATGTGATTCAGTGGGCACCGGGACTGCCGAAAACGCGCTCGGGTAAAATCATGCGCCGTATTTTGCGCAAGATCGCCGCCAACGAGTGCGATGGTCTCGGCGATACCAGCACCCTGGCCGATCCGTCGGTCGTCGATGATCTGATCGAACATCGGGCCAATCAATAACCGTCTCGCCCTCACTGCCATCGGCAGTGAGGGCGGCGTTCAATGACGGGCGTCAAGCATTTGCGTCTGACGATCAGGCAAACTGCGCTTATCCGATGCAGTGCCGGCCATAGGGCCGGCACTGCTGTTTTCGTTCGGATGACGTCTCAATGACAAATTGTGCATGTGATGCTTGGGCATGATGAAGCCCATGGGGTACCATGCTTCAACCGTATGAGCCTAGCGTCGCGGCGGCAGGCAACCCCGCTGCTCGAGGAACCGGAGGAATATCCATGGCAGTAGCCCATAAGTTTATCGTCGCTGACGACCATCCGCTGTTTCGTGCAGCGCTCACCCAGGCGTTGCGCCAGTTGGCCCCCCAGGCTGAGATTGTCGAAGCCGACACCATGGAAGCCACCACTGAGGTCGTGAATCGACACCCCGATGCAGATTTGATTTTGCTGGATCTCCATATGCCCGGTGCCCACGGCTTTTCGGGCCTCATCCAGTTGCGCGGTCAGATGCCGGATATTCCGGTTGCCGTGGTATCCGGCAGCGATGAGCCCTACGTCGTGCGCCGTGCCATCGACTACGGTGCCTCGGGTTTTATTCCCAAGTCGTCATCGCTACAGCTGATCGCCGAGGCGGTGGGTGAGATTCTGCAGGGTGAGGTGTGGTTACCGGAAGCGCTGGCCAACGTCCTCGAAGAGACCAGCGAAGAGGAGTCGCGCTTTGCCGAGGCGATCGCCTCGCTCACGCCCCAGCAGTTTCGCGTACTGAACATGCTCACCGAAGGTCTGCTGAACAAGCAGATCGCCTATGAGCTGAACGTCTCGGAAGCAACCATCAAAGCCCACGTAACGGCCATTCTGCGTAAGCTGGGCGTGCACTCGCGCACCCAGGCCGTCATTGCCGCGCAGAAGCTGGAAGTGGAGCCGCCAAAAGTCGAGTCGTAACGGCTAACGACCGGTAAACAGCGCCGCGCTTAGATGTTTCTAAGCGCGGCGCTGCTGTTTTCGGGCTGGCGATTAGGGATTGGCGCGGCTGGCCTGCAGCGTGCGGGTTAGTAGCGCACGGAGGGCGGCGGGCTTCACCGGCTTCAATAACAGCTGATAGCCTGCGCGCTTGACCTCTTCGGCAACGGCCTCGGTACGGTCGGCGGTAATCACAATGCCGGGAACGGCGCCGGTGAAGCGCTCGCTCAGTGCTTCTAGCGCCATCAGACCGGTGACCTCGTTATCCAGGTGATAATCCGCCAAGATGGCGTCAGGATCACCGTCCATATTGCGTAGAATCGATTTCGCCCCGCCAATGCTGGTGGCGGTGAATACCTCGCAGCCCCAGCCGCTGAGCATCGCGGTCATGCCTTCCAGAATCAGCGTTTCGTTGTCGATACACACAATCCGTGTGCCCGCCAGCTTATTACCGCTACGACGGCCGCTGGGCTCCTGTTCGGCGACGGTTGCCTCCCGGGCCGCCACGATAGGCACGCTGACCGAAAACACCGTGCCCACTCCTTCCCAGGAGCGCACTTTGATGGGGTGATCCAGCACGCGACTCATACGGTCGGCAATGGAGAGGCCCAGCCCCAGGCCTTTTTCGCTCTCTTTATGGCGGGACACCTGGTCGAGTCGACGGAACTCCTGGAAGATCTCCGTTAGCTTGGATTCAGGAATCCCTGGGCCGCTGTCCCACACCTCGATCAGCAGCCTTCCCCCCTGACGGCGACAGCCGAGCAGTACACGCCCCTCTTGGGTGTAGCGAATCGCGTTTGAGAGAAAGTTCTGCACGATCCGGCGCAGCATCTGGGGATCGGAGTCCACCCACTGCTGGGTGGGCACCACGACCAAATCGAGCCCACGATCATCTGCCATCACATCGAATTCGGCACGTAGCGGGCGGAAAATGTCGGCCAGGGCGAAGTGGCTACGCCGTGGCGTCAGCGCCCCCGCATCCAGCTTGGAGATGTCCAGCAGCGTGCCCAGCAGCTCCTCGGCGGCTTGCAACGAGTTATCGATATGGCCAATGGTGCGCTGAGTGTCGCTGGCGGTGACGTTCTGCATCAGCGCCGAGGTAAACAGGCGCGCGGCATTCAGAGGTTGCAGTAGGTCGTGGCTGGCGGCAGCCAGGAAACGGGTTTTCGAGGCGTTGGCGTCTTCCGCGAGCTGTTTCGCTTGGCGCAGTGCCTGCTCCGCTTCGGCGCGTACGCGGTTCTCCTGGCGCAGGGCTGCGTTGGCTTCTGACAGCGCCTGGGTGCGCTCGCGCACCCGCTCTTCCAGGGTTTCATTGGTCTCTTTCAGAGCAATTTCCGCCTGGCGGCGCTCGGTAATGTCTTGATACAGCGCAAAGAAGCCCAGAATCGACTGACTATCGCCAAAGTGCGGCGTATAGGTCACCAGCATATAGCGCATGGCATCGTTGACCCGCATGGAGACTTCGAAACTCACCCGTTCACCGGCCAGGGTGCGCTGTACCCAGGGCACTCGCTCTTCGGCCTGTTTTACCGGCAGCACGTCTTCGTAGCGCCGCCCGATCACCGCGTTGCGATCGATGTTGAACGCCTGCTCGTAGGCGCGGTTAGTAAACAGGTAGCGGCTCTCTTTATCGAAGTAGGCAATGAGCGCCGGGACGTTATCGGTATAGATACGGATGTTGTTTTCCGAGCGGATCAGCGCCTCTTCGATGCGCTTCTGTTGGGTAATGTCTTGGTAGGTATAGACAAAGCCGCCGCCGGGCATCGGGTTGCCCTGAACTTCCAGCACGCTCCCATCCTGGCGATACCGTACGTAGCGGTGGGGTTGGCCATCGCGAATGTTATCCAGCAGTAGCTGCACGTGCTCTTCCGGGTCGCCGGGGCCGTACTCACCGTTGTGGGCGTTATAGCGGAAGATACGGTCCATCGGTGCGCCGACGCGAATGATGTGGTCGGGGAAGCGGAACAGCTCTAAATAGCGCTGATTCCACACCACCAGGCGCAGGTTCTGATCGACCACGCTAATGCCTTGATTGATGTTCTCGATGGTGGCCTGCAGCAGGGCGCGGTTGAACTCCAACACCTGAGACGCTTCATCCACAATCGAAATGACATCGGAAATGCCGATGCCTCGCCCTTGAAGGGCAGAGTTCACTACGATCCGCGCCGACGATGCCCCCAAGACAGAGGCAAGAAAGCGCTCGGTAAATTGGATCACGTCGATGGAGGCACGGGTACCGTCATCCAGCGGCTTGCCCGCTCGGCGTGCGTAATCATCGAAGGCGCGATCGACTTGGCCCGCCCCCAGGAATCGCTCACACAGCACTTTCAAATCGCCCACCGTCGTGGCCCCCGTCCAGGGGCGATTTACGGAGGTTTGCCGGGTTTCGACGCTATCCACAAACAGCGAGGCTTGAATGCGCTCCACGACTCGCTGCGAGGTGACTTGCGAGACAAAGATATAGCAGAACAGGTTAATACCCAGCGACAGCATGACCCCGTGGGTAAACGTATCTCCCAGGTTCAATCCAAACAGCGCCGTGGGTGACAGCCAGTTAAGCCCCAGCGGGCCACCGGTAAGCCACGCTTGAGGCAGCACGCCAGCGTTAATCATGGCGGGCATCAGCAGGCTATATGCCCAAATGGCAAAGCCCACGTTCATGCCCACGATCACGCCCAAGCGGTTGCCGCGCTTCCAGTACAGCCCGCCAATCAGCGCCGGAGCAAACTGGGCCGCTGCAGCAAACGAGAGCATGCCGATGGAGGCCAGCGAGGTGAACTCGCCAATCAGCTGATAAAAGCCGTACGCCATGGCCAGCACGGCCACGATGGTGAGGCGGCGGGCGCGCAGCACCAAACGGCCATAGTCTCGGGCTTTGGTATCGAACCAGCGCAGCCTGAAGAGCGCGGGAATGACGATCTCGTTCGAGATCATGATGGACACCGCCACCGCCGCCACAATGACCATGCCGGTGGCAGCAGAAAAACCGCCGATGAAGGTAAGCAGCGTTAGCCACTGTTCGCCGGACGCCATGGAGAGGGCAAGCACATAGGTATCCGGCTCTACGCCGCTTTCAGAGAACAGCAGCAGGCCAGCGGCCGCTAGAGGAACCACGAAAAAGGCAATCGCCAGCAAATAGAGTGGGAATAGCCAGCGCGCTTTGGTGGCATCGTCCGGATGAATATTCTCCACCACGGCCACGTGAAACTGGCGCGGTAGGCACAGAATGGCGAGCATGGCGAGTAGCGTTTGCGCCCAGAAGCTTTGACCGAAGTCTTGGTTAGCGAGCTGGCGCTGCAGCTCTAGCTGGCTTTCGGCGTGACCCATCAGCTCGCCTAAGCCGTCAAACATGCCCCAGGTGACGAAGGCGCCCAGTACTAAAAACGCCACCAGTTTGACCAGCGACTCAAAGGCGACCGCATGAATCAAGCCTTCGTGGTGTTCGGTGGCATCGGTGTGCCGGGTGCCAAACAGAATGGCGAATATCGCCATGACCACCGCCACATAGAAGGCCGTATCGCCAAACAGCGGGGCGTGTGTCATGTCTTGGGCGTCGGTCAAGACGCTGAAGGTCGTCGAGACGGCTTTTAGCTGTAGCGCGATATAGGGCAGGGTGCCAATCAGGGCGACCAAGCTGGCAAAGGCGGCGAGAGACTGGGTCTTACCGTAGCGCGAGGCGATGAAGTCGGCAATGGAGGTGACGTTTTGGTGCTTGGCAACGCGGATCATCTTCGCCAGGACGGGCCAGAAGAGCAAAAACGTCAGAATAGGCCCCACGAAGATACTGGCAAACGACCAGCCTGCGGTGGCTGCTTGGCCCACCGCGCCGTAAAACGTCCATGACGTGCAGTAGATGGCGAGTGCCAAGCTATAAATAATGGGTCGGCGGCGGCTGGCGCCGTGGGTACGAGCACGCCGGTCGCCAAACCAGGCAATACCAAACAGCACTGCGATATAGAGCAGTGACACCGCGACCAGCAGCCCGCCATGAAACATAGTGTCTCCTCACCAATCGTACCTGTGACGATACGTCTAAGCCGTACGTCGCCTAGCAAAGGGCCCCATTCTAGGCGAAGGGAGGGCGCTACGTCTGCCGTTCGTTGGCCAGTTGGCAAACGGTAGTTAGCAGCGGTGACGTTTCCCGCAGAGATCGAAGCGCGTCGAGATCCGCTTCGCCGCTCTCGGGGTTTAGCGGAACCAGCTCTCGGCTTGAGCAGTTAAGGATGTAGGGCTGTGTAGTGATCAGGTCCGTGTGGCGACGCTCGAACTGATACAGAATGAACTCGGCCACCACGTCGCCCTCGACGGCTTGCGAACGGACGTTTTCGCTATCCACCACGCTGAAGGTCGTGGTCATGGGAAATAGCAGGGTCCACGGCCGCCAGATCTGGCTAGAGGTGTCGCTGGAGATCACTTTGGCCGTGTCCGGCAGCTGTTGCTGCTTGTGTTCATACCAGCTGTACTCGAACTGAACCTGGTAGCCCAGCATCCCCAAGCCGCCAAACACCGGCACGATCCACTTGGGAAGTCGTTTACGGCTCAAGGTGCGAAGCAGTAGGCCAATCCCGGCCGCGGCAAGGCCTGCAAACACGGCGGCCACTAAGTGCCAAATCATACGTTTTCCTTCTGAAAAGCCATCGGGCTCCCCTAAGGAAGCCCGATGGAAGATGGTTCCGTTCGCTATTGGCCGACGGCGCAATAGGGCGGAACGATTATGACTTAGTGATCAACCGCAGCACCAGCACCTTTCGGATAGCGTACGCTTTCCACCAGGTCCTGAATTTCTTGCGGCGGCGCGTCGGTGGCGTTGGAGACAACGAAGGCCACGGCAAAGTTGATCACGGCACCTACGGCACCAAACGAGAGCGGTGAAATACCCAGCATCCAGTTGTCCGGCGTGTTGGCCAGCATGTTGGTGCCCGGAATAAAGAACCAGCCCAGGTAGGTGAAGATGTAGAGCAGGGTACAGATCAGGCCTGCCAGCATACCGGCCACCGCACCTTTGTTGTTCATACGCTTGGAGAAGATACCCATCATCAGCGCAGGGAACAGCGAGGCACCGGCAATACCGAAGGCAAGCGCGACCGTTTGAGCGGCAAACCCGGGCGGGTTGAGCCCTAAGTAGGTCGCCAGCAGGATCGCACCACCCATGGAGATACGGGCTGCCAACATTTCGCCTTTTTCAGAAATTTTCGGGTTGATCATGGTCTTGATCAAGTCGTGACTGATCGCTGACGAGATTGCCAAGAGCAGACCCGCTGCGGTGGAGAGCGCCGCCGCGATACCGCCCGCTGCGATCAGACCCACTACCCAGCCGGGCAGGTTGGCAATTTCAGGGTTCGCCAGTACCAGGATGTCGTTGTTCACCTCCAGCTCGTTGCCTTCCCAGCCGCGGTCTGCGTAGTCAGCAGCGCCGTTGTAGAACTGAATCCGGCCATCTTCGTTCAAGTCGTTGTGAGTGATCAGGCCGGTCTCTTCCCAGGTGCGGAACCACTCAGGACGATCGGCATAGAGGATCGGGTTACGCGCGGCCTCTTCGTAGTTCTCGGTTTGACCTGCCATTTCCGGATAGACGGTGGTCATCAGGTTCAGGCGTGCCATGGAGCCCACTGCGGGAGCCGTCAGGTAGAGCAGGGCGATGAACACCAGTGCCCAGCCCGCTGACCAGCGCGCATCGGCGACCTTCGGTACGGTGAAGAAGCGGATGATCACGTGGGGCAGACCCGCAGTACCGACCATCAGTGACAGAGTGAACAGCACCATATTCAGCTTGTTGTCCACGTCAGCGGTGTAGTCGCGGAAACCAAGTGCCGACACCACGTCATCCAGCTTTTGCAGCAGTGGAACGCCGGATTCGGTGTGCGTGCTGAACATACCGAACATCGGCAGCGGGTTGCCGGTGAGCTGCATGGCGATGAACACCGCCGGAATAGTGTAGGCAATGATCAGTACCACGTACTGCGCTACCTGGGTGTAGGTGATGCCTTTCATACCGCCGAACACGGCGTACATGAAGACGATCGCTGCGGCAATCCAGATACCCCAGGTGTTGCTCACTTCCAGGAAGCGGGAGAACGCCACGCCTGCGCCGGTCATTTGGCCGATGACGTAGGTCACCGACGCAATGATCAAGCACACAATCGCCACTAAACGCGCGGTGTTGCTGTAGAAGCGGTCGCCGATGAAGTCAGGCACGGTGAACTTACCGAACTTACGCAGGTACGGGGCCAGTAGCATCGCCAGGATGACGTAGCCACCGGTCCAGCCCATCAGGAACGTAGAGTTCGCGTAGCCGCCAGACGCGAGCAGACCCGCCATGGAGATGAACGATGCCGCCGACATCCAGTCGGCTGCCGTGGCCATACCGTTGGTAATGGGGTGTACGCCGCCGCCGGCGACATAGAAGTCTTTGGTGGAGCCCGCTCGCGCCCATATCGCAATCCCGATATAGAGCGCGAACGAGGCGCCAACGAACAGTAAGTTGATTGCAAACTGGCTCATGCTGGCTTACTCCCCCAGGCCGTATTTTTTGTCGAGCGTGTTCATTCTCCAGGCGTAGAAGAAGATCAGCACGATGAAGGTAAGAATGGAGCCTTGCTGAGCAAACCAGAAGCCCAGGTCCGTACCGCCAACGGGAATGCCCGCGAGCAGCGGACGGAACAGGATGGCACATCCGTAGGAGACAAATGCCCAAACCACCAGGCATCCGAAGATCAGCCGGACGTTGGCCTTCCAGTATTCAGCAGCATTGGATTTATCGTCTGCCATTGTGTTGCTCTCCAGTTGTGATTTTTAGGGTTGGAAAGTGAACTCAAGATAGCGTGTGGTTCATCAGGGCAACCCCGCATGGAACACCGCGCTGGTGAGTGAGCGGTAAGTCAGCGTTGCCAAGCACGTCACCTTCTTATTGTTAAGCCGTTTTGTGTCGTTAAGGGGTGATCGGCAAGTTATCGTCAGCGGCTTGAAGTGCGTTAGACAGGTGGTGTGCGATTACCCTGTATGACTCGCTGATAATACTGGGCAATAATCGCCGAAAATAAATCCCAGACTTTGGTATCAGGCGCTTTTAGTCACGTGGCAAACAGGAGTTGTATGAATATAAAGCATTATTTTTCATGAGCTTTCAGCGTTCTTTAAACGCCTTCCTGGCGGTGATAGGACAATGGTCTATGGCTCGGTTAAAAGCAATGTTTGCTACCTTAACAAGTGGTGTTTAGTCGATTTAAAAGTGAGTAAAAAAGCCACTACTTTCGTCGCTAAACAAACGTCGTTAAGACGTTAGCGCTATAGCGGAAAGTATAATGAGTCAATGTGTCTACAGGTCGTCAAACCGTTTCTAGTTCTCTTTAGTCACTGCCCTTAAGTGAGGTCGCCCATGGTAGACGTGGATCTCTCCCAACTGCCGTTTTCGCTGATGGATGATGCGGGGCGCGATCACGTTCGTCGCGGTATGGACCTTGCCTACTTCGACCGGGATGAAATCATTCTTGAGATGGGCCAGGCAGGCGAGTCGGTATTTCTCATTCACAAGGGAGAGGTCGCCGAGCTGGACCCCACGCTACCCGCCGCCAGTGCGCGGATTGGCCACTACACGGCCGGGGACCTGTTTGGGGCGATCAGCATTCTCAACGGTAAAAGCCGCTACCGTTTCCAGGCCGAACAAGAGTGCTTGTGCTACGTGATGCCTAAAGCGCTGTTCGTGCAGCTCTGCCGACACTATCCCCCTTTCGAGCAGTTCTTCAAACAGTCGCTCTCCCATAAGGCGCGCCTGCTCACCGAAAAGCGCGCCGAGGGGGGCGTGACGATGGCAGGCTTCATGCTAGCCAAGGTGCACGAGTGCATGCGTGAGCCGCTGTTGATCGACGCATCGAAAAGTATTCGCGATGCCGTGCGGCAGTTAAACGAGAGTCACGCCGATAGCCTGCTGGTAGGGACGCAAGGCGCGCTGGGCATGGTCACCAAAACCGATCTGCTCAATGGCTTAGTGCTGGGGGACAGCACCCAGCATACCCCGGTAGAGGCGTTGGCAAACCAGGCGCTGGTCACCGTGACCCCCGAGCAGTACCTGTTTGAAGCACTGATACTGATGACTCGCCATAAGGTCGCCCGGGTCGTGGTGATGGAGGACGAGTGCGCTCGGGGTGTCGTAGAGCTGATGGACGTGCTGAGCTTCTTCTCCAGCCGCAGCTACGTAGTGAGCTTGCAGGTCGAGCAAGCCAATAGCCTGGAAGCCTTGGCGGCCGCCAGCCAGCGTACGCCTGAGTTGGTCAACGCGCTGATGGCCCAGGGCGTGAAGCTGCGCTTTGCCATGGAGTTACTGGCGGCGCTCAATGGTCGCATCATGAGCAAAGCGTGGGGATTTACGGTGCCCGAGCAGTACCACCGCCATAGCTGCCTGATGGTGATGGGCAGCGAAGGGCGCGGCGAACAGATTCTAAAAACCGATCAGGACAATGGCCTGATCCTGGCCGACGACTGCCAGTGGCCCGAGGTGCACGAGGCGATGAGCGGGCTCACCGACACGCTGATCCAGTTGGGTTACCCGCCGTGTCCTGGGAACATCATGGTGTCCAATCCCGAGTGGGTGGGCACCGTCTCGCAGTGGAAGAGCCGTATCGCCAAATGGGTGAGCGCCCGGGACGGTGACAGCTTGATGAAACTGGCGATTCTGCTCGACTCCCACGGCGTGGCAGGTAACCCCGCGCTACTGGATCAAATACGTGAGGCGCTGTTCGAGCGCTGCTCCCACGATGAGCTGCTGCTCTCTTACTTTGCTCGGGCAGCGCTGCGCTTCTCGACGCCGCTGACGCTATTTGGCTCGCTGAAGAAGCCCCAACACGGTATCGATATCAAAAAAGGCGGCATCTTCCCTATCGTGCACGGCGTGCGCACCATGGCGCTTGAGCGGCGCATCAAGGCCACGTCGACCCTGGATCGCCTGGAGGCCCTGGCCATCGATGGGCGGTTGGATCGCCGGTTTGCCGATGATCTCGGCGAAGCCCTGGCGCTATTCACCGAGTTGCGTCTTCGCCAGCAGCTCCAGGACATGGAGGGCAGCCACGCCAAGCGTACCAATCGGGTCGTGGTACAAGAGCTTTCTTCACTGGAACGAGACCTGCTGCGCGAAGCCCTGCACATCGTGAAAGACTTCAAGCAGCGTCTTTCCCACCGCTACCATTTGGAGTACTCGTGAGCGGAATGCGCCTGTTAGACCGACACATGACGCTGCTCAGCGGCTCGCTGAGAACGCTGCTTCAGCGAGAAAGCGACCGTCGCCGCTGGGCCGATTCGCCGTATGCCTGGCTATTTCAGCCCTACATGGGGGAAGAGTCCGTGGCCATGGCCTGCCAGGTGAGCGAGGGTCAGCCAGCGGTGATCAGCGTAGCGGCGGTGGTACTGAACCCGCGCCGTGTGCACACCAGTCGTATGTGGTGGGCCACGTTGTCGGTATCGCCCGCGCTAGTCCCTGCTACCCTGCGACGCCATCACCAGCTACACGCCACCGACGCGCCGCGCTCGCCAGATGCCGAGTGCCTGACGGAGTTGGCCGACTTCATCGGCAACCGGCCGCTGGTCGGCTGGCAACTGGAGCACACCCTCGAACCTTTGAACGGGCTGTTCAAAAGCGTATTGGGGTTTGGTCTCCCCAACGCCCAGGTGGACGTTGCCAAGTTGCATGGGCGACAGCTGCGGCGGCTGCATCCACACATCGATACCCTCGACCCGCTTGGCGTAGCGTTGGCTCGCTGGCAGCTACCGTCATTGATCTGGCCCAGCGTGGTCAGTGAAGCCACCGCCAGCGCGCTCCTCTACCTGCGTTTACAGCGTGAGATCGCCCTGACGGCCTAGGGTTTGTATTGGGTAGAGCTTCGGAGTGTTGTTAGAATACGCGCTGCTCCTTCACCCATCGGCAGTGCGACGATCATGTTACAACCTGACTACTTTGACCCTACTGCGTCAGACAGCGCGTCTGACGAGTCCCTTGCCCAGCAGCATGAGCTGCAGGATGCCAAGCAGAAGCGTGAATTCAACAAGTTGCAAAAACGCCTGCGGCGCGAAGTGGGAAATGCCATCATCGATTACAACATGATCGAAGAGGGCGACCGGGTCATGGTGTGTCTCTCCGGTGGCAAAGACAGCTACACGATGTTGGAGATCTTGCGCAATCTTCAGCGCAACGCGCCGGTCAATTTCTCGCTCGTGGCGGTCAATATGGACCAAAAACAGCCTGGTTTCCCGGAGCACGTGTTGCCCCAGTACTTAGACAAGCTGGGAGTGGAGTACCACATTCTCGAACGTGATACCTATTCGGTCGTGAAGGAGAAAACGCCGGAAGGAAAGACCACCTGCGCGCTCTGTTCACGTCTGCGCCGTGGCTCGCTGTATGGGTTTGCCGACGAGATTGGCGCCAACAAGATTGCCCTGGGCCACCACCGGGAAGACATTCTGGAAACGCTGTTCCTGAATATGTTCTTCGGCGGTACGCTGAAGGCCATGCCGCCGAAACTGCTCTCTGATGACGGGAAAAATATCGTGATTCGCCCGCTGGCGTACTGCAAAGAGGCGGACATTGCAGAGTTTTCACGGCTGATGGCGTTTCCGATCATTCCCTGCAACCTGTGCGGTTCACAGCCCAACATGCAGCGCCAGATCGTCAAAGAGATGTTGGCAGAGTGGGACAAGAAGCACCCTGGCCGTTTGGAGAGCATGTTCAAAGCCGTCACCAACGTCGCCCCTTCCCAGCTTGCCGACCGCGAGCTATTCGACTTTGCCGGTCTGGAAGCGAAGCAGGCGGCGCTGATGGAGAGCCGCATTCAGGCGTTTAACGTGTGATCGTCTGCGCCTCCTCTTCTGCCAGGGTGATGAGGCGCTGCATGTCCAAAATATTCACCTCGCGACCCGAAACGGCCACCACCTCCTGCTGCTGAAAGCGGCTGAGGATACGGCTGACCGTTTCCACCGCCAGACCTAGGTAGTTGCCCATATCGGCCCGCGACATCGACAGCCGAAAGCTGTAGGGGGAGTAACCCCGGCGACGGAAGCGGTCAGAGAGCGTAATCAAAAAGCTGGCGAGCCGCTGGTCGGCGGTTTTGCGTGACAGCAAGCGCATCATCTTACGGTCATCGCGCAGCTCTTTACTCATGCTGCGGTAAAGCTGACCACGCAGCTCGGGCAGTTCTTGGGAGAGCGACTCCAAGCGGTCGAACGGAATTTCGCATACCGTGGTCGTCTCCAGGGCAATCACGGTACCGGGGTAGTACTCTTCGTCGATACCATCCAAGCCGACCAGCTCGCTGGGCAGAAAGAAGTTGGTGAGCTGATCGTTACCGTTCCCTTCGCTGGTCACCTGTTTCAAACTGCCAGAGCGCACGGCATAAACGCTGGTGAACGCGTCGCCCTGACGAAACAGCGGTTCGCCCTTCTTCAGCGGCGAGCGACGGCGAATGATGGCATCGAACTGGCTCATATCCTCAAGCTCCAGGGCAAGCGGTAAGCACAGCGAGCTTAAACTACAGGTTTGGCAGCGCGCTTCTTGCAGCAGTGAACGTCGTTGGCTGGCAGGATATGACATGGGGGGGCTCCCTTCTTATTCGCCATCATGGGTACAGGGGGCAGGTGGCTCAAGGCGCTCACACGATCTTCGAGTAGCGCTGGCCATCCTGGCGTTGTAAGTGGGTGTCGAAGGCCATGGCCAGGTGTCGAATGAGTAGCCGCCCCACCGGGGTGGCGGTGAGCCGAAGCCCCTGACGCGTTAACAGGCCATCCCGTTCGGCGATTTCCAACCGCTCAAGGGCGCTGGCAAAGTAGTTTGCGGCATCGACCTGCCAGCGCTGGCCGACAGTGTCGAGGTCAATGGCCATATCGCACATGAGCCGCTCGATGACCTCTCTTCGTATTAGGTCATCCTTATTTAAACGTAACCCTTTCACGGTCGCCAGCCTACCTTCATCTAAGGCCGCTTCATAGTCAGCGAGCCGGGTAGGGTTTTGCGCGTAGCTATCGTTGATCCGAGAAATGGCCGATACCCCCAAACCAATCAAGTCGCACTCGGCGTGGCTGGAGTAGCCTTGAAAGTTGCGCTGCAGGGTGCCGTTGCGCTGCGCCTTGGCCAAGCTGTCGTCGGGGCGTGCGAAATGGTCCATGCCGATATGCACATAGCCTGCCTGGGTCAGCATCGCAATGATGGTATGCAGCATGGCCAGCTTCTCATCGGCGCTGGGCAGGTCGGCGTCCTTGATGCGTCGTTGGGGCGCAAAGCGGGTCGGCAGATGCGCATAGTTAAACACCGACAGCCGTGCGGGACCTAGCTCGATCACTTGGCGCAGCGTGTCCGCGAAACTCTTCTCGGTTTGTAAGGGCAGGCCATAAATCAAATCGAGGTTGAGTGAGCGAAAGCCGAGCCGATGGGCTTCATCCATTAGCGTTTCGGTGAGCACCCGGGGCTGAACGCGATTGATCGCCGCTTGTACCTGTGGATCGAGGTCTTGTACGCCCAAGCTCAAGCGGTTGAAGCCCAGCGACTGCAAATGGCGCAGGGTCAAGACATCCGCCTCACGTGGGTCGATTTCGATGGCGTAATCACGGTCCGGCGCATTGGAGAGGCCAAAGCGTGCGTCTAAGCGGTCGACCAAATCACTCATCTGAGCCAGGGTGAGAAACGTTGGCGTGCCGCCGCCCCAGTGCAGCTGCTGCACCGGACGCTCTGTATCCAAATGGCGCGCAGTGAGCACCATCTCGCGATCCAACCGTGATAAGTAGGGTTCGGCCAGAGCGGTATTTTTTGTAGCGATTTTGTTGCACGCGCAGTAAAAGCAAATTTTCCGACAAAACGGAACGTGCACGTACAGTGAGAGCGGTTTTCGGCTGGCGTTGCTGCGCGCAAGCGCCTGGCTCATATCGTCAGCAGTGAATTGGTCATGAAAAGAGAGCGCCGTCGGGTACGAGGTATAGCGCGGGCCGCTGGTGTCGTAACGGCGTAGCAGTGCGTCGTCCCAGGCAGTGGTCTCCGCCGCTGCGGAAGAGGGGTGAGCGAGGGCAGCAGTGGCGTTAACGGGCATAGGAAGCGCTCCGACGTAACAGGGCAAGCAGAAAAGCGGATGCGCCAATGTTACGCCGGTCCCACACGCAAAGGGTTGAGCTATATCAAGCAACGGCGCAATAGCCGTCGTTGTGTTCAATGCCCGGTGGGAAAGAGAAGTGCCCAGAGCTGCCACAAGGCAAAGCCGATAATGGTCAGTGCGGCGAGGCTACGCGTGGCGGGATGGCGGATGAGCTGACTTAGTTGGCGCGCCGCAAGGCCCGTGGCCAGCAGTGCGGGCAGGGTGCCCAAGCCAAAGGCACCCATCAATAACGCCCCTTGTATCGGGTCGGCAATGGCCAAGCTCCAGGCGAGCATCGAGTACACCAGCCCGCAAGGCAGCCAGCCCCACAGGGCGCCGAGTGCAAAGGCTTGCGGCAGGTGAACTACGGGCATCAAACGCCGCCCGACGGGTTCGATGAAGCGCCATAGCCTGCGCCCCACGGCTTCGACTTTCAATAGCCCTTTCCACCAGTTGGCGATATACAGCGCCATTAGGATCAGCATCACCGCCGCGACGACCTGCAGCGCGATACGCGCCTGCGGCGAGAGCGAGACCAGGGTGCCGAGCGTGGCTGCCAAGGCCCCTGCCGTCATGTAGCTCAAAATGCGGCCCACGTTATAACTGAGCAGCAGTCCGCCCATGCGAGCCGGGTGGCGCATGCTGGGCGGCACGGCGAAGGTAAGGGCGCTCATGATGCCGCCGCACATGCCAATGCAGTGAGCCCCGCCCATCAGGCCAAATACGAACGCCGCCATGAGCGGCGGCAGATCCAGACCCGTGGGGTTCATGGCGGTGGCTCGCGATCGCGGGGTGGCTTGGCGGCTTGTTTGCGTTCGGCGCGCTGCTCGGGGGTGAAGTCGTTCTCATCGTCATCGAACAGGATGCGGTGGGCGGGGCCTTCTAGGTCGTCGAACTGGTCATTCTTCACGGCCCAGAAGAACGCCCACACCGCCAGCCCTAACAGAATCAGCGACAGCGGAATCAGCAGATAGAGAATCGTCATACGGTCACCGGTGTGGCTGGGGCTAGCTGGGGAGCGGGTGAGGTACGCCAGCGCGTGAGGCGTAACGCATTGCCCACCACGACCAGCGAACTTAGCGACATGCCAATCGCCGCCAACCACGGCGGGACTAGCCCCATCGCAGCCAGGGGCAGCGCGGAGAAGTTGTAGCACACTGACCAGATCATGTTCTGGCGCATGATGCGTCGCGTGGCGCTGGCGATTTCAATGGCCTCGAAAATACGCATTAAGCGTGGGCTGAGCAAGACCGCGTCGGCCCGAGTGCGTGCCAAGTCGGTGGCTCCGTTCATGGCAATGGCCACATCGGCACCGGCGAGCACCGGCACATCGTTGATACCATCGCCAATCATGACCACACGTTCGCCCTGCGCCTGCAGCTCACGCAGCCGTTCGAGCTTGCCTTCCGGTGACTTGCCTGCGTGCCACGTGGCAATATTGAGCTGCTCTGCCAAGCTCTCCACCGCTTCCTGGGTATCTCCAGACAGTAGCTCCACGGTGAGCCCTCGTGCCTGCAGGGCGGCCACGGTGTGGGCAGCATCGTCTCGAATCCCGTCGTGCAGTTTGAACCACGCCCGCGGCGCGTCATTTTCGCTGAGCAGCAGCCATTGGCCGCTGCCGGGCGGCGTGAGTGGTTCCGTCGTTGCAAAATCGGGCTTGCCCAAGCGCCATGTGGCACCGTTCAGCACGCCTTCTAGTCCGCTTCCCGTCACGCTTTTGACTTGGCGCGCCTGGAGCGTGGCGTCCCGAAACGGCCGAAACGCGCGGGCAATGGGGTGCTCGGAGTGGGCTTCCAGCGCGGCGGCAATAGCGCGCAGCTGTTCACTACTCTGGGCTGTTAACGGGCAGGTTTGGGTGAGCTGCATCTCGCCCCGGGTGAGCGTGCCGGTTTTGTCAAAAATCACTCGCGTGACGTTAGAGAGCGACTCGATGGCGTCGGCACGGGTAATCAGCACCCCGCGCTGGCGCAGTTGCCCATGCCCTGCCGTGAGTGCCGTGGGAGTGGCGAGTGCCAGCGCGCATGGGCAGGTGACTACTAGGACGGAGAGTAGCACCCAGAGCATGCGGGAAGGGTCGATAAACCACCACGCCACGGTGACACAGGCGGTGACCACCAGCAGGCGCAGTACGAACAGGTGCGCCATGCGCGCCGCCATTTGCGCCAAGCGCGGCCGACTGGCAAAGGCGCGGTCGGTCAAATCGACGATGCCCGCCACGCGTGCATGGTGGCCTGCATGAGTCACCCGCACCGTGAGCGGATTCTCCATGTTTTGGCTGCCACCTACCACCTGTTCGCCCACACGGTGGGTGACGGGCAGGTACTCGCCGGTCAGCATCGACTCGTCCAGGCTAGACTCGCCATCTTCGATAATACCGTCGGCGGGGACGCCGTGGCCGGGCTTGATAAGTACGCGGTCGCCGGGGGCAAGCTCGCTAGCGGGCAGAATGCGTTCGCTGCCGTCAGCTTCCAGCCGTGTAGCAGAGACCGGCAGCACGCCACTTAAGGCATTACCGCTATGGCCGCTGCGTCGACTAGCGCGCCCTTCTACGTAGCGGCCAAACAGTAGGAAGAAGGTAAACATGGCGACCGAGTCAAAATAGACCTCACCCACGTTAAACAGCACCGCGTAGCTGCTGGCGAAATACGCGCCACCAATGGCTAATGAAACAGGCACATCCATCCCTAGTACGCCGGTTTTGAGATCGCGCAGGGCGTTACGGAAGAAGGGCAGCGCCGAAAAGAACACCACCGGCGTGGCCAGCGCGAACGAGAGCCAATGAAACAGCGCAAAGAAGTCCTCACTGAGTTCCCCAGGCCCCGAGACGTAAATGGGGATGGAGAACATCATGACCTGCATCATCCCCACCGCCGCCACGATCAAGCGGCGTACGTTCATGCGCTCTTCATGCTGCAAGCGCATTTGGGCATGGTCCGGCTCGTAGGGCTGCGCATCGTAGCCAATGGCGGCGAGCTCGGCGAAGAGCTGGGAGAGCTTGATGACGTTAGGGTCCCAAGCGACGCGTAGGCGGTGATGGGTCAGGTTGACTGCGCTGGAGACAACGCCTTCAAGCGCGTTCAAGCGGTGCTCGATGAGCCACGCGCAGGCGGCACAGGTAATCCCTTCTACGGCCAGCGTTGCCCTGACGTGGCCCTCATCGCCGTCTGGGTGAACGAACTGCGCCTGCAGCCCTGGATCGTCGAACACCGACCAGGTCTCCGCTTTGGCGGCTTGACGTTCGTCGGGGCGCTCGGGCAGTTCGGTGCGATAGCGGTAGTAACTCTCTAACCCGCCGTCGACGATGGCGTGTGCCACGGCTTCACAGCCGGGGCAACACAATGAGTGGGGCGTGTCGTCCACCACGATTTGCCACGGTGCGCCGTCGGGCACCGGGCTGCCGCAGTGGTAGCAGCTTAGCGCGTTCGTGCTCATTCGCTTTCTGAGCGCCCTCCGGGCAGTAGAGCAACGCTCTCTTCATTCGGGAAGCGGGCTTCGCCGATCAGCCGCCAATCGGCGTCATCACCTTGCTCGGGCTGAATTTGAAGGTACCAGCGGTAGCGCAGATTATCCGGCCCTTGGGTGATGTAGCGGCCTTCCCGGACGTGCTCCAGTACGAAGGATTGGTCTCGGTCATCTTCGGTGGGGAAGATGAGGTCCAGATAAAGTTTGTCCGGGCGAACATCGCCTGCAAGGTCGATGACGATATCACTCGTCAGCGGGTCGATGCGAAGGTCGGCGCTCAAATTGAGTTCACGCGCGCGCTCCTGCTTCGCCAGCACCATGTTGATGGCTTTGCCGTGCTCGTAGTAATCCTCTTGAACCACCATGCCGTCGTAGCTTTTGATCGACATGACCGCAAAGCCAATGCTGAACAGAATGGACGAAAACAGTAGCCCGAGCAGGAACCACGGCCAGAACTGTTTGTACCAAGGCGGAATCGGGGTGTCGGACATGACGCGTTTATCTCCTAATATCACTCAAGAACCGCGCTTCGCGGGTCTGACGAATCTGCTCGTCTTGCTGCGCCTGCAGCGTGAAGGTGATGGCGTGGCTGGGTTCGCTCAAGGTCTCAGGGTCCGCCAGCACGGTGATCACCTGAATGCGCGACTCACCGGCGGGAACGCGTAGCGCGGTGTTATCCAACTGCAGGTTGGGCAGCCCGGCTGCGCTAATCGCATAGGTATGGTCCTGCGTGTCCAGGTTGCGCACGGTGAGGCTGTAGACGTTGCTTATCTGGCCATCGCGAGTGACTTGATAGAGCTGGGTACGCTCGCGTTCGGCATCGAAGGTTAGCGGTGTGCGGTCGTTCACGGCCCAGGCAAAGGTCGCCACCATCACCACCAGTGCCACGAAATAGCCGATCAAGCGCGGGCGCAGAATGTGGCTCTTTTTACCTTCCAGGGCGTTCTCGGTGGTGTAGCGAATCAGCCCTCTGGGGTAGCCCATTTTATCCATTACGCTATCGCAGGCATCGATACAGGCGGCGCAGGTAATGCATTCGTACTGCAGCCCGTCGCGGATATCGATGCCGGTCGGGCAGACCTGGACACACAGCTCGCAGTCGATACAGTCACCCAGGCCCGCTTCTCGGACCTCGGCATGGCTGAGCGATTTCTTGCGGTGGCCGCGGGGTTCGCCGCGGGCGTCGTCGTAAGAAACGATCAGCGTATCGCGATCGAACATCACCGACTGGAAGCGAGCATAGGGGCACATGTAAATGCACACCTGCTCACGCAGCCAGCCGGCGTTGAGGTAGGTAAAAACTAAAAAGAAACCTACCCAAAAATAGGACCAGCCATGGGCTTCTAGCGTGGGAAGCTCCTGGACCAGGTCACGAATCGGCGTAAAGTAGCCGACGAACGTCACGCCGGTGGCCAGGGCAATCAGCAGCCAGGCAGCGTGTTTTGCTCCCTTGCGCCAGGCTTTGTTGGCAGTCATCGGCTGGTTATCCAGCTTTATGCGCTGATTGCGCGAGCCTTCGATGCGGTGCTCAAGCCAAATGAATAAAAATGTCCAAACGCTCTGCGGGCAGGTGTAGCCACACCAGACACGCCCCGCAAACACGGTGATGAAAAACAGTCCAAAGGCGCAAATGATCAGCAGCCACGAGAGAAGGATGAACTCCTGCGGGTAGAACGTGGCCGAAAAAATGTGGAATTCACGGCCCGGTAGATCAAACCACACGGCAGGGCGGTCGCCCCAGTTCAGCCAGGGGAGCAAAAAGAAGCCCATCATTAGCGCCCAGTTCGCGCTGCGTCGTACCTTTTGAAACAGCCCTTTGATCTCCCGCACGTAGATATGCCGCCGCTTGGCGTACATCTCTTGCGTGGTGGTGTCTCCCGGCGTGTGGTGCCCAACGGTTGGCGGCGTAATATCGTGGCTAGGTATTTTTTCCATGGCGGTGATCGCAGCTCAATAGGCAGGAGTGGACGATAGCCTGGCTCACGCAACCTTCATTGGTGAAGGAGATCGCGTCGCTGTATGTCGAATCGCTATACACACATTGTTAAACAATAGTGTAACGGATAGCCGGGTGGCTGAGCGGATGCTGGATGTAGAAAGGGTGCGGTATGTAACCGCACCCCTTCGTACACGCTGGCGTTAAAACGCCTATCAACGGGGTTAGTCGTTGAAACGTAGGCTGTACACGTAAGCGGCCACGAGGTGAACGCGCTCTTCACCGATGTACGCAGCCTGGGCAGGCATGTGGCCGTTACGACCGTTACGCAGCGTTTGGCGAATGGAGTCGTCCACGCTCTGGCCGGGTGCCAGATAGAGCCACACGTCGTCGGTCAGGTTCGGCGCACCAAGAGCGGTGTTCCCCGTGCCGCTGGGCGTGTGACACGCCGCACAGGCAGCCAGGAAGGTGCTTTCACCGCTGGCAGCACGCTCGGCGTCATGCTCTTCGCCGGAGAGCGACAGTACGTACTGAGTCAGGTTTTCGATATTGTTCTCACCGAGCTGCTGCCAGGACGGCATCAGACCGTTACGGCCATTGTTCAGCGTGGTCAGAATGTTTTCGGGTTCGCCCCCGTAGAGCCAGTCGTCGTCGGTCAGGTTGGGGAAGCCGTAGCCGCCCTGGGCATTCGAGCCATGACATACGGCGCAGTTGTTCAAGAAGATACGCTCTGCCACCTGCATGGCTTCGGCATCCTGCGCGAGGTCTGGAATCGGCACTTCCTGGTACTGGGCAAAGATCGGCGTGAAGCGGTCTTCCGCGTCGGCCACTTCCTCTTCCCACTGGCTCTCCTGAGACCAGCCCAGGATGCCGGCGTAGTTACCCAGACCTGGGTAGAGCACCAAGTAGCCGAGGGCAAACACCACGGTAAGGATGAAGAGCTTGAACCACCACTGCGGCAGCGGATTGTCATACTCTTCGATACCATCCGCCGCGTGGCCAGTGGTCTCGACATTGCCATCGGCATCGGGCGTTTTATCGGTGCGGCGGTTGGCTAACAAAATCCAAACGCTCAGCGCGATCGTGCCCAGTGTGATGACGATAATCCAGGCGCTCCAGAAGCTGGATAGGGAGTCACCCCATAAATTATTCATCTATTCTTATCTCCCCTGTCGTGGCGGGAATCCGCTTCGTCTTCGGTCGAAGCATGCTTATCACGGGTCGGCTGCTCATCATCGTCGGCGAAGGGCAGGTTGGCCGCTTCGTCAAAATCTGGTTTGCGTCGCTTCGAGTAGGCCCAGAAAAAGATGCCAATGAAAGCGAAGATCAAAATCAGCGTGATCAGGCCGCGGAAAGTTCCCGTATCCATAACTTAACGTGTGCCCTCGAGCACGGTTCCTAGCTGTTGCAAGTAGGCGACCAGGGCAGTGATTTCCTGGGTGCCGCGTACGTCAGCGGTCGCGTTGGCGATGTCCTCATCGGTATAGGGCACGCCGAGCTGACGCAGGGTGCGCATTTTATCCGGTGTGGCTTCGCCGTCGAGGGTACGCTCAAACAGCCAGGGGTAGGCTGGCATGATCGATTCCGGCACGACATCGCGCGGGTTGTACAGGTGGGCACGGTGCCAATCATCGCTGTAGCGGCCGCCTACACGCGCCAGGTCAGGCCCGGTACGCTTGGAACCCCACAGGAAGTTGTGCTCGTATACCTGTTCGCCCGCTACGTTGTAGTGGCCATAGCGCTCGGTTTCTGCACGGAAGGGGCGCACCATCTGCGAGTGACAGCCAACGCAGCCTTCACGGCGATAGATATCGCGGCCTTCCAGTTCGAGCGCAGTCAAGGGGCGAAGCCCTTCGACCGGCTCGGTGGTCTGCTTTTGAAAGAACAGCGGAACGACTTCGGCCAAACCGGCAAAGCTGATCACAACCAGGATCAACACGGCGAGTAGGCCAACGTTCTTTTCGACAATCTCGTGTTTCATTGGTCTTAACTTCCCCGGTTTAAGCGGCTTGCGGCGCAGTGAGGCCAATGGCTTCGCGGCGCTTCACGGTCATGTACACGTTGAAGGCCATCAGGAGCATGCCGGTTACCCAGAAGAGGCCGCCCACCATGCGCACGAAGTAGCCGGGGCCACTGGCTTCAACCGATTCCACGAAGGTGTACATCAGCGTGCCGTCAGCGTTGATGGCGCGCCACATCAAGCCTTGCATGATGCCGTTGACCCACATCGCTGCGATGTAAAGCACGGTACCGATGGTCGCCAGCCAGAAGTGCACGGCGATCAGATTTACGGAGTACATTTCGGTACGACCAAAGACGCGTGGAATCAGGTGGTACATGGAGCCGATGGTAATCATCGCGACCCAGCCAAGCGCACCTGAGTGAACGTGACCAATGGTCCAGTCGGTGTAGTGGGAAAGCGCGTTGACGGTCTTGATCGCCATCATCGGGCCTTCAAAGGTCGACATGCCGTAGAACGACAGAGCTACTACCAGGAAGCGCAGCGTTGGGTCGGTGCGCAGCTTATGCCAAGCGCCTGACAGGGTCATCATGCCGTTGATCATGCCACCCCAGGAAGGTGCCAGCAGAATGATCGACATAATCATACCCAGTGACTGCGCCCAGTTGGGTAGCGCGGTGTAGTGCAGGTGGTGAGGACCTGCCCACATGTAGATCATGATCAACGCCCAGAAGTGGACGATAGACAGACGGTAGGAGTAGATCGGACGCTCTGCCTGCTTCGGTACGAAGTAGTACATCATGCCCAAGAAACCTGCGGTCAAGAAGAAGCCGACCGCATTATGGCCATACCACCACTGCACCATGGCGTCGACAGCACCTGCGTAAATCGAGGTGGAGTACATAGGCGTGACGGGAAGTGCGGCGTTATTAACAATGTGTAGAACGGCAACGGTCAGAATAAACGCAGCAAAGAACCAGTTCGCCACATAAATGTGCGACGTGGTGCGTTTCTTAATCGTCATTAAGAAGACGATCGCATAGCTGATCCATACTACTGCCAGCAGTATATTGATCGGCCACTCAAGCTCTGCGTACTCTTTAGTAGTGGTGTAGCCCAGCGGCAACGTTACTACTGCAGACAGGATGACCGCTTGCCACCCCCAAAAGGTAAACGCTGCGAGCTTGTCAGAGAACAGCCGTGTCTGACAGGTCCGCTGTACGACGTAGTAGGACGTCGCAAAAAGCGCTGAGCCACCAAAGGCGAAGATAACGGCGTTAGTATGTAACGGACGCAGGCGCCCGAAGCTAGTCCAAGGTAGGCCGAGGTTCAGCTGCGGCCAGACCAGTTGGGAGGCAAGGATAACGCCAAGCGCCATACCTACAATGCCCCACACAACGGTCATAATCGCGAACTGCCGAACTACCTTGTAATTGTAGGTCGGGTGTTCCAATGCTGTGCTCATTTCATGTTCCCATCGAACGCGGTTAGGGGGTAACCCGTGGCATTTTGCACGGATGCGGCCACCCGCTTGATGATGCAGGTCAAGATCCGGCCTAGATTCTATCGCAGCCGCGCCCTAAGCTGAACACGCCAATGGATGTAACGTTGAATTATTAGGAGGGCTGGGTGTCCTATTACGCTGATCTTGGGTTTGAGGCCATCACCCCAGAGGCGTTGCGTGAACGCACCGCCAGCCCCGCTGTTCAGCGGTTTCTCGTGGAGGGGGTTGGCCCGGTGAGCGTCTCGGGCATCCCTGAGCTGGGGCGAATTCTGCTAGCTCATGGCGCCGGGGCAGGCCACCTATCCGAGTTTATGCGGCAATTTGCCGCGATGCTGGCCAGCAAGAGGCTACAAGTGTGGGCGATCGATTTCCCCTATATGCAGCAGATGAGCGAGGAAGCAAAGCGCCGGCCTCCGCCTCCCGTCAAGAAAACGCTGGAACACTTTGCCGCTTGGTATGCCCTGCTGGCGTCAAGCAGTGGTTCGCCTTTGTGGGTTGGGGGTAAATCCATGGGCGGGCGTGTGGCATCGCTCTTTGCCAGCCAGCATCGCTGTGCAGGTGTCGCAGGTGTCATTGCGGCAGGCTATCCGTTTCACCCACCCAAAAAGCCCGACTCCCTTCGCACCGATCATTTTCCTGACATCTCTATGCCTATGCTGATTCTGCAAGGTGAGCGTGATCCGTTTGGCTCTCGTGATGAGGTGGCCCACTACGCTTTACCTGACTCCCTACACGTTCATTGGCTAACCGATGGCGACCATGATTTTAAGCCACGACGAAGTTCTGGAGTAAATCAGCAAGTTTTGATTGACGAAGCAGCCATAGTTGCGGCATCCTTCGTCCGCGCTCAGTTAGCGGTTGCCGCGAGAACGTGCAGCACGCTGGTTTAAATCAAAAATTTAAACACAACGTGTTGACATTCCAACAGGCTTCTGTAGAATGCAGCGCCACGTGACCAGCGGGTGGTTAGCTCAGTTGGGAGAGCACCAGCCTTACAAGCTGGGGGTCACTGGTTCGAACCCAGTACCACCCACCATTGATTTGGTGCCCTGGAAACGTGATGCGGTAACTGATGTATATGCGGACCGGTAGTTCAGTTGGTTAGAATGCCGGCCTGTCACGCCGGAGGTCGCGAGTTCGAGTCTCGTCCGGTCCGCCATCATTATGTTTATTTGCATGCGCTAAGTTATCGCTATTCGGACCGGTAGTTCAGTCGGTTAGAATGCCGGCCTGTCACGCCGGAGGTCGCGAGTTCGAGTCTCGTCCGGTCCGCCACGATAACTTAATAAGTAGTTATATTGATAAGCGATAAGCTTTCAATATCCCGGGTGGTTAGCTCAGTTGGGAGAGCACCAGCCTTACAAGCTGGGGGTCACTGGTTCGAACCCAGTACCACCCACCATTCAGTTTCACATTTATGCGCCTCTGAACCGCTTAAATTGTCTGTTGAATGGTTATGTGTCTTACAGTGGACCGGTAGTTCAGTCGGTTAGAATGCCGGCCTGTCACGCCGGAGGTCGCGAGTTCGAGTCTCGTCCGGTCCGCCATTAAGCACCTGTCGGCAGTCATTAAGATAAAGCCGAAAAAATTCCAAAAAAGCCCGAATCATAGATTCGGGCTTTTTTATTGCGCGTACATAACACGCTAACAGCACCGTGCAGTCAATGAGCTGCACGGCGCTGTTACTTGCTTTTGTTACTTGCTATGGAAGCGTTAGGCGATTGCGCTGACGCCTGCTTTGGCAATTTGCACGTCTTGATCTGGCTTGACGCCAGAGATGCCAACAGCGCCGACGACTTGACCATCCACGATGATCGGCACGCCGCCAGATAGCAGACCCTGTAGCGGCGCAGAGACAAACGCCGTGCGGCCACCGTTAATCATCTCTTCAAACACTTGGGTCTCTTTACGACCCAGGGCCGCGCTACGCGCTTTTTGGGTAGCGACATCGGCGCTGAACGGGGCAGCACCGTCTAAACGGCGCAGTGCCAGCAGGTGGCCGCCATCGTCGGTGACGGCGATGGTGACCGGCCAGCTGTTGTTGTCAGCTTCTTTCTGTGCGGCGTCGAGGACTTGGATAACGTCGGCTTGGCCTAAAACAGCTTTGGTTTGCATCAAAGGATCCTTCTTATCATAGGGATTAAAGCGCTGCGCCCAACCGTTAATACGTTGTGAAAGCGCAGCGAGTGTACAGGGTTATACCAGGGCAGCGTCTACGACTTCTACCCAGTGGCGTACCGGCGTGCGGTTGGCGCTGGCGAGATGGGTCTGACAGCCGATGTTGGCGGTCACAATCACCTCAGGGTTGCCTGCTTCTAGCGCATTCAGCTTGTTATCGCGCAGCTGAGTGGCGAGCTCTGGCTGTGTGACCGAGTAGGTGCCTGCCGAGCCGCAGCACAGGTGGGCATCTTTCACGGGCGTGAGTGCAAAGCCGAGTTTGCTAAGCACGCCTTCCACTGCGCCGTTGAGCTTCTGGGCGTGCTGCAGCGTGCAGGGGCAGTGGAACGCTAAACGCTGGTGCTCTTTAAGCTGCAGCGCTTCCAGCGGCTCGTCGCGCAGTATTTCGACGATATCCTTTGCCAGTGCGCTGACTTTTTTGGCCTTTTCAGCGTAGGCGGGGTCGTCCTTGAGCATGTCGGCATACTCTTTGACGAAGGCGCCGCAGCCGCTGGCGGTTTGCACGATGGCTTCCGCGCCCTGCTCGATTTGCGGCCACCAGGCATCAATATTGGCGCGCATCCGCTCGCGGCCCGCCTCTTGGGCATTGAGGTGAAAGTCGATAGCACCACAGCAGCCAGCTTCACTAATCGGTGTGACGCTAATGCCCAGACGGTCAAGCAGGCGCGCCGTGGCTGCATTGGTGTTGGGCGACAGGCCTGGCTGCACGCAGCCTTCCAGGATCAGCACCTTGCGGGCATGGCGCTGGCTGTCGGGTCGCTGGCCTGCATCGACCGGTGCGGGCGGCATTTTGCTACGCAGTTTGCCGGGCACTAGAGGCTTGAAGGTTTGCCCCAGGGCCAGCAGCGCTTTGAAGCGTTTCGGGTCGACCAGCATTTTGCGCAGCGCATAGCGCTGAGCGCGTTCTGCCGCTGAACGCGGCACACGACGGTCGATTTCCGCACGGCCAATATCCAGCAGCTTGTGATACTCCACGCCGGAGGGGCAGGTGGTTTCGCAGTTGCGGCAGGTTAGGCAGCGGTCTAGGTGCAGGCGAGTCTCTTCGGTGACTTGGTCATCGTCATCGCGGCTCTCCAGCAGCTCTTTCATCAAGTAGATACGCCCGCGAGGCCCGTCTCGCTCATCGCCCAGTAGCTGGTAAGTGGGGCAGGTGGCGTTACAAAAGCCACAGTGCACACAGGTACGTAGAATGCGCTCGGCTTCCTGAATATGCGGTTTTTGGCGGTCGGCATCGGTAAAGTGCGTCTGCATGTCAGCTCTCCTGATTAAAATGCCGCATAAAGACGACCAGGGTTGAAAATGCCGTGGGCATCCAGCTCGGCCTTCAGGTTGCGGTGGTACTTCTCGACCACAGCATTCAGCGGAGTAAACGGTGACTCCGCGCCCCCTTGGGCATGCGGGGTGTAGCAGGTAGCGTGGCCACCGGCCTTCTGGCATGCATCGCGCAGCGTGTCTGCGGGTAGTGCGGTTTTCACCCAGCGTTGGCTGCCGCCCCAATCATAGAAGATATCGCTTTCATCAACGGCGAGCTCTAGCGCTGGGGTATGGGGCGGTAGCGAGAGGCGCCACAGTGCTTGCCCTTCATTGAGGCTGAAAAAGCCATGCTGCTGGTCACGCAGCTGTTGCCAGAAATCCGCAGACAGTTCTTCACCGCCTAGGCGCTCTTTCGTGGCCTTGACGGAGCTTTCACCCCCTTCCAGCCGAATAAACAGCTCACCTGCGTGCCATGCCGCAGCGGTAATAGGCAGCGGCTGGCGGCCAAGCTCAGAGAGCTTCGCTAAGGCATCTTGCAAGCTCATTTCAAGGCGCAGGCTGTGGCTGGCGGTGGGTATGGGCAGCACCTTAAACGAGATATCGGCCAGCACGCCCAGCGTGCCCTGGGCACCTGCCATCATGCGGGACAGGTCATAGCCGGCCACGTTTTTCATGACTTCGCCGCCAAAGCGCAGCAGTTTGCCTTCCTGGGTGATCACCCGGGTGCCCAGCACGAAATCCCGTGCGGCACCTGCCCAAGGGCGGCGAGGGCCGGACATGCCGGTGGCCACCGCGCCGCCAATGGTGCTGGCGTCGCCAAAGATCGGTGGCTCGAAAGGCAGCATTTGATGTTTTTCTGCCAGTGCCGCGTTCAGCGCGCTCAGGCGGGTGCCTGCCCGTACCGTGACGACGAGTTCGATAGGGTCGTAAGAGACGATGCCGCTATGCGCTGCGACATTGAGTTCCGTGCCTTCCACCGGGCGGCCATAAAAGGCCCGGGTGTTGCCCGCTACAATGCGTAGCGGGGTGCGGTCGTGGTAGGCGCTGCGCACCTGTTCGCACAGCTCATTGGCGATATCTCGGTCGGCAGCGTGTATCGCTAGTTCGGTCATGGTCGATCCTTATAGCATCAGAAGCGTGGCAGTTCTGGATGCGGTAACTCGTTGTTATGCACATGCATCGCGCCAAATTCGGCACAGCGCGCCAGGGTGGGAATATTTTTCCCTGGGTTGAGCAGCCGTTTGGGGTCGAACGCCGCTTTTAGCGCGTGGAAGACCGTCAGCTCATCGGGCTGGAACTGGCTGCACATCTGGTTGATTTTTTCGCGCCCAACGCCATGCTCGCCAGTAATCGAGCCACCGGCGGCCACGCACAGCTCCAGGATCTTGCCGCCTACGTCTTCCGCCAGGGCAAGCTGACCCTCTTTGTTGGCATCGAATAGGATCAGCGGGTGCATATTGCCGTCACCCGCGTGGAAGACGTTGGCCACGGGCAGGCCGCTCTCTTCTGAAAGTGCGGCAATGCCTTTCAACACGCGCGGCAGCTCGCGGCGGGGAATCGTGCCATCCATGCAGTAGTAGTCCGGCGACATGCGGCCTACGGCAGGGAAGGCATTCTTGCGTCCGGCCCAGAACTTGGCGCGCTCGGCTTCGTCCCGCGCCTGTTGAATGTTAGTGGCTCCGGCCTTTTCCAGTACGCGGCGCACGGTCTCGCAGTCGTCGTCCACGTCGGCTTCCACACCATCCAGCTCACAGAGCAGAATGGCTTCGGCCTCCACGGGGTAGCCTGCCTTGATGAAATCTTCCGCCGCTTTGATGGCGAGCTTATCCATCATTTCCAGGCCACCGGGGATAATGCCTGCGGCAATGATATCGCCCACCGCGCGGCCCGCTTTTTCCACATCATCGAAGCTGGCCATCAATACCTTGGCGGTTTGTGGCTTGGGCAGCAGCTTCACGGTGATTTCCGTGACCACCCCAAGCATGCCTTCTGAACCGTTCATCAAAGCCAGAAGGTCGAAACCGGGGGCATCCAGGGCTTCAGAGCCCAGCGTCATGTGCTCGCCTTCAATGGTCAGCACATCCACCCGCATGACGTTATGCACGGTGAGGCCGTACTTCAGGCAGTGCACGCCGCCGGCATTTTCGGCGACGTTGCCGCCAATCGAGCAGGCAATTTGTGAGGAGGGGTCGGGGGCGTAGTAGAGCCCGTAAGGGGCGGCCGCCTCGGAAATGGCAAGGTTGCGCACCCCAGGCTGAACGCGGGCAATGCGCGCGTCGGGGTCAACGGTAATAATTTGGTTGAACCGCGACATAACCAGCAGCACGCCCTGCTCAAGCGGCAGTGCGCCGCCGGAAAGGCCGGTGCCTGCGCCCCGGGTCACCACGGGTACGCCCAGTGCATGGCAGCGCTTTAACAGGCCCTCGACCTGTTCCAACGTTTCCGGCAGGGCCACCAACATGGGCAGCACGCGATAGGCGGCGAGGCCATCGCACTCGAAAGGACGTAAATCCTCCTCACGATGCAATAGCGTCAAAGAGGGGACAGCGCCTTGCAGGTCGCTGAGTACGTCAGCTTTATCACGGTGGACAAGCTCGCCATCGAGGCGCTCGTCGAAAAGGATATTCATGTTAACTCCTATGGATGAGGAGGATAGATGGCTATCTAATCACTTTATGGAAAATACTTCCATAACGTATGAGTAGTTTTGGAATTGTTTTTCATAAAGTGCTTTAGGAGTGGTCGGTCAGGTAAAATACATCTTTTTAATATAGTGCTGGGTAGCCCTAGGGCTACCCAGCCGTTCCTACCGTGAGGTGAAGCTACTTTTTTACATCAACGGATCTGTCACCCCTAAAACATAAAACGCAATCATCGCGATAACGCCAGCGAATACCAGGTAGTAGATGGTTGGGATGATCGTTTTACGAATGGTAGTACCTTCGCGTCCCAAGAGACCAACGGTCGCTGATGCTGCCACCACGTTGTGAATTGCGATCATGTTACCTGCGGCAGCACCCACGGCTTGCAGTGCGACCATCATCGCCGTGGAGAGCCCAAGCGTTTCGGCCACGCTAAACTGGAACTCCGCCAGCATCAGGTTAGACACCGTGTTGGAGCCTGCAATAAAGGCGCCCATGGCCCCCACCGCGGGGGCAAAGAACGGGTAGATGCCGCCCACACCGTTAGCCACCGCTTGCGCCATCATGACGGGCATCGAGACCAGATCCGCGCCGTTGACGCCGGAGTTGATCAGGATACGTACCATCGGCACAGTGAAGATCAGTACGAAGCCCGCACCAAAAATGGTTTTGGTCGACTCGGATACTGCAGCGCTTAGCTGGCGCGGGTTCATGCGGTGCAGGAAGTAAGTCACCAGCACGACCGCTAGGATGATACCGCCGGGCAGGTAGAGAGGCTGGATGCCACCGCTCACGCCTGCTTCGCCAAAGATATTGGCCCAGTTCAGGTTGATGGAGGTTAACGCAGCTTTGAGCGGCTCGATGGTGCGTGAGGCTACCAGGAACAGAGCGAGCAGTACGTAAGGCACCCAACCTTTAAAGGTCGACATCGGTGCTTTACCGGCCACATCGTCAAGCTTGATTTGCAGGTTGCCGATCCACTCATCCGGCCAAGCGGTCGATTCTGGGAAGTCCCAGGTATCTTTGGGCAGCAGGAAGCCTTTACGTGCAGCAGGCACCACAATCGCTAAGCCCACCATCGCGCCAATCATGGAAGGGAATTCCGGCCCAAGCAGCACGCCCACCAGCATGTAAGGCACCACGAAAGAGATACCCGTGAAGATGGCGAATGGTGCAATCGAGAGCCCCTCTTTCCAAGAGCGGTTGGCACCGAAGAAGCGCACCATTACCAGTACGAGGATTAGCGGCATCAAAATACCCACGATACCGTGGGTGATCGCCACCGAACTGGTCACCTGCTGGAAAAACACGTCCCAAGTAGAGCCGTTCGCTTCTAGCTGCGCGGTAATGTCGGCACGGTTTAAGCCGCTACCCACACCCACCACAACAGGCGTACCCACGGCGCCAAACGACACTGGCGTGGATTGGATCATCATACCCACGACCACCGCCGCCAGAGCCGGGAAGCCCAGCGCTACCATTAGTGGCGCTGCCACGGCAGCGGGCGTACCGAAACCGGACGCGCCTTCGATGAAGCAGCCAAACAGCCAAGCAACAATCAGCGCCTGTACGCGACGGTCTGGGCTAATGCCCGAAAAGCCGTTACGAATGGCAGTAATACCGCCCGAGTGCTTTAGCGTGTTGAGCAGCAAGATAGCGCCGAAGATAATCCACAGCAGGCCAGCAGTTTGGATGAGGCCCTGTACAGTGGATGCCGCTACGCGGCTAAACGACATATCCCATGCGGTTAGACCAATAATGGCTGCCGTAAGGAAGACAATCGGCATCGCTATTTTGGCAGGAAGTTTAAAGCCTATGAGCAAAATCCCAGCCAGCAATAGCGGCAGAAATGCCAGTAGAGCGAGTATAGTTTCATTCATGGGAGGAACGGCCCCTTGTTATTGATTTGGTATGCTCCGCGAAAGCCAACGTGTCATTTCAATGATAGTTGGGTCAGCGTGAAAGATACGGTTAGGCGGGCAGAATGACTACATTGGAAAATTGGTCTTACCAGTTGACGTGGGCCGTTTTGAGCATAATTTAAGCGGTCGTTTTAATTTAACGTGTTGTTTTTAAGATGTTTTAAACATTGTATCAGAGTGTTAATACAGCAACAGTCATTAGACTAATAGACAGTGCAGCAGGCCTTCGCGCGGTGGGTTACGAACGTCGCTTGTGTCGCTAACCACTTAGACTCACTGTAGGTGGCGGATTGACCCCTGTAAAAAAGGAGAACTAACAATATGGCAATAACACTTTATGACCTGTGCGGCCGTGATGAGCGCCTACGCTTTTCGCCTTATTGCTGGCGGGTACGTATGGCGCTTGCCCATAAAGGGTTGGACTACACAACAGTAGCCTGGCGTTTCCAAGAAAAAGAGGCGCTGGCGTTTGCCAACTACGACAAAGTACCCGTGTTGACCGATGGCGACACGGTAGTGACCGATAGCTTCGAGATCATGCGCTATCTGGACCGCGCCTACCCCGAAGCCCCGGTGCTGGGCGAGGGTGTAAGCCTTCAGCGCGTGATGTTTTTTAAACAGCTGGTAGAGCGAAGCATTACGCCTGCGCTGTTCAAGATTGTGGTGTTGGATCTCCTAGAGGCGATTCACCCTGATGACCGCGCTTACTTCCGTAAAACCCGGGAGGCGCGTTTTGGCGCTACCTTAGAAGCCGTCAGCAATCCGGAGCAGGGGCGTCAGCAGCTTAAACAGGCACTGGTACCGGTAAGCGCTCAACTGAAAGAGAGCCTATTTTTGGATGGTGAAACGCCCAGTGGTGCGGATTACTTGCTGTTTGGCAGCATGATGTGGGCCTATACCGTTTCTACCGAGCCGCTCGTGGAAGAAAGTGACCCTGTAGCAGCGTGGTTTGCGCGTATGCTAGAGGTGCATGATGCAGCTGCTGGCCAAGCCATGACGATTCGTGATCTATAACAGGTAAGGCGGCCATGGCCGCCTTACACCCACAGGCAACACTAACGGCGTAGTCCGTTAGTGTGAAAGGAGATGGCAATGATTGACCTGTATTACTGGACAACCCCGAATGGCCATAAAATCTCCATCATGCTTGAAGAGGCAAAGCTGGCTTACCGTGTTAAGCCCGTTAACATTGGCCGCGGCGAGCAGTTTGACCCTGAGTTTCTAACCATTGCTCCTAATAACCGCATTCCCGCCATTGTTGACCACTCCCCCCAAGACGGCGGCCAGCCGATGGCGCTGTTTGAGTCAGGTGCGATTCTTGAATATCTCGCCGATAAGACAGGGCAATTTCTGCCAGCAGAAGGGCGAGAACGCTATGTGGTACTGCAGTGGCTGCACTGGCAGGTGGGTGGGCTTGGCCCTATGGCGGGCCAGAACCATCACTTTTGCCACTACGCACCGCAGAAAATTGAGTACGCCATAGAGCGCTATGTACGCGAGACCAACCGGCTCTACAGCGTGCTGGATCAACGACTCTCTCAGCAGCATTATGTTGGCGGCGACCGCTACTCCATTGCGGATATGGCGATCTACCCCTGGATTGTGCCCTGGGAGAAGCAGCGTCAAACCTTGGAAGAGTTCCCCGATCTTGAACGCTGGTTTGAAGAGGTATCGCAACGTCCTGCTGTACGAAAAGCGTACGCATTAGTCGAGGATATTAACCCGCAAGCAGGCGTTGTTATGGATGATGAAGCCCGTAAGCACCTGTTCGGTAACCGTTAAAAAAGCCGTTGCGTTATGTTCGGTGAGCGTTAGATAAGCTGAGCATGCAGCATGATGAAAAAATCATGTTGCGCTGCACAAAAAGCGCTGCTAGCTTGGGTGTAATACAGTCATTGCCAACCATCGGCCACCTGCTGGGTATGCCGATTCGCTAGCTAACCCAAGGAGATTGCGTAATGAACAAGGCTACAGAGAAAACCAACCAGCAGTTTGACTCCGTTTTTGTATCACCGATGCGCTCTTATACGCTCGCAGCGTTGGATTATTATGAGCAACTGGTCAGCGCCCAAATTGATGCGGCTCGCGCTTACTCTGATATGACCATTTCCCAAGCGCGTACTTGGCTAGATGTGAAAGATGCAGATAGCTTCAAGAAGGCGATGGAGAGCCAGCAAAAAACTGCTGCCGATCTGATGGAGCGCATGAAAGGCGACTCTGAAAAAGTCACTTCTATCAGCCAGGGCTTCATGCAAGACAGCCAGAAAATGGCCGAAGAAACGACCAAGAAAGCGGTAGAGACTGCCAAGCAGTAATTATCCCGCTTGAGTGAAAAAATGCCGCGCCCAGAACCGAATCTGGGCGCGGCATTTTTGTCGAGATGACGCAAAGATTACCGTGATGCTTCGTCAGCACGGGCCCGAAGCCGGAAGCGTGCAATACGAATAATTTGTTGAATCGCGGTTTCACGCTCTTGGGCCAAGCCGTTCTCCAAACGCTCTTCGAATGCCGCGAGGATGTCGTAGCGGTTCAGCCCTTTCACCGCAATGACGAACGGAAAGCCAAATTTCTCTTTATAGGCCGCGTTGAGCTGCTCAAAGTGGGCAAATTCCTCGGGCGAGCACTGGTCGAGCCCTGCGCCTGCCTGCTCGCTGGTGGAGTCGTGCGTCAATTCTCCCGCCAGTGCGGCCTTACCCGCTAGATCGGGGTGGGCCCGAATAACGGCAATCTGCTGCTCGGGCGTTGCCTGTCGCAGCATCAAACCCATCAGTTCGGCCAGTGCGTCAGGGGTGTCATGTTCTGGACGCAAGCCCTGCTGCCAAGCAGCCTCTGCCACCCAGGGCGAGTGCTCATACACATCGCCATAGTGGGAAACGAAGTCTTCCAGGCTGCACTGGCTGGGGGCAGGGAATAGCGTGAGTGGGGTAGCGGTCGGCACAAAAACTCTCCAGGCGTGCGAAAAGGGAAATGCTGTATACAATAAATAGCATCAACGGTACTCTTTGACCAATAGGTCAAGCCCTACACATACCCTCCATCCATAACACCAACAACCCCGCCAATGTAAGGAGTGACGATGGGACGCTTAACTACCCACGTGCTGGATACCGCCAAAGGACAGCCCGGCCAAGGCATTACCATTGAGGTTTTTCGGCTAGCGGACGGCAGCCGCGAGCATTTAGGCACCACCGTCACTAATAGCGATGGCCGCTGCGATGCCCCCATTTTAAAAGGCGATGCGCTAACGCCAGGCGAGTATGAGCTTGTGTTCCACGCTGGAGACTATCTGCGCGCTCAAGGGGTAGAAGCCGCTGAACCGCGCTTTTTAGACGTTATTCCGCTGCGCTTCGGCGTGGCCGATGCAAGCCAGCACTATCATGTACCGTTGCTGCTTTCGCCCTACGGCTACTCCACTTACCGTGGTAGCTAAGAGGACTAGGCATGCAAGCGTATATCATCGAGTTTGTGAATCTACTGCTGCGCTGGTTACACGTGATCGCAGCGATTGCATGGATCGGCGAGTCGATCTACTTCGTGATGCTGGATAACGGCCTGCGCACTCCCAAAGCCGCTGAAGATCGTGAAAAGGGTGTTTTTGGCGAGATGTGGGCTGTACATGGTGGCGGTTTCTATCATAACCAGAAATATGCCACGGCCCCGGCCAAGCTGCCCAACGACCTGCACTGGTCGTTCTGGAAAGCCTATACGACGTGGCTATCGGGTTTTGCGCTGTTCGTCATTCTCTACATGGTGAACCCCGGTTTCTACTTAGTGAACCCGGACAGCAACTGGGCCTGGGCGGCTAACCTTACCGGTTGGCAGGCCAATCTGCTGGCGCTTGGGTTCCTGCTAGGCGGCTGGGTGGTTTATAACGAGCTATGTAAGCGCATCAGCCCCAACATCAGGGAAAACGTATGAAAAACCGCTCTACGACGGGCTTCGTAGCGCTTTACCAGTAGGAGCTAATGTGATCATCTAACGGCTTTTGCTCATGGATGACCTCATGCTGACACCATCGCTTATGCACCATTTATCGATCGTTCCCGACTTCCGCCAGGCTTGGAAAGTGCAGCATCAGCTGTCGGATATCCTGTTCCTGACGGTCTGTGCGGTGATCTGTGGTGCCGAGGGTTGGGACGAAATCGAGGACTTTGGCCACGCGAAGCTCGATTTTCTCCGTCAGTACGGCGATTTTGAGGCTGGTGTGCCCAGCCATGACACCTTGGCTAGGGTCATGGCCTTGGTGAATGCCGAGCAGCTGCAAAGTGCATTCGCCGAGTGGATGAAGGCCTGTCACGATGTGACGGAGGGCGCGGTAGTGGCCATCGATGGCAAGACGCTGCGTGGGTCGTACTGCCGGGGGAGGGGCAAAGGTGCGATACACATGGTCAGTGCCTTCAGTGCGGCGAATGGCGTGGTGCTGGGCCAGGTCAAGACGGCGGAGAAGTCCAACGAGATCACGGCGATTCCCGAGCTACTCAAGCTGCTGAATCTGCAAGGTTGCCTGGTAACAATCGATGCCATGGGCTGCCAGAAGAAGATCGCCACGCAGGTCCTGCAGAAGGGCGCCGATTACCTACTCTCGGTGAAGGGCAACCAGCCGGCCTTGGCTGACGCCTTCGAGGCTGCGTTTCCCATGGCCAAGGTGGTCAACTTTGAAGGGGATGCGTACGTCACGGACGAGAAGAGCCGTGGCCGGCAAGAGACCCGATACCATATTGTCAGCGAGGTTACTGAAGAATTTCAGGAGCTTAGCTATGAATGGGCAGGCCTGAAAACGGTGGGCGTGGTAATGAGTTTCCGCCAGGAAGGTGACGAGGTGCCAGAAGCCCCGATGATCCGCTACTACATCAGCTCTGCCGATCTGAGCGCCAAGAAGCTCGCCGAAGCGGCTCGCCAGCATTGGTTCGTGGAGAATAAACTCCACTGGTCTCTGGACGTGGCGCTCCGCGAGGACGTCTGCAAAATTCACCGTGGTCAGGCTGCTGAAAACCTCGCCAGGGTTCGGCATATCGCCTTGAATTATTTGAAAGGGGAGACCCGTTTCAAAGGCGGAATCCGGCGGAAACAGAAGAAAGCCGCGCTGGATGAGACCTACCTGGCGGACATTCTCGCGGTATGAAATTTTTCATGCGTTTTCCCTGGCCCCAACATGGAGCGCGATGGACTGCTGAGTATTGCCGTAGCGGTGATGATGGTGGTGGTGGCCTACTTAAGCACCCAGATGTTTACCGGGCGGGCGGCATTTCTGCTCACCGGCGCGGTAATGGCCACGGCTATGTCGGCCAACGTCTTTTTCTGGATCATTCCCGGCCAGCGCCGCATGGTGAAAGCCATGAAGGCGGGCGAGGCTCCCAACCCACTAGACGGCAAGCGCGGCAAGCAGCGTTCGGTGCACAACACCTACTTCACGCTCCCCGTGGTGCTGCTGATGGTGAGTAATCACTACTCATTTATCTACGCCCACGAGCTCTCTTGGGTGGTAATGGTGCTGTTTATCTTTGCCGGAGCGCTGATTCGTCAGTTCTTTGTACTGATGCATGCCGGTAAAATTCAGCCTGCCTACCCTGCGGTAGGCGTTGGGCTGATTTTGCTCGCGTTCTGGGTGGCCGCGCCCAGTCCACGTGCCGCCGTAGAAGGCGCTGGCGGAGCGCCCACGCAAGCGCAGATATCAGGGCTCATTGAACAGCACTGCACCCAGTGCCATGCCCGCAACCCTGAACATGCCGGTTTCTCCGCGCCGCCTGCAGGCTATGCCTTTGATACCTGGGAAGATATTCTCGGCCACAAAGCGCAAATCCAGCAGGTCGTTGGCAGCCGCTATATGCCGCTTGGTAATATCACCAACATGAGTGATGAAGAGCGCGATATCATTGCGGCTTGGGAGGAGTGATCAAAGTCGCAGACAGGAGAATCTATGAGTGATGCGCAGGCGGCGTTAAAACGGCGGCCTTCTGACAAAGAGGGCGACGAGCGTCATGAGGCGATTTATCGTGCGGTGAGTGACGCCATTGTCGAGCAGCGGCTCAAGCCTGGTGCTCGGCTGCGTGAAGACGCGCTGGCTGAGGTATTCGGCATTAGCCGCACGGGGATTCGTAAAATCCTCCAGCGGCTGGCGCTGGAACAGCTGGTTACGCTCACCCCGCGTCGTGGGGCTAGCGTGACGCGCCCCACCGCCGATGAAGCGAAAGACGTGTTCGATGCCCGCCAGCTGATCGAGTGTGGCCTCATGCCCGATGTGGCCAGGCGAATGAACGCCGCGGCGGCAGCGGAGCTTCGCGACATGGCCCGCCAAGAGCGCCAAGCCCTACGCAGCGGTCAGCAGAGCGTGGCGATTCGTCTCTCGGCGGATTTTCACGTGCGTCTCGCGCAGCTCTCCGGCAATGCCACCCTGGCAGAATTCGTCGAGCGCCTCTGCTCCCGCTCTTCGCTGATCCTCGCCGTCTACGGCCATCGCGGCCACCTAGGCTGCGAATCCCACGACCACGACGACCTGATTGGCTACCTGGAAACCGGCAACGGCGAACGCGCCAAAGCCTTTATGAGCCGCCACCTCAAAGCCATCGAAGCCTCGCTCTCCATGGTTGAAGAGGAAGAGAATGTACCGGATCTGCAGCAGATTTTTGGTGTTTAGCGACGACGCATCTGCTTAACTGTAATATTTTCTGTCTTGTATACAAAAATAGGGCGCTTTTCTGCGATGCGCAAGCCCTTTCATGGGATGGGTTGGCGTTCGTAGAGTTGACCAAGTGTTCAGATTTCAATGGGTTAGCGCGCTATTACGCCTAAAATCGTCGTTATCTCAACTAATTAGCCCTGAGTCGAATTGCGATGGCTGTTCAAAATGGCTATTTTGTATACAAACTAAAACGCTCTGCCTTTGTTAAGGAGCCTGTCCATGACCTCTCATTACCCTCGCGATTTAATCGGCTATGGCCGCACGCCGCCCTACGCTAACTGGCCAGGCAAGGCCAAGATCGCCGTTCAATTTGTGCTGAATTATGAGGAGGGCGGCGAGAACTGCGTGCTGCATGGAGATTCAGGCTCGGAGCAGTTTTTGTCCGAGATTATTGGCGCGGCCAGCTACCCAGACCGCCACCTGAGCATGGAATCCATCTACGAGTACGGCTCCCGCGCTGGCGTGTGGCGTATTCTGCGCGAGTTCGAGCGCCGCGGGTTGCCGCTCACCGTATTTGGGGTAGCGATGGCGCTAGAGCGCCACCCGGACGTGGCCCAGGCGTTTAAAGAGCTTGGCCATGAAGTGGCGTGCCACGGCTACCGTTGGATTCACTACCAAGAAACCCCGGAGCATGTCGAGCGCGAACATCTGCAAAAAGCCATGGAGATCTTCCAGCGCTTGTACGGTGAAAAGCCTGAAGGCTGGTACACCGGGCGCGATAGCCCCAATACGCGCCGTTTAATTCTGGACGAAGGTGGTTTCCTTTACGATAGCGACTACTATGGCGACGACCTACCGTTCTGGACCAAGGTGAGCGATAGCGAGGGGGCTGAGCATAACCATCTGATTGTGCCTTACACCTTAGATACCAACGACATGCGCTTTGCTGCCCCGCAAGGTTTCAATACGGCGGACCACTTCTTTACCTACCTGCGCGACGCCTTTGATGTACTGTATGCCGAAGGGGAGGATTCGCCGAAAATGCTCTCCATTGGTATGCACTGCCGTTTGCTGGGCCGCCCGGGGCGCTTCCGCGCACTGCAGCGCTTCTTAGACCATATTGAAGCCCACGACCGAGTGTGGGTAGCACGCCGGGTGGATATCGCCCGCCACTGGGCGGAGCATCATCCGGCACCGACTCGTTAAAAGGCAGCATCATAATGAATAAAACGACTTACTACGCCCCCACCGGCGGTCACCCGCCGCAAACCCAACTCACCGCTGACCGTGCGGTTTTTACCGAAGCCTATGCACTGATTCCCAAAGGCGTGATGCGCGATATCGTGACCAGCAACCTGCCGTTTTGGGAGGGCACTCGGTTGTGGGTGCTAGCGCGGCCGCTGTCGGGATTTGCGGAAACCTTCTCCCAGTACATCATGGAAGTGCAGCCCGAGGGCGGTAGCGATAAGCCTGAGCTAGACCCCCAGGCGGAAGGCGTGTTGTTTATTGTGGAGGGTGAGTTAACGCTCACTTTAGCGGGTGAGCGCCATACGATGGGGCCGGGTGGCTACGCGTTTATTCCACCTGGCAGCCACTGGCAGGTGCGCAATGAAACCCGCGAGCCGGTGCGTTTCCACTGGGTGCGCAAAGCCTACGAGTATGTAGAAGGTCTGGAAGTGCCCAAAGCCTTCGTGACCAATGAGCAGGAGATCGCGCCGATCGAAATGCCGGGCACCGAAGGCCGCTGGGCCACGACGCGTTTTGTCGACCCTAACGACGTGCGCCACGATATGCACGTCAATATCGTTACCTTTCAACCGGGTGGCGTGATTCCGTTTGATGAAACCCACGTGATGGAACATGGCCTCTACGTACTTGAAGGCAAAGCGGTGTATCACTTGAACCAGCAATGGGTCGAAGTGGAAGCGGGCGACTTTATGTGGCTACGCGCCTTCTGCCCTCAGGCGTGCTACGCCGGTGGCCCTGGCCCGTTCCGCTACCTGTTGTACAAAGACGTTAACCGCCATGCGGCGCTCAAAATCTGAGTTGGGAAGCCCACCACAACTAATACTCGTTAGGATGATGCTATGTTAAATCTGACGGCAAAACCGCTGACGACGGAGGCGTTTGCGCCCTTTGGAGACGTCATCGATGCCCGCACCTCCGCATCGTTCCCGATTAACGCCGGGCGCACCCAGCGCCATCACGATCTCGCCAAGGTAGAAACCCTCGGCGACAACGCTCGAACGCTGATCAATATTTTTGTCAGCCAGCCAGTGACGCTGCCGCTCAATCTCACGTTTTTAGAGCGCCACCCCCAGGGCAGTCAGGCGTTTATGCCACTGCATCAGGAGCGCTTTATTGTGGTGGTGGCACCACCTGGCGACACCATCGCGCCAAACGAGGTGCAGGCGTTCGTCACCGACGGCCGCCAAGGGGTGAACTACCACGCCGGTACTTGGCACGCGATTCAGTCGGTGCTGGAGCGCGAAGGGGAATTCCTGGTGGTGGATCGCGGTGGGGATGGCAATAACTGTGACGAATATCCCCTGGCTGTTACCGTCACTTTAGCGGAATAGCCCACCGCAAGTGCATGCGAGTGTCATCTTGGTTGGGTTATGCTGATAAGCTGACACTCCACTCTATATGAACGGTTAGGACATTTATGAGCGCAAACACCCATATCCCCCTTCGTCGTACCAAAATTGTCGCGACCCTCGGCCCCGCCAGCGACCGTGAAGGCGTGCTGGAAGCCATGTTGAAGGCGGGGGTGGATGTGGTCCGCTTGAACTTTTCCCACGGCACGGCCGATGACCATCGTCGCCGTCTTGCCCGTGTGCGTGAAATCGCCGCTCAGCTAGGCCGCAGCGTGGCCGCGCTAGGTGATTTGCAAGGCCCCAAAATTCGCGTTGCCCGCTTTAAAGAGGGGGCGGTTTATTTAGAAGAGGGCCAGCCGTTTGTACTGGATATGGCCATGGATAGCGACGCTGGTGATATCCACGGCGTCGGCTGCGATTACAAAACCCTGGCGGATGATGTAACTGCGGGCGACCGCCTGCTGCTGGATGATGGCCGTGTGGTGCTGGATGTTACCCGTGTAGAGGGCAAGCAGGTACATACCGAGGTGGTGGTGGGCGGCAAGCTCTCTAATCATAAAGGCATTAACAAGCAGGGCGGCGGGCTATCTGCCCCCGCGCTGACAGAAAAAGATAGAGCCGATCTGAAAACCGCCGTCGAGATTGGCGTTGATTATTTAGCTATTTCCTTTCCCCGTTCAGCGGAGGATATGCTGGAAGCCCGCCGCCTGCTGGGTGAAGAGGGCAAGGAAATTGGCCTCGTTGCCAAAGTGGAGCGTGCCGAGGCCGTGGCCGATGACGCCACGCTGGATGGCATTATCGAAGCCTCCGAAGCGGTGATGGTGGCCCGTGGCGACCTCGGCGTGGAAATTGGCGATGCCAAGCTGGTCGGCGTGCAAAAGCGGATGATCAAGCGCGCCCGTTCGCTTAACCGCGCGGTGATTACCGCCACCCAAATGATGGAGAGCATGATCTCCGCGCCGCTACCCACCCGCGCTGAAGTTTTCGACGTGGCGAACGCGGTGCTGGATGGCAGCGATGCGGTCATGCTCTCTGCGGAAACCGCCGCGGGCGACTACCCGCTGGAAACCGTAGAAGCAATGGCGCGTGTTTGTCTGGGTGCCGAGCGTGAGCGGGTCGCTCAAGAGTCGGGTCACCGTATCCACGAAGGCTTTACCCGCCCGGACGAAACCATTGCCCTTTCGGCGATGTACGCCGCTAACCACATGAACGGCGTGGTGGCGATTGCTTGCATGACCGCCTCGGGCTACACGCCATTGATCGCCTCGCGCATCCGCTCGGGCCTGCCTATCGTGGGGTTGGCTCACAACCCGATTGCCCAGCGCCGTATGGCCCTGTACCGGGGCGTGGTCTCACTTCCCTTCGATACCTCGGAAATGACCGCCACCGAGCTTAACGATCAAGCCCTTACGCTGTTGGTGAAGCAGGGCGTCGCCAAGCCGGGTGATCACGTCATCCTGACCCGTGGCGACCACATGAACGCCCACGGCGGTACCAACACCATGAAAGTGATGGCCATTACCGAGCAGCACGCCGAAAACACGAAGGCGTAAACGTATGCGTGCACTGCTGCTCCTGTGCGGTTGGCTGCTAAGCGCGCCTGTGATAGCGGGCGCGCCCATTGTGGCGGCGGCGTCTAGCCTGCAGTTCGCCCTGGAGGAAGCCGCCGCCCAGTTTACCCAGCAGACCGGGCACACGCTGCGGCTGAACTTCGGCTCCTCCGGCAACTTTCGTCGTCAAATCGCCCAGGGCGCGCCCTTCGAGCTGTTTTTGTCAGCAGATGAAGAGTTCGTTCAAGCGCTGTACAACGAGGGGTACGTGGATAACGCGGGCGTGATTTACGCCCGAGGACGGCTAGCCTGGGTACAGCCGGCTGGCCGTTACTCCGTACCCAGTGAGCAAGCGCCGCTTGCCGGCGTGCAGGAGGCCATTACCGCCTGGGAAGAGGGGCAGCGGCTGCGTATCGCCATTGCCAGCCCAGAACACGCCCCTTACGGCATGGCCGCCCGAGACGTGTTGCAAAAGGCGGGCCTGTGGGAAGCCAGCGAACCGCTGCGGGTTCAAGGGGAGAATGTCTCCCAGGCGATGCAGTTTGCCCTTTCCGACGAGGCGCGAGGTGGCTTAGTGGCTTACTCGCTAGCAGTCGCGCCCGCGCTGGCGGAGCGCAGCGAGGCGGTGTTGATGCCTGAAACGTGGCATACGCCGCTGCGCCAGCGCATGGTGTTAACGCCGCAGGCTGGAGAAGTGGCTCACGCGTTTTACGAGTGGCTGCAACAGGCGGATGCGAAAGCGATTTTTGAAACCTACGGATTTAGTACCGATTAATGGACTGGTCGGCGTTCTCTGTCTCGCTGCGGCTCGCGGCGTTTACCTGTCTCTTCTTATTACCTCTAGGCATTTGGTGGGGGCGCGTGCTGGCGACGGCACAGTTCCGTGGCAAGGGGCTGTGTGAGGCGCTGATTGCGCTGCCGCTGGTGCTACCGCCTACGGTGCTGGGGTTTTATCTGCTTCAGCAGTTTGGCCGCGATGCGCCGTTAGGCGGTGCCTGGGCGGCGCTGACAGGGGGCGGGCTCAACTTTACCTTTAGCGGTATTTTGTTGGCTTCTCTGATTGCCAATCTCCCCTTTGCTATTCAGCCGATTCAGCGTGCCTTTGAGCATGTGCCTGCGAACCTGCGTGAGGCGGCATGGTGCAGTGGGCTAAGCCCATGGCAAACCCTGTGGCGTATTGAATTGCCGCTGGTGTGGCCGGGCATTTTGTCGGCGGCAGCGCTAACCTTTGCGCACACACTGGGCGAATTTGGCGTGATTTTGCTGGTCGGCGGTGCGATTGATGGCGAGACCCGCACGCTCTCTATTGCCATTTATGATCGCGTCCAGGCCTTTGACGAGCAGGGTGCGGCGAGCATGTCTGCCCTCTTGCTGGTCATTTCCCTGGCAACCTTAGGCCTTGTCTATGGGCTCGCTGGCAAGCGTAGGTGGTCACGTGGATGATCTGATAGTGACCGCCCAACAGGCCGGCCCGATTCCACTCAATGCATCGTTTCGCTGTGCTCCTGGGGAGCTGCTGGCGCTGGTCGGGCCATCGGGAAGTGGTAAAACTACCTTGCTGCGCACCATTGCCGGGCTTTACCAGCCTCAGCAGGGCAGAGTGAGCTGCGCGGGCAGGGAGTGGTTTCTGGCCCAAAGCGGCCAGCGCCACTCACTGCCGCCGCAAGCGCGCCAGATTGGTATAGTGTTTCAGGATTATGCGCTGTTCCCTCATCTAACGGCGCTGCAGAACGTTCAGCTAGCCATAGGACACCTGCCTCGCGCTCAAAGACGTGAACAGGCTGTTCAGTGGCTCACTAAAGTGCGCTTGGAAGGCTTAGAGGCGCGCTGCCCTAGCGAGCTTTCCGGCGGCCAGCGCCAGCGAGTGGCCTTGGCTCGCGCCTTGGCCAGAGAGCCCCAAGCGCTGCTGCTGGATGAGCCGTTCTCTGCGGTGGATCAAGTGACTCGTCGCCGCTTACAGCGTGAGCTGGCGCTGCTGCGCCAACAGATCTCCATTCCCATTATTCTCGTCACCCACGACTTGGAAGAAGCCACCGCGCTCGCTGATCAAATCTGCGTGCTGCATAACGGCGTTAGCCTGCAGCAGGGCACGCCTGAAGCGCTGTTTCGACGGCCCGCTTCGCCGCTTGTCGCTAGGTTGCTGGATCGCCACAACGTCTTTAGCGGGGAAGTGGTCGAGACGGACGCTGGGCGACGCTTGCAGTGGGGGGAATGGCTGCTAGAAGTCAGCGAAGGTATCGCCCAGTGTGAAGTAGGAGAGTCATTGGCCTGGTACCTGCCACCGTCGGATATTGTACTGCATCGTCGGGGACGGCCTTCCCAAGGCGAACGCGAAAACCCGGTGGCGGCGACGGTCAGCGAAATGGTGGTGTTGGGTGGCATGACATCAATCTCGCTGCGTGTTTCCCACGGAGATATGCTACGTTTCGACATCGCCACCCACGCGGCCAAACGTAACCAGCTTAGCTTGGGGGAAAGGGTGCACGTCTCGCTGCTGGCTGAGGGGATTCATCTTATGCCCGCGCAGCGTACCCAAACGGCATCACACAACAAAAGGAACCTGTAATGACCCTGACACGCCGCCAACTGCTGAAAACCGCTGCCGGTGGTTCGCTTGCCGCCTGTTTACCCCTGCCGCTGTTAGCGGCTTGGGCGGCTGAACCCGCGCCAGCCAACACGCTGCCGCTGGCGATCCATAGCGAAGGTGGCCCGCACCGTCTCGATGTCGAAGTCGCCGAAACCGCTTCCCAGCGCCAGCGGGGCCTGATGGGACGTGAACATCTGCCAGAAACACGAGGTATGCTGTTCCGATTTGAGAGCGAGCAGCCCGCCGGTAACGCCTTTTGGATGTACCGGACGCTAATTCCGCTGGATATCGCTTATATCGACGGCGAAGGGCGCATCGTCGCCATCAACACCATGCCGCCCTGCGAATCTGATGCTCCTCAGGAGTGCCCCTCTTACCCTGCCGGGGCGGCCTATCATGCGGCGCTGGAAGTGAACGCGGGCTATTTTGCTGAGCGTGGCATACAGGTAGGCGACTGTGTCTCGGTGCCTGCGCTGGCCGGTTTTTGCCGCCCCGAATAACGTGCTTTGTTACGCCCTGGTTGGCCGCTGTTTTCCTACATTCAGCACAATTAGGGCAACGCCCGCGACTACTAGCCCGCCGCCCACCAGTTTATGGAAACCCATCGGGTCGCCCATCAGCAGTGCGCCAAGGCCAACGGCAAACACCGGGGTAAGCAGCGTCATTGGCACTACGCGATTCACCGGGTGGCGGCGCAGCAGCGCGTACCAAATGCCGTAAGCGGCGATGGACGACATAATGGCGGTATACGCCACCGCGCCCCAGCCCAGCCAGCTTGCCTGAGTGATCGCCTGCCACTGATTTTGCTCAAAGAGCCACGAGCCGAGCGCAACCTGAGGCACCGCAAAGAGCGCTACCCAACCTGCCAGCGCTAGTGGCGCAATGGGCGGCCCGCGTTTGATCAATAGCTGCGACACCGCCCAGCCAAACGCACTCAATAGCAAAATGGTTAACGGTAGCGGCGAGGGCAGCGTTGGCCCGCCCGCCAGCACCACCACACCTGCAAACGAGAGCAGCAGGCCTGCCAAGCGTTTAGGCCCTAATTTCTCTTTTAGGAATACCACCGCCAATAGCGTGGCAAACGGTGTGCCCATCTGCACAAGCAGCGCGCCTGTTCCAGCTTCCGCTTGCCCCAAACCAATAAACAGCAGCGCAAAGTGAAGGCTGCCAAACGTGATGGATAGCAGCAATAAAAAGGGCAGCTGGGCCCGGGTAACCGGGTAAAACGGCACCAGCAGTGCGGCCACTAGCACAAAACGCAGCGTAGTCATGAGTAGCGGCGGCAGCTCCGCCACGCCCACTTTGATCACAATGATGTTGAGTGACCAAATGACAATGACCAACAGGCCCAGAAGCACATCACGAAGCGGCACGGCGTTCTCTCGGTGAGGGGTGAGGCGCCTTCATAGCAAAGCGCTTTTATAACGGAAAAAGGTCATTTCGACGATTTAGCAAAACATAGTGTTATAGTAAGACGGCAACAGTCGTTGTATGGAGATCAACAGTAATAACAGAGGAATGATTATGAAGAAAATCTCATCAACGTTGTTAGGCCTGAGCATGGCGCTGGTGGCGGCTTCCGGCCACGCCAACGACAAGCAGTTGGTCATTGGTACCAATAATTGGGCTGAAAATATTGCCGTCGCCAATATGTGGAAAATCGTGCTGGAAGAAGAGCACGGCTACGATATCGAGCTGACCGACGTAGGCAAAAGCGTGCTGTACAGCGGTTTGGCCAATAATGATTTCGATATCTCGCTGGAAATTTGGCTGCCCACCACGGACAAGGAGTTCCTGGCGCCCTATAAATACGAGATCGATGTGCACGACGTGTGGTACGAAGGCACGGGGCTTGGCATCGTAGTGCCGAGCTATGTCGATATCGATACTATCGATGCGTTGCGCGATAGCGCCGATCAGTTCTCTTACCAGGGCCGCCCGACCATCGTCGGCATTGACTCCGGCTCTGCCATTGCCGGGCTGACGGACGAGGCCATCGATGCTTATGACCTGCCGATGCGTCAGCTGTACAGCTCCGACCCGGCGATGATGGCGGCGCTCGATGATGCCTATCAGCGTGAAGAGCCCATGGCCGTGACGCTCTGGAGCCCGCACTGGGCCTTTGCTGAGTATGATCTCAAGTACTTGGAAGATACTCAGGGCGTGTTCGGTGAAAGCGACGATATTTTCTGGTTCTCCCGCAAAGGCTTCGCGGAGGACGATCCGTGGCTCACCCAAGTGCTGAACGAGTGGCATATGGATGACGATACCTTAGGCGGGCTGATGGCGACGATTGAACAGCAGGGCGACCCCGTAGAAGGGGCGCGCACCTGGATTGGCGAGAACCGCGAGTTAGTCGATACGTGGCTAGCCGCTGGCGAGTAGCTATTTAATGCAAATTAATGCAAACCCTGGCAACGCCCTGAAGATATTCAGGGCGTTTTGCGATGAGTCGTGGGGCTAGCACCGTTGTATTGCCAAGACCGACCTTAGGCGTCTTCCTTTCGCTTGCTAACGGCCTACAATGGGCGGTGTGCCGATGGTTTTGAAAAGTCAGGCACCTTATAAGAACCGATAAAAAAGGATCGATAATAATGACGCTGACACGCTCTATGGCTCGTTTCACCGCTGGCTTGGCTGGCGCTGCACTGCTCTCGGCTGCGTTTTCTGCGCAAGCGCGCGAACTCTCGGTCTCAACCGTGCTTTCAGAAGCCTTTCCTTGGGGCCAAGCCGCCGAGAAGTGGGCGGAATTGGTAGAAGAGCGCAGTGGTGGTGAACTCACCCTGCGGGTTTACCCCAACTCTCAGCTGGTGTCGGGTGACCAAACCCGTGAGTTTTCCGCCATGCGTTCTGGCCTGATTGATGCCGCGGTGGGGTCCACCATCAACTGGTCGCCCCAAGTGCCGGAACTGAACCTGTTCTCTTTACCATTCTTTATTCCTGATGAGGCCGCCGTCGATGCCGTGACGGGTGGTGAGGCGGGGTCTCTGGTGTTCGAGGCGATCGAGTCTCGTGGCGTTATTCCGCTGGCTTGGGGTGAAAATGGCTTTCGTCAGGTATCCAACTCCCGCGGCCCGATCAGCCAGCCGGATGATCTGGACGGCCTGAAGATCCGCGTAGTGGGCTCGCCGCTGTTCCAGGATACGTTCTCCGCCTTAGGCGCTGACCCTACGCAGATGAGCTGGACCGACGCCCAACCCGCTCTCACCACGGGCGCGGTCGATGGCCAGGAAAACCCGCTGTCGGTCTTTGACGTGGCACGTATCGATCAAGTAGGCCAGGAGCATTTGACCCTATGGAACTACATGAACGATCCGCTGATTTTTGCCGTTAACCAGCAGGTCTGGCAGTCGTTGAGTGACGAGCAGCAAACGATGCTGCGCGAAACGGCCGAAGAGGCGGGTGCCTGGGAAATTGCCATGACCCGTGAGCAGGAGAGCGAGCGTTTGGCCGCGATCCAAGAGCGCGGAGTGACCGTCACCGAACTCACCGATGAGCAGTATCAAGCGTTCGTGGAAGCCACTCAATCCGTCTACGAAAAATGGGCCCCACGTATCGGTGAAGAGCTGGTCGAGGCCGCTCAAACCGCTATCGACGCCCGTTGATGTTCGTGTGTTTTCACTGCCGCCCGCCAAGGGCGGCAGCTTGCTGATGTGAGGCTGCCATGAAAGGCTTCCCCGATGCGCGCCCCGAGCGCTGGCTCGGCGCGCTCGCGCTGATTGTCATTGCGTTGATTAGCCTGGGCAATGTGGTGACCCGCTACCTAACAGGCGGCTCGTTTTCGTTTACCGAAGAGTTTTCCGTTTTCCTATTGGTCGTGTTGACCTTCGCCGGTGCGTCGGTTGCTTTGCGTCGCGACCGGCATATCCGCATTGGCTTTTTAGAGCGCGCCTTGCCGCCACGGTGGCGAGGCGCGCTGATTCTTTTTCAAGCCCTGTGTGGCCTGATCGTATTGGGTTTAATTACTTGGTACGGCGGCAAGCTGGCATGGCAGGAGTATCAGTGGGAGTCACTGTCGCCGGGCTTGGGGCTGCCGCAGTGGTGGTACTTGGTATGGCTGCCCGTATTATCTGCGGCCATGCTGTGGCGCTTGGTGCAGCAAACCCGTGACCGATTGGCGGGGGAGATAAACAGTGACGCCTGATATTTGGATGATTCTAGCCTTTGCCGGACTGCTGATAGCCGGCGTGCCGGTAGCGTTCTCCTTGGCGCTTTCGGGGGCGGTGGGCATCGTGCTGGGTCTATCGCCAGACATGCTCGCCACCCTGGGTACCAATACCTATAACAGCATCGCCAAGTACCCCTTGATTGCCATTCCGCTGTTTATTCTCACCGGGTTGATTTTCGAGCGGGCAGGCGTAGCGCTGCGTTTGGTGCGCTTTGCTCAGGCATTGATTGGGCCACGGCACGGCGGGCTGGCGCTGGTTGCGGTGTTAGTATGTATGATCATGGGCGGCATGAGCGGCTCGGGCCCCGCCGATGCCGCCGCCGTGGCCATGGTGATGCTACCCAGCATGACCAAGGCAGGCTACCCCAAGCCGTTCTCTGCCACGCTGATCGCGGCTTCGGCCTCGACGGCGATTTTGATTCCTCCCTCGGTTGCACTGATTCTCTACTCGATCGTGGTACCGGGTGTCGATCTTCGCGCGCTGTTTGCGGCGGGGTTGTTTCCAGGTGTGTTGGCAGGTTTGGCGCTGCTGGTGCCGGCCATGTTGGCCGCCAAACGCTATGGCTGGGAGGGAACACCGGTAGAGGGAGCTGAAAGGCTGACGGTACGAGGCACCTTCCGTGAAGCACTGCCTGCGTTGCTTGCGCCGGTGCTGATTTTAGGAGGGCTGCGTTCAGGCCTCTTTACCCCCACGGAAGCCGCCGTGGTCGCCGTTGCCTACGGAGCGGTAGTGGGCTTGTTCTTGACGCGAGAACTCACGCTACGCGATGTGTGGGAGCTGCTAGGGGAGGCCGCAATCATCTCGGGCGTGGTCATGCTGATCATTGCGCTGGCAGGTATCTTTGCCTGGGCAGGCACCATGCTGGGCACCTTCCGTCATTTGGCGGAGTGGATCATTGGCTTGACCGACAATGGAGTGCTACTGCTGGTCCTCGTCATGTTAGCGGTGCTGGTGGCAGGCATGCTGCTAGACGCGATTTCCATTTACCTGATCATGATGCCGATTCTGATTCCGGTGATGCAGCATTTCGAGTGGAACCCGGTGTGGTTCGGTATTTTGCTGGCCATGAACATTGCGATCGGTCAGTTTACCCCGCCGGTGGCGGTTAATCTGATGGTCACGACGGAAGTCGCCAAGATTCGTTTGGAACATACCCTTGGGTGGGCGCTACTCTTCGTGGTGGCGATGGGCGGTGCACTGGCGCTCGTGGCGATCTTTCCAGGCATTGCACTATGGCTTCCCACGGTGCTGGGTTATAACGTGTGAGCCTCGGATAAACGATGGGTGATAGCCCATGCCGAACAGGCATACGCGTTTCAGGATGTTTAACGCTTACTAAACGTTACAGGCCGCTAAACTAACGAAGAGTGCCAAGCGTGCCTTTGATAAGTGTGATGCGGCCTAAGCGGGCTGCCCGTTTCGTTTTGCCAGCTATGTCGATGGTGGCATCGCCCGCCGATGGAAATCGTGAAACATCGGGTGTGAATGCTGCACTGCACGACACGCTAAATTGCATCGCGCTTCGCCAATTAGCTTTTTTTTCGCTAAAGTAGGAACAGTCGGCACTAAATGCCGAGGTTGATAACAGACTGTCTTGACAACGTTTTGGAACCGAAACACCTGAAGGGAACCGTTCTGCAGGTGGCTTCAAAGCGCATAACGCTCACAACATCAAGATAAAGAGGTGTGTTCATGAAACGCCATGTATTTTCTACCGCGGCCTTCTCAGGCGCGTTCATTGCTGCGGCAACCTTTGCCTCTCCGGCCGTTGCCCAGGAGCGCTACATCACGATCGGTACCGGCGGCCAAACCGGTGTTTACTACGTCGTTGGCCAGTCGGTATGCCGCATGGTCAACCGTGGCAGCGATGAGCACAACATCCGCTGTAACGCCCCGTCCACCGGTGGCTCCGTGGCGAACGTCAATGGCATGAAGAGTGGCGAGCTGGACATGGGCGTCGTACAGTCCGACGTTCAGTACCGTGCTTACCACGGTGAAGCCAACTTCGAAGAAGAGGGCGCTTGGGAAGACATGCGTGCCGTCTTCACCATGCACGGCGAGCCGCTGACCGTTGTGGCCCGCGCGGATTCCGGTATCGAGAACATCAGCGACTTCCCTGGCAAGCGCGTCAACATCGGTAACCCTGGTTCTGGCCAGCGTAACACCATGGATGTCGTCATGGATGCGTTCGGTTGGGACGAAGATACCTTCGCCCTGGCGTCTCAGCTAGATGCTGCCGAGCAGGCGGCTGCCCTGTCTGACAACAACATCGATGCCATGGTGTACGTGGTAGGCCACCCGAATGGCTCTATCCAAGAAGCGACCACCACCATTGACGCGCGTCTGGTCTCCGTCACCGGTGAAGAGATCGACGGCCTGATCGAAGAGTACCCCTATTACACCCGTTCCGTGATTCCGGGTGGCCTCTACCGTGGTAACGACGAAGACGTCGAAACTTTCGGTGTGGCGGCAACCTTCGTTTCTTCCACTGCTGTTGATGAAGACATCGTTTACGAAACGGTGAAAGCCGTCTTCGAAAACTTCGATCGCTTCAAGCGTCTGCACCCGGCGTTCGAGAACCTGAACGAAGAAGACATGATCTCTGACGGCTTGACCGCGCCGCTGCACGATGGCGCAGCGCGTTACTACCGTGAGCGTGGCTGGATCGAATAAGTCGTAAAAAGAGTGACGCTATTGACGGAAGGTGAGTAGCGTCGCTTTGAGTTGCAAAGCGCGGGCACCTTGGGTGTCCGCGCTTCTTGTTGAGAGCGCTGATTGTCAGCGCTGACCATTAGGCAGGGCAAGCGTATGCGTGATGACAAACACCCTTCGGCAGCCGCTGAGAACGACCTGGAGGATATGGTCGCTTCCAGCGATACAGGGGCACGGAAACCCCTAGGCGTACCTGGAAAGCTGCTCGTGAGTATTGCAGCCATCTGGTCGCTGTTTCAGCTATGGATTGCATCGCCACTTCCCTATATCGTTGGCTTTGGCGTGTTTAGCGCCACGGAAGCGCGCTCGATTCATTTGGCGTTTGCGCTCTTTTTAGCCTTCATGGCGTACCCCGCCTTCAAGCGTTCGCCCCGTGATCGCGTGCCGCTGGCCGACTGGGTCCTGGCAGCGGTAGCGGCGTTTTGCGGCGCCTACCTATTCATTTTCTATGCCGATTTGGCCCAGCGGCCTGGGTTGCCGATTACCCAGGATATCGTCGTGGGCGTCGTTGGCATATTGATGTTGTTAGAAGCCACCCGTCGTGCACTGGGGCCGCCTCTGATGGTCGTGGCAGCGGTGTTTATTGCGTACTCCTTGTTTGGCCCTTACATGCCGGGCATTTTGGCTCACCGTGGTGTGAGTCTGGGCGGTTTGATCAACCACCAGTGGCTGGGCACCCAAGGCGTGTTCGGTATTGCGCTGGGGGTTTCGACGAGCTTCGTGTTCCTGTTTGTGTTGTTCGGGGCATTGTTGGATAAAGCGGGTGCCGGTAACTATTTCATTAAAGTGGCCTTCTCGCTGCTTGGCCACTTTAAAGGCGGCCCGGCCAAAGCGGCGGTGGTGGCGTCTGGTATGACCGGCTTGATCTCGGGGTCGTCGATTGCCAATACCGTGACGACCGGTACCTTTACGATTCCGATGATGAAGCGAGTCGGCTTTAGCGCTGAGAAAGCGGGCGCGGTGGAAGTCTCCTCCTCGGTGAACGGCCAGATCATGCCACCCGTCATGGGGGCAGCGGCGTTCTTGATGGTAGAGTACGTCGGTATTCCCTACGTCGACGTGATCAAACACGCCTTCTTGCCAGCGCTGATCTCCTATATCGCGCTGATCTACATCGTTCACTTGGAAGCGCTCAAGGCCAATATGAAAGGCCTGCCGTCCAGCAACCCGGCGCGTCCTCTACTAAATAAAGTGATTGGTTTCATGACCGGCTTATTGCTGCTCATGGGGCTCTCGATTGCCGTTTACTATGGCCTGGGTTGGCTAAAACCCGTGCTGGGTGAAGCGACTCCTTGGGTCGTCTCTGTCGGTCTAGCGATCGTCTATGTGGCGCTGCTAAAAGTGGGAGCCAACTACCCCGAGCTGGAGATGGACGATCCCAACTCCGAAGTCGTGACACTGCCGCAAACCCGCCCGACAGTCATGGTCGGCCTGCACTACATTCTGCCGGTCGTGGTACTGGTGTGGTGCTTGATGGTCGAGCGTCTGTCGCCTGGACTGTCCGCGTTCTGGGCCACCATGTTCATGATCTTCATCATGGTCACTCAGCGTCCGATCATTGCGATCTTCCGCGGTCGCAGCCAGATGGCCGCCGATATCAAAGAAGGCTTTAAAGACCTGTGGGATGGCCTGGTCACCGGCGCGCGCAACATGATCGGTATCGGTATCGCGACGGCCACTGCCGGTATCGTGGTGGGTGCGGTATCGCAAACCGGCGTAGGCTTGGTACTGGCGGACGTCGTCGAGATTCTCTCCGGCGGCAACCTGATGATGATTCTGCTGCTGACGGCCCTGCTAAGTCTGATCCTGGGCATGGGCTTGCCGACAACGGCGAACTACATCGTGGTGTCGGCGCTGATGGCCCCGGTGATCGTGCTGCTGGGTCAGCAAAACGGCCTGATCGTCCCGCTGATTGCCGTCCACCTGTTCGTGTTCTACTTCGGCATCATGGCAGATGTCACACCGCCCGTAGGCCTGGCCTCCTTTGCGGCGGCCGCCGTGTCAGGAGGCGATCCACTGCGCACCGGTTTCCAGGCGTTCTACTACAGCCTGCGTACTGCTGCCTTGCCGTTCCTGTTCATCTTCAACACGGATTTGCTGTTGATCGATGTCACGGTGGTGCAGGGCATTTTGGTGTTCATCGTCGCGACTATCGCCATGTTGATCTTCGCCGCAGGCACCCAAGGTTACATGCTCACCCGTAACCGTTGGTACGAGTCGCTGCTGCTGCTGCTGGTTGCCTTTACGCTGTTCCGTCCCGGCTTCTGGATGGACAAGATCCACGACCCCTACGAGTCGGTGCCGCCTGCTCAGTTCGCTGAGGCACTAGGCCGAGTCGATGATGGAAGCAACCTGCGCGTGCAAATTGCCGGTGAGGACGATTTCGGTGCGCCCATGACCACCTATGTCCTCGTTCCCGTACCGCGCGGTGACACGGGGGAAGAGCGCATGGCGAACCTGGGCATCGAGCTTTACGAAGACGGTGACCAAACGCTGGTCGATTTCGTCGAGTTTGGTAGCCAAGCAGCCGAATTGGGCTTCGATTTCGACCAAGAGATCCTCGAAGTGTTGGCCCCGGTGGATCGCTGGACCAAAGAGTGGATGTGGCTGCCTGCACTGGGCATCTTTGGCTTGGTCGTAGTGATGCAGCGCCGCCGTCGGCGTCAAGAGCAGTCCAACGAAGTGGCCGCTGCCTAAGGAGGTTGCCATGTACCATAAAGTGCTACTGCCCGTGGACTTGAACGAAGAAGCGTCATGGAAGAAAGCGCTGCCTACGGCGGTGACCCTGTGCCAAACCTTTGGGGCATCGCTACACGTGGTGACGGTACTGCCGGAATTCAAAATGCCCATGGTGGGCGCTTATTTTCCGAAAAACTTCTCTGAAAAAGCGCATGTGGCCATGAAAGAGGCGCAGCACAAGTTCATTCAAGAGCAGGTGCCGGAAGGGATCAAGACCCAAAGTGTGATCGTTGATGGCTCGCCTTGGGAGGCCATTATCAAAGTCGGCAAGAAGATCGATGCCGACCTGATCGTGATGGCGTCGCACACCAAGCGTAAGTTCGTCGATTACGTGCTTGGCCCCAATGCGGAGCATGTCGTTCATCATGCCAAGATATCGGTGATGATCGTGCGCTGAACGCCGTCTACCCCACGAAGCTCCGGGCCATTGGCCTGGAGCTTTTTTTGTCGTGAATATCACGACACGCTAACGCATCGAATTAATTGTCGTTAAGAGCGCCAGAGGAGGATTTTTTGTACTGAGTGGCGGGAAAGCCCTTCACGTGACACTGGCTCAGCTACATTAAAAGAACATTAAGCCATTAACGTTGGATTAATGGTGTCAACACACATGGTAGCTATTTACCTTGGTGCTTGGGTCAGTGACAGCCATTTGGGGTAAATCATAGGAGTTACGCCATGAATGCAGTAACAACAAAAACTCACGGCCAATCAGCCGATGCGCCCAACGTTAAAATCATCATCAACAAGGTCGGCATGGACAGGCCTAAAGCCTGGCTCGCTGCAGGCGTCGAAGATTTTCGCCGTGCCTCGGCCATCAGCTTGTCCTACGGCATGTTCTGGGTGGGGTTGAGTATCGCCATTACGCTGGGTGCCTACACCTTGGGCTACTGGCACTGGTTGCTGCCCATGATTGCTGGCTTCATGTTCATTGGGCCGCTCGTGGCGGTGGGCTCCTACGGTATCAGCTTAGCGCTTGAACGCGGCCGAGTTCCTAACTTGGGCGACGCGTTCGGTAGTTGGCGGCCGCATGCGGGTCAGCTCGCCATGATGGGTGTGATGATGATGATCTTCTTTTTGGCATGGATACGTCTCGCCACACTGCTCTTTGCGCTCTTTTTCGGATTCGAAGTGCCCAGCCCAGCTACGCTCTACACGGCGCTGGTCACAACGCCCGAAGGGCTTAGCATGCTTGCCGTCGGCACCGTTGCCGGTGGCGTTCTGGCCTTTGGTGCTTTTGCCATCAGCGTCGTCGCCATTCCTACGCTCATGGATCAAGACCTCACGTTTATGGAGGGCATCGAAGCCAGCGTGCGCTGTGTGGCCCGCAATTTCCGCCCCATGCTGCTATGGGCCGCCATCCTGACGGGCTGCGTACTGGTGGGCGTCATGACGTTCTATATCGGTTTGGCGCTCATACTGCCCGTTCTCGGCCACGCGAGCTGGCACGCCTACGAAGAACTGGTACGGTTCGAGCCGGTGGAAAAACTCAAAACCTAACGAAGGCAACCTTCGCGTTACGCTCCGCTTACCAAAAAAGTCGACATTCAACTGACCAATGAATCGAGATGGCGTACCCTAACGCCATCTCTTTTTTATTGCCTTGCGCTTGCGACAGCCGTCGCGTCGCTCAGGCACTACGATACGAGGAGTCGGTAGTGAAAGCGTTGTTATTGGGGTGGACTATGCTGGCGTTCAGCATTCCCCATACGGGGCTAGCGGACGCGGCAGAGACGGGAACACTGGCAACGCCTAGCGGGCCGGTGATTCTCAAGATAGAGGGAGAGGTGACAGCGGCCAACGTCGACGACGAGGCCCATTTCGATCGTGATATGTTGAGCGCTTTGCCTCAGCATGAGTTCACCACCGGTACGCCGTGGACCGAAGGCACGAGCCACTACCGTGGACCGCTGATGCGCACGCTGCTCGAACACGTCGGGGCAGAGGGCGATACCATTAACGTGGCGGCGTTGAATGGCTATGAAGCGGAGATTCCCACCGAGGATTTTTACGACTACGACGTGATTTTGGCCCTTGAGCGAGACGGACAGACCATTCCCATCCGCGAATATGGCCCGTTATGGGTGCTTTACCCCTTCGATCATGACGAAGCGCTGTTGAGTGAGCGTATGCGCTTCAGAGCCGTGTGGCAGGTCATGCACATCCATGTCCACTAGTGAGTCTGCCGCACGGGCGCCCCGCCTGCTGCGCTACCCGCGTCGCCTCAAGCTGGTTGCCATCATTACCGTGCTGCTGTTTGCGGCGGCGTTGGTGGTGGCTGGCTTATCGGCTTGGCGCCAGGACAACTTGACGCAAAGCCTGCGTGAAGATACCGCCTGGGTGGTTTACAAGCTCGATCGTGACGCCGTCCAACTGCTCAACCATTTGCTGGCAGAGACCCGAGGCCCTTTATCACCGGCCGCCCAGGACGAGCTCAATCTCCGCTTCGAGCTGCTCTACAGCCGTATCACCCTGCTACGCGAAGGGGAAGTCAGCTCGCTGTTGCAAAGCATTAGTGCCGCCAGTGAACTGCTGGACCACATTCAGCAGCAGCTCGACACCCTCGACCCCATGTTCGAACCCCACGAGTCCATGGCTCGGCTGCCCGTCACGGCGTTGGAGACCGAGCTACAGGCGCTGACTCGACTGACCGAGCGCTTGGTGATTACGATCAACGGCTATTTAGCGGAGTCTGCCACCGAAGAGCGTGCGCTTCTGAGTACGCTGTATAAATTACTGATTTCTCTACTGATTGGAATGAGCTTCGCCGTGCTGATGGTCATTGTCTTTCTGGTGCGTGAGATGCGCGAGAGCGCAGCAGCGCGACGGGAGCAAGAGCAGCTCAGTAAACAGCTTCAGGTGACGGCAAAGCAGGCGCAAGCCGCCAACCATGCGAAATCGGACTTTCTGGCCATGGTCAGCCATGAAATTCGCACGCCGCTCAACGGCGTAATTGGGATGAGCGAGCTGCTGCGCGAGCCCGCCAGTCCCGCCCAGGTCGAAGACTACGCCCGCACCATTCACGAGAGTGCCAACCAGCTACTCGCGATGATCAACGAGATTCTCGATTTCTCCAAAATCGAGGCCGGCCATTTGACCCTGGAAACGTCGCCGACCGCGCTCAAGCCGCTGGTAGAAGGGGTCATGGCGCTCTTCGAACCCAGAGCGCAGGCAAAAGGGCTTCAGCTGTCGCTGCACGTGGACCCACTGGTGCCAGCCTGGGTGATGATCGACGCGGGGCGTTTGCGGCAGATCCTGCTCAACCTCATTGCCAATGCGATCAAGTTCACCGACTACGGCAGCGTCTCGATTCGGGTATCGTCGACCGTCGAGTATCTCTCGTTCGACATCACCGATACCGGCTGCGGGCTCAATAGCGAACAGCAAGAAACGCTTTTCGAACCCTTCCAGCAGGCGGATGAAAGCGTTGCACGTCGCTATGGCGGCACCGGTTTGGGCTTGGCCATCTGTAAGCGGTTGAGTGAAGCCATGCAGGGGCGGCTGGGCGTTAACAGTACGCCGGGCCAGGGCAGTACTTTCTGGTGTGAGCTGCCGCTCGTCGAAGCGACCCCTGTCACGACACCGCTGCCCGCCGAGCCTACGCGGGACTTTGGCGGCACGTCGCTGCTCTTGGTAGAAGATAACGCGGTCAATCGCAAAGTAGCGGTGGGGCTACTGTCACGGTTGGGCTGCGAGGTGGTGTGCGCAGAAAGTGGCCGCGACGCTCTGGCGATGGTGCAGCGTCAGCAGGTGCATCTCATCTTCATGGACATTCAACTGCCGGATATCGACGGCATCACCGTCACGCAGCAATTGCGGGCGATGGGGGGCTGGTGCAGCGAGGTACCCATCGTGGCGATGACCGCCGGTGGCGCTGAGGATGATCGTCGACGCTGTCTCGCTGCGGGCATGAATGACTACATTACCAAGCCACTCTCGCTGCTGGCACTGGGTAACGTGTTGGCGCTGCAGCTCTCGCCTACGCAGACGCCCGTCGCCCCCGCGCACTTGGCGTCCGCGCAGGAAGGGGATGACGCGGCTCTGCTCAATGAGGCGACACTGGCAACGCTCATTGGCTCGCTAGGCCCTGACAGCGTCAACCAACTGGTGGTGCTCTACCACCAGCAGGTGAACGACTACATCCCCCAGCTTGCGGGCTATTTTGCGCCCGGCAGCCAGCCCGATCGCGAACACTGGCATCAGGTCCAGCGGCTGGCGCATCAGTTACGGGGGGAATCCGTGAGCATAGGTGCCGAGCTGCTTGCCGTTCAGGCCAAACGGTTAGAAACCATGGCTGCCCATGATGAGGCATCGTTGGCGTCGCTGGACGCCTGTTTCAACGCGCTCCGCCACTGTGCGGCACGTACTCACGCTGCGCTGGAGACATGGCGTCGTGATCACCAGCTTCACTAACCGTGGCCTGATCGCGGCTGCGAGCCGTGAGGCCGACCCGCAGGTGGCTGCCCATGCGCTGGCGGCCGAGTTGTGTCATGAGCACGCCGGTTTCGTGCTGTTTTTTTGCAGCGCTGAGTACCCGCTGGATCGGCTGGCTGATGCGCTCTGTCAGGCATTTGGTGAGCTGCCCGTCAGCGGCTGCACCACGGCGGGCGAGCTAACGCCCGATGGCTATGACCGTGGTTCGATCGTTGCCATCTCCTTCGATCGACGCTTTTTTGCCGTCGAAACCGCGCTGATCGATGACCTGGATCATTTCGATTTACCCGTCGCGCAGCCGCTGGTCGATGCGCTCTTGGAGCGCTGCCGTCGACAAGCCGTGGCTCCGGTCAACGAACACAGCTTTGCCCTGACACTGCTGGATGGTCTTTCAAGCCGCGAGGAGCAGGTACTGGCAACGCTGGATGCGGCACTCGGGCGTATTCCAAGCTTTGGAGGTTCCGCAGGCGACGATAACCATCTCACCCACACCCATGTGTATGCCAACGGGCGCTTTCATACCCGAGCGGCGGTGGTCGTCATGATGAATACTCGGCTGCCGTTTGACGTCTTCTCTACCCACCATCTTGAGCCGCTCGAGCATAAGCTGGTGGTCACCGGGGCGGACCGGGAGCGTCGCCGCGTCCTTGAACTCAACGGTGTACCCGCCGCCGAACTGTATGCTGCTCTGGTGGGCTGTCCGGTCGAGGCGTTGGCACCGGCGGTCTTCGCCCGACACCCGCTGGCGGTGCACTTGGGCGGGCAGCACTACGTTCGCTCGATTCAGCGGGTCAATGACGACGGCAGTCTAAGCTTCTACTGCGCGGTCGAGAACGGCATCGTACTCACCGCTATGCAGCCCACGCCGCTGCTGGACGATTTAGCCCGTATGCTGCAGCGCCTAGAAGCCCGTCTAGGCGAACCTGCCGCCATCATTGGCTGCGACTGCTTTTTAAGGCGCATGGCGCTGGAGTCGCTGGATCAACTCGACCAAGCCTCCGCGCTGCTGCGTCGGGCGAGGGTGGTCGGTTTCAATACTTACGGCGAGCAGCACCATGGCATGCATGTGAACCAAACCTTTACGGGGGTGGCGTTTGGCACTCTTCCAGCTCTCTGATTCGTCGCCACGGGACGACGATGTGGCAGCCCTGCGCGAAGAGAATCGGCGCTTGCGCAGCGTGTGTACGGCGCTCATGGAGCGGGTGGAGGCTGGTGGTGCTCCCAACGGTGCGCCTTACGCTGCGTTCGAACGCTCCGTGCTGCTCGCCGAGCAGGTGCGCGAGCGCACCGACGCGCTGCACCGCACGCTGGATGAGTTGAGTCAGGTCAACGCTCGGCTGTTGGCCGCTCATGCCGACGCCCAAGCGGCCAATGAGTCGAAAACCAAATTCCTGGCCGCAGTCAGTCATGATCTGCTTCAGCCGCTCAACGCCGCTCGACTGTTCGCCAGCGCCCTGGAAGCCCATGCGCTGCCGGCAGCGTCCCAAGCACTGGTCGGCCATATTGGCCGGTCGCTGAAAGATGTCGAAGGGCTGCTGGGAACGCTGGTGGACATCTCCCGTCTTGACGCCGGAGTGCTCCACGCCGATAAAGCGCCCTTTGCCGTCAACACGCTGCTGGATGCGTTGGCTGAGGAGTACCGCCAAGTGGCCGGGGTTCGCGGGCTCAGCCTGCACTACGTCCCCTCCCTGGTGTGGGTGGAATCCGACCTGGCGCTGCTGGCCCGGGTTGTGCGTAATTTTCTCAGCAATGCGGTGCGCTACACCGAACATGGCCACTTGCTGTTAGGTTGCCGCCGCCGCCGCGATGGATTGGAGATCATGGTCGGGGATACCGGCCCGGGTATCCCCGAACCGCAGCGTCAGGCGATTTTTTTGGAGTTTCGCCGCGCCAGCCAGCCGCAGGCGAACCAGAGTCGCGGGTTGGGTTTGGGGTTGGCCATCGTGGATCGCATTAGCACGATGCTGGGCCACCCCGTTCGGTTGGCCTCTCGACTGGGCCACGGCTCTCTGTTCTCCATTTTGGTGCCCTATGCCGACATCGGCGAGGACAGCGCCGTCCCGTCGCGAACGTCCATCGAGTGGGATGACGATCCCTTGCAAGGGTGCGTCGTGTGGGTGGTGGACGATGATCCGGCCATTACCGAAGGCATGCAGGCGCTCCTGGGCAGTTGGGGATGTCGGGTACGCGCGGCCGCGACGGTGAGCGCGTTGGAAGCGGCTAGCGACGGTGAACGCCCCGCCGTTCTATTGGTGGATTACCATCTCGGCGACCATCGAGAGAACGGCATCGACCTCGCTGCTCGACTGCGTCGACGCTACCCTGGGTTAGCCGCCGTGGTGATCACTGCCAACCATGAGGCCGCGGTGAAGCGTGCTACCCGCGAAGCAGGGATCCACTGTCTGCTAAAACCGCTCAAACCGCTGCGTCTCAAAATGCTGCTGGGCACGCTGTTGGAGAGCCGTTAACGCACCGGACGTTTCGCAAGATAACCGCTTAGATCTTCCTCGCCAGCCATGACAATGGCGTGCACTCGGCTGCTCGCGCCGAGCTTACGCAAAATCGCCGATACATGGGTTTTGACCGTGGTTTCAGCGATGGCAAGTTCTCGGGCAATCTGCTTGTTCGACATGCCCTGGCTCATGCAGCTCAACACATCCAACTGTTTTTCGGTCAGCCGAGGTAAGCGACTCTGGCGGTCGTCCGAGAGTGTCGCGCCGGGCGCCGAAGGAGGCCTGGGAGGAGGGCGGCGCATGATCTCGGCGGGCAAATAGAGCTGTCCTTGGAGGATTTGCTGCAGGGCGGCAAGCAGCTGCTCCCGTGGCGTCGATTTTGGGATATAGCCCACTGCCCCTAGCGTAATGGCATCGAGTACGAGCTGGCGCTCCTGATGGGCAGAAACGATGGCGACCGGCAGCCAGGGAAACGTCTCGCGAAGCGCTTTCAGCCCCTCTAGCCCGTCGGCATCCGGCAGGCTCAAATCGAGCAACAGCAGGTCCAGCCCCTCTTGCGCTTCGATACGTGCGATGGCCGCGGCAAGGCTGTCGGCTTCGACCAGCTCCGTATCGGTGAAGCCGCTGCGAATCACCGCGTGCAGCGCATCGCGGAACAGCGGATGGTCATCTGCCACTAACAGCGAGTACATGGCGTCTCCTACCAAGGAATGAGGGTGCGTCCTGCCATCGGGCTATATCGTGAATGGCGTGAGTGGCCAACACTGGGTAGGCACCTTTTAATAATCATAATACGCAGGAGCAGTACCATGATCTACGCCAACCCAGGTGAAGCGGGCTCTGTTGTGTCGTTCGAAAAGCGCTATGGCAACTACATCGGCGGTGAATTCGTCCCCCCGGTGAACGGTCAGTACTTCGACAACATTAGCCCAGTGAACGGCAAAGTGTTCTGTGAAATTCCCCGCTCTAGCGCTGAAGATATCGAAAAAGCGTTAGACGCTGCCCATAAAGCCGCTCCGGCGTGGGGCAAGACCTCGGTACAAGAGCGCAGTAACATCCTGCTCAAAATCGCCGATCGCATCGAGCAAAACCTCGAAATGCTGGCCGTGGCCGAAACGTGGGATAACGGCAAAGCGGTGCGTGAAACCCTCAATGCGGACATCCCGCTGGCCGTCGACCACTTCCGCTACTTCGCCGGCTGCCTGCGCTCCCAGGAGGGCACCGCCGCCGATATCGACGCCAACACCGTGGCGTACCACTTCCACGAGCCGCTGGGCGTGGTGGGGCAAATCATCCCTTGGAACTTCCCGATTTTGATGGCAGCGTGGAAGCTAGGTCCGGCGCTGGCGGCAGGTAACTGCGTCGTTCTAAAGCCCGCCGAGCAGACCCCTGCTTCCATTTTGAAAGTCGCCGAGTTGATTGGCGACCTGCTGCCGCCGGGCGTACTCAATATCGTCAACGGTTTTGGCGCGGAAGCCGGTCAGGCGCTGGCGACCAGCAAGCGCATCGCCAAGATCGCCTTTACCGGTTCGACGCCGGTGGGCTCGCATATTCTGAAGTGTGCGGCAGAGAACATCATTCCCTCTACCGTCGAGCTGGGCGGCAAGTCCCCCAATATCTACTTTGCCGACATCATGAACGCCGAGCCGACGTTCATCGACAAAGCAGTAGAAGGACTGGTGCTGGCCTTCTTCAACCAAGGGGAAGTGTGCACCTGCCCGTCGCGGGCGCTGATTCAAGAGAGCATGTACGACGAGTTCATGGCGAAAGTCATCGAGCGCACCAAAACCATCAAACGGGGTAACCCGCTGGATACCGACGTTCAGGTGGGCGCTCAGGCATCCCAAGAGCAGTTCGACAAGATCATGTCGTACATGGATATCGCCCGGGACGAGGGCGCCGAGTTCCTCACCGGCGGTAATAAAGAGACGCTGGATGACAGCATCAACAGCGGTTACTACATTCAGCCAACGCTGTTGAAAGGCACCAACCAGATGCGTGTCTTCCAGGAGGAGATTTTTGGTCCGGTGGTCGCGGTGACGACCTTCAAGGACGAAGAGGAAGCGCTGGCGATTGCCAACGATACCGAGTTTGGCTTGGGGGCGGGCGTGTGGAGCCGCGACATCAACGTGGCCTTCCGCATGGGCCGTGGCATTCAAGCGGGCCGCGTCTGGACCAACTGCTACCACCAGTACCCCGCCCATGCTGCTTTCGGCGGCTACAAGAAGTCGGGCGTGGGTCGTGAAACCCACAAGATGGCACTCGAGCACTACCAGCAAACCAAGAATCTGCTGGTGAGCTACGATATCAACCCGCTGGGATTCTTCTAAAGCGCTCGAGTACGGCAAGCACAAAAAACCCCGGTCAATAGACCGGGGTTTCTTATTGGGCGAGTGCCGTTACAGCTGAGCATCCTCTGGCGGTTCGCCAATGGTGCCCGGCATGGCCTGTACGTGGCCACCTGCCAGGGTGAGGAAGTGCAAGTGGCGCTCGTACTCGGCCACCAAATCCCCAATCACCTGACCCCGAGTGTAGCCATTGAGGTCTTTCTCCTGACCGCCTTCGGCAAGGTACACATCCAGACGCACGTAGAAGTCATCGTCTGCTGGAATAAAGCTCGGTGTCCGCATGCGGTGCGGGCAAACCTGGTAAACAAAGCTCGTCGCGTCACCAAAATCGACCTGAAGCGTCAGCGTGGGCAGCGACTCCCCCTCGACCTGCTCTTCGGTGACGTTAGCGGCCTGACCACGGCTCTCCAGCTCCTGGGCAAACTGTGTCATCGCGGGGCGAATCGAGTGCTGAATGGTCGCCGCGGCACCGGCACGGTTGGAGGTGTCCAGCGCGCGATCCAAACGCTCCCGCCAGTCGCCGCCCGGGGCACCGCCCGCAATCATGCGGCGTGCGTCGGCTTTGCTGCCTTCCAGCTTCAGCGCTTTATAGGTGCCCACCATGATGGCAAAGATCACCACCGAGAAGGGCAGCGCCGTAATCACGACTGCGCTTTGTAGCGCGTTTAAGCCGCCTGCCATGAGCAGAGCCACGGTAATCAAGCCAATCACGGCCGACCAGAAGATGCGCAGCTTCACCGGCGCATCGTGGTTCACGTCGCTTAAGATCGAGGTGAAGTTGGCCAATACCAGCGCACCCGAATCCGCCGAGGTAATGAAGAAGACGATACCCAACACGGTCACGACGGCGGCGGTAATGCCCACATAGGGGTAGTACTCAAGCAGCGTATACAGCGTGGTTTGCGGTGAGTTCAGCGCCTGTTCGCCCAGCTCGACAACGCCCTGGTTGGCGACCAGCTCGATACCGCTGTTACCGAAAATGGACATCCACACCATCATGAACGACAGCGGAATGAACAGCGCACCGGCCACGAACTGACGAATGGTACGACCGCGAGAGATACGCGCCAGGAACAGGCCTACGAAAGGCGTCCAGGCGATCCACCAGCCCCAGAAGAAGATGGTCCACCACATTTTCCACTCTTGGGCGCCTTCATCGGCAAAGGCGTAGGTGTCGAAGCTGGCAGCCACGAAGCCAGAGAGATAGTCGCCCGCGTTGTTGACCACCTTATCCAGCAGCACCAGGGTGTCGCCGGAAAAGAGCACGAACAGCATCAGCGCCAGGGCCAACAGCATGTTGAACTCGGAGAGGCGACGAATGCCTTTCTCGACGCCGGTGACTACCGAGATCGTGGCGAGTACGACCACCAGCACGATCAAAATGACCTGCACCGTCAGCGTTTCCGGCACGTCGAACATGTAGTTTAGGCCGTAGTTGAGCTGAATCACGCCAATGCCCAAGCTGGTGGCAATACCGAACACGGTCGAAATGACGGCAGTGATATCGACGGCGTTGCCAATCGGGCCGTGAATGCGCTTGCCCAGCAGCGGATAGAGCGCGCTGCGAATCGCCAGCGGCAAACGGTGACGGTAGCTGAAGTAGGCCAGGGCCATGCCCATCAGCACGTACAGACCCCAACCGGAGAGCCCCCAGTGCAGGTAGGTTTGTACCACGGCGTTGCGCATGGCCTCTTGGCTTTCAGGAGTTAGATCCGGCGGTGCCAAATAGTGGGCAACCGGCTCGGCAACGCTGAAAAACAAAAGGTCAATGCCAATGCCTGCGGCAAACAGCATGGCCGACCAGGAGAGTAGCGAGAACTCAGGCCGTGAGTGGTCGGGGCCAAGGCGGATGCTGCCGTAACGGGACATGCCGATGATCACCACGAACACCAGATACGCCACAATCGCCAGCATGTAGTACCAGCCAAACGTTTTGCTCACCCAGGCAAGGCCTGCATCGAAGAAAGCGCCTGCTTGCTCGGTGAACAGCATCGTCATGATCAAGAACACGAGAATACCGGCGACGCTGCCGTGGAAAACCACGGGGTTCAAGCGGTCTCGTGAGGGGAGGACGGGGTTGTCTTTCGCCATGGAGGCGGACTCCTGTTGTTAAGACAAAGATGAGAAACACGTTATTTTTGAATGAACGTTCAAATAAAATACGCGCTTTAGGCGTTCACTTCAAGTCGAGCGCCAAGCAGGCCAGCCAGGAGGGAGGCGCATGAGACAGGGCGCGTAAGGGGCTACGGGAGGAGTATAGAAACAAACGCGCCCAGCTAAGCTGGGCGCGGAGAGAGTGTTTGACGCTAAATAAACGCTTACTCGGCAGCAGCCTCTTCGGTGTCCATGTCGCGGGTGGAATCGTCATGGTGACCGCGTTTGCCGTGGCCACTATGACCACGCTCCTGGCGGTACTCAGCGTGCATGTCGTGCATGGCATCACGCAGCGCCTGCTGCTCTTCGTCGGAGAGAATCTCGGCGACACGGGCTTGATGCTCTTCACGCAGTGCCAGGACGGCCTCACGATGCTCGGCGTGGGCCTCATTGAGGGCTGCTTGCTGCTCCTCGCTCAGTTCAGCGCGCTGGTAAACTTCCTGGCGGCGCTCTTCCATGCGCTCTTTCATGGCCTCACGATCCATGCCTTGGCCATCGTGGTGATCCGCTTGTGCGGTGAAGGCTAACGGTGTCAGGGCGACGGCCAGCAGAGCGGGCGCGAACAGTTGGCGAAGTGACATCTTCATGGCATACCTCATCGGTGAATACATGGTAATTTGACGATGTCAGTATTCATGGGCTTGGTGTAAAACGTTTGCACAAAGTGTGCAACAACCGTGACCTTCTCAGATGAGACGAAACGACAAGATAGAGCACGGGGCGGTTGAGCGGTGAGGGGAAACGCCACTACCGTTGGTCAGAAGGAGAGACGCATGCCAGATATTCGTGGTCTACGCCGAATCGTGAGTGTCAGCGCGCTAGCCGTGTGGTTAAGCGGCTGCGGTGCCACGCATCAAGTCAGCCAAGGGGAGCCTGCCATCGAGCAGGGCACGCTGCGCGCCCCCCAGCCGTTTAGCCGCCTGGCTCCTCAGCCCTACACGCCTGAGACGTGGCCCGAAACCTTACGTGCCCAGGTGCTGCTCCCCGAGACGTCAGGCGACGCACGTCGTCCTGCGGCGCTCGTGGTACACGGTGGGGGGTGGCGTAATCGAGGGCCGGAGGATATGGAAGGCATCGCGGCGCAGTTGGCGGCCCAGGGATACGTCACGGTGAATATCGAACACCGCTTTGCCCCTAACTATCGTTTCCCCGCGCAGCTACACGATCTCCAGCAGGCGATGGCCTGGATACACGACAACGCCACTGACTGGCAGATCGATACCGACCGCATCGTCGGTGTCGGGTTCTCCTCCGGCGCGCATTTGGTCAGCTTGCTTGCCCTGGCTGGCAGTGAAGGCCCGTTGGCAGCGCCTTATGGCGGGGAGCATGCGCGTTTGGCAGCAGTGCTGGCGGGCGGGTTACCCAGTGATCTGTTGAAATTCGACGATGGACGTCTCGTGATCGACTTTATCGGCGGCACACGTGCCGAGCGGCCGGAGGCCTACGCGCTGGCCTCTCCGGCCCGGCAAATCACCGGTAAGGCACCGCCGTTTTTCCTGTTTCACGGCAGCTGGGACCAGCTCGTGCCGGTCGATCACGCCACTGACTTCTACGCAGCGTTGAAGGCCCAGGGGACGCCTAGCGAACTCTACCTGCAGCGCGGGCGTGGCCATGTCACGAGCTTCCTACTGCGCGGAAGCGCCATCGAGGCGGGGATTGCGTTCTTGAACCGCCATGTCGCGCCTGAGTAAGTGGCTTATCCCTCGGGCTGATACTTATAGCCCACCCCATACACCGAGCGGATGATCTCCTGGTCGGGCAGGGCTTCGGTGATCTTTTTACGCAGCTTCTTGATGTGGCTGTCGACCGTGCGTTCGGACACGATGCGGTTGTCGCGGTACATATGATCCATCAGCTGCTCGCGGCTGAAGATCCGGCCAGGCGACTGCATCATCACGCGCAGCAGTTGAAACTCCACGGCGGTTAGCCCTAGGTCATGGCCATTGGCGAGCGCCTGCCAGCCCTCTTCGTCCAGCGTCACCGGGGTATGCTTGGCGGTGGTTGGGGCATCGCCCTGTGCGGCGGCATGGCTTCTGCGCAGCACGGCTTTGACACGCGCCACCACTTCGCGCGGGCTAAAGGGTTTGCAGATGTAATCATCAGCACCCAGTTCGAGCCCGAGGAGACGATCCACTTCTTCTACTTTGGCGGTGACCATGATGATCGGCAGGGTCGGCCACTGTTGGCGAATTTCTCGGCAGAGCGTCAGGCCATCTTTACCCGGCAGCATCACGTCCAACAGTACCAGCGACGTCGAGTGTTGGGTCAGCCAGGGCATGACGTCACTGCCGTGGCTGATAATGGTCGGAGCGAAGTTATTGCTTTGCAGGTAGTCCGCCATGAGGCGGGCAATTTTAGGCTCGTCCTCCACGATCAGTAGGGACGTCTCCTGAGAGAGACCGTCTTGGGCGGGAGCCTCGGGGTGTTCAGCACGCTGGGTCATCGCAAGCTCGCTTAGGGTCGGGTTAAGAGACGGTTAATAGCGGAAACCGCAGGGTCCAGGTCAAGCCGCCAAGGGGCGAAGCGCTGGGGGTGAGGGTACCACCATGGGCCGTTACCAGCGCGCTGGCAATGGAAAGCCCTAGGCCGCTTCCGCCGCTGGCGCGGTTGCGGGAACCCTCCACGCGGTAGAGTCGCTCGGTCAGCCGTGACAGCTCTCCCTCGGGAACGCCAGGGGCACTGTCTTGCCAGGTAATCACCGCGTCGCCCCGTTCGCAGGTCAGGGCAACGTTTAGCTTGCCAGGCGGTTGGGTGTAGGCGCAGCTGTTATCCAGCAGGTTGCTCCACAGCTGGCGTAGTCGTTGGGCATCGCCACGAATCATCACATCATCGGCCAGGGCCGTGGTGAGGGTCAGGCCGCTCTCTTCCAGCCAGCGGTCGGCGTCGTTCAGGCGGCTTTCCAGGCTTTCGCTGAGATTCATGGGGGCAAGCTGGATATCCAGCGCGCCCGCATCGCTTTGGGAGAGCAGGCGTAAATCGGCTACTAAGCGCTCTAGCTGAGCCACTTCCTGAGCCAGCGAACTTAAGTTTTCCTGGTTCAGCGGGCGGATGCCGTCCTGCATGGCTTCAATTTCACCCCGCAGCACGGCCAGTGGGGTGCGCAGCTCATGGGCGGTGTCCGAGACCCAGCGGGCGCGGGCTTCACGGCTGGCTTCAAGCGTGGCGGCCAGCACGTTGAAATCTCGGGCAAGGCGGGAAAGCTCGTCTTTACCACGCTCTGGCAGGCGGGTGTGGTAGTCGCCTTCGGTTAAGCGCAGCGTAGCCCCGGCCAGGGCGCGGGTGCGCCGACCCAGCCACCAGGAGAGCCCGCCTGCCAGCAGCAGCGAGGCCAGCCCTAGCGAGATCACGATTAGCACTAGGTTACGCTGCTGGCGCTCCAGAAAGCGGCTCTCCATGCGCTCCATCATCTCCTGCGGCGGGCGAAAACCCAGCGCGCCAATCGCTTCTCGCTGGCCGCTTGGGGTCATATCGCTATACAGCGTTAGCCAGCGCCAGCCCATTGAGCCACGCGGTGTATCCGCAGGTGGTACAACATAATCCCCTTTGCTATCGCGCAGAGCAAAATCCTCAGCTTCGCCGAGAGGCGATGGACGGTCACGATGCTCCTGACCGAGTTCAAAGCGCACAATATAGGGCCAGCGATCAGGCGACGCTTCTAACCAAGCCCAGTCGCCCTGGGTTTCCCAGCGGGTAATCAGCCCATCGGCAAGCAGCGTGGCCCGCCGCTCCTGGGCTTGATTGAGATACTCAAGAAAGCCGCGGTCGATGCTGTAAGAGACCGCCAGAAACACGCTCGCCGCGATGGCCACGTTAACGCTTAAAATTGCCACAAACAGCTTTAGCCCCAGCCGTGAGGGCCGCCACTGACGCAGTCGGGTCCATCTACTCATTAGTTTATGCCCTGCTGGCTAGGCTGGCGCGGGGCGCTTAACCGTTCACGTAGGTTTTCCAGCCCTAAATAGAGGCAGGGCACTACCAGCAGCAGAATCAGGGTGGCGAAGAGCATGCCAAAGCCTAGCGAAATCGCCATGGGGATCATAAAGCGTGCCTGGCGTGAGGTTTCCAGAATCATCGGCGCAAGCCCCAGGAATGTGGTCAGCGTGGTCATCATAATCGGCCGCAAGCGTCGGGTGGCGGCGGCCACAATCGCTTCGCGAGGCGCCATGCCTTCCCGTCGCTTACGGTTAGCGTAGTCGATCAACACCAACGCATCGTTAATCACCACGCCGGAGAGCGCTAGCATACCTAATAGGCTGATGATCGACAGCCCAAAGCCCATCAGCATATGACCGCCCACGGCACCGACGATACCAAACGGAATTGCGGCCATCACCAACAGCGGCTGTAGGTAGCTTCTGAACGGAATAGCGAGCAGCGCATAGAGGGCGGCTAACATCAGCCACATGGCGTTACGCAGGGTGGCGAGGTTGTCGGCGGTGTCCTGTTGACGGCCGCCCATGCTCACTTCAAGCCCTGGCCAGGTGTTGCTGAGCGTGGGGAAGACCTCTTCTTGCAGGGTGGCGAGCACTTGGTTAATCGCTTGGTCGCTCTCTGAATCGGCGGTGACGGTGATAATCCGCCGCCCATCAATACGCTGCAGGCTGCTGGAGGCTTGGCTCAGAGTGATATCCGCGACTCTAGAGAGCGGCACGCTCATCCCGTCGGGGGTTCTGACCGGCAGGCGGTATAGCTCGCTAAGGCTGTTGCGCGACTGCTCCGGCAGGCGCACTTCCACGCTCACCTCCTGGCGGCCGATAAACTGCTCCACCGCCGTGGCTCCTTGCAGCGGGCCGCGCAGCGCCTGGGCGAGGTCGCTGCCGGTCAGCCCGAGTGAACGACCTTCGGCGGAGAGGCGCATCTCTAGCTGTGGCTTGCCATCGCCCAGGCCGCTGTCGATATCGGTCAAGCCATATTCGGCTAGCCGTTCGGCCAAATCTGCGGCGGCGGCCTCCAGCACTTGGGTATTGGGGTGAGAGAGGCGCAGGCTCAACGCCGCCCCGCTACCGGGGCCGCCAAAGTCAGACTCGAAGCGTACCGACTGCGCGCCTAACAGATCCCCGGTGAGGTCCCGCCACTCCCGAGCGATGCGAGAAGGAGGCCAGGCATCCAGGCTTTCCGGCGCGATATCCAAACGCACTTCCAGGCTTTCGCCATCTAGGCTACTGCGGGTGCTGCTGAAGGTGAGGGTCTCTTCCTGCTCGCTGAGCTGTGCGGCGGCATCGAGGAGCTGTTGGCTTAGCTCGCGGCTTACGCTGATATGGCTGCCAATCGGCAGGGTGACGGTGGCTTGCACCTGATCAGACTCGACCCGAGGCATCAGCGAAAAACCTAACCGCCCGCTCATCGCCCAGGCCATGGTCACACAGAGAATGGCGACCCCCATAGCGACGGTGAGCAGGCGCTGATTGAGTGCGCGCTGTAACAGAGGCTCAAACTGTTGATAGGTGAAGTGATGCAGGCCGCGCTGCATACTGAGTCGCACCGCTTCGATAGGCCGCTGCCACGCGGGCGTTTGGCGGGGCTTGCTGGCGTGAGCCAAGTGGGCGGGCAGAATAAACAGCGCTTCTACCAGCGAAATCACAAACACGGTAATCACCACCACCGGCACGGTGGCAAAAATCAGCCCCAGAAATCCCGGCAGGAACAAGAGCGGTAGAAACGCGACGATATTGGAGAGGATGGCAAAGGTCAGCGGAGTGGCAATTTCTTGAGCGCCTTTAACCGCCGCATCTCGCAGCGAGTAGCCCTGCTCTCGGTAACTGTAGATGTTTTCGCCCACCATGATGGCGTCATCCACCACGATGCCGAGGGCAATGATAAAGGCGAACATCGACATCATATTGAGCGACACGCCGACCCAGGGTAGAAACAGCATGGCCCCTAAAAACGCCGTGGGAATGCCTAGCGTGACCCAAAAGGCCAGCCGCGCCTCTAAAAACAGCGCCATCAAAATCAGTACCAGCGCCAAACCCATCCAGGCGTTTTTCAGCAGTAGGCTGAGGCGGTCTTCGTACACTTCCGAGCTATCCCGTGAAACGTCCAGGCTGACGCCATCGGGCAGGCTGGCCCGCAGCCGCTCCAACTCGCCGTAAACCGCATTAGAAATACCAGTAGGCGTTTGGTCGCCGATTTGATACACGTCCACCGATAGCCCCGGCTGGCCGTTGTAGAACTCCTCCCGATCAGTTTCGGCAAAGCCCTCGCTCACCCTGGCAATATCGCCGAGCATAACGGGCGCGCCCTGGGCGGTGGTCAAGATGGGCAGTTCGGCAAACTCCTCGGCGCTGTTGCGCCGCCCCTGGTAGCGAATCAGCCACTCACCCTCGTCGGTTGTGAGCTGGCCGCTGGCAAGGTCCAGCGCTTCCTCGGCAATGCGGCTGGCTAGCTGTTGATGATCCAACCCGTAGCGCTCGATGGCCTCGTCATCCAAATGAACCTGGATTTCCCGTTCGCGGTTGCCGGAAAGCTCGGCGCGGGAAATACCGCTGGTGGCCTGCAGCTCGGCGCGTACGTTCTCTGCCGCATCGTGAAGCGCGGCCAAGCCCACGTTGCCATACACCTGAAGGCTGACCACGCTGCGCGAGCGGCCTGCCAGGGTGAAGCGGGGCGGGTCGGCGGCGGCGGGCAGGGTGGTGATGGCGTTCACGGATTGCTGAATATCCTGATACGCCCGCATCACGTCCACGCCATCAATCAGCGTGGCGCTCACCACGCCGCTGCCTTCGCTGGCGCTGGCGGTCAGTTCATCGATGCCTTCCACATCGGCAATCGCGGCCTCGACCGGCAGCAGCAGGCTCTGCTCCACATCCTCGGGCGTGGCACCCGGGTAGCTGATGGTGACCTGAACGATTTCGGTCTCGAATTCAGGGAAGACCTCTTTTTTAATCGCCAGCGATGCCATTAACCCGCCGATGATAAACAGCACCATCATCAGGTTAGGGGCGACGCCGTGATCGACCATCCACGCCAGCGGGCCTTTACGCATCATTGAGCCGCTCCCTCATCCTGAGCGGGGGTATCGCCACGCTGGCGAATCCGCACTTCCTGGCCCTCTCTGGGTTGGGCTAGCCCGGCAGTCACTACCCGCTGGCCGGGCTCCAGGCCGCTGCGTATCAGCACTTCTTCCTGGCCGCGATAGGCGAGCGTGACCTGGGTGCTTTGCAGGCGATTATCCTCATCCACCCACCACACCTGCTCGCCGGGGCGAAGTGCGGCTGAGGGCAGCGCAATCAAGGGCTCTTCGGCGGTGGTATGAAACGCCACGCGCAGCACATCTCCCAAGCGCAGGGCGGGGCCGTCCTGGTTGAGCGCCAGTGGATCATCCACGGCGATCAACAGCTGGGCCTGCAGGCCGTTCTCTTCGAGGTTGGGCAGAATAGAGAGCAACGTGCCTTCCCGAGAGGCCCCTTCTGGCCAGCCTTGGCTGGTCAGCGTGACGCTCCCCCCCGGCGAGAGCCAATCCAGCGTTTCGCCCGGCAGCGAGGCGCGCACCCAGAACTGCTCGACGCCGACCAAACTCGCCACGGCGGTGCCTTGGCTCAGCAGGCTGCCAGCGCCCACCAAACGCTCTTGCACCATGGCGCGCCACGGGGCGGTCAAGGTCGCACGCTCCAGGTTGAGCGCCGCTTGGTCTCGCACCACGCGGGCTTGGGTCAGTTGAGCTTGGGCCTGACGGAGCTGTGGTTCACGCAGCACTAGCGCGCGGCGTTCGGCGCTGAGCTGGCGGCCAAAGGATTCGTACTCGCTGCGCGCACGCTGCTGCTCGGCCTGCTCTAAGGCGAGCTGCGCCTGGGCATTCGCCAACTGGGCTTCGGCGTCTTCTAGCGTTAAGCGCAGGTCGGCTTGGTCGATGTGGGCCACCGGCTCGCCCTGCTCCACGACTCGCCCAGGCAGCACGCCATCGCCAAAGCGCTCTAGCTGGCCCGCTACGCGGCTGGCAAGCTCGGTGGATTTTTCTGCCTCAACGCGGCCAAAGCCGTTCAGCGTGGGTGACTGCACCTGCTGTTCCGTAGTGATGACATCGACCACAGGCGGCGTTGGCAGTGGCGGCGGGCGGCGCTCGACCCGTGGCGGCTGGCTAACGATCCACCAAGCGAGAGCTAAACCACCGACAAACACCAATAGCGCTGCCAGCGCACCGAAGCCGATGCGACCTTGCTGAGAAAAAGCGTAAGAGCGAGAGGGGGTCATGGACGGGTGTTATCCGTTGGCTGAGAGCAAAAATTCCAGAAAAGAGCGCGTATCATGCTAGCATCACCGATTGCCACGCAGCGATTAGGTAAGCTTTGTGCAAAAAGTGTGCAACCCGACGTGACGGGGCTTTTTTGCACCAAACGCTGACGCAGCAAGTAATAGCTGCCATCATTCATGTGAAAAGCCATAGACTTCCTGGTCTGTATGACGTTATGAAAAACACCGCCACCCGCGACAAACTCATTGATTCTGGTGCCGAGCTGATTGCCCAGCAGGGCTATAATGCGACGGGTATCAATGCTGTATTAAAAACCTGCGGTGTCCCCAAAGGCTCGTTCTACCACTACTTTTCCAGCAAAGAAGACTTCGGTTTGGCGGTCATCGAGCGCTTTGCCGACGATTACGATGCGTCGTTAGCGGCGCTGCTGGAAGACCCCGCCCTGCCGCCCCTGGAGCGTTTGCGCCGCTACTTTGCCACCGGGCGCGCCCATATGCTCGACTGCGATCACACCACCGGCTGCTTGATCGGTAATCTCGGTCAGGAGCTTTCCGGCCAGAGTGATACCTTCCGTGATGCCCTGAATTTGGTGTTTCAGCGTTGGGAAAAACGCTTTGTGGTCTGCTTGAGCCAAGCCCAAGCCGACGGCACGATCAATGCCGCCATCCCGCCTGAGGCGCTGGCCAGCTTTATTCTCTCCGGATGGGAAGGGGCGATTCTGCGGGCTAAAACACTCAAATCTCTGGCCCCTATGGAACACTTCGAGGCCATTTTGTTCGATCAAGTGCTGGTGCCACGCTAGCAGGCGATACATCAATGGCAAGCGCGGAAGTGGTAATCACCGCTGGTCACGTCGTTGTTCACGGCGGCGAGCAGAGAGGTGCTCGCGGTGTCGGCATTGAGCTGGCCGGTTTGTACCAGCGCCCGAAAATCGTGGTGGGGTAGGGCAATGTCGTCCGGCGTGACGCCAAAAAAGTGGCAAATACGCTGGAGCGCGGCATGGCTGGGGTAGTAGCGTCCGCTGAGGTAGCGGTTGAACTGCGCCCGGTTGATGGGCAGGCGACGGCACACGTCGGCAATAGAGGGGTAGTAGCTGCACAGCAGGCGCAAATTGGCCACAAATTCATCGTGCATAGGCGTGACTCTTGGGCGGTGGCGGCTAATGTGCCGCCTTGCGCCCAAGAGTGCAACGGCTCGCTCTTTACGTCCGCTTAAAATAAGCCGTGCGCGTGGTTAGAAGCCCTCTAACACCAGCTTACCCACGGTGCGGTTGCTCTCAATCAGCGCGTGGGCACGCGTTAGGTTATCGGCAGTGATGGGGCCAAGCACCTCGCCCAGCGTCGTGGTTAAACGGCCGCTATCCACCATGGCGGCGACTTCGCTCAATAGGTCGTGCTGCTTGGCAATGTCCTCGGTGGTAAACAGCGGCCGCGTGAACATCAGCTCCCAGTGCAGTGACAGGCTTTTGAGCTTGAGTTTGCGCACATCGATCAGTTCCGGGTCATCGATCAGCGCCAGCTTGCCCTGGGGTTTTAGAGCATTGATGATCGCCTCGAAGTGGTGATCGGTTTGATTGAGGCTGACCACCATATCCACCTGCTCATAGCCTGCGGCTTTGAGCGCTTCATCCAGCGGTTGGCGGTGGTCGATCACCGCATCGGCGCCGAGCGACGTGACCCAGGCTTGGCTTTCCGGGCGTGAGGCTGTCCCAATCACGGTGATATCGGTGAGCTGCTTGGCGAGCTGAATCAGAATCGAGCCAACACCCCCCGCAGCGCCTACCACTAATAGGGTTTTGCCTTGGGTGTCGCGCATGCCCAGCTCTAGGCGGTCGAACAGCAGTTCCCAGGCAGTAATGGCGGTTAACGGCAGGGCGGCGGCCTGGGCGTCGGAGAGGCTCTTCGGCGCTAGGCTGGCGATGCGCTCATCGACCAGCTGGTACTCAGCGTTGGAGCCTTGGCGTGCGATGCTGCCCGCGTACCACACCCGGTCACCCGGCTGAAAGCGAGTGACCGCACTGCCCACGGCATCGACCACGCCCACCGCGTCGTAACCCAGCACGCGAGGCTCGCCGCCTTCGGGCAGCGCGCTCTTGCGCACCTTGGCATCCACCGGATTGACGGAAACTGCGCTCACCGCGACACGAATATCGTGGGGCTCAGGGGTGGGCAGTGGCAGCTCGACGGCGTGCAGGGCGTCTGGGTGGTCGATCGGCAGGCTTTTGGTAAACGCGAATGCTTTCATGGTCGTTCTCCAAGCGATGATGAATGGCGACATCATGCCTGGGTGTCGTTTTATGAAAAAGAGGGCTAATGTAGCTAACAGTTTCCAATTTTTTTTGAAAATAAGGGCGCTATCGCTCCATGCGTACCGATGACCTAAACGTGCTTGTCTATGCCGCCGAGCACGGCAGCCTTTCCGCCGCCGCGCGGGAGCTGGCGATTACCCCAGCGGTGGCTAGCGTGGCGATCAAACGGCTTGAAGACGCTCTAGGCACGCGGCTGTTGGTGCGCTCTACCCGCAGCTTGCGGCTAACGCCCGCTGGGGCGCACTATTTAGTGCACGCGAAAACGGCGCTGAGTGCCCTTGCCGAAGGGGAAAAAGAACTGCACCGCGAGCGCCAGGAGATAGCGGGAGAGCTCAGCCTCTCCATGCCGTCTGATCTGGGCCGCAACGTGCTGCTGGGCTGGCTGGATCGCTTTATGGCGCGGCATCCGCAGCTGCGCCTGCGGCTTCGGGTGAGTGACCGGGTGAGCGACCTGTTTCGCCAACCGGTGGAGATTGCCCTGCGCTACGGCGTGCCGGAGGATTCCAGCCTGGTAGCCCTGCCGCTAAAAAGCGATAACCACCGGGCGGTGTGCGCAGCACCAAGCTATATCGCGCGCCACGGCGAGCCTGCCACTCCAGATGAATTACGCCAGCACAACTGCCTCTGCTTCAACCTGGGCGAGCGGGTGCACAACCAGTGGCAGTTCGGCAGTGAGCGTATCAGCGTGCAGGGCAATCGAGTGAGCGACGATGCCGAGTGTGTGCGCCGCTGGGCGCTGGCGGGAGAGGGCATTGCCTATAAATCTCGCCTCGATGTTCAGGCGGATCTCCGCGCAGGCCGCTTGGTGGCGCTGTTGGCTGCGTTTCCTACCGAGCCCGCGCCGCTGTATCTCGTCTGCCCGCATCGGCTGTCGCTCACGCCCGCCGTGGTCGCGCTGAAAGACTTTCTGATCGAGCGGTTACAAGAGAACGCCAAGTGAAGAGCATCATCTATCCGCGAGGAGCTAGCCATGTTTAAAGGGCTTGAAAAACAGACACGCCGCGTTAACGGCGTCGATACTGCCTATCGGATGGGCACCCGCAGCGCGGGCATGGCACCGTTCGCCCCGGAAGCGCTGGCGGAGTACGAGCGCTGCCTTGCGGGCACTATATCGCCGAAGAGATTCCTGACCTGCTGCTAGAGGAGTCGCTGCCGTTCTTGCTGGAGCCGCAATAAGCGATTCACGCGACTGCCCAAGACGAAGCGGGCAAAAAACTGGATAATGGCCGCCATTCGCCTGATGCGTTGGCGCTCAGGCACACTCATTACTCTGGACGCCCGCTTATGGAAATCAAAGTTAACTATCTCGACAACCTCCGCCTGGAGTCCAAGTTCGACGATTTTACGGTCATCTCCGACCAGCCGATTCGCTACAAGGGCGACGGCTCGGCCCCTGGCCCGTTTGACTACTTCCTGGCGTCGTCGGCTATGTGTGCCGCCTACTTCGTCAAGGTGTACTGCAACGCGCGCAATATTCCCACCGAGAACATTCGCCTGTCGCAAAACAACATCGTCGACCCGGAAAACCGCTACAAGCAGATCTTCAAGATTCAGGTAGAGCTGCCGGAAGATATCTCGGAAAAGGATCGCGAAGGCATCCTGCGCTCCATCGACCGCTGCACGGTGAAGAAGGTTGTTCAGACCGGCCCCGAGTTCCAGATTGAAGTGGTCGAGAACATCGACGAGGACGCCCAAGCGCTGCTGATGGGCGCGCCGGAGGGGAGCAGCACCTACATCGAAGGCAAAGATCTGCCGCTGGAGCAGACCATTGCCAATATGAGCGGCATTTTGGCCGACCTCGGTATGAAGATTGAGATCGCCTCCTGGCGCAATATCGTGCCTCACGTTTGGTCGCTGCATATTCGCGATGCGGCGTCCCCCATGTGCTTTACCAACGGCAAAGGCGCGACCAAAGAGAGTGCGCTTTGTTCGGCGCTGGGCGAGTTTATCGAACGCCTGAGCTGCAACTTTTTCTATAACGACCAGTTTTTGGGTGAAGAGATTGCCAACAGTGAATTTGTTCACTACCCCAATGAGAAGTGGTTCAAGCCGGGCCCGAACGACGAGCTGCCCGCCGAAATTCTCGACGAGCACTGCCTGGCGATTTACAACCCTGAAGGCGAGCTGGGTGGCTCGAACCTGATCGATACCAACTCGGGTCGTGAAGACCGGGGCATCGTTTCGCTGCCCTTTGTGCGCCAAAGCGATGGCGAAACGGTCTACTTCCCCTCTAACCTGATCGAAAACCTGTTCCTCAGCAACGGCATGAGCGCGGGCAATACCCTGGTGGAAGCTCAGGTGCAGTGCCTTTCAGAAATTTTCGAGCGGGCGGTGAAGCGGGAGATTCTCGAACAGGAGCTGACCCTGCCCGACGTACCCCAAGAAGTGTTGGCCAAGTACCCGAACATTGTAGAGGGCATTAATGCCCTGGAAGCCCAAGGCTTCCCGGTGCTGGTGAAGGATGCCTCCATGGGCGGGCAGTTCCCGGTGATGTGCGTGACGCTGATGAACCCGCGTACCGGCGGCGTGTTTGCCTCCTTCGGTGCTCACCCAAGCTTTGAAGTAGCGCTGGAGCGCAGCTTGACCGAGCTGCTCCAAGGCCGCAGCTTCGAAGGCCTGAACGACCTGCCGCTGCCAACTTTCAACTCGCAGACTGTCTCTGAGCCGAACAACTTCGTCGAGCACTTCATCGACTCGGTAGGCGTAGTCTCCTGGCGCTTCTTCAGCGCCAAGCCCGACTTCGAGTTCAGCGAGTGGGACTTCTCCGGCAGCAACGAGGAAGAAGCCGAGACCCTGTTCGGTATTTTCGAAGAGCTGGGCGCGGAAGTGTACATGGCAGTGCACGAAGACCTGGGCGCGCCGGTATGCCGCATTCTGGTACCTGGCTACTCCGAGGTGTACCCCATCGAAGACCTGATTTGGGACAACACCAACAAGGCGCTGGACTACCGCGAAGATATTCTCAATCTGCATCGCCTGGATGACGAGCAGCTCACCGATCTCGTCGAGCGCTTGGAAGAGAGCCAGATGGACGACCACGCCGATATCATCACGCTGATTGGTATCGAGTTCGACGAGAACACCGTGTGGGGCCAGCTAACCATTCTGGAGCTGAAACTGCTGGTTTACCTGGCACTTGGCCGCCATGAAGAGGCGCTGGACTGCGTGCAGATGTTCCTCCAGTACAACGACAACACCGTTGAGCGCGGGCTGTTCTATCAGGCGGTCAACGCGGTGCTGGAAATTGCCCTGGACGACGAATTGGAGCTGGACGACTACCTCCCCAACTTCCAGCGCATGTTTGGCGAAGCGACTATGGAGGCGGTCGTGGGTTCAGTAGACGGCAGCGTGCGCTTCCACGGCCTCAAGCCCACCAATATGCAGTTAGAGGGCTTGGATCGCCACCAGCGCCTGATCGAAAGCTACAAGAAGCTTCACGCAGCGCGAGCGGCTAAAGCGGGGATTGCGCGCATGTAACCTGTAGAGGCGATTGGGGTTGACGAGGCATTAAGTACTCCGTAAGCTAGAAATTATCCACGCCTTAGGCAGTAAGCTTTCCCACATATCTCGGGATAAGCCGACCCCTAGGGCGTTTTTTGTTTGAAGCAGGAAAAGGCCCGCACCGTTTTTATGTGGTGCACTCTGGCGCAGTGAGTGCAATCAACTGCACCGCTGCGCCAAATTTAATTACATGCTTGGCTTGGTACAACACTCTTCGCGCAATTCAGCCAAAGAACCAGTAGCACACCAGAATGGCGGTGGTGATGCCTGCTATATCGGCGACCAGGGCGCATCCCAACCCATGGCGAATGCGGGTGATGCCTACGGCACCGAAGTAAACCGCCAGCACGTAAAACGTGGTTTCGGTGCTGCCTTGGAAGGTGGCTGCCAGTAGCCCAGGGAAGCTATCGACACCAAAGGTGTTCATGGTTTCGATCATCATGGCACGGGAGCCACTGCCGGAGAGGGGCTTCACAAAGGCGGTGGGCAGCGCATCCACAAAGCGGGTGTCCCAGCCGATGCCTTCAACCAGCCAGCGGATACCGCCAAGCCCGGCATCCAGCACGCCGCTGGCGCGTAGCACACCCACCGCGACTAGCATGGCAATCAGGAAGGGCAGCAGGGTGATGGTAAAG